>MKVZ01000006.1:343214-411576 GCA_001898995.1 Rhizobiales bacterium 63-22 | reverse complement strand
TGGCAACCGCCATTCCCGCGAAGGTGTCCCAGCGGATACGGCTGAGCGCATCGGGCGCCCGGTTTCGCTGTTCCTTGAGCGGTTTCCGTTTTCCATTCTGATCCATGTCCTCGACCTCCTGCGCCGCCTGCCAGAAAAACAGGTAAGGGCTGATGGTCGTGCCGAAGATGGCGACAATAGTGGTGAAGGCATCGGCACTGGCGACCCTTGGAATGACGAGTCCCTTTGCCGCGGCGCGCCAGTCCACCTTCACCATAAAAAGCAGTGCGATATAGGCAAACAGGACAAGCGTGAGCCATTTGAGGAAGTTCACGTATCGATGGTACGGAACGAAGAGTTGCAGCAAGAGCGAGACCACCGCAAAGAGAACGGTGAAGCCGTGAGGCCAGCCGCCGGCCACGAGGGCGGACGCCTCTCCCATGGCAGCGAGATCCGCGCCGATATTGATCGTGTTCGCGATAAAAAGCACCGCGATCAGACCGATAACGAGCCAGCCGGGCATGATCTTGCTGAGGCTTTTCCCCAGCCCATGACCGGTCACACGCCCTACGCGGGCACTAACGAGCTGCACTGCCACCATCAACGGATAACAAAGCGTCATCATCCACATCAAGCTGGAGCCGAAGTGGGCACCCGCCTGCGAATAGGTGGCTATGCCGCTCGGATCGTCGTCAGCCGCGCCGGTCACGAGTCCCGGCCCAAGCCGTTTGAGCTTATTTGCTAGCGCCACCAAGCCCCCTTGAGAGCGGCTCGACGCCGCGTTCTTTATGTGATGGGCCTAACGCTTTCAGAATGCAAAGGTTTCCGGCGGGATTCGCAATTCGGACGATTTTGTTCGTTGCAATGCGGACCTGCTTCGAGGTGAAGTGTTCCGGGCATGAATGTGCAGACGCTGGCGCAGCCTCACACGGAATCTGCCCAACCTCGTATCTTACCGCCAATTGTTCATGTTTTAGAGGCATTTGGCCATCGCAGTGTGTCTCCGACAGGCAATCTGATCCGATCGTGCGGAACACCAGAAGCATTTTCCCGTTTATCTCTCCAACACGCGGCTAGAGGAGTTCAAATTGCCGATCATCGGGACCGCTGGCTGGTCGATTGCAAAAACTGCGGCCGATTGCTTTGCCGGAGAGGGAAGCGGGCTCTCTCGCTATGCTTCGGTCTTCAATGGTGTGGAAATCAACTCCACCTTCTATCGCCGCCACAAAACATCGACATTCGCACGCTGGGCCGACTCTGTGCCTGAAGATTTCCGGTTTTCGGTCAAAATGCCGAAAGAAATAACCCATCTGCGGGCGATGAAAGGCATCGCCGATCTGTTCGATGTCTTTCTGCACGACATAGCCTCGCTGGGCAGAAAACGCGGGCCCCTGCTTTGTCAGTTGCCGCCATCCCTCGTCTTCGATCATGCCGCCATCGCAGGCACATTCAAGACGATGCGCGAGATGGACGCGAGCGCGATCGTCATCGAGGCACGACACAAGAGCTGGGCTTGTGATGCCGCGACGTCCCTGCTCCGACAATATTCGATAGAGCCTGTTTTGGCCGACCCTGCGCCGGTCTGGCCCGTCGGGGACTTTCACCGGCCGCCTCGCTATGTTCGCCTGCACGGCAACCCCGTGACCTACTATTCGAGCTATACAGAGGAAGAAATCGGCGCCTTCGCGCGCATTCTGGCCGCCGACAGTTGGTGCATATTCGACAATACCGCTTCGGGCGCCGCGACCGCAAACGCGCTCGCGATGCTCGCCCAGACCGGCGACCACATATTGCCGATTGAAAAAGGAGCACTTCACCGATGAATATTCACTCAATAAGCGAAATGTCCGGCAATCTGCTGCTGATGCGGCTGAACGAAGGCGACAGGCAGAGGCTCCTGCCTCATATGACGGCGTTCAATTTCGAGGCGCAGCATATTCTCCACAAGGCCGGAGACGATGTCGTCCACACATGGTTTCCATGCGGACCGGCGCTCGCAAGCTTTCAGCGCTGGGTGGACCCCGACAACAGCGCCGTGGAAATTGCTCTGATCGGCAGGGAAGGAGCGGTTGGTGGCATTGTCTCCAATGGAAGCCTGCCTGCTTATGCGACCGCGATCGTTCGCAATTCCGGGCGATTTCTACGCGTGAAAACTGCCGCTCTGGAACAGGTCAAGCTGGATTCGATTGCCTTGCGGCACTGGTTTGCCCGGTATTCGGATTGCCTGCTGGCGCAAGTATTCCAGACTGCGGCCTGCAATGCCACTCACACGATCACGCAGCGGACAGCCAAATGGCTTCTGGCAGCGGCGAAACGCACCGGCTCCGATCGGATCGAAATGACCCACGATCAGCTATCGGACATGCTTGGCGTCGGCCGTACTTTCGTGACGCGCACCGTCGGCCAGTTGCGCGACGAGGGCATCGTTGAAACACGCCGGGGCCTATTCATCATCAAGGACGCAGCCGCGTTGCGTCGAAAATCCTGCGATTGCTCCATGGCCATCGAGGAGCACTACGATATTGTTTTACGCGGAATATACGCCTGACCGAAGGTTTAGGGCTTGCATCGTGCGGCGAGGCAATCACGCAGGTCTATTCAAAAGTATGTCCTAATAAAATTCGATCTGAAAAGTTCCAATAAATTTTTAAAATTTTATTTGAAACCAAAATTGTTCCGCTCCGTTTCATTAGCATATCGTAAAGAGAGGAAATTTCATGCTTTGTCATGCTGTTGTTTTCTTTGTAATTGCGATGATTGCCGGAGTGTTGGGTATTGGTGTTTTGTCCGGCGTATCTGCCGGTATTACGCAGGCGTTATTCTTTGTTTTTCTGGCGATCGTGCTTTTGTCTCTTCTGGCTTCGCTTTTCAAGCGCGCCTGAACGAGCAAACACAATTTTAAACCACGGACCGGGAAGGGAGACGAGATATGGATTGGAATCGCGTGGAAGGTAACTGGAAACAGCTCAAGGGTAAGATCAAGGAGCAATGGGGCAAACTGACCGATGACGATCTGGATCAGATTGCCGGCCGGCGCGACCAGCTCGAAGGCAAGATTCAGGAACGCTACGGGCTGGCAAAGGACCGCATCCGCGAGCAGGTGGATGACTGGTATGGGCGTCAGGGTTTCTAAATGGCATCGGCGGGCTGCATGTGGTTTGCGGCCCGCCGTCCTGAGATAGCGGAAGACATTTTCCTTTATTGACAATGCCTTCGTGCGTTTCCCGTAAGTCCACAATGATGGGGATGCTTCGTGTTCCGCAAGATCACATCAGGACGGCAATGGCGCATGAAGGCGGCCACCACCCCCCACTATGAGCGGTTGAACGATCTGATTACCGAATTTTCGATGTTCGGATCGCTTACTGCGTACAAGAATTATCTTTACGCCAGGCTCGCGAGCCGCGTGACATTGGAATCGATGCTGGATATCAGCGATGTAACGGCTCTGCTTCCCGATTGGGAAGAGCGCAAGATCCAGCGGCAACTGCTTGAGGATATTGCCGATCTCCGGGACGAGGCGGACGAATTCGCCCCGTCCGGCATCAGGCGTGTCAACAGGCCGGTGGATCTGCCGACAATCATCGGGACGCTTTGCGCCATCGACGGTTCGGGTGCCGAGGTGCTTGCCGAACGTGCCACCGCACTCGGCCTGACCGCACGGTTCGGAGCACGTCATCTGGCAAGGCAAGTCGAAAATCTCTCAATCCGCCAGTGCGCGATAAGTCTTCTGGACACCGCGCCGTTTGATGAAAGCGACGAGGATCGTTGCATTCAGGCGGCAATAGCTGCTTTCTATGTATTCGAGCGTAATTATCGAAAGTTCTTCGATAATATTAATGATTGATGGAACCTTTATTATATTTAGATGTTTATAATATGTACGGCAATACTGCTTTAAAAGGAGAATATAATGCGTCGTTTTATTATCGCCATGGCTGCAACTGCTGCCCTTGTTTCCTTCGCGAACGCACAGACTGCTGTAACGACGGATACAAAGATTTTCGTAACGGCGAAACCGACCGATGTTCTGAGTTATAACCTGATCGGCCTGAATATCGTCAACAACGAAAATACAACCATCGGCGAAATCAAGGACCTGATCATTTCCGACGGTCGGTTGGCCGGTTACATCGTTTCGGTCGGCGGCTTCCTCGGTATAGGCGAAAAATACGTCATCGTCAGTCCCGCAGCCGTGACGGTCGCCTATTCGGAAGCCGACAAGAAGTGGTCGGCCAAAATGGACGCCACCAAGGATGAGATCGAAAAGGCCCCTGAATTCAAATATGACGGTCGCTGGAAGAAATAATATTCATCTGCTGGGAATGAAGGCCGTCTTTTGACGGCCTTCTTCTATCTTGGAAATAATTTCGTGTAAAATTCTTTATATCGGCGCCGTAAAATAAGTAACATAATCATAATAGCAAATACGGTATCGCACGGAATCTGTATCGTATCGGGACACAATATGAATTTCTCTTTCGTTATTTATTATTCGACAAACTTAAAAATAATTTTGTCTTTCCCGGCATCGCATACTTTTGTTTTGAAAGGATGAGCGAATACCGCATTGCTTTTATCGTATACGCCGGAGATTCCATCCTAATGTCCACAAGTGGACGGACAGCCATGGCTGGCTATGTTACTTTTAGACATAGCTTATCAAACCGCCGCAAACTCGGCGCAGCCTTGGGAGGCGTTTTTTGTGTCTGCTTTTCTGACTTTTCCGGTGAAAAAGCTGCCGCGAGGTCATTGGAGGAGCATACCAATCCGTTGATATCCAAAATCATTTGATCCTTTCACCGGAATCGGCAACGAGCCGCGGGCAGACAACCGTCATCGTTATGCGATTGTCCGGTGCCTGTTCGTGCCGCGAAAGGATCGCGATCCGGTCTTTACGCTGCAAGGCTCGCTCTTTCGGAGAAAGTCCGCGCCACAATCCCTTTCCTCGTATCGGTCCTATGACGACAGCGAATTCAGGCATGAAAGCAAGCTCCAAATTCTACGGGTCGCGAGGCAATCCGGGTCTTGATCTCGGTGTGAAGCTGGGCCTTGCCGGCGCGCTGATATTTTTCGTGGTCAGCGGTTTTGTGAACTACTTCAATTTTCAGGAACTACGCGATGGCAGCCAGAAAATCATACGCACGCATATGGCAATCATTACGCTGGACGAATTGTTTTCGCAGCTTCAGGATGCGGAGACGGGGCAGCGCGGGTTTCTGCTGACGAACGATGAGGCCTATCTTGCGCCTTATCGCAAGGCGGTTCAGGAAATTCCCGTCACTCTCGACGAGATCGCGAAGAGAACCGCGAACAATCCCGAACAGAACGAAAGACTTGCCCTGCTCAGACGGCATGTGAACGCCAAATTGGCCGAACTGGGCGAAACGATTGCGCTTCGCCGGACGCAGGGTCCGGAAGCCGCACTCGCGGTTGTCCGCTCCGATCAAGGCAAGACGGAGATGGATGCGGTCCGGGCGCTTATAAACACCATCGCGCAGTCAGAGAACGACACGCGCAGCCTGCGCCTTGCCGAAATGGATGCCGCGCAGCGGCAAGCGTTGCTTGGCACTTTTCTGGCCGCAATACTCGGCATCGGCCTGACGGCAGCACTCGGCTTTTTGTTCAGAAAGGCGGCACTGGCGCGTGCGCGGGACGAATGGCTGCAATCTGGCCAGGTAGGGCTTGCCTCCGCCATGATGGGCGACCAGCGTGTCGATCAACTCGGCGAAAGCATTCTGGATTTTCTCGCGAACTATACCGGGGCGGTCGCGGGAGCGTTCTTCACCGGCGGGCCGGATTGTTATCAGAGATTCTCTGTCCATGGCGTGCCGGAGGATGCGGAGGTTCCTACGCGCTTTACGCTCCGGGATGGCCTGCTCGGACAGGCGGCTGCGAAGGGCAGCCCCTTAATCGTGGACGATGTACCGAAAGGCTACCTCACCTTCGGCTCCGCCCTCGGCAGGGACAGGCCGGGAAATCTCGTCGTCCTGCCGGGCGCTATCGACGGCAAGGTCAATTCCGTCATGGAGCTTGGTTTCCTGCGCCCGGTTGAGGAACGGGTCGTCGTTCTTCTCGAACGCGCTTCGGAGGCGATCGCACGCGCCGTGCAGGCGGCGATCTATCGCGGCGAACTGCAAAACCTCCTTGAGGAGACGCAGCAGCAATCCGAAGAACTGCAAGCGCAAGGGGAGCAACTGCGTGTCTCGAACGAGGAACTGGAGCAGACCAACACCCAGTTGGAGGAACAGGCCAACCAGATGGAAATGCAGCGCGCCGATCTGGAGCACGCCCACGCTTCCCTTCAGCTCAAGGCGCGCGAGCTGGAGCGTGTCAGTCAGTACAAGTCGGACTTTCTGGCGAATATGTCGCACGAATTGCGAACGCCGCTCAATTCCTCGCTCATTCTGGCGAAGCTGCTTGCCGACAATCCGGATGAGAACCTGACCGATGAGCAGGTCAAATATGCGCGGACGATCCAGGCGTCCGGAAACGACCTGCTCAACCTCATCAACGATATTCTCGACCTTTCCAGGATCGAGGCCGGTCATGTCTCGATCCAGCCGGAGATCGTGCCGCTCGAACGGCTGGCAGGCAATATCCGCCAGCTTTTTCAGCCTCTCGCAACGGAAAGGAAGCTGGACTTCGGGATCAGCATCGCGCCGGACTGTCCTTCCGTTCTGGAAACCGATCCCCGGCGGCTCGAACAGGTGCTGAAAAATCTGGTTTCCAACGCGCTGAAATTCACCGAGCGGGGAGAGGTGCATCTGTCGATACACCCCGCCGAAGGCGGACAAGTCGTGTTTTCCGTGTCCGATACGGGCATTGGCATCGCCGGGGAGCAGCAGCAAAGCATCTTCGAGGCCTTTCATCAGGCGGACGGAACCATCAGCCGGAAATATGGCGGAACGGGCCTGGGACTTTCCATCTCACGACAGCTTGTGCGGCTTCTCGGCGGAACGATCGGCGTCGAAAGCACGCCGGGACAAGGCAGTACCTTCACCGTCACGCTGCCCCGGACAAGCAATCCTGCCCTTGTCGCGCACCCCGTTTCCCCCTCCCCGCGCATGGCGGTCGGGCCGGTACAGGCACGGTCGGAACCGGAGCGCCTGCTGGAAGACGACCGGGATGCCCTGACGGATGGAAAACGTGTCCTGCTGGTGATCGAGGACGACGACAATTTTGCCACCATCGTGCGGGATCTGTCACGCGAGATGGGATTTCATTCCGTGGTCGCGCGGACGGCGGAGGAAGCCATGCGCGTCGCGCGTGAATTCCTGCCCAACGCCATCGTTCTGGATGTCGGCCTGCCGGATCAGTCCGGCCTTGCGGTCCTCGACAGCCTCAAGCATGATGTACGGACCCGTCATATTCCTGTCCATGTCGTCTCCGCCGGCGATCATACCCGGGCGGCCTGTTCGCTTGGGGCGATCGGATATCTGACCAAGCCGGTCAGCCGGGACCAGTTGGTCGGGGTTCTGGAAAAGCTCGAAGCCAGACTTTCCCAGCACATGCATCGGGTCTTGATCGTCGAGGACGATCCGCGCCAGCGCGAGGCGGTCGCCAGGCTGCTCGGTTCGAGGAATGTCGAAACGGTCACCGCGAGCACCGCCACCGAATGTCTCGCCTTGTTGAGCGAGCAGACTTTCGACTGCATGGTGCTGGACCTTACCCTCCCCGACGCGTCGGGCTATTCGCTGCTCGAAACGCTGAGCCGGGAAAGCGTTTATTCCTTCCCGCCGGTCATCGTCTATACGGGGCGGGAGCTTTCCGCCGAAAGCGAGCAGAAACTGCGGCGATACTCGGAGTCGATCATCATCAAGGGGGCGAAGTCGCCCGAACGCCTGCTCGACGAGGTCAGCCTTTTCCTGCATCAGGTGGTTTCGGAACTGCCCGCCGAACAACAGAAAATGATCCGCAAGGCGCGCCACCGCGATGCGCTTCTGGAAGGCCGGCGCATTCTCGTGGTCGAAGACGACGTGCGCAACGTCTATGCCCTCACCAATATCCTTGAACCACGCGGGGCCACTGTCGAGATCGCCCGGAACGGACAGGAGGCTCTCGATCTTTTGCAACGGTTCACGACCGAACCGGCGGCGGCAGTCGATCTGGTCCTGATGGATGTGATGATGCCGGTGATGGATGGTCTCGCCGCGACACGGGAAATCCGCAAGAATCCGCTCTGGAAAAAGCTGCCGGTCATCGTGCTGACCGCCAAGGCGATGCCCGACGACCAGCAGCGCTGCATCGAGGCCGGAGCCAACGATTATATGGCCAAGCCGCTCGACGTCGAGAAGCTCCTGTCACTGGTACGCGTGTGGATGCCGAAGTGAAGCCACCGTCTCACATCGACTCGCTGGAAGACGTGGAAATCCGGCTCCTTCTCGAGGCGCTGTTTCTCAGATATCATTATGATTTCCGCAACTATGCGATGGCTTCCATCACGCGCCGCCTTCGGCAGGCGCGCGAACAGATGGGCTTCGCGACCTTTTCCGCCTTGCAGGAAAGCCTGCTGCACGATCCCGCCATGCTGGCGCAACTCCTGCGCTTCCTTACCGTACAGGTGAGCGACATGTTTCGGGATCCGAGCTATTTTCTTGCGATCCGCGAAAAGGTGTTGCCGCATCTGCGCACCTATCCCTCGCTGAAAGTCTGGGTCGCCGGTTGCAGCAGCGGCGAGGAATTATATTCCTTTGTCATTCTGTTCCGCGAAGAGGGACTGGAAGATCGCACGCTTTTCTATGCGACCGACATCAATCAGGAGGCGCTTCGGGCGGCCGAAGCGGGTGTTTTTCCGCTCGACCGCGTGCAGGTCTTTACCGAAAACCATCGCCGCTCGGGCGGCAAATCGTCCCTGTCGGATTATTATCAGGCAGCTTACGGCCGCGTTTCCTTTGACAAGACCCTGCGCCGCAATGTGGTCTTCTCGGACCATAGTCTTGTGACCGACACGGTTTTCGCGGAGATGCACCTCATCTCCTGCCGCAACGTGCTGATCTATTTCGACCGCACGCTGAAGGATCGCGCGCTGGGCCTGTTCAGGGATTCGCTCACCCGAAAAGGCTTTCTCGGGCTGGGCGCGAAGGAAAACCTGCACTTTTCCCGGCATTCAGGCGCCTTCGCGGATTTCGTTCCCGAAGAAAAAATCTATCAAAGGAGCGTCGCATGAAGCCGGTCGAGCCTGAATGCGTGGTGATCGGCGCATCGGCGGGGGCCTTCGACGCGCTCTTGGCCATCCTGCCAGCCCTTCCTGCCGGGTTCCGGCTGCCGGTCATCGTCGTCGTGCATATACCGCCCGGCAAGCGCAGCCTGCTGGCCGACATCTTCAGAAGCAGGTGCCGGCTTTCGGTTGGCGAAGCCGAGGACAAGGAGCCGATCCGCTCGGGCATGATCTACTTCGCGCCGCCCGACTATCATCTGCTGGTCGAAAGGGACAAAAGCCTTTCGCTCTCGCGAGACGCGCCCATCCTCTTTTCCCGCCCCTCCATCGACGTGCTGTTCGAGAGCGCCGCCGAGGCCTACGGCCTTGCCCTGATCGCGGTGGTGCTCACGGGCGGCAATCAGGACGGCGCGCTCGGGCTTAGCTCCGTGAAAGCGGTCGGGGGAACGGCACTCGTTCAGGATCCGCGCGAAGCATTCGCACCGGCGATGCCCGAAGCCGCCCTACGTGTCTGCCCCGACGCCCATATCCTGTCGCTCGATGCGATTGCCAGATATTTGAGAGAGGTTTGATCAACATATGAAGCCGGTTTCATTTCTTCTCGTTGACGATCTGGAAGAAAACCTTCTTTCGCTGGAAGCCCTTTTACGCCGCGAGGGGCTCGAGCTTCTGAAGGCGCGTTCCGGCGATCAGGCGCTGGAACTGCTGCTCAAACACGAAATCGCACTGGCGCTTGTCGATGTGCAGATGCCCGGCCTCGATGGCTTCGAACTGGCCGAACTGATGCGAGGCAACGAGCGCACCCGGCATGTGCCGATTATCTTCGTAACCGCCGGGCTGGATGGCCAGCGCCGGTTCCGGGGCTATGAGGCCGGGGCGGTGGATTTCATTCAAAAGCCGGTAGAGGCCGATATATTACGCAGCAAGGCCGGGGTGTTCTTCGATCTTTATCAGCAGCGGCAGCAACTCGCCGCGCAACGTGATAAACTGGCCGCGCAGGCCGAAGCCTTGCAGGAAGTGGCCCGCCACAAGGATATTCTCCTGCATGAGATCAATCATCGTATTAAAAATCTCTTCGGCCTGGCATCCGGGCTGATTTCGCTGAGCGCACGGTCGGCAACAAGCATCCCGCAACTGGAAGCCGATCTCCGGTCGCGGATGCAGGCGCTGGCACGTGCCCATGAACTGACGCTTCCCGACCTCGGTTTGGGCGACAGCGCCAGCAAGGCTACATCAATCGTCGCCCTGATCGAGGCGATTGTTGCTCCGCACGATCATGTGGAAAGATATCCGATCGAGATCACCGGATCGGATGCCCGGCTTGCGGGAAACGCTCTCACCTCGTTCGCCCTGCTGCTGCATGAACTGACGACCAACGCGGCGAAGTATGGCGGCCTGTCCACTCCTGCCGGCCGTCTGTCAATCGATATCGCGGTAGAGGAAGAGATGCTGCACCTGAAATGGAACGAATACGGCGCCGTCTTTTCCGATGACAGGCCCGAGCATCAGGGTTTTGGAGCGATCCTCGAAAAGGCAACCTTGCAGGGGTTGAACGGTACCATCGCGCGTGAATGGCAATCTGAAGGGCTTTCGCTGTCGCTCAAGGTTCCGTTGGCCAGTCTTGCGGGCGGTCAGGAATATCGTTCAGCTTCAGCCGTCAATCCGGCGGATTAACCTCATTCCGGGCAGACTGTGAGGAACTTGCCCGGGCCGCGGTTGAACGACGCCAAACGACAGGTTTTGACGAATAGCAACTCTTCATCGAGATGCCGCGCAATTCGCTCTTCGCCTTGTCGCCGCGCTTGGCGCCCAGAACGGCTCCGTCCGCCTGTTGCTGGGCGTTGGATTTGGCAGGCATTTCTTCCCTCCATTGGCTTTATCGTCTGACGCCCCCGTTCAGGCGGGATTCAGGCGAAGCTGTACATTGTTGCCGGTGAGGAGTGCGCATCGGGGCCGTAATCGCCCTTGCCTTCTACCTGAAGAATTTCCAGCAACCGCGTGCGGGCACGGCTTACGCGGCTCTTGATCGTGCCCACGGCGCAACCGCAGATTTCCGCCGCTTCCTCATAGGCAAAGCCGGAAGCGCCGATCAGGATGATCGCTTCGCGTTGATCGTCAGGCAATTGTTCAAGCGCGGCACGGAAATCCTGCAGGTCGAGCGAGCCGTATTGCGAGGGATGCACGGCAAGACGTTCGCTAAAAGCGCCGTCCGTATCCTGCACCTCGCGGCCACGCTTGCGCATCTGCGAAAAAAATTCGTTCCGCAAGATTGTGAATAGCCACGCCTTCATGTTGGTGCCCATCTCGAAGCTGGATTGCTTGGCCCAGGCTTTCATGATCGTATCCTGCACAAGATCGTCGGCACGATCATGCTGCCCGATCAAAGACACCGCGAAGGCGCGAAGGCCGGGCAAAGATGCCAGCAATTCCCGCTTGAAACGGGCACTGTCTTCGCCCGATGAACCTGACACTATCTTCACGCGCGACCTCCTGCCTGCTCGACACGATCCAGCTTTTCCAGAAGATCGAGAAATCGATCCGGTATGGATTCATCCTGAATGGACGAATAAAGCGACCGAAGTTTCAATCCGATTTCCGAGTTCGGTCCCAGAATATCCGTCCGGCTGCGCTGGATCGTCTGGATTCCAGCGCCGCTTACCCGAAAGTTTTGCTTGTTCATCATTTTCACTTCGCTCTGGATTTCCAGAGTTATCCTTCAACACTCCGATATCTGCTTCCTTCTACAATGTGTCATTGCAGGAAAGGTTCCTGATAACCGGTCGTTCATGGAAGCCTTTTTGAAACGGCGGACTGGACCGGACTGAGGCCGTCCGCCAGTAAGCGGCGTGCAATTTGCTCCGGCGACCAGCAGGCTTTCAATCTTTCGATGACCAACAAGCAGATGCCAGCGGAGCTTCCGTGTCCCGGCTCCCAGTCCCGACACCGTAATTCACTGTAATTTTGTAGTAATTCATCCGTTACATGCCAGCCATGCAAGAATTGCACTTCTCAAATCGATTTAGGAAGCGGATGCTTTTCACATGGGAGGAAGACAACCATAAGGGGATACCGTTATGAATCTTCGTGCCCATTACCGCCGCTGGAAGCAATATCGCCAGAACCTGCGTGAACTCGATTCCTGCACGGATCGCGAACTCTCCGATCTCGGCTTCAGCCGCTCTGATATCCGCCGCGTGGCCCGGGAAGCGGCCTTCGCATAAAATCCAGCCGAATGGAGCCGTATCTGCCGGTACCGACCGGAAGGTGCGGCTCTGTCCCGTCAGCCTGAGCGGCAGGAAGTCGCTCAGGCGGCAGACGCTGGGATGATATGGCTGAGCGCGAAACCGCTTTCAAACGGGATGAAGGGCAGGCCCGTGATTTCCGGCAAGCGCGAACATCCAGTCAAATGAGACGCCGCGCTTCGCCCTGACAACGAAACGCGGCGATCACGTTTGGTCACAGATGAGCGCGGGGAATGGTCTGGTTCCACTCGCGGGTCCGTACTGGCTCGCCGTTTTCTTTCGCGGTCAATTCGCCGGAAATATAAAATTTCTCCGCATCGGACGTCATACGCGTGGTGCTGTCGATGTCGATCATCCAGCCCTCGCGCCCGATACGGTAATGCTGGGTCAGGACGTAATTCGCCGACAAGGGATCGTCGTCGCGGATGCGCAGTTCGCGCTTGAGGCTGTGGCTCAACTCCGTGCCGATCTCATCGAACCGCAGGACGCCTTCTCCGAACAGGCCGCCGATACCTTCCGTGACATAAACCATCTCACCGGTGACATGGTCCTGCTTGCTCCAGCGGCGCACGCTGCCCGGGTCGAGTTGGGTAATCGGCGCATCCTTGCCGTGTACCGGCTTCTCGAACGCGACTTCCTCTTCCGTGACGCGCGGGCGCACCGGCAGATCGAGCGCCGATCCGGCGGTGTCGAGCGTCAGGGTGACACGCTTCGGCGATGGCCACACCATCGGCCAATAGCCGGTCGCCACCGAAAGCCTGATGCGATGGCCCTTTTTGAAGCTGTAGCCGCAGGCATTCAGCGTAATGGCGATCTCGTAGATCTTGCCCGGCTCCAGCATCTGCGGCCTGTCGTGGCCGGCGATGTGGTTGAGGTTGAAGACCTGATAACTGACACGGGTGATGCGGCCATCCGGCAAGATGTCGCTCAACCGCAGCGAAACCTGCGCGACCGGCTGATCGACGCTGAATTTCAGCCGCGCGACCGGCGCACCGAGAATATCGAGATCGTCAGTCAGGACCGCCGTGTCGAAATTGAGCGAGCCGCCGTCATCGAGGCGCTGGTCGGTGGGATGCTCGCCGACGCAGCCCGTGCCCATCCATTCGCCACAGGCCTTGCCGTGGCTCTGCGGGGATGAAATCGTAAGCGCGCTGCCGGGCGCACCCGCCTCGCCCAACGTATAGTCCGCGCCGAGCGGGAGGCTCTTCGATGTGATCATGGTCGAGGGCCAGTTCCTTTCGCCAACCCAGTGGCCATTGGCGAAGGTGCGCGTGCCGGTCGGCTCGATGGTGTCGCAGAGATAGGCGCGCAGCATCGGCTCTTCCATGATGCCGGTATCCCTGCCCTTCAGCCAATGATCCCACCAGCGCACGGCCTCCTGAAGGAAACCGATGGCGGGGCCGGGAACGCCGTCCTGTGGATAGATATGTCCCCATGGCCCGATGATGCCCTTGCGCGGCACCTGCAAACCTTCCAGCAGGCGCGGCACGGTGTTGGTGTAGCTGTCGGCCCACGCACCGATGACCAAGACGGGGCACTGGATCGCCGACCAGTCCTCGCAGACCGAGCCGTGCTTCCAGTATTCGTCGTAATGCTGATGTTCGAGCCAGAGGGCCGGAAAGAATGGCAGGCGCTCCAGACGCTCGATCCACGCGTCGCGCCAGCCCTCGCCGACGATGGCCGGGTCGAGCGGGCGCGCCTGATAGGCGAGCATGATCGTGCCCCACCACAGATTGTCGTTGAGCAGCAGCCCGCCCATATAGTGGATATCGTCGCGATAGCGGTCGTCGGTGGTATAGGCGGAAATGACCGCCTTCAGCGCCGGAGGACGGCAGGCGGCTACCTGCAACCCGTTGAACCCACCCCAGCTCTTGCCCATCATGCCGACATTGCCGTCGCACCAGGGCTGCTCCGCGATCCACGCGATGACCTCGACCGCGTCGTCCTGTTCCTGCTGGATATATTCGTCGGCCATGTGGCCGTCGGATTCGCCGGTTCCGCGCATGTCCACGCGGATGGCGGCGTAGCCGTTTTCAGCGAAATAGCCATGCATGGGCTCGTCGCGGCCGCGCGTGCCGTCGCGCTTGCGATACGGAATATATTCGAGCACGGCGGGAACCGGATTCTTTTCGGCGCCCTCCGGCAGCCAGAGGCGCGCACCAAGGCGCGCTCCGTCGCTCATGGTGATCCACAGATGCTCGGTGACATGTACGGTCATGGTCGGTTCCAATATGTGAGAATGCGGAAGGTCCGGCGCGGCGCGGCCGCCACGCCGGCGGATCAGCCGGCGGCGCGCATCCTGAGGATATCGTCCAGCCAGTCGCGGCGCAGCTCCGGAACGGAAGTGATGAGCTGCTCCGTATAGGGTTTGAAAGGCGGTTCGAAAATGTCGTGCGTGGCGCCGGTCTCCACCACCTCGCCCTTCTGCATCACCATGGTGCGGTCGGCGAGGCGGCGCACTACGCCGAGATCGTGGGTGATGAAAAGATAGGAGACCTTCAGTTCGTCCTGCAACCGGCGCAGAAGCCTCAGGATTTCCTCGGCCACCAGCGGATCGAGCGCGGAGGTGACCTCGTCGCAGATGATGAGATCGGGCTTGGCCGCCAGCGCGCGGGCGATGCAGACGCGCTGCTTTTGCCCGCCCGACAGCGCACCGGGCAGACGCCCGGCGAAGTCCGCCGGCAGGCCGATCAGATCCAACAGCCTGCGGACCTCCTCCTCGCGCTGGTCCTCGTTCATGCCGAAATAGAATTTCATCGGGCGGCCGATGATCTCGCCCACCGTCTGACGCGGATTGAGCGCCACGTCCGGCAACTGATAGACGAGCTGAATGCGGCGCAGTTCCTCGCGCGAGCGTTTCCTGTAGCTCGCCTCCAAGCGGCGGCCGTCGAGATTGACGATCCCGCTCGAATGGGGCGGCAGACCGGCAATGATCCGCGCCAGCGTGGACTTGCCCGAACCGGACTCACCTACCACCGCCAATGTCTCGCCGCGCCTGATCTGGCAGGAAATATCCTTCAGCACCAGTTTCCGGCCGTAATAGGCGGTGGCGTTCTTTACTTCCAGCAATATGTCGCCGACGGCGCGGTCGGCGCCCTCGCCGGAAATGCTGGCCTTGCGCTCGGCCACGAGACGGCGGGTGTAATCTTCCTTCGGCGCCTCCAGCACCTCCTCCGCCGAACCGCTCTCCACCATCCGGCCGTGACGCAGGACCATGATGCGGCCGGCAATCTGGGCGACGACGGCGAGATCGTGGGTGATGTAGAGCGCAGCCGTTCCGTAACGCTGGATCAGGCTGCGCAGAAGAGCCAGAACCTCGATCTGCGTGGTGACATCGAGCGCGGTGGTCGGCTCGTCCAGTACGAGGATGTCGGGACGGCAGGACATGGCCATGGCCACCATGGCGCGCTGAAGCTGCCCGCCGGAAACCTGATGCGGATAGCGGTCGCCGAACGTATCCGGCTCCGGCAGTTGCAGGGCATGCAGCAATTCCAGCATCCACGCTTTCGCTTCCGCCTTCGTCATCAGGCTGTGATAGAGCGGGCCTTCCATGATCTGCTGGCCGATGCGATGCGCCGGGTTGAAGGCGGCCGCCGCGCTCTGCGCCACATAGGCAATGCGCGCGCCACGCGTCTTTTCGCGGATCTCGCGCCCGCCGTCCATCAGCGAGACGCCGTCCACGACCACGCGGCCTTCGGCGATCCGGCAGCCGCCGCGGCCGTAGCCCATGGCGGCGAGCCCGATGGTGGATTTACCCGCGCCCGATTCGCCGATCAGCCCCAGCACCTCGCCGCGCCGGAGCGTGACGTTTACATGATCGACCAGCGTTGTACCGGTCGGGGCCTCGACCACGAGGTCCTTGATGGAAAGAACGATATCCGCGCTCATCGATCGGCCCCCTGCACGGCGGTGCGCCCGGCGAGAAGCCAATCCACGACGAGATTGATCCCTACGGTCAGCAGCGCGATGGCGCCTGCCGGGAACAGCGGTGCATAAAGCCCGTAGAGGATGGCCTGCTGGTTGTCTTTCACCATACCGCCCCAGTCCGCGAAGGGCGGCTGTATGCCGAGGCCGAGGAAGGACAGGCCGGCGACGAAGAGAAAGGTGAAGCAGAAGCGCAGGCCGAATTCGGCGATCAGCGGCGGCAGCGTGTTGGGCAATATTTCGCGCCGGATCAGCCAGAACAGGCCCTCCCCGCGCAATCGCGCGGTTTCGGCATATTCGAGCACGTTGACGCCCTGCGCGACGATGCGGGCGAGGCGGAACACGCGGGTGGAATCCAGAAGTGCGATGGTGACGATCAGCACCGGCAGCGAGGAGCCGAGCGCCTGAAGCACGACGAGCGCGGAGATCAGAACCGGAATGCACATGACGGTGTCGACGATGCGCGAGAGGATGGTGTCGACCCAACCACCGAATATGGCGGCAATGAAGCCGAGCGGCACGCCGACGGCGAAGGAGAGCAGCGAAGCCGCCAGCGACACCCCAATGGACATCTGCGCGCCATAGAGCATGCGGGAAAGCATGTCGCGCCCGTTCTGGTCGAGCCCGAACCAGAATTGCGCCGAAGGCGGATCGAACGGCGAGCCGACGATGTCCTCCTGCCCGTGAGGCGCGATCAGCGGGCCGAACAGGAACAGGAACAGCGCGAGGGCGACGATGGCGAGGCCAAGCCACGCCGTGAAGGGAATTGATTTCTTCATGGCGTCACCGGGGATGTCTCAGACGCGGATTGAGCGCGATGGCCGCGACATCGGCGATGATGTTGAGGATGACGTAGGCCGCGCCGAACACCAGTGCGGCCGCCTGCACCAGCGGCAGGTCGCGCTTGGACACCGCGTCCACCATGAAGCGGCCGAGACCGTTATAGTTGAACACGGCCTCCACCAGCACCACGCCGGTGATGAGATAGGCGATGTTGAAGGCCACGACATTGACGATGGGCGCCGCCGCATTGGGCAGCGCATGGCGGGTGACGACGCGCTTCGTGCGCAGACCCTTCAGATAGGCCGTCTCGACATAGGCCTGATCCATCACCGAGAGCACGGCGGTGCGGGTCATGCGCATCATCTGCGCCACGGTCACCAGAACCAGCGTCAGCGCGGGAAGAGCGGTTGCCTGCACCCAACTCCAGAAGCCCATGCCCTCATAGGTGTCGGCAAGGCTCGGCAGCAGGTTGAGACGGATCGACAGGAACAAGATCAGGAGAAGGCCGAGGAAATATTCCGGCAGCGACACGAAGGCGAGCGCCACGATGTTGACGACCCGATCGAACAGCCCGCCACGCTTGACGGCGGTCAGCAGTCCGAGAAGGACGGCGATCGGAACGCTGATGATCGCCGCGAAGGCGGCAAGCGCCATCGTGTTCCAGAAACGCGGCCACAAAAGATCGGCCACCGGCTGCTGGTTGGCCAGCGAAGTACCGAGATTGCCGGTGGCGAAGCCCGCGAGCCAGGAAAGATAGCGCGTCAGCAGCGGCTGGTTGAGGCCGAGATTGTCGCGCAGTGCGGCCAGCGCCTCCGGCGTCGCATTCTGGCCGAGAATGGCGGAAGCCACGTCGCCCGGCAGAATCTGCGTGCCGGCGAATATCAGCACAGACACAAGAAGGAGCGTGAGGAAACCGAGCCCCACACGCTTGAGGATCAATGCGGCCATTATGCTTCCAGCCAGACTTTCTCGGCGAGACGCGCACCCATGAGATTAAACATCGGGTTGGGTCTCACCCCCTTTACCTTCTTCGACGCGGCGTCGAGATAGTCGCCGAACATCGGGATCAGCGCGCCACCTTCATTGCTGAGCAGGGTCTGCAATTCGGCGTAGATTTCCTTGCGCTTGGCCTGATCCAGCAAGGCGCGGGCTTCGAGCAGCTTCGCATCGAAATTCGCGTTCTTCCAGTGCGTGTCGTTCTGCGTCGCTGTGGACAGATAGGCAATCGTGAGCGCCTGATCCGCGGTCGGGCGTCCGCCGCGATAGGACATGCAGAACGGCACCTTCATCCAGACATTCTCCCAGTAGCCGTCGGCTGGCTCGCGCTTGATGTCTATTTCGATGCCGGCCCTGGCCGCATTGGTACGGAAGATGGCCGCGGCGTCGACTGCGCCGGTGAAGGCGGCATCGGATGCCGAGAGCTGAACCCTGAGCTTGTCCTGACCGGCTTTCTTCAGGTAGAATTTCGCCTTGTCGGGATCATAGGCGCGCTGCGGAAGCGCGGCGTCGAAGAACGGATCGGTACTGGGGATCGGATGATCGTTGCCGAGCCGTCCGTAACCGCGCAGCGCCGTCTTGAGAAGCTGTTCGCGGTCGATGGCGTACTTTATGGCGAGGCGGATGTTGTTGTCGGTGAACGGGGCCTGCGTGCAATCCATCAGGAAAGAGAAATGCTGGCCGCCGGACGACTGCACGATATTGAGGTTCGGATTGCGCTTGAGGAGGTCGACGGTCTTGAAATCGAGCTGGTTGATCGCGTGGACCTGTCCCGACATGATGGCATTGGTGCGCGCGGAAACGTCGTTGATGACGATGACCTCAACCGCGTCGACCCAGGCCGTATTCGGCTTCCAGTAGCTTTCATTACGCTTGAAGCGGGCGCGGACGCCGGGCTGGAAGCTTTCATAGACGAAAGGCCCGGTGCCGACCGGCTTGTTGAAGTCGGTCCAGCCGTTGGGCACCACAAGGAAGTGGTAGTCGGAAAGGACATACGGCAGGTCGGCATTGCCGCCGGAAAGCGTAATCCTGATCGTGCCCGCGTCGACCTTGACCACATCCGTGAAATCGGCGGCCAGCGCACGCGCAGCTGATGTGGTTTTGCCGCGGTGAAGATTGATCGAATAGAGGACATCGTCGGCGTCGAGCGTCTTGCCGTTGTGGAACGTCACGCCCTGACGAACCTTGAAGGTCCATTCCTTCGCGTCGGACGACGGTTCCCAGCTCTCGAAAAGTTCGGGAATGGCCTTGTTTTGGGCGTCGATTTCGACGAGGCCGTTCATCACCATATAGGCCTGATTGACGGGGACCCAGTCCAGGAGCAAGCGGGGATCGAAGCTGTCGGCGGTGCTGCCGCCGCCGATGCCAAGCTTGAGAACCCCGCCCTTCCGCGGCTGACCGTCGCCCTGTGCGGCGGCCGTGTCGATTAAACCCGCCATGCCGCCGAAGGCGACGAGGCCGAAGCCCGTCGTGCCGGCGAGGAAAGAGCGGCGCGTCAACTCAAACTGATTTTTGTTCTCTGTCATGTGTTACCCCTTTGTATTTATGAACGGACGTTTGGCGTAGCGCACGAGACTTCGCCATTTCAAGGCTTGACGCCGATCTTCGGGGTATGAATTTTACGCATACCCCCATGCCAAACGGATCTCTTGGCTTTTGCGCCGGCACGAATAAAGGAACGCTCCGCAAGTGACTATAGGAGCGTTTTTCCGGTCGGAAAAGCGCTCCGTGTTTTTTTGAAGTTCGTTGGTCGTGGAGATCGAAATGGGTATGCCGGACATTGTCGGGCTTTTGGGCGCAGCCTTCTATCTGACGGCTTACGCCTTGCTTCAACTGCGTATCCTGACGGTGGACGATTTTCCAATCACGGCGCTTAACATCGCCGGCGGCGTGGCGCTTATCTATTCACTGATATGGAACTTCAATCTCGGTTCGCTGATCTCACAGGTCGCCTGGCTGATCTTCACCGTCGTCGGCTATATCCGATACCGCATTATTTCCCGCAAGTGTGCGGCGCAGCCTTGAGTGGGCGCCAACTGTTCACAGGACGACCGGACCGTTGCTGGCGATCAGCCAGTCCGCCACTTCCCGCACGATCTTCCGTGGATGGCGGTCGGCAGGACGCATGAGATAGAAATAGGCGTCAGAGCGCATGACGTGTTCATGAACGGGCACCAAGGTTCCGCTGGCCAGTTGCTCGCGGATCAGCCATGTCCAGCCCAGCGTGACGCCGACGCCGCGCACGGCGGCGGCAACGCACAGGCCGTAATCGCCGAGCCGCCATTCCAGCGCGCTCCGCGGCGGAGAAAGCTTCGCGTCCTGCCACCATTCCGGCCAGCCCTGCCATTCGCGCATGGCGTCCTCGACCGCGATGAGGACGGGAGCCTCCATGCCCATGATGCCGCCGGTTCCGGGTGTCGCGACCGGAACGACTTCCTCTCGTCCCAGCACCGTGAGATTGACGCCGATGGGACGGTCCTTGCGATAGAAAACGGCGAGGTCGAATTCGTCGAGGCGCAGATGCGCCACGTCGTCGGTGACGCGCAACCTTATCTCGATACCCGGAATGGCCGCCTTGATCAGCCCGATGCGCGACAGGAACCATTGATCCGCGATGCCGCGCGAGCAGGCGATAGTGATCTGCCGGGGGCCAGCCCAAGCCCGCACGCTGTCGGTGACGGCGCTGAGATCGCCGAGCAGGCGGCCGACTTCGGAGGCGTAGTTTTCGCCGATGGCGGTAAGTTGCACGCCGGAGGGCCTCCGGCTGAACAGCTTGGAGCCGATGAAGGCCTCCAGCTTGCCGATCTGGCGACTGACGGCGCTTTGCGTCAGGCCAAGCTCCAGTCCGGTGCGCGAAAAGCTGCCGAGCCGCGCGGCGCTCTCGAAGACGACGAGCGCGTTGAGCGGTGGCATGGATTGACGACCGCCCGTCATTGCGAGCCCTTCATGGATGCCGTCCTGTGGTTATGTGTTTGAATCGGGATCCGCGCGGCTGCGCCACTAACCCGTAGAAATTTCGATACACCATACCGGACGTCCAATCGCGGTGGTCGATGCCCGGGTTTAATCTGGACCGTCAGGCTTGTGAAGCCCATTGCTTATGATCCATTTGGGGGCATTGGTACGGCGCATATGGAGAAAGTCAACCGGAGAACGTCTTCTTTCGGCTGGCGGGCCTCGACGCTGGCTATTTCGTGCGGTAGCTCGAATCGGCTCCGTCCTGCCAAAGGCCTGGCGTATCAATCCGGGTTAAAGGATTGCCGAGGCTCAGATCGCCGCCGCTTGTGATGACCGGACCGAAATCAGGTCGTCTTCTCGGCGCAGATGGCCTGATCATCCTGACCAGCCCAGCGTTCGAACGCCGCATGGTTTACTGCGTTCGCCCAGGCCATGAATCCAGAGGAAGGTCACCACGCGGAAGGCGCAATGACACGAGAAGGCCACCGAACGCCGACTTGTCCAGGTTAAGAGAGCCTGAATAGAGCTCGGCCAACTCTCGCGTGATCGAGAGGCCGAAGCCGAAGCCGGGCGAGCTTTCGTCGAGTCGCTGGCCTGCCTCCATCGCTTTCGACATCTGCTCAGGAGACAATCCTGGCCCGTCGTCCTCGATCATGAGGATAACATCGCGGCCTTGCAGGCTTGCTCTCATGGCAACCTTCGTGCGGCACCACCGGAATGCGTTTTCGAGGACGTTTCCCAGCATCTCGTCGACATCCTGCGGCTCACAAGCCACGACGATGTCGGATGGAAGTTCGTCGATGAACGTGATCGGCTTCTCAGCATTCACCTTGGTGAGGACCAGGCCCAAATCCCGCGCTCGCGAGGCGATTGCGGTTCTCGTCCGTACCGGGCCGCCGATTGCAGCCGACCGCGCGCGTCCCAGATGATGACGGATGCGCCGCTCCATCAACGTGACGAGATCGCGGAGGTCGCTCTCGTTGCGCGCTCCTTTGGGCAACGCAAGGGCCAGAGTTGCAAGAGGTGTCTTCAGCCCATGCGCCAGGTTGGAAACATGCCTGCGCGCACGTTCGAGATTTGCGGCATTCTGCGCAAGCAGCGCATTGAGTTCATCCGCCAGGGGCTGCACTTCGCGCGGCTGTCCGTCAGGTAACCGTTCGCGCAGTCCGGATCGTATGTCGGCGACGGCCCGCCGAAGGTGCTGGAGCGGGCGCAGGCCCAACCGAACCTGAGCCAGCATAGCAAGGATCAACGCGATCGCGAGAAGCCCCAGCGATACGCCGAGCGTCAGCATCGCTTCCTTCAACGGTCCGAGAACGGCAGATCGCGGCGCGGAAGCCACGATCGTTATCGGGAACCCCCGCACGGTAACGTTCTGGATACGGTAGTGGAGCATTTGGCCGAAAGGGCCCATCCCGTCCGCCGGAACCGGCCCGTCTCGCGGAGGCATGTCCTCGCCGATCGGCGGAGTTGGCGGCGGCGGTGGCGGCGGCCTGCCGCTGATGTCGGGCGGGTCGAGATCGGCCCCGTCCAGCGACCGGGACCGCAAGACATTCGCCGGCCCGGAAATTTTCCAGTACCAGCCATGCCGGCGCCGATCGAAGGGCGGACCGTCCACGTCACCTGCAAGCCTTACATTGCCGGCATGATCGGTCGTCAGCATCGACGACAGGAAGAGAATCTGGGCGTCGAGCCTCTGATCTATCTGGCCCTGCACGAAGCGGTGAAGAACGAAGGCGATCATGATCGCCGCAACGATGAGCGCGGCGGTGATGAACACGCCGGCGGCGACCATCAGACGCGCGCTCAACGATGTGTTTTGCGATGTCATCCGGATTTCGCGGAGAGTTTGTAGCCGCGACCCCGTTCGGTTTCGATAGCGTCCTTGCCGATTTTCTGGCGCAATCGCGAAACGATCACTTCCAGCGAATTCGAGTCCGTCCCGACATCGCCTTCGTAAACCTTCTCCGCCAGCAAGCTTCGCTCGACGACCGTGTCCTTGCGCATGATCAGGCATTCGAGAACCCGCCATTCCAGCGCCGTCAGCTTCAGTGGAAGTCCGTTGAGTTCGAACAGGCCCGTCTGCGCCTCCAGGCTCAGCGAACCACATGTGATGCGCGGTGCGGCGTGGCCGGCGGCGCGTCGCACCAGTGCGCGCAATCGCATCACCAATTCCTCGACGCGAAACGGCTTGGTCAGATAATCGTCGGCTCCAGCCTTGAAACCGTCCACCTTGTCGGTCCAGCCGTCACGCGCCGTCAGGATCAAAACAGGGAGAAGGCGTTCGTTCTTTCGCCATGCGCGAAGAACGTCGACGCCTGGAATCTTGGGCAAACCGAGATCGAGGACCGCTGCATCGTAGGATTCCGTATCGCCGAGATGCTGCCCGTCCTCGCCATTTGCTGCGATATCGACCGCAAAATTCTCCTGACGCAATGCGTGGGCGATTTCATGCGCGAGCATACGATCGTCTTCGACCAGGAGAATTTTCATACCGATTGCACCTCGGGTTTGGAACTAGACCCTGAACCTTAATCCAACCTGAACGAAACGGTTCAGGTTGGGTTGTACTCCATCTTCTAAGCTCTTCCCATACCACTTGATGACAGGAGCCAGCCATGAGTGAAAGTAATTCCCTCCAGGATAAGAACCCGTCTCCGCCTCCGCATCGGCATATTCCGCGCCGCGGCTTGCTGGCAGGAGTAGCGATTGCCGTTCTGGCAGTCGGAGTCGCGGCAGGCGCCGGCGGCGTCAAGCTCGCCCAGCGCTGGCAGCCGCAGGATGTGATGCTGCTGCAACCGAGCGCTATCGGCAAATTACAGGACGGAAATCCCGCTGCCGTGAAAGGCACGGTCGCCGAGATATTCGGCAATAAGTTCATCCTTGATGACGGGAGCGGCCGTGCGCTGGTTGATCTCGGACCACAGGGCGAGAACGCCGATGTCGTGGCGAAAGGAGAGACGGTAACCGTCCAGGGCATGTTTGACCGGGGCGTCATTCAGGCCCAATTCGTCTCGCACGCCGATGGCCGCACCCAGGCCTTTGGACCGCCGCCGCCGCCCCCGTCTCCGGGAGGGCCGCGGCAGGCTGGCGCCGATACTCCTCCGCCGCCGCCCGGAGCACCGCCTCCGCCGCCAGCGGATGCTGCGCCGCCTCCGCCTGCACCTCCTGGAACCCCTGCGCTTCCGCGGGCCGACGCGCCGCCTCCAGCGCCCGGATCGCAGCCAATGTAGGAGAACACCGATCACCATTGAAGAAAAGCCGGTGTCGGCTGGTCCCGCTGGCGAATCGAACCCCTGTGCCATTTATCGCCAGTCCATTGTCTGCTGGAACGGTCGGCGCAGGGGCATTCGTGAGACTCGCAAGCAGCGCCGATATTCTGGTGTCGCTCATCATCGGCCAGGCCGGCATATCAGGAATGCCTGTGCATGAAGCCCTGGCCGCCTTGGGTGCAACATCCATGGCGGCCGGCACCACCCTGATCTCGAACGACTGATGGGAAGAAACCAGATGACGCTCGCCCAATCCCGGCAGACAGCGCTCAGGCCGCTTCTTGGGCTGAATTTCTTCATGGCCGATATGCAGGCCGGGATCGGTCCTTTTCTCGGTGTATTCCTGCTTGCCCACGGGTGGCAGAGCGGCTTGATCGGAGCGGTCATGACAGCCGGTGGCATAGCGGGCATGATCATGACGACGCCGGCGGGCGCCATGATCGACGCCACACGCAGCAAGAAACTGTTCGTTATCATCCCCGGCATCTGCACGGTGCTCGCATCGGGCATCGTGCTTCTGTCGCAGGAGTTCTGGCTGGTGGCGACGTCGCAGATCGCGACCGCCATCGCGGGAGCGGCGATCGGGCCGGCGGTCGCCGGCATCACGCTCGGCATCGTCCGGCAGGCCGGCTTCAACCGCCAGAATGGCCGCAACCAGGCATTCAACCATGCCGGCAATATGGTGGGCGCCGCCCTCTCCGGCTGGCTCGGCTGGCTTTACGGCTTCACAGCCGTGTTCTGGCTGGCCGCGGCTTTCGGCGTGCTGTCCATCGCCTCCGTTCTGATGATCCCGCGCGATTCCATCGACGACGACGCTGCCCGCGGGCTCGAACACGAGGGCGCAGACGATGGCCATGCCAGCGGATTTCGGGTGCTGGTCGAGACGAAGCCGCTGCTGATCCTCGCAGCGGCCCTGCTCTTCTTCCATCTCGGGAACGCGGCGATGCTTCCGCTCTATGGGCTGGCCGTGGTCGCCAGCACGCATACCGATCCGGCGAGTTTCGTCGCCATGACGATCGTGATCGGACAGGCTGTGATGATCATGACCACGCTGGTCGCGATGCGCATGGCGGAGAAGGAGGGCTATTGGCTGGTTCTCCTGCTGTCCTTTGTTGCCTTGCCGATAAGGGGCGTCATCGCCGCCTGGCTGCTCAACAAGTGGGGTGTCTTTCCGGTCCAGATTCTCGACGGTGTCAGCGGAGGTCTTCAGGGCTTGGCCGTGCCTGGCCTCGTCGCGCGCATTCTCGACGGCACCGGACGGGTCAATGCCGGTCAGGGTGCTGTGATGACCGTTCAGGGCGTGGGTGCATCGATCAGCCCCGCGATCGGCGGCTGGATCGCGCAGGAGCTGGGCTATCGACCGATGTTCCTGATTCTGGGTGCCTTCGCCATCGTCTCGGTTGGACTTTGGATGCTATTCGCGTCATTGCTCAAACCCGCCTGTGCAGGCAAGCCGGGACATGCCGCGCCTGCAATCACAGCAACCGGCACGGCAGCAACCTGATGTGGGGCATTGCAAACCTCGCAACCCTCGGCGTCATCGCACGCCCATCTAATTTGCCGGGTATATCCCGGCGGCTACCGGCGCCGTGCTGGCTTCAATCGACAATACTTCCGCAATACTCTCGGCACCAAGCAAATCCTGAACCTTCCGTTCAAGCGAAAATAACGCCGCCCTGTCCGCTCTTGCCGAACTCTCAGGTGTCGGCACGCCCGGAAACATGGTCGAGAGCTTTCAAATCCGAAGGCGGAACCGTGTGGTCGTTATCGGGCTCCACCCCATTGGCTTCTCCCCACGCCTTGAGGGCGAGGATCACTGGCTCAAGGCTCCGGCCGCGCGCGGACAGGCTGTACTCCACTTTGGGCGGCACTTCCGGATAGACAGTACGGATCACGAAGCCGTTCGCCTCCAGTTCGCGAAGCTGATTGGTCAGCATGCGCTGCGTGACGTTCGGCAGCCGGCGACGTATCTCGTTGAAACGGAGCGTGCCTTGCAACAAGTGCCACAGCACCACGCCCTTCCATTTGCCGCCGATCAGGGCAAGCGTCGCCTCGACGGGGCAACCGGGGCTGCAATCGAAATGCTCATGGCGTGGACGCGGCATGAAGATGGTATCCTTTTCGATACTATGTGCAATTTATGTGCATTCTTGCGAAGAATACGCCAAGGCGTCATCTATGGCCAAGCACAAAATGGTGCAACCAACAGGAGCCCCCGATGCACGCGATTGGCTACAAGACACCCCTTCCCATCGATGACGACAATTCACTGGTCGATATTGACCTGCCGCGCCCCGCGCCTTCGGGCCGAGATCTGCTGGTCGAAATCAAAGCTATCTCGGTCAATCCGGCCGATGTGAAGGTTCGCGGCAGCGCAAGACCGGAAGGCGGCAACTGGCGGGTGCTCGGCTGGGATGCCGCCGGGGTCGTGGTCGAAACCGGATCGGCCGCGACGCTCTTCAAGCCCGGCGACGCGGTCTTCTATGCCGGATCGATGACGCGGCCCGGTGCCTACGCCGAGTTCCAAGCGGTCGATGAGCGCATCGTCGGCCGTAAGCCGAAGACGCTCGGCTGGGCCGAAGCGGCCGCGCTGCCGCTGACCGCGATCACCGCGTGGGAAGCATTGTTCGACAGGCTGGATATCGCCGGAAGGCAAGTACCCGGCGCAGTCCCCGCCGTGCTCATCATCGGCGGCGCGGGCGGCGTCGGTTCCATCGCCATCCAGCTTGCGCGTAAGCTCACCGGCCTGACCGTCATCGCCACCGCCTCACGGCCGGAAACGAAAGCGTGGGTGACCGATCTCGGCGCGCATCATGTCGTGGATCACTCCCGACCGCTGGCTGCGCAAATCGCCGCTCTCGGCATCGGCGCGCCGGGTTTCGTTTTCTCGACCACGAACACCCACCAGCACCTCCTCGAAATCGTCGAGTTGATTGCGCCGCAGGGCCGCCTTGCGCTGATCGACGATCCCGCCGTGTTGGATATCAATCCGTTCAAGCGCAAGAGCGTGTCGGTGCATTGGGAACTCATGTTTACCCGCTCGATGTTCGAAACCGCCGACATGGCCGAACAGGGCGTCCTGCTCAACGAGGTGTCGCGTCTGGTCGATGACGGCACGATCCGAACGACGCTTGCGGAGAATTTCGGGACGATCAACGCCGCGAACCTAAAGCGCGCCCACCGCCTGATCGAAAGCGGAAAAGCCATGGGCAAGATTGCGCTGGAGGGGTTCTGAGAACATCCGGGCCGGGCCGCCCGATCAGGAGACCTTTCCACGTTCCGCGAGGAAATCCAGCAGCGCCCGAACGCGGGACGGCAGCGGACCGCCCTGCCCGATATAGACGGCATGGAAGGCTTCCCTCTCGCCGGTGTCGAGATCGACGAGGACCGGCATCAGCCGACCGGCCGCGATGTCAGCCCTGATGGTGAACGCGGCGAGACGGGCAAGGCCGACGCCGGCGAGAGCCAGCTGGCGCAGGCCCTCGCCGTCGCTTGCCTGCACGCGGCCCGTCACTGGCACGACGATGGTTTCGCCGCCTTCCCGAAGCGGCCAGCCGTCGACCGTACGCGCATAGCCGAAACCGAGGCGATTATGCGCCTCAAGGTCGGCGATGCTTCGCGGCTCCCCGCAACGCTCCAGATAGGACGGCGAAGCCACGATTGTCAGCGCCGTCTCGCCAAGCTTGCGCGCGACGAGGCTGGAGCTTTTCAGCGGCCCTGCCCGGATCGCCACATCGGTGCGCTCCGCCAGAAGATCGACCACCGCGTCGGTTTGCACGATGTCTAGCGTAACACCCGGATGGATCGCCAGAAATTCGGGCAGCGCCGGTGCGAGGATATGGTTGGCGTAGGACGCGCTGGTGTTGACGCGCACACGCCCCACGGGCTGCTCACCGATGCCAGCCGCGCGCTCGGCATCCTCAAGGTCGGAGAGGATACGCGTCGCCCGTTCGTAGAAGGCGCAGCCCTCCGGCGTGAGCTGAAGCTGACGCGTCGAGCGATTGAGCAGCCGCGCGCCGAGCCGGGCTTCCAGCCGCGCGATCAGCTTGCTGACGGCCGAAGGCGTCATGCGCGCAGAGCGTGCGGCAGGCGAGAAGCCACCGAGTTCGACCACGCGAACGAACACTTCCATTTCGCCGGAGCGGTTTACCTCGGGCCTCGCCATGATGAATCTATCTCACAAGTGATATTCCATAATCCATTCTATTTCATTCTATGCCGAACATCTATGTTTGTCGACGCAACACCGCAAAATGGAATGGAACCATGCCCGTCGCGCTCTACGCCCTGACGGCCGGAGCCTTCGGCATCGGCGTCACCGAATTCGTCATCATGGGCCTCCTGCTGGAGGTCAGCCGTGAACTCCATGTCACCATCGCCGCCGCCGGACTGCTGATCTCGGGCTATGCGCTCGGCGTCACCATCGGTGCACCGGTTCTCACCACCCTCACCGCCCACTGGCCGCGCAAGCATGTGCTGATCGGGCTGATGGTCATTTTCGTTATCGGCAACGCCGCCTGCGCGCTCGCGCCGACCTATGGCTGGCTGATGGCGGCACGGATGCTGACAGCGCTGACGCATGGCACCTTCTTCGGCGTCGGGGCCGTAGTGGCGACGGGTCTGGTGTCCGACGACAAGCGCGCCTCGGCGATCTCCATCATGTTCACCGGCCTGACGGTCGCGACCGTGCTCGGCGTCCCCTTCGGCACATGGCTCGGCCAGCACTATGGCTGGCGTGCAACCTTCTGGGCGGTCACGCTGGTGGGGCTGATCGCGCTTGTCGTCCTCGCCGCGCTGGTGCCACAGGACCGGACACAGCCAGAAACTTCCGACTGGCGGGCCGGCCTGCGCGCGATCATCCGCCGTCCCGTCCTGCTCGGCCTGCTGACCACCGTGCTCGGCTATGCCGGCGTCTTCGCGGTCTTCACCTATATCGCGCCGCTGTTGACCGAAGTCTCCGGATTCGAGGACAGCGCCGTCTCGCCGATCCTGCTGGTCTTCGGCGGTGGGCTGGTGGCTGGCAATCTCGTGGGCGGCAGGCTGGCCGACCGCAACCTGATCCGCGCCATCGTCGGCACATTGGCCGCGCTCGCTCTCGTTCTGGCGGTGATGACCTTCGCCCTCGACAACCAGATTGCGGCCATCGTCTTCACCGGCCTGCTCGGCGCGGCGGGCTTCGCCACCGTCGCACCCTTGCAGATGTGGGTGCTCTCCAGGGCCGAAGGCGCAGGCCAGAGCCTCGCATCGAGCTTCAACATCGGAGCCTTCAACCTCGGCAACGCCATCGGCGCATGGGTGGGCGGCATGGTTATCGAGCACGGGCCGGGCCTCGGCGCGGCGCCGATCGTGGCCGCACTGTTTCCGCTTCTCGCCATCGCTACGGCGCTGATCGCCGTGCGGGCGAGCGCCCCTATTCAGCCAGTTCATGCAATCCAGACGACAGGAGCAAACCACAATGCCCGATAAACGACGCCGACAGCGATCAGTCCGTCCGGCCGTCCTTGCCGCCGCCTTCGCGCTCGCCTCAGCCCTGTCCGGCCTTTCCCCGGCCCGTGCCGGAGATCGCACCTGGGTCGGCACCTGGATGGCCAGCCCGCAGCCTGTATGGGGTTCGGATTTTCCCTTTCCGACCAAGATTCCGGCTTCCGTTCAGGATCAGACCTTCCGGCAGGTCCTGCGCGTCAGCCTCGGCGGCTCTCGGGTACGTCTCGTCTTCTCCAATACCTATGGCGACAAGCCGATGCGGATCGGCGGGGCAAGCGTGGGTCTCGCAGGCGAAAACGGCGCGGCTCAGCCCGGCACGATCCGCAAGCTGACCTTCGGCGGAGAGGACGGGATCACCATTCCGCCTGGCGCGCCCGCCGTCAGCGACCCCGTCGATATGGCCGTCGATGCACGGGGCAGGCTCGCCGTCTCCATCTACCTCCCTGAAGAAACGCCGCTGACCACCTTCCATTGGGACGGGCGGCAGACGGCATGGTTCGGCAGCGGGAACCAGACCGGAATTGAGCGTTTCGCCGCGACATCGGCGACCGATGCCCGCGTGTTCCTGAGCGACGTTCTGGTCGACACGCCGAACGAGGGCGCGGTCGTCGTCATCAGCGATTCTATCACCGACGGGAACGGTGCCACGGTCGATGCCGACACCCGCTGGCCGGACTTTCTTGCCGCGCGGCTTGCCCCTTACCGGATCGCCGTACTGAACGGCGGCATTTCCGGCGGGCGGCTACTTCGGGACAAGATGGGCGTCAACGTCGCCGCGCGTCTGGACCGGGACGTGTTCGCGCAGCCGAACGTGAAGGCGGCGATCGTCCTCATCGGCATCAACGATATTTCATGGCCCGGCACGGATTTCGCCCCGGACCAGAAACGTCCGACCGCCGAGGAACTGATCGCGGGCTATCGGCAGCTTGTCGCGCTGGCTCATGCCCGCAATATCCGCCTGATCGGCGCGACATTGCCGCCGTTCGAGGGCGCGCTGAGCGGAACGCCGCTCGGCAACTACTACCACCCCGACAAGGACGCGCTGCGCCGGGAGGTCAATCGCTGGATCAGGGAAAGCGGCGCCTTCGACGCCGTTGTCGATTTCGATGCAGTGCTGCGCGACCCCGGACATCCCGCGCGGATCAGCCCGGCCTTCGATTCCGGCGATCACCTTCATCCCGGCGACGAGGGCAACCGGGCGATGGCGGACGCAGTCAATCTCAATGCGCTGCTTGGCCGCTGACCCTTCCCCTGCATAACGAAAGGAACATCCCATGGAATATCGCACTCTCGGAAAATCCGGCCTCAAGGTGCCGGTCCTCAGCTTCGGTGCCGGCACCTTTGGCGGCTCCGGTCCGCTGTTTAGCAATTGGGGCCAGTCCGATGCGACCGAGGCCCGCCGCCTCGTCGATATCTGCCTTGAGGCCGGCGTCAACCTGTTCGACACCGCGGACGTCTATTCCGACGGAGCATCGGAACAGGTGCTGGGAGAAGCCGTCAAGGGCCGCCGCGACAATGTGCTGATCTCGACCAAGGCCAGCCTGCCCATGGGCGACAGGCCGAACGACGCCGGTTCCTCGCGCTTCCGCCTGATCCGCGCCGTCGAGGATGCGCTTCGCCGTCTCCAGACCGATCATATCGACATCTTCCAGCTTCATGCCTTCGATGCCTTCACGCCCGTCGAGGAAGTGCTGTCGACGCTCGACACACTCGTCCGTGACGGCAAGGTCCGTTATGTCGGCGTCTCCAATTTCTCCGGCTGGCAGATCATGAAATCGCTGGCCATCGCCGACCGATACGGCTGGCCGCGCTATGTCGCCAATCAGGTCTATTACTCGTTGGTCGGGCGCGACTACGAATGGGATTTGATGCCGCTGGGCGAGGATCAGGGCCTTGGGGCGATGGTCTGGAGTCCGCTCGGCTGGGGACGGCTGACCGGGAAGATTCGTCGTGGGACGCGGCTGCCCGAAGGCAGCCGCCTGCATGAGACCGCCAGCTTCGGCCCGCCCGTGGACGACGAACACCTCTATCGCGTTGTCGATGCGCTCGACACGATAGCGGAGGAAACCGGCAAGACCGTTCCGCAGATCGCGCTGAACTGGCTGCTGCAACGCCCGACTGTGTCATCGGTCATCATCGGCGCGCGCAACGAAGAACAGCTTCGCCAGAACCTCGGTGCTGTCGGCTGGGACCTCACGCCCGAGCAGGTAACAAGGCTGGACGAGGCCCGCAGCGTCACCGCGCCCTATCCTCATTTCCCTTACCGTCGGCAGGAGGGCTTCTCGCGTATCAATCCGCCGATGGCGGGATGACGATCCGAATGGCCGGTCTCGTGGACCGTAGCCCCGAATCTGCACGATGCTCAAAGCCCGGCGCTGTCCGGCCCGGCAGCGCCGCAGGATGTCTCATCTATGCAGAAACAATTCCCGGTGGAGGCGGGGCTGGCAGCGCAGATACTGCGGGGCGGCCTGCACCTGCGCGCCCAGATGCGCCGCAGCGTGCCAGGGCCAGCGCGGGTCGTAAAGCACCCCTCGCGCAAGGGCGACCATGTCGGCGTCGCCCGTCGCCACGATCGATTCGGCATGGTCGAAATCGGTGATCAATCCCACCGCCACCACCGGCATATCGACCGCAGCCTTGACCGCGCGGGCCAGCGGCACCTGATAGCCCGGAGCGACCGGAATCTTCTGCCGTGGGTCCAGTCCGCCGCTGGACACATGGATGGCCGCGCAGCCAAGCTTCTGCAATTCCTGCGCAAACGCGACGGTCTGCCCGACATCCCAACCTCCATCCACCCAATCCGTGCCCGACACCCGGACCGAGACCGGATAGTCTGCCGGAACGGCGGCCTTCACCGCCTCGAAAACCTCCAGCGGAAAGCGCAGCCGGTTCTCAAGGCTGCCGCCATAGGCATCCTCGCGATGGTTCGACAGCGGCGAAAGGAACTGATGCAGCAGGTAGCCATGTGCGGCATGCAGCTGGATCGCGTCGATCCCCAGCCGCAGGCTGCGCCGGGCCGCCTCGACGAAGGCGTCGCGGATGCGCTCCATCCCGGCTCTGTCCAGCGCCTCGGGCGCATGGGTGTCAGGGGTGAAGGACAGCGCGCAGGGGGCGACGGTCTGCCAGCCGTTGGGCTGTCCCGGCGGAATTTGCGCCCCGCCCAGCCACGGCTTTTCCGTCGAGGCCTTGCGCCCGGCATGGGCAAGCTGGATCGCGACCGGGATGTCGGACCATTGCCGGATCGCCTTCAGGACAGGGACCATGGCCGCTTCGGTCGCGTCGTCCCACAGGCCGACATCGGCATAGGTGATACGCCCCTCAGGGCTGACAGCGCTGGCCTCGATGGTCAGAAGCCCTGCCCCCGACAATGCGAGCTGGCCAAGATGGATCATGTGCCAACTGGTCATCCGGCCTTCCTCGGCAGAATACTGGCACATCGGGGCGATGACCACGCGGTTCGGCATTGCAAGGCTGCCTGTAGCGATGGGAGTGAAGAGCTTGCTCATGTTGTGGCTTCATCCGCAAGGATTGAGGGCAAGGGCTTGCAATAACCTAGGAGATCGGCCTTCATTTTGGAAGCCCGGCCGGCTGCTGCCTTCAAGGCGAAGAACTCTTCTATCCAGCAGCGGCAATAAGCATCTGGATGCGGAATCCGAACCATGTCGGCTCCGCCTTTTGACGGCAGGAAACCGATCTTGAATCCGGCCGCCGACGCGTTATTCGACCGACAACCCAACATCTTGCGGGGAAGAAGTTATGCGCGCAGACAACACCATCCAAAGGCCGAGCGTCGCGGCGACACCGCCGATCAGGAACACCGATGAATAGCCGGAGTGGTCGGCCAGAATGCCTACCACCGGAGCGGTCGCACCATAAGCGAGGTCCTGAAAGGCAGCGAAGCCGCCGATCGCCGTGCCGCGCATGTGGGGTGGTACCCGCTTCACGACTTCGGTTCCCATGGACGGAAACACCATCGAGCAGCCAAGGCCGGTCAACAGCGCGCCGGCGAGTGCCGCGTAAGGGCCCGTCGCGAGCCAAAGCAGATATTGCCCGCACGCTTCGACAATCAGGGAGATGAACGCGACACGCGTGCCGCCAATCCGGTCCGGGAGATGGCCGCAGAACAGCCGCACCACAACGAAGCCGACGCCGAAGCATGTCAGGCCAAGCCCCGCATACGGCCAGCCGCGACTGAGGAAATAAAGCGAGAAGAACGCGCCGAGCGCGGCAAAGCCAACGCCCTGCAACCCGACGGCGGCACCCGGTCGCCAGATGCGCCCTATGATCCGCCAGAAGGATTCCCTCGGACCGGCATGGGGTTCCACGGCCGGAAGCCATTGAATGGCGAGCAATCCGATCAGCGGCAGCGCCGTGCAAACAAGCATCAGGCCAGAGAAGCCTAGCCTGTCCAGCAGCAGCAGGCCAAGCGGCCCCCCGGCTGCAAAAGCGCCATACATGCCCATGCCGACAAGCGAAATGACACGGCCGGAGCGAGCCTGACCCATAAGGCCGATAGCCCAGCCCATCATGCCGACCATCGCCACGCTCTCTCCAAGTCCGAGCAGTAGACGACCGATGATGAGCACCATGTAACTTGTCGTGGTGGAAAGGCCTGACCAACTTGCCGCAAGGCAGATCAGCCCCGCCACGGCGTAAATGAGAAGGCCGCGCTGCATGGTGAGTTTGCCGCCAATCCGGTCGGACCAAGCACCGGCACGGCCGCGTGTCAGGATCGTCGACAGGAAGGCAATACCGACTGCCAGTCCGCCATAGGCATTTCCGAGGCCGAGTTGCTGCACGACATGGACCGGCACGGCCGGTAACGACATGGCAACGGTGAGATAGGAAAGAAACAGGGCGACCGTCAGCGCGATGACGCGACGGTAGGCCAAATCAGGCCAAAGAATATTCAGCATAAAAACGCACTCTTTTCAGGTTGATGGGTGCGTTGGTTGACGTAAACGCTTACGGTCCGACGCAGGGAACTGCGCTGACATAATTGCAACCTTGCCGGACTATCCTGCGTAGTAGCCGGGCTGGTCGATATCGGCGATGAGGCTCGGGCCAGCAGGCTCCCAACCGAGAAGTGATCGGGTGCGTGCGCTGGAAGCTGCCATGTCCGCGCCCGCCATAGTCGCGAACCAGCCAAAGTGCTCACGCTCTCTTGGCTCGACCGGCAGGCCAAAACGGCGCCCGATGACTTCCGCGATTGCCCTGAACGGCACGGCCTCGTCCGTGACCGCGTGATAAACAGGTTCGGTCACGCCTCGCTCAAGGGCAAGCCGGTAAACCTTCGCGGCGTCCAGCCTGTAAACGCCGGACCAGCAGTTCTGACCGTCGCCGATATAGGCGGATACGCCTTTCTCTCGGGCAAGACGGGCCACAATGGGGATGAACCCATGGTCGACAAGACCATGCACGGACGGCGGGAGCCGAACGGTGGCCACGCGCACTCCACGTTCCGCCAGTGCCCGTGCGGTTACTTCAGACTTCCTCGGCCCGGCCGGACCGGGAATGTCCGCCTCGGTCGCACCGCGAGGCAACCCGGACAGACCCGAAGTCACGAGAAGCGGGCGCTCGGAGCTTTCCAGCGCACTTCCCAGCACCTCGATCACCCGCCGATCCTGCTCCGCATTCTCGGCGAATCTGGAGAAGTCGTGGTTGAAAGCGGTATGGATTACGGCATCAGCCGCCTTCGCCGCATCGCGTAACGTGTCGAGGTCGTCGAGCGTGGCGAGAACTGCCTGCGCGCCGGCTTCGACAAGCCAACTCGCTTTTTCCCTGTCGCGAGAGAGGCCTGTGACATGATGGCCGGCATCCAGCAATTCACCCACAATGGCCGAGCCGACCCAGCCGGTGGCGCCCGTTATGAATACGTGCATGGTTTTTCTCCGAAGAAAATTCCGTGTCGATGTCGCGGTATAGCTCGATCGCTCAGGCCGCCCGCATGGAAAGCTCGACATCGTCCGCGAACGGCACGGACATGTAGCCTCCTCCCGGTGCGCGCACCCGCTCCAGATATTCCGGGCAGAGGTCGGCGTTGTCCGCGACGATGAGCGCACCAGGTTTCAGACGGTCTTCAACCAGACTCAGGATGTCAGGGTAAAGCGGCTTCGCGCCATCGAGCAGCAGCAGATCGATCGCCTCCGGCAGGTCGGTGCTCAGCGTTTTGAGTGCGTCGCCTTCGCGAATCTCCACCAGATCGGCAAGGCCGCCTTCGGTCAGATGCTCGCGCGCCCGCGCCACCTTGGATGGCTCGAATTCGGTGGTGATGATGCGTCCGCCGCCATTGTCGCGAAGCGCGGCCGCAAGATGCAGGGTCGAGATTCCGAACGACGTGCCGAATTCGACAATGTTTTTCGCGCCGGTGCTGCGTGCGAGCATGTAGAGCAGCACGCCCGTTTCCCGCGAAACCGGCAGCCATAAATCCTTCATCAGCCCGTAGAGATGGAGATATTCCGTCTTGCTGTGCATCAGCCGATCCCGTTCCTCGCGGGAGAACGTGGACATCGCCGGACTGGTCGCCGCATCGGCTTCTGCGAACAGGCGCTCCAGCAGCGGGGCAAGAGGTGCGGTATTCAAGGTGGTCATGAAGAGGTCCAATCCGGGGAAAAATGTTGCTTCGTCTTGCGTCGTAAAATACGATTGATTCATCGCATTTTCTAATCGCATTTCTGGAAGCTCAGATGACGGATCGTCCAACCGCCCGGATTTCCTCGCGAAAACAGCCCAAACAGGCCCGCTCGACCGAACTGGTCGCGACGATCCTGGAAGCGGCTGTTCAGGTTTTGGTGACGGAGGGCGCAACCCGATTCACCACCGCGCGGGTGGCCGAGAAGGCCGGCGTCAGCGTCGGGTCGCTCTATCAGTATTTTCCGAACAAGGCGGCTATCCTGTTCCGGCTGCAAAGCGACGAGTGGCGACAGACGATCGATCAGTGGAAGACGATCCTTGGCGATACGACCAAACCTGCCCTCGAACGTCTGCGGCGTCTTGTTCATGCCTTCATTCGCTCGGAATGCGATGAAGCCGCAATCCGGGCGGCGCTCGATGACGCCGCTCCGCTCTATCGCGACGCCCCGGAGGCGCGAGAAGCGCGGGCGGAGGGCGACCGGGCGATCGCGGCATTCATGCGCGAGACACTGCCCGATGCGACGGACAAGGCACGCGAACTTGCGGGGGACCTGATCTGCACGACATTGAGCGCAGTCGGAAAGAGTTTTTCTGAAGCACCTCGAACGGCGACGGAGATCGAGGACTGCGCCGAAGCCATGGCGGACATGTTCTGCGCCTATCTCAAGACCCTGAATCGCGATCTTTAAGATGGATCGGCACGATCCTGTCCTTCATGCAATCGGCTTGGTTGATGCGCGTGCAGTCATTATCCATCAGGAACAAGATCGGCACTCCGTTAAAATAACAAATACCGTTCAATTGCTTATAATCGCCTTGAAATCCGACATATATGCAAACCGCGCAGGCCTGACCTTACTGTATTTGCTCTCGTCCACCACGAGATAAGACTCCACCGCCCTTTGCATGGCCATCTGCTTGATCGGTACCTCATGAAAATGCGAGCAGGTGACCCCGTGCTTCTGGTCCACACCGCCTGCCGACAGAAACGCCTTGTTGATGCTGATGCGCTTCAGGCTTTCGATACCTTCATCGCCGGAAAAGGACGACGCCTCGGCGTGATAAAGACCGCCAAGCACGATCAGGCGAACATCGTCCCGTTGGGACAGAATCTCCGCGATGTTGAGCGAATAGCAGACGACGGTGACGCCTCGATTGGCCGGTATGCGTAACGCCAGATGCGGAGTGGTCGTTCCGCAATCGATGAACACCGTGTCGTTCGGTTCGATCAACGCCGCGGCGGCGGCGCAGGCCTTTGTCTTGGCGCCGGCGTGGCTGTCTTTTTCAAAAGCGAAAACATAGTCGCTGCCGTTGGCTCCGTCCTGCACGGGGATAATGTATCCCCCCAGACAATTGAGCGCGCCGTCATCGTCGCTGATGTCGCGGCGAACGGTTATTTCCGATACGCCAAGCCGGGCCGCTGCGTCACGCAGACGCAGGACGCCGCTCTCCTCCACCCATGCGACCAACCGGGCGATCCGTTCGTCCTTGCGACTGATCCTGCTCACACATTCCCCACTTTCGCGTCCTCCCGACCATTTATCCTTCCGCCGGTCCCCGCGCAACGACAATACACGAACACTTGACAGGACAAACAGAAATATGAAACGATCCGAACATAATGATCGAATTGTAACATTATAGGCATTCTCGGGAGAAATCGACAACACGAATTCCAGCATGAAGTTGCGCCGCGGCAGCGGGATGACGGCTTGCGCATTCCGGTGAGAAGAACCGGAAGAGCGGGAGACGCTTTCATACCTGCATGCCCGGCGGAGTCTCGGATCGGAAGTCACCAGCCCGTCATGCACGGGCGATACGTTTCAGGGAGGAAACACCAGTGAAGAAATTACTCGCATCCTTGGCCTTGGCGATGTCCATGGTCGCGTCGCACGCCTTCGCCGACGGCGTTGTCGACACGTCCAAGGTCAACAAGGAACTCATCACGACAGCGAACGGCAAGAAATACACCATCGCGACCGTTGTGAAAGTAGACGGCATTGCCTGGTTCGACCGCATGCGGCAGGGCATCAACCAGTTCAAGAAAGACACCGGCAACGACGTGTGGATGGTCGGCCCCAGCCAGGCGGACGCCGCCGCTCAGGTTCAGATCGTCGAAAACCTGATTGCGCAGGGCGTCGATGCCATCTGCATCGTTCCCTTCTCGGTGGAGGCCGTCGAGCCGGTGCTGAAGAAGGCCCGCGATCACGGCATCGTCGTTATCAGCTCCGAGGCCTCCAACATCAAGAATGTCGACTACGATATCGAAGCCTTCGACAACAAGGCCTACGGCGCCAGCCTGATGGAGAAGCTCGGCAAGTCGATGGGCGGCAAGGGCAAATATGTCGCCACGGTCGGCAGCCTGACCTCACAGTCGCAGATGGAATGGATCGACGGCGCCGTTGCCTACCAGAAGGCCCATTTCCCGGACATGCAGGAAGTTGCCGGGCGTCTCGAAACCTATGACGACGCAAATGTCTCCTACAACAAGCTCAAGGAAGCGATGACCGCCTATCCCGATATCAAGGGGATTCTCGGCGCGCCGATGCCGGCCTCGGCAGGCGCGGGCCGCCTGATCGCCGAAAGCGGCCGCAAGGGTAAGGTCTTCTTCTCGGGCACCGGCCTCGTATCCGTCGCCGGGCAATATCTGAAGGACGGCGACATCCAGTACATCCAGTTCTGGGACCCGGCGATCTCGGGCTACGCGATGAACATGCTTGCGGTCGCGGCACTGGAAAAGAAGAACGCGCAGATCAAGGCCGGCCTCGATCTTGGTCTTCCGGGCTATGAAAAGCTGATCGTGTCGGACCCGTCCCGGCCAAATATCCTTTATGGATCGGGCTGGGTCGGCGTAACCAAGGCCAACATGGACAAGTATAACTTCTGATCCATGCTACCCGCCGGGGAGGAGCCTCGTGCTCCTCCCGATTCCCGCAAACATGCGCATTCCATGAGGTGCCATGCGGCCCCTGCTTGCAGCGGACCGCAGCCTTGGGAAGAAATCCTATGAGCGAAAACCTGATCGAGCTACGTCATATCGGAAAACGCTTCGGCGGCGTGAAGGCGCTGGACGACGTTTCCCTCACCATCAAGCCCGGCGAGATTCATTGCCTTGCCGGCGAGAACGGTTCAGGCAAGTCCACCATCATCAAGGTCATGTCGGGCGTCTATACGCCGGAAGACGGCGAGATGCTGATCGACGGCCAACCGGTCGGCAAACTCGATCCTGTCAAGTCCGTGCATCACGGCGTTCAGGTCATCTATCAGGATTTCTCCCTGTTCGGGAACCTGACGGTGGCGGAAAACCTCGCCATCAATACGTTCCTCATCGAGGGCCGCAGAACGGTGGACTGGAAGCGTGTGCGTGAACTGGCGCGCAAGGCGCTCGACCGGCTCGGCGTGAGCATCGACCTCGACGCCGACGTGGACAGCCTGCCCACCTCCGGCAAGCAGATCGTCGCCATCGCGCGCGCCGTCATGGCAGACGCGCGCCTCATCATCATGGACGAGCCCACCACCGCGCTGACCCGGCACGAGGTCGACGCGCTGTTCAAGATCGTGCGCGACATCCAGGCGCAGGGCATCGCCGTGCTTTTCGTCAGCCACAAGATGCGCGAGATGCTGGAGATCAGCGAAAGGCTGACCATCTTCCGCAACGGCAGGAAGGTCGCGGAAGGGCCTATTTCCGACTTCGACGAGTCCTCCATCGCGCGGGCCATGACCGGGCAAGACCTGGCCGAGCAGCGCTATCACTGGTCGCCGCGCGAGGGCGCGGCCGCGACGCCCATCCTCGACGTGCAAAATCTGAGCGTTCATGGCTCCGTGGAGAAGGCCAGCCTTACGCTTCATGCCGGCGAAATCGTCGGCGTCTCAGGCCTGATCGGCTCCGGCCGCACGGAGTTGGCGCTCGCCCTGTTCGGCATGAAGCCGGACTTCACCGGCACCATGCGCATCGACGGCAGGGACGTTCATCCGAAATCCGTGCAGGAGGCCATCGCCTCTGGCATCGCCTATGTGCCGGAAGACCGGCTGACCGAGGGGCTGTTCCTCACCCAGTCCATCGAGCGCAACATCATCGTTACCTCGATCGAAAAATTCGTGCGCGGGCTCTTCATCGACCGCAAGAAGGCGGACGCCACGACGCGCGATATGTTCTCGGCCATGCACATCGTCGCGCCGGGACCGCACACGCCCGTCAACCACCTGTCCGGCGGCAACGCGCAGCGCGTCGTGCTGGCGCGCTGGCTGCTTACCGGCGCGAAGGTGCTGATCCTGAACGGACCGACGGTCGGGGTCGATATCGGGTCCAAGGCACAGATCCATGCGATCATCCGCAATCTGGCCGAGACCGAAGGTCTGGCCGTGCTGATGATCTCCGACGACGTGCCGGAACTGGTGCAAAACTGCAACCGCGTGCTAGTGATGCATCGCGGACGCTTCGTCGACGAACTGACGGGGGATTCCATGACGGAAGACGCCGTCAACGACCGGCTCAAGGCCCTGAACTGAGGAGCCGACATGAAATTCCTTCGCAGCACCGAATTCATCATCGCCTGCGTGCTTCTCGCCGCGATGATCATCATCGGCCTCATCAACCCGGCTTTCTGGTCGCTCGACAATATTTTCGGCCTCCTGCGCTCCAATGTGGTGATCGGCATCATGGCGCTGGGCGTTCTTCTGGTGATGATCTCCGGCGGCATCGACGTTTCCTTCACCGCTTTCGCCATCGCGGGCATGTATCTGACCATCCGCATGATGGTCTATCTCGGCTATGACGGCGTCTTCATCCCCTTCGTCGCCGCCACGCTGATCGGCCTGGTGCTCGGCGCTTTCAATGGCTTCATCATCCACCGCTTCAAGATGATCCCGCTGATCGTGACGCTCGGCACCGGGTCCATCGTGCGCGGGCTGGTGCTCGGCCTCGTCGGCACCAGCGTCGTCAATATCGACAAGATGCCCAAGGCGCTGATCGCCTTCGGCAAGACGAACGTGGTCTCGCTCACCAGTTCTTTCGGCATGACATTCGGCCTCACCGCGATGTTTTTCGTCTATCTGGCGCTGGCGTTTCTCGTCCATCTCATACTTAATCACACGATGATCGGGCGCAGCATCTATGCCTATGGCGGCTCGCCTGAAGCGGCCAAGCGCGTCGGCTTCAACACATGGCGCACGATCTTCTTCGTCTATTGTCTCGCCGGGGCGCTGGCTGGCTTCGCCGGGATTCTCCACGCCTCCATGACCTGGCTCGCCGATCCGCGCGAACTCAGCGGCCTCGTGCTGGACGTCATCGCCGCCGTCGTGCTGGGCGGTGCGTCGATCTTCGGCGGCCGCGGCTCGGTGACCGGCACGCTGATCGGCGTTTTCATACTCGTCATGGTCAAGAACTCGCTCATCATCATGAGGATCGACACCACATGGCAGGGGGTCGTGGTGGGTGTCATCATCGTCGTCGCGACCGCCATCACCGCATGGCGAGACCGCAAGAGCATCGCCTAAAGGGAGCAAGCGACATGAAACAATCCTTCGACATGCGCCGCTTTCTGGGAGGCGACCGCAACATCGTCCAGCTCGTCGTCATCACCGTGCTCGTCTTCGCGCTGATGACATGGATGAACCCGGAAAAATTCCTGCGCTACTATAATTTCGAGGCCATGAGCTACATCATGCCGGAACTGGGCATCCTGTCCGTCGCCATGATGATCGCCATGCTGACCGGCGGCATCGACCTGTCGGTAGTGGGCATCGCCAATCTGGCAAGCATCTCCGCCGGGGTCTATTTCCATTCGGCGGCCGTGCAGGCGGCAAAGGCTTCCGGCTCGGATATGCTGTTCTATACCATCATAGGCGTCCTGCTCGCCATCGTGGTAGGGCTGGTCTCCGGGCTGATCAACGGCCTGCTCATCGCCAAACTGCGCATCACCCCCATTCTTGCCACGCTCGGTACAGGACAGATTTTCTCGGGGCTCGCGCTGGTGCTGACCGGCGGGCCGGCCATCGTGGGCTTTCCCGATGCGTGGAGCTGGATCGGCAATGGCAAGATTCTCCTCGTCGCCACACCCTTCGTGCTGTTTGTCGCCATCTGCGTGCTGGTGGCCATCCTGCTGGCCCGTACGACTCTCGGCGTGAATCTCATGCTCATCGGCACCAATCCGCGCGCCGCCGTCTTCGCCGGTATCCGCAGGGACCGGATGATCCTCTATTCCTACATGCTGACCGGCGTGCTGGCGGCAATCGCCGGGATCATCCTTTCGGCGCGCACCAATGCGGCCAAGTCCGATTACGGCGAATCCTATCTGCTGCAAGCGGTGCTGATCGCCGTTCTCGGCGGCACCAATCCGGCCGGCGGCAAGGGACGCGTGCTCGGCGTCGCCATCGCGCTGATCGCCTTGATGCTGCTCTCGTCCGGCTTCCAGATGATGCGTTTCTCCAATCATCTCATCGACTTCATCTGGGGTGCGTTCCTCATCCTCGTCATCGCGATCAACGCCTCGCGCAATCAGGGCAGGTGACCTTATGCAGGACATCGAATTCCATCTCCGCCGTCAGGACTTCGCCGACCAGCCGCGTGTGATCGCCTGTACCGACGGGCTGAGCGTGACCGCCTTCCGCTATCCGAGCGGCGTCGAGGCGCTACTGGTCGAGAACGAACGCGGCGAGATCGTCGTCCTGCCTTTCATGGGGCAGATGGTCTGGAGCGCCGTGTTCGACGGCGTCGATCTCGCCATGGGCAACAGCTTCTCCATGCCGCGCCCGGCGAACTGCATCGTCGAGACCTATGGCTGCCTCGCCTTCCACAGCGGCGTCCTGCGCAACGGCTGCCCCTCGCCGCAGGACAACCATCTGCTGCACGGCGAAATGGCCTGCGCGGCCATGGACAGAGCCGACCTCGTCTTCGGCCGGGACGAGCGGGGGCCTTTCGTCGAGATCACCGGCGAATGCGAATATGTGATGGGCTTCGGCGCGCATTATCTGGCGCGCCCGAGCGTGCGGCTCCACGCCGGCGAAACGCTGTTCGACATTGTCATGGACCTGGAGAACCTGTCCTCCGCGCCGATGGAACTGATGTATATGTGCCACGTCAATTTCGCCTATGCGGAAGGCGCGCGCATCGTCCAGCCCGCGCCCTTCACGCCGCAGCATGTGCAGGTGCGCACCGCCGTGCCTGGCCATGTCACGCCCAACGACGATTACCTGTCGCTGATCCGCGAACTGGCCGCCGACCCATCGGCGATGGAGACGCTCGACCAGCCGGGCCGGTACGACCCCGAACAGGTCTTCTATGTCCGCGGCCTGCCCGCCGACGCCCACGGCGACACGCATATGATGATGCGGCTTCCCGAGGGCGGCGCTTTCGGGATCAGCTATCCCGTCGCGGCCTTTCCGAAAACCGTGCGCTGGATTCTGGTGAACGGCGACGCGCAGGTCGCGGCCTTCGCGCTGCCCTCGACCTGCGAGCCAGAAGGGTATCTCGCGGAAAAAGCCAAGAACAATATCCGCATGCTGGCATCGGGCGAGCGCGCGGTCTTTCCGGTGCGGCTCGGCTATCTCGACGCTGCCGCGGCCGGAGAATTCGAGACCAGAATCCACGCGCTCCAGACCGCCTGAAATCGAGGGAAATTTCCATGACCAGAAAAATCGGTGTGGTCGGCTCCAACATGGTGGACCTCATTACCTATGTGAACCGCATGCCCGCGCCCGGCGAAACGCTGGAAGCCCCGACCTTCGAAATCGGTTGCGGCGGCAAGGGAGCCAATCAGGCGGTGGCCGCCGCGCGGCTGGGCGCTGACGTGATGATGGTGACGCGCGTCGGCGACGACGTCTTCGCCGACAACACCATCCGGAATCTGGAGCGTTGCGGCGTCGATACGCGCCATGTGCGGAAGGTGCCCGGCAAATCGAGCGGCGTCGCCCCCATCTTCGTCGAGCCGTCGGGCGAGAACTCCATCCTGATCGTCAAGGGCGCGAACGCCGATCTTTCGCCCGCAGAGGTGGACAAGGCGGCCGCCGATCTCAGGCAATGCGCACTGATCCTGATGCAGATGGAGACGCCGGTCGAAACGGTCTATCACACCATCGACTTCGCCGCCGAAAACGGCATCGAGACCATCCTCAACCCGGCTCCCGCCGCAGCCGACCTCGACCCGGAACGCATCCGCAAGGTGACGTTCCTCGTGCCGAACGAGAGCGAACTCGCCATCCTTTCCGGCATGCCCACCGGCACGGACGAGGAGATCGCCGCCGCCGCCCGCTCGCTCATCCACAAGGGCATCCGCACCGTGATCGTGACGCTGGGCGGGCGCGGCGCGCGCATGATCACCGCGCAGGACGTGGTGAACATCGCGCCCGTCAAGGTTGTGCCGAAGGACACGACCGGCGCGGGCGACGCCTTCATCGGCTCCTTCGCCCGCTTCTACGCCGAAAGCGCGGATGTGGAGGCCTCGCTCCGCAAGGCCGCCCTCTACGCGGCCCATTCCATCACCCGGCCCGGCACGCAGAAAGCCTATGCCAGCGCCGGTGAGTTCGAAGCCTTCTGCCGCGAGCACGCCTCTTGGGGCGACCGTTCATGAAACCGATAACGGACAAAGAAATGATCGAAACCTTTCCACGCAATATGGGCACGCCTCTGAAGCCGGACTGGTTCGAGGACGTCTCCGTCAACCGCAGCGCGGCCGAGCGGCGCGCGGCGACCATCCCCGCCCGCCGTTCGGTGAAGAAGGAATACCAGGCGGCATGGCTCATCCGCGCCATCCAGTGCATCGACCTCACCACGCTTGCCGGCGACGACACGCCGGGCCGCGTGCGGCGGCTGTGCGCCAAGGCCCGCCGCCCGGTGCGCGAGGATATTCTGGAAGCGCTGGGCCTCGCCGACGCGGACATCCGGACGGGCGCGGTCTGCGTCTATCCGACCATGGTGCCGCATGCGGTGAAGGCGCTGGAAGGCTCCGGCATTCCGGTGGCCTCCGTCGCCACCGGCTTTCCCTCCGGCCTGACGCCGCTGCCGACGCGCCTCGCCGAGATAACTTACGCGGTGGAGCAGGGCGCGCAGGAGATCGACATCGTCATCACGCGCGAATATGTGCTGACCCAGAACTGGACCGCGCTCTATGACGAGATCGCCGCCATGCGCGAAGCCTGCGGCGAGGCGCATATGAAGGCGATCCTCGCCACCGGCGACCTCAACACACTCACCAACGTCTATCGCGCCTCGATGGTGGCGATGCAGGCGGGCTCGGATTTCATCAAGACCTCGACCGGCAAGGAGGACGTCAACGCCACGCTGCCGGTCAGCCTGACCATGGTGCGGGCGCTGCGCGACTATGGCGCGCTTTCCGGTCAGATCGTCGGTTTCAAGCCCGCCGGCGGCCTTAAGACCGCCAAGGACGCGCTCGCATGGCTGACGCTGATGAAGGAGGAGTTGGGCGACCGCTGGCTGCAGCAGGACCTGTTCCGCATCGGCGCAAGCTCGCTTCTCGGCGACATCGAACGACAACTGGAGCACTTCGTGACCGGGCGCTACTCCGCCGCCAACCGTCACGCGGCTGCATAAGGAATTCTGGAATGCGACCCATCAAGGACATTCTCAAGACCATGGAATACGGCCCCTCCCCCGAAGCCAACGGCGACGTGACGCTATGGCTGGAACAGCATGAGAGCAGCTTCGGCCATTATATCGACGGACGTTTCGCCAAGCCCGAAGGGCGCAGGACGATCGCCGTCGCCAATCCGGCCAATGGCGACAAGCTGGCCGAGATCGTCTGCGGCGACGCGGAGGACGTCGATCGGGCCGTGAAGGCCGCGCGCGCCGCCTTCGGCAAATGGTCGAAGCTTTCCGGCCACGAGCGCGCCCGGTATCTCTACGCCATCGCGCGCCATATCCAGAAGCGCGAGCGCTTTCTGGCCGTTCTGGAGACCATGGACAACGGCAAGCCGATCCGCGAGACCCGCGACATCGATATTCCGCTGGCGGCCCGGCATTTCTACCATCACGCCGGCTGGGCCGCGATGGTGGAGGACGAGTTCCGCGGCTTCTCCCCGGTCGGCGTATGCGGACAGGTGATCCCGTGGAACTTTCCGCTGCTGATGCTGGCGTGGAAGATCGCTCCGGCGCTCGCCGCCGGCAACACGGTGGTGCTGAAACCCGCCGACCTGACCCCGCTTTCGGCGGTCGCCTTCGCGGAAATCTGTCACGAAGTTGGCCTGCCCGCCGGCGTGGTCAATATCGTGCAGGGCGACGGGACCACGGGCGCGGAGATCTGCGGCCATGACGGCGTCGACAAGGTGGCCTTCACCGGCTCGACGCAGGTGGGCCGCGTCATCCGCGAGCAGATCGCCGGATCGGGCAAGAAGCTGTCGCTGGAACTTGGCGGCAAGTCGCCCTTCATCGTCTTCGAGGACGCCGATCTCGACGCCGCCGTGGAGGGCGTGGTGGACGCCATCTGGTTCAACCAGGGGGAAGTGTGCTGCGCCGGATCGCGCCTTCTGGTACAGGAAGGCGTGGCGGAGCGCTTCTATAACAAGCTCCGCAAGCGGCTCGAAACGCTGCGCGTCGGCGATCCGCTCGACAAGTCCACCGATGTCGGGGCCATCGTCTCGCCCGGACAGGTGAAGCGCATTTCCGACCTCATCCGCAAGGGCGTGGAGGAAGGCGGCGAATTGTGGCAGACGGCCAACCCGCTTCCCGCAAAGGGCAATTACATCGCGCCCGGCTTTTTCACCGACGTGGATCAGGCTTCGACCGTCTGTCAGGTCGAGATTTTCGGGCCGATCGCGGCGGCAACCACCTTCCGCACACCGGACGAAGCCGTGTCGCTCGCCAACAACACGCGCTACGGGCTCGCAGCCTCCATCTGGTCCGAGAACATCAATGTGGCGCTGGACATCGCCGCGCGCGTGAAGGCGGGCGTGGTATGGATCAACTGCACCAACCTGCTGGATGCGGGCGCAGGCTTCGGCGGCTATCGCGAAAGCGGCTTCGGGCGCGAGGGCGCGCGCGAGGGGCTTTACGAATATCTCGCCGCCGACTGGGAGAAGGCCCTGCCGGCCGCGAAGGCGGTGGAGCCCTTCACGCCGTCCGCCTCCCCGTCCGGCGAGGGCAGGATCGTCATTGACGGCGTCGACCGCACGATGAAGAACTATATCGGCGGCAAGCAGGCGCGTCCCGACGGCGGCTACAGCTATTCCGTCACCGGCAAGGGCGGCGCGATCATCGGTCAGGCCGGCATAGGCAACCGCAAGGATATCCGCAACGCCGTCGAGGCCGCCGGCAAGGCGGGAAGCTGGGGCGCGGCCACGGCGCATAACCGTGCCCAGGTGCTCTATTACCTCGCCGAGAATCTCGACGCCCGCCGCCCGGATTTCCTCGCTCGCCTCGTCGAAAGCACGGGCATCAGCGAGAAGAAGGCGCAGGACGAATTCGACGCTGCCCTGCGCCGTGTCTTCTATTACGCCGCACAGGCCGACAAGTTCGACGGCGCGGTGCACGCCACCAAATCGCGCCATGTGACGCTGGCCATGAACGAGCCATGGGGCGTGATGGGCATTCTGTGCCCGGACGAAGCGCCCCTCCTCTCCTTCGTTTCGCTGGTGCTGCCGGCGATCGCCATGGGCAACCGCGTGGTCGTGACGCCCTCGCCCCGCCATCCGCTGATCGCGGGCGACTTCTATCAGGTGCTGGACACGTCGGACGTGCCAGGCGGCGTCGTCAACATCGTCACCGGAGAACGCGATCTCCTGGCGAGGACGCTGACCGAGCATGACGACGTGGCGGCGCTCTGGTACTTCGGCTCGAACGAAGGCAGCGCAATGGTGGAGAAGGCCTCGGCCGGCAACCTCAAGGCCACATGGGTCAATAACGGTCGCCTGCCCGATTGGTATGGTGACGCAGCCCAAGGCCGAGACTATCTTCGCCGCGCCGTTCAGGTCAAGAATATCTGGGTCCCCTACGGGGCCTGACGAATATGGAGCAGCCCTTACGATATAGCACGCGGGAGCGTCTTTTCCGTTCATCGGCTTTGTGAGCGGGAAGTCTTGCGTTTTATTGACGGCGATGTTCCATCTGTGGCCGAACTGTTCTTCTTTAGGGTTTCGGGACAGATTGCATTCGAGGAGAAGCCGCAATGCTGCGTGCCGCGATCGAGCGAAAGGTTCTGAACCTGACCGGGCATGCAGTGGGCGGGATCGACTACGACCAGCCTCGCGGAGATCCGGGCCTGTTTGGACCGAACGCGGTGTGCTGGCGTGTCCATGGCGATTTCTCGTCGATGCTGGTCGGAGGAATATCCGCGCTCCTTCTACAGATGCTCCACCCGCTGGCGCTCGCCGGGGTATGGGACCACTCCAACTTTCGCGCGGATATGCTTGGCCGCCTTCGCCGAACGGCCCGATTCATCTCCGCGACCACCTTCGCTCCGAAGGCGCAGGCTCTTGGCGAAATCGAGCGTGTGAAAGCCATCCATCTCGCCGTTACCGGCAAGGATGCATCCGGACGACCGTATGCGGCATCCGATCCCGGGCTGCTGACCTGGGTGCATGTGGCCGAGATGTACAGTTTCCTCAACGCCTATCTTGCCTATGGACCGGTTCCACTGCCGGAGGTCGACAAGGATCGGTATTTTGCCGAGACGGCTTTGGTCGCGGAAGCGTTGGGCGCGACGGACGTGCCGAAATCTCATCGTGACGCTAAAGCCTATCTTCTGAGCAAGAGGGGCTCCCTTCGGGTCGATGACCGGACGATCGACGTCTTCCACGCTCTACTGAATGCGCCCGCTCCGGACTGGCTCGCTGCACTGATGCGGTCTTCGTTCATGGCGGCCGGCGTGGCGAACCTGCCCGAATTCGCCAAAGCCCTTTACGGGAGCGAATTGAAAAGGGCGAGGACGAAAGTCCCGGCTCTGGTTCGGTTGACCGCCCCGATCATCCGCTGGTCGCTCGTAAATAGTGCGGCTGCCCGCGCCCGCCGTCGTGTCGCCTGACCTTCAACCCGGCAGGCCAAGCGGGTCTCATAGCTCTGCGAAGGACGACGGACCGGGATCGCGAGAGCATGGTTGAACCAAAGCCCACATGCTGGCCCGGAATTGTCGGAGACGATCGATCAAGGGCGATCAACTGCGCGTGACCGCCGCTATTTCTGTAACAAGACAGCACCGCGTCTCGTATTGGCCAACGAAAGCAATATCGATCAACTTCGTCGCAGGCCGAACCCATGCCGAATTTCAATTCCGAGCCGTCCAAAATGAATACCGGCAGGCTGGCCGTCGAGTTGGAGCGCTGAACTATGGTCCTGTTCATTCTCGCCTATCTCGCCGGTATGCTCACCATCGTCAGTCCGTGCATCCTGCCCGTGCTGCCTTTCGTCTTCGCAAGGGCCGACCGGTCCTTCCTGCGCAGCGGAATGCCGCTGCTGATTGGCATGGCGCTAACCTTCGTGGTCGTCGCCAGCCTCGCCGCAGTCGCCGGCGGTTGGGCTGTCGAGGCAAATCGCTGGGGACGGTTCACGGCGATCGTGCTTCTGGCACTGTTCGGCCTCACGCTTCTTTTCCCGGGGCTCGCCGACCGCCTGACGCAGCCATTGGTACGGCTTGGCGCGCGGCTGTCGCAGTCGGCGGACCGGAGCGCGGCGGAGAGCAGATCGAGCATCTGGCCGTCCTTGCTCCTCGGGGTCGCGACCGGCCTCTTGTGGGCGCCCTGCGCAGGGCCGGTGCTGGGCCTGATCCTGACCGGCGCGGCACTGAAGGGAGCAAGCATCGGCACCAGTCTCCTGCTTCTGGCCTATGCCGCCGGCGCGGCAACATCGCTGGCTCTGGCGGTCCTCATCGGCGGAAGGGTGTTCACCGCAATGAAGCGATCGCTCGGCGTTGGTCAGTGGATCAGGCGTGGCCTCGGTGCCGCGGTCCTCGCCGGCGTCGCAGCGATAGCACTCGGGCTGGATACGGGATTTCTCACACAGGTCTCGGTCGCCGGCACCAATTCACTGGAGCAGGGACTGCTCGACCGCTTGCATCCATCCGGTACGGGAGCCGGTGTCGCGACGAACGGCAAGTCGACGAAAAATGACAACGACACGGTGGCGATGAAGCGCGGTGCCATTCCAGCCGCCGAAGTGCTGCCGGTCGAAGGTACGATGCCCTCGCTCTCCGGGGCGGTTGAATGGCTGAATTCGCCGCCGCTCACCGCTGCCTCGCTTCGCGGCAAGGTGGTGCTGGTCGATTTCTGGACCTATTCCTGCATCAACTGCCTGCGCGCATTGCCCTATGTGAAAGCCTGGGCCCGGAAATACAAAGCCCAGGGTCTGGTCGTGATCGGTGTTCACGCGCCCGAATTTGCCTTCGAGAAGAACATCGACAATGTAAAAAAGGCCGTCGCCAGACTCGGCATCACCTATCCGGTCGCCATCGACAACAATTATGCGATCTGGAAGGCCTTCAACAACGAATACTGGCCGGCGCATTATTTCATCGATGCAAAGGGCTACATTCGTCACCATCATTTCGGCGAGGGCGATTATGCCGGATCGGAGCGTGTGATCCAGCAATTGCTTGCGGAAGCCGATGGCAAGCCGGCGGCCGGCGGCATCGTCAAGGTCAACGCAACCGGTGCGGAAGCCGCCTCCGATACGAATGACATGGAATCGCCGGAGACCTATATCGGCTACGAGCGAGCCGAGAATTTCATCTCGGATGGCGGGACGGTGCTGGACGCGGCGCACGCCTATTCGGTCGGCACTCCGGAGCTTAATCAGTGGGGTCTTTCGGGACAATGGACCGTCCATGGCGAGGAAGCGACGCTGGACGCGGCGAATGGCGGCATCGTCTTCCGCTTCCACGCTCGCGATCTGCATCTGGTGCTCGGGCCGTCACCAGACGGCAAACCGATCCGCTTTCGCGTGACCGTCGACGGCAAGGCGCCGGGAAAGAATCACGGTGTCGATACCGATCAGGACGGCAGCGGCACGGTGACGGGCCAGCGTCTCTATCAGCTCGTTCGCCAGACTGGTCCGGTACAGGATCGCACCTTCGAGATCAGATTTCTCGATCCCGGCGTGCAAGCCTATTCCTTCACCTTCGGCTGAGAGCGATACCCGAGATCAGGGTGCGGCAAAGGCGAATGAAACCCGCCCCACAGGAGAATTATGGCCTCGGCTCCAGTATCTCCATGGCGGGGCGCACCATTCCTTCCAGCAGGTCGCGTTCGGGGCGCGCGCGAACAATGACGCGAACGCCAACGAGAACGGCCAGCAGATGCCGGGCCAGGACATCGGCCGGCAGATGGGCGGAGATCGACCGGTCCGCCTGTCCCCGTTCGACGCAGCGCCGAAAAAAAGCCTCTACCTCCATAAGGATTCCGGCAATAACACGCTGGAATTCCGGATCATGTGGCGCGACCTCCGTGACCGAGTTGATCAGCATGCAGCCCTTGTGCTGATGATCGGCGAGAGAACGCTCGATTATTTCCGCAAAGAATGCCCGGATGGCTTCGCGCGGCGGCAATCTCCGCTCGAAACGTTCGACCCTGTCGTCGAAGCTCCGGTCGACATAGCGGTCGAGCGCCCGTCGATAGAGCGAGCGCTTGTCACCAAACGTGTTGTACAGGCTGGCGCCGGTGATCCCCATGCTTTCGGTGAGATCCCGAACCGAAGTCGCGCCGTAGCCATCGGCCCAAAAGCGCTGGACGGCGGCATCCAGAGCCATCTCTTCATCGAACTCTCTCGGCCGCGCCATGTCGGTCCTTTCACAAATCGTCGTGAGGATGTTGCCTTTCCTCGCCGTTCGTGCATTTTATATCAAATGTTCTAAAACTCAAATTTACGCGGAAATCCGCCTTCAGGAGAAAAGATGATCCGCTTCTACTTCCACCCGACACCCAACCCCGCGAAAGTCGCGCTTTTCCTAGAGGAAGCCGAACTCCCCTACGAGGTCGTTACCGTCGACACCAGCAAGGGCGAGCAGCATCTGCCGGCGTTCCGCGCCATCAACCCGAACGGCAAGGTGCCCGCCATCGTGGACACCGAAGGGCCGGGCGGAAAAGAGGTGCGCGTCTTCGATTCGACGGCGATCCTGATCTATCTCGCCGAAAAGACCGGCAAATTCCTCGGCAAGCCCGAAGATCGGCCGGAACTTCTCTCATGGCTGCTCTTCATTGCGTCCGGTCTTGGGCCGTTTTCAGGTCAGGCCGTGCATTTCCAGTATGCCGCGCCGGAAGGGCTCGATTACGCCGTCAATCGCTACAGGCGCGAGGCGGAACGCCACTATCAGGTCCTGAACGACCATCTTGCCGGCCGGGAATATATAGTCGGCGATACCTATACCATTGCGGACATGTCGGCCTGGGGCTGGCTCGACCGCGCCGCGCGCGTCATGAAAGGCGAGGCAGAGCCGTTGGCCGCCTTCCCGAACATCAAACGCTGGTTCGAGAGGATCGACGCCCGCCCTGCGGTCGCCCGTGCCCGCGCCGTCGGCAAGGATCATGCTTTCAAGAAAGTAAACGACGAAGAGACGAAACGGGCGCTCTTCCCTTCCAACTATCCTCCGGCAGCCTGAGGCCCATGCAGCCCGCCATGACCAATGCCTTGTTCGATGGTAGGTTGCTATGCAGATTTCCCGACACCGACTCGCGAGGTGTCCGAACATATCACCACTCGCCGCATCTCTTGCGGCGTAACGGCTTCCAACCCAAATCGCATGGAGCACCAAAATTGACGGACACCGACAACTATACGCCACCGAAGGTCTGGACATGGGACGCACCGAGCGGCGGAGCCTTCGCCAGCATCAACCGCCCCATCGCAGGGCCTACCCATGAAAAGGAACTGCCGGTCGGCAAGCATCCGATTCAGCTCTATTCCCTCGGTACGCCGAACGGGCAGAAGATCACGATCATGCTTGAGGAGTTGCTCGCGCGCGGGCATGTAGGCGCCGAATACGACGCCTGGCTGATCAGGATAGGCGACGGCGACCAGTTCGGTAGCGGCTTCGTCGCGGTCAATCCGAACTCCAAGATCCCGGCGCTGATTGATCGCTCCGGCGACAGGCCGATCCGTGTCTTCGAATCCGGCTCGATTCTCGTCTACCTTGCCGAGAAATTCGGAGAGTTTTTGCCGACGGCGCAGCCCGAACGCGCCGAATGCCTGTCGTGGCTGTTCTGGCAGATGGGCAGCGCACCCTATCTCGGCGGCGGTTTCGGCCATTTCTATGCCTATGCTCCAACGAAGATCGAATATGCGATCAACCGCTTCGCCATGGAGGTAAAGCGTCAGCTCGATGTTCTCGACCGTCGCCTCGCCGAAACCAGGTACCTTGCCGGCGACACCTATACGATCGCCGACATCGCGGTGTTCCCCTGGTATGGCGGGCTGGTCAAGGGCTGGCAGTACGATGCAGCCGAATTCCTGTCGGTGCAGGACTACAAAAACGTCCAGCGTTGGGCCGACGCCATCCTTGCCCGGCCGGCGGTCAGGCGTGGACGCATAGTCAACCGCATACGCGGCGAGTTGTCCGAGCAGCTCCACGAACGCCATGACGCCAACGATTTCGAGACGAGAACTCAGGACAAGATTGCGGGAGAACACGCTTAAACCTGCGTGGAAAACGCATCCTCGTCACCGGACGGCGGCAAGCCATGCCTGACCAGCGCCTCAAAGCGATAGAAGGATAGTTTGCCGCCAATGCCGCGGAGGAAGTCGACGATGCGAGCCACGGCGAATTGCCAGTTGTTCACCACCGCAGCAGCTTCCTGCCGATAAGATAGCCGGCCGCGGTTACGATCAGGGTTGCCAGCGGATACCAGGCCATCACGAAGAGCGGACTGTCGTCGTTGCAATTGGCCGCATAGAAGGTCGCGGCTATTCCGCTTGCGGCAAGACCCGCGATCGCACCCGCGCGCCCGGGATTCGATGGGGCCCCGCGCCGGAGTGCCACGAGCAGGCAGGCCAGCGGGCCAATGGCGAGCAGCGGGATCAGCGTCAGGCAGAAGCGTGCGTTATGCCCGATCATATGGGGCATCCACTGGTTTTCGGGCAGCACCATCAGTTCCACGGCCGCGGCGCAGACGATCAGCACCGGCGCGATCGCCAGCGCCGTGCCTCTCCATCCAAGACGGACATCCGGGCGAGCAGCGATGAACACGGCGCTTGTTGCGGTGATGGCAAGCGCGATCGTGATCACGAACTTGAACAGGAAACGGATGCTCGACATCGCCTGATCGATATCGGGGCGAAAGCCGATACCGACAAAGAACATCGTCGCTGCAATGAGAACCCCGCAGGCAATCGCAACCGCCAGCACCTTGCGGAGACGCCAGGGGGACGATGAATCCGCCGCGAGCAGGCCAATGAGATCGTCAGTCTTCATGGGTGCCACTCCGATAAAGGACTGCCAGCGCTTTCAGGGCACGATGCAGGGCCACGCGAACGGCGCCTTCCGTCATCTGAAGCCGCGTAGCCGTCTCCCGGATACTGTCGCCACTGAGCGAAATGGATCGGACGATCTCCCTTTGCTGTGTCTTCAGCTGTGCAAGCAGCGTATCGACGTCATGTGCGGCCAAGTCAAGGGTGTGATCTTCCATCCGAAGGCTGTCGACCACATCGTCGATCGGGATGTTCACGTGCCGTCCGCGCCGCCGCAAGACATCGATCAGCTTGTTGCGGGTGATCGCAGCTACCCATGGACCGACGGGCCGCGATTGATCCCAGGTTCCCCGTTTTAGATGGATTGTCAGCAACACTTCCTGCACAATGTCCTCGGCTTCACTGTCCGGAACTCCAAGGCTGCGGCAGCGTGAATGCGCCACGGCTCGCACATGGGGCGCGACCGATATCAGGAACTGACGGTAAGCCGCGGAGTCGCCAGCCATGGCCGACCGCATCCATCGCGCCCAATCGGCTTCTCTGGATGACATCGTCATCCAATGACCTCTACGTGTCGGAAGCCTCGATTGTTACAGCTCCCCCGATTGTCGAAGTGGCTTTTGGTGGCTGCCATCGTTGCAGATTTCACCGGGTCGATACCCCTCTCGCCGCGCGATTTTTCTAGAGCAGTTGTTATAGAAAGGTCGCGGATTATTCTAGACCTCAAGGGCCTTTCTGCAAGGGCAGTATCCTCGATCTGAACTGCCGTCACAAAGAAAAATGCTTCGCCGGTCCGCCGACCTGTAACAACTCCCGTTCTCCAACCGTATTGGGGCTGTGTAGAAACACTGCACAATGTCAGACCAACGTTTGGAGAAAAGCCAATGTCCACCAAGACCGTTGTGAGTTCTGCCGTTCTGGCCACCGCCTTCGCAAGCGCGATGGCGACAATGGCGAGCGCAGCACCCCTCACCAAGGCGCAGGTAAAAGCCGACCTCGCCGCCCATATGGAGAAATGCTACGGCGTCGCCCTCAAGGGCCAGAACGACTGTGCCGCCGGTCCCGGCACGACCTGCCAGGGGACATCGACAATCGATTTCCAGGGTAATTCCTGGAAGTTCGTGCGCGGCGGAACCTGCACGAACATCGTGGTTCCCGGCGGCAAGCACGGTTCGCTGACCCCGATCAAGAGCTGAAGCGGCTCATTCTTCCCGAAGAAAAGCGGAGACGATCATGAACACCAGTACGCGCAACGGTGACGCACGCCCTGATAGTCGTCTCCGCTTCCCCCAACTTCCGGTCTCCGGGCTTGCCGGGACCAGTTTCAAACATGAGCATCTCAATGCAATCCTGGCAGGGGGCGCCCCGAACGGTTTTTTCGAGGTCCACGCCGAGAACTATATGGGTGCCGGCGGCCCGCCGCATCTCGCTCTGGAACGTATCCGGCGCGACCATCCGGTGTCGCTCCACGGTGTCTGTATGTCGATCGGCGGCCCGCAGCCGCTCGACAGGGCACACCTCGACCGCTTCCGCTCGCTGGTGGAGCGCTACGAGCCGGCACTGGTGTCGGAACATCTCGCCTGGTCGACCCATGAAACCACCTATTACAATGACTTGCTCCCACTGCCCTATACGGCGGAGACGCTCGCTCGCGTTTGCGAGCACATCGACGAGATGCAGGAGGCGATCGGCCGGACGATCCTGCTCGAAAACCCTTCGACCTATATCGCCTTCGCCTCATCGACGATGAGCGAGACGGACTTCATCCGGGAGATCACGCGACGCACCGGCTGCGGACTTCTGCTCGACGTTAATAATGTCTTCGTGTCGGCAACCAATCACGGCTATTCGGCGCTTGAGTATCTGGCGGATTTTCCACTCGCCGAAGTGGGTGAGATCCATCTTGCCGGCCACGCCGAGCAAAGTGACGACGAAGGTGAACTTCTGCTGATCGACAGCCATGACGGGCCGGTCGCCGATGCGGTGTGGAAGCTTTACGAGATCGTCATTTCCCGCGGCGGCGCGCTCCCGACGCTGATCGAATGGGACAGCCAGATTCCGGATTGGCCCGTCCTCAAGGCGGAAGCGACGGCGGCCCAGGCGATCCTCAATCGATTTGCCTCCGCCTGTAACGTGAGGGATGGCCATGCTGCCTGACTATTCCATCCGGCAGGCGAGTTTTTCGGGAGCTTTCGCCCCGGCTTTGACGGACCCGGAACGGGCCATACCGGCTGACGTTGTCGGCCCGCGGGGCAAGGGAGCCGTGAAGCGCTACAACGTCTACCGCAACAACGTCACGGTCAGCCTGATCGATGCGCTCGCGGCGATCTATCCCGCTGTCCAGCGCATCACCGGAGTCGAGTTCTTCCGTGCCATGGCGCGCTTCCATGTCCGCGCCACGCCTCCGGCTTCGCCGTTGCTGTTCGAATATGGCCGCGATTTCCCTGCCTTCATCGAATGCTACGAGTTTGCACAGGATATGCCCTGGCTTGCCGACGTCGCGCGGATCGAGCGGGCCTGGCTCGATGCCTATCACGCAGCGGATGCCGAGACTGTCTTGCCGGAAGCGCTTGCAGCCGTGCCGCCTGACAGGCTCGGCGCTCTCGTTTTCACGCCGCATCCGGCGACACGCATCTTGCGGTCGGTCTATCCAGCGGTAGCGATCTTCGCCATGAACCGTACCGAAGGCCCCGTCACGCCGCTTCGGTCTGCCAATGCGGAGGATGCGCTCGTCACCCGGCCTGCAATGGAGGTCATGGTACGGTTGCTCCCACCGGGAGGCGCTGTTTTCCTGACCAGCCTTGTTGCCGGTGAGACGCTTGCTGCCGCGGCCACTGCCGCCTTCGCCGAAGCGCCGTCCTTCGATCTGGCAGCAAGCCTCGCGGGCATCATCGAGGCGGGTGTTTTCACCGCAGTTCATTTTGGAGACTAATATGACAAAGATCGAGCACGGCATTGTGGTCGAACGCTCAATTGGGCTCATCGACCGGGGGCTTGGAATCATCCGCTGGATCGCCCGGCCATGGCTGGTGCAGTTCGTACTCCGCATGGCCCTCGCAGTGCCGTTCTGGAAATCGGGCATCTTGAAATGGAACGGCTTCCTCCAGCTTAACGCCACGGCTATCGCCTTGTTCACGGAGGAGTTCAAGCTTCATCTTCCAGGCGGCCCTTATGATTACCCCGCGCCGGCAACAATGGCCTTTCTTTCCGGCTGCGGCGAGATCGTCTTTCCCGTTCTGCTCGTGCTGGGTTTTGGAACGCGCTTTGCCGCGACCGGTCTCCTGTTCATGACTGCCATTGTCGAACTGACCGTGCCCGAAGGATGGCCCATCCATCTCACATGGGCGGCAATGGCTCTCGCCATCATGGCCGGAGGGGCCGACCCGCTGTCCATCGATAGTATGCTCGATAGATATTACGGCCGTTCTTCCCGGAGACCCTGAGGCGCGTTCACGCTCGGCAATTTCATGGTCGTGCTCCACACTACCGTCGCCCTCCCAACAGTCTCGCCGATCAAAAAGCATCATTTCGTCTGGGAGAAACATTGTTTAAGCAGAACGATTCGGAGACATCTGATTCTCTATCTTTTACAGTGAATATGTATTTGCATTTAGAAGTTAAGAGACGGCGGCATGATTTTCGTTTTATACAGCCGCCGTCAACCGGATCAGTGCAGGACACCATTTTTCCTTGCCGCCCAGGTGGCAAGATAATCCATCAGGGGCGGATTGAGGCAATCATAAGGTTCCAGACCGACCTCCCTCAGTCTGGCGCGGATGCCGTCCATTTCTGAAGGATCGACGCCGCCTTCGATCACCGAAGACACAAACGCGGCAAATCCCGGTTCGGGCCATTCGACGCTGTCGAACAGTTCCGGATGGATGAACGAGAGGCCTTGAAAGGCATGCTCTCTTTCCACGGGGCCATACATATGCGTGCCGCATTCCTTGCAGGCATGTCGCTGAATCAGCGCATTCGGGTCCACGACGGCGAGTTTGTCGCCGTTCTCGATCACAGTTACATTTTCAGTCGGAGCGACAGCCACAACCGAAAACGCCGCCCCTTCCGGCTTCCAGCACTTCGTGCAGCCGCAAGCATGATTGTGAGCAATAGCGGCCGAGACTTTTACCTTCACGGTACGCTCGGTGCATTTACATGAGAGTACGCCTCCATCGAAGTCGTTGCTTCCTCTATGGAGTCCGTTCTGAATTGCAGGATGAAGCAGTCTGGCACTCATTTTTTCCTCCCGGATCGTTGCGCCGTAGCGCGGGCTATCAACGGTCAATAGACTACCACGAAACGGATCGACTTGCCCTCGTGCATGAGGTCGAAGGCGGTATTGATCTTGCTGTCCATTTACCAGTCGACGATCTTCGGCACTTCGGTGCGGCCAAGCCATGTCGAAACCGTGGGGATGTCTGGTTGTGAGACCTGATTGGCGTAATAGATGCCGAGTTCTTCCTCAAAAGAGATCGCCGCTGGGCAGGGCAGGCCATCTACCGGCATTGTGCGATCCGTTTGAGGGCGGCTGACAACCCCATCAGCGAAAACGTATAACGCGTATGCGTGCCGCGTGCCGAAACCGCGTGGACACGAAGAATTTTGCCGCCACGCATTTCCTTTATAAGGCGCGGTTCGTCGGCGGCTTTCTGCGTCCAGGCGCGGTTGTCATCGCTGAAAAAGCTGAAGCGCGCGCCGTCATCCACCCGCACGTTTAGCGCAGCGCTGGACTTCAGCGGATAGCCCATCGCCAATTGTGGACTGTATTTACCATCGATTCTGGAAACAATGACAAAATTATCACCATGATCTACGTTGGATGGTAGCGATTCCACCGGTGTTGTCAAAGCATAGCAATTGTCTTTCGAGAGACTAGTGTTCCGATAAACACCCCAATTGCTAAAATCACCAAGATAACTGGTCTTTGCAGAAGCCGAAAGAGAACTCGCCGCCAACCCCACCAAAACCAGTACGATCGTGACTATATTGTTCATCATTGCTCGAAACCTCCATCATGTTGCAAAATCACGCAACATGAAAAATTGTTTCATCGCGTTACTATTTCCTTAACAAACCGCTAAAAACTCGTTGAAAATAGGTATCTGGCGGATCGCCGGGTTTTCTGCATTGATCGGTGGTGACGTCGATGAGTTCCCGCAATTCCACCCCTATCTCAGGAATTCCATCTGGTAGGCGGCATGGAACATATGCGAGGAAAAGACACTTCGGGCATCGCAACCTGCCGGCCCTTGCGATGGATGAAGCGCTTGAACTGGGCGCGCCCGGCCAGAATGGACGGAATGCTTTCCACTGGAAGGGATTAACCGCGGATTCGCGGTTCGACATCGTTGGATTTCCGGTTGGGTTACTCCCTGCTCGGCGGGGCGAAGCAAAAATCGCCGCACCGTGGGGCAAATCGCCACCGCCTCCCGCCTATCGGGATTTGTCATTTTTGTGAACAATATCGGGATAATTTTCGGGTTCGCCGTGCAGCGTTCTACGCCGCCGCACGCGTCCGTCCAGAATGGGCCGCCTCCATGCGTACAGGCAACGTTCGGTACATGCAATGTTTTTCGGCTTTTTTTCATATCGGATGCTGCCGGGATGTGGCAGCATGCCGCTTTCATGCGATCGTGCGAATTATATGGCGAAAGTGCTATATCGTTTACAGTGGAACGATTCCTTTCCACTGTCTTACCCACCTTAATCGGCAGGAAACGACCATGACCGACCTCCCCGGATATCCGAGCCGCCGTTCCTTCCTGAAAGCTTCCGCCGCGAGCGTTGCTCTTTCGGGACTGGCGATTCCCGCGCGCGCAGAGCCAAAGGTTCCGCTGGTTCCGCTCGACAAATACGAGCGGAAATATTTCAACGATACGGAATGGGCGTTCGTGCTCGCCGCCGTGGCGCGGCTGATACCGTCCGACGGTGACGGTCCCGGCGCGATCGAGGCGCGTGTGCCGGTCTTCATCGACCTTCAACTGGCCGGGGATTATGGTAGTGCCGGCGACTGGTACATGGTCGGCCCCTACGACCCTTCCGCCGATCCGACACGCGGCTGGCAATCACCGCTCAACCCGGCGCAGATCTACCGTCAGGCCATCCCGGCTTTCAATGGCTGGTGCACCAAGACATATGGCAAGGATTTCGCCTCGCTTGCCGCCGACCAGCAGGACGAGGCGCTGACCGCACTTCAAAAGGGCAAGGTCGGCCTGACGCCTGAACTGCGGGATTTCTTCACCATCCTGTTGCAGAACACCAAGGAAGGCTATTTCGCCGATCCCATGTATGGCGGCAACGAAGGCATGAAGGCGTGGAGCTATATCGGCTTTCCCGGCGCGCGCGCCAGCTACAGGGAATGGGCGCAACGTTATAATGTCCATTATCCGCTCGGTCCGGTTTCCATCAAGGGCGAGAGGGCTTGATCATGGCGCGTCAGGAAAAGAAAAAGGATGTCGTCATCGTCGGCTTTGGGTGGACCGGAGCGATCATGGGCATGGAACTGGCCCAGGAAGGGCTGGAAATCGTGGCGCTGGAGCGTGGCCCCGACCGCGACACGGTCCCCGATTTCAAATATCCGAACATGATCGACGAACTGAAATACGGCGTGCGGCTGAAGCTGATGCAGCGCGCCAGCCAGCAAACGGTGACGGTGCGCCGCACCCCTGACGAGGTGGCCCTGCCCTATCGTAGTTTCGGCGCCTTTCTGCCGGGCGACGGCGTCGGCGGGGCCGGCTCGCACTGGAACGGCCTCAACTGGCGCCCGCAGCCGCAGGAACTGAAGCTGCGCACCCATGTGCGCGATCATTGGGGCGAGCAGATCATCCCGGAAGACATGCTGCTCGGCGACTATCCGGTAAGCTATGACGAGATGGAGCCGTTCTTCGCCCGCTTCGAGCGGATCGCCGGCATCTCCGGCAAGGCAGGCAATCTAAACGGGAAGATCGTCGAGGGCGGCAATCCGTTCGAGGGCTGGCGTTCGAGCGAGTATCCGATGCCGGCCATGCCGACCACGTGGGACGGCAAGAAATTCGCCGATGCGGCCAGGGCCATGGGCTACCACCCGTTCCCGGCACCGGGCGGCATAGCCTCCACGGCCTATGTCAACGAATACAACATGCAGATGGGACCGTGCAATTTCTGCGGCTTCTGCGAACGTTACGGCTGCTACCAGTATTCCAAATCCTCGCCGCAGACGGCGGTGATCGGCGCATTGAAGATGATGCCGAATTTCTCCTACCGCACCGAAGCGGAGGTACTGCGGGTCGAAATGGCCCCGGACGGCAAGACGGCGACCGGCGTCACCTATTACGACCACAAGAACAAGGAAGAGGTGTTCCAGCCGGCGGACATCGTGATCCTGTCGTCGTTCCAGCTCAACAATGTCCATCTTGCGCTGCTTTCAGGTATCGGCCAGCCCTACGATCCGGTGACGGGCGAAGGGGTGACGGGCCGCAATTTTGCCTACCAGATGACAGGCGGTGTGACGCTCTTCTTCAAGAACGAGGCGTTCAATCCGTTCATCGGAACGGGCGCCAACGGCATGTGCATCGACGATTTCGGTGTCAACCAGATCGACTTCGGCAAGGAGGGCTTCATCGGCGGCGCCTACTGGCGCGCAGGCCAGACCAACGGCCAGCCGATCCACACCATGCCGCTGCCGTCGGGGACGCCGGGCTGGGGCGCGGGCTGGAAAAAGGCCATCGGCGAATGGTACGGCCATGCCATGGCGATCGGAACGCACGGTTCCGTCATGTCCTACAAGAGCAATCATCTCGATCTGGATCCGACCTACAGGGATCCGCACGGACGGCCGCTCATGCGCATGAACTTCAACTGGAACCCGAACGACCTGCGCATGACGCAGTTCATGCGCATGAAAGCCGAGGAAGTCGCAAGGAGCATGAACCCCGACCTGATGCAGTCGGGATTCAAGAAGATCGGCACCATGTTCGATGTACGCCCCTATCAGACGACCCATACGACCGGTGGCCACATCATGTCGGACAATCCGCACGAAGGCGTGGTCAACCGCTATTCGCAGGCATGGGACAAACATAACGTGTTCCTGACTGGCGCGGGCAATTTCATACAGAATACGCAGTACAACCCGACCGGCCTTCTGGGCGGGCTCGTCCTGCATACCGCGCACGCGATCCGCACGCAGTATCTGTCCAATCCGCGCCCGCTGATCTGAGGAGAACAGTGATGAAAACTTTTCTTCGCACGATCGGCGCCCTGATCGTTCTGGCGATCGTCGCACTTCTCGCCTTCATCTTCGTGCCGGTGCAGACGACTGGGCCGACCAAACAGCTTGCCGCCGACTGGAAACCGGCCAAGGGACAGGGCGAATACGTCATGTACGCCTCCGACTGCGCGGCCTGCCATACCGCGCCGGGCGGGAAACCTTTCGCCGGAGGCCTTGCCATAGCCAGCCCGATGGGCACCATCTGGAGCACCAATATCACCCCGGACAAGGAGACGGGCATTGGCAACTGGACGCTCGACCAATTCCGCGCTGCGCTCTATGACGGTATCCGCGCCGACGGCTCGCATCTCTATCCGGCGATGCCCTACGAGAATTACCGCAAGCTGTCCGAGGAGGACGTGCGTGCGCTCTACGATTACTTCATGCATGACGTCCAGCCAGTGAACAGCGCCAACCGCAAGACGGCGCTGAGCTTCCCGTTCAATCTGCGTTTTGGCATCCGCGCGTGGAACTGGCTGGCGCTGAACGGCGACGCGGGCTTCAAGCCAGCCGGCAAGAGCGCGGTAGAGGACCGCGGCCAGTATCTGGTGGAAGGCCCGGCGCACTGCGCCGCCTGCCACAGCCCGCGCGACACCTTCATGGCACAGGATGGCACGAAGCTGGGCGACAGGAACTTCCTGACAGGCGGTACGCTCGGCAACTGGGACGCGCCCTCGTTGCGTGGACCGGATTCGGCGCCGCAGAAATGGCCGGTAACGGAACTGGCCGCCTATCTTGCGACCGGCCGCAACGCGCATGCGGTTGCCAATGGCGAGATGGGGCTGGCGGTGAAAGACTCCTTCCAGCATCTGACCGATGCCGATAACCTCGCCATCGCCGCCTTCCTCAAGGGCATGGACGGCGCGAAGGTGAACCTGCCCAAGGAAGCGCATGATATCGTGCCCAACGGACCGTTGGCGCTGCCGGCCGCTCCTGCCGACGCGAAGGGAGAAAAGACGGCGTCGATGCTGTCGCAGGCTGCGCCAGACATGCCGCTCGGTGCGCGGCTCTATATCGACAACTGCGCGGCCTGCCATTTCGTGACCGGCAAAGGCGCGCCCGGTATATTCCCGGAGCTGGCGGGCAATGATCTGGTCACGGCCCCGCATGCGCAACCGTTGATATCGATCATCCTGCACGGAACGCAGGTGGCTTCGACCGCCAGACGCCCGGAGAACCTCGTCATGCAAGGCTATGCCGACCGGCTGAACGACGACGAGGTCGCGGCGCTGGCAACCTTCGTACGTTCTGGCTGGGGTAACAATGCGGGCCCCGTCTCGCCCGCCGAGGTCGCGGCGGTGCGCAAGGCGCAGACTGCCAAGTAATAACGGCGCAGGTGCCGAAACAAAAAGGCCGGCGGAGCCCAGGGCTCCGCCGGCCTTTTTGGGCAGACTGTTGAACACTTCCATGATTGCCCACCGTAGCCTAAGCTTTCCCCGCTCGATAAGATCAGAATCTCCAGAGCAGTTTGACCGAACCCGAATGAACATCAGTGCGATCTCCGAACTGGCCCTCATAATCCCCTTTGAGCGACCAGCCGGTTTGTGAGCGTAATTCGATACCGGCGCCCAGTTTCCAGGTGCCACGGTCGAGCGGTGTAGAAATCATCGCAGGCGTCGCATCGGCTGAAGCTCCGATCAGACTGATCGGTGCTTTAATACGGCCCGTACTGCGATAGGAATAGCCTCCCGTCACAGCAAAGAGCGCGTCCAGACCGGTACCATTCGAATAGTCGTATCCGAGCGTCACCTTCGGCTCGATCGCCCCAATGAACTGCGTATTGGCGGATATACGGGCGCCCAGACCACCAAGCCCACTCTCCTGATAGTCGTCGAGATGCAACACCGTACCCGTCAGGGCAAGCGCTGGATGGACCGACCAGTTGCTGGCCTGTGCCATATAGCCGATCTCCGCCTGAAGCTGGCCATAACTGGAGACCGAACTGGCCTCGCCGTGGGCGGGAGCGAACACATCCATGTAACGTTCGCTATCCAGCCACTGAAAGCCAGCCGTCGCCTTGATACTGAGATCGGCGCCATTTTCCCATTGGTGACGCGCGCCGAAGCCCAGATCGAGGCTATCGCCGTGGGCCTGATAACGACCGCCATTGACGGATATATTGTCGATACGGTTGTATCCGATAGCCCCGGTGACGCTCCAGCCATGATCGAGTTTCTGCTCGACCCCGGTGCGCAGGCTGTAGAACCGGCTCGTCGCACCCCAATAATCGGCATCCGCTTTCTGGTCCATTTTTGTACCGCCCGCATTGGCCCAGACACAGTGGTCGCCCGCCATCCCTTTCCAGCGGCACTGGAACAGTTGATCGCTGAAAATACCCGCTTCCCGATAGTGTGTCTGCAGCGGAGCGATAAGCCCTTCCGGATTGAGTTCGTCGAATATCTTGCGATAAGTCCCTTCCTGCCCCGCGACCAGATTGCCTACTGCTGCCATCAGGCGTCCGATGCCATTGGCGCCACCTTCCTTGAGGGCAGAGTCCAGATGGTTGCCGAGCCGCCTTTCATTTGGCATCAGGAAATCCTGCGAAAAGTGGCTGGCGACGGTCAGATGAATACCCGCGTCGTCTCCAAGCACACCGAACCTCAGCGCCAGCGTATCCGGAACAGTCATGCCTTCATTCACGCCTTTGCCTTCCGTGGCAAACAGCGTGACCGGCTGGTCGTTTTCGAGCCACATCAGGTTGATCGCGGCAGTGCCTGCCACCGTCGCGTCACCAGTCACGTTGACCCTGTCGGATGCGTAGGGGCCGAATGCTACGTCGAATACCATATGGCCATTCGACGTCTGTACAAAATTGCCGTCCAGAGCGACCGTATTGATCACCCGCGCGCCATAGAGCAGGTTCGTGGTCGGGTCGCCTGCATCATCCATATTCGGATACACATAGCCTCCGGCCAGATCCGGGGACCAGCGCGGGCCTTCAAGACCCATCAGAAAGTCGCCGTCATTGGTAAAGGTCGCGGTCGAGCCGGCAGCCATGGCCAGTGGCGCGATTGCGCTCCTCATCATGAATGGCCCCGCAGTGCCTGCCGTGGTGGCCGTCTGGTCGCGCAGACGCATCGTGTTGAACGCCATGTAGGTTGCGCCCAATGCGTTATGGAAGGCGTTGTTGCCACCACCAAGATCGAAGTTACCCACAGTCAAGCCGTCATTTTCAATCTTGTCGTCGCCGGACGAGGTGCGAAGCGCCCAGCCGGAAACGGCGGACAGAGAACCGAGTGTCGTGACCGTATTGTCTGCGCCGCCATCAACAACGATACCGGCACCGGTACCCGATCCGCCGCGAACCATATCCGCAAAGTTCAACGTAACATTCCCGCCACCCAGTAGGCCCGTACTCTGAACGAAGGCGCCAACCGAGTTTTCAGCGGCCGAGAAAACCATGCCGTTGACGTTGAGATCGACAGCACCACCAGCACCGAAGCCGCCGGCCGAACCGGCGAATGCGCCATCGACCCAGCCACCACCACCACCGAGGCTTTGCACGACAAGGCCATAAGCGCCACGCCCGAGGGTGGTAATATTGCCAACCTGATCGAAGGAGATGGAACCGCCAAACCCGCTATTTGCGGAATTGAGCGACACACCGGTCGAGGCACCGGTTCCGAGAACTGCACCGCCGCCGCCGCCGATCGATTGCAGCAAGACACCATGCGCACTGTCGCCTGCTGTCGTTATTGCACCCGAATTGGCAAGCACCAGATTGCCGCCATCACCTGAAACATCATCGAGGCCGCCGAGGACTGCACTTGTCGCTCCCTCGCCGGCAAGGCGCACCTCGCCACCACCACCGCCTACCGATTGCAGCATCAGGCCGACCGATCCCGCGCCGCTCGTTTGAACGCCACCTGTGAAACCGGCCGTAACATCGCTGGCATCGGCGCCATAACCGCCTACCGCCCCGAGAGAGACTTGCCGTTCGCCGTTCGTACCGGAACCCGCAACGTTGACGATCGCCGACCCACCGCCACCGCCGATCGATTGCAGAAGCGCGCCGGTTGCAAGCTGTCCGGTAGTGACTATCTGGCCGGACTGGCTACGGTTGACCGTGCTGCCCGCTTCCTCCGTGGTATTCAACGATCCAAGCCGAATGCCGACATTGCCCATCACGGCACCGGCGTCCGACATGAAATCGCCAACGGCCATGCCGCCGCCGCCGCCAATCGACTGGCTGATGACGCCTGCTGAAAGCAGGCCGGTCGTCACAATGTCTCCGGTTTGGGTAGAAGCAAGCGCGCCGCCGTTATTCGTCGATCCGTCCTGACCGCCAAGTCCGAGTTCGAAGTTGACGGCGCCGGGATTGGTTTGGCTGCTGTCCGCGACCACGCGCGAATGCAGGTTTACCGTACCGCCGCCGCCACCGATTGCCTGCGCAATGTCGCCAACCGACATATCGCCGCCCGCGCCGAATGTGCCGGTAGAATTGACGTGGACATTCATGGCATTCATGCCCTGCGCGCCCTCGGCACCGGCACGCATTGCGACGAGCGAATCGTCGGTTTCGGTGGTGCCGTCGCTCTTTTCCGAGCCTTTCAGCAGGCCGATGATACCGTCCAGGTCCATGGAAATGGTACCACCACCACCATTGATGCTTTCAGCCCTGATCGCCGCCGAACCTTTGCCAAGCACGGTGATGTCGCCCGAATGGTTGACTGTGACTTCGCCGCCCTGACCGCCGCTTCCGCCGCCGACCGCACCGAGAATACCGTTGATCGCACCGGAGACAAGTGCGCTCTTCACATCGGTCGAAAGCGTGAGCCCGAGACCGGCATTACCGCCGCCGCCGCCAATCGACTGGGCAACGATACCGTCGGATTTGTCGCCTCGCGTGATGATGTTGCCGCTGTTATCGACGCGAACAGCGCCGCCATCGCCACCATCCGCACCAAAACCACCCACCGAAAGCATCGTGCCGTCAGGTCCGCTTTTGAGCGCGGAATTGGTGGTCAGCGCCATGCCGCCATTGCCGCCACCACCGCCGATCGACTGGGCGACGATACCATGAGCGCCTACGCCGGACGTATCGATCAGGCCGGAATTGTCGACCGTCACCGCGCCAGCGGACTCACCCTTGCCGCCACTGCCGCCAACCGACAGGGCAACGACGCTGCTGGAGCCGGTGCCTTCCGAACCCTGCTTGTCGACGACGGCCGAGCCATTGCCGCCGCCGCCGCCAATGCTTTGCGCAAGAATGCCATACGCAGCATCGCCCCTCGTGATGATCTGACCGCTCAGTTCCGCCTCGCCAACACGATTGGTGACGGAAACGTCGCCACCCGTGCCGCCTTCGCCGCCGCTGCCACCCAGATTCATCGCATAATTATC
>MKVZ01000006.1:339447-343188 GCA_001898995.1 Rhizobiales bacterium 63-22 | reverse complement strand
TGACCGTGGTTTTCATCGACCCGGCGTCGCCACCACCGCCACCGATGCTGTTGGCGCTGATGCCAATAGCGTTATCGCCAACCGTATAGATAAGACCGCTATTATCGACATCCACACTGCCTGCGGCGGCGCCGGTTCCGCCGGAACCGCCGACATTCAGGATGATGCTCTCGCTGTTGCGGTTGCCTACAGTGGTTGTGTTCTCCGAAGAGCCGCCGACACCACCGCCGCCGCCAATCGACTGGGCACGAATGCCGAAAGACTGCCATCCCTGCGTCGAGATAGTACCAGAATTGGCCACTGTCACCGCATCGGAGCGGGCACCCTCTCCCCCGGAGCCGCCAAGGCCAATTGAAAAGACATTCGCCGTACCATTGCCCTTGTCTTCCTTGATCGTCGTCTTGGCTGAGCCTGCCAGACCACCACCGCCGCCAATCGACTGTGCCAGTATGCCATCGGAGGATGCACCGTCGGTCGTGATCACGCCCTTGTTGGTAACATCGACCTTGTCGGAGCTGGCGCCCTTGCCGCCATTACCCCCCAGCGCCAGCGCAACAGCGGTCGTATCGTTGGTGACGCTTGTGCTCGCTCCACCGGCCACACCGCCGCCGCCGCCGATCGACTGTGCGACGATGCCCTTCGCTTCATCGCTGGCGGTCGCTATCCGTCCGTCGAAATTGACGGTGACCATGCCTGAAGTCGCGCCTTGGCCACCCGCAATGCCGAGCGACAGGCTGGCGCTGGAGGTGCTGGCGTCATCGCCCTGACCCTCGGTTGTCTTGGCACTGATCGAGGTGGTGTCGGACGTACCGCCACCGCCGCCAAGCGACTGTGCGAGTATCGCGCTGGAACGATCGCCGAAAGTCAGGATGTTGCCCTCGGCATCGACCACAACGGCACCGCCGGTGCCACCCGATCCTCCCGCACGACCCAGACTGACCGAGATGGAATTCTTGCTGTCGAATTTGCCCTTGACCTGACTCGACTTGATGTTGCCGCCGCCGCCGCCAATCGATTGGGCGACGATACCGTAGGAAATGTCGCCAAGCGTCAGGATATTGCCGACATGATCGACCTTGACGCTGCCGCCATCGCCGGCCGCACCGGTCGCGCCACCGACGGCAATATTCGTGATCAGCTCGGCATTCTTCTCATATCCGCCGATGATGTTGTTGGCGGCGTTGCCGCCACCGCCGCCGATCGACTGGGCAACCAGTCCGTCGCCACCGCCGCCATCGGTAAGGATAGTGCCGTTGTGACGGACGGAAACCGCATCGCCCGACCCTGCTCCGGCACCGCCGCCGCCGACCGCCATGGACACAGCGATCTGGTTGCCGTCGCCCTTTTTCAGGACACCCAGCACAACGTTCGAGCCGGCATTACCACCGCCGCCGCCAATCGATTGGGCAACGAGACCTTTGACGTCATCGCCATAGACGTCGATCACGCCCGCCGAGGGCGTCTCGACACCATTCACCATCGTGTAGCCGCGCGTCACGTCCACTGTCCCGGCATTGCCGCCCGAACCGCCCGAGCCACCGACGCCAAGCGCCACGGGCGAGCCCTGTTTCGAGACGGCGCCGGTCACATTGATACCGCCGGTACCGCCACCGCCGCCGATCGACTGCGCCAGAACGCCTGCGCCGCCACCGGTGAAGGTCGTATTCGTACCGTCTTCGACCGCCGCCATGATCTGCTGGTTGATGAGGATGTTGCCATTGCTGTTGAAGCTGACATTTCCGGCATCCGCACCCGTGCCGCCGGAACCGCCGATACCCGCAGCGAACGCATAGGAATCCTTGTCGGCAAGCGAAATATCAAGCGCGGCGTTCAGCCCACCGGAACCGCCGCCGCCCGCGATCGATTGGATCAGCGCCCCGACCGCATTGCTGCCGTCGGTCACGATCAGGCCGTGCTGCGTCGCATCGACATTGCCGCTGACATTGCCGGCACCGCCGCTGCCGCCGAGGCCGAATGCGACGGAAGGCTGCGAGCTTTCCTGATCCGCCTGGATGCCTGCAGCCACATTGATCGTGCCCGAACCACCGCCGCCGCCAATCGACTGCGCCATCAGACCGCGTGAGTAATCGCCGTTTGCAAAGAAATCCGCGTCGATATCGGTGACGACATCGCCACCCTTGCCGCCGCTGCCGCCGGAACCACCGATGCCGATGGTCACCGAACCGTCGAGGGCCAGAGAGCCCGCAATGTTTATGCCGCCCGCACCACCGCCGCCGCCAATCGACTGCGCGATCACGGCCGACTTGTTGTCGCCAGTGGCCTGAACCTGAACGCGATCCGTACCCGGAGCATCGACAGTGAGATCGACCGTCGATGCGTCGCCGCCCGCACCTCCGAAGCCGCCGATGCCGATCGTTGCGGCATTCGTGTCGGCTTTCTTTGGCGCACCGATCGAAACACCCATCGATACGTTGAGACCGCCTGTACCGCCGCCGCCGCCAATCGACTGCGCGACGACACCGTTGGAGCCTTCCATCTTGCTGCGCTCGGTCGTGGCCTTTGCCCAGACATTGCCGGTGACATGCGACGTCACCGAACCGGCATCGCCGCCACTGCCGCCAAAACCGCCAAGTCCCAGACTGATACTGGCGGCTTCGCCATTCGTCGTTGCCGAAAGGGCGCCGGCAACATTGATGCCGCCAGCACCACCGCCGCCGCCAATGGATTGGGCCAGAACGCCGTCGGCATTCGAGCCGCTGGTTTGCATATCGCCGACACGGGTGAGAACGACACTCCCGGCCTTGCCGCCCGTGCCGCCGAAACCGCCGACACCCAGTGCAATCGCCGCGGATTCCCCCTGACCGGCCGCGACCGACCCGGAAATATTCATGCCTCCTGCACCGCCGCCACCACCGATCGACTGCGCAGCGACGCCAAAGGCGCCATCACCATGCGTGATATAGGTGCCGGTGACGCTGCCATCGACATTGCCGGCGCTGCCACCACCGCCGCCGAACCCGCCAAGGCCAAGGCTGACGGAAGCCGTGCCGCTTTTGCCCGTCGTCAGGCTCACGCCGCCTGTAATATTCATGCCGCCTGCGCCGCCGGCTCCTCCCAGCGACTGCAACAGCGTGCCATAGGAGTCCGCCCCCATGGTCTCGACATTGCCCGTAAGGAGCGCCGTGACATCGCCCGCATCGCCGGCGCCAGCACCAAACCCGCCAATACCGACGCCAAGATTGCCGGACGCCTGCTGACTGCCTGTTATACCACCCGTGATATTCATGCCGCCGGAACCGCCGCCGCCGCCAACCGACTGGGCCAGGACGGCATAGGCCTGATCGCCCTTTGTGAGAATGTTCCCGGCATAGGTCAGATTGACGTTGCCCGCATCGCCACCCGCCGCACCGAAGCCACCAATACCGACGCCGACATTGCCCGCTGCCTCCATCGAGAGGGAAACCCCGCCGGTGACGTTGAAGCCCCCCGAACCGCCGCCACCGCCAAGGCTTTGATAGGTCAAGCCGAAGCTGCGGTCGCCTTCCGTATAAATATCTCCAGTGACATTGCCTCTGACATTGCCGGCATCGCCACCGGCATCGCCAAATCCGCCGACGCCAACCGCAATATTGCCAGCACCTTCGCTGGCGACTGCAATCGCGCCGGCAACACTGAAGCCACCGGAACCACCACCACCGCCAACAGACTGCGCCAGCAAGCCACCGGAATCGTCGCCAAGTGTGACGATCGCGCCATCGGCATCGGCGGTAACCGCAGCCG
>MKVZ01000006.1:310197-339420 GCA_001898995.1 Rhizobiales bacterium 63-22 | reverse complement strand
CAATGCCGACGGCGATATTGCCGGCAACCTCACCCGATGCGCTGATTCCACCGACGACGCTGAAGCCACCGGAACCACCGCCGCCGCCAACGGACTGCGCGATGATGGCCGTGGAATTGTTGCCAGCCGTCGAGGCTGCAAGCTTGACGTTTTCATCGGTGACATTGCCGACAACCGCGAGAGATACATTACCTGCATCGCCACCACCGTCGCCGGTGCCGCCGATCGAAACGCCAATCGTTCCAGCCGCTTCTCCACTGGCCGCGATACCGCCCGTCACATTGAAGCCGCCGTTGCCACCGCCGCCTCCAATCGATTGCGCCAGGATGCCGGTGCTGCTTTCTCCGCCGGTCCGGGTGCTTCCGTCGACGGTCAGCGTGACGTTGCCACCATTGCCGCCACCGCCACCGGAGCCGCCAAGGCCGACAGCGACCACGCCAGCCGCTTCGCCGCCGGCCGCGAGACCGGCGGAAACGTTGAATCCGCCGGAGCCGCCACCGCCGCCAAGCGACTGAGCGACAATGCCGTTCGAGCGATCACCGAGCGTGGTTACATCGCCGTCGACCCCCGCATCCACCGTGCCTCCATTGCCGCCACCGGCACCGGAGCCGCCCATGCCGACGCTGACCGAACCGGCTGCAACCGCTGCTACCGCAATAGAGCCGGAGACATTGAACCCGCCGGAGCCACCGCCGCCGCCAAGCGACTGGGCGAGGAACCCGGTCGCATCGTCTCCTGCCGTGTAGATCGATCGGGCACGCGCGTAAACGTCGCCGGCATTGCCGCCGCCCTTGCCGGAACCCCCGAGGCCAAGCGCCACCGCGCCTGCGGCCTCGCCACCTGCGACCACACCGGAAACATTGAACCCACCTGCACCACCACCGCCGCCGATGGACTGCACGATCATACCCACAGACTGGTCGCCATAGGTGAAGATGGAATCCCCGGCAATACCGGTTGCATTGCCGCCATTGCCGCCGTTATCGCCGCTGCCGCCGATGCCGACTGAAATCGCACCCGCGCCGATGCCGCCGGCGCCCGCACCCGTAACTGTAAATCCGCCCGAGCCGCCGCCGCCGCCGATCGACTGCACCAGCATGCCGTTCGACTGGTCGCCATGGGTCTCGATCACGCCCAGGACATTGCCATAGGCGATACCGCCGCCCGAACCGGGGCCGCCGCTGCCGCCGATACCCAGCGCGATTGTACCGGCACCCTCGCCACCGGCCAGCGCACCGGCAATCGTATAACCGCCATTGCCACCGCCACCGCCAATCGACTGGACGATCATGCCGGAGGACTGATTGCCAAAGGTCAGGATCGACGCTTCAGCGGTTCCCGATGCCGCGGCGCCAGCGCCCCCGCCGCTGCCCGTTCCACCGACAGCGGCAGAAATTCCACCTGCTCCAACGCCGCCCGCAACAGAGCCGGCAATGGCAAAGCCGCCGTTACCGCCGCCGCCGCCAATGGATTGCACCAGCATGCCTGCCGACTGGTCGCCATCGACTTCGATCTTGCTCTTTGCAAGCCCAGTGGCGTTTCCTGCCTTGCCACCGACAGCGCCCGAACCGCCAATACCGGCTGTGATGGCGCCCGCGCCGACACCACCGGCAGCGCCGCCGGTGATTGCGTAACCGCCGTTGCCACCACCGCCGCCGATGGACTGCACGACGATACCGGACGATTGCGTGCCCGTGGTCAGAACGGTGGACTCCGCTGTTCCAGACGCATCGACCGCCTGCCCACCACCTGCACCGCTCCCGCCGATGGACGCGGCAAGCGAACCCGCACCAACGCCACCCGATGCCGCACCGGTGATGGCAAAACCGCCGTTACCGCCGCCACCGCCGAGCGACTGCACCAGCATGCCGCCCGACTGATCGCCATGCGTTTCGATCGCCCCGCCGACCAGAGCGGTCGCTGTGCCCGCATCGCCGCCGGCACCGCCGGAGCCGCCAATGCCGGCCGTGATAGCGCCCGCGCCAACCCCGCCTGCCACCGCGCCGGAAATGGCATAACCGCCGGAACCGCCACCGCCACCGATCGACTGGACAACGATGCCTGTCGATTGATTGCCCTCCGTATAGATACCGCTATCCGCTTCTCCGTCAGCCGCGCCGCTGGCACTCGCAACGCCACCATTGCCGCCAATCCCCGCCGAAATCGAGGCCGCGCCAAGGCCGCCTGAGCCGGAGCCCGTGATCGTAAATCCGCCCGCGCCGCCACCGCCGCCGATGGACTGGACCACCATACCGTTCGACTGATCGCCCTTCGTTGAAATCTGGCCAGCCGCCTTGCCCGCGGCGGAGCCACCTGCGCCGCCACCGCCGCCTGAACCACCGACACCGGCGGAAATCGACGCGGCCACCGCGCCGCCCGATACCGCACCGCTGACCGCATAGCCGCCGGAACCGCCGCCGCCGCCGACCGATTGCACCAGCATGCCGTTCGACTGGTCACCGATGGTCGTAATGGTTCCGTTGACGGTTCCACTGGCGACGCCGCCCGCTCCGGCAGCACCACCGGAACCGCCGATACCCGCCGAAACGGCTGCTGCGATTATGCCGCCTGCACCGGCCCCGGAAATGGCATAGCCGCCCGCGCCGCCGCCACCGCCGACGCTCTGGACGATCACGCCCGTCGACCGGTCGCCTTGGCTGTAAACATCGCCGCCAATCGTGCCGGTCACCGAGCCGCCGGCACCGCCGGCACCGCCCGCACCGCCGATGCCCAGGCTTGCAGCGCTGGCGCCCGCCGAAAGGGCCGCCGAAATACTGAAACCACCCGAACCGCCGCCACCGCCAACCGATTGCAGCAGCACGCCGTTGGAGGATGTCCCGAAGGTCTTGATGCCGCCATCGTAATCGATGTCGACCGTTCCGCCCTTGCCGCCCGCCCCGCCGCCACCGCCTAGCGAGGCGGTAAGAGCGCCGCCGCCGCCGATATAGAGACCGCCTGCGGTCGCGAAGCCGCCTGCACCGCCACCGCCACCGATGGATTGTGCGACGAGACCGTTTGAAAAATTGCCTTCCGTCTGTACAAGACCACCGCCATTATCGAAGGTGATATTGCCACCGTCTCCGCCGATGCCGCCATTACCGCCGATTGCGACCGCAAGCGAAGCGCCGAACGGGCCAACCCCCGCCGTCCCCGCGACAGAAAAACCGCCGGCACCGCCGCCGCCGCCGACCGACTGTAACAGCATGCCTTCCGAGAAATCGCCTTTGGTGCCGATATTGACATAACCATCGGCGGTGATGGTTCCTCCATCGCCACCCACACCGCCCGTGCCACCGATGGCCGTTGCAATCGAGCCGAACATGCCAACGGACCCTGCCACGGACCAGCCACCCGCGCCGCCGCCACCGCCGATCGACTGGGCAAGAATACCACGGGAACGATCCCCTTTCGTGGTGATGGTACCCGCATCCGTCTCGCTATCTGCGAAGGTGAGGTCGACCGTGCCGCCCTTGCCGCCCGCAGCGCCGGAGCCGCCAAGGCTCACCGCGCCGAATACACCCGCCCCGACGGACCAGCCGCCATTGCCGCCGCCGCCGCCGATCGACTGTGCCAGAATACCGTTGGAATCGTTGCCACCGGTCGAAATATCGCCCTTGTTGGTGATGAGGACGCTGCCGCCATTACCGCCACTACCACCCTTTCCGCCGATGCTGACCATGCCAGCCGCATTACCGCCATCGCCGCCGCCGCCGCCAATCGACTGGGCCTCGATGCCGGACGACATGCTGCCCAGCGTGGCGATCGCTCCGGTATTTTCGACAATCAGACCGCCACCATTGCTGAGGACGGTTTCAGAGCCCGTTTGCACATAGGAACCACCGATACTGGCATCTCCGCCTTTACCGCCTGCCCCACTCTTGACGAAAACACCGCCGCCGCTGCCGGCCACGCCGCCGCCGCCACCGACGGACTGTGCGAGGATGCCGCGCGACATTTCACCGGAAGTCGCGATATTACCGCCGTTTTTAACGGTCACCGCGCCGCCGTCGCCGCCCGCTGCACCCGATCCGCCGATGCTGACGAAACCACCCGACGATCCGGCGGAACCGCCACCGCCGCCGACCGACTGGGCAAAGATCGCATCCGAGCCGTCACCGTTCGTTGTGACGTTTCCATCGCTGATAACGGAGACTGTTCCGGATTTGCCGCCCTTGCTGCCGCTGCCGCCGAGTGCAACGAGCCCGCCGGTCGTGCCCGCATCACCGCCGCCGCCGCCGATGGACTGCGCCACGATACCGCGCGCAGCCGTGCCTTCCGTCAAAATGGATCCGCCACTTTGCACCGTAACCGAAACATTGCCGGCGTCACCCCCCGATTCACCGCCGCTGCCCAACGCAACCAAACCGGCAGACGTTTGTCCACTGCCGCCGCCGCCGCCAACCGATTGGGCAAAGACACCCGATGCGCCCGCCCCCTTCGTATGGGCGGCGCCGCCCAAAGTCACATCGATATTACCTGCATTGCCGCCTGCGCCACCTTTTGCACCGAGTGCAACCAAGCCGCCGCTGAAGCCGGCATCACCGCCGCCGCCGCCCACCGACTGGGCAAAAACGGCATGGGAACCGCTTCCGATGGTGCCTATGAAACTAGAACTGTCGGTGGAGATCGTAACATTGCCCCCATTGCCGCCGCTACCGGCGTCGGCACCCAAGGCCACGAGACCCGCATTGAACCCAGCCGTGCCGCCACTGCCGCCTACCGACTGGCCGAAAATGCCATATGAACGCTCTCCGCTTGTGGTGATTTTGCCGCCATTATTGGCGATGGTAACGCTGCCGCCGTCACCGCCCACACCACTGCCTCCGGCGAAGGCGACGATACCGACGGCATTGCCGCCATCGCCGCCCTGTCCGCCGATGCTCTGGCCGAAAATACCGTGCGCGCCGTCCCCTGTCGTTGTTATTTTACCCGAATTCGTGATGTCGACCGCACCACCATTACCACCGGCTCCTGAACCGCCTGCATCGCCGAACAGACCATACGAACTGCCGCCATCACCAGCACCACCGCCGAGAGACTGCACCAGAATGCCATGTGCGCCTTTACCGTCGGTCGTCACGTTCACGCTGTTGTCGAGCGTTGCACTGCCGCCATGGCTGGCGGTCCCGCCCGACCCGCCACCGCCCGTGGCATATCCGGTGCCACCCTTGCCGCCGACACCGGCACGGCTCTGCACGGCGATGCCTACATTCCCGTCGCCATGGGTTGTGACTGAACCCTGGCCGTTTACAGTAGCGACGACATTACCGCCGGCGCCAGCATCGCCGCCGGGTTTGCCGCCGGTGCCAAGATAACTGTTGCCACCCTTACCACCATTGCCGCCAATGCTCGCGATGACGATACCGGGTCCATTCGCCACGATTGAGGGATTGACTGTCTTCGTTGTCGAAAACGACTGACCGTCGGTGCCGTCCTTGCCGGATGTAGCCGGTACGAAAAGAGCCCCGGCGCGCCCGTTCTTGCCATTGGACGCGCGCCTGACGTCGGAATAACCGACACCCGGCACACTATTGCTCGAACTGTCGGTCGTCTCGGGTTCCAACGGGGTCACGACATCGAGCGTCGTCGCGTTGTTGATCGTGGGACTATAGACGATGCTGGTTATCGGATATGTAGCAGTGACGTTGCCCTTATCGTCCGTCTCCTGATAAACGGCCTGTCCATTCACGATCGTATAGGTAGTGACGGTGTTGCCATTGCTGGTCGTAAATCCCGTCACCGTGGCCGTCGCATAGACCAGATGGCCATCCTGATCTTGACCGGTCGGAAGAGAAAGCGTGTCGTTGACGGCAGGAATATCAAGAATCGCATATTCCTTGCCGGAGACATCCACCGCAACATAAGCGCCGGGATTGACTTCGGTAACTGTCAGCTTTGTTCCGTCGGTCTGCGTGATTACGTCACCAACCGAGACCGCAAGTGCATGACCTGTCAGACCGGCAAGCGGGATCAGACTGATCGCCGTTGTCAGCAAAAGCTCCTGTATGCGGCGAGAAAGAAGTCTTGCCCGTAAACGGTTTTCAGTTACAAATTTTCCTGCTGGCACCGCGACAGGTTTCGCGATCTGCGAAGACTTCCCCATTTCCCCCTCCCCCAAGCTCCAGTCATAGCTGAATATTTAAAATTTTCGAGCGACCGCCTCCGACCACTACCTTATTTATTTGCCGAGTACGGCAAGACGATCAAACCCCGTTGCGAACCCTTTGAGCGAGACGGAGAACGTCATCGCCGGACCATCGATACGCTGCGTTCTGATCTTGACTGCCTGTCCCGAACGCAAGACTGCAAGCGTCCTAGCATCGAAAGTCAGCGGCACCAGGCAACCGCCGGGCAGGCAAGTGGAGAAGCGCAGAGCCGGTAAAGCCGGCTTGTCGTCAACTGACAGGATAACCCCCGCATCCAGCTTGAGCCCGAACGGCAGGATAAGTACGCCTTCCGCATTCTGCTGCTTGTTCGACTGAAGCTCGATAGCCAGTACACGCCGGCCATTTTTCTGATTTTGCGTTTGAGACATCGCACATTGCTTGACGCCACGCGTCAACTGGCAATCCACAGTCCAGTCCTGATATGTTTCCTGTAACGACGATGCCCCGCCCGGAAGGGAAGCGGTCTGTTCTGCCAAGCTCGGACTTGCAGCAATAAATATCGTCACGGCTGCGGCCGCTATTGGTATTATCGACTTGATTTTCTGCTTATTGCCCCACATCGGAATCCAATCGAGTTTCGAGGTTGGCTCGCACCATACCGGACGCATTTTGGAAATGTGGGATAAGGCAACGAACCGACCAATAATGATCAATCTTTCCGGAAAGAAAGAATTGCCGTAGACACAACAGGATTTCCCCACCCCAAATCTATGTTAGCAATTAAGCATTTATCTTTGCGTACGACAAGACATAAAAGCTGTGCTTATTTATTTTGTTGATGGTATAAGTCAATTTCTCAGTATCCGTCTCGAACGGGTTGTCACCCCGCGGGCGGATGCACACACTGATCGCCTTATCATGTTTATTTTCCAACGTGCTCATCTGGAAAAATGCCGCGGTAGTATTCGCTTTTCCCGAATCAATGCTGCGTACGAATCGGCCGGCATCCTCCACCGTGTAGATTACAGGTTTGCAACTCGCATACTCCAGTTTGAGCGGACAACCCCGATGTTCAGGTGCTGTCGACAAATCCGCAGCGGGCAGAGAAACGGATGGAGCCCGTATCGCACGGCGCAGGAAAACCGCTTCACTACCCATGACGGCACCGCTGTTCTATCGCCGCTGGCCCGCCCGCTCCGGTAACAGGAAGCCCGGGAGCGCCATCGTGCTAGTGAATCGCGGCCACGAGCACAGCGCAGCGGATCGCGCATCTGATCGATGAACTGGGCCTTGATGATTATGCCTTCTACGGATGGAACGCGTTGCGCCGCGTCTTCTAATTACGCCGCGCAGGCTGACAAGTTCGACGGCGCCATGCACGCCATCAAGTCGCGCTATGTGACATTAGTCATGGGACATAATGGGAATATCGCCTGCCCTCCTTCGCTCGATCAGAACTTCACGCGAAATCGCCAATTTATACCCTACACTGGAGCAGCTTTCGGCCAACTCGCATTGACACAGAAATTTGCCGAAGGGCCGATACTGACCTCTGATATATTGTCCTAGAAGACTTGAACCGGGCTTGTGCTCCATCCTGCCGGCCGATTTATGTGTCTTTCTGACCAAAGTTCAACGCCAGCCGTTACGACATCTGGTCCAACGTAACCGACGGTTTCCGTCGTACCGTGGACCTGATGTGGCGATAGGCAAGTTGTGTGGGGTCAGCCACGTTTAAACCGGGAAATGCCGCATAGACGATGTCAGGCGTGAGGCTTTCAAAATCCGCAAGGAAATGAACCGAGCTCTTCAGGCCGACTATATCAATCTGGCTCGGATCGAGGCCGAGATGCCGCAATATCGCTTGCGTTCCGGCCTGTGCACGATGTGAACCCACAATTACTTTCACGCCGCTATCGGCTACACGTAATAGGGCCATCGGTCCGAAATTGAGTTCGGCATTATTATAATAGGCACCCGTGCCTGCGAAAGATCCGTTACCCAAAGCTTCGACATGGAAAATGCCCTGTAACGGTCGCGTGTCCGCAGAATCGCCCCTGCCGCCCAGATTAAGGGATAATGTCGCTCCCATCCCTGCCGCGTGCGCCTGATGCGCCGCATCCGGATCATGAATGACCGCAACAACAGCATTCGGTGCGTTCTGATCCAGCAAGGCTTCAACAAGCCCCATCGTATCCGACGTCGCGCCGGCTCCGGGGTTATCTTGCGTATCGACGACGATAACGGGTTTTCGGGTTTCTTTCACACGCTGCAATGCATATGCAACAGCCTCGTTTCCCGACCGCAGTCCAATCCCGGCGAAAGCCGGCTCAGCCATAATCGCGGCCGACAGGACCTGTTCCAGAGCCGCATCCGCCCGTTTCTGATCGGGAGCATAGGCGAGAACTGAAGGTCCGCAATCATATATATCGGCAGGCGGAAAACCGGAGAGCAGGCTGGTTACGGCGTCACAGGCTTTGTCTGCGCTCTCCATCACCTTCAGCAGGCCTTTCATGGGCTGGGTCAGGGTGCATTGCGCATGGATCGGAATGAGATAGGGAAGTTGTGCGAAAGCTTTGGCGGGCTTTGTTCCGTTCGCCAGATATCTCAGTGTCCCGGTTGCCGTACGAATACCCGCTTCTCCCATGTCGATATGCGGATAGGTTCGGTAAGCGACGAGAAAATCGCTTGCTTCCACCATCTCCCGGCTGATGTTGCCATGGAAATCCAGAACCGCCGAGACGAATGTTTCAGTACCGGTCGCATGTCGTATGCGATCCAGAATGACGTATTCTGCGTCTTCGATGTTTTCCACCACCATCGCGCCGTGGAGGTCGAGAATGACTGCATCCACCGGTCCGGCAGCCTTGAGAGCGGTGATGATTTCATTCAGAAGTCTCTCGAAAGTCTCGCCTTCCACGATACCGCCCGGTTGTGCGGCGCACCATAGAAGGGGAACGATTTCGACATCTGCGCGGCGCAAGGCATCCAGGATGCCCCCCATGCTGGACCCAACGTCCCTGAAGGTGGACAGTATTTTTTCGCCACGTAAAATCGGCGGCGACGAACCGAACAGGTCAAAATCGGCATAAGTGGTGGGCGTGGGAGTGAACGTATTTGTTTCATGTATCAGTCCGGCGACCGCTATTTTATACCTGCTCATTATTCTGATCCTTAACTCGACTGCCTATACTTTTGTCGCTTCTGATTGATGATCTCGCAGACTCTGGGGCAGAAATCCCCAGAAGGCCACTTCGACGGGGCCGGACAGATGCAATGTACCGTCGGAATCTTCCCTGACCGTCAGATCGCCGCCCGGCATGTGGACCAGCATCGCGCTCGACTGCGTGAGATGCAGACGACGGGCGGCGACAAGGGCAGCGCACGCACCGCTGCCGCAGGCACTGGTCAAAATACCGGGACGCTCCCAGACAACGAGTTTCATGCGGCAATCATCGAGTATTTCCGCAACGCCGACGTTGGCACTCTTCGGTAAAAGGGGAGACTGTTGCAAGGCAGGCGCCCAACGAGGAACATCGATGTTATCAAAATCAGTGATGAAGCAGACAATATGCGGATTGCCCAGGCTGACCGCCACTTGCGCCGTCAGCGGTCCGGAGGTTAAACCGAGGGCCAAGGTGTCGCGTGCCTCGGAAAGCGGTATTGCCTGCCAATCGAAGCGAGCCGCCGGAAGCTTCAGCGTCACTATCCCGTCACCGGCGAAGAAGCCTTCTATCGTTCCGCCCGGCGTACCAATGCGTACCTTTTCGACTCCCATATCCTGAAGCAAAAACCAGGCGACACAGCGGGTTGCATTCAGGCATGTCTCCGCTTCATGTCCGTCGATATTATAGATTCTTAGCCGGATATCGTCGTCGCCGGACAACGGTTGTTCCAGCACGAGCAATTGGTCGGCTCCGATGCCTACATTACGATTGCATAGTGTAACAATGGTTTTGACGTTTGGCCGGAACAAGCGTTCGCGCCCATCGACAATAATAAAATCATTACCGAGACCATGTATTTTTATGAAGCCACCCGGCTGACACAGCACTTCCGCCAATGTTTGAAAAATCATGCTCTGAGGAGCAGCCCCATCAACGGATGTAACGACAGGCATCGGATTTCTCTCTTTGTGCAAATTTCATCATGCAGCTTTCGTGTGCTCCCGGTGTGATGCCAGTCGGCGGATTTGCCGCTCAGAGTTCATCCAGCGGCCAGATCGGGCGCCTTATGTTCCTGAAAGGACGCGCAAAGAAATTTCTGGTTGAGAGCGCCCCGGTATCGACTTCGATGATCTTGCGTGCGATCGGCTCGAACGCCGCACGGAAATGCTGCATCGATTTGACGATCAATGTAGATTTGCGCGTCGGATCGACGCCAAGCGAGGTGAACTGGGCAAGATCGGTCGCCTGCCCGTTATTGGTGATGACCACGATTTCGACGCCATCGATCCGCAAAAGGGCGCTCAGCCCGTAATTGCGCCATGCGCCGCCGCCCATCGGACCATAGGCGACGAAGCGACCGTCCGTCAGCGCAACCACATGGGCTGTCACTTCCAGCGGCGGGCCGCCGACACCGGGATCCACCTTGCCACCCAGTTCCAGATGCACCTTGTTGCCCACTCCGGCTTCCTGCGCTTTCAGCGCCGCCTCCGGATCGCGAATGGCATGAAAGCCCACATTGGTAAGACCCGCATCGAGCACGGCACGAAGCAATGTTGTCCCATCGCCATAGGCCCCCGATCCCGGATTGTCCGAGTAATCGGAAATGATAAGGGGCTTATCGACAGACGAAGGCCTAGCGGCCTCGGCAATCGCCTCATTGAGAGATGTGAAGAAGATCGTGGAATGATGGCGTTGTTGCCAGATATAGTCCATCAGTTCCTCGGCGATCGCCCTGGCGGTGGTCTCGTCTTCAGAGGTAACGGCGATGGACGGCCCGATGTCATGAACGTCCGCCGATGAGAAGCCCGCCTGAATGCTGATCGCGAGCGCCTTGTTGGTTGCCTCCAGCGCATCCGCCCGCCTCAATAACTCCACCATCGGCGCGCATGTCGTGCGTCCGCCATCCAACGCATAAAGAATTGGACGGCGGGCGACGACGACCTTGGGTCTTATATCGCCGGCGATGGCACGGTCGAGCAATTCCGCAGCCTGATGACCCCGCTCATACTGGTCGACATGCGGATAGGTGCGATAGGCAATCAGAGCGTTTGCGTTGTCAGCCATACGTTGCGTCACGGTGGCGTGGAGATCAATCACCACGACGATCGGAATATCGGAACCGACAACGCTCCGCAGGCGGGCCAGAAGTTCTCCCTCACCGTCGTCATGGCTTTCGGTCGACATGGCACCATGGAGATGAAGGAGAATCCCGTCCACTTCCTTTGCTATGGAAAGAAGGCGTGCGGTGAATTCCTCGAAGCACGCATCTGTTACCCGGCCCGAGGGCGATGCCTCGGCAACGAGCGGTGTTACGGGCTGCCAGCCAAACTTCTCCGCTGCCTCATAGCCGGCTCCCATGAAGGTTCGGGTGTTCCGGAATGCTTTGGAGACTTCATTATCGAGATAGAGCCCGCGCTCAAAACATTTTCGATCCGTTTTCTGAACGCTGAACGTGTTGGTTTCGTGCAGGAACTCGGCGATCAGCACACGTACAGGCATTTCCGGCTACTCTCCCGACGGCACGGCATCGACCTTTTCGATGGCTTGAAGTCGTCCTTGCGATGTTTTGCGATTGACTTTGCCAAAGAGGCATACATACTTCAAATATCATGATTTATTGATCTCATAACGACGCGATATGGAATGAAGAAAAATCTGACGCACCGCCAGGTCGAGATTCTCTATGCGGTCATCTCCACGGGCAGCGTGACCCAGGCGGCCGCGGCGCTTCACACATCGCAACCGTCAATCAGTCGGGATCTGAAAGAGATTCAGCAACAGCTTGGTCTCGAACTTTTTGATCGTGTCGGTCGCAGTCTGCAACCGACACCGACCGCGATGCGCCTCTATAACGAAATTCGCCGCTCCTATGTCGGCCTTGGACAGGTGAACAATGCCGTCGAAGAAATTCGTGGCAATCTTACAGGGCGTATCAATCTGGCCTGTCTACCTGCCTACGCGACCACGCTGCTGCCGCATGTCTGTAAAAGCTTTCTCGCCGAGAAGAAGGGAGTCCATCTCTCTGTGCATTCTTTCGAGCAGATTGTGATCGCCAATGGTCTGATGGTGCAGCATTACGACATCGGCATGGTCGAGGCGTCGCCACACCTCAACTTGAAAGCGATGGCCGAAGTAACCGTCGGTAACGAGGTATGTATACTTCCGTCCGATCATCCGTTGGCGTCCAGAAGCATTCTGGAGCCACAGGATTTTCATGACGTAGATTTCGTCTCTCTCTCGGAAACCGATCCGTTCGTGGAAAAATTCGACCGCATCTTCGAACAACATTCGGTCCGCCGGAATCCCGTCGTGGATACCACCACGGCAACGGCAGTCTGCTCTCTTGTCGCCTCGGGCGCAGGTGTCTCGATCATCAATCCCGTCACTGCGCTCTATTTTGCAAATCGCGGGCTGGTGATGCGCCGCTTCTCCATTCCGATCCCTTATACGATCGGCATCTATCTTCCACGCAATGCGCCCAAATCACATCTCACGCAGAGCTTTATCCGTCATTGTGAGAAAATACTGGCAGATGTAACGGATCAAATCAGCTTCGAACTGAGCAAGGTGTGAGGGGTTCGTGCCGGTCTGTCGACCTCAACAGAGGTTTCCCTTCCATAAGCCCGTAAATCAGGCCGGGCCGCTACAGATCTTCGAGCGCCAGCAATTCCTCGATATTCTGTCGACGGCGGATCAGCCGGGAGGATTTTCCGTCAATCAAATATTCGGCGGCATGTGTCCGGCTGTTATAGTTCGAACTCATAGATGCTCCATAAGCCCCGGCATTGTGGAAGACGGCTATATCTCCAACGCTTGCGGGAGGAAGATTTCGTGTTTCGACCGTACCGTCCAGTGCCTGCGTAAAGACATCGCCGGACTCACAAAGTGGCCCAGCAACGACGGTGGGTATGGGCGATTGGCGGCTTAAATCCCGCCCATCCCCCGGAATCAATGAAATTTCGTGATAGCTCCCATAAAGGGCGGGACGCATCAGATCGTTGAATCCCGCATCGATCAATGTGAAGTGGTTTTGCCCCATTTGCTTCGTCGCGCGTATCTCGGCCAGAAGGACCGCGCTTTCCGCGACGAGAAACCGGCCGGGTTCGATCTCCAGCCGCACAGGATGCGCCAGACGCTGCTCGGCGTTTTTGCGCACCTCATCCCACAGGCAGAAATAATGGCGCGTATCGATCCGGCAATCCCCTTCCCGGTAGGAAACTGAAAGGCCGCCGCCAGCCGAGATTGCCTCGAAATCGCAATCCACCTGCGAAACGATATCGGCCATCGCATGGCAGACACGCTCCAGATGAGTGTAATCGACACCGGAACCGATATGAAGATGCAGTCCGACAAGATGCAGACGATGGTCGCGTATCCTTGCCAACGCTTCCGGCAACTGGGTGTGCCAGATACCGTGCTTGCTGTTTTCTCCGCCGGTATTCGTCTTTTTGCTATGTCCGTGCCCGAAACCCGGATTGATGCGGAGCCATACGCGATGATGTGGCGAAACGACCCCAAGCTGGTCGAGCATATCGATCGAGCCGACATTGACCTCGATGTTTTCTCTGACGACACAGTCGAGCGTGGCGCGATCGAAAATATCAGCGGTAAAGACGATTCCTGCCGCCCCCGAAGCATCGGCTTTTTCTGAAAAGCCGGCCTTTTGCGCCCGCCGGATTTCCCCAAGCGAAACTGAATCGACACATACGCCTGCCTCACGCATCAAGGTGAGAATATGCGTGTTGGAGCAGGCCTTTTGCGCGTAGCGGACAACATCGAATTGCGACAGTTCCGAAATGACAGAGCGGATATGCTCGGCATCGTAAACCCAGAGCGGTGTCGAATATTCACGCACAAGCCCGGTCAGAATAGTCGGATTGAAAGGATACTTCATTGAGAAATGACTCGATGTCGTTCGGCGACCACAAGTGTGCCGTACCGGATTTATACCGGTCAGCGATCGTTTTGTGTCACCTGTCAGGTTTGTCGGTTTCGTCAGAGCAGACCTGCAAAACTTATCATGCCAGTTTAGGTCGTCAAATTTCAAACCATGCATCTGGTATTTGTATTTGATATGCAAAAAGCGCCTTAATGCACTACCGAAGCAGGGAGCCCAACCTTTTCGATAAGGTTGGAACCGTTTTCAAGCTGCCATCGGAAACCAATAAAAGCCGGCCCTAAAGGCTGGTTTTCCTTCGCAGCGGCAACGCCGGGCGCTTTTATTCAATCCGGCTGAAGCCGCTCCCGGAGTGAAGCGGCGCATACATATCCACAGTGAATGGAAACAGGTATTAATTGATATTTTACAACGATTATCCAGCTACGTATCGTTTTCTGAAATAATAGAAAGGGAACGATGATGACTGCGCATTTCTCTAAAAAATGGAGATCGAGCACGGCCAGCCTGTTTGCCGCGAGCCTTTTGCTCGGTGCGGCTTTCATTGCGCAGCCGGCCGCTCTGGCCTCGGAACAAACCGTCTTCATGCTCGGCAAAGCCGGAGACCCGGATAATATCGATCCGGCCGTTACCGTTACAAATGACAGTTTTACAGTTATTTTCGCTGCTTATGAGCGGCTCGTACAATATAACAAAGGCTCGAACGAGATCGTCGGAGCGCTGGCGGAAAGCTGGAAAGCGAGCCCCGATGCTCGCGTCTGGACCTTCAAGATCGCGAAAGGCCACACTTTTTCCGACGGGACACCTGTAACGCCGCAAGCAATCAAGTTCAGCTTCGAGCGGATCGTCAAGGTTGCCAAGGGACAGTTGAAGAGCTTTACGCAGATAAAGAAGATCGAAATCCCGGATGCCGATACCATTCAGTTTACGCTCGAAAATCCGTCGGCGACCTTCCTGTCCCTGCTTGCAGGCAGCGGAAGCAGCGTGGTCAATCCGAAAGTCATGGAGCATGAGGTCAACGGCGATTTCGGCCAAGCCTATCTCGCCGATCATACGATGGGCAGCGGTGCCTACCAGCTGACGAGCTGGGAAAAGGGACAGCAGATCGTATTGGAGCCGAACCCGCATTGGAAAGGGAAGCTGGCTCTGAAAAAGATCATCATGCGTATCATAAAGGATTCGTCAGCCCGGCGCCTGCAACTTGAGAAAGGCGACCTCGATCTCGTTGAGGACCTGCCGAGCGATCAATTGGCTTCGCTTCGGGGTGTAAGCGGTGTGAAGGTGGTAGACGAGCCGGGCTTCCTTGTGACCTATCTCTATCTCAACAACACGCACAAGCCGCTGGATAACGTCAAGGTACGTCAGGCAATTTCCTACGCTATGGACTACAAGGGCATTATCGACGGGGTCCTGCATGGCGAAGCCAGACAGATGCGCGGACCGGTTCCCTATGGCATGTGGTCTCACGACGAAACACTCAAGCAATACAGCTACGATCCGGCAAAGGCCAAGCAGCTTCTGGGTGAAGCCGGAATCAGCAAGGCAAACCTGACCTATCTCTATGCGAAGACCGACCCCAATTGGGAGACCATAGGCCTTGTACTTCAACAGACCCTCGCCCCGCTCGGCATCACGCTCGATCTTCAGGAAAACGACTATCCGACCATGCGCGGCAGGATCGACAAGGGCGATTTCGACATTGCCGTTGGCAATTGGTCACCCGATCTTTCCGATCCGTCGGAGTTCGTGAAATGGTGGTATGATTCCCGCTATCACGGACTGTCCGGAAACAGGGCATTCTATACGAATGCGCATGTCGACCAGTTGATCCGCAGCGCTGACGTCACCGCCGATCAGACGGTACGGGAAAAGGCCTACAAGGAAGTTCAGAAGATAGTGGTCCACGACGCCCCTTATGTTCTGCTGTTCCAGCATAATTTCCAATTTGGAATGCGTGATAATGTGAAGGGTTATGTTTATAATCCCATGCTTCTGCAAATCTATAATTTTGCCGACATGAAAAAAGACTGATCGACATCTGTTCCGGACAGGTAAAACTGTCCGGAAAATATGGGAGCATAACGGGATCGAGAGACGGCAATGTCTATTATGAATACCATACGTCGCCGCCTCGCTTTCCTGCTGCTGGTGGTTTTCGGGGTATCGTTGGTCACCTTCGTTATCTCGCACATGATACCCGGCAATCCGGCAGAGCTGATAGCCGGCGACAAGGCGCCGAAGGAACTGGTCGAAAAAATCTCGCGCGAAATGGGGTTGGACCGGCCGATACTGGAACAGTATTTCACATATATCGCCAATCTGGCGAAGGGAGACCTTGGCACGTCGATCCGCACGCAGCGGCCGGTGCTCAACGATATTGTGGTCTTCTTTCCCGCGACGCTGGAACTCGCGTTCGCCGCTCTCTCGATCTCCGTTGTCTTTGGCATACCGCTGGGCATCGCGTCGGCCTTGCGCAAGAATAGAATAATCGATCATATTGGGCACGCCGTTTCCGTAACCGGCATATCGACACCCGCGTTCTGGCTCGGACTGCTGTTCATCTATGTGTTTTATGGCAAGCTCGGACTGTTTCCCGCGTCCGGACGGATCGACAGCGCCATTGCACCGCCACAGCATATAACCGGACTTTATCTGGTGGACTCCATCCTAACGGGTAATTGGGCAGCATTCAAAAGCTCTCTGGAGCATCTGTTTTTGCCGGCACTCACACTCGGCTTCATCAATCTCGGCATCGTCACACGGCAAATCCGCTCGGCCATGCTCGAAGTCATGCGTGAGGATTATATACGCACGGCAAAGGCGAATGGACTTTCATCCCGGCGCATTATCTTCGATCATGCCTTGCGCAACGCGCTCATTCCATCCGTCACGATTGTCGGACTTGCCTTCGGCGACCTGCTGTACGGCGCGGTTCTCACGGAATCGATCTTCGCATGGCCGGGCATGGGCAATTATGTCGTCCTGTCAATCTCGGCGCTCGATTTCCCTGCGATCATGGGGTTCACCATTGTCGCGTCCACCTTCTATGTGTTGGTGAACCTCGCCGTGGACATCGCCTATGCCCTGCTCGATCCACAAATACGGGCCATCGGCTGATGAACAGCAATAATTCTACCCTGACCGCCCGGATATGGCGCATTGACTGGAATGGTGTCTGCTATCGTTTTTCCCGGCATCCGCAGATGCTTGTCGGGTTGGCGATCATCGTCGTCATGGTATTCACGATGATATTCGCACCGTGGATCGCGCCTTACACGCCCTCGAAGCTGGATCTGCTCAACCGTCTTGCCCCTCCGAGCGCAGCCCACTGGTTCGGTACCGACCAGATCGGGCGCGATATTTTCTCGCGAGTCGTCTACGGATCGCGCATATCGGTCACTGTCGGCCTCGGCGTCGTGATCGTGGCCTTGCCGATCGGTGCATGCATAGGCGCTTTTTCTGGCTTGCTGGGTGGCGCGGTCGATACGGCGATCATGCGTGTCATGGATGTGCTGCTGTCGTTTCCGGCTTTTGTCATGGCGATCGCGCTTGCTTCCGCGCTCGGTCCAAGCCTCACCAATGCCATGCTGGCGATCGCTATCCTGCGCATTCCTTTCTATGTCCGTTTGGCGCGGGGACAGGCTCTTTCGCTACGCGAGAGAACATACGTGAAAGCGGCCGAGACCTTCGGCTCGTCACGCATCCGCATCGTCTGGCGCCACATCATCCCCAACGCGATCGCTCCGGTTCTGGTGCAGGCCACGCTCGACATCGGCGCCGCCATTCTGACCGCCTCGGCCCTGAGTTTTCTCGGCCTCGGCGCAAAGGAACCCGAAGCCGAATGGGGCGCCATGGTCTCTACCGGCCGGAATTTCCTGCTCGACCAATGGTGGTTTCCGACATTCCCGGGCCTCGCAATTCTGGTCACCGCGATAGGCTTCAACCTTTTGGGCGACGGGCTGCGCGAGATGATCGATCCGAAATCGCATGCACGCTGATGCCGCCGGCAAACCATATCCAGAATCCAGAGAAGCGCCTGTCATGTCCGATGCTATTCTGAAAGTCGAAAATCTCTCGATGGAGTTCCCGGCACGGCACGGCGCGTTGCCTGCCCTCGAAGACGTCAGCTTTGAAATAGCACCCGGCGAAATCATCGGTCTGGTGGGCGAATCCGGCTCGGGAAAATCCGTGACCGCAATGTCGGTTCTGCGTCTGTTGCCGCAGTTTTCGACAAATTATACGAGCGGCAAAATAGTGGTGATGGCGCGTAATATCCTGAATGCCAGTCCGTCCGAGCTTCAGACGATGCGTGGCTATTCGGTCTCGATGATTTTTCAGGAACCCATGAACGCTCTGAATCCGACGATTCGTATCGGTCGGCAAATAACACAGGTGATCCGTGCCCACGAAAATATAAACCAACAGGAGGCTGAAGGCAGGGCGCGCAAACTTCTGATCGAAATGCAGGTTCAGGATGTCGATCGCATACTGCAAGCGTTTCCCTTTGAGCTTTCCGGAGGGCTGCGCCAGCGCGTGCTCATCGCCATGGCATTTTCGTGCAACCCCTCCCTTCTGATCGCCGATGAACCGACGACGGCACTTGATGTGACGGTGCAGGCGCAGGTTCTGGGATTATTGCGCACCCGCGCGCGCATGCACGGCATGTCCGTTCTGTTCATTACCCATGATCTCGCGGTCGTGTCGCAGCTTTGTGATCGCGCCTATGTCATGTATGCGGGCCGTATCGTTGAACAGGGAACCACACGCGACATTCTCGACCGGCCCCGCCATCCCTATACGCGTGCCTTGCTGCAGTCTTTGCCCGATGCTGCCGAACCGAAACATTATTTGGCCGCCATCCCCGGAACGGCGGCGAGCGCGGCGGACAGGATCGAGGGATGCAGCTTCCGCCCCCGATGCGCTCTGGCAAGAGACGATTGCGCAAAAATACCCCCATTGAAAACGATCGACGGGAACGAATGGCACAAGGCCGCGTGTTGGCGCACCCATGAGGAAGTGAGAGCGGCCCGATCCATCCTGCCTTCCCTGCGCATGGCATCCCCGGCTGAAAACGCGCCGGTGTTGTTGAGACTCAACGGCGTGCAGGTCCGTTTTCCCGTGGGACACACCTGGCTTGGCCGACCCCGTTCGCATGTTCATGCTCTCAACGGCGTCGATCTTGAACTGCGCCGGGGGGAAACGCTCGGCATCGTCGGAGAATCCGGCTGCGGTAAAAGTACGCTTTCACAAGTCGTCATGGGTTTGCAGAAGCCGACAACCGGAGAAGTAATCTTCAACGGACGTCCCCTGGGAGAACTGTCCACAGCGCAGATGAAAAAACAGCGCAGGGATTTCCAGATCGTCTTTCAGGATCCGCAAAGTTCACTCGATCCGCGCATGTCCGTCGAAGCTCTGATTGCGGAGCCTTTGACAGTAGCGGGAGATGTTCCGAAAGCGGAGATCAGGGAACGCGTGCTGGACATGGCGCAAAAGGTCGGGCTGCGCCCGGAGCAATTGCCTCGCTATCCGCATCAGTTTTCCGGCGGGCAGCGGCAGCGCATAGCGATCGCCCGCGCGTTAGTGCTCAAACCCGATCTGGTCGTGCTCGACGAACCGACATCGGCGCTCGATATTTCTGTTCAGGCGCAGATTCTGAATCTACTCGCCGATCTACAGAAGCAGATGAACCTGACCTATCTGTTTATCTCCCATAACGTCGCGGTTATTCGGCATTTCGCGGATCGCGTCGCAGTCATGTATCTCGGCCAGGTGGTGGAAGTGGGAGAGACGCAACAGGTGTTGGAAAACCCGATGCACCCTTATACGCGTTCATTGCTCAACGCAGTGCCACGGCTGGGCGCTGAAGCATCCCGGCTGCCGTCATTCAACAATACCGAACTACCGAGCAACCGCGTCTTGCCACGAGGATGTTTTTTCAAGGATCGCTGCAGCGAAGCAGATGAAAGTCGATGCTCCGGACCGCAACATCTTATGCCGGCAGAAAATGGCCGCATGGTAAGGTGCATAAGGGCGACGGGCGCAAAAAACATCCGGCCTTTTCCATAACAGCTCTCCGGGATCGGCATCGGCTGCAAACCCTGTGCAGGTTCCGGAATGGCGTTCATCGCGTGAACTCGGCTGCAGGTCATCGGCGCCATGCCGATGTGGTTCTTTAGGTACAACCCGCCGACGGGACCAGTTGGCGGACGAGGCTGGATGCGTTGGCCAACATGATGAGTATTCCTTCGTGAATCGTGCAGGCGGGATCAGCCGGTGGCCCGGGCGACGAGCTGTTTGACGGCGAACATATCGAGATGGCCGCCGCCGACATTCTTGTAAAGTGTGATCTGCCCGCCGCTTTCACGCCCGGGATGTTGTCCCTTGCAGAGATCGAACAGGTCGGCGACGATATCCTCGCGCCGCAGGATACCCGCCGCGAGCGGTCCCGCAATATCGCCCGAACCCTCGGCATTGTTGCGGGTATCGACGAAGATGTGCCCGGCGCGGCGGGCGACGTCGTCGTCGGCCTCGCGCATGTCGGGCATATAGGCGCCGATCAGGTCGATATGCGCGCCGGGCTTCAGGAGCCTGCCCTTCACCAGGGGCTCCGTCGCCATGGTGACACAGGAGATGATATCGGCTTCGGCAATCGCATCGTCCAGCGACCGGACGGCGGAGACAGCCTTTCCCGCCGCGCGCAGCCTGTCGGCCAGCGCCTCGGCTTTTTCCAGATTCCGGTTCCAGATCATGATCCGGCGCAACGTCGGCCGGACACTCGCATGCGCCTCGGCTACATGCGGCGCCAGCCCCCCCGCCCCGACGATAAGCAGCACTTCGGCGTCCCGGCGCGCCAGGATATCGACGCCCAGCGCGGAATCGGCCGCCGTCTTGCGGAACGTCAACGCCGCGCCGTCACACGTCGCCAGCGGGCCGCCCGTCCGGCCATCGAACAAGGCAACGAGCCCCTGTACCGAAGGTTGCGGCGGCGTGAGGCCCGTGTTGCCGGGGAAGACGCCGACCAGCTTGACGGCGATGACATCTCCCGAAGCCCAGGAGACGAGCGAAATGAACTTGTTGTCGTCATGACCCGCATCGCTCAGCATATTGACATGCAATTGCGGCATGTCATCGTCGCGGTGGGCGACCCTTAGGGCCTCCACCAAGCGTGGATAGTCGAGAATGCGATTAACCTGTTCGGCATCGAAATGGCGCATGGAATATCCTCAAAGCACCCGGGCTAGGAAGGCACGCGTGCGGCTGTGCTGCGGATTGGTGAGCACGTCGCGCGGAGGGCCGGCCTCGACGATCACGCCGCCGTCCATGAACACCAGATGGTCAGCAACATCGCGGGCGAAGCTCATCTCATGGGTGACGACCACCATGGTCATCCCCTCCTCGGCCAGTTGGCGCATGACGGCGAGCACCTCGCCCACAAGCTCCGGATCGAGCGCGGAGGTCGGCTCGTCGAACAGCATCAGGGCCGGCTGCATGGCCAGCGACCGCGCGATCGCCACGCGTTGCTGCTGCCCACCGGAAAGCTGCCTGGGGTAATAATCGGCGCGATCGCGCAGGCCCACCTTGTCGAGCAGGACCATGGCTTCCTCGATCGCCTCGGTCTTCCTTTTCCGCTTGACGATCATCGGGGCCTCGATAACGTTTTCCAGCGCCGTCTTGTGTGGAAAGAGATGAAAGCCCTGAAACACCATGCCCATCTTCTGCCGCTGCACGGCGAGCTCGTTGAACGACATGCGGTAGAGCTTGTGGCCGCGCCAGCGCAGCCCGACCGGGTCGCCCTGTAGGTAGACGACGCCGGAGGTTGGTACTTCCAGATAGTTGAGGCAGCGCAGCAGCGTGCTCTTGCCCGAGCCGGACGGCCCGACGACGCAGGTCACGTCGCCTGCCTCCACCGTCAGGTCGATCGATTTCAGCACCTGATGCGTGCCGAAGCTCTTGGACAGGCACTCGACATTGAGAAGCGGCATCACGGCAGCAGCTCCCCGCGCCGGAGACCCCAGAACTTGCTCCTAAACAGGTTCCTCGCGATGGCGCGGTAGTCGATAGGCGCGTCATCCTTGAGCTTGTGCTCGATATAATGCTCGATAACGGTCAGCACGGTGGAGAGCACGAGATACCAGATCGTGGCGACGATCAGGAGCGGAATGGTCTGGTAGGTGCGGGAATAGATCATCTGCGCCGAATAGAGCAGGTCGGGCAGCGCCAGCACGCTGACCAGCGAGGTGAATTTCAGCATCGAGATCGTGTCGTTGCCGATCGGCGGGATGATGATGCGCAGCGCCTGCGGCAGCACGATGCGGCGCAGCGTCTGGGCCTGCGTCATGCCGAGCGTGGCGGCGGCTTCGGTCTGGCCGACGCTGACGGCCTGAATGCCGGCGCGGATCATCTCCGCCGCATAGGCGCTTTCGGTGAAGGCCAGCCCGAACAGGGCAGCGCTGAGCGGTGTAATCAACTGGTTGGTCGATGCCGACCAAAGCGTCGGACCGAAAGGAATGCCGATCGACACGACCGGGATCAACAGGCCGAGATTGTACCAGAAAACCAGCTGCACCAGCGGCGGCACGCCGCGGAAGAACCAGATCCATACCCAACTGGTCGCCTGAAACACCGGATTGCGCGACAGCCGCATGATGGCGATCACCGTGCCGATGATCAGGCCAAAAAGCATCGATAGAAACGTCAGCATCAGCGTGCGGCCGAGACCCGCGAGGATTTCGGCGCTGAACAGATACTGCCAGACCACCGTCCACTGGAGATTCTCGTTGGTAACCAGCAACCGGATGAAGAGAATGATCAGCAACAGCACGATGCCGCCGCCGATCCACCAGGACAGATGGAAGACATCGACGGGCGCCACCGTGTGAATATCCGGCCGGCGGGCTGGCGTCTGGGATTGTGAGTCAGCCATGCTGCCTTCTTTCGTGGGGAGGCCCGAACACGCCCGGGCCTCGGACAGTGTCACGGGTTCGGGTTGTCCTTGGTTATCAGCACGGCCTTGTCGAGCAAGCCGGCGCCGTCGACACCCCATTTTGCCATGATCGCCTTGTAGGAGCCATCCTTTATCATCGCTTCAAGCGCACCCTTCAGCGCCGGGCCGAGCGGATCGCCCTTGCGCACGCCGATGCCGTTATAGACCGCATTGGAGACGAAAGGCGCCATATCGAACTTGCCGGTCTGCTTGGCGAGATAGGCAAGTTTCGCGGAGCCGGCGGCGACAATCTCGACGCGACCCGAGGATACGGCGAGTTCGGCGGCGTTCTCGGTGGTGAACTGTTGCAGGTCGATCGGCTTCTTGCCGGCGCATTTCTCGGCGCTGACCTTGGTGAGATACTGGAAGTCCCACGCTCCCGTCAGAAGCGCGATGCTGTGGCCGCAAAGATCTTCCTCGCTATTGAGCTTCAAATCCTTGCCCTTGAGGAAGGCATAGCCCGTGCCTTCCTTACGCTGCGGTACGAAGTCGAGCGCTTCCAGACGCTCCGGCGTGACACCGAATGAGGAGAATCCGGCGTCATAGCGCTTGCTGACAAGGCCGGGAATAATCACGTCGAAACTGGTCCCCTCGAATTTGAAGGGTACGCCGAGACGTTCCGACATCGCCTTGGCCATGTCGACGCTCCAGCCCTTGAGCTGACCGTTTTCGACGAATTCGTCCGGCGGCCAGTCGTTGAACACGGCGACGGTGACGCCCTTGGACTGATAGTCCGCCGGCAGCGCGTCGTGCAGCGCCTTGTCGACCGGCACCTTGTCGACACCTGCGGCATGAGCTGCGATCACGGATGCGGCTAGCGCACCGGCGAGAGCCGTGGCCCGCAGCAGATTCATTTCCGGTTGGTAAGCCATCTCGATTTCCTTCCCCATTTTTTTCGGCTTGGCGTCCTTCAATTCCTGCCCGGATTGCCTTGCACGGAAAGTTGTGCGAACGTTCTCACATTATAGGCATTGCTTTTTCCTTTTCGTCAAGAGAGAAATTCCGGCATGGACAGCGCCAGGCATCCGAAGGCGGAAGACAGGCATATCGACGGGGTATCATGAGCGGACATCGGCAGGACAAGGTCACGATTGCCGAAGTGGCGAAGCTGGCCGGGGTAAGCACGGCGACCGCCGGCCGCGTGCTTGGGGACTATGGCTATTCGCGTCAGGAGATCAAGGACAGGGTGCGCAAGGCGGCCGAGGAGTTGGGCTATCGGCCGAACCTTCTGGCACGCGGCCTGATCACCGGCAAGACCAAGACGATCGGCGTCGTCGCCGGCGATATCCAGAGCCCATTCTATGCCAGCATCCTGCGCGGGGTGGCGGACGTTACCCGTGCGGCTGGTTTTGGCATTCTGCTTACCAACAGCGACGAACAGATCGAGCGTGAGCTCGAAGCGGTGCGGCTCCTGCGGGAAAAACAGGTCGACGGCCTGATCGTCGCTCCGTCCGATCTTTCGAGATCGCCCCACCTGCACGAAGCCGTGCGCGACGGCTGCCCCGTCGTGCTGATCGACCGCAAGGTCAAGGATCTCGCCGCCGATGTCGTCTCCGTCGACAACCGCGCCGCCTCGCGTGAATGCATCGCCCGGCTGATCGAAGCCGGCCACAGGCGGATTGGTCTCGTCGCCGAACTCGAACGCTGGGAGCATGACGGCGTTGCGGCCTTCCTCCGCGCCGTCGAGGCCGGATCGGTGGATTCGTCCGGCCTCTTCCCAAGCTGGCTGCGTCTCTATGGCTATGTCGAGGCTCTGTGCGAGGCGAACCTGCCGGTCGATCCCGAACTGATCGGGCGAGTCGGCATCTATTCGGCCGAAGGGGGCCGCAAGGAAACGCTCAGGCTGTTGCAAATGCCGGACCGGCCGACCGCGCTCTTTCCGGCCGACGGCCTGATGGCGGCGGCGGCCATGGACGTGATCACCTCGCTCGATCTCAGAATCCCGCAGGACCTGTCGCTGATCTGCTTCGACGATCTCGACTGGATGAGCTTCATCAAGCCTGGCATCGCCGCCGTCGTGCAGCCGCTCACCGAAATGGGCGCCGCCGCCGCGCGGCTGATGCTGGCGCGGCTGGCGGGAGAGGACGGCGCGCCACAATTGCTGGCGCTGAAGCCGAAATTCGCACCGCGCGGTTCGATCGCGACACCGGCCTCAGCCTAGCAGATCGGGATGCTGCGCGCGGATGGCCGCAAGGTCGACGTCGATCCCGATCGGCACGCCATGGCCGACGGCGCCGTAATAGCCGCAGGTGCGCGCCGCCTCGATAGCTGCCGAAGCCAGCAGGTCTTGCGGGGCTTCTCCCGCGACTAGTCCGAAAAGCGTGCGCGCTATGAAAGTATCGCCTGCACCGAGCGTATCGACAGGTTCGGTCCTTGTCGCCGGCACCTCGAAAACGTCGTCGCCGTGGCCCAGGATCGCGCCTTGCGAACCGCGTGTCACGAGGCACCATTGCGCGCCCTTCGCGAGCACCTGCTGCATGAGTTGCAGAGCATGTTCGCGCGAGTCCTCCCTCGCCGACAGCGAAGCCAGAAAGCAGAGCGGCGCAATGCGGCTGATCTTCTCATCGGTATACTTGTTGGAGAAATCGTAGGAAAGCGGCCGAAGCGCCGCCACCCGGGCGAGGTGTCCGTCGAGCCCGCTCGATTGGCCGATCTGTACCGCGTCATGCCGGGCGGCGAAGACAAAGTCCTCCTCCGTCGGCTCGAACATGGAAATGCCGAGGTCGAAAGTGACGAACACGCGGTCGGCATCTCTGTGCCCGATAATGCAATAGGCGGTCGGACCGTCGAGCCGGCGCAGATGCATGGTATCGACGCCTTCGTCCGATAGCGCTGCAACGATCGCATCGCCGGCGGGATCACGTCCGATAGCGCCGACATAAGCCGCCTGACCGCCGAATTTACGAAGGAAAACAGAGACATTAAGGCAATTTCCGCCGGGAAACATGGTATTCCGCGCGAGATAGCAATCGACGACATTATCGCCCATCGCAACGATCTTGACCATTCGAGAGCTTTCTGCTTGACTATATGTGAGAACGTTCGCATATCGCATTCACCCTGTCAATGGAAACACAAGGCCGAGATCAAGACATGAAGACCGAGATCAACACCGATATCGCGCAAGCCCTCGCCGCCGTCGGCACCCGGAAGATCAGCCATGTCTTTCTCGTCGCCTGCGGCGGCTCGCTTTCCATCATGCATCCCGGAAAATATTTCCTCGACCGGCACTCCGACGCGCTGACCTCGGATGTCTATAATGGTGACGAGTTCGTGACGCGCGATCCGCGCAAGCTCGGCGAGACCGCATTGGTGATCCTTTGCTCGCAGACCGGCACGACCAGGGAGACGGTCCGCGCCGCAAAACATGCTCGCTCTCGCGGTGCCGTGACCATCGGCATGACGCTCGATCCGAAATCGCCACTCGCCGAAGCCGTCGACCATGTCGTCGCCTATCAGGCGTCCTATACGACCGGCATTCCGATCGACGCTGCCGACAGCAATTACGGCGTGCTCTACATGATCCTTGCCGGTCTGCTCCAACAGACCGATAACGCCGACATGGTGCCGGCGCTGCTCACCAGCCTCAGCAACCTGCAACCCGCGATCGACAGGGCACACGTCAAATTCGCCGACATGTTCGAAGCCTGTGCCGAGCGGTTCAGGGACGCGCCGGTGATCTACACCATGGCGAGCGGCGCCAACTATGGCGCGGCCTACTCCTTCGCGATCTGCGTGCTCATGGAAATGCTGTGGATCAGTTCACAAGCGATCCATGCCGACGAGTTCTTCCACGGCCCGTTCGAAGTGGTGGACAGGGATTCGAAATTCATCTGCCTCATCGGGCTGGACGAGACCCGGCGACTGGAAGAACGCGGTCGCGACTTTCTCCATCGTTTCGGCGCGCCGGAAAACGTGCTGGCGCTCGACGCCGCCGCACTGGATCTCTCCGGCATCGACGACGCCTTCAAGGGCTATCTCGTGCCGCTGATCTTTTTCGACACGCTATGGAAATTCGCCTACAAGCTGGCGGCACAGCGTGGCAAGGTGATGCTCGAAGACCGCCGCTACATGAAGAAGATTTCGGACTACTGACAGGATCTGCCGGGCGAGCGGCTTACTCCCCGCCTGGGACGTGGATTCGCAAATTGAAGATATCCGGATTCTTGCTACGAGGAGATTGGGGGCGGCAAGATAGTGATAAAGCGTCATTCGCGGGCCGTATCGGGCGGGGAACATCCCGCCAGGACGGACCCTGTTCTAAACAGCCATAAAATACCACTGACCGCCCGCCGATCATCGACACGCTCCATACCCCGACTGTTCGTTGGCGGAAGCGGTTCGATAATAGTCCATTCCTGATCGCTTAATGCGTGGCGTCGCATGACACTCTTGTTTCAAGGACGGTGAGCATCATGCGACAGCAAGCGAAACCCCTTTATGGAAACACCACTCAATCCGCGAAACAACTATTGGTGAAATGAGAGGTGTCTATAGGGTTTGATCGGAAAACTTAATAGTGTTCGACCTCGATGTGAGGTTGCTGCGACAGTTCGCAATTGGCAGCTGATAACCGGGCGGGGATTATGCTATCCACACTCGTTCCAGAAGCTCAAGCCAGTTTGTACCGAGGACTTTTTCAATTCTAGTGGCCTTCCAGCCGGCACGCTCCATCGCTTCCGCCAGATTCGGGAAGTCGCGGATGCGCTGGATTCCTTCCGGATTCTTTACTTCACCGAAATCGGTCAGTTTTCGGCCAAATCCCTTATCATGGGTAATCCAGTCGAAAAATTCAACGTCATAGCCCTGCGTGAAATCGGTTCCTATGCCCACTGAATCCTCGCCAACGAGATTGATCACATAATTCATAGCCTGGACATAGTCATCAATAGTGGATCGCGGCCCCTTGGGGAGAAAGGGCGGGAACATCGTCACGCCGACAAATCCGCCCTTGTCGACAATATAGCGAAGTTCCTCGTCGGTCTTATTGCGGGGATGGGCTTTTAAACCCGCTGGCAGGCAATGCGAATAGGCGACGGGCTTGCTCGAAGCATCGATGACATCTCGCGATGTTCTGGGGCCGACATGGCTGAGGTCACAAAGCATCCCCACCCGGTTCATCTCCGCCACGACCTCGCGTCCAAAATCCGAAAGACCGCTGTCCCTGCCCTCATAGCATCCACTTCCGACCCAATTCTGTGTGTTGTAGGTCATCTGCACGATTCCGACGCCGAGGCTTTTCAGTATCTCGACATAGCCGAGTTGGTCTTCGAACGCGGTGGTGTTCTGCATCCCGAGGATGATGGCTGTTTTCCCCGCCTTTTTCGCCTGAAGAATATCTTTGGTGGAACGGGCTTTGACGATGTCGTCCGAACATTCGCGGAACCAGGCGTTCCATTTGGTAATATTTCGGATCGTTTCTTCAAAACCTTCCCAGACACTGCAGGTACAGTTTGCCGCCGTAAGGCCTGCCTCGCGCATTTCCCGAAATATCTCAGGACTCCAGTTGGATATGATAAGGCCATCAATGACAATGGAATTGTCGTAAACTTGTTTCGCGTTCTCGGTCATGATGTTGCGTTCTCCAGATTGAATTCCGATTTCAAGCATTGTCCGATGAAGGACTGATGCGCGGTTCTGCCGACGAGCCATTGAGTTCGATCTCGAACTTGCAGCAGTCGAAACCCATTGCCTGGCACTGCACTTCCTTGCTTTTTATTTCGAGCAGTTGACGACCCTGCTGTTCGAGGACGTAGCGCATTCCCCCGGCGAAAAATCCCTCGAACATGTAACAGACCGGGTGGCTGGTCCGGGTCTTGCTCTCCAGCGCATAAATTGAGTTCTTGAGGGTGATCTCGACGCTGCTTCTGTCGGTATCGAAATGTTCCAGTCTGAACTGGCCCCAGCCTCGTGCGGTTAGGCGTTCCAGATAATGTTCAAAAACGGAAAATCCCGATATTTCAAAGGTCTTCGCCTGTTGTATGCACCAATAATAGGCAGACTGTGCGCCGGATTTATAAAGAACGGCGCGATAGGCGGGACGCCCCAGAGCGGCCTCGACCTCGTTAT
>MKVZ01000006.1:178714-310153 GCA_001898995.1 Rhizobiales bacterium 63-22 | reverse complement strand
CCGTCCGTTTCCCACACGCCGGTCGCTTCGTTCACGTCGATATTTACAGATGGCTGCATGTTTCACCTCGGCTGAATACGCACGAAACTATTGTTGGAATTAGAGTTCTTCAGGAAAGGAGCGTCGGCTGCGAAGAGGTATTCCCTCGGGTGGAGCTAGGTGTTTCCGCTTCCATGTTTCCCTGGAGCGAAATCCTTGACGTCTCGCGAAGACCCAGCCCGCCCACCATTGCAAGAATTGCGATCAAGACGAGATAGAAGGCGGGTGAGAGATTGCTTCCGGTCTGGTCGATCAGCCATGTGGCCATCAGCGGAGCCGTACCGCCGAAAATGGTATAGGAAATGTTGTACGTGAATGCCGAAGCGGTGTATCGCGTTCGCGTCGGGAATGACTCCGACATAAGTGTTGCTGTCACCACATTGCTCGCCAGGGCACCAATTGCGAGCAATATGACCCCGAATACGGCATGGGTGAGCGAACCTGAACTTGCGAGCCAGAATGCCGGCAGGACAACGATGATCACCCATGCGCAGATCAGCCCAATCGATTTCCGGCGGCCGATAAAATCCGAAATCCGACCCGCGACCGGACACGCACATGCAGCGAAAAACAACGCTATCGTAGACACCAGAAGCGACTGAGATCTGGTGAGATTTCCGACCACCTGAAGATAAGTGGCGAAGTATGTCGTAAATGTATAGAACGACAGGGCGGTAAGGGAAATGAAGGCGCCGAGCCGCAGAATTGTGCTGCCCTGGCTTTGGAGTGTTTCACGCAGCGGAGAATGTGTATGCAGGTTCTCTTCCGCCGCCATGGCCTTGAAGGCAGGGGTCTCGGCCATCCGCCATCTCAGGAACAACCCCGCGAGACCGAGGGGCGCTGCGACGATAAATGGAATCCGCCAGCCCCAGCTATTCATGGCCTCGCCGGAAAGACTGCTTTCGAGCGCAAAAACCAACAGCGCGGCGGCAGCGAAAGCAGTGAACGTCGACACCGGCACGAAACTTCCGTACCAGCCCCTGCGATCATTTGGAGAATGCTCCATCAGATAAGCGATCGCGCCTGCATATTCGCCACCGGCGGAGAAGCCCTGCAGGCATCGTAGAGCGGTCAGCAGGACTGGCGCCATGATACCGATGCTGGCATGCGAGGGTAGCAGGCCAATCAGGGTCGTTGCGCCCGCCATCATCAGGATCGTCAATGACAGGATGCTCTTGCGCCCGATCTTGTCGCCAAGAATGCCGAAGAATATACCGCCAAGGGGACGCATTGCAAATGCAACGGCGAAGACACCGAAAGTCTTGATCAGGCCGAGACTGACACTTGAATCGGGAAAGAACTCCTTTGCGATAATCGTTGCCAGAAAGCCGTAGACCGCGAAGTCGAACCACTCCACGAAATTGCCGATCGCCGATGCGCTTATCACGGTCCGCAGCGATCCGGGTACATCTCTATGGTCTGTATGAGTTGCCATGTCTGTAGACTCCCAAAATATGATATTTAGTGAGCTGGCGCTTTATTGAGACAGTTAATACGTCACATCCGAGTGGATTTTACTGTAAATCCATCTTTCGACTATCAACCTGGTCATTTCCAACTACAGATGCGGCCCGCTAATGCGGTAATGCCACAAGAGTTCTGCCATGAAATGCATCGCCAGCATCGTTCCCCATGCTCATGTCCACTTCTTCATTCAGACGAATGATCTGAAGCAGGCTTTTTCATTATTAAAGAGCGTTGTGGCCGCCCATTTTTTATTGGTTAAATTTTCTCGTTGCCAATGATCAAAAAAAAAGAGGCATTTGTAAAATATCGATCAGGACATTATTGATAGTTTCTGGATATTAATGGAGGCTCCTTGTGGGGATCGAATTTCGTCATTTACGCGCATTCCTTGTCCTCGGAAACGAACTGCATTTCGGACGTGCCGCCGATCAGTTGCGCATTGCGCAACCGGCTTTGTCGAAAACGATTCAACAGCTGGAAACTGAAATAGGTACACCCCTGCTACTCCGCTCCACACGGAAAGTGGAACTCACTGAAGCCGGGAAAATCTTCCTCCAGGAAATCTCGGGAGTGGCGGGTCAGGTCGATCTGGCGATATCACGGGCTCGCAAAGCCGCGCGTGGTCTTCAGGGCGAGTTGCGTGTCGGCTATACCGATTTTGCAATCAACGGAAAATTGCCGGAATTCTTGCGGGATTTTAACATGTCGCATCCCGATATTCATCTGGATCTCGTTTTCATGCCGACCGTCCGCCAACATGTCGCCATTCTTCAGAACACGATAGACGTTGGTTTCATATATGGCGAGTTTCACCATCAGACTACGGACAGTCTCGTATTCGACGAGAACGAGTATGTCGTGGTGCTGCCTTCCGACCATCCACTTGCGAGAAAACCGACCTTGACCTTGGCGGAACTGAAAAATGAAAAGTTCGTGTTCGGCAGGGGTGAAAGCTGGGTTGTGTTTCGCCAACAGGTATTTGAGAAGTGCCGTTCGAAGGGTTTTTTTCCTGATATTGTGCTCGAAGCTACCAACACCGACGGGATTTTCGGGCTGGTAATTGTCGGAGCGGGTGTAGCCATCTATTCAAGTTGCATCGAGAATATGGCGCGACAGGGCGTCGCCATTCGTCGGCTGACCGACTTGAGTGAAAAACTGCCTATCACAGCGGTCTGGGGCCGCAGCAAACGCTCAATGGTTCTGGACACGTTTCTCAATCATTTGCGCGATAAATCAAAAGATTAGCGCTTTTCCGTTGGGATCCTGATGAAAGAGGCGAAGGTTGCTTTCAAACCGGACTGACCTCGTCGCCTTCTTCGCGCAATCCGGCATGACGATGAAGCGGATCGGCTTTGAGGCAGACGCTCTGTCGCAGCGGCTTTACGGCGGAATGGTCGAAGCAGGTCTGCCGGTCCCTGCCTGTGGTGATCCCAACATGACCATATTGTATCGCTTGACGGGCCGCCTCCGCGGACGGGTGCTCCGACATAAGGCCTACTTCATATCACAATCCCTCCGCTCTTAGGAAAAGAATGTATTATCAATATGTTAAATTGGAAACCTACCGCGATTTCGGCCTCTGTAGATGGTGCTTGACAAACTAACAGGTCAGTAATTAGTGTAGTGTTCAACAATAGATAAAAGGGCGACGCCGGCATTAGAAGCCGATGAAAGTGTGCTGGGAGGTATGAGCATCCCTTATGGGAGTTGTTGCTCAAACGAGAATCACCATGATTGAACATGATGTGCGGCTTGGACCGTCCACTGCCTTGTTCTTGCCATTTAAGGCAAGTGGTGAAGAGGCGTATGAAATGTTGGCGAGACCTGCCGTATCGTTTCTTCCGGAGGCTCGTGACGGTGTCACGATTTTCGGTGCCATGGAGGAAAGCACTGCTGCCACCTGCAAGATGTGGCAAGCGTCCGACAGGGGCCGGTTCGGTGGAACCGGGGCCGTGTGATGGGGGCGTTTGTCGAACAGACGCTTGACCTTCGCCCTCCGGGCAATATGCGAGAGAGAGCCTATGATAGTTTCATGCGCCGTCTTCTGGCGCAGGAAATTCGTGCCGGCCAGTTCGTGACCCAGCATCAACTCGTCGCTATTACCGGTATGCCGCTCGGTGCAATCCGCGAACTCGTTCCTCGCCTTGAAGCCGAAGGTTTGCTGCGCACGATGCCACAGCGCGGCATGCAAATTGCCCATGTCGATATCAAGCTGATCCGCGATGCCTTTCAGTTTCGAGCTTTTCTCGAAAATGGCGCGGTGGCGGAGTTTGCCCGCAAAGCTCCCCGGGAACTGGTCGTAAGGCTGATTGAGCGCCATCAGGATATAATTGACCGCTGTGTTGCGGTCCACATCGATAGCGAGGCAGCAGAGGAGCTTATCTCCGCCGCCCAGGATATCGACTGGGCGCTCCATGCGGCGATCATCGATTTTCTCGATAACGCCATCATTTCGGAAGCCTATCGCGTCAATTCGATCAAAATCCGTTTGATCCGCCAGCAGCAGACGACCTTGAGCAAAGCCACGGTTCTGCCAACCATGGAGGATCACATGGCTATCCTTTCGGCCATCACCAACCGTGATGCCGCCGCAGCCGTCGCGGCTATGGAAAATCACATCATGAATGCCCGGAGGCGCGCGATGGAAATTCGTTAGCCTTTCTTCGGTGAAGGCGCAGGCGTAGCTCGGCCCGTGAACCAAGAGAGCCATGACAGTTTGGGACCGGCGGTAGCCCAATGGAGGGGGTAGTACGGTCGTGCCTGTGGGAATTCTATTTTGAACGAAGGAGGAAAACCATGCCCCTATCCATGACGAGACGCAGCTTTGTCGGCGCGTCAGGCGGCCTTGCCGCCACGCTGCTCCTGCCACGCCCCACCTTTGCTGCTGGTACAGTGCTCCGTTGGGCAACCGTGCTGTCGAATACGCACCCGTTCGTTACAATGATGAACGACGTGGCAAAATCCGTCCATGACGATACGAATGGCGCGGTCGATATTCAGATATTTCCCGACGGACAGCTTGGCGCATCACGCGATTTGATCGAGGCCGCTTCAAGCGGGGCCATTCAGATCGTCGATGAAGGAGCTGCCCAGTTCGGCCAGTTCGTTGCACCGTTCTCCATTCTCGAAGCACCCTATATCTGGCGCGGCCCAGACCATATTCGCAAGGTCGCGGCGTCTTCCATTATGTCCGATATGAGTGATAAGTTGGTTGCCAATAATGGAATGCGTGTGCTCGGCGCAACCTATTATGGCAAGCGCCATGTCACAACCGGCTCGAAGGCGGTAAAGACCGTTGCCGATATGCATGGCTTCAAGCTCCGCATTCCCGAGGTCGACACGTATCGCGCCATGACCGAGGCATGGGGCGCCAAACCGACGCCTCTCAATATCGGTGAACTTTATCTTGCGCTGAGCCAGGGAGTGGTCGACGGCCAGGAAAATCCGCTGCCTACGATCCAGAGCGCCAAGCTCTATGAGGTGCAGAAGTATCTCGTCCTCACCGGCCATATCATTACGCCCCGTCTCGTGGTGGTGAACGAAAGTGCCTGGAAGGGACTCGATGCCAAGAGCCAGGATGCGCTGAAAGCTGCCTTGGCGAAATTTGGCAAGGTCCAGGACGACAAGATTCTCGCTCAGGAGGCCGAGCTTGCCGAAACCTTCAAGAAGGGTGGCATGACGGTTATCGAACCGGATGTTGAAAGCTTTCGCAAGCCTGTGCTCGCGACGCTTCCCGCGATGTTCGAAAAGAAGTGGGGCAAAGGGCTGTGGGATCGCATCGTCGCCATGTGATCGAAGATCCGGTGCGAGGAGGGACCGTCATGGTATTTATCGTTCGCCAGTTTGACCGGGGAATTGCCGCACTCACCTGTCTGCTTGTCGCATCGCTTTTGTGTTGCGTGCTGGCAGGCGTCATTACCCGCGAATTCGACAATCCTCTGATCTGGACGGATGAGCTATCGAGGTTTCTTATGATCTGGCTCGCCGCCTCCGGGTGGATTCTAGCCACTCGCCATCGCGGACATGTCCGCATCCGCTATTTCCATGATTTTCTGCCACGCCCTGCCTGGCGCGCGGCAGAAATTCTGTTCCAACTCGGCCTGATCATTTTCGGCGTCGCAACGGCTTATTATTCCGTCGAGTTGGTGCGCCGAAATCTACCTCTGGAGGCGACAACCCTGCCGATCTCGATGGCCTGGATGTATGTGCCCATGATCCCTGTCGGCGCCGTGATGGCTTTGCAGGCATTTGCCCAATTGCTCGAACAGGCTCACGGTGAGGGCGACGGTCCGCTCGGAGAAGGGAAAATCGAATGACCAACCTCATGGTCGAAGTTGGTGCTGCCTGGATCATTTGCCTGCTTGGCGGCATGCCGCTTTTCGCCAGCATGGCACTGGCCGCGCTGGCATTTACCGCACTTGGGGGACTGTCTCCTTCAATCGTGCCACAAAAAATGACGCAGGCGATGAATTCCTTTCCGATCGTGGCGGCGCCGCTGTTCATCCTGATGGGCAATCTGCTTTCCGCGTCAAAGATAACAGACCGGATCGTCGCTTTCGCCACAGCGCTCGTTGGACCGATCCGCGGCGGTTATGCACATGCGAGCATTCTGTCGAGCATCGTCTTTTCGGGCATGGTAGGCTCGGCCGTCGCCGACGCGGCCGGGACGGGCAGCGTTGAAATCCGCGCCATGCGCAAGGTCGGCTATCGTGCCGAGACGGCTGCTGCGATCACGTCGGCGGCAGCGACCATCGGGCCGATCCTGCCGCCCAGCCTGCCCATGGTGATCCTGGGCGTCACCGCGAATATCTCGATCGGCGGCCTGTTTCTGGCCGGCGTCATTCCCGGCTTACTGATGGGGGTGTCGCTGATGGTAATGACGGTGTTCGCAGCGCGCCGCGAAGGCTTTCCGCGCCATTCCTTTGTCGGTTTCCGCGGCATGTGGACGGCATTTCGCGACAGCTTCTTTGCCCTTATGACCCCTGTCATTCTGCTTGGCGGCATGTTCAGCGGCATGTTCACCCCGACTGAAGCGGCTGCCGTCGCTTGTGTCTACGCGCTCTTCCTCGGTTTCGTTGTCTATCGCACGCTGAACTTGAAAATGCTGCCGGCACTTTTACTCGATACCGCCGAAACCAGCGGCATCGTGCTTGTTCTCGTCATGGCTGCCGCCGCGCTCGGCTGGTGCATGTCGATTTCGCGCGTGCCGCAGACCCTCGCTCCAGAGATGGTAGCGAGTATCGGTCATCCGTTGATCTTCCTTCTGGTGTGCAATATTATTTTACTCGTCGTCGGATGCTTTATGGAAACGCTGGCGGCGTTGCTGATCCTCATCCCCATTCTCTTCCCGGCAGCGCTGGCATTTGGTATCGATCCGATGCAGTTCGGGGTCATAATGATCTTCAATCTGATCCTCGGAACGATCCATCCGCCGATCGGGGTGGTTTTGTTCGTGACCTCACGCATCGCCGAAATAAGCTTCGAGGCTCTTTCGAAGGCCGTACTGCCTTGGCTTGTGCCTCTGCTCTGCGTCCTCATGGCGATAACCCTATGGCCGCCGCTGACGACATGGCTACCGCACCTGCTGATGAAATAGGTCTTGTTGACACTTTTCTTTGCTGTGTGTCGGCATTTCCGGTGGTTGCCTTTTTGAAGCACGAGAGAAGGCGGTTCAAATCAAACCAAAAATCTACGTGAAAAACCTACTACTCCAAAATCCAATATGGATTAAATCGTTCGACGGCGGACAATGAGCGGCACTATTCTATGCTTGGGCGCGTTGACGCTCGATACGATCTTCCGTATGGATGTATTGCCCCAGACAGCGGGCAAATATCTACCAGGACAGGCGGTGCAGATCGCCGCCGGCATGGCGTCGAGCGCGGCGGCTGCCATTGCACGACTTGGCGGTTCCGTCGCCCTGTGGGCCTCCGTGGGCAGGGACGCCACCGGCGGGCAGGTGGTGGCGGAACTTCAGGCCGAAGGCATCGATTGCAGTCATATCCGCCGGCTTGAAAGCGCACGGACAGCCTTTTCGTCCATCCTCGTCGATATGGCAGGCGAGCGCGTCATCGTGCCCTTCTACGATCCGCGTCTGGCAAGCCCGGCGGAGATGGTGCCGCCTGTCTCGGCCGAACGGTTCTCTGCAGTCATGGCCGATGTACGCTGGCCATGGGCGGCGGAAGCCGGGCTTACGGCAGCCCGCCGCGCCGGTATTCCGGCGATCCTTGATGCCGATACCGCACCGGTGAGCCTGCTCGAAAGGCTCTTGCCACTTGCCACCCATATCGTCGCCTCCGAACCCGCCGCCGCCAGCCTTGCCGGTACCGGCGATCCGGCCGAGTGCGTCGCGGTTCTGGCCAACCGCTACGATGTCTTCACCGCTGTCACCGCCGGGCCGCTGGGCTGCTACTGGACCGAACATGCGGGCCGTCCGGTGCGGCATGTCGGAGGTTTTGCCGTTCCCGTCGTCGATACGCTCTCTGCCGGCGACGTATTCCACGGCGCATTCGCACTCGGGCTGGTCGAAGGCCGTCCGATGGATGCAGTGATCCGCTTTGCCAACGCCGCCGCCGCCATCAAATGCGCGCGTTTCGGCGGACGCAGCGGCTCGCCCAGCCGCGCCGAAGTGCTGGCCTTCATGGAAAGCGGTGTCGTACCCGCTTGAATTTCTGATCCTGTCATTGGCTGAAAAGTCGCCGGAAATTTACCAGTTCTGGATTGACGGCCATCTAACATGTTAGTAAGTTTCAACTTACCGTTCAATCAGAAGGAGGCAGCTTTGCCGCAGCATCATTCGACCGGCGAGCGTTTCGGTCTCTCCGCCGCGCTCACGACGCCGTTTCTGGAAAATGGCGCCATCGATTTCGAAAGGGCGCTTGCACACGCTGGCTGGTGTTTGGGCAACGGCTGTTCCAGTGTGACGCTGTTCGGCACTACGGGAGAAGGCTCGTCCATTGCCGACGCGGAACGTGGCGTATTGATTGATGCCCTGATCGCCGGCGGCATTCCTGCGGACCGGATCATCGCCGGCGTGATGGCGAATTCTACCGCCGACGCCTGCCGTCAGGCGAGTGATGCGTTGCGGCGCGGCTGCAAGGGCATACTCCTTGCGCCGCCATCCTATTACAAGAACCTGTCCGATGACGGCATCTATGCCTGGTACGCCGCGGTGCTGGGCGGTCTGGGCGCGGATGAGCGCGACATCATCCTCTACAACATTCCTTCGGTGACGGCGGTTGAGCTTTCCATCGATCTGATCGGCAGGCTGCGTGCCACTTTCGGCGCGGCGATCGTCGGCGTGAAGGATTCCTCCGGCAACTGGGCCTATACGGAACGGCTTCTGGCGGCACACAACGATATCGCCATTCTGATCGGCGACGAACGCGATCTGGCTGCGGGTGTACGGCTCGGCGGCCAAGGCGCGATTTCCGGTATGGCCAATCTGTTCCCGGAGCGCTTGCTGCCGATGATCGAGCACGGTCGCGACGATCCGGAACTGTGCGCGGCGGTATCCGCGCTCGTTGCCTATCCGGTGACGCCCGCGGTCAAGGCCATGCTGGCGCGCCGCAACGGCGATGCCGCCTGGCAGCGCGTGCGTCCGCCGCTTCTGGCGCTGGACGCTGTCGGCTACGAATCGATCGGTGCTGTATTCGACCGGCTTCATATGGCAAAAGCGGCTTGAAGAACGTGTCTCGTGAATTCGAGACAGAAAAGGAGGAGGCGGACGGGTGGACGATACGGGGGAACGGGTTAAACTACGGGACAAAGCCTATCAAAGCTTCACCGAGCATTTGCTGGCGCGTGACTTTCATCCGGGCCAGTTCGTCTCCCAGAGGCAATTGGTCGCCATGACCGGCATGCCGCTTGGCGCAATCCGCGAACTCATCCCGCGTCTGGAAGCCGAGGGTCTGATAAAGACGGTGCCGCAGCGTGGCCTCCAGATCGCGCATATCGATCTCAATCTGATCCGCGAAGCCTTCCAGTTCCGTCTGTTCATCGAGCGGGAATCGGTAGCGCTCTTCTGCAGGACCGCCTCGGACGAGGAACTGCGGGCATTGCGCCGGGAGCATGAGGAGACGCTGCGCCGCGCGATGGAAGACGGGGAGACGCCGGAACTGGAGGCGCAAGCTCAGGCCATCGACTGGAACCTGCACGACACCATCGTGAGCTCGCTCGACAATGCCATCATCTGGCGGGCCTATCAGACCAACACGATCAAGATGCGTCTCATCAATCAAGAGCGGTTCCGCATCACCGGGCGCGTCATTCCCGTCATGCAGGAGCATCTGGCGGTGCTGGCGGCGATCGAGACACGCGATCCCCAGACGGCCATGGATGCGATCACGACGCATATCGAGAACGCAAGGAAGCTTGCATTGCAGATCTGAGAATGCCTGCACGGCGGGAGGAGCCGTCATGCAGGTTGGGGGTATCAAGGGAGGAGAAAACAAGATGAACCCGCTTCGTCCTACGCGCCGCCAGTTCATGGCGGGGTCGGCGGCAATTGCCGCCACCGGCATGACCGGCATAAGCCCGTCCTTCGCCGCCTCGTCGGTGGACTGGAAGAAATATGCCGGCACCACGCTGGAAGTGAACCTGATCAAGAGCCCGCGCGGCGAAATCCTCCAGAAATATCAGAAGGAATTCGAGGCACTGACCGGCATCAAGGTGCATTCCGAGCAGATGCCGGAACAGCAGCAGCGCCAGAAGGCCGTGATCGAGCTGACATCCGGTAGGCCGAGCTTCGACGTCATCCACATCAGCTATCACGTCCAGAAGCGCCAGTTCGAAAAGGGCGGCTGGCTCGCCGATCTGTCGGGCTTCCTGAAGAATCCGGCCTTGACGGACCCTTCGCTCACGGAGAGCGATTTCGCCAGCGCCGGCCTTGCCTTTGCCAAGGACGGCCATGGCCATTTCGGCGCGCTGCCCTTTTCGGTCGACTACTGGATCGTCTATTGGAACAAGAATCTCTTCGCCGCCAAGGGCATCGAATATCCCACCACGTTCGACGAAATGGTCAAGGCCGCGGAGGCTCTGACCGATCCGTCGAAAAACACCTACGGCTTCGTCGCGCGCGGCATGAAGAATGCGAATGTGCCGGTGTGGACCAGCTTCATGCTGGGTTATGGCAAGGATTCGGTCGATGTGAACGGCAATCTGCTTACCGACACGCCCGAAGCCATCGAGGCGGCGAAGCTCTATCAGCGCCTGATGACCAAGTCCGCGCCTCCCGGCGTCGTCGGCTTCAACTGGGCCGAATGCCAGTCGAGCTTCCTGCAGGGCAAGGTCGGTATGTGGCTCGACGGTATCGGCTTCGCCCCGCCGCTGGAAGACCCCAACAAGTCGCGTGTGGTCGGCAAGGTCGGCTACGGCGTCATGCCGGCCGGGCCGGCAGCGCAGGCCGCGCCCACCACCGGCGACGGCATCGGCGTCACCGCCGCCTCGGACAAGAAGGAAGCGGCCTATCTCTATTGCCAGTGGGCCATTTCCAAGGAAATGGGCGCGCGTCTGCTGCAGACCGGCTCCGGCGTGCCGTTCCGCAAGTCGATCATCGACGACGAGGCAGTACGCAAGGGCGTGACCATGCCGGAAGGCTGGGTCGACGCGTTGTCGAAATCCGCGCCGATCAGCAAGCTCTGCCTGCCGGTCATCGTGCCGGTGACCGAGTTCCGCGACATCATGGGCGTTGCCCTGACGAATCTCGTCGGCGGCGCCGATCCCGCAACGGAAATGAAGCGTGCGACGGAGGAGTTCCGTCCCATCCTTGCGCGAAGCGAGGGTAAATGACCAACGCCGTCCCGATACACACTCCGGAGGGTTCGGCCAGAACACGCAAGACGGGCAAAAGCCGTCTGAGGCCGAGCTACTGGCCTTTCGTCATCCCCGCCCTGGTCACTGTCGGGACGGTGATCGTGTTTCCCTGGGTGTTCACTCTCTGGATGAGCGCCAGCCATTGGCAGCTTGGTGGCAGCCAGAGCTTTGTCGGCCTCGACAACTATGTCCGCCTTGCCACGGATATCCGTTTCTGGCAGTCCATGGGACATACGGTTACCTATACGGTGCTGTCCGTGGCAGCGCCGATAATATTCGGCACCATCGCCGCGCTGATCTTCGACACCAAGCTGCCGATGCGTGGCCTTCTTCGCGGCATCTTCGTCATGCCGATGATGGCGACGCCCGTCGCGGTCGCACTGGTATGGACGATGATGTATCATCCACAGCTCGGCGTGCTGAATTATCTTCTCTCCCTGGTCGGCATTGGCCCGCAGGAATGGATATTCAGCCAGAACACCGTCATTCCCTCGCTGGTCGCGGTGGAAACATGGCAATGGACGCCGCTGGTCATGCTGATCGTGCTGGGGGGCCTTGCTTCCATGCCGCGCGATCCATTCGAAAGCGCGGAAATCGACGGCGCCAACGGTTGGCAGAAGTTCCGCTACATCACGCTGCCGATGATCCTGCCCTTTGTGATGCTGGCGGTCATCATCCGCTCGATCGACGCTCTGAAAAGCTTCGACATCATTTACGCCATGACCCAGGGCGGGCCCGGCACCGCGTCGGAAACCATCAATCTCTACCTCTACAACGTGGCGTTTTCCTATTACGACATCGGCTACGGCTCGGCCATCGCCGTGGTGTTCTTCATTGTCATCATCGCCATGTCGCTGGTGCTGCTCGCCCTGCGCCAGCGCACTCAATGGAACAGCTGAGGTCCGGCCATGGGCAAATCCCTCTTATCCAAGCTTGGCATGGCGATTTTGGTGTTCATCATTGTCTCGCCGGCGATCTTCTTCTTTGTCTGGATGCTGTCGCTGTCGCTCAAATACGAGATCGACAACGGCGCCTATCCGCCGATCCTGATCCCCGAGCGCTTCGCCTGGTCGAACTATACGCAAATCTTCGCGGAGAACGATTTCCTGCTCTATTTCTGGAACAGCCTGCAGGTGACAGGCATGGCGACGCTGCTGGCGCTGCTGGTGGGCGTGCCGGCCGGCTACGGCATCGCCCGGCTCAAGGCGCACAAATCGGCCATCGTCATCATGATCGCCCGCATGACACCGGGGCTTTCCTATCTGATCCCGCTGTTCCTCCTGTTCCAGACGCTCGGCCTGCTCGGCACGCTGTGGCCGCAGATCATCATCCATCTGGTCGTCACCGTGCCGATCGTCATCTGGATCATGATCGGCTATTTCGAGACGACGCCGATGGAGCTGGAGGAAGCGGCGATGATCGACGGCGCATCCTCATGGCAGGTTTTTGTCAAGGTGGCGATGCCCATCGCAAAGCCGGGCATCGTGGTGTCGCTCATCCTGGCGGTGATCTTCTCCTGGAACAATTTCGTCTTCGGCATCGTGCTGGCAAGCCGCGAAACGCGTACCCTGCCGGTGGCGGTTTACAACATGCTCTCCTTTGAACAGGTGAGCTGGGGACCCCTCGCCGCCGCCGCGCTGGTGGTGACACTGCCGGTGCTCCTGCTGACCGTTTTCGCGCAACGCCAGATCGTGGCGGGGCTGACCGCCGGCGCGGTAAAGGGCGGCTGATATTACAGATCGAGGTACAGAATGGCATCCGTTTCCATCAGGAATGCAGTCAAGAAATACGGTCAGATCGGCGTGCTGCACGGCGTGTCGGTGGATATCGAGGACGGCGAATTCGTCGTGCTGGTGGGGCCGTCGGGCTGCGGCAAGTCCACGCTGCTGCGCATGATCGCGGGGCTTGAGGAAATCAGCGGCGGCGAGATTGCCATCGGGCCGCGCGTGGTCAACGACCTGCGCGCCAAGGAACGCGACATCGCCATGGTGTTCCAGAACTACGCGCTCTATCCGCACATGACGGTGGCCGACAATATGGGCTTCGCGCTGATGCTGAAGAACGCGCCGAAGCAGGAACGCGAGAGCCGGGTGGCGCGCGCGGCCGATATCCTCGGCCTCAACAAGCTGCTCGACCGCTATCCGCGCCAGCTTTCCGGCGGCCAGCGCCAGCGCGTCGCCATGGGCCGCGCCATCGTGCGCGATCCGCAGGTCTTCCTGTTCGACGAGCCCCTGTCCAATCTCGACGCCAAGCTGCGCGTGGCGATGCGCGGCGAGATCAAGGGGCTGCACCAGCGGCTCAGGACGACCACCATCTACGTCACCCACGACCAGATCGAGGCCATGACCATGGCCGACAAAATCGTCGTCATGCGCGATGGCTATGTGGAGCAGATCGGCGCGCCGCTCGATCTCTACGACAACCCGGCCAACATGTTCGTGGCCGGCTTCATCGGCTCGCCGTCGATGAATTTCATCGAAGGGCGCATCGATGAGGGCGGCTTCGCGGTCGAGGGCGGCTTCCGCCTGCCGCTGCCGCGCGGCGACTATGCGGCGCTGTCCGGCAAGGCAGTCTATGGCGTGCGGCCGGAACACATGCGCATCGCCGAAGGCGGCGTGCCGGTTACGGTGGATATCGTCGAGCCTACCGGTTCGGAAATGATGGTGATGGGCCGGCTCGGTTCGGCGCCCGTCACCTGCCTGTTCCGCGAGCGCCTGACGGTCAGTCCCGGCGACGTGCTGCCGATCGCCGTGGATCCGGCGACGAGCCATGTGTTCGAGCCGGAAAAGGGCCGGCGCATCAGCGCCTGAACGGAATTTGCGCGCCTGAAACGGGCCGCGTCGACGGCCGAAGCGGAAGTGACCGCACGGGCATCTGGAATATCGGGAGGATTTCATGCAGGACGTGATACTGGTCGCCAGCGGCGATCTGCGCGAAAGCGCCAACAATCAATGCTGGCCGGAGCAGGCGGACATGGAAGCCCGCCTGTCCGCCGCCGTCGGCAAGCTCGGCCGCCGCGTCGTGCGCGGCCATCCGGTCGATCCGGTGACGGGCCACGGCTTCATCGCGACGCAGAAGCAGGGGATGGAGGTTTTTTCGACCATCGATCCCGATGCGCCGCTGATCGTCGCCGAGGCGGTGTGGCAATATTCGCAGAACGTGCTTGCCGGGCTCCTCGGCCATCGCGGGCCGATCCTCACCGTCGCCAACTGGTCCGGCACCTATCCGGGGCTGGTGGGGCTGCTCAATCTCAACGGCTCGCTCACCAAGGCCGGCGTCGATTATTCCTCGCTGTGGAGCGAGGATTTCACCGATCCGTGGTTTCTGGAAAAGCTGGACGAATGGCTGAAGACCGGGCGCATCGCCTCGCACGACGCCAGCCATGTCGCGCCCTTCGATGCCGCCGGCGTGCCCGCGCCGCTGGCCGGGGCGGCGGCGGCGATCGCCGACGATCTGCGGCGCAACCGCTCCATCATGGGCATTTTCGACGAGGGCTGCATGGGCATGTACAATGCCATCGTCCCCGACGAGCTTCTGTTCCCGCTCGGCGTGTTCAAGGAGCGCCTGTCGCAGGCGGCGCTCTACCACGCCGCCATGCAGGTGCCGCCGGAGGAAGCGCGGGAGGTCTATGACTGGCTGCTCGACGCCGGCATGACCTTCCATCTGGGCACCGACGAGGCGCAGGAACTGACCGAGGGGCAGGTGCTGGACCAGTGCCGCACCTATATCGCCGCCGTGCGCATGGCCGAGCGCTTCGGCTGCGAGACCATCGGCATCCAGTACCAGCAGGGCCTGAAGGACCTGCTGCCGGCCTCCGATCTGGTGGAGGGCCTGCTCAACAACGAGGACCGGCCGCCGGTGCGCGGCACGGACGGCAAAATGATCCGCCCCGGCCGGGCGGTGGTGCATTTCAACGAGGTGGACGAATGCGCCGGCCTCGACGCGCTTCTGATCAACCGGCTGCACCGCGCGCTCGGCCAGCCGGTAGAAACCACGCTGCACGACCTGCGCTGGGGCGATATCGACCGCAGCGGCTCGACCGACGACTATGTCTGGGTGTTCGAGATTTCCGGGGCGGCGCCGCCCGCCCATCACGAAAACGGCTATCGCGGCTCGGATTCGGTGCGCCAGCCGCCGATGTTCTTCGCCAAGGGCGGCGGCACGCTGCGCGGCGTCGCCCGGCCGGGCGAACTGGTCTGGTCGCGCATCTATGTGACCGGCGGCGAACTGCACATGGATATCGGCCGCGGCAAGGCCGTCAGCCTGCCGCAGGAGGAGACCGACCGGCGCTGGAACCTCACCAACCGCGAATGGCCGATGATGCACGGCGTGCTCTACGGCGTCTCGCGCGACCAGATGATGGCCCGCCACAAGGCCAACCACATTCAGGTGGTCTATGCGCATGACGCCGACGCCGCCGATGCGGCCATGCTCGCAAGGGCGAGCCTCGCCGACCGGCTCGGCATCGCCGTGCATCTATGCGGCACCCGCGCTAATGGTGCACCGTTACAGAACTAATGCTTTTTATGAAGCTCATCCCGGTAATCTTCAGCGCACGAACAGACCGGGTGCTCCAACGCGGTCTGCGGAGGCGAATCGAATACGCGCGGCATCCCCGCTCCACCGAAACATATCTGATTCCTGCGCCATGCCCGCAGGCTATACACTCTCCGTCGCACGCGTTATATTTATGTGCAGCCGATATTCGACATGCGGATGCGGCGAAAGCGATGTGGACTGAGCGAGGGGGAGCCAGCTTGGGAGGCGCGCATGAATGCAGGCATAGTCGGGCGGCACGCCGATAAGGTTCAGGCGGCGATCGAATCCGATGGCGCGGCCAGATCGGCGGTCGTCGCTTCATGGCGACGCTCGGCGGCGCTGCATCACCTCGACCCGGCCGAGCGCAGCCTGCCGCAGAGATTGTCCGATTCCGAACTGGCCGTCGCCCGCCTGCGCATCGAGCCGCTGCTGCGCGCGGCCGAAACCAGCCTCGACCGGCTCTACCAGGCCGTTGGCGGCGCCGGCTGTTGCGTGCTTCTGGCGGATCGAGACGGGATCCCCGTGGCGCGCAGGGGTGCTACGGCCGACGACGAGACCTTTCAGGAATGGGGCCTGTGGACCGGCGCTGTCTGGAGCGAGGAAAGCGAGGGCACCAACGGCATCGGCACCTGCCTCGTCGAGCAGCGCACCCTGACCATTCATCGCGACCAGCATTTCCACACCCGCAACACGCCGCTTTCCTGCACCGCCGCCCCCGTCTACGATCACGAAGGCAATCTCGCAGCCGCGCTGGACGTGTCGTCCGGCCGGGCGGACCTGACTGAGGGCTTCGTCAATCTCATCGCCGTGGCGGTGGCCGACGCCGCGCGGCGGATCGAGGCCGAGAATTTCCGCCGCGCCTTTCCCGACGCCCGCATCGTCGTGGCACCAGCGGGCGAGAAAGCGCTCAACGCCCTGTTCGCGGTCGACCGCGAGGACCTGATCGTCGGCGCGACCCGCTCGGCACGGACGGCCTTCAAGCTCACGCCGGAGCGTCTCGCAAGGCCCTTGCTGGCTGCCGACGTGCTGGGCGCGGAGACGAGTTTCGCCACCGATCTGCGCGAGGCCGAGCGCGCCATTCTGGAACGCGCCCTTATCCGCTCCGACGGCAACGTCACAGCCGCCGCGCGAGCGCTGCGCATGTCGCGCGCAACGCTGCATCGCAAGCTGAGCAAATACGGCCTGCGCCATACGCATTGAAAGTTTTCGCTCGCAGTGTCGCAAGCTTGCGACAGACCGCGCCAGCCGTCTGCTTCCAGCCGGATGACAGGAAGGCCGCGAGAACCGATACTCCTCACCGGAAGCCGCACGAGCGGCGAGTTCATTGGGAGGAAGAGATGAACAAGGTCGAATTCCATCGTACCGCAAAGAGCCCCTACGCCCCGCAATACGACAATTTCATCGGCGGCAAATATGTGCCGTCGAAATCCGGCAAGACTTTCGACAATCTCTCGCCGGTCAACGGGCAAGTGCTGTGCAAGATCGCGCGCTCCGAGGCGGCGGACGTCGAGGCCGCGCTCGACGCCGCCCATGCCGCGCGCGAGAAATGGGGCCAGACCAGCGCCGCCGAGCGCGCGGTGATGCTCAACCGCATCGCCGACCGCATGGAGGAAAACCTGGCCACGCTGGCGCTGGCCGAAACCTGGGACAATGGCAAGCCGATCCGCGAGACCACCGCGGCCGACATTCCGCTCGCCATCGACCATTTCCGCTATTTCGCCGGCGCGATCCGCGCGCAGGAAGGCGGGATTTCCGAGATCGATCACGACACCGTCGCCTATCATTTCCACGAGCCGCTCGGCGTCGTCGGCCAGATCATCCCGTGGAACTTCCCGATCCTGATGGCGGTGTGGAAGCTCGCCCCGGCGCTCGCGGCAGGCAATTGCGTGGTGCTGAAGCCCGCCGAGCAGACACCCGCCTCGATCCACATCCTGCTCGGCCTCATCGCCGATATCTTGCCGCCCGGCGTGCTGAACGTGGTCAACGGCTTCGGCCTCGAGGCCGGCAAGCCGCTCGCCTCCAATCCGCGCATCGCCAAGATCGCCTTCACCGGCGAGACGACGACCGGCCGGCTGATCATGCAATACGCCTCGCAGAACCTCATCCCGGTGACGCTGGAGCTGGGCGGCAAGAGCCCGAACATCTTCTTCGAGGACGTGGCCTCGGCCGACGACGATTTTCTCGACAAGGCGATCGAGGGCTTCGTGATGTTCGCGCTCAACCAGGGCGAGGTCTGCACCTGCCCCAGCCGCGCGCTCATCCACGAGAAGATCTACGACCGTTTCATGGAGAAGGCGCTCAGGCGCGTCGGGGCCATCGTGCAGGGCGACCCGCTCGATCCCGCCACCATGATCGGCGCGCAGGCCTCGTCCGAGCAGCTGGAGAAGATCCTCTCCTATCTCGACATCGGCAAGCAGGAGGGAGCCGAGGTGCTGGCTGGCGGCGCGCGGGCCGAGCTTTCGGGCGATCTCGCCGGCGGCTACTACGTCCAGCCGACGGTGTTCAAGGGCAATAACAAGATGCGGATTTTCCAGGAGGAAATCTTCGGCCCGGTCGTCTCCGTCACCACCTTCAAGGATGACGCCGAGGCGCTTTCCATCGCCAACGACACGCTTTACGGCCTCGGAGCCGGCGTGTGGACCCGTGACGGCACGCGCGCCTATCGCTTCGGCCGCGCCATTCAGGCGGGCCGCGTCTGGACCAACTGCTACCACGCCTATCCGGCGCATGCGGCCTTCGGCGGCTACAAGCAGTCGGGCATCGGGCGCGAGAACCACAAGATGATGCTCGACCATTATCAGCAGACCAAGAACATGCTGGTCAGCTACAACCCGAAGAAGCTCGGTTTCTTCTGACGCGCGCCTCCCAAAGCGCCGGCGGCGCGGCGACCTTCGCCGCGCCGCCACATCGGCGAGGAGAAATTCCATGCCTGAACCGGCATCCCTGAACAAGGTCACCGCCACGCCCGAGGCCGTGCGGTTGCTCGACGAGATCATCGCCGATCACGGGCCGGTGCTGTTCCACCAGTCCGGCGGCTGCTGCGACGGCTCGTCGCCGATGTGCTATCCGCGCGGCGACTTCATCGTCGGCGACCGCGACGTGCTTCTGGGCCGGATCGGCGACACGCCCTTCTATATCAGCGAATCCCAATACGAGGCCTGGAAAAACACCGACCTCGTCATCGACGTGGTGCCCGGCCGTGGCGGCATGTTCTCGCTCGACAACGGCCGCGAAAAGCGCTTCCTCACCCGCTCGACCGTTTGCGGTGTTTAGGGTGTGGTCCCGGATCAGTTAGAGGGGCTTGATATCCAGCTTGCGACATCGCACCGTTTACCGTCTTGAAAGCACCAAAACGAGGCATATTCCGCCGATCAGCGAGGCGAAAAGCCCGAGCGGAAGATTGTACGGAAACGCCGCCATGCGGGCCAGCCAATCGGTCAGGATCATCAGGAAAGCTCCGATCATCATGGAAGCCAGCAGGAAGTGTCTTGGCGTGTGAAGACCGAAATTGCGAGCCAGATGCGGCGCGATCAGGCCAACGAAGCTGAGTGGACCGACCATCATGGAAGCTATGGCGGTGAGCAGCGCGGAGATCAGCACCACGACCATACGAGAGCTGACCAGCGATAGGCCGAGGCTGCGCATCGCCACATTGCCAAGCGGCAGTATATCGAGCCAACGCGACAGCACGAGCAGGACCACGGTGCTTGCCACAAGCGCTGTTCCGGCGATCCAGAGTTGTGCTGAAGCCACCTGCGTTCCGGTGCCGCTTAGCCAACCCAGCAAAACGAAAGCCTGTGGCGAGCCGGTAGCGATGATCGCCGTCAGGATGGAACTGACCATCGCACCAAATCCAACGCCGGCAAGCAGTAGCTTTTCCGCGCCGAAACCGCTGCGCGCCGCAATTGTGAGAATGAAAACGAGCGCCAGCAATGCGCCGAGCGCGGCACCCGTCCATTGCGCATACAGGCTGGCCGTGCCCGAAGCGAGCAGGACGACCGCCAGTCCCGCGCCTGCGCCGAGGCCGATTCCCAATATCTCCGGGCTTGCCAATGTATTACCGGTCATGCGCTGGAGAACGGCTCCGGCCAGTGCCAGCATCGAGCCCGAAATTATCGCCAGCATCAGGCGTGGCGCGCGGAATTGCAGAAGCTCCTGAAAGAGCGGCCCTCCGGCTATCGTCCAGCCGTCCGGCCCTCTGCCAAGGCAAAGCGCGACGGCGATTGCGGCGGCGATAAGAGCGGTGAGAAAAAGCAGCGACAACACCGGGTGCTTCCGGCGCGCAACGCTTGTCTCCGGCTTGCCGGATGGCCACTCGAACATGCGCAGACGCGGCAGCATCCAGAGCAGCAGCGGCCCGCCGAGGAGCGCAGTCGCCGCGCCCGTCGGCAGCCGGTCGCCTGAAACGTCCTGCACCAGATGTACAAGACCATCTGTGAGCCAGAGCAGGATTGCGCCTATGGCAGGTGCTGCGAGAAGTTTCGTTTTCAGGCGGCGTGCACCGGAAAGCTGCGCCAGCGCGGGCGCGACCAGGCCGACGAAACCCAATATGCCGACTTCCGCCGTAATACTCGAGGCAAGCCAGACGGCGATGGCGATGACGATCAGGCGGCTTGCGGCCAGCGACAGCCCGAGGCTTTTCGCGTTGGCGTTATCGAGGGCAAGCAGCGTCAGCGGACGCAATAGAAAAAAGGACAGGCCGGTCGCCACAAGCACCCGCGGGCCGAGCGACAGGGCTGGCCCCCAGCTTTGCTGTTCCAGCGAGCCGCCGCCCCAGACGAAGAGCGAAAAGACATAATCGCCATTGGCCAGAATGAGCGCAGTACTGGCGGCTGTGGCGGTCAGCGATACGATCATGCCGCACAGGATCACCGAGGCCGGCTCCAGCGTGCGCTTCCAGTTGAGTGCCAGAACAAGGCCGACAGCGGCAAGGCCGCCGCCAAGCGCCAGCCATTCGCGTGCGACGAAAACCGTGGGGAGGTAAAGTATCCCCGCCGTCATGGCGAGTTGCGCGCCCGCCGCGATGCCAAGGGTCGAGGGTTCGGCAAGCGGATTGCGCAGGACCTGTTGCAGCAGCAGACCGGAAACGCCCAACCCCGCGCCGCAGATCAGCGCCATGGCATCGCGGGGCAGCACGACGTCGAAGGCGATGATGCGGTTGAGCGACAGCGCATCCGCCCCAGCCGTCACACTGTTGATGGCGTGACCGAATTCCCACGCGGAAAGAACGGCCGCCAGGAAGGCAAGCCCGCCCCAGAAAATGAGGGCATTTGTGCCGCTATGTCTGCCGGAAGGTTCAGCCACCCGCATGCTCCGGCCAGTGTTGCGTCAGAAGCCGGAGAAATCGCCGCGCCGTGGGCAACCCGCCAAAATGATCGAGTGCGGGCAAGAAGACAGCGCGGCCCTCGCGAACGGCGGGAAGCGCGTTCCACAGCGCGTTTTGCGGCAGCCGCCGCAAGGTTTCCTCCTCGGTAGGGCCGATGACGACGATGGAAGCGTCGGGCGCTCGGGCGAGTTGTTCCAGCCCGACCGGGGCGGCGGCGGAATAGTCCGTGCCCCCTGTCCATGCGTTCTCAAAGCCCAGCCGTTGCAGTACGTCGCCGAAAAGGCTGTCCGGGCCGAAAGCGCGGAAGTGCCGGCTGTCGCCGAGACTGATGAGAAAGGTCTTCCGTTCGGCCATGCCGGAGAACCGCTGGCGGGTCGCGGCGATTTCCGCCTCGCATGCTGCGATCAGGGTTTGCGCTTCCGCTTCGCGCCCAAGCTTGTGGCCCAGTTTCGATGCCGCATCCTGCAGCAGCGGTAAGGAAGGCTGGCCGGGCACGAAGACCGGCAACGCGAAGACGGGTGCCACATGCTCGAACGAAACACGCTCAAATTCATAAAAATTGGACGACACGATCAGGTCCGGCGAGATGATCCGCAAGAGTTCCAGATTGGGCGCGCCGCGCAGGCCAAGATCGGTCACCGATGCGGGCGGCTGCGGGTCGAGTGCCATCTTTCGATACTGCACAAGCTCGGTCGCCGCCACCGGCACCGCGCCGATGGCGAGCGCCGTTTCCAGCATCGCCCAGTCAATGACGGCGAAACGCACGGCGCCCGCACGGGCGGCTCCTGCATGGGCAGAATGTATCGCGGGCGCCAAAAGCACGGCGCCCGCATATCCAAGGAATTTCCGGCGGTTCAGCATGGCATCAGGCTTGGTCTCCGGCCGGGCGCGTGCCTGCTCCCGCCCGGCTCCCTATTGCATGGGCGGCGTCTTACCACTTGGTATGAATCTTGAGCAGCGCTTTGCGGCCTTCGCCATAACTGCACACATAGACGCCCTGACATCCAGACACATAATCCTTGTCGAAAAGGTTGGTGACGTTGAGATCGATACCCCAATTATTCTTTTCATAGCCGAGCTTCAAATCGGCAAGTGCCACGGCGGGAACCTTGAGCGTGTTTTCCTCATCCGCGTAGGACGAACCGACATAGCGCACGCCGCCGCCGACGGTCAGGCCCCGCAGAACGCCTTCCGGCACCTTGTATTCGACGAAGAGGGAGGCCTGCTGTTCCGGCATGAGATAGGGCCGCTTGCCGATCAGCGCTTCGTTCGACTCGTTTTCCTTGACCTTGAGATCATAGGCCGTGAAAGCGGCGGTCACCTTCCAGTCATCGGCCACGTTTGCCTGCGCTTCCAGTTCGAAGCCGCGCGAATTGACCTTGCCGAGTTGCTCATAGGCGAAGCTCGAACCTGTCAGAACGTTTTGCTTGGTGAGATCGAAGATTGAAGCGGTGATCAGGCCGTCGAAGAAGCGCGGCTTGTATTTAACGCCGGCTTCGTACTGGACACCGGTTTCCGGCTTGGCGAAGTCGCCGTTGCCGAGTGTGGCGATGAGCGGATTGAAGAAGGTCGATGCGCTCAGATAGGGCGTCACGCCGTTGTCGAATTCATAGCCGATGCCAGCGCGGCCGGACGCACGGCCTTCGTGATCGCTGTAGCTCGGCAACCCCTTGGCGTCGGTGTTGACATAATCGTAGCGCCCGTTGAGGGTCACGATCCAGCCGTCGCCGAACTCCATGCGATCCTGCACATAGGCGCCAATCTGGTTGCGCTTCAGATTCTGATCGATGTAGGGCGCATACATCGGCCCCTGCGGCGCGCCGTAGACGGGGTCGTAGGCGTCGATGACGGTGGCCGCGCCGGTCTGCTGCATCTGGTCGATGCGGAAATATTTGTATTCGACGCCGAACAGCAGATTGTGGTCGACCGCGCCGGTCGTAACCTTGCCCTCGAGCTGGTTATCGGCAAGGAACGTGTAGACCGTCGTGTCGTGCCTGAAATTGATGCGGGCGAGGTTCGGATCCCCCGCCGCAGGTTGCGCGAGATAGCCTTCGTAGCCATAGGGGTAAAGGCTGTGCTCCTGCACATGGGCGATGCCGTAACGGACATTCTGGCGCACGGTCCAATCGTTGTCGAACCGGTGTTCGAACTCGTAGCCGATGGCCCCCTGCTCGCGGTTATAGGAATCGATATCCGGCTCGGTAAAATTGGCCTTGCGGGAAATCCTGCCGAATTCCGTCGGAACCACGGTGCCGAAATATGGCAGGAAGCTCCCGCCGCCATGCGTCAGATCGAGATGGGTGTAATTGGCGAGGATGGTCAGCGAGGTCGATTCATCCGGCTTGTACTGGATGCTCGGCGAGATGACGCCGCGGAACTCCTTGGAGAAATCCGTATAATTGTCGCCGCCCTGAATCTTGCCGTTGACGCGGTAATTGACCGTCTCGCTGGCCTTGTCGCCGATATCGAAGCCGACATAGCCGTTACCGTAGGTGTTGATGCCCGCTTCAAGATAGCGGATGCGCTCGCCGGTCGGGCGCTTGCTGATATAGTTGACGATGCCGCCCGCGTTGGACCCTCCGTAGAGCGCCGAGGACGCGCCTTTCAGCACTTCGATGCGTTCGAGCCCGAAACTGTCGATGAGAAAGCCGCCGAAGCCATAGCTGAAATTCTGCAACCCGTCGAGATAGGTGCCGCTGGCGGTGGCGTCGAAACCGCGAATGTAGATCCAGTCCGCACGGTTGTCGACACCGAAGGGCTGGGCGAAGACGCCAGCGGTATAGCGAAGCGCTTCGTCGACCTTCTGCGCGCCCGTCGCGTCCATCTGATCGCGGCCGACGACCGATACGGATTGCGGAATCTTTTCGATGGCCACGGCATCCTTGGAGCCGGTGGTGGTCGTCTTGGGCACGAAACCCTTGACCGGGGCAACGCCGTCGCTCTGTTTATTCGGCTTGCCATCGGTCTGCACGACGACGGTATTGAGCTGGATCGCCGAACCGGCATCCTGCGCATGCGCCGGAAGGGCGGCAAGCGCGCTGCCGCCGGCAAGTAGGACCACAAGCTTCTGCTTCAACAAAGACGGCACGCGGGAAGATGACATATGGCTCGAGCCCCTCAGCTATCCGATATGCGCCTGTTTCGAAATTTCCCGGAGAAAAACAGACGCAACAATCACAAGAATGCCGCAAACCGCGGCATGTTAACATGAGTATTTACATCATGATTTGACGGGAAGATTGTCGGATATTTTGCCAAATTGAACGATATTCCGCTAATGTTCAGCACCGGTGGATGCGGCCTGTGTTCAGGCTCATTGCAGATGGCGGCGTATCCATGCCGCCGGGGTGATGCCGGTCAACTTCTTGAAAACCCGCGTGAAATGTGCCTGATCGGAAAAGCCGGTCGCTGTTGCCACATGCGGCAGGGAAACGCGCGGCTGCAACAACAACAGGGTCTGCGCGTGTTCGATTCGCCTCTGCATTTGCCATGCATGGGGCGAGACCCCTTTCGATGCCTTGAAGGCGCTGCAGAAATAGGATTCGGAGAGGCCGGCCAGCGAAGCCAGTTCCTGAAGCCGGATCACCCGCGAATAGTTGTCTTCGATGAATTCCGTCACCCGCCGCAATTGCCGCTGCGACAGCTTGTTGTTGCCCGGGCGCTGCTCGCGGCCGACCTGAAAGAGTTCGGCAACCAGCGCATTGACCAGCCCCTCGCCGTAAAGATCGTGCAGAGGCGTTTGCGACTGGCATTCCTCGGCCAGCAACGCACCGATCTGTTCGATCTTCGGGTTAGAGAAAAAGACGCGCGGCTGCTCAAGAATCCTTCGATCGAGCGCACCACCGAAACGTTGCTGGAGAACGCTCATATCCAGATGCAGATCGAGGTGCTTGAGCCGTCCCGGGCGCATGACGCGGCTGCATATGGTCATGCCTGCGGGAATGTAGCAAAGGCGCTGCTGTTCCGCCGGCGACTTGCGCGTGGACAGGACCCGCTCCTGCTGGATCGCCAGTGCGCCCCGGCTTTCGAGCACGAAAAAAAGACGCGGCGCCTGCGAAATATACTCGCCATGCGCATCGGGTCCGCAATAGACGGACCAGACGTCGGCAATGGCCCCATCCCATACGCGGCAACGAAGATCGTCAAGCAGGCTGACGTCCGCGATGCAGCTTTTCATATTCGGATGGAAACCCAACGTATTTTCTCCACATGGCTAATTTTAACATGTATATATTAGTCATGTTTTGCTATCAACCGTCGAAAAAAGCTGTTTTATGCACTCCGCCCGATCCCGAAACGGAACAAGAACAATGACCGCCGCATTATTCGAGCTTGAAAATGTCAGTTTTTCGGTTGCCGGACGCACCCTCTTGCAGCCGCTGACCATGGCCATTCCGGCGGCGAGCGTGACGGCGCTCATCGGCCATAACGGATCGGGAAAATCCACGCTTCTGAAAATTCTTGCCCGCCAGCAACCTGCTTCCGGCGGTGTCGTGCGGTTCGCCGGCAAGGCGCTGGAGCAATGGGGCGACCGCGAATTCGCCCGCAAGCTGGCCTATCTGCCGCAATATACCGCCGCCGCGTCGGGGATGCTGGTGAAGGAGCTGGTCGCGCTTGGCCGTTATCCGTGGCATGGCGCGCTCGGCCGCTTCGGTGCTCAGGATCGCCGCAAGGTTGAAGAAGCCATTGATCTGACCGGTATATCGCCTTTCGCGGACCGGCTGGTGGACACCCTTTCCGGCGGCGAGCGCCAGCGCGCCTGGCTTGCCATGCTGGTGGCCCAGGATGCGGAATGCCTGCTGCTGGACGAACCGACTTCCGCTCTCGACATCGCGCACCAGATCGAGGTGCTCTCGCTCGTGCGCAAGCTGTCGCATGAAAAGAACCTCAGCGTTTTCGTCGTGCTGCATGACGTGAACATGGCGGCGCGTTTCTGTGACAGCGTCTTCGCGCTGCATAGTGGCATGCTGATCGCGCAATCGAACCCGGCCGGCATCATGGTGCCCGAACGGCTGGAAGAAATCTATGGTATTCCCATGGACGTCATGCAACAGGCTACGACCGGATATTTGATCGCCACGCCGCGGTAAAAAGCGGAGCATAAGGCCCAGTAGGCATTTCAGAAGCGAAAACCGGTTCAATCGTTGATGTTTCAGGTGGATGCATAGCTACGCGAGCGATATGGTGTTCGTGATTGCCTTAAGCGGCTCCGGACACGACTTTAAAACTCAGACAGATCACCACTTTCATGCCGTGACGCCCATGACGAGCGATAGACAGTGGCCGGCATATAAGAATGTTGCTCCCGCAGGGGGATCGTGAGAGAAAACAGTTCGACAAGAACTGAAGGACTGCCTGTCACATGCCCGATGAGACGCCTCGCCACCCGGTCTCCCCATTGCGGATGGGGGACGCTGCTCCGGATTTCGAAGCGCGTTCGACGCATGGGCCGGTCCGCCTTTCCGGATATCGCGGCCGGTGGCTGGTCTTCTTCTCGCATCCGGCGGATTTCACGCCGGTCTGCACCACCGAGTTCGTGGCGCTCGCCAAAGCGCATGAACGATTCGCGGCGCTGGACTGCGCGCTTCTGGGATTATCCGTCGACAGCCTGTATTCCCATTTGGCATGGGCGCGCGCGATCCGGGATCTGTTCTCCGTCGATATCCCCTTCCCGGTCATCGAAGACCCCTCGATGCTGGTCGGGCGGGCCTATGGCATGATCGACGAAAGCGCGGAGAACAGCGCGGGCGTCCGCGCGACCTATTTCATCGACCCGAACGGCATCATTCGTGCGATGACGCACTATCCGCTGACGATCGGCCGTTCGGTGGACGAGATGGTGCGGATGGTGATGGCGCTGCAAGCCACCTCTTCGGGCGAGAAGCTTGCCCCGGTCGACTGGCAACCGGGACAGCCGCTGCTGCTTCCGGCGAACGAGGAAGTGCAGCAGGACGCCGACTGGTTCTGCCGGAGGGAGACATGAAGACTCTGTGGCAATCGCGCACCCAGGCCGACATCGCCGCCGAAAGGCTGCGCAAGCTCGCCCAGCCGCAGCGCCTGATGATCCTGTCGCTCCTGCTCGAAGGAGAAAAGTCCGTCACCGAGATCGACGCCGCGACGGGAATAGGCCAGCCAGCGCTCAGCCAGCAACTCGCGGAGCTTCGCAAGGCTGAATTCGTGACGACCCGGCGTCAGGCGAAGCAGATCTACTACAGTCTGACGGACGATTCACTGATCATGTGCGTTCGCAACATCGAAGCCCTGTTCGGCGTCGGACATCCGACGCCGACCCTGCCCGGTACAGCCAGCCCGGCCGCGCAGGCAGAGCCTCCGACCGCCGTGAAAGGCGCCGCCAATTTCGTTCGCATAGGCTAAATTTCAACCGGGAGAATTCTCATACCGGTTTCGCCCATAGCTTGCTATTCATCTCAAATTCCCCGTCCACCTTAAGCCAGCCTTAAGGTGGGTGTCATCCATTGCGCGCCACGCAGGTTTTCCTGCCCGAAGAGCCAATGAAGGAGATTCCGTATGCCAGCTCTCACGCGCCGCAGCGCTCTGCTCGTTCTCGGCGGCGCTGCCCTTGCAGCCCCCGTCCTGAGCCGCAGCGCCTACGCGGCCAACGCCGACGTCACCAAGGAGATGATCCTGAACGACCCGGCCGCCCCGGTTGCGGGAAATCCGAAGGGCGACCTGACCATCGTCGCTTTTCTCGACTATAATTGCCCGTACTGCAAGAAATGCGAACCCGATCTCGACCGCGTCGTCAAGGAAGACGGCAAGATACGTCTGGTCTACAAGGACTGGCCCGTCATCTGGCCGACCTCGATCAACGCAGCGAAGATGGTGCTCGCCGCAAGATATCAGGGCAAGTACGACATCGCCCATCACGCCCTGATGAGCATTCCGGGCTCCCGCGTGGAACCGGACCAGATGCGTCAGGCCCTGCAAAAGGCGGGCGTGGACATGCAGCGTCTGGACGCCGACATGAAATCGAAGGCATCCGATATCGATGCCCTCATCAAGCGCAACATGGCGCAGGCGGACGCGCTCGGCCTGCAAGGCACGCCGACATTCCTCGTCGGCCCCTTCATGACCTCCACCCTCGACTACAAGGGCTTCAAGCAGGTGGTGGCGGATGCGCGCGCCAAACAGGCCGCCGAAAAGTGAGGCCGTTCAGCCTCACCAGCCCCGATCGCGATGCTTGATATCGATCGTACCGCCCCGCAGCATGTGCGACCAGTAAAGCCACGGTAAAAACCGCGTCTTCAGATACCACATGCTGCGTCGCGGCACGCGGGGATCGAGCGGAAAGCTGGGCGTCACCTTTCCACCGTAGGAGAACTCGGCCAGCACGATCTTTCCTCGGGAGACCGTCAGCGGGCATGAACCGTAGCCGTCATAACCTGCCGGCAGGGACTTGCCGTCCAGTACCGCCAGCAGGTTCGCGACGACGACGGGAGCCTGAAGCCTCACGGCGGCAGCTGTCTTGGCGTTGGTGGTGGAAGCGGCATCGCCAAGCGAAAAGACGTTCGCATAGCGGATATGCCGGAGCGTCGCCGGATCGACCTCGATCCAGCCGGCCTGATTGCCCAGAGGGCTGGCCCGCACCACATCATGGCCGGTCTGCGGCGGCACGACATGGATCATGCCGAAGCGCATCTCCTGCTCGGACGTCTTGCCCTCGGCATCCGTCTTCCTGAAAAGGGCGGTCTTGCCGGGCCCGTCGACGGCAATCAGATCGTGGCGATAAGCGACCTCTATGCCGTATTCGTCGACGGCCTTCTGAAGGCTCGGCACGAAGAACGGCACGCCGAACAGTGCGTCTCCGGCAAGGCAGAAGCGCAGCTTCGCGCTCGACAACTGGCCTCGCTTTCGCAGGATATCGGCCATCATATACACGATCTTCTGTGGCGCGCCGGCGCACTTGATCGGCATGGGCGGCTGGGTGAAAAGCGCCGTCCCGCCACGAAATCCCTGAATCAGCCGCCACGTATATTCAGCGGTATCCGCCCGATAATTGCTGCACACGCCGTTGCTGCCGAGCGTTTCGTTCAGACCCTCGATCTTCTCCCATGCGATCTTCAGGCCGGGGCAGGCGATCAGGTAATCATAGCCGAGCACTTTCCCGTCGCTCAGTGTCAGCCTATTGCGGTCCGGCGAGAAATCCGTGACGGCTGCCCGGATCCACGTCACGCCGCCCGGGATCAGCGTACGTTCCTCGCGCTCGGTCTGGCTGCGGGTGAAGACGCCTGCGCCCACGAGCGTCCAGCCCGGCTGATACCAGTGTTTTTCAGATGGTTCGACAATGGCGATATCCAGATCCCGCCGCTGGCGTTTCAGTTCTGCCGCCACAGTGATGCCCGCGGCCCCGCCTCCGACAATGACGATTTGATGCCTGATATCGGTCTTCCGGGCCATTTCCGGCAGGGAGGCGGTGTTCATGGGGGAATCCTCTCACTTGCAGATTTATATATCTTATTTATTGTAACTATGTAATTGTTAATGGCGGTCGTCAAGAAGGGAGGCCATTATGAAGCTTGTTGCGGTGACGGGAGCATTTTCCGTCGCAGATCAGATTCAGCCGGAGGATTTCGCCGAAATCCGGCACCGGGGCTTTCGGACGGTGATCAACAACCGCCCCGATGGCGAGGACACATCGCAGCCGGGCACCGAAACCGAAGCAGCCGCCGCGAAGGCCGCCGGCCTCGATTACGTCTATATACCCGTTACCAACGCCTCGATGACCGGGGAGGATGTGCGCCGGTTTGCCGATGCGCTCGCCGCCTCGCACGGTCCCGTTCTCGCCCATTGCCGCTCCGGCGCGCGGTCTTTCCGCATGTGGGTACTTGCGGGCAGCGCGGACGCACAGGGCCTCGGCAATGACGAACTGATCGCGACGGCGGCCGAAATCGGCATATCCGCGGACGCGGCACGCGAATGGATCGCCGCCAACCGCCCTCGCGCAATGAAAAAGCCCGATGTAAAGGCCTTCTTCGATCCGCGCACATGGAGCGTTCAATATGTCGTCAGCGATCCCGCGACGAAGAAATGCGCCATCATCGATCCCGTCCTCGACTATGACGAGAAGTCGGGATCGACGGGGACCGCGCATGCGGACGAACTGCTTGCCTATGTCGCCGCCGAAGGGCTTGCCGTCGAGTGGATTCTGGACACGCATCCCCATGCCGATCATTTTTCCGCCGCCCGATACCTGAAGGAGAAGACCGGCGCTCCGACCGCGATCGGCGCGCATGTGGTCGATGTGCAGGCGCTGTGGAAGGATATCTACAACTGGCCGGACTTTCCCGCCGATGGCCGCCAGTGGGACCGGCTGTTCGCCGACGGCGACACGTTCAGCGTCGGCGGGATCGATGCGAAGGTAATGTTCTCGCCGGGACATACGCTGGCCTCGGTCACCTATGTCATCGGGGACGCCGCTTTCGTACACGACACGCTGTTCATGCCGGATTCCGGCACGGCGCGTGCCGACTTCCCCGGCGGCAGCGCCAAGGCGCTGTGGAAATCCATTCAGGCCATCCTCGCTTTGCCGGACGAGACGCGCATCTTCACCGGCCACGATTATCAGCCCGGCGGACGCGCGCCGCTGTGGGAAAGCACCGTGGCCGGGCAGAAACGCTCCAATCCGCACATAGCCGGCCAGACCGAGGACAGTTTCGTGGCCCTGCGCGAGGCGCGCGACGCCACCCTGCCCATGCCCAAACTGATCCTCTCCGCGCTTCAGATCAACATGAATGGCGGCCGGCTTCCCGAACCGGAGAGCAACGGCAGGCGTTACCTCAAGATCCCGCTCGACGCGCTGGCAGGTTCTGTCTGGTGATCGACACCTGTTTCATTCCGGTTGCAGGCGGCGCCCCCATCGCTGCCAGAAAAGGGTAGGATATGCTCGCCAGTTTCGGCCCGGCGCTCGCTTCGGGCGGCCTTGTCGGCTTTTCTCTTGGTCTCGTCGGCGGTGGCGGCTCGATATTGGCCACGCCGCTGCTGCTTTATGTCGTCGGCGTGAGTCAGCCGCACATCGCCATCGGCACGAGCGCCTTCGCCGTCTCCGTCAATGCTTTTGCGAACCTCATCGGACATGCAAGGAGCGGGAACGTTCGCTGGCGCTCGGCCATCGTTTTCGCCGCCGTCGGCTCGCTCGGCGCTCTGACGGGTTCGACAATCGGCAAGCTGGTGGACGGGCAGCGCCTGCTCTTCCTCTTCGGCCTTCTGATGATCTTCGTCGGGGCCATGATGCTGCGTCCGCGAAAAGTCGTCGGGGCGGTCGAGCGCCCGCACGACCTGAACGCCATCCTGATCACCGGCGGCGTCGCCTTCCTGACGGGCTGTGCGTCCGGCTTCTTCGGCATCGGCGGCGGCTTCCTCATCGTGCCGGGCCTGATTCTCGCGACCGGCATGCCGATGATCAACGCCATCGGTTCCTCGCTCCTCGCCGTGGGAAGCTTCGGGCTGGCGACCGCACTCAATTATGCTGCCTCCGGCCTCGTGGACTGGCCGCTCGCCTTCGAGTTTATCGCCGGGGGCGTGATCGGCGGCATTCTCGGCATGATGCTGGCAAACCGCCTCTCGTCCGGCAGGAATACGCTCAACCGGATATTCGCGGCCCTGATTTTCATCGTCGCGGCCTATGTTCTTTACCGGAGCGCGGGAAGCCTGTTTGGCTGATTGCCACGTTTTTGTGAGCTGTTCAGGGTCTTAAGCCTGTCTTAAGCTGGCAGGACGAGTACTCTGGACATGTTTCACATTTGCCGGGAGCGCATCGTTGCCGAGATCACTCTGGTCCATCCTCGTTCTGATGTTCACAATCGCCGGTGCCGCGTTGACGCCCGCCTCGGCACAGGTGACGGCAACAGGCGCGATGCCGCTTCCGGTCGACAAGGCGTTCCGCCTGTCGGTCACGCGTGAGGACGCCAGCCATGTCAGGCTGCAATGGAAGATCGCGCCGGGCTATTATCTCTACAGGGACAAGTTCAGTTTCCGGCAGGGGAAAATGGATATTCCGGCGCCCGCCTTGCAGGGCAGCCCGCAGAGCAAGAACGACCCGACCTTCGGCTCCACCACCATCTTCCACGACGGCGTCGCCGCCGTCCTGCCTCTCGACGACGCGACGGCCGCGCCGCTCGAGACACATTATCAGGGATGTCAGGAAAACGGCATCTGCTTTCCCCCCATCGTCCGCCATGTCGACGCCGCGACGCTGGCCGTCACCGATCCCGACAGGCGTGCGCCGGCGACGCTGGCCAACCAATGGACAGCACCCGAAACCCCGCAGCCCGCGCAGCAGACCGGCGGCATCGCCGTCGCCGCCAGCGACGGCGGCATAATCGGCGGCCTCCTGAAAGACGGCGGCGTCTTCATGGTGCTGGGCAGCTTCCTCGTATTCGGCGTCCTGCTCGCCTTCACGCCCTGCGTCTTCCCGATGTATCCGATCCTGGCGGGCGCGATCGCCCGGCAGGGCGAGAAAGTGACGGTGCTGCGAGGCTTTACACTGTCGCTGGCCTATGTTGCCGCCATGGCCACGGCTTTCGGCCTTCTGGGTATCGTCGCGGCATGGTCCGGCCAGAATCTTCAGATGGCCCTGCAATCGCCGCTCGCCATCGGCGCGGTCTCGGTCCTGTTCGTGATCCTCGCGCTTTCCATGTTCGGCCTGTTCGAACTGCAACTGCCATCGGCATGGGTCAATGCGATCGGCAGGGTCGGTCAGGGAAACCGTGGCTCGCTGGCATCCGCCGGTCTGCTCGGCTTCACGTCCGCGCTGATCGTGGGACCATGTGTCACCGCGCCGCTCGCGGGCGCGCTTCTCTATATCGCGCAGACGGGCGACGTGGCGCTCGGCGCGGCTTCCCTCTTCGCACTCGGCCTCGGAAAGGGCATTCCCCTGATCGTCTTCGGCACGTTCGGCCCGCAGGCCCTGCCGAAAGCCGGAGGATGGATGACGTTCGTGCGGCAGGGCTTCGGCTTCGTCTTCATCGCAACCGCCATCTGGATGCTCTCTCGCCTCATCCCGGCGCAGGCAACTCTGGCCCTCTGGGCCCTGCTGGCCATCGGCCTCGCCGTCTGGCTCGGTGCCTTCGACGCGTTCGGCCCAGAGGCGGACGGAAAGCGGCTCGCGGCGAGAACCATAGGTCTTGCCGCTGCGCTCTACGGCATCATGCTGGCGGTGGGCGCCGCAAGCGGGGCCGACGATCCCCTCCGGCCTCTCGGCAATCTCGTCGCACGACAGGACGGCGCGACCGCACCGGCGGAGACGCTGGCATTTCGCGACGCGGAGACGCCCGACGCGTTCCGCACCGCCATCGCAGAACGCGACGGAAAGCCGAGCCTCGTCTATGTCACCGCCGACTGGTGTGTGACCTGCGCGGTGATCGACCGCAACGTCCTGTCCGACCCCGCCGTCCAGAACGATCTCGCGCGGTTCAATCTCGTCAGGGTCGATGTCAGCGGCAATACGCCCGAACAGCAGAAGATCATGCAGAGCCTTCAGGTGGTCGGGCCGCCGACGATGATCTTCGTCGATTCCGAGGGCCGGGAGACCGCGGGAACACGCCTCATCGGCGACATGACCAGCACAACCGTGCAGGCTTCCGCCGCAAGGACCGAAGCCCAACTATGAACGCTGTCGAAAGGATCAGTTCCCGCATATGACGCGGCAGCGACAGCATGGTGCGGGTCATCATATCCCGCCTTCATTGGGAAAAGGGCTGGAGGCGGCGTATGAGGTCGTCGCTCTGGAACGTGCCGACCGAGCGCGTGCCGGTATATTCCCGGCCGCTCCCGGTATCGACGATGAAGACCGTCGGAGGGCCGTCGGCGTCCAGCGCCTGAAGAAGCTGCCGGCTGGCCATATCCATCCTTGTCACGTCCACCTTGATCAGCCCCACATGCGCCATGGCCCGGCGGACGCCGGGATCGGGCATGATTTTCCCGTCGATTGTTGCGCAGTACTCGCACCATTCGGCCCCGATATCGACCAATGCAACCTTGTAATGCTGCTGGGAAAGACGGCCGAGCGCGAGACGATATTCATCGACGTTCTCCACCCTGAGTTCGGTAGCCGGAGCCATGGAAGGAACACCGGCGCTCGCGGCGATCGCGACTGCGCCGATCAGGAACTGTCGCCTGCCGGCCACCGGGAAGGTCAATCCACTGCGTCTTGAATCGGGCATTGCAGAATCTCCGTTGCCACAGCATTTCCAGCAAAAGCGCGAAGCGGATTTACCTGCTGCTTTTACAGCAACCGCTCAGGGTTCCGTGGAGCAACGACAATGTCTGCCTTAAGGCAGGCTTAAGAACATGCCGGGTTCACGGGTATCTGCCGAGAAGCATCAATCTGCAAATCCACCATGTTGGCCGATAAAAGTGTGCCCATTCTGCAACATCTGAAACTCACAATCTCCCGAATTTCTCGCTGAAGAACCGTTCTTCAGGTTGGCTTAAGCTGGGCGTTTCCTTTGCCTCGCATCCGTCAATGATCGAGATTCAGCATGTCATCCAAAAATTCCGAGCGCCGTTTCAGATTTTGCCCCGCTAACGCTCATACCGGCCGGCGCAATTTGCTGATCGTGGCGAGCGTCCTCGTCCTTTCCGGGTGTGTTTCGAACACGGAGAATGTTCGACCCAAGACGGATGTCGCGGAGTTGAACCAGCCGCAACCCGTACCTCCGATGTACCAGGCCAAGCCTGACGAGAAATACCCGCTCCCTGCCGTCGACACGACAAAGGTTCCACGACAGTTCTGGCGTCAGGAGGTCGATTATCAGACAAACGAGGTTCCGGGCACGATTGTCGTCGATACGCCCAACAAGTATCTCTATTACGTTTTGGGGAATGGCCGGGCCATTCGTTACGGCATCGGTGTGGGCCGCGACGGCTTCGAATGGTCCGGCCGTGCCAAAATCGCCTATAAACGCGAATGGCCGAAATGGACGCCCCCGGACGAGATGGTCGCCCGGCAGCCGGAACTCAGGCAATACAGTGCCAGAAATGGCGGCATGTCCGGTGGTCTGAGAAATCCTCTCGGCGCGCGGGCAATGTATATCTTCAGGGATGGGAAGGATACGCTTTACCGCGTTCACGGATCGCCGGAGGCATGGAGCATTGGTAAAGCGGTTTCGTCCGGGTGTATCCGCATGCTCAATCAGGATGTGATCGATCTTTACAACCATGTGCGCGACGGCAGCACTATCGTGGTGATACCCGACCCGACGAAGGGGCAGCAGACATCGAGCTGATAACGGCGCCGCCGAAACACGATCGGCAGTCTGTTCGGTGATCGGGGTATAACCCGGCAAGGCGATTGTGATCCGAGACCTCACCGGGGAAAAGTGTAGACTTTCAGAAAGAAAATTGGGCCGGCCGCTTACGGAGGTCGGGAATATTTCACATTAATTGCCGGCTTTTTCGACTGTGTGGTATTTTCCGTCGAGATATTGCCACAAGCGCTCGGCCTGCTCCGGCAAAGGTTTAACATGCCTGTAAATGCGGATTTCGGCGGTCAACTCCCACCACGGATCTGCGGAGGCCTTTACGAGTTCCCCCCCACGCAGCTCTTCCTCGATCAGGTTTTCGGGAAGCCAGGCCACCCCCCACCCGGCAAGAGCCATGGCCTTGAGGCTGATGGATATGGTGTTTTCGTGAATCACACGACGTTGAAACGCAGGACCGGACGAAAATTTCCGTGCAAGCGCGGTGCCAAAAAACGAGAAGTCCCCATAGCTGAGATAGGGCAGCGGTTTGCCCGTTTCGATCGCCCGATCCAGCACAAGACCATCGGCAGCCGGCGTTGAAACGGGAAGAAGATTGTCGCTGCCGAGAACAATAGATGGAAATCGTTCCCGATCGAGCAGAATTGGCACGGTCGGGTGTGCATAGGTAAGAAAGAAATGCACCTCACCTTCACTCAGCGGCGCTATATTATCCTCTATGCCGCCCCGGTCCGGGTTGAGGCAGGAACGGATACCTCCGATTTCGTCATCGATCTTTTTCAGCCATTGTGGAAAGAAAGTAACCGTCAAGGTCTGAAGGGATGAGAAATTGATGAACGGCGCGCGAACCTCACTATTTGGCTGAAGTGCCTTGCGCGTGTTGTAGAACTGTCTGACCGTATCCTGGGCAACAGGTAAAAAAGCCTTTCCCTCTTTTGTCAGTTCCGCCGGATAGGTCGCGCGGTTAACAAGCGTCGTTCCCAGCCAGAATTCAAGCTGCTTGATGCGCCGGGAAAATGCCGATTGGGTTACGTGCCGCGTCTCCGCTGCACGGGAGAAACTCGATGTGCTGGCGAGAGCTATAAAATCTTCAAGCCATTTCAATTCCATCCGTTTCAGGTCCTTCCGGATGCCGTTGGGAGGGCTTATATCACCTTATGCAATTTTTGCATAGATATTGAAAAATATAGCATTGGCCAGATGTTTTCTTTTTTTTTAGCCTTCGAACCAATCAAAAACAAAATATAACGAGGGCTTATATTGGCCAAGACAATTTATCTGAATGGTGCCTTTGTCGGCGAAAACGACGCGAAGATTTCCGTCTTCGATCGCGGTTTTCTGTTCGGAGACGGCATTTACGAGGTCAGCGCCGTCATCGAGGGCCGTCTGATCGACAATGATCTGCATCTGACGAGGCTGGAGCGTTCGGTTCGCGAGATCGATATTGTCTTGCCTTTGTCAATCCAAGAAATGCGCGATGTGCAGGCGGAACTCATACGCCGGAACAGTCTGCATGAAGGCGTTGTCTATATAGAAGTGACACGCGGTGAGGCAGAACGCGATTTTGTCTACGCGGATGGCATGAAACCCAATCTTGTCATGTTCACGCAGGCGAAAAATATCGTCAACTCTGCGTCCGTCCGTGATGGCGTTCGGGTGGATCTGGCAGAGGATATCCGATGGGGCCGGCGCGATATCAAAACGATCATGCTGCTGGCCCAGGTAATGGCCAAGAAACAGGCACGCATCAAAGGCTATAATGAGGTCTGGCTTGTCGAAAACGGCTTCGTGACAGAAGGAGGTTCATCTTCGGCCTTCATCATTACCCATGACGACACGCTTGTCACACGGCCCAATTCCCGGGCCATTCTGCCGGGGTGCACCCGGCGGTCAATCATAAAGATTTCCGAAGAAAACAATCTGCGCATAGAGGAACGGCTGTTCACGGTCGAGGAAGCGAAGCAGGCGAAGGAAGCTTTTCTGACCAGTGCTTCAAGTCTCGTGACGCCTGTCATCGGTATTGAAGATCATATGATAGGTGACGGCAAGCCCGGCCCGATCACGCGACGTCTACAGAAAGCTTATCTCGAAATCGCATGCGCGGACTCCGAACCGATAATTTAATCAACAATTGCGGGGCACTCCTGATGAACTCTACCCCGCTGGTTCTTCCGGCAAAAAAGGGTATGACAATGGTATTGGCGACCCACGAAATGGGATTTGCCCGTGAGGTTGCGGACAAGGTCTGCTTCCTGCAAAATAGCAAGATCTATGAGGAAGGCCCGCCATCACAGATTTTCGGCAACCCCCAGAGAGAGCGAACCCAGCTTTTTCTCAAACGAATTATCGACGCAGGCCGCCTTTAAAGCACAGGCACCAGGAAACGCCCGTTCATAACCGGAAAGATCATCATGCCGACTGCACGCGATTGCGGTATTATCTGTGGTGTCATGCAGCAGGGCGCCAGAAACACCATAACGGATGTCCCCGGCGTTCGGGTCGGCCATCTCACTTTACGTGGCGGAAACATAAATACCGGTGTGACAGCAATCGTTCCACACGCGGGCAATATGTATCGCAAGAAAGTCCTTGCTGCCTGCGATGTAATCAACGGCTTCGGTAAAAGCATCGGGCTTGTGCAGATCGACGAGCTTGGCACGCTGGAAACGCCGATATTGCTGACGAACACATTCGGCGCCGGCACCTGTGCGAATGCCCTGATCCGCGAGGCGATTGACGCCAATCCCGGTATCGGACGAACGACGGCGACAGTAAATCCCGTGGTGCTGGAGTGTAATGACGGGCCTTTGAATGATATTCAGGCAATGGCCATCACGGAAGATCACGCCCGGCAAGCTTTGCAGGCCGCTGATGCGGACTTTCAACAAGGTGATGTCGGCGCAGGGACCGGAATGAGCTGTTTTGGCTTCAAGGGTGGGGTCGGCAGCGCATCGAGACAGTTTGTGCTGGATGGCTCCGCCCTGCATCTGGGTGTTCTTGCGTTGACCAATTTCGGCAGAATGAGCGATCTGATTCTCCCGGATGGGCGCAGACCCGGACTCGACTCTGATAACTCACCTGAAAAAGGATCGGTAATCCTGATACTGGCAACCGATGTGCCGCTCGATTATCGCCAGCTCAGACGGGTCACCCGGCGCTGTGGTGCCGGACTTGCCCGTCTTGGCGCATTCTGGGGACATGGAAGTGGAGATATAGCATTGGGCTTCTCTACCGCCGTCACATTCGAGCATGACGAGAGCCGCGATGTGGTATCCACAGCAATGCTCAACGAGCATCGTATCGACACACTTTTTCGCGCTGCCGCCGAGGCCACCCAGGAGGCTGTCCTGAATTCCATGTGCGCTGCGAGGTCCGTGGTCGGCTACAACGGAAGAAAACGAACCTCACTCGCGGAGTGGCTGGCCCGGCATTCGAGTGCAGCATAGCCAAAAAAGCCGCCCGGCTTTATGGCCGGGCGGCAGCGGACTGAAAACAGCCCTTTCATGAAGACCACATGCTGATTGGGAAGCGATTATGTGGTCTTCAGTTCCAATTCAGAATTTTACGTTCAGAGAGGCATTGAAGCCGTTCTGTGTCGTTCCGTTGCCGAACTGTCCGACATAGCTCACGCCGAAGGTCGATGCTTTGGTGATCGCAACATCGAAACCGGCTTCAACCAATGCCGCATCCTTTGCGATAGCAACACCGTCAACCGTAAACGCGTTGCTTCCTGCAAAGAACTGTGTCGATTCAGGCGTGGTATCGCCATAGGCATGACGCCAGCCCAAGGTACCCTTCAGATTGGCCGTGGTCGAACCGAGCTGAAGCGGTGCCGACGCTCTCAGGCCAAGGGTCGTGAAGGTGGTGTTGGTGGTATCGCTGTCAACCGACAGAGCCGCCGCGCCACCCCTTTCGGTGAACCCATCGGTGTGCAGGCTTACATAGGACAGGTTGGCGAAGGGTTCGAACGAGGCAGCAGCCATATCGATCCGATATCCAAGTTCGCCGAACGCCTGCAAGGTGCGGGCGTGGTAATCGGCATCGAGGCCGTCATTGAAGCCGGTATAGGCCACCGAGCGCGAGGAATCGATATTATGCCAGGTCTGGACAAGACCCGCCCTCAAGCCGAGAGGTCCCCACTGGTTGCCGCCATAAATGCCCAGATGCCAGTTGTCGCTGTTTGCCGAAGCATAACGGTCCTTGGCGTCGAGATCGGTATGGCTGTAGCCGCCAACAACACCGAGACGCCACCCCGATGCAAATCCGACGTCGACACCCGACAGGAAGCCACCGGTTGACGTCTTGAGCCTGCCGGCGTTCGCATTGCCGTCGTGATCGACCCACGATCCGAAGCCCGAAGCCCAGGCAGCGTAATCGTAGGATGATTGCGCGGGAGACACGGAATCGAATGGCTGAGATGCACGGCGCCTTGGCGCCTGTGCATAGGAGAGAACCGGAACTTCCTTGGCGGCGACGCCCGCGAAAGCCGAACGCAAACGGTTGTTGATGGCGTCGGCCGTCAGATTGGCGGTGTCTATAAGCCCCGTCTTCACCGACGCATAGGTATCGCCCGAAAGTTGATCGAAGGCCCCGCCTGCTTCGGAAGCATCGAGGAACGCTACGGAGTTCGTCAGCGGATTGCTGAGGCTCAGATTGTCGAGTGCATCGGTGGTCGCGCGCTGATTGGAAGTTTTGGCAACGCTCGAAAATGCAACGTCATTGCGGGCGAGCGTGAGGAAGACATTGTTCGCGTCGTAGCTAAGTGCCGGATCAATGAAGAGCGTTGACCCACCCCAGGAAACATCGCTGAACCTGGTACCTGCAAGGCTGCCAGCAGTCAGAATGGTATAAGGCGATTCGAGAAGATAACCGCCAAGAGAAGATACTTTGACAGTACCCGCAAGGTTAGCCGTGCCGCCAACCTGGATCAAATCGGACTCACCATTGCCATTCACTTCGACATTGTAAACGGAATTTGCATCCAGCGTCAGGTTGCCATCGAGAGCAATCCTGCCGACTGAATTGCCCGGTGCAATGATGCCGGAACTGTCCACATTTCCTGCAATTTGCCAGTTGCCACCCATGAACGATGTCTGATCGACAACGACGCTGCCGCCGACCGTGATCGGCGTGGCCATACTGCCTCCATGGGTGGAGGAGCCGGCGTTCAGCATGACACCACCATCGATGGTCCCACCCGATGGATCGAAGGTAAAGGTGCTGTTCGTTCCGGTAACACCGCCCGCGATCTTGGTTCCGGCTTCGAAGGTGAGATCCGTACCGGATTGGGCGACCAGATCTTTGATACCCTCGATCTTGCCGTTGAAAGTTGCACCTTGTGCGACATTGACGTTCGTGACGCCGCTCGTTTTCGTTGTGTCGGTATCGATGATATCGCCGCTGGCCGTCGAGCCCGCCTGCAAGTTCAGATTCACGATGCCATCACCGCCGTCCGCAGAGCGCGTGACTTTCAGCAAGGTTCCGTTGTTCTGCGTTGCGACCGTTCCATCGCCCAAAGTGATATTCTGCGTCTGCCCCGCTGCTCGCAGGTTGGACGCAAAGGTTTCGCCGTTGGAAACAATGCTGGTGTTATTGAGTGTGACATTGGCGGCGTCCGTCAGGCTGATGCCGATGCCCTGTTCGGACTTCAGTGCCGAATCCGAGATTGTGAGCGTGCTGCCATATTGAACCTGAGCCACATAAGCATTTACGCCGGAAGTGCTTATCGCGCCGTTCTTGAGATCGACTTCGCCGCCATTGTCAACCAGCGCGCCATGGGCGCCCTGTCCGAGCGTATGTATTGTCGTGCCGTCTGCCAGGACAACAGAGCCTTCACCCGACGAGTAGATGGCATAGGCGCTCGAACCGTCGTCGTCCTGTGTTGATTCGCCTGTGTCGTTTATCGTGGTGATGGAGCCGCCTGTCAGGCTAACCTGACCGCCTGCGATGGCGGCCACCCCGTAACCGTACAAGCCATGCGTGGTGATCGAGGCATCCGATAGAGTTATCCGACCGCCGCCCGCAGCGAACGCACCCACACTGTAATATTCGCCGTGCGTCGTGATAGAGCCGCCTGTAACGCTAACCTGACCGCCTGCGATGGCGGCCACGCCTATACCGCTGTTGCCTGCAGTGATGATATCGGTGTTTGTGGCGTTGACTACACCGCCAACAGTGCCTTCATCGTTACCTGCAAGAAGACCAAACGCGAAATCGCCTTGCGTTGTGATCGTCGCATCGTGGAGCGAAATGCCGGAATCGCTTTCGGCAAAGGCTCCATAGCCATAACTACCTGCCGTCTTAATCGTGGTGGTACCGAAAATGGAACCCCCGCCGATTGCGTGGAGACCAGTTGCATAGGCCCCGCTTGTGGTTATGCTGCCGCCGGCCAGTTCGACCGCGCCATTTCCTACACCCGCACTTTCGCCGGCCTGAACGCCATGGGCATATTGGCCGGTGGTTTCAATATTTGCACTGCTGGTTACTTTACCTTCCGTGCCCGCCAGTATGCCATAGGAGCGCTCACCAGTGGTTTTAATGCTACCACCATCGAGTGTAATCGTCCCGCCGTCCTTGGCATAAGCGCCGTATGTCCAGTCCGCTCCGGTTGAAATGGCCATGGCAGCGGCATTTATGACACCACCTGGAGCGCCTTCGGACCTCCTGTCGTTGTTTGCAAGAAGGCCATAGGCGAGACTACCGGCCGTGTCGATTGATCCACCGCTCAGATCGATCGTTGAATAGGATTCCGAAAAAGCGCCATAGCTGCTGGTGCCATTTGTTATAATCTTGGCCGCGCCGGAAATCTTTCCACCGTCGATTGCATGGAGTCCAAAAGAATTATCTCCAGTGGTCGTAACGGAAATATCACCCGACAAATTGATGATGGAATAATCGGTGCCGTCGGCGTTATTGCCATTGGCACCGGCCTGAATTCCGTGCGCTTTCGCTCCGGACGTGGAAACGGTCGTGTTGGACACGTCGACCAGAGAGCCGTTGTAAACGAGCATGCCCCATGCACGGTTCGAAGGAGAACTCGTGGTTGTATGAGCCTCGAAGGTTTGACCGTCCACGGCAGGAGCCGTTCCGCCCGTTCCAAAACGGTACGCGGCATTATTCTCACCCGCTGAAAGTGCAACCGAACTTGAAAGAACCAGGGTTATGGCCGTTGACCCCAAGACACGCGCCAGATCTCTGGATATTACTGACATGATTTGCCCTCTGTATTTGCCCGCAATACAGGCTCTATTGAGTGTAGAAATTCAGGTTTTGAAAGATAATAGCCCTGCACATGCGTTGAGCCTGCTGTCATCGCATCGATCAGATGTCTGACAGTTTCGACGCCTTCGACAACGACGATAGGCGAAGAGCACTTCGCCAAGCCAATCATGTGATAAAGAGAGTTTTGACCGCCCCCAGACTCCTTGATATTCCGAACGAATACCGCATCTATCTTGACGATGTCTATGTCCAGATTCAACAGTTGCGATGGTACAATATTTCCACAACCAAAGTCATCTACAGCGACACGACAGCCGAATTGCCTTGCTTCGGATATGCGCTCCCTTACATTTATAATATTTCCCAAAGGACGCGTTTCGGTAATCTCAAGAACGAGGCGATCAATCAAATGGCGACGATTTTCCAGTTGATCTTTTAGCGGCTGCCAGCTCTGTTCATCGGCTAGGCTGTCGGAGGAAATATTACAGCCGAGAACGACATGCGGGTCGGACGACAGTTCATCGAGCACCAGGCCCAGCACATGACGGTCCAGCATCGGAGTCTTGCCCCAAAGTTCCAGAATGGGAACGAACTCGCCCGCTGTGTGAATATTACCTTCCGGATCGATAAGGCGGGCAAAGCATTCACCGTAGAGCGTCCTGTCCACATCTGTAATGGAATGGACGCCCTGAACCATGATCTGAATACGATTTTCGCTGATTGCTTCGGTGACTTCGGAAATCCAGGCAGCGTCAGCGACATCGAGGTGGTCAAGCAAATGAACCACCCCTTGCCGATAACCAATTGTTTCGGATTCTAGCTTCCGCGACTCTCAGGAAATCTCGTGAATCATATGCCTGCGCAAACGGCATTTCCATACAAACTGCCCCCAAAGCCCCCAGCCAACAGCCCAATTTGTCGGCGAAATAAGTGAATTCAATCCCCGTAACACAACATATCGAACACTGCTAACATAGTGGTTCCATAATATCAAATCCAGGTGACGGAAACGCGGACAACTTTCAGGACGAAACATACGAACTGTTGCTGATTCACCACACAAATGATGCAGCCACAGTGGATAGCGTAGTTCTGGGAGGGCGTATTAAAGTAAAAATTAACTATGCTTGCTTTCCATTGATGATCAAGAACTCAATCTTCAGTTGCATATCTTGCAACAGTCAGGCGGCTAATGAATATGCTTGCATCATGTTCGGCCCCGATATTTGATGGATTGGGCTGGTGCCGCAACAGTTGAAGTCGTAGATGCACGACGCCCCGCGTCTACCACAGCCGTCCATCAGCTTCGTACCCTGAGGGCCGCTTCGATCCTGTCCGCCAAATGTGTAACGATGTAAGCGATGACCATGTAAATCACGACGGTAATCACGAAGGCTTCGAGGTAAAAGTAATTCAGCGCGGCTGTCAGCTGGGCTTGAGCGAAGATGTCGACCACCTCGATTGCGAATGCGAGCGAAAGCGCTTTCATGATGACCATGAACGAGTTGGCGAGGTCCGGGATCGCCGCGACAACCACCTGGGGAAACAGGATGCGCCGGAACAACTGGCTGCTCCTGTATCCCAGTGAATAGGCGGCGTCCGCCTGACCGGTGTCGAAGGAGTTCAGCGCGCCCTTCACGACCTCCGCCTGGAACGCCGCCACACAGGCGGTCAAGGCGACGATGATAATGATCCAGTTCGGCATCGCGTGGGCGTTGAAATTCACTCCGGCCAGCGAAGCACAAAACTGCAAAGCCGAGGGTAGACCGTAATATGCAAGGAAAATCACGATCACCATCGGGACGCCTTTGAAAACGACCTTGTAGGCCACGACAAGCTCGCGGAGCACCGGTATCCGCCGGTATTCGATGAGTGCATACAGGCTGCCGATGACCGTCGAGAAAACGAAGATCGCGAGCGCCATGGCGAGCGTCGAAGGGACTGCGCCCAGAATACTCCACAGGTCAGGAAGAAGAACGTCGGTATCGAACATCTGGATGACTTTCCTGCGTCAGACGCTCGCCATGAGAGTCGTCTTGATCGGGGCGGTTTTCAGCGCATACTTCGATGAGCGAAGCTCGAAGAAGCGCACAATGAGCCATGCAACCAGGCAGAGCAGCGAATATATGACCGCGAGGACGAGATAGGTTTGGAACTGATACTGGTTGTAGTCCCGTTCCATGATCAGATGTGCGGTCGCCATCACATCCGCGGCCCCGATATACATGACCAGCGCAACGTTGTGGATCAGGTAGATGACGGAATTCCCATAGCCGGGCAGTGCGATATGCACGGCCTGCGGGCCGACGACGCGGAGAATCTTCTGTCGAAAGGTATACCCGAGACTGTCGGCTGCATCATGCTGACCGCGCTCGACGGCGAGATAGGCAGGCCGCATCACTTCCGACAGATAACCTCCGTGGTAGAGACTGAGCCCCACCATCGCAGCCACCGTGGGAGACATGAAGTCTTCAATGCCGAACAATTCGAGTATCAAGGGAAGGCCATAGAACGCAACGAACAGCTGAAGAACAACGGGGACGCTTCGGGCATAGGATACGTAAAGGTCGGCCAACTGACTGAGCACGAGAACTCTTCGAACCCGCAACGTCGTCGTGACCAGAGCCAGACAGAAGCCGACTACAAGGGCCGTGAAAGTGATCGCGAGCGTCAGCGGCAATGCCGAAAGCAGTTCGGGAATCATTGCAGAGAGGTTCACTTCGAAAAACTCCTTCTCACATTCACAGCCCCGACCGTCGGCTTATGCCATGACGGTTCCGGATCGAGCCTCGCCTACTTCATGTAAGTGGCGATATCCTCGCCGAACCACTTCTGCGAAAGCTTGCTGATCGTGCCATCGTCCTTCAATTCCTTGAGAACCTTGTTCACATCGTCAGCGAGTTTCTTGTTTTCCTCCGACTTGTGAATAAGAACGTAGGTGTTGTCGATGGAGACCGGTTCGCTCGTCTTGATCTGGAGTTTCTGCTCGTTGATGACGGTCTGCTCGCCCAGATTGGACGGCAGGATCAGCGCGTCGTACTTGCCGTTCTGAACCTCCTTCAGACGATCCGGATATGGGACGCCTGCGCTCGATGCGGTGATATTGATCTTGTAGTCCGGGTTCTGCTTCTGCCATTCGGTGACGAACTTGTAGACACCACCGCCGGCCGTGACGGGCACAATCCGCTTGCCCACCAGATCCTTCATACTCTTGATGTCGCTATCCTTGCGGCTATAGATTTTCATCAGGCTGGCCCCCTCCGGATTGTCCGGGATGAGGAACTGCTTGGCCCGGTTGGGCGATTTGAAATAGCCCCCGACCGCCATGTCGTATTTCCCGGTGGCGAGGCCTGTCTCCTGCGCGATATCCGAGACGCCTTCCATTTCGAACTTGTACTGGGGCAGCTTTGCGTTGATCGCCCGCAGAAGGTCCGGTTCATACCCTTGCGGCTGGACGCCGATCGCACCCCATGCCAAGGGTTTCGATTCCGCCGCCGTCGCGATCTTGATCGTTCGCACGGAACCAGCGGCGTTGGCATGGCTCATCCCCACGATTGCAAGGGCGATCGCCGCGCCACCGGCGACGATGAAGCCGAAGCGACGACGGGACATTGATTGCACTTCAGACATTTTGGGAATCCCTCCTTATTGGGGTACGCGCTCAGAATTGAGGAACTGGGCAAGCCGCGGATTGGACGGCGAGTCGAAAATCTCGGCCGGGCTGCCCTCGGCTGCGACGACGCCACCATCCATGAAGACGATTCGGTTCGAGATGTTCTTTGCGAATTGCATCTCGTGGGTCACGAGAAGCGAGGTAATTCCCGACGAGGTGACGTCCTTGATCACCCGCAGAACCTCGCCGACGAGTTCTGGATCCAGCGACGACGTCGGTTCGTCGAACAGCATGACGTCCGGGCGAACCGCCAGAGCGCGCGCAATGCCGGTCCGCTGCAACTGGCCGCCCGAAAGCTGGGAGGGGTAATGATCCCGCTTGTCGGACAAACCTACCCGTTCGAGTTCGTGCAGGGCGATTTCGCGCGCCTCGTCCTTCGACTTGCGCTGCACCACCACAAGCGGGTCCATCACGTTCTGAATGACCGTCATGTTCTTGAAGACGTTGAACTGCTGGAAAACCATCGCCGTCCGGAGTCGCATCAAGTGTATCGTCGCCTTGTCCGGGCGCTCGTAATCCATGGTGAGTCCGTCGAACGCGATGGTGCCGGATGCCGGTTTGACCAGATAATTGATACATTTCAGCAGCGTGGTCTTGCCGGTACCGCTGGGGCCGATGATCGACACCACGTCGCCCCGGCTGACCGAAAGGTCTACCCCGTTCAGAATCCGGGAATTTCCGTAAGACAGCTTCAGGTTCTTCAGCTCAAGCATTTCTGATCGGCGCCCTTTCAGAGGATCGTTCCGGAAGCGTTTCGGTCTCGTCATCCGCCCATTCGTCTCCGAGAAGTTCGGGCGTGTCGAATGCCTTGAGATCGGCGAAATGGCGCTCGCGGTCGGCGACGAAGAGTTCCCGCACGATGCCTCGCGCGAGTCTGTCGGCGCCTTCGCTGATAGCCGGAATGTCGCCCGTGAGCTTGCCATGGCTCAGCGTGGCGGGAAAGTTGAAGCAATGTATCCGCGCCAGTGCCGGGCAGACACCGGGCTCGATTTCGAGGAACTCGAAGGCTTCTCCGAGGTCGGGCGAACTCTCAAGCTCTTCGTTCCGCATATCCGCCGGAACGGGAAAGCGGTCGCACCAGAGGCGGATGTGGGGCGCCACGGCGGCGAGTTCCGGGCGGTTTGTCAGGTCGATCTTGAAGCCGGTGCCGAAGATCAGGAAGTCGACCGGATAGCGGCCCTTCGGCGTTGTCACCATGACATGGTCGCCCTCCTGCTCCAGCGCCTCGACCGGACTCCCAAGGTGAAGATGGGCCTGCGGGAACGCGCTGACGCGCAGAACGCTGGGGCGAGGCGGCGGCGTTTGCGACCGCATGGCATAATCCAGAAAGCGCCACTTCCATTCGTCGGGGAGACCGGCGAAACCGTGTACGACACCCTGACTGCCGATGCCGGTGAACTTGTTGATGCGCGGCAGTTCCGTCCGGCGCACGAACATATCGAGCCGGGCCGCTCCGGCTTCGAGAGCGGTGGCGGCGTTGTCCATCGCCGAGGCGCCGGCACCCACGACCCCGACCCGCTTGCCGCGCAACGCGGCAAAATCGATCGCATCAGCGGAATGAGCCCAGAATTTCGGATCGATGGTGTCGGCCATCGGCGGCACGAACGGGCCGCCCAGACCGTCGCGGCCCGTCGCCAGCACCACATGGCGCGCGATCGTCGTCTCATGCCGGCCATGTCGTCGGCAAACAACATCGATCAGGCCATCGGCGCGCGGAGTGATCGCGTCGACAATCGTCTCGTTGCGGACAGGCAGGTCGAGCACGCGCCGGTACCAGACCAGATAGTCCATCCATATCTCGCGCGGTGCGCGGTCGAGCACGTTCCAGGCGTCGCGACCATATCTGGCCTCGTAATAGGCGCGGAAGGTGAGCGCCGGCAGCCCCATTGCCGGCCCGGTCAACTGCTTGGGAGAACGCAGGGTACGCATCCGCGCGAAGGTGATCCACGGGCCTTCGTGACCGGCGGGAGCCTTGTCGAAAACGATGTGGTTGTCGACGCCGAGCCGTTTCAACATGCCCGAGGCGACCAACCCGGCCATGCCCGCGCCGATGATGACGACATCCACGACGCGCTGACCATCGGCGAAACGGGGCGGCACCCATGTTCGCGCCGGCAACTCCAGCCAGGCGAGATCCTGCCGCAGGCGCTCCTCGAGCGCATCGAGGCCTTGCGGAAAGGCAGACGGATCGTTCGTCATGACGGCGCTCCTTCCAGCAGCGTGGTCCGCCCATAGACAGTATCCGCCAATGTTTCGTTTCCGCCCGGTTCGTGCAGGCGACAACCGGGCATTGCCAACGCCACCGCGCGTGCCGCGTCGATCGCGGCGGCGACGGTCGGAGTGAGCGGCAGCGCGGCAGGCGAAATGGCCCCAAACAGGAAGGGAATGGTATGGTCGAGCGTGCGCATCACGACTCCTTCGAGTGGAACGCCGCAAATGGTTGCAGGTTCGACAATGGCCACGCCAAGCCCGGACCGGACCATCGAAAGGCCTGTCATGGAGGCATTGACATCGATAATGCGTTCCGGCGTGACGCCGGCTCTTTCAAGGGCCTCATCGACGCGGTGCCGCAGACGATAGGGATTCGCCAGAGTGATGATGCGACGACCGGCAAGGTCGGCAAGGCGCACGACATCCTTGCCGGCGAGCGGGTCGCCGGCGGCGACGGCCGTGACGCAGGGGGCGTCTGCGATCCAGTGCACATCGAGACCGGGATGTTCGAGCGGAAGGCTGGCGATGCCGAGGTCCGCCGAACGGGCCAGAACGGATTGCACCACGGTTTCCGCCGTCATCGCCTGCACATGGAGATGGCGCGGAATGAGGTCCGGCGCGACGGCGGCGAGCGCCTGCGGAACAACGCCGGCGGCAAGCGACGGCGTGGCCGCGATCGTCAGCGGCAAAGGTTCGTTCAGGCCGATGGCATTCGCCCGTTCGCGGATATGGGCCAGACTGGAGAGATGACGCTCCACTTCGGCATGAAAAAGTACGCCGCGCGACGTGGGAGTGATGCGCGGTCCGCTTCGATGAAGAAGCGCATAGCCGACATCAGCTTCCAGATCCTGGATGAGGCGCGTGACCGCCGGCTGCGATCGTCCCAGCAGCCGCGCAGCACCAGTCACACTACCGGCGGACATGACGGCAGCGAAGGCTTCGAGTTGTCGGATATCGATCGAGTTTGAATGCATGAATGACATCAAACATCCTCCATCATATCAGTAAAGCATGAAAATTCTCGAAATGCAGCTCAAAATAGATAATTATTCCGCATCAATGATGGGTCTTCATTGATATTTGACATAATGAAACGGGATGCCTACCAATGTGGATATCGTGACGTACCGAGGAGCCTGTTTTGACACTCATCGAGACCCTCATCTCCGTGAAGCCGAATTCCCCGCTTGCCGAAGCGATTGAGAAGCGCGCGGAGATCTTTCGTCTTAGTCAGGCCGCTCACGATGCCGTGCTCCTGCCACGCAATCCCGGTGGCCTGTCCCATGGGCTCAGAGCGGCGCTCGCCGCCCGCATGGCGCGCCTGAACCGTAACCCGGCACTCGCGCGTCATTACGATACCCTCGTTACCCGTGCGGACGAACCGGCAACGGCCCTGCTCGCCGATCCGCAGACGCAAGCGGATGACAGGCGCATCGCCGAGATCGTCCGTCACGCCGACCGGCTCACGGTCGCGCCGCGTGAGGCCACGCGTGCCCATGTGGACGCGTTGCGCGAGGTGGGCGTCTGCGACGCCGATATTGTCCGGCTCGCGGAACTTGCGGCCTTCGTCAACTATCAAGTGCGCGTCATAGCGGGTCTGACCCTGCTGGGAGAAATGCGATGAGTGAGGTCGTTCACGCCTTTACGACCACGGTACCGCGCTGGCAGCCTTACGTCGTTCCGGTCGATCTCGAAACCGCGACCGAGGAACAGCGTGCGGCCCTCCAGGTGACGCCGTCGAACAAGGGTATTTCGCCTTATGTACTGACCCTCGCGCACGATCCTGAATCGCTCGCGGTTCGTTCTCCCCTGTTCAACCTGATCATGTACGGGAAAGACGGACTGGCGTCGGGCGAACGCGAACTCGGAGCCGTCGCTGCATCCGTCGTCAACCGCTGCGTCTACTGCGTTGCCGTGCATGCCTCGCGATTCAACAACCTCACGAAACGCACCGACGTCATCGATACCGTGTTCGCCGATGGCCTCGATGCTGAACTCGACGATCATCTTCAGGCCATCTTCGATTTCTCGGCAAGGCTATCGACCACACCGCCCACGGCGACGGTAGCGGACGCGCAGGCGCTCGCCGACGTCGGACTCGGCGAGCTGGAAAGTCTCGACCTCATCCTTTCCGCCGCCATCTTCGGCTGGGCAAACCGCCTGATGCACACGTTGGGCGAACCGGTAAGGGACTGAACGACCTTATGGTGCCGGGCAGATCATACCCGGCGTCGAAGGCAATATAAAATCGTCAGAGCGACATAACCGTCAAATGTCCTGAAGAGGAGGAACCGCTCTTCCGGTGTCGCCGATGGATTCGGCTCGACGCCGGAAACAGCAATTCGACACTCCTGCCATCTTGATCATGACTGAAATTGCGAAGCGCGTTACATTGCATGCGTCGATTGCACAAGACGCCTGTGCCTTGGGATTTCACGATGGGAGGAGATGGAATGAAAGCCATATCCGCTGGAATTCTGGAGATCGCCTACAACGAAACTGGACCGGCGGACGGGCTTCCCGTCGTGCTGTTGCACGGCTTTCCCTATGATATTCACGCATACGATGCCGTGGCGGAAATGCTGGGCGCCTCGGGCTACCGCTGCATCGTGCCCTTCCTCCGCGGCTTTGGGGCCACCCGCTTTCTCTCCGAAAGTTCGCCCCGTTCCGGCGAACAGGCCGCCCTTGGTGCGGACCTGCTGGCGCTGTTGGATGCGCTTTCCATCGAAACTGCCTTGCTTGGCGGATACGACTGGGGCGGGCGCGCTGCGTGCATCGTCGCGGCGTTGCGACCGGATCGGGTCCGCGGACTGGTGAGCTGCGGCACCGGCTATAATATCCAGAATATCGCCCAAGCCGGAAACCCCGTCCCACCGGAAGAGGAAGCGCGATACTGGTATCAGTATTACTTCCACTCGCGGAGAGGACGAACGGCCCTCGAAAGGAATCGCCGTGAGCTTTGCGAATTCATCTGGAAAATCTGGTCGCCGACATGGACCTTCGACCGCGCGGCTTTCGACCGCACGGCCATCGCATTCGACAATCCTGATTTCGTGGATATCGTGATCCATTCATACAGGCACCGCTATGGTGGCGTTCCCGGCGATCCTCAATTCGCGGAAATCGAAGCCCGTCTGGCCGAACAGCCGGATATAACAGTCCCGACGATCGTTCTTCAGGGCGCAGACGACGGCGTCGATCCTCCAACATCCATCGACGATGCCAAACCGCACTTCAGGGCAGGCTATGAGCGTCGGATTATCCCCGGAGTGGGTCATAATCCGCCACAGGAAGCGCCGGAAACCTTCGCAGCGGCTATTCTCGATCTGGCGCGTCATTGCTGAAACGGGCTATGCCAGCCCATTGGCTACCGGCGCGGTCGGGAATGCCGGAAGCCTGCTTTCGCGCGGCGATCTCTGTCCTGCCGTCCGCTGTACGTACGGCTATCCGTCGACCCGGTGATAGTGCGCGATACTCGTGTAGTTCTTGCGCGGCCCGTTCACTCGCCAAACCTCCACCAGACTGTCAAAACTCGGAAAGAACAAGCGTCCGATATAATCGTCGTCGCCGCATCGATGATGGAGCCTCTGGGAAGGAGTATCGGATATGAACACGAACGGCCGCAGGTCGTGGAACGCGACCGCGACGCCATCTCCGGTGAAATCAAGGACGTATTTTCTATGACTGCGCAGTGACATATCGCCGGCGAACGTTTCACCATCTTCCTCAAAACGATCCCGGCTGACGACGGCGGTACCGGCAAATCTCACCTTGCGCCCATTCTGCCTGTCGACCACAAGCCGGCGTACTGCCCAGGTGCCGAGGAACTCATCTGATCGAGACGAAGATAACATCCGGCGCTTGGCTCCTGACGACATTCTGTGACCACTCCAGAAGGAAACAGGGCGTCGAAGATAGCCCTGCTATAGCAGGAACACGACACTGAAACCGTGCCACGGACCACGCATGGAGTGCAAGGCACATTCACTATCCGGGAAATCATGCTCGGTCGAGCTTCAGCGAGCATATGATGCTTTTTTATAACGGCGAGTTTCCTGCGGCATTCATAATAACTCGATGCCCTCGATATCGGCGGAGGCGGCAAGAATTGCGATATACTGCGACACGGCGCGAGACCACGTGCTGGCCTCCAGCCAGCCCGCGATCCTGTCGGCGACATAATCGAACGGAAGCAGGGCGCCCTCGATGCGCCGGTCGAGGCGAACGATATGAAAACCGAAACGGCTTTCGACGGGAACCGCCGTGATGTCGCCCGGCACCAGACGTTCAAGCGCCCGCTCGAATTCGGGCACGGTGCTGCCGCGCGTCAGCTGCCCCAGATTGCCGCCCTGCGTGCCGGACGGGCAGGACGAATATTCACGCGCGAGCGAAGCGAAGGAGGCCGGGTCGGCAATCGCCGCGGCGGCCAGGCGGGACGCCGTCGCGCGGGCTTTCTCGCGTTCCCCCGCTTCCGCCGGATCGGCGGCGATCAGAATGTGGCTCGCTTCCAGAATGGCCCCGCTGGTGAAGCGGTGACGGTTGTTCTGGTAAAAGCGCAAGGCTTCCTCGCGCGTCGCTGAAGGCACGGTCACTTCCCGCTCGACCACCATGCGCACGAGCGCGTCCTCGTCGGTTTCGGTGCGCCCGTCCGCATCCTTTTCCGGTTCCGGCCCGATATCCAGTTCCCTCGCGCGCTGCAAAAGCAGTTCGCGCACGGCGAGCGCCCGCGCGGCGGCAAGCAATGCCGCGCCCGGATTTTCCGCCGGATGATTTTGCGCCTCCGCCAGTATGTCGGCCTCGGCGATGGCGACACCGTTCACGGAAACGGCGTCGAAAACCGCTCGCGGCTTCGGCGGCACATGCGTATCCGGCTCCTGATAAGTGGTGTAGCCGTCCGTGCGGGCATGAGAACCGGAGGCGGGTTGCCTGTTGTCGACCAATGTGACCATGACCCCTACTCCGCCGGAACGCGCCGGTGCGCCGGCACGGCCGTATGATTGCGCTCGCGCACGACCTGATAGCCCGGCCGCCAGATATAGCGTACCGGCGCGCTGAGCATATGCACCAGCCGCGTGAACGGAAACAGCAGTAAGATCGTCAGTCCAAGGACGATATGTATCCTGAACACGATGGACGTATTGACGATATAGCTCGAAGCGGCCCTGTCGAAGGTGAGAATGCCTTGCGCCCAGTTCATGAATTTCACCATTTCGAGGCCGTCTATGTGTTGCAGCGAAACCGGGATCGTGCTCAGCCCCAGGAGAAGCTGAATCCACAGCAGGATGATGATCAGCGTGTCGGTGGGACGCGACGAGGCTCGCACGCGGGGATCGAACAGCCGGCGATGCAAAAGCATGCTGGCCCCGACAATTGCGATCAGCCCCGCGATGCCGCCTGTCACCACGGCGAGTATCTGCTTTGCCTCATGGCTGATGCCCATCGCCTCGATGAGACGAACCGGCGTCAGCAGGCCAACGAAATGGCCGAAGAAGATAAAGAGTACGCCGGCATGAAACAGGACCGAGCCCCACATGAGTTGCCTGCGCCGCAGCAACTGGCTGGACCCGGAACGCCAAGTGTAGGGTTCGCGGTCGTAGCGGAATATCGAACCGAGCGCGAGCACACTGAGGGCGATATAGGGATAGATGCCGAACAGAAACGTATGGATATAAGCCATTTCCCGTCTCCTAGATTTGCGTTGGCGTTGATGGCGGGCCGGGCTTGCGGTGCGCCGCGCGCATCTGCATGCGCAACCGGTCCGGTCCGCAGGCGTTTTCGCCCGCATTGCCTCCGAACATCACCACTTCCTCTTCCCAGATGCGATCCAGCGCGGCGAGATCGTCGGGATCGTCCTCCTCCTGCCGCAGCAGTTCACCGACCAGATTCCGGTCCGGTTCCGTATTGGCGATGTGGAGCAGCACCGCGAAGGCGTTGGCATAGACGGAGCGGCGCTTGCGCAGCCGCTCACCGATGGCCGCGGTGATATGGCCGGTCTGGGTCAGGAGATCGCGGATTTCCTCCGGCGTGCGCGTGGAAAGAAATTCGAGGAACAGCGGCAGATAGTCCGGCAGTTCCTTTGCATCGATCTCGAAACCGGCGTCCTCATACATCCTCATGAGATCGACCATGGCCTGTCCGCGATCGCGGCTCTCGCCATGGACATGCTCGAAGATGTGCAGCGAAAGCGACCGCGTGCGGTCGAAGAGCTGCACATAGCGCTCCTGCGCCTCATAGAGATCGCAGTCGCAGACGAAGGCGATCAGGCTGTCGGTCAGCCGGCGCAGGCCGGGCGAAAGATCATGCTCGCTATCCAGCGCCGCTTTCAGTTCCGCCTCCCCGGCCTGCAGTTCGGGCGTGGGATAGGACAACAGCAGCGAAAGAACCTTCAGGGTCTTGTTCATCATGCCTGCTCCCGGAAAATATCGGTCGGGGTCTGGACGACCTTCCGGCGTTTCGCGCCGAACAGGTCTTCCGTCGACGTGCCCCCCGAACAGCCGTTGCCGAAGCTGAACCCGCAGGACCCGCGAACGTCATAGGCGTCTTCCGTGATCTCGCGATGCGTGGTCGGGATGACGAAGCGATCCTCGTAATTGGCGATCGCCATGATGTGGTACATATCCTCGATCGTCGCGCCGCTCATGCCGACCCGTTCGGCGATCGCCTCATCGATGACCCCGTCTATGGTCTTGGCGCGCATATAGGCGCGCATGGCGAGCATGCGCTCCAGCGCCGAGACAATCGGTTCCTCCTTTCCGGCCGTCAGCAGATTGGCGAGATAGCGGACAGGGATGCGCATGGAGCGGACATCCGGCAGCGGACCGTCCATGCCGAGCCTGCCGGACTGCGCGGCCGACTGAAGCGGTGAAAGCGGCGGAACGTACCAGACCATCGGCAAGGTGCGATATTCGGGGTGCAGCGGAAAGGCGATTTTCCATTCCATCGCCATCTTGTAGACCGGCGAATGCTTCGCCGCCTGCAACCATGGTTCCGGTACGCCGTCCTTGCGGGCCTGTTCGATCACGGCAGGATCGTTCGGATCGAGGAAGATGCCGCACTGCGCCTCATAGAGATCCTGCTCGCTCTCGACGGAAGCCGCTTCGGAAATACGGTCGGCATCATAGAGCATCACGCCGAGATAGCGGATGCGGCCCACGCATGTCTCCGAGCAGACCGTGGGCTGGCCGCTCTCGATACGCGGGTAGCAGAAGATGCACTTCTCCGACTTGCCCGAATTCCAGTTGTAATAAATCTTCTTGTAAGGGCAGCCGGATACGCACATGCGCCAGCCACGGCATTTTTCCTGATCGATCAGGACAATGCCGTCATCCTCGCGCTTGTAGATCGCGCCCGAGGGACAGGCCGCGACGCAGGTCGGGTTGAGGCAGTGCTCGCACAGGCGCGGCAGATACATCATGAAAGTGTTTTCGAACTGGCCGTAGATTTCCTTTTCCACGCCCTCGAAATTGTAGTCCTTCGATCGTTTGGCGAATTCGCCGCCGAGAATTTCCTCCCAGTTCGGCCCCCATTCGATCTTTTCCATCCGCTTGCCGGAAATCAGCGAACGCGGGCGCGCGGTCGGAACGGTCCTGCTTTCGCCCACGGTCTGGAGATGGCCGTAGTCGTAATCGAACGGCTCGTAATAATCGTCGATCTCCGGCAGGTCGGGATTGGCGAAAATCTTGGCGAGGATGCGCCATTTCGCGCCCATCTTCGGCTCGATCTTTCCGTTTTTCTTACGGACCCAGCCGCCGTTCCACTTTTTCTGGTTCTCCCATTCCTTGGGAAAACCGATGCCGGGCTTGGTCTCGACATTGTTGAACCAGGCATATTCGACGCCTTCCCGATTGGTCCAGACGTTCTTGCACGTCACCGAGCAGGTGTGGCAGCCGATACATTTGTCGAGGTTGAGCACCATGCCTATCTGCGCGCGGATTTTCATTCTGCTGCCTCCTTCGCAAGCGGTGTCCGCCGGCTTTCTTCGAGCGGACCTTCCATCCAGTCGACATGGTCGAGCCTGCGCACCACCACGAACTCGTCGCGGTTGGAGCCTACGGTCCCGTAATAGTTGAAGCTGTAGGACTGGTGGGCATAGCCACCGATCATATGGGTCGGCTTGGTGATGATGCGGGTGACGGAATTGTGGATGCCGCCGCGCTGACCGGTGGTCGGCGAGCCGGGCGTGTTCACGATCTTCTCCTGCGCGTGATACATGAAGATCGTGCCGTCCTTCATGCGCTGGGAAACCACCGCGCGCGCCACGATGGCGCCGTTGGCGTTGTAGACTTCCACCCAGTCGTTGTCGGCGATGCCCGCCCTTGCCGCATCCGGTTCCGATATCCACACGACCGGACCGCCGCGATTGAGCGTCAGCATCAGGAGATTGTCGGTATAGGTGGAATGGATGCCCCATTTCTGATGCGGCGTGATGAAATTCAGCACCAGATGCGGCTGCCCGTCCGTGCGGGCGCGGATGGCCTCGTTGACGGTCTTCGTGTCGATCGGCGGACGATAGACACAGAACCCCTCGCCGAAAGCGCGCATCCACGGATGGTCCTGATAGAGCTGCTGGCGCCCGGTCAGGGTGCGCCACGGGATCAACTCATGAACGTTGGTGTAGCCGGCATTGTAGCAGACATGCTCGGATTCGATCCCCGACCATGTCGGTGAGGAGATGATCTTGCGTGGCTGCGCGACGATGTCGCGATAGCGAATCTTCTCGTCTTCCTTCGGGATCGCCAGATGGGCGTGGTCGCGGCCGGTGAATTTCGACAGGGCGGCCCATGCCTTGACCGCCACCTCGCCGTTGGTTTCGGGCGCCAGAGACAGGATCACCTCGGTCGCGTCGATATCGGTGTCGATACGCGGGCGGCCCTCGCTCGCGCCCGGTTCCGGCACCGTGCCGTTGAGCCGCGCCAAAAGTTCCACCTCTTCCGTGGTTTCCCACGAAATGCCCTTGCCGCCGTTGCCGAGCCTGTCGAGAAGCGGGCCGACCGAGGTGTAGCGCTTGTAAAGGTTCGGATAGTCGCGCTCGACCACGACGATGGAAGGCATGGTCTTGCCGGGGATCGGCTCCACCTCCCCTTTCTTCCAGTCGAGCACGTCCTTGGGCTGCGCAAGTTCGCCCGCCGTGTCGTGTTGCGCAGGAACGAGCACGACATCCTTCTCGACGCCCAGCACCTCCGGCGCGACTTCCGAAAATTTCCGGGCGATGCCCTTGAAGATTTCCCAGTCGCTGCGCGCTTCCCATGCCGGATCGGCTGCGCTCGACAGTGGATGAATGAACGGGTGCATGTCGGAGGTGTTGAGATCGTTCTTCTCGTACCATGTGGCCGTCGGCAGCACGATGTCGGAATAGATGCAGGTGGTCGACATGCGGAAATCAAGCGTGACCAGAAGGTCGAGCTTGCCTTCAGGCGCTTTCTCACGCCACACCGCCTCCTGCGTTTCCTGTGCGCCTTCCGGACCAAGGTCCTTGCCGAGCAGCCCGTTCGACGTGCCAAGCAGATGCTTCAGGAAATATTCGTGCCCCTTGCCGGACGAGCCGAGCAGATTTGAACGCCAGACGAACATGTTACGCGGCCAGTTGGCTTCATGGTCCGGGTCCCCGCACGACAGGGTGACGGTTCCGTTCTTCAGCGTACCGACGAGGAAATCCTTCACATCCTTGCCGGATGCGGCGGCTTCCGCCGCGATCTCCAGCGGGTTGGTCTGGAGTTGCGGGGCCGACGGCAGCCAGCCCATGCGCTCGGCGCGGATGTTGTAGTCGATCAGCGTGCCGCCCCAGTCGCCGTCCGGCGCGGTCGGCGACAGGATGTCCCGCACTTTGAGCGTCTCGTAGCGCCATTGGTCGGTATGCGCGTAGAAAAAGGAGGTGGAGTTCATGTGGCGCGGCGGGCGACTCCAGTCGAGCGCGAAGGCGAGTGCGGTCCAGCCGGTCTGGGGACGCAGTTTTTCCTGCCCCACATAATGGCTCCAGCCCCCGCCGGACTGGCCGACACAGCCGCACATCACCAGCATGTTGATGATGCCGCGATAACTCATATCCATGTGGTACCAGTGATTGAGACCGGCACCGAGAATGACCATGGAGCGGCCGTTGGTCTTTTCCGCGTTCGTGGCGAACTCGCGCGCAACCGCCACGATCTGCGTGCGCGGCACGCCGGTGATCTTTTCCGCCCATGCCGGCGTGTAGGGCATGTCGTCGTCGTAGGACCGGGCCGAATTGCCGTCGCCCAGGCCGCGATCCAGTCCGTAATTGGCCGCCAGCAGGTCGAAGACGGTGGCGACGACGACCTCGCCCTCCTTCAGCTTCAGGCTCCGGGCGGGAACCTTGCGTACCAGCACGCTGTCGTGATCGGTGCCCTCGAAATAATCGTGCTCGCGATTGCCGAAATAGGGGAAGGCCACATCCACGACCGCGTCGTGCTCACTCTTGCCGATAAGGCTTTTGACGAGTTCGACCTCCGTGCCCTGACCGTCCTTCTCTTCCAGATTCCACTTGCCGTCATCGCCCCAGCGGAACCCGACGGAGCCACGCGGCACGACGCAGGCCCCGGACCTGCGGTCGATAGCCACCGTCTTCCAGTCGGGATTGTTGCCTTCCTTCAGGCCGTCCACGAAATCGGAGGCGCGCAGGAAGCGGTCGGGCACATAGCGCCCGTCCTTCTTCGCCAGCCGCACCAGCATCGGGAAGTCCGTGTAGCGGCGGCAGTAGTCTTCGAAATAGGGCACCTGCCGGTCGAGGTGATATTCCCGCAGGATGACATGGCCCAGCGCCATGGCGAGCGCGGCGTCCGTGCCTTGCTTGGGATGCAGCCACAGATCGGAGAATTTCGCCGCTTCCGAATAGTCGGGCGAGACGACAACCGACTTGGCACCCCTGTAGCGCACTTCAGTGTAGAAATGCGCGTCCGGCGTGCGGGTCTGCGGTACGTTCGACCCCCAGAGCATGAGGAAACCGGCATTGTACCAGTCGGCCGATTCCGGCACATCGGTCTGCTCGCCCCAGGTCATCGGGGAAGCGGGCGGCAGATCGCAATACCAGTCGTAGAACGACATGCACACACCGCCGAGCAGCGACAGGTAACGCGAGCCGGCCGCATAGGATACCATCGACATGGCCGGAATCGGCGAGAAACCGACTACACGGTCCGGTCCATAGGTTTTCGCCGTATAGGCGTCGGCGGCGGCGATGATCTCGTTGACCTCGTCCCATGTCGCACGCACGAAGCCGCCGAGCCCGCGCACCTTCATATAGTCGGCGCGCTTCGCCGGATCCTGCTGGATGGCGGCCCAGGCGGCGACCGGCGTTTTCAGCGCCCGTTCCGCGCGCCACAGCTTCAGTAGGCGGGAGCGGATGAGCGGATATTTCACACGGTTGGCCGAATAGACGTACCAGCTGTAGCTGGCGCCCCGCGAGCAGCCGCGCGGCTCGTGATTGGGCAGGTCGGCACGGGTGCGCGGATAATCCGTCTGCTGCGTTTCCCAGGTGATGATGCCGCCCTTGACGTAGACCTTCCACGAACAGGAGCCGGTGCAGTTCACGCCGTGGGTGGAACGGACGATCTTGTCGTGCTGCCAGCGCTTGCGATAGGCGTCCTCCCAGTCGCGGTTCTCGTTGGTGGTGACGCCGTGGCCGTGCGAGAAGGTGCCGACGTTCTTGCGGGCGAGGAAATTCAGTCGATCAAGGAGCAGACTCATTATTTCATCCTCTCAATAAGGCTTCATGCCGCAGCGGCGACGGTCTTGCGGCGATGCTCCACGTCGTAGAGCAGGCCGCCTTTGCGCGTGTAGATGCCCCATGTGACAGCCAGGCAGGTCACATAGAAGATCAGGAACGCCCATAGTGCTGCTTGCGGGCCGCCGGTCATGCTGATCGAAATGCCGTAGCCCATCGGAATGAAGAAGGCGCCGAAGGCGGCGATGGCCGATGTGAAGCCGGTGATGGCGGCCGATTCCTTTTCCGCTTCGCGGCGACGTTCTTCCGGTGTCGCGGCAGGCATCAGGCGGTTCATCTCCTTCGACATGATCGCCGGAATCATCTGGAAGGTGGAGGCATTGCCGATGCCGGTCGCGAAGAACAACAGGACGAAGGAGGCGAAGAAGCCCCAGAAGGCATAGGGCTGGTCCTTCACGCCCACGAACCACAGCACGCCCGCGACGCCGACCATCATCAGCACAAAGGCCCAGACGGTGACACGTCCGCCGCCATACCTGTCGGCCAGCCAGCCGGAGCCGGACCGCGACAGCGCCCCGACCAGAGGGCCGAGAAAGGCATAATGCAGCGCATTGACCTGCGGGAACAGGATATGGGTCAAGAGCGGAAAGCCGGCCGAATAACCGATGAACGAACCGAACGTGCCGGTATAGAGCCAGCACATGATCCAGTTGTGGCTGCGGCGGAAGATGACGGCCTGATCGGCGAAGGAGGCCTTGGCCGAGGCAATGTCGTTCATGCCGAACCAGTTGGCGAAAGCCGTGACCACGATGAAGGGCACGAAAATGAAGCCGGCGTTTTGCAGCCACAGCGGCGCGCTCCCCGCGCCGCTTGCGACCATCGCCGGAGCCCCGCCCAGCTTGCCGAAGATGCCGGCCGTAATGGCCAGCGGCACCACGAACTGTACGACGCTGACACCGAGATTGCCGAGGCCGGCATTGAGCGCGGCCGCATTGCCCTTTTCCGACCGGGGATAGAAAAACGATATGTTCGACATGGACGATGCGAAATTGCCGCCACCGAAACCGCAGCACAAGGCGAGTATCAGGAGCACGAAATAGGGCACATGGGGGTTCTGCACCGCATAGCCGATGCCGATCGCCGGGATGACGAGCGACCAGGTGGTCAATGTGGTCCACAGACGGCCGCCGAAGATCGGCACCATGAAGGAATAGAAGATGCGCAGCACCGCTCCCGAAATGCCGGGCAGCGCCGCGAGCCAGAAAAGCTGGTCGGTGGTGAACCGGAAACCGACCAGCGGCAGCTTGGCGACGACCACCGACCAGACCTGCCAGACGACGAAGGAAAGAAGCAGCGCCGGGATCGAGAGCCAGAGGTTGCGCGTTGCGATGCGCCTGCCCTTCTGCTCCCAGAAGGCCGGGTCGTCCGGCCGCCAGTCGGTCAGTACCGCGCCGCTCCTGACGGGTGCGGCTTCGACCTTGGCGAGGCCCTGCAATTCAGCGAAAGCGGGCAGCGCTTCCACGTCGCGCCCCTGCGCGGCGCGTTCCATTTGACGGATCGAGACGTGCATCCAAGCGAAGGATACGGCGGCGACCACGAACAGGAGCATGAAACAGCTCGTCCAGAGGCCGGTCTGGTCCAGAAGCACGCCGAACAGGATCGGCAGCACAAAGCCGCCGAGGCCGCCGATCATACCGACCAGACCGCCGACCGCGCCGATATTGCCGGGATAATAGGCGGGAATGTGCTTGAACACCGCCGCCTTGCCCAGCGCCATGAAGAAGCCGAGGATGAAGATGGTGACCGTGAAGCCGACGACGCCCATTTCCGCATGGAACCCGATCGGGCCGTTGACGCTCCGGATCATATAGTCCGTGGGTGGATAGGACAGGATGAACGTCGCCGCCAGCGAGACCAGAAAGGTCCAGTACATGACCTTGCGGGCGCCATAGACATCGGACAGATGCCCGCCGTAAGCGCGGAAAAGGCTGGCTGAAACCGAGAAAAAGGCGGCGAGGATGCCCGCAAGTCGAATATCGACGCCATACACGCGGACCAGATATTGCGGCAGCCAGAGAGCCAGCGCGACGAAGGCGCCGAAAACGAAGAAATAATAGAGTGCAAAGCGCCAGACCTGAACGTTCCCGAGCGGCTCCAGCCCCGCGAGTATGCCGGCCGGCTTTTCGCCCGTGAGGCGCCGTTCGGCCAGAACGGGATCGTCGGCCGTGCCGAAATAAAAGACCAGCGCCATGACGACCATCGCGGCGGCCCATATATGCGCCACCGCATGCCATCCCATCGCGACCATGATCATGGGTGCGAGAAGCGTCGTGACGGCCGAACCGATATTGCCTGCGCCGAAGATGCCGAGCGCGAAACCCTGCTTTTCAGGTGGAAACCACCGCGCGACATAAGCGACGCCCACCGGAAACGTGCCACCCGCGACACCGACACCCAATGCCGCGACCAGCATCTGCGGATAGGTCGTCGCATAGGTCAGGAGCCAGGTGGAGGCCGCCGAGACCAGCATCGTCAGCGCGAAGACGATGCGCCCGCCATAGCGGTCCGCCCACACACCGAGAAGCACCCGGATCAGAGAGCCGGTGAGAATCGGCGTGCCCACAAGCAGGCCGAATTGCGTTTCGCTCAACCCCAGTTCGGATTCGATCCGGACACCGATGATTGCGAATATGGTCCAGACTGCAAAACAAACCGTAAAGGCGACTGTGCTCGTCACCAATGCGGACGTCTGTCCTTTCGGAGTTCCCTTTACGGCTTGGTGCATGGTTATACTCCAGATAGAAGACCATGAATGGCTCTCCTGTATCCATGCACCGGCGGCAGGAATAATACATTGATCTTGATCAATCTATTGCCAGATATAAATATTATCTATTTTTTCTGTATGTTACATATATAAAATAACTTATATTGTGCCTTTCATTGATTTATACATATTGCTTAATTGATTTTTATCAATTAAGCAGAGGGGCCAGAATCGACCATGAGAGCGGAAATCCATGCGCAAAGAAGACGCCGAGGCGCTACAAAGCCTGCCGCTTTTTAGCGGAATGACGGACGCGATGCTGGAGCGCATCCTGCATCCGAGTTTCGTGCAGGCATTTCCGCCCCATACGATCTTGCTGAGAGAAAACGAACCGACCGACTTCCTGTTCGTCATCCTCGACGGGCTTGTCCTGATGTCGGCCAGATCGGCGGGCAGCGAGACCGCACTCGAGATTCTGCATGCCAACGACATATTCATTCTCGCCGCCGTGCTCAATGATGGAGTGTGTCTGCAAACCGCGCAGACCCTCGCGCCGACACGGGTGCTGATGGTTCCGTCAACGCTCGTGCGTGAGTTGATAAGCGAGGATGCCGGCTTCATGCGTGCGGTCGTCTTCGAAATCGCCCGCGCCTATCGGCGGTTGGTCAAGGAATTGAAGGCCCAGAAGCTCAGAAGCAGCACACAGCGCCTTGCAAACTGGATCGTCAGGGAATCCCTGGCAAACAACAATACAGATATCGTGACGATTCCCTATGAGAAGCGGATACTTGCCGCCTATCTGGGCATGACTCCGGAAAACCTGTCGCGAAGCTTCGCCAACCTCGCACCGCATGGCGTGACCGTTCGTGCATCCATGATCAGAATCACGGACCGCAAGAAATTGATGGCTTTTGCGGCTCCCTCGCATCTGATCGACAACGCGGAGCCGCTACGCAGAACCATGTCGTGAGAATCGCTTGCTTGAAGGCATGCTCATGCGCTGAACCTGTCCTGCACAAAGCCGCTCCTCATGCAGGGCAAGATGTATCAGCCGCTCGGACGAGGTTTCTCAGCAAACCGAAAGCCCGGCTTCCAGTCCGGCGATAAGGTCGTCGACATGCTCCAGCCCGACGGAGAGGCGCAGCAATCCGTCGCTGATGCCGGCTTCGGCACGGGCTTCCGCACCCATGTCGACATGGGTCATCGTCGCCGGATGCGCGACGAGGCTTTCGATGCCGCCGAGGGATTCAGCGAGCGTGAAAACGCGCACCGCCCGCACGAAGCCGCGCACGGCCGACACGCCGCCGGCAAGTTCGAAGCTCATCATCGCGCCGAAACCCTGCTGCTGCCGGGCGGCGAGCGCATGGTCCGGGTGATCCACGAGGCCGGGGTAATGCACGCGCGCCACCGCCGGATGCGCGCGAAGCCGTTCCGCGATCGCCATGGCGTTGCGCTCCTGCCCCGCCATGCGGGCGAAGAGCGTTCGCAAGCCCCTCAGCGTCAGCCATGAATCGAAGGGCGCGGCCGTCGCGCCGGTGACGTTGGCCCAGCGTTTCAACGCGCCGGCCTCGTCCTTATCGGCCGCGATCACCGCGCCGGCGATGACGTCCGAATGGCCGTTGAGGAATTTCGTCGTCGAATGCAGCACATAATCGGCTCCGAGAGATAGCGGCTTCTGCCGGGCCGGAGACAGGAAGGTGTTGTCGACGGCGACCCTTCCGCCCGCCTTTCGGGCGAGATCCGACAAGGCGGCGATGTCCACGACGCGCATCAGCGGATTGCTCGGCGTTTCGATCAGCAGCAGCGCCGGACGATCCAGAAGCGCCGCCTTGAAAGCGTCCATATCCGATTGATCGACCAGCCGCAGTTGCAACTGGCCCAGCGTCGCTCGCGCCTTGAGAAGGCGCATCGTGCCGCCGTAGCAGTCGTGCGGAGCCAGAACCAGACTTCCGACCGGAAGCCGCCCGATAAGAAGATCGACGGCGGCCATGCCGCTCGGCGTCAGCACCGCGCCCGCGCCGCCTTCCAGCCTTGCGATCGCGTCCGCCAGCATATCCCGCGTCGGATTGCCGACGCGTCCGTAATCATAGGCGCGCGGGGCGTCGAAATCGGAGAACGCGTAGGTGCTGGAAAGATAAAGCGGAGGCGCAACTGCAGCGAAAGCCATGTCGCTGGCCACGCCGTGCGCCGCGGCGATGGTCTCCGGTTGAAACTCGATCGCCTTTCGCACGGACATCGATACCTACTCCTGTTGTCGTCGCAGGGAAAATGGCCGGGGCGCCTCACCCAGACAAATGAATTCTATTGCATGCTGGGCGCAAGAATTTTGCACTCGGCAATAGAATAAACCGCCGCGCCATACTGAATCGCATATAAATGCAAAAATTTTGCATCGTCCGAGGCGCAGATGGATATCGACCGGGTTCGCACATTTCTGGAAATCCTCCACACGGGAAGCTTTCTCAAGGCCGCCGAACGGCTTCACGTCACGCAGACCACGGTGAGCGCGCGCATCCGCACGCTGGAGGATGCGCTGGGCCGAAAGCTGTTCATACGCACGCGCAACGGCGCGGCTCCGACGGCGGCGGGGCGTGAATTCGAGCGTTTCGCGCAGTCCTTCGTTCAGGTCTGGGAGCGGGCGCGCCAGCAGCTCACCGTGCCGCCCGGCCGCACCAGCGTCATCGCGGTGGGCGGAGAGCTCAACCTGTGGAGTTCGCTGCTTCTCGACTGGCTCGTCTGGATGAAAAAGGAGCAGCCGCATATCGCCGTTCATGCGCAGGTCGGCCTCGCCGACCAGCTTCTGGAACAGTTGCGGGCGGGCGTGCTCGATCTCGCCATCCTCTATGCGCCGAAACTCCTGCCCGGCTTCAACGTGGAGCTGATCGAGGAGGAGAAACTGGTGCTGGTCCGGTCCACCGTCGACCGGCAGGAGGGCCGCGAGCCCGACTATGTGCATGTCGACTGGGGGTCGCAATTCGCCGGGGAACGCGGCTTCGGCCCCATCGCCTTCACCGAGCCCTCCCTCCGCGTCGGCCTCGGCCTCCTCGGTCTCAACTACATCCTGCGCGCAGGCGGCATGGGCTATTTCCGCAAGGGCGTGGTTGCGGCGCATGTCGAGGCCGGAGAGCTGGAACTGGTGGAAAACGCGCCCCAGTTCGTCTACCCCGCTTACGCCGTCTACCCGGAATCGGCGGAAGGCCGCGGCGACATACAGGAGGCGCTGCACGGCCTGAAGCAGGTCGCGCACTGAAATCCGCCAAAAAAACAGCATGGCCGAAAAAGCTAGATCGTCCCACGGAATCCCGCCGCGGCGCAAAATGCAACGCGTCCCGTCTCAACTCCATAGCACGGCTTCCCCGCAATCGATTGACTGCAATTTTTTTGCGTTCAAACCGCAATATCATTCGTTTGTCTGGGATATGCAGCGGCGTCAATAGTTCCGCCGAAACCGTTGAACACGCTGGATTTCCGGCGTCTGGAGGCAGGCGGGCAGATGACTCTTACGGAATTCAACACGCTGGGGCTGACCGAGCAACAATGGGCCTCCGTGCGCTCGGTGGCACAGTCCCTTTTGCTGCAGCAGGCGCTTTGGCTGAGCGGCTATTTCGCCGGCTTCGCCGACGGCGGCAAGCCCGCCTTGTTGCGCAGCCTCACCGTTCTCTATGGAAGCGACACCGGCAACAGCGTGCAAAGCGCATTCGAGCTCACGTTCAGACAGACAAGACTTCTCGCATAAGGGCGGCAACCGCAGAAGTACCAAATCGCTTGGCCGAGCGATTTAGTACTTCCACAGGTTATTATACGCTTACCATTTGACGCGGAAGCCAATCTGGCCCTTGACGGAATAGCTGTCGCCGAAATTGTTGAAGCTCGTATTCACGAGACCTTCGCCATAGATCGAATATTTGTCGTCGTTCCAGTTATAGGAGCCGCCGATACCGAGGCCGCCCCACAGGCGGTCGTTGCGGCTTGCGAAGCTCGTGCCCGCGACATCGACCCTGGTTCCATCCAGAAACTCATAGTAGAGGTTCGCAATGCCATAGACATGCGTACGGTTCAGCATGCCGTTGGCGTTCTGCCATGAGTTTTCGTGATCGAGCGTCAGACCGAGGCGGCCTTGCAGGCTGTCACCCCTGCCGAGGCTGACGCGCGCGCCGAACACATCGGTGAAATCGTCGAAGTCGACATTGGAATAGACCAGTTGCGCCTGCGGCGTGAGCGACCAGCCCGGATTGAGCGCGATACGCTTGCCGCTTTCAATCGACAGCGTGTAGCCGAAGCCGTCATTGCCGTTGACCAGTTTGCTGCCGGCCAGTTGGGAATCGAGATCGCTCCTGTACCATGTCACCTGTCCCTGACCGTCGATATAGAAGCCGTTGTCGCCATACCATGTCAGCGTGCCGCCGAAGCCGTAGCCGTTGGTGCTGATCTCGCCGTCGCCATAGACCGAGTCCGTCTTCGTCTTGCCGTGGACGTAATGCAGCGTGATGCCGCCGATCAGCTTGCCGTTTTCAGTCTCGGCCAGCAGCCCGTCGAGACCGGCCTGCAATTTCAGGATATTCTCGTCATAGGTCGTGCCGGAGGTGGAGAAGCGCGGTTCCATGCTGTTGTGCGCGCCTTCGATGCGGCCCCATACGCCGTTGCCCCCGATGGCGGTGCCGGCTTCATCCGGCGCCGCATAGGGCGAGCCGACCGGATCGGCGCCCTGCGCGATGACCCTGTTGCCATTGCCGGCCCAGTAGCGGTTGCCGACGCGCTGTTGCAGAGTCGGCAATCCGTTGAGGCCCAGAAGCGCCTGCGGATAGGCTTCATAGCTCGGAACACCGGGCTGGTAGAGTGGCCTTTCGGGGCTGTCGGGATCGGCCGGGTCGAGCAGTTCCGAACGCAGATACCAGTCGCCATCGGTCGGCGTGCTCTTGCCGTTCTTGTAGAGCTGATAGGCATAGGCCCCGCCAACGACGGCCTGACGGCCCTGGAATTCATAATCGCCGAGCAAAGTGAAGGTGCCGTTGGAAGCGCCCCCGACATCGACGACCTTGATGCCTTCGTTGGTCGGCGCGCCGCTGCCGTCGACATTCTTCACCGCCAGAACGCTGGTGCCGGAGGTGTCACCTGCGACGACCATCCTGTCGGTCAGGGAAGCGTCATCGCCCAGCACGGTGCCGATCGTCACGGTGCCGCCATTGCCGGTATAATTGCCGGAGACCATGAGCGTGGTGCCTGGCTGAGGTCCGAGATCGACGAGACCGGCATTGGCGAGCGACTTCACCGTCTGGTCGAAATCCCGCAGTGCGAGCGTGCCGCCTTGCGAAACGGTGAAATCGGACGTGTTGCTGAAGACATTTTCACCGCCCGCGGCGAAGGTCCCCGTCTCTACCGAGGTCGCGCCGGTATAAGTGCTCTGCGTATTCAGGACGAGCGTGCCGTCGCCGGTCTTGGTGAGGCTGCCGTCACCGGTAATGGCGGCCGTGTAGTCCAGCGTGGTGCCGCCATCGGTTTCGATGGTGCCGCCAAGCCCTTGCAGCTCGGTCGCGCGGTCGATGTCCATATTGGCCGTGGTGCGCAGCGTACCGCCGTTCATCGACACGTCGCCGGCCGCGCCGCCCAGATTTTCATTGCTGGAAATCTGCACCGTGCCGCCATTGATCGAGGTGCCGCCAGTATAAGTGTTGGCTGCGCCCAGAACCAGCGTGCCGAGATCGCTCTTCACCAGCCGGGAATCGCCCGTCAGTTCGGAATTGATGGTGGCGGTGAAGCTTGCACCTTCCGCCGTGCCGTCGCCGACGCGGACGGTCGTGGAGGGATTTCCGACCAGCGTGATGGCCTCGCCATGGACGACATAGCCGTCGCTTGCGAACTGCATGCCGGAGACCCGGACATCGCCGAGGCTGTTATCGACTGTCACATCTCCTTTCTTGGCCATGAAAATGGCGAAGGAGCTATCGGCGAAAGGTGCATTGGGCGTGCCGTCAATGGTGGTCCAGTTGTCGTTTCCGTTGAAATTCTGCCAGACGCCGTCGCCGCCATTGACCGTGCCGTCGTTTTTCGGGCCGGCGGCGCCGTCCCAGTAATTGAGGGTAAGGCCGCTGGTGTTGACGAGATTGACCTGTTTGTCCACGGAGGTCTGGACATAAAAGCCCGATGCCGGAATCTGGCCGATTTCCAGTCCGTTATTGGTCAGGGAGCCGGAATAGCTGATGACGCGGTAGACACCCGGATCGAAGGAACCACCCGGCGTCGTCTGCACATTGATGGTGCCGTCGAGCACCAGATCGCCGCCGACAATAGTGTGGTCGTTAAGCGCACCGCCGACGACATTGGCCTGACCGAAATTATAGTCCAGCGAAGAGCCACTGTTGAGGTTGAGATTACCGTTGACGGTCAGCGTGCCCGGAATCGTGTCCGGACGGCCGGGCGCAAGCGTCGCGCCGTCGGCGATGGTGAGATCACCGCCGATCGTGCCCACGCCGCCGACCGTCGCGCCGCTTTGCACCGAGGTCGCGCCGGTCGCCGCCGACTGGTTGCCGTTGACGTAAAGCTCGCCGCCGGAAACCGTGGTGTTTCCGGCATAGCTGTTGTCACCCTCCAGATTGAGGACGCCCGCGCCCGCCTTGGTCAGCGCGCCTATCCCGGTGATGTTCTGGGTGATGCTGGTCGTGTTGCCGTTGGTGTCGATGGTGCCGCCGCCAGCGTCGAGCGTGACGGCGCGCGATCCAGCCAGATCGAAGGACTGGTCGAAACGCAGCGCACCGCCGTCGAAGGTCAGGGCGCCGGTTGCCGCGCCCAGAACATTGTCCGCGCCGACCGCGATGGTGCCGTCCCGGATCGTCGTGCCGCCGGCATAGGTGTTGCCGCCCGGCGCGACCGGCGCCAGCGTGAGAACACCGCCACCGGTCTTCTCGACCGCGCCGCTGCCGATGATCTGGCCGATATAGGTGCCGTCGTCGGGCTGCGTGAAACGCACGAGGCCATCATTCTGCACATTGCTGACGTTGTCGGCGGGGTTGGTCTTGGTGGGCAGGCTCTGCGCGCGGGCCTCCAGCACGCCATCCGGCTCCACGATCACATTGCCGGTGTAGCCGCTATTGTTGCCGGTCAGCGCCAGCGTGCCATCCTTGACCGTCACCGTCGTAAAGCCCGTGAGGCTTCCGGTCACGGTCCACAGGCCTTCACCCTGCTTGGTGAGCGTGGTGAAATTCCGCAGCGCGCCTGCCAGCGTGTCGCTGGAACCTGAAACGCCTTGCAGGAACAGATCGTTGGTGCCGCCGCCGCCGTTTATGTCGCCACTAACGCTCGAACCCGGCTCGAATGTGAGTGTATCGTTGCCGCCGGCGAAGCTCAGCCCCCCGATGACCTTGGCACCGGTGCGGTTGGTGAAATTGATGCCCGAACCGCCGCTCGTGCCGATCACGCTGCCCGAACCGCCGAGCTTTTCGATGGTGCCGTAATTGTCGACGACATTCTTTGCGCCCGAAATCTCGTCCTGAAACCAGATCGCGGCGCTGGAGTTCGCCTGAATGAGGCCGCGATTGATGATCGTATTGCCCGGCCCGTGCACATTGATGGCTTCAGCTGAACGGTGGGTGCCGGTCTCGATCACCGAGCCGCCCTGCTGGACGACGAGCGTGCCGTTGCTGCCGAATTCGATCGTGTTGGGTCCGGTGCCGTAACCGCCGGTAGAGCCGGACTGCGCCGTGGCATTGGTGACGCTTGCACCACTGCCTATGGTGATATTCGCCCCGTCACCAAGGCTGATAGCATTGGTGTTGCCCACAGATATGGTCGATCCCGACTGGAAGTTGACGGTCTTGCCGTTATCGCCGCGGCCGGCACCGATCCTGCTCGTCCACGGATTTGGCGAATCGGTATTGCAGGTCGTCGTGGAACCGCTCGCCGAACAAGCCGCATAAGCATCGAAAGAAAGAAAAGAAGAAGCCGAAAAACTGAAAATAGAAAGGACAATTGCCGAACTGGATGAAAAAAGAGCATACTTCCGTGCCTGCATTATAATCCCCCTGACTCTACAAGCTCTCTCCAGATAAAACATAGCACGTCCGGCTTCGAAGAAAAGTGCTAAATTAGTAACTTGTCATTTTTTGTCATGATAAACTGGATCTTCGTTACTGAGTAACCAACCGTTCGGAAAGGATATAGTAGCCCCCTAAAACATGGTTATTGGTGATGGCTTCCAAATTTCGCCAAAACACCGCGTTGCCTCGACATAATTCATCGCTATCCCGTAACATCTGCCGGGAATACCGGCACCGATGTTCACGCCTTTGTTCGTCCTTCGGCGCATTATGTCGGACCGGACAACAAAGCTTTTGTTCCCATCGAACGGCGCGGGGCGTACAAGCTCACTGTCCCCACGCCGCCTGAGGAAACAGCATGACCTACCTCCTTGCATCCGAACTGCCCGCCGAACCGGCGGGGCTGCGTTTCAAGAAACTTCTGGACCGGAAGGGCATACTGCCCCTGCCCGGCGCGCATAACGGCATGGCGGCACTTCAGGCCAAAGCAGCCGGCTTCGAGGGCCTTTATCTTTCCGGCGCAGCCATGACCGCCTCCATGGGCATTCCCGATCTCGGTATCATCACGGTCGATGAAGTGGCTTTCTTCATCCGCCAGATCGCGCGCGCCGCCGGCCTTCCGCTGCTGGTGGACGGTGATACCGGCTATGGCGAGGCGCTCAACGTCATGCACATGGTGCGCACCTTCGAGGAAGCAGGCGCGGGCGCCGTCCATATCGAGGACCAGCTTTTACCCAAGAAATGTGGGCATCTCAACGACAAGAAACTGGCCGATGCACGCGACATGGCGGCTAAAATCTCCGCCGCCGCGAAGGCGCGGCGGCATCTCTACCTGATCGCCCGAACCGACGCGGCCGCGAGCGAAGGCATCGACGGGGCCGTCGCTCGTGCGAAGCTTTATATAGAGGCTGGAGCGGATGCGATTTTCCCGGAAGCGCTTACCAGCGCGGATATGTTCCGCGAATTCGCGCGGCACATGCCCGGCGTGCCCCTTCTGGCCAACATGACCGAGTTCGGACGCACGCCGTTCTTCACGGCTTCCGAGTTCGAGGAAATGGGCTATCGCATGGTCATCTGGCCGGTCTCGTCGCTGCGTGTCGCCAACAAGGCGCAGGAACGGCTCTATGCCACGCTGAAGGCGGAAGGCTCGACCCACTCACTGCTGGGCGACATGCAGACGCGCGCCGAACTCTACGACACGATCGGCCTCGGCGCCTATGAGGCGCTGGACTCTTCCATCGTCCTCTCCGTGGCTCCGGAGCCGGTATCCGGCAGAGGCGAGGCTGCGCCCCCAATGTCGATCCCTCTCCGTTAACGCATCATTTACCAGGCCGCTCTTGTCGAAGCCGGTTTGTCGGAGCAGATTACCGGTTCAACGGAGGTGAACGCATGACACAGGACGTTACTTCGGACTCCGGTATGCGGGGGATCGCTCCCCGCTGGACATCCAGTGCGAAGAGCGGAGTGGGCACCGCGCTCTCGCCGGCATGCCGCATGTGGTTCACGCTGAGCCACGGCATCCTCAACGAAATCTATTTTCCGCGTATCGACTGGGCCTGCACGCGCGACATCGGCCTGATCGTCACCGGCCCGGACGGCTATTTTTCCGAGGAAAAGCGGAGCACCGAAAGCGTCGTCACGACAATCGAGGACGGCGTTCCTGCCTATCAGCTCGTCAATACGGCCATCGACGGACGATATCGCATCGTCAAGCGCATCATCGTCGATCCCGCGCGCAACAGCCTGCTTCAGCAGATATCGTTCGAAGCCCTGCAGGGGTCGGTTCACGATTATCGCCTTTATGTGCTCGCTGCTCCGCATCTGGTCAATGCCGGGGCCGGCAATACCGGCTGGGTCGGCGATTACAAGGGCACGCCGATGCTTTTCGCGACGGGCAAGGGCGGCATCTCGCTGGCGCTTGCCGTCAGCGGCGGCTGGCGGACCGCGTCCGCCGGCTATGTCGGCGTCTCCGATGGCTGGCAGCAATTGCGGGATACCGGAGAACTGGACCCGTGCGTCACCCGCGCCGCCGACGGCAACGTCGCGCTGACGGGTGAAATCGACCTTGCGTCGGGCAGCGACACCGTCCTTGTCTCGCTCGGCTTCGCAAGCGGTCCCGCAGAGGCCGGCTATAACGCGCTCGCCAGCCTGCAAGCCGGATATGGTAATGCCGAGCGGGCGTATGTCGCCGGCTGGCGACAATGGCAGAGCACCCTGCTGCCGCTGGACGAACCGAGGATGCCGCCGCCCGAACTCAATCGCTACCGTATATCGACGGCCGTTCTCGCGACGCACCGGCCCCTGTCCTTCGAGGGACCGGCGGTCGCCTCGCTGTCCATTCCTTGGGGCTTCGCCAAGGGCGACGAAGACCTTGGAGGCTATCATCTGGTCTGGCCGCGCGATCTGGTCGAGACGGCCGGCGGTTTCCTCGCGGCCGGCGCGCCGCAGGACGCGATTCGCATCCTCGCCTATCTGCGCGCGATCCAGGAGGCCGACGGACACTGGCCGCAAAACGCCTGGCTCGACGGCATGCCCTACTGGGCCGGCATACAGATGGATGAATGCGCCTTTCCGATCCTGCTTGCCGACGCACTGCGCCGCGCGGGAGCGCTTACCGACGACGCCCTCCTGTCCTATGTTCCCATGATCGAGAAAGCGGCGCGCTACGTGGTCGTCAACGGCCCGGTGACGGGCGAGGACCGCTGGGAAGAGGACGGCGGCTTCTCCCCCTTTACCCTCGCCGTCGAGATCGCCGCCCTGCTCGCCGCCGCCGATATTCTGGAAATCGCCGGGCAGGATCGCAATGCCGATTATCTCAGGCAGACGGCCGACGCCTGGAACGATCAGATCGAACACTGGACCTATGTCGAAGCCGACGCCGCCAGCGCCGGCCTTGGCGTCAAGGGCTATTATGTGCGCATCGCTCCGCCGGATATCGCGGATGGCGCGTCGCCCGCCGATGGCTTCGTGCCGATCAAGAACCGTCCGCCCGCGCAATCCTATCTGCCGACGTCGCACGTCATCAGCCCGGACGCGCTGGCGCTGGTCCGCTTCGGATTACGCGCGCCCGACGATCCGCGCATCGTCGACACGGTGAAGGTCATCGACGCGCAACTCAAATGCGATCTGCCGCAAGGTCCGCTCTGGTATCGCTACACAGGCGACGGCTATGGCGAACATGCGGATGGCAGCGCATTCGACGGCACCGGCATCGGCCGGCCGTGGCCCCTGCTCGCCGGCGAACGGGCCCACTACGAACTTGCCGCCGGCAGGCCGAAGCAGGCCATTGCGTTGCTCCACACCTTCGAAGGGTCCGCCGGAGCGGGCGGCTTATTGCCCGAACAGGTCTGGGACCAGCCCGACATACCCGACAAGGGTCTCGTTTTCGGCCAACCGTCCGGAAGCGCCATGCCGCTTGTCTGGGCCCATGCCGAGCATATCAAGCTGCTGCGCTCGCTGAAGGACAAGGCCGTCTTCGACATGCCTCCGCAAGGCGTAGACCGCTACATCAGGAACAGGACCACCGCACCCTTCATGCTCTGGCGCTTCAACAACAAGATATCGCGAATTTCCGCCGGCAAGCGTCTGCGCATCGAAGTGATGGCGCGAGCAGTCGTTCACTGGAGTTCCGATGGCTGGAAACACGTAAACGATACTCCGACCTGCCGGAACGGCTTTGGCATCGACGTCGCGGAACTTGCAACCGAACGGCTGCCAAAGGGCACGGTGATCGTCTTCACCTTCTACTGGCCTGATGCCGATCACTGGGAGGGCACGGACTTCGCGGTCACAGTGGCTGACGGCGGCGAACAACGGCCTATCGAAAAAAACCGTACAAAAAGGGGACGCGCGTCATGACCGCCAGATCCAGAACTCTCAATCATCCGAAGACCAAAGCGCCGCGGGACCTTGTGGTGCTCGCGATCGATCTCGGTGGTTCGCACGTCAAGGTCCGCCTCAGTTCGGGCAGCGATCGGCGAGCAGCCGTCTCCGGCGCGGCCATGTCGCCCCGGAAAATGGTCGAGGCGGTCAGAAAGCTCGCAGCGGACTGGCAATACGACGTCATCGGCATGGGATATCCCGGACCGGTCAGCGGCAACAAGCCGGCGCTTGACCCGCACAACCTTGGCCCCGGTTGGAAAGATTTCGATTTTCCTGCCGCTTTCGGTAAGCCTGTCAGGCTTGTCAACGATGCGGTCATGCAGGCAATCGGAGACTATAATGGCGGTAACATGCTGTTTCTCGGACTCGGTACCGGTTTGGGTTCGGCAATGATCGTCGATCATGTCTGCCTGCCCATGGAGCTTGCGCATCTGCCTTACAAAAAGCAGACGTTCGAGGATTTCGTCGGCGAAAGAGGTTTGAAAAAATACGGCAAAAAGAAATGGCGCAAATCGGTAGAGAAGGTCGTAGGCACGCTGCAAGCGGCGCTGCTGCCGCATGACACTGTCATTGGTGGCGGCAATGTCGAAAAGCTTGAGACGCTGCCTGAAGGCTGCCGAGCAGGCGACAACGAGAACGCCTTTCTCGGAGGCTTCCGTCTGTGGCAGAACGAGAACCTGCGTTTCTAGTTTCCGTGGACAAAGGTTGATTGGTGGCTGCTGCCGTCGGGGTGAACGGCGAGATCGAGCGCGCCTCGGCGATGATCCATACGCTGCGTTTCGGCAATCCGTTCCGTAACGCGATTGGCGGCACGAACTATCTTGAGTTCGCCAACACCCGGAGCACGCCTGGGGGCTCTTCTCTCGTTACCAATGATGCACAAGTGTGAAAACAGCCTCCTCATGCATCTTTTTGCGCGCATCGTAAACCTAATCTATCTATTTGTTATAGTTTATATTTTAGAACATCACGTACTAATTCGGCGGAACCGGTTCGCTGTAATTGCGTTCTTCAATTGGTAACAATCCATAGGAGGACACACAATGCTTTATTACGCACTCGTATTTCTGGTAGTGGCGATTATAGCTGGAGCGCTCGGTTTCGGCGGCATCGCCGGTATATCGGCCAGCATTGCGCAAGTCCTTTTCTTCGTGTTTCTCGCGTTGCTGGTGATTTCAGTCATCGCCTCAATCATCCGCAAGGCATGACCGAAAAAGGCGACGGGCGCATCCCGGTTGCGCCCGACTGCCTTCATTGCTTCACTCACGATAGTTCTATGAACGCGCCAGCGCTATTATCACCTCCAACCTCAGCTTCGACAAATGAGTCCGCGGCTTCGAGCAATGCACCACAGGGCACAGAGAGTTTCGCGCGACTGATCGGCTCGCCCGAAGCGCCCATTTCCTCTCGCGCCCTCACCTGCCGTCAGGTTTCCAGCGCGCTTGCAATCGGCGGCGGTGGGTCTTCTCGACTTCATGGCGACCGCCCCAATGCGCCGTTCAGGCGGCGAGCAGTTTTCTGAGCTTGGTTTCCGGCGAAGCCAATGCGGCCGGATCGGGCCGGGAACGGGCGGCGATCAGCATTTCAGCGAGGCGAATATCGCGCGCGATGGCGTTTCCGGGTCCGATGCCACTCGCTGCGATCAGCCGGCCTTCCGCGTCGAGATGGAAGAGGATGAACGCCCCTTCCCCCATGTCCCGCCGGACGGTCGTCATCGCGCCGTCGGCGATGCCGGCGATTTGCATGGTCATGTCGTATTGGTCCGACCAGAACCACGGCACGGCCGAATGTACCCCGGTCTCGCCCAGCATGGCGGCTGCGGCGCGCTGGCCCTGCTCCTGCGCGTTGCGCCAGGATTCGAGGCGAACGCGATGGCCGCCATAGAGCGGCGACGGACAGCAGGCGCAGTCTCCGGCGGCGAAGATATCCAGATCGGAGCTGCGCAGGAAATCATCGGTAGCGACGCCGTTCTCCACGCTCAGGCCCGCGGCCTGCGCCAGTTCGACGTTCGGTGCGGCGCCGACACCCACGACCAGAAGCTCTGCCGCGACGGAGCGACCGTCTTCGAGCGTGACGCGCACCTCGTCGGGCGATTGTGCAACGCCCGTTATTTTGGCTCCGCAGACAATCTTCACCCCCTCCGCCGCATGGCGGGCGGCGACGACACCGGCGATCTCGGCCGGCACGCCGCGCGTGAGAACGCGTAACTGCCCCTCCATGAGCGTGACCGCCGCTCCAAGCGCGCGGGCGCTTGCCGCCAGTTCCAGACCGATGAAGCCGCCGCCGAGAATGGCAACATGCTTTCCCTTCGCCAGATATTCGCGGATATGCATAGCGTCGTCATGGGTGCGCAGCGTCACAACCCGGCCGCCATGGACCACGCCCGGCAAGGGGCGGGGACGCGCGCCGGTGGCGAGCAGCAGCCGGTCGTAAGGGATCGCTGTACCGTCGGCCAGCAATACACACTTGCCGGCGCGGTCGATCTCCAGCGCTGTCCGGCCCAAAAGCAGGTCGATACGCGCCTCGGCGTAGCGTTCCACCGCCGCGACAAGCTTCGGCCCGGCGCCGGAAAGCATAACTTCCTTGGAAAGCGGCGGCCGCTCGTAAGGCGGATGGGTTTCATTTCCGATCAGGGTGATCGTCCCGTCGAAACCCTTTTCCCGCAGGGCGAACGCCGCGCGCGCCCCGCATTCGCCGGCACCGACGATGACGAAACCCGCCATGACGCTATTCCTGCAAATCGATGAAAACCGTGCCGTCTGTAATCCTGACGGGATAGGTCTTCAGGTTGATACAGACGGGCGCTCCCTTCGCTTCGCCGGTCCTGTAATCGAAACGGCCATTATGCTTGGGGCATTCGATGATATTGTCCATGACGAGACCGTCGGCCAGATGCACATGCTCGTGGGTGCAAAGCCCGTCCGTTGCATGAAAAGTGTCTTCCGGGCTGCGATAAATCGCAAAAGTCCGCCCCGCATGATCGAAGCGGATAACATCTTCCTCCTCGATGTCGTCGGCCGCGCAGACCTCGATCCATCTGTCGCTCATCACTTCCTCCCCATCAGCCGAACATTATTCGGCGGCGACCAGTTCCGCGTGGAATTCTTCACGATACGGACGCGCCGTCGGCGGCAGTTCGCGTTTGATGTAATAATCCTCGTAGCGCAATTGACGCAGGAAGGCCGGGATCATCTCCTTATAGCCCGCACCGATCGACAGACACGGTGCCGGCAGGTCGTGCCTGATCATTTCGTGCAGCTTCGGCAGGGCATGGTAGGGCACCATCGGAAACATGTGGTGTTCCACATGATAGTTCATGTTCCAGTAAATGAAGCGGCTGACCGGGTTCATGTAGACCGTTCGGCTGTTGAGCCGATGCTCAGTGACATTGTCGGCAAGACCGCCGTGCTGAAGCAGACCCGTCATGACATGGTGCCATGCGCCATAGAGCCGTGGCAGGCCGATCAGGACGGCCGGCAGGATCGAACCGAACCAGAAGCAGGCGATGATCGTGACGACATAGATCGCCAGCCAGATTCGGGCCACCCGTATCGCTTTGGGTTGCTCCGACTCCGGGATAAATGTCTTTTCTTCCGCGGAAACGATGCCGAGAGAATTCCGGACCATATCGATCATCGCATGATACACGTCCAGAATACCGAAAAAGTTGAGGATCAGCGCGGCAAGGTCCGGCGGGCGCATCACGTTGATTTCAGGGTCGCGCCCCACAATGATGGTGTCGGTGTGATGGCGCGCATGGCTCCAGCGCCAGGTCACCGGATTGCGCATGATCATGAAGCAGGCGATCTGGTAGACGACGTCATTCATCCAGCGGGTTCTGAACGCCGTGCGATGGCCGCATTCGTGCCAGCGGCTGTCGGACGCCGATCCGTAGAGTATACCATAAGCCAGGAAGAACGGCACACAGAGCCATGATCCCCAGAAATAGATTCCAAAGCCGGCAAACAGGACCATGCAGCCGAACCAAATGACGGTATCGCGGATCGCCGGCCCGTCCGAACGCTGCATCAGCGCCTTCATGTCCTTGCGTGGGACTTCGGTATGATACCATTCGGCCGCCGCCAGACCGGTCTCCACCGCGCGGCGGGCGTCCTCCCCGATGAGGCTATAGTCTCTCTTTCCGTGTATCCAGACCATCGACGCCTCCCGGTCTCCTGTCGACGGAGAAAATAAACCGGGACGTTACGGGCTTCAATCCGAGTATGATAGTTTCTATCATTTCTATCATTATATCGGCGGAAGACCGTGATAATTTCCATCACGAATGCCTTGTTTTTCTGGCCAGACGAATCCGCTTCCTGTACAAGGGAGCCATTACTCCAGAATCGGCAGGCAGGCATGAAACGGAGAGCGACCGTTGCGGACATAGCCGCTCTCGCGGGCGTCGGCGTGGCGACTGTCGACAGGGTGCTGAACGGACGGGCTCCGGTGCGCAAGGAGACGGCGGACCGCGTACTCGAAGCCGCCGAACGGCTCGGCTATTACGCGGTGCCATTGTTGTGCCGGCGCGCCGTCCCTCGCCTCACCAATATCCGGCTCGGCTTCGTGCTGCAAAAGCGCTCCGACCCATTTTATCAGAACATCGCCGACGGCCTGCGCGGGGCGCTGGCGGAACGGCAGGACGTTCGCGCCAAGATGGACATCGTGTTTGTCGACGAGATTTCGGCGCAGTCGCTTTCCGAGGCCATTCTGGAGGCCGGCGCGCGGTGCGACGCCCTGGCTTACGTCGCCATCGAGCACCCGCTGATCGTGGCCGCGATTCAGGAACTGCATAGCCGCGGCAAGCCGACATTCTCCCTGCTTTCGGAGGTCGGCGCCAACGGCGCTTCGGCCTATATCGGGCTGGACAGCCGCAAGGTCGGCCGCACGGGTGCGCTCATCACCGCGAAAATGGCGGCCCCGACCGGGAAAATCGCCGTTCTCGTCGGAAGCCACCGCTATCGCGGGCAGGAACTGAGCGAGATCGGTTTTCGGTCCTATTTTCGCGAAAACGGCGATGAAAGCCGGCTTCTCGAAACGATCGTCAATCTCGACGATCCCGAAGTGGCACGCGAAGTTACGGCGAGCCTTCTGAACCGCCATGCCGATCTGGCAGCCATTTACGATGCCGGCGGCGGCCGGAACGGCATCATCGAGGCCATCAGGGACCATGGCGGTGGGCGGCGTCCCGTGGTGGTGTGCAACGACCTCACGCCGGCGACCCGTCTGGCGCTGATCGACGGCGTCATCACCTGTACGCTCTGCCTGCCGATCGACACCTTCAGCCGGACGGCAATCGACGAGATGATCGCCGCCGCCACCAAGAGCCGCCCCGTCACGCCGCGCTCCATCCTGCCATTCGACATCGTTCTGGCGGAGAATCTTCCGGGATGATTCCGCGTTTCGGCAACCCCGACGTGACAGCGACAAAAGATACGCTCAAAAAGCGAACCGGGCGAGATAGATGCCCGGCTCCTTGATGGTGCGCATACCTTATGCCTCCAATTTACGGGACGGAACGGGCGCATCGTCATAACCGCCGTGGACCGACTGGTCGAAGGGGATCACCGCACCGGTCATCATGCCGCTGTCGTCCGACGCCATCCACAGGACGGCGCGGGCGACCTCGACCGGATCGAGGATACGGCCGAAGGGTTTCAGTCTCGCGGCCCGGTCGATGAAATCGGGGTCGCCGGTTTCCGACAATATCAACGCACGCTCGTGGTCCGAGTTCATCCAGCCGATATCCAGTTGATTGACATGGATGCGATGGCGCATCAAAGCGAAGCCCGCATGGCGCGTCAGCGTTGCCAGCGCCCCCTTGGAGCCGGCATAGGGGGCAAGGAACGGCTGCCCGACCAGACCGGACATCGAACCGATATTGACGATCCGGCCCTCGATCCCCTCACGGATCATGACCTTGGCCGCATCCTGCATCAGGAAGAAAGGCGCGCGCGCATTGACCGCGAACATGCGGTCGAAAAGCTCCGGCGTGGTGTTCAGCATATTGCCCCGGTCTGTCAGGCCGGCGGCATTCACCAGAATATCCACCCGGTGGAAACGTTTGTCGGTAGTGGGAATGATGCCGCGCACATCGGCGATATTGGCCAAATCGGCGGCGATCATCTCGACGGGCACGCCTGTGGCGTCGGTGATCTCTTTCGCCACCGCCCGCCCCTTTTCGACACCGCGCCCGACAATGACGATCCCTGCCGCCCCGGCTTTGGCGAAGACGCGGGCGATGGCGGCACCCAGACCCTGCGTGCCGCCGGTGACGACTGCGACCTTTCCATCGATCCTGTTCATTTCACGACCTCATATTTTGCCGCGGCCATGACGCGCAGCAGTTCCTTGTGACCTTTGCGCGCCATTTCCAGCGGCGGATGGGCGACAGGATCCTGTTCGGCCTCGACCACGAACCAACCCTCGTAACCTTTGCCGGCCAGAGCCTTGACGATGGCCTCGAAATCGAGGCTGCCATCGCCCGGTACCGTGAAAGCGCCCTTGATGATCGCGTCGAGAAAGCTTTCCCGTGTCCGGTCGAGCCCATCGATGACGGTCTGGCGAATATCCTTGGTATGGACATGGGTGATGCGCCTGTGATGATTGTCGATCACGCGCATGACGTCACCGCCGGCAAAGGCCATATGTCCGGCGTCGAACAGAAGCGGGACCGACGAATGCTTCATGAACAGGTCGAGCTCGGCTTCCGTCTCGACCGCCGCCGCCATATGGTGATGGTAGGAGAGCGGCATGCCCTGCTTCGCGCACCAGTCGGCGAAATCAGACATCTTGCGGCCATAGGCGGCCATTTCGGCCTCGCTCAGCTTCGGCTTGGTCGAAAGCGGCGCGGAGCGCACGCCCTGAATGGAGCGCGCCGTCTCGCCATAGACGATGCAGGGTGCACGGGCGGCGATGAAGAATTCCATCTGCCGCGCGATGCGGTCCTTTTCCGCCTCGATGTCGCCGTCGAGCAGCAGACCGGAGAACCAGCCGCCGCAAACCGAAATTCCGTATTTGTCCAGAACCGGCCCCAGTTCCTTCATATCCATCGGGAAGCGCCGTCCCGTCTCCATGCCGGTGAAACCGGCGACGGAGGCCTGACGCAGGCATTCTTCCAGACTGACATCATCCGAAAGCTCCGGCAGATCGTCGTTCCACCAGGCGATCGGGGCGATCCCCAATTTCGCTTTCATCTCACACCCCTGTGCGCTGTGCTTCGCGGATTTTTTCCTGCGCCTTGCGGGCGGCACGCACCGTCTCGAAATTCGACACGGCCGGTACGCCCACATCCCAGTCGGCATCGCCCGGCACCCATTTCCAGGCATCCGACACGATGGATATGACGGTCACGCCGTCATTGCCCTGCGCCCATTTCATCGCCTCCTCCAGATCGGCGAGGCTCTCGACCTTGCGTCCTTTGGCGCCCATCGCCTCGGCATGTTTGACGAAATCGACATGGAGCGGGTTTTCGCGGTTCTGGACCCGGCAATCGGTCAGGAGATTATTGAAGCCGGGAACACCCTTGGCCTGCTGCAAGCGGTTGATTACGGCGAAGCCGCCATTGTCGCAGATCACGACGATCATCTTGCGGCCAGTGAGTGCCGCCGAATAGATGTCCGAGTTCATCATCATATAGGTGCCGTCGCCCACCATGACGATCGGGGTGCCGCCGGTTCCGCCCGGCCCTTCCTGCGCCATGGCGCAGCCCCAGCCCGCCGGAATCTCGTAGCCCATGCAGGAGAAGCCGAATTCGCAATCGAAGGTGTCGGGGTTCTTGACCCGCCAGCCCTTGACCACCTCGCCGGGCGTGCCGCCCGCCGCCGCGATCAGCGTGTCCTCGGGCCTCGCGACCGCATTGAGCACGCCCACGACCTGCGCATAGGAGGGAACCGGCGCGTTGGTCGGCTTCTGATGCTCGTCGAGCAGAGCGTTCCATTCGGTGAACAGCGCCTTGGCATGCTTCATCAGGCCGGCATCGGCCTTGTAGCTGCCAAGGGCGGCATCGAGTTCCCGCACCGTCTCCAATGCGTCGCCGACGACCGGGAGCGACCGGTGCTTGACCGCATCGAAGCGCGCCGTATTGACCGAAATGAATTTCGCGTCCTCGGCGAAGGCTGTCCACGAACCGGTGGTGAAATCCTGCAAGCGCGTGCCGATGGCCAGAATGATGTCCGCTTCCTTGGCGAGTGCATTGGCCGATGTCGAGCCGACGATGCCGATGGGCCCGGCGTGAACCGGATGCTCATGCGTCAGCGCGCCCTTGCCGGCAATGGTCTCGACAATGGGAATGCCGCGTTTCAGGGCGAAATCGGCTACTTCGTTCCCGGCCAGAGAATAGCGCACGCCGCCGCCGGAAATGATCAGCGGACGCCTCGCTGACCGAAGCAGTTCCGCGGCCGCTGCAACCGAATCGCGGTCCGGGCGCGGACGCGGGATTTTCCAGACTTTCGGTTCGAAGAAAACTTCCGGATAATCGAAGGCGACTTCCTGCGTGTCCTGCGCCAGACCGATGAAAGCCGGTCCGCAATCGGCCGGATCGAGCATGGTCGCGACCGCCTGCGGCAGCGACTGGAGGATCTGCTCGGGCAGCGTGATGCGGTCCCAGTAGCGCACGACCGGCTTGAAGGCGTCGTTGACGGTAATCGTCGGGTCGCCCCAGTGCTCGACCTGCTGCAATACCGGGTCCGGCAGGCGATTGGCAAAGGTATCGCCAGACAGAAGCAGAACCGGCAGGCGGTTAGCCATGGCGACACCGGCCGCCGTCACCATATTGGCCGCGCCCGGCCCGATGGAGGTGGCGGCGACCATGATCTGTCGCCGGCGCTTGGCCTTGGCGAAGCCGATGGCCGCCAGTGCCATGGACTGCTCGTTCTGGCCGCGCCATGTCGGCAGCCGGTCCTGAACCTGTTCGAGCGCTTCGGAAAGGCAGGTGACATTGCCGTGGCCGAAAATGCCGAACACCCCCGCGAAGAGCGGAACGCGCTCGCCGTCGATCTCCGTGAACTGGTTGCAAAGATAGCGGACCAGAGCCTGAGCCATGGTCAGCCGCACGGTGTTTCTGGTCATCTCGCCTCCTCCTGCGGATGGATATGTCGGAAGATTACGGAATACATATTGACAATGCAACTATCTTGCAATGATTATTGCATAAAATATCGGAGGAGACTTCCATGCTCAATATCGCAGTGCTCGGCGTCGGCCGTATCGGCCGCATGCACGCGGAAAATATCGCAGCGCATCCGCGCGCCAGACTGGCTGGTGTATTCGATGTGCATGCCCCGGCCGCTCAGGAAATGGCGCGAAAACTCGGCGTTCCGCAATTCGAATCGGCCGACGCGGTATTCGCCTCGCCCGATGTGGATGCGGTGCTCATCGCCAGCTCTACCGCCACCCACGCCGGCTTCCTCGAACAGGCAGTGGCGGCGGGCAAGCCAGCGCTCTGCGAAAAGCCGATCGACCTGTCTCTCGACCGCGTAAACGCCTGCGCGAAGAAGATTGCAGGCAGCAACATCCCGATCATGCTCGGCTTCGTGCGCCGGTTCGACAGCGGCCATCGCGCGGTGCGGCAGGCCATCGAAAATGGCCAGATCGGCGAGGTACATCAGGTCGTCATAACCTCGCGCGATCCCGGCATGGCACCGGCGGACTATATCAAGGGTTCGGGCGGCATTTTCCGTAACATGACCATTCATGATTTCGACATGGCCCGCTTCGTTCTGGGCGAGGAGATCGACGAGGTATTCGCGACGGGTTCGCGGCTGGTCGATCCGGCGCTGATGAAAAGCTGCGACGATTACGACACGGTTACGGTTGTCCTCAAAACCGCGTCGGGCAAGCAGTGCATCATCAACAATTCCCGCCGGGCGGTCTATGGATACGACCAGCGCGTCGAGGCGTTCGGCGATGCGGGCATGGCGATCTCCGCCAATCGCACGTCCAACAATCTGCATCTTTATGGAGCCGATTTTACCGATCGAAAGCCCCCCCTGCTGAACTTCTTTATCGACCGCTACGGCGATGCCTTCGCCGCCGAAATCGGCGCGTTCGTCGACGCGGTGGAAAAAGGCGTGAAGCCTGAAGCCGGCTTCGAGGATGGCAGGCAGGCGCTCATTCTGGCCGAGGCCGCGAACCGTTCCATTGCCGAGGGTCGGACCATTCCCGTCCGCGATATTGGATAAGCCATGTATACGAATTTCGGACTCTTCATATCCGGCCGCTGGTCCAAAGGTTCGGCCTCCGGCGAGGTGATTTCGCCGGTCACCGAAAACCCGCTCGGCACCGTTCCGCTCGCCACTGCCGAAGACACCGCGCACGCGCTCGACGCCGCGGCAACCGCCCTGCCCCGGCTGCGCGCCATGGGCGGCTTCGCCCGTGCCGATGCGCTGCACAAGGCGGCGGACGAAATGATCCGCCGCACAGACGAGGCCATGCGGATGATCTCCAGCGAGACCGGCAAGCCGCTGGCGCAGGCGGGCCGCGAATGGGGCCTCGCCTGTGATCAGTTCCGCTGGTATGCGGAGGAGGCACGGCGCATCTATGGCCGCATCGTCGACAGCCGTGTACCGGGCGGGCGTTTCGAGGTCACCCATGAACCGATCGGCGTGGTCGGCGCCTTCACGGCCTGGAATTTCCCCGCCGCGCTGCCGGCGCGCAAGCTGGCCCCGGCGCTCGCCGCCGGCTGCCCGGTGGTGCTGCGCCCTTCTTCGCAGACGCCGGGCGTGGCCATGGTCATGATCGACTGCCTGCGCGCGGCGGGACTGCCTGACGGCGCGTTCAATCTGGTGGTTGGCGACACGCGTTCGACCTATGCGCCGATCATGGCCGACAATCGCGTACGGAAGGTTTCGCTGACCGGCTCGACCCGCGTCGGCCAGCAGATGATCCGCGACGCGGCCGACACGGTCAAGAAAGTGTCGATGGAACTGGGCGGCAACGCGCCGCTGATCATCTATGACGACGCCGATCTCGACACCGCGCTCGACGCCATCGTGCCGACCAAATTCGCCAATTGCGGGCAGGTCTGCGTCACGCCCGACCGCTTCTTCATCCATGACAGCCTGCACGACGCTTTCGTGGACGGCTTTGTGGCCCGCGCGGCGAAGATAAAGCTCGGCGACGGGCTCGATCCCGAAACCGGCATGGGGCCGCTCATCAATGCGCGCCGGCTGGCGGAGATCGAAAGCGTCGTCGCCGACACCCTCGGTGCAGGCGCGACGCTGGCCTATGGCGGCAAGCGCCCGGCCCATCTCAACAGCGGCTATTTCTTCGAGCCGACCGTGCTCACCGGCGTGACCGACGGCATGAAGGTATTCGCGGAAGAAAACTTCGGTCCCATTGCCGCAATCACCCGCTTCCGCGACGAGGACAAGGTTCTGGCCCGCGCCAACGCCTCCGACATGGGCCTGTCGGCCTACGCCTTTACGCGCTCGCCCGACCGGGCGCGGCGCACGGTCGCGGCGCTGAAATCCGGTATGGTGGGGATCAACAGCTTCGCGCTGGCCGCTTCCGAAGCGCCCTTCGGCGGAACCAACCATTCCGGAATGGGGCGCGAGGGCGGTACGGAAGGCATACAGGATTATCTCGATACCAAGCTCGCGCAGATTGTGTTCTGAGGAGGCCCGATGTTTACGAACAGGCTCAGGAAAATCTGGTCTGAAGGCCGCCCTGCCGTCAACGGCTGGCTTTCCATCGGCAACGCTTTCACAGCGGAGATCATGGCGGCGCAGGGCTATGACTCCGTCACCGTCGACATGCAGCACGGCGCGCTCGACTATAGCGCCGCCCTGCCGATGATGCAGGCGATGCGCGCTTCCGGCGTCACCGTCATGGCCCGCGCGCCATGGCGCGAGCCGGGCATCATCATGAAGGCGCTCGACGCCGGCGCGCAAGGGATCATCTGCCCGATGATCAATTCGGCGGCGGAAGCGGCGGAATTCGTCAGCTACATGCGTTATCCGCCCCGTGGCCAGCGCAGCTTCGGTCCGACCCGCGCCGCCTTCGCCTATGGAAGCTACGGTGTTTCGGCCAATGACGAGGTTCTGGCTCTCGCCATGATCGAAACCCGCGAGGGACTGGACAATCTGGAGGAAATCGCCGCGACACCGGGGATCGACGGCATTTATGTCGGCCCGGCCGACCTCACGCTCGGCACGCAGGAAGGCCGCCTGCCACCCGGCTTTGACCGGGAGGAGCCGGAGATGATCGAAATCATCCAGCGCATCCTCGCGGTCTGCAAGAAAAACGGCGTCCGCGCCTGCCTGCATTGCGGGACGCCCGACTACGCCGCCCGCGCGATCGGATGGGGTTTCGACCTCACCACGGTTTCCGGCGATTCCCGCCTGCTCGCCGCCGCCGCTTCCGCCTCGGTGGCGAAATGGCGCGAACTGACCGGCGCGGCTCCCGCCAAGTCGATGGAAGGAGGCTATTGATGCCGCATCTTCTGGTGGCCGGAAAGCTGCATCCTTCAGGCGAAGCCTTGTTGCGGCAGCTTGAAAGCCGGAACTTCACTGTCGATTACGTGGAAGAAATTTCGGAACCCTCCTACGCCCCGCTGATCGGCAAGGCGGACGCGATGGTCCTGCGCACGCAGCCGCTTTCGGCGGCGACGATCGCGCGCGCCGACCGGCTCAAGGTGGTCTCGCGCCACGGCGTCGGCTATGACGCCGTGGACCTTGCGGCGCTGAATGCACGCGGCATCGCGCTGACCATCGTCGGCGACGTCAACTCGGTATCGGTGGCCGAACATGCGATGATGCAGCTTCTAGCCGGGGCCAAGCGGGTGCTGCTCGCCGACCGCGCGGTGCGCGAACCGGGCCGATGGGGCTGGCGCAACCAGCTGGAGCAGCAGGAGATATCGGGCAAGAATCTCCTGATCCTCGGCTATGGCCGCATCGGCCGGCATCTCGCCCGCATGGCCGCCGGTTTCGGGATGCAGGTGCGGGCATGCGATCCACTGCTTGAAAAGTCCGGCTGGCCCGAAGGCGGCGTGACGCCGGTCTCGCTGGAAGAAGGGCTGGGCTGGGCGGATTTCATCTCGATCCACATCCCCAGAAGTGACCGGCCCGTCATCGGTGCGGAAGAAATCGCGAAAATGAAGCGTGGCGTCATCCTCGCCAATACGGCGCGCGGAGGCGTGGTGTGCGAGCAGGCCCTCGCCGACGCGCTGGCCACGGGGCAGATCGGGGCCGCGGGCGTCGATGTGTTCGAGGAGGAGCCGCCTGCCGGAAACTCACCGCTCCTCGCGCGGGAATCCGTTATCCTCTCGCCGCACATTGCCGGCCTCACCGCCGAATGTAGCGAGCGAATGGCGATCGCTGCCATTGAGAACGCGATCAACTTTCTCGCCGGAACCATCGACCCACATCTGATCGTCAATGGGGACTTCGCGCATGTCTAGAAAAGCAATACTCCGCATCGGCCTCATCGGCACGGGCTTCATGGGCAAGACCCATGTGTTCGGCTTCGCCTCGGCGCAAAAGGTCTTCGACCTTCCCTACCGGATCGAATTGCATACGGTCGCCGACGTGACGCAGGATGCCGCCGAACGTGCGGCGGCGGATTTCGGCTTCGGGCACGCGACCGCCGACTGGCGCACGCTGGTCGCCGACCCGGAGATCGACCTGATCGACATTACCGCGCCCAACGCCCTGCACAAGGAAATGGCGCTGGCGGCCATCGCGGCGGGCAAGCATGTCTATTGCGAGAAACCGCTCGCCCCATTGGCTGCCGACGCCCGCGAAATGGCGCAGGCCGCCAAGGCCAGGGGCGTCGTCACGCAGGTAGGCTTCAACTATCTCTGCAATCCGATGCTGCGGCTGGCACGCCAGATGATCGCAGCCGGCGAACTGGGCGAAATTCGCGGCTATCGCGGCCTGCATGCCGAAGACTACATGGCCGACGCCACAGGCCCCTTCACCTTCCGTCACGATCCGGCGGGCGGCGGCGCGCTGGCCGATATCGGCAGCCACGCGCTGGCGACGGCGGAATTCCTGCTCGGCCCGATAACCGACGTCATGGGCGATTGCATCACGATGATCGCCGAACGCCCCGATGGAAAGGGCGGCGGGACACGCAAGGTCGAGGTCGATGACGTGGGCCGTGCTTTCCTGCGATTCGCCAACGGTGCGCAAGGGTCCATCGAAGGCAACTGGATCGCCACCGGCAGAAAGATGCAGCACGACTTCGAAATCTACGGCACGAAAGGCGCGCTCGCCTTCACGCAGGAACGTTTCAACGAGTTGCATTTCTATTCGACCGCCGATGCGTCGGGACGCCGGGGTTTCCGCCGGATCGAGGCCGCGCCGGACCACACGCCTTATGGCCGCTTCTGCGTGGCGCCGGGCCATCAGCTCGGCTTCAACGACCTGAAGGCGATCGAGATCCAGGGCTTCATGCGCGCCATCGCCGGCGAGATTCCCGAACCGTTCGGCTTCGCTGCCGGCCTTCGCATCCAGACTCTGGTCGAAACCATCCAGAACTCCTCGAAAGCCCGGCAATGGATGAGCGTGCCATGCTGATCGTCTCCCAGGGCGAACCGATCGCCTTCTTGCGCCCGGCATGAGCCGGGCGCCCTTTTTATTGACGGATACCGCCTCCTCGCTTGGCTTCCTGCAATATTTATTGCAAAATAAGGACAATGGAGAATTGCATGGCGTCAGGCATCCCCCCGCGAGACTATGAAGAGCTGATCAGGCTCATCCACCAACAGCATGATCAGATGAGCCGGACCTATCAGCGCATCTCCGTTTTCCTGACACAGAATCCGAACGACGTGGCGGTGCAGTCGGTGAACGCCATCGCCGACAGATGCGGAATCCATGCCTCCAGCTTCGTGCGCTTCGCGCAATCGCTCGGCTACAAGGGCTTCAAGGAATTGCAGGTTCTTTTCCAGCGGAGGCTGGCCACTGCCGCGCCCGGCTTCGAGGCGCGCGTCAAGGCGCTGGAGACCGAATTGCGCGACAGCGCAGATCATTCCGAGGTCGGCTTTCTGCGCGAACTGGTGGCGCGCGACATCGCCTCCCTTCAGGAATTGCTGAACGACATTTCGCAGGAAGATCTGACTTATGCCGCCGACACCCTGTTCAAGGCGGACACGGTCTATCTGCTCGGACAGTTGCGTTCCGAACCCGTCGTGGAACTCCTGCGCTATGTCCTCACCATGCTGGGCAAACGTTGCGTGCTGCTCAGCGCGGCTGGCGGCCTCGCCACCCATATGGCGCGCACGATGCGCGACGGGGATGTGCTGGTCGCCGTATCATTTCGTTCCTATGCCAATGAGGTCGTAAACATCGTCGAGGAGGCAGGCCGCAACGGCGTGGAGATCGTCGCCATCTCGGACAGCACGCTTTCGCCGCTGGCCAAATCCGCGCGCGTGCTTTTCGCCGTTCCGGAACACGACTACACATTCTCACGCTCGCTTGCTGCACCCATGTGCCTCGCGCAAGCTCTGGTCGTCGCCGTGGCGGCGCGGGTTCAACAAAACCATGCGGCACCCCGTATTCCGACCGTCACAGGCGTGGCCTCAAGAAAATGATAATGCCCCGCACGAAAGATAAGACGCCCGGTATTTTATTACGCTGGCTTACCACCATCCGTCTATGAAACCAGAATTGGCCGCAGGCCATACCGATCCTGTCAGGCCATGGATCGCGGCCGGGGCGGCAGCTTGAATGTCGCATGCCGGCCCGTCGCCAGCGCTTCGACGATCTGATCGGCGATACAGGTCGCGACCAGCCCGTCCCACGCCGTCGAAGCGTCAGCCGGAGGTGTGCCATTGCGAATGCCGTCGATCCACGCCTGATCCTGAATGCGATAGGCATCGCGGAAACGCGGAATCCAGTTCTCGGGGAAGCCCGCATTCTCCGCCCCGTTGCATCGTGTCCGGGTCAGCGCGGGATGCGCCATGCCGACCGTGCCGCTGGCGCAAACGGCCTCGGCATGGACATGGTAGCCGTAGCCGGCATTCATGAATATCTCTGCCGACACCAGACCGCCGGCTTCCGTCTCGAAGACGAACAACGCCGGGTCCCCCGTTTCGGCACTCTCCGCCTTGCCGGAAATGACCGTGACGGCTTTATATTCCGTCGAGAGCAGCCAGCGGCAGACATCGATTTCATGCACAAGCGAGTTGGTAATTGCCATTGCGCCCGTGAACCATGCCGGTGCGCTGGCATTGCGATGCTGGCAATGCAGAATGCGCACGTCACCGAGCGTCTTGCCGTCTATCGCGGTCTTCATCTCGCGATAAGCCGGATCGAACCGCCGCATGAATCCGGTCTGCACCAGCCAGCGTCCAGACCGGCTCTCCGCTTCCACGATTTCCAGACATTGCGCGGCATTGCCGGCCAACGGCTTTTCGCAGAGGACCGGCTTGCCGGCTTCTATGGCGGCGAGCACCAGCCGGTGATGTGTCGCATCGGGTGAGGCCACAAGTACTGCATCTACCGAGGGATCGTGTATCAGCGCATCCGCATCGGTCACTGCTTTCGCGCCATGCGCCGCCATTTCCGCCCGCCCGATGTCCGCATCGGCTACGCATACCAGACGTACGCCCGAAACCTCGTTGGCAATGATGCGCGCATGCTCCGCTCCCATCACGCCCGCCCCGATGATGCCGATTCCGATACTCTCCATGATCTGTCCTCTGGTGCCGCAGAACGAAACGTTTCTTTTCTCGATGAACCGGAGCGGGGCCCCGATATCTGGCCGCGCGATCCCGGTATCTTGATTCAGCCATCTCTTTCCATGATCCATTGCATCGCCGGATCGGGAACGAACCGCCATTTGCGCAATGGTCCGGCCATCACATTCAGATAATACATCTCGAACCCGTAAGGTGCCCCACAAGGATGATGGCCGCGTGGAACGAGAACGACATCGCCATTTTTTACGGCCATTGTCTCGTCGAGGTCGCCGTTGTCGGTATAGACGCGCTGGACACCGAATCCGTCCGGTGGATTGAGACGGTGGTAATAGGTCTCCTCGAGATATGTGATACGGGGGAAATCGTTCTCGTCATGACGGTGACTGGGATAGCTGGACCAGTGACCGGCCGGAGTGAACACTTCGGTCACAAGCAGGCTATCGCAATAGTCGTCCTGCTCCATGGCGATATTGTTGATATAGCGGGTATTTGTCCCCTTGCCCCGTTCCGTCAACGATATCCCGTCCGGACCGATGCGGCGCGCCTTGTGACCATTCATTCCGGGAGCGGAACAGACTGCAATCGTGCAGTCTGTAACAGCCACAGCCTGCCAGTCTTCCCCGTTCGGGACATAGAGAGAATGTGGGGGCGTCTTTTCGAATACGTTCATGCGATCGCCCAGCACACCCCAATCCAGCCCTGCGGCCGTGAAGGAGGCCTTGCCTTCCACCATGACAAGAATAACTTCGCTGGAGCCTGTGAATTCCCGTACGGTTTCGCCTTCCGAAAGCCGGTACAGGGAAAAACCCACATATCGCCATCCGGCCGACTCTGCGGTTATTTCATGCACCTTGCCATGCGTACCAAGCGGTTTGCGAAGAAGATCGGGCATAACACACTCCCAGACTTTTGCCGTTCATATAGCCGTCAGCGAGAACGGACCGGTTGCGTCCGGTCCACCGTCGGCGCCGCCGCGCCATGCAGCGGACCTAACTCTGTAGTAACTGCGGAGAACATTTTTCCCTTGCCTCATCCCATATCCTGCAAAGCCTGCCGTATCGGCCTGCCATCTCGGAAACCGCGGTTGCTTCGTCGAGCCCGCCTCCGAACCAGCGGCGGGCGACATCGCCGAATATCGTGCGTCCGACGGCAAAACCTTTCACGAGATCATGGGCCGCCGCGACCTCGAAGGAAGCTGCAAGTGTCTCTTCCGAAGCATCAAGACCAAGGACGACAATTCCTCTCGTATGACGGTCATTGCTTTTAATTGCGGCCACGGCATTCGACCACGCGGTTTCGGTTTTCATCGGCTCCAGCTTCCACCAGTCCGGATAGACACCCGTCGCGTAGAACCGCTCGATCAGAACCGCAGTCGTGGTGTCGTCCACCGCGCCAACCTTGGATGGGATGATCTCAAGAAGGAACTCCAGTCCGTTGCGCCGGGACGCCTGAAACAGCCTTTTGACATTTTCTTCCTGCAATCTGCGCATTTCAGCATCATCGTCGGGATGACAATAACACAGCACCTTCACCACGTTATCGCGGGGCCATTCTTCGAGGCCTCCGCAATCAAGGCCTAGTTCCGGTTCAAACTCCAGCGGCCGCGATCCCGGCCATTCGCAGGGTCGTCCGATCCATAGCCCCGTGCCCGACGCTGCGTGAAGCGCGCGGCGTCCAATACGATTATCGCATAATATGCCGTAACCCGGCCGGCCAGCCTGTACCTGCAACGCGGCTTTCAGGCAAAGTTCCTTGAAGCGGCTTCCCCGGTCGGGGCTGTAGCCTTCCATCTGTTCGAGCTGGAGACGATGATCGAAAGCGAACACCCGCATCGTCGACCAGTTTCCCTTCCTGTTGGTAGACCAGTGAAGCTGCTCCATCTCGGCATCGTTGCGAAGATCGGGCCGCACCACGCCACGGCGGAGGAAAACATTCAATTCCTCCAGCGAAGGATAGGCCGGTGTGCATCCGTGGCGGCTGACGGCGAAGGCCCCGCAGGCATTGGCGTATTCCAATATCTTCCCCCATGACTCGCCATCGAGCCACCCTTTGAGGAGGCCCGCGAAAAATCCGTCTCCGGCTCCCAGAACGTTGAAGACTTCGATCGGAAAACCGGGGCCGCTCTCCCCCTGGTCCAGATCGTCAGGGATGGCGCCGGCAAATGCCACAGCCCCTCTCGCGCCGCGCTTGCAGACAAGCGTTGCACCGGAGATATCGCGCACTGTCCGCAATGCCTCGACAGTGTTTGTCGACCCACCCGCTATATGAAACTCTTCCTCCGTACCCACGATCAGATCGAAAAGGCCAAGCGTCGCTTGCAACTTCTGCGTCACCTTGCGGCTTTCAACGAACCTGCTTTCACCGTCGCCATGTCCCGCAACCCCCCACAGATTGGGGCGATAGTCGATGTCCAAGGCGGTTTTGCCTCCATGTTCACGAGCCAGCCGCACGGCCTTCAGGACAGCCGATTCAGTCGCGGGATGCGACAGGTGCGTGCCGGTTGCGACAAGCGCCCGTGCCTCACCGATGAATGCCTCGTCTATATCCTCCTCGGCGAGTGCCATGTCGGCGCAGTTCTCGCGATAGAAAATCAACGGGAAATGCTCTTCGTCTCGAATCCCGAGAAGAACGAGAGCCGTCAGCCGCTGGCTGTCCGTGATCACCCCACGGACATCGACTCCTTCCCGGATGAGTTCCTCACGGATGAAACGGCCCATATGTTCGTCACCGACCCGCGTGATGACCGCGCTTTTCAATCCGAGACGCGCCGCGCCGCACGCAATGTTTGTCGGACTGCCGCCAATGTATTTCCGGAACGATCCCATGTCTTCCAGGCGCCCCCCGATCTGCGCGCCATACAGATCAACGCTGGAGCGACCGATCGTGATTACGTCAAAGGTTTTTTTCATATTTATTCCCTGTCGTTTCAGCGCTGCCACCACTTCAGGCCCGAAGATCATATGAAATATGCGAAGCTTTTATTCCGCGATCAGGGCGCGATTGATCGCGTAGGTTTGTTCCGCGTTACAGCCTGCAATCCACCCACTCGCCGGTCGCGTTAGACTGGACTGCCGCCTGTACGAACTTCACCCCTTTCGCGCCATCGACAACATCGGGATAGGCGAGCAGCCCTTCGGGAAGCGTTCTGCCCGAGCGCCGCGCATCGATTGCCACGGCGAATTCCGTGTAGAGGTTTGCCCAGGCGTCAGTGAGCGCTTCCGGCTGGCCGCGCGGCATGCGTACAAAGCGCTCCGCCGCAGGCATCATGCCCGCGCCATAGCCACGGCTGATGATCTGGGCCGGCGCATCCAGCGGGTTAAACGAGAGATATTCTGGCTTCTCCTGATGCCACTCCAGCCCGGCAAGACTGCCGAAGACTCGGATCCGCAGACCGCAGTGCGTTCCTGCGGCCGCCTGCGACACCATCAGCGTTCCCGGCACACCGCCCTCGAAACGCAGATTCATGAAGGCGGTATCTTCCAGCGATTTGGGTGCGCCGGAAACGCAGAAGAGCGCCCGCACCTGTTCGAGTTCCTTGCCCGTGGCAAAACAGGCGAGATGCATGGCATGGGTGCCGATATCTCCGACCGTGAATGACGCCCCCACTTTGGCAGGGTCAAGACGCCAGGGGCGTTCGCCGTCACGATCCGTCAGGCGGGCCGCCCATTCCTGAAAATATTCGACATGAATCTGGCGGATATCTCCCAGAAGACCGGCGCGGATCATCTCGCGGGCCTGCCGTACCATGGCATGGGACGCGTAAGCATAAGTGACGCCAAAAACCAGACCGCTTGCCTGCTGGCGGCGCAGGAGATCGACCGCGTCATCAAGATTGGTGGTCAGCGGCTTGTCGGAGATGATATCGATCCCCGCATCCAGAAATGCCGATGCGATCGCATGATGCAGATGGTTCGGCGTGGCGATCACAACGGCGTCTATACCGTCGGGGTGCTCCGCCTCGCATCGCGCCATCTCTCGAAAGTCGGTATAGGTACGGTCGTCACCGAGCATCCATGCGCGGCCGGAGCGACGCGCGCGGTCCGGATCGGAAGAAAGTGCGCCGGCACATATCCTCCAGCGGTTGGACAATCGAGCGCCGTTGGCATGCACGGCGCCGATCATCGCGCCATCGCCACCACCGACGAAACCAAGCCGCAACAGGCGGGACGGAGGGGGGAATGCGTATGAAGACGGGATTTCTGCCATGGTGTGACTCTCTCTTACGAAAACGGCAGCGCAAAAGCGGACCGGCGTCTTCATCCCTTGTATCGTTCAAAATTTCCTTTGACGATGCGCGCCCATGCCCGGAGGGAGCCGCATCCGCATGACCGTAAAGTCCGCAACTGCCACGACGAGGATAATTACGCGGGTCATCGTGTCACGGAAACGGGAGTGACGCCCTGACTCTGCAATTCGTGTTCCAGCATAGCGAGGCCTTGCCCGCCCGACATATGGAACATCAGGTTCTCCAGGCTGAGATCCTCGCGTGCGACGTCGAGTTCGACGGTGCCGCGCGCAAGGACCAGAAAGTGATTGCCCACCATATAGGCATGGTGAGGGTTGTGGGTGATGAAGATCACACCGATCCCCTGTTCGCGGGCGGCGGCAGCGATATAGCGCAGCACAAGACCCGATTGCGTCACACCGAGCGCAGCCGTAGGCTCATCGAGAATCAGCACGCGGGCACCGAAATGAATCGCTCTGGCGATGGCAACGACCTGCCGCTGGCCACCCGACAGGGTTCCGACCGGCTGTTCCAGATCATTGAGCTTGATGCCCATCCGGTCGAGCGCGGAACGCGTCTGCTGCAACATCGTCGCGACGTCAAGCCGCCGCAACGGCCCGACGCCGCGCACGATCTCCGACCCGAGGAAGAAGTTGCGCCATACCGGTAACAGCGGCACCAGCGCAAGCGTCTGATAGACTGTGGCAATACCACGATCGAGAGCTTCCCGGGGCGAACCGAAATGTACTTCCTTGCCGTCGACCAGGTAGTCGCCCTTGTCGTGCCGGACGAGGCCGGAGATGACGCTGATCAGCGTCGATTTACCGGCACCATTGTCACCGAGTATACAGGTCACTTCGCCTTGCCGAACCTTGAGGCTGACATCCTTGAGCGCCTGAATGTTGGCATAGCTCTTGCCGATATTTTTCAGTTCGATGATCGGGGGAGTTTCTGTCTGTGACATCTTATCTTCCAGTGCTGGCTCGTGCCCGGATCCAGGTATTGACGACGGTCGCCAGCAACAGCATCGCGCCGACGAAGAACTGGAACCAGTCGGGGTCCCAGTCGGCATAGACGACGCCTTCCGTGGTCATGCCGAAGATGAAGGCGCCGAGGGCCGAACCGACAGCCGACCCATAGCCCCCGGTCAGCAGGCAGCCGCCGACCACCGACGCCGCGATGTAAAGAAGTTCGTTGCCGATGCCCGCGCCGGACTGCACGGTGTTGTAGGCGAACAGCAGGTGCATGGCGAGGAACCAGCAGCCGAAGCCGACCAGCATGAACAGGCCGATCTTCACGCGCTTTACCGGCACGCCGACGGCGCGCGCGCTGTCGCCCTGCCCGCCCACGGCGAAAATCCAGTTTCCGACCTGCGTCCGCAGCAGCACCCATGTGCCGAGCGCCACGAAGATGAACCAGTAGATGATCGCGACGCTGATCTGCACGTTGCCGATCTGGAAATTATAGGCAAAGATCGCCTCTCCGGTATGGAAGCCGGGCATGGCGCTGATGTCGTCCGTGGCGACATTGCCGGTGACGAGCTTGGTGATCGCGATGTTGAGGCCCTGAAGCATCAGGAAGGTGCCGAGCGTCACGAGAAAGCTCGGAAGCTTCGTGCATATCAGCAGATATCCGTTCAGCGCGCCGATGGCCAGCGACAGGACCAGCGCGAATGCCACGCCGAGCCAGAGATCGTGCACGACATGCGTGGCGAAGATCGCCGCCGCAAGGCTCGACGCGGTCACCCCGACGCCGGCCGACAGATCGAACTCGCCGCCGATCATGAGCATCGACACCGCGACGGCCGGAATGCCGATCGTCGCCGACTGGTAGAGAACGGTGGTGAAGGCGGCCAATTGCCGGAAGGGCGGCGCCACCACGCAGAAGAACACGAAAACCAGCAACGCGCCGATAAGCGCCCCGGATTCCGGCCGCCTCAGCAGTCTTTTCCATAAAGGCCGCGATGGCCCCGCCGGCTTCGAAATCGACAGATCGACATTTTGAGACGTCATCCTCGCGTCATCCTCCCTTGTATTATTGACGTAACGGACCCGTTCGCGGGCAGCTTTTCAGTCGGAACGTGGATGAGCCACGAAGCCGCTTCCTCGCCGGCGGGAACATCGGCGGCGGACCGTCAAGGTCCCGGGGAGACCGTTCGGCGGAACGCCCGGTTTCGCTATCCGTCCGGCACGAAACCCGGCCGAATATGAATGCGGGATGCGTTCCGCCGCGCGGAGGCCTCAGCGGGTACCGTTCTTGGCGAATGCGGCCACCGCGTCGATATTGTCCTTCGTCACGAAGGCCGGCCCCGTCAGCACCGGGCCACCGCCGCCGAGCGTGTCGCCGTTGGTCTTGTAGAGCCACAGCAGGTCCACGGCCTCATATCCCTCCACATAGGGCTGCTGGTCGACGGCCCATTGCACCGCTCCCGACTTGATAAGGCCCACCGTCTCCGGCGTGAGATCGAAGGTGCCGATTTTCGCCTTGCTTCCCGCGGCCTTTATCGAATCGGCGACCGTCGGGGCGAACGGCGCGCCGAGCGTCACGATATAATCTATGGTGGGATCCTGCTGCAGTTTCGCCTGCACGCGCGCGCGGACGGTAGGCATGTCGTAGCCGGTCAGATAGAGAACCTGAAACTTGCCCTTGAACGTCTTCTTGATGCCGTCGCAGCGTTCCTCAAGCTGAACGGCACCCTGCTGCTGGTCGACGCAGACGATGTTCTTGGCCCCTTCGGCGTTGAGCTTTTCGCCCACGGCGTTGCCGGCGATGCTTTCATCCTGGCCGACATACATCAGCAGATTGTGCTTCTTCCAGTCGTCGCTGCCGGCATTGAAACCGACGACCGGAATACCCGCGGCCTGCGCGGCCTTGATGCTCGGTCCCTCGGCATCCGGGAATGCCAGCGTCAGTGCAATGCCGTCCACCTTCTGTTGCGTCACATTGGTAATGAGCTGGGCCTCTTTCGTCGCATCCTGATTGGAAAGATAGATCAGCTTCACATTGTCCTTCTTGGCCGCCGCCTCGGCGCCCTTGCGGATAATATCCCAGAACGTATCACCGGGTTGGGCATGGGTGATCATCGCGAATGTGAAGTGCTTTTCAGCCGCGCTGGCGCTCCCGGCACCCATGACCGCTGCCACACCAAGCATCACCCCGACAGAAAGGGCAAGACGGGACTTTTTTATATGAGATCGCATTGAATTCCTCCTCCTTGAGACGTCATTGGCAGCGCCTTGTTACACACTATTTATTGCATATTGCCAATTTTTGCAATTATCGCTGCAATGGATTATGTGTCAAGCATAGAATTATGACGCCAGGGCCGATCTGAATGCCACATGATCGGCTTTTGCTAACCATTCAGGCGCCGGGGATCGACCGTGGTTTTCATATCTGGATTGGAACCGCATGACACGGAGAGATATGGCGGGGCTGCGCCAACGCCGATTTCCTTGCCATGGCGAATGCCCGCCGGATCGATGAAATCCACTGCCAGGGCGCGCAATGCACACACTCCGAGTCAGGCTACGGCTGCGCTCTCGTTAGGCCGCGCCTATCCGCGCGAACTACGCTACATCATTATGCTGTTCGCCGTACGTGACATGGCTCCGCATTGCGGCATGATACCGTGAATGCCGTGATTTCAGGTTCGGTATGGCCCACGGATTTCGCAGATCATCAGCTCATGATCGGACAATGGCGTGCCGTCGTCGCGCAGCGCCGGAACGATGCGGCTCCCGGCCACATCCATCCCACGGATGAAGAACCAGTCAAGCTTCATCCGGCGCGGCGGCGCGGTGGTGATCAGGCTCGGCCGTGTCGTGAAAGCCTCAGCCTCGCCGCCATGTATCTCGTAGCCGCGATCCTGCGCCAGACCAAACAGCGTCTCGGTACGCCAGTCCGCATCCGGCATCTTGTTGCCGGTGTTCATGTCGCCGCCCAGTATCACGGGCATATCGCCCGCCAGAGTATCGATCGCGTCCAGCAGAGCCGTCATCTGTCCGGCCCGGAAATCCTCGAGTGCATTGCTTTCGAGGTGTGTCGAGACGGCAAGGATCGGCCCGGCTTCGGTTTGCACACGGGCCGCGATCGCGACACGCCCTCCGATCCGGTCCTGCTCACCCGCCGGATCGAACCGGAACCAGCGGTCATCACGGTCCAGCCGGATCAGCACGGGCCGTTCCAGTGGGACCGTGGCCAGCACCGCATTGCCATGATGCCCAAGCACATTTTCCGGATCGGTAGCGCGTGCCTTCTCGATCGCCCCACCCAGCGACAGCTCCAGAAATTCGACCCCATAGGCAAAGCTCATGCCCAGTTGGGCTGCGATCACCCCGGTCGTATCGCGTTGCGCCGTCCGCGCCATGCCGTTGTCCATCTCTGACAGAAGGACGAGGCTCGCCCCTTCGCGGGCCAGCATCGCGGCGCTGTCTTCGGGGAAAAGGCAACGTTCCAGATTCCAGGCGGCTACCGTCAGCGGGAAAGCAAGAAAGTTATGAGCCGCGGTTCCGCCGACACGCACCTGCGTCATGCAGGGAGTCGCAGCGAGTGCGGCATCATGCTCCTGTGCGGTGCGGGGCAATGCGCCAAGAGCACGGCGGTCCTCTTGTGAAACCGGCGTCAGAACCGTGTGGGTCTCGGTGAAAAGGGTCTGGGTCATGACAAGGTCCGGCGTCTTGTTCCGTTCAGGCGGGGACGGGTGCGGCAGCGGTATGAAAGGAAGATGCGAGACGGCGGCCGTGTTCGATATCGAAGAAGTGCAGATCGCGTGCCGCAATCTTCAGGCCGACCCGGTCTCCGGGTTGCAGCTCCGTGCGTTCGGATGTCAGAACCGCGACCGATGCTTCATCGATCTGCGTATAGACCACGCGGCCCGCCCCCAGCTCTTCTATGAAATCGACGGTTCCGACGGCGGCCCCGGCCGTGTCTGCGGGGCAAAGCGTGATCATTTCCGGGCGGACGCCGACCGTGACAAGTCTGTCCTCGGCCGCACCGGGCCGGACGGCAAATGACAGGCCACCCAACGTCGTGACATGACCGGCGCCGACCACACCGGAGAACAGGTTCATCGGCGGCGAGCCGACGAACCCTGCGACAAAGGCCGAGGCCGGCTGATCGTATATCTCGGATGGGGTTCCATATTGCTCGATCCGGCCCGCATTCATCACCACCATCCTGTCGGCAAGAGTCATCGCCTCGACCTGATCGTGCGTCACGAAAACCGAGGTCGTACCGAGGCGCCGATGCAAGCGCCGGATCTCGGCGCGCATCTGCACGCGCAGCTTGGCATCGAGGTTCGACAACGGCTCGTCGAACAGGAACACGCCCGGCTCGCGGATCATCGCCCGCCCCATCGCGACGCGCTGGCGCTGACCGCCCGACAATTCGGCGGGACGCCGCGCAAGCAGGTGCTCCAGCTCCAGCGCCTTCGCCGTGGCCAGCACCTTTTCCTCGCGCTCGGCCTTTTTCATGCCGGCGACCTTGAGAGCGTAGCCAATGTTCTGGGCCACCGTCATATGCGGATAGAGGGCATAGTTCTGAAACACCATCGCGCAGCCGCGTTCGCGGGGCTCCAGCCTGTTGACGACGGTGCCACCGATCGAGATCGTGCCCTCGGTGATTTCCTCAAGCCCCGCGATCATCCGCAGAAGCGTCGATTTCCCGCAGCCCGACGGACCAAGAATCACCACGAAGTCGCCCGATGCGATATCGAGGTCGATCCCGTGCACGACAGTCGTCCTGGCGTTGTAACTCTTACGCACGGCCTGAATGGTGATTTGCGACATGGGGACCCTCATTTCTCGGTGGCAACGAGGCCGCGCACGAACCAGCGCTGCATCACGATGACGACGACAAGTGGCGGCAGCAACACGATCAGCGTGCCGGCCATGGCCACGTTCCATTCGGGCGGCCCGCCTTCGCCGTCGGGGATCAGATATTTGAGATTGGTCACCGCAACCGCGTGATCGGGATCGGTGGTCACAAGAAGCGGCCACAGATACTGGTTCCACGCCCAGATGAACATGATGGTGAACAAGGCCGCCATATTCGATTTGGACAGGGGCAACAGCACTTCGATGAAAAAGCGCAAGGGCCCCGATCCGTCCATGCGCGATGCCTCCACCAGCTCGTTCGGGATCGTCATGAAGAACTGCCGGTAAAGAAAGGTGCCCGTCACGGTGGCGACCAGAGGCAGGGTAAGACCGGACAGACTGTTCAGCATCCCCCATTCCATCGAAATGCGGATGCCGGTGATCCAGTTGATCAGCGCGGTGATGCCGGTCAGATCGAGGATCGCCTGATAGGGGCCGAGCACGTTCGAGGCGACGGCATAGGTCGGCACGATACGCACTTCGAGCGGCAGCATCAGCGTCACGAAGATGATCCAGAAAATCGCGATCCGGCCCCGGTAGTTGAAGAAGACGATCGAGAAGGCCGAGATCGCCGAAAGGACAACTTTGCCTGCCGCGACCGCAGTCGCGAAAGCGATGCCGTTGACGAGGCCGGTGGACAGTCTGGCCCGGCTCCAGGCGAGCGTCAGATTGTGCCACAGATCGCTGCCCGGATGCAGCGGCATCGGCACCGTGTTCACCTCCTGCAGGTTCTGACTGGCCGCGATCACGACAAGCGCTATCGGACCAAGAGCGGCAAGAAACCCCAGCAACAGGACGACCTGCGTGAAGATGTCGAAAAGGCGGCTGCGTTCAACCATGACGTGCTCTCACTTGGCCCTCACTTGTAGTGCACGCGGCGCTCGATGAAACGGAACTGAATGACCGTCAGCAGCATCACGAGAACCATGAGGATGATCGACTGCGCGGCGGCCCCCGAATAATCGAGCCCTTTGAAGCCGTCGAAGTAGATCTTGTAGACCATCAGCTCGGTGGCGCGGTTCGGCCCGCCACCTGTCATGATGTCGACGATACCGAAGCTGTCGGTGAAGCTTTCGGTCAGCATGATGATCAGAAGGAAAAAGACGGTGGGCATCAACAGCGGAAGCTGGATGTCCCGGATGCGGCGCATAACCGTCGCCCCGTCCATCACCCCCGCCTCGATCACCGAGCGGGGGATCGCCTGAAGCGCAGCGAGCAGGAAGATGAAACAGTAGCCGACATATTTCCACGAGAAGGCCACAACGATCGCGATCATGGCGTCGGCGCCATCGATCGTGGGGTCCCACAGGCCCGGCCAGATATGATTGATGAAGGCGATGAAGCCCGCCTGCGGCGCCAGAATGAACCGGAAGGCCAGCGCAAGCGCGGGAGCCGCGATGGCATAGGGCCAGATCAGGATCGTGCGATAGAAGCGGTACCCGCGCAGCTGCCGGTCGGTCAGGATTGCAAGGATCAATGCGAAGCCAAGCGAGAGAGCCGTACAGGCGAAGGCGAAGACGAGGCTGAGGCTCACCGACGACCAATAGGCGGGATCGCCCAGTATCTGCTTGAAATTCGCAAGTCCGACCCAGACGTTGCCGCCACCCCACGGCTGCTGCAACGTGAAGGCCCAGTACAGCGCCTGACCCGCTGGCCAGTAAAAAAAGGTGAAGATCAACAGAAGCTGCGGCACGATCATAGCGATGCCGAGCCAGCGAGAGCGGAAATAGGCGCGCCGTTCCATCGGATATCCTGAAAGAGGCGACCGGAGAGACCCGAAGGCTCCCCGGCCGCGGCATCACAAAGCCGGGTTTACGGAAGGGTCTTGCCCGGATAGGTCTTGGCGAAACGATCCAGCGACTCGTTGCCGCGTTTCACCAGCGTGTCGAGGCCGGCCTGAACCGTGGTCGCGTTGGTGAAGATCGCCTGCATCTCATCCGAGAAATCCTTGCGGATCGCGGTGAAGTTGCCCAGACGGATGCCGCGGGTGACATCGGTCGGCTCCGACGCAGTCAGGCTTTCGATCGCAACGGCGCGATCCTTGTAGGGCTGCTTGTCATAGAAGCCATGTGCCTTCATGTACTGATAGCCGGAGTTGGTGACCGGGATGTAGCCGGTGTGCGTCGACCAGAACAGCGCTTGCTTGGGCTCATGCAGCCAGTTCAGGAAGGCTGCGGCACCCGCATATTCTTCCTTGCTGTGACCCTTCAGCGTCCAGATCGACGCGCCGCCGACCAGCGTATTCTTGCGCTCGATGCCGGCATAAACCGGCATCATCGCAACGCCCCAGTTCATGCCCTTCTTCTGGGTCGAAGCGATCGTGCCGTCATCGCCGATCGAGGACAGCGTGAAAGCACAGTCGCCGGCGGCGAATGCCTGCACATAGCCCTGACCTGCCTTGGGCGACTTCAGAACCAGCAGACCATCGTCATACCACTTCTTCAGATCGGTCGCATATTTGACGAACAGGGTCTTGTTGACTTCCAGCTTCGCGCCGAGGCCGTCATAACCGTTGTTCAGCGTCGAAATCGGCTGATTGTGCATCGCCGAGAACTCTTCCATCAACTGCCAGCTCTCGTTGGTGCTGATGTCCATCGCGAAGGGGCAACTCACGCCAGCCTGCTTCAGCGCGGCCATGTCCTTGCCCATCTCTTCGATGGTCTTCGGGGCTTCGGTCTTGCCGATCTTACCCAGGAGATCCTTGTTCCAATACATCACAGCGGTCGACGAATTGAACGGGAAGGACAGCAACTCGCCCTTCGATGTCGCGTAATAGCGCGCGATGCCCGGGAAGAAATCCTTCCAGTCGATCTTGTATCCGGCATCGGCCATCAGCTTTGTCGCGGGCACATAGGCGTCAGAAAGCATCATCGTCGCCGTGCCGATATCATAGATCTGCACCAGCGTCGGCTGCTTCTGCGCGCGGAAAGCCGCAATCGTGTTCTGCAATGTGGCGTCGTAGCTGCCCTGACTGGTGCACTGGACCGCATACTTGTCCTGCGACTTGTTGAAATCGTCGCACATGTTCTGGACGACGCGCGCGATCTCGCCCGTATTGCCGTACCAGAAATCGAACTTCACCTTTTCGGCCGAGGCCGGGGCAACGATGCCGGCCGAAGCAAATCCGGCAGCAACAGCCACAAGCGCGAAATGTTTTAAGAGCATGACAGTCTCCGTTCCGTAACTCTGCGGCGTTTATAGAGGGCGGGAACGACAGTTTCGCGACAGAACCTTATGACTTTTGTGAAAGTGTAGAGCGCTGCAATGAGCGGGTATCGGCTGTGTGAAACCGAATGGCGCGCCTTACGACCGGGTTGCCCGTGAGGGACCGTTTTTTCCAAACCGCAAGAACGTTCTCTCAAACAAAAGTCCGGCAGCGTCGCTGCCGGACTCCATCAGATGACCATTCCGGGAGATCAGAACGTGCGCTGGAAACGGATGACACCGCCCCATGCGTCGTCGTCGTTGGCGCCGGCGCTGTTCACGATGGTTCTCCACTTATTGGCATACTTGGTGTAGGAGATTTCCGGCGTGACGGTGAAGCCCGGGACGATCTCATAGGCGACATTCAGGCCGACAGCAGTCATGCCCCAGTCGTCATGTGCCGCCTGAAAGTTGATGGCCGCCTGCTTGGTTGCCTTGTACTTCAGACCGCCCCAGACAGCCCAATTGCCGCCCCACTGACCATAATTCTGGTCAGGCGTTTCCTTGGACGAATACGCACCCTGCAGCCAGACGGAGAACTTGTTGGTGATGTTCACATCACCGCGAACCTTGGCACTCCAGTCCTCAATGACCGAATCGTAAGCCGCGACACCTGCGATCGAACCCCAGCCGCCCGCATACTTCAGGCCACCGACTATGTGCGGCACATAACCGTCGATCTCATAATCGTGCTTGGTATAACCAGCGGCGCCGACCAACGGCGTAACAATGCCGTCATTGCCGCCTTCTTCCAGGGCAAGTACAGCGGAGAATCCGCTGCCATTGGTGTAGGTGTAGGAAATCTTGGCCGTGGTCTGCGAGCCCCCGGAGATCACATCGTCGTTCAGCATGGACCCGAGATAGCCAGTGAATTCGATGAACTCCGAATCGTCCATACCGACCTTGAGACCGCCAAGCTGGATATAGGCGTAATGCAGGTCCGTGCCGGATGAGCTGCTGCCATAAAAGCCATCTTGACGCGAGTTGCTCTGGCTCCAGTTGAAGCGCGTTTCGGTGAAGGTCTTCAGGGTGCCGAGCTCGGTTTCCGAAGCGGTCCAGGTGCGGAGCGCAAAACGACCGCCGCCGTCCCAGCCCTTTCGGTCCTTGGCGTTATAGACATTATCGCCGCCCAGAAGGTCGTATCGGACATAACCGCCGACGCGCAGGCAGGTTTCGGTGCCTGGTATATAGAAGAAACCCGCGCCGTAGGCGTCGCAGACGCGGACATATTGGACGGCTTCGGGCTCCGGCGCGACAACGGCGTCGGCCGCGTGAGCGCCGGTCACCGCGACTACGGTCGCGGTAGCGCCAAGGAAAAGGCTCTTGATCGTCATGGAGATCTCCAGTCAACGTTAAAACAATCTGGGCATTCTGTTTGGCTGGAAGACAACCGTCCCCATCCCTCAAGGAAAGAGGTTCCCCCAGGTGCACCTCTTTGCGGTTGCTAAATATTTTGCTTTTTTATCGTCTCGATGACAAAGGCTGCCGCACCGGCAGGCTCTTCAAAGCGAGGTCACCTCTGTTGCAAAAAAAACACATTTTTGCCCTACTCGAAGATGACCTTTACAACCATTCTTCACCCCGAAGCGAAATTTCGAAGCCGTTATATATTGAAATAATTCGCTTTTCTTGAAGCACGGCGGTGAAATTCCCTTCAGGGCGAAGCCGGCCCGCATCGTGTCATTTCAATGACAAAAATATGACGGTACGGTCACAGTGGGATGACGGATTCCTGACGAAACGATTTGAATGGTATGGCGGCAGCCAGATTCGACTTTTCTATCTTAGATTGTACTTCGCCGATGCCACGATCACACTGCCGTCCGCAGGGATTATGATGACCACGCCAAATCTCCAAAGGTACGCGGGACATTCATCGCGGCAACGGAGTCTCAACGAGATTGCCTGCTCCGTAGGGTTGCAAGAGATGATTGGAAGCGGATTATCACATACCAATACATCAGGCTTGAAAGGGCGTGGCTTCTGGAGGCAACCGGAATTGCGCCTGCCGGGCCAACCTCGCTATTCCGCGACTTGCCTTTCGGCTACCTCATGATCTGATGTTCGTATGGGATCCGGCGCGAAAAAAGTTGAAGACTGTAGACGCATAATCTTGGGCGGTGATACTAATTCCTGAGTACCTGATATGATCGGAGCGCAGGGAGGCGTTGAAGGTTGTCGGATACAAATACCAAAGTGAAAAAGTCACCCGACGAAACTGATGCGGATGAAATTTTCATTCCGTCCGACCCTGTGGTTGTCCTTCTGAGTGTCCTTGTCGTCCTTGCGATTTTGTGTACCGCCTACGTCGCCGCGGAGATCGTCCTGCCGATCGTTCTGGCCTTTGTATTGAAATTGCTGTTTCAGCCCGGAATGCGGTTTCTGGAACGCTTTAAGATACCAAAAGGCCTGGCGGCCCTGATCCTGATCCTGCTGGTGTTCGGCGCAATCGTCGCAATAGGTGCCGCGGTTTCCGGTCCGGCCGCCGAATGGGCTTCCAAGCTGCCCGCTGGTGTGCAGAAACTTCAGGAACGTTTGAAATTCCTCAATGAGCCTATCGACACGCTGAAAACATTCTTCCATCAGCTGGACGGATACGTGGGTCAGGGATCGGAACCAAGCCGCGGCGGCAGCGGTATCGTAACAGGAATTGCGACCGGGATACTCAGCGGCGGCACTCATTTTGCGAGCAGTTTTTTCGAAACGATACTCATCCTGTTTTTTCTGCTGGTATCAGGCAGCACGTTTCTGAAACGGATTGTAGAGATATTGCCGCGGTTCAAGGACAAGCGGCAGGTGGTGGAGATATCGCTCGATGTCGAGCGGAACATATCCGCTTACCTTGTGACCATTACACTCATGAACGCGGCCGTTGGAATTGCGACCGGCCTTGCGATGTGGGTTACAGGTGTTGGCGATCCTGTCCTTTGGGGTGTGGTCGCATTTTTCCTGAACTACGTTCCCATCATGGGGCCATTGCTCGGAGTTTTTGTTTTCCTGCTTGCGGGATTGCTGGTCATAGATTCATTGTGGCTCGCGTTGCTGCCCGCCGCCCTTTATTTTCTGATCCATATCGTTGAGGGTGAAATTGTGACGCCAATGCTGCTGGCTCGCCGTTTTACGTTGAATCCCGTGCTTGTTATAATGGCTCTCATTTTCTGGTTCTGGATGTGGGGTGTGCCGGGCGCAATTCTGGCTGTCCCGATGCTTGCCATTGTCAAAATCGTTTGTGACGGTATTCGGCCGCTCGCCGCCATCGGACATTTCCTTAGCGGAGATGAATAGCGGCGGCAGCTTTGCGTCCATTACTTCGTGAGACGGCGTTTGCAGGAAGATCGATGGAGCAATGCAATCCTCAAAACCGCATGCTTACGCCCGCGCGGCGCAGCAGCCAGTAGAACAGCACCGTGGCCGCAATACCAACGAACATGGCCCAGAAGAAGCCCGCGTCACCATGGGTGAAGGGTAGACCGGCGGTGTTCATGCCGAATATACCGACCACCAATGTGCCGGGCAACAAAAGAGCGCTCATTACCGCCATGGCCTTGAGGCTCCGGTTCGATTCGTCAGCGAGTTCCGCAGCCATTTCCTCCTGAAGAAGCCGGGCGCGATCGTTGACCATGACGATCTCGCGGTCCAGCCGCTCCAGCCGCGCGGAGAGCTGCCGAAAAACCGCATGGCCTGCTTCCGAGAGCGCCCAGCCTTCGCATTCGTCATCCTCGAATAGCGCTACCATGCCTGCCACGGGGCGATGCAGCGATACGGCGAGCCGCCGCACTTCCTTGAGGCTGCGGCGTTCGTCGCTCAGGCGTTCGGTGACAATCCGATCCTCCACCGCATCGAGACGCCGGCCCGCCGCCGTAAGCTTCCGGCTGGTGTTTCGGCAGAAGCTCGTCACAATGGCCTCGAAAAGCTCGTAGGCCGTCGCAGGCGAAAAACCGTCGGCGAAAGAGCGGCGCACCGTGTCCACCCCCTCCAGCGGATGCCGCCTGCCGGTAACGAGCAGCCGATCGCAAACGGCGAAATGCAGCCGCCCGACGATTGCCGTCTCGCGCTCGAGATCGTGCTGCATATCGGCCACGACGCCGTGTGCCATCTCGGCCTCGTGGCCCAGTATCAAACCGTCCTCATGGCCTTCGAGAAGCGCGCGCGCCGCTGGAGGCAGGGCGCAGCGCGTGGAAAGCCAGCCCTGCATGCGCTGGTCCACCAGATCGACATGAAGCCAGACCCAGCCTTCTTCCGCCGCGAGCGCGGCCTCGATCTCCTGCGGATCGAGCGGTTTCACGCCCATGACAGAGCCGCCCTGCCAAGCGCCGATCAGGCCCGGCAGGGCTTCCCTTGCCGGGACGGTAGCGCGGCTGGAAAGCAGCGGCTCACCCACGACCGATGTGCTTCTCACGGAGAACGCCGGCCCGATGGAATCGGACCGGCGCTCGGGTGTTTCGGTGGTTCCAACCACGTCAAAAGACCTGCCGCAACAGCACATAGAGCATAAAGGCGATGGCAATGGAGGCCGGCAAGGTCAGCACCCACGCCATGATCATGTTGCGCACTGTGGACCATTGCAGGCCGGAGCCGTTGGCGGCCATGGTACCGGCGACGCCGGACGAAAGCACGTGGGTGGTTGAGACCGGCAGGCCGAAATGGTCGGCCGCGCCGATGGTCGCCATGGCCACGACTTCCGCCGCCGCACCCTGCCCGTAGGTCAGATGGGTCTTGCCGATCTTCTCGCCCACGGTCACGACGATACGCTTCCAGCCGATCATGGTGCCCAGACCCAGCGCCAGCGCCACGGCGACCTTCACCCAGGTGGGAATGAACTTGGTCGCATCGTCCACCGCCTTGTGATAGGCGCTGACGGCGGCAATATCCTCCGCCGGCATCGGCAGGAGCTTCTGCTTGTCGATGAGTTTCAGCGCCTCGCCGATCAGATAGATGTCGTTGCGCACATTGCCGACCAGTTGCTGCGGAACCGCGCCGAGGTCGGGATATTGCGAAATCTGGGCGGTGGAGGCGTGGATATAATCGCGCAGCGCCACGGTCGTTTCGTCGCTCCACTTACGGGCCTTGACCGCGTCGGCCACGACCGACTTCGGGTCGGTGACAGTGAGACCGGGTCTGGCATATTTGTTCAGCACCGTCTCGACCTGGGCCGAGGCCGTCTTGTAGGCGTTGAGATAATGCGGCGACGGCGTCTTGTTGAGCGCGAAGGCGGTCGGCACGAGACCGATGAGGATCAGCATGATGAGGCCCATCCCCTTCTGGCCGTCGTTGGAGCCATGCGCGAAGCTGACACCGGTGCAGGTGAAAATCAGGAGACCGCGAATCCACAGCGGCGGCGGGCTGTCCGTCTTCGGTTCGCTGTAAAGCGCCTTGTTGCGGATCAGGACCTTCATGGCGAGCAGAAGCAGCGCCGCGCAGCCGAAGCCGACGACAGGCGAAACCAGCAGCGACAGGCCGATATTGGTCGCCTGCGACCAGTCCACGCCGCTGGTGGCGGTGCCGGCTGGGGCAAGGAACTGGTTGGCGAGGCCGACGCCGATGATCGAACCGATCATGGTGTGCGAGGAGGATGCCGGCAGGCCGAGATACCAGGTGCCGAGATTCCACACGATGGCGGCGATCAACAGCGCATAGACCATGGCAAGGCCGGAGCCGGAACCGACCTGAAGGATCAGTTCGACCGGAAGCAGCGACAAGATGCCGAAGGCCACCGCGCCGGTGGAGGTAAGCACGCCGAGGAAGTTGAAGAGGCCGGACCAGAGCACCGCCAGTTCCGCCGGCATGGAGCGGGTATAGATGACGGTTGCCACCGCATTGGCGGTGTCGTGGAAACCGTTGACGAACTCGAAGCCGAGCGCAATCAGCAGCGCGAGGCCGAGAAATATCCATGGCACGGTGGCGGCATTGGCGAGATCGCGGCTCAGCGCATAGCCGATATAGGCAAGACCGCCCAGAACCACGAGGCCGAACAGGGGCAGGAACCATGTGCCGGCGCCCCCCGTCTCCACCGGATGAGGGATGGTCGCGTCGCGTGAAATGGTGACGGCATCGGCCATCGAACCGCTCCTTGATAACGGATTTCCGACATGTGTGTTCGCAAAATCTATAGAAGGCGGCAATGAAGCTTTTGTGACATGCGCCCGGCGAAAGGGCCGGCCAAACACGGACAACAGGCAAAAGACCCCGAAGGCCCGACGGCAGCTGTGACGCCTGAATTACCGGCTGCGCAACCGCATGATCGGCTCTGCGCTTGAGAGCAACCGTGTTCAGGCGAAGTCTGAAGCCTTCAGAAATTACCCGGTTTGAAGATCGTACCCAAGTCGCGCGGAAGAATTGCTGTCACCATCAGGCGCGGAACATATCGCATGCAAAAAGCTCCGGCGCGACTGTCGATTTTCTGTGTCCGCGATGACCTTGGATGCGTCGGATCAGGAACAGATCGCACCGACGCGGTCGCAGCCGACATAAAGAGGGTCCATCATGTCCCCGTGATCGTTGCCGGTGTCTTCACGGATTGACGTGCGTCGGTTCCGGGCCGTCATCGTCGACCTGAACGCTGGCGGTCATTCCCGCGGCAAGGAAGAGGTCCTTAGGCGCGTCGTCGATCTGGATACGCACGGGGATACGCTGCGCCAGCCGCACCCATGTGAACACGGGATTGACGGTCGCCACGCCCTCGTCGTTTGCCGCCGCGTTGGCCACGTCGATGGCGCGGGCGCGGCTTGCGACATGGCCCTTGAGAACCTTGGGATAACCCATCAGTTTTATCTGCGCGGTGGCGCCCGGCCTGATCTCCGTTATGCTGGTTTCCTCGAAATAGGCGTCCACCCAGAACGAATCCGCGTCCACGACGGAAATCGCGGTCTTGCCGGCGCTGGCAAAGTCGCCTTCCTGCGACCGCAGGTTCGTCACCCAGCCATTGACCGGCGAGCGTAAGGAGGTTCGCGCGAGATTGGTTCTGGCCAGATCGAGCTGCGCCTCCGCCGCCATCACCGCGGCTTGCGCCGCACGCTTCTGCACCTTGAGCGCATCCACCTGTCTCTGCGCCTGTAACAGCGTCGCCTGCGCACCCTGCACCGACGCTTCCTGCTGACGAAGCTGCGACTGATATTGCTCGGCCAGTTGAACGCTGCCGGTCTGTGTCTGGCGCAGCGTCTCGTAGCGTGACGCCTGCGAACGCGCGAATTCCAGTCCCGCCTGCCCCTGATCGAGCTGCGCCTTGTTGACCGCGACCTGCGCCTGCTCGATCCCTATCTGGGAATCGGCACTCTGAACGCTGATCTTCGCCTGTTCCAGCGCCGCCTCGGCCTGCCGCACCGCGATCTCATAGGTCGTCGGATCGATGGTCAGGAGGAGATCGCCCTTGTGGACGAACTGGTTGTCCCTGACCTTGATGGCGGCGATGTTGCCGGAAACCTCCGGCGTGACAGTGGCTATATAGACGCGGACCGTTCCGTCTCGCGTCCACGGGCCTTCCATGTATCGGTTCCACATGGCGTAGCCGAGCAGCGCGGCAACGACGATGACGGCCACCGTCGCCACACGGCCGATCCGAAGCGCCCTGTCGCGTTTTTTTTCCGCCGCCGCGATGCGGTCCGGCGACCACGAGGCTTCTGCGGCTTTTTGCGGAGGAGAGGACGGATTTTCCGGTTGTTGGGACATGATTACCACTAAGCGAGCAGAACGATGAGGGAAAGAACGATGATATAGACGGCCGCAACGACCAGCGGGGGATGCCAGACGTTGTGCAGAAGATGGAAGCGGTCGGCCACCAGCCTCAGGCCGAAGGTGATGATCCACGCCGCCACCAGCATGGCGGCCATGGGCGCGATATAGATTCCGAACAGGTCGATCTCGGAATATCTCATGCGGGTATCCTCCCGGCGAAATAGGCGGAATGCTGCGCGAGCGCCTCGGAAATGACCGCTATCCCGGCGCGCGCACGCAATAATGTCTGCGTCTTCGGCTGACCGGCCAACCAGACGTCGATTTCGCCGAGACGCTGCCCGGCCTGTTCGGGTTTCAGCCGGGCAATGGCGTCGAGCGCGGTCTGGAGAGCGGGAGCGAAGCCCAGATATTCCGCAAGGCGGCGCAATTGCGCAATTTCGCTTCCGACCGAAAAGGCGACCACGAGACTGGCACGCTGCAACGGGCTGGCATGAACGGACATCGCGATCAGGCGGCCGAGAACATGTCCGCTCCAGTCTTCATGAGCCGCGCCGCGCGCGAAGCGGCATACGTCCTTCAACGTCAGCGACAGCAGCCTTCGGGTCCGGTAGGACGGCGTAAGCGGCGGGATGAGCCGGAACGCCATCGCACCCATGAGGCAGCCGGCCACGTTGGCCGGCGTCTTGTTGAGAAGATCGGCGGCCTCGTAGGTCATGGGATTGGTGACTTCCAGAAAAGGCATGAAAAGGACGGCCGAGGTCGCCATTATGCCACCAAGCCACGGGGGCTTGCGCAGGATCATCGACAGCGCGGCTGTCGGAACGATAAAGCAGCCCAGCGCCAGCGCCAGCGCGGGAAAATTCATCGGGATGAGGGGCAGCACGACGAAAGTGGCGATCATCGCCAGAACCGACGACCAGATCGTCGCGGCGGAAAAGGTGAGACCGCCGGCATAGGCTCCGTCGCCCCTGGGAATCTGGGCGACGCTGATAACCAGCGCAAAGATCATGGCCGCCCCGCCATTGGACCAGCCGGTGACGATCCAGATCAGCGCGGTGATGCCGACCGTGAGGAACGCGCGGACGCCGTTGACGATCGCCGGCATGTAATCCGGGACGCGCAGATGGCTGCGCCCCCGCAAGCCGCGGACACCTTCCGGATCGACGACGAGGACAAGCCCGTTGAAAGCATGTGCCAGCCCGGACAGACCTTCGGCAGTCTTGTCGGCGACGAGCCGGAGGGTCGGCGTTTCTGCGTCCAGAGCGGCAAGCTGCTCGGCGCTCGCACGCAACGCATCACGGATGCGGCGCGGATTTTTACGCCATCCCGCGGGGCCGCCGGCCTGAGAAAGATCGGCTTCGACTTGCGAAAACACCGGCAGCACGGCTTGCAGCGCCCGGCGGCGCTCCTCGTCCGGCAAGCGCAGGATATGGATTTCCACGGCCCGCCAGCCCGCCAGCACCGAGAAGAGGCCGTCGGTCATCCGCTGGAGAAGCGGCGAGCTGAATCGTATGCGCGAGGACTCGCCCATGGCCTGCTCCATGATCGGCTCGAGCGCGATCGTGCGCTTGATGAATTCACGTCGAAGCGCCTGTGTACTCGTACCGTCCCGCATATCGGTCGCCAGCGCGTCATGGAAGCGTTGCAGCATGTCGGGAACGAGATCGCCTATGGCCTTCGCGAGACGCTGCTCGGCATCGCCGCGATCCGTCAGGATGCGGATGACGCCGGCACAGACGATGCCGACACAGATTTCCGTGAACCTCCACACAGCCAGCTGGAATACGGTGTCAGCATGCACGCCGCCCGTATCTCCCAGTGCGCCGCCGGCGACGATGGCGGCCGTATAGCCCATGAGCGCGGCGGCATAGGAGGAGTAGTTGCGCAGAAGCGTCGTGCTGAACGCGCTCACTGCGCCCCAGCCGGCAAGAGCGATAAAGAAGGCCGGACGGTTCTGCGCGAAGCAGGCCGCCAGCAACACGCCGACCACCGCGCCGATGCCGGTTCCGATCAGACGCAGCCAGCCCTTGCGCAGGGAAGGCCCGACCTGCGGCAGGCAAGCGACGGCAGCGGAGGTTCCGGCCCAGAACGGCTCGTTGAGTTGCAGAAAAAACGCGACGAACAGCGCCGTACTGACGGAAATCCAGAAACGCAGCCCGTATTCGAGCGGCTTCCGCCAGGTTTTCATCACAGGCCAGAGATCACGCAGACGCTGGACGATCGCCGTCCCGAATTGAGATGCAGATACAATCATTTAACATCAATGACCAGTTATGGAGACAAATACAAGCCGTCCGCGCCTCAGGCAGACTTGCCGGATCGAAACCCGGCGCCTGAGAGAACCGACCGGACGTCAGCCGACTTCCCTGCCTGCCGACGCATCAACGAGCACGCGTTGCAAATCGTTACTCTCACCCTGATGAAACCGGATACGGCCGCCCGCATCCTTCAGCGCACCGGGCATTGCCGGCACAGAAAACACAAGAGGCATCTCCCGCCCCGCCGACAATCGGGATCGCGGCATTGCAAAAGATGATGTGTCATCTTATATAAATGACAGGTCATTCAAGTCAAGACGGTTTCATGACGAAAAAGAGCCCCATCAGAAGCAATCGCTTCAGTTCACAGATCGGATATGTGGCACGGCAATGGCGGAAGACCGTCGATGCGCGTCTTCAGCCCTTCAGCCTGACAGAGGCCTCATGGACCCTTCTCGTCCAGCTCGCACGGGCAGACGAACCCATGCGGCAAAAGGATCTGGCTGCCGCACTCGGTCTGGACAACACCTCCGTCGTGCGACTCCTGAACAATCTCGAAGCGGACGGCCTGATCGAGCGGCAGACGATTGACGACGACCGGCGGGCGCGACTGCTCTTCCTGACGGAACAGGGGGAAGCGACCGTCCGTCAGGTCGAAAGCGTGGCCGACGGCATTGAAAAGGATTTGCTGAAAGGCATCTCCAGCGATGACCTCAAGGTGACACGCCGGGTCATCGGTGAATTAAGCAGGCTGCTGGTCGATCTCAACAGCAAGGACGGGCGCGATGCGTGATTTGCTCATCAGCTTCTCTAGCGAAGTCGTCGCACCGCCGTTCTTTCGTCTTGTCGAGCTTCATGGCGGAACCGAAACATTTGCAGGAGCGGCGGCTTACGGCGAAAACGCCTTTACATCATCTCAGGACGCCGGATCGCCGAACCGTCGCTGAACCGTTCAATTCTGTAAGCTGACGGGTCCACGAAAGGCGTTACATTCGCAACCATCTCGCTGATGAGATGACCGGCGCCGGGTCCGATGCCGAATCCATGACCGCTAAAGCCTGACGCGACCACCAGACCTGATACCTTGTCGATCCTGGAGATGATCGGCACGAGATCGGGCGCCGTGTCGATCGCGCCGCCCCAGGCTGCCGCGACGCCGATGCCTTTCAGGGCCGGATATTCCGCGACCAGATTGGCGAGGCCCTGCCGCACCAGGCCCATATCGGGCCGAGGATCGAGAATGCGAATCTTCTCAAACGGCGAGACCTTGTCGAAATCCCAGCTTCCGGACGCTTCGGGACCATTCCAAAAACTGTTGCCGATACGGAATTTCAATTTCTTGGCCAGTTTGCTGCGATACATCTGATAGAATTTGGCAGCGTAGCGCATGCCTTGCGGCGCAATATTGATGACACCATGGCCCGGCACCGCCAGCGTATAGGAACCGTCGATGCGCCGCCGCAAGGCGAAACCCGGTGTGCTGATGCAGCCGGCCTGCACGACTGCCGCCGCCGGCGTGGTGCGCAACGCTGTTCCGTCCACATTGGCGACGGGCAAGTCGATTCCGTGCCGCCTGCAAAAACGCGAATTCCACGCGCCACCGGCGCAAACCACCGCGTCGGCCTTGATGAATCCGCGCTCGGTCCAGACGCCTTTGACCGCACCCGCCTGTATTTCCAAGCCTCTGGCGGCGCAATTTTGCTGAAGATTGACACCTAACGCCTTGGCGCCTTCGACCAATGCCGGGACCGCCATAGACGGCTCCGCCTTGCCGTCGGTCGGAGACCAGACCCCACCGATCCATTGGGACGCGCCGCCGCCGGAACGTTTTTTGGCCTCTGCGGCACTTAATATGTCGCTGCTGAATCCGATCTCTCGCGCTGCTCGTCCCCATTTTTCCCAGCGGGCGAAGTCGCTTTCATTTTTTGTGCAGTAGAGAATGCCCTCCCGGCGAAAACCGAGATCGCGGCCGATTTCGGTGCCCAGCTCTTCCCAGCGCCGCAGGCTGTGCATGGCTAGCGGAAGCTCGTAAAGATCGCGATTCTGCTGGCGCACCCAACCCCAGTTGCGACTCGATTGCTCGCCTGCCACGATGCCCTTTTCGATCAGAGCAACGGACAATTTCCTTTTCGCGAGTTCGTACGCCGTACTTGCGCCAATGATGCCTGCCCCGATTACGACGACGTCGACGGCGGATGGAAAGGAGGTGCTATCTTGAACTTTATCTACCGTGACAGGCATGACCCAATATCCCGACCAATGGCCATCTCGCGATCGCCAACCCGATTAGAGCGTTTTCAGCCGGCATCGGCCGGCCGAAAATGCGGAACCACAAACCGTTGCCACCGTCCGCCTCCCGACAAAGCAGGCGTCCGTCCGGGGAAACTCTACGACGCGGCGTGCTTATGCTCCAGCGGAGCCACGTCATGCAGCACCCGTCGGAGGAAATCGCGCGTTCTCTCCTCCCTGGGCCGCGTGAGGACCTCCGAGGCCGGCCCCTCTTCCTCGATGCGGCCCGCATGCAGAAAACAGACCCGATTTGCGACCTCGCGCGCAAACTGCATTTCATGCGTCACAATCACCATGGTCATGCCCTCCTCGGCGAGGGAGCGCATGACCTGAAGCACTTCACCGACCAGTTCGGGATCGAGCGCCGAGGTCGGCTCGTCGAACAGGATGGCTTTCGGCTCCATCGCCAGCGAACGCGCGATGGCGACGCGCTGCTGCTGCCCGCCCGACAATTGCGGCGGATAGACGTCGATCTTGTCGGCCAGGCCCACACGGGTCAGAAGCGCTATGGCTTTCTCCCGCGCCGGCCCCGGCTTTTCCCTGTTGACGTAAACCGGCCCTTCCATGACATTTTCAAGCGCCGTGCGATGCGGGAAAAGGTTGAAGCGTTGGAAGACCATTCCGATCTGACGGCGGAGATCGTTGATCTCCCGGCTGTTGGCATCGACGGTCTTCCCCAGAAGACTGATTGTCCCTGCTTCATAGGATTCAAGCCCGTTCATGCAGCGGAGCATCGTAGACTTTCCGGAACCGGACGCCCCGATCAGGCAGACCACTTCGCCCTTCGCGACGGAAAGGGTTATCCCTTTCAGAACCTCAAGATCGCCAAACCGCTTATGAACATCTTTCAATTCAATCATGTCAGCGTCTCCGGTTCTTGCCGAAGCGGTTTTCGAGCCACTTCGTGAAAGACATCAACGGCAGCGTCATGGCCAGATAAATGACGGCGACCAGTGTATAGATAGTGGTATTGTCGAAGGTCGCCGACGCAAGAAGCTGGCCTTGCCGGGTGATTTCCGTGACCGCTATGGTGGAGGCGATGGCGGAATCCTTGATCATCATCACCAGCATGTTCGCGAAAGGCGGCAGCGCGATCCGAAGTGCCTGCGGCAGCACCACGCGGCGCATTGCCAGTGTCTTGCCCATGCCGATGGAGCGAGCCGCCTCCATCTGGCCGCTGTCGACCGCTTCGATGCCGGCGCGGAATATCTCCGAAAGATAGGTTGAATAGGCGAAAGCCAGCCCGAATATCGCCGCCTGCATCGAGTTCAGCTCGATACCGAGATCGGGAATGACGAAATAGATGTAAAACAGGAAGACGATGATCGGCGTCCCGCGGATGACATTGATCATCCAGCCGACAGGCGTCGATATGATCGGCTTGCCCGACAGACGGCACAGCGCCCACAACAGGCCCAGCGGGATGCTCAGCAAGACCGCGCCGACGCTGACCTCGATGGTCGCGACCACCCCCAGCATAAGAAGCGGTAAATATTCCGGAATATGACTCCACGAGATCATGAATCATGCCCCTCTTTGTTTATCCCGACCGCAATCGGATTGGCATGTTTTCATTTTATTGAACACGCATTTTCACGGATGTCAACATAATCGAATTTGGTGCTGCCATCGAATTCGAGGATGCTTCTTTCAGAACCGTGACTCGATGCATTTTACGCGGCTTCGTCGTCATGTTTTAGGCAACATGTTGAATTTTTTAGCAGAAAATCTATTCGAGATGAATCGCCCCGGCGCTTCTTCAGGGCTCGTAACGAGCGCGAAGAAACAAGTTTCGAAGCCATAGCCGCCCGCAATCAATCCAGCGAACCGCTCAGGATGATAAAGACAGCGCCACGCCGAACCAGATGCAATCGGATTGACATAGTGAATTTATTCAATATTCTGAAATTGTTGAGCGGCGAGATGCAGACGCCCAAAAGGAAGCGCCGCCAGCATCCAGACAAGAAAAGTTCAACTCCAGAGGAAGGCGGCCTCGCTGGCGCTCATGGTCTGCACAGCATCGGAGAGGATCGCCTGCAAGCAGGTTCACCATGTTGTCTTTCCACAAGAATGCTTTCATAGCTACGGTCGCCGCAGCAGGCTTTTTCATGGGTATGGCAGCCGCCCAGGCGGCTGTGATTACGGCGGGATCTCCTCCCTCCAGCGCACCCACCACGTTCCTCGATACGAAAACCGGCAAGATCGAAGGTTTCATGCCCGATATCGCCGCAGAGGTCGCCCGACGTGAGCATCTGGACCTTAAATTCGACGCCGTGGCCTTCTCAACCCTTATTCAGTCGGTGATTTCGGGCAAGATCGACATGATCGTCGCCGGTATGACCCCCACGCCGAAACGCGCCGAGGTTATCGATTTTTCACAGCCCGTCACAGCCTTCGGCGAAGGTATCTTCGTTCGCGACGACCAGAAGAAGACTTTCAAATCCGCCAATGACTTCAAGGGGCTGGTCATCGGCGTGCCGGCCGGTACGGATTATGGCCTGAAACTGCAAAGCATGGGGATCGCCAAGGAAGTCAAGTTCTATGACAGCGCGGCGGATCTCGCGCGGGACGTCTATCTGAAGCGCGTAGCGGTGGGCTTGAACGACTATCCGATCCTCAAGGGTCAGCAGGCAGCAGGTTCCATGAAGGGAATGCATGTGGTCGAAGAATACAAGCCGTTGCAGAAATTTGATGTTGCTTTCGGCGTCCGCAAGGGCAACAAGGAATTGCTCGACAAAATCAATACGGCGCTGGACGCCATGAAAAAGGACGGCACGCTGAACAAGATTCTCGCAAAATGGGGCATGTCGAACAGTTGATATTGCAAGACACGCAGCCGCCGGATTCCTTCTTCCGACGGCTGCGATATGTATTGAAACGTATTGAGATGCTTACCAACAGTTCCCACCAAGATGACCGATGAGCACAAGGCCCAATCGTACAGAAAGCACCGCCGGCTTCGCTGTGGACGGCATAGGAAAGCGCCTGCGCATCTTGCGCATGGAGCGCAAGATGACTGTCAAGGATCTGGCGGAAGCGGCTGCGGTTTCGGTAGGCACGATCAGTCAGATTGAAAGAAACCTTTCGAGTCCATCCATCCGCATCCTTGAGCGATTGCGCCAGGCTATGGATATTCCGCTTATGGAATTGCTTGACGCGTCGGAGAAGGAAGTTGAGCCTCAAAACATGATCGTGCGTCGAAGCGCGGATCGTCCCAGAGTGGAACTGGGCGATGGCGCCATCGTCAAGCAACTGCTTTCTCCCGTCGGTGATCATGACATACAGTTCATGTATATCACGTTGAAACCGGGGGTGAGACAGGGCGATGTCCTGATCGGGCCAGGCGAAAAGGCGGGTTTGGTCATTTCAGGAAAGGCGATTCTTGAAGTGGACGATGTCTTTTATCAGCTTGCAGAGGGTGATAGTTTTCAGTTTTCAAGCAAGTTGAAACATTCAATACTGAACGATTCTGATAAAGAAACTAAAATACTCTGGATCATGAACACGAATGTCAGAAAAATAATCTTCTGACATTCGCATGATGCACTGAATGATCGTTCCTGGTGCAAAAAACGGACCGGCTTGTCTCGGAGATCGATAACCGCAGAAAGACCGGAATGCCCACGATGTCCATATTCCGTCATAAGGACTGGCTGGCTCGTGAGTGCTGCTCGATGAAGCTTGTTACCTGTCGAGAGCTGCTCCCTTTTTGACGAAATTTCGTGGTTTGGCTTGGCGGCTTTTTCACTTGGAAATAATAAATCGCCGGGGGCGCCCTTGTAAAATTCGTATGATGGGACTATATGTCAAATATCGATTTTGTCATCGAATGACCCGGCGCATGTGATGCCCTGATTTTTCTTTCAATCTCGTAAAATTTGTAACGAGCGTAAGTTCGTTATTATTCTTCCACGCGAAATTGAAAGGAATTCAATATGGCAAATGGAACAGTAAAATTCTTCAACGGCGGCAAGGGCTTCGGTTTTATTCAACCGGAAGACGGTTCTGCGGACGTGTTCGTTCACATCTCTGCCGTCGAGCGTACAGGATTGCATACGCTCAATGAAGGTCAGAAGGTAAGCTTCGAGCTGGTGGCGGATCGCCGGTCCGGCAAGAAGGCCGCCGACGCTCTTCAGGCGCTCTGATCGAAGCGTCGGGATTCAGGATATTGTCTCCGATCTTTGACCACGGATGTACTGGCACTGATCGTTGAGGCGATTGGAAGGTCGGGGTCGCCCCCGGCCTTTTTTATTTTCATCGCTCGGCAGAGGGAGCGAGCAACCGAAAGCGAGCGCAGCAATGTCCAATTTCGATATCCTACCGCCAACTCAGGAGCACGCAGCCGCCCCTCCAAGCGGATATGACCGTTCTGTCGCGACGGAGCGGGAGCTTGAAGACGCGCATCGTCAAATGTCGCCTCCATCGCAGGACTGGACCGAGTTGTCGAATATTCTGAGGCGCTCCTGCGGCGGTTCGTCCAGGGCGCGCTCACAACGCCAGAGATTCAAATAGCGCCGGAACGGGAGATAAACATGACTGGAGATATCGGTCGCGGATTGACCAAGGACACGCTGTTCAAAAAGCCGATGTCGCGCATGGAGGCCAAGAGCGCGGAGACGGACAGAACCGCGAAGGCGATTTTGAGCCAGGAAAAGGCCGCCGTGGATGCGAAGACGGAGCGCCTGAAAATCGCGCGGCTTGAACGCAACATGCAAGCCGACACCAGTTCACGCGCCGCGCCACGAACATAAGGCGCATCCGGGCGGACGGTACAGCCATGAACCAACGGCACAGCCATGAACCAATTGAGTTTTGGTGATCTCATCCAGGCTGCAAACGCCGTAGAGAACATGCCCCTTGTCGAAAGACGCGATCTTCTTCTGGCCGCCGCGAGCACCCTTCTCCAGTTGAAGGAAGATTTTCGCGAAATGGGGGCGCCTCCGTTCGATGCTATAGCCGAGCTTCACTGCGAACTTACAGCGATAGCCCAAAACATATTCACAACCGACGATAGCTCTGTATCAAGCGCTTTTCTGAAAGCAGCCGAAATTATTATGAATATGCGGGCAGCGCTTGATTAGCTTGAAAATGTAGCGATCCATGAAAGGAGTTAACTTGCAGGTTCTTGTAAGGGATAACAATATCGATCAGGCTCTTCGCGTCCTGAAGAAGAAAATGCAGCGGGAAGGCATCTTCCGGGAGCTACGGGAGCGGCGCGCCTACGAGAAGCCATCGGAAAAGCGAGCGCGGGAAAAAGGCGAAGCCATTCGCCGGGGGCGCAAGGACGCCAGAAAACGGGCGCAACGCGAAGGCCTCCTGCCCAAGCCCAAGAAAAAGCCTGTCGCCGCTCGGCCGCACAAACCAGGTTCGCCATCGGCCACCTCCGCCGCTTGATACGGAACGCAGCGGACCGGTTCGAGAAGCCAGACCGCCGGTTGCATGAAGCAGCCGGCGGCATAGTGGTCTCGATCAGTGCAAGGAAGCGCTGATGCGGCGGAACTTCAACATCAGTTTATCGATGGCACCGGCAGCGGTGATATCCCACGCAAGCTTGCATCCTTTCCGCGGCAGGCGGGATCATCGGCCCGGCCTCGATTTCGGGACGGCATTCAATATCCTTCGGCGAAACCGGCCGCATCGCGGCTGTCCATCGCGCCGTTATAGCGGGCGCCGTTGCCCTTTTTGATTGTCGCAATATCTTTGCCGCCGACCAGAATGCCGGCCGCAGAACCCCAGACCGGCCAATCCGGATCCCCTTCATCGATCTTGTAACCCATATCGACGAGGCGTTTCACCGTGTCCGGCGAAAGCGCATGCGGCTCGGTATAGACTTGATCGGGCAGCCATTGATGATGGATGCGCGGTGCGTCGACCGCTTCCTGAATGTTGAGACCCTGATCGATGACATTGAGGATCGCCTCAAGCGTGATCGTGATGATGCGCGAACCGCCCGGGCTGCCGATCACCATGAATGGCTTTCCGTCCTTGGTGACGATCGTCGGGCTCATTGACGAAAGCGGCGTCTTCTTCGGCGCTATCGCATTCGCCTCGCCTTGGATCAGACCATAAAGATTCGGCACGCCGACCTTGGATGTAAAGTCGTCCATTTCGTTGTTGAGAAGAAAGCCCGTTCCCGGCGCAACGATACCCGTGCCATAGGAGCCGTTGAGCGTGTAGGTCACCGCAACCGCGTTACCGTCATTATCGATGATCGAATAATGCGTCGTCTCTTTCGGCTCGTTCATATCTTTCGGCATCAGACCTTCGGATACACCCGCCTTGTAGGGATTGATCTTTGCGCGAATTTCGGCGGCGTAATTCTTGTCCAGCAAGTGGTCCACCGGGTTGTTCACGAAATCCGGATCGCCGAGTGACGAATTGCGATCGACATAAGCGTAGCGCATCGCTTCGACCATGTAATGCACGGTATCGGCGGAATCATTGCCGAGATAGGAGAGCGGATAGCCTTCCAGAATATTGAGAATTTCGCAGATGATCACGCCGCCGGAACTCGGCGGTGGCGATGAAATAATTTCATAGCCGCGATAGTTGCAACTCACGGGCTTCAGTTCCCGCACCTTGTATTGCTCGAAATCGGCTTTTGCGAGAACCCCGCCTCTGGCGCTCGATGCCTTGACAACCGCATCGGCGACATCGCTCTTGTAAAACGCGTCAGGCCCCTTGTCCGAAATCGCGGCAAGGACCTTCGCAAGATCCGGCTGCACGAGTTTGTCACCGACAGCGTGCGGCTTGCCATCGGCCGTCAGAAAGATGCGCTTTGTCTCCGGATCCCGGCTGAGCCATTTCAGATTATGCTTGAAGGAGGCCACATCTCCCTGATTGAGGACATAGCCGTCACGGGCATAGCCGACCGCTGCTTCCATCACGTCCTTGCGCGGCAGTTTCCCATATTTCTCACGCGCATATTCCAGACCCGCAACGGTGCCGGGTACGCCGATGGCGAGAAATCCGTCGGTGCTCGCCCCTTTGACCACATTGCCCTTGTCATCGAGATACATGTTCTTGGTTGCCGCGAGCGGCGCGCGTTCGCGAAAATCGATGAACGTGGTTTTGCCGTCCTTGGTGCGAATAGTCATGAAACCACCCCCACCGATATTGCCCGCCTCGGGCCATACCACGGCAAGGGTATAACCGACCGCAACAGCGGCATCGATCGCGTTGCCGCCTTTTTTCAAGATGTCGACGCCGGCTTGCGTTGCCCGCTGCTCCGCCGTGACAACCATGCCGTGTTCGGCCTCGACCGGCGCTGGCGAGGCAGCATATGCGCCGGTGAGCGGCGCGCTCAGGACAGCGACAATTCCGGCGAACAACGCCGCACGAATACCGTACATAAGCTCCTCCCTACACCGATGTAAGAACGAAATTCATGTTTCTCCCGCATTGGCAATTAATCGTAACCAACGAAATGGATACCGTCAAAGTATTCATGCAACAATACCCCGGCGACCGGGTTGAAGCAGGGTTTTCCGTTGCGGGATCATTATCAATCTCAGCCAGTCGGCTGACCATGAAACGCAGGCCCGTTACGACATTCAGAACAGACGCAGCTTTCTCGCATGGAACGCCTCGGCATAATTTGCCGGTGCACGGCATTCCATCCCGCGCAGGCGGGCAAGCCCGCGAAAGGTTTCCGGGTCGAACCAGTCCTTGGAGCGCTGCGTACCAAAATGCTTCATCAAGAGGCCGATCTTTCGTTCCATGACGGAAGCGGACAGCGCCGCATAGGCATTGGGCCGGCCGAGATCACCGTCCCATTTCGGAATCTCGTATTCGAGGATCAGTTGATCGCGAAAAAGATTCCACGTCAGCTCGTTGACCGTACGATGGTCCTGATGCGCATCACCTTTGCAGTGGGTGAAGACGATATCCGGCGTACGGCGCTGCCGCTGCGCGGCCAGCCATTCCTTGATCGGCAACGCCTGCACGGGAAAATAACTGTCCTCGAAGGCGGCAAGGCGGATGGCTGAACTTGCAGCACCTTGCAGAAAATCGCGCGCGGATGCTTCCGCCTCCGCGCGCCGTTCCCCGTTTCCCGACAGGACGCACTATTCGACGTGGAGCGGCATACCCGCTTCGATCAGGCGCAGAAGCGTGCCCCCGCAGCCGATCTCGATATCGTCGGAATGCGCGCCGAGGCAGAGCACCTCGAGCGGCTTTGCCGGGTTCGCCAGAGAGCAGAGGTCGATCATAGCGCGATGGCGATATTGGCTGGATGCTGTTCGGCCTTGCGTTTCTTCCAGGGCATGTCGCCCTTCTCCACCATGTCCTCCAGCGTCTGCCAGTCGCGGAGCGTATCCATGGAGCGCCAGAAGCCTTCATACTTATAAGCCATCAACTGGTTGTCGGCGATCAACCGGTTGAACGGCTCCAGCACCAGTTCCTCGCCCTCGCGCATATAGTCGAAGATTTCCCTGCGAAACAGGAAATAGCCGCCATTGATCCAGATATCCGACGTGTTCGACGTCCTGAACGCGCGCACGTCGCCGCCTTCGGCTATATCCGCCAGATGATAGGTCAGGGGCGGACGCACGGCGAGGAAACAGGCGATCTTGCCGCTTGCCTCGAACCGCCGCGTCATGTCGTCGAGATCGACATCGCTCAGGCCGTCGCTGTAATTGGCGAGGAACATCTCCTCGTTCATGACGTGGGATCGCGCGCTCCACAGCCGCTCGCCGATATTGCGCCAGATGCCGGTGTCGAGCAGCGTCACGCTCCAGTCGCGATCCACTTCCTCCAGCAGCCGCACATTGCGGCCGCCGTCCGAAACGACGCAATCGGCGAAGGTCTGCGGGCGGATTGTAAGGAAGAAATCCTTCACCACATTCGCCTTGTAGCCGAGGCAGAGGATGAAATCGTTATGGCCGCAATCGCTGTAATATTCCATCACGTGATGCAGGATCGGCTGGTGGCCGAGCGGGATCATGGGCTTGGGAACATTTTCGGAATATTCGCGGATTCTGGTTCCAAGGCCTCCGCAGAACAGAACGACTTTCATGGCTAGCGCTCCTCTGTAACCAGCGCCGGATCGATCAGGGTGACATGCGGAATGGGAACGATGAATTTCGCGCCCCATTCGACCACATGCTGCATCTGCCGGATGATCTCGTCCTTGAAGTTCCAGGGCAGGATGAGAATGTAATCCGGCCTGAATTCGTCGATTGCCGAAACATCGTGGATCGGGATATGCATGCCGGGCGTGAAGCGCCCGTGCTTGTAGGGATTGCGGTCCACGGTGAAATCGAGAATATCCGTGCCGATGCCGCAATAGTTGAGCAGCGTGTTGCCCTTGCCCGGCGCGCCATAGCCGCAGATGCGCTTGCCCGCATTCTTGGCCGCGATGAGGAAGGACAGGAGATCGCGCTTGGTGCTGCGCGTCTTCTCGGCGAACTGTTCATAGGTCGAGAGGTGGTCGAGGCCAAAGCGCTCTTCCTTGCGAAGGAGCGCGGACACGCGTGACGATGCCTTCTGCTTCGCATCGGCATGAGCGAGATGCACCCGCAGCGAGCCGCCATGGGTCGGCAATTCCTCCACATCGACGATCTTGAGATGATGGCGCTGCGCCATGAAACGGATGGTCAGCAGCGAGAAATAAGAGAAATGCTCGTGATAGATCGTGTCGAACTGGTTGAACTCGATCAGATTGAGCAGATGTGGAAATTCCAGCGTAATGACGCCCTCGGGCGCCAGCAGAATGCGCATGCCGTTGACGAAATCGTTGAGGTCCGGCACCTGGGCCAGAACATTGTTGCCGATGATAAGATCGGCCTTGCGGCCTTCCGCGGTCATTTCCTGCGCCAGCCGTGTGCCGAAAAAATCGACCCGCGTCGGCACGCCCTTGGTCAGGGCCGCCTGCGCCACATTGGCCGCCGGCTCGATGCCGAGTACGGGAATGCCTTTCGGCAGGAAATGCTGGAGCAGATAGCCGTCATTGCTGGCGATCTCGACCACGAAGCTGTTCTCATCGAGCTTCATTTTTTCGGCGATATCCTCGCAATAATTGCGCGCATGCTCGACCCAGCTTGCGGCGAAAGACGAGAAATAAGCGTATTCGGTGAAAATCTCCGCGGGCGAGACATATTCCTTCAACTGCACCAGAAAGCAGTGATCGCAGACCAGCGCATAGAGCGGATAATAGGGCTCCATATGGTCGAGGCGATCAGCGCTTACGAAGCTTTCGCAGGGCGGCGACATGCCGAGATCGACAAAGTGGTGCCGAAGCAGCTTGCCGCACAGACGGCATTTGCTCTCTTCCCGCGTGCTATCCCGTTGCGGCGAGATATCCGGCATCTGGATGGTCATACGTGTCCCCTCTCCTTTGGCCCGGCCTCCCCGGTCCGCGCAAATCAGGCTACTAAGTCGCCGCAGGATTGCCGAGACTGCCATGGGACGTGAGCCGCACATACCATTGAGCGCAGCCGTCGCCCTACGGACGATTCGGTACATATGCGGTTTCTGCGCCATTGGAGGGTGGAAGGCGTAGACGACACCGCCTTTCGGATAAGCCGACCTCCTACATCCGGTGAAAAACATGCATCGAAGTTGGCTCTACCCGAGCGGGGTCAGCCTGTCAGAATCCGGGCGAATAAATGAGGAAGCGGTTCATGCGATTTACGTCACTCGATATAGAGGGCGCCTGGACAGTTGCGCCGGCCCCTTTCAGGGACGAGCGGGGCTGGTTCGCGCGTGTCTTCTGCGAAGAAATTTTCGCCGGGCACGGACTGGAAACGCATTTTCCCCAGCACAGCCTGTCCTGCTCGCGAGACAAGGGAACTTTACGCGGCATGCATTACCAGCGCGCACCGCATGGCGAAACCAAGCTCGTCGCCTGCCTGCAAGGCGCGGTGTGGGATGTTCTGGTCGATCTGCGTCCGCACTCGTCCACCTATCTGCGCTGGACGGGCGTGGAGCTTTCGGTGGAAAACGGCGTGCAGGTCTATATACCGGAAGGCTGCGCGCATGGTTTCCAGACGCTGACCGACGAGGTGCTTATCCGCTACATGATATCGAGCGCCTACGCGCCCGATCATGCCGCCGGACTGCGCTATAACGATCCGGCAATCGGTATCCATTGGCCGGCGGAACCGGTCGTGATGTCGGACAAGGACCGAAACTGGCCGCTGCTTCAGCCTTGAACCAGCAGGCTCGCTGCGCGCAGCCGGTCGGCGGCATCGGCGAGTGTCGCAAAGGGCAGTTTCGAGCGCTCCGCCATGTCGAGAAGCGAATAGCTGCCATCGGCCAGATTGAGCACCCACAGCATCGCCATGGCGGCATCGGCGGAACGCTTGTCGCCGCCCGTCCTGCCGTAAAGGCCACGCTTGCCAAGCTGCGGCTCGCCCTTCGGCGAGGTGCTCACGGGCGTCCAGTTGCGCTCTGCGATCTCGATGGCCTGCATGACCATGCGGAACGACTGTTCGAGATAGCCGGGTTTGATGAAATCGAGATTGTCGGCCGAGGTATGGTATTCCGGAAACGCGCCGTAAAGGCTGCGCTGGAACAGGCCGACCGGCAGGTTGAAGCCGGGCGAGCAGAATTGCCGCTCGTCATAGCCATAGGGCCAGAAATCATGTGCGGTGGCGCCGGCCAGTCCGCAATGCGTCAGCACATGGCCCATGATGCGGTCGATTTCCGCGTCACCCCGGCGGCTACGCTTGTAATTCGGCCCTGCCCCGTCACCGACACAGGAGAGCACCAGCCCGTGGCGCAGCCGGTCGAGACGATCCTCGTTCTGCTTCAGCCATGCGAGCGCGCCGAAGGTGGCCGGGCCGAACAGCAGCCGGTAGGTGAGCCGCGTGCGTCGCTGTCTCAGCGCCGCGCCCGCCAGCGCCAGCAGCGCCAGCCCGGAACAATTGTCGTTGGCGAGCGATGGATGGCACAGATGGGCGGACAGGAGGAATATCCCCTCCTCCTGCCCCTCATGCAAGAACTCGCCGAAGACCAGCGAGCCTTCACGGCGTTCGGCATCGATCACCACCTCGTAATCGCCGTCAGCCAGCGCCACAAACTCATTGTGCGCCATGCAGAAGCCCCAGTCTTCCGCGTGATAACAGGTGCGGTATGGGATAAGCTCCGGCTGGTCAGGCAGCGTATGGATATGGCTTTTCAGCGCCCCAAGCGGCATGGTCGCGCGGACCGGAACGCTGAAATTGACCACATGGAGATTGTGCCGCGCGAAATCGACCACGCGCCGGCCTGAACCATCCGCGATATAGGCCTCGCGGACGGTCCATTCCTGCGGCGCTTTCCAGTCGTAGAGTTGCGTGCCGCTCGGCACTTCATGCACCGTCAGCGGTATATGTTCGCCGATGATGGCGAGCGTCTCGCGCACGCCGTCGCCGGCAAGGCTGCGGCAGAGCGGATAGAGCCGCGACGCCAGATCGTGGATCGCCCTGCCGTCCACGCCCCGGAGCTTCCCGTCCATCATGCGATCGCCAGAAGCGGTTGCGGCACGGCCTCCGTCCGGCGCAGATTCCGATCGAGAACGCCTTCGGCCAGAAGCTTGCGAATATGGGCGATGCGCTGGAAGCGCGGTCCCTCGAATTCCTCCAGCGTCAGAGTCGAGCGGCTATAGGCGGCAAGCAATTCGCGCGCACCCTCCACCGCGTCACAGCGCGGTTTCGCCTCTGGCAATACATGCGCCAGTTTCTCGAAACTGACGCGATAGGAGCGCGTGTCCGGCCCCGCATCCTCGGCGAATTCGATCCGGCAGTCCGGCACATTGTCGGCGACGATGCCCGCTATGTCGCGGATGCGGTAATTGTGCTCCGTCGAGCCGACATTGAACGCCTCGTTCCAGACCCTGTCTTGCGGTGCTTCCATGGCCGCGATAAAGGCGCGCGAAATATCGCGGATATGCACGATAGGCCGCCACGGCGTGCCGTCGGATTTCAGATAGATCAGCCCCTTGGTCACCGCCCAGGCGACGAGATTGTTGAGAACAATATCGAACCGCAGGAAGGGCGATACGCCATAGGCCGTTGCCGGGCGCAGATAGACCGGGCAGAAGCGAGCGTCGGCCAGTTCGCGGATTTCCTGCTCCGCCCGCACCTTGGAGCGGCCATAGGCGGTGACGGGTTTCAACTCACCCGTCTCGTCGATGAGATCGGCATCGCTGATGCCGTAATTGCTACACGACGAGGCGAAAAGAAACCGCCCGACGCCCGCCTGTTTCGCGGCTTTCGCCATGGCCACGCTGGCGCGGTAATTGATGTCGTAGGTCAGTTCCTCGTTGAGATTGCCCAGCGGGTCGTTCGAGAGCGCGGCCAGATGAATGACCGCATCGAACCCTTCCAGATCGCGCGGCGACACGTCACGCACATCCTTGCGGATGGTCGGCACGTCCGCGACCGCCCCGCCTTCCTCGAACAGGCAGTGTTCGTAAAGGCCGATATCGTAGCCCGAAACCTCATGTCCCGCATCGATCAGGAGCGGCACCATGACCGATCCGATATAGCCGCGGCTTCCCGTAACAAGTACTTTCATTTTTCGCTCCCTCACATCCGATAACCCATGTTAGGAGCGGGATTGTAGAGTGACGACCTGACCGATGGCATGTCCGCTTAGGAACAAGCGTCTAGCGCGGCATCGAAACGGCGTAGCGCCTACCGCTTTCGGATAAGGTCGATCCGGTTCGCCGTTCCGGTCAGGAGCAGCCAGTCATCGTCGCCGCCGGCATTGCTGTCCGCCGGCGTTCGGTAGACCCCGGCTTCCGGCGCGGTCGCCTCGGTGGTGCGGCCGGATACGGGATCGAACCAAAGGGCCTTCTCAGCCTGTTTCGTCCGCGACGGAAACCGGCTTCCTTCGCCATAGGTGATCGTGATGGATCCATCCGGCAAAGCGGCGCTGTAAAAGTTCGGACTGCCCTGCCGATCGGGCTGCAACTGCGCCCATGGCAAGGTACGGAACAGGTGTTGCAGAGTGGTCATGGACCGCGCGCCGGGACTGTCCAGCGCAGCTTTCCAGTCCCGATCCGGACTGAACAGGCCTTCCGCGGAAAAATGCCAGATCGGGCTGTTGCCGAAGACCTGCCCCGCCGCGCCCGCCAATAGCGCGCCATAGGCATTGCGGCGGATCGTCTGCACGGTGGTGCCGTGCTCGCCTTCATAAAGCGCCTCGATCAGGACGACCGGCATTGTCGCCGCTTTGGAACGGGCGAGGACGGCCTTATGCACATTGTCGTAATCATAGACCGTGTCGATGGCGAGCCAGCGCGCATCCGGCCAATAGCGTGCCGTATTCGTGCCGCGGTCCGAATGGACGGTCTGGATTGCGTCCGGCAAAACCGCCTCGATCCCTTCGGCAAGGCTTGTCACCAGTCGCCGGTCTGTCGCGTCGAAATCGCCGCCCAGAACCCAGACGATGTTATGATATTTCGCGAACCGTCGCGCCA
>MKVZ01000006.1:147646-178705 GCA_001898995.1 Rhizobiales bacterium 63-22 | reverse complement strand
CATAGGCATGCATACGATCCGGCCCCGCTGCCGCAATCTCTCCGTACCAGCCCTGCCCGCCGCCATTGGCGCCGAGATAGGCGGGCGCGAGCAGCACCACGAGGCCGAGCGCTTCAGCCCGCCCGATCACCCATGCGGCGTGATCGAAATAGGCGGGATTGAGTTCTCCGAACGCAGCGCCCTTGAACGGCCTGTCGCCATAGGCGTTGGCGGGCGCACGGCGTGCGAACTGGTGCTCCAGAAGATTGACCAGAATGGTATTGAAGCCGCGCTTCCTGCGGTCTTGCAGGTAAAGCTCCGCATCCTCGCGCTTCATCTCCGCGATCAGCGACCATGCCGCATCGCCGGTCATCAGAAAAGGCGCGCCCGACGCATCCGCGAAATGGCGATGATCCGCGCTCACGCGGATCGGAAACCGCCCGTCGGCCAACGCGCCATCCGGCATGGTGAAGGCCAGCAGGACTGCCAGCAGACCCGCTACAGTCTTGCCGGCGGACATGGTGTCGGATTTTCGTTGAAGCGCCGATAGACAACCTGCGACGGGCGGCCGGTCAGATAAGACTTCACGCCGTCGTTCAGAGCCCGCGCATAGATGCCCAGCGCACCGTCGATCGCCCCCACCGTCCGCGCGATATCCGTGTCGCTATGGGTGTAGCTCACCACCAGCGACGGGGCGAGGATACCACGCCGGATCGTTTCCTGAAGGAACAGGGTGCGGAAAGCCTGCGACGGCGCACCGTCCGCATCGAGCGTCGCATAGGCGAGGCAGCAGGGCCGCCCCGACAGGCGGACATGGTCCTGAAGACCGTGGCGGGCGACTGCCTCTATCACCCCCGCCGCAAGCTTCGCGCCCTGCTCGTAGAGGCGCTCGATCACCGGCTCGTCGCGATAGACGGCCATGTTGGCAATCGCCGCCGCCATGGCGTGGGTTTCCGCGCCGTGGGTGGTGGAAAGCAGGAACACGCGCGGGAAATCGGTCTGGGTCAGACCGCCGAGGCGCATATATTCCGCTTTGCCGGCCAGTGCCGAAATGGCGAAGCCGTTGCCCAGCGCCTTGCCGAAACAGGACAGGTCCGGCACGATGCCATAGAGCTTCTGCGCGCCGCGCGTATGCCAGCGGAAGCCGGTGATCATTTCGTCCAGAATGAAAAGCGCACCGTTTTCATGCGCGATGCGCATGGCCTCGTGCAGGAAATCGTCCTTCGGCTCGTCGGCACGCGCCGGCTCCAGAATGATCGCGGCGATGCGCCCCGGATAATCCTCGAACAGCGCCCTGACGCTGGCGATATCGTTATAGCGAAACGTCGTCGTCAGTGCCGAAACCGAGGCCGGAATGCCGGCATTCATCCTGGTCGTGCCGATGAACCAGTCATCGGTCGAGAAGAAAGGATGATCGGCGCAACAGGCCACCATGTCGCGCCCCGTATAGGCACGCGCCAGCCGCAGCGCACCGGACGTGGCGTCGGAGCCGTCCTTGCAGAATTTCACCATCTCGGCGCCGTCGATCAGTTCCAGAAAGCTTTCAGCGCAATCGAGTTCGATGGCCGCCGGCCGGGTGAAATTGCAACCGCCCTGAAGCGCGTCATATACGGCGCGCAGTACCGGCGGATAGGCGTGGCCCAGCCCGACCGCACGATTACCCATGCCGTATTCGATATATTCGTGCCCGTCGACATCGAAGACATGCGAGCCGGAGCCGCGCTGGATAAAGCCCGGCGCCAGCACCGGATACTGGTCGTCGCCCTTGGCATAGGTGTGGCAGCCGCCGGGAATGAGCGCATGGGCCTTTACGCCCAGCAATTGGGAATTGCGGAATTGCGATGCGAACAGGTTCATGGCGTCATCCTCGACCGGGTTGCAGGCGCGCTGAGTACAGCCGTTCTCTCATCTGGCGCAGCCAGTTCTTGACGGGTTTCGGCAGGCGGCTGCGCAGGCTTGTGTGCAGCGCGTCCGGCATGGACCATTGCGACAGGGGGAGCGGTGCGGCAATCGTTGGCGGCGCTTCGCGTAAGCTTTCCAGAAGGTCGGCATAGGCCTGCCCCACGGCGGCATCGTCGAAGGCGGTGGCTGCTTTCAGCACCGCCGCCCGGCCCATCGCTTCGTGCAGACCGGGATTGGCGGCGAGCCGGTCGATATGGCGTGCGGCCTGCCGGCAATCGCCGACCGGGAACAGAAGCCCGTCTTCGCCTTCGGTGACGATGGTGTCGGTCACACCTGCAATGCGTGAGGCCACCGGGGTGCAACCTTCGCTCATCGCCTCGATCAGCGTCAGTCCGAAACCCTCGAAACGTGACGGCATCAGCATCACGTCATGTCGGCCCATCATACCGGGAACCTCGATGGGCGGCACTGTGCCGGCAAAACCGACCCTGTCGCCGAGAGGTGCCAGCTTGCGGCGCAATTCCGCCAGATCGGGGCCATCGCCCGCCACAGTCAGACGCCAGTCGCATTGAAGCCGGCGCAGAATGTCCGGCAACCAGAACACGCCCTTGGAATTGTCCTCGATACGGCCAAGGGAAAGGAGCCGGATCGGCTGGTCCTGCCTGCGCGGCGATCGCACGCGCGGCGTTTGCGAACCGAAGCTTACCCCGTGGGGAATGACCAGCGTTCGCCCGGCCTCGAAGCCATGGCTACGCACCAGATCGTCGCAGCAGCGCTTGGACACCCCGACCGTCGCATGGACATGATCGCGGATCGCCTGCGCCGCCGCATAGGTACCGGGCGTGATGTTGTGCACGATCATGACACGCAGGATATCCGGCGGCAGATAGCGCACGAGATTGGTCTCGAAACGCTGCGACAGCACGTTGACGAAGACCGCCTCGAAACGATTGTCGCGCAGGAACCTTATGATGCGCCAGGCACGGGTTTCCGCGTCGAGCACACCCATGCCGTCGATGATGTCGCCCGTGCGGGCGGCGTCCTCAAGCCCCTGCCCGTGCGGTATCGCCACCGTGTCCCCCGCCGCTCCCGCCGCCAGCCAGCGCAGTTCGGTGCCGGAGCGGGCAAGGGCCTCGCGCATCCGCGTGAAGACCGAATAGGTTCCCCCGATATGGGGGCGCACAAAATAAGCACACTTCATGGCCCGATCCCTGTTTCCGGTTCTGGTCTGCTGCTGCGGCCGCCTTGCGAAACGGGAGGCTTCGAGGGAGAAAAACTCCCCCGAAGCCCTGTTTCGGTATATCGGGGGGCGATTGATATACCGCTGCCAGTCTATCGAAATCGGGGGCAGGCGTATTTCGGCCATCGGGGGTACGCGCCATCCAACATTGGGGGATGGGTTTCACCCTTCCGCCAGTTGCCCGGCGCAGGCTTGCGAACGTAGTCTGGACAAGGACATCTGGAGACGCCGTATGAAAATAGGTCTTTTTGGCCAGTTCGGCTCAGGCAATCTCGGGAATGACGGTTCGCTCGAAGCCATGCTGCAACTGCTGCGCCGCGTCCGTCCCGACGCCGATCTCCTGTGCATCTGTCCGCGCCCGGACGTCGTATCCCGCAGGTTCGGCATCGCTACCGCCCAGCTTGGCGGGCGGCCCTTTTCCAGCGGCATCATCCGCGCCGTGGACAAGGTGTTCCTGAAACTGCCGCACCGCCTTTCGGGCTTCATCGGGGCGGTGACGGTGGCACATGGCCTCGATCTCGTCATCGTGCCGGGAACCGGCATCCTCGACGATTTCGGCGAAGGCCCGTTCGGCTGGCCGCTGGTGGTTTTGTGCTGGGCGCTCGCCACGCGGCTGGGCGGGGCGAAGTTAGCCTTCGTCTCCATCGGCGCCGGGCCGGTCGCAAACGGCATGAGCCGGCGTTTCATCCGCATGGCCGGATTGATAGCCGCATTCCGCTCCTATCGCGACACGATTTCGCAGGACTTCATGAAATCGCTCGGCGTCGATTCCAGAGCCGATCCGGTCAGCGCCGATCTCGCCTTCGCCCTGCCGCCGGCGGAGGATGAGCCGCGCAATCATGCGCAAGGATGCGTGGGCATCGGCGTCATGACCTATCGCGGCTGGAAGAAGCGCGATGCGCGCGGCCCGGCCATCTACGAAGCCTATCTCGGCAAGCTGGCCGAAATTGCCGAAACCCTGCTGCGGCAGGGGCAGCAGGTTCGTCTCCTGATCGGCGATCTCGGCGATAGAGAAGCCATCGACAATCTTTTGAACCGCATCCATGCACCCGGCGCCGAAAAAATCGTCGTGGAACCGGCGGCCTCGCTCGAGGATGTCATGCGGCAGATCGCCACGACCGATATCGTCGTCGCCAGCCGCTATCACAACATCGTCTGTGCGCTCGCCATGGGGCGCCCGGCCATCTCGCTCGGCTATGCCGCCAAGAACGGCGCGCTGCTGAGCGATACCGGCCTCGACGGCTTTCAGCATCACATCGAGACATTCGATCCCAAGGCTGTGCTCGCGCAGATCGACACCATGCTGGAAAGGCGCGAGCAACTGGCCGCAGACGTGCGCGAGGGCGTGAAGCGCTACCGGCTCCAGCTTGCGCATCAGGAGGAAATCCTGCGCGCCGGCCTTCTGAGAGAACCGCGGGACGCGGCGCTATCGCCGTCCCTGCGTCACCGGGAAGTTCCCCGTTAGGGAAGAGGCCATGGCGGAGAGCCTGCGCCGCGTGTCGGGGCGGTGCAGAAGATACGGCACAGGCGGCAGGAAAGCCGTTTGCAGGCGGCGCGAAAAGGCGAACTTGAAAAGCCGCCAGCCCTTGCGGTCGCCGCGCAGGAGATGCGAGACGGCGGACCAGTAGGCCCGCTCGCCGATGCCCCTTTGCGCCAGCCGCCACAGCGCGTCGCATTGCGGCAGGACGCGGCCTTCATGGGTGAAGAAATATTCGGCCGCATCGGCCGTGTGCATGATGTGCAGAAGATGCGTGTCGCGCAGATCCTGCGAGCGGTTCTGCCCGTGCGAGCGCATTCCGCACTGAACACAGTCGAGTTCCGCCATCCTCCCCTGAAGCGCCAGACACAGCCAGATATGATAGTCGTCGCTGTGCGGTAGCGCTTCGAGATAGTGGCCCGCCGCCTTCTGGGCCGATGTGCGCACCACCATGGACGAACCCGGCAACTGGAACACGCCGAGCCGGCAAAAACGCTCGATGAAGGCCATGCCCGTTTCCACGCGATACGGCACGTCTACGCCCTGCTCCGGCACCGGCGGCACCGGCCCGTCGCCGTCCACCGCGACGTCGCGGCCGTAGGTGACGGCGATGGTGCGGTCACGCTCCATGACGGTCAGGGCGCGGCGCAGCGCGCCGGGCACGAGAAAATCGTCGGCGCAGAGCAGCACGAAATAGTCCGCCTGCGCCCAGTCTATGCCGTCGTTGAAGGAAGCGTGCGGCCCCCTGTTGACCGGGCGCAGCAGCAGTTCGACGCGCGGATCGGCGGCAGCGAGTTCGCGCGCTATCGCCGCGCTGTCGTCCGTCGAGGCGTTGTCGACGATCAGCACGCGCAGGTTCTCCACATCCTGCCCGAGTACGCTTTCCACGCAGGCGCGCAGATAGCGCCCGTAATTATAGTTCGGGATGACGACGTCCACGCCCGGTCGTGTCATGGCTGCGCTCCTCTGTCGTTTCGTTCATTCCGCCGGCGTCGAGGCAGCGGAGCTGCCGCGGCCCATAAAAGGCGGCCGGCCGGCGAACCGGCCCAGCACCGGCGAAATCTCGGCGGCGAAGGGATGGCGCGTGACGAACACGGCGGCGACCCAGCTTATGACCGAAACCACGCCAATCAGCATGCCCCGCGCCCAGTCGATATGCAGCGAGAACCCGCCCGCCGCGATGATGGCGAGCGGCGCTGCCAGCGTCAGCACCGTGACGAGGCCGCTGTGCAGCATCGCCCGGCCCATCACACGCCAGGAAAAAGGCACATGGCGATGCACATAGATGAGCGAGACCACCATCTGGAACGGCGAACTGATGAACTGGCTGAGCGCCACCGCCATCAGGCCGTAAAAGGCCGCGAAGCACAGAACGCCGGTCGTAGCGACACGCGATATAAAATTGGACACGAAAGCATCGCGGTTCGCGCCGAGCGCCATCAGAAGCGGATAGGTGAGGATGACCGGAAACCAGAACATGCTCGACAGGCTGCCGATGACAATGATGGGCGCGGCCTCCATCCAGCCTTCGCCGAGGACGATATGCACCGCCGGAACGGCCAGCATCGCCGTCATCGCCTGCGCAGGCCAATAGACCACCGATATATAGGAAAGCGCCCGCACATAGGACTGACGGATGTCGGCCCCCTCGCGCACCTGCGCGGAGAGCATGGGAAAGGCCACCGTGAACACCGCCGAAAGGAATACGCGGTCCGGCAGGCCGCTCACAGTATTGGCACGGCTGTAGATGCCGACCGAGGAAGCCGACATGAACCGTCCGAGAGTGAGCTGCGGAAAAGTCTCGCAGATCTTGTTCAGCCCGGCGCTGCCGCCGAGATACATGCCGAAATGCCAGGCCGTGCGGATGCTTGCGAGCGACGGGCGCAGCCATCGCACCGCCGGACAAGCGCGAAAGGCGAAGCCGGTCGTGACAAGCGCGGCGGCCAGCATCCCGAAGGCGAAGCACAGATGGCCGAAGCCCCACCAGGCCATGGCGATGGTGGTGCCTGCGCCCACTGCGGAGCCGGCGGTGCGGATGCGCGCCAGCGTGCCAAAAGCCATGTCGCGCCGCAGCAGCGCCACCACAGGCAGCGACAGGCTTTCGATCAGCGCCGCGACGATGGAAATATTGAGGAACAGCATCAGAGAAGGATCGTGATAGGACGCGGCGAAATAATCACGCGCCAGATAAAGCCCGGCGGACAGCATCAGCGTCACGCCCATCAGAAAGGTGAGCGAGGTCTGCACGTCGTGGTCATGCACCTTGTCGATCTTGATGAGGAATTCGGGGCTGGCGAATTCGCGCAGTGAATAGACGATGGCCGCAATCCCGAGGCCGACGATGCCCATGCCTGTTTCGGCAGGCCCCAGAAAGCGGGATACGGCCATTACCGTCAGAAAGTTGCAAATCAGCCCGGCATATTGCTCCAGCGCGGCGATGACGAAGCCCCTGCGATGCGCGCTCATGATCCGCTCCCTGCCGGGAGCGCCGGTGCTTCCGTTTTCACGATACGGCCATCCCCCCAATCACGCCGGACGGCACTTGCGCCGGCTTTTTCTGACCGCTTCAGGATAGTCTTTTGCCACGCATGCGAAATGCCGCCGATGGTGTTAGCGCCCTCCCTGAAAGGGGTATGCCGCTCGCTCTATAGCCAAGTCGTGAGCGGCGGGACGAGGCGTTAAAAATTTCTCCAAGACTGACTTTGCTTGCGTTTTGGAGGAGACATGACAAGTCTTTCCTGGATTACGCTTCTGGCCTTTTTCCTGTCAGTGGCCTTCTGTCTCGGCTTTCGCGAGTTTGCCCGCGAATGGCATCTGATCGACCTGCCCGACCATCGCAAGAAGCACGAAGGCGCGGTTCCGCTGTGCGGCGGCATTGCGATCTTCCTGTCCTTCGCCATCGCCGCGGCGCTGCCGAGCGGCGCAACGGGCAACGCCAATGCGCTCGCCATGCTGCCCGGTCTCCTCCTCATCCTCGCGGTCGGCGTACTGGACGACCGCTTCAATCTGCCGGTCATGCCGCGTTTCGCCATGCAGCTTTTCGGGGGTCTCCTCATTATCGCTCTGGCCGGTGTGCATAGGCTTCATCTGGGCTTCGATCACGCCGACGGAGAAGGCAGCCTCATGCTGGCCGGCCCGCTTCTGGTCGTATTCGCGCTGGTTTTCGTCGTCGGCCTCGTCAATGCGATCAATATGAGCGACGGCGTGGACGGGCTTGCCGGCTCGGCGAGCGCTGCTTCCTTCTTCTGGCTCGCGGTCATCGGCTTCGGCATGGGCGAACACAGGCTCGGCCTGCAAACGCTCGTGCTGATGGCCGCCTGCCTCGGCTTCCTCGTCTTCAACATGCGTCATCGCTGGCGCGTCAAGGCCAGCCTTTTCCTCGGTGACGGCGGGAGCACCCTTCTGGGCGCGTCGCTGGCGGGAACGATCCTCATTCTGTCGAGCGGCGAGACCGCCATCGCCTTCCCCGTTCTGCTGTGGGTCGTCGTGGTGCCGGTGACCGACACGCTGAGCCTCATCGTGCGGCGTATGGCGGCACGGCGCAGCCCTTTTTCCGCCGACCGCCAGCACCTCCACCATCTCCTGATGGATGCAGGCCTGAGCTGTGGCCAGACCGCGGCGGTAGTCATGCTGTTCAATCTCGCCGGCGGCGGCATGGCATGGGCGGCGGTGCGCTTCGGCCTGCCCAACTGGGCCATGCTTTGCATGCTCGTCCTGCCGGTGGCACTTCACACCGCTTTCGTGCTGCGCATGGTTAAAGGCACACGGATCGCCACCGCATCCCTTGCCGAGGCCCCCTCCGCCAAACCCAACATCACCTTTCCCGGAGCCACGTCATGACCGTTTCCGCCCTTATCATGACGTACAACGAGGAGGTCAATCTGCCCGCCTGCCTCGCCTCGCTCGACTGGTGCGACGATATCGTGGTGCTCGATTCCTTCAGCACAGACCGCACCGTGGAGATCGCAACGGCGGCGGGCGCGCGCGTCTTCCAGCATGCCTACGAGACCGAGGACCGGCAGCGCATGTACGGGCTGAAGGAGATCGCGTTCAGGCATGACTGGGTCTATACGCCCGATGCCGACGAGATCACCCCGCCGGATCTGCGCGACGAAATGCTGGCGATCGCCGCCGACCCGAACCGGCCGGAAGTCTTCTTCAAGGCGCGCTACAAGAACATGTTCATGGGGCGTTGGATACGCCATGCGAGCCTTTATCCGACATGGATCACGCGGCTTGTCAGGCCCGACCGCGTGCGCTTCGAGCGTTCGGTCCATTCACGCGCCAGCGGCGGACCGGGCGGCGAATTGCAGGCGCATTTCATCCATTACAGCTTCAACAAGGGGCTCGCCGCCTGGTACGACAAGCACAACCGCTATTCCACCGCCGAGGCCGACCTGTCGGCTTCGAGAATGCTGGAGCGGCGCGTCGACTGGGCCGGCCTTCTGTCGGCCGAACCGGAACGGCGGCGGCGCGCGCTGAAGTCGCTATCCTACAATCTGCCGTGCCGTCCCGCCCTGCGCTTCTTCTACATGTACGTGCTGCGCCGCGGCTTTCTCGACGGCAAGCCCGGCTATCTCTATTGCCGGCTGCTTGCGGCTTACGAGTTCATGATCGTCGTGAAGATGGAAGAACACCGCAGCCGCAACCCGGCAGCCATGCCGCAGATCCCGACACGCCGCGCGCCCGACGTTCCGGAACCGGAGCGGCATATGACATGAAGTTCCATGCCTTCTCCTGCGTAATCCTGATCCTGCTTGCGGCCCTGTTCTTCTCGGCACCGATCCTGACCTTCCGGGACGACGGCAGCCGCGCCGACGTGATCATCGTGCCGGGCGGCGATGGCATGCCCCGCGCCGAGAAAGCGGCACGGCTGTGGAAGGAAGGCCGCTCGCCATACATTCTCGCAACCGGCGACGTGGATTGCCTTGCCAACAAGCGTATCATGATCGACGGAGGCGTACCGCCCTCGGCTATTTTCGCGGAATGCCAATCGGGCAGCACATGGCAGAATGCACTCTTTTCCGCGCCGCTGCTGCAAAAACTGAATGCGAAAAGCGCGCTCGTCGTCACCAACTGGTATCATTCGCGCCGCGCGGTCGCGAGTTTCCGCGCCGCCTGTCCGCTGATGCATATCGGCTCCGCACCCGTGGGCGGAGCGCACCGGGGCGCGGGCTTTCCCCGCTCCGCTCCCGACATGGAACATGTCGCGATGGAATATGCCAAGATCGGCTGGTATCTGGTCTCGGGCCGCATCCTGCCGCGCGACCTGATCGGCAGCGGACCGGATGTCGATCTTTCCGCAGTCTGCAATGCGGAGGCCAACCCATGAATCTGTCGCTGACATGGATTTTCACCGCGCTGGTGCTCGCCTTTCTGGCCACCGGCCTTGTCCGGCGCGAAGCCATGTACCAGTTTCCCTTTCTCGCCGGCGTCATGACCTTCGGATTCATCCTGCCGCAACTGCCCGCGCTCGTGAACGACCAGTTCCTGCCGGAGGGCGCCTATGCGAAAACCATGGTCATGGGGATATTGTCCCTCGCCATGCTGGCGCTCGGCTGGCGTCTCGGCGCACGGCAGCCGATCCGCATGTTCGACGTGAGCTTCAGCGAAAGACGGTTGTTGTGGGTGGCGGTGGGCCTGTCAGCCTTCGGCGGCACCTTCTACTTCCTGCTGAGCCGGTTGCCGGGCGATATTTCCATCGGTACGCAGATGACGGGCATGCCGGTCGTCTATCTCTTCTTCGCCCAGCTCATGCCCTATGGGCTGGGGATCGCGCTTCTGTGTTTCGCACGCAGGCCGTCATGGCTCGCGGCCATTATCATCCTCGTCGATCTCGTCTTTTATCTCGACCGCATACTGGTGACGGGCAAGCGCGCCGAAACGATCCAGCTTCTGCTGATGTTCATGCTGGCGTTCTGGTTCTATCGGCGAATGGTGGTTCCGCGGGTGTTGATGTATGCCGGCATCCTTGTCGGTACGTTTCTCATGACCAGCATGGGCGATTACCGGCAGGTGACGCGCGCAGCTTCCGGCTTCGTACTCGACCAGATTCTGGAGATCGACTACACCGCCAATTTCTACGAAACGCTGGAGCGCGGCGGGCCGGAAATGCGCAATGCCGTGGAGCGCATGGACGAAATCGACCATGAACTGCAATTCGATTACGGCAAATTCCACTGGAACCGCATCGTCTTCACCTTCGTGCCGGCGCAACTCGTCGGTGCGCGTTTCAAGGACGCGCTCTATCTCTCCACGCCATCGCCGAGCCGCAACTACAATCCGCTCAGCGGCACTACCGAGACAGGGCTGATCGATGCCTTTTCCTCGTTCTGGTATTTCGGCGCGCTGAAATTCCTGCTTCTGGCATGGGCGATCCGGCGGTTATGGGAAACCGCGATGAACGGACAGATGATCGGGCAACTGCTCTATATGTTCTCCATCGTTCCCGCCATGCACGCCATTTCGCATCAGACCGACTGGGTGATCACCGTCTGGATTCATATGGCGCTGTTCCTCATTCCTATCCTGTCGTTCTGCGTCATCCGTAACCGTTCCGTCTATCTGCCCGTGCCGCCGCAGCGAAGCGCCGCCACCCCGCAGCATATCTGAGGCTCCCGCCATGACCGACCATAACCTCACCGTGAAAGCCCGGCGGCAGGCGCCGATCCCCGGCCGCAAAGCCGCATCGCGCCCGATGGAAGGCGGCGCGACCTTCACCCTGAAGCATCGCCTGCAACGGCTGTGCTGGCAGGCAACGTGGTTGACGCTCGCCGCCTGGACGCCGTCATTCCTGTGGCGCTGGCGCGGAATGGTGCTGAACGCCTTCGGCGCGAAGATCCACAGGACCGCGATCGTGCGCGGCAGCGCCCGTATCTGGTGGCCGCAGAACCTCACCATGGGCGCCCGTGCGTCGCTCGGCCCCGGCGCGATCTGCTATAATGTCGCGCCGGTGACGCTGGAACCCTTCGCCATCGTCTCGCAGCGCGCGCATCTGTGCTCGGCGGGCCATGATATCGACCGGGCGGATTTTCCGCTGACCTCGGCACCGATCCGGATCGGTCCGCATGGCTGGGTGGCGGCCGAAGCCTTCGTCGGCCCCGGCGTGACTTTTGCCGAAGGTGCGGTGCTCGGCGCACGCGCCGTCGCATTCCGCGATCTCGATGCATGGACGGTCTATGCGGGCAATCCGGCAAAGCCGGTGCGCGAGAGGCGCAAGACGGACTGAAAGCTAGACAGGCAGCGTGCGCAGCCGGTCTCCGCCCTTGAGCGGACCGGCTTTTTTCCGCTCCGTCATGCGGTAGGCGACGATGGTGCGCTCGGCGATGCGCGGCCAGGTGTAATTGTCGCGCACAAGCTTCGTCCCCGCCTCGCCCATGCGGGCGGCAGCGGCGGGGTCCTCCAGAATCCGGCGAAGCCCTGCTGCGACCGCTTCGGCATCGAGCGGCGTGACCACGCCGGCAGCGGCTTCCGCGACTTCGGGAAAATGGCACGCATCGGTGATCGCCACCGGCACGCCGCAGGCCAAAGCCTCGGTGATCGCCACGCTGAACCCTTCCTGACGGCTCGGCAGACAGAAACAGGCGGCGCGTTTCAGCGCGGCGATCTTGTCCGCCCCATAGAGCCCGCCCACCATATGCACCCGCTTTTGCAGCCCATAATCCGCAATCCGGCGGCGGAACTCGTCTTCCGCGCCGCCGTCCGGCCCGGCGACCACCAGATCGGTATCGGGAAAGACATCGGCGATGTGCCGATAGGCATCGGCCAGAATATCGAGACCCTTCTTGTAATGCAGCCGCGACAGGAACAGCACAAAACGCTGCGGCAGCGCCACGGCAACATCCCCGCCGCCTTCCACCTCGCTGAGGAAAACGCCGTTGGGGATGATGAGCGGGGGGGCCTTGAGGCCGAGCGGCCGCATCAACTCGATCTCTTCACTGTTCAGCGCGTGGATGAAGGCCGCGCCGTCGAGCATGCGCCGGAAGCCGAGCTTCAGCGCCAATTTCTTCTTCCACGATTTCTGCTGCATGCTCCACACATCGAGCATGCCGCAGCAGCAGACGCAGTAGGGCACGGAGAAGCGCCGGCAGAGCATCGCCGCGCGCAGGAGATTGACCTCCCACACGCCGTGGATATGCACGAAATCGGCCGTGCGGATAAGCGGTGCCATGGCGCGCGCCGCGCTGCCGCCCAGCACCGCCTCGCGCAAATCGGGCGTCGGCAAAAGAAGCGTCTCGACCCGGTCGAAACCGGGGATCGCGGCCACCGCCTGCGCGGCGCGGCGACCGATCTCGGCGTCGCTGTAGCTCACGATCGTCACCGCATGGCCGAGTGCTGCCTGCGCGGCGGCAAGCCGCACCACCACAGCCTGCGGGCCGCCCTTGGCGGGATCGTAGGAACCGATGACGTGGACGATCTTCATGCTGCCTCTCCCCTGACCTCATCTGTCCGCATGGCGTCCAGCGCCGCCACAAGCCGCTCCCCATAGCGCGCCACGGTGAAATCGGCGGCGCGTTCGCGCGCATTCTCGCTCATGCGCGAAAGCAGCGCCGGATCGCCGGCGAAGCCACGCAGGATTTCGGCGGTTTCGCTCACATCGCGGATCGGCACGATGTGGCCGTCGATGCCATGGCGCACCACGCTGCCGGTATTTTCGGTGCAGATGACCGGCAGGCCCGCCGCCAGCGCCTCATAGACCGCCGTGGCCGAACCTTCGCAGAGCGAAGGCAGCAAAAACACATCCGCCCATTCGAACTGCCCACGCATTTCGCTGCGCGGGATCGGACCGGTGAGTTCCACGCTCGCCGAAAGGGCTGCCTGCGCCTCCGGCAATATCCCGATCGGCCCGGCCATGCGGAACTGCGCCGTGCCCTGCAACAGCCGCGCCACCGCGCCGACATAGGGCGACCCCTTGCGCAGGCCCACCGCGCCCACCGTCAGCACGCGCAACGGCCCCGGCTGGCGCGTGTGCGGGCCGATTCCGAAACGGTCATCGACGCCATAGGGCACCACGACCACCTTTTGCGGCGCGCAGCCGGCTTCTATCGCCGTGCGGGCCACGAAGTCCGACGGGCAAACCACCGCATCGGCAATCGCCCATTCCGCCCGCTCACGCGCGGCGAAGGCCCCGGCATGGATATCGGCGGCGGCAGAGGCTTCCCAGCCGGGATTGAGCAGGTCTTCCTCGCAGGCGAGGCTGTCGACCAGCGTGCGCGGGGCGATCATCTGCTCCACGACGGTCCATAGGCCCCTGGCGCGCGCGGCGGCCAAAAGCTCCAGCGCCTCACCGCTGAAGGCATAGACGCCGCCGGCACCGTGAAAGCCGCTTTCGGCCACCAGTTTTCCGAAGGTCTCACCTGCCCATATCGCATTGGCGGTCGATTGCGGGCCGGTCTGGTTGGCGAGGCGGCGCATGGCCGAGCGCAGGCCGAAGCCGGGAAACGTCGTCATCCGCTCCGGCGGCACGCCCTGCGGCGTACGGCCCGCGAGCCGGCGCACTGCCGTCGGCAGCATGGTCGGCGGCAGCCGGTTCAAAAGGCGCGGCCAACCCTGCAAGGCACAGATATCGGTGTAGAAATGCGCCAGCCTTCCGCGGCTGGCGAAGATGCGCGGCACCGCATAATGCATCCGCGCGCCCAACTGGCTGACGACGACAGGCCCGTTCATCATCCGGGTTCTCCGGACGGGAATTTGCGGTCGAGGACCGGCATGACGGCAGAGGTGTTCTTCTGGCCGAGCCGCCCGATGGCCGCCTGCCACACGGCTGTGCCATATTCGCGCGCATAGGCGGTTTCCATCAGATAGCGCGCATTGTTGCCCATGGTGGTGCGCGCCATCAGGGAGCGCTTCATGTGCAGGATCGCATCGACCAGCGCGCTCGTATCGCCGGGGCGAAGCGCCGTGCCGCACCGGAAATCGCGCACCACCGAGCCGATCTCGCCATCGGGATCGCCGATGAAGATGGTCGGGCGCGCAGCGGCCAGAACACCGTAAAACTTGCTCGGCACGATGCAGTGCTCGAGCTCCGGCTTGAGCGAGACCAGATGCACATTGGCCGCGCCGAGACTTTCCGAAAGCTGATCGGCAGGCTGGAACGGCTTCATCATGACATTGGAAAGCCCGCGCCGCCTGACCTCGCTCTCCACGAAAGCGTGCTGCTGCCCCTCGCCGATCATCAGGAAGACGATGCTCTTCCTGTGTTTCAGCCGTTCGGCGGCGTCGAGCACGGTCTGGAACTCATGCGCACGACCGAAATTGCCTGAATAGCCGATCACGAACTTGCCGCCGAGGCCCCAGGCGCGGCGCAGCGGATTTCCGGCAGGCACCACGGGCGCAATCTCGTCACGGTCCGCCCAGTGATGCACGACGCTGAGCTTCTCCGCCGCCACACCCTTGGTGGAAAGATAGCGGGCCATGCGGTCGATCGGGCAGATGGTCAGCGCCGAGCGGCGCATCGACCAGTTGCGCAGCGCCAGCGCCAGCCGCCCGGAAGCGGTATCGGAACGGACCAGCCCCAGTTCCATCGCGGTTTCCGGGAAGAGGTCCATCACCCAGTTGACGAGCTTCGCGCGGCGCAGACGCACGGGAAGCGCCGCCGAGACCGACAGGAGCGGCGGATCGGTGCAGACCACGCAGATATCGTCCTTGCGGGCATTGGCGGCAAACCATGCCGCCGCCGACAGGTGGAAGGTGGCGTAGTCGATGGCGCGTCCGGCCAGCCTGCCGCGCCCGAAACCGGAGGTGCGGATGCGGTGGACGTCGATGCCCTCGATGGTCTCGCGGGCAGGCAGCGTCTCCTTGCGCCGGTCGTGATAGCTGCGGCTCGCCAGAACCGTCGTCTCGACGCCTTCACGCGCCAGCGTCAATGCGAGGCTCGTCACCATGCGGCTCGTCGCCGACTGGTCCGGATAGAAATAGCGATTGGCAAGGACCACACGCATAGACCCGCCTCCTGTTGCTTGCTGCCGTTTCAAACCAGCATCGCAACAGCGCCTCCCGTCCGGCAAGGAAGCCAAAGGCATGGATCGCACACCCTGCGGGCGAACCGCCTAACCCTTTTGGCGCATGGTTGCATATCCCGCACACGCCCACCCTCCCCCGAAGAGGAACGAAAGACCACCCCGATTGCCGTTTTGGAGCCGTTCCGCGCGCACGGAATCACAAGCATGATCTTCATGGCAAACTTCGGATGGAGGGGACAGCCTTGCAGGAAAAAACGGCATTGATCGTCGGCGTCACGGGACAGGACGGCGCTTATCTCAGCGAGATTCTGCTGAACAAAGGCTATCGCGTGCACGGGCTGAAACGGCGCTCGTCCTCGTTCAACACGGCGCGCATCGACCACCTCTACCAGGACCCGCACGAGGAGGACATCCGCTTCCGCCTGCATTTCGGCGACCTGACCGACGCCACCAATCTGTGCCGCGTCATTCAGGAAGTGCGCCCCGACGAGATTTACAATCTCGGCGCACAGAGCCATGTGCAGGTGAGCTTCGAGACGCCGGAATATACCGCCAATGCCGATGCGCTCGGCACGCTCCGGCTTCTGGAAGCCATGCGCATCCTCGGTCTCGGCAAGACATGCCGCTTCTATCAGGCATCGACATCGGAACTGTTCGGCAATTCCTCGCCGCACGCACAGAACGAGCAGACGCCCTTCGCTCCGCGCAGCCCCTATGCCACGGCCAAGCTCTATGCCTACTGGACCACGGTCAACTACCGCCAGGCCTATGGCTTCCATGCCTCCAACGGCATCCTGTTCAACCATGAAAGCCCGTTGCGCGGCGAAACCTTCGTCACGCGCAAGATCACCCGTGCAGTTGCGGCCATCGAGCGCGGATTGCAGGACAAGCTGCGCCTCGGCAATCTCGACGCAAGGCGCGACTGGGGCCATGCGCGCGATTATGTGGAGGGCATGTGGCGTATCCTTCAGGAAGACACGGCCGACGATTACGTGCTCGCCACCGGCGAAACCCATACGGTGCGCGAATTCGTCGAGCATGCCTTCAAGGCGGTGGACCGCCCGATCGAATGGCATGGCGCCGGCGTGGACGAAGTGGGCCTCGACAGCCGCACGGGCGTGCCGCTGATCGAGATCGACCCGCGATATTTCCGTCCCAACGAAGTGGATTTCCTGCTCGGCGACGCCTCCAAGGCGCACAAGCGCCTCGGATGGCGGCATTCGACCGGCTTCGAAAGCCTCGTGGCGGAAATGGTCGAGTGGGACATGCGCAACATCATGCGGGAGGCCGGGCGCAATGACTTCTACGGATGACGTGAAAACCGGGCCGGTCTGGTCGCTCGCCGGCAAGAAAATCTTCGTCGCCGGCCATACCGGTATGGTGGGCTCAGCGATCCTGCGACGGCTACAGGGCGAGGATTGCGAAATCCTCACCGCCACGCATTCGATGCTGGACCTTACCCGGCAGGGACCGACCGAGAATTTCATCAGCGGCCGCAGGCCCGACGTAATCGTCATCGCGGCGGCGCGTGTCGGCGGCATTCTCGCCAATTCGCAGTTCCCCGCCGATTTTCTCTATGAAAATATCGCCATAGGCATGAACCTGATCCATGCCGCGCACCACGCCGGCGTGGAGCGGCTTCTCTGGCTCGGCTCAAGCTGCATCTATCCGCGCGACGCGGTGCAGCCGCTGACCGAAGACGCGCTTCTGACCGGGCCGCTGGAGCCGACCAACGAGGCCTATGCCATCGCCAAGATCGCCGGGCTGAAATATGCAGAGGCCTGCGCGCGCCAGTATGGCGACCGCTTCATCACCGCCATGCCGACCAATCTCTACGGTCCGAACGACAATTTCGACCTCAACAGCTCGCACGTCCTGCCGGCGCTGATGCGCCGCATACACGAGGCGAAGATAACGGGCGCCGATCACGTCACCCTATGGGGCAGTGGCGCGCCGCTGCGCGAGTTCCTGCATGTGGACGATCTGGCCGATGCCTGCCTGCATCTCCTGCAATTCTATAACGGCACCGAACCGGTCAATATCGGTTCCGGCGAGGAAATCTCGATCAAGGATCTGGCTGTGACCATTGCCCGTACGGTGGGCTATGAAGGCCGCTTCGAGCACGATCCGGGCAAGCCGGACGGCACGCCACGCAAGCGCCTCGACACGGCGCGGATGGAAGCATTGGGCTGGAAGCCGCGCATCAGGCTGGAAGACGGCCTGCGCGCCGTCTATCGCGACTGGCTGCAACAGAATGCCGGAGCCGAGGCCGCCTGACGGCCCCGGCTCCACATGTCATCCGAAAATCAGAAACCGTTTGCGCGATCCCGTTTCATGCAGGGGATTTGCCCCGCAGGTTCATATCGAACTCGATGCGCAGAATGTCGCCGGGTTTGATTTCCGTCCGTTCATTGGCGGATATTTCCTGAAAATTGCCGTTCACATTCCGGCTGATGGTGAGGATCAGCTTGTGACGCAGATCGGACGCGGAAACATTGCCGGAGGATTTGGCGATTTCGGCCATGATCTGAAGCTGCGCCGCGCTGCGCCGTTTCATGCGCGCCAGATTGAGATCGATTTCCTGCATGCTGTTCGCCGCCTCGCTGCGCCGCACCTCCTCCAGATTGGCGATGCGCTGCTGCACGGCAAGCTGGTTCTGGTGTGCGCGAGCAAGGAACGACGCGAGTTCCAGCGCATCGCGCCGCGTGGCCGAAAGGTCGCGCTCCATGTCGCGCAGGCCGGATTTCGCCGCCAGCCCGCGATTCACCAGCGACTGGCTGGCATTGACATTTTCCTGAAGCAACTGGATTTCCGTATCGTGCAGTTTGATGCTTTCCTGCAAGGTGTGGATTTCGTCGCCATAGCTCGCAGCCTGCGCCTCCAGGGCCTGCCTCTCACCCGCCATATTCGCGCGGCGCACATCGAACAGGGTTTTTTCGCCGGCAACCATATGCGCGACCAGCGCCTTGTTGTCCGGTGACTGTTCCGGCGGCGTAAAATCGAAATCGATGCCCCTCAATTCGGCGTCGAACCGCGCGCGGCGGATCGTCTGCGCGGTGATCTGCAATTGCAGATCGTTATATTCCTGCTGGGCGTTGATGAGCTGCATGCCGGCGGTGACCGCCGGCGCCTCGCCCTTGCCCGCACCGCCGCCGAGCGCCATCAGTTCCAGCGCCACCATGCCGGGGCGGTATTCGTATTTGCCCGGCGTCTTGACGTCGCCGACCACGAAAACCGGCGCATATTGATTGATCGTCGCGGTAACGGTGAGGCCCGGAATATGCTGCGACAGGGCACTGCCGATCTTTGCGCTGGCCTCCAGCGTCGTCAGCCCGCCGACGGCGACGCTACCCACGACCGGATAGCCGATATTGCCGTCTGCATCGACCGGATAAAGTCCGGTCAGCGAAGGCTGGCCATAAACCGTGATCTGAAGCACGTCATTGGCGCCGATCCGGTAAGGCTGCCCGCCGGCCAGCGTCAGGGCAGCGCTTCCAAACAGAAGAACGCCCGATAACACAGTTGCCTGCAAATGGCGCGCGATGCGCCGCTTCATCCAGAATTCCGGCATGGTTTCCCCCTATATCTGTTCCTGTACCGTAACCTGGCGCCGCCTCCGGAGCCGGCGCGTCAGACCGGACACGAACCGACGCATTCCGCTCTCCGGCTTCATCCACCCCGTATAGTATGCGGAAGGCCGCGGCGTGACGGCCAGCGCCGGCTTGCGCCCAAAGGAGGCAAGCGTCTGTACCAGCGCCTGATCGGCACCGGCGTCGCGATGGTTGGCGCTGGTGACGAGCAGCGCCGTATCGGTCGCGCAGGCCATCAGGATCGAGTGCTTGTCTTCCTTTACCACCGGCATATCGACCAGAATGACCTTGTGGTCGCCGCGCAACTGCGCGATCAATCCGCTCAGCCAATCACCCTCCTGACCATGACGGTCGGGCGTGACGATATCGATGCCGGACCCATGGTCGTGGATGAGCTGCGCGGCAGTGAGTTTTCGCCCACCCGGCCACTGGCGCGGCATGCCGTCCGGCAGGCCGAAAGCCTCTCGCAGACCCGAACGCCCGCCGGTTGCATCGATGATGGCGACCGGTACACCCGTCACCGCGATCTGATGGGCAAGACCGGTGACGAAAAGGCTTTTGCCGTCGCCGTCGGAAAGCGACACAACGGAAAGCGCCAGCGAATCGCGACCGCGCATCAAAACACGCAGGCGGTCGTGGACGGATTTGATCGCCCGTCCGAATGGGCTTACCGGATCGAGGCCGCCATTGACCAGCAGAGCCACCGACAGACGCGGCGCGATCGGCAGCAGCGTCGCGGCGGGGATACCCGGCAGAGAGAGCGGCGCCGTCCGCACCGGGCGGACCTTGTCGAAGACCTCGCGCAACGCCGTGCCCGCGACCGCGAAAAGCCCGCCAAGCCCAAGCCCGAGCAGCAGCCAGTTCAGGAGCCTCGGACTTGCCTTCACCATTGGCGGCTCGGCCGCGGAGATGAGCTGCGCTTCCGGCCGCGCGATGCCGTCCTGTTCGATCAGCTGCTTGTAGCGGGTCAGATAGCTCTCATAGACCACACGGCTGGCATTGGCCTCGCGATCGAGCTGCTGTGCCTTGACCTGAGCCTGATTGGCATTGGCGAGATCGGCTTCAGCGGATTTCAGCGCCTTTTCCAGATCGGCGCGCCGCTGCCGCGCAATGAGGATTTCGTTGTTGAGACTGCCGATGATCCGATCCACCTGCATGGAGATCTGCTGACGCAGTGCTTCGCGTTCCGCGGTCAGCACCGGGATTTCAGCGCTTTTCAGGGCACCGTTGGCTTTCAGTTCATCCAGTTTACGTTCGACCCGCGCCTGCTCGTTGCGCAAGTTCTGGATCGCGGGCGAAGCCAGAACTTCCGTCAGCGCCGGCGCTTCGTCACGGGCCTTCAGCGCCTGCGCGGTTTGCAGCCGCGCTTCCGCCGTCGAGACCGCACCCATGGCGGCAACGATTTCTGCATTGAGCGCCGCGACGCGCTGTGTCTGGAACGTCGTCTGGCCCCGCTCGCCGGCAAGCCCCGCCTGCTGGCGGAACGCCTCCGCGGCGCGCTCCGCCGTTTCGAGATCGTTGCGCAATGTAACAAGCTTTTCGCCCAGCCAGTCGCTGACCCCCCGTGTCGCCGCCTGCTGCACGTCGATCTGGTGATCGAGATAAGCGGAGGCGAAAGCGTTGGCGACCTTCGCCGCATAGACGGGGTTCGATGCCCGGTAGGAAATGAAGATCGTATAGGATCGTCCGTCATTGCTGACGTGGAGTCCCGACAGAAGCGCGTCGATCTGCCGGCGCTCTTCCACGGCGGAAATGGAGGCCTTGTCGCCTTTCGCCGCATCCGGCCCGGCATCGGCTCCCTTTCCCTTGTCCGTCTGCAACAGCTCCAGCACCTTTTGCGCCATCATGCGCGAATTGATGATATCGAGTTCCGAGCGCAGCACGGGACTGTCCTGCGGCAGCGGCGAAATGGCGGCTTCGTTCGGTAGAGGTTGCAGACGGCGCATGTCGAGCACCAGCACCGCTTCCGAAAGATAGCTCGTCGGCGCGGTCAGATAGCCCGCCACCCCCGCTCCAACGCCGACGACCAGTGGCAGCGTCAGCATCAATTTTCTGCGTTTGATCGTGTCCAGCAGATCGGCAACAGGCTGCCGATCGTTTCCGGATGAAACGTCGGAGATAATCACTTGAATTCTCCCTTGCGGAAAGTCCGGTTTCCCGTGTGGGTGGCCAGAGCGGTCCCGGCTCAATGAAATCGCCAGAGCCGCTCTGTCTGTTCCCTCTCGCTGCATTTCCGAAAGCAAAACCGGAAGCCGGTTTTACCGGAAACGCTCTAGTGCAGATCGGAAAATGATGTTTCCGAAGGGAAAAGTTCGTTGATGATGCAGGCGACTTCCGTACGGTTGGACGCCTTCAGCTTCTTCATGATATTGCGGATATGCACCTTTACGGTGCTCTCGCGGAGCTTCAGTTCGTAGGCGATGATCTTGTTGGCCTTGCCACGCCGAAGCGCATTGACGACTTCGGCCTGACGCTGGGTGAACATGCCTCCCAAAGGCTGCATTCTCTCTCCTCCCCCCTCGGAAGCGTGGCACAATGCCAATACGCTGCTCGCCGGCACAAAGGTTCCTCCCGCCATGGCCAGTCGAAGTGCCTTGACGCAGATCGTCACATTCACCGATGTCGGAATATAGCCCTTCACGCCGTATTCGAGTGCCCGGACAACCTGTGCGATTTCTTCCTTGTCGGCGAGGAGAATGATCGGCGCCGGCATACAACTCGCGACGAGGCTTTTAAGATAATTTCCCACCGCCGGGTCCGACACTTTCTGTCCGCCTATATGATAAAGAACTGCCGCCGCCTTGCGGTTACGACGCTGGTGTTGCCATTGCTCATAGGAACTGAAAGTGGCGATGCTCATGTCCACGCTATTGACGGTCAAGCCATGCGCCAGGCATTCCCGGTCCAATACGCGGCTGTCGATGATGACCAGCAAGGGAGCGTCAGCCTCCTCCGGACGCTCCTTGTCGGCTGTGACAGCGTTTGCATAAATACCTTGCGATCTGATATTCTGTACGTTCAAGCTTTCATCATGATCCTTGAATTGTGGAGAAATATTCATTTTAGCCGCCCTCTTTTATAGACTTTCACGCCTCCCATTGTTTGTTTTGTTTCAACAATGTTTTTAACGGCGCTACTTGATATTTTTTTCTGTCCCCATTTTGTACTCACAGGCTTACTGTGTAAAAGAATATTACACCAACTTCAGGAAGCTGTCATTAACCTGGATTAGCGGAATACGGGAAATATGGCCTGGATATTCCACGAAAAGATACTCAATTAGTGGTAGTTACTACCCCCACCCGCAAATGCCCCTACTCAAAAGCAGCAAAAAATGGTCCCCGCCCTACCGGCAAGAGCGCCGCTTGCCGCCCGACTTTATAATAGCTATTCTGTTCAGCTGAATTCTTATCGGCCGGGCCATAATTCAATAATATTAACCAAGCCACCCTGAGCGAATAGCGGGTAAACGGATGGGACAGAGCTGCGAAGAAACCACGCTGTTTAAAATACTTGGCAGTCCGCCGATCAATGCGGTCCTACACGCTGCTGATCTGAATATTCTGAGGTCTTTGCCCGCTTCACTGCGTCATTATCCTCCCTGTACAACCGTATCGAAACAGGGAGATTGGACGAATTCCATTTTCATCATAGGCAGCGGTTGGAGCTGCATGTACCGCAATCTGCCGGATGGCGACCGGCAAATCCTCGATTTTCCGCTGAAAGGCGATTTTCTAGGCTTCCGCACGGGATTTGGTTTCAATTATTATACACTATTCTCGCTCACCGAGATCTCGATCATCGAAATATCGTTGGGTGCGTTCATCGAAAGCCTTGGAAAATCGCCATCTCTGGCCATGATCTTCCTCGAGTTAATGGCGCGCCAGCGCAACATCCTTTTGGAACATCTGATCAATCTGGGCCGCAGAACCTCGCTGGCGCGCATCGCGCATCTGCTTCTGGAGCTTGGCTACCGCACCAAAGCCAATGGAACCGGTGACGAACGCTGGTTTTATTGTCCGCTGACGCAAATTGATCTGGCGGATGCGTTGGGCCTTACGCCCATTCACGTCAATCGGATGCTACGGGAGCTACGCGAAGAAAGCCTTCTGCTTTTCAGAAACAATGAAGTAAATTTTATCAATAAGCCTGCATTGATACAGCTATGCAGCTTTGATGAAAACTATTTATGGGCAAACAATATTACAGACATTCATATGACTCCAAACTAAGTCTTTGGAAGCAACATAAGTCCGTCCAGCAGACCACGCCGTGCGGCTGATCATCTGGGTCACAACGACCTTTCAGTCCCAGGAGAGCTGGTTGCGCGGTAGTCGGCAGCTTGGGTCGAACACGTTGACGCTGTGCGGCAGATCCTTCCCCCAGCGCCATAGCACGAGGTTCCCGTCATCATCGTCGGCCCCCGGAGCAAAGCTCGGCACAAGGATTCCTGCCGCGCCTCGACCGACGAGCCGATCGTGGATGCGCCAAGAAGGCGGACGCTCGCCATTCGCAAGGAAGCTCATCCAGGCGCAGGCCATATCCTCGAAGGCGATGCCCGCCGCCTCGCGGTCTGCCGGCTTGCGCAGATCGATGATATCCCGGCAATCGACCTCATAGGAGCAAAGCACGCATGGATCGATGCGATAGGCAAAGCCCTGGTTGGCTTCCTTCACAGCCGTCATGACGCTTAGCGCCAGATAAAGTGCCGGAACCCCCTTCGGGTTGAAACGGGCGCCGCGAATGGCCGCACCATCGCCAGAGATCGGTTTGAACGCCCAGCGCGGGTCATGCGCGCGATAGCACGTTCCCTCGAACCTCAAGCGAACCCACCGATCGCGAGGTGATCGAGATAGTCGCGCACGGCTCCGGCCTTGCCCTCCTTAACCAGCGCCTCGGCCGTCCTGCCGCCGAAAGCCGGAATCTGCTGCGAGCGATACCATGCGAGCGCCTGCTGCTTGCCGCCGGCCCATTCCGTTACCGCGCTGATGATCTCGAGCATTTCCCGGATGCGAGCTTGCGTCTTGCGGCCGCGCGTACGATCGGCCTTGTACAGCGACTCCCTGCCGAGTCCGATAGTCTCGGCGAGCTGTGTCTTCGACAGTCCGAAGCTGTCGGCAACACGCGTGATCGAGATTTCACCCGAGCGGTCCATGAAGGTCACGACGAGCGGTGGGTTCATACGCGTCTCCGCCTTGGTCGGCGTTTCACGCCTGATTGCCGTAGCGCCCATATCGGCCTCCTTTGTCTCACCAGTTGCCCTATCCATATGGCATAATATAGGACGATTAATGAGATAATGCAAACCATCCCGTTCCGGTGACGGCCGCGAAATAGCCCGGCATCGATCCCGCTGTTATCGGCCCATATGCCTCAATCTCCGCAGCGATTCCGCCAGCAACGGCTCGTGCCGCAGCATCTCGTGCCTGTGGGCGGCTGCAAGCCACTCAAGCAGGCCATCACCTTTGGCAGTCATGGCGACAAAAACGATGCGGCGGTCGTCAGGGGACCGCTGTCGCTCGACGAGACCGGCATTCGCCAGCCGATCCACCAGTTGCACGGCACCGTTCGGCTGCAAGAGCAGCTCTCTGGCGAGGTCCCGGATCATGATCGCCCTGCCGGGACGCACCCTGATCACCAGCATTGCCTGATATTGTTGCGAAGTGATGCCGGCGGCAGTCAGCACGGCTTCGCTGAAGGCGAGAAAGCGTCTCATCGCGCCGCGAAACCCCGCCAACCCCTCATAGACGCTGTCATCAGGCTGCTTGTAACCGGCCGAATCCGGCATACTGTCTGCGGGACCGATCAATTGCGGGGGCGCGGCTTCCATATGTCCGCGACGGCGTGCCGCACGGTTTTCGCCCGCTGAGCTTCCAGGCACCGATTGTTCAGGCTTTGTCACCCTTCTCAATCCCGTCAAATTATGTCATCCTATGACATATTAGATCATGGTCGAAAATACCAGCGGATTCAACCGGCAGGCGCCCGCTCTTCAGTCGTGGAACAGAGGCGTTGTCGAATTCGACGGTCCTTCATCGATTGCCGGCAGGCAAGCCAACGGCAAGGAGCAACATGTCCGCCTTGAGTAATCCAGAAAGCGCGGCCGGGAATTCGGGGGCTGCTTCCCCTGCCGAAACATTGTCGATCGATGAGGATAACCGGCGCATCAGCCTGCTGTCTCTTTCGCTTCTGGCGCTGGGTCTCGGCATCGTCACCGGATTGGGTGCGGTGATCTTTCGCGACCTGATCGGGCTCCTGCACAATATCTTCTTCAACGGCACGTTCGTCGTCGCCTATGACGCCAACATATTCACGGCGCCAAGCCGCTGGGGGCTGTTCGTCATTCTGGTGCCCGTGGTGGGCGCGGTGATCGTCACGTTTCTAGTCTCCAATTTCGCACCGGAGGCCAAGGGACACGGCGTCCCTGAGGTGATGGACGCCATCTATTACAAGGAAGGGAAAATCCGGCCGATCGTGGCGCTGGTCAAATCGCTGGCTTCAGCCGTCGCTATCGGTTCCGGGTCGTCGGTCGGGCGGGAAGGGCCCATCATCCAGATCGGCTCGGCGCTGGGCTCCACCCTCGGCCAGATCGTCAACATGCCGGTCGGCCAGCGCATCGCCATGGTCGCATCCGGCGCCGGCGCCGGCATCGCCGCGACTTTCAACACACCGATCGGCGGCGTGATGTTCGCCATCGAACTGATGATGCCCGAGGTAAGCGTCAGCACCTTCCTGCCGGTCGCGATCGCCACCGGCACCGCGACCTTTGTCGGACGCTGGTTCTTCGGTCAGCAGCCGGCCTTTCTCGTGCCTTCGTTGCAGGCATTGCCGGCCGGTGCCAATGCGGTCGTGCTGCTTGCCCTCTATGCCGCTCTGGGCGGTCTGATGGGCGTGGCGGCGGCAGGCTTCATCCACGGCCTGCACCTGGCGGAGGACTGGTGCGACAGGATTCCGGGCCGCTATACGCGCCACATGGTCGCGATGCTGGCGCTCGGTGCGCTGATGTATCTACTGTTCGTCGCGCTCGGCCAGTATTATGTCGACGGTGTGGGCTACGCCACAATCGAAAGCATCCTCACGGGTCACACATCCGTTCTCTGGCTGCTGGTCCTGCTGTTCGTCTGCAAGATGCTGGCGACGTCCATCAGTCTCGGCGGCGGGTCGTCGGGCGGCATTTTCTCACCCTCATTGTTCATGGGGGCGACCCTCGGAGGCGGATTCGCGGCATTGCTGCAAGCGATCGGCATCCCCATTCCTGTCAGCATTCCGGCCTTTGCCATGGTCGGCATGGGCGCCATGGTCGGCGGCGGCACGGGAGCCGTCATGACGGCGGTCACCATGACCTTCGAGATGACGCGCGAATACGACATCGTGATGCCGATGATCCTCGCGGTCGCCACCAGCGTCGGCGTGCGGCGGCTGTTATCGCGGGAGAATATCTATACGCTCAAGCTGGTCCGCCGCGGCCGCACCATCCCCAAGGCGCTCCATGCCAATATGTTTCTGGTGCGCCATGCTCAGGAAGTCATGGACGCCGATATCATGATCCTGCCGGCAGAGCAGGATTTCGACGATTTTTTGCGCGAGCACGAGGCGGAAGGACGCCTCCGCCATGTGGTGGTCACAAAAGGCGACCAGATTTTCGGCGTCCTGCGCGTCAATACGGGGCTGCGGCGCGGTCTGGAAGGCACCCGCACGGGAGTAACTCTTGGCGACATCGCCAGCCGGGACTTCACCATCGTTGGCGAAGACGTACTCGTCTCCGATGTGATCGAACGGCTATGGCGCAGAAATGCGTTCATGGCTGTGGTCGTGAAGGGACATGGCGTTCCGCGCGCCTCCGATGTCGTCGGCGCCATCACACGCGAACATGTTGCCAATTCGGTGGCCGATGGCCTCCGGATCTATCCGCGATAGCGGCGGGTCCGGACAAGCAAGCGGCTCGAACATCCGAAAGACCGGCGGATAGCCGGGCAGGAAAGGACGGTCCATGACCGAAGAAACACACTCTGCCGACGAGCAGAAGCCTTTGGCGGAAGGGAATTATTGGGAAACCGCCGAGTGGGGACCCTGGCCCACGCGCAAGAATAATCTGCTTGCGGCGGCCCTTGCCTGCGTTTTCGTGCTCGTGCTTGTCACGGCCGTGACGCTGGTCATGCTCATTCATTATGACGGCGGCGCGCTGACATCGCTCGTGTCGAGCCTCTGAGGGCAATGAAATGCTCGGCGACGCAAAGCGGCTTGTCATCTCCCGGAGGGCAGTTGTGCAGCTTCTCGGGATTGGTCTGGGCGCTGCCCTTCTCGAAGGGTGCGAGGGCAAGACCGCATGGCACGGCACGGATGTCACCGGCACATCGCCGGCGCTCGCCTTCACCATGTCCCGCGCGCCGGACGGTAAGGAAGTGACCGCGGCAGACTATCACGGCAAGGTGGTGATGCTCTATCTGGGCTACACCTTCTGTCCCGATATCTGTCCCACAACCCTTGCGAATGTCGCGGAAATCCTGAACGGCCTCGGTACAGATGCGCAGCAGGTCGCGGTACTCTTCGTGACCGTCGATCCCGACAGGGATACGCTTCCGGTACTCGCGGATTATGTGGGAAATTTCACGCCCCAGACCATCGGCCTGCGCGGCACTCCCGACCAGCTCGCCGCGCTGGCGCGCCGCTACCGTCTTGCCTATTCGGTGACACCGGCGAGCAAGGGCCATCCCTACGAGGTCACCCACAGTTCTGCGATCTACATTTTCGACCGCTCGGGCGCGGCCCGGCTTCTGGTTTCGTCGCTGGGAACGTCGAACCCCGATCTGGCCGGCGTGACCGCAGACCTCAAACGCCTCATTGCCGAAAACCACGCCGCCTGACCCGGACCCGTGCCTGCTTCTATTTGCCTGTGGCGCCACGCACCGGAAAACTTGCCGACAGGGTTCCGCCATCCCCGAACCGGAGCGTGACGGGCACCGAGTTTCCCACTTTCAGTTCCGGCGTCGGAGTCATGCACATCATATGATAGCCGCCCGGCGCGAAGCTGACCCTGCCATGCGCGGGAACGGGGACCGATCCGGCCATCACCATCCGGTCGATGCCGCCTTGATCGATGCTTTTGTGCAGCATCAGCGTTCCACAGGCGGGCGAGGATGCGCCGACGAGTTCGCGTGCCGTGCCGCTGTTGTTGAACAGATCGAAGTAGCCGGCGGCCGGTCGTGACGGGATCACCATCCGCATCCGGGGATTGCTCAACGTCAGTCCCTGCCCGGCCGATGCTGCGGTCGCGCACGCGATCAGGAGCGCCCCTATCATCAGGGCCGGCGAAAGGCTGAAGCGTGTCGCTGTCCTGCGCATCTGGCTGCCGCTCGAAATCCTGTTTTGCCGCATCTTGTCGTTATCCTGAAACCGGTTCCCATTTTCGGGCGGGATGCTTCAACGTCCCGTCCATCGGCTTGAAAGTGCGGCGAGCGCGGCGGCATTCCTGTCAGGCTGCATGGTCGAATCCTCATGCAGCCGAAGCGCATTGAGCACGAGAAGCAGGCCTGCCACGCTCATCATGGCCGGCGGTATCCAGATGATGAGACCGCCGATCTGCTGATCGTTGAGCGCTCCCATCGAGGGGAAAATCCGGCCGCACAGACTGTAATAGGGATAGAGATCGTGCGAAGACAGGCTGATGATCGCGCCCATCACGATTTGCGGGAACATCACGCCCACCGAAAGCGCGATCCGTGTGCCATAGGAGACGCGTGCCGGTGGCTTCGGCCGTGGATCGAGCACCAGCGACCAGAACAGGATGCCATCGAGAACCATCGTCCAGTTCATCAGCGCATAAAGCCGGGGATCGAGCATCGCCCGGAAATGAACCGGCGGAATGAGCCAGAGAGCAAAGGTCCCGGAGAAGATCAGGGCGGCGAGGAACGGCTGTTGCAGGATGCGAACCGCCACGGCGGCGGGTCTGGCCGAGATCAACCGCCTGAGGGGCTGGGGCATTCCCCGCACGATCGGGCCGCCCGCACCGCTCAACGCGATGAGGAACGGCCCCAGATGGTGCATGACCACATGCTGGATGCGGTTGAGAAAGAACATATGCTGGGACCAGTATTCGAAATGGGTCTGCAATACCGCATAGATCAGGCCGATCCCGGTCAGGAACGCGATGCGCCGCCACACCGGCAGCGTGGCCCCAAGCGACAGGCCGCGGAAAAACCAGAACAATACCAGCGCTGTTGCGAGATATTCGGGAATGGAAAAATCCCACGGCGCCCAGACCGGCATGGCCGTCGGATGGTCCTTCGACAGCCAGAACAGCACTACCCCGAGGCAGCCGATCACAGCGTAGGAAGCATAGTCCCACCATGCCCCGGCAGTGCGGGACGAAAATCCTTCCGGTGGCATGGCCCGTTCCATGGCAGAAATGTCTAACAGCCCGGAATCCCGCCCGTCAAGGCGGTGCAGTTTCGGATGTCGCCCGATTATCTCTCCGACAATGAAGCATATGACGGCGATGCCCGGCTGGAAGACACCGCGAGCGTTCACCCGTGAAGATCATACCCCGATGGCGCGACTTGCCAGAGAATCCTTTTGTCCATTCCGTCTCCGATCACGATGCGCCAACGTACGAAAGCGGCTTTATGTCCGCCCGTGGAGACGAGCCCATGCTGAAGAGTGACGACTGCCCCATCGTCAAACGAATTGTCGCGTTTTGCCCTTACCGCAAGCCTCGTATCCATTCTGATAATCGCCCCGAGAGGCGTATTTTCAGTGATGCTGGTTTCGTCCACTTCCACGCGGACCTGAGGAACGATCAATCCTTTCCAGCTAGAGTTACCGGCGCTGGGGAAAAAGCTAAAGGCGTACTGTTCCGACAGAAATACGGCGGCCGGTTCATCGTCGGCGAATCCAACGAGAATGGTTTCGTCATATCGGGTGCATGGCAGGATCAGGCTCAACGGCGCGGCATCCGCCAACGCTCCTACGGTGAATTCATTCGCAGAAAGCATATCGATCTCCCAACTCGGAATCTCGGGCGGATAAGGACATATCGCGACCGCACAGAGGACGGCGCCGCCCGCCTATTCGATCCGCGTGCCGCGCCGGCCTGCGACGATGTCGAGGGCGTCTTCGAGCTTGCCGATCGCGGCGGGTTTCTTCGTTGCGCGGCAGAAAGCGAGCGCCGCTTCCACCTTCGGCCTCATGGAACCGGCGGCGAAGGTTTCGCCGGAAAGTTCCGTGGCGTTCGCCTTTTCAAGTGCGCGGGCTTTTGGCGTTCCCCAATCCAGATAAACGGCGTCGACATCGGTGAGCATCAGCAGGAAATCGGCGTCGACCTGCCGAGCGAGCAGGGAACTCGCCAGATCCTTGTCGATGACGGCTTCCACACCGGCGATGCCGCCGCTGTCCAGTTGAACCACCGGAATGCCGCCCCCGCCTGCGCAGATGAGCGTGACGCCATGCCCGATCAGGAAGGACAGGATTTCCGCCTCCATGATCTCCAGCGGCTGCGGCGAGGCCACGACGCGCCGCCATTTGTCTCCGTCGGGCGCGATCGTCCAGCCCCGCTCCCCGGCAAGCCGGCGGGCGGTCGCCTCATCATACACGGGGCCAATGGGCTTGCTCGGTCTGGAAAAGGCCGCATCCCCGGGATCGACCCGTACCTGTGTGAGCAGCGTCGCGAAGCGCGCATCCGGCATGGCGTTGCCCAGTTCCTGCTGAAGCACATAACCGATCATGCCCGCGCTCTCGGCGTCCAGCACGTCGAGCGGAAACGGCCATGGCGAGGTGGCGGCCTGCAAGGCGAGCAGCCCCACCTGCGGTCCATTGCCGTGCGTTATCACCAATGTGTGGCCGGCCGCCGCCAGAGCGGCCAGCGCCGTGGCGGCGCGCCGGATATTGGCGCGCTGGTTTTCCGAAGTCATCGGC
>MKVZ01000006.1:24334-147640 GCA_001898995.1 Rhizobiales bacterium 63-22 | reverse complement strand
CGTTTCAGAAGGGCGTTGCCGCCGAGCGCTACGACGATCCGCATGGCCTTACCCGCCGATCGTCGCCAGAAGCATGGCCTTGATGGAATGCATCCGGTTTTCCGCCTCGTCGAAGACGATGGAGGCCTCCGATTCGAAAACCGCGTCCTCCACCTCCATACAGTCGATGCCGTATTCCTTGGCGATCTTCGCCCCGACATCCGTTTCCGTATTGTGGAAAGCCGGCAGGCAATGCATGAATTTCGCATAAGGATTGCCGGTAGCGGCCATCAATTCCCGCGTCACGCGATAGGGCGTCAGCAGTTCGATGCGTTTACGCCAGACGCTTTCGTCCTCGCCCATCGAAAGCCACACATCCGTATAGACGAAATCGGCTCCCTCCACGCAGGCCTTCGGATCCTCGTCCAGACGGAACCGCCCGCCGCTTATCCGGTTCAGTTCGGCGATGTGATCGCAAAAAGCCTTCTCCGGCCACAATTCACGCGGCGAGGCGATGCGTAAGTCCATGCCGACTTTGGCCGCGCCGATGGCGAGCGACAGGGCCACATTGTCCCTGCCCTCGCCGACGAAGGCCACCGTCATGTCGGAAAGGTGCTTGTGCGTGAACTCGCGCATCGTCATCAGGTCGGCGAGTATCTGGGTTGGATGCGCCTCGTCGGTGAGGCCGTTATAGACCGGCACGCCGGCATAAGCGCCCAGCACCTCAAGCTCCTTCTGGCTGAAGCCCCTGTACTCGATGGCATCATACATGCGGCCCAGCACGCGGGCCGTATCCTTCATCGATTCCTTGTGGCCGATATGGCTGCCGGACGGGCCGATATAGGTGACGTTCGCCCCCTGATCGAAGGCGGCGACCTCGAAACCGGACCGGGTGCGGGTCGAATCCTTCTCGAAGATCAGGGCGATGTTTCTGCCCTTGAGACGCGGCATCTCGGTGCCGGCCCGCTTCGCGGCCTTCAGGTCCGCCGCCAGATGCAGCAGGTAACGGATTTCCGATCCCGAAAAATCGTCGAGGGTGAGAACATTGCGGCCATGCAGGTTCACAGGCATTTTATCGCTCCTTGGGGGATTCCCGTCATCAGGCCGGATCGCGCGCGATCGGGCAAGTCATGCAATGGCCGCCGCCGCGTCCGCGGCTGAGTTCGGCGCTGTCGATGGTGATGACCTCGATGCCGGACCGGCGCAGCAGCGTATTGGTATAGACGTTGCGGTCATAGGCGATGACCACGCCGGGTTCGACGGCGACGACATTGTTGCCGTCATCCCACTGCTCGCGCTCGGCCTCATAGGAATCGCCGCCGGTGGCGACCGTGCGCAGCGTCTTGAGGCCCAGCGCGTCGCGCACGACCTCGATGAAGGGGGCGGTTTCCTCCCTCACGTCAAGCGCGGTTTCGCCTTCGCCCGGACGCAGCGAGAATGTCCGCACGCGGTCGAGCACCGGCGGATACATCGTCGCCAGATCGTGGTCGCAGAAGGTGAAGACGGTGTCGAGGTGCATGAAGGAGCGGTCGCGCGGCATCAGCGCGGCGATGACGCGGGTGGCCTCGCCGACTGCGAACAGGCTTTTGGCCAGTCCGGCGACCGCCTGCGGCGTCGAGCGCTCGCCCATGCCCACCAGCACCACGCCATTGCCGACCGGCATGACGTCGCCGCCCTCCAGACTGACGCCCGGCCCCGGATTGTCGGGCGACACGAAAGGCACACCACTGTCACGGAACCGCGGATGGAACCGGTAGACCGCCTCCACATTGGTGGCCTCCGGCCGACGGGCGGGCCAGTGCATGGCGCTGACCGAGACCGCCTTGTAAATCCAGCAGGAACTGTCGCGCGTGAAAAGCTGGTTCGGCAGGGGCGGCAGCACGAAATCCTGCGGCAGCAGGGTCTTGCCGGTCAATCCGGTGGGCGAAAAGGGCAGTTCGGCCCGCTCGACGCCGCCGATCAGCAGCGACGCAAGCTGCTCGTGCGGCAGCTCGTCCAGCCAGCCGCGCAATTCGTCCATCATGTCGTAGCCGACCAGCGAGGAAGCCACGCGGCGGTCGAGCAGCCATTTGCGTGCTTCCGGCTGTGCCAGCGTTTCGCCGAGCAATTCCTCGAAGAGGTGGACGGTGACGCCGCGCTCGCGCAGCGTATCCACGAACACGTCGTGCTCCTGCCGCGCGCGCTTGACCCACAGAACGTCATCGAACAGCAGATCGTGACAATTGTCGGGGGTGAGGCGGCGAAGGCTGAGATCGGGACGATGCACGACGACCTCGCGCAGATGACCGACTTCTGAGTGGACACCAAGACCGGACATAGCGATGGTCCTTTCCAATAGGGTTTATCGTTTTGTTTGAAGGTTCAGAGCGGGCTGATCGCGCCGGTCCACATTTCGTAAGCCGCATAAAGACCTGCGGCCACCAGCGCCACGGCGAGCGCCGCCTCGACCGGATGGAAGATGCGCTGCCTGTCCTCGCGGCGCGCCCAAACGTAGAAGATGATGCCGGGCGCATAGAGAATGGCGCACATGAAGAGGTAGGAGAGTCCGGCGGCGTAAACGAGCCAGAGGCCATAGACCGTCGCGAGCCCTCCGCCGAACAATGCGCCGCCACGACTTTCGTTGGCTCCATAGCTTTCGCCGGTGATGGCGAGCTTGGCCGCATAGGCTCCGGAGAAGATATAGGGCACCAGAATGGCGACCGAAGCGATGGAGAACAGCGCCTGATAGGTGCTGTGCGCGAAAAGCGTGATGACGAGGAAAAGCTGGACCAGCACGTTGGTGACGGTGAGCGAGGTCGACGGCGCGCCCCGCGCGTTTTCATGTCCGAAGAAGGACGGCATTGTCCCGTCCTTGCCCGCGACATGCGGTATTTCGGCGGCGAGCAGCGTCCAGCTCAGGAAAGCGCCGATGACGGAAATCACCAGTGCGATGTTGATGAGAACCGCACCCCACGGGCCGACGACGGCCTCCAGCACGCCCGCCATGGACGGGTTCTTCAGTGCGGCCAGTTGCGGCTGGGTCATGATGCCGAGCGACAGCAGCGAGACGAGCGCATAGAGAGCGAGACAGGTGAAGAAGCCGAGGACGGTGGCCGTGGCGATATCCTTGCGCCGTTCCGCGCGGGCCGAAAACACGCTCGCGCCCTCGATACCGATGAACACCCACAGCGTCACCAGCATGGTGCTTTTCACCTGCGTCATGACGGAGCCGAGGCTGGCGTTGCCGAGGCCGGAAAAATCCAGCGAGAAGACGTCCAGCTTGAAAGCGATCGCCACGATGGCGATGAAAAGCACGATGGGCGCGATCTTGGCGACGGTGACAATCAGGTTCACCACGGCGGCCTGCCGCACGCCCGCCAGAATGAGGAAATGGATCGCCCAGAGCAGGATGGACGCGCCGAGCACGGCCTGCCACGTATTGCCGTCGCCGAAGGACGGGAAGAAATAGGACAGCGCGCTGAACACGACGACCGCGTAGGAGACGTTGCCCACCCATGCGCTGATCCAGTACCCCCATGCGCTGTTGAAGCCGACGAACGGCCCGAAGCCCGCCTTCGCATAGGCGTAGGGACCGGCATCGAGATCGGGCCGGCGCGTGGCCAGCGACTGATAGACGAAAACGAGCGCAAGCATGCCGACCGCCGTGATCGCCCATCCGATGATGACAGCGAGAGGTCCCGCGCCTGCCGCCATGTTTTGCGGAAGGCTGAAGACGCCGGAGCCGATCATCGAGCCGATGACCAGCGCCGTCAGCGCGCCGAGGCGCAGCTTCGATCCGGCGGATGTTGTGGTGGAAATCGGCGCTGCGGATGCAGGCAGGTCACTGGTCGTCATGGGAGTTCTCCAGATCCAACTTGGAGAACGATGTCATTCAATTTAAGAGGCCGCTTTGATTTTAATCAATAGGCGATTAATTCTTGCCCATACAAGTATTCCTGTATGAAATCAATTTCTCATTTAATAATCGACTTTAAGCATAACCTGCTGATCCAAACACAGAAAACGACTGTCACTGCCCTGCCTGGGAAGCGCTCAGTTCGACAATTTCGTTTGTCGTTTCCTCCTGCCGCTGACGGCGCGAGGACGCGACGAGACCGTCCAGCGTATCGGAAACATTCTTTTGCGCCGCGACCATGGCGCGCATCCGTGCTTCGTTCTCGGCCGCGAAAGAAAGCACCACCGCCTCGCAGAGTTCCGCGAATATATATTCGTCCGCCAGACGCGCGAGGAGTTCACCGGGAGCGAGCGTGAGCAGAGGCGGCTCGCCGGAACCGGCAGGCGGAAAGCGGCCGAAATCGAAAGGCACCAGCCGCTTCTCCATCATCTGCGGCCCGGCTGTCGCACCGGGCGCGGCGTGGAGCAGCGTCACGCACACGGCAACCCCCGAATCCGCGGTGCCGTCGATGCGGCTGTAAAGCGCGTTCATGACGCGGTTGGCAAGTGCCGCCGCCTGATCGGTTGCGGCGATCATCGGCGCGGTCCATGCCGGCTCCAGGCCGCGCTCGCCCGCCGAAAGCAGGCCGCGATCTCCGACCAGCATCAGTTCGGGTGCCGGACCGTTTTGCCGCAGCGCCTCGAAGCGGTCGAGCATCCGGTTGGAGAAACTGCCGGCGAAGCCCTGTTCGGCACAAAGCACGATCACGATGTGCCGGTAGCCGGTATCCCGACCCCTGCCGTCCGGCCGGCGGTCGGACGGCTGCATGGCGAGCGCCCGGCCGATCGCCATGCCGACGGTGGCGGAATAGGCGCGCACGCTTTCCAGATGTTTGCCGGCTTCCGACATGCGCGCCGCGGCAATGCCGCGCATGGCCGTGATGACCGATGAAAGCTGATTCACCGAGACGATGCGGGCCTCGATTTCCGCCAGCCTGTCGCTCATGCGGGTTCCCCCGCGATATCGGCCGGGGCGGCGGCGATATCCGCGACAAGCCTGCGCACGGCGCCGACAAGGGCGGCCCTGGTTTCGTCGGTGAGGACTCCGTCCGCTGTCACCGCTTTCACCGCATCGGCGGCGTCAGCGTCGAGGCTTGCCGGCAGGCGTTCGCGCAAGTGCGGAATGGCCTGTACCGGACAGGCATCGAATGCGCCCTCGTTCAGCGCCGCCAGAAGCGCCACCTGATCAACCAGCCGAAGATTGGCGAAGCGCGGTTGCGTCAGCAGCGCGCGAATGCGCCTGCCCTGCGCGATCTGCGCCTTCACGCGGCTGTCGGAAATACCTCCGAACCGGGTGAAGGCCTCCAGTTCCAGAAACTGTGAATATTCGAGCCGGATGCGGCCGGAAACGTCGCGCAGCGCCTTCTTTTGCGCCTTGCCGCCGACACGGCTGACGCTCAACCCCACATCGACTGCCGGGCGCTGGTCCAGGGCCAGCAGATGCGTCGAAAGCACGATCTGTCCGTCGGTGATCGAGATCAGGTTGGTCGGGATATAGGCCGAGAGATTGCCCGCGTCGGTCTGCGCGACTGGAAGTGCTGTGAGCGATCCGCCGCCGCGTTCGACCGAAAGCTTCGCCGCGCGCTCCAGCAGGCGCGCGTGCAGATAGAATATGTCGCCCGGATAGGCTTCGCGCCCCGGCGGCTCGCGCGTGAGCAACGCCAGTTCGCGGTGGGTGGCGGCGTGCTTGGTGAGGTCGTCCACCACCACCAGCACATGGCCGCCCCGGTCGCGGAAATATTCGGCCATGGAAAAAGCGGAGAAAGGTGCAAGCCATTGCAGCCCCGCCGAGGAAGAGGCGGCTGCGACCACGAAGATGCAACGTTCGGGCGCGCCATGGGCGCGGACGGCGGCGATGGCGCGCTCCACGTCCGAGGCCCGCTGGCCGATGGCCACATAGACGCAGACCATGTCGGAATGCTTCTGGTTGACGATGGCGTCGATGCCGATGGAAGTCTTGCCGGTCGACCGGTCGCCGATGATGAGTTCGCGCTGGCCGCGCCCGAGCGCGAACAGCGCATCGACCACGAGAATGCCCGTCTCCACCGGCTCGGACACCTGATCGCGCTCGATGATGGCGGGAGCGGGACGTTCGGCGGGCAGACGCTCGGCCGTCCTTATCTCCGGGCCGCCGTCGAGCGGGCGGCCGAGCGGATCGACGATGCGGCCGAGCAGTTCCGGCCCGACCGGCACCGTCACCACCTCGCCGGTGCTGCGCACCTGCGACCCGGCGCCGATGGCCTCGCCCTCGTCGAGCAGCACCACGGAGATGGCATCCGCGTCGAGCATGAGCGCGAAGCCCGTGCGGCCGTTCTCGAACAACAGCAATTCGTTGAGCCGCACGTCCGGCAGGCCCGAGACGCGCGCGATGCCGTCGGCCACCTGTTCGACGCGGCCGATCGGAAAGGCTTCCGGGGCGAGTTTCGTGTCGGCGATGGCGGCACGCTTGCGCCGTACCCATTGCGGCTGCTCCCCGACCGGTTTCGAAACCGCTTTTTTCTGTTTCGATTCAGTCATGATGGCGCAACTCCGCCCTGATCCGCTCCAGATCGGCGCGGAAACTGTTTCTGACCAGCGCATGCGCCGTACCGAGTTCCAGCCCCGCGATCACCGCCGGGTCGGTATCGACCGTGAAGGTCACGCTATGGCCGAGCACGTGCTCCAGCATGACGGCGCAGGCCTTGTTCTCGGCTTCGGTGAGCGGGCGGGGCGCAATAACGTGTACCCCCTCGCCGCCTCCGGCGATGCCTATGCGGGTGGCTTCCGGCAGGCCGGCGATGGCTTCGCCGAGGCCGTCTATGAACCCCGAAACCTTTGCCGCGTCCGGCAGGCGGGCCATGAGCCGCGCGGCAATGTCCACGGCAAGGTCGCCGGCCGCGCTGGCCGCATCCGCTATGGCCTGTTCCTTCAGCGCCGCCGCCGCCGTTTCGGCATCGGCGCGGATCTTATCGGCCTGCTTGCGGGCATCGGCCAGCAGGGCATCCCTGGTGGTTTGCGCGTCGTCCGCCGCCTTTTGCAGCGCCGCGGCGCGTTCGCCGGCAAGACGGGCAGCCTCGTCCTCGGCCTGTTTGCGCGCGGTTTCGGCGGCGGCCTTCGCGGCCTCGGCCTGCTTCAGGACGGACGCCGCCGCCTCCTGACGCTGACGCATGATCCCGGCCACGGGCCGAAAGAAGAAGCGCGCAAGAATCCACAGCAGGACCAGAGCGTTGAGGGTCTGAAGTCCCAATGTCCACCAGTCGATCCGCATCGCCGGGTTACTTGACGAAAGGATTGGCGAACAGGATGAGCAGCGCGATCACGAGGCAATAGATCGCCATCGTCTCGATCATGGCGAGACCGACGAAAAGCGTACGCGACAGCGTGCCGGCGGCTTCCGGCTGGCGGGCGATGGCGTCCATCGCGGCGGCCACCGAACGCCCTTCGGCAAGCGCCGGTCCGAGCACGCCGAATGCGATCGCGAAGGCAGCGGCGAAAATGCTCACGGTTTCAAGGATGTTCATGCTTCATTTCCCTTCTTTGGATTCGGGTCGCCTTCGCCCTTCACGGCCGCGCCGATAAACACCGTGGCCAGTACGGCGAAGATATAGGCCTGCACGGCCCCGGTCAGGAGATCGAGTGCCATCAGCGGAACCGGCACCAGCAGCCCCGCCAGCGACAGGACGATGCCGATGACGAAAACCCCGCTCATGATATTGCCGAAAAGGCGCACGATCAGCGAGAAGGTGCGGGTGATCTGCTCCACGACATTGAGCGGGATCATGACCCAGCTCGGCTGCGCGAAGGTTCTGAGGTAGCCGCCCAGCCCCTGCATGCGCACGCCGTAATAGACGATGGCCACGGCCACGATCAGCGCCAGCGCCGCGTCGGTTTCGATGTGCGCGGTCGGCGGCTCGACGCCGGGGATGATCGACGACCAGTTGGCCACGAGGATGAACAGGAACAGCATGCCGATCAGCGGCCGGTACGGCGCGGGATCGGCCTGCATCGTATCGGCGATCTGGCCGTCCAGCGTCTCCACGACGGTTTCGAGGACCGTCTGGGTCCGGGATGGAACGAGGGACAGTCTGCGGGTGAGCAGGAACGCGCCGATGCCCATCAGCGCCATGATGCCCCATGTCACGACCACCGGTCCGGCGATCGGCACCGGACCGATATGGAACAGCGGCTCGGTCGTGAGCGGCGACGAGATCATCCCGGATTCCTTTCCCGGCTTACGACAAGGGTTCGCACCGCAAGCAGGCTCGCCGCACCGGACAGCAGCGCCCAGGGGCCGAGCTTCGCCAGCGCCACGAACACGACGAGCAGGACGGCGAAGCGCAGGCATTGCAGCAGCAGCGCCCAGCCGAAATTGCCTTCGAGGTAGAAGCCGGCATTCTTCTTCAGCGACAGGAAGTGGAACAGGCCGACGAGCGCGCCTGCACCAATGCCGACAGCGAGCGCGTACGGGGTGGAGAGGGTCCAGTGTGAAAGAAGCGAGGCCATCATGAGCGGTGCATCCATTTCCATGCGGACCACATGCCGACGCCCGCACCCGCCATGATGAAGGCCGCCGTGAAGGTGATCCGGGTCGAGAAGAGACGGTCGAGGCCGTGTCCGATGACAAGCCCGATCAGCGTCGGCACGACGACGGCCCAGCCGAGCACGCCTATCTGGCCAAGCCGCGATCCGAGCGAGGGTTCCGGGTCGTTTCTGCCGGCTTCGTCGCGCGCCGCCGCCTTGCGCGCCGCCGCGACCACCGTATCCTTTTCGTCGGTTTCTCCATTCCGGCCGGAGGCTGTCACGTATCGTCTCCCCATCCGGCCGGGCCGATGCCCCTGTGGTTCGGATGCAGGTAGCCGACCAGCTGGCGCACGGCGCGGGCATGCATCTGCATGCCGGCGGTGCGGGCGCGCCTTTCGGCGTCCGCTTCCTCTTCCTCCATGAGGCGGACGCTATCGGCCAGTTGCGCGAGATCGCCGCCGGATGTGCCCTGACGGCAGGCGATGGCGATGCGCCCGCCCCCGGAAACCGTCATCACGCCGCCGCGCAGCGCGCAATAGCGCGTCGTCCCGCCGGCGTTCTTCCAGCGGACCACCGAGACGGGCAGCGCCGTCAGCATATCGACATGGCCAGGCAGGATACCGAAGCTCCCGCTCTCATCCTCGGCGCGGAAGGAGACCACCGCGCTATCGTCGATCAGCACCTCGAAGGGCGTGGTAACGGTTAGGCGAAGCGTGCGGCTCATGGCGTCGCCCCCAATGGTGTCGCATCGGTCGGCCGGGATGATGCCGACGTCTTGCGCGCGGCCATTTCCTTGCTCCGCGCCTCCTCCAGCGTGCCGACCATATAGAAGGCGTTTTCCTGCCAGTCGTCGCATTCTCCGGCGAGGATGGCCTTGCACCCCGCAATGGTATCGGCGATGGCGACGGAACGCCCCGGCATGCCGGTAAAGGCTTCCGTGACGGTGAAGGGCTGGGTGAGGAAGCGCTGAAGCCGCCGCGCCCGTTCCACCGCAAGACGGTCGGCAGCGCCCAGTTCGTCCATGCCGAGGAGGGAAATTACATCCTGAAGCTCGCGATAGCGCTCGATAGTCTGGCGCACGGCGACTGCGGTTTCCGCATGGTCGCGCCCGACCGTTTCGGCTTCGAGCAGGGTGGAGGTGGATGCGACCGGGTCCACGGCGGGATACATGCCCTCCGCCGCCATGCTGCGTGAGAGCACCACGGTGCTGTCCACATGCGCGGCGATGGTGGTGACGGCAGGATCGGTGAAATCGTCGGCCGGGACGTAGACCGCCTCGATGGCCGTCACCGAAGCATCGCCGACGGAGGCGATGCGTTCCTGCAAAGCGGCCACTTCGGTTGCGAGCGTGGGCTGGTAGCCGACGCGCGAGGGCAGACGGCCGAGCAGACCGGAAACTTCGCTTCCCGCCTGTACGAAGCGGAAGATGTTGTCCATCAGAAGCAGCACGTTCTGATGCTTTTCGTCGCGGAAATATTCGGCGATGGTAAGCGCCGTCATCGGCACGCGCCAGCGCGCGCCCGGCGGCTCGTTCATCTGGCCATAGACCAGCGCCGTGCGCGCCAGCATGCCGGACTGGGTCATATCCTCCAACATCTCATATCCTTCGCGCGAGCGCTCGCCGACGCCCGCGAATATGGAGATGCCCTTGTAACTCTCGATCATGGCATGGATCAGTTCCATCACCAGCACCGTCTTGCCGACGCCGGCGCCGCCGAACATGGCGGCCTTGCCGCCGAGCGGCAACGGAGCGAGCAGGTCGAGCACCTTGATGCCGGTGACGAAGAATTCGTTACTGCCGGTCTGGGCGGAAAGCGGTGGTGCGGCGCGGTGGATCGGCCGCCTCGGCGTATCGGCCGGAAAGGCCGCGCCATTGTCGCGTATATTGCCGCTCACATCGATGAGCCGGCCGAGAACTGCCTCGCCGACCGGAACCATGATCGGGCCGCCTGCCCGCGCCACCCGGTCGCCGCGCCGCAGCCCCATGGTTGCCTGCAAGGCGATGGTCCTGACCGTCGTTTCGTTCAGATGCGACTGCACTTCCAGCACGACCGCATCCCCGCCCGTGCCGATGGTCAGTGCGTCGTTGACGGCAGGCAGAACACCATCGTCGAAGACGGCATCGACCACCGCGCCACGCACGGTGATCACCCGTCCTGTCGCTGCCTGCGTTTCACACTGTCGCGTTGGGTCATTCATCGGTAATCTATTCGTCCCGGAACATCGGGCCCCGTATCCGAAGTCGTCGGACAGACCCATCTTGCCATGTATTCTGAACCAAAGGGGACGGCGGCGCTTTGATGCTGATCAAAGCGCCGAACACAAGGTCGTGAAAATCAGTCTCTTATCGGAACTGCGCCACAACGGCTGTCGGCATCGCCACAGCAGGATGAAACGGCACACGATCGATCATGCCGGGCAGATATCATAGGTCGCGTAGACCCTTGCCGAGCCGCTAAAGTGAAGTAGTATGGGTCTTGTCCTGAATCAGGAGGGCCTCCATCTCCTCTTTTGAGATGGCTGGCGAGAAATAATATCCCTGAATCAGATTGCATTCCTGTTCCGTCAGGAAGTCCAGTTGTTCTTTGGTCTCGACTCCTTCGACAACCACCTTGAAGGACATGACTTTCGCAAGATTTATGATCGCCGAGATCAGATTGCATTGCTTTTCGTCATCGGGAATTCCGGTGACGAAGCTTCGATCGATTTTAATGCAGTCGCAGGGGATTTCCCGCAGATAGGAGAGGCAGGAATATCCCGTGCCGAAATCGTCCAGCGCGATCTGGACACCCATATACTTCAGCTCCTGGAGCAGGGGAGTGACCTCGTCCTCGCGTTCGATATAGGTCGACTCCGTTATTTCGATACAAAGCCGGCCTGCGGGGAAGCCGGTCTGTTCCAGAGTTCTGCGCAAAACGGACGTGAAGCAGCCAAACCTGAGCTGGCTTGCCGATATGTTCACGGATATGGTGATTGGCGTATAGCCGTTTTCCAGCCATTCCCGGCCATCCCGGCAGGCCTTTTGGAGAACATATTCTCCGAGAATATCGATAAATCCCGTTTCCTCCGCCACCGGAATGAAATCGCTTGGAGGAATGACGCCAAGCTCCGCATCTGTCCAACGGATGAGCGCTTCTACACCGTGCAATGTATGGGTCACGGTATCGAACAGGGGCTGATAATAGACGTCGACCTCGCCCGCCGAGAGAGCGTTTTTCAGCTTCAAGCTCAGTTTCATCCTTTTCTGGCTTTCGGCGGTCAGTCTCTCTTCATAGACAGCATACGAGCCACGTCTGGTGCGTTTTGCTTCGTAAAGTGCCGCATCAGCCTCAAGGAGCAGGTCGTTTTCGCTTGCCTTGCGCCGGCTGCTGACCCCGATGGTCGCGGAAGCGATGAATTCCAGGCCATTATCGATACGAATTGTCTGGCTTAAAATCGTCTGGATATTCTCAAGGACGGTCTGGATGAAATCGTTGTCGCCGGAGTGAATCAAAAACGCAAACTCATCGCCGCCGATACGGCACAGGACGTCATCGGCAACCAGATCCCGCTTGCGGATCAGGTCCAGCCGCTCGGCAATGATGCACAGCACACGGTCCCCCACGCCGTGGCCATAGCTGTCGTTGATGTCCTTGAAATGATCGAGATCGAGGATGATAAGCGTATATGGAGTATTCTGAAGGTGGCTCAGGCTTTTGTCGAGCGCGTGGCGGTTGGCAAGGCCGGTCAGATGGTCATGGGATGCGAGATATTCCAGCTTTCCCTGCGTGTTTTTCTGCTCGGTAATATCCGTCAGCGAATAGACGTAACTTTCGGCTCCATCCGTATCCTCACCGGCTGGCGTTATTGAAAGTATGCCGGGCTTTTTTCCGCCTTGGCCGAACATGATCTCGCGGCGCAGCTGTTCTTTCGGGCTTTGCGGCAGGATAACCGGTTTTCCGTCGATCCAGAATGCGTTCGCCAGATCGATGCGCGCGCTGCTTACTTCGACCTCAAGCATTGCCTGGAAGGCGTTATTCGCCTTGAGCACATTTCCTGCGTGATCAACGATGGCGAGGCCTTCGGTGGAATTCCTGAAAACGATATCGCCACGCCGGACATCCTGGTCCTTGCCGGCCATTTCCTTGATCAGTTGCGCGCTGCTGGACGCGAGCAGACGCCAGCGAACGGTATCGACAGCGAGAAACTCGGCGAATGCCTTCCGTTGCCACACCACGAACAGGGTCAGCGGCACGCTATAGGCCACCGCCATGAGAACTTTCCCGCCGAGCCCTCCCAGGACGATCGCGGCGATCTCCGCGCTGATCCCGAAAGCGATGAAAGGAAAGGCAATACCGTCCAGCACAAGGACGAGCACAAATGAGAGAATATAGATAGACGCGGTAACGGCGAGCGGAGGTTTTCTTTTTTTAGTGAACTCGAAGATGAACAGAAGGAGCAGGAGCTCCGCAACGATGAGAAATCCGCCAAGCGCGATCAGAGGCGTTGAAATCTCGAACAGACCGGGCGGTACGCCTTGCGAATTGATGATCCCGCTGGTTTCGAGAATAGAATGGGTCAGGAAGGAAAAGGTGATGTTGAAAATATCGACCAGAACGACAAGCCGAACCAGATGACGAAGGATAAAAGCGTCCTTTTCGATCCAGACGAACATCACGGATGTCATCATGAAGGCGCCATAGCACAAATTGCCGCCGGAGATGACGATACTGTCGGTGATCGGCAGGGAATAGACGTTCCCCATGAAGCCGCCGATCAGAAGGACGAGCGAGATGTAGACGTAGAAATGTACCCTTCGCAGCGGACCGGAAAGCGTAGTGAAATACAATGGAAACAAAGAGAACGCGACAAGCTGCGAAATCAGCAAAAATGCCATGGCAATCGATCCTTTGGTCGCTGTCGCACACGAAGCGGTTATAGAGGCCCAACACCTTTCGGTTGCGTTACTCAGCCTATTCGGATCGATATAAATTTCAGTTACTGGCCGCTCGTGCCTGGAATTGGTCACAGTAAAGCACGGTGGAGGTACTGCTGTTGTCATACCACCTCGATGCGATCAGCATCGGTCGAGCAGATCGCCAGCTGAATTGGCGACTGCTTTCGACCTCTTTGTCGTCGTCCGCAACGCTTCCGGTGCCACTCGATACCTGCCGTTCGTTCAGGAGGAGACGGTCGGCAAACTGAGGCCGACCGCAGTTCGTCTAACTTCGGAGAGGAGTGTGCTGAATCCGCAGCCTCCACCCGAGGCTGAGATCTCATATCAACGTGCTGGATTTCAACGATGAGACTTGCTGGCTTGAACTAATGATGGCGTCACATCATACGACGGGCTGGACCGGGACCACGCCCCAGCAATCCTAACGAGGAGCTTTGAACCTGCTGCAACGATGCGTCGTTATCAGGGAGACCAAGCGGCGCGTCCTTCTACAGACCCAGCGCCCGGATAGCAGCGAGCCGCAAGGTTAGGGATTGACCAGCATGTCAATCGCCAGAATGACTTCCTTGAGAAAACTGATAGTGTCTTCGATATCTTGGCCATTGATCGGCCAACGAGTGTTAGGATACGTGGGGTCTAGGTCTGCCTCATGGGCAATTTTGTTGCGTCGATCTACGATCAATACAACTTGGTCCTTTACATCTTTCGCGGTGCTGCCCATCAAAGAGGCGACCTCATCCCACAATTTTAGTTCGGCAATCAGCCTAACAGCGTCAGCAATCTTGTCTGGTTGTTGAAAAGACAAATAACTGTGTTGCTCACGAATATCCGCTTCGATACTTGATCTTCTTTGGGTGTCCTGGGCGGTAAGGCACCTCATGCTTAGCCTAAATCGATGGTAAGCAGGAGTTGCTGCGCGGCTACCGTCGAAAATCTGCATCATCCCCTCACGAGCAATCTCATGGATGTAATGATCCACAGCGCTCACCGCCATCATATGGCAGGCTCTCAAAATGTCGGAAACGTCGATTGCAGCAGTAGTCTGCCTCTTGAGGTTAGCATGAAGCGCAACCATGGTCGCAACGCGAGCCATGTTATCATCAAATTGCGCTAGGGCAGCAGAGGTCATACGTAGTTGATCAACGTAACTAGACGGTCAGCGGCATCGGAGAAGAGTGTTCGGAATTGTTCCATCGATTTCTTAGTTCTTTCCAGAACTATGCCTGTCTGCTCAAGCTGAGCATCGGTCAATGCGAAAACGGGAGCACTGTGCTTCTGTGATTGAGCTATTAGACCGTTGAAATCTGACATCTGGAGTAGAGGTTGCCCAGGCTTCAATCCGACCGAGGTATAAGCAGCCTCCGGAAGCATCATCCCTTTAGTTTCCAACACCGGTGTTAAAACGGTAGTGACCTTCTTTTCGATCTCATCAATCCATCGTTGAAAAGCTGTCGATGGCGTTGAAGCGCTTCTTAGTCGGTACTTTTGGATTATGGTACCCAGAAACTTAGGCGATACATTTGGTAGAGGGTAAGTCGCGTCTTGGAGTACGCGCGAGCTAAGAGCACGTGAAAGCCAGTCACGCCATTTGGGCAGTACCGTAGCAAGCGAATCCGTTGCCATGACCGAAAAATAATCGGGTGCCATAGGCACCAGGAAATAATCGGAAGTAGAGAGGAGATTTTGGTTAACTGGACCGAGGCTTGGCGACATATCTACCAAGATGATATCGACGTTGTTTTCAGCCGCAGTCAGTTGAAAAAGATAATGCATCGCTCCAGGAAGATTTTGCAGCGTCGGTAGCGAACCTGACAGTTCCTGGGCTATACCAAGCGTCGTTTCGTACTCAGCCAAACCAATATGACCTGGGAGCAACAGCAAGTTAGGCTGTCTTTTCATGACTTCACAGATCACCGGCTTCAGAGGAATCGGCTTAGATTCGAAAGCAGGGGCAAGGCCATCACGTATATTACGAATGCCAGCCTGCTCGTAGACCTTTTCGATCTCCTCAATGCCCGTAAAACCCAAGAACATGCCCGTCAGATTGCATTGAGGATCGCAGTCTACCAGCAGAACCTTATGACCTTTTTCAGCGAGCATGTATCCCAGATTGAATGCTGTTGTAGTCTTGCTGACACCACCCTTATGGTTGAAAAAAGCGATCTGCTTTACCAAAGTCGTTCCCCCAAAGAATCGCGTCGAAATCGTCGATATAGTTGAACACTTATAGGAGAAGCGGAACGGTGGGAAGGACAATGATTGGCGTGTCGGGTCAGAGTGATGCCTTACCAGCGGCACAAGGTGGACGAAGGAGGCCGTAGAAAAAAGGGAACTAGTCGCGACCGTCACCGACTACCACGAACACGAACGACATGCGCATGCCAAACTAGGTGAGTAGCCTTCGGGCCCAATTAAGGGCAGCTTGCCCCGTGGAATCACCCAAAACCTACCGGTCCGTTTCCCACCCCAATTCAGCCGTTCGGCTTCCGATCTCTTCTCAGTCGTTGGCGCCGGAATGCCTAACCCCAAAAGCAGACCTTGGGGATAAGTTCCGTCCCAGGCTCTGCCGCCGAAATCTGATTCAGAATCCAGCGTAATACGGCCAGCAACCTGCTTCACCGAGTAGCATTCAGCAGCCAGTTCCGATCGCGGTTCAGGTTGGCGGCCTTGATGGCAAGCGCGGTCTGGTCGAGGCGGATGTCGACGTCCGTTTGGCCGCCGCAGCCTGATATCTTTTTCCTGACCGGAATTCTGGCCGCCAAGTTCGTTGGATCAGCCTTGACGGCCTGTCTTTCCGTCAAAGCGCCTGAGCGGTGTTCTTCAGCGCGCCGGGGATGGCGGCGTCCTCGCCCAGCATCAGGTGCACCGGGGCGGCGTCGCTTTCCACCATGTCGATAATGACCTGCGCCGCCTTGACCGGGTCGCCCATCTGCTGGCCGTTCTGCGTGGCGTAAGTTTCGTCCATGCCGGCCGTCAGCGCCGCATAGTCGGCGATGCGGGTTCTCGCGCAGCTTGCCCGCGATGATCGAGCTTTCCGCACCGGCGTTGCCCGCGATCCGGCGGGTAGGCGCTTCGATGGCACTGAAGGGCACGGCGGGGTGCACGGGGTTAGTCTTCTTCGTCCTCCGGATCGAGAAGGTCGATGAGGGCGGCGACCCTGGAGCCGGGAAGCGGACGCCCCTCGCCCATCAGCGCCTCGTCGTTTTGCAGCCACGCCCAGGCCTCCCGAAGTTCGCCGAAGGCCGCTCCGGTCGCCATCAGATCGGCGACCAGAATGTCGTCGGTGGGGCCAAGGACGGATATGATCTCTTCTCGCGTCAGCGCCATCGTTTGTCCTCCATTCATGCCGTCTTCGGGGGCAGGCTTCCGAACCCGGCTCATCCTACTGGAGATAGTATCTTCCCCTCTTGAAACAAGAAACGGCACTAACCAGGTCAACAATGCCGGTAGCCGGAACGGAGCAAGCCCACGGACCAATTCGACAACTGGCCTTCCTATGACATCTCAAGACTGGCGAGGACCGCTACCGCATCCGCCCTGCCGTCTGCGGGCGGGGCCGCAGTCTCGAACTGGGGCTGGCCGAATGTCGAGATTTCCGATGGTGGAAAGGACATAAGAGTGACAGCCGAAGTGCCCAGTGTCGAGGAGGACAAGGTGGACACGCGTTTAAAAATGGCGTCCTGACGGTGACGCTGCCCAAGAGCGCGAAATCGCACTCGCTGGTCAAGCGCATCGCCGTCAAAAGCTGAACGAACACAAGGGCCGGCGGCGGGTCAATCCGCCGCCGGCCCTTGGCATCCTGATTACCGGCTATACGATGTGGGGAACGTCATTGTCTCCGCCTGTTATTCCAGGCCAACGCCGCCATCACGGCCATGAGAGCGGCAAGAAACGTACCCTCGATGATGAAATACCAGTAATACATCACGCCCTCCTTATGCTGAAATCTGGCCGCTATTGGAGGTTTTGCCGGCCAAAATGGGAAGAACGTGTTCGGGCTTTTCAAGAATGCCGCGTTTTCTCGCAAAGCCTTCGATCGCATTTTGAGCGGCGGAGGCGGGCTTGAACCCGTTATGCGCATCGCAACACGCCTTCCATGTCATATCGAAGATGACGTCGCGGTCGCCCTCCGGCCACTCCTCGAGAAAATCGATCGCATCACCGACGCAGGCGATCTCGCGAACGAGATGATGGTTTGCCTTTGCGAAAACAGGCTTATCAAACAAAAGGTCGCTCATCAGAACCTCCATTTGATCGAACGATACTGGTTTTGAATGACGATTGCGATTTAGTGGCCGCTTCGCTTCGTTCAAGACGGCGGCGGCTATCCAAACCAAAAAAATTACAGCCGCTCTCACTCCGCAGCCGATACGCGATCAAACAAGCGTGCGGCGGTATACCGGCGTTACGCGGGGCAAGCAGCTTGTCATTCTGCTGGGCAGAAAAAGGTGTTTGCAATAGCGGTGAGAAAAACCTCCGGCAACAGCCGTTAGCCAAGACTATGCGAATGGCTGCTAAGCCAGTTTACCTAATGCCCGGTCTGTCCTTGCCAGCATTCGCGCAAGTTGGGCATTTTCGCGGCGCAGATGCGAGGCCAGCCGACGCTTCAATTCAGCGTTCTCCGTTTCCAGTGCATCGAGTTCCCCGTCGGTTGGCGACATCGCGTGCGGAGAGGTCGATACGATAGGGGATGTTCCGATACCGCTCTTCCTGAGCCGCCGTGTGGGGCGCACGCTTTGTTTTCGTATGGTTTTCGATGCCCCGATTTCCATGTCCGCCAGTTTCTGAACCGGCTCGGTGGCCGACGATGGCCTGGCCTTATCACGGTGGACATCAATCATGGTTGCGTCGACGGAAGGTGCAAGCTCCGCGGGAGAAACCTCTTTCACCGTGCCCGGGATCGCGTCGGAAGACGTTATCTCCGGAACCGCCATGTCGCGCGGCAAGATCTCTTCCTTCACTTCCCGCGCAATAGCCTTGAGGTCGAGATCACCCCACAAGGCGTTCGGCTTGTTTGTATTCCGGGAGCGACGGCCTTTGTATTCAACGATCACGCTTCGCAGCGGGTGTTTCATCCCTGAACAGATTCCCTGATTGCTGACATCGATTTGACAATGAATATGCGGACTGCCCTCCGCTAGCCCGCCTGCCTACACACTGAAAGCAGTTTTTGCAATTGCATCGTTATTAGTGCCATATTGTCGTCCCGAAGAGAAGTCACCACAATGAATGTGAACAGTCGCGTTGAAAACCGTCAATAAATTTTACATTCATTTTGTCCATCATTCTTCACTGATATCAGAGTAACCGGTTCAATTTCCCTGGAGGACGCACAATGACCGATGAGAATCCTGTTCAGACTGAAAAGCAGCAAGCCGAAGTTGTAGGAGAAGCGTCAAAGGCACCAAAACCCCGAGCCCGCAAAAAGGCAGCACCCGCCAAACCTGTGAAAACTGCCACCAAATCCGAGGCACCTGCACCTGCAAGCAAGGCGAAGAGATACTCTTCCGCCGAACGCAGTACTATTCTGGCGTCGGTGGCAAAGAGTGTCGGTGGTGGCAAGACCACACTTCAGGCCGCACTCAAGAACGAAGGTATCAGTGAGCAAACCTATTACAGGTGGAAGAGGGATGCGGACAAGGGTGCACCGGCTGCCCCCACCCCTCGGGGCGACGAGCTTAAAGACCTGCTGGCACTCGAAGCGGAAAACCAGCGTCTTCGCAAGGAACTTGCCGACAGGCTGCGGGCGGAGAATGCCGAGTTGCGCAGGCGTCTCGCCAAGGCATAGTTCCGGCCTGCTACCGCCTGTTTCAGACACGAATGATGCTGTGCGAAGCCTTGATTGGCTCGCACAGCATTTTATTTATCCCGAACCGGCGATGTCCCCATACGTCTGAAGATCCTCCTGTAGTCCCTTATGAATTTGGGGTAGACATAGCTCCATATGCAGTCCGGCATCCGCTACATAACCGCGTCTTTCTGCCAATAGCTTCGCCGGTATCCCTCAAGACCCTTGTACTGTTTTGCTTAAACTGTCAGCATCTCTGCATAGCGACGTGTCAGCACGGACAGGGAGGCCGACCGACGATGAAATCTCTGGGCGAACGTCTTTTCGCAGGACTGAACAAATGGCGATTGCGTCGAAAGATCGCCGCCGCGGACGATAAGTCCGGTCCGGATCGTGTGCCCGACAGCAATCCGGAGCCGTCAGAAACCGGTGTTCAGGCCAAGGTATCCATCAGGATCACGACGAAAGACTCCGAGGAAGAAAAAGACAAAGTATCCCGACACGCTGAACCGAAAAGCGCGTCGGAGGGCTTGTCGTTATCGGAAAAACGGCAAGCATATAATAAATCCTCGGACCATACCGAGGAGCCGAAAACCCCGGATTCAAAGAAACGGGTTTCTCCGGCTGCAACATCCCGATCGTCACGAACACGATCGCGACCCAAAAGACCGAAAACCAGCGATAGCCCGGTGACAGACCGTGAACTGGCGGCTCTGGAAGCGGAAAATATCCGACTTAAGCGTCTTCTGAATGAACGACTGGGATCGAAAGACAATAAATAAAGGTTGAGTTCCTCAACCATATCCGCCGCTATCGCGCCATCGGCGAATGGGACGAGGTGCATCCCGCCTCAGCAAACAACGGGCAGGCGAATGGATGTTACAGCGGTCTGCCCGGCCCGCGAGATCGCAAGTTGGGTTACGCTCGGTCAGACAATCCCCCATGCGCGAAAACTGCTCTTCCCGGTCAGCTCGCGCAAATTGAACTCACCAATCAGATTGAGCGCACCTTGTCGCGATACTTTCAGCGCATTCTGAATCATACTCGTCGAGACGACCGGACGCGAAAGTACGAGGTCGATCAAAGAGGGTAACTTCGAGCTGGCACGGCGGCCACGCAGCACTCGTTCCATCTGACTTCTGACAAGAACCAGACGATCATGCTCCTTCATCCCGGCGACCGCCGCCTCATGGATGGCGCCGATATAGGCGAGCACCCGCTCGGTACGGCGGCGCGCCCGCCGACGCTCGCGCGGAACCGTCTGGACGCCGACATGCAGGCAAGCAAGGTGGTTTTCAGTGACCCCCGCCTCCCGCAGGAGTGCGGCGACCAGCAAGCCGCCAATCCCTTCACCGCGCTTTAAAACCTCAATGTCGGCCCAAGCGTCCAGCGCCAGCGCCGCACGCAACACACCGGGCAACTCTGACGTCCGATTGAGCAACTGTCGCCATTCGGCAAGACGCGCATCTTCATCCCAGTCGATGTCATAAAGGGCCGACAGACGCGCATCCTCCGGTAACGCAGTCCTTGGCGCAACGGTTTCACCGCGGAGCACCTGCGACGAGCGTGCCAGCACCGCATCGATCTCCGCGAATTCCTTGGCCAACCGATCGGTTTCAGACCCATCATCCCATTGGTCGTCGGACTTTGGCGTTGCCGGCTCCCCCTGCCCTTCCCCATCGCGCGTAATTGCGGTCGGCAGCGTTGCGGCGCGTCCGGTCAGTTCACGCAGACCGTCGCGCCCGAGCGCCCAGTTCGGTGTCTGCGCCAGAACCCGGCGGCGCATGCGCACAATGGCATGCGCGCGTGTCAGTTCGTGAGTGGATGCGCGCTGGTCCATCCCCGCATCGCGAAAGACGACGTCCTCGAGATGGACGAGTTCGCCCTCGATCCACAGGGCGGCTACCGCATCATGAAAATGCGATCGCTCGATCCAGCCCTCACGCACCGGCGAATGCGCCAGACGCTCATCGAGACGTACCAAGGCTTCAGTCGCCCGCGTTGCAGGCCCGACGAGTGTATCGAGGGGGAAAGTGCCGATTTCGTAAGCCATTGTTTTTATTCTAGCCGATTTGCAATTATCAAGCTAGTTTGTATTTAACTGGACTTACTGGAGATTTTCTGATCCGGCCATTTGCATCATCAGAAATGGCCGTTTACCGAGCATCGGCAGCTATTTGGAAATCTAACCCTTATAGACTGAAATAGCAACATCTTGCTGTCCTGATCGCGAGAAATCTCCATTTTCGAACCGTGGCTTGCCATGCATTCTTTTTCCGTGCCCAAGCACCCGCCATGTCCGCCCGCGCGGTTCGCTTTGCTCGGCAATTTGCTTCCGACCCCTGAAGACCCATCACTATGGGGCAGCATCTGGCCAATGAGGCCGGGTTGCTTGTCTGTGCTTCAGCAAACAAATGGGCGAGAAGCCCGCCGCGACCTCTCAGGACATTCCTGCCGCCTACCCTTTGGAGTCCAACTCGGACCTCTTTCAAAGAAATCTATTCAATTTTAATCAAAATGATCCCGTATTTCATTCCGACATGAACGAAAAGCCCAGAATACCAGCGCGTTGGCCATAGTTTGAGAAAACCGGGTGCAACCTGTTGTCTGATATAAACCATCAACATGACTGACTGCTCAGACCAAGAGACCGACAGAGAAATTACTGGCGGGTTACACATCATTTCGGAGCACTCAGGCAGAGCGATGATAAGATCCGCTCGAAATTGCCTTATCTGTCGAAGCGCAGCCAATGTGACAAGGGAGAAGACGATTCTGGGTGCGAACTCTTACACTATCGACTATCCTCAAATGCCGAAAACTAGCCTCTTATTGCATGTTTCATGAAACGATATACGGATACTGGGTTACCCATCCTTGCTTCGAGATAACCGATGCCCCAAAACCTAACCAGACCGGTTGCGATTTACCCAGAGAGATTGCCAGCCGTACAAATCGATATTTATCTTTTTATTTCAAATGGATGAGTCACTTGAGCGAAAAAGCCTTGCTGTTGCCCCCCGCTCTACAATAAAGGATCCGCAATAAAGCTGGGCCAGCCAATTCTCCGTTAATCTTTTGTTAACGTTAAAATCCTTGCCATATCCATAGAATCAGAAGATTGTAACGATAATTTGGCATTTTGCTGGAAATAATCGCTACTCAAAGGCTTCCAGAACATGGATATAGCTTCACACGGCAAGAAACATTTTGCTCGAACCATTCTCGCACAAGGTGAGGAGATTTCCAGCCGCCTCGATACCTTGCGCATACAAAAATTTCCTCCGAATGCGCAGAAAACTCTCCGGGCCTTTTCGCTGGCCGAGGTGTCTCATTTTATTGGCGTGAGTCAGAGCTATATCAAGAAACTGCACCTCGAGGGGAAAGGTGGTGTCGAGCCGCAAACGTCATCGACCGGGCGGCGATCATACACCGCGGAGCAGATGCATGCATTGCAGGATTACCTTGAGAGGTCTCCCCGGCGTCAACCGGGCGAGCCACTGAAGATCATATCCGTCGTGAATTTCAAAGGCGGCTCGGGCAAGACCACCACTGCTGCACACCTTGCGCAGCATTTGGCGCTCACAGGTCATCGGACCCTGGCGGTCGATCTCGACCCGCAGGCATCCTTGTCGGCGCTTCACGGAATTCAACCTGAACTGGACCGGAATCTGTCCTATTACGACAGCCTGCGCTACGATGACGAGCGTCGTCCCCTTGTGGATGTCATCAGGAAAACCAATTTCCCGCTTCTTGATATCGTGCCGGCTAATCTGGAGTTGCAAGAGTACGAGTATGACACTCCGCTTGCCATCCAACAGGCCCCTGCCGCAGGCAGAACATTTTACACCCGCATCGGCGAAACCCTTGCTCAGGTTGAAGACCGATATGATATCGTTGTCATCGATTGTCCGCCGCAGTTGGGCTATTTGACACTGACCGCTCTGACGGCGTCGACATCCGTATTGATTACGGTGCACCCGCAGATGCTGGACATCATGTCGATGTCCCAGTTTCTCCTGATGCTCGGCGGCATTCTGACGACCATTGAGGAAGCCGGCGTGAAGGTAGAACTCGATTGGTTCAGCTATCTCGTTACCCGGTTCGAGCCGACCGACATCCCGCAGGCACAAATGGTCGGCTTCATGCAGTCCATGTTTGCCGAGCAGATGCTGAAGCATTCGATGGTAAAATCGACGGCCATATCCGATGCTGGCCTGACCAAACAAACCCTATACGAGGTCGACCGGGCGTCGTTTACGCGATCGACCTACGATCGTGCCTGGGAAGCGCTGGAACTGGTCAATTCCGAAATCACGTCTCTTGTTCACAGGTCCTGGGGGCGCAGCTGAGATTGTCAGCCGTACATGGGACTAAAACGATAATGATTTCAGATCGATAAAACGAATTGGATATTCATAATGGCACGCAAGGACGTACTTCTCGGGATCACAAACCCCTCCCCGGACCGCAAGGATAGCGGCTCGTCTAACTATGCCATGCGAGGCGCCACGAAATCCATGCTGTCCTCCATCGGAGAGTTGGCCTCACAGGCGGCCCGCGCCGAGAAACTCATCGAAGGCGCGGCTGTCGTTGAGCTGGACGCTCAATTGGTCGATGCATCGTTTGTACAGGATCGCATGGATGCGGGCGATCCGGCCTATAAGGAGTTGCGTGAGGCCATCCAGGCAAACGGTCAGGACAGTCCAATCCTTGTGCGTCCACATCCGCAGGACAGCGGCCGGTATATGGTTATATTCGGCCACCGCCGTTTGCGTGTCGCCAAAGAGCTCAACCGGCCGGTTAAAGCTGTCATCAAATCAGTCGATGATACCGCCCATGTGATCGCTCAGGGGCAGGAGAACAGCGCCCGCGATAATTTATCGTTCATCGAGCGAGCGGTGTTCGCACAGAAGCTGGTCGATCTTGGTTATAACCGCGAAACCGTCCAGGCCGCTCTGTCGATCGACAATCCGATGCTCACGCGAATGCTTTCCGTGACAAAGCGGGTTCCAATGGCTCTGATCGATGCCATCGGCTCATCCAAAAACGTCGGACGCGATCGCTGGATTGATTTCGCCACGCTTTACGAGAAGTCGGGTGGAGGAGGGGATCTGGCCGCGTTGATGGAGACTGACGATTTTAATCAGGCTCCGTCAGATGAGAAATTTGCCAAGCTGTACAGCCATCTGAAGAATGCCGCCAGGCCGAAAAGAAAGAAGCTAGCGGTCACCACCAAAAAGTGGACCTCACGTGACGCAACGGTAACATTTGCGATGAACAGAAAACCCAAAAAGGTTGCAATCGAACTTTCCAGCACACGCGCGCCGTCATTCGGCGAGTGGCTTTCGGAGCGTTTGGACAGCCTTTTTGAGCAGTTCGAGCAGTCAGACAAACAGGGAAATGGAGATTAAGCCGCAAAAGAAAAAGGCCCCCTCAACGTTGCCGTCGTGGAAGCCCTTCTCAAGGTTTTAGCAGACTGAGAATCGCACTTCCACGAATCACTGTCAAGAGTCTTAAGCGTCGTTTTGGTGGGTGGGTTTCTTTTGCCTTTTGAAAGGTGAAAGGAAATGCAAGTTCTGGAGACAATCACGTCCACATTTCGTGGGCGAAGGATGTCGTTTGCCCAGTTGCAGGCGTCATCATCGAGAAAATCGAGCGGAAAGCCCGTCGAAAAATGGGCCGTCTACAAGCAGCTTTGCATCGCCAAGCATATCTTTGGCGTCAACGATCGTTGCCTCGCGGTGCTCAGTTCTCTGTTGTCATTCTATCCCGAGAACGAAATCAGCGAAAAGAACGGCCTTATCGTGTTTCCATCCAACCGTCAGCTTTCGCTTCGCGCGCATGGAATGGCCGAATCTACCTTGAGACGGCATCTGGCTTCACTGGTAGACGCCGGATTGATTGCCCGTCGTGACAGTCCAAACGGAAAGCGTTACGCCTACAAGGACAGGGGAGGGGAGGTGGAGGAAGCATTCGGCTTCTCCTTCGCTCCGCTTCTCTATCGGGCCAATGAAATCGCTCAGACCGCCGAGCGCGTACTGGCTGATGCCAAGCTGCTCAAGAGAACCCGCGAGCGGATTACCTTGCAGCGCCGCGATCTGGCACAGATGTTCGAAGCAGCATTAGAAGAGACGCCGTCAGATGAATGGAAAGACGCATATCAGCGTTTTCGCGCCATCGTGAATGCACTTCCCCGACGCGCCCCGATCGGCGATCTGGAGGCTATTCTGGAGCAATTCACCCTGCTGCGTGCCGAAATCGACAACCTCCTGATTTCCATCGATAATGTACAGGATTTGAGCGTCAATGAACGCCAGTATGAGCGGCAGCAATATGAATCCCTGCCTGAATCCCTTTTTGAATCAAAAAATATTCAAAAGATAGATTTGAAAGGGATTCCTACGTCGAAAACAGCTCAATCGAAATGCGTTGTCTCGCAATCGTCTGCGGATAAGATTCCGCTCGACATGGTGCTCAGAGCCTGTCCGGATATCAGGGATTATGCCCCCGCAGGGATCAGTTGCTGGCGGGATCTCATTGAGGTCAGCCGAGTGGTTTCCGGATTTCTCGGTATCGCAAGGTCAGCCTATCTCGAAGCGAGCCAGACCATGAGCCTGGAAGGTGTTTCGGCGGTTGTTGCCTGGCTTCTTCAACGCGCAGGCGAAATCCAGGCGCCCGGAGGATATCTGCGCTCGTTAACGCAAAAGGCGAGGGGAGGGGGCTTCTCCATCGTACAAGTCCTGATGACCGGTTTGAAAGCCAATGCCCCTCGGGCAGGATGATGCGACCGATGCTCGACAATGTGATGGCCGAACAGACTCACCATTCGGTCAAGCCCGAGACCTCCGACCAACTCGGTGCATTACTCGATACGGTGCAAAGGCGAACGCTGGCCTATTTTTGGGAAGGCGCTCATCCCATCTGCGGGCTCGCTTATGATCGGCGGTTGACCTATGGCAAACCCCGCAACGATCTCGTCGCCATAGGCGCGTCGGGATTCTCGTTCATTGCCGTCATCATTGGCGTTTATCGTGGCTGGATCGCGCGTGGGGATGGAATCCTCCACCTTGAAAAAATGCTGGCGGCTCTGGAAAACACCCCTCGGTATCACGGCGCTTTTCCGCATTTCATCCACGGATCCACCGGGGGGACCGTCCCGTTTTCGCGCTTCGATGACGGTGGCGATCTGGTTGAGACCGCACTGCTCCTCCAGGGCATGATCTGCGCCCGCGACTATTTCGCAGAGGCAGATCGGCACGAACAGGAAATCGGCAGGCGCATTGACGCCATCATCGACGCCGTCGACTGGAACTGGTACACGCGTGGCGCGGATACGACGCTGTTTTGGCACTGGAGCCCCAGATATGGCTGGCGGAAAGAACTGCCGATATCCGGTTGGAACGAGGCGTTGATGGCCTATATTCTCGCTCTTGGCGCATCGCAGAATGCGATCGAGCCCTCCGTTTATCATTCCGGCTGGGCACGCTTCGGGCAGTTCCGGAATGGCGGCATTTTCCACGGCGTGAGGCTGCCGCTAGGTGGAGCGTTCGGAGGCCCACTGTTCCTGTCGCAACTGCCTTTTAGCTGCATCGACCCGAACGCAATGTACGATGGATATGCCGACTACAGCGAGCAGGCTCGCGCGCATGCCATGATCAGCTATCGACATTGTGTGCAGAACGCCGAGCGCTATGCTGGATATGGAACCCCATGCTGGGGGCTGACCGCCTGCCATGGACCGAAAGGTTATCTGGTCTGTTCCCCAACAAACGACCACGGGATCATAAGCCCGTCGGCCGCGCTTTCGTCCTTTCCTTTTCTGCCCGCCGAGGCAGAAGCCGCCTTGCGCTTTTTCCTGAAATACAGAGGCGGAAAGCTGTTCGGACGATTTGGCTTCGTCGACGCATTCTCGCCGGCGACGGAATGGATGGCGAGAACCAGTCTTGCCCTCAATCAGGGGCTCACTTTGGCGATGATTGAAAACCATCGCAGTCGGTTGCTCTGGAATTTATTCTCACGATCACGCGAATTCAAAAAGGCTTGCCGGATAATCGGACCCGTCAGCTAGTCAAGCAAGTTAGAATCAGATCCGCACGGATGGAAATCTCTAAAGCCGCTATTTGCCGGAAGAATGAAGGGAGTCGTTATCGATAATGAGAAAGTCCGTACACATCATCATCAGTATGTCAAGTAAATAGGAAGATAGATTGACTATCGAAAATTAGGCATAGACAAAACAACGGCTTACGAAATAAACGCTTTACCTTTGAAGACTCTGATCGGACCCGCTTCGCAGGCGACCGAAGACCTCATGCGCATCGATGAGGGACCGACCATCTTCTCGAGTTGGGCCACCGGCATTGCGCATCTATCCAGCGACTTCGGCCGCTTCAACGCGGCGAAACGTTTCGCCGCCTACGAGGACGGCGGCTAGGCGATGAACGCCCTGCAGGTGATACGTATCGGCCGCTTGGTCACCAGACGTGCCAAACATCTTCGAGATGGCCTCGTGCGCCCCACCGATCTCAAGTGTCGGGTTCGGTTGCAAGGAAGCGATCGAGAACGTTCCGTGTGATCTTCTCCGTGAAGGGTTCTTTCTCCTTCAGGCCCCGGACCCATTCACATGAGCCAGCATTGAAAACCTCTCCCTTTCCGCGACGGAATGAAACCATCATCCCACTTCCCGTGCCGCCCGTTTCAAAGGCCGCTTCGGTCGTTTCTCCACATTTCAGGAAGGTTCTCTCCGCGGCGTCTGCGTAGGCGAGAAAGTAGACCGCTCCGTCGATGTTGCGGTTTGGCTCGTAGTTGATGGCCGGACCCATCGCGATGATCTCCATATCCGTCGGGGCACCGTCCTCGCCCGTAGCGAAGGGCTGACCGGAGCGTATCTCATAGTCCGCCCCATCGACCTCATAGGAGAAGATCTTGGCTTCCTGTCCGAACATGTCGCCGTAGTACAGGTCTGTACCCTGTAATGCCCAATGACGCGGCTTATAGACGATGTAGCCACCTGGCCAACGTGGTGTAGTGGCGCCGACCCGCACATACCCGCCGCTCGTTCCCGAAAGGCCGAAGGTCGTGCCGCCCGGCCGGTTCAGCGTCGCGGAACTCCAGACAGTGGTGAGTTTCGTCGGATCGCTCGTTCTTACCGGATCTTCATCGCGCGCCGCCCATTTGTAGCAGACCTGCGTCGCGCCATCGTTCTCCAGTCGAATCTGCCAGACAAAGTTGCCGGCGAACCTGGCGACTTTGCCGCCATTCTCGATGTAGGCGTCCATGGAGTCACGCATGGCGCCCGACCAGTACTCGTCATGTCCGACAATCACAACCGCTCGATAACCGTCGAGGAAGCCAGGTATTGAATCAAGATCCGATTGCGTGGCCACGTCGTAGTGGTAGCTGTTGTTGTCGGCCCATACCGCGAAGTGCCGTTCGAATTGAGCCCAGCCCGCTGCCGCATAATATTTGGCAAAACCATGGGCCAGGCCATATTCGAAGCTTGGATAGCGCGGTGCGGCGCCCGGCAGGTATTTCTCGTCGCTGGAAAAGCGGGGAGCGCCTTCCGGAAGCCATACCAGGCCGCGTGCAAAGGGTCGCTGATAGCTCAAACGCGGGGAGAACCTGTCGCCGTTCGGCCCATCGATCCCCTCATAGGCATTTGCACCGCCCCAATCGTTATAGGCGCACCAGGTTGCGGTCGAACAAAGGAACAGGAGCGGCGCCCGGGCAGAGGGTTCCATTTCCCGCACCGCAAAGAAATGATGCTGGACGACATCACGCCAACGGCCGGGTATGCGGCATATCACTTTGTAGAAACCGGATCGCGTGCCCTCAGGGATCGTCCAGGAGTGGATGGCCGGCCAACCACAGCCAGAGGCGTAGCAATCCTCCGGAGTGGGCACCAGACTGAGGCCGCTCAACTTCACCTCATGGACCAGTTCCGGCTCGGCGCCGTCCCTAACGATCTGGAGGAAGCATTCGGGTTTGCCGGAACTGACATGGAAGGAAACCATGTCGCCCGCCTGATAGGAAATCCGGTCGGTGTAGCACCAGACTTCCTCTGCGCCCAACGCAATGGTCGGCTTCTCATAGAAATGCTTGAAGATAACGGAGAAATTCTGTTCGCGCGTGATGACCCCCTCCGAATGGTGGTGATCGAATTTCGCTGCGGCCTCTAGAGCCCCGAGAGTTCTGTCTTTCACAGTCCGGCGCCTCCAGCGCATGAATCGAGCACGGCAATTGTCTGCCGTGCGAGTGTGTTCCTGAGTTTTTCAAGGCTCATCGTATCGTCGGTCATGAACAACGTGAACATCATGTTCACGTTGTTGAAGAGAACTTCAGCGAGTGCCGGCAGGTCCGGGACATCCGCAAAACAGCCCCGAGATCTCAGCGTAAGGATCAGTTCCACCAGTTGAATGCCCAGCTTGCGGTCCATCTCGGCATATTGTTGTCCAAAGGAGCTTTCCGGCTGGAGGATGGACATCGCAATCGCGCGGCGCCATGTCTCCTTGTCCATCAGCTTCATCGGCTCGCCAACATAGATGTCGATCAGATCGAGAATCGCCTTCTTCGGTGAGATGCGTTCATCCTCAATGATGGATTGACCGATTTCATAGGTGTCCTTTGCTTCCATCGTGACTATGGCCAGGAGCAGATCGCCTTTATTCTGGTAGTAGTTGTAGATCGTGCCCTTTGAAACCTCGGCGCGTTCCGCGATGGCCTCCATGCTGGCCTGCTCATAGCCGACCTCCGCAAACAGGCTTGCCGCAGCACCTACGATGCGTCGATGGCGTTCCGTCTTCTGGCGTTCTCTCAATGCGACCATAATAATTTTCCTTTCCAGGCATCTTGACTCATTTTGATATTGAGTTCAACTTTAAACTCAAGTTCAAAATTCACTGAACGGATAATTAGGGGAATCGAATGGTCTGGAAGCAGAAACAGTTGAACCGGCGAGCCTTCATGGCCGCGACCGCTGGAATGGTCGTCCTGTCGACGCCGTCCATATTGCGGGCATCGGAAAGGGAGATTTCGGTCGGCACCTTTGGCGGCCTCTTCAAGGACGCCTTCGACCAGCATGTCTATCCGGAGTTTACGAAGGCGACGGGCATCAAGGTCCGCTCGATCGCCTTGCCGAATAGCCCGGCCTGGCTTGTGCAGATTGCCAATGCCGTGCGTGCGGGCAAGGTGCCTGCCGATGTTTCCATGATGGCGGGCATCCCTATTCCGAGCGGTATCCGGCAGGGGCTCTTCCTGCCGCTCGATCTCGCAAAGATCCCGAATGCGGCAAATGTCGCGGATATCTTTCTCGATCGCGGTGCGGACAAGCGGACCTATGCGATCGGTTGCACCGCCTGGTATCTCACGCTTTGTACCAACACACAGGCCTATCCCGAGCCGCCCAAGAGCTGGAAGGCTCTCTGGGACAAGAAGAATGCTGGCAAGATCGGCCTCGGATCGCTCCTAAGTGACATGTTCCTGCTGGAAATGGCAGCCGCCACCTTCTTTGGCGGAACGAAGATTCTGGACACGAAGGAGGGGATCAACAGCGTGCTCGACAAGCTCGCGGAAATGATTCCGAACGTAAAGCTCTGGTGGCGTGATGAGGGACAGTTCCAGCAGGCGCTGAACAGCGGGGAGGTGCCTATGGGCGAATACTTCAACGACGTGACGAGACTCGCGGCGAAGAATGGTTTCCCCGTCCGGTCCACGTTTCCCGTCGAGGGCGGGATTGTCCAGTACGGTTCCTGGGTCGTTGCGAAGACGACAGCTATGCCCGCGGAATCACAGGCCTTCATCAATTTCACCAGCGACCCGCGCATCCAGGCGCTCATCACACGTAATGTCGGTACAGCGCCCATTGTAGACAGGAGCAAGACCGACCTGACCGACGAAGAATTTGCTGCCGTTTCCAGCGACATCCCGCCGATCGCGCCGCGTTATGACGTCCATCTCGACAATGGGCAATGGATCAACCAGCGCTGGTCGACAATGATCGCTGACTGATCCCGCACGAACAAGCGGCGACTCTGCGGCACAATCCGCGGGGTCGCCTGATATCACAAGCCCAGTTGAGCAAGGTTCCATGTCGCGTCTTGTCATTGATGGCGTTTCGAAGTCCTTCGCGGACTTCCAGGCGCTCAAGGATGTTCATCTCAGTTTCGAGGCAGGAGAACTGATCACCTTTCTCGGCCCGTCCGGATGCGGGAAAACCACTCTGTTGCGCATTATCGCCGGCCTGGAAACGCCGACCTCCGGTAAGATCGTCTTCGATGATCGTGACATGACGCGCTTGCCGATCCACAAGCGCGATATCGGAATGGTCTTCCAGTCGTTCGCCTTGTTTCCCCATCTATCGGTCGGGCAGAACATCGCCTACGGACTCAGGCTGCGGGGCGTCTCGCGCGCCGATCGTGAGCAGAGGGTGCGCGAACTTCTCGATCTGGTTCGCCTGCCCGGCATAGAGGACAGGCGTATCCAGCAGCTGTCCGGGGGGCAGCGACAGCGGGTGGCCATTGCGCGGGCGCTCGGCCTGCGGCCCAAACTGTTCCTGCTTGACGAGCCCATGTCGGCTCTCGATGCCAATCTGCGCGATGAAATGCAGATCGAACTACGCCAGTTACAACAGAGGCTCGGCATAACCACCATCGTCGTCACCCACGATCAGACGGAGGCGATGACGATCTCCGATCGTATCGTCGTGCTGGGCGATCGCACCGTCCAGCAGTCCGGATTGCCGATCGAAATCTACAAGCGCCCGGTGAACCGTTTTGTCGCGAGCTTCATCGGGACGAGCAACATACTGCCGGCGCGTCTGACGGGGACGCAGGAGGCCATGATCGGGGAGACGAGGATCGAATTGTCAGAGAGCCCGGCGAAGGCGGTTGCCGGCGACGCGGTGCTGGTGCTCACCCGGCCAGAGGAGATCATTGTCGAGTCCAGAACGGCTGCGCAGGGTCCGAACGTCCTGCTCGGAAAAGTGCGTTTCATCCGCGACATAGGAATGCTTATCGAGATTCTCGTCGAGTGCGACGGGCATTCGCTCATTGCGGTTATGACGCCGAAGGACGCACCGGATGTGCGTGTCGGTGCCGATATACAGGTCCGCATGCCGGCCCAGGCATGCCTTGCGCTGGAAGTCTAGGCCAATGCGAACGAACCCTGCCTTCTTGAGAGGCGTGCTTCTCCTGTCACCGTCGACGATTGTCATCGGCGCATTCGTCGCCATACCCTTCCTTCTTATTTTCGTGATGAGCTTCTCGTCCCCGAGCGCGGATGGAAGCGCCGTCCAATACGGCCTGGCCAACTATCGCCAACTCCTGTCACCGCTCTTTCTGAGGCAATCGGCGCTCTCCGTTGCCCTTGCCGTGCTGGTTTCGGTACTCTGCCTGATCATCACCGTGCCGTTCGCATATTTCCTGTCGGGTTTTGGGCGCAGGCTGCGCACGATCCTGCTGGTATTTATCCTTGCGCAGTCATCCTTGTCCGAAGTGCTGATCGCATTCAGCTGGCAGGTACTGCTGGCCCGCACCACCGGCATATCGAATCTGCTGGTCATGATGGGGCTTCTCGATGCGCCGGTCTCGCTGGTTCCGTCCTTCTGGGCAATGACCATCGCGCTGGTCTATATGGCGGTGCCCTTTGCGGTTCTCATCCTGTTCCCGGCCTTCTCGCGGCTCGATAGAAGTCTGGTTGAAGCATCGCGAACCATGGGGGCTTCCGGTCTACAGGCGTTTCGCGACGTCGTCCTCCCTGTCTGCCGACCGACGCTGATTGCCTGCGGCATTTCCATCTACATTCTGACGCTTGGATCCGTGATCATCCCCCAACTCCTCGGTAATCCAGGCGATTGGACGATCGCGGTCCACATCACCGATCAAGCCCTCTTCCAGTTCAATCCGCCCTTGGCCGCAGCACTCGCTATCATTTTGCTGGGGATCAGTCTGGTCCTGCTGGCGGGATCTTGGCTCGGCTTGAAGAGGACCCGATGATGCGTATGCTCAAAATCTTCTACATCGTGGTCTTCATCCTGTTCTGTGTGACCCCGATCGCAGTGATCGCCCTGATCTCGGTGACCGCATCGAATTTCCTGACATTTCCACCTCAGGGATACTCGCTTCGGTGGTTTGCCCAGATATTCACGGACAAGGACTGGTTTGAGGCCCTCAAGAACAGCTTCCAGATCGCCCTGATCTCGTCGGCCCTCGCTGTGCTCATTGCCTTGCCGATATCCTATGCCGCGTGGCGTTACGGCATCCGCTATGCGAAGTTTCTGGCGGCCGTTGGCATCCTGCCGTTCATGCTGCCGCCGGTTCTCATTGCGCTCGGCTTCCTGCTGCTGTTCACTTTCATCGGGGCCTATGGCCTGTTCGTGAACGGCATCATCGCGCACGCCGTATTCCTTCTGGCCCTCCCGCTGGTGATGATATCCCTCGGCTTCGAAAGCATAGAGCAATCGCTTCTCGAGGCGGGCTCCACCATGGGGGCGACAAACTTCCAGCTGTTCAGAACAATAATACTGCCACTTGTCTTCCCCTATATTATCGCAAGCCTGGCATTTTGTGTCGTGATCAGCCTCAACGAATACATTGTGCTGCTGATGACCATAGGGTTCTCTTATGAAACGCTTCCCATAAAAGTATTCAACGCCATGCGGTACGGATACTCACCAATTCTTGCCTCTATTGCCGTGTTCTTCCTGCTTATCAGCACAGTGGTGTTCGGCCTGATTGCGACCTTCGGCAATCTGCCTAGGATTCTGGGCGCAATCGACCGGGACTGAGGACTTTATGATGACAAACTTTATCCGGTCCCCGAAAAAGGACGGTTACGACTACATCATCATCGGCTCGGGCTCGGCCGGCAGCGTGGTGGCGAGCCGACTGGCCGAAGATCCTGCCCGTACGATCCTTCTGATCGAGGCGGGCGGCTCGGATCGATCCATCGGGATCGCCATGCCCGCCGCCATGGGCCTCCCCCTGATGAGTGACCGCTACAACTGGAAATACACCGGTGTGCCCGAGGGGTCCGGTAAGGATACCGGGGTCTATCAGCCGCGCGGCAAGGTTCTGGGCGGATCGTCATCTATCAACGGCATGAACTGGATGCGGGGCAACCGGGAAGACTATGATAGCTGGGCAGACCTTGGCGTCCAGGGCTGGAGCTATGATGAGGTCCTGCCCTATTTCAAGCGGTCGGAGACTTTCGAGGAAGGCGAAAACGAATATCGGGGCGGGTCGGGGCCTGTCCAGGTAGAGCGCTCAAGGATCGACAATCCGCTGTTCCAAGCCTTCCTGGCTGCGGGTGTGGAGGCAGGCTATGGCGAGAACCCCGATCATAACGGGACGTATCAGCACGGCGTTCACCGCATCCAGCGAAACATCGGCAACGGGCGGCGCATGAGCGCATCGTTCGCCTATCTGCACAATCGGCCCCACCGACCGAATCTCGATATTCTCCTGAATACGCGGGTCATCCGCCTTCGTTTCGAGGGACGGCGCTGTGTAGCGGTCGAGGCGATCCGGAACGGGGTTCGGATGACAATCCCGGTTCTAGCAGAGGCGATCTGCTGTGCAGGTGCGCTGGTGTCGCCACAACTGCTCATGTTGTCGGGGATCGGAGACGCGGAACATCTGCGGGAGGTGGGCATTCCACTCGTCTCGCATCTGCCGGCGGTGGGCCGGGGGTTGAGCGATCATACCTGTTTCTGCCTCGAATATGAGGTGAATGATCCGCGGGAATCTGCTGCCCATACCCTTTCTCTCGGAGGCAGGCTGCGCCTCGGGCTGGAATGGCTGCTTTTTCGGCGGGGGACAGGCGTTTCAAACCATTTCGAGGTTGGTGCGATGCTGTCGACCGATACAGCCGTCAACCGCCCGGATATGCAGATAGAATGCGTCGCTATGCGCGCGGATTTCGGTGCCAGGGGCATAAACATCGGGCCGGGTTATCAGTGTTTTCTCAGCCTTCAACGTCCGACGAGCACCGGGCGTGTATGGCTGGGAAGCGCTGATCCGCTCGCCCCGCCCGCCTTCCGTTTCAACTATCTGAGCACTGATTACGATCAAGAGCTTGCGGTTGCTGCTATCAAGCAGTTGCGCGACCTGATGGGACAATCCAGCATGGCGCGAAAGCTGAAAGGGGAGGTGGGCGATCATGCGGGTCTTCGCAGCGATCGCGAACTTTTGGCCTGGGCGCGCAAAGCCGCCGAATCCAACTACCATCCCTCCTGCACATTGCGCATGGGAACAGGCGAGCAAAGCGTGGTGGATTCATCCGCCAAGGTCCACGGCATCGATAACCTCAGGGTGATCGACGCATCCATCTTTCCGACGATCCCAACGGCCAATCTCAACGCACCCACCATCATGCTGGCGGAGAAGCTCTCCGCGCAGATCATGCAGCCTTCCGCCTGAAGTCGCGCATTCGATTGTCGCGACGACGGCGTTGCTGCTCAATTTCTTGCGAAGGAATATGTGTAGAAATGACGAAACCAATTGCAGCAACCGACCGACCAGCCATGCAAGCATGGCTGAACCATCACGCTCGCAAATTCTTCATCGACGGCGCCTGGGTTGAACCGGTCACCGGGCATCCGCACGAAATCATCAACCCGGCAACTGAGCGGACGATCGCCACAATATCGCTTGGCGCTGAGGAAGACATTGCGCGCGCCGTTGCCGCTGCCAAAGCTGCCTTTCCCGGCTTTTCACAAACGAGCGTGGAAGAGCGGCTGCAACTGCTCAAGCGTATCGCTGTCGTCTATGAGAGCTATGCTGACGAGATGGCCAGCTTGATCACCGCCGAACTCGGTGCGCCGATCGACCTTTCTCGGGAAGCACAGACGGCAGTAGGCGGTATCCACATTCAGGATTTCATCGCGACGCTGGCAAAGCATGTCTTTGATTGCAACATTGCTCCGGGCTTCAGGATCCTCAAGGAGCCGATCGGCGTATGCGGGCTCGTCACGCCCTGGAACTGGCCTGTCAACCAGATCGCCTTGAAGGTGCTTCCCGCGATCGCCGCCGGTTGCACCATGGTGCTGAAGCCAAGCGAACTGACACCGCTCAATGCCTTGCTTTACGCCCGAATCCTCGATGAGGCGGGCATACCGAAGGGAGTATTCAATCTCGTCAACGGAAACGGACCAACTGCCGGAAGTGCCTTATCGCGGCATTCCGATGTCGCTTTGATTTCCTTCACCGGCTCTACCCGAGCGGGCATCGATGTATCAAGAAACGCAGCCAGCACCGTCAAGCGCGTCGCGCTGGAGCTTGGGGGGAAGTCGCCCAATCTCATATTCCGTGGCGTTGATCTGCCAGGGGCAATCGAGGCGAGCGTGGCGCATTGCTTTGAGAATTCGGGGCAGTCCTGTGACGCGCCGACCCGCATGCTGGTCGAGAGTTCGATCTATGACGAAGCCATCGAACTCGCACGCGACGCGGCGGAGCGATATACAGTTGGCGACCCGGCGACACGAGGTGCGCATCTCGGACCGGTCGTCAGCAAGCGCCAGTTTGATCACATCCAGACTCTCATCGGAATCGGGATCGATGAAGGCGCTAGGCTGGTTGCAGGAGGCCTTGGAAAGCCCGCGGGAATCGAAACGGGCTACTTCGTCAAGCCGACGATCTTTGCGGATGTATCGAACAGAATGCGCATTGCGCAAGAAGAAATCTTCGGCCCGGTCATGGTCATCATTCCTTTCGAAGACGAGGAGGAAGCCATCCGCATCGCCAACGATACGCCATACGGGCTGGCGGCCTATGTGCAGTGCGCGGACGCGGAAAAGGCCGAGCGAGTCGGCAAGCGGCTGAGAGCCGGAATGGTCCGATTGAACGGAGTTCCAATTCCCGATGCGGCCCCGTTCGGTGGTTACAAATCTTCCGGGATCGGACGCGAAGGAGGACATTTAGGGCTGGATGAATTCCTTGAAGTGAAGACTCTGGCATTTCCAGTGTGAAGATATCGTACTTTCCCGCCGATGCGTCCCTCGCACGATAGGCAGGGTAGGGCGAGCGTACGGCTTCATCACGAGCGAAGCGGGAATCGGCGAACTTCCACCGGCATATCGGAGGGCATGTATCCCACAGCAACAGCCTGAAGCCGCTCTGGAAGTGTCGCCGGATATGACCGGCGATGCGGCCTCTGGTGAAAATCTTCCAGTGATGCGCTCGAGGGTTATTGTTTTTCTATCGCTGACATCTGCTCGACGATTGCCAGGCAAAGCACGTCCAGAACCATATGCATGGCCAGACGCGCGGGTGGCGATGCGAGAAAGTTGTCCGATTTGCGGTAGGCGTTGAGCGCGATATTCGTGTCGGCCAGATTCGCGATAGGCGAACCTGTGGGTGAGAGCGATACTACCTTTGCCCCGGAGCTTTTAGCGAGTGACACAGTTTCCACGAGGTATTGCGTCAGGCCGGAAAAGGAGATGGCGAATACGACGTCGTTCTTTCCAAGCAATGGGGCGGTAGATCCCTGCACGAGCGGGTCGGCATAGGCAACGGTTGCCAACCCTAGAAGCGACAGGCGATACTGCGCCTCCAATGCAAGAAAGCCGGAGGCACCCAGCCCGTAAATCTCGATACGCCGTGCTTTCGCCAGCGTCTCGGCAGCACGCGCCACCGCTACAGGCTGCATATCGGTGCGAGCATTGCGCAGGGCTTCTTCACTGCGTTCCAGAACATCGTTCATCATAGCTTCGACAGGATCGTCGCCGTGTGCCAGCGTCCGCCGGCGCGGTTGTTGCTGGGCAGCAGCAAGCGCCTGTGCCAGTTCGAGCTTCAGCGCCGGAAAGCCGTTGCATCCAAGTCGCCGGCACAGGCGGATCACCGAAGGATCGCTCGTTTCCGCCAGCTTCGACATTTCCGTGATCGACCATGAAAGAACCGCGTGCGGACGGCTGAGGATAAGTTCGGCCACACGCCGTTCTGTACGCGACAGCGTGGCAAGGGACTCTCGCATGCGTTCGAGGATGGAAGGATGCTGCAATGTGTCTGATCCGTTCGGTTACCGGTCCGATATTTCTATCCGGTTTCGATGCGATTTGTCCATGTTTGAAGATTTTCTATATTCGTATTTACATTTGTAGATTTTTGTCTATTCTTCCGGCGGAAAGGGAGGGAAGGGGAATGCGGGAGAGTTTCGCCGTCATAGCCGATCCGCATCTGCACAATGTGCATGGGAACTACCGCGCTGGCCGGATTGCAGAAGAGTGTCTGCCGGATGGAATGGAACTGCGAACACTTTCCGATACGGTTCAGTCCACCAGGCTTTACAATGAAAGCGAAATGAATTTTCGCGCGGTCCTGGAGGATATAGCCCGGCGCGGTGTGCGCCATGTGATTGTCGTTGGCGATTATTCCGATGACGGACAGGATGAGAGCGTTGCGGCCTCGCTGGCCCTTATGGACGACTATACGGATCGTTTCGGGATACGCTTCTATTCGACAGTCGGTAATCACGATGTTTACGGTTATAGCGGCCGCAATCTTGAGCGCGATTTCCTGCTGGCCGATGGTACGAGTTTTCGCGTTTCCGGCATGCGCGAAGATGTCGGCGATCATCTGGTTTTCAATCCAGCAATGCGCTGCCGTGCCTATGCCGATGGTCTACCGCACGCTCTTGGCTTCTTTCGCCGCGAGGGCGATCTCCATTGGGAGACTCCGTTCGGCTTGTCGGATGTCCTGAAAGACCGGCAATATAAGGTCGCTTCGCCAGACGGGCACAATCTGCGAAGCTTTATCGATGCCTCCTACCTGGTGGAACCGGTGCGCGGGGTTTGGCTGCTTGCGATTGATGCGAATGTCTTCGTTCCGCGTGACGGCGAGGCATTCGCACGCGCCGAGGACGAATTCGATGACAGCACCGATGCCGGCTACAATGCACTGGTGAAGCATCGACCCTATTTGATCGAATGGATCGCGGACGTCGCCAGCCGTGCAGATGCACAGGGCAAAAGGTTGATTTCCTTCGCCCATTATCCGGCCGTCGATCCCTTCGACGGTACGTATGAAGACGAGAACCGCTTGTTCGGATCGACGATCTTCGTGCGTCGCACGCCGCATCATGCTACCTCCGCCATTCTGGCGCAGGCAGGCCTTCGACTGCATTTCAGTGGCCACCTCCACATCGACAATGTCTCGTGCCATGAATCCCTCATCAATGTCGCGGTTCCGTCGACGGCCGGCTATCCGGGTGGTTATCGCCTTCTGTCGCTGCACGACGGTGGCGCGGATCTGGAGACCGTCCGTATCAGCGGGCTTGAAACGAATACGGCTATTCTTGCCGCCTATCGCCGTGAGGTGAAGTATTCCGGCCTCGATGTGGGCGATCTGCTGAATTCGACCGATTTCGACCATTTCGCCATCCGGCATCTGCGTGAAGTGGCTCGGCACCGCTTCTTTGCCAGGGAATGGACAACGGAAGCACGGGAGGCGATCGGCCGCATGACGCTCGCCGATCTGTTGCGCGAAGCCGTGGCTCCCACCGAACCCCCGCTTGCAGCGGATATGATGACAGAACTCGGGAATATCCCGGCCATGCGTCTGATGGAGGCGATCTATATCGTGCGCCATAACGCTGCCTGGCGGCGGGAAATGCCGAACACCGAACGCCGCGTTTTCGAGGCGTTGAGCGCAATATGCATGCCGGCGGAGGCGCAGGGACTTGCGGCCACGCTGCTGCGCATGTTCGCACGCCATTTCGACAAGGAGGATTTCCGGCACATCAGATTCGACCGGAACTGGCGCATCGTCGCAAAGGGAGATGGCCGCCACGCCGCCTGAAAAGATAACCTAAGGAGGAGAGAATGCCCTTATTCAAGCTCAAGGTGCTGGCCGCATGCCTGTTCGGCCTCGGCCTGTCGTCAATTGCCGCACAGGCGGAAGAACTAAATCTGCTTTGCAGCCCAGACGTCAAGTGGTGCGAACTGATGGTGCAGAAGTTTGAGGAGAAGACCGGTATCAAGGTCAATGCCGTACGGCTTTCTGCCGGTGAGGCCTATGCCCGCATTCGGGCCGAAGCGCGCAATCCCAAGTCGGACGTCTGGTGGGGCGGTTCGGGCGATACCTATGTGCAGGCCGCGCAAGAGGGACTGCTCGCCGAATACAAGTCGCCGCAGATGGCCGATCTCCACCCATGGGCACAGCATCAGGCCGAAATCACAAATTATCGTTCGGTCGCGACGGAAAGCAGCGCCATCGGTTTTGCCTACAACGAAAAGATTCTCAAGGAGAAGGGTTTGCAGCCCCCGGCCTGCTGGGCTGATCTGGCCAAGCCGGAATATAAGGGCGAGGTACAGGTCGCAAATCCCAACTCCGCGGGAACGGCCTATTTTGCACTCGCCACTATTGTGCAATTGATGGGTGAGGATCCCGCCTTCGACTATCTTAAAAAGCTGAATGCCAATGTGTCGGCCTATCCGAAGTCCGGTTCCGCACCGGTCAAGGCGGCGGCACGGGGCGAAACCGGCATCGCCATCGCCTTTTCGCACGATATTCTGGCGTTGATCGATGAGGGCTTTCCGTTGAAAAGCGTTTCACCTTGCGAGGGCACGGCTTTTCAGGTGGCGGCCGTCGGCATCGTCAAGGGTGCCCGCCACATGGATGCGGCAAAGAAATGGATCGAATGGGCGCTGTCACCGGAAGCACAGTCCATGGCCGGTCAGGCGAAGATGTACAGCATGCCGTCTAATACCAAGGCTACCGTTCCTGAGGCAGTCAAGAATATGCTGATCGGAAAGACGTTCAACTATGACGGCGCCCGCTTCGGTGCGGCACGGATGCGGAGCCATCTGTTGAAACGCTGGACGGACGAGATCGGCGCCAAGGCGCAATAATAGCAGCGTTCTCCAGGTTGGACGGCCGGCTCGCATACCGGCCGCCACCTTCGCAATCACGTTATAAACAGCGAGGTTGGCCATGAAGCATGGCAATCGCAGGCTTGATATCGTTCTGGGTCTGGGCATCGCGGCGCTGATCCTTATGCCGTGGTATCGGATCGAGGATGGCTTTTTCGCCATGGGCTGGCTTTCGGGCTTCCTGTCGGCAGCGGAAACCGCGCCCGGTCTCTTGCAAATCGCTATCTACGGACATCCGTGGCTGATCGTCGTGCCATTGCTGCTGGTTGTGGCGGGAGTTGGACGCTTGTTGAGCAATCCAATGCAGCGCGGCGGGGTGCTTGCCGTCGCCGGCGCAGCGGGCGTGATCTTTCTGGCCACACAAGGCCTTGCCATCGGCTTCAACGGCTGGAACTGGACGATCAGCGAGACGCTGTTCGGGCCACTCGCCAGCGGACAGCCTTCCATGGGTGCCGGCGCTGTATTGTTGGCGGTAGTGTTCGTTCTGCTCTTCGCCTTCGGTCTTGCCGAACGCGGCGTAATGCGCGGTGACGCCTTCATGGTGAGCGCGGTCACGCTGCTGGCCTTTCTGGTGACGGTATTCGTCCTTTATCCCATCGCCAGCATGTTCATTGGCGGTATGCAGACGGCGGACGGTTCCTTTGATCCATCCGGCTTCATCAACAATCTGCACGATCCCTCGGTGTGGACGCTCGGTTGCCTGACCGGAGGAGAAAGCTGCGGCGTGGCGTGGCGTACACTATGGCTGGCGATCCTTACTGCCTCCGGTGCTACGCTTCTCGGCCTCGCCTTTGCACTGATTGCGACGCGCACGCGCTTTCCTTTCAAGAAGGGCTTGCGGCTGCTCACCGTATTGCCGATCATCACACCACCCTTCGTGATCGGCCTTGCGCTGACGCTTCTTTTCGGGCGGGCAGGCGTGGTGACGCAGGCATTTGCGTCGTTTCTTGGCATCGAGCCGGGACGCTGGCTTTACGGCCTCATCGGTATCTGGATCGCGCAGGTGCTTTCCTTTACCCCGATTTCCTTCCTGGTGCTGATCGGCGTGGTCGAGGGCGTCAGCCCATCAATGGAGGAGGCATCACAGACATTGCGGGCCGGCCGCTGGCGTACCTTTTTCCGGGTTTCGCTGCCTCTCATGAAGCCGGGACTCGCCAACGCTTTCCTGATCGCCTTCATCGAAAGCATGGCGGACTTCGGCAACCCCATGGTACTCGGCGGCAGCCACGGTGTTCTGTCGACGGAGATATTCTTCGCTGTCGTCGGTGCGGAGAACAATCCTTCCCGTGCCGCTGCGCTTGCGGTCGTGCTGCTCGTTTTCACCCTCTCGGCTTTTCTCATCCAGCGTCTCTGGCTGTCGGGCAAGAATTTCTCCACCGTGACTGGCAAGGGCGACAGCGGCGCGCATATCCCGCTGCCGAAAGGGCTATCCATCGCGCTACATGCCATCGTTATTCCGTGGGGCCTGTTCACACTCGTCATCTACGGCATGATCCTTGTCGGCGGATTCGTGCGCACGTGGGGCCTCGACAACACGCTGACGCTGGATCATTACGCCCATGCCTTCGGCATCAGCTACGGTGCCAATGGGCTTGAATGGACCGGTGTAGCGTGGAACTCGTTCTGGACGACGATGGAGATCGCGCTTATCTCGGCACCGCTGACCGCGCTGGTCGGTCTTCTGTCGGCATATCTCATCGTCCGGCAGAAGTTTACCGGCAAGAACCTGTTCGAGTTCGCGCTGATGATGAGTTTCGCCATTCCGGGCACCGTGATCGGCATCAGCTATGTAATGGCGTTCAACCTTCCGCCGCTGGAAATGACAGGAACGGCGCTGATCCTGGTATTCTGCTTCGTATTCCGCAATATGCCGGTAGGCGTACGCGGCGGAATCGCGGCAATGAGCCAACTCGACAAAAGCCTGGATGAGGCGTCGCTGACCCTGCGCGCCAACAGCGCGCGTACCATTCGCAAGGTGATCCTGCCTTTGCTGCGTCCGGCCATTACCGCGGCGCTGGTCTATTCTTTCGTGCGCGCCATCACTTCGATCAGCGCGGTGATCTTCCTTGTCTCGGCGCAATACAATATGGCCACCGCCTATATCGTCGGGTTGGTCGAGAACGGCGAATATGGTGTGGCCATCGCCTATTCCTCGGTGCTGATCGTGGTCATGATGGTAGTCATCGCTATCTTTCAGCTTCTCGTCGGCGAACGGCGTCTGCGTCGTCAGAACCGCATTGCCGGCGTTTCCCGTTCTTCCGCTGCGTCTGCCCCCCTCGGCCAGGAGAAATCCGCATGAACAATATCAAGGCAGGATCGGTCGTTTTTCAGAACGTCCGCAAGACTTTCACCGGCTTCACAGCCATTCCCGATCTTTCGCTAACCATCGAACCGGGGACGCTGGTAACGCTGCTCGGCCCTTCGGGTTGCGGCAAAACAACGACGCTGCGCATGCTGGCTGGTCTCGAACATCCAAGTGCCGGAAAGATTCTGATCGGCGGTAAGGATGTAACCATGCTGCCCGCAAATGAGCGTGATGTGTCGATGGTGTTCCAATCCTACGCATTGTTCCCGCACATGAGCGCAGCCGAGAATGTGGGTTATGGTCTCGAATCGTCGGGCCTTTCACGAAAAGAAGCGCGGGAAAAGGCTGAGGACGGGCTGGCGCTGGTAGGCCTTGCCGGCATGGGCAACCGTCTTCCGGCGGAATTGTCCGGTGGTCAACAGCAACGTGTGGCCGTGGCACGAGCGCTGGTGCTGGAACCGCAGGTTCTTTTGCTCGATGAGCCGCTATCCAATCTCGACGCAAGGCTGCGGCGCAAGGTACGCACTGATATTCGTGATCTGCAACAGCGTCTCGGCTTCACTGCCGTCTATGTCACCCACGATCAGGATGAGGCGTTGGCGGTTTCCGACCGCATCATCGTCATGAAGGAAGGTCGGATTGCCCAGTCCGGGGCGCCGCGCGAGCTTTATGAGGCTCCGGCCTCTGCCTTCATTGCCGATTTCATGGGGGAGGCGAACGTCATCGATTGCGAGGTACTGGGAATAGACGCAGGCAACGCGCGGGTGCGAATAGGGTCCGTCGAACACCGCGTGCCAGCGCGGCAGGCGAAGCCCGGCCCCGCCAAGATAGCGATACGTCCGGGCTCGGTTTCCCTCAAAGCCGGGCGTCACGGTGGTCTCGAAGGCTTTGTCCAGCACGCAGCCTATCTCGGCGACCATACTGAATATGAGGTCGAGACTACCGTTGGAAATTTCTTCGTGGTGGACCATTCCACCGATACGATCTTAAAGCCCGCAATGGAGGTTACGCTGGGGTTCGCCAGCCGGGGCATCGCCTTGCTCGATATATAGATACTGGAATAAGCGTTTGTGTTCGCTAAGGCTACAGAACTTAAAGACGGAAGAGACATAGTGAAATCTCTTCCGGCGTATCTGTGTTGGATGGAGGAACTGATTGACTATCTTGCAGATCATGCACGCTCGGTAGAAACGGCGGGATGATAGAGCAATGTCTCGCGCGGATAGACCCGAAAATACATCATCCGGCTGTGGCAGAGCGGGAGACAACCGCCTGGCCTGCACGCCTCGTGGATCGCCCTTATCATCTACCCTGACGATGGCCCAAGAGCATGACGTGTTCCACCGTCAACAGCCACCGGCGCAGTTTCTTCACCGCCTCAATCCTGATAGCGCAGGCGATGCCCGTCTCGATCTCGGCTAAAGTCGCTGTGGCGGCATCAGAGAACCGCCACAGCATTTTTCAGGCATGAAACTTGAAGCGACGGTGTTCGACGATCACCTCATCCGCAGAACGATCAACCCCTCTAAAGGGACGGCCGGCGGTTTCGGGCGAAAACAGTGTCACGATAAAGGCGATCACCGCGATGACGGTGATGTAGATCGCCGGGGCCAGACGGTCCCCAGTCGAGGCGATCAACCACGTCGCGACAAAGGGCGCGGTTCCTCCAAAAACGGCATAGGCGACGTTGTAGGTCACAGCGGAAGCCGTATAGCGAACACGCGTTGGAAAGACTTCACATAACAGAACGGCCGTTACCACGTTTGCCGTCACCGCACCCAGGGCGAGCATCAACTGGGCCGAAATCGAGGAGACGACGGTCCCGTCAGACGCCACCTGATAAGCTGGAATGGCAAGGCACCCCAGAAGCAGCGCCGAAGCGGCCATAGTTGAGCGTCGTCCGATCCGATCGCAGACCCTGCCGATGATCGGGGCGGCGAGCGCTGCCGCGCTCAGCGCCACGACGTTACTCAGCAAAACTTTGTCCGCGGGCATTCCCACCACCGTACGCAGAAAGCTCGTCATATAGGTCGAGAAGATATAGAACGACAGCGCCGTCAGGCTGATATAGCAACCCAACCGCAGCATGGGAAACCATTGCTCGCGCAGGGTCTGCCGCAGCGAACTATGCTCGGGCGCCGGCGCATCCATGATCTTCTGAAACAGCGGGCTTTCATCCAGTCTGTGCCGGATATAGAGGGCAACCATGCCAAGCGGCGCAGCGATCAGAAACGAAACGCGCCAACCCCAAGCGTGCATCTGTTCCGTCGTCAGCGAGGCCGTCAGCAGATAGGAGCACATCGCCGCGAGGGCGAAGGATGCAAAAGTTGAGGCTGGCATATAGCTAGAATAGCGCGACCGCTGGTGCATCGGTGCATGTTCGATGACATAGGCGACCGCCCCCGCATATTCGCCGCCGGCCGAAAACCCCTGCAAACAACGCGCGACCGTCAACAGAACCGGTGCCCAGATGCCGATCGTCCGATAGTCCGGTAGCAATCCAATGGCGACGGTGCTGATCGACATCAGAAGGACGGTCAGGGCGAGGACACGCTTACGGCCCAGTCGATCCCCCATCATGCCGAAGTAGGCCCCTCCGATGGGACGAAGCGCGAAAGAAATAGCAAAGATGGCGAAGGTCTGAAGCAGACCGACAAGTTCATTTTCCTTTGGAAAGAACGTCACCGCCAGAATCGGGGCCGTGAAGCCGTAGATGGCGAAATCGAACCATTCTATGACCGTGCCTGCGACAGCAGCGCTCGTCACCTTTCTGAGGGTTGCAGGATCAGCCTCGTTCGTCTGTATCATGCTCGTCTCCTCCCTGATGATATCTTCTTTTCGATGCCGGCCTAAAGTGAAACGGCGCCCATTTCGGGCGCCGTCTTGACTTATTCCGCTGCGACCTTGCGCGTGGCGAGACTTTCTACATAGGCCACGCATTCATCGACGGTGTGGACGTCGCCGAACTTGGCGTCGATGTCGAACAGATTCCAGGCCACGGCGCCCGGCACGCGGTCGCCGATCGCTTCCTTGACCGCGATGGTGCGGAAGCCGTCGGCAATGCCGTCGCAGAGCGTCTGACGCACGCAGGCGCAGGCGGTCACGCCGGTGACCAGAATAGTGTCCACGCCGTTGGCCCGCAGTATGCCCGCCAGTTCCGTGCCATGGAAAGACGAGGCGCGCTTTTTCAGCAATGTATATTCGCCTTCGACGGGTGCGATACGGCTGTCGATGGCCCACAGATCCTTGTTTTTCAGGTCCACCACATCGACCGGGATCTTGTTATGCCACAAACCCATATCGGTGAAGGGAGCGTTGCGGTCCGTGATCTCATAGGCCGTGGTCACATGGACGACCGGCAGTTTCGACGCGCGAAAAGCCTTGAGCAGCTTCTGCATGCCGGGGATGATCTCGTTGTTCATCTTCTCCTGATCGCAGGTGAAAGGGTTGCCCGGACGGGTCCAGGCGTTGGCCAGATCGACGCTGACCAACGCAGGGCGCACGCCAAAACCCACGCGACGCTGAAAACCGCGTTCCTTATATAGTTTGCTGGCTGTGTCGAACGCTTCCTGCAACAGGCGGTCGAGTTCCTTGACGTCCACTTCACTCATGATCGTAATCCTCTTGGGAGTGTTGCTTCGGGATGACGATGCAGTAATCGGGTACCGTTATGAATTGACAACTTGGCCTTTCTTGATGCGTAGTATGCATCACCGTCATTTTATGTCGTGGGCCATGTCGTGAGTGATCTGCCGGACAGCAGTCTGTTGCGTTCGTTCCTCGTCCTGGGGCAGGAACTGAATTTTCGTCGTGCCGCCGAGCGGCTGGGGGTCGATCAATCCGCACTCAGCCGCCGTATCCAGAAGTTGGAAGCGGAGCTTCGCTATCGTCTGTTCGAAAGAACGACGCACGAGGTGGCGATGACGCCTGCGGGCCTGGAATTCTATCAAAGCGCGACACGCCTGCTGAGCGATTATCGCAGTGCCATCGATCATGCCGCGCTTATTGCCGAGGGACGCAGGGGCAAGGTACGTATCGGATACATGTCCTTCGCCGCGCCGGGTCTGATGCCGCGGGCCGTCAGGCGCTTCGAGCGGATTTATCCCGACGTTCTGCTAGAGCTTCGTTACCTCCATACGCAAAAGCAGAAGGTTGCGCTCGCAAACGATGACATTGACGTCGGCTATATGATCGGGCCTTACGATAATCCCGATTACCATACCGTGACGCTGAGCCGGGATCGTCTCTTTCTGCTGATGCCCGCGGATCACCGCTTTCTGGTCAGGGAGACCGTCGCGCCGGCGTCGATCGCCGATATGCGGCTGATTCTCGGAGACATTTCCGAATGGGGCGAATACAGGCACCGGCTTGAAGATATGTTCGGCGGTATCGGCATCTCTTTGCGTGCCTCGTTCGAAGCCAGCAACACGCTCGGCCTTCTCGGACTCGTCGCCTCGGGCCTGGGCGTAACGGTCTATCCCGAAAGCCTTCTGGGCTTAATCGGAGACGGGATTCAAGCGCGTCCTATCGATCACCCGGATTTTTCGATCACGACGGTTCTGGTCTGGAAACGCATCAATCGCAGTCGGTCCGTCCGCAACTTTACCGATATAGCCCGGCTTGACGAGGGGGCACGGATTTCGGTGAGTGTCTGAATCATAATGATCGTTGTGTTTTCAAGATTTTGCGAGCCGGCGCTTGAGCATGCATATGCTTGCGATGAAGCCTCATGCTTCAACGGAAGCGATGGTTCGTTCGAAGTCTTTAGCTAGCTGTTCATTCTCGGCATTTGATGGATTGGATCGAGCCGGAATCTTTCGGGCTCCCTTGTCCAGACGGTGCAGATATATTCATACGGTGTGAGGCCCCGAAGGGTCTTGAACCGGCGGGCGAAATTGTATGCCGCGACCACCCGACCGCGCGACTCTTCAAGCGGTACCGCTATGGAGCGCGTGCCCAGGCTCTGGGCATTCACTCGAGAAATTTGCGGTCATTGGTGCGGGGGTCGCGTTTGCCTTTCGTGTCTCCCGGTACGCAGATCATTGGCGCTCAAGCCCTGATCAGGTGATTGCGGAATCGGCCCCGCCCTTTGATGACCAACTGCGCCGACGCCTGCAAATCCTTTGAAAGCTGCGCAATACTGACGACGGTCGTCTCGAAATTCCTTGTTATTCACACTGATGGCTTCTGCTGATCAGCGGCAGTTCATTTGACCCGCCGCCCGTAGAAATAGCCAGCGTTGGTGGTGTTTTCACGAATATTGGCGGTCTCGCCCTGCTCGGCGAAATTGTCTTCGCGTTTTTTCGACGAGATATCCTGTTTGGCTTCAGTCGCGCCGCCCGAGCCTTCCGAAGTACGGTTATTCGCGCATGTCGTTCAAATCCCGTTAGGAGCGGCGCCGGACGTTTTCGGCATCAGCCAGGGCGCGCAGCAAACGATCCTTCAACTCCGTGTTTTCGGCTTGGAGTCGTGCGGTGAACTCGTGCGCATCTTCGGCGGCTCCGTCTATCTTGTGGAGTCCAGTTGTCTCTGTCATGGACCGGCTTTCCCCTTCGTTCGGCCGATCCCGTTGGACTGTCATTTGCCAGGTTCCAAGTCTCAGCCGGACATTCGTGTTCCCTTCAAACGGAACGCAATCGGCGCGCCAGATGAAAAGCCGCGCAATTTCAATGTGAAATAGGCCACCCCCGGCAAGACATGGTCAAGTTGTCCAAGATCAGATGGACAAAATGACCGCTTACAGACGGCTCATAGTCAGAGAACCGGGGCCGTCATGCCCACCGCATTCTGCACCAGACGTGCATGAAATGGCCAAGCCTTGACGGTGTCGAGCGCGACAGGCCTCGAAACACTGAGATAACCCTGTTGTCGCGCTCGAACAGCGGCAGCGACCGTCTCATCTGCCACCAGCATGTTATTCTCGAAGTTGAGTTGCATACTGCGCCGATCCATGTTGGCCGACCCCACCAGCGCGATCTTACCGTCGATGGTGATCGATTTCGTGTGCAGCGGTCCCAACGGGTATTCATAGACATCTACACCACTGGAGAGCAGGTCCGCATAGCAACTGCGGCTGGTATTTTCCATGAACCACGAATCGTTGCGCTCAGGAAAGACGATCGTCGTCGCGACACCGCTGCGCGGCGCGGCGCATAAAGCGCGCAAGACGGCTTCGTCCGGCACGAAATAGGGTATCGTGATGACGAGTTCCTTGCGCGAGGCGTAGATCGCGCCGACCAAGGAATCGGATATCGCATTCCCCGGGGGTCGTCGGCCCGGTACCGTACATCTGCGCTATGCTTCCCGGCTGGAAGTGTTCTGGCGCGGGATGAGCGACCGCCAGCCCCTCCAGTGGTTCGCCGGTTTCAGCAATGCATGTACACAAAAACAAATACTGCGCATGACGCACTACCGGCCCTTCGCACCGGGAGAAAATGTCCACCCAGGGCGCGTATTTTGCCTTGATCCGGAACGCCGGATCTGCACAATTCTGGTTGCCACAATAGGCTATGCCGTTATCGATGATGACGATCTTGCGATATTTGCGCAGATCGACTCGCCCAAGGGCCAGGTGCCCAAAACGGGGAATGTCGTTCAGCGTTGCAACGAGCGACACGCCCGCTTCGCGCAGCTGTCTCCAGCGCTTTCCGCGGATGAAGGCGCGTGAACCCAATGCATCCACCATCACCCGGCACTGCACGCCTCTTTACCGCACGACCTGCTCCTGAACGACGTCGACCGGCATATCCACGAGCAGTTCGTTGACGCAGACGGCTTCACCGACCATGTCTTTGCCGAATGCGCCGTTCTCGGCTATCGATTTACGCCCGTATCCGCGATCTGCCATCAAAGCGGCGGCCCTCCGAGAAACAGGTCGCCGTGATTGACTTTTCCCGTCGTCGCACGGCGTATAGCGAGGCGACGACCGGCGCGTCTTCAGCGGGATTGTCTACGTGATCCGCAACGGACTGCAGTGGGAGGATGCGCCTGCCGGCTCCGACCCGTACAAGACGCTCTGTAATCGGTTTATTCACTGGAGCAGGTTGGTCGTCTTTGACTGTATCTTAGCGACGCTCGCGGGGCCAGGGACCCAAATCGCAACGCATCATGATCGACGCCACGCCCCTGAAGGCACATGGTACAACGGTGAGGCAGCTCAACACCTTCGCGAACTCAAGGACTGGCGGAGCGTTGCGACACGGTGCGACCGCTACGTTCTTATATTCTTCTCCGCCAGATACATCGCCGAGACAGTCATATTCTGGCTCTGATCACTCAGTCCTGAGCCTAATATAAGCGGAAATTATTTCTATAGCGAGCAATCTGCTACTACATCGCTTCAAATCTGGTGCTGTTGGCACAAAAGTTCCTCAGGTCCGTTCAAGGCAAAGTGCAACACCCATCCCGCCGCCGATGCACAAGGTCGCCAAGCCACGCTTTGCTTTGCAGCGGACCATTTCATGCACAAGCGAGACGACGATACGGCTCCCGGATGCGGCGAGCGGATGGCCGAGTGCGATCGCTCCACCGTTCGGGTTGGCGCGCGCGGGGTCCCACCTCATTTCCCTGTGGACTGCGATCGCCTGAGCCGCGAAGGCTTCGTTGACCTCCATTACATCGAGATCATTTACGCTCCAGCCCGCGATCCTGAGAGCGGCGCGCGCGGCGCCTGCCGGGGCCAGTCCCATGTCCATGGGGTCCATGCCGAAACTTGCGTAGGAGGCAACCCTCGCCAACGGCATCAGGCCGAGCTCATTCATCCGCTTTTCCGACGCCACAAGAACGGCGGAAGCCCCATCGTTGAGGCCCGAGGCGTTTCCGGCGGTAATCGTTCCATTTGCCTCGAAGGCGGGACGCATCGCGGAGAGGTGTCGCAGCGTGGTTTCACGCGGATGTTCGTCGGCATCGAGAATCTGCCGACCTTTTCGCGATTCCAGGGAAATGGGTGCAATTTCTGTGGTGAATCGTCCAGCCGTCTGCGCGGCGAGTGCCTTTTGCTGGGAGGCAAGCGCGAATTCGTCCTGCTCAGTACGTGTGATCTGGAAGCGTCGTGCGATCTGTTCGACCGTCACGCCCATATGGACATCGTGGAAGGCGTCCCAGAGCCCATCCAGCACCATCATGTCACGCATGGAGATATCGCCCATCTTCTGGCCGAAGCGGGCTTTCTCAACGATATGGGGGGCGCGGCTCATAGAATCCTGACCGCCTGTGAGGATAAGGTCCGCATCGCCGGCCTTGATGGCCTGCGCAGCCATGTGAATGGACTTCTGTCCCGCGCCGCAAACCATGTTGAGGGTCGAGGCGGGGACATTTACCGGCAATCCGCCGCGCAGCGACGCCTGACGGGCGGGATTCTGCCCCGCGCCGCCAGCCAGAACCTGGCCAATGATGACCTCATCGATGGCGGCGGGATCGACATCGGCCTCCTTTAGGAGATGCGCGATGACCCGCGCGCCGATATCGGCCGCCGAAAGGTCTGACAATGCGCCCCCCAGCCGCCCGATTGCCGATCGCTTCGCCGCGACGATGAACACATCCGATGCCATGCATGCCTCCAGAATTCTTGTCATGATCAGAATATTGACATTCTGGTTATACTCAAAATATAGTCCGAAGTGAAGCAGGGTGACGCCTGAATTTCATGCCCACCCGGAGGAGGACAAGACGAAATGGCGGAAACGCTCTGGAGCCCTCCCGAAGCCATGTCGCGTGGTTCGGGAATGGCGCGGTTTGCACGATTGGTGGGTATCGACCCGCAGGATTACGACGGTCTTCATCGATGGTCGATTTCCGAGCCGGGCGCGTTCTGGCGCGCCGTCTGGACTTTTGCCGGTCTTGCCGGCGAGATCGGGGAGCGTGATTTCGTGCCGTTCCAGAACGCCTGGATGACGGGCGCGACCTTCTTTCCTGACGCCAAGCTCAATCTTGCGGAAAACCTGCTGCGCGGGCCGGGCGAGGCCATTTGCGTCATCGAGACGGACGAGGCGGGTGGACGCCGCGAGGTCACGCGAGACTGGTTGCGTGGTGAGGTTGCCCGCGTTGCCGCCGGCTTGAAACAGGCAGGCGTCGGAAAGGGGGAACGCGTCGCGACAATCCTTCCGAACCGACTGGAGAATCTGGTCACTTTTCTGGCGACGGCTTCCATTGGGGCGGTCTGGACCTCATGCTCGCCGGACTTCGGCGCGGCGGCCATTCTCGACCGCATCGGTCAAGTGCGGCCCAAGGTGGTCTTCGTCCAATCGCACTTTCGTTATGGCGGCAAGGCGCATGATATTACGGAGCGGCTGGGCAGCATCATTGCCGGTCTCGAAGGGCTTGAGCATGTCGTCCATGTCGGCGAGGCAGGATTTTCCTGCGTCGCACCGGCGACAGATTATGCGGATTTCGGAGCACCTGGCGGCCTCGGGTTCCGGCGCATCGGCTTCAACGAACCCGTCTACATTCTCTACACCTCCGGCACGACCGGCAAGCCGAAGGCCATCGTGCATCGCGTTGGCGGCGTCCTGCTCCAGCAGGTGAAGGAACACTTGCTGCACGGTGATGTCCGTCCGGGCGACCGCGTGCTGTGGTATTCGAACACAGCCTGGATGATGTATCATTGGATCGTTTCGGCGCTCGCCTGCGATGCGGTTCTCGTTCTTTACGACGGCGCGCCGATCCTGAAGACGAAGTCAGGGCCCGATTGCACGCCGCTCTGGAGGATCGTCGAACGCGAGCGCCTGACGCACCTGGGCATCTCGCCGAAATATCTCGCAACGCTGGCCGACGATGGTTTCGAGCCTGGCAAATCGTTCGATCTAAGCTCGCTGCGCTGGCTGATGTCTGCCGGCAGTCCGGTCGCGCCATATCAGTTCGACTGGATTTACAGCGCGATCAAGACGGACATGGGCTTTGCCTCCATTTCGGGCGGCACGGAGATTATGGGCTGTTTCCTGCTCGGCTCGCCGCTTCATCCGGTTCGACGCGGCATGTTGACGGTCAAGGCGCTCGGCATGGCAGTGAATGTTCTCGACGAGCGCGGCGCGCCGGTTGTCGGTCGCGCGGGCGAACTCGTCTGCACGGAGCCGTTCCCCTCGATGCCGCTCACTTTCTGGGGCGAGGATGGCGATGAACGCTATCGCAAGACCTACTTTGCCGACCGGAACGAAATCTGGACCCATGGCGACCGCGCGACGATGAACGCCGATGGGAGCGCCGTCATCCACGGCCGTTCGGATTTCACACTCAATCCCGGTGGCGTCCGTATTGGCACTGCCGACATTTATAATGTCTGCGAGCGCTTCGCAGAGATCGAGGATTGCATCGTCTTCGGTCGTCCCGTAGGCAATGACGAGGAAATTGTCCTTTGTCTGAAAATGGCGGAAGGCAGCCATGCGAATGCGGAACTCGCCAGGGCAATCCGGACCGCACTGCGCGCCGAATGTTCGTCGCGTCACATGCCGGCGGCGATCTATACGGTTTCCGATATTCCCTACACGCTGAATGGCAAGCGGGTTGAAGGGGCGGCGAAAGCGGTCGTGTCCGGTCTTGAAGTCAAGAACAGGAACTCGCTGGCCAATCCGGCAAGCCTTCTTGCCTTCGCCACGCTTCAGTCGAAGGTGGCACTTTGACACGGTCCAAGGCAGCACTGATCGGTGTGGGTTCACTGAAACCCGTTCGCCGGACGGAGGGCGAAACGACGCTTGGCATGCTTGCGCGGGCTTCCGCGCTGGCATTGGCCGACGCGGCGCTCGAGAAGGACGCGATCGATGGCCTTCTGGTCGGCCCGCAAGTGGGCGAGACGCCACAGCATGTGCCGGCGACCGTTTCGGAATATCTGGGACTGCAACCGACCATGTCGAACGTGGTCGACCTCGGCGGGGCATCAGGACCCGGTATGATCTGGCGGGCGGCGGCGGCCATCGAAGCAGGCATGTGCGAGACGGTACTCTGCGTCATCGGCAATCACCGCAACCCGGAAGCCCCGCGCAGCCCCAACCGCAATCCGATCCGCGAATTCGACGTGCCCTTCGGCGCGTCGGGGGCCAATATTTCCTATGCGCTGCTGAAGCAGGCGCATATGGCGCGTTATGGTTCGACAGATGAGGATTTCGCGTTGATTGCCCATTGGGCGCGGGCCAATGCACAACGCAACCCGTATGCCATCTTCCACGGCCAGCCGGCCAGCGTCGAGGATGTTCTGGCGTCGCCGATCATCGCATCGCCGCTGCACCTTTTCGAGATTGTCATGCCGGTTGCAGGTGCGGAAGCAGTGATCGTCACCTCGGCAGCTTGCGCCAAGACACTCGGCGCGCCGGCGGTGCATCTTCTCGGTGCTGGCGAAAAGATCACCCATCGCGCCGTCAGCCAGGCACCGGACCTGACATCGGGACCACTCAAGCCGTCGATGGCACGCGCATTCTTGCGGGCCGGTCTGACGGTGCGGGATATGAGCCTTTTGTCGCTCTACGACTGCTATACGATCATGACGGCGACCACGCTGGAGGATTCCGGCATCTGCCCGCCCGGCGGGTTCGGAGCGTTCATGCGGTCGCACGATTTTGGGCCGGAGGGTGATTGGCCGCTCAACACCCATGGCGGCCAGCTTGGCTACGGCCAGCCTGATCTGGCAGGCGGCATGACACATGTCGTGGAAGCCGTACGCCAGTTGCGCGGCACCGCAGCAGGCCGGCAGATCAAGGACCCGCGTTTTGCTCTCGTTACCGGCAATGGCGCAACGATGAGCGAGGCAGTCGCCCTCGTTCTGGGAGCAGACGAATGATCGATCTTGCGGAACTCAAGGTCCCCGGACCGACACAGACGGAGCTGACCCGGCCGTTCTGGGCGGCGGCCAGCGAAGGCCGGCTTCTTATCCAGCGCTGTGACGATTGCGCTCGCGCCGTCTTCTACCCGCGCGAAATCTGCCCGCATTGCTGGAGCGCAAACCTGCGCTGGAGCGACGCGTCAGGGCGCGGTCGCCTGAAATCTTTTTCCACGATCCACAAGCCCGGCCATCCGGGCTGGCTACCGGCGGCGCCTTATACGGTCGGGCTTGTCGAACTGGAGGAGGGGCCGACCATGCTTTCCCTGATCCTCTCCGACGGGCAAGGGCCCCGCGTCGGAAACCGGCTTGTCATGCAGCCAACCGAAATCGGCGGCCGGGTGCTGCCGGCCTTCAAAATCGAAAACAACGGAGATCAGTCATGAGCGAGACCAAAAGCGGCTGGGACGGTGTGATAAAGGGCATGCCGGCGGAAGGTGCGATAGCCGAGCGCAGCCGGACGACGCGCATGGAGGACATATCAGCCTTTACCGATATGACCGGAGACCGCAATCCCGTTCATTACGACGAGGCTCTGGCGAAGAAGACCTCCTTCGGCAAGCTGATCGTGCAGGGCGGCGTGACCACCGGCATCCTCAACGCCTGTGTCGCCGAGGATATTCCCGGTCCCGGAACGGTATTTCTCAACACCAATCTCAATTTCAGGAAGGCGGTCGGCGTGGGCGAAACCATTACCGGGCGCGTCGAGGTGGTGTCCGTGCGGCCGGACAAGCCGATCTGCCAGCTGAAAGTCTCGGTCTATGATAGCGCCGGCGACATCTGTGTCGAAGGCACGGCTGTCACCTATACGATGCCTCTGCAAGGGCTCTGAGATGGCCGACGATGCGCATGACTTCCGTCGCTGGCAGGCTCTGGGATTGATCTGTCTCGGCGTGGTCGGCGCATTGACGACCTGGTTTTCGGCAACAGCCATACTGCCGGATCTCATTCGGGAGAATGGTCTTACGCCAGCCGAGGCGGCGTGGTTTACCAATGCCGTGCAGGTCGGCTTCGTAACCGGCGCTCTCATGACATCGCTGGTGAACCTGCCTGACCTCGTGAAGATGAACCGACTGATCGCTGTCTCCAGCGTCCTGGCCGCGGTTGCCAACGCGTGTCTCCTGCTCGATCCGCCGCCGGTTGCAGCCATCCTCGCGCGGTTTGCAACGGGTCTTGCGCTCGCCGGGGTCTATCCGCCAGCGCTCAAGTTGATGGCGACCTGGTTTGTAAAGGGCAGGGGGCTTGCGCTCGGCTTCTTGATCGGCGCGCTGACGCTCGGCTCCTCCATCCCACACCTGTTTCGAGCATTGATGGATGGTGCCGACTGGCGCACGGTCGTTCTCCTGTCCTCCGGCGCGAGCCTGTTTGCCGCCGGCCTGTTCGGTCTCGCCATCGCGGAAGGCCCCTTTCCCTTCGGCAAGGCAACGTTCAATCCCGCGCAGATTGTCAAGGTTCTGGGCTCGAAGCCGGTCTTTCTCGCCAATCTCGGCTATTTCGGACACATGTGGGAACTCTACGCAATGTGGGCCTGGATTCTCGCTTTCCTCAATGCGGCATCGAAGGGATTGACGATAATTCCGTTCGGCTCGGTGTCGATGTTCAGTTTCGTGGTCGTCGCGTCCGGCTTTGTCGGCTGCCTGCTTGGCGGGATCTTGTCCGACAGGATCGGGCGCTGCTTCACCACGGCCGGAATGATGGCCGTGTCAGGGCTCTGCGCCGTCCTGATCGGATTCGTCTTCACAGGCCCGCCCTGGCTTTTGGCAGTGGTCGCGGTCGTCTGGGGCATGGCGATCATTGGAGACAGCGCGCAATTTTCCGCTGCGGTGACGGAATTGAGCGACCAGCGCCTTGTCGGGACGGCGCTCACGATGCAGATGGCTGTGGGCTTTGCGCTGACTGTAGTGGCGATATGGCTTACGCCGCTCTTTGCCGGTGCTATTGGCGGCTGGCGATGGGCCTTCCTCTTGCTTGTGCCGGGTCCGGTTGCCGGCATTGCGGCCATGCTGATCCTCAGGGCCACGCCGGAGGCGGCACGGCTCGCTCACGGCGCGCGATAGTTGTCTTGCTGTGACAGCTTGAAGTCAGCGAGAGTTCGCTTTAATTCATTTCCCTTGGCCTGCATCGTTTCAGTGAATCGGTTCGGGCGCGCATCCGCAGGGAGAGGACATGGCGACAGAAATACTTGAGAAGCGTGGCAGAGGCAGGCCGCGCAATGTCAAGGAAGACAGTCGCAACGTGGAACTGCTGGCTGAAATCAGCGCTGCCGGTCTCATCGACCGGGCAAGCTCCATACCTCTATGGGTACAACTGAAAAATGCGCTTGCCGACCGGATCGATCGGAAGCTCTTTGGCCCCGACGATCCGTTGCCATCCGAGCAGACGATGTGCGAGCTGTTCGACGTGTCCCGGCCCGTGGTCAGAGCGGCACTCGCGGGCCTTTCGGACGAGGGACTTGTCACCAAGGTTCCACGCCGCGGCATTTTCGTTTCGCGTCCACGTATGGAAACAAACTTCCTGACCTCCAACGTCTCGGTCCACTCGGACCTTGAGGCGCGGGGCCACAAGGTGACTTCGCAGACCTTCGAATTCCGCCGGGCAAAGCCCGATGAGGAGGAGAAGCGTGTTTTCGATTTGCCGCCGAACGGAACTGTCATTCGCGTTGGCCGCATCTACTGCTCTGACGGTCGCCCCATCACGCACACGCTCATCTCGCTACCGGGCCATAAGGTGCCGGAGATGGAAAACATCGATATCTCCGACCAGTCGATATTCCAGATTCTGAAGGACCGATACGGGCTCGTTTCACAACGCGCCGAACGCTGGTTTACTGCCGCTATGCCGCATGAAGACGTCGCCCGGCGCCTTGAGATCGATCCCGGACAGCCGGTCATCTCGATCGAATCGATCGCCTATGATACGAACGACGCCCCCCTCGAATATTATCGCGCCTTCTACAACTCCGCTGTGGCACGCATCCACGTCTCCACGGGCGCCTTCAAGAACTGATTCCAGACCTTTATTCTGGTAATATCCAAAAATTTTTTAATTTATGGTAATAACCAGATTGACATTGGTCCGGTGTCACTGCATCGTACGGACAGGGAGAGAAAACCAACTCCCATAAACGTCATGAACGAAAATCTGGAGCTTCGGGCGGGTCGGCGGGTCGATGTCCGAAGGGGAGGAAGCTTTGCGTTATTCGAGTGCCCTCGATCTGTCAGGTCAGACCGCTGTCGTTACAGGCGGCGCAAGCGGTATCGGGCTTGAATCCGCGCGTGCGCTCGGGCAGTGCGGCGCGGCAGTTGAGCTTGTCGATTCCAGTAGCGAAGCACTTTTCGCAGCCGCAGGCACTCTCGCTGGGGAGGGCATCCGGGTCGAGACGAGCGTTGTCGATGTCACCGATCCGAAGCAGGTCAATGCGGCGGCCGAACGTATCCATGAGCGGGCCGGTCGAATCCACACGCTTCTCAATTCCGCGGGCATTGCCCAGCTTCACACTGCCGTTGATGTCAGCGACGAAGATTGGCGGCGTGTCATGGACGTGAATGTCAACGGAACCTTCTGGTGCTGCCGCACTTTCGGCGCGCGTATGATCGAGGCAGGCGGCGGTTCCATCGTCAACATGGGCTCGATGTCCGGGACGATCGTCAACCGCCCGCAGTTTGCGGCAAGCTACATGGCGTCCAAGGGTGCAATCCATCAGTTGACCAAGGCGCTCGCTGTGGAATGGGCGAAATCAGGCGTGCGGGTCAATGCGCTCGCACCGGGTTACGTCGCCACGGAGATGACGCTCGCCATGCGGGCGCGGCCGGAATTGTTCAACACATGGCTCGACATGACGCCCATGGGGCGACTGGCCGAACCTCGGGAAATCGCATCGCTGGTAGTTTTTCTCGCCTCGGCAGCATCGTCATACATGACCGGTTCGATCATCGCCGTCGATGGCGGCTACACCAGCATTTGAATGAGGCAGGCATGAGCAACTTTTCAACCGGTCCTGAACGCGATGTTCGCGAGGCCATTATCGCGGCTTGTCTCGAGATGAACCGTGTGGGCATTAACCAGGGTACATCGGGAAACATTTCAGTGCGCTGGAATGACGGAATACTGATCACGCCCACATCCATGCCCTACAAGGAGATGAAGCCCGAAGACATTGTCTGGATGGGCTTTGACGGTTCGGTTGCCGGGAACAGGACACCGTCCTCGGAGTGGCGGTTCCATCTGGATATCATGCGCACCAAGAGCGATGTCGGCGCGATTGTCCACGCTCATCCCTATGCCTGCACGACCCTGTCGATCATGGGCAAGGGCATTCCGCCGCTCCATTACATGATTGCCATCACGGGCGGGCATGATGTGCGTTGCGCCCCTTATGCGACCTTTGGCACGGACGAGTTGTCGCGTAACGCGCTTGCCGCCCTTTCAGGCCGGGCGGCCTGCCTGCTCGGGCATCACGGGATGATTGCGACAGGACGAACGCTCGATCGCGCCATGTGGATGGCCGTCGAGATCGAAACCCTCGCAAAGCAATATCTTGCCTGTTTGCCCTTCGGGGAGCCGCCGCTGCTCAGCGTCGAAGAAATTGAGAATGTCATCAGCCGGATGAACGGTTACGGTCACGCCGGCTGACGACGAATGAACCAATTGGCGTCGAAAGGGAGTTCGGCGCCGTTGAATTGATGCAAAAGAGGAGGAGTTCAAATGCATCGTTCCATGAACATGAGCCGTCGTGCGACGGTGAAGCTTGCAGCCCTTGCCGCCGCTCTTTCCGTTCTGCCGATGGCGGCGCATGCGGATAGCGACGAAGGTCTGTCGCTAAAGGGCAAGACGATCGGTATTTCCGCTGTCGGCACCGACCATAATTGGGACCTGAAGGCGTATCAGGGCCAGATCGATGAACTGAAGCGCTTGGGCGCAAAAGTGATCGCGCTCGACGCCGGCCGCAACGATCAGACTCAGGTCAGCCAGTTGCAGACGCTGATTGCGCAGAAGCCTGACGCCATCCTTGAGCAGCTCGGCAACCTCGATGTGCTCAATCCGTGGCTGAAGAAGATCAAGGAAGCGGGCATTCCACTCTTCACGGTCGATACGGCAACCCCGTTTGCCATCAACAACACCACGTCCAACAATTATGATATCGGTGCGGAACTGGCGCTGCAGATGGTTCAGGACATGGGCGGCAAGGGCAAGGTAGCCGTCTTCAACGGTTTCTACTCGGTTCCGGTTTGCAAAATCCGCTACGATCAGCTCATGTATGTGCTGAAGTCCTTCCCCGAGATCCAGGTCATCAAGCCGGAACTTCGCGACGTGATCCCGAACACGGTGCAGCAGGCTTATTCGGACACGACCGATGTGCTGACCAAGAACGGCAAGGATAGCGGCCTCAAGGCCATCTGGGCGTGCTGGGACGTGCCGATGGTCGGCGCCACCCAGGCGATCCAGGCTGCTGGCCGTACCGACGTCAAGACCTATGGCGTGGACGGCAGCCCGGATTATGTCGAAATGGTCGCCGATCCAAAGTCGCCGGCAGGCGCAGTCGCTGCCCAGCAGCCTTACAAGATCGGCGTACAAGCCGCTCGCAACGTGGCTGCCTATCTCAATGGCAAGCCGGTGCCGCCTTTCACCTTCGTTCCGGCTGTTCTGCTGAACAAGGAAAACGTCTCCACGATAGGCAAGGACTTCCTCCCGAAGAAGTGACTGCAAGACACGCACTGCCTTTCTTTTCGAAGGCGGTGCGTGACCTCCTAACATGCGGAAGTGGGGTTTGGCATGAGTGAGATCGCCATCGACATGCGCGGGGTCAACAAGACCTTCGGCCCCGTTAAGGCTTTGGAAAACGCAAACCTGAAGGTTGCCTCAGGAACGATCCATGGTCTTGTCGGCCAGAACGGCGCAGGCAAATCGACAATCATCAAGGTTCTGGCCGGCATCTACGGCCGAGACGGCGGTACGGTTTCGGTCTACGGGAAGGACTTGCGTGCGATCACCCCTGCGAGCATTGAGGAGGAGGGGGTTCACTTCATTCACCAGGACCGGCTGCTCGTTCCAACCGCAACTATCGCCGAGGCGATCTTTCTGCGTAACGAGCCGCGTTTCGGACCGTTTATCAATTACGGCGCGATGAACCGCCGCGCATCTGAATTGCTGAAGCGTTATTTCTCGCTTTCCATCGACCCTCGCACCCTGATTTCCGAGTTGTCGACCGCGCAACAGAAGATCGTCCAGATCACGCGGGCGCTCGCCAAAAATGCAAGGGTTCTGGTGCTGGACGAGCCGACGGCGGCACTGATCAAGAAGGAAGTCGACAGCCTTTTCGTGGTGTTGCGGCGCCTGAAGGCCGAAGGTTTGGCCATCGTTTTCATCTCGCATTATATGTCGGAGATCGAGGAAATCTGCGACACTGTAACCGTGCTGCGCAACGGCACCGATGTCGGCGTCGTTGATCCTCGGGCCGTCGGCATCCAGACCATCGTGGACATGATGACGAACCGCGACACGTCGGAAATGTATCCGCGGCGCAGCGTCGACATCGGCGAACCTGTCCTCGAGGTCAACGGACTGGCATTGGGCGGCTACTTCCAGAACGTGAGCTTCACCGTGCGCGCAGGTGAAGTTGTCGGTCTGACTGGCCTTCTCGGCTCCGGCGACAAGGAGCTCCTGCAATGCCTGTTTGGCCAGAAGCAGCCGAATTCCGGATTCATCAAGGTCGACGGACGCAAGGTGAAGTTCCGCGCGCCGGCCGATGCGGTGGGTAATGGCATTGCCATGATCCCCGAGGATCGTCGTACCCACGGTGTGGCCGTCGGCCTTTCAGTCGGCGAGAACATCTCGCTCGCCTCGCTTGGCGATGTGTCGAGCAAAGGTTTCATCAGCAAGGCCAAGGAAGCCGAGACGATCGACAACCTCATTAAGGAACTCGGCATCAAGACGCCGGACAGGCACACATTGGTGCGCAATCTTTCCGGCGGTAACCAGCAGAAGGTGGTCGTGGCCAAATGGCTGTCGTGCAACAGCCGTGTTTACCTGCTCGATGAGCCGACCGTTGCGGTCGACGTTGGTGCAAAGATCGAAATCTATGGGCTTATCAACCGCTTGGCCTCAGAGGGTAAGGCGCTGATCTTCGTGTCGTCCGATCTCGAGGAGATCGCCGAGATGTGCGACCGTGTCCTTGTCATATATCGCGGCCAGATCATCAATGAATACCGGTGCGGGGAAATTGACGCCGATCGCCTGCTCGCAGCAGCGTCGGGAGCCTCGCAGACCGACATGAGGAAAGCGCAATGACTGTGGTTGCCGAACAAGCTCCGATTGTCACGAAGAGCCGAATGAACTCCCGCTTCCTTGTCAGGCTTCTGATTCGTCTTGGCGCGTTTCTCACCTTCGGCGGGATCATGGTCTATTTCGCTATGACGGCGCGCGGCTTCACGAGCCCGTTCAATATCCTGAATGTCATCGAGCAGTCGGCCATCCTGTGCTTCCTCGCCTACGCGATGACCATCGTCTTCATCGGCACCGGCACGGATGTGCAGCGTGGCGGGATCGACCTGTCGGTCGCCGCCAATGCGGGGCTTTGCGCCGCCATTTACGTGGTGCTCCTCAATCAGGGCTATGGCGACGTGATTGCCCTTCTCGCGGCGATCGGAACTGGTCTTGCAGTCGGGTTTCTCAACGGTTTCGCCATCGTATCACTCAGGATCATGCCTCTGCTCGGCACACTTGCCGTCATGAACATTGCTGCCGGCCTTGAGCTGACGATCACGCAGAACACGGTCATTTCGGCGACCTCGCCGCTTCTCGATGTGCTCAGTTCCGGGCGCTTCCTGGGCGTCAGTTCACTCGCCTGGTGTCTTCTCGTCGCCTCTGCGTTGCTGATCTGGATCGTTCATTTCAGCAGCCTCGGCCTGCGTCTTTATGCGGTCGGCGGCCATATCGAAGCGGCGCGCGCGGCGGGCATATCGACAGGTCGCTACATATACGGAAGCTACATCTTTTCCGGCCTGATGGCGAGCCTTGCGGCGATCCTGATCGTCACGCGCCTGTCTTCGTCTACGCCCGGAACAGGGCTGATGCTTCTCCCTGCCTTGGCGGCCGCGCTTCTCGGCACCGTGTTTTCGCGGCGTTTCATTCCGACGATCGGCGGTACATTGCTGGCGGCACTCTTCATCGGTTTCCTGGCGAACGGCTTCCAGCTGCTCGGCGTCTCGTCCTATTGGGTCAGCGGTGTCCAGGGCGTGCTGATCCTGCTGGTGGTCGCAGTCACCTCCTTTGCGAAAAAGTCTTGAGGCCCATCATGACAAACAGAAGCGCGACGCTCTCCGTGGAAGCCTTTTCCAACTATGCCGTGATCGTGGCCTTTGTCGCGGTGATCATTTTCTTCTCGATTTTTGCTGACGGCTTTCTGTCGGCCGATAATCTGTTCAACCTGATCTCGAACCGCGTCGTGCTGCTCGCCATCGTGGCGCTCGGCATGACCATCGTCATTGCCGCAGGTGGCATCGACCTCTCGGTCGGCGTGGCGATCGACCTCTCGTCCATGGTCTTCATCATGATGATCTCGGCCGGTTACATGGGGCTTTGGGCTGTCTGCGGCGGGCTGGCTGCTGCTTTCTGTGTTGGACTTTTGAACGCCTTCCTGATCAATCGGCTGAAGATCGACGCCTTTCTGGCAACGCTCGGTGTGCTCTTTATTGGCAAATCGGTGCAGCAGCTGGCCACGCAGGGTGGCAACCCGATCTACCTGACACGTGCGGAATATGCCGGCACGTTCGATGCGATCACCCGCACCAGCCTGTTCGGAATCCCGACGCCCATGATTGTTCTTCTGGTTTGCGCTGTTGCGGTCTATCTCGCTGTCCACCGCTCGGTTTTCGGGCGCTACATCGCGGCGCTTGGCGCGCAGCCGGGGGTGGCCTGGTATTCCGGTGTCCGTGTGCAACTCTATCTCTCGGCGGCGTTCATCGCCTGCTCGCTGCTTTCGGCTGTCACCGGCATCCTGCTCTCCTCGACCGTGCGCTCCTACGTGCCGTTTTCGGGCGACGCCTTCCTGCTCGATGCCATTGGCGCGACCTTCATCGGAACGGCCGTTAGTTCAGAGCGCAGGCCGTCGGTTCTGGGAACATTGCTCGGGGTGTTTTTGTTGGCGGTCATGCGCAATGGTCTCCTGCTGATCGGTTGGAACTTCTTCTGGCAGCAGGTGGGTATTGGTGTCCTGATTTTCCTGGTGCTCGGCCTTTCCTTTGGTCTTCGCAAGCGTTTTGAATAGGGAATGAACATGACACGATTTGATGTAAGCGCGGTCGGCTTCGCCGTTCTGGATATTCTGGGACGGCCGGTGACGCGGATTCCCGAAGGCGGGCGCGCGGATTTCATCGAGGAAATCCGCATGACCGTGGCAGGCACAGCAGCAGCCACCGCCATGGATTGCGCAATCCTGGGCCTCAAGACCCGCATGGTCACGAGTGTCGGCGATGACGACATGGGCGATTTCCTCATCGCCAAGATGCAGCGTTACGGCATGAACACCGATCTTGTCCGTCGCGACAAGACTGTGCAGACCTCGTCCACTATCCTGCCGGTCCGCCCCAATGGCGAACGTCCGGCACTGCACGTACCGGGTTCGGCGACGACCTTCAGGGTACATGACGAGGATCTTGAGGCCGCACTTGATGCGCCGATCATCCATGTAGGTGGCACGGGACTTCTGAAGTCGTTCGATGGCGATCCGTCGATTGCCTTCATGCGCAAGGCCAAGGAGATGGGCCGGATCACCACGTTCGACCTCATCCAGGCGAACCCGCATACGGTGGAGCTGGTGAAGCCGCTCCTGCCCTATATCGATTATTTCGTACCCTCGATCGAAGAGGCGGCCGAAATGGCTGGCACCGAGAAGCCGGCGGATGTCGCACGCTTCTTCAAGGAGCGCGGCGTGAAGAACGCGGTGCTGACACTCGGTGGCAACGGCGTCTATGTGTCTCCGGAGCAGGGCGAGGCCTTCACGCTGCCGGCGCATGATATCCAGGTTGTCGATACGACCGGATGTGGCGACAGTTTCACGGCCGGCATCATCGTCGGCCTTTCCAAGGGCTGGGATATTCGGACAAGCGCACGTTTTGCAACGGCGGTCGCCGCCAAGGTGGCGATGGGGCTTGGCTCGGACGGTAAGCTCCAATCTTTCAACGACACATTTGCGGCAATGAACAGTTTACCGCTCAAGGGCTGAGGAGGCAGGCAATGGGACAACTTGATGATAAGGTGGCCTTGGTCACAGGTGCCAGCCGGGGCATTGGCGCGGCGTTAGCCGTAGGGCTGGCAAAGCATGGCGCTGACGTTGCGATCTGTGATCTCGAACGACAGGCCGACGCACTCGCTGAGGTCAGGATGCAGGTGGAAGCCGAAGGTCGCCGGTGCTTTGCCCATCATGTCAACGTATCAAACATGGCGCAGGTGGAGAGTACCGTTGCGGAGATTTCAGCGGAATCCGGCGGCATCGATATCCTCGTCAACAATGCCGGCATTCTGAAGCCGTCGCTGCTGGAAGACCTGCCGGAAGCCGATTGGGATGCGCATTTCAACGTGAATGCCAAGGGCGTTTACCTGATGACCAATGCTGTCCTGCCACAGATGCGGGCACGCAAGAGCGGCCGCATCATCAACATCGCCTCGATTGCGGGCCGCCAAGGCGTCGCCACGCAGGGCCATTATGCCGCGACGAAGGCAACGGTGATCACGCTGACGAGGGTCTATGCTCAGGAAGTCGGCATGGACGGCATCACCGTCAACGCGATCTGCCCGGGCATCATCCTGACCGAGATGGGCAAGAACAATCTCGGCTCGGAAGAGGCGATCCGCCATTGGCAGGAGGTGGCCGCGCTGAAGCGGCTCGGCGACCCGCAGGACATTGTCGGCCCGGCCGTCTTCTTTGCCTCCGATCTGTCTGCTTTCGTGACGGGACAGGCGCTGAACGTCTGCGGCGGAATCTACTTCCACTAGGCGCCGCCATTCGATCGGCTCTCAACGGCGCATTTGCGCCGTTGAGATATCCACATCGTCGAGATAGACCATGAACCAAGTTGCCATCATAGGTGCGGGACCGAGCGGACTTGTCGCGGCCCGGTTCCTGACATCGCAGGGTTTTACGCCGGTCTTGTTCGAGGGACATTCGAGCGTGGGCGGACAATGGGACCACACCAACCCGATGTCCGGAGTGTGGCCACAGATGCGCACCAATACGGCGCGCATGGTAACACGGTTTTCCGATCTGGATCACCCGGAGAATGCGGCGCTTTTTCCGCGCAATACCGAGATGGCGGCTTACCTCCGATCCTATGCGCAGAAATTCGGCTTGCTCGATACTGTTCGTTTTTTTACGCGGTTAGTCGGGCTTGAACGAACGTCGGGCGCGTGGATTCTCACTCTGGAGGACGCAGGCGGCAGGCGAGAAGAGAGCTTCGCCAGAGTTGTCATCGCAACGGGAGCCTATAATCGTCCCGACATACCCGATATCCCGGGTCTCGAAGATTTTTCGGGCTCTGCCGGTGTGGTCCATGCCTTCGGCTACAAGGATCCGGAACTTTATCGCGGTAAGCGGGTGCTGGTTGCCGGCGGCAACATTTCGGCCCTCGAAATAGCCTCGGACCTGGCGATGCTCGGGGCTGAATTCGTCGCTACCGCCATGCGCCGCCAACGTTATGTCATGCCGAAGCTCATCGCGGGGACACCGGTCGAAAGCTACGGGTTTACCCGCGCGGCAGCCTTGAGGCAGGAGAGCGAGGACCCCGAGACTCTCGCCCGTGAAACACGCGCATTCGTGCTTCAGTATGGCGGTAATCCGGCCTGGTTCGGCGCGCCGGAACCGCATGCGGATGTGCGTATCGCCGGGACCACGGGCAGCCAGAATTTCCTGAACCTCGTTGCCGAGGACCGCATTACCTGCTTCCCGTGGATCGCACGGGTCGAGGGACGCCGTGTCACATTCACCGACGGTCGAGCCGAGGGCTTCGATGGCATCATTTTTGGAACCGGCTATCGGCTGAACCTGCCGTTCCTGTCGCGCGCGCTTCGGGATACACTCGAGGTCAGCGACAAGGGCCTCACGCTTGCCGAGCAAACGTTTCATCCGGATACGCCCGGCCTCGCTTTCATGGGGCTTTATGGACAGATCGGCCCCTATCTGCCGGTGCTGGAGCAGCAGGCGCGCTTCCTGGCCTATAGCTGGGGCGGCACAATTCCGCCGATGAGCGCGGCCCAGGCCCGCACGGCCTGCGATGCGTCGCGCCGTGATCGGGGCAAGGATCTCTACCAGCACGTCCAGAGCATACGTTTTGCCCGGCTGGCGCAATGTGACTCGGAAAGCCGGGTCGATGACGATCTCGCCGATCTTCTGGCGCGCAATGCCGTAACCGCGGTGTCATTCCGGCTGGTCGGCCCAGATGCGCTTGCCGATGCGGAAGCGCAGGTGCGCGCAGACGCAGTCCGTTACGGGAGAAAGACCATAACCTGAACATCGAAACCGGGAGGTTCGAATGCAAAAGCTCGATCAGTTCTTTATCGATGGCCGCTGGGTCAAGGCCAGGGGGGAAAGCCGTCATCCCGTTGTCGACCCCGCGACCGAGGAGGTCATAGGCCATATCGCCATGGCGAATGCGGCCGATGTAAATGCCGCAGTCGCTGCCGCTCGCGCGGCTTTCGATGATTGGCAAATGACGTCGAAGGCGGAGCGCTTGGCGTTGCTAAGTCGTCTGCTGGAACTCTACAATGCGCGTTACGAAGAGATTGCAGAGTTGATGACCCGCGAGATGGGCACGCCGCTGCATTTCTCGCGCTCTGCCCAGGCCTGGGTGGGGACTGCACATCTGGAAGCAGCCATCGATGCCCTCAATCGTCTGGAGACGGAAGAGCTTCGCGGCAACACGCTGATTTCGCTTGAGCCCATTGGCGTCTGCGCCCTCATCACGCCCTGGAACTGGCCGATGAACCAGTTGGTGGTCAAGGCAGCTCCTGCGCTTGCGGCTGGTTGCACCGTCGTTGCCAAGCCTTCGGAGTTCTCGCCGCTCTCCTCCATTCTCTTTGCCGAGCTTGTCGATGAGGCGGGTTTTCCGGCCGGTGTCTATAATCATATCACCGGTTATGGCCCGGAAGCGGGGGAACTTCTTTCCCGTCATCCCGATGTCGATATGGTTTCGATCACAGGCTCTACGAGAGCGGGCATAGCCGTTGCGCGTGCGGCGGCGGAGACCGTCAAGCGCGTCGCGCAGGAACTCGGCGGCAAGTCCGCCAACATCATCCTGCGCGACGCCGATCTTCAGACGGCAGTCAAGGCGGGCGTCGAGGCCTGCTATGTCAATTGCGGCCAGGCCTGCCGTGCGCCCGCGCGCATGCTCGTGCCGGCAGAGCGGATGGAACAAGCCAAGGCATATGCGCGTGAAGCCGCCGAGGCGCATAGCGTCGGAAACCCGATGGGCAATTTCTCGCTTGGACCGGTGGTCAACAAGGCGCAATTCGATCGTATTCAGATGCTTATCCAGACCGGGATCGACGAGGGTGCAACACTTGTCACCGGCGGTGTCGGACGTCCCGACGGCCTCTCCCAGGGCTATTATGTCAAACCGACGGTCTTTGCCGATGTAAAGCCCGGTATGACGATCGAACGGGAAGAGATTTTCGGACCCGTGATCGCGCTCATTCCGTACGAAACGGAGGACGAGGCGGTCGCGATTGCCAACAATACAGTCTATGGCCTGTCGGGCTATATCCAGACGTCCGATATCGACAAGGCCCGCCGCATTGCGCGTCGCCTTCGCGTAGGTTCGATCTGGATCAACGGTGCTGATTGGGATGCTCGCGCACCCTTCGGCGGCTACAAGCAGTCGGGCAATGGTCGCGAGCATGGCGAATGGGGCCTGCACGACTATCTGGAAATCAAGTCGACCGCCGGATGGGCTTGAGCCTTTCCGAAAGAGCAAGGCCCGGACACAAAAGACCCCGCCATGCCGGGCATGGCGGGTTTTCTGTTATCTCATCAGTTTCAGGCTGCCAGCGACGGACTACCGGCTCTGGCGCGCGCCTTGATGAGATCGGCTGCCTTCTCCGCTACGGCTACGGTCGGGGCGAATGTATTGCCGGAAATGACCGCAGGCATGACGGAGGCATCGACAATCGCCAGGTTTTCGAGCCCGTGAATCAAAAGCGTGGCCGGCGAGACGACGGCCATGGGGTCCGTGCCCATCTTGCAGGTGCTCGTCGGGTGATACATCGTCATGCAGTTCTGCCGGATATAGGCTGCGATATCATCATCAGTCCGGACGTGCCGGCCGGGCGCGACCTCCTCTCCGCGATACGGGTCGAATGCCTTCTGGCCGGCAATCTTTCGTATGATTTTCATCCCACGTACCATGATTTCCATGTCGTACGGATCGTCAAAGAAGTTGGGGGCGATCAGCGGCGCATCGTAGGCGCTGGCGCTTTTCAACCCGACATGGCCGATGCTCCTCGGCCGCAGCAGGCAGGCATGCATCGCCCAGCCGTGCCCCCAGAAACTGTCGGCGGCCTGCGCCGAGGCCATGGTCGTGCAGAAGAAGAGTTGCAGGTCCGGCCGATCCACATCCGGCCCGGACTTTACAAAACCGCCGGCCTCGCCGGTATTCGAGGTGAACATGCCACGTCTTGCCGAGAACCATTTCAGCACATGCATGACATTCGTATGCATCGTTCCCCAGGAGATGCCGTAAGGCTTGTTGGAGAGCGAGCGCTGTTTCGTCCAGGTGTCAATATGGTCCTGAAGGTTGCGGCCTACGCCCGCCAGTTCATGCTGCACCTCGATGCCGTGTACCTTCAATTCGCGCGGCGCACCGATACCGGACAGCATCAGCAGCTGGGGCGAAATGAACGCGCCCGTCGCCAGTACGACCTCGCGGCGGGTGCGAATCTGCTTCTTTTCACCGTGTACGTCATAGGCCACGCCAACGGCGCGTTTTCCTTCCATGACTATGTTGAGCACACGCGCTTCGGTGATGATCTTCAGGTTGGGACGCGACCTGGCGGGACCGACATAGCTGCTTTCGGCACCCCAGCGCTCGCCATCTTTCTGGGTCAGCCAGTGATAGCCGATTCCTTCCTGGTCCTCACCGTTGAAATCGGCATTGAGTTTGTAGCCCGCCTCGACGCAGGCGTCGAAATAGGTCTGGCACATGACATTGGGCGAGCGCGGCGGCGACACGTTGACCGGGCCGCCGCGGCCATGATAGCGCATGTCGATCTGGTCACGCACCGGCTTTCCGCCAAGAGTGAAGTTCTTGGTCGCCTGCGGGTTTTCGGCAAGAACGAAGTTCTCGGATTTCTTGAAGTAAGGCAATAGGTCGTCATAACCCCAACCGGGATTACCAAGATCGCGCCAGTCGTCGTAGTCCTGCCTCTGGCCGCGGATGTAGATCATGCCGTTGACCATGGAGCTGCCGCCGAGCGCCTTGCCGCGTGGCAGGATCATCTTGTTGTTTCCGAGACCGCGCGAAGATTCGGCTTCGAAGAGATACATCATCTTCGTGCCGCCGAGGAAGGCGAGGTTCGGCATCATGAAGGTCACCATGCCAAGCGGCATGCGTACAATCTGCCGCTTGTTGTTGCCGGAAGTGCCGAATTCCAGCATGGCGACTTTCACATTGGGATCTTCCGTCAATCGGTTTGCAACAACGCAGCCCGCGACGCCGCCACCGACGATGACATAATCGAATTCCTCCATGATCTTTTCTCCTCCCTGACACCTTCACAGCCAAACCATTATAGCCTTGACTTCCGTAAAGGCTTCCACACCCTCCTGCCCCATTTCTCGGCCCCAGCCGGATTCCTTCATGCCGCCGAACGGCAAATTGGGATCGAAGACGCCGAAACAATTGATCCAGACCGCTCCGGTTGCAAGCCCTCTGCCCAATCGATGCGCGGTCGAAATATCGCGCGTCCAGATGCTGGCAGCGAGCCCGTAACGGGTATGGTTCGCCAACGCAAGAATGTCATCGCTTTTGTCGAAAGGCATGACGCAAAGTACCGGAGCCTCACTACGCGCAATCAGAGTTTGACGGTTGCAGATTGAATGACGGACATGTTCAATTCGATCCCCAGGCCGGGCCCATCCGGAACGCGGACAGTGCCGTTTGAGACTTTAAACGGGCTCTTGAGGATGTCGCCGCGCAAAGGCACAGGAGCCTCGTCGCGCAGCATGATGGAAAAGTTGGGCCTGCTCGCCGCCAAATGAAGCGCTGCGGCAAAACCGATATCCGAACCATAATGGTGCGGCGAGAAGGGAAGGCCATGTTCGGCTGCTGCCTCGCACATGCGCACGGCTGCCGTCATGCCGCCGGAACGGCACGGGTCGGGCATGACGAATTGAGCGGCACCGCGCTCGGCAAACTCCCGGTAATCCGGAAGGCGGAATGCATTCTCGCCCCAGGCCAGCGGGATCGACGGAAACTCGCGCCGCAGCGTGAGGTAGCCCCGCAGATCGTCGGAAAGCAGCGGCTCTTCCAGCCAGAAGAGGTTCAACCCTTCCAGTTCCTGCATGATGCGCCGTGCACGCGGCAGGTCGTAAGCCTGGTTTGCGTCGATCATCATGCCGAAATCAGGCCCAACGGCATCGCGCATCGCGCGTGCCTTGCGGATATCGACCGCATCGTCGAAGCCGATGCGCATTTTGGCATGCGTATATCCCTTCGCTGTCATCTCAAGCACACCGGCAGCGGGGTCGGCTGAATTGAACCCGACCGCATAGCAAGGAATCTCCTCGCGATAGCGCCCGCCGAGCAATTGCCAAACCGGCACGCCATAAAATTTGCCGGCAATGTCCCAAAGTGCGATGTCTATGCCGGAAATCGCCTGTGTGATGGCGCCTTCCGCCCACATGCGGGTAAAGGCGCGCGTCGCGCTCACCATCTTGTCGTGGAGCCGGCCAATATCGAGTGGATTTTCCCCGATCAGCAGGGACGCGAGGCCGAGATCGATCGTCGCCCGGCGCTCATGCGCGCACCATGGCGGGAAATTGACCGAGGTCTCGCCGATACCCGTAAGTCCCGTATTCGTTTCCACGAATACCAGACCGAAATTGCGATGCGTCAGGCTTCCGCAAGAAAGGGGAATCGGCGTCTGCAATGCATAGCCGCAAAGAACGAAGCGAACTTGTGTAATCTTCAACGATCTTCCTCCCACCACTTGGCGAAGTGTCGACTGAAAAGCCGAGTTGACAAGTGAACAGATATACTCTTATCTTATGGTAATACCAGTTGTCCAGATGGGACGCTCGTTTTTTGATGAACAGGAAATGCGCACCGGCTGGGTCTGAAAAGTCGAAGAGCGCGCCAGCCAGCGGACAGAACGTTGGTGAGCTTGTGAAATGCAAAGCTTCAATCAGGAGGAAGTCATCAATGAACGACATGCCGATCGTAAAGACCGTGACCATCGGGCCGCAGCAGATTCTGGACGGGGCACCCATGCAGCAGAAGCATGGCGGCGTTCGCGATCTCAAGCTGGTTTATCCGGAAACCGGGCTCGATGCCTGCACGCTCTGCATGGGGCTCGTCGAAATCGATCCGGGTCAAAGCTCGCCGATGCATCGCCATAACTGCGAGGAAGTCTATTATGTGCTTCAGGGCAATGGGGAGCTTGAACTTGAAGGCAAGCGCTATCCGCTGGTCGCCGGCGGTTGCTCCTTGCAGCGTCCCAACGACATTCACCGGGTCCACAATACTGGCAATGAGACGCTCAGGCTTCTGGTGATTGCCGGTATCATGCTGGTCCCGCTCTGGCCCAAATGGCCGACCGAAACGCCTTATGAAGTGTTCGAGGGCACGACGAAGAACGTGGCTGCCTGACCTGCCGGCGCAGGCCGGGTGCGAGGATTTGGGAGGCATTGATGTCAGGGAGGTCGGCAACCCATTGGGGGTTCGCGGAGGTGGAGGTTCGTGCGGGCAAGGTCGTCCGCACGGAGCCCTTCCATCGCGACGAGAATCCGTCGCCCTTGCTCAAGGGCGTTCCGGAAGCGATCCATGCGCCGACACGCGTTCTTTCCCCGGCGATCCGGGAAGGCTGGCTTGAGGGCGATCGGGCGCGGCGCGGGCACGACCGCTTCATTGAGGTGGACTGGCAGACGGCCTATGATCATATCGAGGTCGAGCTGCGAAAGACGCTTGCCGATACCGGCAATGAAGGCATCTTCGCCGGATCTTACGGCTGGGGGTCGGCGGGTCGCTTTCATCATGCCGCCACGCATCTGAAGCGGTTTCTCAATACGATTGGCGGTTTTGTCGACCAGAAGCAGACCTATTCCTTCGCTGCCGGGGAGATCATCTGTCCCCATGTCGTCGGCGACAACCGTATTCTTTTCGGCGGTGAGACAACGACTTGGCCGGCTATTATCGAAAATTCCCGGATCATCCTCTTCTTCGGCGGCATCAACATTTCCAATATGCAGATTGCCGCAGGCGGTCTCGGCAACCACGCAACGCTCGGCTGGATCAAGGCGGCTGCGGAGCGCGGTATCGAGATCGTCTGCGTCAGTCCGAGGCAGGATGACGATCCGCGGCTGCCGCCGCATCGCTGGGTACCGATCCGCCCGGGCAGCGACACCGCCCTGATGCTGGCGCTGGCATACGAACTCGTACGGACGGGACGGGTCGACCGTTCGTTTCTCGCCTCCCACACAACCGGTTACGACAGGTTCGAACCCTATCTGCTCGGCACCGACGACGGACGGCCGAAAGATGCTGCCTGGGCCGCGGAACTGACCGGCATTCCCGCCCAAACGATAGTCGACCTTGCCGCCAGACTGGCGGCGTTGCCAAGCTTTCTCACCGCAGCTTGGGCACTGCAACGGCAGGAAAACGGCGAGCAACCGTTGTGGATGCTCATCGTCCTGTCCGCCATGCTCGGCGAATTCGGCAAGCCGGGCCGGGGCGTGTCCTTCGGATACGGCTCCATCGGCAATCGCGGCGATCCGCGCCCGATCGTCTCGTCGCCGGGCTTTTCCGCCGGGCGTAATCCTCTGGGCCGCTACATTCCAGTTGCCCGGGTTGCCGACATGCTGCTCGGCCCCGGCGGGACCATCCTGTTCGACGGTCAGGAGATTGTCTATCCGAAGATCGATATCGTCTGGTGGGCGGGCGGCAATCCTTTCCATCATCATCAGGACCTCAACCGGCTCGTTTCGGCCTTCCGGATGCCGCGCACGGTCATCGTCAACGAAATCTGGTGGACGGCTACGGCTCGGTATGCCGATATCGTGTTGCCGGCGACCTCTGCTTTCGAGCGAAGCGATCTTTCCGGATCGCCAACCGATCGTTTTATCGCAGCCATGCACAGGCAGATCGAGCCTGTGGGGCTGGCGCGTAGCGAATTTGATATCTTCTCGGGATTAGCCGCGCGTTTCGACACGCTCGCGACTTACTCGGAAGGGCTCGACGAGATGGGCTGGCTGAGGCGCATTTACGACGAATTCCGCACACGCGCCGGTCAGGCTGGCGCCGATCTGCCCGCCTTCGATACGTTCTGGCAGAACGGCTATGCCGAACTGCCGATTCCGAACGATGCCTATACGCTGTTTGAGGATTTTCACCGCGATCCCGTCGCACACCCACTGAAGACGCCTTCCGGCAGGATTGAGATATGGTCGAGCTTTATTGCGCTTTCGAAGCATAGGGACATCGCTCCGCATCCCCGTTGGACACCGCCAGGCGAATGGTTGGGGAGTGCGGTGCAGTCGGAACTGCACATGATCTCTCCGCAGCCTGCAACCCGTCTTCATGCACAGCTTGATGGGGTGGGCGTCAGCCGGGAAAGCAAGGTCAAGGGCCGGGAACCCGTTCTGATCCACCCGGACGATGCCAAGATGCGGGGTATTGCTGATGGCGATATCGTACGAATTTGGAATGGTCGCGGACAGTGCGTTGCCGGAGCCATGCTTTCCGACACGCTCATGCCAGGCGTCGTCGCCCTTGCGACCGGTGCCTGGTTCTCGCCGGGGTTGAATGAAGACCAGCAGGCCCTTGAACTTCATGGCAATCCGAATGTGCTGACGGGAAACTTTCCCACAAGCTCGCTGTCGCAGGCTCCGGCGCAGCAATCTTTGCTTGTCCATATCGAGAAATACACCCGCGCAGACCTGCCCAGGGCCAACGCGACATTGCCAGAGGGGGTGCGAGGAGTTAATCATTCAGACGCGTCGAATGGACGTCAGCATTATCTGGAATCAGAATGACCGAACTGTTTGCGACCATAGAACGAAGGTCCATCTGGCAGGATGTCGCCAGCCAGGTGCGCAAGATGATCGAGGATGGCACGATCGGCCCCGGCGATAAGCTGCCAAGCGAGCGCGACATGTGTCAGCAACTCGGCGTCAGCCGGATCAGCCTGCGCGAGGCATTGCGAGCACTGGAACGTGAGGGTTTCATTGAGGTCCAGGCGGGTCGCGGCGCATTCGTCCGCGCGCATTTCGACCGTGAACGCCATGTGCTTGAAACCTTGATTGGGTTCAATCGTGAGAGCGCCGAGAAAGTGTTCGAACTCAGAATGTTGTTCGAGCCTAATCTCGCCGGTCTCGCTGCGCGCAGCATTTCCCGCGATAATTTGGAGAGACTGCGCGAAACTGTCGAACGCATGCGCGCCCATCTTGAAGATCCGGAAGCGGCCATTCAGGCTGACTCGGACTTTCATCGCGTCCTCGGAGAAAGCACTGGCAATCCGCTGGTGGAGAGTCTCGTACGTTTCGTCATGACCGCGACTGGCTCCGAGAGGCTTTTGACGCTGAATATGCAGAAAGGGGTCGAGCGCGCGCTTTTTGGCCATGAACGCATCTTGGACTGCGTTGCTGCCGGAGACGAAGCGGGCGCTGCCAGAGCGATGAAGCAGCATCTCGATGACGCGGTAGCCTATACCCGCGATTTCTCAAGGGGCTGAAGCTTTGCTTGGACGATAAGCTGTTGTTGGGTCCAAAAAACTGTCGTTTATGTCGCACTGCCATGCCGTTCGGCGCGTCCTGCGCGATTATGGCCACGTCGAGCGCTCCGCGGCTGGCTGATCCATAGAAAATGGTCGCCTGAACCAGCCCACTTATCACTATCCGGCCTGTCGTTGGCGTGCTCTTATATTGGCTATGGCTTCGTGGGAAAAGGCAGCAGCGCTTCACGTTCTGCGCGTGAGCGTGCCAAGCGCTGCCGAGCCTCCGCCAGAATCTCAGCGCGAGCTCGTTCTGGCAGACCCGCTTCGAAAGGGGGGGCAGGCGCGTATTCAAGCATGAGCTGGATTGTCTCTGCCTCGTCCTGTCCCATCAGTTCGGCGATAACAGAAAGCCCAAAGTCGATCCCTGAGGTGACGCCACCAGCCGTGATCACAGTGCCGTCGCGCACCACGCGACCCTGCGTCGGAACTGCCCCGAGCCGTTCCAGCAGGTCCATTGCATTCCAATGCGTCGCGGCCCTGCACCCATTCAGCAGCCCCGCACGACCAAGCAACAGCGAACCGGTACAGACCGAGGTAACGAACCATGCCCTCGCGGCCTTTGTCCGCAGGAAGGTAAGGACATCCTCGTCGTTTAGAAGTGCATTCACTCCGCCGCCGCCCGGGACGCATATCACGTCGAAATCCGGGGCATCCGCGAAGGTCGTTGTGGGTGTCAGCCAGAGGCCGGTCGAAGCGCGGACGGGGGGGAGGGTCTTCCAGACCAGATGCACCTCGGTGTCCCGTGCTGAGGCAAAAACCTCGTAGGGGCCGGTCAGATCGAGTTGCTGTACGCCGGGAAAACAGAGAATGGCGAAGCGAAACGTCATTGGTATCTCCTGTCTTGACATAGCGTGTATGACAGGAAATGATCTGGCCTGATTGCCAAACATCCCTCGGTTCCGGCCAAATATGCCCAGACGGGTCGAAATTCTGCTTTTCCCCGACGCTCAGGTTCTGGACGTAACCGGACCTGCGCAGGTTTTTGCCTCGGTCAATGCTTTGAGTGGAGAGGCGCTTTACGAGACGGCGCTGGTGGCGGAGAACGAGGATGTGATCTGTAATTCCGGGATTACGCTGCGGTGTCGAACGCTTTCGAAAAGCGCGCCATCGGATACGGCGATTGTTGCGGGCGGCAGTGGCGTGAACATTGCCTGCACGCGTCCTGCCCTGATCGACTGGGTGCGGGACCGCGCCGGCAAGGTCCGACGTATGTCCTCGGTATGCAGTGGAGCGTTTCTGCTGGCGGAGGCTGGATTGCTCGACGGTCGCCGCGCCGTGACGCATTGGCGACGCTGTGACGAATTCGCGGCGCGTTTTCCCAAGGTGCATCTGGAGCGTGATCCGATCTTCTTGTGTGATGGGGCGATCTGGACCTCGGCGGGCGTCACTGCCGGGATTGACCTTGCGCTGGCTATGGTCGATGAGGACCATGGCCGGGCCATTGCGTTGGCTGTCGCCCGTGAACTCGTGGTGTTTCTGAAGCGGCCCGGTGGGCAATCACAGTTCAGTGCACCACTGGAATTCCAGAGTACGGATGATCGTTTTGCAGATATTCATGCGTGGGTATCTGAAAACTTGCATCACCGAATGACGCTCGATGTTCTGGCAGAACGCGCGGGCATGAGCGTTCGCTCTTTCGCCCGCCATTATAAGCAACGTACCGGACGCACGCCCATGGAAGCCGTCGAGATCATTCGACTCGAACGGGCGCAGGGACGGCTGGAGGCCGGAGCTTCGGTTGCCTCTACCGCGCGCGCCTGTGGCTTTGGTGCGCCTGAAACGATGCGACGAGCATTTCTGCGCAGGTTGGGCGTCGGGCCGCAGGAATGGCAGGCCAGGTTCAGGGGATGAGAAAGACGTGGTTCTTATGTGAGCGTGAGTCACATGGCTGTCGTCGAAGATTGTAGAGCCGCCTATTTACCGCCGTTTGCACGCCGTAGTACAATGGCACCTAAGTAACTGTTAAAAAAAGAAAAACCTTGACTCTCTTCAGTTCAGGAGCTGCCAGAAACGACCAGCAAGAGGCTGCATCGCCATGCCCGAACCAAACCGTATCATACGCATGAATACCGTTCTTTCCCGTACCAGCCTGTCCCGGTCCACTATCCGGCCGATCGGAAGACGCTTGCCAAGGCCGAGAAGACGATTACAGGCATCATCGCGGCCATTAAAGACAGCCGAACATGAAAGCCCACATGGGCGAGTTTGAGCGGCAGAAAGCCGAAATCGTCGCCCGCAGACGGACCAGCCTCTCGCCGATCCCATGAAACTCATCGTACCGATGCTGATGCTTGATCGATTCATTGCCACGGACGCGATTTAGCAAAGGTGCGGAGGACACGAGATCGATTTCGAAATCTGCATCAACGAGACGCCCTCACGCCTCCAGAGCGCGGGGCCATCCTCGCGAGGCCTTTGTAGACCATCACAGGTTCGGGCAGGCGAAGGCGGTCATTTTGTTCCCTTTTTTCGTTTGGTTTGGGAGCTCTTCATTGCGCTCGATAATGTGTCCAGTTTCCGAACCTTTCTGCGAGGTTCTTCATGATTGTTCCGACATTGTTGTTAGTACCCCGTTCCGGGAGAGATCCGATCCAAGCGACGGAGCCGGTGCAGAAGACCTCACCGCCGCCTGTGTGTCGGTAGATCGTCATATCGGCTCGGCGCAAGGTCTCTCGTTCGGCATCGCCATCGGCCAGCCATATCTCGGGTCTGACTTGAAAGCTGTCGTCGAAATCATCCGCAGTGGCGAGTCTGACGAGGTTCTTGGGCGTCTCTTCCGAACGGATGACGGCGTCGACTTCGTACCCCGCTGCCCCGCCCAATACGGTTCCGCTGTCGCCGATCGGGCCGTCATCCACCTCCCTGAACAGCCAGTCATACTCGCTCCCGAAGCTTGCTTCCAGCCGGCGGTAGGGGCGAGCGGGGCCAAAGCTCATGATCAGGTATGTGACACCGAGATAGGATTGCGGATTATGAAGGCCGCGATCCTCCCAATTGCCGCCAGGCTCGCCGGTGATCGACATGTGGCCTTCGCCTGGTCGCCCGGTCCAGATATCGCTTTTCCCACGACGCAGTTCCATGACCTCGTCCTGATAGGCAACAACCCAATAGAAGCCGTTGCCACCAAGATAGGCGAGGTTTCCGCCCCGGTCGAGATATTCATGCAGCGCCTTCATCATCGGAGTCGACCAATATTCGGGATGGCTTCCCGTCATCAGGCCCCGATAGGTGGCGATGGCGGCCAAGCCTTCGTCGTGCAGGTCCCGGTCGGTGAGGATGTCGATATCCACGCCTTCCCTGGCGTAGAATTTGAGCAGTTGAAGATCGACCGGCAATAAATGTGGGCTATTCGATAGAGGATAGTGGTAATCGTCCCGAAGTGTCGCCCTTGGCCGTCTCGTGGACGTGAGGCTGACCCCGCTAAGGTCGCTGTGAACGTCGTATAGGCACAGCAGATCGTTATCGAACGAAAAGCGATGTCCGCGATCGGTCCCATGCCATGGATATCGAACGGGCGGCAACCGCTCATCCGCATAGGCGAGATAGGTTGATGTTGGCGCAAGAAAGGCTAGCGACGACTGGGGTTGCAGGGGACGAACGAAGAAAGGCAGCTTCTCTGTACCTTCAGAGGTTGAAATCTCGAAAGCAAATATGCCGGAACGTGCGTCAGTTGGAACGTCAAACGTGAAGTCCGCTGGCCAGTCGAAACCGCCAAAGTCGTCATCATGCAAATGAACGGCATCGAAATGAGTCGGTTCCAGCCGCGGATCATGTACTGTTGAGTCGAACCGCGCCGATGCCACTGAGAAGGTTGGCATATTGTGGATTTTCAACTCAATAGCCGGATCCTCAATTGCGGACAAATGCCCCACCGGTCCTCTCGTCGGAAAACGCCAGGAATAAAGAATGGACCCGTCTTGCATCGAAATTCGACCAATTCGGGCGTTCAACGTTTTCGCGGAGGGTTCTCCATCGAACCCGATTCTTGGGGAATACGATTCGTCACGCGTAAACGTTATGACCGCCTCGCCGACTATGTGCCCGGATCGCAGAACGCTGATGGTCGCTTTATTGTCGAAGCCGAACATAGCGATCTCGTACCATTGTTCGTTAGCGACTTGGCAAAGACCGATTGTGTCACTCTCGGTTCGGACCGTTATGTACCCGTTTTCATCTAGCCGGACGCATAACCCTCCAACCGAACATACCGGTTTGACGAAATCGTTCTTCGTCAGAAGCAGCTCAAACCGTAACTCCCAATGAGTACTGTTCCGAATTGCTGGCAATTCGATCCATGAACCTAGTTCGTATTGACGAACAGCGAGAGAAGATGAATGACGCTTGATCTCCCAAGACATTTGTTCAGGGTCGTCACGATCAAGTGAGACGATTCGAACCGATGCATGCGCATCAATACAAGATATAAAGGCATTGGCAGAAGCACCAGCCTTTATCGACCACGGCTCAATAAAGCCTACCGCAGGCATGGCCGCTTGATTCAGTAACCGCTTCACAATATTACCCCTATGTTTTGGCAGGCGCTTATTCAACACGCTTTGAAAAATGCTTAGGCTGATCTATACAGGTTGGTGCGCAATATGACCATTTTACGGCAACCGGACTACCGAAGGTCTATTACAAATGAATGCACCTGAGTTGTATTTACATAACCCCTTTTGTTATTCTAAGATGTAAAACTTCCTTGGAAGGGGCATATACTCCTGTAGGGCGCGCGCCCAGTGTGTTCGCACGGAGCGCAGCGTTGCCAAGCCTTTTCTTACAGCCTGCGATGAGCCGGGAGTGTGTGCTGGTACATGATTCCCACATAGGGCTGATGGTCACCTGAGTGGCCGGCAAGATGTCTAAAGGCGTCCAGCGGTCAGCTGGTGCTGCGGCCGTTTCTTGACATCACGGCGTAGATCAAGATAGCTCGGAATGCAATCATTCGCGCGCTGGCGGCCGTCATCTCCTCCATCTCCTCTCTATATCGAAATGGAACTGGAAGACGGCTACATCGCCGTCTACGAATCCGGTGTGGAATACACCTCCGACGGCGTCGAGAGGTCGCGCAACTCATTGCCGAATTCTCGCAGCTCGATCTTCCCTTTAAATCAATCCGAGCACGGTCCTCGGCGGATGCTTGCGCTGAGCTTCCAACGTGGCCGCTCCTTTACCACGATCTCGGATATTTTGTCTGCGCGCGAATCGACAACCTGTCCAGGCGGCAGCGACTTCTTTTGGGTAACTTATTGATATCCCAGTACATCCGATCTGGCACAGCGATTGCTTTGTAAAACACGCACGGTAGCGCGTCTGCATTATCGGGCGCTCGTCTGCGATCAGGCCAGGCCCTCGTAGCCGAGCACATGTGAACCGAAACCGGTGGACCTCCGCCTCGAAGCGGTTGTCCAACGCATGTTTTGTTGGGCGAAGGCGGTGACAATGAGGGCGTGGTGTCAGATCAGTCAGAAAATAGCGGCACGTACCATGAGACAGCCATCGCGGCTCACTCTGGGCCGCAATATTCAACTTTAGAGGCCTCCGATCCTATTCATCCCTTACATGATCTCTCGTCCGGCATATCGAAGCCGAGGAAAAAGCGGCGGAAGGAAGCCGGCATGATGGGCATCCTTGATGCCGCTGCGAATACCCACAAGGGCAGCTAACGGCGAGAATTCACGCCACGACAACAATTCAATTCATTCACGGAGGAGTTCAGTGACAACAAAAGACGTCATTTTTAATCGCCAGGATCGCGAGAAGATGCTGCGTGGGGTGGCTATCCTTGCCGATTCGGTCAAGGTGACAGTGGGGCTGAAGGGCCGCGTCGACGATGTATTGCATGCGAAACGCGCTGCGGTCGAGGAAGCCATTCTTCCTGGTAGCGGAAGTCGTGCTCCTGAAATCATCCAAAGCGCTCGAAGGATAGCTCAATGAATGCTGAAAAATATACCGACCGGGCGCGTGGCTTCATCCAGGCGGCGCAATCGCTGGCATCGCGGGAAGGGAACCAGCAGTTCACGCCGTTGCACGTTCTCAAGGTGCTTCTCAATGACGATGAGGGACTTGCGGCCGGCCTGATCGACCGCGCTGGGGGCAACTCGCGAGGCATCCTGCAGTCGACCGAAGCGGCGCTGGTGAAGTTGCCCAAGATCTCCGGCTCGGGGGCGGGGCAGGTCTATATGGCGCCGGACACCGCTCGGCTGTTCACCGCTGCGGAGGAACTCGCCAAGAAGGCCGGCGACAGCTTTGTCACGGTCGAGCGACTGTTGCAGGCTTTGGCGGAGGACAAGCACAGTGAGGCGGGAAAATCCTAACACAAGGTGGGGAGCATCTGCATCGTTGATGCTGACGGGGTCGTGATGAAGGAGGCGAAGGTTGCTTCCGAACCGGATGATCTTGTTGCGTTCTTCGCGCAGTGCGGCATGACGATGAAGCGGATCGGCCTTGAAGCCGGCGCTCCCTCGCAATGGCTTTACGGCGGCATGGCCGAAGCCGGCCTGCCGGTTGTGTGCATCGATACGCGGCACGCCAGGGCGGCGCTGTCGGCTACACAACAAAGCTATAGGCGCAGGAGGTTAGCCTCACCGCAGGTGCGTATCACGAAATACAAAAAACTCCGATATCATATTCGGTGAATTCAACTTGGTGCAGCGCGTCGAACATTTTCTCGATGCGGTTCGTCGTCCGAATCAATCAGCGCGTCGTCAGTGATTATCGGGGCCAGGCGGCTATTGCAGGCAAGCGGCCGCTGCACACCATGAGAGCAGCGCTCTCTTCAGCTTCGCTGTTTTGGCTTCCTCGCAACGCACATGATTGTACGCTTGTTTTTGTTGCCGGTCCAGTCGCAAGGCTTGACACGGCATGGAGGTGTGGCATTGTAAAGCGGTTTAGTAAATCGCTTTACTAAACCGCGACCATCAGGGTCAGGTCACGGAGAGATCATGTCCAGCAAGCGTGCCACAAGCCTGAAGGATGTTGCCGACGCCGCTGGTGTCTCGGTGACGACGGTCTCTCGACTCCTTAATGGTTCTCTTCAGCTTCCGCACGGAACCAAGCAGCGTATCTACAAGGCAATCCACGACCTCAGGTATGAGCCGAACCCGCATGCCCGCCGTCTGAGCCGCGGTCGCTCTGATACAATCGGGCTGGTCGTGCCGGATATCGCAAACCCTTTCTTTGCGACTCTCGTCGCGGCGGTCGAACAGGAAGCGGACAAGCGCGGCCTCGCATTGTCGCTGCACGCTACGCTTAACCGGCCGGGGCGCGAGATCTCCTATGTGACGGCTCTTGGGCGCAACCACGTTGACGGACTGATCTTCATTACCAACCATCCTGATGACGGCGAATTGGCTGCGCTGATCAATCAGACCGGCAAGGTAGTCATTGTCGATGAAGACGTGCCAAATGCTATGGTTCCGAAGCTCTTCTCCGATAACGAGCGGGGTGGCTATCTCGCGGGCCGACATCTCGCCGACCACGGACACCGGCGCGTTCTCTATATAGGCGGCCCGCAGGAGATGATCAGCACCCGTCGCCGATTTCAGGGGCTCGAGCGTGCACTCAGCGAACAGGGGGAGCCGTTCCAGATCATTCGCTACGAGGGCAGTTTTACAGTGGAATTCGGCCGTGCGGCCGCGCGTCGTTTCCTCGATGAGGACAAGCCGGCGACAGCGATCTTTGCCAGTTCCGACGAGATTGTGATCGGGTTGATCGAAGTGCTGCGAGCCGAAGGCGTTTCCATTCCCGATGAGGTCTCGCTCATCGGTTTCGACGATGTGGGGCCACTCCATCTTTTCGCGCCGCCCCTGACCGCGATAAGCCAGCCCGTGCGAGCGCTCGGCCAACGCGCCCTGGCGCTGCTTCTGGAAACAAACTGGCAGGAGACCGAAAGCCTCGCTTTCGAAGAACTTCTGCCTGTCGAAATCGTCGTGCGGAACTCCGTTGCACCGCCGTCGAACCATAAAAAGCAACGATAGCGAAACCAGAGGACGAGAACATGATGAACCAGATCAGACGCAGGGCATTTAACACCGCACTCGCTTTTGCCGCGCTTGCCGGCACTATGATGAGCGCTTCGCTCGCCCAGGCTGCGGGCAAGACCTACGCGCTCGTGCAGATCAACCAGCAGGCACTTTTCTTCAACCAGATTAACGAGGGCGCCCAGAAGGCGGCGGACGCATCGGGCGACAAGCTTGTCATCTTCAACGCCAACGATGACGCTTCGGCACAGAACACCGCCATCGAGAACTACATCCAGCAGAAAGTCGACGGCATTATCGTCGTCGCCATTGATGTCAACGGCATCATGCCGGCTGTCAAGGAGGCATCCGATGCCAAGATTCCGGTTGTCGCCATCGATGCCATTCTGCCGAAAGGCCCGCAGAAATCTCAGATCGGTGTCGACAACGGCAAGGCCGGCGCCGACATGGGCGCCTATTTCCTCACCTATGTGAAGAACCACATGGGCGGCAAGGCCAAGGTCGGCATTGTCGGCGCGCTCAATTCCTTCATCCAGAATCTCCGCCAGAAGGGCTTCGAGGATGCAATCAAGGGGAAAGGCATCGAAATTGCCGGTGTCGTCGATGGTCAGAACATTCAGGACAATGCGCTGACTGCCGCCGAAAACCTCATCACCGGCAACCCGGATATGACGGCGATCTACGCAACCGGCGAGCCCGCGTTGCTTGGCGCCATCGCTGCCGTACAGAGCCAGGGCAAGCAGGACAGCATCAAGATCTTCGGTTGGGATCTGACCGCCCAGGCGATTGCCGGTCTCGATGCGGGTTATGTTGTGGCCGTGGTCCAGCAGGACCCGGCAGGCGAAGGCAAGGCCGCCGTCGAGGCCCTTGCCAAGCTGAGCGCCGGCCAGCCTGTCGAAAAGAACATTTCGGTTCCGGTCACGATCGTCACCAGGCAGAATGTCGATTCGTATCGGGCGATATTCAAATGATCGAAGACAACCGGTTGAACCAAGCCGGGGCCGGGGAGGCGACAGCCTCCCTGCAGCTTTCGAGCACACCTGCATCCGTACCCGCAGTGTCGCTGCGGGGGATCAGGAAAACATTCGGCTCGCATCAGGCGCTGCGCGGCGTCGATCTCGATCTCTACCCGGGCGAATGTCTCGGTCTGGTCGGAGACAATGCGGCTGGCAAGTCAACGCTGACCAAGATCATTTCCGGCACCTATTTGCCGGACGACGGAAACATCTCGCTCGAGGGCGAGGAAGTGCGCCTCTCCGGGCCGGCGGATGCCCGCGACCGCCATATCGAGATGGTCTTCCAGGACCTTAGCCTCTGCGACCACGTGGATGTCGTTGGCAATCTGTTTCTTGGTCGTGAATTGACCAGGGGACCGTTTCTCGATCGTGCCCGGATGGTGGAAGAAGCACGCAAGATGCTGGATGCTCTGGAAATCCGTATTCCGCGCCTGTCCGCCAAGGTCGAAAAGCTGTCGGGCGGCCAGCGGCAGGCAATCGCGATTGCCCGTGCGGCCTCCTTCAATCCCAGGGTCCTGATCATGGACGAGCCGACGTCCGCGCTCGCCGTGGCGGAGGTCGAGGCCGTGCTGGCGTTGATCAATCGTGTCAAGGCGAAGGGTGTCTCGGTCGTACTCATCACGCACCGCCTTCAGGACCTGTTCAGGGTCTGCGACCGGATCGCGGTCATGTACGAAGGCACAAAGGTCGCGGAACGCGATATCGGCAAGACCGATCTGGAAGATCTCGTCAAACTCATCGTCGGGGGAGAGAGACATTGACCACCTATACCGAACGCGCCAAGGGATCTGCCTCCGCTGATTTTTTCAACGAACATGCCCAGGTCCTTTCCATCGCCTTCTTCTTTATCCTTTGCCTCGTGTTCTTCTCGCTGACGACCACGACCTTCATGACTGCGGGCAATCTCCTCAACATCGTCCGGCAGGCAGCTCCCATCCTGGTCGTCGCGGTTGCCATGACGCTTGTCATCCTGACCGGAGGTATCGACCTCTCCGTGGGCTCGACTGTGGCACTGATCAATGCGGTTGCCGCGATCACGCTTGCCACTGGCTTGCCCTGGCCGGTCGTGTCAATCGGCATGCTCCTCTTGGGCGGGGTCGTCGGCCTGATGCAGGGCTGGTTCGTCGCCTATCAGGGCATTCCCGCCTTCATCGTCACGCTTGCCGGGCTTTCGATCCTTCGTGGTCTTGCGCTTTATCTGACGCAGGGTTATTCGATTCCGATCAACAACGTTCCCGGCTTTTTCTTCCTGGGTCGCGGCGAGATAGGTAGCTTTCCGGTTCCGGCACTGATCGCAATCCTCGTCGCCGTCGTCGGTTACGTCATCATGGCCGTAACCAAATATGGGCGCCAGGTCGTTGCCGTCGGCTCCAACATGGAGGCGGCGCGGCGGGTCGGCATGCCGGCGAAATGGATCGTCGCTTCGGTCTATCTGGTCTCGGGCGTCGCCTCGGCGCTTGCCGGCCTGTTGATTGCCGCACGCCTCGGTTCCGGCTCGTCGAATGCGGCGGTTGGCTTCGAGCTGCAGGTGATTGCAGCCGTGGTACTCGGCGGCACCTCGCTGACCGGCGGTCGCGGCACGATGATAGGCACGGTTCTCGGAACGATGACCATCGCGGTTATCGGCAACGGGCTGATCCTGATGCACATTTCGCCATTCTTCACCCAGATCGTCACGGGCGCGATCATCCTGATCGCCATCTGGCTGAACACCCGCATCTTTAGCGCCAATTTCCGGTTCATCCGCAAGAGGAAAGGCTGACATGGCGACAGGCGCGCTTTCACCAGGCCATCTGCGATCCGGCAAGGTCATGACAGTTGGCGGTCCGATTCCGGTCGCCGATCTTGGCCTGACCCTGATGCACGAACACATCCTCAACGATTGCCGCTGCTGGTGGCACGCGCCGAAGACGCCGGAGCGGCAATATCTCGCCGACAGTTTTGTCTGCATCGAGATCCTCGGCGAGTTGCATCAGGATCCTTTCGTAAACAGGCACAATATCACGCTGGATGACGAACCGCTGGCGATCGTCGAACTCAAGGATTTTGCGAAACATGGCGGGCATACGGTCGTCGAGCCGACCTGCCAGGGCATTGGCCGCAATCCGCGCGCCCTCAAACGCATATCTCAGGCTTCCGGCCTCAACATCATCATGGGCGCCGGCTATTATCTCGGCTCCTCGCACCCGGCCAAGGTGGCATCGATGACGATCGACCAGATTGCCGACGAAATCGTCCATGAGGCGACGGTCGGTGTCGACGGGACGGACATCAAGGTCGGGCTGATCGGCGAGATCGGTATCTCCCCCGATTTCACCGATCAGGAGGAGAAGTCACTCAGGGCGGCCGCAAGAGCGCAGGTCCGGACCGGTTTGCCACTGATGGTGCATCTGCCGGGCTGGTTTCGCCTGGGCCACAAGGTTCTCGATATCACCGCGATAGAGGGCGCCGATCTGTGCCATACCGTGCTGTGCCACATGAACCCGTCGCATGACGATCTTGCCTATCAGAGCGAACTTGCCGCGCGCGGTGCCTTTCTCGAATACGACATGATCGGCATGGATTTCTTTTATGCAGATCAGCAGGTTCAGTGCCCGAGCGATGAAGAGGCGGCGCGGGCGATCGTCAAACTGATCGAACATGGCCATATCGATCAGATCCTGCTTTCGCACGACGTCTTCCTGAAGATGATGCTGACCAGATATGGCGGCAATGGATATGCCTATATTCTCAAGCACTTCCTGCCGCGACTCAAGCGCCACGGGCTCTCGGATGCTCATCTGGACATCCTGATGCGCGACAATCCGAGATCTGTGTTCGAGGCCAAGGCCTGAATGCCCAGACGACATAGAAATGGAAACGACATGACCAAAAAAGTCCTTCTCGTCGGTGAGAGCTGGGTCAGCTCCGCCATTCACTACAAAGGCTTCGACCAGTTCGGCAGCGTCACCTTCCATCTCGGTGCCGAACCACTGGTAAAGGCGCTGGAAGGAAGCGAATACGAGCTCACCTACATGCCGGCACACGAGGCAGTTGAGAAGTTTCCTTTCGAGATGGAGGGGCTCGAGGCTTATGACGTGATCATTCTCTCCGATATCGGGGCCAATTCGCTGCTTCTCCCGCCGGCAGTCTGGCTGCATTCGAAGACCGTGCCCAACCGCCTCAAGCTGATCAAGGCATGGGTGGAGAAGGGCGGGGGCCTGCTGATGGTCGGCGGCTACTTCTCCTTTCAGGGTATCGACGGCAAGGCGCGCTGGCGCCGTACCGCGGTCGAGGATGTGTTGCCGGTCACCTGTCTCCCCTATGACGACCGCATCGAGATTCCGGAAGGGGCGACGGCTGTCATTACCAAGGTGGATCATCCGACGGTCACGGGGTTGGGCGGCGAATGGCCTTTGCTGCTGGGTGTCAACGAGGTTGAGGTTCGCCAACGCGCCGATGTCGAGGTGGTAGCGCGCCTGCCGGAGGATCAGGGTGGACACCCGCTGCTGGTCACCGGTGCTTTCGGAAAGGGTCGCAGCGCGGCCTGGACGTCTGACATCGGCCCGCACTGGCTGTCGCCGGCATTCTGCGAATGGGAAGGCTACGGCCGCCTCTGGAAGAATATTCTGGGCTGGCTGAGCGAGGCACGCTGAGACTGCGGCGGACTATGTCCCGCTTCAGCGTGCCAGGATCGCCCGCAATTCGTCGCCGGTGGGGAATGCGGAGCGGGTCCCGCGGCGGCTGACAGTAAGTGCCGCGGCGGTTGCTGCATGGCCGATAGCGCGAATGTCGGGTTCGACGCCGCGCAAAGCGGCGGATGCGAGGGCAACTGCCATGAACGTATCGCCGGCGCCGGTCGTGTCTATGGCCTTCGCGGCAACGGCTGGAATGGTGGCAATCGCCGCATCGCGGCCCGCCAGCAGGGCGCCGTCACCGCCGAGCGTAAGCACGACGTGACGCACGCCGGACTGTATGAGGCGCTCGGTCGCTGCCGCGTCGGACGAACCGGTCAGGCTTTGCGCCTCTCCGCGATTGAGGAAGGCGATGTCGACCAGCGGCCATAGGTCGGTGAAATAGGGCCGCAGCGGCGAGGGGTTGAAGGCGGTTATGATACCGCGGTACCGCGCCTCTTCGAGCAGGCTGCGTGTGGTCGCCTCGGCAAGGTTGCCCTGCAGGACGAGGAGGTCGCCTGCAACGGCCGTTTCCAGCGTCGCGATTGCCTCTTCCGGCGTCAGCGAGCCGGCGGAATCAGTGGTGGTGATGATGGCGTTTTCGCCATCCGGCGAGGTAAAAATGATGGAGAAGTCGCTGGAACGACCGGCAAGCGTAACGAGCCTTGCCTCGAGGGGTTCCGGCGCAAGCTGATCGCGAATGGTCTGGGCGCGGAAATCCGCGCCCACAGCCGCGACGAGGGTGGTGGGCAGGCCGGTGCGGGCCATGACCACGGCCTGGTTCGCACCCTTGCCGCCGAGGTCGCGCGTTTCTTCGCGCCCAAGGATCGAAGCTCCGGCTTCCGGCATGGTTGATACGGAGATTATTTCGTCGACGGCGACGTTGCCGATGACATGAGCACGTATTTGGGCAGGCATGGCTGGCCTTTGGAAAGGGAATGAAATGCAGACGATATCGGATAACAATTCAAGCGCCATAAGGGAAATATTCGGCACTGACAAGGCGTTGATCGGTATGATCCATTGCCTGCCCTTTCCTGGCGCGCCGCGCTATCGCTGTGCTGCGATGGACACGATCTATGATGCGGGCATGCGTGATGCCGAGGCATTGATCGAAGGCGGCATGCATGGCCTGATCATCGAGAACCATGGTGATATTCCCTTTTCCAAGCCCGAGGATATCGGCCCGGAAACCGCCGCCTTCATGGCTGTGATGACGGACCGTATTGCGCGCTCGACGGGCATTCCGCTCGGCATCAACGTGCTTGCCAATGCGCCAGTTCCCGCGATCGCGACCGCCATGGCGAGCGGCGCGAAATTCATCCGGGTCAACCAGTGGGCCAATGCCTATGTCGCGAACGAAGGCTTCATGGAGGGCCGGGCGGCTGAAGCGATGCGGTACCGCTCTCTGCTGCGTGCCGAACACATCAAAATCTTCGCCGACAGCCATGTAAAGCATGGAGCGCACGCGATCACGGCCGACCGTACGATCGAGGAACTGACCCGGGATCTCGCCTTTTTCGACGCCGATGCCGTGATCGCTACCGGCCAGCGCACTGGCAATTCGGCTACGGTCGAGGAGATCGAGACGATCGGTGCCGCGACGCATCTGCCGCTTCTGGTCGGCTCCGGCGTCACAAAGGACAATATCGTCGAGATTCTGAAGCGCACCAGCGGCGTTATCGTCGCTTCGTCGCTAAAGGCGGGCGGCGTCTGGTGGAACCCGGTCGAGTTGGCCCGGGTCAAGGCCTTCGTCAAAGCGGCGCGCCCGGCGCTGGAGGGCTGAGATGAGCGAGACGCTTTCCGAACAGATCCTTCGCGAGAACAAGGCCGTTTTCGACGCAATGGTGAATCACCGTTTTGTCGAGGACATCAAGGCCGACCGGTTGCCGGTCGAGGTATTTGAACGTTATCTCGTTTTCGAAGGCGCCTTCGTCGATACGGCGATCTCGATCTTCGCCTTTGCGACAGCGACTGCCGGGACGATCGAACAGAAGCGCTGGCTGATCGGCGTGCTGGATGCGCTCGCCAACCAGCAGATCGCCTATTTCGAGAAGACATTTGCCGAACGGGGCATAGATCCCGAAGCCTTCGACACTTCACGTCCCGAGGTCGCGGCGTTCCGGAACGGGATGCTTTCGATCGCCCGTGAGGGCGGTTATCTCGATACGGTCGCGGCGATGTTTGCTGCCGAGTGGATGTACTGGACATGGTCGAAGGAGGCTGCACGCAATCCTATCAGCGATCCCCTGCTGAAAGAGTGGGTGGATTTTCATGTACATCAGGATTTTGCTACGCAAGCGCTCTGGCTGAAGGCGGAACTCGACGCGGCTGGCGAGAACATGAACCCTGAGGAGCGATCGCGCCTGAGTGGCATTTTCGATCATGTGCAGGCGCTTGAGATCGCTTTCCACGACGCCCCCTATCTCAGAGGAAAAAAAGCATGATCGAGATCGACCGCAATCGTCTGCATGGCAGACTCGAGACTTTTGCGGCAATCGGTGCCACCCGGAAGGGCGGCGTCAATCGCCAGGCGCTGACGGATGGCGACCGGCAGGCGCGGCGCCTGCTGGCCAAGCTCGCGCAGCAGCGGGGCTTTGCCATCTTTCAGGACCCGATGGCCAATCTTTTCATCCGTCGTTCCGGGCTGAACGACGCGCTTCCGCCGCTGGTGATCGGCAGCCATCTCGACAGCCAGCCGAGCGGGGGGCGCTTCGATGGTGCGCTCGGCACGCTGTCGGCCTTCGAAGTTCTGGAAAGCCTCGAAGATGCGGGTATCAAGACCCGGCGGCCGATCGTCGTCGTCGCCTGGACAAATGAAGAAGGCTGCCGCTTCGCGCCCGGCTGCATGGGATCGATGGCATTTGCGTCTGGGGAGATTCCGGCCGAATGGCACGATAAGCGGGCGACCGATGGCGCTGCCTTTGCCAGCGAACTGGCGGTCACGCTCGACAGCCTGCCGGAGGCGCAGATGCTGCCACTCGGCTTTCCCGTCCATGCATATTTCGAGGTGCATATCGAGCAGGGCCCGTCGCTCGAAGCCGACGGCGTTCCGATCGGTATTGTCAGCGGTATTCAGGGAACCCGCTGGCTCAACGTCACCGTTTCCGGCCAGACCGCGCATGCCGGCACGACGGGGCTGCCCTATCGACGTGACCCGCTACGCGCTCTCACTACGGCACTTGCCGCACTCTATGGTGCGGTCATGCCCGGCGATCCGGATGCGCGCTTCACCATCGGGCGGATCTCTGTCGAACCGGGTTCGGTCAATGCCATACCGGAGCAGGCATGTTGTACGGTCGACATCCGCCATCCAGATCCCGTGCGGCTGGATGCGCTCGAACAGATGGTCATTTCGACGATCGGGAAAGAGGCCGACTATCAGCGCTGCACGGTTGCCATCTCCCGCACCTTCGACATGCCGCCCTGCTGCTTTTCGGCGGACCTGCGGAGTTCGATAGAGGACGCGGCGCGAGAAGCGGGGTTCGGAACGCGCCCGATCTTGTCCGGCGCATTTCACGACGCGCTGTTCGTTAATCGTGTCGCTCCAGCGGCGATGATCTTCGTCCCGTGCCGCGACGGACTGAGTCATAACGAGGAAGAATATGTCGAACCCGGCCACGCGGTTGCCGGCTGCATGGTGCTGGCGGCTGCATCCTTGCGTGTAGCTGGATCGGAAACGGTTTGAACAGAGTCAGCGGATAGATTGAAATATTTTCAATTCGGACATTTCCAAGCTTTCAATACCAACGAAAGGCCTGCTTTCATGTCATTTTCGGGAAGATACTGGGTTTAATTGGAATAATTTTTCTTTGACGTCTGAAAAATCCATCCCTACGCTTTGAAGCGTTTCAATCGTTGGGGAAGCGATGACAAAGAGCCGTCCCACCATTACGGATGTTGCGCGTGCCGCCGGGGTTTCGGTCGGGACGGTATCCAATTTCCTGAACGGAACCGTGCCCGTCAGAGCCGAAACGGCGGAAAAGATCCAGGAGGCCGTGCAGAAGCTCGCCTATCGGCCGAGCGTATTTGCGCGATCCCTGCCGATGATGTCTGCGCGCACGGTGCACAAGACCGAGGGCAGTCCGCGGCTGCTCGTGGTCGGCCATATCTGCGTTGATTACCTCTGCCGGGTGCCGGTGCTGCCGCATCGCGACGACCGTGTCGCGGCGAGCCATATCGACAAGGCGCTCGGCGGACCGGCGGCGAACCTTGCCGTAGCAGCCGCCGCGGTTGGGACGCCCTATGGCCTGCATATCGATCTCGCGACGGCGGTCGGTGACGATGCCGACAGCGAGTGGGCGATGGCGGAGCTTCTGTCGCATGGTGTCAACGTGCTGCCGATCCGCCAGCCGGCCAAGAACCGGCTGCCGCGTGCGATGGTGATCATCGAGGCCAATGGCAGCCGTACGATCATTCACGAGACTTTCGAACTCAGCGAGATCGATCTGACTGCCAATCTGGATATCACGCCTGGCCCCGTGCGTTCCTGCCTGCATATCGAAGGCTTTCATTACGAGCGGATGATGCCGTCGATCTCCCGTTTCCACGAGGCGGGCTGGAACGTCAGCCTGCATACGGCCGGTCTGCCGGCGGGCGCGCGCAACCCGGATGCTTTTGCCCGGCTGATCAGTCAAGTGGATCTCACCTTCATCAACGACGAAACGCTGCGGGACATCTTTTCGATCCGCACGCCACTTGCCTCGATGATCGAGGAGGCCGGTCGGTCAATTGCGCGCGTCAAATCGCGTGGCGACGTGGTGCTGACGCTCGGCGAATTCGGCGCGGTCGTCTTCCGCAAGAGCGGCGGCATGCCGATCGAGGTTCCGGCGCTGCCGGTCAGCCGCGTCGATGCCACCGGTGCCGGCGATGCTTTTGCCGGCATCTTCTTAAGCCTTTGGCTGCACGGCCGATCGCTGGCGGACGCCGCACGGCATGCCGCTGTGGGCGCCAGCCTGACGACCACGGCGGAAGGGGCGCAGGGCCGCACGGCCAGCGCTGGGGAGCTGCAAGCGCTTCTATCGGCCGTGGAGGCGAAGGTCGGTTGATTTTTTAGAACAACATGGACCGTACATAAAATAAAAGGAGAACGACATGGTGACGAAGGTTTTGCTGGTTGGGGAAAGCTGGGTCAGTTCGGCAACCCATTACAAGGGATTCGACCAGTTCGGCAGCGTGACCTTCCATCTGGGTGCCGAGCCGCTCGTGGCGGCGCTGCAGGGTGACGAGTTCGACATCACATATATGACGGCGCATGATTGCGTTGAGAAATTTCCTTTCACGCTGGAAGGCCTGTCGGAATACAACGTCATCCTGCTTTCCGATATCGGAGCCAATTCACTTCTGCTGCCACCCGCTGTCTGGTTGCATGGCAAACCGGTTGCAAACCGCCTGAAGATTATCCGCGACTGGACGAGAGATGGCGGCGGGCTGGTGATGGCCGGCGGTTATCTTTCTTTCCAGGGCATTGATGGCAAGGCCCGCTGGCGCCGTACGCCGGTGGAAGAGGCGCTACCCGTTACCTGCCTGCCTTATGATGATCGTCTCGAAATCCCCGACGGGTTCAGGGCCGTCGTTACCGGCGCGAAAGAGCACCCGATTCTCGATGGCGTCGAGGGCGAGTGGCCGCTGCTTCTCGGTGCAAACGAGGTGGTGGTCAAGGAAGGTGAGGGCATCGAGCTTCTTGCAGCCCTGCCCGAGGAGGAGGGGGGGCATCCACTGCTCGTTACCGGCAGTTACGGCAGGGGCCGCACCGTCGTCTGGACCTCGGATATCGGCCCCCACTGGCTGCCGAACGAATTCGTAGCCTGGCCCGGTTATGCGACGATCTGGAAAAACATCCTTCGCTGGGCGAGCCAGTCGCCGGTGAAGGCAAATTGATCCGGCACAGTGGATATTACGATGACTGTTCCATTCCTGCGCGCAACCGGCATTACCAAGCGTTTCGGCGCGCTCACCGCACTGAAGGGCGTCGATCTTGACATCAACGCCGGCGAGGTCCTGGCACTGCTTGGCGACAACGGCGCCGGCAAATCGACATTCATCAAGATTCTTGCCGGCGCCCACTCACAAAGCGACGGCGAATTGCTGGTCGAAGGGGGAGCGGTGCAATTCGCTTCACCCAAGGACGCAGCAAATTCGGGCATCGCGACGATCTTCCAGGAACTGGCTCTGTCGGAAAATCTGTCGATCGCCGAAAACGTCTTCCTCGGGCGCGAACTGAAGCGCTTGGTGTTCGGCATTCCGTTCCTGAAACGCAAGGCAATGCGAGAGAAGGTGGATGGTCTCCTGCATGAGCTCGACGCACATATTTCCGATCCGGAAGCGCCGGTCGGCAGCCTATCCGGCGGCCAGCGCCAGGCGGTCGCTATCTGCCGGGCGCTCAATCTCAATGCCCGGCTCGTCATCATGGACGAGCCGACGGCGGCGCTCGCCGTTGCCGAAACACGCAAGGTGCTGCAACTCACCCGCCGGCTTGCCGAACGCGGCTGCGCCGTCGTGCTGATCAGCCATAACATTGCCGACGTCTTCGAGGTCGCCGACCGCATGATCGTCTTTCGCCGCGGCCGCAAGGTCGCCGAGCGGCACAAGGAGCAGACCGATCCCGAAGAAATCGTCTCCCTCATCACAGGCGCTCATCCCGACGTGCGGGCGCTTGAGCAAAACAGCCAATAAAGCGCGTCAAACCGTTCCAGAGAGGATATCATGTTCCAGAAATTCAAGAGAGTTCTCGCAGTCTCGGCACTAACGATAACCGTCAGTTCCGGCGCCCTGGCACAGGAAAAGCCGAAGATCGCCTTCGTGCCGCAGCTGATTGGCATTCCCTATTTCAACGCAATGGAAGCCGGCGGCAAGAAGGCTGCCGCCGAACTCGGCGTCGACTTCATCTATTCCGGTCCGGTCGATACCAATCCGGTCGATCAGCTGCAGATCGTCCAGAACCTGATTGACCAGGGTGTCAACGCCGTCGCGGTCAGCGTTCTCGACGCGTCTGCCATCGCGCCGGTCGTCAAAGCCGCCAAGGCCAAGGGCGTCAAGCTCTTTACCAGCGACAGTGACGCGCCCGACAGCGGCCGTGCGGTATATGTCGCCCAAGCAACCGACGAAGACCTCGGCACGACGATCATCGACGAACTGGTCAAGCGAGTCGGTGACGATGCCAAGATCGGTATCGTTTCAGGCGAGGCGACGGCATCCAACCTGAATGCCTGGATTGGCTTCATGCAAAAACGGGCCAAGGCGAAATATCCGAAGCTGACCCTGCTCGAGCCGCAATATGCCGGCGGCACGGCACAGCGCGCAGCACAGATCGCCGGGGACCTGATGACTGCAAATCCGGATATCAAGGGTATTATTGCCGTTGCCTCCTCGACCTGTCCCGGCGTCGCGCAGGCCATCGAGACGGCCGGCAAGATCGGTTCGGTGATCGGTACCGGCTATTGCAGCCCGAACACGGCCCGCGCCTACCTCAAGAGCGGTTCCTTCGGCTTCTCGGTTCTGTGGGATCCTGCACAGCTCGGTTACCTCACAGTCTGGGCCGGCAAGCAGTTGGTTGACAACAAGCCCTTCCAAGCTGAGAACACCGTTCCCGGTTTTGCTTCACCGGTAAAGTACGATGCTGGCAAGGGCATCCTCCTGCTCGGACCTCCGGCAGTCTTCACCAAAGAAAATGTCGACAAGTTCGATTTCTGATACCGGGTGAAGAGCGCGATGCGACAGTCAGGTCCACGTCTTCTCAGCCTCGGCGGACGTGAATGTGCGCTGCTTGGCGCCGTCATTCTCGCCTCGATCATCTTTTCTGTCGCCTCGCCTTATTTCGCGACCGCAGGCAATGCCGCGACCATCGTTCGCAACAGCACGGAATTAATGCTGGCAGGGCTCGGCATGACCCTGTTGCTCGCCATGGGCAGCATCGACGTGTCGATCGGCATCCTTATGGGACTTGCCGCGATTGCCGTCGCCCATGCTCTTCTGGCATCGACGGCACCGGCTTTGGCTCTGCTGGCCGGTCCGGCGACCGGTGCTGTCCTCGGACTGGTCACGGCGCTTGTCGTCGTGCTCGGCCGGGTGCCGGCCATTGTTGGCACGCTCGGCCTGCTCGGGGTCTACCGAATGGGAATTTTTGCGATTCTTGGCGGGCAGTGGCTTTCCGGCCTGCCCGTCGGGCTGACGGAGCTGATGACGACGCGGCTGCTTGGCATTCCGGTCTCCGTCTTCATCATCGGGCTTGCTTATCTTTTTACCTGGCTGGCGCTTCGACGCACGCCTTACGGCCCGTATCTGCTTTCAATCGGCAATGCCGAGGAAAAGGCCCGCCTTTCCGGCGTTCCTGTGACCAAGGTGAGAATGGCGACCTTTGTCGTCAGCGGAGCGCTGACCGGTCTTGCGGCAAGTTTCTACGTGGCCAATTACCGCAATGTCGAAATGGCGATCGGTAGCACGCTGGCGCTCGACGCGATCGCCGCCGTGGTGCTCGGCGGCACAAGTATCCTGGGCGGCCGCTGCAGTCTACTCGGCACGGCGCTCGGCGTGCTTTTGCTGCGCATCCTGCAGAACGGCCTGCTTTTGATCGGTGTGCCATCGCTGTGGCAACCAGTGGTGACCGGTGCGCTGCTGATCGGAGTGCTTTCATTCGAATTGCCTGCCTCACGCCTCGGCGCGATGAAGACGAAGTGGATGCAGCGATGAAGAGTCTCCGCAAATCGGCCGGTTCAAGCCGCATCCTCGTCCTGCTCGCCATCTTGTGGATTGCCGTCGTCCTCTCTTTCGCGGTCCTGAGACCGACCATATTCAGCGCTTCCACGCTGACAACAGTCCTGCAGTTCTCCACCATTCTGGCTCTTGTCTCGCTTGGACAATGCCTCGTGATCCTCGCCGGCGGCGCGGGTATCGATCTTTCGGTTGGCGGCATCGTGTCCCTGTCGGTCGTGCTCGCCATGCTCGCGGTCAGGGCCGGCATGCCACCGGTGCTGCTGCCGCTTGCCTGTATTATGTCCGGCCTGTTGCTCGGCCTTTTGAACGGGCTGCTCGTCACGCGGCTGAAAATCCTGCCGCTGATCGCGACGCTCGGCACGCTTTTCGTCTATTCCGGTCTCGCCGTCGCACTGACCGGAGGTGCCGCCCTGTCCGGCGTGCCGACCGGGCTGCTGCCTTGGGGGAGGGGCATGATCTTCTCGCTACCGATGCCCTTCGTGACACTGGTCGTGCCGGTCTTTGCGATCGCCGCAGTGCTGCTCCTCTACAGCGCCTGGGGACGGTGGTTGTTCGCGATGGGTTTCAACGAAAGGTCGGCGCGTCTCGTCGGCATCCCGGTCGATCGCGCGCGGCTCCTTGTTTACTGCCTGAGCGGCCTGCTTGCCGGTCTGGCCGGCCTTTTCTCGCTCGCCTGGCTCGGAAGCGGCCGGCCGAATATCGGACAGAACCTGGAACTGGAATCGCTGACGGCCGTGATGCTCGGCGGCGTCGCCATTACCGGCGGCGTGGGTGGGGTCGGCGGGGTCGCCGCCGCCGTCATCCTGCTCGTCACACTAAAGACCGGGCTTCTGCAACTCAACGTCAACACCGTCTGGCAGGTCGGCATCGTCGGGGCTCTCCTGATCGCCGTCCTCCTCATTGAACGTCTTTCAAAACGCTGGAGTTAAGCATGTCATCCATCGAACAGCAGATCGCCGACCGCGTCGAAGCCGCCCACCAGCGGATCGTTGAAACGCTGAGCGATCTTGTTGCCTTTCCGTCGATCGTCAAGTCAAACCCGAAGGATGCAGGCCCCGGCGAGCGCAATTGCCAGCGCTATCTGCAGAAACGGCTTGAGGCGCTCGGTTTCACCACCGATCTCTGGGATCCGGACGGGCCGGCGCTCTATGCCAAATATGAGGGTCGTCCCGGTGCCAACAAGGGGCGCACATTCGAAGGACGTCCCAATCTTGGTGCCACGCTGAAGGGCAAGGGTGGCGGTCGTTCGATCATGCTGACCGGTCATATCGACGTCGTGCCACCCGGGGCTGCCGAGCACTGGACCACTGATCCCTTCGTGCCAGTTCTGAAGGACGGCTTCCTGCAAGGCCGTGGCACGGTCGACATGAAGGGCGGTGTCGCCTGTATGCTCATGGCAGTCGAGATTCTGAAGGAGACGGGCGTCGAACTGAAGGGTGACGTCGTCTTCACCACCGTGGTGGACGAGGAGATCGGGGGCATGGGTTCACTTGCGATGGTGGATCGTGGCTTCAAGGCCGATGCCGGCATCATGACTGAACCGACCGCAAACCGCATCGCGCCGCTTTGCCACGGCATTCTCTGGGGCAAGATCATCATCGACGGCATTGGAGGCCATGCCGAACTGACACCGAATGCCTGGTACACGAGTGGTCCGGTCGATGCCGTGCAACTCTGCCGCCAGATGCTCGACGGCATCGACATTCTCAACCGCCGCTGGATGTTCGACCCGAAAAAGAACCACCCGCTGATGGATATGCCTAACCAGGTCATCGTCACCCAGATGAGCGCCGGCGAACATCCGTCCTCTATCGCCGGTCGTGCCGAGATCATTATCGACGCTCAATATCTGCCGGGCGAAAAGGACGAATTCGGTCTCGGGGGCCGTGTGAAGCGCGAGATCGAGGAGCATATCCGGAATGTCTGCCTGGCCGATCCCTATCTGCGGGAGCATCCGGCTCGGGTCGAATGGATTCTTGATGCGGATTGCGCCGAAATCCCGGCCGACAACCCTTTCGTTTCGATCTTTCAGAAGGCGGTGGAGACGGCTAACCTGTCACCGGAGCTTTCCGGCTTCGGCGCCCATAGTGATATCGGCCTGCCAACGGGCCTCGGTAACACGCCGACGGTGAATTTCGGGCCGGGTGATCCAGCACAGGCACATCAGCCGAACGAGCGGGTTTCGGTTCGCGACCTCGTCGACTGCACAAAGGCGATTGCGCTTGCAGTGCAGAAGTGGTGCGGCTGACCTGATTACGATTAAAATGATCGTTGCTGTCGCAAAAAGGGTCGCTTGCACTATTCGATGAGCGCGAGAGCATTGGCCGTCGTCAATGGCTGTGCGGTGTGTCAATCGGCGTTGTAACGGGACCCTGTCGACGCCCAAAAGCAACCCCTTCTTTAAATTGTATGCGGTTACCGCGCGGTTCCGGAGCTCTCAATCTGCGCAGGGGCCGCGCAGCGGCTCCCGATCTGTTGGCAAAAGACGTCAGCACGCAAATCGCCGTTGAGCGTTTCAGCTTGTCAATGGAAACTGCAGCAAGACGGTGTTCAATGCTCCATCTCACCTTGGGATCCAGCGCGAATGGCCGCGAGAATTTCTTTTTGCAGGGCGACGAACTCGGCAGTGGCGATCATATCCTGATGACGCGGACGGGCAAGCCCGACGTGGAAGGTCGCGTTGATACGGCCAGGATTGATGCTCATGGCAACGATGCGATCCGAAAGATAGACGGCCTCTTCGACATCGTGTGTGACGAAAAGAACGGTCAGCCGATGCTCTTCCCAAATCTGCGTCAGGAGTTCCTGCATCTGGTGGCGGGTCAGGGCGTCGAGTGCACCAAATGGTTCGTCCATCAGCAGCATTTTCGGTCGATAGGACAAGGCACGCGCGATCGCAACGCGCTGTTTCATGCCGCCAGACAGCTGAGATGGAAACGCATTTGCGAATTTGCCGAGTTTGACGAGCTCGATGTGATGACGAGCAATATCCCGGCATTCAGCTGTCGGAAGTCCCGCTGCCTGGAGTGCGAATTCCACGTTCTGCTGGGCCGTCAGCCACGGCAGGAGCGTATAGGACTGAAACACAACGCCTCGATCGAGCCCCGGCCCGACAATCGGTTCGCCGTCCGTTAACAGCACGCCGCTGTCGAATCCTTGCAGTCCGGCGACGATCGACAGCAGGGTGCTCTTGCCGCAGCCGGACGCTCCCACCAGGGAGACGAACTCGTTGTCCTGAAGTTCAAGATCGATGTTGCTCAGCGCATGGAAACGGCTCTTTCTGCCGCCATACCATTTGTCGAGACCTTCGATTTTGAGTTTGGGCTTACTCATTTCATTGCCTCGAAGCGTAGCGGAAGAAGACACGCTCAAGGGCCTTCATACTCTGGTCGGTGATCAGACCAAGCAAGCCCAGAAGCAGGATGTAGCCTATAATTGTCTGCGTCTGAAAATAACGCTGGGAAACGACGATGCGATAGCCAAGGCCCGAGGTTGCCGCCACGAGTTCTGCAAGCACCAGCCAGGTCCAGGCCCAACCGAGGCTGATGCGCAAGGTGTCCCATATTCCAGGCAACGCCGACGGCAGAACAATCCGGTGAAGGATCCTGGTTTCCGACATGCCGAGCGTCCGACCCAGCCCGACGAAATCGGATGGTACACGTTTGACACTATCCATCACCATCAGCACCTGCTGGAAGAAAGTGCCGATAAAAATGATAACGAATTTCTGCACGTCGCTCGTTCCGGCCCACAGGATGGTCAACGGCACGAAAGCGACAACCGGCATATAACGAACGAAATCGACGAAAGGCTCGATCGCAGCTTCCCACACCTTGAAGCAGCCGATCATAATGCCAATCGGGATCGCAAGCGCGGAGGCGATGAGAAAGCCGACAAGCATGCGATAGATGCTGATCCCAGCATCCGCCCACAGCGTGCCATTCATGGCAAGTTCGACCATCTTCATCCACACAGCCGTGGGGGATGGGAGGAAGATCGGCTTTACCCAGCCGGTGACGGTGGAGAACCACCATATTGCAAAAAGGATCAGGAAGACCGCCACGGCGATCAGAAAGAATGCCTGACCGCTGATCGGATCGCCGATCCGAAAAGCGCTTGGCGGCCTGCCGACGCCCGCGCGCGTCTGCGCGCGGGGTCTCTGCTTTGGTGTCGAGGACGGTTCGGAGCTAGGCATTGCAGTCCCGTTGGAGTCGGAGGTTACTTGTTGGCGGCGTCGACGAAAGATGCATCGATCATGCTGTCGGCCGAAACATCCTGGGTAACGAGACCGGCCTGCTTCGCAGCTTTCAGCACGTCGGCGAAGGTCTTCGTCTTGAAGTCTCCCGCAAATGCCTTGGCGGCTTCCGCCGAGCTGTAGTACCGGACGCCATCGAAGGCGGTCTTCAGGTCATCCGGAGTGGCGCCGACTGCCTTGGCGATAATGGCCCGGTCGGCGTCCGTATTGGCCTTATAGTCGGCAAGGGCCGCGTCCCAGGCCTTGATCATGGCAAGGATCTGTCCCGGCTTTTTTTTCAGCACGTCGTCACGGACGACGAGAACGTCGGATACCAGACCCGGATCCTTGCCGGCTTCAAACAGCAGCTTGATGTTCTTGTTTTGTGCAAGAGCTGCGGAAATATAAGGCTCATAGGTGACTGCGACCGGGACGCGGCCGGCAATCAACGCCGCTCCGGCATCGGCTGCTGGCATCGGCACCTTGACGATGTCGTTGATGGTCATACCATTGCTGGAAAGGGCGTAGTTCAACAGAATATCGCTTGTGGTGCCTTCTTCGAAAGCAATGCTCTTGCCCTTGAGGTCGGCGACACTCTTGATGTCGGCACCAGCGAGGATCGCGTCGGCTTTCAAGCTGAAATCGAGGAGGGAGACGATCTTGACCGGCAGGCCGGCAGCAACCATGCCCATGGCCGTGTGCGTGGCGATGTTGGCGGCATCGAGCTGCCCACTTGCAAGTGCGGCATTGATGTCCTTGTCTTCGGTGAAATTGACAAGCTGGACGTCATCGAGGCCGGCTTTCTTGAAGAAGCCCTTCGCCGCAGCGACATGCCACTGCCCATAGCCAAGCCATGGTTCGATGCCGATCTTGAACGAGCCTGCTTCAGGCTTGGACGGTATCTGGTCCTGAGCGCTTGCTTGGGTCACGGCAAGAATGCCGACAATACCGAGCGCGATTGCTGCGCGGGAAAGCTGCTTGCTGATGGATTTGTAATTCATTGGAACCTCTCTTTTTGATAGTTCAGCAAATGGTTTAACGTTGCATCATTCCAAGTTTCATGCCCGAGCATCAAGCTCTGAAGCGGGCGTATCCGTCGTGACCCGAAATTTCGCGGTCGATTTTCACTTATTCTTGCGTTGGCGGCTTCGAAACAAAGTGCGGGCTTTCTCTCCTGAGTTCTTCAATCGATCCGATGCTCTGGACCCAAAATCGCGACGGTACTCTGCTGCCCTTACGGACGGCATTCTGCCTTGGGCAATATCGGGCAACCACGCCGGCCTTCGACAGGGACTGGTAAACAGGCGTGGTGTAAGCCGCGGCAATCGCTGGCTGGCAACCTCTCGCAGGTCATCGATAGTGATGATCGTCATTGTTTCACCTGTCGGGATCGATAGCGTCGAAAAAGCGTGTCATCATATCCGTGCCCGAAACCGGCTCGGAGCCAGCCATCATCGAAACCGACAAACCGATTAGCGACGATGTCGGATTATGGTTTCCGGCTCCGGCCCTGAGGTTCATGACGAGTGTCGGGCACAGGAAAAGCCCAAGCCGGATTACCTGCCGCCAATCCGACGGCAGCAGGCTTCTTTGCTTCAAGGCCGCCAATAGCGGCTTCCACATCGAAAGCGCCTTCGTCTCGAAAAGAGCCGTGCGGACCGGGCTGAGCGTCCAGTCGAAATCCACGGTGAGACGCCCGTCCGCAAACTTGGCGGCTGCGGCGAAGGTCCGTGCGGCAAGGTCTGGATCGTAAAGCCAGTATGGGTGCGCAAGCATGTTGTGGAAGGTGGTCTTGACCTCGGCGAGAAGGGTCGGGATATGCTCGCCAGCAAACGCCGGATCGAAGAAGGAAAGAGTGGCACCATCGGGCTGCCGTTCGAACCAGACATTGGCGTTGTGGGCATCTCCATGCGCCGTTACGCCGCCGGCATCGGCAAGTCGCGCCGGGGCCAGGCGCTCTTGGGAGGCGTCGAACAACTGGCCGAGCGTTTCGCGGTACTCGATGCCGTTGATGACGAAACGGGCTTGAGAGAGCTCACTCCAGGAAAGGGTCACTTCAGGAAACTGGAAGTCCTTATCGACATAATAGCTTGCCAGGCGACCACCGGGATAAGATCCCTGCGGCGTTGTTACGAGCCGATCGTAGAACAGCCTGTGGACAGGCTCGCGCATCACCTGTTCCGGCGTGACCGGGTGCAGCGTCTTCAGATAGACGGCGAGCACCGCCTCATTGAGCCGGCGTTCGGCGTCTACCGCCTGATTTGCGCTCATTTCATCGTGATGCCCGTCGAGCTCGCGCAGAATGTCGGAGAAGCGCGGATCTGTCCTGCGGCGATAGACGAGGATCTGCTCGCCGGGAAGGGTCGACATCATGACGGGTTGGTCGACAGGAAGACCGGTCTTGGCGAGGATGTCGGCCCGATAATATTCGCCGCTCATCTCCTCCTCGTTTTCCTCCTGGTGAAACTTGAAGAAGTATGGCTTGCCTCCGGCCTCGAAGAAGCCGTTCAGTGAGTTGAGACTGTACTGATCATGGTTGATCGCCAAATGACGAGCGTCGACTTGAAAGAGATCTTGCAGGAGATCGGCAAGCAAGGCCTCCGCGCTGCCGTCGCGTCGCTTGGCATATTCGCGGATCGCCGCGGTCCGGCTGCTTTGTTGTGCCATCGTTTGATCCGATCCTGGCTTGCTACTTGGCCGGCGGCAGATACCTGCTTCCGAGTATATAACGGCTGCCGACATAGGTGAAGGTGTTGACGGTTGCGACGGTTTGGCCCGTCCAGGTCTTGCGGTTGAGAACCAGACAACTGTCGCGCTCGCGAATGTGCAAAAGCTTTGCCTGATGTTCGGTGGCGGGAACGGCGCTGATCAGGTGTTCGACCTCGGTCAAGGGGGTGCTGTGCTGCAGGTAGTCATAGGTCGCGGCCGAGGTGAAGTCCTGGTCGAGATAGTTCTTGACCAGTCCCGGATTGATGTAACGTTCCTCGAGCTGGACGGGTACGTCGTTTTCGTAGTGAACGATCAGCGAATGCTCCACCGGTTGCACCTTCTTGAATTCGAAGGCGGCAAGCAGGGTCTTGTCGGGGCGCTTGATCCTCTCGAGAGCGATCACCTCTGCGCGGTACTTGCTGCCGCGCGCCTTGATCTCGCTGACGATATTGCTGATTTCAATCAAGGTCGATTGCGCCTTGGGCGGCGAGACGAATGTACCGACCCCCTGGACCCGGCGCAGGTGACCTTCGGCCGTCAATTCACGGAGCGCGCGATGGACCGTCATCCGGGAGACACCCAGTGTTGCCATCAACTCGTGTTCGGACGGGACCTTCTCGTTCTGAGTCCAGTTGCCGTTGCCGATATTATCAAGGACAAAAGCCTTGATCTTTTCATAGAGTGGCAGCGCGGTGTTGGAAAGACCGGGCAATTCGTTCTCCGTGTCACGCCAGGGCGTATCCAGATCAATCGGCTATCCGAATGATTGTTTTCAATTTATTCGATCGGCCTTCGAGCAGACGGCGATAGGCGTCAGGAATGTCGTCAAGCGAGGTCAAGACTTCGCTGAATTGCAAGAGCGAGGGCTGCAGCTTTGGCAAGAGCGCGACGGCGTCGGGAAGTTCGTCCGTGAAAGCATGACAGCCAATCAGTCCGATTTCCCGCTCGACAAGATGGTTGGGATCGAGATCGAGCCTTCCGTGACTGATGCCGACCAGAGCAAGCGCGCCGCCGCCATCAAGCATTTCCAGGCCCTTCGCAATGGCCGTCGTGCTTCCGGTTGCATCGACCGCGTAACGAAGTCGTCTGCCGCCGAGTGCCGCTTTCGCCTGCGTCCTATCCAGATCGATTGCGGAGCCGCCGCAAATCCCGGCCACCATCTCGGCGCGATCGGGGTTGAGGTCGCAAAACAGCAACTTGCCGTCATGAAGATGCGAAAGCAACAATCCACAGAGGCCGCCGATCGTTCCGCAACCGATCAGGAGGACGGGTTCGCCAGATGGTGGACGGAGCTGGCGAACAGCATGAAGAGCGACTGCGAGAGGCTCCGCCATTGCGGCAACTGCCGGCTTGAGCGAAGGGTTGTGCTTGAGCAGCAGCCGCGCGGGAAGATTTGCGCGTTCGGCAAAACCGCCGTCGCAAACCTCTCCCACGAAGCCGAGATGTTCGCAAACATTGCTGCGGCCCGATTTGCATGCGTCGCACTGGCCGCAGTAGAAGCGAGAGTCGGCCGCAACGAGATCACCGACCTTGAGATCCTCGACATCGTCGCCGACCGCAGTGACACGCCCGCAGAATTCGTGGCCCGCCGTCGATGGACGCCGGGTAATCCATTGGCCCGTACGGAAGTTATGAAGGTCCGAGCCACAGATTCCTGCGGCGCGAACATCCACAGTCACGTAGCCTACGGGCGGCGGGCCTGGATCATCGATGTTCTCGACCCTGAGGTCGAGCGCTTCGTAGAGCCGCACGGCTTTCATGGGCCTAGCTCCGCTTCGGAAGGTAGGCTTCGCGAACGGCCGAGACGGCGTGGGCGTGGGACGAGAAGCCTTCATATTCCGCGAGCTTGTGGGCTCGCTTGGCGAACTCGGGATAGGCCGGTGCCGTCACATAGCCGATCGAACTGCGTTTGACGAAGTCGGTGACGGAGAGCGGACCGAAAGTGCGTGCCCAACGGCTGGTCGGCAGCACCGCATTCGGGCCAAGGCAGAAATTGGCGATGCTGACCGGCGTATGCGTTCCCATCAGAATTTCAGCGGCCTCGGTGATATGGCCGAGATGGGCAAAGGCATCCTGAGACAGGATCTCAAGATGTTCCGGGGCATAGGCGTTGACGAAATCGTAGCTTTCTTCGATCGACGACGTCAGTACGATGCCGCCCGATTTACCCGACAGCACCGCGCTCGAAAATTGGACACGTTGCTCGGTCATTCGCGACCAATGTTCGGGCAAGGCGGCGAGCGCCTCTTCCGCCACCCGCCGACTGTGGGTGACGAGATAGGCCGACGAATCCGGTCCATGTTCCGCTTCGATCAGCAGATCGAGTGCTGCCAGCCCGCCATGCACGGTGTGGTCGGCAAAAATGATCGCTTCGGACGGCCCGGCGGGAAGGCCGGTGTCGATTATCCCTGCGAGACTGCGCTTTGCCGCCACCACCCAGGGACTTCCGGGCCCGACGATCTTGAGGGCCGGCTTGATCGTTTCCGTACCATAGGCGACAGCCGCGACCGCTTGCGCGCCACCAACCTTGTAGACCGTTTCCACCCCTGCAAGGCGCGCAGCCACGAGGGTTGCTGCATCGACACGGCCGTCCGGAGCAGGGGGCGTCACGATCGCAAGATTGGGAACGCCTGCAACCACGGCTGGTACCGACGTCATCATCGTGACGGACGGGAAGGATCCCTTGCCGCGAGGCACATAGAGCGCAACCGACCTGATCGGCGTGAAACGATCGCCCGCGAAAGCGCCAGGTTTGACTTCCTTCAGCCACATGGCTTCCGGCTTCTGCTCCTCATGGAAGTAACGGATATTCTCAATCCCGAACGTGATGGCTTCGATGACGTCTTCGCTCACGAGCTTGAACGCTTCATCGAATTCGGCTTCGGTTACCTTCAGCGTCGCTTCCGTGATATTCGCCTTGTCGAACTCGCGGCCGAAACGGGCGACAGCGCGGTCACCTTCCGTTCGGACAGCCTCGAGGATCGGCGCCACTTTTTCCATGAAGCCGGAAATATCCGTTTCCGACCGTTGCAGGAGCGCGGCCCTTTCCTCCGGTCCGAGCTTGGAATATTCATGAAAGGTGACGTTGGTCATTGCTCATATCCTAGTTGGCGCATGCAAGGCGCGGATAACCAATCGCCTGCGCTTCGATGGCGCGACGATATCCATTTCTTGCAGGATGTGCTAAAAGGCACCATAGTTGCCGGCCGCCAGAGCACGTCCCTGCAGACTATTTGCATCGAGGCTGCCGGATGCTCGCTCGGCAAAATCCCAGGAAGTCCGAGACTTCGTTCCCGTTTTTGTTTGTCTATAGATGTCTATACATATCCAGACAATAACATCAGAACCAACCTGTCAAGCCTCATCTCGATTTTTCAGATCGATGCCAGGAATCCGCCATCCACGGGAATGCATTGACCGGTTATGTATGCGGATGCGCCACTCGCCAGAAACACGATCGCACCACCGATGTCTGATTCCTTGCCAAATCTCCTCTGGGGAATCTTGTCGAGCATTTTTATGGACCAGTCTTCATTCTGATAGAAGCCCTCGGTCATCGCTGTGCGAAAATAGCCTGGCGCTATGGCATTGACGCGGATTCCATACTGCGCCCATTCCGCTGAAAGTGCCCGCGTCATGCCGAGCAATCCCGATTTCGAGGAACCATATGGCACAGCCGTCGGTATGCCGACGTAGGAGGTCAGTGAGCAAAGATTGATGATGCTGCCCCCGTCGGGCTGCTTTGCCATTCTGCGGGCTGCCCTCTGCGACCAGAAGAAGGCTCCCTTGAGGTTCGTGCCGATGATCTTGTCCCAGAGCTGTTCGTCGACATCGAGAGACGGCGAGACTTCCTCGTAGCCGGCGTTGTTGACCAGGATATCGATCGCGCCTGTCGCCGTCTCAAATGTACCGAACGCGTCATCGATGGAGGAAATATCGGTGACGTCCTGAGCGCGCGTCAGGCAGGACCGGCCCAAAGCCTCGATCCTCCGTCTCGTCTCGGACAGCGATTTTTCATCGCGCGCCGTAACGCAAACATCGGCCCCGGCCTCCGCCAGGGCGAGAGCGATCCACTGTCCCAGACCCCGACTGGCGCCGGTCACGACAGCCACCTTTCCAGAAAGATCGAACATGGCTTTTGTCATTGTGATCCCCTTGCTTTTTGGTGATCAAATCATGCTTGCGCGATATTGTCTATACATGTATCGACAAACTGAAATTTCGTGCATATTCTGCCTGCCAGCACTCTCAGGACAGGGGCAAGGAATGTCGGACGGCAGAAGGCACATCCGCGACGAGGTTATGGGGATTCCTTCTTACAATTCCGGGCTGACGCTCAAGGAGGTGCGAGAGCGCTATCACCCGGCCGTCATTGCGAAACTGGGTTCGAATGAGAACCCCCTCGGTGCATCCGGAGATGTTATTGCCTCGCAGAAGGATTTGCGCGATCTCTTCCGGCTTTATCCCGATCCCAAAGGGCGCGACCTATGTGAAGCCATCGCGAACCGCTTTGGCGTGGATGCATCCGGCATCATCCTCGGCAACGGTTCGGAGGATCTCATCGCGGTGGTCTGCAAGGCTGTCGTGCGGCCTGGCGATATGGTCACGACTCTCTATCCGTCCTTTCCGTTACATGAGGACTATGCCGTTCTCATGGGCGGCAAGGTGGAACGGATCGAAATCTTGCCGGATTTTTCAATCGATACAGCTGCGCTGATTGCAGCGGCCAAGCGCAAGCCGCGCATGATCATGTTCGCAAATCCGATGAATCCAGTGGGAACGTGGATCGGACAGCGCGACTTCGAACGATTTCTCGATGCCGTCGACATAGATACATTGCTCGTCGTCGATGAAGCCTATGCAGAATACGCCCGTGGCGAAGACTATCCCGCAACGCTTGACCTGCTGCGAGCCGGCAACAAGAGCTGGATGCTCCTGCGTACCTTCTCAAAGGCCTATGGATTGGCGGGATTGAGAATTGGGTTTGGGATCATATCCAGCCCCGAGCTTGTCGATTTCTTGAATCGGGTGCGAACGCCGTTCAATACCAACGCGATCGCTCAAGCAGCAGCGATTGCGGCGCTCCAGGACGAAAAGCACATCAGCCGGACGGTCACACTTGCGGTATCTGAGAGAGCTCGTGTCACCGCCGCGTTGAGGCAGTGGGGAATTAAAGTCGCGCCGTCAAAAGGAAATTTTGTTTTTTTTGATTGCGGGGAGGATGCCGCAGCCTTTGCTGAAACACTTCTAATGGCCGGTGTGATCGTCAAACCGTGGAGGCAGGCGGGATATACAACGTTTATTCGCGCCAGCATTGGCTCCATCGCAGAGAACGATCAGTTTTTGAATGTTTTGTCAGTGAACCTGCCAAAGGTGTGATGCAAAACGCCTGCATTGATGAAGCCGTGTTATGGAGCGGGGCTCTTCAGTACAAAGCAGTCCATCCGTAGTGTGAATCACACGAAAGCCGATTTGCGAACTCCACATACCCCAGAACAAAACGCTGGCATAGCCTGGGGCTGACAAGCTTGCCGCAATGCTTCAGAAAGTTGAACATCCGTGCGCTGGTTTCCAGCCACGCCGGTCGGGCAAGAGTCTATTGCCAGCATCCCATTTTTCTTCCTCTCATGTTGTGATCCTGGATACTGGTGACGAGATCGGGATTGGACTGTTCCAATATCTGCGCGGTGCGGGGTTTCAGCGGCACGCTTTGCCAACCAGTGCAGACGGCCGGTATTTTTCTTGTCAGGCCGAATGTGTAAGGCTGCAAAGGCTCCAGCGATATGCAACCAACCAAAAGAAGGACAGCGCCAATTGCGGTTGCAGTTTTCATCATGTTGTTCGGGGACAACATTACCTATCCTCCTCACCAACGTGTATCGAACTTCACCGGTGCTGTGATGGTCTTGTTTACACCGGGCGGCGGAGCCGGAACAGGTGAAGCGCGTCTGACGAGTGAGAGGACTTCGTTGTCCAGTTCCGGATAACCCGACGAACGGGCAAGGCTGGCGGACAGTACATTGCCGCTGTCGTCAATACGAAAGCGCACATAGACGATGCCGGTCTCGCCACGCGATCTTGCACCTGACGGATAGCGCTTTCTGTGCTCGAGTTGCGCCATCAGCTTCGCTTGCCATGTGGCCGGTGTCATCGCTGAAGAAAAGAAGCCAGACGCCGACTGGCGAGCTGCGGTTCTGGTGGATTGCGCTACCTGGACCTGCGCTTTCGTTGCCTGCGGCGAAGCCACGTTCTGCCGGCTGGGCGCCTTCTTGGTCGGCGTCTTCCTTGGCTGATCCTTCCTGACGACCACCTTCTTCGGCGCAGGCGGCTTCGGCCTGATGGCAGGCAAGGGCACCGCGACATTCTCCAGTAACGGTGTCTTTTCCTCGACCGATTTCTGTTCGATTACCGGTGCCGGCTTTTCATGTTCTTTTACCTCCTCGGGTTTGGCCGGCTCGGATGGCTGTTCCTCTACCGGCTTCTCAGGCGAGGGTTCATCCAGTGGCTCGTCGGCCTTTTCCGACGGCGCGCTTTGTGCCGAGTCCCGCACTTCCTGCGAGATATCTGTTTCTTCCGTCTGCGTCGCCTCAGGTGTCTCGGCAAGTTCGATCATGATGGCGGGCGGCGGAGAATTATCGGCCGCCGCCATCGGTTCTTCCTGCGCCAGCCAGAGCGCGGCGCCAGCATATATCGCCATCACGGCCAATGCCGAACCGCACCACAATACAAATTCGCCAATCCATGTCCGTTTCTCGGGCTGCCATTCCAGCAAAGCGCTCATGATGCGGGATGAACCTGCTCAACAGTTGCGGACATGTGAGCAGATTCTGTCTGTATCTTCGAATGCGCGTCGCGGGAATACAATCGGATGAGATCCCGGGAGATGGTATCGAGCAATAGCAGACGGCCTGGCCGTTCAATCGAATGCATAGGCTCGTCCAGTCAGCAACATTGCTCAAACTTGTTTTTATTTTCTCCGGCCTTTGGCCCGACAAGCAGGATCAGGCCCACACACATCAGCACATTGGCAACAAATTTGCCGAGCGGTGGTGCGAACGGCGCTGTCAGCAGGAGTGCAAGACCGGCAAGGGTGTAAGTGACAAGCAAGCTCACGCGCAGACCGAAAGGCAGTCTGGTCATCCAGCACCGGAATGTCAGGCCGGCCCGAGTCAGCCAGTTCATTCCAATCCAGCGACGCGTCGTGACGGAGAGTTGCAGAAAGCAAAGCACTGCACCGAACATGAGAGCGACCGTCAGCGGCACGGGAACCCTGACACTGACGATTGCTGCCGCGAGAAACGCCATTCCCAATGCGATAAAGCCGGCCCGTTGCGCTTCCTCGTCATGATCGCGACCGACACACCTCTCGACATCGCGATCCTGTGTGCCGGCGGTCAGCTTCTGCACCAAAACGAGCGAAAGATAATCTTTTCTATGCCCGGTCGGCTGTTCATGCGTAGCGCTCGTCGCAGTCATCAGGCGTCTGGAGCGCGATTGATCATCTGTCGATATATGTATGACCGTATTCACAACAAACACTCTTTCCCTGTTTGGCAGTTTCGGTAAAAACGGAGTCACCAGAACCGCTATATATCTTTGTTTTTATGTATTGTTTTTATGTATTACGAGACAAGAAAACTCGGATTCCACTTTCAAGTCCGTTGCTCTAGAAATGATAGTTCAATCCCAACTTGAACGCATGCGTATCCAGCGAGCTCGATGCCCTGCGTCCATTTACGACGTTGGATTTTCCCTGGTGCTCCGTCGTTTGATAGACAGGGACTTCGCTGGGATCGCAGAGAACGCCGTATTGACTGCAAAAAAATTGGTCTGGCGGTATGGTGTTCGTCCCTATCTGCTCACTTGTCGTATAATTGCCGCCCGTTCCGGCGCGTCCATTATCGAATTTGAAGTCACGATTGCCATATCGGCTGTAAGCATAGTCGACTTTGATCGACCAACGATCGTTGATCGCATATTCGGCGCCTGCGCCTATGGTCAAGCCTGCCCGCAGGCTGGAATCCTGGTCGATATAAAGTAGGCCGGTAGAACTTTCTCCGCCGTAATAGTTTTCCGCATAATGATACTGGTCACGCAACTCTTTTTCGTGCAGGAACGCCAAACCGGCAGTTCCGTAGACCAGCCATTTGCCATTCAATGCGTAGCCAAGACGCCCGCGAACGGAACCCGTCCAGTCGATATCGTAATGTGTCACCGCCTGGATGCCCATGGCGTCGCTGGCGGGAGCAAGCCATGATTTATCATTCAGGGAAACCTGTGCCCCCCTCATGCGGGTCTTGCTGACATCGGCTTCGATACCCACGACCCAGCGGTTGTTAAACTGATAATTGTAGCCAGCCTGCAAGCCGAACATAGCGGTATTGCCAAAGGTGTGATCGGCAGATTCACTGGCAGAGACCGGATCGGCAGTTCCGTCAAGTGCGGTCGTTACGCCCCAAGTGCGCCCGGAAATCATACCGGCATGAATGCCGGCATAAAATCCAGTCCAGTCAACGCCCGGCAATTCACCTCGAGATCTGGAAAATGGCGACAATCTGGGAAGCTTTTGATCGCCACCAAAATCGCTGGTCAGCCCCAGATAAAACGTTCGGCCAGGTCCAGGTTGGTTCACCAGTCCCAGCGGATCGACATAATATTTGTCGGTCAGGTTTTCGATACGGGCAGTCGCGGTCAGCGCATCGGTAATTTTGTAGTCCGCATACACATCTATCAATGCGTAGGGCTTCCAACGCGTGAGAGCTATGAATTGAGCGGCACCGGTGGCCGTTACATCTCCATGTCCGATAGCTCTCGGACCAATGTAGGATACACGGCCTCCGACAGTCAGGCGATCATCCAGCATTTTTTGCGATACTGTCAGGTCGACGGAATATTTTGGCGGTACAAAATTCGTTCCGTAATCCCCATAAAGGGATTTACTTCCACAGGTTTCATCCGTGCGGCAATACTGGATACCGAGATAATAGTTTGCGGTAAGATCGGCCGTGAATCCATTCGATTCATACCGGCTGGAAAACTCAAGCCCGGAGAATTTGGCGCGATCAATGTTATATACCTGCATGCCAGACCATGTTGAACCATCAGGGTTTTGAAAATCCCTGAATGCTCTGGCGATATAATCCTTCACATCCCAGTTAAAGTAACCGAATTTCACCATGCCACGATCGTCATCCGATAACAAATCATCGTGGGTATAATTTACGCCAATTTCCCAGTTGCTTGAGCGTTCCGGCTTCAAATCCGGGTTCGGGATGATTGTGAAGGCTGAAACGGATTCGAACAGGCTCGGATACCGAAGCGCGTCGGAATAGTTGGCATAAAGTTGCGCTCCGTCGAAGGGCTCCACTGTAACGCCGACGGACGGACTGACGCCACCGGAATTGCGATCCGGTTTTGAATTCAGTTCCTGTTGGCTGATTGCGCTATGGCTTCGATCATGTGACCAGTAATGCGAATAACGCAACCCTCCGTTTATGGTCAGCCAGTCAACCGGTTTGTAAGCCACCTTGCCGTAGGCGCCCGCCTCCTGTCTGTAGGCGTTGCGCAGATTGAGCCAGCCTTCCAGAAAGTCGGTATAACCACTGGGCCTGGTGTCTTCGTTCAAATAGGACAGGCCATATGTGAAATCGACCGAACCAAAACGGTCGAGATCAAACTTCGACGTATTGGACACGTCTCCGCCATACATGATCGTATCTGAACCTGTTCGATACTTTGCCGGCAATCCGATTGAACCGGGTGTGGGCATAGGCGAGCCCCGGCGCACGTTCCGCATTTCAAGCTGCGTCAGCCAGAGATTGGCCTTGAGATCGATCAGATCGTTGTCGTCTGGCTTCCAGCTATAGCGCATCGTGCCAGTGTCAAGCCTTGTGCCCGATGTCTGTTCCTGCTGGGTCGGTTGTCCGCGGTCGCCGGTAAAACGCGAAGCGAGCAAGTCACCCGCTTCTCCCCTGTACCCCGTATAGCCCAGTTGCAGCGTGTGACCGCCGTCGAAACGAAGAGTTGCTTTCGCGAGGTAGGACTCACTCAGAGACTGTGTATTCAGGACCTCCTCGCCGGCACGATAATTTGTAAGTCCACCGTTATCGATATAATTTGGCCAGTATTGACAATATCCGTAGGTGTTGCAGATGTTCTTCGGCCCTAGATTTACGTGGTCGGCAGCCGGACCATGTTTTCCCGCATAATAATTGCCACGTTTACGATATGCGTAACCGGCCAAAAAGTCATAGTTCTCATCCTTTATCGCCGCGACAACGCTGCCAGAACCGCTTGTCGGCGTGAAAAGTGATGGCCGGCCCATACCATCCTTTGATGGAATGGCGACCGGATCGGCGCTTGGCCAATACGGCCATTGGTAACCGCCCTTCGCGCCTGCATGCGGGGTAGCCGAGTTGCCTCCATATTCGCCTTTGATCCGGATACCCCAGCTGTTTCCCGGCTTGATGATGTCGTCCGCGTTGATTGTTCGAATTGCCACATTGCCAGCGATACCGCGCGAAGCGACATTCGACCCCTTGGTTATTTCGACCCCACCGATGAAATCGGGATCGATATAGGTGCGGTTGGACAGGCCTTGATACCCCTGATAAACCGTCACTCCGTTTTCGGCGCCATCGACAGTCGTGGCCACACGGCCAAAACCCTGCATTCCCCGTATATTGACATCAACCGCACCACCATTTCGTGCGTCGCCAGACATGACGCCCGGTGTGCCACGGAAAATATCGGCAGGGCTGGATCCCCTGAAATGATCTATATTTTCTTTCGAAATATAGGAGGTAGGCGCGGCCGTCCGATATGGCGCATCCGTGGGGCTGATGTCTTGCCCCCCAGTGACGGTAATCGTGTTCAGCAGCGTCGAGCCGCTGGCGTCGATCGGCACGCCTTGAGAAGCGGCATCGGTTGCTCTGCCGGCGATCGTTACCGTTTTGGCGTTCGGGAACGAATAGCTGAGACCGGAACCCTGCAGGATCTGCCCGATTGCCTGCGCATGATCCATTTGTCCGGTGGCGCCATTCGTTCGCTTGTTTGCCGCGATCGCCGGATTATAGGTGATCTGCAAACCGGACTGTCGTCCGAATATGGCAAGAGCCCGATTGAGCGGACCGGCAGGGATTGAAAACGCAGTTTTCGTACTGGATTGCGCAATGGCCCTTTGGGAAATACCCCCGACAAAACCTACCGTTGCCGTACCGAGCAACAAGGCTGTCACAAGCGCCTTGTGGCGGCCATTTCTGTTTGTGCTTTCCCCGGACCTGCGCACCATAACCATACCACTCCTTTGAACTTGTCTGGAGGGACTGCGGTGCCTGATCTTTGGGTATAAGCGTCCCTATAGATGAAAACGAAGGAGCCGCCCGGATTTTCGGTATTATTTTTATCTCTTTTCAAATCCTTGAAATAACAACGAGATATGATGAAAACCGATGAATTTTTCCGCCATATGGAAGCACAATGGCATCCAGCGCACCTAGTGGATCGCCAAGATTGAATACGCCGCTGATATATTCGTTTCCAAGCGCCCGATCGGCCATGATGATACGGCCTGGATACCAACGCCCGATTTGCGCGACGACCACTGAAATTCTTTCCTGCTCAGCGACGATCTGCCCGCTCATCCAGGCGGAAATTTGCGCCGCATCCCGTGTTGCCCGGACAACAGAGCGATTTTTCTCGCCAAATGTGATCGAATGGCCCGCGGATAGCTGTGTGTCCCGCTGTTCCACGCCGGATGGCAGTCTTACGCCAACCAGACCGTGGGCGACCGCAACGGTAACGAAGCCCGTGTCATCGCTGACCTCAAAAGCGGTACCGAGAGCCGTAGCAAGGACCTCGCCGGATCGGACTTCGAAAGGCCTCGCGGGATCAGGAGCCACCTCAAAAAATGCCATGCCTTGCAGAAGTTCGATACGACGCACCGTATCTGTCAGATGCAAGGCGAGTGCGCTGTCCGGCCCAAGCGTGACGGCGCTGCCATCCGGAATACGCTCATGGCGAATTTCACCCGTCGTGGTTATGTAGTCGGCTTTGGCTCGCAGGATCGCCCTGGGAACGACATAAGAACCGGCAAGAGCCCCGCCGGCGGCAACCGTGGCGCCAACCATGAAAGTTCTTCTGGAAGGATAGCCGCTGCGACGGGCTGCCTTGCGCTGATCGGTCAGTATTTTGCCTGTCATTCCATGGATTTCACAGGCCTCGATCCATGCGTCTTCATATGCGGGACCACGCGCCCGCCAGCTTCGCGCCATCTCGATCGACAACGGATTATTCTGATCACCCTGCAAACGAATGAGGAGATCAACGGCCTCGTCGAACAGTCGATCCTCTTCTGATAGTTTGTCCTTCATTCGCTTCCTTGCGTTGGGCTGACACGCCGGCAAAATCGACGTCTAGTTACTGGAACGAACGAGCGGGCGAAATTTTCGCCTCATAACCGAAATATCGTCAAATATCGCGCAGTCGCCGTCGAATATGCCGATATGCATCCCGGATCAAGGACCATGTCTGCGTTGTGGACAATCCGATCTGCCGCGCCACTTCCGCAATCGTCTTCCCATCGAGCCGATGCAGCACAAATGCCAGCTTCGTTCTCACGGGAAGCTCGGCGAGTGCCGCCTCTGAAATCAGAAGTCGCTGTTTATCGTAAAGCGCGGTCTCAGCGGAGGGTGTCGGATCGGCGACGGCCACAAGGACTTCTTCTGTAATTTCATCAAAAGGCGCCGCACACCGACGGCGTTCATGATCAATGAAAAGATTTCGCGATATCTCGAAAAGATATGCCCGTGCGTTGCCATCCCTAATTGTTGGCTTGGCAGTGAGCAGGCGAACAAAGGTATCCTGGGTGATATCTTCCGCTACATCCGCGCCAAGTCCCTTGCGGCTCAGGGAACGCCTCAGTTCCTTGGCATGCCGCTTGAACAGGTTCTGAATGTCCCACACCATTTAGCGATCACTCGTCATGCCAACGTAGCTACATGATGGCCGGCAGCCGTGCAGACACGAGAATTTTTCGGCTCCTCCAGAACGCTGCCGAAACAGATTTTTGATATCCCGTCTCAACTCGCCAGCCCTTCACAATACGTCCTGAATAAAAGGCAGTCGTGAAAAGACACCTTTTATATGACTCATATACTCATGTTTTATTCGCCGCCACGGATAATGCAATCGGATATGGCCGTGCTTTTCTGTTCCATTGCGGGTCGTGTCTCTTCGGCCACACCTGCCCGTCAGCCGTTGCTCCATATCCCGCGAGCCGATGTATAGGTCGTGAGAAGAGAAGTATTTCTGTTGGAGCACCTGATCGTCGATAGAACATACAAACGATCCAGCACTGCGTTGGCAGGTCAAGTCTGGCGTCAATGTATAGAACCGCCTGCTTTTTGCGGCCAACCTCAGAAGGGTGAGACCCGACAGAAAATTTTGCAAATCCGGTCCATCAAAAATCCGGGACCAAACAGCGTCAATCGCTTTCCCGTTCCGAACTCGGAGCGAATTCGGGCGGTACCACGACCAGCGGATTCTCACCGGGCACGTAGTTTTCAACAAGCACATATGCTTCGGCGATGATGGCCTCGACATTCTGGCGTGTCATCGTCACGTCGAAGGGCAGGTGAGCTGCAAAGGGATCCCAGTCCGGACACACGATGCTGACGTCACGCATCGCCTGACGCGGGATCCTGAGCGAAAACTGCAAGAGGCCTTCGAAGGCGGTGATCGAGTTGATGAAAAGGCCGTCCGGCGCGCGGCCGAGCGACTTGAAACAGGCGAGGAGAGCTTCCCGCACCGACGATGAGCCATAGCCGCAGCAGAAAACCTCCGGCGTCACGCCCACCGCGCTGGCTGCGATGGCATCGCGAAAGCCCGCGATGCGGCGTTCGGTGGCATGCTCTCCGGCGAAGCCGCCGAGAAAAAGCAACTCACGCGGCGCCGTCCGGCGTTTGAGTTGCGTGGCAATCAGCTTTTCCGTGAGGGCATAGGCACCGGCATAATTATCGGTGACCACCGAAGGAGCATCGCTGCCGGGCAGATCGAGATTGATGCAGGGAGTGCTCGCGGTCCGGCACAGCGCATTGAGGGTTTTCGTGTTGCTTGCGCCGGCGATGAACAGGAACTCGACCTGCTGGGAAAGCAGCGTGTTGGTGACGCTGGCCTCGATCGCCTCATCGCGCTGTGTGCTCACGACGATCGGACACAGACCACGCTGGCGCGCATTGGCCTCGAATGCCTCGGCAAGGCCGGCAAAGAAGCGATTGCGGTAGTGGGGCAGGATCATTCCTGCGAGTCCGGAACGCGACAGGCGTAAGCCCCGAGCCGTCATGTTGACGGAATAGCCCAGATCCTGTGCAGCCTTCAGCACACGGTTGGCGGTTTTTTCCTTGATGCGATAGCGGGCCCAGGCGCCGTTAAGCACGAGGCTCACCGTGGAAGGAGAGGCCTGCGTCGCTTCGGCGATGTCATAGATGTTGGATCTACGTTCGCTTTGTGAGCGCGCCATCTTGTTCCCTCAAGGGCTATGCGAATCGAATTCAAGATTCTCGAAAATCAATGCTAAATCCTTTTAGCTCCCTTGACAATCGGCGCTGAATGGACTTCGCTCATATCAATCGCGGTGGAGGAATAATGCCGCAGAGGGCAAAACGGTCTGGGAGGACTTTTTCATGAAATCACGTTCCAACGGTTCTATCGGTGCGTCGAAAATCGACCGTCGCACCTTTCTCACCGCCTCGGCTCTCGGAGCCGGTGGCCTGCTGATGCCGGGTGTGCTTGGCAGCGCCAGCGCCACACCGGACAAGCCTGTCATCGGTGTGGTGGTGAAGATCGGCGGCATCCCATGGTTCAACGCCATGGAGCAGGGCATCAAGAAAAAGTCCAAGGAACTCGGCGTGAAGGCCTTCATGGTCGGCCCGACCAGCGCCGATCCGGCGCTTCAGGTCCGCGCCATCGAGGATCTGATCGCGCAGAAGGTCGATGTGATCGGCGTCGTGCCGAACGATGCAGCGGTTCTCGAGCCGGTGCTGGCGCGTGCGCTTGCGGCGGGCATCAAGGTCATCACGCACGAATCGCCGAAGCAGAAGAACTGCACCTATGATTTCGAACTGGCATCCGCGAAGGGCTTTGGCGAGGCCTACGGCAAGCGGCTCGTCGCGGCGCTTGGCGGCAAGGGCGAATACGCCGTTTTCGTCGGATCCCTCACCGTGCCGCTCCATAATGCCTGGGCCGATGCGGCCATCGCCTACATCAAGGCGAACGCGCCGGGAATGAAACTGATCGGCGACCGCTATGGCGTGGCGGAGGATGTCGATAAATCCCGCAGTACCGCGCTCGACCTGATGCGCGCCAATCCTGGCATCAAGGGTTTCCTGGCCTTCGGTAGCCAGGGGCCGATCGGCGCCGCGCGGGCCGTGGCCGAGAAACATCTCGCCGGCAAGGTGCTTGTGCTCGGGCCTTTCTCGCCCGGTCAGGGCCGCAAGCTCGTGCATGACGGTGTTTTGACCGGAGGCTTCATGTGGAACCCGGAACTCGCCGGAGAGGTCTTCGTCACCCTCGGCCAGATGGTCGCCAAGGGAGAGACGATCAAGGACGGGCAGAATATTCCGGGCCTCGGGGTAGTGCATCCGGACGGCCACAATCTCATCGTGGACGAACTCGTCGAACTCAACAAGAACACGATCGACGGTCTGGCGAAGATGGGTCTCTGACCCTTTTCAGCCGTTTCACGCCTGGAGCGCGCATCCGGCATGGCGGTCGGGTGCGCGGCCGATGGAGCCATATTCAGCGAGCTTTGAGACGATGGCCAACATCCACGCAAACCCGGAAACGGAGCCGGCGGCCACATCCGCCGTTCCTCTGCTGCAAATCGAGCATGTCTCCAAGAAGTTCGGCGGCATCAAGGCGCTCGACGACGTCAAATTCGACATCATGCCGGGCGAGGTCCTGTGCCTCGCCGGCGAAAACGGCTGCGGCAAGAGTACGCTGATCAAGATCATCACCGGCGTCTACAAACCCGAACCCGGCGCGGAAATGCGCTTCATGGGCCGGCCGATCACCGATCTCAGCCCAGCTGCCGCGCGCGGCCTGGGAATCCAGGTGATCTGGCAGGATCTCGCGCTGTTCCCGGAAATGTCGGTGGCAGAGAACATCGGCTTCGAGCGCAATCTCGGCGGCCGTCCGCGCCTCGTCGACTATAAAGCGATGCGCACCGACGCCGAGAAAATCCTGACGCGCCTCGGCGTCACGCTCGATCTCGACGCGCCGCTGCGCACCCTGCCGATCGCCCAGCGGCAGATCGTGGCCGTCGCCCGCGCGCTGGTGACACGCGCGACACTCGTTTTCATGGACGAACCGACGGCGTCGCTGAGCCACGCGGAGACGCAAGCGCTGCTCGAAATCATTCGGCGCCTCTCGGCCGAGGGCATATCCGTCGTGCTGGTGAGCCACCGGCTCGCGGAGGTGCTCGACGTATGCAGCCGGGTGACGGTGATCCGGGACGGCAAATTGGTGGGAACGTTCCCGACCGCAGGCATGACCCAGACCCGGCTGACCGAACTCATGACCGGCAAAACGTTCGATTATGCCGTGAGCAGCCGTGACCACTCGGCCAGCCGGCCCGTGCTCGAGGTCACCGGACTGTCGCGGGTTGGCCAATATGAAGACGTGTCGTTGACGATCCGTGAAGGCGAGATCGTCGGGCTGACCGGGCGGCTTGGGTCCGGCCGTACCGAACTGGCGTTGAGCCTGTTCGGCATGACACGACCGCACCGCGGGGACATTCGCCTCGATGGCAAGCCGGTCCGCTTTTCCGGCAATCGCGACGCCATCGATGCCGGTGTCGCCTATGTCTCGGAAGACCGGCTGACGCTCGGGCTGATCCAGCCGCAATCGATCGAGGATAACGCAGTCATCTCGGTCCTCGATACTCTGCTCGATCCGAAGCCGCTCCTGTCATTCAGGAAGCGGGATATTCTGGTCAGCCGGTGGATCAAGGATCTCGGCATCAAGATCGGCAAGCCCAGCAACGCCATCTCGACCCTTTCCGGGGGCAATCAGCAGAAGGTGGTACTGGCCAAGTGGCTGTCCACCAATCCACGCCTGCTCATTCTCGATTCGCCCACGGTCGGCGTCGATGTCGGCGCGCGCGCCGGCATCTTCGCCATCGTGCGCAAACTCGCCGACGAGGGCATGGCGATCCTGCTCATCTCCGACGAGATCCCGGAAGTCTATTTCAACTCGGATGTGGTGCTGCACATGCGCGATGGCCGCATCGTCGGCCAGTACCGGCCGCAGGATGTCGCAATCGACACAATTGAGGAGGCCGTCCATGCGTAGTCTTGGTATCGGTTCCACGGAGCGCTGGCTCATCGTCGTGATTCTGATCATGGGCGTGTTCCTCAGTCTCACGACGTCGACGTTCCTGACGCTGTCGAACCTGTTCGATCTTGTCAATGCGAGTTCGGTCAACATCATCTTCGGCGTCGGTCTGCTGGTGGTGCTGATTGCGGGCGGCATCGATATCTCGTTTGCCGTCGCCGCCTCGGTGGTCCAGTATCTCACGGTGCTCACGCTCGGAGACATGGGTGGCGGAAACTGGGCGCTGGGTTTCATCCTCGCGGGCTTTTTCGGCACGGCGCTGGGCTGTTTCAATGCCTTCTGGATCTATCAGTTCCGCATCGTCTCGATCGTCGTGACGATCGCGACGTACAATCTTTTCTTCGGCCTCCTGATGTTCTTTAGCGGAGGATCTTCGCTCTATGACCTCCCGGACTGGCTGACGACATCGATCCCGGTCGTGAGCATGGACACGAGTTCCGGCCACGCTGAGATATCGATCCTCGCGGCAGTGATGGTCGTTTGCGTTGCCGCCACATGGCTGCTTCTCAAGCTGACCAGCACCGGGCGGCAGCTCTACGCCATGGGCGACAACATCGAGGGCGCGCGCCGCGTCGGCGTCAGTCTCGGCGCCATGCATTACCTCGCCTTCGGCTGGCTCGGCCTGATGGCAGGCATAGGCGGTCTGATGCAGGCGCACTACGCGCAGGAGGTTGTTCCCACCGCGCTTTACGGTCGCGAACTCGATGTGCTGGCTGCGGTCGTCCTCGGCGGCGCGCGGCTCGGTGGCGGGCGCGGCTCGATCCTCGGCGTCATTCTCGGCATCATTCTGGTGGCGATGACGCAGAACGGGCTGAACCTGCTCGATATCTCGCCCTATGCCTTCAAGATGATCATCGGCGTGATCATCCTCCTCGCGATTACCCTTTCGAGCGACGGTGTCGGCAAACTCATCGGAAACTGGCGCGGCGCGCCCAGGCGGAGGACAGCCCAGTGAGTGTTCAAACCAATGTGCGGCCGGGCGCCGCCCGGCTTGTCGATCCCGAAATCGGAGCGCTTCTCGCCCTGCTGGTGTTCGTCTGCCTCGTCTTCAGCCTGACGTCTCCGAGCTTTCTGAGCGGCGCCACCTTCACCTCGGTCGCTTTCCAGTTGCCGGAACTCGGTCTGCTGACGCTGGCGATGCTGATGCCGATTATTTCCAACGGCTTCAACCTGTCCGTTACCTTTACCGCCAACCTTTCGGGTCTCGCGATGGCTGCGGTGCTGCACGCATTCGGCGGCGTCGACGCGGGCGCGCTCGCCATCGCGCTCGGTATCGTCGCGGCACTCGCGACAGGTTCGGCGGTTGGCTGGCTCATGGGCGGCATCATCGCCATCACCGGGGCGCATCCGATTCTCGTGTCGTTGTCGATGATGATCTTCGTGCGCGGGCTGGGCGAGTTCCTGACCCATGGTGGCGACATTTCCGGCATGCCCGATGCGGTTCAGGCAATCGGGCAGGGGACCCTGTTCGGCATACCGGCGCCGATGTTCGTCTTCGTCGCGGCGGTTCTGCTCTGGTATGTG
>MKVZ01000006.1:0-24318 GCA_001898995.1 Rhizobiales bacterium 63-22 | reverse complement strand
GCCTTGGTTTTACCACCCGCATGGTCGGCTCCAACCTCGAGGCGACGCGCTATTCGGGCATCTCGACCCGCCGGGGTCTGACGCTGATCTATACGCTGTCGGGCCTGATGTGCGGTATCGCCGGCATCGTCATGCTCGCCCGCTTCAACTCGGTGCGCGTCGGCCACGGTGAGGCCTACCTGCTCATCACGGTGCTGGGCTGCTTCCTCGGCGGCGTGTCACCCAATGGCGGTTTCGGCCGCGTGCTGCCGGTGGCAATCTCGCTCGTCATCCTGCAAGTGATCGCGTCTGGGCTGAATTCGCTTGGCGCCAACCAGCATCTGGCGACCGCGCTGTGGGGCGGCTTCCTGCTGCTGGTCATGGTCGTGCGCTCGATCTGGGCGAACGGCTTCCTGCAATTCATCTTCAAGAGGCGGTGAGCCCATCTGGGTGTGGGCGTTCACCTTGCGCGACGACAACGGCATTTTCCATCGAACCGGAGGCATAAATGAAGTTCGGCATCTATTATTCGTACTGGGAGCAGGAGTGGAGCGCGGACTGCCTGAGATATGTGGAGAAGGTCGCAAAGCTCGGCTTCGACATCATCGAAATCGCCGCGCATCACCTCAACAGCTACAGCCCGGAACATATCGCGGCAGTCGCCGGCGCCGCCCGCGACAATGGCATCACGATCACCGCCGGCCTCGGCCCGTCGAAGGACAGGAACCTTTCCTCCGCCGACCCGGAGGTGCGCAAGGCCGGTCGAGCCTTTTTCGAGGAGACGCTGGACAACCTCGCCAAACTCGACATCCGCAGCATCGGCGGCGCGCTGCATTCCTACTGGCCGATCGACTATTCCAAGCCGGTCGACAAGGCGGGCGACCGCGCGCGCGGGCTGGAAGGCATCTCCAGCCTCGCCGATTTCGCCGCCGACCGCGGCGTCACGCTCTGCCTGGAAGTGCTCAATCGTTTCGAGAACCACGTCATCAACACCGCGCAGGAAGGGGTGGATTTCGTGCGCGAGGTCGGCAAGCCCAACGTCAAGGTGATGCTCGACACGTTCCACATGAACATCGAGGAAGACAGCTTCGGCGACGCCATCCGCACCGCCGGGCCGCTCCTCGGCCATTTCCACACCGGCGAGAACAATCGCCGCGTTCCCGGCAAGGGCCGTCTGCCCTGGCACGAGATCGGCGCCGCGCTGCGCGACATCGGCTATGAAGGCGCGGTGGTGATGGAGCCCTTCGTCAAGATGGGCGGCCAGATCGGCAGCGACATCAAGGTCTGGCGCGACCTCAGTGACAACGCTGACGAAGCGAAGCTGGACGAAGACGCACGCCGTTCACTGGAGTTCTCGCGCTTCGTTCTCGGCTGATCGTTCCACCATTCGGTCGGCGCGGCCCACACCAGCAGCAATGACGCGATGACATCGCTTAGCCAGGGAATATGCGCCGCCTTCATTATCCTCTCAAGGAACGCCTTGCAGTGCCATTTATCCACTCATAATTTCGGCAGCCGCACGACGTACCGGCAGGCCATCGCATCTCAACCTAGCCGGTCGTAAGCCAGATGTCGTTCATTATTTTCTTCCCGGGTCTGCCTGCCGGTCGCCGATATCCTGATGAATGTACAAAGAAAAACGGATACGCGTTAAGCGCAATACGAAGCCCGCGTAATCTGTCTTGAGCTTGATACACTGATCTTCGCTCGTGATGTAGGTCACGCTGCGCCAAGACGCACGAGGCTTTGGCTTCACCGCGATGGACGCCGTTACTGTCGTCGTGGTAATGCTGGCCGGCACAGCAGGAGCGTCCGTCTACCGGTTCATGACCGTCAAGCACCGCTCAGTGTTGACGCTTTTGCGCGGATTTCCGTTATGCGGCGGCGAACCGGGGGCAACTTCATATGCATTTTCCTGAGGAGGTTGCGATGACCATGTTTCGTTTTATGAAGATAGGCAGCTTTTGCGCCGCCATGCTGCTGGCGATTCCTGTCTACATTCCTCCAGCAGCGGCCACGGGAGCGGTACCGATCGGCGATCTCCATCGCTATTGCCGCAAGGTCGGCAACGACGACACGGTCCGGAACTATTCCCATACCCTTTATAAAGAGACGGCCGCAGCGTTCAGGAAGTTATTTCCCGGCGCGAAGCGCCCACAGAACGATTCCGATTTCGTGATGCAGGCGCAGTACCGGTGCATGGGCGGAAAGGTCATGGTCTGCTTCATTGGCGCCAATCTGCCTTGCGGGAAGATGAATGCGTCCCGTGACAATCCCGGAGCAAACGAATTCTGTCGGGAAAATCCTGACAGCGACTTCGTTCCCCTCGCGGCGACGGGACACGACACCATCTATTCCTATCGGTGCCGCAATGGCAAAGCGGAAGTCAACGAAGTTGCGTGGCAGCTCGACAGGCGCGGCTTTGCGAAGAAGCTCTGGGTAAAGCTTCCCAATCGCTGACGGCTTCGTCCTGATCAGGAATGGCCTGTGACCGTGAGGCCAGTTTCACAGCTTGGAAGAAGATCGGATGACTTCATATGTTGTGCTGCTGCGCGCCGTAAATGTCGGCGGAACAGGCAAGCTACCGATGTCCGGGTTGAAGGCGATGTGCGTCGCCGAGGGTTTCAAAAAGGTTCAGACGTACATTGCAAGCGGGAACGTCGTTTTCTCGGCCGACCGATCCGAGCCGGAGGTCAAGGCTGCGCTGGAGAAACGTCTCGAAGACCATGCCGGCAAACCGGTGGGCGTCGTCGTGCGGACAGCAAAAGAGATGGCGGATGTTCTGGACGCCAATCCATTTCCCGATGCGCCACCCAACCGGACGGTCGCCATTTTTCTGGATTCCCCACCCCCTGCCGACACGTTGGAAGCGCTAAAGGGCAGAAAGGACGAAGACGTTCGTTTGGGCAGGTGGGAAATCTATGTAGCCTATGGTGCGGGTATGGGACGTTCGAAGCTGAGGATTCCGGCCGCAGCATATGGCACCGCCCGGAACATCAACACTGTCGCGAAGCTCGCTGAACTCGCAGCCTCTATTTGATGTGCGGAGGCCACAAAGCTGCCCAAACGGGCTATAGACTGTCGGGGAAATACTGTCAGGCTGCGGCGCGGTTTCTGTTTTTCCGCGATACCGCAAGCCCGCATATGCTGGACGATCAGCGCCTTCTCTTTGGTGAGAAGGCCGGCACGCGATAGTATTGAAACTTCACGGATGAGGTGTTCTATCTTGACTGGTGCGTCGATGATCTCGACCACGATGGGCAGATCATGCGACAGGCGCAGGACCTTCGCTGTTCAGGACAGAGTGCTCTGATCCCTAAGAGCTGGATCGTTCATAATTGGAGTTTTCCGCGCTGATTTCCCGGCCGGAAACCATGCTCGGCCGGAGCTGACAACGACACGCTGACGCGCCAGCTCGGCTGTGAGAGCTATATCCGACAAATGATCGGGCAGGCGCACCCATAAGTGCATTCCACCGCTCGGTACGCGAAACAGCAGCGTGTCGCCTAGCTCGGCGCGAAGCGCCGTGACAAGAGCATCCCGCCTTTCCAGCAAAGCAGCGCGGGCCGCCGTAAGATGACGTTTCCATGCTGGCGCGGAAATGACCGAGAGCGCCGCCGCTTGCAGAGGCCCGGATACGAAAAAGTCGTCGCTGTTGCGGGACGCCTTCAGCCGGGAAAGCCCCGCGCCCTTCGCCATGATGGCCGCGACACGTAAGCCCGGAGCGGCGGATTTCGCCAGAGATCGGATATAGACGACATGGCCGTGCTGGTCCTCCACGACTAAAGGTGGCCTCGGAGCCGATCCAAGATAGAGGTCGCGCGCCCAATCGTCCTCGATGATGAAGGCGCGGGCGTGGGCCGCAACGTCCAATACCTGCGTGCGTCGCTCTGCCGACAGGATCGCTCCAGACGGATTTGAGAACGTTGGCTGACAATAGAATGCCGTCGCTCCCGACCGGCGAAAAGCGTCGGCGAGCAAATCGGGCCGCACGCCGTCCGAGTCAGTGGCGACGGGCACCAGTTCCAAGCCGCTCGCCCGCGCCGCCGCGATCGCTCCTGTATAGGTCGGCGCTTCAACCAGCAGCGGGCGGCCTTGCGGTACAAGGGCGCGCAAGGTGCAGGCGATAGCAGCCTGTCCACCGGAGCAAACAATGACCTCATGAGGGATGAAAACACGACCGCTGCCGACTTCGCGCGCAAACCACGCCCGAAGGTTTTCAAGCCCCTCCACCGGCAGGCGGTCCCATAATTCGGGCCGCGCGGCGGCTTGACGGAGCGCGGCCGAAAGGAGGCTCGTCGCCTGAAGATCAGGGGGAAGATAGCCCATGCTGAGTGGGATGCTACCGGGCGGCGGCAGGGTCAGGAGTCCGCTCATGAACTCTCCATCAAACCGGCCAGTGCCAAGAGCGACGGATTGCCATGATAGATCAGCCTGCCCGGTTCCTTCCTCGGGGGCGAGGCGAACGAATGTCCCCTGACCGGGCCTTGCCTCTATCAAGCCATCCTGCGAAAGGTGCGCAAACACCTTCTACACCGTGGTCGGGCTGACGTGAAATTCCTCCATCAGCGTGCGGACGGATGGGAGCTTGCTTCCCGGCCCCGACGCAGCGGCAAGAGCGCGGAGGGATTGAGTAACGACTTCAAGTCTGTTATCTATTTTCATGACATATATAAATGACGCTACTCACAAAAATACGGAAACACTTTCAGCCTCAACGCCTCGGCCAAGAGCGATCACCCCATCGCGCCGGACGATGCCGCAGCGCTGCTTGCCGACCGTGGCTACGATGCCGACTGATTTCGTGACGCTTTACAGGCGAAGTGGATCTCCCCCGCATTCCGGGTCGCAAATCCCGGAACAAGACCGTCAAATACGACAAGCGCCGCTACAAGCGGCGCAATCGGATCGAGATCATGTTCGGGCGTCTCAAGGACTGAAGACTTGTCGCTACGCGCTACGACAGGTGCCAAGGCATTCTTCTCCGCCATCGCTCTCACCACAACCGTAATCTTCTTGCTATCAGCAATGAATCTTGACCTTAGGCTCTCAGGGGCGAAATTCGCAATATCTTCAAGCAAATGAAGATTACGATCGACTTGACGGTTCTGACGCTCGCGCTCATTGATGAGGCCTATGTTCCGCCGAACATGCCACGCCATTTTTCGGCATCTTCACGCAATGTTTGCGTTCAATGGAACCGGGAGTTGTTATGTGATCAATCCTAGCAATATTCCACTGGCGACGTTGAAGACGTTTGAGGCTGCAGCCCGGAACCAGAGCCTGACCAAAGCAGCGTCGGAGCTCCACCTGACCGACAGTGCGGTCAGTCACCAGATTCGGCGTCTGGAAGAATCTTTGGGCTGCAATCTTTTCACCAAGTCAGGAAGAGGTGTGGTCCTGACCGACGCTGGGCGTCTGTTTGCCAGAACCGTATCGTCCGCACTGCAGGATATTCAGGGTGCGGCGTTACGGCTGATCGACGCCGACAATGTCGCGGGTCGGCTGACTATCGCCTGCCCACCTATGTTCGCTAATACGTGGCTGGCGAAAAACCTGATCGATTTCTGCCAAGATCACCCGACCCTCGAATGCCATATCCGTCTTGTCGAGAACCAGCGGGTTCACGAGTTGAGCGATGTCGATGTTGGCATTTCCTTCGGCCCCGGCGGATGGGCAGACAGATGGTCCTCGTTGCTTGCCCATGTTCAAGTAACTCCGGTATGCAGTCCGCTGCTTCTGGAGCGCCTCGGCTCTGCCATAACCCGTCCTGAAGATTTACGGAACGTGCTACTTTTGCACTGGGACGATGGATCGGAATGGCGCAGGTGGTTTTCCGAAATCGGTTCGCCGGACGTCGGCCGTGAGACGCGGCATCTTTATTGCAGCGATTTAGGCATGGCGATCGACCTCGCCCTTCATGGCACCGGCATCGCGCTGGTCAGTGATACGCTTTCTTACGGCGACCTGAAACGCGGCATTCTTTTCAAGCCCTTCACTTTTTCAATTGATGTCTTCGGCGGCTGGCATGTCGTGTGCAATCATGCAAACCTGGAGCGGTCCAGCACGCGCCTGTTCCTGCGCTGGATATTGCGGAGCTTCGGCCGCGACGGAGCACTGAATATCCCGCTCTAACCGCGCGCACTATTCCAAGCGCTGATTTATTTTCACCTATTTACGCCCAATCCGAATATCGTGGCCGCAGGAACCGTATTATTCTCGCATCAATGCAGAGGAATACGACGCGAGCAACAGATTCATGAATCCACGTCATCTATTGCGTGACGATTCATCATTTGCACGATATTCATCATTCCTATAAACAGCTTAATAAATAGGCAAATAAAGATGTCTGACGCTGTCAGGCAAAGGGGACACATGCTCAAGCTCAGCGCTAGGGATATTCACAAGTCCTATGGCACTCACGAGGTATTGAAGGGTGTTTCACTCGACGCCAAGGCCGGGGATGTCATCAGCGTCATCGGCGCGAGCGGTTCCGGCAAAAGCACCTTTCTGCGCTGCATCAATTTTCTCGAACGACCTAGTTCCGGCACGGTTTCGGTCGATGGAGAAGAGCTGAAGACGGTTCGGGCGCGCGACGGCACGCTTCATCCGGCCGACAAACGCCAGCTGCGTGCGATGCGCAGCAGGCTGGCGATGGTTTTCCAGAACTTTTGCCTCTGGTCGCACATGTCCGTGCTGGACAATGTCTGCGAGGCGCCGGTGAGCGTGCTCGGCCTGTCACGCAGGGACGCGGTAGAGCGCGCCAAGGCCAATCTGGCCAAGGTCGGCCTCGATAACAGCGTCCATGAAAAATATCCTGCCCATCTTTCCGGCGGCCAGCAACAGCGTGTCGCGATCGCCCGCGCGCTGAGCGTGAACCCTGACGTGATGCTGTTCGACGAACCGACCTCGGCGCTGGATCCAGAACTGGTGAGCGAAGTCCTGCGTGTCATGCAGGCCCTGGCGGAGGAAGGACGCACCATGATCGTCGTGACGCACGAAATGGGCTTCGCGCGCCATGCGTCGAGCCGTGTCGTCTTTCTTCATCAAGGCAAGGTAGAGGAGGAAGGCGAACCGGAGGCGGTTTTCACTGACGCGCAGAGTCCCCGCCTGCAACAATTCCTGTCCGGCCGTCTCAAACACTGACGGCCGCAGGTCAACTCCCGGCAGCAGCCGGCAAATAATCTCACGAACAACTCCAGAGGACAAAACATGCCTATTCGCAAAGCTCTTGCCGCCGTCCTTTTCCTTGGGCTTTCCGCCGCCACCGCGATGGCCGGGGAGAAAATCAACATTGCGACGGACGCAACCTTCCCTCCTTTCGAATCCATCGACTCCAACGGCAAGCTGGTGGGCTACGATATCGAGTTGATGAAAGCCGTTTGCGCCGCCGCGAAACTCGACTGCAATATTTTCAACGCCGCATGGGACGGCATGATCCCCGGCCTGGTCGACGGCAAGTACGACGCACTGATCTCGCAATTGACCGTTACCGATCAGCGCCGCAAGATAATCGCCTTCAGCGATATTTACGAACACCCGATCTTCCGTTTTGTCGCGAAGAAGGGCGCGCAGTTCGACTTCACGCCGCAAGGGCTCAAAGGCAAGACGATCGCGGTTCAGACCGGAACGCCGATGGACGCCTATGTCACCCACCACTTCCCCGGAGCGATTATCAAGCGCTACGACTCTGGAAGCACGCCCTACCTCGATCTAGCCGCCGGTCGCGCCGACCTTGTCATCAGCTATCAGGCCCAGATATTGTACGGCTTTCTTAAGACCCCCGAAGGCAAGGGCTTCAGTCTCGTCGGGCCTGAGCTGACCGGCAAGGACGCCAAGGAATTCGGTGCAGGGGTGGCCATCGCCATCAACAAGAAGAACACCAAACTCCTCGATGAGGTGAACAAGGGTCTCGCGACGATCCGCGAGAACGGCACACTCAAGGCGATCAACGAAAAATATTTCGGTAAGTGAGCGGCATGGCCGTCGAATTCGCCATCGCAATATTGGCGGCCGGATCGGTTACCATTCAGGTTGCACTGGCATCGCTCGTCATTGCGATACTGATCGGCCTTGCCGGTGCTTTCGCCAAACTCTCGGCCAGCCGCGCGCTACGCGCGCTGGCCGGAATCTATACGTTCATCATACGCGGAATTCCCGATCTGGTGATCATGCTGCTGATCTATTACAGCTTGCCTGCGCTGCTCAACCAGTGGGCCGACGCGCTTGGCCTGAATGTCCGCGTGGAGTTTCCGGCCGCCATCGCCGGCGTGGCGACCCTCGGCCTGATCTTTGGGGCCTATATGACGGAAACTTTTCGCACCGCGCTGCAAAATATTCCCAAAGGCCAGATCGAGGCCGCCCTGTCCTACGGTCTCACGCGCTCACGCATATTTTTCCGCATCATCCTGCCGCAACTGATCCGCCTTTCGCTGCCAGGATTCACCAATAACTGGCTGGTTCTCGCCAAGGCAACGGCTCTGGTCTCGTTGATCGGCCTGCAGGACGTGATGTTCCGGGCCAAGGGCGCGGCGGAATCGACCGGCATGCCCTTCACCTTCTATCTGGTGGCCGCCGGCTTCTATCTGGCACTGACGATCGCTTCGATGGTCCTGCTTTCTTTCGTGGCCCGGCGCTTCAATGCGGGCGTCAAGGAGTTGGCGTCATGAACTGGGACGTTATAGCCGAAAATCTGCCGCTCTATGCGCAGGGCGTGAAGCTGACGCTGCTGCTCGCCACCGTCTCCCTGACTGTGGCCTTTGCCATCGCCATACCGCTCGCCTTCATGCGCAACAGCAGCAACCGGTTCCTACGCTATGGAGTGTCCACATATACCTTGCTTTTTCGCGGCACGCCGCTCCTGGTGCAGCTCTTCCTTATTTATTACGGCCTCGCGCAATTCCAACTGGTTCGCAGTTCCGTGTTCTGGCCATGGCTTTCCAGCCCGCTCGTCTGTGTGCTGATCGCCTTCATCCTCAACACGACCGCTTATACGGTGGAGATTTTTGCTGGGGGCCTGCGGACCGTGCCTGCGGGCGAGATCGAAGCGGCGCGGGCTTACGGCATGTCCGGCTGGACGCAAGCCCGCCGCATCCTGATCCCGGCCATGCTCACGCGTTCCCTGCCGCTCTATGGCAATGAAATGATTATGATGCTGCATGCCACGTCTCTGGCCAGCACCGTGACACTTTTGGAGACCACCGGCGTCGCCCGGATGATTACCCTGAACTACTACATCCAGTTCGAACCATATGTGACGGCCGCGGCGATCTACCTGACGCTGACTTTCGTGCTGGTGACGGGCTTCCAGCTCGTTCAGCGGCGCTGTGCGGGGTATCTGCAGCAAAGAATCGGATGAAAGGTCGGGCACGGTGCCTGAACGGACGTAAAGCCATACGGAAGCCGCGCCACAACCTGCGGCGGGACATGTCCTCACAGCCTCTTGCATGATTTTAACAAAAGGAGACCATCATCATGACCGTTAAAGCCGACCTTGGAACGCTCTTTGGCGCCGCAGCGCGGAACGCAACTTTCCTTGGGCTTGAAGCATGTCCCGATCTCGACGCCTTCGCCGCGCCTGTCGCCATTCTTGGCGCCCCCTGCGCAACGCCTTACGTCTCCGTCGGCGCCTATTGCCGGAACGCGCCGGACGCGCTGCGGCAGGCCACGGGTTCGCTGACCGCCAATGTCGACCGTCACGATTTCGACCATGGCGGTCCGGTTTTTCCGAAGAGCGGCGGTCGCCCGGTCGATTGCGGGAATCTGCCGTTCAACGAGGAAGACGGCTCCGGCAACCGCGCCCTGATCTTCGGCGCCGTGTCGAAGATACTGGCCAAGGGAGCGGTGCCGGTGATCCTCGGCGGAGACGATTCCATTCCGATCCCGATGATCGAAGCGGTGGGCGCCGCCGCGGGCGGACGCAAATATACGATCCTGCAGATCGATGCGCATATCGACTGGCGTGAAATCCATATGGGCGAGCGCCTCGGCCTTTCCTCGACCATGCGCCGCGCATCCGAGATGGCGCATATCGAGCGCATCATTCAGGTTGGCGCGCGCGGCATCGGCTCGGCGGCGACAAGCGATTACGAAGATGCGCTCGCATGGGGCGTCGAGTTCGTTCCCGCCTACGATCTGCACAAGAAGGGTGTCGAAGCCGTGCTCGACCTCATTCCGCAAGGCAGCGACATCATCGTCTGCATCGACGCCGACGCCCTTGATCCGGCCCTGATTCCGGGGGTGATCGGACGTGCGCCGGGGGGGCTGAGCTACTATCAGGCTGTAGACCTGATCAAGGGCGCGGCGGCCAAAGGCCGGATCGCGGCGATGGACTTCGTTGAATTCATGCCCGAACGCGATGTCGACGGCATCGGCGCGCTGACCTTCGCCCGTCTCATCACAACGGCCCTCGGCGTGCTCACGCGCCAGCAGGCCTGATCCGTTTCCAGCGACAACCAAGACAGCCGGAGGGCAAATTGTCCTCCGGCATTTTTGTCGCCGCACCCCGGCTCAGCGGCGCGGCAGATGAATGCCTGCGAGGGTGCAGCGCACCGAGCCGCCCGCTTTCTCGATCGTCGGTATGTCGAGCGCAACCGGCTCCGCGCTTTCTCCGATAACGGCGAGCTGATCCTCCCTCAGCGCCCGCATGGCCGTCGTCGACAGGGCCAGGATGCGGCCTTCTCGCCCCTGAAGCTCCAGCGCATTGCCCGCGAATCTCCTGATCTGGTCGTTGGAAAGCGCGATGATCTGCCGTCCCGAATTTTCCAGCCGCATGACGATCTCGTCGCGCCGTCGCCGGTCCGAGATCATTTCCAGCCCGATCATGGCGAAATGCGTCGCCACGCACATCAGCACATTGGTGTGATAGATCGAGGCGCCGGTTTCATCCATGGCTTCGAAGACCATGGGTTCGAAATTGAAATGGGTCGAAAACCGCTCGAGCGCGATGGGATTCGTGCGGTCGGAGCGCACGGCATAGGCAACCCGGTCGATATGGTCGAGCACCATGGCGCCCGTGCCCTCGAGATAGAGGCCGTCAGGCTCCAGGCCGGAATAATCTATGATGTCCTGCACGCGATAGGCGGTTTTGAGCATCTCGACGATGTCGGAGCGCCGCTCCCGTCTGCGGCTCTCCGCTTTCATCGGATAGATGGCGACGTGACCGCCCGCATGGGTCGAAAACCAGTTGTTGGGGAAAACGGAATCGGGCGTGGAAGTGCCTTCGTCCTCGAAGAGATGTACCCTTACACCGTGCGCTTCCAGAGTCTGCGCGGCATGGGTTATTTCCCGATAGGCCTGCGCGGCAAGATGCTCTCCAGTCTCGCCGGGCGCCTGGAAGCGATTGTCGATGGCGGTTTCGGTGTTGACCGTGAAATGGTGCGGCCGCACCATGACCACGGCGGAGGAGGCTTGAACGGAATAGCTCGCCTTACGCATGATGGTCGTCTTTCCTCTCAATTTCCGGCGCGCCTGAGCATTCCGTAGAGGTCGCGCGGCTCATCCGGGTCGGCAAGAATGTCGATTTCCTGATAGAAATCCGTTCCCTTCAGTTTCTGGCGCACGTAGCGCAAGGCGGAAAAATCCTCGATGGCGAAGCCGACACTGTCGAAGAGCGTGATCTGACGTTCGTCGCGGCGTCCCTGCGCCTCACCGCTCACGACACGCCATAACTCGGTGGTGGGATAATCGGCGCCCATTTGCTGTATTTCGCCCTCGATGCGCGTTTGGGGCAGGTATTCCACGAAGGTATCGGTCCGCAGGAGAATATCCCTGTGCAGTTCGGTCTTGCCGGGGCAATCGCCGCCTATGGCGTTGATGTGAATGCCGGCTCCGACCATGTTGTCGGTGAGGATTATGGCATACTGCTTGTCGGCGGTGCAGGTGGTGATGATGTCCGCACCTTCTATCGCGGCCTGCGCCGAGGCGCATGGCGTGACCTTGAGGCCGCTATCCGCCAGATTGGCGGCGACCTTGGCCGTCGCGCGCGGGTCTATGTCGTAGAGGCGAACCGCCTCGATGCCGATGACGGCCTTCATCGCCAGAATCTGGAATTCGGCCTGCGCCCCATTGCCGATCACGGCCATGGTCCTTGCCGATCCGGGCGCCAGATGGCGGGCGGCCATGGCGGAAGTAGCGGCGGTGCGCAGCGCGGTCAGGAGCGTCATCTCGGTCAGAAGGACGGGATAGCCGGTGGAAACCTTGGCCAGAAGGCCGAAGGCCGTGACCGTCTGAAGGCCCCCGGCCATGTTGCCGGGATGGCCGTTCACATATTTGAAGCCGTAGATTTCACCGTCGGAGGTCGGCATCAGTTCGATGACGCCCTCGCGGGAATGCGATGCGATGCGCGGCGTCTTGTCGAAACTGTTCCATCGGCGGAAATCGTCCTCGATCGTATCGGTCAGTTCAACGAGGAAGCTTTCGAGGCCGATATGATGGACGAGGCGCATCATGTTCTCGACGCTGACAAACGGGATGAAAGCCTTTTCGGATGGCACTTGCGGCATAGCGAACTCCTTGCTTGACAAGGGGAGGCTAGCAAGCCGCAATGTTTGACTGAAATTGCAAAATATTGTTGTTTTCGTGAATAAATTAAACAATATGTTCAATTGTTTTGTCAATATTGTCAACCAATATGAACGTTGCAAAATATATTCCCGATGAGTTGGACCGGCGCATCATCGCCCATCTGCGTGTAGACGGGCGCGCATCGCTCGCCAAGCTTGCGGATGCGTTGGGTGTGGCGCGCGGCACGATTCAGAATCGGCTGGATCGTTTGAACGAGACCGGCACGCTGCTCGGCTTCACCATCAGGGTGCGCGAGGACTATGACGAGCGTGCCGTTCATGCCGTCATGTTGATTGAGGTCATGGGGAAGTCCACCACACAGGTCATTCGCAAGCTGCGTGGCATTGCCGAGATTGCCTCGCTGCATACGACGAACGGCAAATGGGATCTCGTGGCCAATATACGTGCTGAGGGCCTTTCCGATTTCGATCGTGTCCTGCGGGAAATACGCATGATCGACGGAGTCTCGAACAGCGAGACCAGTTTGCTGCTCAGCACCGTATGAAAGCCAAAAACAAACAAATGAATTATGTTATCATCGCCTTTTCAGCTGTCCGGTCGCTGTTCGATCAGGGCGCTAAGCTTCGCACATGCCCGACCTCGCGCAGGAGATGGGTTATCTCAGCGGCGGGCGGAGGCAAAACCACCCGTGTCGTCGAGCAGGCGCTATCGGCTGAAGACGGAGCGACGGCGCTCGTCAACTATACGCGCAACAACGTGCGCGAGATCGAGCTAAAGATATACGAGCATTACCAAGCTGTGCCGGCTCACGTTGAGATCCTATCATGGTACTCACTTCTGCTGCGCGAACTGGCTCGACCCTACCGCTCTTCAATGCACAAGCATTGGATCGGCGGGATTCATTGGGTCGAGGGGAAGTCGGCGCAGTTTGTCCCAGAGATCAAAACCGACCCTCACTATTTTCTCGATAGCCGGCGGATTTACTCGGACAAGATCGCGAAATTTATCTGCGCCTGCGAAGCGAAATCGGGCGGGGCAGTCATGCGCCGCCTTAAGCAGCGGTTCCGCCACATCATTATCGATGAGGTTCAGGGTATGGCAGGCTACGATCTGAATATGCTGGAGCTGATCTTAAAAGCTGGCATCCTTGTCACATTGGTTGGCGACCATGGGCAGGCAATCCTCTCGACCAACAATTCGCCCATGAACAAGAAGTTCGCCAGCCCCGCCATCATCGAGAAGTTTGAAGCGTGGACGAAGGCGGGGCTCGCAGCGATCGAGTATGAAACTCACACGCACCGCTGCAATCAGCCGATCGTTGATCTAGGAGATAGCTTCTTCCTCAACGAGCCTAAAACAATTTCAAAGAATGAGACCGTGACGGGACAGGACGGTGTTTTTCTCGTCTCAAGCGCCAACATCGACGAGTATGTGAAGCGCTTCGCTCCACAGGCCCTTCGTTATAATGCCAAGACCGTATGTGGCGCGCTCGACGCCCTCAACTTTGGCGAGGCTAAAGGCATCTTGCTGCCCTTGGGGACTCTCCTGTCGCTTGGCACGTAATTGTAAGAACGTGGCCGTTTGGTTCAGGCTTGGCATTTTAATTGTGAGAATCGTGGCTACGGGATTCTCAAATTAATTGCATCTGAGACCGTTCGTTCGACCTGCGCGCTTGGGCAATCATCCGCTCGGTGGCCTCGATGAAGTGGACCCGGTTTTCACCCATCATGTGACCATCCAGCATTCGGAGCATCTGCGCGCCGGCACGCCTCATCCCAAGGCGCCTCGTCAATCTCATCGGCAAATGCATCACTCATGCAAAGCTTCGGCAAAAAATACCGGAGCCGGATTCTCACATAAAGTGACAATGCCCAAATCGAATTATCAAATTAAATGCCCATTCTCAAATTAAGTGAATGGGTTATGGACTGATATCATTGAGTCGCGATTCTCGAAATTAAATGGAAAGTGACACCGGTCTCGGAGCCGGTATTGCCGCATCGCGAACTCCGAAAACTTGGCTTTCCCAATTCCGCAGTCTTGTAGCCCATGCCTCCGTCGCAATCGGTTTGTCCTGATCAGGCATCCTGATATCCAAGTTCTTCGATCTCGCTCCGATTTAGAGCGGCTGTGCCGCGGGATCAGGCGAGCGGGTTCAAGGTCACTCAGTCTGTGACGAGGGCACAGCTTATATGCAGGCGCGTCTCTATGCCTTCAGTCAGCTGCGCCCCTCTCTTATGAGTTAGACAGTCAAACCCTTGCGCGCTCTTGTTTGTGTTGGAGATCAATTTATTTATAATAACAGACGCGGTAAGCCCACGCTGTAACTTAAATAGTTTCAAGGAATATGAAAATCTATCGACGTTTCGTGCTGCCAGGAATATTTGTTTCGTCGCTCTTGGGTTTGTCGGCTTTTTCCGCTTTTGCGGAACGCAAGGACGAAGGGGCTCTCATATCTGCGGACGGTACCCTTTCCTGCTCAAGCGCCCAGTACGATGAATACATGAAAATCATGGTGATCGCCGGGGAGATGACGATCGGCCAGGTTCCGCCTTTCGGGGGCCTGGCACAGCAACGGAAACTGCTCGACGAATTCGAAGCGCTTCGGCTTCAAGAGGATAAGACGGTCATAGCTGTCGGTCATTATCCGACGGGCAAGGTCTACACGAAAACGTGCAAGGAGGAGCGTTGTACGCATCTCGAAATGGCGGAACCGGAACATGCTTGCCTGACGGAGTACTGGAACGACTGCACCTATATAGCGATGCAGTTCAGGTCGCGGAAATACTGCTTCCTTGAACCGGCCGGGCGCTGATTTGCAAGATCTCCGTGGCCGGCCCCGGCGACGATGTGCCTTTCCAATGGGACAGAACCGGCGGAGCAGGCAAGATCTTTCGGCGAAAGACCAATCAATTTGTCACAGTAGCCTTGCAGACTGGAAGCCCCTCATGATCGGGAAGCATCTGCAACCCGGAGGGATTCCGTTTAAGCCAGGGGTTTGCCCACATGACTTCGCGTTACTTCGTGATTGTTTCGGCTCTGTCCGCCCTCGCAATATCGGCTCCCGCCGCCGCGCAGCAGAAGGTCGACAGACTGAAGCTCAACTATCTGTCGGGGCGCAATCAGCTCGGCATCCTGAGCTACTGCCTGGAGAAGGGCCACATTGACGACCGGGCGGTCACGATCCAGACGAAGTTGATTGCTCGGATGTGGAAGCCGACGGATCTGAGCGGCGGAGACAAAGCCGAAGCCGCAGGTCGCAAAGCCAGGATCACAAATCTCGTGGATGTCGATTCGGACATCGAAACGGTGTCCAAGGCGCAGAATATGAGCGAGAAGGAATACTGCCAAGACCTGAGCAACACCGTCAAGGAATACGGCTATCTGGTGCAGTAGCTAACGTCTCGGCACTGGGCAATCCGCCCTATGCCAGCCTGTACGCGTCCGCGGAGCCCTGCATGGAATCGCCGCTGAAGAGTTTTCGGACAGTCTGCGGACCTTTTGCGAAGGAATGACGGTAAATATCCTGGTCATCGGCGGCACGCGGTTCATCGGCGCGCATGTCGTGCGGCGTCTCCATGACGCTGGCGCGGAAGTCACGGCGCGGACCAAGCGGCTGGTTCTCGTAGAGCGGTTCTGGCAGCGTTTCTGTCAGGACCGGGACGCACCTATGCGACGTTGGAGGGACGCATCGAGCCGGACAACGCGGCAAGCCTCGCTTGCGCCCGACGCTGCGGGTTCAAGCTTCTGCCGGAGCCGGACGCAGATGGCCTGCTTCCAGCGATCTATCGTGCGGCGCATAACTCCTAGACATCGATTCTCTCTCGAACGACAATCTTAGGATTGCGGAAGCCCATCGCGATCCATGATCGCAATAGCTTCGCGTAGAATGAAACCGACTGTGTCTTCAGATTGGAAATGTCGTTCGGCAGATCCGAGGGATCGGGCAGGTCTCCTACCATGGTTCACACTGCGGCCTTGGGCCGGGCAGCTTCGGACCAGAGGTGTAGATAAAGGTCCACCCGGTGCGCCCCTTCATTTCCATGAGCATTGGCGTGTTGCAGCAGGTGGTGGCGACCAGGCAACGGGCTCCTGCGTCGGTAGTGAGCCGGAATTCCGCCAGATTGCTCGCTCCCGAGACGATCCGGACGCGATCCTTGCGGTATAGCGCGGAGCCGTCGCCTCATAGGGCGTAAGCATGCTTTTCGCATCCCCGATGCGTGGTGAGCCGAGCCGCGGCGGCCCTGCAACCGTGAAACACGCATTCGGTAACGGTGATCGGGTCGCCCGACATTGCAAGTCGGGTCGACCCGCAGCCGCAGCCAATATCGGTAGTTCTGCTCATGATGCTTTACTGTCCGGAATTTGAAATAGCTGCCGGATATAACGGTCGAGACGGTCGAGGCTTTTTGCGGTCCAGTCGCCCTCGATCCTGTGTTCCCGCCGTGCTACTTCGATGTCGCTGCGTGGCCGAAGATGCTGCGGCCGTATGCATCGCGAATGGTGGGTGAACTGATGTAAATCTCTTGTGCCAGCGTGCCGACAAGGCAGGTGACCTCGGCGAGATCCCCGACGATGATTGCCTTGCGGAACGCGACATAGGCGAGAACGCGGTCCAGCGGATCGGACGGTTCATGATAGGGGGCTGCCGCGAAAAAGGCGCTCGTCCCCCGCCCAGAATTCGGCCGCCGCGACGCCCAGTGCTCCCTTGCTACCGAACTGATGAAAGAATGCGCCCTTGGTAACGGCGGCTGCGGCGCAGAGATCCTCCACCGTCGTGGCGGCATACCCCTCCGAGCCGATGATATCCCGCGCAGCTTCGAGAAGGCGGAGTCGGGCCGCGCCACGTTCGGGGAGAATTTGGCTGGTCTCGTCATATGTCGATACATACCATACGGTCGGTATAAATTAATGGCCCTTGATAGGAGTCCTCGCAGGCTTAGACTTGGCACTCCGGGATTCTCAATTTGCGGACAGCCATGTCGCCGGCGTTATGCAGGCAGCCCGGCGCGCGGGAAGAGGGCTGGCTAGGATGCCCGCCAGGGCGGCCATTGGAGCTATGACGTCAAGCGGTAGCTGCATGGAACTGCCTCGTCGCCTCATCGAGGAAGGCCTGATGAGCGACCGGTAGATCGTAAATCGTCAGATCACACCGCGACGACCTCGATCGTAAATACGGCGCAGCTTGGCAAGGTGCGGCTCGGGCGAATGCGTCTGTGGTGGTTGATACAAACCCTTGCTGTTGCTGAACACGCGTAAGCGGCGAGTGCATCGATGATCGGTGTGACGATCGCACTGGGCGGCTTCGGCCGCCCCTACGGCATTCTGACAGCAGATGGTGTCGGGTACGCGCTGATGGGCCGCAAGGCCCGGCTCCGGCAGTGTGATATTCGCAGAGCGGCCGGGTGTTCTGCCGAACCGAAACCGCAAAGAAGCGATAGAGTTCGACCAGTGCGGTATTGCGGGTCGCTGGCGCGATCGCGATATGGAACGCGGCGTCGCGTTCGACGAAACCGTCAAGATCGGCCTCTTGCGGGACATCGCCGCGCTGTTGGAGCAGTCGGTCATTGGGGCGCCGTCTTCGTCGGTCCGGCGCAGCTCCGCCATGCGCGCCGCTTCCGTTTCCAGCAGCGCGCTGAGCTCAAATGGTCGCGCAGGTCCGCATCGCCCCGGCCGGATCGACGATCGTTCTATGAGGGAGGGGCGCAGCCTACATGCAGGCGCGTCTCTGCCCCTTCGATCAGCTTCGGTTCCGTGGCGAGGACGAATATCTTCCGGCCTCCAGACCTCAGATCGATCAGCCCCTCCTGAAGGCGTTCCGAGGTGCCGCCGATTTCAATCGTGCTTCGATATATGGCCCGGGACGAAAAGCATCCGCACGCACCGATCGGCTCCCGCAGCCTCGTGTCGGCCATCGCGGTCACAGGGCCGGATCCATTCGAGATATCCGTCACGCTGACGGACAGGCAGTGGGACAGGTTGTTTTGAACAACGACGCGAGGTTGCTCCCACGCGCCGCAAGGCTGTGTCGCCACAAAAAGGGATGGAAGGGCAAAAATCAGGTATCTCATACGTATCCCGTTCGCGACATTTGTGTACCTTTCGTCATAGCCCGCCTCGAATGCAGTCTGCCGCTCTTTCGCGGCGATGGCGGCCCGATCGCGGCATATCGGCCTCGTCGCGCGGGCATTGTGGAAAATGCGGTAAAGACGATATACCCGGAACGTGACGGTCATGCATAGTCACATCCGTGAGCGTTTCGCAGTGGCATCGGGAGTGGTTCGTGCAGTTCATCGCGCATCTATTTTATCAACTCAACCAGTGGAAAATAGCCGTTCTTGTGGCCCTCACCTTCGGATCGGCCTTGGTTCCAGTGGCGCTGATCGCGTTGAACCGCGATCCGGGCAAGGAAAAACGCCTCATCGCCTGGGGATTGGGCTGCACTTTCGGTATCGGATTTCCACTCATCTTCGGCTTCGCGTTTCTGGGCAGCGCTATCGCAACCAGCCTGGTCCATCGTTACGGCGTCGATGGAGAGGGGGTCGTTACCGGCCGCTTCGATACGGGTGCGATGTATAATGACGAGCCGGTGCAGGGCTACCGGGTGCTTGTCCGAACCCGAGGGGATCGGACAGTCCAGACGGGTTTCCGGTCCGACACCTTCAATGTCTACCCGCCCGAGAACGGCGTTGCCTATCCATTGCCAGGCGTGCGCTTCACCGCACGCTATCTACCCGACTACCCCGAGGATTTCGTCATCATCGCCGATGACGAATCCCCCTGGGCGCACAGCCTGCGCTGCTCGAGGATCGAAGGCCGGGCGCGGGAATTGACGGTGAAGCTGCAGTTTTCCGCCACGGATCCGACCTATCGCCGCGAATATGATGAAACCCTCGCTGCCGTACGTGCGGCCCGCTGCAACGTCGTTTCGACAGATTGAACGAGATGGCCGGCGACGATTGGGTCGGCGACCCTAGGGACGGTTCTCGCGAAGGGGATTGCGCAATTCGATCCAGCGCCGGCACTCATAGGTGCTGTGCTCGCCGAATGGAGGCACTGGCGTGAAGGTGCAGTCATACCCGCCACGGCTCTTGCCCTCTTCGAAAGGCAGGGCGAAGTCGTACCGCGCGGGAATGACGATCTTTCCGCATTCATCGAAATAGCCGTACTTGCGGTCCTCGACATAGCGCGCCAGGCCCTCTCTGAACGGATCGGCGCCGTTATCGAAAAGCATCGGCTGCAGCAGCGTCTCTCCCTTGCGGTTGATGATGCGCGGGCCGCCGTCCGTCAGCACTGCGGCGATGCCGCAGGCGTTGAAGGGATCTGCGGCGGTCAGCGTCGCTTCGATCCCGACGGTCCCATCGCAATTGCGATAGCCGTAAGCCTGCCTACCCTCATCGTAGAACGGGCCGCAAAGCAACGTTGCCGATGCCGTCGCAGTGATCAGAAAAGACATGGCGTCCCACCTTGCAGTCCTGTTTCAGGCCGCCTGTAAACGAAGGGTGTAAGTTTACTGGATTCGACACCGCGGAGCGAGCCCCATCTGCGATCATCCGCCTTTGATTTCGAAGTGCCGGCCTGTCCGCGTCTCGCAGCCGCCGTCTTTCTGGTCGCAGTGTCTATTAGTTCGCGCTGTGCCATTGCGGTGCGGACGACGGTGCGAGTGTCGATCTCGCGGCGGCCCTTCGCCAGCAGGGTGCGTCGTACAGTTAACGCCTCGTGCAGGGTGCTCAAAGGCAACGTTGCGTTGGCATAGCGGCTTCTATGAAGTTTACTGAAGTCCGTCGAATGAAGATGCGGGACATGTCGCGTGGATCGTATTTTACGATCAGCCGCCGGGCTGAACGCCCGACGTCGGCGCTCAGCGCTGCCGACCAATACCGCAAGCCGAATAGATAAATGCCAGTCGGCCGCAAGGTACGCTCCTGTTCAGGCAGAAATGTCAGCCAGAAGCGCGGGCGATGCCGGAACGCACTGAAAGGAAACGCATTCAAAGATGTCGAATCGCCACACTATGAGTTCCACAAATCGTTAGAGGGGTTTTGGGATCAATACCGATGGGTGCGCGCTTGAAGGCGAAATCTCGACAGTAGGTGAATATGATACGGCATTGCGCCAAGCCCTACGAGCGAGCGGCTACACGTCCTCGCAAGTTGATAGCCTAGCAGGTCTGGCCGCGCAGAACCGAGCCGCATACGGCTTGAGCGCCGATAATCTCGTTGCTAGAATACTAGGACGTATAAATCCATCAAAGTAATCAGGAGGAGCCTCTTGTCTGATCCCAATTCTCGTACAATGGCAACACTTGACAAATTGGATTCTGTTGAATGGTTCGCAAGTGTGGGAAGGCTTGATCAGCAGCAAGTGGAGTTTTTACACTCTTGGGATGAAGCTATGGAATCTTGTACTTCATCTGATTGGGAAAGCCTTACTTTGGAGGCCGCGAATCAGTTGCGGGAGAGGATCAGAGATAAAAGCAAGGAACGGCTCAATCAGTGGAATTCCATCCTGAAGGTGGTCAAGCCGTTTTCCGATGCTCTTGTAAAGGATAAAACAAAATCTATTTTAGAAAATAGTAATCTTGGTGAGGAATTTTTGAAGTGTGTTCGATGGGATATATTTCATTTATGCATGGAGGCGGAATATTCTGATATAGTGGAGCCAGCATTCTTTTCATCTCTTTCGTATTATTACTTTTACGGTCATTTTCCATGCGGATTTTCCGGGAATTTCCCGCAGGGCCGCTTTGTTATCTATTGACGCATTCGCCAAGGTTTGCACACTTTTTAAGTTTTGGGAGGCTATGAAGTGTGGACTCTTAGGATTCCCAAACTTTTGCTGATGTGATTGAAGGCTGCCTTTTGGAGGCAGGCATGGGTGTTCCTGACCGTCTTATTCTTCGTGACGACCCCGTGGGATCGTATGTCGCGACACATCATCGGTGATGATCGCACGCGTGGTTCCTCTGGCGGGGACAATCGCATGTTCGTGGAAGCGGTATTGTGGATTGTGCGCACAGGCTCACCTTGGCGCGATCTGCCGGACGTATTCGGCGATTGGAACAGCGTGTTTCGCCGCTGCAGCCGCTGGAGCCAAAAAGGTGTCTAGTGGCGTCTTTTCGAGGCGATATCAGATGATGGCGACTTCGAATACCTGAGATCGTCGACAGCACCCTCATCCGTGCTCACCAACATGCTTCGAGCGCAAAAAGGGAGTTGAAGAGCAGGTCATTGGCCGTTCTCGTGGTGGTGTGAGCTCCAAAATCCATCTTGCGGTGCGTGGTCTTGGATGCTCATTGCACTTTGTGCTCACCGCCAGTCAAAAAGGCAATGCACCGCAAGCCGAGGCTTTGATCGAAGAACTTTCCCGTCGAGCTCGTCATGGCCGATACAGCCTACGACAGCGACCGAATCCGCAAAACCATCGCGACCAAGGGGGCCAAAGCCGTCATCCCCAACAATCCGTCTCGCGCCCTAAAATACCCGCTCGGCAAGCAACTCTACGCTCGCAGGATAAATCAGATCGCGTTCAGTGCTGCCGCAAGCCCGGAAAGTGGCGCGCGGAAGGACAGGCCGTTTGCGGAATTGCCGAATTGATAGCTGATGCCCACGGTACGCCCCTTCTTGACCGCCTCGCGCACGCGCTGCACCACCGGCAGATAGCCGATGCAGACCTGCGCATCGCAGCCCTCGATCTTCACCGGCACCGTGGCGCCGCCGTCGCCGAGGTTGATCTTGATCGCGTTGTCCCTGCCAACATTCGGCGGCACCCGCATGATGAAGAACGGCATGCCGTTCTGTGCCGCGGCCAACGACCAGCTGAAGATCGTCGCCCCCGCCTTGTCCACGATGGTCTGCGAGATATTGCAGACCTTCTGCTTCTTCGCCAGGTTCTCGTCGCAGATCAGCGTCCAGTTCGGAAACGGGCGGATCATGCGCAGATATTTGCCCAGAGGCACACCGTCCGGTACCGAAACCTCGGAAGGCTTCACGCTGAAGCCGGGGGTCAGCGGCTCGGGTCTGGAAGTCGGCGGGGCCAGCTTTGTGATCGGGGGAACCTGCCCCACCTTTTTATGTGCGGCAAGGGCAGAGGGCTGACCACCGCACAGAGCCGCAGAAACCAGAATGAAAAGTCTGCACAGAGTGGAGCTTCCGGTTCCTGCGAACATCGTCATTCAACTGACCAATCGCCTGCTCAGTTGAAGGTATAGCTCAGGCCTGCACCCGCACCGACGTGACCGCCGGCGGTGGTGCCGCTGATATTGGCCCGAAGACGCCCGCTTTCACTCGTGTAACCGACACCGAAGGCGAACGCGCCCTGATCGCGCCAGTAACCACCGCTAATCGCCGCACTCAGCTTGCCTGGACGGTCGTCATAACGCAGCGAGGCGGCGGCGAGGCCGATCGCGGCGGCCTGACGGGCCTCCTTGCGTACGTCACCGATCTGGCTCGACAGATTGCCCATCTGCTGGTCAAGCGCGTCGAACTTCTGGTCGGTATAGGCGTTGGCGCTCTTCAGCGTATTGCCCGCCGTCGTATCGGTGTAGGCCTTCGACTGGTCGACAGCCCACTCGGTTTTGGTGTCCGTGTAGGTGTTGGCCGAGGCGAGCGTCTGGGCGTTGCCGTCCTTCAGCTGCTTCACGTTGACCGCGTCGGTGTCGTCCGTACCGGTGCCGACATTCTTGAGCACCACAGGCGCATTCGCATCCCCACCCTGCAACGTGACGGTGTTGGCGCGGGTGCCATTCGGGTTGGTGTCGTACTGCACGGAGTTGCCAGCCGTTTTCTCCACGTCCGCCAGTTGCTGGTTGGTGTCATAAAGCTGCGAGCCGTTGACGGCCTGCTTCGATGTGCCATTCACCTCGCCATCGGCGACATTGCCCAGCGTCTGCGCCGCGCCCGGATTGGCACCCGTGCCGCCCGGAGCGGTCAGAACGGTACCGTTTTCACCCGAGCGCTGCACCACACCGGCCGTACCATTTTTCAGGGCCGTGACGTCACCGCCGATACTGTTGACGGTAGTGCCCAGATTGGTGATGTTGCTGTCAACAGCACCGAGCGCGCTGCCGACATTGTTGTAGGTATTGCCCTGCACGGTGTAGCTCGGAGCCGAGACGGTACCATCGGAATTGACCTTCGAACCGCCGCCCAGAGCCGACGCTACGCTGTTCGCCGTGTTGTGGAGCTGGCCACCGTTGACTGCGTCCTTCGAGCCGGCTGCGACCGTTCCGTCCGCCACATTGGTGACCTTCTGGCCGCCGGCATCAATGCCGGAGGACGTTACACTCGGGCCGTTCTGGATGGTCAAGCCGCTATTGTTGATCGTCGTGTTGCCGGCGGTCAGGCTGTTGGCAGTCAGATCGGGGGCGGTGGCGATGGTCAGGTTCTCACCGTTGCGAGTGATCGCGATGTTCTGGCCATTGGTGAACTGCACCGTGTCACCCGGCTTGACCTGCGAGGCTGTGTCACCGTTGGCCTGGAGGTTCCAACCCGCGCTCGCAGCCGTGTTCGCAGCTTGGATAGCATCATTGATGTTGTCCTTGCCTGTGCCGCCGATATTGCTCATCGTCATGCCACCCGTCGTCGTATCGTAATGGGCATTGCCGCCGAGCACGCTCTGCATGGTCTGGCCAAACCCGCCGGCTCCGTTCAGCTGGTTGCCGAGCGTCATGAGCCACTCATTGGTGGTGAAGAGCTGCGAGCCGTTGACGGCATCGGCCGACGTGGCGGTCAGGTCGCCAGCCGCGACATCGGTGATTTTCTTGCCGCCCGCATCGATGCCCGAAGCCAGCACACTCGGACCACCCATGAT
>MKVZ01000005.1:107651-238733 GCA_001898995.1 Rhizobiales bacterium 63-22 | reverse complement strand
CAATCGAGCCCGTGAAGCTGATCGCACCGATGTTGGAGCGTTTCATCGCGACCGATCGCGGATTTGCCCAGGCGCAACGGCAATCTCGTTCGCGAGTTGCCGCTTTAGTGGAGTGCGCCCCTTGAGGCGGACAGCGTGACGGCGAGCAATTGACGGAGGAGCCGGGCTTTCGAAGGATGAAAGCCCATGGCCCGACACCGCACTCACAGCATCGAGTTCAAGCGCCAGGTGGCGCAGGATTACCTAGCGGGCGAGACGCTCCATAGCCTCGCCCGTCGACATGACCTGTCGCGCAACCTGATCCGCATCTGGATCCAGAAGTTCGAAGCCGGCGCCTTCGACGACGAGGCCGTTGCCGCCGATACGATCGAAGCCTACGAGGCGCGCATCGCCGCGCTGGAGCGGCTCGTTGGCAGACAAGCTCTGGAGATCGAGTTCCTAAAGGGGGCTCTGAGGCACGGACCGCGGCCGAGAAGCGCGACTACATCCGTCGTCACCGGCCCCGCGGCATCTCCGTCGCTGAAGGATGCCGGCTGATGGGGATCGCGCGCTCAACCTACTACGACAAGCCGGCCATCAGCATCGACGACACCGCGCTCGTCGAGACGATGGTCGCGATCTCCGACAGCTTCGAGGCCTATGGCTATCGACGGATGCAAGCGGCGCTGCGTCACCGTGGCTTCGTCGCCAATCATAAGAAGATCCGACGGCTGATGCGCGAGCATGACCTCCAGCCGCGCCGGCGCCGGCGCTATGTCGCCACCACCGATGGCGATCATGACCTGCCGATCTTTCCGAACCTGTCGAAAGACATGGTCCCGGACGGGCCGAACCAGCTCTGGGTCGCCGACATCACCTACGTCGCGATCACCATCGGCTTCGTCTACGTCGCGGTGATCCTCGATGCCTGGTCGCGCAGGGTTGTCGGTTATGCCATCGGCCGCTCAATCGATGTCAGGCTGACGCTGGCCGCTCTGCGCTCGGCCATCGAAAGCCGAAGACCGCCACCCGGTTGCGTGCATCACACGGACCGCGGGTCGCAATATGCCGCCGGGCTCTACCGGCAGACGCTTGCCGACCATGGTCTCGTCGGATCGATGGGGCGCCGCGGCAATCCTTACGATAACGCCAAGGCCGAGAGCTTCATGAAGACGCTCAAGGTCGAAGCCGTCTATCCGATGGCCTATGAAACCTTCGAGGACGTCGCTGCCGACCTTCCACGCTTCATCGATCAGGTCTACAACGCCAGCCGACTGCACTCCGCAATCGGCTATCTCAGCCCGCAGCAGTTCGAGGATCAACACGCCCGGCTCATGGTCAAATCCGCAGCCTGATCCTGTCTACCCGCAAGGGCGCACTCCATAGATCGAACAACTCAACAAAACGATGACCCATTGAAACAATGACCGCGACATCGTTCGCGCGAGGCTCAGCAGCCGCCTGAGTGCCGGATTGTCGTTGCGCGGCGACCAAACCGCGCTGAACGGCAGTTTCTCGTTGGCGATCGGACGATAGGCGATGCCGGGCATCCGCACGGCGGCAGCCGCCTCGCTGATCACGGTCAGGCCGCGGCCGACGGCGACAGCCGCCAGCAGGTTATCTCGGCCGACATATTGCGGTTGGATCTCCGGGTGATGGCCGAGCTCGGCCAGGCGCTGGACAAGGTAGTCATGGATTTCGGGGCCCGGCGGAGCATCGCTGACGATAAAGGCGTCACTGGCCAAATCAGGCCAATCGAGCTCCCCCTTCTCGGTCAGGCGATGCGTATCAGGCAGTACGACGAAGACGCGCTCTGACCAGAGATAGGTAGCTTCGCAATCAGGCCAGTCTCGTGTGCCGGTGAGGAACGCCACGTCGAGCCGAAGCTGCCGGATCGCAGCGATATGCTCGGCTGGAGCCCCATCGATGAAATCGATCCGCACCTTCCTATGCTTCTGGTCGTAAGCTCGGAACAGATCAGCGAGGAAGCCTGAGGCGAACGACGAGAAGACTCCGACCTTGATCCTCCCGCGCTCAACCCGCCCGATGGCTCCTACATCGCGGGCGCCATCATCAATGTGCTCAAGCGCCTTGCGCGCTCGACGCAAGAAACGCTGTCCTGCCAGTGTTAGCGATACGCCCCCGTTGTACCGGTGAAAGAGCGAAGCGCCGAGATGATCCTCGAGATCACGAATGCGGCGGCTGATGGACGATTCCTGTACGCCGAGTTCAAGGGCTGCCTTTCGGAAACTTCCATACTCAGAAGCCATAACGAAATAGCGAAGCTGGCGAAGTTCGATTGACGAGGATCGCGTCATTCAGTCCCCATCTTGGGTTAGTCAACAACCGTTCAGTTCGCCGATGTATATGCGAAGATGCCGCCGACTATCCGCATCGAGGATGGGGCGATAGGGTCGGATATCGGAAGTTCTCATAAGACAAACTCCATGGTGACAGCGTCGACCGCCATCGAAACGCCTTCCTTCGTCACCATCTTGGCGATGGTGACGTTGTTCCCGGCGCAGCACGTTCTCCATCTTCATCGCCTCGACCATGACGAGCGTCTCGACGGCCTTGACCTCCTGCTCGACCGCAAACGCGATCGACTTGACCAAGCCCGGCATCGGGCAGAGCAGAAACTCCGGTATCGGCCGCGACCTTTTCCGGCATCAGCACGGCGAGTTCGGCTTCATGCTGCGTATAGACATGCGCATTGGCATAGGAGCCAGCATGGCCGAGCGCTCAGGACCGGCCGGACCTGCGCCGCGACCTTCACCCCGTCGAGCGTGCCATGCCAGACCGGCGCACCCAGTCGCCTACGACGCTGACACTGCGGCCCGGAAAGCCGATGGCCACCGCCCCGCCCTGCTCCGTCATCCCCCTCGAAGCGCTCGGCCCCAAGTTGGACGACGCGCTCCCGGTCGAAGGAAACTTGGCGCCGGCCCCTTCCATCTGTGATCTGAGCCCTTAAAACCGAATCGCCTCCGAGTGTGTAATGGCTGCGCTTTCTGCGCCGCCGCCACATCCCCCCTCGAGCCAGCGACTCAAAACGTCCCGAGATCTTTTGATCTACCTAGCGTGGGTGTGCCCGGCTTCGTTATGTCCACCTAGCTATTTGAACGCAGACGAACGCTGGCCTCTGAACCAGCCCTGCGAACTGCCAACAGGTGATAGCCCCGCGTGGACGGTACGGCGCACCTAGCCCTCCCAAATGATGCCTGAGGATAATTGCCAGTGTTTACCGAAACACGCCGCCCGCACTTCTGTTCGACATCATTGCCCGCTGGCGCTTCCGTTCAATCGAGGTAGTCCGGCGGATACATGGACTGGCCATATTTCTCGTTCAATGCATCAAGCTTGGCATGGATTTCCGGTGTCATGGCTAGAGGAGGTGGGAATTCACCACGGGCCACCGGCACCCCGAATTCCGCGAAGAACCGTTCGAGGCCGCCGGGCATGACGACGCAGAGGACGCGCGCCATCACCTGCGTCACGTTTTTGAAGCTGTGGATCGCGCCGCCCCGAGGAATGTAGACTAGGCCATTCTTGGCAACGATGGCCGGTCCCGTCTCGGTTTTGTATTCAAGTTCGCCCTCGAGGACGTAGAAAAATTCCTGGATATCAGGATGTGCGTGGGGCACGGGTCCTCCGCCGGGCGGGATCGTCATGTCGATGACGGAGAACGCGTTTTCGGTCGCGTCGGCGCCAACGATCACGCGGTAGTTGTCGCCGGCCACGCCGACGAACTCGCCTTGGCTCTCGTCCAGAATCTTGATTTTCTTGTCCATCTGCGCCTCGTTGAATCGCCCTATCTGCGGGACGGCTCCGGCATTCCTCTGCATCCGCGTCCGGCGCGATCCCGACGTCAGGCGGCAGAGAGACGCAGGACCTCCTCTACGATCGGGTCTTCTTCCATGCGGGAATAAAAGCGTGCGACGTTGGAATAGTTCTGCCAGGTCTTGGGAAGCTTGGCTGTCCACTTCGCCATGATAAAGGCATAGGCATCGGCCACAGTGCGGCGGCCACGATAGACGTGTTCGCCATCGCCGATCCGCCGGTCGAGATGCTGCATCACCCGATCGATCCGGGCATGGGAGGCCATACGGACCTTGTCGAGGGCGTCCGCCGCCTTGTCCGTCGTGAATCGTTGCGGCGTGAAGAAGGGCCAGAAAGCGGGATGGAAATCTCCGGTCAGGAACGACATCGTTTCGCTGAACTCGAAGCGGCCGAGGAGGTCGTTGTCCGCACCGAGCCCGGCCCCGGAATGGCGCTCAGCGATGTAGGCGAGGATCGCGTCGGCCTGCGTCATCACGCAGGGGCCGCCGATGTCGAGCGCCGGCACCATCGCTAACGGATTGATACGCCTGAACTCCGGCGATGCGTAGTCGGCTTTTATGACCTCGAAATCCGCGCCGGCCCATTTCAGGGCGATCCAGCATGCCACCGCACAGGTCCCCGGCGCATAGTACAGCTTCATCCGGCTGCCTCCTTATCGTTCCCTGGCGTAAGTGTTTCAGACGGAAATCAGGATTGGAGGGCCGCGGCGAGAACCGTTGCGATTTGTCCCCCCTCCGGGGTCGACCAGTCGCTGGCGAGACCGGCCAGCAACTGGTTCGTTCCAAGGATCGTGGCGCCAGCCTGTTCCATCCTGCGCAGGGCGAGATCGTCCGCAATCTTGCCGGGAGAGCCCCCCGCGTCCGCGGCGACGATCACTTCGTAGCCCTGATCGAGCAGAGTCATGACGGGAAACACGGTGCAGACGTCATTCGTGACGCCTGCAGCGATCAGTGTTCTTCGTCCCGTCTTCTCGACGGCAGCGGCGAAGTTCGTGTCATTCATAGCATTGACGATGCCGGCGCGCAGGATGCGCGTGCGGTACTCGTCAGGGAGGGCTTCCACCAGTTCGCTCATCAGCGGACCCTGAGCATGGTCCTCCATGCTGGAGGTCAAGATCGTCGGGAGCTTCATGATCTTCGCGGTCTTCGCGAGCATGAGCGCATTGCGCTTCATCTCCTCGACGGGGATGGATTTCACCCAACTCATCGTGCCGACCTGATGGTCGATCAGAAGGACGGCGGCATTACGCCATGATGCGGATTGCGTGGTCATTGCGGTTCTCTGATCCTAGGCCTTCAACATTGCGAAAACTATCATTCGGAGCATTTCTGCAGTAAAGTCACCAAAATTGGATTCACTATTCCATTTTTGGCGCAATTGACATGGATTACCTGAGAGACATGGGCCTGTTCGTGGAGGTCGCGCGGGCTAGAAGCTTCCGACAGGCCGCCGCGGCGCTCAGCATGCCCAGTTCCACCCTTTCCAGACGCATTCTTGCGCTGGAGAAAGTGATTGGCTTGCGTCTCCTGCACCGCACGACAAGGCGGATCGAGCTCACGGAGGCCGGGCAGATTTATTTCGAGCGCAGCAAGCGGATCATCGACGATGCGCGGCTTGCGCATGAACAGCTCGGAGAAATCGTCTCAAATCCCAGCGGTGTCTTGCGCGTCTCTTTGCCTGTCGACTTCGCGACCGTGTTTCTTGCGCCGATCCTGCCGGGGTTCCGGCTTCGTTACCCAGGAATCAGCCTGGAATTGGACCTTACCCCGCGCCGCGTCGATCTGGTCGCCGAGCCCTTTGACCTGGCGATCCGCATGGGCGATTTGCCGGATTCGCAACTCATCGCGCGCAAGATTGCGGAGGTGCCGCGCCATCTCTACGCCTCACCCGAATATCTGAATGTTCGGGGCGAACCGGTGGAACCAGATGACCTGACTTGTCATGACTGCCTGCTCTTTCCGGAGGAGAAAGCATGGACGCTGCGACGGAACGGCACCGCGCACCGGATTGCAGTTTCAGGAGAAATCCACCTCAACAATGTCGGCATGATGCAGCGCCTCGCCGTTGAAGGACTGGGCGTCGCGATGCTGGCGAGAGAAAGCGCTGAAGATGATTTGGCGGCAGGACGCCTGCGGCATGTGCTTCCGTTGTGGCAGGGCAAGCCGATCTCTGTCCACGCGATCACCGAAACTCGCCTGCTGCCGGCGAAGACCCAGCGCTTCATTGAACATCTGAAGGAACACATGGGGCATTCTGCTTGAAGCGGGAGTGCGACAGCGGCGATCGCGGCCGAACTCCCCTCCAAACATGGGACTTCCTTTGTCCTTTAGCAGGTACTTGTGCGGCCATCGGCGGTCGCGCGGTTCGCAAATTGACGCAGAATCGACCGGGATGCCGGAGCGTCACAAGGATGCCTGAACGGATGACCGTCAGTGCCCTGGCTCGCCTTCGCTCGGCGCATGCTTGTGGTTCAGCGCCTGTGTCAACAGACGCCGCGGCTGCTCCAGAATTCCGATCAATGTGATCGCGACTGCCGCGATCACGCCAGGCACCGCAGCGGCCGCAAGGATGTCCTGCATGCCCCAGCCGTTCGTCAGAAGGTAACCGCCCACCAGAGGTCCAACGATAGAACCGAAACGACCGACGCCACTCGCCCAGCCGACACCGGTGCTGCGGATCCTGGTGGGGTAGATGGCGATGTTCAACGCATGGGTGACGCCCTGCGGGCCGCTGCCGATACCGACGATGAAGACGATCACCGCGAGAAGCAGGAACGATCCGGTCGAATAGCCGATCGCAACCGTGCCGACCGCGTAGACGGCGCACACTACTCCGAGCAGCAACATTCCCCAGGACTTATGCAGATACTTTGCAAGAACCAGCGACGACACCAGCGAGCCAATGGACCATGGAGCGACAGCGAGTACGGACTGGGAAACAGGAAGACCGGCATCGGCGAAGATGGTCGGCAGCCAGCTCAGAATAAAGTACGTCTGCAGCAGCAGCATGAACGTCGTCGTCCAGATGAGAGCCGTGTAGACGCCCCGTCCGTCGCCGAACAGCGCCCCAAGGCGGGATCCCTGTGTCGGAACTTCTGGTGCGGTGAATACCACGTCGGACGGCAGTCCGGTAACGCCGAGCTTGGCAAGCGTCCGTCGGATCGTGTCAGCCGGCGCCCTGACGGCGGCAAGCTGCTTCACCGATTCGACAACTCCGAACGCCGCCCCGGCTGCGACCAGCAATGCGGCGACGCCGCCGATGATGAACACCGACTGCCAGCCCCATCGGGGAATTACGAACGCCGCGATAAGGCCGCCCAGGAAAGTTCCGACAAGGTAGCCCATGCCGCACGACGTTACCGTCATGCTTCGGATTCTCTCCGGCGCGTATTCGCCCGCGAGCGAAAGGGCATTGGGATAGGCGGCCCCGATACCCAAACCCGCAAGAAACTGCAGGACCAGGAAGTGTGATTCCGTCGTTGCGTAGGCTTTGGCGATCGTCAGCAGGCCGAACGACACCAGGGACCACAGAAGCACTGTTTTTCGACCGTACTTGTCGGACAAAGATCCAAGCAGGAAATTACCGACGGCAATTCCGAGGAGACCGATGGAGAAGATGGGCGCAAGCTGCCCCTTGGTAAGACCAAGATCCCGGATCACGGCCGGAGCCGCATATCCCATCGCCTGGGCGTCGAAACCGTCGACGAGCATAGTCAGACCGCAGAACAGAAAAAGTAGTTTCTGACGGCCGGACACCGCGCCGTCGTCGATGATAGTTGTCACATTCATTTCACGCATCGAATCCTCGCGTAGCGTGTGATATTGTTGGTTGGAGGCCTCCGGCATCGCTGCTCCTCGCTGCGACGGCTGGTACCGTTGTTCATGCCTCACTGTCGGGCTGCCTCGACGGGTGGGCGTCATGGAAGGCTGGCAACGAATTGCAAGCCTGCGTGATCCTCTCGAGGTTCGGGTAGCTTGCCGTGTCGAGTCTGAAGCGCTCTGCCGAAAACATTTGCGGCACGAGGCAGAGGTCGGCGAGGCTTGGCTCGTCGCCGAAGCAGAACCGCGTCTTCGAGGGCGCGCGCGACACAATCTCTTCGCAGGCGGCGAGACCGTCGCCGATCCACCGCTGGCACCATTTGTCCAGCGCCGCCTGATCGGCCCTGAACTCGGTGCGCAGGTAGTCCAGAACGCGTAGGTTCTGAAGTGGATGGACATCGCAGGCGATTGCCAGTGCGAATGCCCTCACCAGCGCTCTTTGTTCCTTGTTCTCGGGCACTAGTCGCGCGCCGGGATAACTTTCGTCCAGCCACTCGATGATCGCCAGCGACTGCGTGAGAAGGACTCCGTCATTGTCGAGAGTCGGCACGAGCGCCTGAGGATTGAGCGAGCGGTACGATTCCTCCTTTTGCTCGCCGCCGCCCTTCCTCAGGTGAATGCTCTGAAATTCCGGGGCGATCCCCTTGAGGTTGAAGGCGATGCGGCATCTGTAGGCTGCGGAGCTTCGAAAGTAGCCGTAGAACTTCATTCCGGCTCTCCGACGAAAAGCTCGATCGAGTCTAGCCCGTCGACGCCGCCCTCGATGCGGTCGCCGGAAACGACAGGGCCGACACCTGCAGGCGTACCCGTGTAGATCAGGTCGCCAGGCTCTAGGTGGTAGAACTTCGAGAGGTGGGAAACGAGTTCGGTTGGCGTCCAAACAAGGTCCGACAGATGGGCTTCCTGCTTGGTCTCGCCGCCGACGGTGAGCCAGATGCGCTGCGGGCCAATCTCCCCGACCGCTTCGGCTGATGTGATCGCGGTTATGACGGCGGACCGTTCGAAATTCTTTCCGAGATCCCAGGGACGCTGCTTGGCGCGCGCATCGAGCTGAAGATCCCTACGAGTCATGTCGAGGCCGGTCGCGTAGCCATAGATGGCTTCCTTCGCCTGATCCTCGTCCGCCTTGAAAACCGACTTGCCGATCGCGATGACCAACTCGATCTCGTAGTGGTAATTCGTCGTGCCCGGTGGAAATGCGACGGTAGATCCCGACTGAACGATCGCCTGGGCGTCCTTCAGAAAATAGAATGGCGCCTCGCGGTCCACCTCGACGCCCATCTCCTTGGCATGTTCGGCGTAATTACGGCCGACGCAGAAGATTCTGTGCACAGGATACTTGGAATCTCGACCTTTCACTGCAACGAGGGGATAGGATGGTGATTTGAACAGGGTGTTTATTTTGGATGACATTTTCTACTCCCGATATCAAAGCATGTAGATGCTGGCGGCCGCTGGCAGCCTTGCGAGCCTGACCGCCTCCCGGGGCTCTTGATTGGCGTTGCCGATGTGAAAGTATTCGAGCAGATCCCTCGGCACGTCGGCCAACCTGCCACCGTTGTTGAGCGCGACGCCCCGAAGCCACAGCGAGATCGACCGGATCGGGACCGTCTGGCGCGGGGTGATCTGGCCTCCGCCCGGCAGAGCCGCATTACGATCCCACTCGTCGTCGTCCAGGTCACGCCATTCGACGTTCAGATGCACTTCGGAGTGCTTGAAGAGGTGTCTCAAGGCGTCGCTACGCAGCGAGAGCGCGAATTTCGCTTCCTCGCGGAGTTGATCGTTGTGTGCGAAGATCGGATCGACCGATGCTCCCCTGACGAGTTCGACCGAGCGTGCGAGCGCGCGCGCCTGGTAGCCGATTTCTGCAACCACATGCCGCCGAGAGCGGCCGGGCAGCAGACTGGGATAATCGAGCTCGTCATCGCGAAGCTCGTTGAGCAGTCTTGCAAAATATGCCGTTCCTCCGCGCGCCCAGCCCAGCTCCCGCTTAGGAGCCCGCGCGGAATCGTACCGTGCCCCGGCGCTGAGCCGTTCCGGGAGCCTGGATTGCGCATCGGAGAGCGGCATCAGTTGTTGACCCCGTCGATCTGAGTGCGGGCGAAGTTCAGGCGCTCCATGATGGGTGCGTCCGAGAAGCGGAAGAGGTCGAACGGCGTCTCCGCGCGAAGCACCCAGTGCACCCACGACGGCACAACGAAAAGATCTCCCTTTTCGAGCTTGTAGGCGGCGCCATTGAGCGACACTTCGCCACGTCCCTCGAAAACCTGGAAAACCGAGGAGCCGACTTCGCGCCTGCCTTTCGTCTCCGTACCCTGCCGGAGGCGATGGAATTCCGCCCGGATCGTGGGCATGACATCGCCACCCGTGGTCGGGTTGACGTAGCGGATTGCGGCGTGCCCCTGTTCGATCGTCGCCGGCTGCCCCTCCTCCTCGAGAAGAAGCTGCTCTGTCAGCGCCATGTCGGTCGCCGCCCATCGGTAGGCGGCGAGCGGGGACGAGACCGTGTTTTCAAGGCCGGATAGTGGCCGCAGCCCGGCATGCCCCCATAACCGCTCGGCGCGGGAGAACTGGGGGGTGGCGTAGTCGGTCACGCGTTCGGATCCGAACTCGAAAAACCCGACGTCGTTCTGGTGACAGAAGGGAATGTCCAGGCCGTCGATCCAAGCCATCGGCTGGTCGCTCATGTTGTGGTGGCCGTGGAAGTGCCATCCTGGCGTCAGCAGGAAGTCACCGCGGCTCATGCGGACCGGATCGCCGTTCACGACCGTCCAGACGCCTTCGCCTTCGACCACGAAGCGGAAGGCGTTCTGCGCATGCCTATGCTCCGGTGCGGTTTCCTTCGGCCCGAGATACTGGATGGCAGCCCAAAGGGTCGGGCTGATGTAGGCGTTGCCGCCTAGGCCAGGATTCCCGAGACCGATCGCGCGGCGTTCACCGCCGCGGCCTACCGGAACAAGTTCGCCTGAGCGCTGCGCAAGCGGATAGAGTTCCGCCCACTTCCAGACGTGCGGCACCGCTCGCGGTGCCGGCGTCATTGGCATCAGGTCTCCCAACTGCGTCCAGAGCGGCATCATGTGCCCGGCGGCGAAGTCCCGATAGAGCTGCTCCAGCTCAGGCGAGTCGGCCTGTGAGGCCTGGGTTGCTTCGGAATGGTTCACGGCATTTCCTCCTGCGATCTGCGACCGGCTTCCCATTATATTTGCTATACCAATATATGGCACACCAAGTAAATAGACAAATAGCGCTGCTGTCTGCGCGCCTCATCCCGGTCATTCCGACCGCTCTCTCCACGCGCCAAGTTTGCTCTCAAGCCAACCCAGTCCGGCATTGCAGATCATCACGCAGGCAAGCGCCATCAGCATGCCCAGATACACATGGCCCGTATTGAAAAGCGTCCTGTTGTAGGAGATCCAGAATCCAAGCCCGCCCACGGATGCGAGCATTTCCGCAAAGATGATCCCAGCGACGATAAGCGCCGTTGCAACTCGAAGCCCCGCCACGATGGATGGCAATGCCAGCATCAGGACAATTCGCGCAAAAACCTGCCAGCGCGGCAGCCCGATCGATCTCCCGAAGCTGACGTAGTTGGATTCGACCTGATGAAGACTTGTCAGCGTGCTGGTCGCGACCGGAAAGAAACCGCATGCCACGCCGAAGATAATCTTCGATGCCGGCCCGATACCGAACCAGATGACGAACAGCGGGTACCAGACGATCAGGGGTATGGCGAAGAACGCCGCAAGGAGTGGGCCTGAAGCGCGTGTCGACGTCTCGGAAAGGCCGCAAAGAAGGCCAGCAGTGATGCCGAGCCCCCATGCAAGCACGATCGCCACGATCACCTCCAATGCCGTGGTCTGGAACGCAAGCAGGAAAAGGCCCCCGTCAGTCCTTGCAGCCGATACGATAGCGCTCGGGGTGGCAAGGATGATGGGACTGATGGCGCCGCTGCGCCCAAGCAGTTCCCACGCTGATATGACCACCAACGCCGTGGCGCCGCGCTTCAACAGCCGTCCTGAATCGAGGGACTGCATCTCAGCCTCCCTAGCTTGCCTGTCGCTGATCGGTAAGGAGGTGCCAGAGGCGGTTTCTCAACGCACCGAACTCGGGGCTCCCCATTACGTCGATGTTCCGCGGCCGCGGCAGGTCCACATCCACCCTTTCGAGTATGCGCCCCGGCCGCGCAGCCATCGCGTAGATGATATCGGAAAGGTAGAGGGCCTCCGACAGGCTGTGGGTGATCAGAAGGATCGTCAGCTTGGTTTCCTCCCAGATCCTCAGAAGGTCGTCGCCCATCTTCGTCCGCGTCTGCTCGTCCAGTGCGCCGTAGGGTTCGTCCATGAGCAGGAGCTTCGGCTCCTGGGCCAAGCCGCGAGCGATCGAGACGCGCTGGCGCATGCCTCCCGAAAGCTCGTGAGGAAGCCTGTCCCTGAAATCGGCGAGACCGACCATTTTCAGATAGTGTTCGGCGCGGGCCCGCCTCTCGGCCTTTGGCACCGCCTTCACCTCGAGCGGGAATTCGACGTTTTGCAGCGCAGTCTTCCATGGAAGAAGCGTCGCGTCCTGGAAGATCACGGAGACACTGTCGGGACGAGGACCGAACATCCGCTCGCCGCCGACGATCACATCGCCCGTGGTAGTCTCGCTCAGGCCGGAAAGGAGCTGAAGCAGTGTGGACTTGCCGCATCCGCTCGGCCCGACGAGACAGACAAATTCGCCCTTTCGAATTTGGAAGGAGATGTCCTTGAGCGCCTCGAACGTCTTATAGGTCTTTCCGAGCCCCTTCGCCTCCATCACGTAGCCAAGCTTCTCGGCGGCGTGATCGTGCGTGCTCAGCAGGGCAAGGTTTGGCTTTGTCATGCATGCACTCCTTGAATTGCGCTCGCCGCACTCGCTGGGGAGAAAGCGCGCTGCAGGGCCGCCATCGCCTCGTTCAGAAGGATGGTGACAGCGGAGATGAGAAGAACGGCGGCCATCATCTCGGGGGCGCGGTACTCCTCGCCCCAGGCCATGATGACTTGCCCAAGTCCGTTGCGGGACGCGTACATCTCAGCGGCGAGCACGCCGACGATGTCGAAGATGAGGGCCATCCGAAGGCCATTGATCAAGGTTGGCAGCATCGCCCGGAAATAGATGGACCAGTAGATGCGGGCTCGGCCCGCGCCGAAGGATCGCGCTGCCAGGACGAAGTGCGGCGATACCGATCTGGCCGCGGCGATCGTGATCGCGGTCAGGGCGAAGTAGAGGTGCGTGATCCCGAAGACGACCTTCTGGAGCGAGCCGACTCCAAAGATCTGGATGAACACCGGCAGGAAGATCGACTGCGGGACGCCCATCAGGAAGTAGATGATCGGCGCATACGACTTCTGGCTGGATCCCCTCTCGGCAATCAGGAACCCGGTGATGATCGCGAGCGGCGAACCGATCACGAATGCTATCAGGACGCGGACCAGTGTCGTCACCGCATGGTCGAGGAAGGTGGCGTCACCAAGCAGATCGCGAAGCGTGGCTGCCACGCTTGCGGGTGACGGGACCAGATTCGGATCCACCCAATCCTGATTGACAGCGACACTCCAGAGGCCGACGACAACGAGGACGACGGCCAGTCGTATCGCGGTTAGTTTCGCAAACATCGAAACATCCTATCTCCGGTCATGCGGTATCGTTCGGTCCGAAGGTCGGACCGCTCTTACACCTCTGCCGGACCTCGTCGGTTCGCGTGTTACAGTAGACTGAGATCCGTGATCTCAGCCGCGCTCGGCAGATTCGAGACGCCGGCGATCGCCGCCATCTTCAGTGCCCCGTCAATTCCCTTGATCTCGATGACGTTGTCCGACCGCATGGTTCCGATCAGCTTTTCGTGCGCGAGCTTGAGGACCTTTTCGTCGTTCTCGCGGTGATACTTCGACAGGATCTGCATCGTCTTGGCCTGATCGGCCTGGAGCTCTTTGACCGCCTTGCCGATGCCCGCGAGGAACGCCTTCAACTGTTCCTTCTTGCCGTCGATCGCCGTTGTCGATGCGACCCAGGAATCGAAGGTGGCGTCAACGGCGGTCGCACCATAGTCCTCGAGCTCGTAGACCTCGCCCGCCGTGATCGCCTTGAAACTCACAAGCGGCCAGAGGACCGTCGCGCCGATCTGGCCAGCGTTCAGCGCCGGAAGAACCCCGCTTCCAAGAGGAATGGTGTTCATCGCGACACTGGCGTTGTGGGCAGACCAAGCGATCAGAAAGTCCGTCGTCGACCCCTTGGCGGTGATGCCGACATTGGCGCCCGCAAGGCCCTTAATATCCTTGACCCCGGACTTTGCGGACGATGCCAGGCACCACCCTTCGAGCGTGGGCGGACCGCATAGGGCGATAATCTTCTGGCTGACACCCTTCTTGACAGCCAGGGCGGCGGTCGGAGGGGAGATGGAGGCAACATCGATCGCGCCAGCGGCCAGCGCCTCCTGGGCGGCGGACCCTCCCCGAAAAACAGTGACTTCGACGGTCGTGCCGCCGAAATAGCCCTGCCTGTTCGCGTACTCGAGCGCCGCGAAAGGCGTATAGACCGCAGGGAGGCCGACCTTCAGCGGCTCGGCCGAAAAAGCCCTCCCCGATGAAAACGTCATTGAAGCTGCGGCAACACCCGCGCCAACCATCAGTTTGCGCCTTAGCAGATCTACCATGCCATCCTCCCGAAAGCGGCGTTTCTAAATTAATAAGATATCGAACTATTTTTAATATGTTGTCAATAAATATGTTTTTGCTACTATCTGAAAAATCAATGTGAGATCGAATTAATGAGCGAGCCTCCGCGCCGCGAGACAGGCAGTCGGGTTTCAAGCATCGGCTGGAACATCCGCAACACGCATCGCCTGTTCGTGCAGACACTGCATCCGCTGATCGCAGAGCACATGCCGAACGTCAGTCACTGGTACTACATGCGCGTCCTCTGGGAGGAGGATGGCATCACGCAGCTCGAGCTCAGCAAGCGTGTCGGCATCACTCCCGCGACAGCCGTCCCTGCCCTCAAAAGCATGGAAAAGCACGGTCTCATCGCCCGCGCACAGGACAGTCGCGACAGGCGGCGCATCAATGTCTATCTCACCAAGCTTGGTCGCTCGCTGCGCCAGGACCTGCAGCCGAAGGCGCTCAAGCTCAACGATATCGCGATCGACGGCCTGTCGCCGGAGGATGTCGCCGTCTTCGAACGCGTGCTTGTGGGGATCAATTCCAATCTCCGCGCCCTCCTCGAGAAGAACGGTCCCGTCGACGACGACACCGAATGATCCATGGTGGAAAGCCGAAAGAGCGCGGTCGACCTCAGCGCTCGCCCATCGCGGCTCTGACAGCACCAGTGACGATATTCATCATGGTTCCGTAGGCTTCCGTCTCGGGCCAGAACGCGAAACCATGCGGCCAACCTTCCAGCCGGTGGTATTCGATCTCGACGCCAGCCTCGCGCAGCTTGTCGACGTACTGCTCGATCTCGTCGATCGAAGGCTCATCGCTACCCGTGATCATCACCGTCCTTGGAAGACCTTCGAAAGATTTGGCTCGTAGCGGCGAGGCAAGGGGATCTTCGATGTTAGCATCGCTCTTCAGGTAGCTGTTCATGTACCAACGGAGCTTGTCGCGGGTTACCGTGTCCTGGGCATTCAGGAATGACGGTGTATCACCCGCAAGGTCGAGGACCGGATAGACAAGGATCTGGGCCAGATAGCTGGCGGTCTTGTGATCGCGCGCCAAAGCGGATACCGCTGCGGCAAGATTGCCTCCGGCGCTCTCCCCCGCGATGACGATCCGGTCCGCGTCTCCGCCGATAGACTGCGCGCTCGAAGCCAACCATTGCGCAACGTCCCAGCAATCCTCGATCGCCGCGGGAAACTTGTGCTCCGGCGCAAGCCTGTAGTCGGGGGTGACGACGATGCAGCGCGTGGCGGCACAGTAAGTCTTGTAGGTGCCTTCCAGCGCATCACCTCCGCCGACAGTCCAGCCGCCACCATGGAGATAGAAGACGATTGGAAGGGGCTGCTCGTCGAAGTTCGCGGGGTAGTAAATCCTGACCGGGATCACACCATTTCTACCCTGCACCTCAAGAATGCATTGCTTGCTAACCACGGCGTCGGAGGTGTTGATACCTCGGACATAAGCGTCGCGCTCCGCCCGGTAAGCGGTGACTTCGACGTCGTCGGTCGGCATGCTCGCATTGTAGCGAGCCCACTCTTCGTCGTGCAGATCCGCTCCACGCATTCTTGTCATCTCCTCAAAAACGATCCGCAACGAGCCTTGCTCGCATTCCATTCAACAGGGAAGCGGATGCCGTACCGGGTGGCGATAGGTGGAGCGACAATATTTGACGCGCCAAGTAAATTCAAATGGGGCCTTGCGCTATCGGCCTCCGGTTACGTCGAGGACGCTTCCGGTGATATACGCGGCCTGATCGGAAAGAAGCCACACCGCCGCATTGGAAACCTCCATCGCGCTACCTAGCCTCCGTAGCGGAATGGTTGCCGCGAACGTTTCCATGTCCGAGAGATCGGCGAACACATCCGCTTGGATCTTCGTGTCGATAATACCGGGAGCGACCGCGTTCACTCTGATGTCCGGCGACAGTTCCTTGGCGAGCGCGTAAGTGAACGAGGTTATCGCTCCCTTCGATGTCGCGTAGGCTATAGATCCTGGCGCGCCGCCAGTTCTAGCGGCCGTGGATGAAAGATTGACAATCGAGCGCTGGCTGGTTGCGCCGCCAACCCGGATGAACGCTGAAGAGACGTGGAAGGCGCTCATCACATTGACCGTCAGGACACGCTCCAGATTGATGCGATCCGTCTCGGCTACGGTCATCCGCTTTCCAATGATGCCGGCGTTGTTAACGAGATGGTCGATACCGCCCCATTTACCTCTCAGGTCTTCTGCAGCTTCATCGACTGCCGTCACATCGCCGACATCGACCTTCCGGACCAGGATCCTGTCGCCGTGCGTGGCCGCCAGCGCTTCGAGGAGATCGTCCCGGACATCCCAGACGGCGACTCGTGCCCCGAGCTCGACGAGCCTGCTCGTGATCGCTTCGCCGATCCCTGAAGCCCCGCCCGTGACAAGCGCTACCCGCCCTTCGAAGAACTGAAAGTTTTCCGGCATTGCTACCGCCATCTATCGATTGCCGTTCCGTTGGCCTCGCGGTCACCAACGGCGATGTTCTTGCCTCAGCGACCGCTGGAGCTGAGGCTAGGCCTCGCCTCCAATTCCGATCTCGCGGGGCGTGTTGATCAGTAGTTCGGCGCCGCCTGGCCTAACGACCATGAAGTCCGAGTACATGCAGCCGATGTCCGATTTCCAGCGCGGATTGTACAAATCGAGGTTATTGCCGAAGCACATGCCTTCCTCGAGAACTAGGTCGCCGATCCTGCTGCCGTTCAGGGCGTTGCTGCCATAACCGGGCTTGTAGATCACGGTGGGAAACTCCGGCGACGCCAGACCCATTGCGTGGAAACCAAGCTCCACGAAATCATAACCCGCCTTTTCCGCTGGTGCGCGGATCGCCTCCCACGCTTCGCGCAGCGTCCTTCCGGGCTGGAACGCCTCCCGACTTGCGTCCAGGGATTCGACGCAGACCTTGAAAATGTCGGTCAGCTCGGTCGGTGGTTTCTCCCCGACATAGACGGTGTATTCCGTGTGGACGAGATAGCCGCCGTACTTGGTGTGCCACTCGGTGACGATCAGATCATTGTCCTTCAGGGGACGCCTGCTCGGCATGACGGGCTGATCCATTCCATGCAGCAGGTGCCAGAGTTCCTCGGTTGGGTGGTCGATCGGACCTGACGCGAACAGATTGAAGATGTTCGGCTCGCCGCCGTTGGCGATCTGCGCGTGGATCATGTCCGCGTAGACCTCGCATTCGAGGCGGCCGGGTTTTGCACCCTTCACCAGCGCCTTGAGCACCTTCTGGGAGATCTTGCCGGCCTCTCGCATCACGTCGATCTCGACTTCGCTCTTGACCATGCGCATCTGTTGCAGAGCCCACGTCATGTCGACGAAGTCCACGTTGGGGAGTAGCTTCTCCAGCGCCTTCACGTCACCGCTCAGGAGCGTGGTGGTCGTCTGGATCGTGGAGTTGAAACCCACGATGCCGATGCGGCCGCGATGCAGTCCGCGGTCCTCGATGTCAGCGGCGATCTCGACCAGACCGCGGGCCGTACGGACGTCCTGCACCCAGTCTTGCACCGAGAGAAGGAAGTTGTAAGGCCTGTTCATGTGGGCGACGAAGGACCAGACCACCGGATCCTTGTCCATGAAGAACGACAGGTGGGTGCCCATCTTGAAAGCGGCGTTTGCCACATAGCGGATGTTGGAATTGCCCATGTCCCAGTAGATGTCGTTGCCCAGGAACAGCAGCATGTCGACCCCGGCCATGAGCATGCGCTTTCTTAGGCCGTCCCAGCGACGGTTGCGCTCCGAGAGCGGAAGCTGCGGCATGAAATCCATTGGGACCTTCGTCGGCTGCGCGCCCTTCGGAATGGCGTGCGGCGGGAATGGCGGGTTCAGCTTCAGCGCTGTAACGGCAGGTCCGGCGTTGGCCGGCTCGCCGGTGACATATTCGAATTCAGTCATGTGCTGCACCACTTTCGTGTCGATGATGATCTGAGTGATTGCAGGTCAGGCGCGGCGCGCGGAGATCGCCGGGCCATGACCAGTGACTGTGCGGAGCATTCTGACGGGGTCGGCGGGCACTTCGTCCGACCTCCACGCCACATGTCCGTCCGGGCGGACGAGAACGAGCGAGCGCTCGTAGAGCTGCGCCGCTTCCATGCTGTCGATCTTCGCTACTTCGAGAGGAATGCCCAAGGCCAACGCGGATGAGCGGAGTGCTTCGACATCCTGGCCACCGAAGTTCAAAAGGACGAAGTTCGAGCCGAACAGGTCGAGGATCGACGTGTCGCCGTCGAGCCAGGCATGCGGAGCCCGGCAGCCTGGCGAAGCGCTCGGAGTGTAATGCACCACGTCGTCGGCCGGAGCAGATGTGCCGTCAGGAATGATGATGGGCGACGGACTGTAACAGTAGCCGAGATGAACCCCAACCGAATGCCATGCCTTCTCGTTCTCGGAAACGAGAACCTCGCCAAGCCGCTTGCGGGCCTCGACGCCCTCGTGCCCTTCGGCAAGAAGCTGGCCCTCATGCGGATACTTTGTCAGCCTGTAGTAGTTGGCGAGAGATTCCTGGGCCGCTCTAGCACTGGCGGGTCGCCGTTCGATGTCATAGCTGTCAAGCAGACGCGGTCCGCCCCAGCCTTCGATTACCGCAGCGAGCTTCCATGCGAGATCGAACGAATCCTGAAACCCCGTGTTCATTCCAAGGCCGCCGTTCGGCGGGTGCGCATGGGCGGCGTCGCCTGCGATAAACACCCTACCGTCGCTGAATCGGTCCGCCACCGTCATCTTGCGGATCCACGACGAGATGCCTTCGAACTCGAATGCCACAGGCTTGCCAGCCATCCGCTCGAGAATCGCGGCGACCTTCTCCTCCGTGAGATCGGAGGACCCGCTTCCGATGAGCTGCAGGCGCCACAGATCCTTCCCGTCCATCGTGGTCAGGACTGACCATGGCCCCTCCTTCTCCACGAAGACGTAGCGATATGCGTCGCCAAGGCCATGGCACGTGCGCAGATCTTCGGAACGCACATAGATGCTGGTGGAGGAATCAAGCCGTTTGTTGCCGCGGACCTCGATCTGCAGAAGATCGCGAACAGTGCTCATGTACCCGTCGCATCCGACGACATAGTCGGCGACGATGACTCGCCGGACACCGCCCTCCTCCTCAATTTCGACGCGCACGGCCTGCTCGTCCTGCCCGAAAGAAACAAGCTTGGTCTTGTAGAGAAGCCGAACAGACTTCTGCTCGCGGGCGAACTCCCGAATAATCGGGTCGAACCATGTTTGCGGACACGGACGCTCCCTTTCCGGGCTGTAGGGCGTATCCGCCTCGGTGCTGAGCGGCGCAGAAGGAATCCGCCCGACCTCGAAGCCGTTCAGTGAGGTGCAGAAGACGCTGTCCAGCGGATGATCGAGGGGAAATCCCCAATGCTTCACGGCGTCCGCGACGCCCAGTTGTCGGCAAAGTTCGACGGTGCGCATGCTGACGACGATCATCTTTGCGGTGCCGATCCTGTCGTCACGCTGCTCGATCAGCGTGCAACCGATGCCGCGCTTTCCAAGCCCTGCCGCCAGGGCAAGACCGACGGGACCTCCCCCTACGACAAGCACCCGAACACGCTCCTCGGCGAGCTTCTCAGTCATGTCTGCCTCCACTTTATGGCTGCACCAATAGTTGGTATGCCATATATTGTCAAGGCGTTTCGGGCCGTCGCGAGTGCGTGTTTGGTGCGATTTCCTTCTGGAAAAGGCCAATGGTCTTCACAGGCATACGCTATTAAGATAGCCAACTATTGCTGGACCAATTATTTGCGCGGAGATTGAGCATGCCCGAGGTGATGTCGTCCGACGACCTGATTTCACACCGCCTGACCCTGCTACTTCATCGCGTTGTGGCTGTGCTTATCGACGGGTCTGCAACCCAGTTCCGCGAGGACGGCCTCAGCATTCCGGCCGCCCGTACTATGGTCTCCCTCCTCGAGGCGGGTGGCGAAGCGCCCGTCGGATCGGTCTCGGAGGCGACAAGCATCGATCTGTCGACGACTTCCCATATTCTCCGCCGACTGGAGAAGCAGGGATACGTCAAGAGAGAGCGGGATCCTGAGGACAATCGCGTGGTCATCGCCTTCTTGACAATCGAGGGCAAGGTCGTAGCCAAAAGATGCCGCCAGGCAAGTCTCGACCATGAGGCAATCCTGACCAAGTCGATGGCTCCGGCGGACGTCGCGACGTTTAAGCGTCTGCTCGTCGAGGCATTTGACAATGCCAAGGACGGCTTCCGCTGAGGGGCACCGCTGATTGCGCTTGCCTATCTGGCCGGCAGCGCCAGGGTCATGGACGTGTTGTTTACTCTGGTCGCCCTAGGTCGTTTCACGCGCAGCCTGGGAATGGAGCGTCTCAGCATCGATCTCGTCGGCGCGGCTCGCGCTTACAATTTGCTCGCGACAAATCATAAGGACGTAGGGGCCGTTTTGATCCCGTGCCGTCACGCTTCCCGGCCACGCCCAGACAGCCGTATCTTACCAAAAGCAGATTGTTCGGAGATCCGACAGTTCAAATTGGAGCATTGACTATGGCATCCGAACAATTGATCTCCACGATCGAGGCCTATTTCCTGGGTGAACGTCAGGAAGGGCTTTGGGTCCTCCTGATGTCGACGTTGCTGCTGGCGCTGGCCGGCGTGCTCTGGTTCAGCCAGCGCGACACGTTCGCGCGAGGCCTGGGAATCATTATCGTGCTTGGCGTGGTGGTGTTCGCGATCGCCTCAGTCGTTGTCGTGCAACGCTCCGCACCGCAAAAGACGACGTTGGTGACCGCAATCGAGAGCGGCGACGCAGCGTCCGCCATCGCGACCGAGACCCGGCGCATGGACGCCGTCATGAAAGGGTATCCACGGTTCCGCGCCATCGTGTCCGTCCTTGCGCTCATCGGTGTCGCGCTTGCACTGTTCAGCCGCAACGGCACCGCAAATGGCGTCGCCGCCGGCTTTGCGGTGCTCTTCTTCGCCCAGACGATGATCGATCATTATTCCGAGGTGCGGGCGCGTCACTATCTGAACGTGCTGCAATCGCATGCTGCGCTAACACCATGACGTCCGGCTCTGTCGCGAAATAATCGCCCAGGACCATGGCGGAGCCGGTCCGTTGGTGTTTGAGGTGGGGGCCAATGAATCCAGTACAAGTCTTCGAGCTGATGATCGCCATGTTGTGCGCGATCATTGCTCTCCAATATGCGGCGCGTAAACTTCGGCTTCCCCCCGCGGTGGCTTTGCTCGCGGGGGGCAGCATCCTGGCGTTCTTGCCGGGCGTGCCCAGCGTCTCGCTGAATCCGGAACTCGTCCTCATCGTCTTTCTGCCGCCGCTGCTGATGGACGGCGCGTATTTCACGCCGCTCGCCCATTTCAGGCGGCATCTGGCCGGCATTTTCTCGCTGGCCGTCGGCGCAGTTCTCTTCACGACGATCGTGGTGGCTGTCGTAGCCCATGCATTGATGCCCACGCTCCCATGGGCCGCGTGCGCGGCGCTCGGCGCCATCGTCTCGCCTCCCGATGCCATCTCGGCAAAGGCGGTGCTCCAGCGCGTGCGCCTGCCAAGACGGCTCTCGACGTTGCTCGAAGGCGAAAGCCTTCTCAACGATGCAACCGGCCTTGTCCTGTTCCGGTTCGCAATCGCCGCCGCGGCCACTGGCACGTTCAGCGTTGTCGACGCCTTGGGAACCTTCTTCGTTCTCGTGCTCGGCGGCGTGGCGGTTGGCGTCGCAATCGGCGCTCTCTGGGTGCTGACGGTCCGCCGCCTTGAAGATGAGTACCTCATCATCGCGGCCTCCGTTCTCACCTGCTGGATTGCTTATCTAGCGGGGGAAATGCTGCATGTATCCGGCGTCATCGCGACCGTAACAACAGGTCTCATCAGCGGCTGGTATCAGCACGTCACATTCTCGGCGAGCATACGCATACGGGGCACGTCCTTCTGGACGGTCGTCACATTCCTGCTCGAAGCTGCTGTCTTCATCCTGATCGGATCCGCGTTGCGCGGCGTGGTCGAGCGGGCTGGCGGGCTGCCCGTCATCGTCGACCAGATGGGCCTGCCCATCCTGCTCATCGTCCTCGCCATGATCGTTGCGCGCCTCCTATGGGTCTATGGATCGGATATGGTCGTCGGTCTCCTGCGGCGGCTCGGCCTGACGCGACGATCGCCGCTTGGCCCGAAGGCAGCGACCATCCTTGGCTGGGCCGGCATGCGCGGGGTCGTCACGCTGGCGGTCGCCCTCACATTGCCCGAGACCATGCCGGGCCGCGATTTCATGCTGGTCACCGCATTCGCCGCGATCTTCGCCACCGTCTTGATTCAGGGGATGACCCTCGGAACCCTCATCCGCTGGCTCGGCGTGAAGGAAACAGAGGCTTCCCATGCTTCGCTCAGCCTTCCCCAGGCAGAGGCGGCCCTGGCAAGCGCGCAGCTAAGAACCGTCGAGAAACATGCTTTTGGGGAAGACGGCGCGCTCATCCATCCACGCCTCCTGGAACAGTATCAGCGTAAAGCCTCCAACACCGCGACCTACTCCGAGAACGTGGACCAGTTCGCGGCCGATCTGGAAGCGCATTTCAGCGTCGTGCTCGCCGCCATCGCCGCCGGACGCGCGGAGCTCATCCGCCTTCACCGCGCCGGCGAGATCGATGACGAGACGCTCCACGAACTGGAGCGCGACCTCGACCTGGAGGAGCTGAGCGCAATCGCCGCCACATCCTGACGAAGGACGAAGCGTTGGCCTAAGCCTTGGAGAGATCGGTCGTAGATTAGTGCCCCAACGCTAAGTTCTCTGCGGCCTTGGGAACAAACGAAGCATGGTTAGCATCCAGCATGACGACGTGGCGGCTACTCTTACGCATCTAGTGCCGTCAACTAATGGTCTCAGTGGGCCTTACCCTCTCCTAGGCAGTTTTCGGATAGCACCGGGCACGAAACACAAGTGAAGAGAAGCAGAACATGCGTGCACAGAATTTGCACACGGCCATAAAGTAACCATCTGATAATAAAGAATAAGCTTTCCAATCCATCAATACTGGATATTGAACCAGCCGATTTCTATCCGCAGATAGCCGCGCGCCCTACTCCGAACGAATCACACTTCCCGATGCGTCGTGCCGCCTGCATGTTCGTTCATGCAGCAGCGTGAGCGCGCGTGCCCCGCCCGCATCCGAAGGTGGGGGCGGCGCGCTTGCCCTGCCAGGCACATCTCGCGCTCCAAAACCATCAGGCGATCGGATCACCGTTCCGATCAAGGGAGGCCCTATGTCGGACAACAAGTTTCTCACAGCAGACGAGGTAGCAGAGCGATATCGCGGCAGCGTATCAGTCGGGACACTCCGAAATTGGCGCGCTATGAAAATAGGCCCCTCTTTCGTAAAAATCGGCAAAGCCGTTCTTTATCCACTCGGCGAGCTTGAAGCTTGGGACGAGGCAAATAGAGTAAACTGCAGTGCGTCAAAGCGACTCGTCGAGCGCGCCTATGATTGAGCGTGACGATCACGATCAGACACTGGGAACATACCCCCGTTACCCGCACTGGATTTTGGTCCGCGTCGGCAAAGTCTTTCAATATCAGATCATTAGGCAAATAAGGGGCATGTTGCACAAAGACCCCGCTCGGTACCCCACGGGCATTCTGGATCACGCTAGATCACGCCTCAATCAAAATTCCCTCTGAAATGAGGGACTTGCCAAATTTGCTCCGACCGGCCCGACCGTTGTTCCAACGGATGGTAAAACGCAACGCGTACCCGCCAGCCCAGGCCGGCGCATTTTGCGAACAGAGGAACCCCCTTCCCCCCTTCTCAAATGGAACAATTCTCCTGTTCCTGCAGTCTTTGACGGCCCTCTTAGCGTCTTGCGCACGTGCGTCACGACTACCCGTGGGGCGTACGCGGGTAAAGAAGACACAGTCCTTCACCCCAAAGAGCGCAGCTCTTTCTCAGCCTCGACGGCACATGCATGGGCTTGATCGACGCGCTGGCGAAGGCGATCGCGAGCGGCGAGTATCTGGGCACGTAGCTGGGTCAATTCCGCCGGCCCCTTCAAGAGCTTAGCCTCGAGGTTCTTCTTCTCGGCCAGGATGTCGGCTTCCACCTTAGCAGTGTCGCGAGGATCCACTCCCTTGTTGGGGTCAAAGTTGAATTTGCGCTCGACCGATGCGCGCCAATCGAGCAGGCGCCGTTGCATGACGGGGCCGAAGCCGGGCACGGCCTGGATTGACGCATGCTTGATGTCGGCTGCCGTCTCGATGCCGAAGGATTCGAGCATCTGCTTGCGGCCTCGGCCGATGCCATCGATCTTGGCCTTCTCGATCTCGAACCGGTCGAGGAAGCGATCGAGCTGCAACTGCCGCTGATTGCGACGGAGTTGCTCTAGGCGCTCCAGGCGGCTTTCGGGCAAGGATTCCAGCTGGCGCTTGGCCAGGTTCAGCTCGGTCAGGATGGCGTCGAAGCTCTGCGGCCCGGCTTGCGTTTCCCAATCCTTGATTGCGGTGTCCCAGGTGACGCCTGCCTGCCTTTTGCGCTCCTGCGCGGCCTTCAGCTTATCCTTGTCCGGCGCGAGCAGTGCGTTCAGCCCGCCTACTGATCCGATGGCAAGGAAGAACATCCAGCCTCCCAGCCCCTTGAACCAGGCGATCATGAACCCCAGGCCCACAAGCCACGGCAGCAGTTTCTTGAAGCTCGAACCGAACGGAGCAGAGACGCTGGCCTGAGGCGACTTGCCGCCGGCGATGACCGGCGCGGGTCCTGGATGGGTAGCGGCTTCGATCTTCTTCCACAGCCCGTCGAGATCGAACGAACCGTTGATCGCAGCCGCACCACGAATGGAGACGGAGAACAGCACGCTGCCGGTCGCGTTCTCGATCGGACACCATGGGCAACCCGTCGACTTGTGATGCCAGTGCGACGGGTTCGTCGTGCACTGCTTGACGTCCTTCTCCAGGCTAGTCAGACCGCTCACCCAGTCCCGGGCCGTGGGCCGGCCGCCGGACATGCTCTCGCGGGCGAAGGCCCGCTCGAAGAGTAGCATGACGTCCTGGCCGACGATCGACAGTTCAGGCGTCGCCGGCGGTCGCATCATCTGCACGGACTTGTGCCGGGAACCGAACGCGAAGCGCACCTCCTCGATGGCCTTCTCGATCGGCATGTCGCCGGCACCCATGAAGCGGCCTGCGAAGGGGTGCCGACCGTTGAACAGCATCAGGAACGTCATGATCGCCAGGCCGAAATTGTCGTGATTGGCGGTCCTGACGACCCCAGCGAAAGGCTTGCCTTGTAGCTCGGGCGGCGTGAAAGTCGGCACGCCGACAAGGCAGGGATAGCGCTTGCCAGCGTGCATCACCTGGAACGAGTCGCAATCGATTAGCTTGACCGTCGCGTCTGGCGCGATCAGGACGCCGCCATAGTTCACATCGCCGATGACGCAGCCAGCGTCATGGACGGTGGCGAAGGCGCGGGCAATGTTGGTGACGGCTCGGACCAGGAAGCGCCAGTCGGTACCGGGAAACTCGTTTGCGCGGCTCTTGGGGCTGCACAGGTGGTGCGCGTCCTTGCCGGCGACCTTGGGGATCAGCAGGCCGACCGGCTGGCCCTGGCGGTTCGCCAGGAGGTCGCGAGGCCAGGATGTCAGGTTGCTTAGCCCATTGTTGGCGATGGACGGCATGACCTTGATCTTGGCCGCGCGGTTCGCGTCGATAGGCCTATGGTAGATTTTCGCGACAATGCCAGGTTGAGAGGTCACGTCATAGACAGCGGCCTCACCGCCCTGCCCTATCACCGAGCCGAGCTTGAGCGCTCGCCCTTGGCTGTCCACGACATCTGGCGGTCGCTTGCTCATGGCGCGGCCGGTTCAGTGATAGGCGGCCGCCGGCTCGCCAGTATCAGCGATTTATCGTCGTCGGTTCGCTCGCAGATCTTGGGCGAGCCGAGGTAGCTCTGGAGCCCGGCCGACAGCTTCATATCAAGGCCGGGATCCGCAGCCTTCCGCACCGGAGGCATCATCTGATCGAAGAAGGGTCCATGAACGGTTCGGCTGGCCTGGTGAAGAACGAGGTTCTCGATACCGTCCGAGAACATCGCGAGTTCGTCGATGCGACGGGGCGCAATTTCGAACTCCAAGACGTCTGCGGCATTCGCGGAGACCACAAAATTCGTCGTGTTCGCGTATTCGCCGTGCTGCGGCCAGAAGACGTAGCTCCAGCCATCCTCCTCGCCGTGCGACACCACGATCGCGCCGTCACCGATCTGGAGGAAGGCAGCATCGCGGGTACCTATGATCGCAGCCAACAGGGTGCAGGCATAGTCGCGCAGCGCGTGTCCGGATTCCCGTGCCCGGACTTCAAGCGCGTCTGTGACAAGCTTGATCCATGTTGAGGCTTTTTCCCTCGAGAGCTCGGCGACGCTGCCGCCGGCCTCGAAGTGGAGCTCGACCAGCTCCGCAAAAGTCGAAGCCGCAAGCCATGAGCCGACGTCCGAATGCGCAGCGCTACCAGCGCCGTCGCATACGATTGAGACGAGCGTCGGGCCGCCAAGGGTATCCATGACGGTGCATTGCGCGAAATCCTGGCAAGGCAGGCCGCTCGCGACATGCGAGGTCCCAATCGCCGACGCTGCGGCGATCCGCCAAGTCCTCGAAACCATGCGTCAGACCGAAGCCCAGCCCTGGGGGCTTTCGAGGGGAACGACATCGCCGACCTGGGACCTGGAGACGCCGCTCAGCGAGGTCGAAAGCCAGGCGAAGAGCTCGCGGAACTTCAGGCCGGAAAGCTGCAGCGGCTGGCGCGTCGAAATCTTGGCGAGGGCATCCATATTGGCGCCCTGCACACCAACGGCGAAGAAGGAAAGCGATTTGGCCGCTTCGCCCTCCCGGACGAGCTGGGACGCGCGGACGATGCTGTCGGTCGGGCCGCCGTCAGTGATGAGGAAGACCCAGGGGCGATAGTAGGAGATACCGTTAGCCTTGTAAGCTTCCTTCCTCTGCCGAAGCATTTCGAGCCCCTGCTCGATCGCGGCGCCCATAGGAGTGTCGCCGGTGGTCGCCAGCTGGCTCGGGAACCACATGTCAGGGGTCGTGAAGTCGTTGACGACGCTGACGGGGCCGAAACTGACGACGGCGATCTCGACCCGCTTCATGGCAAGCGTATCAGAGGCGAGCTCGTCCTTGAAAGCGGTGATGCCGGCGTTCAGCGCCGAAATCGGGGGACCACTCATCGAATGGGAGGTGTCGAGCAGCAGAAGGCATGGACAGCGCGGCTCGGCGTTGTCGGTGAAATCACCGGCGTTGAAGGGGATCTGGTCGAGTTCTGATGACATTCTGCGCCTCCCAAATTGCGCACCGGCAAGACTACCATAGCGTGTGATTGTCAATCGTCTGCCGCCGGTTTGATGTAAGTGCCCGGTCATGACCCGGAGCCTTGCCGGGCATCGTTTTGACTGCCGCCGCGATTGGCTTTGTGCTCGCGGATGAAGTCGGCCAGGCTTTCGAGGCCGAAGTCTGTGAAGGCGGGGATCTGGTGATCATCGGGCCCATAGACCCAGAGGCAGCCATCCTCGGGTTCCATGTCGACATAGACCTCCCACAGCAGCTCGGCATCCTCGCCGAGCATTTCGGCGGCGAGCGGGAGGGTGTAGACGCTGGTGATCGCGGCCATGGTCACGCTGCCAGTTTGGTGTCGGATCGGGGACGCCAGTTCCAGGGTAGAAGCTCGTCGATGCGATTGGCTGGATGGTCGCTGACGCGGCCGATCAGGTCGGCGAGATAGGCTTCCGGATTGATGCCGTTCAACTTACAGCTCTGGATCAGAGTGTAGAAGACCGCGGCGCGCTCGCCTCCGGAGTCCGAGCCGAGGAAGGTCCAGTTGCGTCGTCCGAGCGTCAGCGGGCGGATCGCCCGTTCGGCAGCATTGTTGGTCATATCGAGACGGCCATCTTCGGTGAAGCGGCAGAGCGCCTCCCAGCGGTTGAGGCTGTAACGGATGGCCTTGGCGAGATCTCCTTTGCGGCTGATCCTGCTCAGACTGGTCTCCAGGTAATCCTTGAGGTCGGCCAGCAGCGGCACGCTTCGAGCCTGGCGCGCCGCCAGACGAACTTCGGCACTCTGGCCGTTGATCTCGCGCTCGATGGCGAAGATTGCGCCGATCTTGTCCAGTGCCTGATGCGCGGTCGGCGACTTGGTCTTGGCGTGCTCATCGAACAGTTCGCGCCTGGCATGGGCCCAACACGCGACCGGCTCCAGACGCGGGCGACCGGTGATTGGATCCGGTTCGTAGAGCTTGTCGAAGCCGGCATAGGCGTCGGCGTGCAGGAAGCCGGATGCCGGCGCCAGCAGGGCCTGGGCGTGCTCGCCCTTGCGATCAGGCGAGTAGCAATAGAACGCCGCCGGCGGATTGGGAGAGCCCCAGGTGCCTTCGTCGCGCACAACGACCCACAGCCGGCCGCTTTTGGTGCGCCCGCGTCCGGGATCTTGAACCGGGATCGGCGTGTCGTCGGCATGGATGGCCGGGCCGGCGCGAACGTAGTCGCCGACGCGCTCGGCCACCGGGGCCACCAGCCAGGCGGCCCGTCCGACCCAGTCGGCCAGGGTCGATCGATCGAGGTCGACACCCTCGCGGGCGTAGATGCCGGACTGCCGGTTCAAAGGCAGGTGGTCGCAATATTTGGAGACCAGTACGTGGGCGATCAGCCCTTGGCCGGGTCTGCCGCGCTCGATGGGCAGGCTCGGCATCGGCGGCTGGGTGATGGCCTCGCAATCCCGGCAGCTCAGTTTCGGCCGCACATGCACGATGACCTTGAAGTGTGAGGGCACATATTCCAGCACCTCGCGTTCATCGTCGCTGATCCTGCGCAGCCGCTGCGAACCACAGGCCGGGCAGGCGCAAACCCCGGCGTGGGTGATGACCTCGCGCGGCAGGTGGTCGGGCAACGGCCGGCGATTGCCCATCCGCTGTGGCCTGGTTGGCGCCGACATCGCCGCAGTCGCATCCTGGCTGGCTTCGTTGGCGGCCTCGGCCTCCTCCAGATCGCCGATGATCAGCTCAAGCAGATCGATCTGGCGATCGAGCTTCTCGGACGACTGGCCGAAGCGCGCGCGCCGCAACGTCGCCAACTGGGCTTTCAGCTTCTCGATATGCAGCGTCTTGGCGTAGAGCTCAGCCTGCAAAGCCGCTGCGAACGCGCGTAGCGCGTCCGGATCCGACGGCAGTTCCGCAGTGGCGAGAGACATGCCGGCTTATATCAAAGTCATGATGCCCGAGCGAGGATAAATCCTTGGAATCAGGACCTTATTTAGATGGCTTCCGGGCGCGTGACCGGTTCCAGCGCGACCGTCCGGCGCCAATCGATCCCTTCGACGAGCAAGGCCAACTGAGCCGGTGTCAGTTGAAGCCGCCCTGCCACGATTGGCGGCCAGACGAACTTTCCCTGCTCCAGACGCTTGGCGAACAGGCACAGCCCGTTTCCGTCCCAAGCCAGGATCTTCAACATGTCGCCGCGCTTGCCCCGAAACACGAACAGCGCCCCTGAGAAGGGATCTGCGGCCAGCACATTCTGGACCTGGGCGGCTAAGCCATCCATCCCTTTGCGCATATCGCATGGCTGCGCCGCCAGATAGACCCGCACCCCAGGGCCGGGCGCGATCATGCCACCGCCTTCAGAGCCGACAACACCCGCCGCAGTGCCGCCTCGCTGACCTCGGTGTCGACCCGCACCCGTACGCCGCTAACCAGGATGACCTCGATGACACCGCGCTGGTCCGCTCCACCCGCCCCGGTAGGGGCGGCAGCAGGCACGCTGCTGATGACATCGACCGGAATCAACTCCAGCGGCGAAGAAGCCGACGCCGGCCGGCGCATCTGCCGGCGCCACGTGAATAACAGGTTCGCATTGATGTCGTGCCGTCGCGCAACCAGCGACGCCGACGCCCCAGGCTCATAGCTCTCCGCCACCAGCCGCTGCTTCTCTTCGAGGGTGTATGACCGGCGCCGGGGCGCGGGCGCCATTCCAGAATCTTGGCCAGACACTCCATCCGTCGCGATCGTGTCCATTAAACCCCGCTCGTGGACACTATCTTCAGCGTCCAGAGCCCAACCGCTAGCCGATCCGAACACCTCCGCGGAAGGCGGCCATCACCGGGCGCTTACGGTTTGATTGGCCCCGGCGGGCCTTTTCTGGCGGGCGACGAGTGTTCCGCTCAACAAAAAGAGTGGCGTTGCTCGAAAGGCTCATAGACCTCAGCCCATCATGCCTTGCTGGCAGCTTCAGCATCCGCGCGACCGACATGGAAATTGGAGCTCATAGCGCGAGATGGGGCGACGCCGTGGCAACACATCCGCTTCCAGAGCCCTACGGCCAAGGATGCGTTCAGGGCATTGAGATCGGCGCCCTGGATATTCCGGCTACAAAGATCTTCGTCGGCACCATTCGCCGTTGAAATGCGACCTTTCCAGACGTGCTCGCGCTTCGTCGGTGTACTGGATGCTAACCACTCGATGCGCGTGCGCGGTCAGATCTTAACCAATTCTCATCAATAATACTGAGGATTCATGTCGCCAAAATTATTGCATACTGCGAGAACATCTTTTGAAAATCAGGCATATTGAATAAGATTACAGGTAAAATTAGATAGTTTTTAAATTTGCTCAATAATTTCGATCATGCTCGCCATATCGAATAATTTTTGACGATTGAATATCTTTATTCTCGATTCCGCGAATCAGTACAAAGCTCTGCTTGGTTTGCAGCGTGACACTACCTCCGCATTTCGGGCAACTTACATCCGCGCCCGCTTTCGCTTTGCTCTGCGCGATCGTACGCTGCTCGCCACAGGCCTTGCATCTCCAGCTATAGGAATGAGGCACAAAGAAATAACTGCCGTCCGGTCGCGACTCCGCATCAAAGAGCTGCCCGCAGTTGCCGCATTCGATGGGTTCAGCTTTCTCAAGAATAGACGATCGACGTTTGATCGGAGCATTGCACTCGATGCAAGAGATCGTCACGGAGATCGAGAAATTCGCGTTCCAAACAGTTGATTCCAGAACGTGCGCCAACTGCGCTCGTATCGGCTCAACGCGCTGCCGGATGACTTCCGCCTCATTCGACACGCCTTCGCGCGACTGCTTAATGGTTGGAATGTGAAGAAAGCTGCCGAGTTGATGATAGGCTTTAGCGACCCACTGCGCCTTCAGGCGTCGATCTTCTCCGATGTCGGCCCAATCGCCGTCGGGCGCACCGTCAGGTCTTTCTTTACACATTCGAATCCGAGAGGTTTGATCCGCGCTCGGATCGGTGCGCAGTAGCTCCTTCATCACCTTATCCGGCTGCCAGGTTTCGAGCGCCTTAAGCGGGACTTCGTTCAGGTATCCCAACAGCAGCTCATAGGAGAGCGCCTCGAGACATTTGCGAAGTTCAAGGCAGGCATAAATTAGCTTGTCATCGTCGTCGCCCGAGCTCAGAAGTTCGGTTGCCTTGGCAATTCGTTGCTTGGCAAGATTCCGATACTGCGGTTGCATCTACCCAGACCCAACGATTTATGCACTAGCCACACGGATAAGGGCTCCAACAACCGGCATGTGTACGAACAGTTCCCTGCACGAACGGCCGGAGGCTGCCTCGACCGCTTCCGCATAAAGCCCGATCTGCGGAGCATGCTGAAGCGCCCGCGTTTCCCAGAGATCCGCTCGCCCTGGGAAGCTCTTGTGGTCGACGATCGCTGACGTCGAGCCCGTTTCAATCAGCAGGTCAATGCGCCCCTGAACGAGCTGCTGGCCGATCCGTGCCGAAACTGGCGCTTCCCGCCGCAGGATCGCGGCGGGCCAGCGCGAGGCCAGTATGCCGTGAAGGCGATCCGAAGCCGTCAATGCATCGCGCGCGGTGAATCCCGGCACGCTCCAGCGGTCGAGTGTGGCCTGGGCATCAGCAAGCCGAATGGCTGGCTCTCGCGCAGGATCGTCGTAAGCCAAGATTGCGTGGAGGGCCTCGCCGAGAGTGGCCATGTTCGAAATTCCATCAATCGGCAGACGGCCACCCAAATCAATGCGCTCCACTACAGACCACACCCCGCCCGTTGCCGCGCTCGGGCGCAAATAGAGCGGCAGCACTGCCCCGCTTTCGTTCACTGTCGGTCGAACGAAGGTCGGAACAGGAAATCGCTCGTCATCGGCGTTGCTTGCCGCCAAAGGCCGAACATCGGCCGCAAACGTGTACGCACCCACATCGATCTGCCCCTCGTCCTCGGATGGCGGCCGCAGGTGAGGACCAGCGTCGGGTGCGTCTAACACTTTGAGCCAGTTGAGCGGCGCCTTCGCCGATGGCGCGAGCACGAGATAGTCCCGGGCGCGCGTCACGCCGACATAGAGGAGGCGCGTTTCCTCGTTCACTGCCCTTTGCCCGGCAGCCTGCCCATATGTCGAGTCGGAAGCAGCCATCTCCAGCGTGCTCCCCAGCCCCGATAGGCCATAGGGCCAGGGCCAATACCGGATCCAACGGCCGCGAAGCGGCTCGCCCCAATCGATTGCCCCCTCCATCTCGGCGACTGGCTCGAACAAGCGAGACCGCGGCTCAAAATGCAGACCGGTCAGCACCGTCATCGGCCACTCCAGGCCTTTGGCGCCATGATAGGTCATGACCTGGATGGCATCGGCCGCGAGACTTGGCGGCCGCTTCGGATCCGCGCTCAGGACCGCAAGCAGGAGGCCTTGAAGGGTTGCTGATGAGCCCGAAGCGATGCATTCGGCCTGATAGTCAGCCGCGAAGCCACGAAGCGCCTCGAGGTCGTCGAGCCGAACGGCATGGTCGCCCCACGCTTCGATACGACGGATTACCTCCGGGCGCGCTAGTACGGCATCGACCAGCTCGGCGGGCGTCAGGTTCAGAACCTGCGTTCGGAGGGCCTCCAGCGCGACTGCCACCGGCACAAGCGCTCGCAGGGCCACGTCCGGCGCATCGTCTGCCGCAGCCTCAAGCCACGCTGCCGATTCAGGATCATCGGCAAAGAACCGTGCCATTTCCGCCAAGGCGAGCCGATCGCCAGCGTCGACAACCCAGCGACAGGCCGCGAGCACGAACTCTACATGCGGTGTTCTCGCGAGCCCCGCCCGCTCCACCGCGACGGGTAGTCCTGCGCGGCTCAGCGCGCTCGCAAAGCGCGAAACATCAGTGTTGCTCCGGCACAGGATCGCGATGTCGCCCACGCCCAACGGCCTGTGCTCATCTCCCTCCAGGCCAACCAGCCAGTTTTCGGCATCATCGAGAGCAGCCTTGATGCCCCCAGCCAAAGCCTGCGCTTGCTCCTCCACCTTACCGATCAACGGCCACCAAGCCAGCGGATGGCGATCGAAGCCTATGTCGGAACGTGCAGCCCCGGAAAATGCATGTCGCGACGTCGGTAGCCCCATTCGTTCCAAAGCCGGTCCAAACAACGCATTGGCAAATTCTATGATCCCCGGCCGGCTCCGCCAGGAAACCGAAAGGACGTCTCGGCCGTCATCGCCCGCGCCGGCAAATGCCGCTTGGGTCAGCTCCGTGTCGGCGCCGCGAAACCCGTAAATCGCCTGCTTTGGATCACCGACCCAAGTACTCTCCTCCGCAATGTCGCCGAGCGCCTTGAATAGCGCGACCTGAAGCGGGCTCGAATCCTGAAACTCATCCACGAACACCCGCTCGACGCGCTCGCGAACCCGTTCCGCCAGAATCGGGTTCGTCAGCACCCTCAGCGCAAGCGCCTCCTGGTCAGTGAAATCGACCAAGCCTCGCTCAGCCTTCCAATTCTGATAGGCCTCCAGGGCATCAGCGGCGCAGGTGAAGATGGTCCGAATGAAGAGTTCGGCATCCTCGCGCAGACGAGGATGGATCGAATGTTGACCTGCCCGAGCCATTATATCTGCCAAAGCAGCCTCATAGGCCTTGCCATCCTTGGTCGGTGCGCATTTGAGCTTCGTCAGCTTCGCCCACTGCGACCATGACATCGGCTCACCGCGGCTTACGCGCTGATGAATCGATCGTAGCGCCTCGGCGTCAGGACGCCCGCTTGCGCTCGGATTGGCCGGGCAAAGATCAACCGCGTGTGCGATCGCGGCAGCCAGGTCGGCATCGAGTATTTCGCTGGTCGATGCGGTCGGAGGCAATAGCTCCAGAAAGCTCTCGATCGAACGCTCCGCCGAGCGGCGAAGCTCTTCCGGGCCGATGCCGTTGGCCCGCGCCAAGGTCACGATCGAGCGCACCGTCTTCCGCCAATCGGGCCTTTCCTTGTTCGGCGGGCGCGGATCGTTATCGCCGAACAGGTCGGCAATCCTGTTCAGGATCGGCGCATGTGCGGCGATCGCAACATCAGCTGCTATCGAGAAGCTGAGCGCCTCGTTTGTCTCTCCGATGACTGCGGTTGCGGGCGAGCGCCCCAGATCGAGCGCGAACTCGCCGACAATCTGACCACAGACAGCATTCACGGTGCCGAAGCGAGCACCGAGAAGGCGAGCCGCAGCATCATGTTGCCCTCTACGAAACAGCTCGGCGCGGGCCCGCTCCACCAGCTCATCAGCCGCCTTGATGGTGAAGGTCGTTGCCAGAATGCTTTCCGGTGAGCGCTTCGACACTTCATTGGCAATATCGCCAACAATGCGCGTCGTCTTTCCCGCGCCTGCCGCTGCGGTGATGGCCTGAAGTTTCCCCGGCATCACACCATCTCCACATGAACACGGCAAAGGCCAGTGAGCTCACAGAACTGACAGGGCTTCTCAGCTGCCGGGAAGCCCAGTTCGAGTGGGCGCTGCGCCGCAGCTCCCTCGATACCGGCGGCGAGCAAGGTCCCTCTTCGAGTGAGGTCCCGCCAGGCCGACCAATCGGCCTCCACCAGCTGCAGCGTCTCCGCATTGTCGCGCGCGCTCTTCAGGGGCTCATTCGACAAAATCGAGCCCGTCCCCGCCAGCACGCGGCGCTGCCGCAGGAGGAAATAAGCCCCGTCCGCGCCGACGCCACCTTCACCACCGAGCACGTGATAGATTGCAAGCTGCACCGCGTCTCCATCGACGATCTCTTTTCGGTAACGCCGCTCGGAGCGCGTCCACTTCAAATCCAGGATCGCCGGGCGGACGCCCTGACGTACGGCAAGATCGATGCGTCCGTGCAGGGCGAGATTCCCAACAACACCCTCGCGGTCAAGTTCGGTTCCGACAATCTCCAGCCCGCGTTCATGCATGAGTCGAACGAGAGCTTCGAGCGCGGCAGGAACCAGGTCCCGCGCTGTCGCAAGCTCTCCTGCGAACTCCGGCCGCTGCAGTGGTGCGGCCATTTGCGGCAGCAGCTCTTCGAAAAGGTGCCCCGCTGCCGCACGAACCGTCGCTTCCGGTGGAGGCGCGCCCGGCCTCAGCAGGCGGCGGGCAATCTCATGCGCCAGATTGCCGAACAGCTGATCGGGCCCGGGGATCTCGGCGAATTTGCCCGGGCGAAGGCCGATCACATCTTGTAGCATCCAGGCCATTTGGCAGGTGAGCAGCCGCCTCAGCGATGAGGCACTCTCACGCCGTGCCTCCAAACGCCGAAGAGCCTGCTCCGGCACGTGCCACGCCGCACGGCCCAAGGGAGGGCTTGTCGTCTGCGTCTCCTGTCGAATCAGCCGGCGCCTAGCGAGAAGAACCTCGGGTTCGCGCAACAGGCGCTCGGCACGGACGAACACTTCCGCGCTCGCATCCTTCAGGATTGGCCGCAGCTGATGGGAGAGAGGATGCGCAATCGTCTGTTCGCTCCTGGCCAGCGCCGACCGAACCAGGATTGCCTGACCGGAGCCCCACTGAAGCACCTGCGAATAGCGCGCGGTGATTTGAGCAGCCGTGACAGCTGGCTCCTCCAGATACACTCCCTCCTTCTCCAGGCTCGCAAGTTCCGCGCGGCTCCAGGGCAACAACGCCGGGCGTTCGCCCGGTCCTGTGAAACTCCACCAGATCAGCCGGGTGACTTCGCCCCAAATCGAGCCCGGCGCCTGAACGCTGCGCAGCTCGCCAGCTTCGGGACCGTGCGCCGGATTGCGAACGCCATCCGCCAGAACCTGTCCGATGATCCGCTCCAGCAGCAACGCCGGCACTCGGTCCAGCTCAAGGCGCTCGACCGCCTCGACGAGCACACCCGCGGCGCCAGCTAGCGCCAGCAGCAGCGAATCTCCCGCGCCGGCATCGACCTCAACCGCCCAGGCCGCAACCCTGCCGGCGATCTGCCGAACCTCATCCACGGGCATGCCATCGACGCGATCGAAGCGTGCTCCGAGCGTCCAGCTACGCCATTTCTCTACCAAGGCCTGCGCCTTCGCGGGAGCCCGCGGACCGTCGTCGACGCACATCACCTCGGCCCGTGCCCGGATGTCATCCCAGGCCAATTGCCAGGCACGCCCGTCCAAACCCGGCTCAGAGGTCAGCGCACGCGCGAGCCGGGCAGCCGCAAACCGCGGCATCGGCGGGCGCGGCAACATCAACAGGCTGAGCAAGGCCTTCGCATCCAATGGTCGCCAAGCCACAGCAAATGCCATCGGCAACAGTTGCAAGGCCCCTCGCCACGGTGACGGACGGGAAAGCCCCAAGGCCGGCAAACCACGCGACCGAAGGGCATTGTCCAATAGCGCGGTATCTCCGTCAGCCGAGAGAATGACGGTCTCACCCATCTCCTCTGCTGGCGCCACGGCGAGCCAGTCGGCGATGGCCTCAGCCGCCATCAGCTCGGTGTCAGCCTCCAGCATGACAAAGCTGCCGTCGCCCACAAGAGGCTCAATCTCGCCCCCAGACAGGGCCGACTGCACACGCCGCAAGTCCGTTCCGTCCACCCCAGACGAACGAGACGGCAGCTCTTCGATAAAGACGCCGGCTTTCTCCAGGGCATCGACCAGGCGAGCCCATTGCCGCGGCAACGCCTCCCTCGCCTCCAGAAGGACGAGCCTCGTAACCCTGAGCCCCGGACGGGTCGCGACGGCTGCGGTTACCGTCGCCGCGCGGTCAACCAGACCAGGAGGAAGCGCTGAACCGGCGGCCTCTGCAGCAGCGAGATCATCGATGCGGGAGGAGCCAATCGAACCTGTCGTCCAACCGCCGGCGACGAGCGCATCGCGCCACATCAAAACTGCCGCAGCCGTCGACCAGGCATCCTTCGCAAATGATTCGCGCCAGAAACGAGGCGTGCCTCCAGCAGAACGCAGCTTGCTCAGATAGGCCGCAATGCGGGTCGCTCGCGAGGCAACCGGGCCGAGTAGGCCAATTTGGACCTCCAGCGTCGCGACCAGACCGGCGGGTCCCACAACGGCGACATCGAGATCGCCGATCGGCGTTGTCGTATCCGGGTAGGTGCGACCATCCGCCTGAAGGCCAAAGTAAAGCTGCAACTTACCCCCCACCCATTGTCTGGCCGTCTTTCACGACGCAATAAACTGCTGCCGCGGGCCTCAGCACATGACGCGCCGGGCCCGCTAGTCGATCCGCCTCACCCGCACAGCCTTGGGCATGCCCTCGACGAGCATCATGTTTCTCTCGACCATGACGGTCGGGCGATATCTGTACTGATAGCGATAGTAGTACTGCTCTTGGCGCCACACCGACCCGTCGACAAGCTTGACGACGGTATCGCCGCTCCAGCCCGTCCACTCGCCCTCAATCCTCGATTTCATGCTCGTGCCCTTGGAACGAAGAAAGAAGCCACCTGAGGAGATCGCCGGCGATCGCAGCATTTGGCGCCCGATCGCCGGCTTCACCTCCATTGACCCGCGTCGCTCGGTGGAGCGATCACGAGTTCTTGGTGTCACGGCCATCCGGCTCCCGCGCGATCCCCTTGAACTTGCCGGGAGTTTGCTTGACCTCCATGAACTCGCCAGTGCGCTCATTGCGCTTCTGGAAGAGCCCATCCGAGCGCTGCAACTGGGTACGACCCGTCACCGCACCGTGCCGGAAACCTTTTCCTGAATTCGTGGCCATAGCCATTCACCTCTTTGTCGACTGGGACCCGCGCTTTGCCTTGCTCATCGCGGCAAAACGGCGGATCGTGAATCAGACCCGCATTGACATTATAGAGGTATAATTCCGATATGGGTCAAGAGTTGATAGGGGTCAAAGATGAGCGATGCAGGCGACCGTCCCTCGTGGACACATCAGCGGCGCATGGAATTCCTGGAATGGAAGATGTTCTGGGAGGGCCGCGTCATCCGCAGCGACCTCGAACACACCTTCGATATCTCGACCCCGCAAGCGTCGGTGGACCTGCGGCGCTATCGCGAGGTGGCGCCGGACAATATGGAGCAGACCGCTCGCGGCTATCGGCCAGCGGCAAGGTTTCTGCCGCACTTTCTCAAGCCTTCGGCCGACCGTCTGCTCCTGCAATTGCGCGCCTTTCTATCGGGCGTCATTCCACGCACGGACATCTGGTTTAAGGACATTCCCGACGTAGCGATCGCGCCGGACATCGCACGCGACATCCCGGCCGATTGCCTGCGCTCGATCCTGCAGGTCATGCGTGATCGGGCAGCCATCGACATCCGCTATCAATCCCTGACTAGTTCACGCCGGCGCGTGATCGCTCCCCATGCGCTGGCCCATGACGGCTTTCGATGGCACGTCCGCGCCTGGTGTTGCGAGAATCTGGAGTTCCGGGACTTTGTGCTCTCCAGGATGGATGCGCTCGGTACAACGTCAAGCGTGGAGTACGATCCTGCCGACGATGCCGCATGGCATACCAAGGTCGTGCTGCACCTGCGACCGCACAGCGGCCTTTCCGATCAGCAGCGAACTGCCATCGAGAAGGACTTCGGGATGAGTGGGGGCCGGCGACACATAGAGGTGCCGGCCTGCCTCGCCTATTATTTCATTAAGCGGCTCAACCTGGATCTGCCGGTCACTGAGAAGCTCACCCCTGCACGCCTCCAAATAGAACTGGAGAACCTCGACGACGTCTATGAGCAGATCGAGCAAGCCAAGGCCCGCACCAAGGCTCTAATCGCGAAACGGTTTCCGCAAGCACGGGCGGTACCCTCCTCACACTGACGCTTACCGGTCGCCGCGAGCTACGGGCGACCGTGTCGCATAGCCGAGTTACCTTGCCCGGCTATGGGCGGAGGTTGCTATGAGATGATCACTTAACGTCTGCGCGACCTTAGCAGACGAACCATTATTCGAGACAAGCCCTGGGCACCATTCGATCCTGGGCCTTGCCCTATAGCGGCCTAGAAAGCTCCGCTTCCGAGGAGGTTGTGAACTACTCGGCCGCGTAGGTAGCAAGCGGTTCAAGCCCGAGAGGCAAAGCGTCTTCCGAAGCAGCTGAATACAATTCATCCATTTGCGGTTCTAGAGCTGAAAGCGCCGTGAGGCGCAGGATTAGATTTCGAAGCCACCGCTGTTCCTCAAGAGCCATCGGCCGCCCATCAAGGCGGCTGACATGGCGATAACCAAGCCACTTTCGGATCGTTTGATAGCCTCCGAATTCACACTGCCACGCCACCAATGGGACGTTTGACATGTAAACTTCGTCGTTGATCCAAAGGTCGCCGCAAACGCCATCTGTCGGCACGAAACGCCCGGGAGCCGCACCGAAGTATGAAACCGTTACCCGAAGATCATTAGCACTTATCGGTTGACCGTCTGCTCGTCGAAGCACCGCGGTCGTCGCCAGCGTGTCAGGATTGAGCACCTTGCGCATAGTAGCGGATGCGTCAGACGAACAATCGAGCAGAGTCGCTATGAGACCACCAAGATCACTAAGCCGTGCAGCAAGAGCTGCGTCTCTAGGCAGCGGAACTCGTGCCCAATCTGCCCCAAGCGCGCTGGCGTGCTCCGACCGGTAAGCGGGTGAGTTCATGATAGCCAGGCAAATGTAAATCACCTGCTGAGCGCATTGATGCGCGTCAGCGCTCTCAACCCCTCCTGCTAAGCGCCAAACGTTGCGAAGCGCCGCCCATATCTCAAGAGACAGGTTAGCTACTCGACCACCTGTTAAAGGATCGATTCTAACGACGGCAGGGATGGCTACAGAGCCGCGATCATGCACGTGCAGATCTAGAAGCGTTCTGGAGAATAAGGGCCTTGCTTCCGAGATTTTTCGAGGCTCAGGTACTGCTATTAGAAAGCACTTGCAATCAAGATTGACACCAAGGCTTTCGCGAGGCTCGTTCATCAATTTCAAGCGATCTTCATAGTAAATCCAGCGCTGATCGAACGGAAACAATAGATACGGCCTTACTCTACCTTCGTCAAATCCTAATTTCCGCAGGCTGTTCCAGATTTTCTCTGGATTATAGCGCGCTCGGGGAACGGCGAGCCCCGCGCAAGCTGATGCGGCATCGGCAAAAGTCGCCGCGTTGACATACAAGGCCATGCGCTTTTCGAGAACCTTTTTGTCGACGTCAATTAGGCTGCCGGTAACACCCCTGTTTGGATTTACACCTTGGATACGGGTTGGGAAAATTTCTTCTAAGCTTGGCCAGGATTCGTAACCTGCAACCTCAGTGTGGGGCGCAAGTCGCCACCGGTTTTGCATTGTCGGCGCTAACCGCTGATACGGGGAAGATTCTTCTTTCGTAAGCAATTGCTGGCGTTTCGAAGCCGCCTTACCCCAAAAATCACGGTAGTGAACTATCGTCTGCTCCGGTTTGGTGCGTTCTGCTCCTCGCTTAAGCAAAGTGGCGATCGCGACTCCCGTTTGAATACCTCGTGGATCACTATCCGTTGTAAAAACACTCTGGTCAGCAGTGCCGGCGCCTGGAAGCCCAAAAGGAATGATCTTGCCTGTGCGGTATTTATCGCCGTTTAGATTATCGATCCACACCTCATGGAAATTTCCAAGTAGTGATTCCCTCATAATCGGATGAGAGCGTCCGGTTAGCCAAGACGAGTTGGTTATCAGAGATACCAGTCCGAATTCGCGCTCCTCCCCGATTTCACGCTCCGCGAGCCTGTAAAATCGCACATAAAGATCGTTGAGAAGCTGCTTGCGGACCCCCCACTTGCGAAATAATAGCGTAGACCGCTCCGGCACAAGTTGAGTAGTTCCGTCCCGTCGCCTCTGCTCGATGTAAGTGACGCCTTTGTAGTGATCGACTAACCCCGCCTCCTCCTCCACCCGAACCGCCGCCTGGCGATCATAAGGTGGATTACCAAGCACGACAACGATATCCGCATCCTGCTTTACTGCTTGGGCAGCTTCAAATTCTTGCTGAAGCTCTGGAAAGTTGAGTTCGAGCTGCCGTCTATCTCGCCATCCAGTTAATGCGTTTGTCAGGAAGATACCGAGACGTTGGTCATTCGGAGGCGGCGCCCGCAAATCGCTCAACATAATATAGAGCTGAAGCTGAGCGATCGCGAAAGGCGCAGTGAGGACTTCGAAACCAAAGATGCGACTTGTCAATGCTCGAAGCAACGAAAGACCAACTAGACTATCTTCACCATTCTCTCTCAGTTCATCAGCAATGCACTTGGCCGCTTCGAGGAGATAGGCCCCCGTCCCGCAACATGGGTCAAGAAGGACCACGTTATCGTCGGCGAGTCCGAGCGGCCGACCGAGCTTTTCCTTGAGAATGGAGTGAGCGAGCCGGACCTGATATCGGACAACTTCTGGCGGAGTATACCAGACGCCCATAGCTTTTTTGAGTTTCGGATCGAAGGCCTCAAGGAACGGCTCGTAGAAATAAGTCATTGCGGCGCCCGCAACATCTCCATCCGAGAGCGATGGGAATGTCATACGCTCCCGGAAAATGGAGAGATCCACGCGATTCAGCGTGTCGGTCGCGCGATCTAGATGCCGCTCCAGATCTAGATGCCTTAGTCGACTTGGGTTTCGAAACTCGTGGAAAAGCCCCGCAAGAAACGGGATTCGGAGGTAGCGGTTTATCCGATCCCAAGAGAAAGCTGTACCGTCGGCATCACGTTGCCAAAGGGCCCAAGCAGCAAAAAGCCCATAGAAGGCCGTTTGGATCAATGTCGACTTAAAGAATTCACGTCCATCTTCATCATCCAGATCGAAACTAAGACCCAGAGCATCCCTATAGTCTTCCAGAAGCGACTGGAGATCACGCAAATCTTTTGGAAGGGCTGCCTTGGCTGCTTTAGCCTGTAACGCAAGGATCCGAGCGAGTGTTGCCGGCTCCCCGATCGGCGCGCTGTCCAGCAGTGTCACTTGCAGCATCTCTATGAGTTCGTTTGCGATGCGCGATCTATCATCCTCTGCGGACCACAATGGCGCTGTGCGAACAAGCTCTCGGTCGGTTGGCGCTACACGATCCAATCCAGCGCGACTGACACCGCTGCGGCATAGCACTATGCCGATCTCGCGCACATTGCAGACGAGAACAACCCCTACTCTGGCGAGATAGCGACCTATTTGGTCGTCTCTTTCCGTTGAACCAGCGAGTTGGTTAAGATCGGCGGCCGGTGCCTTCACCTCACCGTATGCGGCGATAAGCGAGGCGTCGGCAACCACGAAATCCGGTCGATCGCGTCCCTTGCCAGGACGGATCTCACTAGTTCCAGTTCGCACTTCGAACGGAAGCTGCGTATGCGAGAGCACGGCAGAGAGAAGCTGCCGAATGCTGGGATAGTAACTCTCCTCGGTGACGCCGAGTTGCGTTGCAAGCGCGCGTGTCTCAGCGTTGTAGGAATCAAGCGCCGCTTGAACAACCTGCACTCCGACCTCCCCAACCATCTCGGTCGGGAAGAGATAATCATATTCTTGGTGAATAAATCTTTACTAGATGGGCGCCCTATTAGGTGAATGTTGAAAGCATTCGTAGTCTTGAATTTCAACGCTACACCCGATGCTCGAAAGCGAAAGGCTCGACCACTTCGCTCACTGCTCTATACGCATCAATGTGAATTTGGGCGATTGATGAGCATGGGCCCCGTCCGATCGACGGCAATGAGAGAAGCACTCATCCCAAGTACCGATGCTCTCGATGCCAAGACAGAGCTTCGACAGAGGGGATGGCATCCCTATATTTGGGCGCACGAATAGAGGTCCCGTGAAGATCATAGTAGTGCCGACCGTTATCGAAGTCGGCCTTCAGACGGCTGCTGACCTCGAACCGGCCCCCCGGCGAGACAGTCACGTACCCCAGATCGAATAGCCGATGAATGTCGGTGCGAAGGAGCAAACCGTTCGACGGCGCGTGCTCTCCACCTGCCTCGAAAGCGCGGATGTGGGCTGCATCCAAAATCGGCAGAGTCTTTTCACCTGAGACGGCACAACGGCGTTCATAGCTATCGGTGATGGTCAGGCGAAACGCGCCCTGCCCCAGCCGCGGCTTGATCAAAGTCGGCTTCCCGAAGCGCTCAGCCATGATCGGCTCCGTGTTTCGTATCTCGGAAACCGAGCTCAATCGCTCTGCGACCGCCGACCATAGATATTGGCCATCTCCCTCCTCCGTGCCGAATCCTTTGCCGGTCACGATATTTGGCGACCAGCTCTCGGGAACAGGCAGCCAGAGCTCCCTCGGCCAAAAGAACGGCTGGGTCAGGATCCGGCAGCCAATGACGGGATCCTGTCGGTCGTTCAGAGCAATCGGATCGCGGCGATAGCTCGCAATTCGCGCCCGCATGTCAGAACGGCTGGAAACGCCATTTTTGAGACCAAAGGCCTCCCAGGCCAGAGACAGCGGCGCGATTGACGCATGACCGAAAATGCCGCCACCAACGATGAAGTTGTTTGGCGCATGCAGCTTGAAGAGGAACAGTTCGCCAGGCTGGAGCGCCCGAAATTGCGTGGTGCCGCTGGGCTGCCAGAAATTGACTTCGTCATGTGGAGCGGACGCGCTCAGCTGGTCAAACCAGGATTTGTCCGTAACAGCGACGAAGAGCCGGACCATGATCAATCCCACTGGCCCGTCGCGGCCCGGGGCAGCGCTCGCGCTCTGCTCCGGCCAGCGAGCTGCACATCGATCTTCGGCATCACGCGTCCTCCAACCTGCGCAGACGAGCCTTGACCCCATTGCTGATGCTGTCAGCGACTTCGGCAGGAAATGCTTTCGGGAGCGATGCTGTGACCTGCTCGACCGCTGCTGGTGCCTGTGCGCGCAGCTCATCAAAGATCGCGGTGACGAGTCCCGGACCGATGCCCGCCTTGGCAGCGGTCTGGATAAAATGGCGGGGCATGACGCTGTCGACGGCGTAGTGGCGGCTGTTACCAACGGCCATCGCAAGCTTCATCCTGTTACGCTGGATCTGGCCCGCGTCGAGGCTAGGCTGCGCTGAGATCACATCGTAAAGCGGGGTCATGCGGAAGCGGCCGCCGGGAGAGAGAAAAACGCTGAAATTCTTGGCGTGACCATCCGTGGCGCCGAAAAGCCAGAAAACAATCACGGCCTTCAGAAACGTCGCTTGATCTGTCTGCGGTTGGTCGCTCCCCTTCAGAAGATTGAGGATAGCTGGAATGCTGGGTCCGCCATCGGATTCGTATTTTAGCGACGGCGGCACGGACAGAGCCTGACAGCAATCCTCCTGGGGCAAACGAAGGAGACGATTGTCGCTGGTCCATCGGCGATCGAACCGCTCGACCACGAGCACACGATTGCCTTCAAACTCTTCGATCGCGACGACGGCACTCGGAAGTCCAAGGGCAGCGGTGAGCTTGAGGCAGAAAAACTCGTTCTCGACGCTGTAGGAAAGATCAATGCCATTCGGCAGCTGGCCGATCTGGGGTTTGAGGATGTGCGTCGTGGCCGTGGTCGCCAGTGGCTTGTACCAACGCCCTTTCCAGAACAGGAGCGCGGTCTTTTCCTGAGCACCCGCTATCGAGATCCGGAAATCCTCATCCTCGCCAAGCCCAAGGGGAGCCGATGCAAGATCGCCGATAAGCCGTGCGATCTCCTTGTCGTCAACAGGTCTGCCGTCTACAGCGCCAGCGGCGCCGGGTTCGACACCGTCTGGCAGGAATTGCAGTGCGCCAACGCAGTCCCGTCCGACAGCGGCAAGCAGGTCGTAAGCATCTATTCCCTGAGCGTGGACTCGCTCCGCCATGCGGCGGCGGATGGGAATGCTATCGGGCAGGAGATTGTCGAATACGGCGATGACAGGCGCACCAATATAGCGATCCTCACGCAGAGGCAGAGATAGCGAGACGGGCAGCGCATGCTCCCAGGCAAGCCAGGAGGGATCGTACTGAAAGTCGATCGCACCGCTGGATTGCCTGTTCAGGCGCCCGACGAGACGGCCGTTGAGGAAGACATTGAGCGGGATATGCCGCCGCGGGCGGGCCATCAAAAGATGTCCTCGATCTCGGCCGGATTTGCTTTTGTCCTGGGACGGATAACAAACTCGAGGTCAAGCGCGGCGAGAATGTCGCAAAGCGTTCCGAGCTGAGTCCCGGGCGCGCCACTCTCTACGGCCGAGATGGTCGCCTGACGCAGCTTCGTCCGATCCCCGACACTTGTTTGGTTCAGACCGAGTTTGCGACGCTGCCGGCGGATGGCGTCTCCGATTTGCTTAGGCGTTCGTGCGATCTGGTCCACGGCGTACCCTCTAGGTACGTCGTATACGGCAAAGCGAATAAATGTCAATATACGCCAGATCGCATTAAATCACATATACGGTAAAGCGAATAAAATGTTAAAATACGCTTCGGCGTATATGAAACCTTCCGCCACGTCTCCGTGCCAAATAAACAGTGAGCTCGGGCTTCCTCGCCTTCTACCCACCAACCGTAGGTAAAATAACCCAATATTCAAACTACCATGGCAAAGAATCGGCGAGAGAGACGGGCGAGCCGACCGGCGCTCCCGGCTCGCCCGTCACATCATGCGGGGCAACAAACCCACATGCGGCTGGGCCATATGACGGCCAGCCTGGTGGGCTTCATGCGGGTTCGCCGCCATCCCCACCTCCATGCTTGATCCGCCCCACAGTGCGGCTTCTCCCATGGTCCCCGCGCTTATCGGGTCCGGGTCCCCATCTATTGTTCAGGCGCTCGGCGCTTCGGCAATCGGGCCGAGCGTGTCGATCTCGGCGATCTTCTGAAACTCGCTGAGATAGTCCTGCTGATGGGTCGTCAGCCAGCGGACCACCCGATTGTTGGCAAGGAGCTTGGCGATATACCCGCGCGCCACGGTCAGGTGCAGATTGTCGATGCCATAGGTTTCCTCGACCGATTTCACCTGGGTCTGAAGCGCCGCCAACTCCCGTTCCATGCGAGCAATCTGTTGGCCCGAGGGCGTTGGTTTACCGCCCCCCTTTCCTTTCTTGGCTGCGGCAAGCTGGTTCTCGGATGTGGCAGCCCGCAGCGCGCGGGCAAACATGACCGTGAAGTTGTTCTGACCGATCATGAGATCGGCAGCTTCGATCTGCCTGACCGCCGTCATCTGGCGCAGAATATCGAACACCTTCATCGAGCAAGGCGTATCCTTCAGCATTTCGGCTGCCTCGGAGCTGATTCCTTCCAGCAGCCGGAAACGCCGCAGCACGGACTCGACCTGCAAATTCAGGGCAGCGCCGATGTCAGCGGACGAGACGCCACGCTCCATCGCGCGTGCGATCATCCGGTGCTCCTGGATCGGTGGGATGCGGTTGACGCGCTTATTGTAGGTGTAGGTATCGTCTTCGCTGGCCAGCAGGCATTCCACTTCGGCGATACCGAGTTCTTTCAGCGCCTCAAGTCGCAGATGACCGTCGAGGAGAAACCAGGTTCCTGCATTCTTGGCATCTGCCATAACGACAGGCGCTTCGATCAGGCCAATCGCCTTGATGGAACTCAAGACCTGCGAGTACGACCGGCTCGCTCTGGCGCCATCCGGCAACATCTTGAGCGGGACGATCGCGGCCACGGGAATCGTCAGAAAATCGCGGTCGAAGGCCAGATGAATATGACCATCGTGCCGATGTTTCGGCCCGTCAGTCATGGTCGCCTCCCGATACGCGAGCTGTGAGCGCCCGCGGCATGGTCGCCAATCCCTCCGCCCTCAGCAGGTTGATGAAGCCGTCATTTGCGAGCAGATCTTTCAGCGCCTCGACGATGAACAGCAACCGAGTCTGGGTGAAATCCGACTTCTTGACCAGAAGGCGCTGCTTGTCGGCCTCACGCTGATAGACCTGCATGAGATCGGCGGCCGTCATCCGCCGGCTGCTGGTTTTGCGGCCCAGGCGCCCGGTCGGCAGCCCGCCCTTACGCTGGCTCTGCAAGCGCATGTCGAGCATACGCCGGACGGCAGCGAGCTTCTTGCCCCTGAGCGTGCCAGTTTCATAGGCGTCAAGAAGCAGATTCTGCGCCTCTTCCGTCTCCGCCTTGGAAATCTCCATCGCCAGGGTGATCGGAATGAGTCCGGTTTCAACCGCAGCTACCAGACGCTCTTCGCCGCGTTCGAGAAGCGAGGCGATCATGTTGACCCAGGATGCGCCGACGCCGATTTTTTCGCCGATGGCACCGTCGCTGTATCCGCGCGATCGCAAAGCGCCGATTTCACGCATGATGTCGATGGGCCGGGGCGTGCGTCGTGCAATATTTTCGACCAAGCTCATCACGAGACATTCGCTCTCGCTGGCTTCGATCACCACGGCGGGGATTTCGGCCTGGCCGAGCATCTGGAACGCTTCCAGCCGGCCCTCGCCGCAGACGAGATCATATCTCGGACCGCCAGCCCCTTCACGACGGCTCACCGTGATCGGCCGCTTCAGGCCAATGGCTTCGATATTGTTCACGATCTCCCGATGCTGGCGCTTGTTGCGCGCGCGTGGATTCAGGACCGTGATCCGGGAGATTGGGATCATTTCAATTTGATTTGAACGAACGGCAGGCATCAAGCGGCCTCCGAAAGGGGAATGGGAGTTGCGAGGTCGTAGAGAAGGTCGAGGTCATCGAAGCGATAGGCGTCGAGGCCCAAGGCATTGTCCTCCATCAGCCGCAGCTTCTCGGAGAGCATGTCGATGCGCGGAAACAGGTAGTAGTCGAGCGGCACCCGGTTGGCGCGGTCCATGCGCACGACGATGGTGATGTCGGGTGCAAGCGAAGTTTCAAAGCGCAGCTTCCAGCGCAAAAGCCCGGTCGGAGTCTCGAAGCATCGAGCCACCACGACCGAAAGGTTGAACTCGCCGTTGACGTTCACCCGGTCGGTCTGGAGATCCTGCCACGCGTCGCTGCCCGTGGCGCGCAATCCGTCGATCACCTCACGGAGAACGCCAGGATGGAGCTTGCGCAGCTCGCGATTGATTTCGACATAGCGATAATCGCGATCCGGCGTGAACCCCACGAGATGATAGGCCTGAAGCAGGCTGCCAAAGCGGGAGCTATAGGCGCTGCTGGACGGCAAACCGTCGCACTCGTCGATGACGATACCCGACAGCAAACCCTTCTGCTGGTAGAGTTCTTTCAGTGACCGCAACATCTCGCTGTCGCTCAGGCGAAACGAGCGGGCATTGATAATCGTCCTGGCCGCTTCAAAAAGCTCACGCTCGACAATCGCTTCGAACGCATCCTGCGCTTTGACCCACGTCCCGGGTTCGTTGCGAACGCGCTTCTGCTTCAGCTTGAAGGAACGGCGGTTCCAAACGTTGTCGCCGACGTATTTCTCGTTGATCAGGAGCTGGTGAACCGTCCCTCTGGTCCATGGGCGCCCGAGATCGGTCGAAATACAACGTCGATTCAGATCGGCAGCGATCTCGCTTTCGCTGCGGCCCTGATGGACGAAGGTGTGATAGATACTACGGACGAAATCGACTTCTTCCGCCGGACCGAGGGTTAGGATCACTCGGTCGGTTTGGATGCTTTTATGCTCGCCCCGCTCAAGCACGCCCTTGATAGCGCCGTGCTCGTTGATCAGGGTCCGCCGAAGCCCGAACCCCGCGGGTCCTCCCTGACGATAGCCCTTTTCGATCAGCCGCCTCTGACCCGCAAACACCTTGGTCGAGAGGTCGCGGCTATATTCGCCAGCCATCGCACGCTTGACGCCCTTGACGATTGTCGAGACCGGGCTGCCGTCGTTGTCGAACTGCTCCGCACAGTACTCGACGGCGATACCCGCGCGGCGGCAGATATACTCATAATAAGCGCTCTCATCAGCGTCCTGAAATCGCCCCCAGCGGCTGACGTCATAGACGAGAATCAACGAGAAATCAGTGTTTCCGGCCTGCACATCCTCGATGAGCTGCTGGAGCGCGTCGCGCCCCTCTATTTTGAGGCCGCTTTTCCCGGCATCCGCATAGGTCCGAACGATTTCTATCCCAAAAGCCTCAGCATACTGCTTGATCGCGTCGGACTGATTTTCCGTCGAATACTTCTGATGGTCCGTCGACATGCGAACGTATTCGGCTGCCCGAACACGACGTTCCGGCTGGTCCGATTGATCATCATCGTAACGTTTCCGGCTCGTCACAGCTCGCCCTTCTCGATTCCGACTGCGGTGGTCCGGGCGACCAACCGCCGCAGCGCATGACAGGCCACTGCCGCCACTCCGCACTGGAACCAGCTTAACTGCGGAGGAAACGGAAGATGTTGCCAAATAAGGGCAGGAGATTACCCCGATGGACGGGCGTCCTAGGTGGACGAGAGACCTATGCCGAGACCATTGCGGAGTTGCTGCGCAAGGAGCACGGAGACAGCCATCGAGCAATCAAGCAACTCATGCGGCAGACCGACGCAAGCGAGAGGACCGTCAAGCATTGGCTCTCGGCGCAACACGGCCCGGACGCGGTTTATTTCCTACGCCTCGTGGTTTCGTCGCCCGTCATCAGGGCCTTCCTTCTCGGCCTGATCGAAAGCCCGGCAGCAAATGCGCTCACCGCTCCGGTGGATCGCTTTTCACTCGCCGCAGCTAGAGAAGCCTATGCCGCCGGCGAGGCGGCCGGCGGAAGACCGGCAACGGCTGCGGGAAGAAATGACCCTGAACGTGTCCTTGAACGCGACCCAATAAATGTCCCTGATCCGATAGAACTAAGCGACCGGCAACGTTGGTTCCTAGCCCGAGTCGCGGAAGGAATCCGGTGTGGAGCCAGGGAGATCGCAGCGGCATGGCAGGTGAGCCTGAAAACCGCGCGGCGCGACATAGGCGCTCTCCAGAAGGCTCAACTGCTTGAGTACGTCGGATCACGCCGGAAAGGACGATACCGACGAACCTCCGGATAGGCGAAGCGCAGCAATATGCCTCGCTCAGCACCAATCGCGAGCAAATCACCCTGCCCCGATCAGGGTCCCGCGCTCCCCAAATTGTGCAACAGGCTGTTGCACAATTTCACGCGCCCCCCCGGGAGAAGCCGTGTCCGACTCCTTGTTCCTAACCCTTGACGAGGTAGTTGCCCGCTACCGGAACCAAATCAGTGAAGGCACCTTCCGAAACTGGCGATGCAAGAGGATCGGCCCATCATTCATCAAGATCGGTAAGGCAGTCTTGTACCCGCTCGACGAACTCGAGCGTTGGGATCGCTCCAATTTGGTTTCGTGCCAGCGAACAAGGTTCCTCCCGTTCGACGAGATGAATGGGGAACGTCAAGCCGACTGAGTGTTGGAAGCACCCCTATCACCGGCGCGCGCCTGTCTTACGACAGCCTGGATCCCTCTCCGTTCGAGGTGAGCACTGGTGGTGAGAAGTCCGTTGCACCTGGCGCCTGAAAAACGGTACCTTTCAAGCCTCAATATGCCCCAGCGGGATCAGGCAGGCCTTGCTGGGATATCCAAGAATCGCCCTTCTATACAGACACCAAATACCGGCACCACCTCGCTCACAAAAACCGTCAACGCCTTGAAATATAATCACTTTATTTTACGGCACAGGTTGATACACAACCATCCCTCCGGCGACCCGACGCCCTCGCGCGCCGACATAGAGATGACGCGGCTTCTGGTCGAGGCCGCGCGGGCGCTCAACATCACCGTGCACGACCATCTCATCATCGGCAAGGATGGCCATTCCAGCCTGCGCGGTCTGAAACTGATCTGATCTTTTGCTTGGCGCGCATCCGATCCGATCCGATCGGAGCGGGATCAGAAATCAGTCCAGCGGACTGGTTTCCCCGCGGAGGCGCTTCGCACTTTTCGGGATGCGCTGATAACAATCCGTTAAGCATCCGAAGAGGAAGCGCTGGCCGGACGCAGATTCAACTCGAACTCTCTTAAAATTTGTCACAATCGGGGGTCGAAATAAGGGCAGCGCGGATGTGCCTGTCCGACAAATGGATTTTGCATATTTTCCATCGGCGTTCCGGGTGGAAAAACTGGAGTACAAGATGTTGAAGCGTATCTTCACCGCGGCGGCATTCGCCGCCGTCCCCCTTGCCGCCGGTCCGGCCTTCGCCGCCGATGCGGTCGGTTCCGACTATTCCTACAACGCGCCCGTCGCCGCCGGTCCGCACGACTGGTCCGGCAATTATGTCGGCGGGCAGGTCGGCGCCACGTCGGGCGGCGGCTTTCCGAGTCCCTTCGCCAGCCGCACCAAGGCGCTCGGCGGCATCGTCGCGGGCAAGAACATGCAGAGCGGCAATATCGTGTTCGGCGCGGAGGTCGAGGGCAATTTCGGCGAGGCCGAATACAAGATTCATCGCGGCGGACGGCTCCAGCAGTCGTGGAACCTCAATGCCAAGGGCAAGGTCGGCTATGCCGTGAACAATACGCTGCTTTACGGCACCGCTGGCTATGGCGTGGCGCGCTTCAAGGCGCAGAGCGCCCGCACCGACGGCCCCGGCTGGCAAGGCGGGTTCCTGCTCGGCGCGGGCGTCGAACAGGTCATATCCGGGCCGATCTCGGTGAAGGCGGAATATGATTTCCAGCGGTTCAACGATGCGCATTCGGAAGTAGGCGGCATTTCACAGAGTGACGACCTGAAGAGTAATTCCATCAAGGCCGGCGTGAACTACCACTTCTGATCCGGGTCTCCGGCGGCATTCGCAGGCGGATACCGTACCGGACTTCATGCCCTGTTCGCATGATCCGATCCGCTTTTGTCATAGGGCCACGGTTTGCGCCGTGGCCCTTTGCTTTGGCGCGATCTTTCCTTTTCTTTCGCCTGTTCGGACGGCTTGACTTCGCCATGGGATCGCATCGTATAAATCGAAAAGGAACGGTGGCCCGTGTGCGGGAACACGGGGGCGAGCGGAAAACCGCTCTTGAAGGATGAGGGAATGCAACGCGTTTTCGACGGACATAACGATGTCCTTCTGCGGCTTTGGGAAAATGCCCGGAGCGGGGGCGACCCGGTAAGGGAATTCATGGACGGTGCGCCGGGCGGCCATATCGACCTGCCCCGCGCACGGAAGGGCGGCCTCGCCGGCGGCATCTGCGCCATCTATATCCCCTCCGGCACCCATATCGAACTGGGCGAAGCCGATGCGCAGGGCCGCTACCGCACCCCGCTCTCGGCCCCGCTGGAACGCCTGCCCTCCCTCTCCATAGCCATGGAAATCGCGGCGATCGCGCTCCGGCTCGAACAGGCGGGCGCGTGGAAGCTCTGCCGAAACGGAACCGAACTGGATGCGGCGCTGAATGGCGATACCTTCGCCGCCGTGCTGCACATGGAAGGCTGCGAGGCCATCGACGCCGATCTCGCGGCGCTGGAAGTCTTTTACGCCATCGGCCTGCGCTCGCTCGGCCCGGTCTGGAGCCGCAACAACATCTTCGGCCATGGCGTGCCCTTTGCCTTTCCGTCGAGTCCCGATACCGGACCGGGCCTCACCGATGCCGGCAAGCGGCTGGTGAAGGCCTGCAACGCCAAGGGCATATTGATCGACCTCGCCCATATCACGGAAAAGGGGTTCTGGGACGTAGCGGAACTGAGCGACCAGCCGCTCGTCGCCAGCCATTCCAACGCACACGCGCTTACCCCCGTCGCGCGCAATCTGACCGACCGCCAGATGGACGCGATCCGTGAGCGCAAAGGCCTCGTGGGCCTCAATTTCGCCACCACCATGCTGCGCGCCGACGGCCGGCAGGATGCCGATACGCCGCTTTCCGACATGGTGCGCCATGTCGACTACATGGTCGAGCGAATGGGTTTCGACTGCGTGGGGCTCGGCTCGGACTACGACGGCGCGACCATTCCCGCCGGGATCGGCGACGCGGCCGGCACGCAGAACCTTGTCGCGGCGCTGGGCAAAGCGGGCTATGGTGAGGCGGAACTGGAAAAGCTTTGCCGGGACAACTGGTGCAGGGTGCTGAAACAGGCGTGGCACGAAGCCGCCTGACCGGCTCTATATAACCACTGAAAGGGGACATCCACATGACGATGCAATATTTCGGACGATTCCGCATTCTCGCCGCCGGCGCGGCGCTTGCCACCATCCTTGCAGCCAATCCGGCATGGAGCGGCACGCCCAAGGACACGCTGGTCGAGGCCTTCGCCATCGACGACATTATCTCGCTCGACCCGGCCGAATCCTTTGAAATTAGTCCGGCCGAAATCATCGGCAATGCCTATGACATGCTGGTGCGTCTCGATATTCACGATACGTCGAAGGTGGTTCCGGGTATCGCGGAAAGCTGGACCGTCTCCGATGACGGCCTCACCTATACTTTCAAGCTGAAAAAGGGCATCAAGTTCGCCTCCGGCAACCCGATCACCGCCGACGACGTGGCCTATTCCTTCGAGCGCGCCGTAAGGCTGAACAAGAATCCGGCTTTCATTCTCACACAGTTCGGCCTGACCGGCGACAATGTGACGGAAAATGCCAAGGCGGTCGATCCCGACACTTTCGTCTTCAAGGTCGACAAGCCTTATGCGCCGAGCTTCGTGCTCAACTGCCTGTCAGCGACAGTCGGCGCGGTGGTGGACAAAAAACTGGTCGAAAGCCACGCCAAGAAAGTGACGCCGAACGATTCCTACAAATACGACACCGATTACGGCAATGGCTGGCTCAAGACCGGCTATGCCGGCTCCGGTCCGTTCAAGATTCGCGAATGGCGTGCCAACGAAGTCGTCGTCATGGAGCGCAACGACAATTATTACGGTGAGAAGGCCAAGCTTGCCCGCGTCTTCTACCGCCATGTCAAGGAAAGCGCCACTCAGCGCCTGATGCTGGAATCCGGCGACATAGACGTGGCGCGCAATCTGGAACCCGGCGACTATGAGGCCGTACAAAAGGACACGAAGCTCGCCACCGCCAGCGCGCCCAAGGGCACGGTCTACTATATCAGCCTCAACCAGAAGAATCCCAACCTCGCCAAGCCGGAAGTACGGCAGGCGTTCAAGTATCTGGTCGATTACGACGCCATCGGCGCCAAACTCCTGAACGGCACCGGCATCATCCGCCAGACCTATCAGCCGAAGGGCGTGCTGGGCGCGCTCGATTCCAACCCCTACAAGCTGGATGTGGACAAGGCCAAGGAACTGCTCGCCAAGGCCGGGTTGAAGGACGGCTTCTCCGTTACCTTCGATGTACGCAGCATCGAGCCGGTGACCGGCATCGCGCAATCCTTCCAGCAGGAAGCCGCCAAGGCCGGGATCAAGATCCAGATCATTCCCGGCGACGGCAAGCAGACGCTGACCAAATACCGTGCCCGCAACCATGACCTCTATATCGGTCAATGGGGCATGGATTACTGGGATCCGAATTCCAACGCGCAGGCATTCACGTCCAACCCGGACAACAAGGACGACGCACCCGAAAAGACGCTCGCATGGCGTAACGCCTGGGCCACGCCCGAACTCAACAAACAGGTAAATGCCGCCCTGCTCGAACGCGACAACGACAAACGCGCGGAAATGTATCGCAAGCTCCAGCAGGAAGCACTCGATACCAGCCCCTTCGTGATGCTTTATCAGCAGGTGGAAGTGGCGGGCATCTCCAAGAAGTTGAAGAATTTCAGCCTTGGCCCAACCTTCGACTCCAACTTCCTCAATACCGTCAGCAAGGAATAGGCTTTCGAAACCGCAAACAGGCGCATCGTAAGACGATGCGCCTGTTTTCCATTGAAACAAATGGATAGGCCGGTTTCCGGATTCGATTTATGAGAATCTGCCTGTCCTGTCGAAAGTGGTCGGAACATTGAGCAACAGCGCAACACCGGCGAAGGAACGCCGCCCGCGCGGGCGTTTCCCATCCATGGCGAAATCGGTCGGCGGCTTTCTGGTCGTCGTGGTGACCACCTATCTCGGTCTCCTCGCCGTCACCTTCTTCATCGGCCGCGTCGTGCCGATCGATCCGGTTCTGGCCATCGTCGGCGACCGCGCCTCGGCCAGCACCATCGCGCAGGTGCGCGAGCAGATGGGCTTCGACCTGCCCTATTACCAGCAGTTCTACCTCTATGTGAAAGGCGTGCTGCACGGCGATTTCGGCACGTCGGTGCTGACCACCAATCCGGTCATGACCGATATACGCCACGTCTTTCCGGCAACGATGGAACTCGCCACGGTCGGCACGATCATCGGCGCGCTGTTCGGCATTCCGCTCGGCATGCTTGCCGCCGTCAAGCGCGGCAGCATCGCCGACCAGATCGTGCGCATCGTCGGCCTCATAGGCTATTCGGTGCCGATCTTCTGGCTTGGTCTTCTGGCGCTTCTGGTCTTCTATGCCCGCCTCGGCTGGGTCTCCGGCCCCGGCCGCATCGATATAACCTTCGAATATACCTTCGAGCCGATCACCGGCTTCTATCTGGTTGACGCCGTGCTGCGCGGCGACTGGGACGCCTTCAAGGATATCTTCTCGCATATCATCCTGCCCGCGTCGCTGCTCGGCTATTATTCGCTCGCCTATATCAGCCGCATGACGCGCTCCTTCATGCTGAATGAGCTGGACCAGGAATATATCGTCGCCGCCCGCGCCAAGGGCGTTTCGGAAACGCGCGTCATCTGGGGCCATGCCCTGCGCAACGCCGCCGTGCCGCTCGTAACGGTGATCGCGCTGTCTTATGCCGGCCTTCTCGAAGGATCGGTGCTCACCGAAACCATCTTCTCCTGGCCGGGAATCGGCCTCTACATCACCAATTCGCTGCAAAACGCCGACATGAACGCGGTTCTCGGCGGCACCATCGTCATCGGCTCGGTCTTCATCGCACTCAACCTCCTGTCCGATCTTCTCTATCGGCTTCTCGATCCAAGGACGCGCGCACGATGAGCGACACAGCAAACACCGCCCCCGTCTCATGGCGCGAATGGCTGCTCTCCGAGCGCCCGCAGTCGCGCGCGCAGGCAAGGCTCGGCCGCGCCTATATGGTCTGGCGGCGCTTCACCGCCAACAAGCTGGCCGTGCTCGGCCTCATCATCATCCTCGCGCTTCTTGCCGTGGCGGCATTGGCAGGCGTTCTGGCCCCGCATTCGCCCGTCAGCGGCGATCTCGCCAATGCGAGTCTGCTGCCGCCCGGCACACCCGGCTACCTGCTCGGCACCGACGATCAGGGCCGCGACATCCTCTCCCGCCTCATCTACGGCTCGCGCCTCACGCTCTATGTGGTGCTGCTGGTGGCCATCATCGCCGCGCCCATCGGCCTTCTGGTCGGCACGGTGGCGGGCTATGCCGGCGGCTGGATCGACGCGGTGCTGATGCGCATCACCGACATCTTCCTCGCCTTCCCGAAACTCATTCTGGCGCTCGCCTTCGTGGCCGCGCTCGGACCCGGCATCGAGAACGCCATCATCGCCATCGCCATCACCTCATGGCCGCCCTATGCCCGCATCGCTCGCGCCGAAACGCTGACGGTGCGCAATTCGGACTATATTTCCGCCGTGCGGCTGATGGGCGCCTCGCCCTTCCGCATCGTGCTGCGCCATATCATGCCGCTCTGCACCTCGTCGCTGATCGTGCGCGTGACGCTCGACATGGCGGGCATCATCCTCACCGCCGCCGGTCTCGGCTTCCTCGGCCTCGGCGCGCAGCCGCCCCTGCCCGAATGGGGCGCGATGATCGCCTCAGGCCGCCGCTTCATCCTCGACCAGTGGTGGGTGGCCGCCATGCCGGGTATCGCCATCCTCGTCGTCAGCCTCGGCTTCAACCTGCTCGGCGACGGCCTGCGCGACGCGCTCGACCCGCGGGGGAGCAACCAATGAAGCCGCTGCAATCTCCTCTTCTGGCAGTCGAAGACCTGCGCGTCACCTTCCCCACCCGCACCGGCGAAATCGAGGCGGTGCGCGGCGTCAGCTTCACACTCGGCCGCGAGCGGCTCGGCATCGTCGGCGAATCCGGCTCCGGCAAGTCGCAGACCGGACGCGCCATCATGGGCCTCACACCTCCGCACGCGAAGATTACCGCGAAGCAACTCGCCTTCGACGGCATCGACCTTCTCGGCATATCGGCGCGCGAGCGGCGGTCCCTGCGCGGCAGCCGCATCGCCATGGTGCTGCAAGACCCGAAATATTCGCTGAACCCGGTCATGACCATCGGCAGGCAGATCGCCGAGACGCTGAAGGCGCACGGCAAACACGGCAGCGCGGAAATCCGCGAGCGCACCGTCGCCATGCTGGAGGCCGTGCAGATCCGCGATGCCGAACGGGTGATGAAGCTCTACCCACACGAGGTTTCGGGCGGCATGGGCCAGCGCGTAATGATCGCCATGATGCTGGTGGCCGAACCGCAACTGCTGATCGCCGACGAGCCGACCTCCGCGCTCGACGTGACGGTGCAGCTCGAAGTGCTGAACATCCTCGACAGGCTGGTGGCCGAGCGCGGCATGGGGCTGATCTTCATCAGCCATGACCTGCGCCTCGTCTCCTCCTTCTGCGACCGGGTCATCGTCATGTATGCGGGCCGCATCGTGGAAGAAATCGCGGCGAAAGACCTCGCCAACGCGAAACATCCCTATACGCAAGGACTGCTGAACTGCATGCCGAAGATTGGCGCCGACCGTCATCCGCTTCCCACTCTTCAGCGCGAGGAGGCATGGCGCCTATGAGCACGGTTCCCGCCCTTGCCGTCGATAATATCGACGTGTTCTTCGACGATTTCCATGCGCTGAAAGCAGCCGGCATCGAGGTGGCGCAGGGCGAATCCTACGGCCTTGTCGGCGAATCCGGCTCCGGCAAGTCCACGCTGTTGCGCGCCGTCGCCGGACTTGCCCCGGTCGAGAACGGCGAGATCCGCATCGGCGGCAAAGCCTTGCGCACCCCGCGCGACAAGGCTTTCTACCGCACGGTGCAGATGGTGTTTCAGGATCCCTACGGCTCGCTGCACCCGCGCCAGACGGTGGACCGGCTGCTGCTGGAACCGCTCGCCATCCATGGCATCGGCGACAGCGAGAAGCGCATCGTGCGGGCGTTGGACGAGGTGGGCCTCGGTTCCGGCTTCCGGTTCCGCTATCCGCACCAGCTTTCGGGCGGTCAGCGCCAGCGCATCGCCATCGCCCGCGCGCTGATCATCGAGCCGAGCATATTGCTGCTCGACGAACCGACCTCCGCGCTCGACGCTTCGGTGCAGGCGGAAGTGCTGAACCTTCTGGAACAGGTGCGCCGCGACCGCGATCTCACCTTCGTCATGGTCAGCCACGATCTTGGCGTCGTCACCCATATGTGCGACCGCCTCGCGGTCATGCGCAATGGCGAGATCGTGGAGCGCCTGCGAGCCGACGACCTCGTGACCGGCAATTTCCATGCCGACTATACGAAGAACCTGATGCGGGCGAGCGAAGGCTTCAGGCGCTAGAATGCTTTCTCGGAATGCGCCCTAATCATCGGTGCTCTTGCGCGCCTCGTCGCCCTCCTGCCCGCGCCGCCAATAGGCGACGATCAACTGCCGTTCGCGCGGAAGCCCGCGCTCCTTGCGCATGAGCGCGCGGATGGAGCGGAAGGCGGCGAACTCGCAGCCCGCCCACACGAAGACATCGTCCTCACCGTGTGGAAATTCGACAGCCCTGACCGCATCCTCCAGCAGCGTCGTCGTTCCGGCTTCCGCGTCGTTGCGGTGTAGCCATTGCAGGTCGAGATCGGCGCGCGATTCGAGCGCCTGTTCCTCGCCCGCGTCGGGCACCTCCACACGCACCACCGCCTTCACCCCCTCCGGCAATTCCTCCAGAATGCGGCTTATGGCGGGCAGCGCGGTTTCGTCGCCAGCCAGAAGATACCATTTCGCGCGTCCCGCCGTGCCACCACCCGGCCCCGTCATGCCGACCGGATCGCCGGGTCTGGCGGTCAGCGCGAAGCCGGAACCCGGCGCGTCGCTCTCCTCGCCATGCACCACCATGTCGATATCCATCGTGCCCGCCGCCACGTCGATGGCGCGGATCGTATAGACGCGGGAGGAAAGCTTCGCCTCGCCTTCCGGCCAGACCGGCCGGCCATCCTCGCCCGTCACCGGCCATTGCGGTTTTGCGATGCCCTTGGGCGGAAACAGCAGGCGAATATGCAGCCCGCCCTGCGCGAAACGGGCGAGATAATGGCCCTTGAGCCGCACGCGGCGCATATGCGGCGTGACGTTTGCGACCGAGACCACCGTCAACTCGCGGAAATAGGGCAGCGGCTGGCCGCCCACAGCCCCGTCGCCCTGCCAGACGATGCGCGGCTGCGCCTCGTCTTTATCGAGGAGATTCAGCACGTGCTCGACCAGCGCATATTTGATGAAGGCGAGACCGCTATCGTCGTTGCTGCCGACGCGGAAGCTGGCGGCGGCATCGTCCCAGCGCAATTCGGCCCGCCCGTAGGGCAAGGTGAACACGGCCGTGCCTTCCCCGCGCTCGATGCGCGCGTGTTCGGCGAAATCGTCGATCAGCGCGGCCATGACCCGCTGCGGATCGGAAAGCGCGAAGCGCGTGCTGGCATTCTGGCTCGGTTCGGACATGCCGGTTCTCCTCAATAGGTGAGAACCTGTCTTACCCAATCATATCTTGATATTTCAAGTCATATTTTTGAGAATGGCTTGATGCCGGAATAAAGCGTCACCGGCAGGGCCTGCCGCCAGACATCGAAACTTCCGAGTGGCCCGGCCTGTGCGGTCGCCAGGCGGACAAGGTCGCCGCCATGGTGCTGCCGCCACTCGAAAAGGCGCATTTCGCCTTGCAGCGTCACCACATTCGCGACGAGCCGCCCGCCCGGTTTCAGCGCCGTCCAGCAGGCTTCCAGCACGCCCGCATCGCAGACGCCGCCGCCGATGAACACGGCGTCGGGCGGTTCCAGCCCGTCGAGCGCGGCGGGGGCCTCGCCTGCCACGATCCGTAAGCCGGGCACACCGAGGGCGGCGCGGTTGCTCTCGATCATCTGCCGCCGCCCCGCATGGGCCTCGATGGCAATGGCACGGCAGGACGGATGGACGCGCATCCATTCGACACTGATGGAGCCGCAGCCCGCTCCCACATCCCAGAGCAACTGGCGCGGCAGGGGTGAGAGGCGCGACAGGGTGACGGCGCGGATATCGCGCTTGGTCAGTTGTCCGTCATTCGTGAAAGCCTCGTCCGGCAGTCCGGCGACCGGGGAGAGGATTTTCGCATCCGCATCCGCCACGCATTCTATCGCCACGACATTGAGATCGGCGCAGAGGCCCTCCGCCCATTCGCCGGCCGTACCGCCGATATGCCGCTCCTTCGGGCCGCCCAGATGTTCCAGCACGTCGATGCGGCTTGCCCCGAAACCCCGTTCAGTCAGCAGGCGCGCCAGCTTTTGCGGCGTCTCGCCGTCATTGGAAAGCACCAGCAGCCGCTCGCCCGGCAGGAGATGCGGGATGACGAGTTCCAGCGGCCGCCCGTGCACACTGATCCAGCGCACCGCCTGTAACGGCCAACCCATGCGCGCGGCGGCAAGAGAAAAGGAGGAAGGATGCGGCAATATCCGCATCTCGGCGCGCGAAAACTGCCGCATCAGCGCGGCACCCACGCCGTAGAACATGGGATCGCCGCTCGCCAGCACCACCACCGGCCGGCCACGCCGCGCCGCGATCAGCGGAAAGGCGGCGTCGAAGGGCGAGGGCCATGCGATGCGCTCCGCGCCGGGCGTCTCGCCCGCGAGCGCCAGATGCCGGCTGCCGCCGAAAACCGCCTCGGCCTTGGCGAGCGCCGCACGCGCTTCGGGTCCGAGCCCTTCCACACCATCCTCGCCGATGCCGATCACCGTCAGCCAATGAGTCATGCGCCGCTCCTTTTTTCCGTTGGTATGGTGCGGCGGTGGCAAGCGCAAGCGTGAAGGCGTATAAGGCCATTATGTTCGGTGCTCAAAATCGGCGCAATGCCTGTCCGGGCCTGTCGCGCATGGTGATGGCCCGCGACGGTGCGATCGCGCGCATCAAGCTGCCGCTGGGGCGGATTTCCTCGGCCGCCGCGCTGGCGCTGGCCGATGTGGCAGAGCAATTCGGCGCGAACGCGGTCGAAATTTCGATTCGCGCCAATATGCAACTGCGCGGCATCGCGCCGGAAAACTGGCATAAGGCCGTCACCGCCCTTTACGATGCCAGCCTTGGCGCGCACGACCCCGCCGCCGACGATATCCGCAACGTCATGGTCAGCCCCACCGCCGGCATCGACCGCGGTCAGTTGCGCGACGTCACGCCGCTGGCGCGGCAATTGCTCGCGATGCTTGAAGCCACCCCCGATTTTCATGCGCTGTCGCCGAAATTCTCCTTCCAGATCGACGGCGGAGAGCATTGCGCCATGGTTTCCCATCCGGGCGATATCTGGCTTTCCGCCACCGGCGACGGGCGTTACGCCTTCGGGCTTGCCAGCGCGCCGGACGGTCCGGCGCTCGGGTTCGTGGCGGCGGAAAACGCCCTGCCCTTCATCGAAGCCTTGCTGCATCTTTTCCTCGCTCGCGCGCAAAACGGCGTGACCCGCATGCGGCAATTGTTCGAAAACCTGCCGCCCGCGCTTTTCCTGCGCGAACTGGCTGCCACGCTGCCTTTCCCGCTCGATCCTGCGAAGGATTGGGTTCGCCAATCGCCCGAACCATTCGCCCATCTGGGCATCCGCAAACAGGCGAACGGGCGCTTTCATATCGGCGTCATGCCGATGCTGGGCCGTCTCGGCGCGGCGCAATTGCGCGCGCTTGCCACCATTGCCATGCAGGCCAATGGCGGCGAAATACGCCTCACGCCATGGCAGGGCGTGCTGCTGCCCGATGTCCCGCAGGACCGATGCGGCGACGTTGCGCGGCAACTCCATGCGCTCGGCCTTGCCACAGAAGCCTCCGCGCCGCAGGCGCGTCTGCGGTCCTGCACCGGCATGACGGGCTGCGCCTCGGGGCTAGCCGATACGGCAGCGGACGCGCGCGCACTGGCGCCCCTGCTCGGCGCGGATACGGCCACGGTGCATCTGACCGGCTGCGCCAAGTCCTGCGCGGCGGCCAGCCCTCTCGCCTATACGCTGCTTGCGCGCGCACGAGGCCGCTACGATCTTTTTTCGCAAGACGGGGCTGGACCATCCCGTTTCGGGCGGCTATTGGCGAGCGATATTCCCATCGAACTGGCCGCGCGCCGCATCCATACAGAACGCCAACCATGACCGACTATATCCGCGACGGACAGGCCATTTACGACCGTTCCTTCGCCATCATCCGCGCCGAGGCCGATCTCGCCCGCATTCCTGCCGATCTGGAAAAACTCGCCGTGCGCGTCATTCATGCCTGCGGCATGGTGGACGTGGCCGGTGATCTCGCCTTTTCACAAGGCGCGGGCACGGCCGGGCGCGCTGCGCTGGCAAAGGGCGCGCCGATCCTCTGCGACGCGCGCATGGTGGCCGAAGGCGTCACCCGCGCGCGCCTGCCCGCCGTCAACCCGGTCATCTGCACGCTCGGCGATCCGTCCGTGCCGGAACTGGCCGGGACGCTCGGCAATACCCGCTCAGCGGCGGCGCTGGAACTGTGGCGACCGCATCTCGCGGGCAGCGTCGTCGCCATCGGCAACGCGCCCACCGCCCTGTTCCGCCTGCTCGAAATGCTGGACGCGGGCGCGCCTAAGCCTGCGCTCGTCATCGGCATGCCGGTCGGCTTCGTCGGCGCAGCGGAATCGAAGGAGGCGCTCGCCGCCAACCGGCACGGCGTGCCTTATGTGATCGTGCGCGGGCGGCGCGGCGGCAGCGCCATGACGGCGGCGGCCGTCAACGCGCTCGCCTCGGAGCGCGAATGATGGCGGAAAAAGGCAGGCTCTACGGCCTCGGCGTCGGCCCCGGCGATCCAGAACTGATCACGCTGAAGGCGCTGCGGCTGCTCAAAGCCGCTCCCGTGGTGGCCTACCACGCGGCGAAGGGCAAGAAAGGCAACGCGCTCGCCATCGTCGAAACCTATCTTTCGCCGCAGCAGCTTCTGGTGCCGCTCATCTACCCGGTGACGACCGAAAAACTGCCTGCCCATATGGATTACGAGCGGATCGTCAGCGATTTCTACGGCGAGATCGCCGCCACGCTGGCCGCCCATCTCGAAGCCGGCCGCGACGTGGCGGTGATCGCGGAAGGCGATCCGTTCTTCTATGGCTCATTCATGTATATTCACGACAGGCTCGCCCAAGTCTATGAAACGCAAGTGGTTCCGGGGGTCTGTTCGGTGCTGGGCGCTGCGGCGGTGCTGGGCGCGCCGCTCGCCTATCGCAACCAGACGCTGACCGTGCTTTCAGGCGTGATGGAGGCGGACGAACTGAAGCGCCGCCTTGCCGGGACGGAAGCCGCAGCCATCATGAAGCTCGGCCAGAACCTCGGCAAGGTGCGCGGCGTCCTGACCGAACTCGGCCTCATGCAGCGTGCGCTCTATGTCGAACGAGCGACCATGCAGAACCAGCGCATCGTACCGCTCGCGGAGGTGAACGGTGGCGATTGCCCCTATTTTTCGATCATCCTCGTGCCGGGGCAAAAATGGAGCGGCGCATGAATGCGCCCGCCATCCTGATCCTGAGCGAAACGGCGGTCGTCACCGCGCGCACTATCGCCGCCGCTCTGCCGGAGGCGGAAATACTGGGCCTCGAATCCCGCGTGCGCGGCGCCGACGGCACCTTCGCCCATTTCGGCGACGCCATCCGCACGCTTTATGAAGAAGACCGGCCCATCGTCGCGCTCTGCGCGGCGGGCATTGTCATCCGCGCCCTCGCCCCCCTGCTTCAGGACAAGCGCAGCGAACCGCCCGTGCTCGCGGTGGCGGAAGACGGCAGCGCCGTGGTGCCCCTGCTCGGCGGCCTGTCCGGCGTCAACGACATGGCGCGCGCCATCGCGGCCGCGCTCGATGTCGCCCCGGCCATCACCACCAGCGGGGAATTGCGCTTCGGCATCAATCTCCTGCATCCGCCCGCCGATCTCGTGCTCGCAAATCCCGGCGACGCCAAGCGCTTCATGTCCGACCTGCTGGCAGGCGAAAAACTGCGCCTCGATGGCGAGGCGCGCTGGCTCGCGGGATCGCGGCTGCCCTTCGCCGAGAACGGCAGGCTTGTCGTTACCGTTACCGCGGAGCGCCGTACGCCGAAGCCGGGTGAACTCATCTACCATCCCGTCGCCACGTCGCGCGGAAAACTGACCGTCATCGGCCTCGGCCCCGGCGCCCGCGATCTCATGACGCCCGCCGCGCGCCATGCGCTGGAACGGGCCGACGACATTCTGGGCTACGAAACCTATGTGCGTATGGCCGGACCGTTCCATTCCGGACAGGCGCTGCACATGACCGACAATCGCGAGGAAATGCAGCGTGCGCGCCAAGCCTTCGAACTGGCCGCTTCCGGCCGTTCGGTTGCGATGGTCTCCTCCGGCGATCCGGGTATTTTCGCCATGGCCGCCGCTGTCGTGGAAGCCCTGCATGAATCGGAAAATACCGCATGGCATGGTGTGGAACTTGCCATCGAACCCGGAATTTCCGCCGCATTCGCCGCCGCCGCGCGCGCAGGCGCGCCTCTGGGTCACGATTTCTGCATCCTGTCGCTGTCGGACAATCTGAAACCGTGGCAGATCATCGAAAAGCGTCTTCGCCTCGCGGCGGAAGCCGATCTCGCCATGGCGCTCTACAACCCGATCTCGAAAGCGCGTCCGCACCAGCTTGCCCGCGCGCTGGAAATCCTGCGGCAAAACCGCACCGGTGAGACGCCGGTGGTTCTCGGCCGCGACATAGGCCGTCCGGGCGAGACCACGCGCGTGACGACGCTTGGCGCGCTCACGCCGGACGAGGTGGACATGCGCACGGTGGTGATCGTCGGTTCGTCACACACGCAGCGCTTTGCGCGGCCCGACGGCGGCGAATGGGTCTATACGCCGCGCTGGTATGGGCAAAAACCGTAAAAGCAAGCTTTTCCAAAAAGATTAAGGCGGGGAACTACCCCGCCTTATCGCATGATTCATCCGGCGGTAGCGATCACTCGCTGTCGTCGGCCTTCGCCTTGGCCTTCTTCGGCGCAGCGGATTCCTTGGCGGCAGCGGCCAAGGCGGCGGCCTGATCGGCGCTCATCGGCGACGTGTCGATGACGGCGCGCACCCGGCCCTTCGCGGTGAGCTGGCAGACCGCGGTGCGCAGGTCGACCTTCAGGTCCACATCCGTGCCGCCACCCGCACCCGGATGGCTGTTCACGGCGCTGATCACCTTTTCCGGCAGATAATATTTGGCGGCGGCAGCGCGGATGCAGGGCTGCGCCAGAGACGCATCGACCGAATGGACCGGCGCCGAGAAGAAGCCCGACGATGACGAGGACGCCTGCGGCGCGGGAGCGTCGGTCTTGGCGGGCGCGGTCGCGGTGGTGGTCGTCGGCACGTCCGTCGCGCAGGCGGCGAGCGGAACCAGCATGGCTATGGCAAGGAACCGGGCTACGGTGGGAGCGCGTCCGTACATGATCTACCTCACAATGTCTGCGGAACGGAAAAATTGACTCCGATAACTATTCGCTTTTGATCGATTGTCGAGTGGCAGGAAGGTCACAGCGCCGGAATTTCGAAACGCATCCACAAAACCGTCATCACAGTTTCGCGAATATCCAGTTCAGCATCTCCCGCCAGTCCGCCATGCGGATCGGTGTGCCGTGATTGCCGGTCTCGAAGCGGCGGAACTGCACCGGATAGCCCGGCGCGCGTTTGCGGATCGCGTGGTAGAAGGCTTCCTGTCTGTCGATCGCGAAGACCGGATCACGGCTGCCATGGCCGAAGAAGACCGGTGCGCGCCGCCGGAAGGCAGGCGACTTGAAAAAGCCGTCGTCCCAGAGCGAGCCGAGCAGGATCAGGCCGGACAGCGTATTGCCTGCCTTCGCATCGGCGGCGGTGCGCCAGCACAGCATGCCGCCCTGCGAGCCGCAGGCGAGGATGATCGGCGCCGTGGGCGACAACGCCCTCTCCGCCTCGACCAGACCGGCGATCTCGGCCGCGCCCCTGTCGGCGAAATCGGTGAAATCCGGCGTAAGATAGAGACCGCCGTTCAGCACGGCGAGGTTCTTGATGCGGTTGAAATTGCCGCCGAAGGTGAGATCGTTCATGCCCTGCTGGCGGTTGCCGCCGCGCCCGTGCAGATAGATGACGACGAAGGCGGCGCCCTCGCGCTTGCCGGCGGCCATGGTTTTCACCGGCCCGGCGGCCGTCTGGACCGTGATATCCTTCTGGAAAGCGCGGACTTTCAGCGAGACATATTCGTCCTTCACATGCTTTTCCGGCACGATATCGCGGCCGTTGATGTCGCGCATCTCGTTATAGTCGATGACTTTGTAGTCGCCCTTGTCGGCGCTGCGCAAAATGCCGGGATAGGCGAAAAGATCATCCTTGAACGGCGGCAACGGAGCCGGAGCCCGCACATGAGGGACAGGAGCCGGCGCCGCGAGGGCCGGTCCGGCCACGGACACGGCAGACAACAGCAGCGATGCGGCGAGGAGCGGGATGCGCGGCGGCTTTCTCATGCTCCCTCCTCCCGCTCAAAGTTCGAGCGTGTGATAGCGGCGGTTGAGATAGATCAGCGCCGTGGCGTCTGTATTGCGGCGCAGGCCCGTCACCTCGCCGAACAGAACATGATGCGTCGAATGATCCTGGACGGAGACGATGCGGCAATCGAAGACGGCGAGCGCACCCTTCAGCACCGGAGCGCCGGTCGCCAGCACCTCCCATTCCGCCAGCGCGAAACGCTCGTCCTGCGTCAGCCTCGTGCGCCCGGAAAAAGCGTCGGCAAGCGCGCGATGCCCGCCGGCCAGCGTATTGACCGCGAAGACGCCGTTCTTCATGAACAGATGGTTTTCCGGGTGAATCTTTTGCAGGCAAACCAAAACGGTCGGCGGATCGTCGGAAACGGAACAAGCTGCCGTCAGCGTCAGCCCGCGACGCCCGGCAGCACCTGCCGTGGTCACGACCTGCACCGCGCCGGCATAATGGCTCATGGCATCGCGATAGGCGACCGATTCCGCCACTGCCGCACCTGAAATGATGTTCTTTACCGTTTCCACGTCGGAATCGACCCATTCTGCCAGTTTATACTACGGGCATTGCACAAAGGCGCGGAAACCGCTACCCGTTTTTCAACCAAAATACTACGAAAAGAAGACCGTGCCCTTGATTGAGCCTCGCAAGCGTCCCGTCGTCGCCCCGGCAAGTTTTGCCCGGCTGTTGCTGACCGGCCCGCTGTTGGCCGCTGCGCTCGCCACCGCCTGCCCCGCTTATGCGGATGCATTCCGCATGGGGCTGGCCGCACCGCTTTCGGGCACCTTTGCGCCGCTCGGCGGCCAGCTTGCCGAAGGCGCCCATGCGGCGGCAGGTGTGAAAGGTGCGGAACTCATCGTCGCCGACGACCATTGCGACGCAGATGGCGGCAGGCAGGCCGCCGAAAACTTCGTGCGGCAGAACGTGCGCGTGGTGGGCGGCTTCCTCTGCCCGGAAGCGCTGGAAGCCGCACTCCCGGTTCTCACCGCGCACAATATCCCGGTCATCCTTTCCGATATCGCCGAACAGACGCTCGCCGAACGCCGCGCCACACCACCCATGCCGGTGTTCCGCCTGACCACGGGGATCGACAAGGAAACGCACGCCACCGCGAATTTTCTGGGCAGCCTGTGGCGCGCGCAGCCCTTCGCGGTGATCGATGACGGCACCATCGAGGGGCGCGAGCGCGCCGGTCCCGTTCTCGCGCGCCTGAAGGAACAGCAGTTGCGGCCCGTGTTCACCGATACCTACCGGCCCGGCCTCGACAACCAGAATGCGCTGGTCGCGCGCCTGCGCCGCGCCGGCGCCACCCATGTCTATGTCGGCGGCGAGCGCGACGATGTCGCTGTGATCGGCGCCAGCGCCGCCGCGCTCGGCTATCCGCTGGAAATCGCCGGCGGCAGCCTGCTCGACGCGGCGCCCGGCGCACTGCCTCTCAGCAAGGGTACCCTGATGATCGCGCCTTTGAGGCCGCAGGACTTGCCCACGGCCAAGCCCGCCATCGAAGCGCTGCACAAGGCCGGCCAGATGGTCAGCGCCTATGCGATAAAGGGTTATGCCACGGTGGAGATCGCCGCCGACGCCGCCAAAAAAGCGGATGCGGCGAAGCAGCCGCTTGCCGATGCGCTGCGCGCCAACGCCTTCGATACCGTACTCGGCTCGATCCGGTTCGACGCCAACGGCATGCGCACCGACAATCCCAACCGGCTGCAACGCTTCGACGGCAAGCGCTTCATCCCAGAAGATAAATAAATCCGATCGGGCTAGTGGAACGAATTCGACATTTGCATCCCATTCGACATAGAGCGGCGAGCAAATGTCAAATTCAAAAGTTCCACTAGATAATCAATAAGTTACTAGTGGTTTTCGATCCTGACATTTGCGCCTGTGCCTATATCAAACGGATGCGAATGTCAGAATCAAACCACTAGCCGCGATCACCAGCAGCGTCGCGAGGCTCATGGCGGACCAGAACAGCGCCAGCGCCGCGTCGATGTCAGCGGCGTCCGCATCGCGCCGCCCGGCGGCGTTCAGCATCGGTCCCTCCACCTTCTCCTCGCCATACTGGCGCGGCCCGGCGAGCGCGAGGCCGAGCGCCCCGGCAAAGGCCGATTCCGGCCAGCCCGCATTGGGCGAGCGGTGCAGCCGCGCGTCGCGCCACATGACGGCGAGCGCAGCGCGCCCCGCCTTCCCGCCCCGGCCAAGCGCGCATGCGCCGGCCGTGAGCAGCCCGGTCAGCCGCGCCGGGATCAGATTCAGCACATCGTCGAACCTTGCCGCGAACCAGCCGAAATGAAGATAGCGCGCGCTGCGATGGCCGATCATGGAATCGGCGGTGTTGACGAGCTTGTAGACGAACAGTCCCGGCAGGCCGCCCACAAGGAACCAGAAGGCGGGCGCGATCACGCCGTCGGAGGCGTTTTCGGCCAGGCTTTCGATGGCCGCACGGCTGACGCCGCCCTCGTCCAGCCGGTCGGGATCGCGTCCGACGATCATCGACACCGCCTTGCGCCCGCCCTCGATGCCGTCCGTTCGCAAGGCTTGCGCGACCGCGCCGACATGATCGGCAAGGCTCTTTTGTGCCAGAAAAACCGCGACGACGAGAATTTCCGCCACCGCGCCCGCCGAACCGACCAGAGGCAGCAGGATTTCGAACGCGAGGCCGAAAAGGATACACGCCGCGACCAGCGCTAGCATGAGCAGCACCCCGTTCAGCTTGCGCGCCGCATCGGAAAGTCCGCGCCGGTTGAGACGCTTCTCGCCCCACGATATCGCCCGCCCGAACAGCGCCACCGGATGCGGCACGGCTCGCCACAGGGCCGGTGGATCGCCCACCGCCCGGTCGAGCAGCAGCGCCAATGCAAGGACGATCAGCTTTATTTCCATTGGCTTGGCCGAGAATCCGGAATCATTTTCTCAAATTCGCCTTTTGCCCACCCGCCTTTTGAAGGCCCGTCTCCAGACGCGCCAGTCCGGCATCGTCAGGCGCCAGACCGATGCGCAGCCAGTGCGGCGCATAGGCGAACTTGCGCACCAGAATATGCTGCTCGCACAGTTCTTCATGCAGGCAATGAGCGTCCGTCCGTTCCACCAGCGCAAACAGCGCCGTGCCGCCGATCTCACGCAGCCCGCAGCGCCGCAGTACCTCCGACAAGCCATGCCGCCGCGCCTCGATCCGTATACGGAAGGCGTGCAGCGCATCCGTTTCGCGGAAAGCATGCGCCGCGATAGCGAGCGTCGGACCCGGCACCGCCCATGGCCCGAGCCGCCGTGCGATCTCGTCAACGATGCCGCTACGGCCAAACGCGAAGCCGAGGCGGATGCCGGCGAGGCCGAAGAACTTGCCGAAGGATTTGAGCACGATCAGCGGCGCATGCGCCGCATCGCCAGCCACGCTTGCCCTCGGATCGGCGTCGGCGAAGGCTTCGTCCACGGCAAGCAGACCGCCCTTCGCGCCGAGCCTTGCCGCCAGCGCCAGCAATTCGTCGCGCCCGGCCACGCGGCCATCGGGATTGTTAGGATTGACGATCACCGCCACCGTGGCATCGCCGGGGATCTCCGCGATGGCCCGGCACTCCGCGACCCGCCAGCCCGACGCAGCGAAGGAAGCGGCATGTTCCTGATAAGTCGGCCCGACCACCGCCACCGTGGCGGGCGCAAGCAGCCTCGGAACAAGCTGGATCAGCCCCTGCGTGCCGGGCGCGGCCACCACCGGCGCATCGGCGGCGACGCCATAGTAATCGCGCGCCAGCGCCAGCGTCTCCTGCAACAGCGCCTCGTCGGGGAGGCGATTCCAAATTTCGGCGGGCAGGTCCGGCAGCGGGAAATGCTCCGGATTGATGCCGGTCGAAAGATCGAGCCAGCCGGACGCCGTGCCGCCGAAGCGTGCCACCGCCCGGTCGAGCGCCCCGCCATGTTCGATCCCACCATGTTCGATCATGCGGCTCAAGATGCGCTTCCGGCCCTGTCGATGACATGGATAAAGGAGCCGGCCACAGTCCCGACGCGAAGCCCCGCTTCACCCCGATCCTCGCCGAGCGCATCGCTGACATGGAACAGCCGCTCCGCCGCGCCTTCGCGCACTATGCTGGCATAGTGAAACTCATGCCCGCGAAGCGGCATTTTCCACGGCGAGCCGGCGAGCGGTTGCAAGGTCCGATAGCCGAGATGCAGTCTGCGCTTGGCAAAACTGGTTTCGAGCGGCAGCAGGCCCAGCATGGCGTGACGCGCGCCGTTACCATCTTCCAGCATGTCACCCAGCACCATATAGCCGCCGCACTCGCCATAGATCACCGCGCCGCGCGAAGCCGCCGCGCGCATGCCGTCATGGAAATTGCGCGCCTGCGCAAGCCGTCCGGCATGGAGTTCGGGATAGCCGCCGGGCAGATAGACGGCGTCGGCGTCGGCCGCCGGGGCCTCGTCGGCGAGCGGCGAAAAGAAGGCGATCTCCGCCCCGCGCCGCCGCCAGCCGGCAAGGATATGCGCATAGGCGAAGCCGAAGGCGTCGTCGCGCGCAACCGCGATGCGGCTGCCGAGAGGATCAAGGCGCGGCACGTTGGCCATGGCGTCATGGCGCGACGGAGCCGACCACAGGCGTTGCAGCGCCGCCATGTCGATCCGCTCGCCCATCACCGCCGCGGCGTGGTCGAGAAAGGCTTCGAGTTCGGCGTGCTCATCCGCCTGCACGAGGCCGAGATGGCGTTCCGGCAGGACCAGCGCCTCGTCGCGCGGCAGGACGCCCAGAACCGGAATGCCGAGCGGCTTCAAGGCGCTTCGCAGCATGGCTTCATGGCGGGCGCTGCCAACGCGGTTCAGGATGAGGCCGGAGATCAGCACATCGCTGCGGAAGCGGCTGAATCCCGATACCAGCGCCGCGACCGAATGGGACTGTTTCGCGCAATCGACCACCAGCACCACCGGCAGATCGAGCTGACATGCGAGATCGGCGGTGGAGCCGCTGCCATCGAGCGCTCCGTCGAACAGGCCCATCATGCCTTCGGCGACGAGCAGCCTGCCGCCCTCGGTCATGCGCGCGGAAAGCGCGCTGACGAGTTCCGGCCGCATGGCCCACGGATCGAGGTTGAAACATTCCGCTCCGCCGGCGGCCGTATGCCAGCCGGTGTCGATATAATCCGGGCCGACCTTGACCGGCGCCAGTGCAACACCCTTTTGCCGCATGAGCCGCAGCAGGCCCAGCGTCACCGTCGTCTTGCCCGTGCCCGATGCCGGTGCCGCGATCACGAAACCCTTCATGCGCCTTTTTCCTCCCATTTACCCGTGCCGAGCGGATCGGCGACAAGCCGCCGCCCTTCGAGCGCGCCCATCCAGTCGAGCCCGGCGCGAAGCCGCACCGCCTCGCCCACCACCACGATGGCCGGCGGCCGCAAATCCGCTGCCACCACATCCGCCGCAGCGCGCGAGAGCGTCGTCTCCAGCACGGTCTGGCCGGGCAGGCTGGCATTGCAGACGAAGGCCACCGGCTCATCCGGCGACCGCCCGGCGGCGATCAGCTTCTGCGCGATGCCGCCGATATGCTTCATGGCCATATACATCACGATCACCGGCGCGCCGCGCGCCACGCCCTCCCAGTCGATGCGGTCGGGCACAAGCCCCGTCGCGTCGTGCCCAGTCAGGAACGTCACCGACTGATTGATGCCGCGATGCGTGGCGGCGATCCCGGCATAGGCCAGTCCGCCGATTCCGGCGGTGATTCCCGGCACGATGCGGAACGGCACGCCATGCTCCACCAGTGTTAGCGCCTCCTCCGCCCCGCGCCCGAACACGAACGGATCGCCGCCCTTGAGGCGCAGCACTTTCTTGCCCTGCCGCGCCAGTTCCACCAGCCGGAGCGAAATGTCGCGCTGTTTCGGCGACGGCTTGCCGCCGCGTTTTCCGGCATATTCGAGAACCGCGCCGGCGCGTTTCAGCGCAAGGCAGGATTCGTCCACCAGCGCATCGTGGACGATCACGTCCGCCTCGCCAAGCGCATGGGCGGCAAGCAGCGTCAGCAGGCCCGGATCGCCCGGCCCCGCGCCCACGAGCCAGACATGGCCCGGCTGCATGGACGGCAGTTCCGGTCCGCCCGCATTCGTTCGCCCTGCATCCGTCATCATCACAAATCACCATATTCTGTGGCGGCACAGCTAGCAGATAGATTATAAGGCGTCCATGAATGACGAAACCGCCCCCGAAAAGAAAAACGACGGGAAAAATCGGGAAAAGCCGGCTTTGCGGCGCGGCTGGACCACGGGCGCCTGCGCCACCGCCGCGACCAAGGCGGCGCTGACGGCGCTGATCACCGGCGAATTTCCCGATCCGGTAGGCATCATCCTGCCCAAGGGCGAGGTGCCCTATTTCCAGCTCGCCTATGAAGGTCTGGGCGAAGGCTACGCCATGGCCGGCATCGTCAAGGACGCCGGCGACGACCCCGACGTGACCCACGGCGCGACGATCATTTCCACCGTCTTCCCCGCCCCGCCGGGCACGGGCGTGGTCTTCCGCGCCGGCGAAGGCGTCGGCACCGTCACCCGCCCCGGCCTGCCTATCCCGCCGGGGGAAGCGGCGATCAATCCGGTTCCGCGCCGCATGATGACAGAAATCTGCGAGCAAATCTGCGCCGAATATGGCCTGCCCGCCGATCTCGTGATCACTATTTCCGTGCCCAACGGCGAGGAAATCGCAAGGAAGACATGGAACCCGCGCCTCGGCATCGTCGGCGGCATCTCCATTTTGGGCACCACTGGCGTGGTGCATCCCTTCTCCTGCTCGGCCTGGATTCACTCGATCCATCGCGGCATCGACGTGGCGCGCGCGGCGGGGCAGAAGCATGTGCTGGGCGCGACCGGCTCCACCTCGGAGGACGCCGCGCAGGCGCTCTATCACCTGCCCGATTTCGCCGTGCTCGATATGGGGGATTTCGCCGGCGGCGTGCTCAAATATCTGCGCGACCACCCTATAGACAGGCTCACCATCGCCGGCGGCTTCGCCAAGCTCACCAAGCTGGCGCAGGGCGCGCTCGACCTGCATTCGGCGCGCAGCCAGGTCGATATGGGCTTCCTCGCCGACCTTGCGGAAGAAGCCGGCGCGCCCGGCAATCTCAAGGACCGGATTCTCTTTGCGAACACCGCCAAGGAAGCACTTGAAATGACTCAATCCATCGGCGTCGACCTCGCCACGCCCGTGGCGCTCAAAGCGCGGGAAACCGCGCGCGCCACCCTGCGCGGCGCGGCGGTGGAGGTGGAGATCATCGTCACCGACCGCGAGGGAAAAATCCTTGCCAGAGTCTAGGCCGAAAATCCTCATCCTCGGCGGCACAGCGGAGGCGGCCCGTCTCGCGCTGGCGCTGGAGGCGCTGCCGGTCGTGGCAATTACCTCGCTCGCCGGCCGTACCGCCAACCCCGCTCCGGTGGCGGGCGCGGTGCGCAGCGGCGGCTTCGGCGGCGCGGAGGGGCTGGCGACCTATCTCACAGCCGAAAAGATCGACTGCCTCATCGACGCCACCCACCCCTACGCCACGCGCATTTCGCAGAACGCCGTCGCGGCGTCCAGCGTCGCTGGCTGTCCGCTGCTGCGGCTCGAACGTCCGCTCTGGCGGGCCGAGCCGGGCGATAATTGGATCGAGGTCGCCGACGAGCACGCAGCTATGCGCTCCATCCCCGCCGGCGAGCGCGTGTTTCTGGCGCTGGGCCGCCAGCATATCGCGCCCTTCGCGGCGCGCGGCGACGTGCATTTCGTCATGCGCATGATCGACCCGCCGCAGGTCGCACTGCCACCCGACAGCGAGATCGTGCTGGCCCGCCCCGCCGGTTTCGAGGAAGAGAAGCGCTTTCTGGTCGAAAGGCGCATCGGCCTGATCGTCTGCCGCAATTCGGGCGGCGAGGCGTCCTACGCCAAGGTCGAGGCCGCGCGCGCGCTGGCCCTGCCGGTGCTGATGATCGCCCGCCCGCCCCGCGCCGCCGTCGAGACCGTCGCCACCGCCACGCAAGCGGCCGACTTCATCCGCTCACGCTTCGGGCTTTGACCGCGCTACGTGGCTGTGGGACTCGTGATAAAGTGCCGAATCGCGGAAATTCTTCGGGTCGAGCCCACGCCCGACGAAGATCATTGCAGTGCGCGCGAGGCCAGCCTCGGCCGCTTTCGCCGCGATATCGGAAAGCGTGCCGCGCAATAGCCGCTCGTCCGGCCAGCCGATGCGATAGGCCACCACCACCGGGCAATCCGCGCCATAGAGCGGCGTCAGCTCGCGCTCGATCTTGTCCAGATTGCGGATGGAGAGATGGATCACCAGCGTCGCGCCGGAGCGTCCCAGCGTGGCGAGGTCCTCGCCCTCCGGCATGGCGGAGGATTTCATGGAGGTCCGGGTGAGAACGACAGTCTGGTTGAGTTCGGGAATGGTCAGTTCCTGCTTCATCGCCGCCGCCGCCGCCGCGAAAGCCGGCACGCCCGGCGTCACGTCATAGGGAATGCCCAGCGCATCGAGCCGGCGCATCTGCTCGGCCATCGCGCCGTAAAGCGACGGATCGCCGGAATGCACCCGCGCCACGTCCTGCCCGCGCCCATGCGCCGCTTCGATTTCCGCGATGATCTCGTTCAGCGTCAGCGAAGAACTGTCGACCAGCCGCGCGCCGGCAGGCGCCGAGGCCACAACTTCCTTCGGTACCAGCGAGCCGGCATAGATGCAGACCGGGCATTTTTCGATCAGCCGCAGGCCGCGCACAGTGATGAGGTCGGCGGCCCCCGGCCCCGCGCCGATGAAGTGAACGGTCACGACGATCTCCTATGAATGAACAGCTACGGCCGCCGTGGCGTGGCCGGCCACGGTCTTGCCGACCGCGAGCCGCGAGCCCTCGCCAGCAGCCGCGAGCGCAGCCGCCTCCGCCACGCCATGACAGCCGACGGCGCGGAACACCGCCTCGGACGGGTTCTTCAGCCGGGGCGTCTCCCGCTCCAGCCGCGCCGCGTCGAAGAACAGCGCCGGGCAGCCGAAGCGCTGTGTCAGCGCCTCCCAGACCGGGTGATCCTTTTTCGTCGCCAGCGAGGCGATGGCGTCGGGCTTCTCAACGCCAGCTTCAGCCAGTGCGCGCGCCACCGCCGCCAGCACGTCCGCCTCCGCGGCCTGCGTGGCCGCGCCGACGCCCAGCGCGACGAACCCCGGCCTCGGGCTCATGCCGAGGCGGCCTCCCGTGCGCGGCGCAGTTCGGCCGGCGTAATATGCAGCACATTGGCGACGTGACGGATGATGGCCGTCTCGGCCCGGTCGACATGGTGATCGGCGCAGGCGATCTTCATCAGGTCGCGCAAAAGCGTCAGCCGCCGGTCCGGGTCCATTTCGGCCAGCATGTCGGCGGCCTGCCGGGTGGTGGTTTCATAGCCGAAATCCTTCAGATATTCGGCCACTTCGGGCAATTCCTCCGGCGAAATGCCGAAATCGGCGAAGGCGATCTCCTTGAACGCCGCCAGTTCCTCCGGATGCTGGTCGCCATCGGCGAACACCACATGCAGCAGCAGAAGCAGTTCCGCCGCCAGCACCGGGTCCTCGGCTACCCGTTCAACCGCGCTCTTGTGATTCAGGAAGGCGGAAATGCGTTCGAAGATGCTCTCGCTCATGTACAGCCCTTTAATTCTAGCGGTTCCACTTGAATCAATAATGCTGGCGCGGCGGGAAAACAACGTTATGTTGCGCCGACAGTTCCCGGACCCTTCCATGCCCGCTTTTCTCGATTCGCTCACCCTCATGCTCACCGCCGCGGCTTTCGTCGCCGGTATCATCGATTCCATCGCCGGCGGCGGCGGCATGATCACCATTCCGGCGCTGCTGCTGGCGGGCGTGCCGCCGGTCGAGGCGCTGGGCACCAACAAGCTGCAAAGCCTGTTCGGCTCGTCGTCCGCCACCATCGCCTATGCGCGCAAGGGCCATGTCGATTTCCGCCAGATATGGCCCGAGGCGCTGGCCTCTTGTCTCGGCGCGGTGCTGGGTGCGCTGCTGGCGACGGTGCTGCCGGTTTCGATCATGCGCGCCGCGCTGCCGATTTTGCTGATCGCCATCGCGCTCTACTTCACGCTCAAGCCCAATATCGGCGACGTCGACCGCGCACGCCGCATGAGCGCCTTCGCCTTCGGCACGACTTTCGTGCCGCTGATCGGCTTCTATGACGGGCTGTTCGGACCGGGCACCGGATCGTTCTTCATGCTGACCTTCGTGGCGCTGGCCGGTTATGGCGTATTGAAAGCCACGGCTCACACCAAGCTCCTCAACTGCGCCTCCAATGTCGGCGGCCTTCTTGCCTTCGCCTCGGTCGGCGTCATTAACTGGAAGCTTGGCGTCTGCATGGGCGTGGCGCAGTTCGTCGGCGCGCAGATCGGCGCGCATCTGGCCATGAGGATCGGCGCGAAAATCATCAAGCCGCTCTTGATCGTCGTCAGCCTCGTGCTGGCGATCAAGCTTCTGATGGAGCCCGCCAATCCATTGCGGCAGTGGGCGGGATTCTAAACCCTCAACACCACCGGCAGCATGCAGCAGCCGATCAGCGCCCGCAACTGCCAGCTTGCGAAGATCAAAATTCGATTCCCTTCTGGGCCTTCACGCCCGAACGGAACGGATGCTTGATCATTTCCATCTCGGTGACAAGGTCCGCCGCCTCGATCAATTCCTCTTTCGCGTTGCGGCCGGTGATGATGACATGCTTCATCTCCGGCTTGGCTTTCAGCACCTCGATCACTTCCTGCACCGGCAGATAGTCGTAGCGCAGCACGATGTTCAATTCGTCGCACAGCACCATGTCGTAGCTTTCGTCCATGATCAGCGCCTTGGCCTGCTCCCATGCGTCGCGCGCCATGGCGATGTCGCGGGCGCGGTCCTGCGTCTCCCAGGTGAAGCCCTCGCCCAGCGCCGAAATCGTCACCTGTTCGGGAAACTTCTCCAGCACCCAGCGCTCGCCCGTCTCCCACGAACCTTTCACGAACTGCACCACGCCGATCTTCATGCCATGGCCGAGCGCGCGGAAAACCATGCCGAATCCGGCGGTGGATTTGCCCTTGCCCTTGCCGGTATGGACGATGACGAGGCCCTTTTCCTCGGTCTTGGTGGCGAGGATCTTGTCGCGCACGGCCTTCTTCTTGCGCATCTTGTCCGCGTGGCGGGCGTTCAGCTCCTCCTCGGTCATCGAGAGAAGTTTTTCCGATTTTTCAGCCATTTGATACTCGTCCCGGAATCATTTTCTGAAGGGCTTCCAATTCGAATCGAGCCGAATTGGAGCGCGGCGTCCAGAAGCCGCGCCGGATGGCCGCCTCCAGCTTCGCCGCCGTCTCGGCCAAAGCGGCCGGGTTCTTGTCCGCCATGAAATCATGTACGGTTTTGTCGGCAATATAGGCCTGATAGACCGCCTCGAAATGATGGCCGCCTACCTTGCCGGTGGTGGCCGCGAAGGCGAAGAGAAAATCCACCGTCGCGGCGATCTCCGCGGCCCCCTTATAGCCGTGGCGCATCGCGCCGGCGATCCATTTCGGGTTGACCGCGCGCCCGCGCACTACGCGTGAAAGCTCTTCCTCCAGCGTGCGGATCACCGGCTTTTCAGGGCGCGAATGGTCGTTGTGATAGACCTCCGGCATGGTCCCGGCGAGGCGTTCCGCCGCCGCCGCCATGCCGCCCTCGAACTGGTGATATTCGCTGCTGTCGAGCAGGTCGTGCTCGCGATTGTCCTGATTCTGCACCACGGCCTGCACCGATTTCAGCCGCTCCTCCAGAAGCCCGCGCTCGGCCTGTCCCTCCGCGCCCGCGCCATAGGCGTAGCCGCCCCAGACCAGCCACGCTTCGGCCAGATCGTCGCGGCCCGCGAAATCGTTATTGTCCAGAAGCGCGTTCATCCCCGCGCCGTAAGCGCCGGGCTTCGCGCCGAAGACGCGATAGCCGGCGCGGCGGGCGGCCGTCGCCTCGTCCGCGCCCGACGCGACCAGCCGCGCCGCTTCCGCCTTCATGCGGGCTGCGACCGGATTTTCCTCCGCGTCCTCGTCCAGCGCGCCCACCGCGCGGACGGCCTTGTCGAACAGCGCGATCTGCTCCGGGAAGGCGTCGCGGAAAAAGCCGGAAATGCGTAAGACCACGTCCACGCGCGGCCGGCCGAGCTTGGCGAGCGGCGCGATCTCATAGCCGGTGACGCGGCGAGAAGCCATGTCCCAGACCGGCTTGACGCCGATCAGCGCGAGCGCCTGCGCGATGTCGTCGCCGCCGGTGCGCATGTTGGAGGTGCCCCATGCGGTCAGGCCGAAGGAGGTCGGCCATTCGCCATGATCCTGCGTGTAGCGGGTGACGAGCAATTCCGCCGATTTGCGCCCCAGTTCCCACGCGGCCGGGGTCGGCACGGCGCGGCTGTCCGTGGAGAAGAAATTGCGCCCGGTCGGCAGTACGTCGGGCCGCCCGCGCGTCGGCGCGCCGGACGGCCCCGGCGGCACGAAGCGCCCGGAAAGCGCGGCCAGAAAACCGTCGATCTCCGAAGCCCCGCAGGAGGTCACCAAAGGCCGCAGCCCGTCTTCGATCGCCCGCAGCACGGCATGCGTCTGTGTCCAGCCTTCGGGACAATCCGCCTCGCCCGCCACCAGCCTCGCCGCCAGCAGTTCGACGCGCTCCACCGTGTCGCCCGTAATGCGCCACGCATCGTCGCTGACAGCAAGCAGCGCCTCCGGCTTCGGCCCCGTCCACGGCTTCGCCATCTCGCAATCGAGCGGATCGAAATCGAGCCCGCAATCGGCGGCGATGGCGCGTTGCAGGCTCTGGTCGCCGGGCGCGCCGCCGAGCGAGACCGGCGCGCCGCGCGGCACGCGGGCCAGCGCGGTCAGCAAATCTATGAGCAAGCGCCCCTCCGGCGCGCGGCCGAACACATGCAGCCCGTCGCGGATCTGCATCTCCTTGAGGTCGCAGAGATAGGCGTCGAGCTTTTGCAGCGCCATGTCCTCGTCGTCATGGGCGTGGATGCCGGCGTCGCGGTCGAGGCCGATATCGCGCACCAGATCGAGTATTTGCGCTTTCAGCCGCACGAGCCGGCGCGGATCGACGCCCGACGCCTCGTAATATTCGTCCACCAGCGCTTCGAGGTCCTTGAGCGGCCCGTAGCTTTCGGCGCGGGTGAGCGGCGGCGTCAGGTGATCGATGATCACGGCGCTCGCGCGGCGCTTGGCCTGCGTGCCCTCGCCCGGATCGTTGACGATGAACGGATAGACATGCGGCATCGCCCCGAACACCGCTTCCGGGTAGCAGGTCTCCGACAGCGCCAGCGCCTTGCCCGGCAGCCATTCCAGATTGCCGTGCTTGCCCATATGCACGACCGCGTCCATCGCCCGCAGATGGGCATAGAAGGCGATATAACCGTGCGGCGGCACGAGGTCGGGCGAGTGATAGGTTTCCTTCGGATCGATATTGTAGCCGCGCGCGGGCTGGATGCCGATCAGCGTCTCGCCCATCCGCGTCAGGGGCAGCGCGAAACCGCCAATACCCGCATCGAAATAGGGATCGCCCTCCGGCGCGCCCCAGCGGGCGGTCACTTGCGCCTGAATCGCACGGGGAAGTTTCGCGAAGAAGTCCTTGTATCGATTCAGCGAAATCGTCTCGCGAATCTCGCGCCCGTCGCGCGCCGCGTTGGTCGGCCCGGCCATCAAAAGCCGCATCAGCGCGTCGCCGTCGGTGGGAATTTCGCCCACCTTATAGTCCTCGCGCGCCATGGCGCGCAGCACTTCCACCGTGCCGGCCGGCGTATCCAGCCCGACGCCGTTGCAGAGCCGTCCGTCGCGGTTGGGATAATTGGCCAGCACCAATGCCACCCGCCGCTCCGCCGGGCTTTTCCGTTTCAGCCGCACCCAGCGCGCCGCCAGCTCCGCCACGAAGGCGACACGATTCTCGTGCGGCTCGTGGGCGACGATATTGACCTCCACCGTGGCGTCGAAACGCTGCGCCGACTTGAACGAAACGGCGCGCGTCAGCACGCGCCCGTCCACCTCCGGCAAAGCGACGTTCATGGCGAGATCGCGCGCCAGCAGACCCTGCTGCGAGGTCTCCCACACCGCGCGCGGCGTGCCGGAAAAGATCACCTGCAACACCATGTTGCCGTGCCGGTCGAGCACGGTGGGGACGCGCTCCGCGCCTGGCGTCGAGATGGCGAAGCCAGTGGCGTTGAGCACGATGTCGGGCGGGCAATCGTCGAAAGTCACCTCCGCCACCGCCGCCGCCAGCCGGTCCTTGAGGCTGGAGACGAAGATCGGCAGCGGATTGAGGCCCTGCGCCTGCAAGGCCGCAATCAGCGCCGTCACCGGCTGCGTCTGCCCGCTTTGCACCAGCGCGCGATAGAAGACGATCGCCGCCACCGGCCCGTCCCTATCCCGCCAATGCGCGCGGATTTCGTTGAGCGACGGCGCGTTTTCGCCCGGCCACCACAGCCCGGCTTTCAAGAGCGGCGCGGCCTGTTCCGGCTTTTCGCCGCCATCGATCAGCGCCGCGCAATAATCGAGAAAGGCCGCCGTATTGCCCGCCCCGCCCTCGACCAGATAGCGCCACAGCGCATCGCGTTCTTCCGCCGAAACGGTCGAAAAGCGGTCCAGCCCGTGATCCGGCTTGTCGTCGCCCGGCAGCACCGCGATCCGCACGCCGTGATTGACCGCGCAGGCGTGCAGCGCCTCCAGCCCATAGGGCCAGTAGGTCTCGCCGCCGATGATGCGCACCACGATCAGCTTGGCATGCCGCGCGGTGCGCTCCACATAGGCGTCGACCGACATGGGATGCATCAACGTGAGGAAGCTCGCGAGCCGGAGGCTCAAGCCCGGCCGTGCGCGATGCGCCTCGGCGAGGCTCGCCAGCTCCGTATCGGCGGCGGAGAGGAACAGCACGTCGCCCGGCGTCTGGCCGAGGTCGATGGCCTCCTCGCCGTCGCTGATCGTTCCCTGTCTGGCGAGCAGCAGATGCATCAGACGGCTTTCTTCACGGCCTCGGCGATGGCCTCGTCGTCCATGCCGTCATGCAGGCCGATCACCACCAGCCGTGTGGCGCGCTTCTCGTCCTTGCCCCACGGCCGGTCGAAATAATGCTCGATGCGCTGGCCCACCGCCTGCACCACCAGCCGCATCGGCTTGCCCGGCACGTCGGCGAAACCCTTGAGGCGCAGGATGTCGTGTTCGGCGATGATGCCCTTCAGCCGCTCCACGAAGGCCTTGGGATCGGGCACCGGCCCCGCCTCCACGACGATGCTCTCGAACTCGTCATGGTCGTGCTCGTGGCCGTCGGCATGGTGGATTTCGTGATGCGACTTGCGGTTGGCGATGTCGCTCTCCGTGCCGACGCCGAGACCCAGCAGCACGTCCGCGCCGAGCTTGCCGAAGCTCGCCGGAACCATGTTGACCCTACGCGGCGAACGCTCGGCCACATCGGCCTTGACGGCGTCGAGCCGGGCCGCGTCGATCAGGTCGGCCTTGTTGAGCACGATCAGGTCGGCGGCGTGAATCTGATCCTCAAAAAGTTCCTCCAAAGGGCTTTCATGGTCTAGCGAATCGTCCGCCGCGCGCTGCGCGTCCACCTTGTCGTGATCGTCCGCGAAACGGCCTTCCGACACCGCCGCCGCGTCGATCACCGTCACCACGCCGTCCACCGTCACCTGCGTCTTGATCTCCGGCCAGTTGAAGGCGGCGACCAGCGGCTGCGGCAGCGCGAGACCCGAGGTCTCGATGACGATATGGTCCGGCCGGTCGGCGCGGTCGAGCAGCTTGGTCATGGTCGGGATGAAATCCTCGGCCACGGTGCAGCAGATGCAGCCGTTGTTCAGCTCGATCACGTCCTCCTCGCGGCAGGCCTCGATGCCGCAGCCCTTGAGGATGCCGCCGTCGACGCCCAGATCGCCGAACTCGTTGATGATCAGCGCGATGCGCTTGCCATCGGCGTTTTCGAGCAGGTTGCGGATCATCGTCGTCTTGCCCGAGCCGAGAAAGCCGGTGATCACGGTGGCGGGAATCTTTTGTCCCTGCATGGAATTATCCCTTCATCCTGAGCGGCAACCCGGCCGCCATGAAATAAACTTCGTCGGCGGACGCCGCCACCGCCTGATGCAGAAAGCCGGCATGGTCGCGAAATTCCCGCGCCATGCGGTTCTCCGGCACGATGCCCAGCCCCACCTCGTTGGAGACGAACGCCACCGGCCCGGAAAGCCCCGAAAGCGCTGCGGCCAGCACCCGCGATTCGGCGGCCACGTCGCGCTCCGCCATCATCAGATTGGTGACCCACAATGTCAGGCAATCGACCAGCACGAAGCGGCCCGGCGCGGTTTCGGCCCGCAGGGCTCCCGTGAGGTCGAGCGGCTCCTCCACCGTGCGCCATTGCGGCCCACGCCGGTCGCGATGAAGCGCGATGCGGCCCTCCATCTCGGCGTCATAGGCGCGGCCGGTGGCGAGATAGACCGGCGTCAGCCCGGAAGCTTCCGCCATCTTCTCCGCATAGGCCGATTTGCCGGAGCGCGCGCCGCCCAGCACCAGCGTGATTTTCGCCGTCATGTCAGGCTGACGGCGGCAGTGAAAAACCGGAAAGAAATCTGCGTCTTCGTGCAGCCATGACAACCTCCGTGCAGGCGGCAGGGAAAGCCTCCCCTGGGGCGCGGGCGGAATGCCCTTGCCGACAGGCAGGTCTCCTGGCTCGCGGGTCAAAGGCGTCGAAGCCGCCTTCCCGAACCCATGGGTCCAGTGGCCGCCGGTCTGGCCGGCTTGGCTTCGTTCCTCGCCGCTCTACAGTCGCGGGGTCGGCTGCGATGGGGACGGTGTCCGTCGCATTCCCTTTTCGTCCCGCCCGGGCGGGAACCTGTCGAACGGGGTCACCCTAGCGCGAATAGCGCGTCGATGTCGAGGCAGGATTCCAGCCCGGCGGCCAGCTCATCCAGCGCCGCCTCGACACCAGCGCGGTAATTGCCGCCCGCCCCTTCGAGGCCGAGCGCTGCGAGGAAACGGCGGCGGAACGCATCCGCGCCAAACGCGCCGTGCAGATAGGTCCCCATCACGCGCCCGTCGCCCGAGACCGCGCCGTCGTCGCGCCCGTCGATGCGGGCGAAGGGCCGCGCGCAATCGGGCCCGTCCGTGCGTCCGATATGGATTTCGTAGCCTTCCAGCGGCGTGTCGAACAGCGCCGATTCGGCGCGCACGTTGCGCACGATCTTCTTCGGCTCCATCACCGTCTCCACGTCGAGAAGCCCGAGCCCCTCGACGGAACCCGCCGGCCCTTCGACGCCATGCGGATCGGCGACGCGCCGCCCCAGCATCTGGAAGCCGCCGCAAATGCCGAGCACATGGCCGCCGCGCCGCAGATGGGCGCGAAGGTCGTGGTCCCAGCCGTTCTCGCGCAGAGCGGCGAGATCGGCGATGGTCGATTTCGTCCCCGGCAGCACCACCAGCCCGGCGTCGGCGGGCAACGGCTCGCCCGGCGCGATCATCTCCACCGCCACCTGCGGCTCGGCGGCGAGCGGATCGAGATCGTCGAAATTGGCGATGCGCGGCAGCATGGGAACCGCCACTTTCAGCGCTCTCGCCGCCCCGCGCGCCGCCCGCTCCAGCACCACCGAATCCTCCGCCGGCAGCCGCGACACGGCCCGCATCCACGGAACCACGCCGAAGGAGCGCCAGCCGGTGAAGCCCGTGATCGCCGCAAGCCCATCGTCGAACAGCGACACGTCGCCGCGAAACTTGTTGATGACGAAGCCGCGCACCATGGCGCGGTCCTCCTCGGGCAAGATGGTGTGCGTGCCGACCAGCGAGGCGATCACCCCGCCCCGGTCGATGTCGCCCACCAGCACCACCGGCACGCCCGCCCGCGTGGCGAAGCCCATATTGGCGATGTCGCCGGCGCGCAGGTTGATCTCCGCCGGCGAGCCGGCTCCCTCCACCAGCACCAGATCGGCCCCATCGCTGACGGCGGCGAAGGACTCCATCACCGCCTGCATCAGTTGCGGCTTCCATTGCTGGTAATAGCGCCCGCGCGCCTCGCCGCGCACCTTGCCCTGCACCACGATCTGGCTGCCCATCTCGGTCTGGGGCTTCAGGAGCACTGGGTTCATATGCACCGAGGACGGAACGCCCGCCGCCAGCGCCTGCAACCACTGCGCCCGGCCGATCTCGCCGCCATCGTCGCTGACGGCGGCGTTGTTGGACATGTTCTGCGGCTTGAACGGGCGCGCCTTCAGCCCGCGATTGCGCGCCGCGCGGCAGAGCCCCGCGACGAGAACGCTCTTGCCGACATCCGAACCCGTGCCCTGAAACATGATCTTGCGCGTCATGGCGATTTGCCTAGCTCAAAGTACACCCCATGGCAACGCAACACCCCGTGCGGGGCACGCGGAAATTTTCTGCAAAAAAAATGCGTTGTTTAGACTTGCTTAATCGCCTGCTAACCGTCCGGTAACGATGTTGGGCTAGAAAGGGGCACGAGACGGGCAACACCCCTCTCGACGCTCCGGATCAGGTACTGCGTACCGGAGCTTCAGTATAGCCCGCCAGCGTATTGTCCGGCGGGACCGCCATGCGTAATTGGCAAAACCGTGCGCCGTCAGGCAGCGCGGTTTTTGCCATAGAGCGCCTGCTTTACCTCCTTCATCTTACAAGGCAAACAAAAACCCGGCACTCGCGCGCCGGGCCTGAAACGTATTCGGATCGAAACGTTCTCTGAACGGTTCGATTCAAAAAAAGCGGAAGCCTTCGGGATTGCTGCTTACTCCACGGTGTCCTGGACGGCATGCGCCGTGCTCTTGACGTCGCGGCCGACGCCGCGAACCGTATTCGCGCAGGAGGCGAGCGTGAAGGCGCAGAGAATGATGGCAAGGGGAGCAAGGCGGGTCAGTTTCATGGCAATCTCTCCACAGATGATGGCATCCGCCCGCTTGCGCGGATGAATGCGCGGTTATCGAACCCGTTCCATCCAGCAATGCCGTCGATCGACCGCAACAGGCCCCCTCTTCGATACCGCTGGCGGTGAAGCCGATTCATCCGGCTGTCACAATCGAAATCTAGCGCAGCGGCGGCGGCAGGCAAGGAAAAAGCGATTCTTCGGCCGCACAGGATTTTGTGATTGAATTCAGATGGATCAGCCGCAGCGCAGCGTCTCGAAACGCCCCGCGCGCCGGTAGGTCTCGAAGACGCCGCGCAGATTGTCCGCCACCACCTGAATATGCGGCCCGGCATCCGGCTTCACCACCATGCCGAGCTGATAGCGCCCGAGCGGCGGCAATCCATGTTCAGGGCCGAGAGCCACGATACCCTCGCTGAGCAGCGTCCTGCCGAAGGGGGCGACGGCAAGATCGGTCATGATCGCCGCACGCTGGCCTGTCGAATGCGAGCTCATATAGGCGACGCGATAGGCCCGCCCCGCCTTTTCCAATGCCTCCAGCGCATTGCCGCGCCAGGCACAGCCCTCTTCCCATATGGAAAGCGGCAGCGGATCGCGCCTGTACGCCGTGCCGCATTTGGCACCGGCCCAGACCAGTTCCTCGTCAAGCAGAATCTCGGTATCGCCGCGGCCCGGTGTGGTGTGAGAGATATTGATAAGTGTCACATCGAGCCGGCGCTCGTCGAGCCGCCGGCGCAGATTGATGCTCTGGTCGATCACCACATCGACGGTGACACCCGGATGCGTCTCGGCAAAGCGCCTGAGCACCAGCGGCAGTATGCTTTCACCGATATCGTCGGGCGAGCCGAGCCGTACCACGCCGGTGACGGTCGGCGCGACGAATTTCGACACGGCCTCGCGGTTCAGCGCGAGCAGGCGGCGCGCATAGCCGAGCAGGACCTCGCCGTCGCCCGTCAGCGTCACCGAGCGCGCATCGCGGTCGAACACCGCCACGCCAAGCTGCTCTTCCAGCTTCTTGATCTGCATCGACACCGCCGAGGGCGTGCGGAACACCGCATTGGCGGCAGAGGAAAAGCTGCCCGTGTCGGCGATGGCAACGAACGTGCGCAGGACGTCCATGTCGAGCATGGGCAAGGGATGCTGGACGGGTATGGTCATGCGGGGATTTCCTCGACGGCAGTAACATCAAATTTTCTGATCTTATACCTTTTTATATTTCGTTTGATTGAACGTCAAGACCAGCGCACCGTTGCGGACAGAAAGAGACGACGCCTTCCGTCGACTCCTGTTCATATACGGAGAGCGAAATGACCATGCGATACGAACTCCTGAACCCCGCCTCCGGTCCGCGATCCATTCTCTGGCCGAACCGTTTTTATGCGCTGGCGCGCGACCGGATCGGCCAGTGGCGCACGGCATGGCGCCGGCGACGCAGCCAGCACGCGGTCGCGGCCCTGCCCCGTCATATCTTGCACGACATCGGCTGGCCCGCCGCGGACGATCCCCGCCAGTGTGGCGAATCCGAAATTCGTATCGGTTTGAAGCAGCGCCGCAAGTGAATTTCGGATCCAAAACCACGCTGACAAGCTCATGGCGCTCGCGTGGTTTGCGGACTTGGAGTTCCTGAACGGACACGCCGTCCAAAGGACAGGAACTTCAAATCCACCGCACAAGTCCGATGAAACGGAGGCCCGAAACAACCGCCTGGACCGATACCCTCAATCTTGCGACATGTTTATGCCCTATAGCGGCAGGCATTTAGCCGCACTTTGCAACCCGTGCGTTCTGTGTCTCAATAAGACACTATCCAGTTTGCGCCATCGCCTTCCCCCCGGAATTGCAGGCAACGCAGACGGGAGAGGCGGTCGGAAAGCGACCGCATCGCCGGGCAGGCAAGCGCCGCCGGCGACATGACGGGAGCAGGAAGCGACGGCTGCGTCGGGAACCGCAGCGCGCATTCTGAAAAATGGGTACGGTCAGGCTATGAATCAGGCATCGTCGCTCAAGCGGTCTATTGTCTTTTTTCTCGTTCCGAATTTTTCCATGATCGCGTTTGCGACAGCGATAGAACCGCTGCGCATCGCCAACCGGATGCTTGGCTACGAGGCCTATCGCTGGCGCCTGACCTCGACGGACGGCCATCCGATCAAGGCGTCGAACGGCGTCGAATGCGCGGTCGATGCATCGCTCGACGACGAGCGCCGTTTTCTCCAGTCGGAGCAACGCCCCTCCATGGTGTTCGTCTGTTCCGGCGTTCATGTCGAGGAGTTCCGGAACAAGTCGGTTTTCGCGTGGCTGCGCGAGGAATATCATCGCGGTGTGGCCGTCGGGGGCCTGTGCACCGGGGCGCATATCCTCGCCGCGGCGGGGCTGCTTTCGGGCAAGCGCTGTGCAATCCATTGGGAAAACCTGCCGGGCTTCGCCGAAACCTTCCCCAAGGCGGAGGTCTATGCCGATCTGTTCGAGGTAGACAGCAACATCTATACCTGCGCTGGGGGCACCGCCGCGCTCGACATGATGCTGAAACTGATCGGCGACGATTTCGACGCCAGCCTCGTCAACAAGATCTGCGAGCAGGCCCTCACCGATCGCGTGCGAAACCCGCAGGACCGCCAGCGCCTGCCGCTGCGCGCGCGTCTCGGCATCCAGAATTCCAAGGTGCTGACCATCATCGAGATGATGGAGGCCAATCTTTCCGAGCCGCAGGCGCTCGTCAACGTCGCCCACACGATCGGCCTGTCGCGCCGGCAGGTGGAACGGCTGTTCCGGCAGGAGATGGGCCGCTCGCCTGCGCGCTATTACCTCGAAATCCGCCTCGACCGGGCGCGGCACCTGCTGCTTCAATCCTCAATGCCGGTTGTGGAGGTGGCGGTGGCCTGCGGCTTCGTCTCGGCGTCGCATTTCTCCAAATGCTACCGCGAACTCTACGGCCGCTCGCCGCAGCAGGAACGCGCGGAGCGCAAGCTGCTCAGCGCAGCCTGAACCCGCTTGAACCTGCCGCGCATCCGGTCGCCTCACGCGCCGATTATGTCGTGTAAAGGCAATTGCGACACGCAGCCGACGATTATGGTTTGCTGAATACCAATCAGGATCACACAACATGGCAGAGTTTCCCAAAAAGGCGAAGGTCGTAATCGTCGGTCTCGGCGGAATTGTCGGCGCGTCTGTCGCCCACCACCTGATCGAGCGCGGCTGGGACGACATCGTCGGCATCGACAAGTCGGGCATCCCCACCGATATCGGTTCAACCGCCCACGCCTCCGACTTCTGCTACGCGACCAGCCATGACTTCCTGTCCTGCTGGACCACGCTCTATTCCATCGATTTCTACGAGAAGATGGGCCATTATGCCCGCGTCGGCGGCATCGAGGTCGCCCGCGTCGGCGACGACGCCCGCATGGACGAGATCAAGCGCAAGATCGCCTCGGGCAAGGCCTTCGGCACCCGCGTCCGGCTGATCGAGCCGGCCGAGATCAAGGAAAAATTCCCCCTCATCGAGGAAAGCCTCGTGCAGGGCGGGCTGTGGGACCCCGACGCCGGCCTCGTCATCCCGCGCTCGCAGACCGTCGCGGGCAAGCTGATCGACCAGGCGGAAGCCGCCGGCAAGCTCAAATCCTTCGCCAACACCCCGGCGCAGTCGCTGGTGATCGAGAATGGCCGCATCAAGGGCGTCGTCACCCATCGCGGGACCATCGAGGCGGACTATGTCGTCGTGTGCGCCGGCCTCTGGGGCCGCCTGATCGCCGAAATGGCGGGCGAAGACCTGCCGGTCATGCCGATCGACCATCCGCTCACCTTCTTCGGCCCCTATAACGAGTTCGAGGGCACCGGCAAGGAGATCGGCTGGCCGCTGATGCGCGATCAGGGCAACTCCGCCTATATGCGCGACACCGGCGATCCCAAGACCGCCGAGGGCGGCCAGATCGAATGGGGCTATTACGAGGAGAAGAATCCGCGCCTCTGCCATCCGCGCGACCTTCTGGAGAAGCACGAGGCGCGCCTCTCCCCCTCGCAGCGCGACCTCGACATGGAGCAGATTCTGGAGCCGCTGGAACGCGCCATCGAGCTGACGCCGATCCTCGGCGAATTGGGCTATAACGAGGGCCATTCCTTCAACGGCTTCCTTCAGGTCACCACCGACGGCGGCCCGTCCATGGGCGAAAGCCAGAAGGTGCGCGGGCTCTGGTACGCGGTCGGCATCTGGGTCAAGGACGGCCCCGGCATGGGCAAGCTCATCGCCGACTGGATGACCGACGGCCGCACCGAAATCGACCATCATGCCATCGACTATGCCCGCTTCTACCCGTACCAGATGACCGAGCAGTTCATCTGGGACCGCTGCACCGAAACGGCGATGAAGGTCTATAACCCGGCCGTGCATCCACGCGAGCCCTTCTCCAAGGGCCGCAACATCCGCCGCTCGCCCTTCTACGAGCGCGAAAAGGAGCTGGGCGGCTATTTCATGGAGCTGGGCGGCTGGGAGCGCGCCCACGGCTACGCCGCCAACGAGCACCTGCTGGAGAAATACGGCGACCGCGTGCCGGTGCGTGAGAACGAGTGGGACAACCGCCATTTCTGGCGCGTCTCCAACGCCGAGCACCTGCATCTGAGCGAGGATTGCGGCATCATCAACCTGTCGCACTTCTCCATGTACGACATCGAGGGACCGGACCATGTCGAGCTGATGGAATGGCTCTGCGCGGCCAAGATCGGCGGCGACGCCAATATCGGCAAGGGCATCTACACCCATTTCCTCGACGACGAGGGCATGGTGCGCGCCGACTTCACGGTCATCCGCATGGCCGACCGCATCCGCATGATCAACGGCGCCGACGCAGGCCCGCGCGACTTCAACTATATGCGCCGCGTGGCCGAGGATAAGGGCTTCGAGGTCACCATCACCGACGTGACGGAGAAATTCGTCACCATCGGCATCTGGGGCCCGAACGCCCGCGAGAACCTGAAGAAGGTGGTGGAGAACCCGGAAGGGCTCGACGCCGAAAACTTCCCCTTCGCCGCCATCAAGCCGATCCGCATCGCGGGCAAGGACGTGACCGCCTTCCGCATCTCCTATGTCGGCGAGCAGGGCTGGGAACTGCACATGCGCTACGAGGACGGCCTCGCCGTCTGGGACGCGCTGCGCTCGACCGGCGTCATCGCCGTCGGCGTCGAGACCTACGCCAACACCCGCCGCATGGAGAAGAGCCTGCGCCTGCAAAACGCCGATCTCCTGACCGAGTACAACCTGCTCGAAGCCGACCTCGCGCGCCCCAAGGTGAAGGAAGCCGATTTCCGCGGCAAGGCCAAGCACCTCGAATACAAGGCCCGCGAGCACCAGCCGGCCATGCTGTGCACGCTGGTGATGACCGACAATGTGGACAAGAACGGCGTCAAGCGTTACCCGGTCGGAATCATGCCGGTGATGGACCCCGACACCGGCGAAACGCTGGTGGACGAATTGGGCCGCCGCTCCTTCACCTCCTCGGTCGCTTACGGTCCGACCATCGGCAAGAACATCGCGCTCGCCTACCTGCCCTGGTCGCATTGCCAGGTCGGGCGCAAGCTCGCGGTGGAATATTTCGGCGAGACCTATCCGGTCGAGGTCGCGGCGGTCGGCTACAAGCCGCTCTACGACCCCGAAAACCTCAAGCCGCGGAGTTGATCCTTAGGGAAATTATGAATGGAAAAGCCGAAGCATCCGCTTCGGCTTTTTCTTTTATGAGAATATCGTCCGCTTTATTTCAGCGTCGCCTTGCCGCCGCTGATGGTGACCGACTCGTCACCTTTGAGCGCCTCGCGGTCGCCGTTCGGAAAGGTGACGAAGCAGCCGGACGAACAGAAGTCCACTGTCTCGCCCGGCGGCACCATCATCTCGCGCCGCGATGCGCCTTCGGTGACGACGATGGTCTGCGCCGACTTGTCCTTGTTGGAAACGCTTGCCGCGTCGGCACGGCCTGCCAACGAGAACATGACGGCGACGCCCAGCATGATGGCGCCGATGCCGTTGACCCGAAATCCGTTCATCCCACACTCCAGACCCTGATATTCGACAGACCCCGGCTTTTATATAAAGCCCATCTTATGTATCTAGCCTATGTATAAAGCAAAGACGTGAACCGCAACTGAACGCCGGTCCGTCATGCCTTTTCCCCGGTATCGGTATCGCGCTGTTCGCCTTTGCGCGCACTCTTCTTCTCATCCGCCTTTCCGTCGGGCATCGGAGCGTCTGGCGGCACGGTTTCGGCAAGCTTGCACATATCGGATGCTTTCAGCACCAGATCGGTCGAAGAGGAAGCCAGCCGCAACCCTTCCGCATGAAATCGCTCAACGATCTGGAAGCGCAGCTCGTTCGTGATCGACGTAGTCGAAGTGATATCGGCGACAAAGGCGGAGACGCCGAACTCCATCTGCAAGCCGTTCATGCTCGTGAAATTGACATAAGGCTCCGGGTTCTTGAGCAGCGAGGGCTGCGCTCGCACGATTTCCACCAGAAGCCCGTACACGCGACGCGGATCGTTCGTATACGCGACCTGCACATTGATATCGATGCGGCCGAGCTTGTTGCGGTGCGTCCAGTTGCCGACATTGCCGTTGATGAGGCTGGAATTGGGCACGATGATGGATTGCTTCCGGAAGGTTTCCACCTCCGTCGCGCGCACGCTGATCTTCTTGACGATGCCGCTGACGCCGCCCGCCTCGACCCAGTCGCCAACCTTGAACGGACGCTCGGCCAGAAGGATCAGGCCCGACACGAAATTCTGAACGATGTTCTGGAGGCCGAAACCGATACCGAGCGACAGGCCGCCGGCGATCAGCGCAAGGTTGGCGAGATTGAAGCCCGCCGCCGAGATGCCCACCAGTGCGGCGAGGCACAGACCGACATAGCCGATCACCGTGCGTATGGAATTGCGCACCCCCGAATCCACCCGCCCGCGCGCCATGACGCTGTTGTCGAGCCAGTTCTGGAACCAGCGCGTCAGGAGATAGCCAAGGACGAACAGCAGTACGCCGGTCAGCAACCCCATCAGCGAGATCGAGATGTTGCCGACCTGAAAGCCGGTCATCAACTGATAGAAGGCGCTCTTCAGCTCCGCCCACTGGAAGCCGAGTTGCATCAGCACCAGCGGGATGCCGATAAACGCCACCACGAGATTGATGAGGATGCCGGCGGCAAGGCCGAGTTGGTCCAGCGTCGCCTCGTCGAAATGATAGCGCTCGCGCAGTGCCCTACCGATCTTGCTGGACGCGAACGCCTGTTCCTCCGAAATGGCGCGGCCGGTGCGAAAGCCCAGATACATGGTCACCAGGAAGGCGCCCGTCACCACGATCTGCTGCGAGACGAACCGCGCCATGCCGATATAGCCGAAAACCGCGGCGAGGATCGGCAGAAGACCCAGTATGAGCAGGAAAATGCGGAAGGCGCGCGGCCACGGGCGCACGCCGTCGTCCGTCCTGCGCTGCACCGGATGCAGGAAGGCGATCGCGAGGATGAACAGCCCCACCAGCACCGTCGCCACGAGGCTCTTGGCCATGGTGAGCGACAGCGGAGAGGAAAGGATCCTGTTGACCGTGCTCAGGAAGGAATCGATGCCGCTGATCAGCGCCGTCGCCGTGATCAGCCAGCCCAGAATACGCCCCGGCCGCGGCGCGACCGGCACCAGCCGCCATTGCGGCATGTCGGCGCTGATACAGGAAACGGCGAGGCGATGGATGAAGAATACAAGGCCGAGAACGACAAACAGCGACTGAAGCAGCGTCGCGATATCCGTTCGCAGCACATTGAAATAATTCATGAAAAAGTAAGTCAGGCTGAGAAAGACGCTGACTGCCGCCGACGGGATCACCGTGGACCAGAAGGCCACCGACAGACGGCTCAGGTAGGGTGGCGTCTCGACTTCCGGATCGCGCTGAAAGAGGCGGCCCAGCACGCGCCGCGCACCGATCTGTATTACCAGCGCCGCGACAAGCGCGAAAAAGGCGGCCGCAAGGAAGGAATTGAGCTTGAAGGCGAAGACGAAACGCCACCAGGATTGCACGATTCGCCATAGCGATATGACCTGGTCGCTGGCCGCCGTCGCCACCTGAACGCCAAGCGCGGTATCGATATTGACCCGCTGCGACAATGTCTTGGCGAAAAGGTCGCGGCGCATGTCGCCGATCTTCGACGCCATCTGGTTGACGCTGAGAGACGTATCCTCCGTCTCGCCGATCATGGCGTTGATCTCGGCCTTTTCCGCCACCAGCCGGTTGCGCTCGTCGGTAACGATGGCGGGCTCCGTGGCTTGATCGCCCGTCGGCGCGGGACCGAGCTGTTCCAGCCGCGTGTTGATTTCAGTGAGGCGCGGACGGAAGGCGAGACCCACGTCGAGGAGTTTCTTGGAAAGCCCATCGAGCCGCAGCTTGAGATTGGACAGCGTCTCGTCGCTGGTCGCCGGCTTCTGAAGTTCGTCGGAGATCTTCTTCGCCTGCGCCTTGAGATCGTCGATGATCGGCCGTTCCTGTTTCACCACACTGAGAACGGGTGTGGGGGGAACAGGCTGGGAAGGTGCGGGCGCTGACGGCTGCGCGACCGAGGGCGCCGGCTGCGCATCAACCTGCGCCGCGCCGGGGGCGGCGCCTGCCAATGTCAGGGCCGCTATCGCGAGAGAAAATATGAGAGCGCGGAACGCCGCTGAAAATGCCATTTTCAATTCTGCCGTCAGGAACATGGTGCTTCAACATAAAGCGCAGTGTGGCGGAAGCAAGTTCGGGTTTGCCCGCGTTTTCGCCGCCGCATGCCGAAGGGCCGGCGCATTGACGAAGCGGCCGGTCATGGCCGATTTCCCTTGTTCGCATGGTCACAAATGGTTAAGGAGGATTCGGTTTCCGTTCGAAAGATGGAATATCGGCAAAAGTCTGGGCGATTGGATGAACGGCATCAACGGCAGGAAATGGCGCGGCCGGCATGGTTTCATGCTGATGATGACCTGCGTCCTGTCGCTGGCCGCCTTCCTGTTTGCCATCGAACTCACAGTCTCACTCGGTGAAGCTGCGCGTGCGCGGCCCGGGAAACAGGCGGCCGGGCAGGAGTCTTCGCCCGCCCAACAGTCCCGGCAGCAGCCGGTGCGTGCCGTTGTCGACGAGGCCAAAGCCTTCCACGCCAAGTCGCTCTGGCCCGATGGCGCCGGTCCGGCCTTGCCCCCGACGGGCCTTGCCCTTGCACTCGACAGGATCGAATCCGCCGGAACCGCAAGAGGTGCCCGGCGTCTCGCCGCGCCGCTGCACGACGGCGGTTTTGCACGCGCGCCGCCCTGCGCGTGACGCGATCCTGCTGACGGATCGGCTTTCCGATCCCTGAACCCATGACCTGAAACAGCGCCGTGCTTCCTGCATATCATGTGATCCCGCATGGCGCACCAGACCCGGAACATATCCATGCGTACGTCTAAATGGATGGTCGTGCTTTACAGCGTGGTCGTCCTGATCGGCATCATCATAGCCCTGCCGAACTTCTTCACCCAGAAGCAGCTCGACGCCATGCCGTCATGGCTGCCCAAGCGGCAGGTCACGCTCGGCCTCGACCTGCGCGGCGGCTCCTATCTCCTGCTCGAGATAGACCAGGCAGCGCTGAAAAAGGACCGCCTGCACGCCCTGCTCAACGATGCGCGCGGCAAGCTGCGCGCCGAGCGCATCCAACCGCAGTCGATCCGGCAGATCGGTGATGCGGTGGTGGTGTCGATCCCCGATGCCGACCAGCGCGCCAAGGCCGAAACGGCGCTGCGCACGCTGATCTCGCAGGTCAACACCAGCGGCTTCGGCAGTGCCATCAACGATATCGACGTCACCACCGACAACGACCAGATTCGGCTGACGCTGACCGAGGCGGGCTTCAACTACCGTCTCAACGCCGCCCTGACCCAGAGCCTCGAAATCATCCGCCAGCGCGTGGATCAGGTGGGCGTCGCCGAACCGACGATCCAGCGCGTCGGCTCAGACCGCATTCTGGTGCAGTTGCCAGGTCTGCAGGACCCGGCGGCACTCCGCCAGCTTCTCGGCTCCACGGCCAAGATGACCTTCCACATGGTCGCCAATGTCGATCCGAACGCCCCGCCCCCGCCCGGCGTGACCATTATGCCGGACGCGAAGAACCCGGCCATCAAGTATCCGATCGAGGATCAGGTGGCGCTCGACGGCGAACGCCTCACCGATGCGCGCGCCGGCTTCGACCCGCGCACGAACGAGCCGATCGTCTCCTTCAAGTTCGACAGCCTCGGCGCGCGCCAGTTCGCCGAAATCACCTCGAAGAATGTCAACCGGCCCTTCGCCATCGTTCTGGACGGCAAGGTGCTGAGCGCTCCGGTGATCCGCGAGCCGATCACCGGCGGCCAGGGCCAGATCAGCGGCAATTTCACGGTTCAGGACACGGTGGTCCTCGCCGCGCTGCTGCGCGCCGGCGCCCTGCCCGCGCCGCTCACCGTCATCGAGGAACGCACGGTCGGACCCGATCTCGGCAGCGACGCCATCAAGATGGGCCTGACCACCGGCATCATCGGCTTCGTGCTGGTCGCTGCGTTCATTCTGGTGCTCTACGGCTTCTGGGGCGTGATCGCCAATGTGGCGCTGCTCCTGCACACGCTTCTGACCTTCGCGGCGCTGAGCCTCATCGGCGCCACGCTGACATTGCCCGGTATCGCGGGCATCATCCTCGGCATAGGCATAGCCGTGGATGCGAACATCCTCATCAACGAGCGCATCCGCGAGGAGACCCGCAAGGGCCTCGGCGCCATGGCCGCGCTGGACAAGGGCTTCCATTCGGCCTTCGCCACCATCGTGGACGCCAACGTCACCACGCTGATCTCGACGATCCTGCTATTCTGGTTCGGCAGCGGACCGGTGCGCGGCTTCGCCGTCACCATGATGCTCGGCATCGTCATTTCCATGTTCACGGACGTGACGCTGGTGCGCATGATCATGGCGTGGTTCGTCCGCCGCCGCAAACTCAAGACCCTGCATATCGAGCCGCTGTTCCACTTCGTGAAGGAAGGCACCCATATCCGCTTCATGAACGCGCGCTTCATGGGCATCGGGGTCTCCATCGTGCTGTCGGTCGCCTCGCTGATCCTGTTCTTCAAGCCGGGCCTCAATTACGGCATCGACTTCAAGGGCGGCATCCAGGCGGAGATCCTCACGTCGAAACCCGCCGATCTGGCCGCGCTGCGCGCCAAGCTCGGTTCCCTGCAACTGGGCGAGGTGGCGCTCCAGACCGCCGGCAAACCCAATGACGTGCTGATCCGCATCCAGCGTCAGGAAGGCGGCGAGGAAGCGCAGACGGTGGCGGTCAACAAGATGCGCGCCGCTGTGACGGAACTCGACCCGGGCGTGAAGATCGAGAGCACGCAGGTGGTCGGCCCGAAGGTTTCGGGCGAACTGGCACGTTCGGGCTTCATCGCGGTCTTCCTCTCTGCGCTTGGCATGCTGATCTATCTGTGGTGGCGGTTCGAGTGGTTCTTCGCGCTCGGTGCGATCATCACCCTCGTGCTCGACACCACCAAGATCGTCGGCTTCTTCGCGCTGACCCAGCTCGACTTCAACCTGACCGCCATCGCGGCCCTGCTCACCATCATCGGCTATTCGGTGAACGACAAGGTCGTGGTCTATGACCGTATGCGCGAGAATATGCGGCTCTACAAGTCGAAGCCGCTGCGCGAGATCATCGACATGAGTATCAATCAGGTGCTGGTGCGCTGCGTCTATACCTCGACGACCACCTTCCTCTGCATGTTCCCCATGGCGATCTGGGGCGGCAGCGCGGTACATAATTTCGCCATTCCTATGTTGTTCGGCATTGTGATCGCCACATCGTCGTCGATCTTCATCGCGGCGCCGATCCTGCTGCTGCTCGGCGACTGGTGGCAGCGCCACAAGGCGACGCACAAGCCTGCGGATAAGCCGATGGCAGGAAAGGCGCCCGCACCGAAATAAGCAGCCACGCCGGGCGGAATCAGAATTCCGCCCGGCGCCGGTATAAAAAGCATCGGGGGTCGAATATTTGAAACGGAAAAATGCGGGGGCCAGCCGGTGAAGGCAAAGGACTATATCTGGCCGATTATCGGCATCGGCGCCGTCGGTGTCTCGGCATGGCTGCTCTACCGCGAATTGCGCAGCATTTCGCTGGACGACGTGCTGGACAGCCTCTATGCCATTCCGCTGCGGCATTGGATCATGGCCGCCCTCGCCGCGCTTCTCGCCTATTCCTCGCTCGCGGGCTATGACCGCATCGCCCTCCTGCACCTGCGGCGCAGGATTTCGTGGCTCTTCATCGCGCTCTGCTCCTTCACCACCTATGCGCTGTCGCACAATATCGGCGCATCCATGGTTTCGGGCGCGGTGGTGCGCTACCGCGCCTATTCCTCACAGGGCGTGCCGGGCGGCGAGATCGCCCTTCTCATCGCCTTCTGCTCCTTCACCTTCGTTCTCGGCGTGCTCATCACGTCGAGCGTCGTCCTGCTGCTGGAACCGCATATATTGATGCGCTTCAGCGACGATCTGACGCCCGCCGTCTCGCTCGGCATCGCGCTCGTCATGCTGGCTCTGGTGCTGCTCTATGTCTTCGGAAGCTGGCTGCACCTGCGTCCGCTCCAGATCGGAAAGTTCCGGCTCGAATATCCGCGCCTGCGGGTGGTCGCCCAGCAATTGATCGTCGCGCCGCTGGAACTGATCGGTGCCGCGGGCATTATCTATTTCGCCCTGCCCGAAACCGGCAATCCCGGCTTCCTGATCATTCTCGGCATCTTTCTGGTCTCGTTCTCGGCAGCGCTGATCTCGCACGCTCCGGGCGGTCTCGGCGTGCTGGAACTGGTCTTCCTCAACGGATTGCCGGACATGAATCAGGCCGACGTGCTGGCGGCGCTGATCGTCTTCCGCCTGCTTTACCTGCTCATTCCTTTCGCCATGTCGCTCGTCGTGGTGCTGATTTTCGAGAAATCGCAATTCCTGTTGCGCTGGAATGAAAAACAGCAAAAATCGGAATAGCGCGCGACAGAATAAATTTCACGCAAAAGCTGTAATTTGAAATTCCGTTCCTTATTTCTCCGGTTTTCCCGCCTTATTGTGGAAACTGTTTCGAAGACATAGCCCTCCCAAGGACTTTGACCGAATGAAGCAGAAGCAAAGGAACGAAAATGCCCGCGACATTGATCATCCCCGGCTACAAGGGATCGGAACCGGGCCACTGGCAGCGCCAATGGCTGCATGACGATCCGACCGCCCTGCTCGTCGAGCAGGACGACTGGCACAATCCCGTGCTTTCCGACTGGATGCACGCGCTGGAGGCCAAACTGGCCGAAAATCCTGGCGCCGTTCTGGTTGCGCACAGCCTCGGCTGCGTGCTGGTCGCCCATCTCGCGAGCCGCCCGGCGGCGGCGCATGTGGCCGGCGCGTTGCTGGTCGCGCCCGCCGATGTGGAAACCATGGCCCGCAACGACAGCCGTTTTACGAGCTTTGCGCCGCTGCCTCGCCATGAACTGGGCTTCCCGTCGATCGTCGTGGCCAGCCGCGACGACGATTATATGCGCTTCGCCAAGGCCGAGGCGTTGGCCCATGTCTGGGGTTCCGGCTTCGTCGATCTCGGCCATGCCGGCCATATCAACGTGGCGAGCGGCTTCAGCCGCTGGCCGGAAGGCATTATCCTCGCCTCATCCCTGCAAAGGGAGCCGCATCCAGCCCTGTTCGCCCATACGGCGCATCCGCAGGCGCCGTTTCACCACGCCGCCTGACCCGGCGTCCGCATCACCCCCTCAGTGAAGCGGCCTCGCCTGTCAAGCAATGTGTAAAAACAAAAAGCCGGGCACGCCACCCCGGCTTTCCGAATTTTATTCCCGGAAAAAAGCCCTACCAGAAACCGCGATGCTGCCGGCACCAGAGAAAATTATGCTCGCCGTGCTCCATCCGGCTGCGCCGGCGCGCGGCTATCTCCTCCGCGCTCAGCTTCATCTCGCGCCAAGGCTGTGCCAGAAATATCGGGATGCGCATGAAGGCATCCTTCAAACCGGCAAAGACAAACTGCATATTCCGCATCATGCCCGGTCTCCTGCCTGTCCGATTTTTTTCCCGCTTCCGTCATCGCCGCATTCCGACCGCAACGATGAACGATATATTAATTGTGAAGCGTTCCGCGCCATTGTCAATAACCGACTTGCGCTGTGAAGGTTAACAGGGCGAAATATTTCGCGAGCGTTTATTTGCCGTTCTCGGCCACCGGGTGGATGCGCACCTTGTCCACATGACGTCCCTTCATGGATTCGATGCGGAAGGTGAAGCCGTCGGCGGTGAAGCTTTCGCCGCCTGCCGGCAGGTGGCCGAGGTGCCAGATCACATAGCCGGCAAGCGTGGTGTAACGGTCGCTGTCGTCCACCAGATCGCGCTCCAGCAGGCCGCTCAGGCGGCGGATATCGGTAAAACCGTCAGCGATGTAGCCGCCCTGCCCGTCGGCCGCGGCAACCGCCGCTTCCTCGTCCGCGTCGGGAAATTCGCCCGCGATGGCCTCCAGAATGTCGGTCGGCGTCACCACACCCTCGAAGGAACCGTGCTCGTCCACGACGATGCCGAGCTGTATCGGCGAGCTGCGCAACTGCTCCATGACGCGCAGCACGTTGGCGTTCTCATGTACTACCAGCGGCTGCTGCACCACACGGTTCCAGTCGATGGTCTTCCTGTCCGCCAGATCGAGCAGGAGATCGCGCACCAGCGCCACACCGGCAAACTCGTCCACCTGACGGCGCGCCACCACCACGCGCGAATGGGACAGGCCGCGGATGGTCCGCGCCAGTTCCGCCGCGTCCTCGTCCATGTCCAGCCATTCGATCTCGTTGCGCGGCGACATGATGGAGCGCACCGGGCGGTCGGCAAGGTCGAGCACACCGCGGATCATCTCCTTTTCCTCCGGCAGGAACACCTCGCCCGCCGCTGTCTCGCGCGCGATGACGTCCACCGTCTCGGAAAGCGGGCTCTCGCCGCGGCTTCCGCCGAGCAGCCGCAGCACCGCCCCGGCGGTGCGCTCGCGCAGATCGTTGGTCGTCACCAGCTTCTCGCGATTGCGCCGCGCCATCTGGTTGGCCGCTTCGATCAAGACCGAGAAACCGATTGCCGCATAGAGATAGCCTTTCGGAATATGAAAGCCGAAGCCTTCCACCACCAGGCTGAAGCCGATCATCATCAGGAAGCCGAGGCAGAGGATCACCACGGTCGGATGTTTGTTGACGAATTCCATCAGCGGGCGCGAGGCCAGCATCATCACGCCGATGGCGATCACCACGGCGATCATCATCACCATCAGATATTGCACCATGCCGACCGCAGTGATCACGCTGTCGAGCGAAAACACGGCGTCCAGCACCACGATCTGCACGATGACCTGCCAGAACACCGCATGGGCGGCGCGCGCGCCCCTCGATCCGTGCGCGCCTTCCAGCCGCTCGTGCAGTTCCATCGTGCCCTTGGCGAGCAGGAACAGGCCGCCGATCAGCATGATGATATCGCGCCCGGAGAAGCTGAGGCCCGCCAGCGCCACCAGAGGCTGGCGCAGCGTCACGATCCACGAGATCGACGCCAGCAGCACGAGGCGCATCAAAAGCGCAAGGCCGAGGCCGACGAACCGCGCGCGGTTGCGCTGATTGGCCGGCAGCTTGTCGGCAAGGATGGCGATGAAAACCAGATTGTCGATGCCCAGTACGATCTCCAGCAACACCAATGTCACCAGTCCGATCCAGGCATTGGGGTCGGCAATCCATTCCATGGACCAGTCCATGTCGTGTCGGCTCCTTCAAAGGGTCAGGGAAAAGGGAACGGTGCGCCGGCGGCAGCCGAACAAAGGCGACCGCAGCCAGCGGGGAAAGAAAACGGAACTTCGGGAAGGCGATTCGCCGGGGTGGTCGTCGGGCATGGAATTACTCGCCATCAGATCATTCGGCAGGCGAAATCTGCGCGCGGCGGCGGCGCTCGCGTTTCGGACGGCGCTTGAACAGGCGCACGCCGACGACCGTGACGATGACCGTCAGCACCGTGATGCCGATGGCGAACCAGAACATATGGCCGCCGTCCATGCGGGCGAACATGCCCGCCCCGCGCCCGGCGAGCCAGCCGGGCAGGAACATCAGCGGCGCCCACACCATGGCGGAGAGCACGTTGGCGGTCTGGAACCGGGTCTGGTCCATGGACATCATGCCGGCGACCATCGGCACGGTGCAGCGCACCGGCCCGAAGAAACGGCCGAGGAAGACGGCGGAAAAGCCGTAGCGGCGAAACAGAAGCCGCGCCCGCGCCACGCCGGTGCGATGCCTGTTGAGCGGCCATTTGTGAATGATGCTGCGGCCGAGCCACCAGCCGAGGAAAAAGGAAATGATATCCCCGATCACCGCGCCGATGATGGCGCCGATGATGACGGGCAGCGGCTCCACGATGCCGGCCCCGACCAGCCCGCCGATGGCGATCATGATCGGCGTGGCGGGGATGAACATGCCGATGATGGCGAGCGATTCGCCAAAGGCGATGGCGCCGACGATCGGCGCGGCCCATGCGCGGTGATCGGAAATGAAATGTCCGAGATCGCCTATGATGCTTTCCATTCCGTCCTCAAATACCGCGAACCGGGCCTGCGAAGCGAAACCGCTCCATGCTTCACCCGTGCTCCCCGCTTCTTTCATGGCGCGGAGATCACGGCCTGTTGTTTTCCGAAGCAAGGGCCGGATATTCGCCGATCAAGTCTTTTATATGCCCCAGCCTCGCAGACAAGCATCACCCACTCATGACACGGTGCGACATTTGAAGCGCATAAGATGCGGTCCATTCCCCATCGTTGCGAATATGGAGCCACAAGGCCGTGCTTACAACGTCTCCACACCCGGAATCATATCGAAATATGCAATTTTCCTTCGTGATTCCGTGAAATCCATGTGCCGGCCTTTAATTCCGTGGAAAAAGGCTGCGCCACGGCCACGATGAAACCCCGGTTTTCCCGGCTTTTCAGGGGCTCCGTGATTTTTTTGAAATAATTTGCGATTGAAGGCTGGACAGGTGAAAGAGAGGCCGTTATAGAACCGCTCACTTCACCGGGGCCGCTGCCTTGGTGACCCGAGTGGGTGATTAGCTCAGTTGGTAGAGCAGCTGACTCTTAATCAGCGGGTCGTAGGTTCGATCCCTACATCACCCACCAAAACACCTTTAATCCCAATAACTTCCATTTATCCTTCCAAATTTTGCCCGATCTTTCGGACACCAAAGGCCGATAAGAATCGGGCGGCTGCTTGGCCTGTACGATGTGAAGGCCGCGCCATGCCTTCCTAGAACATTATAGATATTTAATTGGCCCATTCATATACGGTTCAGCTAAAAAGACTGACATTACTCGTGCGCCGAGTGAATGCGCGCCCATAACGAGTAATGGAGTTCAGAAATCATGAAGACAAAGATCGCCGCTTTCGCCCTTCTGGCATCGACTCTGCTTGCCGTCCCGGCAATGGCACAGGATAACAGCAGCGCCAATACAGACAAACCAGCGACACAGGCAGACTCTACTCATAAAATGCCTGACCATCGCTGGCGCAAGCCGATCGATGAACAAACATTTCTGCATATGGGTGAGCTGAAGGCCGCCGATACCAACCATGACGGCATTCTCTCCCGCGCCGAGATCGAAGCCTTTGCGATGAAGCGCATCGTCAAGCGCGAAGCCGACCGGATAGAGCACCGCCTCGACATCAACGGTGACGGCAAGATTTCATTGGCGGCGATCGAGGATCATCGCAAGAAGGAATTCGCCGCGCTGGACCTCAACAATGACGGCAAGCTGGAACCGCGCGAACTGCGCGCCGCGCATCGGTTCCATCATCACGGCCGTCCCGGCCACCACTGGGACCATCGCCATCATCACATGATGACGGGCCACCACATGGACCACAAGGGGCCCATGATGAAGGATCAACCCGAAAAGCCGGCGGAATAAGGCGTCCATCCTCCCTGGAAAAAAGCCCGGATCGCAAGCGATCCGGGCTTTTGCCATTCAGGAGCGGATGACGCCCTTCTTGAAGATTATATTACCGTAGAGCCGCCTTTCGCCGGTGCGGATGATGGCGAAGGACCGGCGCGCGCGCTCGTAGAAAGCAAAGCGTTCGATGGCCTCGACGGCGATGCGCCGCCCCTCCGCCGCCGCGATGATCGTCTCGAACTCGCCGAAAATGGCGGGTGTTTCGTGCGGCGCCTGCATCACCGTCGCGGGCTTGTCCACGAAATCGTCGAGCGGCAGCAGCGAAAGCACCGCCTCCGCCATCCGCGTCGCGCTGACGCCCGGAAAATCGAGCACGGGCACGCCGGCGGCCTGCGCGGGATAGTTGGCATCCACGATGACGAGATCGTCGCCATGCCCCATATCGGCGAGAATGGCGAGCAGCGAACCGGTCAGCAACGGGTCTATCAGTTTCAGCATCGGTTTCGATTCCAGATTTGAAAGGGTGGCGCGCAACCCTAGAGCATTTCCAGCAAAAGTGGGAACCGGTTTTGCGTTCGGAAATGCGTAAAAACAAAAAGTCCATTGGCTGCCGCAAATGCAAACGCCGGCTTGCCGGCGAACCGCTCATTCCGCCTTGGCGGAAAGATCGACCAGATCGAGCAGCGACCATGGATTCTGGTAAGCCGTGATCATTTGCAGCGCGCCGATGCCGTTCGGGGACTTGGCCTTGGCTGTCAGTTCGAGAATATTGGGCTTGGCGACGAATTGACCCAGCGCCGCCGCGACCTGCTGAACCTGCTGCTGGCCGGGTGCATTCTGCTGCATGATCGTCGAGAGGCTGAGCGCGACTATTTTGCCCTCATCCTCCTGTTTCACGCCGTGTTTCGCAGCAACGTCCGCGATGAACTTGTCGAACAGGCCCTTGTTCTCGACACGCAGTTTCACTTCCTGCGCCTTGAGACCGAGCAACGCCACCTGCGTCATCACTTTGTCGCCGGAGAAAAACTCCTTGCCGAAACCGCCCACCAGACCGGAGAAGGACACATCAAACATATCCTTGACGTTCAGCGAAATATTCTTGATCACGAGATTGCTTTTCGCCTGATCCCATGACGCCGCAATATCGGACGAAAACGTAAGGCGGTCGTAGCCGAACTTGCGCAAGGCGGCAAAGTCCTCGTCCTTGTCGTCCGCCGGGAACGGTATGGTCACGTCGTCATAGACAAAGTGAATATCGCTGGGAATGCCGTTATAAGGTTTTTTGAGGATAAACAGGAGGTTCTTGGCGGCGAACTTCATCCGCTTCTTCGGCTGACTGGGTTCCGCACCCTTGTCGTCCGGATCAGGCACATCCAGATCGACATCGGCAGCATGTATCGTACCGATTTCCGGTATCGCCGTGGCGAAGGGGAAGGACTGCACCTGCGTATCGTCCAGCGCGGCGAGTTTCTTCGCGGCGTCTGCGGTCGTCGCCCAGGAAAAGCCATCAATTCCGAAGTCATCGGCCTTGATATGATTTTCCTTGTCGTTGAAGATGAAGCCCTTGACGGCGAAATTCATCTTGCGGTCGTCGATGGAGACCGTCATCCGGTCGATGGTGCTCTTGCCCTTGGCATCGTCGACCGGATCGATCTTGAGACCGGTCACCTGCATATCGGCCTTGCCGAACATGTCGAGGAACGACACCATTCCGACGATGTAATCGCGCCACTGGGCGGGCGTCGCATGGTCGGGGTTACGGACGACTCCGCCAATCTTGTCCGTGAGTTCGCTTAGCGGCACTTCGGGCAGCCGCATGCTTAGGCTGCCGCTGCTGACCTCGTCATAGCTGAAATTCAGCTCGCTGCTCTTGAATGCGATATTTTTGACGGACGACGGACCGGAGACCAGCTTCGCATCCCTGTCGTCCGGTCCGGCTTTTTCGGTGTAGACCCGCGTCAGGAACACGGCGTCCAGATCCTTGCCTTCGGCAAGGCCCATCGTGCCCGTCATGTGGTCGGTGGTCGTGCCGCCGCCCTCGCGCGGGACATTGACGATCATATTGAGGTCCATTCCGCCCGCGGAGTAGTGCGCGATATGGCCATGCACTATGTCCTCGGCCTTGACGTCCTTGTAGACGATCTTCTGCGGATTGCCGGCGAAGTCCTGCACGAGGTCTATTTCCGGCGCGGAAACCCGTTTCGCCGAAAAGCGAGCCACACGCTCGGCCGGTGTCAGATCGGGATTGCCGAAAGTGTCCTTCAGCGTCGAGATGCTGAAATCGGCGTCGTCGACCGTGAGCTTCGGGACGGAAATCCTGTAGTTTTTATATTGCGTATCAATGCCGCTGACATTCAGCATCCCGGTCAGGAACAGGAATTTCGGACGGGCGTCCACAGCGGCGATGTGCAGGTCGGAACCGCCCTTGACCGGCAGCGTGACGTCGCGGAGATGAATTTTCCCAAGGAAATCGGCCTGTACCGAAGCCGCCTTGCCGCCACGCTTTTCAAGCTGTGCGGCAATCGTCCGTTCCAGCGTGATCTTGTAGCCGGTGAGGCCCGCAGCGACGATCGCCACCAGGGCTACCGCCGCCCATAGAGCCTTGCGGCCGCCCTTTTTCCTCTGCCCGCTCTCTGTTGCCTGCTGCACGATACCGCTCCTTTGAACCCGAATAAGACCGTTTCCAGCAAAAAATGCGTAAAAACATACTGGAACATGCCTATCCGCGCGCAAAAGCTCACGCAAGCGTGAATGACGTTAAACGATGCTCTTTCCAGCTATTGCTTAAATACGCGCTTTCGGCTGTACGACGAGTTGCCCGCCGATCTGCAATATATGCGCCTCGATGCCGTAAATCTCTCGCAGGCGCTCCGCCGTCAGCACGTCCTGCGGCTGGCCATCGTCCACGATGCGGCCCTTGTCGAGCAGGATCAGCCGCGTGCAGAATTGCGCCGCAAGGCCAAGCTCATGCAGAGAGACGACGATCAGGCGCCCTTCCCGCGCCAGCAGGCCAAGGCCTTCCATCAGGCCGATCTGGTGCGCGGGATCGAGACCGGCCACCGGCTCGTCGGCGAGGATAACAGGCGTGTCCTGCGCCAGAACGCGGGCGATCAGCACCCGCGCCCTTTCGCCACCGGATAGCGTCGTGACCGGACGATCCGCAAAGCGCGCCACGTCCATGCGCCGCATCGCCGCGTGGATCGCCGTTTCGTCGGCCCGGTCCAGCCCGGCGAAAGCCGGTTTCAGCGCCGAGCGTCCCAGCGACACCAGCATATGCGCCGATATGGCCCACGCCACCTCGCGCTCCTGCGGCAGATAGGCGATGGCACGCGCCTTGTCGCGGGCACTCAGGCCGCGTATGTCGCGCCCGTCGAGCGACAGCATCCCGCTGGAACCGACGAGACCGGGAATGGCCTTGAGCAGCGTCGTCTTGCCCGCCCCGTTCGGGCCGATCAAGCCGATCAGTTCTCCGGCTCCGGCCTCGAAGCCGATATGCTCCAGCACCGTTCGGCCGCCGAGCGCGACGCGAAGATCCTGAACCGAAAGCATGCTCATATGAGTTTCCTCCGGTAGCGGAACACCAGCCAGAGGAAGAAGGGCGCACCGATGATGGCGGTGACGACGCCGAGCTTCAGTGCACGTCCCGGCATGACGGTACGCACCGCGATATCCGCCGCGAGAAGCAGCGCCGCCCCGCCGAGCGCGCTGGCGGGAAGCAGGCGCGAGGGCCGCGCACCCACCAAAGGGCGCAGAAGATGCGGCACCACCAGCCCGACGAAGCCGATGGACCCCGCCACGGCGGTAGATGCGCCGACACAGGCCGCGGTGCCGAGCACGGCGAGCCATTGCGTCCGCGCGAGGCTGACGCCCATGCTCGCCGCCGCGTCGGTCCCGAGCGTGAGGCTGTCCAGCGCACGGCCGAGCGATAACAGCATGATCCATCCCGCTAGGATGAAGGGCGCGGCGAGCGCGACATGCGCCATGGAGCGGTCGGCGAGCGAACCCAGCATCCAGAACACGATTTCCGCCGCCGCAAAAGGATTGGGCGAGAGGTTGAGCGCCAGCGCCGTCAGCGCACCGGCGAGGCTCGTCACCGCGACGCCGGCGAGGATGACCGTCAGCGTGCCGGCGCTGCGTCCGGCGAGCGCCTTGACCAGCAGGACCGAGGCAAAGGCCCCCGCCAGCGCCAGAAGCGGCAGGGCCAGCGGAAAGAGCAGCGAAAGACCGCTATAGATCGCGATCACCGCGCCGAGCGAGGCGGACGCGCTGACGCCGAGCAACGCCGGTTCGGCAAGCGGATTGCGCAGATAACCCTGCAACGCCGCACCGGAAAGACCAAGCGATGCGCCGATCAGCACTGCGAGCACGGCGCGCGGCAGGCGGATTTCGCGCATCACCAGCGCGACGGCGCCGCCTCTGTCCGAAAAAAGCGCCCGTAATCCTTCCCCCGGCGCGATATCCGCCGGTCCGGTCACGAGCGAGATGGCGAACAGGATCGCGACCAGCAGCGTAAGCCCGGCGAGCAGCAGCATAAAACGACCGTTTTCAGTCATGCACCGCTCCCGCCAGCATCGTCACCGCTGCCACGCTGAATGGCCCGCCGCATACGGTCAGGTTGTCGGGAAGCGTTACGGTCTTCGCCTTGCGTTCGAGCGCACGCAGGGCGGGATGGTCGAAATCGGCGAAGGCCAGCGCCGGTGCGCCACGCCTCGGGCCGAGGACCAGTATGTCGGGCTTTTCCATCACCAGCATTTCCAGCGGCAGCACGGCGGAGCCGGCAAGACCGGCCCGGTCGGCCAGATTGGAAAGGCCCGCGCGCCGCACGGCGTCGTCGATCAGCGTTCCCCGTCCCGCCGTATAGGAGTTGGCGTAATAGAGCGCCACGGTTCGCGGCGTCCGCGGCTTATGGATCGCCGCCAGTTTCGCCTGCATGGAGGCCACCAGCGCTTCCGCCTCCTGCTCACGTCCCAGCAATCGTCCCATGCGACGCAGATGCGCGGCGATATCGTCAAAGGAGCGCGCGGGTGGAAATTCCTCCACATGGAGGCCGAGCCGCCTCAGCATACCGACCGTGGCGCGCGACGAAAATGTACCGGCCAGCACGAGGTCGGGCTTGAGCGCAAAGACCTCCTCCGCCTCCCCGTGATTGACCGGCATTCGCGCCGCCTGCGCGGCCAGAAAGGAAAGCTGCGGATCGCGCGAAAGATAGGAGACGGAAAGCAACTGCCTTTTTCCCGCCAGCAGCATGGCGAGCTGGTCGGTGCAGACATTGATCGAGACGACGCGCATCGGCGCGGCTTCGGCAGGAACGAGCGCGAGCATGGCCACCGTTACGGCCAACAGAAGCCTGATCACTCGCCTGGAGCATTTCCAGCGAAAGTGCGAAGCGGTTTCGCGTAGGATAACGCGTAAAAACAAATAGATAGAGCGGCTCTCCGATTCCGTGAAAACAGGAATCGCTCTAGTCGCCCTGCCCGCCGCTCTTTTCATCCGATGCCAGTCTATCCTGCTCTGTGACCCGTGACGCTTTCAATATCCACCCGGAAGAAGATCGGCTCCAGCTTGCGCTCGCCGCCTTCCTTCTTGATGGTCTTCGTATAGCCCGGCTCCCACCAGGTCGGCTCGGCGGCGAGAAGATTGACGATCGCCTGCTTTTCCTCGTCTCCCGTGATTTCCAGGAACCGGCCATTCACGATCACCGTACTCCATTGGGTCTGCGACATGATATGGTCGAACAACACACAGACCGCGTTGTTTTTGCGCATCGCCTCGGTCTTCTGGCCATCGGTCGTAAAGGCATAGAGCGAACCGCCATTGAACCGGAAGCCCATGGGCACAATCACCGGGCGGTTGTCGAGCACATAGGCCAACCGCCCGATATGCGAATGCTGTATCATATCGCGGATATCGTAATCCGACATTTCCCGGATTATCATGGCAACTCTCCCTGTTAGCCGTCTAATGGTTCCAAACCACTAACATAGAGCGTGCCCGGCGCATTGACAGCGATCAAACGAAGAGCCGCCCCTCGGCGATCTTGATCGCCGTGCCGCCGATCCGCGCGCCGACGAGCTTCTGCCGGCCCACCTCCAGTTCAAGGCGTATGCGCGAGGGACGTCCCATTTCCATGCCCTGCTCGATCCACCATTGCGAGACGCCGTCGACCGGCTTGTCGTTCTGCTGCACCGTGCCGGCGAAAGCCGCCACCGCGGAGCCGGTGGCCGGGTCCTCATAGACATTGGCGCCCGTTACGAACATGCGCGCATGGTAATGGCTGTCGAACAGGATGGTCTCGCGGCAATAGACATAGATCGGCAGCGGACGGCCTCCCACATGGGGCAGGCTTTCGTTCACATAGACCGGATCGATGGACACCTTCGCCGCGGCGATGAGATTATGCACCGGTACGAGAAGATACGGGGTGCCTGCGCTCCATACCGCAGGGATATGGTTCTCGAAGCCGATCTCGTGCGTGCCGAGGCCGATTGCCGCGGCGGCTTCCTCCTTTTCCACCTTCACGTCGAGCTTTTCGGGCAGGCGCGGCAGGTCGAATTCCGCAAAAGCGCTGTTATCGCCGGGAATGACGCCACAGCGTACGATGCCCACCTTCTCCTCCAGTGTCACCAGCCGATCGGCGCCGTCCGTGGCAGGGCGGCGGCGGACAAGCGAAACCGCCGCGCCCACTGTCGGATGGCCCGCGAAGGGCAGTTCGTAATCGGGCGTGAAAATGCGCACCGACGCCGCATGGGCGGAATTGGCCGGCGGCTGGATGAACACCGTCTCCGACAGGTTGAACTCGCGCGCGATGGCCTGCATCTGCGCCTCGCTCAGTCCGTCGCAGTCATGGACGATCGCCAGCGGATTTCCGGCCAGAGCCTTGTCGGCGAAAACGTCGAAAATCTCGTAGAAACGACCGGAAACAGTGGCTTCAGTCATCCATGATACTCCCCTCGGCACGCAGCGGAATTGCACAGCCCCACCGGTTGGAACAGGCCGGCTAGTGGTTTGATTCTGACATTTGCATTCGTTTGATACAAGCGCAGGGGCAAATGTCAGAATCGAAAAAACCACTAGTAACTTATTGATTTCTAGTGGAACTTTTGAATTTGACATTTGCTCGCCGCTTGATGTCGACTGCGATGCAAATGCCAAATTCGTTCCACTAGGCCGCGAGCATAATCATTTTGGCGGCGCTGTCATCATCAGTCGGACATCACCCGGGATTATGGCCAAAATGCCAGTCGGCAAAGGCGCGCACATAGGGGGGCGTCTCTTCTCCCATCATGCCCGCACGGGTAACGGGAACGATCTCCGCCAGTTCGGGTTCCGCCTCGCGGGCAAGATGACACTCGATGGCCGATACGATCTCGCGCGACGGAGCGTCGAAGCGGTAGCGGCGGAAAAGCGCGATGCTTCGGTTGGCCGTCACCAGATTGACGTGCCGCTCGGCCCGCGCCGTACCGAGGTCGAGTCCTGTCTCCTCCATCACCTCGCGCCGCATATTGGCGTCGTAATCGGCGTGACCGTCGACGATGTCGCCATTGTCTATAGTACCTGCCGGAAAATAGATCCTCCCGCCGCCCGCGTCGCGCGCGGCCATGCGCGCCGCGATCAGGTGCCCCTCGCCCGAAACGATGACGCCGACGCCGAAAATATGCCATGGCCGCGTGCGGGCCGGATCGCGCCGCCAATACATGAGCGTGGCGAAGCTCGTGCGCCTGAATTCCGCTTCGAATACGAGCCCCTCAAGCCGCGCATGCGGCGCGAGATAGATTTCGCCGTCGAAGAGCGAGGGCTTTTCGGCCCGCTCGCGCGCCCAGTTGGCGGCGATTTCCGCCTTGTGCCGCTCTGTGTAATCGAGCGGTCCCGGTTCCACCCGCACATCCACGCGGTCGATGACATGGACCGTGTTTTCCTTCACATGTTCCATCGGCACATCTTCCATCGGCGGCTCCGCCTTCATACGACGTTCAGCGTGACTGCGACCGGGCAATGGTCGCTGGCCTTGGGCCGGTCCCAGCCGGTGCGCGGGTAGCGGTCCACATGCTGGTCCGGCGGAAAGATCGTGCGCCACGGCTGGCCACGCCGCACGATTTCCGGCACCGCGTCCGCGTTCTTCTCCGAGAAGGAAGGCGAGGCAAGGATATAGTCGAGCTGGCAGAGATGCCGCTCCTCCGGCCCGCGCGTATGATAGAGCGTCCAGCGGTCCATGACCGGACGACGCTCCACCAGATTGACCGCGAAACCGTCCGCCAGCAGCACGTCGAGCGCGCTTTCCTCTTCCCGCACGGGATTGAAGGAATAGCCGTTCCATTCGTCGCCGCCGATCACGATGCGCTCGCGGTAATCGTTGAAATCGCCGCAGATCAGCCAGCGCCGGTCGGCGGCCTTGTCGGCTCCGAACTTGTCCTCGATGATGCGGCGGATCGCCCGCGCCTCCGCGCGGCGGAGCGGCAGGGAGGAAGCGCGCCCGTCGAGGCCGTTGCGGCTGCCGCTCATGGATTTGAGATGCGTCACGAACAGCGACAGCGGCTTGCCCGCGATACGGATATTCACCTCCAGGCAATCACGCTTGAAGATGCGGTCATGCGGCTCCAGCCCCATTTCCTTCAGTTCCGGCTCGTAGAGGCCGTATTCGGCATAGGTCAGATAGGCATGGCTCGTCACGTCGCCGATCTCGATCGGCTGGCCGTCGCGCGTCGTATCGCGCGTCATCACCGCCACGTCGATGCCGCGGCTGTCGTTGCCGTCTACCAGCAGCTTGTGCCGGTAGCCGCGCCCCACCATGCGGAACAGGTAGCCATATTCAAAGGCGTTGAGCGCGGTGAGGTTGTCCACTTCCTGAAGGCAGAGGATATCGGCGCGCGTGGCGGCGATGGCCAGTGCCGTCAATTGCCGCGTGTCGTCGGTGAGCGCAACGGCGCGCGCCTGCTCCAGCAGGCGATATTGCGCCTCGTCGCCGATCTCGTAGAGTTGCAGGGCGCGATCCTGATGCAATTCGTTGCGGAAGCCGGAAAAATCGAACCGGCTCATCAGATTTTCGATATTGAACGTGGCGATGGTAAACATGCGCCGACACTCTTCCCGCTCCGGGCGCGCTTGGCAAGAGTTTCCGCGCCGCGTCGTTAAATTCCCGCCGCGCCCGTGATTTCCGCGCAATGAGCGCCCATATTCAAAGGACGCCCCGAAAAGCATGAAACGGCTTTCGGAGAAGATGTGCGTCAGATAAAAAAAGTCAGAGATTCAAGCGAGGTATCGCACGATGTTCGCAAAGGCCCTGTCCATAGCCCTCGTTTCGGGCCTGTCGGTGTTCGCGGCCACCGGACGGGGCATGGCGGTCGATCTGAACACGCCCTACGTGCCTTCGCTGCGTCCCTCCACACCGCCTATCCCGGGCAACTCGGGCCTCGACCGGCCCGGCCCCACCTCGCGCGGATGCTACGGCTCCACCACCTGCCGCGGCAGCAACACCTATATCGGCAGCGACGGCGTTCTCATCTACAGAAACGGCGAGCCGCTGAAAGTGTACCCCTCCGCGCGCCCGCCGATCAGGACCTTCGGTCCGAGCAGCAATCATATCCAGTGGTGCTCGAACCATTATCGCAGCTATCGCAGTTCAGACGACACCTACCAGCCGCTTGCCGGGCCGCGCCAGAGCTGCAATTCGCCGTTCCAATAAACGGCAGTTTTCAGGCTGCCGCCGGCTCCATATGGGTGCGGATCAGGCGGCCAAGCCGCTTGATGCCTTCCTCGATCATCTCGTCATTGGCGCAGGAATAGCTGAGCCGCAGCGTGTTGGCGCCCGAGGCATCGGCAAAAAACGCCTTGCCCGGCACGAAGGCCACCTTCTCGCTCTCGATGGACGCGGCGAGCAGCGAGGCACCGTCCATGCCCTCGGGCAGCGTGACCCAGATGAACATGCCGCCTTCCGGCTTTGTCCAGGCCGTGCCTTCCGGCATGTAGCGCCCGAGCGCGTCCAGCATCCTGTCGCGGCGGTGCTTATAGACCTTGCCGACCTTCGCCACCTGCGTATCGAACGCCTCGGCCGCGACGCGGTGAACGGCGATCTGATTGATGGTGGAGGAATGCAGGTCCGCCGCCTGCTTCATGAGCACGAGCCTGCGGATGACCGGCATGGCCGCGACCACGAAGCCGACGCGCAGGCCCGGAGCCAGCGTCTTGGAAAAGGAGCCGCAATAGATGGTGCGGGTCTTTTCGATATCGCCGCCGTTGCGGGCGATGTCGAGCGCGAGGATCGGCGGGATAGCCGTGCCGTCATAGCGAAGATGCTGGTAGGCGGCATCCTCGATAACGGGAATGTCCAACTCGTCCGCCTGCGCCAGCAGCTTCTCACGGCCCGCAAGGTCGACGGTTTCGCCGGTCGGGTTGGAGAAATCAGCCGAAAGATAGGCGAATTTCACCTTGCCGCCCGCTTTCTCCGCGACCTGCCTGTAGGAGTACGGCGTACGGTTGCCGTTGATGGTGAGCGTGTCGTAGTTCGGCTCATAGGCGTTGAAGGCCTGAAGCGCGCCAAGATAGGTCGGTGCGGTGACGAGCGCCGTATCGCCCGGCGACAGGAGCAGCTTGCCGAGATAATCGAGCGCCTGCTGCGAGCCGGAGGTGATGAACACATTATCCTCGGTGCAGGCAATGCCGAAGCGGGCGAGTTCGCCCACCAGCCAGCTCCTGAGCGGCTTGTAGCCTTCAGAGATGGAATATTGCAGCGCCGCATTGGCTTCCGGGCCGGTCAGGATCGACTTGTAGGCGGACTGGAACGCTTCGTGCGGGAACAAAGCCGGGTCGGGAATGCCGCCCGCGAACGAGATGATATCGGGGCGCTCCAGCAGCTTCAGAAGTTCGCGGATTTCCGACGCGCGCATGCGTGCGGAGCGTGTTGCGAGTACGTTTTCCCAGTCCTGCACTGGAAATCTCCTTACATCAAACGGAATATCCCGCTCCATAAAGCATTTGCGGCAGAACGGAAACATCCGGGAGCCGCGTCGATACGGTGAAAACAAAAAGATGAAGCGGAATCTGAAATCACATTCGCCTGTCCCCGGAATATTCCCGGAGACAGGCTTCATCATCGCGTCGAGGGGCGCGATGAACGCCCCTCTTCAAAGATCGCCCCGACTGGAAAAACCGGTCAGTTCTTGGCCTTGTCGACCAGCTTGTTCTTCTCGATCCACGGCATCATGCCGCGCAGCGTGGCGCCGACCTGCTCGATCTGGTGGGCGTCGTTGTTGCGGCGGATGCCCTTGAAGCGGGCGGCGCCGGCTTTCCATTCCTGCATCCATTCGGAGGTGAACTTGCCGGTCTGGATATCCTTCAGCACGCGCTTCATCTCGGCCTTGGTCTCTTCCGTGATGATGCGCGGGCCGGAAACATATTCGCCCCACTCGGCGGTGTTGGAGATCGAGTAGTTCATGTTGGCGATGCCGCCTTCATAGATCAGGTCGACGATCAGCTTCACCTCGTGCAGGCATTCGAAATAGGCCATTTCCGGGGCATAGCCGGCTTCCACCAGCGTCTCGAAGCCGGCGCGGATCAGTTCCACCAGACCGCCGCACAGCACCACCTGCTCACCGAACAGATCGGTCTCGCATTCCTCGCGGAAATTGGTCTCAATGACGCCGGAACGGCCGCCGCCGACGCCGCACGCATAGGAGAGCGCGAGATCGTGGGCATTGCCGGAAGCATCCTGATGGATGGCGATCAGGCACGGCACGCCGCCGCCCTTCTGGTATTCGCCGCGCACCGTATGGCCGGGGCCTTTCGGCGCGATCATGATGACGTCCACCGTCTTCTTCGGCTCGATGAGGCCGAAATGCACGTTGAGACCGTGCGCGAAAGCGATGGCCGCGCCGTCGCGCAGATTGTCGTGGATATGCTGCTTGTAGATATCGGCCTGAAGCTCGTCCGGGGTCGCCATCATCATCAGATCGGCCCACTTGGCGGCGTCGGCGACATTCATCACCTGAAATCCGTCGGCCTCGGCCTTTTTGGCCGTCGCAGAGCCCTCACGCAGCGCGACGCGCACATTGGCGGCGCCCGAATCCTTCAGGTTCAGCGCATGGGCGCGGCCCTGGCTGCCGTAGCCGACGATGACCACCTTCTTCGACTTGATCAGATTGACGTCCGCGTCACGGTCGTAATAAACGCGCATATCCTATTCCCTTCGTTGCATCTTGCATGGTGGCCTCACGGCCACCGGTTTCTAAAGCGCGTCGCGATCTTGTCGATCGCTTTCCGTGCTTTAACCCTTTGTTTTTGCGCATGTCGTTATCGCAAAACCGCTACGCACTTTTGCGCGACATGCGCTAGGCTCCGTAAAGAGCGAAAAACTGCTTCGTGGCGCGCCGGGCGTCCCGGATGACCACGTCGTCAGTCAGTTCCAGCCGGTCGCCGAGCAGCAGCCGAATCTGCATGTCCCGGACCACCAGCCCGAAAAACGTGCGGAACGCTTCGTCTATGTCGTCGAAGGCAAGCAGCCGCGCCTCCAGCCCCAGAAGCAGGACGGGCTTGAGCCGCTCGGCCATGGCAACCGGTCCGTTGGCGAGCACGATATCGCCCAGCGCCGACTTGCCCGATGCCGCGTGGCTGACCGCGAGCCGGTTGAGCGCGATGGAGGTCTGCCCGGACAGGACCAGCAGCCAGTCGCGGGCGAAATGTTCGAGGCTCGAAAACAGCGATTGCGCGTCGAGCTTGTTGCGTGCCAGCGGCACCACGCGCACCTTCGACGCCTGCCAGCGCACCATGGCGGTGAGAAGCCCGTCGCGGTCGCCGAACCATTTGTAGAGGCTTTCCTTGGAGCAATTGGCCGCGCGCGCGATGCTGGCCGTGGTCAGCGCGCGATCGCCGCCTTCCACGAGGAGGCGCAGCGCCTGCTCCAGAACATCGTTCTGGCGCGGCGAAAGCGGCTCGGGCCTGCGGGCCTGCAATTTGTCGCCAGCGTTGCTCACCGGGGTTTCCTCCAATCGTACCGCAGCATGGTACCGTACGGTACGGTTCCCATCATTTAACGTCTGCCGCGGACGCGGTCAAGGCCAATTTTTCATGATTTCGCGCAAAACCGGCCCCTGCCGGAAGCTCGGAGACGGGAAATATCGGCAATGAGGTCCAAAAGGAGGACAAAAAGATAAAGGGCGCCGTCCCGGACCGATCCCGGAGCAGCGCCCTTGAAGCGCGTCGCGATCTTTCAGATTCGCTTTCCGCGCTTTAAGTCGTTATTTTAACGCACGTCGTTATCGCAAAACCGCCACACACCTTTGCGCGGCATGCTCTAATCGAAACATCGTCTGCCGGATATGCCGGTTTAGATATTCACCTGCGTGCCGATCTCGACCACGCGGCCGGTGGGAATATGGAAATATTCGGTCGCATCGGATGCGGTGCGGGCGAGCAGGATGAACAGCTTGTCCTGCCACAGCGGCATGCCGGAATGGACCGACGCCTTCAGCGAACGCCGCGACAAGAAGAACGACGTCGTCATGATGTCGAACTTCCAGCCGAGCTTGCGGCAGACACCGAGAGCGCGCGGAATGTTGGGCTGCTGCATGTAGCCGAAAGTCAGCGTCACCTGCATGAAGCGTTCGTTATATTGCGACACGCGCGCCCGGTCGGCAGTGACGACCCATGGCTTCGACGCCGTCACCACGGTCAGTATGACGTTGTTCTGGTGCAGAACCTTGTAATGCTTGAGGCTGTGCATGAGGGCGGTTGGGGCGCTCTTGGGATCGCCGGTCAGGAACACCGCCGTGCCCGGCACGATGATCGGCGGTCGCTTCTCCATCTGCGCGACGATGAGATCGAGCGGCACTTCCGCCTTGCGGGATTTCTGGAACAGATACCGCGTGCCGCGCACCCATGTCCACATGATGATGACGAGGACGACGGCGATGCTGATCGACGCCCAGCCGCCCTCCTCCACCTTGATGATGTTGGCGCTGAAAAACAGCACGTCTATCGTCAGGAAACAGAGAGTGAGCGGCAGGGCACGGCTTATCCGCCAGTTCCAGATGCGGGTCATGACGATATAGAGCATCACCGTCGTCACCAGCATGTTGCCCGTCACCGCGATGCCGTAGGCTGCGGCGAGGTTGCTCGATTTCTCGAAGCCGAGCACGAGGATCACCACGGCAAGCCCCAGGAGCAGGTTGACGCGCGGGATGTAGATCTGCCCGTGCAGCTTCTCGGACGTATGCATGATTTCCAGACGCGGCAGGATGTTCAGTTGCACCGCCTGACGCGCCATGGAGTAGGCGCCGGTGATGACCGCCTGGCTGGCGATCACGGTCGCGGCGGTGGCGAGGATCACCATCGGCAGCAGCGCGAAGCCCGGCAGCATCTGGAAGAAGGGAAGTTCCGCCTTGTCGTTATGGGACAGGACGAAGGCGGCCTGTCCGAAATAGTTCAGCACGAGGCAGGGGAACACGATCCACAACCATGCGATCACGATCGGCCTGCGCCCGAAATGGCCGAGATCGGCGTAAAGCGCCTCCGCACCCGTCATGGCGAGGAAGACCGCGCCGACGGTGATGAAGGCGACGCCGGGGCTGGCGGTAAGGAAATACACCGCATAATAGGGATTGAGCGCGGCGAACACGCTCGGATCGTCGAAAATATGCCACAGACCCGATGCGCCGAGCGCCAGGAACCATACCACCATGACGGGACCGAACACGTTGGCGACCTTGGCCGTGCCGAATTTCTGCACCGAGAACAGGGTTACCAGAATGACGACCGTGACCGGCACCACAAAAGGCGTCAGATCCGGCGCGACGATCTCCAGACCTTCAGCCGCCGAAAGCACCGAAATGGCCGGCGTAATGACGGCGTCGCCGAAGAACAGAGCCGCCCCGCATATGCCGACGCCGAGGATCAGGTCCGGCCGCCCCTTGAGGGCCGCGCGCACCAGCGCCATCAGCGACAGGATGCCGCCCTCGCCGTTATTGTCCGCGCGCAGCACGAACAGCACATATTTGACCGTCACGACCAGCGTCAGCGCCCAGAAGATGAGCGAGACGACGCCCAGAATATCGCTGCGCGGCAGCGAGCCGTCGGATGCGGCGGCATGCAGGGCCTCGCGAAAGGCATAGATCGGGCTGGTTCCGATGTCGCCGTAGACCACACCGAGCGCGCCGAGCACCAGTGTCTTCATGCTGTCGTTGAGGTGCCCCGCTTCCTCGGAAGCCGTGGCGGCGGGCGCCGTATCGGGAACGATTCCGGCCGGCAAGGTGGGATTTGCCGGCAGTTCCGTCGACCCCGCATCTTTCGGCGCGTCGTTTGCGGGGGTCTTGCCGTTCGACTTATCGTTCATATGCAGGCCCCTCGCGCCTTCCTGAAAATGGCCCTGCCCTCGATGATGGAGCCGGCAATGGCAGGATATCGGAACGGATGCCGCATATGGCGGTCGGATCGGGCATGGCGCATGATGGGACGCATGGGCGGTTCACCCGGCCAGCGCGGTGATGAAGCGGCCGACCGTGGCCGGCATGCCGTACATCAGCGCGTCCGCCGTCAGTCCATGCCCGATGGACACTTCGCTTAAGTGCGGAATGCGTTTTACCAGCGGCGGCAGGTTTTCCACCGTCAGGTCGTGGCCGGCATTGACAGCGAGGCCGAGCGCGAGCGCCGCATCGGCCGCCCGGCCGAGCTTGTCCAGTTCGCGAGTCACCGCAGCCGGGTCGTCATGGGCCGCGCCGTAAGGCCCCGTATAGAGTTCCACGCGGTCCGCGCCGATGGCCTTCGCCTTGTCGAATCCCGCCGGATCGGGATCGGCGAACAGCGATACGCGGATGCCGAGCGATTTTATCCGCGCCACGACAGGCGCGAGGAAATCCGCCCTCGCGTTGAAATCCCAGCCGTGATCGGAGGTCGCCTGCGATGGATCGTCCGGCACCAGCGTCACCTGCTCCGGCTCGTGCCTTTCGACCAGCGCCAGAAAGTCCGCGGTCGGATAGCCCTCGATGTTGAATTCCGCCTGCGGAAACTCGTCGTCTATCAGCGCGCGTATGTCGGCGAGATCGGAAAAACGGATATGGCGCTGGTCCGGGCGCGGATGCACCGTCAGCCCCGCCGCGCCGGCGGAAAGCGCCGCGCGTCCAAGGACGATCACATTGGGCCAGGGCAAGTCCCGCCGGTTGCGGAGCATGGCTACCGCGTTGAGATTGACGGATAATTTCGCAGGCATAAACGCACTTCTCCCGGCAGTATTTGGCCCTTTATATCGTCCGCCGCGAAAAAGTGTGAGTGTTTTCCGGCCACAAACTGCCGCCGATCCCCAAATCTTGTCATTCTTGCGAACGGAATGAGGCTAATCCGCAACTTTCGGCGGCCCAAAACGTTTGATTCAACGCACGCAGAACAGAAACGGAGATCACTATGCGGCAGGAAGCCATGCCCGTCGTCCGGCGTATCCCGACCAGTAAAGAAGATGTTTTCGCCTTCGAAATAGAGGGGCATCTCGACGACTCGGCGTTGGAGAACCTCTATGGCCTTCTCGACGCGGCCTATGAGACGCAGGAGGAAATCGACCTCCTGATCCGGCTCGCCGGCTATGAGGGCATGGACTGGGGGGCAGCCTTTTCGGAAAGCATGCTGTCCATGCGTGCCAAATCGCTGCGCCACCTGCGCCGCTACGCTATCGTCGGCGGTCCGCTCTGGATACAGGCGAGCATCACGCTCGTGCAGCCCTTCATCTCCATCGAAATGCGCGCCTTCGAGACGGAAGCGGAGGAGGAGGCGTGGAAATGGCTCGATGCGCAGCCGTCGCCCTGACACGGCCTGACAAGGGAAGAGCCTACCTGACCACGGTCAGCCGCTCCGCCGCCCGCGTGACGGCGGTATAGAGCCAGCGCTCGCGCGTGTCGCGGAAAGCGTAGCTCTCGTCGAAAAGCACGACATTGCCCCATTGCGAGCCCTGCGCCTTGTGCACGGTCAGCGCATAGCCATAGTCGAAATCGTCGTAGCGCTTTTTCATCTGCCACGAAATTTCCGTGTCCGGGTCCTCGAACTGGGCCTTCAGGAGCTTGATCTTGGCAACGCCGCGATCGTCGTCTTCCGGCGAGACGAGCAGGTTGATGCCGGGCTTCACCGTCTCCTTGGAAGCGGTCATCACCTTCCACAGCGAGCCGTTGAGCAGGCCCTTGGCCGGATCGTTGCGCAGGCAGACGAGCTTGTCGCCGGCCTGCGGATAATCCGCGTCGAAGCCCTTCAGTTCGCGCAGGCGCTGGTTGTAGCGCCGCCTTGTGCGGTTGGTGCCGACCAGCACCTGATCCGCCTCCATCACCATATCCTGATTGACCTCGGCCTTGGTGATGACGCGCGCCGTGCCATGATCGCCATAGGGCAGCGGCCGGCCCTCACGCACGTCGAGCGCCATGCGGATGATGGGATTGTCCTGCGCCTGCCGATGAATCTCGGTGAGCAGGAAATCCGGCTCGTGTTCGGTGAAGAAGCCGCCGCCGGAGATGGGCGGCAACTGTCCCGGATCGCCCAGAACGAGGATCGGCGTGCCGAAGCTCATCAGGTCGCGGCCCAGCGCCTCGTCCACCATGGAGCACTCGTCCACCACGATCAGCGCCGCCTTGGCGACCGGGCTTTGCCGGTTGAGCGAGAAGGTCGGCGAGATGGAGGTCTTGCCGGTGGTCTCGTCCTCCACCGCCTCCTCGCCGCGCGGACGATAGATCAGCGAATGCAGCGTGCGCGCATTGCTCGCCCCGCGCGAGCGCAGAACCTGCGCCGCCTTGCCGGTGAAGGCGGCGAACTGCACGTCGCCGTCCACATGCTCGGCGAAATAGCGCGCCAGCGTGGTCTTGCCGGTGCCGGCATAGCCGAACAGCCGAAAAACCGGGCTGTTGCCCTCTTTCAGCCACTGTCCGACGGCCTTGAGCGCCCGATCCTGTTCCGGTGAGAATTGCATCTCTCCTTCAGACAGGATTCGCCGCCCGAAAACAAGATCAAACCGTGATCAAACACCCTTTTCGATAAGCGCCCCGAAGCGCTCCAGATCGACATTGCCACCGGAGACGATGATGCCGACGCGCTTGCCGCGCCAATCTGCCGCCACCCGCCTTGCCGCGGCAAAGGCGAGGCAGCCGGTCGGTTCCACCACGATCTTCATACGGCTTGCGAAGAACCGCATCGCCTGCACCAGTTCGCCATCGTCGGCGGTGAGAATGTCGCGCACCGTCTCGCGGATGATGGGAAAGGTCGTCTCGCCCAGCGCCTGCGTCTGCGCGCCGTCGGCCAGCGTCCTCGGCGTATCGATATGAACGATCCGGCCCGCGCGCAACGATTGCCTCCCGTCGTCGCCCGCTTCCGGTTCGACCCCGAAAACCGCGCAGTCCGGCGAAAGGGCTCTGGCCGCCAGTGCGCAGCCGGACAGCAATCCGCCGCCGCCGAGCGGAACGAACAGCGCGTCGAGCGGCCCCGTCTCCTCGATCAGTTCCTTCGCCGCCGTGCCCTGCCCGGCGATGATATGCGGATGGTCGTAGGGCGGGATCAGCGTCAGCCCCTGCTCTTCCGCCAGCGCCTTCGCGAGCGCGTTGCGGTCTTCCTTATAGCGGTCGAAGGTGACGACCTTCGCACCATAACCGCGCGTGGCCGCGAGCTTGGATGCCGGCGCATCCTCCGGCATCAATATGGTGGCGGGAATGCCGAGCAGCTTCGCCGACAGGGCCACGGCCTGCGCATGGTTGCCGGAGGAAAAGGCGAGCACGCCGCGCTTCCTCTGCATCTCGGTGAACTGCGACAGGGCGTTGAACGCGCCGCGGAATTTGAAAGCCCCGATGCGCTGGAAATTCTCGGCCTTGAAGAAGAAGTGCGCGCCGGTCTGCGCATCCACTGTGGCCGAAGTCAGCACCGGGGTGCGATGGGCATGGCCTTCGATGCGGCGGGCGGCGGCCGCCACATCGTCATAACCGGGAAGCGCGCTCATTCCATTCGTCCCCTTACATGGCCCTATTACATAGCTTCGGCGCCGCGATTCATCGCAGCCACGCCGGTACGGCAGATTTCCACGAGACCGAGCGGCTTCATGATCGAAATGAACTGGTCGATCTTGGCCGTCTTGCCGGTGACCTCGATGATGAAATGCTCGGTCGTCGCATCGACGATCTTGCCGTTGAAGGCGTCGGTGAGGCGCAGCGCCTCGGCCCGCGCCTCGCCCTTGCCCGCCACCTTGACCAGCGCCAGTTCGCGCTCGATGGGACGGTCGTGGCCGAGTTCGGCGGCGCGGTGGGTAAGATCGACCACGCGGTGCACCGGCACGATACGGTCGATCTGGTGGCGGATCTGGTCGAGCACGTTGGGCGTGGCACGCGTCACGATGGTGATGCGCGACAGGTGCTTCTCATGCTCCGTTTCGGAGACGGTGAGGCTCTCGATATTGTAGCCGCGCCCGGAGAAAAGGCCGATGACGCGGGCAAGAACGCCCGGCTCATTGTCGACCAGCACGGCGAGCGTGTGGGTTTCCGGGGTCTGCGTGTCGGCAACGATGAAATAGACCGAGCCGGAGGCTAGATTCTGTGCGTTCATTTCTTCTTCCTCCGGTCAGACGAGCGCGCGGCCCTTGGCGTCGATGGCGTTTGCGATGGCTTCGTCGGTGGCCTCGTCGGGCAGCAGCATCTCGTTATGCGCCTTGCCGGACGGGATCATCGGGAAACAGTTGGCGAGATTGGCGACACGGCAATCGAAGATCACCGGCTTTCGCACGTCGATCATCTCCTGGATGGCGTCGTCGAGATCGCCCGGCTTCTCGCAGCGTATGCCGTGCGCGCCGTAGGCTTCCGCCAGCTTGACGAAATCCGGCATCGCCTCCGTATAGGAATGCGACAGCCGGTTGCCGTGCAGCAATTGCTGCCACTGGCGCACCATGCCCATATACTGGTTGTTCAGGATGAAGATCTTGATCGGCGCGTCGTGCTGGATCGCGGCCGACATTTCCTGAATGCACATCTGGATCGAGGCGTCGCCTGCGATGTCGACGACGAGGGCTTCCGGATGCGCGATCTGCACGCCGAGCGCCGCCGGCAGGCCGTAGCCCATGGTGCCGAGACCGCCCGAGGTCATCCAGCGGTTCGGCTGCTCGAAACCGAAGAACTGCGCCGCCCACATCTGGTGCTGGCCGACCTCGGTGGTGATGTAGGTGTCGCGATCCTTGGTCAGCTCAAAGAGCCGCTGGATGGCGTATTGCGGCATGATGACGTCCCGGTTGGGCGTATAGGCCAGCGAATTGCGCGCCCGCCAGCGCGCGATCTGCTCCCACCATGCGGCGATGGCCTGCCTGTCGGGCTTTTTCTCGGAGGCGCGGAACTGGCGCACAATATCTTCCAGAACATGCCCGACATCGCCGATGACCGGCACGTCGACGCGGACGTTCTTGTTGATCGAGGACGGATCGATGTCGATATGGATTTTCTTCGAATTGGGCGAGAAGGCGTCGAGACGACCGGTGATGCGGTCGTCGAAGCGCGCGCCCACGCACAGCATGACGTCGCAATCGTGCATGACCATATTGGCTTCATAGGTGCCGTGCATGCCCAGCATGCCGAGCCAGTTCTTGCCGGAAGCCGGATAGGCGCCGAGCCCCATCAGCGTCGAAGTGATGGGGAAATTGCCCATCTCCACCAGTTCGCGCAGCAGGCGCGAGGCCGCCGGACCGGAATTGACGACGCCGCCGCCCGAATAGATGACCGGCTTCTTCGCATTGACGAGCAGTTGCACGGCCTGCGCGATGGCGTGCGCATTGCCGTCGAGAACGGGGCGATAGCTGGTGCGGGGTGCAGTTTCCGGCGGCGTATAGATGCCCTTGGCGAACTGGATATCCTTCGGAATATCGACCACGACCGGGCCGGGCCGCCCGGTGGAGGCGACATGGAAAGCCTCATGCAGGATGCGGGCGAGATCGTTGACGTCCTTCACCAGCCAGTTGTGCTTGGTGCAGGGGCGGGTGATGCCGACCGTGTCGCATTCCTGAAAGGCGTCGGAGCCGATGAGCGTGGTCGCGACCTGACCGGAAATGCAGACCAGAGGGATCGAATCCATCAGCGCGTCCTGCAAGGGGGTGACGGCGTTGGTCGCACCGGGGCCGGACGTGACCAGCATGACGCCGACCTTGCCGGTCGAGCGCGCATAGCCTTCCGCCGCATGGCCCGCGCCCTGCTCGTGGCGGACGAGAACGTGCTGCACCTTGTCCTGCTGGAAGATCTCGTCATAGATCGGCAGCACCGCGCCGCCCGGATAACCGAAAATCGTCTCGACGCCCTGATCGATCAGCGCCTGTATCACCATCTCGGCGCCGGTCATCTCGCGCGGATTGTCGCCCGTGCCCTGCGCTTCATGGCTTTTCGTATTCCGGGCCTTCGTCTCCGCCTCGTGTCTGCCTGCGGTCGTCATCGTTCTCTTCCCGTCTCGTCTGTAAGTAAGTAAGTGCCTGTTTCAGGTAATAAAAAAGGCCCCTCAAGGGAGCCTGTCTTTCGCGCATGGGTGCTTTCGCCGGGTGGTTACACCACCCTGCCCATGCGCGCGCCTACTACAAGAATGTTCATCTTCGTGTTCATGGAAGCGGACACTAATAGGCCGGAATAGCGCCGTCAACGCTTAAAAGTGTTGCGCGATATTTTCTTTTGCAAAATCGCCCGCGCCAACAACTTTATTACGGAGGCGCCAGTTCGTCCGGCGACGAGATCACCTGCCAGCCCGCATCGAGCTGGTTGCGGAACCATGTCGACTGCCGCTTGGCATACTGCCGCGTGGCGATGATGGCGCGCTCGGTCGCCTCAGTGCGCGTCATCTCCCCGCCGAGGAAAGCGGCGATCTCGCGCACGCCGATGGCCTTCATGGCCGGCAGCGCCGGATCGAGATTCAGTGTCAACAGCGCTTTCACCTCCTCCAGCGCCCCATGGTCCCACATGGAGGCGAAACGCCGCGCGATGCGCTCTTGCAGCCAGCCCCGTTCCGGCCGGAGCACGATCCTGCGCGCCGAGGCCGCGTCCACCAGCGCCGTTCCGTCGCCGCCCTGCCAGTCGAGCAGGGATTTTCCGGTGGCGTCGAACACTTCGAGTGCCCGCACGATGCGCTGGCTGTCGGTCGGCCGCAGGATGGCGGCCATTCCGGGATCGCGCGCGGCGAGCACGCCGTGCAGCGCCGTCGCCCCTTCCCTCCCCATGCGCCCGCGCCAATATGTGCGCACATCGTCCCCCACCTCCGGCATCTGCGACAGACCGCCGGTGAGCGCGCGGAAATAAAGCCCGGTGCCGCCGACGAAAACCGGCGTCCGGCCACTGAGATCGGGCCGCGACAGGAGCGCCGCCACGTCGGCAAGCCACTTGCCGGTCGAATAAGCGGCGGAAGGCGGCACGTGGCCGTAGAGATGATGCTCCGCCGCCGCGAGATCGTCCGCATCGGGGCGTGCGGTGAGCCGGTCGAGCACGCCGTAGACCTGCATGGAATCGGCATTGACGACGAAGCCGCCCGTCTCCCGCGCCATGCGGAGGGCAAGAGCCGACTTGCCGCTCGCCGTCGGTCCGGCTATCAGAATGGCAGTCCCGACCGCATCCTCACCCATTCAGGAAATGCCTCTCATGTCCGCATCCGCTTCGCTCGTCGCCACGCTGATCGCCAGTCCGGCGAAGCCCGTGCTTGCCGCCCCGCTGGGGATTAAAGCCTCCGCGGCGGTGAATGCAACAGGACTTTACTGGCTTGCCGACGGCATCGCCTGCGATATCGCGCTGCCCGCGGGCATTCCGGCGCAGGAGGCGGAGACGAAATTGCGCGAAGCGCTCGACGGTGCGGCCGTCGATGTGGTGGTGCAGGAGCAGGAAAGCCGCCGCAAGAAGATCCTGATCGCCGACATGGATTCCACCATGATCGGGCAGGAGTGCATCGACGAACTGGCCGAGGAAGCGGGGCTGCGCGATCATGTCGCCGCCATCACCGCGCGGGCGATGAACGGCGAGATCGCGTTCGAGCCCGCCCTGCGCGAACGCGTGGCGCTGCTGAAAGGCCTGCCGCTCACCGTCATCGACAAGGTGATTTCCACCCGCATCACGCTCACGCCCGGCGGGCCGGAACTGGTGCGCACCATGCGCAAGCACGGGGCCTATACGGCGCTGGTGTCGGGCGGCTTCACCACCTTCACCCGGCGCATCGCCGAAATGATCGGCTTCAATGAAGACCGCGCCAACCGGCTGATCGATGACGGCACGCACCTCACCGGCACGGTGGCGGAGCCGATTCTCGGCCGCGAGGCCAAGATGGAGAAGCTGGCGGAGATCGCCGACCGGCTCGGCCTTACGCCTGCCGATGCCATCGCGGTCGGCGACGGGGCCAACGATCTCGGCATGATAAAGCTCGCCGGCACCGGCGTCGCGCTCCACGCCAAGCCCGCAGTCGCGGCTGAGGCGAAGGTCGGTATCCGCCATGGCGACCTGACCGCGCTCCTTTATATTCAGGGCTACCGCAAGACCGATTTCGTGCAATGAGCCTTCCGCGCGTGACGCGCTTCCGTTGCCTTGCCGGAGGCCGGGATTGCGGCCAGCCGAGGCCAGAGCGGTTCCTGTTTAAACGGAATCGTTGGAACCGCTCTAATCCAGCCGCACCGTCACGAAGCGCAATTCGCCGGAGCGTGATGCCAGCATGAACAGCCCGTTCTTGCGCCCCTCGCGCCGCAGCCCGTCGATGCGCTTCCGCACGTCGGCCGGCGTCTTCACCGTCACCTGACCGATATCGACGATCACGTCGCCTGCCGTGACACGCTTCTCGTCCGCCGCCGATCCCGGCACCACGTCGAGGATGACGACACCCTTCACATCGTCGGCGATACCGAACTTCGTCCGCGTATTGTCGTCGAGCACGCCGAGCCGCATGCCGAGCACGGCCTGCCCCGCCTCGCTCTTCGGAGCCTGCTTCTGCGGCCCATCCTTGCCTTTTGGCGTGACGCCCGAATCGTCGTCCGGGGCCTGATCCTCGTCCCCGCTGCCATCCGTTTTGGCGGCGCTCTTGTCGTCTTCCGCAAGCCGCCCGAGCTTGACCTTCACGGTCTTCTCCTCGCCATTGCGCAGCACGACGATCTCCACGTCCTTGCCGACCGGGCTTTCCGCCACGAGGCGCGGCAGGTCGCGCGCGGAGTCGACCGGCTTGCCGTCGAAGCGGATTACCACGTCGCCGCCGTGCAGGGCCTTGTTGTCGACGCCGGAATTGTCGATCAGCCCGGCGATGAGCGCGCCCTTGGCCTGCTTGAGGCCGAGGCTGTCGGCGACATCCTGCGTGACGGGCTGGATGCGCACGCCGAGCCAGCCGCGCCGCACCTCGCCATATTGCTTCAGTTGGTCGATGACGCCGACCGCCATTTCGGACGGAATGGCGAAGCCGATGCCGATGGAACCGCCCGAGGGCGAGATGATCGCCGTGTTGATGCCGATCACCTTGCCGTTCATGTCGAACAGCGGTCCGCCGGAATTGCCGCGGTTGATGGCGGCGTCGGTCTGGATGAAGTTGTCGTAGGGACCGGAATTGATATCGCGCTTGCGTGCCGAGACGATGCCCGCCGTCACCGTGCCGCCAAGGCCGAAGGGATTGCCGATGGCGAGAACCCAGTCGCCGATGCGCGCCGCATCCGAATCGCCGAACTGCACCGCATGGAGCTTGTGCTTCGACGGATCGACCTTCAGCACCGCAAGATCGGTCTTGGTGTCCTTGCCGACCAGTTGCGCTTTCAGCTTGGCGCCGTCGTTGAAGTTGACCTCGATATCGTCGGCATCGGCGATGACATGGTTGTTGGTGACGATGAAGCCCTTGTCCGCATCGATGACGAAACCCGAACCGAGCGACTGCACCTGATGCGAATCGTCGTCCTTCTTGCCGCTCTTGTTGTTGAAATAGTCCTTGAAGAACTCCTGAAACGGCGAGCCTTCCGGCGCTTTCGGCATGGGCACCGGGCCGTCGCCGTCCGAATCGTCGTCGGCGCCGGACTTATCCTTGACGGTCTGCGACGTGGAGATGTTCACCACCGCATCCAGCAATCCCGCCGCCAGATTGGCCAATGAAGGCGGTCCCTGCGGGTGCGCGGGCATATTCCCCGGCGCGGTTGTCGTCGGGTTGGCCGGAGCGCTCGATGGTGCGTTCGACGGCGCTGTTGCGGGCACGCCCGCCGATACCGCACCGGACGCATTTGCCTGCGCGGCTCCCTGCGTAACCGTCCCCGCGACCACCAGTGCCCCCAGCGCCACGCTTGCGAACAGGGTGCGGGCGGGGCTTCTCCTGAAGGCGCTCTCGGGTGCTTTTGCCATGAAGCTCTGCTCCGTTTCGGTCTGCATGCAGTCAAACATTATCGATTAGATCGCCGCAAAATAAGGCCTGTTTGCGGCCCGGCCGGGATAAGCCCGCTATAAATAGCATCGCCTATGGATAACAGGCGATGAAAGGCAGGCAGGTTTTCGGGCATGCCGCCATCGCAGAACCGCCGCACATGTTGCGCGGCGTGCTTATCCCCTGACCAGCCAGACGATACCAACTCCTATCGCCAGCGCCGCGATGCCGCAGATGCGCAGCACGTTTTCCGGCGTGTCGCTGGCTTCGCGAGCCAGCCGCCGCGCCAAGCCGGGAAAGCCGCCATAAAGCAGACCCTCGAACACGAAGAGAAGACCAAGCGCGGCGAGAAAGTCTTTCATGGACGGCCTGTTCCCGAGCTTATTGCGCCGGTGCCGCCGACTTGCCGTCGGCATTGCGGAAGAACTTGAAGAACTCCGAATCCGGCGACAGGATCAGCGTCGTGTCCGGCGTCTCCAGCGCATGGCGATAGGCCTTCATCGAGCGGTAGAAGGCGAAGAAGCCGGGATCCTTCGACGCCGCGGCGGCGAAAATCGCGGCGCGCTGCGCGTCGCCCTGACCGCGCTGGATTTCCGCTTCCTTGCGCGCCTCGGCCAGAATCCCGACCACCTGCCGGTCGGCGGCGGCGCGGATGCGCTGGGCGGCCTCGCGACCGTTGGCGCGCAGCCTTTCGGCCTCGGCGTAGCGGTTTTCCTTCATGCGGTCATAGGTCTGCTGCGAGACCTGTTCCGTCAGGTCGGTGCGGCGGATGCGCACGTCCGCTATGGTGATGCCGAGCGAAGCCGCGTCGGGGCGAAGCTGGTCGCGCACCTCGTGCATCATAGCGCCGCGCTGTGCCGAAAGCGCTGACTGGAAGCCGCGTTTGCCGTAGACGCTGCGCACCGCCGCGTCGAGACGCGTGCGCAGGCGCTGCTCGGCCAGAAGCATGTTGCCGCCCTCGACATTCTGGCGGAACTTGCGCGCATCGGTGATGCGATAGACCAGAAAGGCGTCCACGTCGTAGAACTTGCCGTCGGAGACCTGCACGCGGATGTCGTCGAGGTCGTAGCGCATCAGGCGGTCGTCGATCATCTGCACGGTGTCGGCGTCGAAGAAGCTGAAGGGCAGCTTGAAATAGATGCCCGGGTGCGTCTTCACAGCCACGATCTGCCCGAAGCGCATGACGATGGCCTGCTGGCGCTCCGAGACGACGAAGGCGGAACAATAGACCAGGAAGGCGATGACGGCGACGATGCCGCCGATGATCGGAAGTTTGCTGTGAGGGGCCATCACTTGGTCGCTCCGCTGTTCGTCGTGGTGGCGCCCGATTGAGACGCCGCCGGCTGCGCGGCCTTCGGCTGGGCGGGCTCCTGCTCCGTCTTGTTCGGTGTCGACTGCGGCTTCTGGCGCAGGAGTTCGTTCAGCGGCAGATAGGGCATGACGCCCTTTTCGGGCTCCACGATGACCTTCTTGGTGCCGGAGAGCACGTCCTGCATGGTTTCGAGGTACAGTCGGTCGCGGGTCACTTCCGGCGCCTTCTCATATTCGGTCAGCACAGAATTAAAACGCTGCGCCTCACCCTCGGCATCCTGCACGACGCGATCCTTGTAGGCGGCGGCGCGCTCGCGGATTTGCGCCGCGTCGCCGCGCGCCTGTCCGAGCTTCTGGTTGACGTCCTTGTTGGCCTCGTCCACGAAACGGTCCTCGTCCTGCTCGGCGCGCTGAACCTCGTCGAAAGCGTCCGCCACTTCGCGCGGCGGTGCGGCGTCCTCGATGGAAACGGCGTTGATCTGCACCCCGGCCTGATAGCTGTTAAGCGTCTGCTGCACGATATCGCGCACGTTCTGCGCGATGGCCATGCGGTCGTCGCGGAAAACGTCCTGCGCCGGGCGGCGTCCGACGATCTCGCGCATGGCGCTTTCCGACACCTGCTGCACCATGGAATCGGGATCGTCCACATTGAAGAGATAGGCGGTCGGATCGGATACGCGGTAGAGCACCGAGAACTGAACGTCGACGATATTCTGGTCGCCGGTCAGCATCAGGCCCTGCGTGTTCACGCGCCC
>MKVZ01000005.1:0-107644 GCA_001898995.1 Rhizobiales bacterium 63-22 | reverse complement strand
CCGCCGATATTGATCTGCTTTTCGCCGACCTGCACCTTCTGGTAGGTGTCCATCGGCCACCAGTGGAAATGCAGGCCCGGCTCGGAAATCTTCGCGCGCGGCTTGCCGAAACGCAATTCCACCGCCATCTCGTCCGGCTGCACCGTATAGATGCACTGGAACAGCCAGAAGCCGAACAGGGCCACGGCTATAAGGACGTAGATCGGGCGGTGGCTGCCGCCCTTGCCGCCGGGAAAGAACTGCTTCAGGCGGTCCTGCCCCTTGCGCAATATATCTTCCAGATCGGGCGGCACATTCGGGCCGCCGCCGCGCGGCCCTTTGGGTCCCTGCCCCCAGGGACCGTTGTTCTGGGGTCCGTTGCCGCCGGGGCCGTTGTTGTTATTGTCGCCGCCGCCCCATGGACCGCCGCCGCCGTTCTGATTGCTCCAGGGCATCCTTACCTCTAAGATACTCGCCGCATTTCCGGGAGAAAAACGGCACGACGAGAAAAATGTCGTCCCGTCATAATCGGTGTTTTCCGTTTATAGGTATCGCGCAGGCCGCTTTCAACGCAACGAACTACATTTTTGCAGGTCCTTAATGCAGACTTATGCGCCCCTTAACTAAATAATTCGATCTGAGCATCGCTGGACTCCACAAGGGCTAAATCAGCATCATCAATCAACTGTATATATCTATCCAAAAATTCCTCAGTTTTTGGATCAAAGCTCAGAATTTTCTCCCGCAATCTAAAACGATCTTCTGGTTTACGCTTAATAAGACATGTAATTCTAAAAGCATAATCATCTATATCCGACTTAGAAAATTCTTCTTCACTAATATATCTCCAATAATCCCTTGGAAAATCATAAGGAAATTTCGCATCTCCATTTATATTTCCACAAAAAACATCTGTCAAAAATACTTTGTTTATATAATTATTAAATAATTCATATATCTTTTCTCCTCCTATTACAAAAAACTCCTTTTTCAGGTTTATTATAGAGTAATTATCCGCAAGTAGAATTGCGGTCTCTGGAGAGTCTGCCCACTTGAGGTTATTGCTATCAGCAACTTTTTCTCTTGAGAGAACTATATTTAAACGCCTAGGTAAGGGACGCCCAATAGACTCAAAAGTCTTACGACCCATTATAACTGCATGCCCTTCAGTTCTTCTACGAAACCTCTTCAGATCAGTACCCAAATGCCAAGGTAATTGATTTTCAATCCCAATAATATGATCGGGATAGCTTCTTGCGACGACAGAGGTCGCCCATGGCATCTTTATGCTTTTCTTGGACACTACTGGCTCTCACGTTATCTCAGCTTTTTCTCAATCTTGAGCAAGCCTCGGCAGGCTTGTGCCAGAATGACGGATCAAAGACAACAGTTCACACTGCTACTGGTGCTTTTATGGCCGGATCGGCCTCATAGCCCTGAAGCTCGAAATCCTCGAAGCGGAAGGCGAAAAGATCCCTGACCTCGGGATTGAGCCGCATGACGGGCAGCGTCTTCGGCGTGCGGCTCAATTGCAGCCGTGCCTGCTCGAAATGGTTGGAATAGATATGCGCGTCGCCGAGCGTATGGACGAAATGGCCCGGTTCCAGGCCTGTCACATGCGCGACCATCATGGTCAGCAGCGCATAGGACGCGATGTTGAACGGCACGCCGAGGAAAATATCCGCCGAGCGCTGGTAAAGCTGGCAGGAGAGCCTGCCTTCCGCGACATAGAACTGGAACAGACAGTGGCACGGCGGCAGCGCCATCTCGTCGACCTGCGCCGGGTTCCATGCCGAGACGATGAGGCGGCGCGAATCGGGATTGCCGTGCAGCATCTTCAGCAGATTGGCGATCTGGTCGATATGCCGCCCGTCCGGCGCCGGCCACGAGCGCCATTGATAGCCATAGACCGGGCCGAGATCGCCGTTCGCGTCGGCCCATTCGTCCCAGATGGTGACGCCGTTTTCCTTCAGATAGGCGATATTGGTGTCGCCCTTCAGGAACCAGAGCAGTTCATGGATGATCGAGCGCAGATGCAGCTTCTTGGTGGTGAGGAGCGGAAAGCCCTCGCCGAGATCGAAGCGCATCTGGTAGCCGAAGACCGAGCGCGTCCCCGTCCCCGTGCGATCGCTGCGGTCGGTCCCCGTATCGAGCACATGGCGGAGAAGGTCGAGATAAGTGCGCATGGTTCCCCGAAAATCCGATTCGTCCGTGCGATTATAAACGAAACCCCGGCGCAGGGCACCGGGGGCGCACGACCGGAGCGGTTCCCGATTTTCACGGAACCGCACTATCTTTTTGTCTTTTCATTTCGCGACAAACAAAAACGCTTTGCCGGAAATGCCTTGGCCACCATCGGGCCGATCAAAGATCGCCGAGTTTGCCGAGTTGCTTGGCCACCAGATAATAGAAGGTGACGCGCTGCTTGTTGCGGTCGCCGTGCATGACCTGCGCCACATGATTGACGACCTCTTCGGCCTTGGCGTGGTCGGTGATGCCGAGCTTCTTTCCGACCCAGCTGTCGCGCACGCGCTTCAGTTCTTCCGGGTCGGTCGCCGAAACGAGCGAGGAGTCGCGATTGCGCAGCGCGATGCCGAGATGCCTGACGATCTTGCTGACGACGGCTTCGTCGGCGCCGGCGTCATAGCGACGAACATCCGCGAGATAATCACTCATGATATTCATTCTCCTTCGTTTTGAGACGGAATGTCCCTGTTTCGGCCTTCGGAACGGGCTGGCCGCGTTACGCATCCATGATGCACATCGTGTCCGACTCCAAATTTCTGGCGAGGATTGACCAGACGGGGCAAGCTGTCAATGCGGGATGCAAGCTTTAAAGGAGAAATGAACGTAAAGCGTGTAGGAGGGGAACCGAAAACCCCTTCTACCCTCTTTCAATCCGCTGCGGGCGCCCCTATATAGAGCGTGCCGGCGCAAGCCGGCTATGGTGATAAACGGACGGTGTAATAAACCCATTGGACCCGGGGGCGGTACCCGGCGCCTCCACCAGAATACAGGCAGACTGCCGGTCTGTGTTGTGGCGGGGGCGAAACAGGATCGACAAGGGTGTAAAGATCGCTCTTTTACTCGGCATGATACCACCGTTATCGGGTCAATTGAGTAGTTGCAAACGACAACAATGCTCAGGGTTATGCTCTCGCTGCCTAATGGCGGTGCGGGAAACCCACTTTAAGCCCTTGGGGTTAGCACCTTAAGGCGGGGTTCGGAGGCACCTGGCAACAGAAGCCTCCACTTTCTTTCTCTCCCGCCAGCCTGCCTTCCCGAACGGATTTTTGCGCGACAGGAAATTCAACCACAGGAAGAGTATATTTTTCCATAAATCCATTGATTGCATAGACGGATGAAGGCAACCGTCCCGCTCCGCATTTTCACGACATATATGATCGCGTCCTGTCAGAACAAACTTGACATCCGCCTGCGAATCCGTGGGATAAGCAAACCATGGTACAGGATCTGATCCGTTACGACATTCTGGCTCAGGAAGCCCTGCGCGGCGTCATTCGCAAGGTCCTTGCGGAGGTGGCCAAGGCTGGCCTGCCGGGCAATCACCACTTCTTCATAACGTTCCTCACCGGAGCGCCGGGCGTGCGCATCTCGCCGCGCCTGAAGGAGAAATATCCCGAACAGATGACGATCGTGCTGCAACACCAGTTCTGGGACATGAATGTCACGGAGCAGTTGTTCGAGGTCGGCCTGTCTTTCGGCGACATACCGGAAAAGCTCGTGATCCCCTTTTCCGCCATCCGCGGCTTCTACGACCCGTCGGTGAATTTCGAGCTGGAATTCGATGTCGCGGCCGTGCAGCCGGCGAGCGACAACGACGAGAGCAGCAATATCGCGCCCATCGAGGTGATTCCCGCCGATACCGACAAGCCGGAAAAGCCGAAGGCAAAGCCGCGCAAGCCCGCCGCCGGAAAGCCGGAAGCCCCCGCCGCATCGGGCGACAAGGCGGACGATTCCGGCGCGGCGAAACCTTCCGCCGACGTGGTCTCGCTCGACTCCTTCCGCAAGAAGTAGGCGCCTCTTTATCTCCGGCGGCAGCGGGCGGCATGACCAATCCCGGAGGGGTTCCATGAGCGACATCGTCAATCTGCGCCAGTTCAGGAAACAGAAGGCCCGCGACGCCCGTGAAAAGCAGGCCGGTGAGAACCGCATCCTCTTCGGGCGCAACAAGGCCGAGAAGGAAGCCGCCCGTACCGAGGCGCACAAGACCGAACGGTTTTTCGAGCAGAACCGTCGCGAAGCCCGCAAGGACGACGAAGACGGCGGGAACGGCGCGCATTGAAGGCCCGCTTGCGCAAGCATTCCGTCAGCATACGCGGCCATGCGACCAGCTTCACGCTGGAAGACCCTTTCCACGACATGATCGCGCGGATCGCCGCACGGCGCGGCCTTTCCGTCGCCGCCCTCGTCGCCGAGGTGGACGAGGGCCGTGACCGCGCCACCAATCTCTCATCCGCCCTGCGCCTGTATGTGCTGGATTGGATGAAAGCGCGGATGGGAGCGGAAAGCTAAAGCATTTCCAGCGAAAGTGCGAAGCGGTTTCGCGTAGGATAATGCGTAAAAACAAAAAGATAGATCGTCACAATGCGCCTGATAAGGCGCACGACGATCTAAAATCCCGTTCAGGGCTGCGACGGCACGGGCGCAGGCGCGGGCGGCGGCGTAGCCGGCAAGGTCTTCAGGAAATCCTCGATCGAATCCCGCGGCAACGTGGGCGCGGGCGCAGCGGGCGCCTTTTGCTGCGTATCGGGCGCAGGCGCGGGCGGAACGGCGGACTTGGCGGCCTGTTCGGCCCGCCGCGCGGCCTCGGCGCGGCGCCGCGTCTCCTCTTCCTGCTGCGCGCGCTGGCGTGCCGCCGCATCGGCCTCGTAAAGAGCAAGTTGCCGGTGCAGGCGCTGCTTTTCCATCAGGGCCGCCTGCATGGCCTCGACGCGCTGCTGCTCGCGCTGCAAGGAACGCTGGGTCAGGAACTGGACAAGCTGTTGCCGGTCGAAATGCACCGTGGGTGCAAAATAGCTGCCGCCCAGCGTGATGCCGACCTGCGGTGCAATGCCCACCCCCATGCTTTCGCCGTCATTATAGGTCAGCGCGCTGTTGCCACCGAGCGCCAGCGTCGAAAGGTCGAGTTGCATATCGCCGGACAGGCCGGCATTACCGTCATTCAGGTTGAAATCCGCCAAACGCGCCACGCCGCCGGCGAGCGCAACGTCGAAATGTACGTTGCCGGGCGAAAAATGGCCCTGCCCTGCCGCAGCCTGCGCGATGGCGTCGAAACGCGCTGCGTCCGACTTGCCGCTGTTCTCCGCCACGCCTTCGCCTTTTGCATCGCCGATGGCATCGGCGGCCGCCACCATGCCAGGCAAGGCCGTGCCATTGAGACCGCCTACGGTGAAGCCTTCCACATCGAAGCTGGCCGTCCCGGCGAGCGAGGCGACAAGGGCGGCGGCGCTGTTGCCGCTACCGTTCAGCGTCACCGCCGCCTTGAGCGTGCCGCCGAGCGGGGCCGCGCCGCGCCCGGTCCGGTAGAAACCGGCAAGGCTGGCGCCGGTCCATTTGAGATCGGTCGAAAGCAGCGCATTCCTGTCGCTGTCGCGCAGCGTGACACCGCCGACGAGATAGCCTCCGGCCCAGTTGCCCGCGAATTCGCTCAGTGACAGGCTGTCCACGGTTTTTTGCAGACGGGTCGAGAAATCGGTGATCACGCCGAAATTGCCCGCCCTGGCCCGCGCCACATTGAGCTTTACATCGGCGACCACCGGCAGCGTGGGCCGGTCGGCGAAAGCGGTGCGCGGCCACACCGATTGCCGCGTGGCTTTCGCCGGCTCCAGCGCTTCCGGCCCCAGCATGACCGCTGCGAGGCTGGCGAGATCGAGCGAGGCGAGCTTCGCCTCACCCTTCAGTTGCGGCTGGCCGTCATCGGCGAAATCCGCCTCCAGCCGCGCCGAAACCTTCTCGCCGCCAAGCGTGCCGGCAAGGTTCGGAAACCGCAATATGCCCTTGGCAAACTGGAAATCGCTGGAAAGATCACCCGCCAGACCCTCGCCATAGCCCGGCAGCGCATAGCCGAGGGTGGCCATGAATGGCTGGAGATCGGCGGATTTCACCTGCGCCTTGCCGCTGGCCGCGATATCGCCGCCGACTAGCGAGATGACGCCGTCGGCGCTGGCCGCGCCGTCCGGGGCGGTCAGCTTCAGTTGCGTGCGCATGCCTGCATCCGGCGCGCCCTGCATGGTGAGATCGGCGGTGAGTTCGCCGGCGAGCCCCAGCGGCAGCGCCGGCAGGCCGATCAGCGCCAGCACCGCCTCGCCCTGCTGCGAGGATGCGGTGCCGTTCAATTGCATCTGGAGCGGCTCGCCACCCGTCCCTCCGCTCTGCCCGCCGCTTGCCGTGCCGGAAAGGTCGAGCTTCATGCCGCCGGCCTTGCCGCTGACGCTGAACGATATCTCACCGCCCGACGGCGTCTCGGTTTTCGCAGCTTCTTTGCGCGCGCCCTTCGCCGTCTGGTCCGGTTTGGCCGGCGTACGCGTGGGCGCGATGGCATTGGCGACGATATCGATGCGGCTGTCGGAGAACAGGCCGGGGAAATTACCCGCCCGAACCGAAAGCGCGTGCATCAGCGGTACCTGCGGATAGCGGTTGGCCACGATCGAGATGAAGCGGGACAAGTCGCCGGAAAGCACGGTCGCGTCGAGCGATCCCGAAGGTGCCGCAGCGAAGGGTTCGTAGCGACCGGTCGCGGTGAGGGTCGCGCCGGCGACGTCATCGACCATGAGCCGGTCGAAATCGAGCCGCCCGTCCTGCAGGCGCGCCGAAATATCGACGCCCGCCGCCTCCATGTCCTGATAGCGCACCGGACCGGCCTTGAAGCCGACCTTGAGCGCCTGCCTGTCGAGCAGCGACAGGCCGTCGCCGCTGGCGAAGAAGGCAACGAGGGCCTGCAAGGCGTCGCTGTCCACCGCGCCGCCGGACAGATTCAGGTCCACGACCGGCTCGGCCTCCCCGCTCACCTGCCGCGAGAGCGAGCCTTTCAGCGTGGTGTGGCCTAGGCCGATTTCGAGATCGTCGATCTTCTGCATTCCGTCGCGCAGCGTCACCTTGCCGGAAAAGCCCGCGCCGTCGAGCTTGCGGATCGAATCGTCCACTTTCTCGTTGAGCCACGAGGCGAGGCCCGAAGGCTGGCGCGAGGCGACCAGCATATTGCCGGCGAAGCCGAAATTGCTGCCGACCGACAGCCGCCCCTGTGCTTCCACGCGGGTGCGGCCGGGCAGGTCGGCGGCGAACTGGCGAATGTTCCAGCCTGCGTGGTCCGGCTCCGCTTTCACCGTCACCGAGCGGATGGTGGTTCCGCCCGCGATCACCGCCGGCAGACGCAGGTCCACGCTGCCGGGAATGGTCGGAATGGGCAATTGTTCCAGCACCCGGCGCACAATGGCGATGCGTTCGGTGAACGGAACGGCGGCCGGCGCAGCGGTTTGCGGATTCTGCTGGTCTTCCGGCGCTCCGACCGGACCGAGAAAAATCTGTTGCCCGTCGGCGCTGATAGAAAAATGCGGCGCGGCGCCGTAATCGATGAACGCTTTTCCGTTCACCACATAAGGGCTGTCGGCGGGCCCCTGCTCCATGCGGAATTCGCTCACGTCGAAGCGATTGCGGTCGGCGAAGAACTTGCCGGTCAGGCGCAGGTCGCTGAAGAAGGGCTTTTCCGGTGCGGCCTTCTGCGCCCCTTTTGCAGCGTTCGCCGCCGGCTTCCCCGCCTGCGCCGCCACGTCGGAGGACCGCAGCGAGAAATCGCCGCCATAGGTGAGGCGTCCGTCCTTCAGCACCACGTCGCCATCCGTCTCGAAGGCGGCGGGAATGGCGTCGGGCGAGACGCGCGCCCGCAGGTGCAAAGAGCCATCCGGCTTGGCCGCGCCGCTCACGAGATTAATGCCGAGCTTCTGCCCGTCGAGGTTAAAGGTGCCGTCCGCCTGCCAGGGCCCGGCGAGGCTCGTGGCCGAAAGCACGGCATCGAGATCGGTCGCCACATGGCTCTTGCCGTTGACCGCGTCGCGCAGCGTAACCGTGCCATCCGTCACCGAGAGCCGCTCCACCCGGATCTGCTTCGGGTCGAGCGGCGTCGAGGGCCGGATGGCCCAGTCGATCTTGCCGTCGCCATCGAGCGAGATCGTGACGCTCGGCTTCTCCACCCGCATGTCGAAGATCAGCAATTGCCCGCGCAGGAAGGGCATGAGTTCGGCGTCCATCGAAAAGGTCTGGACAGTCATCACCGGGTGATCGGGGTCCGCGCCGACGCGCACATCGGAAAAGGTGACCGAGGGAAAAGGCAGAAGCCGCGCCTTCACCTCGCCGGCCACCTTCACCGGACGGCCGAGGATAGTGCTTGCCTCGCGCTCGAAATCGGCGCGGTAGCCGCTCCAGTCGATGAAGGGCGGCACCACCAGCGCCGCAGTCAGAAGCAGCACGACCAGCCCGCCGACAATGACGAATATGCGTCCCAGGAATCAGCTCCGGTCATTCAAAAAGGTTACGCAAGGGCGCGGCCGCAAGGGCTGAATCACGCCATCCTTACAGGGCAACATAAAGCATGATCGCGCAAAGTGCGAAATGCTTTTCAGCCGGAAACGCAACATCCTTGCGTCATCCCTGAACACGATGAACCGCCCCCGTGGGTCGGCCTGAATCGCATTGCGAGCGAATCCCCGCAAGGTCCTGATTCGACTCTCGGATTCGATTCACAAAATGAGCATCTTGCCGGGGTTCATGATGTTGTCGGGATCGAGTGCCTTCTTGATCGCCCGCATATAGCGGGTGGTGTCGCCAAGCTCCAGCGCGAGATATTTCATCTTGCCCTGCCCGATACCGTGCTCGCCGGTGCAGGTGCCTTCCATGGCGATGGCGCGCCGCACCAACCGGTCCATGAAAGCTTCCGCCCGCGCCATTTCGGCGGCGTCTTCGGTGTCGAGCAGCAGCAGGAGATGGAAATTGCCGTCGCCGACATGGCCGACGATCGGTGCGACGATGCCCGTCTCCGCGATATCCTGCTCCGTCTCGGCGATGCAGTCCGCGAGCCGCGAGATCGGCACGCACACATCGGTGGAAACGCCCTTCGCCCCCGGCCGCAGCAGGAACGAGGCGTGATAGGCGTCGTGGCGCGCGCGCCAGAGGCGGTCGCGCTCCTCCGCATTGGCAGTCCAGCGGAACGGGCCCCCGCCGTTTTCCGCCGCGATCGCGCCGAAGATTTCCGCCTGTTCGGCGACGCCGCTCTCGGTGCCGTGGAACTCCACGAACAGATAGGGCTGCGCCTCGTAGGGCAGCTTCGAATGCAGGATCAGCGCTTCCATCTGCAATTTATTGACCAGTTCGATGCGCGCTACCGGCACGCCCATCTGAATGGTCTCGATCACCGCGCGGCAGGCCCGCTCAACATCCGGAAACGGGCATATGCCGCCGGAAATCGCCTGCGGTATGCCCTGCAATTTCAGCGTCAGTTCGGTAATGATGCCGAGCGTGCCCTCCGCCCCGATCAGCAGCCGGGTGAGATCGTAGCCGGCGGCGGTCTTCTTGACGCGCTTCGACGTCTCGATGAGGTTTCCGTCCGGCATGACCGCCTTGAGCGCCAGCACGTTCTCGCGCATGGTGCCGTAGCGCACCGCATTGGTGCCGGAAGCCCGCGTCGAGGCCATGCCGCCGAGCGTGGCGTTGGCGCCGGGATCGATGGGGAAGAACAGGCCGGTGTCGCGCAGATATTCGTTGAGTTCGCGCCGCATGATACCCGGCTCCACCACGCAGTCGAGATCTTCGGCATGGACGGCCACCACGCGATTCATGCGGGTGAGGTCGAGCGACACGCCGCCCGCCGGCGCGTTCACCTGCCCCTCCAGCGACGAGCCCGCGCCGAAGGCGATCACCGGCACCTTATGCTGTGCGCAAAGGCGTACGACCTCCTGCACCTCTTCCGCGCTCTCCGCGAAGATCACGATATCGGGGGCCTGCGTCGGCACATAGGTGGTGGTGTGGCCGTGCTGCTCGCGCATCGCCTGCCCCGTCTGCGCCCGCTCGCCGAAACGCTGCTTGAGGATGCCGGTCACGGCGGCGATGCCCCGTTCGTTGCGTTCAAGCGCGACCACGTTTTCAAGCGACATGCTTTATTCTCCATCAGTCGGATTTTCAGGATGCGACGGGCGTTCCTTCAAATCGGTAAAATCGGTTTGCGCCCGTTGTGCGCTCTCATAAGCGGGATTGCAACATGTGCCATCCGCATCCAACTTGATTGATCCGGTGCTAAGGTTTACTGGAGCGTCATGGTTCAGAACCCTCACATCGACGCGCCGCTGACCGGCGAGGCCATCCCCGAATTCGTCGAGACCGCCGTGTTCAAGCGCGACGTGTTTTCCGAGACGCGCGCCGGCTATTTCGCGGGCGATCCCGACACGCGCATCATCCGCCGCGTGGTCAGCGCCGCGCCCTGGTGGTCGAAGCCGCTGGCATGGATATTGGCGAAACGCGAGATCCGCGGCCTCAAGGCCGTGCGCGGCGTCGAGGGCGTGCCGCAACTGCTCGCCACCGACAAGGACGGGCTCTACCGCTCCTGGACCGAGGGCACGCCGCTGCATCTGGCCCGCCCGTCCGATCCCAAATGGTATCGCACAGCGCACCGCATCCTGCGCGACATGCGCCGGCTGGGCGTCACCCATAACGACCTCGCCAAACCGCAGAACTGGCTGATGACGCCGGAAGGCGAAGCGGCCGTGATCGACTTCCAGTTGGCCAGCGTCCACCGCCGGCGCGGCGCGCTCTATCGCATGATGGCCTATGAGGATTTCCGCCACCTCATCAAGCAGAAGCGCGCCTTCGCCAGGCACTTGATGACGCCGACGGAAAAGCGCGTCCTCGCCCGCCGCTCGCTGCCCTCGCGCATCTGGCTCGCCACCGGCAAGAAGGTCTATAATTTCGTCACGCGCGGCATTTTCAACTGGTCGGACGGCGAAGGCACCGGCGACCGCATCGACAATGAGGGACCGGCGATCCGCGCCGCGCTGAAATCCGATCCGCGCGTCAGCGACGTGGCGCTGGCGCTCTATTCGCTGCCGGCCAAGGGCGTCGGCCTCTACGCCTTCGTCGAAACGTTGTCGGCCGACGAAAAGAGCCTGCGCGCGCGCCTCAAAGGCCAGAAGCTGGAGCTGATCCAGCCCGTCGCCCATCTGCCACGCCGCGCCGACGGCACGGTGCGCGACGACATATTGCGCCTCATCGCCATGAACCAGATGACCGAGTTGGACGAGCTTCTGGCCCGCGAGCCGGAAATGCGCGGGCTGGTCGAGGCGCTGGCCGCCCATCGCCTGAACTTCACGGACCGGCGCGTCACTCAATTAGAATAACCGCATATTTTAACCCTTTCGCTGGTCTTTCGCCTGCGAATCACTACATTCGGTTCAATGTCCGACTTTCCCGACGATATGCCGTTTTTCGGCGACGACGCGCCGCGAAGCCCCGCACCCGTTTCCGGCGGCCCCTCTGGCGGCTTGGCCGCGCGCGCCATGGCCGCGCGCAACCGTGAGCGCGGCGAGCCCGATTATCTCAAGGGCCTCAACCCCGAACAGCGGCAGGCGGTACTCACCACCGAGGGCCCGGTACTGGTGCTGGCCGGCGCGGGCACCGGCAAGACGCGCGTGCTCACCACCCGCATCGCGCATATCCTGACCACGGGCCTCGCCTATCCGAGCCAGATTCTCGCCGTCACCTTCACCAACAAGGCGGCGCGCGAGATGAAGGACCGCATCGGCCATCTGGTCGGCGGCGCGGTGGAGGGCATGCCGTGGCTCGGCACCTTCCACTCCATCGGCGTGAAGCTGCTGCGCCGCCACGCGGAGCTGGTCAACCTCACCTCCGATTTCACCATACTCGACACGGACGACGTCATCCGGCTGATCAAGCAGCTCATTCAGGCCGAAGGGCTCGACGACAAGCGCTGGCCCGCCCGCACCTTCGCCAACATGATCGACGGCTGGAAGAACAAGGGTTTTGGGCCGGAGGACATCCCGGAAGGCGACGCACGTTCCTTCGGCAACGGCCGCGGGCGCGAGCTTTACCGCGCCTATCAGGACAGGCTGCGCACGCTCAACGCCTGCGATTTCGGCGACCTGCTGCTGCACCCGATCCGCATCTTCCGCACCTATCCGGACATTCTGCGCGAGTACCACGCGAAGTTCCGCTACATCCTGGTGGACGAATATCAGGACACAAACACCGCGCAATATCTCTGGCTGCGCCTGCTGGCGCAAAGGCCGCAGACAAAATCTTCAGCACCGGCGTCCCATCCGACCGAAGGTCGGCAAGGGCGACCGCCCGTCGCGCCTGATGGCGCGCCCCCGCGGAGCGAGCCGCGCAGCGGCGACAGCGTGAGCGAGAAAAAACCAACACAGGTAAACCTGTGTTGCGTCGGCGACGACGACCAGTCGATCTACGGCTGGCGCGGCGCGGAAGTGGACAACATCCTGCGCTTCGAGAAGGATTTTCCGGGCGCGGTGGTGATCAAGCTGGAGCGCAACTATCGCTCCACGGCGCATATCCTCGGCGCGGCGGCGCATCTCATCGCCCATAACGAGGGCCGGCTCGGCAAGACGCTGTTCACCGATTCCCCCAACCACGACGACCCGCGCGTGAAGGTGCATGCGGCGTGGGATTCGGAGGAAGAGGCGCGCGCGGTCGGCGAGGCCATCGAGCAGGCGCAGCGGCAGGGCCACAAGCTCAACAATATGGCGATCCTCGTGCGCGCCTCTTTCCAGATGCGCGAATTCGAGGACCGTTTCGTCACGCTCGGCCTCAATTACCGCGTCATCGGCGGTCCGCGCTTCTATGAGCGGCTCGAAATCCGCGACGCGATGGCTTACCTGCGCGTCGTCGCCCAGCCCGCCGACGACCTCGCGCTGGAGCGCATCATCAACACGCCGAAGCGGGGCCTCGGCGAATCCGCCATCCGCCAGATCCATGATTACGCCCGCGCCCGCGACCTCTCGATGTTCGCTGCCGCCTGCGATCTGGTCGAGACGGAGGAATTGAAGCCCAAGCCGCGCGCGGCGCTGCGCGAGGTGGTGGAGAATTTCCGCCGCTGGCAATCGCTGATCGACACCACGCCGCACACCGAACTGGCCGAGACCATTCTGGACGAATCCGGCTACACGGCCATGTGGCAGAACGACAAGTCGGCGGAAGCGCCGGGCCGGCTCGAAAACCTCAAGGAGCTGATCCGCTCCATGGAGGATTACGAAAGCCTGCGCGGCTTCCTCGAACACGTCGCTCTGGTGATGGACGCCGAGCAGAACGAGGACCTCGACGCCGTCAACATCATGACGCTGCATTCGGCCAAGGGGCTGGAGTTCGAGACCGTGTTCCTGCCCGGCTGGGAGGAAGGCCTGTTCCCGCACCAGCGCGCGCTCGATGAGGGCGGGCGCTCGGGGCTGGAGGAGGAGCGCCGCCTCGCCTATGTCGGCGTGACGCGCGCCAAGAAGAACCTGCATCTGTGGTTCGTCTCCAACCGCCGCATCCACGGCATGTGGCAGTCGACCATCCCGTCTCGCTTTCTGGAGGAACTGCCGGAAGCCCATGTCGAGGTGGCCGAGATGGAAGGCAATTACGGCGGCTACGGCAGCTACGGCCAGTCGCGCTTCGACCGGGCGGACCCGTTCCAGAACACCTATTCCACGCCCGGCTGGCAGCGCGCGCAACAGAACCGCTCCGACGCCACCCGCAACAATTGGGGCTCGCGCTCCGGCAGCCGCGTCGAGCGTATCGGCTATGGCGAGACGGATTCGGGCTTCGGCGCGGGGCGCGGCTCGGTCAAGGGCCGCACCATCGAGGGCGAGCTGGTGGCGAAATCGGTGGCCGACAAGCCTTCCGCCTTCAAGACCGGCGACCGCGTCTTCCACATGAAGTTCGGCAATGGCACCGTGTCCGCCATCGACGGCAACAAGCTCACCATCGACTTCGACAAGGCCGGGCAGAAGCGGGTTCTCGACGGCTTCGTGCAGGCGGTCTGACCGCCCGGCGGGGATTGAACCATGGCTCGTTCGGCGGCGCATCGGATCGGAAAATTTCCGTTCGCGACCGTCGCCGTGCTTGCGCTTTCCGTGGCGCTCACCTGCACGAGCCGCATTGAGCCGCGCCTGCTGGAAGCGCTGCGGCGCGACTGGCCGGCGCTGGAGCGCGGCGAATTATGGCGCGCCGTCACGCCGCTTTTCGTTCAGCCCGACCCATGGCCGATAACCCTGAGCATATGGGCCACGCTTCTCGTCGTCGGCCTTAGCGTCGAGCGGCTGTTCGGCCGCGCCCGCTGGCTCTGCCTCTATGCGGCGGGCGCGGTTGTCGGGGAAATGGCGGGCTACGCCTGGCAGCCCGACGGCGCGGGCGGATCGATCGCCGTCGCCGGGCTATTGGGCGGCCTCGCCGCATGGCTTCTGTTGCGGCCGGGCCCGTGGTTCGCGAAAACCGGACCGGCCGCCCTCATCGTCGCGGCGCTGATAAGCACTTGGATGAACGACATCCACGGCCTGCCGTTTCTCGCCGGCCTCGCTTTGGGAGCGCTTTTCCTCTGGAAATAGCGCCTTACTGCGGCTTGCCCTTCTCCCATGTCACGTCGCCCTTGTAGAGCGGCACGGTCGAGAGCGCCGTCTTGGCCGACCCGTCCTGCACCTGCGCGGCATGCGCCAGATAGAGCAGCGTGTTGTTCTGCTTGTCGTAGATGCGGGTGATGACCAGCTTCTTCCAGATCAGGCTGGTGCGGTCGGAAAAGATACGCTCACCCTTCTGGCTGAGACTGATATCTCCGACGCTGATCGGCCCGGTCTGCTCGCAGGAGATGGAGGCGTTGGACGGGTCCTCGAACCATTTGCCCTTCTGCAGCCGGTCGATCATGCTGCGCGAGAAGGAAGCGAGATAGCAGGTCACGCCCTTGACCTTTGGATCGGCCACCGCGTCGATGACGATATCGTTGCCGACCCAGTCCACGCCGACCTTGCCGACCTGTTCGGCGGAGGCCGGCATGGCCGCCAGTGCTGTCATCGCGGCGGCCAGCAGGCCGGCGGCAATCTTGTCCTTGATCATTCCACATCTCCAGAATTGTTTGCCTGAACATGGGCGTAGAGCCATGGCTTTGCAAGATGCCCGATCAGCCTTCCCATTTGTCGAGAAAGGCTGAAATTTCCAGCGCCTGCATGTCGGGAACGGCTTCGTAAAGCTTCTCGACGGGCCAGTCCCACCAGCCGAGCGCCAGCAATCGTTCGACAGTCGCGGCGTCGAAACGCATGCGGATGATTCGCGCCGGGACGCCGCCCACCACCGCATAGGGCGCAACGTCCTTCGTCACCACCGCATTGGCCCCGATCACCGCGCCGTGGCCCACCGTCACACCCGGTATAATCACCGCGCCGTGCCCGATCCACACGTCATGGCCGATGGTCACGCGCTTCGCCTGCCGGTGGGCGCGGAAATCCCCGTCCAAACCGAGATAGCGGAAATATTCGTTGGGCCGATAGGTCAGCTTGTGCGTGGTGAGTCGCTCCATCGGATGCTCCAGCGCGTTGATGCGCACATTGGCGGCGATGGAGCAGAACTTGCCGATATCGGAGTAGATGCCCTCGCCGTTACGCTCGAAATAGGTGAAGTCGCCCACCGTCACATCGCGCAGGATCACCCGCTCGCCGATATCGGCATAACGCCCCAGCTTCACGCCCTGCAATTTCGCGGTCGAATGGATGCGCGGCTCACTGTTCTGGAAACGGAGATCGTCGCCCTGCGTCATTTGAAAGCTTCCTGAAACGTGAGCATCGTGCCAATCTGCCCGACACTTATGCGATAAAAGGTCCGCCGCCCATGAAAAAGTTCCTGCCCGTCTTCATCGTCGCCTTCATAGCCGTCATTCTGGGCGCGGCGGGCTATAACTTCATCCACGCCGGCGTGGTGGCGCGGGAAGGACCCTATGGCGGGCCGCTTGATCTCGTCACCATGGACGGCAAGCCCTTCACCGAAAAGGACATGCGCGCGGCGCCGGCAATCGTGTTCTTCGGCTATACCCATTGCCCGGACGTCTGCCCGACCACGCTCTACGAACTGGACGGCTGGCTGAAAAAGCTCGGGCCGGAGGGGCAGAATCTGCATGCCTATTTCATCACCGTCGATCCCGAACGCGACACGGTTGGGGTGATGAAAACCTATGTGAGCAATGTTTCCAAACGCATCGTCGGCATCACCGGCACGCCGAACAATATCGCTGCCGCGCTGAAATCCTGGCATATCTATTCGAAAAAGGTGCCGGGCAGCGACGGCGACTATACGATGGACCACACGGCATCCGTTTTCCTGCTCGACAGGGGTGGACGCTTCCGCGGCACCATCACCTATGAGGAAAATGCCGATACGGCGATGCAGAAGCTGAAGAATCTGGCGAAAGCCGCCGCGAACGGGTAAAGAGGGCTTCTTGAATCTGTTTGCGAGCATTTCATCCCATGCCCCAGTCACGACTTTTCTTTTCGGCGGACAAGGCGGAAGCCGAGCGCGTCTATGGCATCCTCGAACAGGCGTTCGAGGACGACGGCTTTCCGATCGCCATCACCGAAACCGACGAGGACCGGCAGATTTATGAAGTCTCCGTCTATGTCGAGGACGATGTGGAAGAAGTCGCGCGGCGGATCGCCGGTCTCGTCGGTCCGGGCCGCTTCGACAGCGAGGAACTGCCGGACATAGACTGGGTCACGCACTCGCTGGAAGGATTGAAGCCGGTGCGCGCCGGGCACTTCTTCGTCCACGGCTCGCACGACAGTGACAAGGTCGAGGCCGGCGACATTCCCATTCTGATCGACGCAGGACTTGCCTTCGGCACCGGCCATCACGGCACCACGGCGGGCTGCCTCGAACTGATCGGCGAGATCGTGGAGCGCGAGCATCCCACCAACGCGCTCGATCTCGGAACGGGAAGCGCGGTGCTGGCCATCGCTATCGCCAAGCTTACGCCGATCCCCATCCTCGCCACCGATATCGACCCGGTGGCGGTGATGGTCGCCGCCGAGAACGCCACGCTCAACGGCGTGGCGGAGCACATCGTCGCGGCGGCGGCGGAAGGCTTCGATCATCCGATCTTCCGTTCCTGGACGCCCTTCGATCTGATCGTGGCCAATATCCTCGCCAATCCGCTGATCGAACTGGCCCCGGCGCTGAAAGCCCATCTGGCGCCCGGCGGCTCGATCGTCCTGTCCGGCATCCTCGACAGCCAGCACGATGCGGTGCTTGCCGCCTATCAGGCGCAGGGCCTCACCCATCAGAAGACCCTGCACCGCGAGGGCTGGGTGGCGATCCATTTGAAATAACAACCTGTTTGCGAGCGACAGCCATGGCTTTCCAGACTTTCGACGTCACCACCAATCCTGCCAACGGCGCCCCACGCGTGGCGAAACTGCGGGCGAAACTGGCCGAACTGGGCCTCGACGGCTTTCTGGTTCCGCGTGCCGACGAGCATCAGGGCGAATATGTGCCGCCCTCGGCGCAGCGCCTTGCATGGCTCACCGGTTTCACCGGCTCCGCAGGTGCCGCGCTGGTGCTGAAGGACAGAGCCTTTGTCTTCGTGGACGGGCGCTATGAATTGCAGGTGCGCGCGCAGACCGACGCAGAAGTCTTTTCCTATGAAAGCCTTGTCGCAACGCCGCCGGCGGTCTGGCTGGGGGAGCACGGCAAGGGCCTGACCATCGGCTTCGACCCATGGCTGCACACCATTTCGGAGGCGCAGTCCTTGCGCGACGCGCTGGAAAAACAGGGAGGCCGGCTGGTGGCGGTCGCGGCCAATCCGGTCGACGCCATCTGGACCGACCGGCCCGCGCCGCCCGCTTCCGAAGTCACCATCCAGCCCGCACGCTTCGCGGGCCGCGAGGCCCGCGACAAGATCGGGGACATGCGCGCCGCCGTCGCCGCCTCGGGCGCCGATGCTACGGTGCTGACCGACCCGTCTTCGATCGCATGGATGTTCAACATTCGCGGCAAGGACGTCTCCAACACGCCCTTGCCGCTCAGTTTCGCCATTCTGCCGGCAAAGGGCGAGCCGGAACTCTTCATCGACGAATCACGGCTTGCCATCGAGCCGCGCGCCTATCTGACCCAGCTTGCGAAACTCTGCCCGCCCGCCGATCTGGAAAAAAGCCTCGCCGCCCGCGCGGCCCAAGAGGGCAAAAAGGGCGAGGCGATCATGCTCGACCCCGCACTTGCCGCCGAGAAGCTGCGCCTTGTCGTCACGCAAGCCGGCGGCCATGTGATCGAGGGCAAGGACCCCGCCCGCCTGCCCCGCGCGATAAAGAACAAGGCGGAACTTGACGGCTCGCGCGCGGCGCATGAGCGCGACGGCGTCGCCATGGTCAATTTCCTGTCGTGGATCGATGCGCAGAAGCCCGGCACGGTGGACGAGATCGGCGCAGCGAAAAAGCTTGAGGAATCGCGCGCAGAGGCAGGCCGCGATTTTCAGATGCCGCTGGAAGACCTTTCCTTCGACACCATCTCCGGCGCGGGGCCGAACGGCGCCATCATCCATTACCGCGTCAACACTGAAACCAACCGCAAGCTTCAGGACGGCGAACTCTATCTGGTCGATTCGGGCGCGCAATATCGCGACGGCACCACCGACATCACCCGCACGGTCCCCATCGGCAGGGTCGCGCCCGAAACGGTGAAGGCTTTCACGCTGGTGCTGAAGGGCATGATCGCCATTTCCACGGCACGTTTTCCGAAAGGCACGCGCGGGCAGGATATCGACGTGCTGGCCCGCATCGCGCTATGGAAGCACGGTTTCGATTATGCGCACGGCACCGGCCACGGCGTCGGCGCCTATTTGGCCGTGCACGAGGGACCGCAAAACCTTTCCCGGCGCGGCACGCAGGAGCTTATGCCCGGCATGATCCTCTCCGACGAGCCGGGCTATTACAAGCCGGGCGCCTTCGGCATCCGCATCGAAAATCTCATCATCGTCACCGAGCCGGAAGTGCCGGAAGGCGGCGATATCGCCATGATGGGCTTCGAGACGCTGACTTTCTGTCCCATCGACCGCCGCCTGATCGACAAGGCGCTTCTGACGGCGGAGGAGATCGGCTGGCTCGATGCCTATCATGCCCGCGTGCGTGAGAAACTCGGAGCCCATCTGAAACCCGCCCAGCGCAAATGGCTGGAAGCGGCAACCGCCCCGATTTGAGTGGTCAGCCGGGAAAGAAATGCCGCAGCGCGACCAGCACCGCCGCGCTGCAAAGAAATGTCGGCAGGAAGCTCAGCCGCAGCGACAGAACGAGGCAGACGATCAGCGACGCAAACTCCCGCCAGCCGTGATCGAAGGCCGGCGGGGCGACGAGCGTGGTCAGCACGGCGGCCGGAACCGCATTGAGACCCGCTTCGACGCGATAATGAATGCGCTCGAAGCGGGACAGGATCAGATGGCCGCCGATACGGGTGAGATAGGTCACAGCCGCGCCCGCCATAATGGTCCAGAAAAAGCTCCCCATCAGCGCGGCTCCACAGGCTTTGCGAGCAGGGCCGCGACGAGAATGCCAGCCGCCGCGCCGATCGTCACATGCCAGGGCGATCCCGCGATGTGGTAGCCCACCGTCGAGCAGACGGCGCTCGCCGCCACCACCGGCAGCCAGTTGGCCCGCGCGCGAAAGCCCATCACAAGGCACATGAAATAGATCGGCAGCATGAAATCGATGCCGATGGCATGGGGATCGGTAATGAGATTGCCGAAGCGCGCGCCGATCCACGCCTCCCCGACCCACAGCAGATACATCGGCGTGGCGAAACCCATATACCAGATAAAGCTGACCGCCTTTCCCGCCTCGGCACGGCTTTCGGTCTCGGCGAATTGCGGATCGACCAGCAGGAAAAACGCCAATGCCTTCTGCGCCGCCGTGAATCGCACGATCCGCCGCCCGACCGCGGCCGAATAGAGCACATGGCGGAAATTGACGGCGAAGATGGAAAGCACGATGATCCATGGCGCGACCCTGTGACCGAACAATTCCAGTCCGACCATCTGGCTCGCCCCGGCGTAAAGCGTCGCGCTCATCAGCACCGCCTCGCCGGTCGTGAAGCCATTTTGAATGGAGAGCGCCCCGAACAAGAGCCCGAACGGCATGGCCGCCAGCGACACCGGAATGCTGCTGCGGAAACCCTCCCAATATTGGCCGCCGCCGGGCGTTTCCGCCACCGCAAACGTATCCTTCAAGACCTTCTCCCTCTCGCGTCGCATCTGTAAATGCGCCGCCGCCCCCTGTCACGTCAGTTCGATTGATGAAGAGATGAATTATGATGATGGCCGATCCGGCGTGGCGGGCAGGCTGCCCTCGACGCGCCTGCCCCAGTCGATCAGCGACCGCGTCCGTTCGGTGAAATCCACCAGCCGGTCGAGAAGGTCGGGTTCGGTGATGCTGTCGGGATCGATCTCGATGCGCACCGCGAAATGCCGGTTGCGGATCGCGTCCGCAAGGTCCGGCTCCGTGACCGCCTCGAAACCGCGCGGCATGCGCTTCAGCCGGTCATGGTCGCTGATCGCAAGCCCGTTCTTCCCGAGTGCCTTCACCATGGCACGAAAAGCCTCCGGCCGCTCGGCGATATCCCGGCGCATGGCGGCGAGCAGTTCCGGCTTCGGCCCCCACCACGCCACCGCCGCATAGCAATCGCGCACACCCGGCAGGCCGATGCAGACATAGAAACAGCCGCTCTCGTCCCATTTCGTCCCCGATTGTGAAAGAAGGGCCGACAGGTGCCGGTTATGGGGAGCCTTGTCCTTGGAAAAGCGCGTGTCCCGCTTGATGCGGAACTGCGACTTCACCGGATCGCCCCGGAACGGCAGGCCCGCCGCCTCGAAGCGCTCCGTCAGGTCGGCCACCAGATCGGCGAGCGGATCTTTCAGATGCGCCTCGAAAATATCCTTGTTCTCCACGAACCATTCGCGGTTCTGGTGGAAATCCAGCGCCTTGAGAAAAGGAATCGCCTTGTCGCCAAATCCCTTGAACCGGCCCATCACCCCTCCCCGACAAGTTTGAACCACGCATCCTCGTCGATGACCTCGATGCCCAGTTCCGCCGCCTTGGTGAGCTTCGACCCCGCGCCCGGCCCGGCCACCACGAGATCGGTCTTCTTCGACACGGAACCGGCGGTCTTGGCGCCATAGCGCTCGGCCATGGCCTTGGCCTCGTCGCGCGACATGCGCTCAAGGCTGCCGGTGAACACCACCGTCTTGCCCTCGACCGGCGAGCCGGTGGCGACGCGCGGCGCTTCGTCCAGCGGCGTCACCTCGGCAAGGAGCGCCGCCAGCACCTCGCGATTGTGCGGCTCGCCGTAGAAATCCACCGCCGCCTCTGCCACGATGGAGCCGATGCCTTCCACCGCCACCAGTTCCTGCCACGCCTCGTTGCCCTTGTCCCCGCGTTCGCCCTCCTTCGGCGGCACGGCCTCCAGCGCCGCCTTCTCGAAGGCCGCATAGGAAAGATAAGCGCGCGCGAAACGCTTCGCGTTGACCTCGCCGACATGGCGGATGCCGAGACCGAACAGGAAGCGGCTCAAGGCGATCTCGCGCCGCGCGTCGATGGCGTCGTAAAGCTTCCTTACGGAGACCGTGCCGAAACCCTCGATATTTTCGAGCTTCTTCAGCGGTGAGCCTTCCTGCCGCTTCCGCAGCGTGAAAATATCGGCGGGCGAGCGTATCCAGAGCGAGGGATCGTCGGCGTTGTAGAAGAACTCGACCTGCTTCTCGCCCAGCCCCTCGATGTCGAAGGCATTGCGCGACACGAAATGGCGGAGGCGCTCCATGGCCTGCGCCGGGCAGATCAGCCCGCCGGTGCAGCGGCGCACCGCCTCGCCCTCCTCGCGCACCGCATGGCTGCCGCAGGCCGGGCACAGATGCGGAAATTCATACGGCACCGCGTCGGCAGGGCGTTTTTCCAGCATCACGTCGACGATCTGCGGGATCACGTCGCCGGCGCGCTGCACGATCACCGTATCGCCGACGCGGATGTCGCGCCCGTCGCGGATCGGCTCGCCGCTCTTGCCGATGCCGCGGATGTAATCTTCGTTGTGCAGCGTGGCATTGGTCACGACCACACCGCCGACAGTGATGGGTTCCAGCCGCGCCACCGGCGTCAGCGCGCCGGTGCGGCCGACCTGAATGTCGATGCCGCGCAGGATGGTCGTCGCGCGCTCGGCCGGAAACTTGTGCGCGATGGCCCATCGCGGCGAGCGCGAGCGGAAGCCGAGCCGCGTCTGCAAGTCGAGCCGGTCGACCTTGTAGACCACGCCGTCGATATCGTAATCGAGATTGGGCCGCTCCAGCCCGATGGCGCGGTAATGCGCGAGCAGTCCGTCGGCGCTGTCGAGCAGCTTCGTCAGCGGGTTGACCGGAAAGCCCCAGCTTCGGAACACCTCCACCATGCCGAGTTGCGTGTCAGCGGGCATGGCCGACATCTCACCCCACGCATAGGCGAAGAATTTCAGCTTCCGGCTCGCCGTGATCTTCGGATCGAGCTGGCGCAGCGATCCGGCGGCGGTATTGCGCGGGTTCACATAGGTCTGCCGGCCCTCCGCCGCCATCTGGGCGTTGAGCGCCAGAAAGTCGCTCTTGGCCATGTAGACCTCGCCGCGCACCTCCACCACCGCAGGCGCGTCCTTCGGCAGGCGCTTCGGTATCTCGCCGATGGTGCGGATATTGGCGGTCACGTTCTCGCCGGTAGTGCCGTCGCCGCGGGTAGCGGCGTTGACCAGCACGCCGTTCTCGTAGCGGATCGACATGGAAAGGCCGTCGATCTTGGGCTCGGCGGTAAAGGCGATGGAATTGTCCGGCAGGCGGCCCAGAAAACGATAGACGCTGGCGACGAAGTCGCGCACGTCTTCGTCGGAAAAGGCGTTGTCGAGCGACAGCATCGGAACGGAATGCGTGACCGGCGCGAAAGTCGTGACCGGCGCGGCTCCTACCCGGCGCGACGGGCTGTCCTCACGGATCAGATGCGGAAAACGCGCCTCGATTGCCTCGTTGCGCCGTTTCAGCGCGTCATAATCGGCGTCGGAAATCTCCGGCCGATCCTCGGCATGGTAAAGCTCGTCGTGATGGGCGATTTCCCGCGCCAGCCGCTCCAGTTCGGCGGCGGCTTCCGGTTCGGTGAGGTTTTCGACAGGGATATCGGACATGATGCGCGACAACTCGATGATGGATTTGCGCTCACCATAGCCAAGAAAAACCGCCGCGCCTACCGACCGCCCAACTTACGAACAACCATCCTGCCGAAGATTTTCAGTTGGCGAGAGCGCCACTTCCCGCGAGCAGCCGCTCGGCCGCCTTGCGCGCCTCGTCGGTGATGCTGGCGCCGGCCAGCATGCGGGCGATTTCTTCCTGCCGCTCGGACGTGGCCATGACACGGATCGAAGTCGCCACGCGGTCCGCCGCGGTTTCGGCCTTGGCGATGAGGAAATGCGTGTCAGCCCGCGCCGCCACCTGCGGCGCATGGGTGACGGAAAGCACCTGCACCCGCGACGAAAGCCGCGCCAGACGCTGCCCGATGGCGTCGGCCACCGCGCCGCCGACCCCGGTGTCGATCTCGTCGAAGACCAGCGTCGGCGCGGAGCCGCGATCCGCCAGCGCCACTTTCAGCGCCAGCAGGAAGCGCGACAGTTCACCGCCCGACGCCACCTTCATCATCGGCCCGGCGCGCGTGCCCGGATTGGTGCGCACCCAGTATTCCACCGTGTCAATGCCTTCCGCCCCGCGTGTTTCGGCGTCGGTCGTCATCTCCACGATGAACTCGGCCCGTTCAAGCTTCAGCGCCGGCAGTTCCGTCATGACGGCATCCCTGAGATGGGCGGCGCTCTGCCTGCGCCGCGCGGAGAGCTGCACGGCCGCCTCGTCATAGGCGACGCGCAATTCCGCCGCCTGCGCTTCCAGCCGGACGAGCTTTTCCGCGCCGGCATCGAGGTCGGCGAGATCGGCGTCCATCTTGTCCCGCAGGGCGGGCAGTCCCTCCACCGGCACCGAATATTTGCGCGCGGCGCCACGCAGCGCGAACAGGCGCTCCTCCACCTGCTCCAACACATGCGGATCGAAATCGATCTCGCGCATGGCGTGCTCGATGCCGTCCTGTGCCCGTGCCAGACTGTCGAGCGCCTCGTCTATGGCCTTGACGACCGGTTCCAGCAGATGCGGCGCTTCCGCAGCCTTCCGCTCCAGACGGCGCACGAGGCTTGCGAGCGAGGGCACCGGCGAAGCCTGACCGGACAATATCTCGCCGGCCTCGTTGACGTCGCCGGCGATCTTTTCCGATTTCATCATGGTGGCGCGGCGCTCGGCGAGTTCTTCCTCCTCGCCCGGCTGCGGATCGAGTTTCGTCAATTCCTCCACCGAAGCGCGCAGATAATCGCCCTCGCGCTCCGCCGCCTCCACCTTGGCACGATGGCGGGCGAGCGCGCTTTCGGCCTCGCGCCATGCCTTGTGGTGCTCGCGCACCCGGGCGGCCTCGCCGTCGAGGCCACCGAAAGCATCCAGCAATGTGCGGTGGAGATCGGTGTCGATCAGGGCGCGGTCATCGTGCTGGCCGTGGATTTCCACCAGCCTCTTGCCCAGTTCGCGCAGCAGCGTCACGCTCGCCGCCTGATCGTTGATGAAAACGCGCGTGCGTCCGTCGCCGGTCTGGATGCGGCGCAGGATGACGTCGCCGTCATCATCGAAACCGTTTTCGCGCAGGAAGGCACGGGCCGGATGATTGCCCGGCACGTCGAACACCGCCGTCACCTGCCCCTGCTCCGCGCCGTGGCGCACGAGCGCGGCGTCGCCGCGCGCACCGAGCGCCAGCGACAGCGAATCGAGAAGAATGGATTTGCCTGCCCCGGTCTCGCCCGTCAGGACGGAAAGGCCGGACCCGAACTCGATGTCGAGCCTTTCAATCAGGACGATATCACGGATCGAGAGGTGCGACAGCATGTCAGGATCGGAGGCTTATGAACCGCCGCCGGTAATGAGGCCCGTGACCTTGGCCATCCAGGAACTGCTGTTCTCGCGCGGCCGGAGGCCGCCGCTCTCCAGCAGCTTGTAGCTGTCCTTGTACCACGGACTGTCGGGGAAGTTCTTGCCGAGGACCGAAGCGGCCATCTGCGCTTCCGAGGTGAGACCGAGCGCATAATAGGCTTCGGTCAGACGCGCCAGCGCCTCTTCCACCTGACGGGTGTTGGAATACTCCTCCACCACGCCGCGGAAGCGCTTGATCGCGGCCAGATATTCCTTGCGTTCCAGATAATAGCGGCCGACCTGCATTTCCTTGCCGGCGAGCTGGTCGCGGGCGAAGCGAATCTTGGTCTGCGCGTCGTCCACATATTCGGACTTGGGGAAACGGTCCACCACCTCCTGCATGGCGGCGATGGCGCGGCGGCTCGCCGCCTGATCGCGCGTCACGTCGGGGATCTGGCGGAAGTAGGACAGGCCGATGATATAGTAGGAATAAGCCGCTTCAGGCGAGTTGGGGTAAAGCGTGTTGTAGCGCTTCGCCATGTTGACGGCTTCGTCGTAATTGCCCTTGCGGTAATTTGTGAAGGCAGCCATGACCAGCGCCTTGCGCGCCCATTCCGTATAGGGGTGCTCCCGATCGATCGCCGCGAACTTCTTGGCGGCCTCGTCGAGACGGCCGGCATCCAGATTGGCGAGACCTTCATTGTACAGCGTGTCGGCCGGCTCGATCGTCTCGACATATTTGGTGAGATCGACCTTGTCGTCCTTGCTGGCGCAACCGGCGAGCGGGACAAGAACGGCAATGGCGCCGGTCAGCAGCGCGGTTTTCGTCACACCCGTGAATTTGAAGCTCGTCATGCGGTCTCCGGCCTTCTGGCAGCGTCATTCCTGATCGAAACAGCGTGCGCTTGTAGCATCGCGCACCCGCTTCATCCATCGAAAATCGTTCGATCCCCGGCGAATAGCGAATAGGCCGGCGATTGTCTGGCCGTCCATAAACCACATGCTAACCAAATCGGCAATCGTCTACCTGCTTAATCGCCAGATTTCGCTTGTCCCCTGTGGTGGACTCGTAACAGCGACGTGAAAGACAGAACACGGCCCAATTAAGGCATATCGCATCTTCGACCGGAGCGAAGATAAAATGCCCGGCTTACAATGCCCAGGGCGCGGCGATATTGGGCTTGACCGTCACGAAGTCCGAGCCCCCGGCATTGCGGCGCACGCCCGAAGCCTCCACGATGTCGAAAGCGGACTTGTCGGCGAGCAATGCCTTGACCGTCTCGGCGTTCAACCGGTGGCCGCTACGATAGGAGCGGAAACAGCCGATGAAGGGCAGGCCCGCCAGCCTCAGATCGCCCACAGCGTCCAGCGTCTTGTGACGCACGAACTCGTCCTTGAAACGCAGGCCACCCGGATTGATGACGGAATTGTCGTCGCCAATCACCAGCGAATTGTCGAGCGACGAGCCGAGCGCATGGCCGGATGCCCACAGCCGCTCCACGTCCTTCATGAAACCGAAGGTGCGCGCGGTGGAAACCTCCTTGCGGAAGACCGTCTCGTCCATGTCCTGCGCGAACTTCTGCCGCCCGATCAGCGGACACTCGAAATCGATCTCCACCTCGAAACGCGGGCCGGAATGGGGCCGGAACTCGCCCCAGGATCCGCCTGCCTCGACGCGCACGGTCTTGAGGATGCGAATGAAGCGGCGCAGCGCCTTCTGCGTGACGATGCCGGCGTCGTCGAAAGCCTCGATGAACCGCGCCGAGGTACCGTCGAGGATCGGCACTTCCGGTCCCTCGACCTCCACCAGCAGATTGTCGATGCCGACAGCCGAGACCGCCGCCATCAGGTGCTCCACCGTGTTGATGCGCGCCTCACGCGGGCCGAGCGACGTGTTGAGATCGGTCGCGCCGATCTGGGAAACATGGGCGCGAACCTCGCGTGCGCCGTCCTTAAGGTCGGAACGGTGGAAGATGATGCCCGTATCCGCATCGGCCGGCAGGAATGTCACCGAAGCCGGCGCGCCGCCATGAACGCCGACGCCCGAAAGTGTAACCGCACGGCCGATTGTCTTCTGATAAACGCTCAAGATCATTCCAATCCGTCAAAGAAGCCGCCGAACGGCGCCGTCACATGAATCAAAGAACCACGCACGCTCGCCGGGGACAGGACGATCATACAGGACGCGACGCACGGTGGAAAAGGCAACGAAGTTCACAACAACGTGCGGCCCGAACCGTGCAGTCGCCATCAAAGATAGTAAGCCGCACACCACGCACAAAATCACGCTTTCTTACATGTTATTACGCGATTTTTGACTGAATAAGCGAGGGCCCGCCTGCAGGATCAGGCGGGCCCTCGCAAAGGTCTCGGGCGGAAGGATCAGTTAGCCCCGATCAGTTGGACTGCCGGCGCAGGAAGGCCGGGATTTCCAGTTGATCGTCTTCCTGCGGCGCGGCGGCACGCGGCTGCGGGCGGCCCTGATCGTCAAGCTGGCCGCGGCGCGGCGCATAGATCGACGATTCCTGCTGCATCGGACGGCGCGGCTCGGCCGGACGCATGGCCGGCTCGCGATGCTGTGCCGGCTCCAGACGTGCCGCCGGCTGCTCTTCCTCGCGGCGCGACAGGCCGTGCGTAAGGCGCTTGAGCAAGCCCATCGGACCCCGCGGCTCTTCCTCGACCGGCGGCTGCGGCGCAACGCGGCGCGCGTTCATTTCGGCCTGTGCCACCGGCGGAAAGTCCGAAACGGCGGGCATGCGCGGCGCAAGACGCGGCTCGCGCGCCTGTTCGGCGTGGTGCTGCGGCTGCTGATAGGCCTGCGGCTGGACGGCATGGGCGGCTGCTGCCGGGGCCTGCGGCATGGCCGGACGCGGCGCCGGAGCACGCTCGAAGGCTTCCGGGGCGGGAGCCTGGAAGATGCGGCTCTGCGGACGGAACTCCGGCTCCGCGGGAGCGGTCGCGGCGGGGCCCGATGGCATGTCGGCCTCGGCTGCATGGATCGCCTGCGCAACTGGATCGGCCTGGCGCGGCTGCTCCACCACCGGAGGACGCAGCGCGCCGTGCGGAGCCATCGGCTTGGCCTGCGGCTTTACCGGCTGGCGAAATTCCAGCGGCGCAGGCGCCGCGTCTCCCACCTGCTTGTCGATGCCGGTAGCGACGACCGAAACGCGGATCACGCCTTCGAGGCCTTCGTCGAACGTCGCGCCGAGGATGATGTTGGCGTCGGGATCGACTTCCTCGCGGATACGGGTCGCGGCTTCGTCCACCTCGAACAGCGTCATGTCGCGGCCACCGGTGATGGAGATCAGCAGGCCCTTGGCGCCACGCATCGAGGTTTCGTCCAGCAGCGGGTTGGCGATCGCGGCTTCGGCGGCGGCCATGGCGCGGCCTTCGCCGGAGGCTTCGCCCGTGCCCATCATCGCCTTGCCCATCTCGCGCATCACCGAACGCACGTCGGCGAAGTCGAGATTGATCAGGCCTTCCTTGACCATCAGGTCGGTGATGCAGGCGACGCCCGAATAGAGCACCTGATCGGCCATCGCGAAGGCGTCGGCGAAGGTGGTCTTGTCGTTGGCGATGCGGAACAGGTTCTGATTCGGGATGACGATCAGCGTGTCGACGTTCTTCTGAAGGTCCTCGATGCCCTGATCCGCCGTCTTCATGCGGCGCGCGCCCTCGAAGTGGAACGGCTTGGTGACGACGCCGACGGTCAGGATGCCGCGCTCACGCGCCGCACGCGCCACGACCGGGGCAGCGCCCGTGCCGGTGCCGCCGCCCATGCCGGCGGTGACGAAGCACATATGCGTGCCGTTGAGGTGATCGACGATCTCGTCGATGCACTCCTCGGCAGCCGCGCGGCCGACTTCCGGCTGCGAACCGGCGCCGAGACCCTCGGTCACGGCAGCGCCAAGCTGGATGATGCGGTCGGACTTCGACATCGTCAAAGCCTGCGCATCGGTGTTGGCCACTACGAAATCGACGCCGCGCAGACCGGCGTTGATCATGTTGTTGACCGCGTTGCCGCCGCCACCACCGACACCGAAGACGGTGATGCGGGGCTTCAGCTCGGTAATGTCCGGCTTTTGCAGATTGATGGTCATTGGTTCTCGTTCCTCTTAAAGCCCGTCACCGCTTCGCCGTAGCGGTGCTTTTGGTTGTCACCTAACTGGTCGCGCCCCACGCGATTCAACTTGATTGCTACGCACTCAAAAACTCTCTTTCAGCCATTGGCCGACGCGCTGAATACGTCCTCCCGTTCCGGTCATCAGACCATAGGTAGCCGCTTTCACCGACCGTTCTTCTATGCCTGCCACCTGCGGATAGATCAGCAGCCCGACGGTTGAGGCGAAAGCCGCCCCCTTTGCCGCCTCGGGCAGCCCGGCAATGCCGAGAGGTCGCCCGATTCGTACATTTCTTGCGAGAATGCGCCGAGCCGCCTCCGGCATGCCCGGAAGCTGGCTCGCGCCGCCCGTGAGCACCACGCGCTTGCCGACGATATGGCCGAGGCCCGACTGGTTCAGCCGGTCGCGCACCAGTTCCAGCGTCTCCTCGACGCGGGCGCGGATGATGCGGGTGAGCACCGAGCGCGGATATTGATTGGGCACGTCGCGTTCGTCGTCGCCGATGGGCGGCACGCTGATCAGGTCGCGGTCGTCGGCAGCACTCGGCAGCGCAGAGCCGTACATGACCTTGAGCCGCTCCGCGTCCTCCATGCGGGTGGAGAAGCCGCGCGCCACGTCCATGGTGACGTGGTTGCCGCCGATGGCCACCGCGTCGGCGTGAATGAACTTGCCTTCCGAGAAGACGGAGATCGTCGTGGTGCCGCCGCCCATGTCAATGCAGGCCGCACCCATCTCCGCCTCGTCGCCGACCAGCGCCGCAAGGCCGCTGGCATAGGGTGTGGCCACGATGGCCTCCACCGACAGGTGGCAGCGGTTGATGCAAAGCTCCAGATTGCGCAGCGGGGCCGCGTCGGCGGTCAGCACATGCATGTCGACGCCGAGGCTGTCGCCCAGCATACCGAGCGGATCGCGAATGCCGCGCTCGCCGTCGAGCGTGTAGCCGATGGGCAACGAATGGACGAGATGGCGTTCGGCGGCCAGCGCCTGCTTGGCGCCGGCGGCGAGCACGCGGCGGATATCGGCCTGCTCGACCTCATGGCCGCCGAGATTGACGCTCGCGGTGAAGGTCTCGCTTTTCAGGCGGCCCGCCGAAATATTGACGATCAGGCTGTCCACGGTAAGACCGGCCATGCGCTCCGCCGCATCGACGGCCAGCCGGATCGACTGTTCCGCCGCGTCGAGGTCGATGATGACGCCCGATTTCACGCCGCGCGAGCGCTGATGCCCGATGCCGATCACATCCATGCGGTGGGTGCGGCCCGGCAAGAGCGCGCCGCCTTCACGCGGACGCAGCCGCGCGATCACGCAGGACACCTTGCTCGAACCCACGTCCAGAACCGTCAGCAGGCGCGTCTTGCGCCCTGCGGCTCCGCTATGCGATGATCCGTTTCCGCCCAGAATACTCATACGCGCTTCCCCGTGCGGGCCAGTTCTTTCTTGCGATCCGCCAGAAACTTCTGGCGCTGTTCCATGCCGCTCGCCGTCAACTGGATCGTCACCCGATCGTCGAGGCGCATGTCCACCGCCGCGATATCACGCGACAGCAGGTGCTTGTCCTGATCCATCTTCACGACCTGCGCGAGCGCCTTCATCGGCTCGAATTCCGGCAGCTTGATGCGCACCCCGTTGTCGAGCAGCAGATCCCAGCGCCGGTCGCCGACGCGGATATAGGCGCGCACCTTCGTCGCCAGCGACGGATAGGCCGCCACCTCGTCGATGAAACCCTTGACCTTCTTCTCGGCCCCCTCGCCCACCACCAGCGGCAGCGAATCGTAATGGCCGGGACGGAACGGCACGATGGTGTCGCCGTTCGCATCGATCAGCGACAGGTCCTTGTCGTTCTTCTGCCAGATGGCGAATGCCTTGCGCTCGTGCAGCGACACCAGCACCGTGCCCGGATAGACCTTGCGCACTTCCGCGCTCTGCACCCATGGCAGCTTGGCGATGTTTTCGCGCGCCGCTTCGGCGCTCATACCTACCAGCGAGGTCTCGCCGTCGAGATTGAGCTGGCCCAGCACGTCGATATCGGACGTCTCGGTATTGCCCGTCACCTTGACGTTGTTGATGGCGAAGCCCAGCGTCGAGGTGATGGCCTTGACGACCTCCTGCGTATGACCACCGGCGCTCATGCCGTAAAGGCCGGTCGCGCCGAAAAGGGCCACGAGGCCCACCGTGCCGGCATGGCGCGGAATATCGACATAGCCCTGAAAGAGGCGGACAGCGAAGCGGAACGGACGGCGCAGGAGGCGCGGAAGAACGATCGTCGGGTGCATCGCACCGGACGCATCGCGCATCACGCCTCTCGATCCGTATCTTCCGCCGTTCAACGCAAACAAGACGCGTCCTCCACCATCCAACTCAGCAATTCACCAAAAGAGATACCCGCCGCCCTGGCGATATCAGGCACGAGCGAGGTGGGAGTCATCCCCGGCTGGGTGTTGATTTCCAGCCAGATCGCCTCACCTTCGTCGGAAGAACGGTCGTCGAACCGGAAGTCCGACCGGCTTACGCCCCGACACCCGATCGCTCGATGCGCCATGAGAGCCATTCTTTGTATTTTTTGGTAAATATTCGGTAAAAGTTTTGCCGGACATTCGTGTCTCGATGCGCCGGGCATATATTTTGAATCATAATCATAGAAGGCATGGCCGACCGGAATGATCTCGCATACGTCCATGACGCGGTCGCCCATCACGGCGCAGGTCAGATCGCGGCCGGGGATATAGCGTTCCACCAGCACCTCGTCGCCATATTTCCAGTCGGCGGAGCCGATCACCTGCGGCGGATGCGACTGGTCTTCCTTGACGATCACAACGCCGAAGCTCGATCCCTCGCGCACCGGCTTCACCACGTAGGGCGGCGCCATGGGATGCTCGTTGCCGATATCGAAGCGGCTCATCAGCCGCGACGGCGCTATCTGGACGCCTGCCGCCGCCGCCACCGTCTTGGCGCGATCCTTGTCCATGGCGAGCGCCGAGGCCAGAACGCCGGAATGGGTATAGGGAATTTGCAGATATTCGAGAATGCCCTGAATGGAGCCGTCCTCGCCGAATGGCCCGTGCAGGGCGTTGAAGGCCACGTCGGGCTTCAGCTCGGCAAGCACGCTGGCGACGTTGCGATCCACGTCCACGCGCGTCACGCGGTAGCCGGCTTCCTCCAGCGTCGACGCGCAGGCCGTGCCCGAGGACAGGCTGACGGGACGCTCGGAAGAGAATCCGCCCATCAGAACAGCGACGTGCTTTCGCGTCATGTCAGCATCCCCTCTGCGCATCCCCTGCGCGGTTCATAAAGTCACACCGCCGGAATTATGAAACGATGCCCGGTTCCGGATTCCGTTCGCGCGCCCAACGCCGAAGCCGAGCGGACTCCAGCTTCGCGGACATGGACGCCGCGAATGCACAGAACAGGAAAACCGAGACGAATCAAATCACTGTACGGTTAACCATAAAGAATCAGAGGATTGATTCCGTGACAAGACCCCATGGACGGGGCGGGCCCCCGCGTCTCATGCGCGAAGGCGAAAAAGCCCGAAATTTCAGGCAGAAATGCGAGGCAATTTTTTTATCAGTATTCTCCGAGAAACGGCTCGATCGCCTCGCCGTCGCGGAACAAACCGAGACGCTTGATCTCCCAGTGCAGGCGAATGCCGGAGGTCTCCAAAACCTTCGCGCGAACCGTCTCGCCCAGCATCTCCAGATCGTGGCCCGTGGCGGTTCCGGTATTGATCATGAAGTTGCAGTGCATTTCCGACATCTGCGCGCCGCCGACCCTGAGGCCGCGGCAGCCGGCCTTGTCGATCTCCTTCCACGCGGATGTGCCTTCCGGATTCTTGAAGGTCGAGCCGCCGGTCTTCTCGCGCACCGGCTGCACCGTCTCGCGGTGATGCTGCACCGCGTCCATGGCCGCCTGGATGGCCTCGCGCTCGCCCGGCTCGCCCTCGAACAGCACCGAGGTGAAGATGAGGTCGGACGCGGCCGAGGAATGCCGATAGGCGTAGCCCATGTCCGCATTAGAGAGCACGTGCAGTTCGCCCTTGCGGTCGAGCGCGCGCACTTCCACCACGCGCTCGCAGGTCTCGACGCCGTTGGCACCTGCATTCATGCGCAGCGCCCCGCCTATGCCGCCCGGAATGCCATGATAGAAATGGAAGCCCGAAAGTCCCGCTTCGAGCGCGGCCGCCGCCACGCGCTTGTCGGGCGTCGCGGCACCGGCCCTGAGCCGCGTTTCCGACACCCGTTCGACCTCGCCGAACCCCTTGGCCGAAAGCCGCACCACGAAGCCGGGAATGCCGCCGTCGCGTACCAGAAGATTGGAGCCGATACCGACCGGAAGAACCGGATATTCCTCCGGCAGCGCTTTCAGGAAGGCCGCGAGGTCCTCCTCGTCGGCGGGCTGGAACAGCACCTGCGCCGGGCCGCCCGCGCGAAACCATGTGATCTTGTCCATGCCCGCGTCGGGCATCAGCCGTCCGCGCAGGGACGCGAACCGGCCTTCGAGCTTCCCGAGGAGCGTCTCGCCGCTTTCCATCATTTGCCGCCCTGCTTCGCCAGTTCCTGAGGCAGCGCATAGGCCCATTGGGTGATGTTGCCCGCGCCGAGACAGACCACGAAATCGCCCGGCGCTGCGATGCCCGCCACCAGCGGAGCCAGAGACTCCGGCCCGCTCGCATAACGCGCGTCGCGATGACCGGCCGTCTTGATGCGGCTCACCAGCGCTTCGGAACTGACCCCCTCGATCGGGTCTTCGCCCGCCGCATAGACCGGCGCGACGATCACCGTGTCGGCATCGTTGAAGCAGGTGGCGAATTCATCGAACAGGCTGGAAAGACGCGTATAGCGGTGCGGCTGCACGATGGCGATGACGCGGCCCTTGGTGGCCTCGCGCGCGGCCTTCAGCACGGCGCGAATCTCCACCGGATGATGGCCGTAATCGTCGAACACCTCGACACCGTTCCATGAGCCGGTATGGGTGAAGCGGCGCTTGACGCCGCCGAAAGAGGCAAGCCCGCGGCGGATATCGTCGGCGGAAATGCCAAGCTCGTGCGCCACGGCAATGGCCGCGGTGGCGTTGGAGACGTTGTGGCGGCCGGGCATGGGCAGGCGCAGATCCCTGATCTCCGTCACCTCGCCCTTGCGCGCGCGGATCACCACGTCGAACAGGTTGGCCGCGCCGTCCATGCGCTGGTTGACGAAGCGCACTTCCGCCTGCGGGTTTTCGCCATAGGTGATGATGCGCCGATCCTCGATGCGGCTGACCAGCGCCTGCACCTCCGGATGGTCGAGGCACATCACCCCGAAGCCGTAGAACGGCACGTTCTCCACGAACTGGCCGAAGGCGGCGCGCACATTGTCGAAGCTGCCGTAATGATCGAGATGCTCGGGATCGATATTGGTGACCACCGCGATATCGGCGGGCAGTTTCAGGAAAGTGCCGTCGCTTTCGTCGGCCTCCACCACCATCCAGTCGCCGTCGCCCATACGGGCATTGGTGCCGTAGGCGTTGATGATGCCGCCATTGATCACGGTCGGATCGAGATGGCCGGCGTCGAGCAACGCCGCCACCATCGAGGTAGTCGTAGTCTTGCCATGCGTGCCGCCGATGGCCACCGCATGGCGGAAGCGCATCAACTCGGCCAGCATTTCGGCGCGGCGCACGATGGGGAGATGCTTTTCGCGCGCGGCGACGAGTTCAGGATTATTCTTGCGGATGGCGGTCGAGACCACGATCACCTCGGCCTCGCCGATATTCTCGGCCTTGTGGCCGACGAAGACCTCGATGCCCTTGTCGCGCAGACGCTGCACGTTGGCGCTGTCGGACTGGTCGGAGCCCTGCACCTGATAGCCCAGATTGTGCAGCACCTCGGCGATGCCGCTCATGCCGATGCCGCCGATCCCGATGAAATGGACGAGGCCGATATTGAGCGGCATTTTCATGGCCGGTTTCCTTCCCTGAATTGCTGAACGGTTCTGCCGGATGCAATAGCCTCTGCCAGATCGGCAAGCAACCGCGCCGCATCCGGTTTGCCGACACCTTTCGCCGCCTTCGCCTCGCTTTCGAGCCGCGCCGGCTCGTTCATCGCCGAAAGCAGCATCTGGGTGAGGCGTTGCGGCGTCAGTTCCGACTGCCGCACAACCTGCGCCCCGCCCGCCGCCGAAAGTGCGGCCGCATTGGCCGCCTGATCGTGGTCGAGCGCGTGCGGAAACGGCACCAGCAGTGCCGGCCGCCCGATGGCCGCGATTTCCGAAACGGTCGAGGCGCCGGAGCGCGAAATGACGAAATGCGCGTCCGCCATACGCGCCGGCATGTCTGTGAAGAAGGGCGCGACATCGGCGGGCACGGCGAGCTTCGCATAAGCCTCGCGCACCGCCGCCTCGTCCTCCTTGCGCGCCTGCTGCGTGACGAGAAGGCGGTCCCGCGCCTTTTCCGGCAGCAGCGCCACCGCCGCGGGTATCGATTCGGAGAAGAACTGCGCGCCCTGGCTGCCGCCGAAGACCAGCAGGCGGAAACGGTCCATCGGCCCCGCCGCCGTGTACGGCGTCTTCGCCGCCGCCAGCACCGGCGGGCGCACCGGATTGCCGGTCGTCACGGTCTTGGCCGAAAAAGCGCCGCCCGTCTCCGGCAGGAACCCGCCGGCGATGGCGTCGACGCGGCCCGCCAGCCCCTTGTTGGCACGGCCCATGACGGCGTTCTGCTCATGAACCAGCGTCGGAATGCGCATCCGGCTCGCGGCATAGAGCGGCGGCAGCGTCGGATAGCCGCCGAAGCCCGCGACGAGCTTGGGCTTCAGGCGGGCGAACAGTTTGCGCGAATCGAGATTGCCCCGCCACAGCGCCAGCATGGTGCGGGCGATGGCGACGGGGTTGCGGCCCGAAATGGTGGCCGAGCGCACCACATGCACATGATCCGCCGCGAACGCGCCCGCGAAGCGCTGCGCGCGCGCGTCGGTGACCAGATGCACGTCCCATCCGCGCGCTTTCAGTTCATGCGCCAGCGCCTCCGCCGGGAAGAGATGGCCGCCCGTTCCCCCGGCGGCCAGCACGATCACCCCTTTTTCCATTGTTTCCTCACAGAGCCGGTACCCTGCTGCCCATGTCGGCGCCGATCGTGTGCGTCATGCGCGCTTCCGGGCGGCGGCGCGTCAGCGCCAGCAATATGCCCATTGTGATGGCGATGGCCACCAGCGACGAGCCGCCATAGGAGATGAAGGGCAGCGTCATGCCCTTGGCGGGCATGAGATGCAGGTTCACCGCCATGTTGATGATCGACTGGAAGCCGAACAGGATCACGATGCCCGAAACGGCCAGCCGCGTGAAGGGATCGCGCTCTTTCAGCGCGATGGAAAGCCCGCGCACGACGATGAAGGCGAACAGCAGCATGATGATAAGGCACAGGATGACGCCGTATTCCTCCGCCGCGACCGAGAAGATGAAGTCGGTATGGCTGTCGGGGATGATGCGCTTGATCGTGCCCTCGCCCGGCCCCTGCCCGAACCAGCCGCCATGCAGGATCGCCTCGCGCCCGGCATCGACCTGAAACGTGTCGCCCTGACCGGTCATGAAACGGTCGACGCGCGTTGCGACGTGATTGAACATGAAATAGGCCGCCACGCCGAAGCCGATGGAAAGGCCGCCCAGCACCAGCACCCACAGGACCGGCAGGCCGGCCAGGAAGAACATGCCGCCCCATGTTATGGTGGTCAGCATGGTCTGGCCGAGATCGTGCTGGAGCACGAGCAGCGTCACCGCCGCGCCGAACAGCAGCATGGCGAGGAAATTGCCCGGCACCGCGCCGCCGCGCTCGCGCTCGGAGAACAGCCATGCGCAGATCACCACGAAGGCGGGCTTCATGAATTCCGACGGCTGCACCGAGATGCTCATTATGTTGAGCCAGCGCCGCGCACCCTTGACCTCCATGCCGAACATCAGCGCGCCCACCATCAGGACCAGCGATACGGCGAGCAGGACCAGCGCGAAGCGGCGGATCTCGCGCGGCGACAGGAAGGATACGCCCACCATGGCGATGATCGCCGGGATCATGAATATGATCTGGTTCTTCACGAAATGGTAGGGATCGAGGCCGATGCGCTCGGCCACCGCCGGGCTCGCCGCGAAGGAAAGGAGGACGCCAAGCCCCATCAGGGCAAGACATGCGATGAGGAAGAAACGGTCTATCGTCCACCACCAATTGGCGACCGGACCGCGATCGACACGGCTAACCATCATTTTTCTCCTATCGGCGCGACGCCCGCAAGCGCCAGTACGGCGTTGCGGAAGGCATCGCCGCGTTTCTCGAAATTCTGGAACTGATCGAAGCTGGCGCAGGCTGGCGAAAGCAGCACCACCGGCTCCGGCGCGGCATCGTTGCCCGCGTCGCGCGCGGCGTGCTCGACCGCGGCGGCAAGCGTGTCGGAAATCTCGAACGGCACCGACTGTCCGAGCGTGGCGGCGAAGCCCGCCGCCGCCTCGCCGATCAGATAAGCCTTTGCGATGCGCGGGAAGAAGCCCGACAGCGAGGCGATGCCGCCCGCCTTCGGCACACCGCCGGCGATCCAGTAGATATGATCGGGGAAGGAGGACAGCGCCGGCGCGGTGGCGTCGGCATTGGTGGCCTTGGAATCGTTGACGAACAACACCTTGCCGCGCCGACCCACCTGTTCCATGCGGTGCGCCAGCCCCGGAAAGCTTCTCAATCCGTCGTTTATTTCATCGGCCGTCAGTCCCACCGCGCGGCAGGCGACAACCGCCGCAAGCGCATTCTGCGCATTGTGCGCGCCGCGCAGCGACCCGATGCCTTCGAGAGAGGCGATTGCCTCGATCCTGCCCGCCTCCGCATGGAACAGGCGAGGTCCCTCGGCGAAGAAGCCGTCCTTGAGGCGCTTGTCCCTGGAGATGCGGATGACGTTGCCGCCCCCGGCCTCCAGCCGCGTGGCGATTGCGGCGCAATAATCGTCATCGACGCCGATGATGGCCGTGCCGCTTTTTTCCACCAGCCGCTCCTTGATGGCGGCATAGTTCTCCATCGAGCCGTGACGGTCGAGGTGATCCGGCGTCAGGTTCAGGAGAATGCCCGCCGTGGGATCGAGCGACGGCGCGAGGTCGATCTGGTAGGACGAGCATTCGACCACGTAGAAGTGGTCCGGCGCGGGCGGATCGAGCGTCAATATGGCGGTGCCGATATTGCCGCCGAGCTGCGTGTCGCGCCCCGCCGCCCGCAATATATGCGCGATCAGCGCCGTGGTGGTGGACTTGCCGTTGGTGCCGGTGATGGCGATGAGGGGGCAATCCGGCGCGGTCAGCCTGCGCTCGCGCGCGAACAGTTCGACATCGCCGATGATCTCCACGCCCGCGGCATGCGCGAGATCGACCGTCCAGTGCGGCTTGGGATGGGTGAGCGGCACGCCGGGCGACAGCACGAAGGCGGAGAATTGCGACCAGTCCGCCTGCCTCAGATCGCCGGTGGCGACGCCCGATTCCTGCGCCCGCGCCACGCTGTCGGGATTGTCGTCCCATGCCACCACGCGCGCTCCGCCGGCCAGAATGGCTTTCGCCGTGGCAATGCCCGACCCGCCCAGTCCGAAGAGGGCGACGGTCCTGTCCTTGAGGGCGGTGATCGGGATCATGATCGTTTCACCGCAGCTTGAGGGTGGAAAGGCCGATCATGGCGAGAATGATGGAGACGATCCAGAAACGGATCACCACCTGGCTCTCGGTCCAGCCCTTCTTCTCGAAATGATGATGGATCGGGGCCATCAGAAACACGCGCTTGCCCGTCATCTTGAACGAGCCGACCTGGATGATGACCGAAAGCGCTTCCATGACGAACAGACCGCCGATAATGGCGAGCACGATCTCGTGCTTGGTGGCCACCGCCACCGTGCCGAGCATGCCGCCCAGCGCCAGCGAGCCGGTGTCCCCCATGAAGATGGCGGCCGGGGGAGCGTTGAACCACAGAAAACCCAGCCCCGCGCCGATCACCGCGCCGAGCAGCACGGAGAGTTCACCCGTGCCGGGCACGAAATGGATTTGCAGATAGTCGGCGAAGATGGCGTTGCCCGACAGATAGGCGATGAAACCGAAGGAAGCGGCGGCCACCATCACCGGCACGATGGCCAGCCCGTCGAGACCGTCGGTGAGGTTGACCGCATTGCCCGCGCCCACCATGACGAAGGCGGCAAAGGGAATGAAGAACCAGCCCAGATTGATGACATATTGCTTGAAGAACGGGAAGGTCAGCGAGGAGGAGAACGGCTCCATCCCGGCGCGCATGATGGCGAAGGCGGCGATCGCGCCGATCAGGAATTCGATGCCGAGCCGCGCCTTGCCCGAAAAGCCCTTGTCCGACTGCTTGGTCACTTTCAGATAGTCGTCGTAGAAGCCGATGGCTCCGAAACCCACCGTCACGAACAGCACCACCCAGACATAGATGCTGGCGAGATTGGCCCACAGCAGGCAGGACGCCAGAATGCCGGTCATGATCATCAGCCCGCCCATGGTGGGGGTGCCGGCCTTCTTGAAATGGGTCTGCGGGCCGTCGGCGCGGATCGGCTGGCCCTTGCCCTGCCGCACGCGCAGCGAATTGATGATCGCCGGGCCGAACAGGAACACGATCAGCGCCGAGGTGATCATCGCACCGCCGGTGCGGAAGGTGATGTAGCGGAACACGTTGAGCGGCGTCAGATGTTCGGCGAAGAGGGTGAGAAGCATCAGCATGGAATAAAATACCCTTCGCCTATTCCGCCGGTTCGACGGGCGGGAACTGGGACAGAACCGCCTTGACGATCCGCGAGAAGCCGATTCCCTTGGACGATTTCACCATGATGACATCGCCGGGACGGATCGCCCTGACCACCAGAGGCAGCAATTCGTCGGTGGTCTGCCTGTATTCGGTATGAATTTCAACCGGCAAGGCGTTTTTCAGTACCGACATTTCCGGGCCGCCGATGTAAAGCGCGTTCACATCCGCATCCACGATGGGGCGCGCCAGATCGGCATGGAGCTTGCCGGACTGGCGTCCGAGTTCCAGCATGTCGCCGAGCACGGCGACGCGCCGGCCCTCGCCTTCCGGCCGCGTTCCGCGCAGCAGGTTCAGAGCCGCGCGCATGGAGGTGGGGTTGGCGTTGTAGCTTTCGTCGATCAGCGTGAAGCTGCCGCCTTCGGGGTGCTGCAGTATGTGGCGCGCGCCGCGTCCGCCTTCCGGCGTCAGCGTCGCCATGGCCAGCGCCACCTTGGCAAGGTCCGCGCCCGTCAGATGGGCTGCGCCCAGCACGGCCAGCATGTTCTGCACGATATGACGGCCCGGCATCCCGACCTTGATCGCCGCGTCCTGCCCGGCGATGTTCACCGCCATGCAGGAGCAGGCCGGATGCAGCCGCACCTCGCGCAGCCGGTAATCGGCGCGCGCGTTCTCGCCGAAGGTATGGATGTGCTCCACGCCCGCCTTCAGCGCCAGCTCCTCCAGCTGCCTGAACCGCTTATCGTCGCGGTTGAGAAGCGCATAGCCGCCCGGAACCACGCCCTCGAAGATTTCCGCCTTGGCGACGGCGATTTCCTCCTGATTGGCGAAATGGCCTAGATGCGCCGGTGCGATCAGCGTGACGAGCGCCACATGCGGCCGCACCATCTTCACCAGCGGGCGTATCTCGCCGTGATGGTTCATGCCGATCTCGAACACGCCGTAGTCGGTGTCGGCAGGCATGCGGGCGAGCGTCAGCGGCACGCCCCAGTGATTGTTGAACGAGGCGACCGAGGCATGGACCTTACCGGCCTCGGAAAGCACATGGCGCAGCGCTTCCTTGGTGGTGGTCTTGCCGACCGAGCCTGTCACGGCGATGATCTGCGCCTTCGAGCGGGCGCGCGCGGCGACGCCGAGCCTCGCCAGTGCTTCCAGCACGTCGTCCACCACGATCTTCGGCACGGTGAGGTTGCCGAGCGCCGGCAGTCGCTGCTCGGACACGACCAGCAGGCCCGCGCCCGCAGCCATGGCGGCGGTGGCGAAATCATGCCCGTCGAACTGCTCGCCCCTGATGGCGAAGAAAGCCTCCCCGGACTTCAGCGTGCGGGTGTCGATGGAAATGCCGGTGATGCCTTCGGGAAGCGCACCGACCGGGCGGCCTTCCATGGCCGCGACCATATCCTCTGAAGTCCAGAGCCAACCGGTCGTCATCCCTGCTCCTCCAGACGCGCGGCCAGCGCGGCTGCCACTTCCGTATGGTCGGAGAAGGGCAGCGTGACATTGCCGACGATCTGGCCTTCCTCATGGCCCTTGCCGGCCACGACCAGCGTGTCGCCCGGCATCATCATGGCGACGGCGGTGAAGATCGCCTCGCGGCGGTCACCGATCTCGGTGGCGCCGGGCGCGGCGGCCATGATCTCGGAACGGATCTGCGCCGGCACTTCGGAGCGCGGATTGTCGTCGGTGACGATCACCACGTCGGCGAGCCGCGCGGCGATCTCGCCCATGATCGGGCGCTTGCCCTTGTCGCGGTCGCCGCCGCAGCCGAACACCACGATGACGCGGCCCGTGGTGAAGGGGCGCACCGAAGTCAGAACGTTCGCAAGGGCCTCCGGCTTGTGTGCGTAGTCCACATAGGCAGGCGCGCCGTCCTCGGTCGCGCCGATGAGATCGAGCCGACCCGGCGCGCCCTTGAGGCGCTCAAGCGCACGCATGGCAGCGGCGGCGGGAACGCCCGTAACCATGGCGAGACCGGCTGCGACCAGCGCGTTGGCGACCTGGAAATCCCCGGCGAGCGGCAGTGAAATCTCGAAAATCTCGTCGGCGATGCGCACTTCGACATGCTGGCGGAAGCGCTCGTGCTCGACCCGCTTCAGGCTGATGAAATTGCCCTTGCGCCCGACCGTCTTCACGTCGCAGCCCGCCGCCGTGGCGGCCTCGATGGCGGCTTGCGAGAAATGATCGTCGGCAAAGATGATCGCCGGCGCGCCCTTGAGCAGGAGCGTGTCGAACAGGCGCATCTTCGCATGGAAATATTCGTCCACGGTGGCGTGGTAATCCATGTGGTCGCGGCCGAGATTGGTGAAAGCCCCGGCGGTGAGCCGAACGCCGTCGAGGCGGCGCTGGTCGAGGCCATGCGAGGAGGCTTCCATGGCCGCATGGGTCACGCCCTCGTCGGCAAGCTCGGCCAGAACACGGTGCAGTTCCACCGGATCGGGCGTGGTCAGTGAATTGTATTCGGCGCGCGTCGGCGAGAACACGCCGGTCGTGCCGATATTGGCGGCGGGAAATCCGGCATAAGCCCAGATCTGGCGCGTGAAGGAGGCAACGGAGGTCTTGCCGCTGGTGCCGGTGACGGCGACCATCACTTCCGGCTGACGGCCGTAGAAGGCGGCGGCGGCGAGGCTGAGCGCCTGGCGCGGATCGTCCACATGCAGCACCGGTACGCCGGCATTGGCGAGGGCGGCGTCCTTGCCGGCAAGAATAACCGCCGCGCCGCGCTTCACCGCGTCGGCAACGAAGGCTGCGCCGTCCGCCTTGCCGCCCTTCAGCGCCGCGAACAGGAAACCGCGCTCGACCTTGCGGGAATCGGAGGTGAGACCCGTGATCTCCACGTCCCCTGCCCCATCGGAGACCAGATCTTTGAACAGCGCGATATCCTTCAGTTTCATGGTCATATCAAATCCAGCCTGCTCAAATGCAAATTGCGATGCGAATCAATCATAGGTTTCAGAACTGTCGAATGCCACCGCTGGCGTTCCCTTCGGCTCGAAAGCGGAGTGATCGGTCCCGCTGACCACCTCGGCCGGCAGGGCATCCAGCTTGAAATCGGGCTTGACGCCAAGGAAAGTGGCGGAACGCGCGATGATCTGCTCCACCATTGGGGCGGCGTTCATGCCGGCGGTGGCGATGAACTTGCCCTGTTCCGGCTTCGGCTCGTCGATGATGCTCAGCACCACATAAGCCGGATCGTCCACCGGAAATGCGGCAAGGAAGGAGTTGAAGCGCAGATTGTTCGCATAGCGCCCGTTGACGACCTTGTTCGCCGTACCCGTCTTGCCGCCGACGCGATAGCCCGGCACTGCCGCGCGGTGGCCCGAACCTCCAGGCGCGGTGGAATTGAGGCGGTAGAGATAGCGCATGTCCGCCGAGACCTGCGGCGAGATAACCCGCTTTGCCACCTTGGCCGCCTGCTCCTGCGTGCGCATGAGGAAGGTCGGCTCGATCAGCAAGCCGCCGTTCATCAGCGCCACCGCGCCGACCGCCGTCTGCATCGGCGTCGTTGCCATGCCATGGCCGAAGGCGATGGTCATGGAGTTGACGGTCTTCCATACGCGCGGCTCGACCGGGCGCGCCACTTCCGGCAATTCGGTCTGCATACGGTCGAGGAGGCCCATCTTGTGCAGGAAGGCGCGATGACCCGCGATGCCGATCGCGGCGGCCTCGTGGCCCGAACCGATATTCGACGAATAGATGAAGACTTCCGGCAGGGTCAGCCAGCGGTTCTTGGCATGGAAATCGTGGATGACCATGTGTCCGAATACCTCGGGATGCCGGGCGTCGAGCATGGAATTGAGGTTGAACTTGCCCGAATCGAGCGCCATGGCGGTGGTGAAGCTCTTGATGACCGACCCCATTTCGAACGTGCCTGCCGTCATGCGGTTGAGCCGGTCCTTGTCGAGCGCATGCACCGGATCGTTGGGATCGTAATCCGGCAGGGAGGCCATGGCCAACACTTCGCCGGTCTTGACGTTGAGCACGACCGCGCCCGCCGCGATGGCCTTGTAACGCTGCATGGCGTCGACCAGCACGTCATGCACCACCTGCTGCACACGGATATCGATGGAAAGACGCACCGGCTCCAGCGAGCGGCCGGTGGCCATCCCCGCCGAGCGCAGGTCCGTCAGCCCCTGGCTGTCGATATATTTCTCCATGCCCGCAATGCCCTGATTGTCGACATTGACGAGTCCTAGAATGTGCGAGGCCACGGAGCCGTCCGGATAGAAGCGGCGCTTTTCCGTGCGGAAGCCGACGCCCGGCACGCCGAGCGCCATAATCTGGCTCTGCTGCTTGGGCGTCAGGCCGCGCTTGATCCAGACGAAGCCGGCATGGCTTTTGAGGCGCTTGTAGGTGCTGTCGAAATCGAGATCGGGCAGCACGGTCGACAGCATCTCGACGGTTTCGTCCGGGTCGGAAATCTTGCGCGGCTCGGCATAGAGCGAATAGGTCTTGATGTCGGTGGCCAGAATCTGGCCGTTACGGTCGAGAATATCGGGTCGCGAGGCAAGTTCGTGAATGGCCGGCCCGGAAGTGTCCTCTTGCGTGCCGCCGATCATGCCGAAATAGATAAGCTTGCCGCCGATCACGCCGTAAATGCCCACGAAGCAGGCCACGGTCATCAGGAGGCGCTTGCGCACGCGGCCGCCGCTGCGCTTGCGCGCGCCGTCGACGGCGATATCCGTTGTCGATCCGCTTGCCGGTCCATCAGCCAGCTCGGCTGCCGGAACGCCCGCGGCACTTTTCCTGTTCCTGCGCGAAAGTCCGAGTGTGAGCCGCATGGTCAGTGCCTCGTCCCGTTCTTCTTGATACTGCCCGTCCTGATCCGGTCCGTCCCGATGCCGCTCGTCCGGGCCGCATCCTTCGCCAGCACGCCGCTCGCCACCAGTTCGTCGCTGCCGGAAATGATCTTCTGAATCTCGTCCGCCGGGCGCTCCGGTATCTCGTCGAGGCTACCGATGATCTGCTCGCCCGTGATCGTCTGGAGGTTCAGTTGCTTGTTATAGATGCCGACAAGGTTTTCGAGCCGGCCCGGCTGGGACATGAGCGCCCAGTCGGCGTGAAGCAGCTTGATCGTGTCCCGTTCGGAATCGATCTGGCGTTGCAGTTTCGCGATGACGGCGATCTGCTTTTCCGCGTCATATTTGATCGTATAGGTGATGGCTGCTGCCGCCAGCATCGCCAGGATCATGATGAGGTCGAAGGTACGCAGCACTCGTTCAACTCCGGGTCAGTTCATGCGGGGCGGGCAGCCGGGGCAGCCCGAACAGGGAAAGATCGTCCTCGAGAGGCGGATTCGCGGTGCGCAGGCCCGCGCGCAGCTTGGCCGAGCGCGCGCGCGGATTGCGCGCTTCCTCCTCCGGCGTCGGGCCCACGGCGCCCTTCACGGCGGGCGTGAAGCTCGCGCGGCGCAGATGCGTTTCCGGCAGATGGCGCGAGCCGGCGCTGCCACCGGCGCGATCGGCGAAGAAGCGCTTGACCATGCGATCCTCAAGCGAATGGAACGTCACCACCGCCAGCCGCCCGCCGGGCCGGAGAACCCTTTCGGCGGCGAGCAATGCTCGCGCCAGTTCGCCCAGTTCGTCGTTCACATAGACGCGCAGCGCCTGAAACACGCGTGTGGCGGGGTGGATGCGCTCCTTCGGATTGCGGCCCACCAGCGCCTCGATGGCGCCGGCGAGGTCGAGCGTGCGGGTAAAGGGCCGCACCGCGCGGCGCTTCTCGATCATGCGCGCGATGCGCCCGGCCTGCCGTTCCTCGCCGAGGAAATTGAAGATGCGGGCGAGGTCGCCCGCCTTGAGGCGGTTGACGGCGTCGGCCGCGCTCGGCCCGGAACCCGACATGCGCATGTCGAGCGGTCCGTCTTTCTGGAAAGAAAAACCGCGCTCGGCCTCGTCGATCTGCATCGAGGAAACGCCTATGTCGAGCACAACGCCGTCCACCGTGCTGCTTGTCCCTTTCACATCCGCGACCACCCGGTCCAGTTCCGAAAACCGGCTTTCGACCAGCGTGAGCCGACCCGCAAATTGCTTTTCCATGACGCGCCCGGCCTCGATGGCGGCCGGGTCCCGGTCGATAGCGATTACCTCGGCGCCCTTTTCCAGAATGCACCGCGTGTAGCCGCCGGCCCCGAAGGTGCCGTCGACCATCAATGCTTCCGGCCCGGGATCAAGGACGTCGAGCACCTCGCGAAGAAGCACCGGAACGTGACGGACTTCAGCCCCTTCGGCTTGAGATATGTCTCCGCCGAGGCTTGCCATCATTCCGATCCTTTCTGGGGACGCTCCCCGTCACCTGTTTTGCCTGCGGATTCCGGCCATTTGCCGACACGGCGGCCATCGGACGGATTCGTTCATCCGTTATCGGATATTAAGCTTAATGAAGCGTTAGTATGACGAACCCGCAGGGGAATGAGACAGCGGTGCGAATATGTCCATCACCCGCCTCACATGCCCGCCGGGACGGCGGACGGATGGCATCGTCCTGCAGGCCCTGTCCTGTATTGCCCCGACGGGCCGTCTCATTGTCCACCCCGAAACGGCATGGTTAACGAATTGTTTCATGGCTTTGATTCCATTTGAGATTCCTATTTTCCTCATTCATCTTCCATTCACCCGCGCTCGAATAGGGTTGCACCGAGCAACAAAGGAGAAATCGATGTTCAGGAAAATTCTTCTCGCCGCCGTCGCCCTGTCCTTCGCAGGTGCGCCCCTTGCGCAGGCGCAGGACTTTCCGCGGCGCAAGCCCGCTCCGCACCACCGCATGGAGCCGGCCCGTCCGCCGCATCATGGCCCGTCTTTTGGCCGTCCGGGTGCCGATCGCGGCCATTGGCATGCGGGCCAGCGTTACAGCGGCTGGCGCGGCCACCGGGAGATTCGCGACTATCAGCGTTACGGCCTTCGCCGCCCGGGCCGCGGGCAGCACTGGATTCGCGTCGGCAACGAATATCTGCTGATCACCGCCGCAACCGGCTTCATCGCGGGCGTCCTGGCCGCGCACTGAACGGGCCGCACACCGCGAACCGCATGGAAACCCCGCTCCGGCGGGGTTTTTCTTTCGGTCCGGTGGCTTGTTGCGGGAAAATTGTCAGCCGGTCTGTAAGCCGGGTTCTGTATGGCCGGGCTTCACGCCCGGCGCGGCAGCCATTCATCTGGGACGGATGTCGCCACCCGCCTCTTGCAACCCACCCGGACGGCTGATCTGGAAACCGATTGCCGGCCCTTGCGGACCGGCGCGCCGTCCCTACTCGGTCTTGCTTCCGGTGTGGTTTACCCTGCCATGCACATTGCTGCGCACGCGGTAGGCTCTTACCCTACCTTTTCACCCTTTCCGCGCCCGTCCGCCGCTTGCGCGGCGGAACGGACGGGTGGTCTGGTTTCTGTGGCACTATCCCTGGGGTCGCCCCCGCCGGGCGTTACCCGGCACCGTGTTTCCGTGAAGCCCGGACTTTCCTCACCTGCCGCCTTTCGGCATATGACAGGCGCGGCTGCCCGACCGGCTGACAGGCGTATAAAGGCGTTTCCGTTTGGAAAAGCAACCTAAAACGCACGCATGTAAACCTTTACGGCACGGCAATATTGCGCCGACACGGGGTTCATGCGCGTCGCGCCATGACCGGCATTGTATCGCAGGATCGTGCCGCAAATGCCGCCGCCGCCGAGTTTCTGCGCCATGGCGAGATATTTCATGCCGTAACGGATGTTGGTCGCCGGCTCGTAAAGCCCCTGCGTGGAACCGGAATAGCCCATGGCGCGCGCGGTGGAGAGCTTGATCTGCATCAGGCCGATCTCGCCTGCCCGCCCACGCATATGCGGCTGGAAATTGCTTTCATGGCGCACCACCGCGCGGGCGAGCGCCGACGACACGCCATAGGCCGCTGCATAGCGGTCGATGAGCGGCGACAAGGCTCCGCCCGCGCCGACCGGGCGCACCGATTTGCGGGAGGTACGACCCGGCGCGGCGGCGTTTCCGGCGGGCTTGGCGGGCCGGACGGCCTGCTCCTGCCGCCCCTGCCTGAGAAATGCGGCAAGGCTGGTGGGTTCGCCTGTGGACGCGGCCAAAGCCGGATTGAAGGCGAACGAGACCGTTGCGCCGACGAGGGCGCTCATAACAACAAATTTTATTTTCATGACCTACCGTCTTGGAAATGTTTCTTTTTGAAAGCGCGCTTGGGAGGAAACGCTTCCGTTTATCCTTGACCTTTTGTTTTTGCGCATTGTCCTACGCAAAACCGCTTCGCACTTTTGCTGGAAATGCTCCAAACCGACCGGGCATGAAAACCGCCCGCTCGGACGGCTCCCATCTGCTGACGAAATGCAGCCGAAGATTGGTTTCTAAAGTAAAATAATCTTACCGGTTGCAACAAAGACCGCCGGCGACGGCGCATCCCGGACACGGCCGGCACCGACGCATCCGTCTGCCGTTTTGCTTCAATTTGTTGAAATTTTTAGGAAAATACACACGATGCCATGCAACGGGCGGCAGCGGTCAGACGCTCACATCCTGTAACGCAGAAATCAGCCGGTAGAGCGTATCGATCGTGGAAACGTCGGCCACGCCGTCCACCTTCTGCGGCCGGAAATGGCGCTGGAACGCCTTGACGACCGTCTCCGTCTCCGCATCGAAGGCGCCGCTGATCGCAATCCCGTAGCCATAGAGCGCCAGCATGGATTGCAGCGCCTCGACCGGCTGGCCATGCTCGCCACGCGCAAGAAAGCGCCCGCCACGAATCGGCGCCGGTTCCACGAAATGGCCGACGCCCGCCGCATGGAGCTGCTTCCACGGGAAATTGTGCCCCGGATCGGTCTTGCGCGCCGGCGCGATATCGGAATGGGCCAGAACATTTTCCGGCCTGATCGCATGGCGGGCACAGATATCCCGGCAAAGACGAATGACCGCCGCAATCTGCGCTTCGGCGAAGGGCGGATAATCCTCCAGATCGCCGGGATTGACGATCTCGATGCCGATGGAGGCGGAATTGATATCCGTTTCGCCCTTCCAGAAGCTTTTGCCCGCATGCCATGCGCGCGCCCTTTCCGAAACCATCTGCACCACGCGGCCATCCTCAAGGACGACATAATGGGCGGAGACTTCGGCCTGCGGCGATTTCAGCAGGTCGAGCGCCGCTTGCGCGGTGGGCATGCCGGTAAAATGCAGGATGAGGAACACCGGCGCCTTGCCGTCGCGGCGCGGACCGAAATTGGGCGAGGGATCGAGCGATGCGCCCGCATGGTCCGGCGCCGTCAGCGCCAGTTCCGCCATCACCGCCGCATCGTTTTCGCCCGCGCCGTTCATGCCGCCTCCAGTTCCTTTTCGATGCTCGCCCATGCCGCGTTGATCGCCGCAAGGCGGGCATTGGCGATGGCGATGAATTCCAGCGGCAGGCCCTCGGCCACCAGCCGGTCGGGATGGTGCGCCTTGACGAGCGTGAGATAGCGCCGCCGCGCCTCCTCGAAGGAGACGCCGCGTTTCAGCCCCAGAATGGTATAGGGATCGTTTTCGCCACGTTGCACATGGCGCAGCGCGATGCGCTCGAAACCGGCTTCATCATAGCCGAAGATTTCCGCCACGCTGGCGAGGAAGGCCATTTCCTTCTCGTGGACGTAACCGTCAGCCTTGGCGATATGGAAAAGCCCGTCGAGAATGTCTTCGAGCAGATGGCATTCCGCCTGCCCCTCGCTGCACAGCGCGGCAAGCTGGCGCGCATAACTGTCGTAACCGGCCACGTCCTGCCGCGCGAGATCGTAGAGCCGTGCGACATGCGCCGCCTGGTCCTTCGGCACCGCGAAAATCTCCTGAAAGGCACGGATTTCGTCCTGCGTGACCACGCCGTCGGCCTTGGCCATCTTGGCGGAAAGCGCGATCATGGCGATAGAGAAGGCCACACGCCGGCGCGTGTCGGCATCGCCCTCAAAAACGGTGCGCACGGCCTCGATGACGCCCGTCATGGCGTTCGACGCCGCCGACGCCACGAATTCACCAATGCGGACCCAGATCGACATGGCGCCTTTCTACAGAATTGCGCGGCGGCTGAAAACCGCCCACGCCGCGCCATACTCGAAAAAAAGCGCGCCGCTGAAAACAGCGGCGCGGCTTTCGGTCAGCATGTGCTTAAAGTGAAAAGTGTTACTGTGCCTGCGTCTCGGCCTGCCGTTCGTCGAAGGAACGTTGCGCCGCGGCGGCGGCAGCGTCTCCGGCGGCTGCGATCTGCGTGGCATCCTGGCCGACCGCCTGGGCGGCGGCCTGGGCATTGGCGCGGGCGCGGGCGATGGCTGCGGCCTTTTCCTCCGGCGTGATCACGCCGGCCTTGCTGCTGAGCGCCTTGACGAGGTCGGGACCCTTTTTCTCCGGGGCCGGAGCGGCGGCAGCGGCAGGCTTGGCGGCATCATTGGACGCGGTGGCCTTGTCGTCGTCGCCCTTGCCGCAGGCGGCGAGCGCGACGAGCACGGTAGCGGAAACGAAAAACAGAAAATTGCGGTTCATGACGAAAGCCATAACCGAAGCTGCCCTGCGTTTGAATAGCGAAAACGTGCCCGGCGTTCCTTTCCCGGAACCGGGCGCATGGTGCTGAATGGAATCAGTCATGACATAACCCCTTCCGGCGCGAATGGCGGTCCGTCTCTTCTGCTGAAAGCGCTTCGACAGACCGCCACTCTCCCCTCTCCATTGCAAACCGTTTAATTGGCCGGCGCGCTACCCGAACCGCCCGTACCCGGCGCGGTGGGAGATGGCGTGGCCGGAGTGTTGGACGGCGCACCGCCGGCGTCCTTGTTGTCATTGCAGGCCGCAAGGCCCAGCAGCGACACGGCCGCGACAAATGCGATCGCGAATTTCTTCATCCCGGTTCTCCTTCCTTCAATCGAACATTGCGCAAGATTGCGCGAAACCCCCTCTGTCGATTTTCGGTCAGGTCGGTTGGCCCGGCCAGCCGCCTCCCAAGATTGTGTTTAGCGTCTGTGAGAAAAACGGCGCCTTTGGGGATTTGTTCTGTCAAAGAATCTTACAGAGTGTAATTTAGGAAGGAGGAGAGGGCGGCGCGGCAATAAGGCAATATGTCAAATCAGGGAGATGGAGAGACGAGGACGGCATGTCGATAGATAGGAAAATAAGGAAATATTAACCAATCGCGCGGAATGATTTTCATCCAAGACATATGCCTTTGTTCCCCTGCTCCATCGTTCCCCCAAACATACTGCCATACGGCCTTACCGCTTCCCGGAACCCCGCATGAACCGCAGCATTCTCGTCCTGTGCGCCCTTTTTCTCTCGGCCTGCACGACCACGGATTACGACTTTTCCGATGTGACGGCGCACGGCGTCGTGGCTCGGATTCCGCCACCGTCCGGCCCGGTTCACGCGCCACATTTCGGCGACAGCGACCCGCATAAATGGACCGGCAAGACGCCTTGGCGCTATCCCATCCACGGCACGGACGTTTCCAAATACCAGTCCGGCGTGGACTGGAAGGCGGCGCACGCCGCCGGCATATCCTTCGTCTTCGTCAAGGCGACCGAGGGTGGCGACCGTGTGGACAACCGCTTCATGCGGCACTGGAACGATGCGCGCGCAGCCGGCCTGCCGCGCGGAGCCTATCATTTCTTTTATTTCTGCCGTCCGGCCATCGAGCAGGCCGAATGGTATATCCGCAACGTGCCGCGCGATCCTTCCGCCCTGCCTCCGGTGCTGGACGTGGAATGGAACCCCAGTTCACCCACCTGCAAGCTGCGCCCCAATCCCGTCGTCGTGCGCAAGGAGATACGCATTTTCCTCAATGCGGTGGAAAAGCATTACGGCAAGCGCCCGATCATCTATACGACCGTCGATTTCTTCGACGACAACGATCTGCGCCGGCTGGCCGACTATCCGTTCTGGCTGCGCTCGGTGGCCGGCCACCCGGACGAGAAATACGGGCCGCATCCCTGGACCTTCTGGCAATATACCGGCACCGGCAAGGTTCCCGGCTTCAGCGGCGACACCGATCTCAACACTTTCGCCGGCGACACGGCGACGTGGAAAAAGTGGCTTGCAAGCAACAAGGTGCGCTGAGAGGCGGTCAAAACGGCGATCACGCGAAGTTTTGCTTCATTTGCGCTGCACATTGGGGCATTAGGAAAGAGAGTTTCCAAGACAGGCTTTCGCCCGCCGTTCCAAATGCGAGTTTGCTCCATGAAAATCTTCGCGTTCGTCGCCGCTTCGGCCCTGCTGGCCTCGACGGTCCTGTCCGTCGCGCAGACGGCGGCCCCGGCCCAGAACCCCGCCGCAAGCACCACATCCGGGGCTTCCGATGCCCCGGCCCCCGGCCCGAAGCCGGAATGCGGTGACGATCTCGCCGTCTGGATCGACAATTTCGCCAAGGAAGCCCGCGCCGAAGGCGTGAGCGACAAGGCCATCGCCGAGCTTCGCAAGGCGAAGATCGACGACAGGGTACTGGGCTTCGACCGCAAGCAGACCGTCTTCAATCTCACCTTCACCGACTTCTCCAGGCGTCTCATTTCCGATGCCCGCCTCAAGAAGGGCCGGGAAATGCTTCAAAAATATGCCGACATCTTCAAGAAGGTCGAGGATACCTATGGCGTTCCGGGACCGGTGCTCGCCGCTTTCTGGGGACTGGAGACCGATTACGGTGCGATACAGGGCAAGTTCGACACGCTGGACGCGCTCGTGACCCTGTCGCATGACTGCCGGCGCCCGGAACTGTTCCGCCCGCAATTGATGGCGCTCCTGAAGCTGTTCGACAAGGGCGAGGCCGACGCCACCACCACCGGCGCTTGGGCCGGCGAGATCGGCATGACGCAACTTCTGCCGAAAGACTATCTGGAGCGCGGCGTCGACGGCGACGGCGACGGCAAGGTCGATCTCAAGCACAGCGTGGCCGACGCCATGATGACCGCCGGGCGCATGATCTCCGAACTGGGCTGGAAGCGCGGCGAGCCGTGGCTGGTGGAAGTGCGCCTCACCAAGGAATTGCCCTGGCAGGAGGCCGTCCGCACCAACCGCAAGCCGAATTCGTGGTGGGCGGCGCAGGGCGTGACGGGCATGGACGGCCCGCTTCCCGCCGACAATGGCGTCGACGCCTCACTGCTGCTGCCGCAGGGCCGCAAGGGACCGGCCTTCCTGTCCTACCCGAATTTCGACGTCTATGTGGAATGGAACAAGTCGATCGTCTATGCGATGACGGCGGCCTATTTCGCCACGCGGCTCGCCGGCGCGCCGGCCTTCGATCCGGGCAACCCGGAGCCGGGCCTGACGCAGGACGAGATGAAGCAACTGCAGGCCAAGCTGCAGGCGCGCGGCTACGATATGGGCAAGATCGACGGCGTGTACGGCGTCGCCACCCGTGACGCGGTGCGCGCCGAGCAGATGCGCCTCGGCCTGCCGGCCGATTCGTGGCCGACCAAGGAACTGCTCGACAAGCTCTGAAAGACCGGACGGGCGCGGGCTGCCGGATAGCGGCCTAAAGCATGTCGCGCAAAAGCGTGCAGCGCCTCCGCAGAGAAATCGGTCGCCGGACTGATTTCTGATCCTGCTTCGATGCGATAACGACATGCGTAAAAACAAAAGCTTAAAGCGCGGAAAGCGAATCTGAAAGATCGCTACGCGCTTTAAGCCTCTTCGGACCGCGTTTCCTCATGCTCACCACACTTCTCGTCGTTCTTCCCGTCTTCGCGCTGATCTTTTCCGGCTGGGCCGCGTCCCGCCTGAAGATACTGGGCGCGCACGCCATCGTGGAACTGAACCGTTTCGTGGTGTATCTGGCGCTCCCGGCGCTGTTGTTCGACATCATGGCAAAAACCCGCGGCAGCGAACTCTGGCAGCCGGGCTTCATCGCCGTGTTCGTGCTGTCGAGCGTCATCGCCTTCGCGCTGCCCTTCCTCGTGCGGCTGCGCGGTCGGCTGCCGCTCGCCGACACCGCGCTCGACGGGCTGAATGCCGCCTATCCCAATACCGGCTATATGGGCATCCCGCTGTCGCTGGTGGCCTTCGGCCCCGGCGTTCTGGCCACGACGACCATTTCCATCATCATCACCGTCTGCGTTACCTTCGCCGCCGCCATCGTCCTGATCGAGGTCGGGCTGCAAACAGAGAGGAAGCCCGTGCATCTGGCGGTCAAGGTGCTGCGCTCGCTGATCCGCAATCCGCTGCTGGTGGCGCCCGCGCTCGGCGCGCTGGTGCCGGCCTTCGGCCTCACCCTGCCCGCCCCGGCGGAAAGCTTCCTCAAAATGCTGGGCGGCGCGGCCTCGCCCTGCGCGCTGGTGGCGCTCGGCCTTTTCCTCGCCCAGCCCCGCAGGATCGAGCGCGCGAGCGTCAACGCCATCGCCTTCCTCGTCATGGCCAAGCTGATCGTGCAGCCGCTCGCCACATGGCTGCTGGCGGCTTACGTCTTCGGCCTGCCGAAGCCGCTCGCCGAAGCCGCCACGCTGCTCGCCGCGCTCCCGACCGGCACCGGCCCCTTCATGCTCGCGGAATATTACCGCCGCGAAGCCGCAATCACCTCGAACGTGATCCTCTTCTCGACGGTGATCTCCGTCTTCAGCCTGTCGCTCTATCTCGCCCTGATCCGCTAAAAAATATCGGATCGTCGTCCTTTCGCAGGCATCCTGTCTTTCCCCTCATGACGTATCGCATCATGAAGCCTGCTTTTCTCCGGGACGTTTTGCATCTAGACTGGATGTTCATGCCGATCCCCGTCTGGTCTCCTGCGGCAGGTTTCGGGGCGGCGTTTGCAATCAGAACGCACACGATTCCAGCCAGAGGAGACCGGCAAACCGGAACAGGGAGGAAGCCATGCCCAACACCGTTCGTCTGCACCGTGTCATCGCCGCCAAACCCGAAAAGGTCTACCGCGCGTTCATCGAGCCCGATGCGATCGCAAGCTGGCTCCCGCCATACGGCTATGTCTGCTCGGTCCATGAACTGGAAGCGAAAGTCGGCGGTCACCACAGAATGTCGTTCCGCAATTTCACCACCGGCGGCAGCCATTCCTTCGGCGGCACCTATCTGGAACTCGTTCCGGGCAAACGCCTCGTCTATACGGACAAGTTCGACGATCCCAATTTGCCGGGAGAGATGAAAGTCACGGTGACACTGAAAGGTGTATCCGTCGGCACGGAGATCGATATCGTACAGGAAGGCATACCGGATATCATTCCCACCGAAGCCTGCTATCTCGGCTGGCAGGAATCCCTGCACAAGCTTACCAGGCTGATCGAGCCTGAAATCAACCAGTGAGGCGGCTTGTCCTGCCGCCGGCCGCGCCAACACTCCGGCCATGTCGTGCGGTTTTCGCTCATGAAAAAGCCCGGTGCGAACCGGGCTTTTTCACGTCCTCATGCCGCTTCGGCCTCGGCCTTGGGCCTGATGCCGATCATGTGGCAGATGGCGAAAGGCAGGTCGGCGCGGTTCATGGTGTAGAAATGGAAATCCTGCACGCCGCGCTCGATCAGGTCCATCACCTGCTCCGCCGCGATCGCTGCCGCGACAAGCTGATGCGTCTGCGGATCGTCCTCCAGCCCGTCGAAGCGCTCCGCCAGCCAGGCGGGGATATGGGTGGCCGAACGGACGCAGAAATTCTTCACCTGCTTGAAATTATGCACCGGCAGCAAGCCCGGCACGATGGGAATATAGATGCCCGCGCGCCGCACCCGCTCGACATAGCGCTCGTAAAGATCGTTCTCGAAGAAGAACTGGGTGATGGCCCGCGTCGCGCCGTTGTCGACCTTGCGCTTGAGCATGTCGATGTCGGTGGCGAAATCCGGGCTTTCCGGGTGCTTTTCCGGGTAGGCCGAGACGGAGATGTCGAAATCGGCGATGGCGCGCAGGCCCCCCACCAGTTCCGCGCCGTTCTGGTAGCCGCCGGGGGTGGGCGCGTACTTGCCTCCCCCGCTGTTGGCCGGATCGCCGCGCAGCGCCACGAAGCGGTTGACGCCGAGCGCGGCGAATTCGCGCGCCACCCCGTCGACCTCCTGGCGCGTGGCGTCGACGCAGGTCAGGTGCGCCGCCGGCTTGATGTCGGTCTCCTTGAGGATACGCGCCACGGTGCGGATGGTGCGCTCGCGCGTCGAGCCGCCCGCGCCATAGGTCACGGAGACGAATTCGGGCTTCAGCGGCGCAAGCCGCGTCACCGTCTCGAACAGGCGCTCCTCCATCTTCTCCGAATTGGGCGGGAAGAACTCGAACGACACCTTCGTGGTCTGGCCGACATCCGGTCGGCGGGAAAGACCGTAAAAACCCATCAGACTGTCTCCGTCATGCTGATATTCTTCACCGCCGGCTCGGCCACCAGAAGACGCGGATCGCGTGCAAGCCACAGCTTCACTGTCAGCCCCCTGTCGTCTCTGCCGCCATTGAAGCCCTTGGGCTCCAGTTCCAGCGTCTTTTCGGGTTCGAGACCCGCATCCCTCATCCAGCCGATCATCTGCTCGTCGCTGAAGCCGAGGCGCAGATGGGCGTGGTCCTCACGCAGGAATTCAAGCTCATGCGGAGCGAAATCCACCACCAGCAACCGCCCCCCGGGGCGAAGCGCGCGTGCGGCCTCGCGGATCGCGGCCTGCGGATCGTCGAGAAAATGCAGCACCTGATGGATCGTCACCAGATCGAAGCTCTCGCGCTCCACCGGCAGCGCATAGACATCGCCCTGCCGCACCTGCGCATTGGCGATACCGGCCAGATCGAGATTGGCGCGCGCCACCGAAAGCATATCACGGTTGATGTCGATACCGAGCCCGCGCGTATAAAGCGGCGCAAAAAGCTCCAGAAGGCGGCCCGTACCGGTGCCCACGTCGAGCATGGCCTGAAACGGCCTGCCGCCGACGACCTTTTTCAGCACCGTTTCCACCGCGCTTTCCGAGACATGCAGCTTGCGAATCTCGTCCCAGCTTCCGGCATTGGCGCTGAAATAGGCGGCGGCCTTTTCCTGGCGGCTGGATTTGACCTGCGACAGCCGCTCCATGTCACGCTCGATGAGCGTATCGGAACGGTCGAGCCGGGCCAGAAGCCCGCGCGCCACGTCGCCGCAGATCATGTTGTCCGCAAGGCGGAAATAGGCCCATGCGCCTTCCTGATAGCGGTCGATCAGATTCGCCTCGGCAAGCAGTTTCAGATGGCGCGACACGCGCGGCTGCGACTGGCCGAGAATGGCGGTGAGATCGGAGACCGTGAGGTCGCCGCGCGCCAGAAGCGCGAGGATGCGCAGCCGGCTCGGCTCCGCCACCGCTTTCAGCACATCCACCATCCGATCGAGCTGCAACTGCAATCCGGCCATGCCTTCACCTCTAAAGATATAAAGATATGTTTATATGAATTGTGGTTTCGGAGCAAGCGCTTTTCATGGCACAATAGCTCGTCGTGCGCCTTATCAGGCGCATTATGACGATCTATCTTTTTGTTTGAGCATCGGATGACCCGAAACCGGTTCCCACTTTTCGGTCCGATGCTCTGGCTTCCATGCAGGATTCGGGGAAATCATGACGATCGCCAGCACCAACCGGCAAAAGGCCGTGGCCAAGGCTCTCACGCTGTTGCTTCCGGGGGTGCCCTATGCGGATTCCGAGCCGATCAGGGCGGCGGCGCTGGCACCGCATATGAAGGCGCTGCCGCCTTCGACAGCCGTTTGGCTGGCGGCGGTCGCGCATGTTCGCCATGCGCATACGGATTACGACGCGCTGCGTGACGAAGGCTACGACAGGGATTCGGCCCGTTTTTTCGTCATGGACGCGATCAACGACAGGCTGACCGCGTGGCGCGCCACGCGCCTGCTCTCCCCGGAAGACGACGAAGCCGCCGAAATGTAAAACGCCGCCCGAAGGCGGCGCTTTCGATCAGTTGGTAACACCATGCCCCTGCAAATATCCGTGCTTGCGCGGATTGGGCATGACGATGCCGACGATGAACACGAGCAGCATCATGACGGTCACGTACCAGTAAAAGCCGCTTTCCATGCCCTTTTCCTTGAACCACAGCGCCACATATTCCGCAGTGCCGCCGAAAATGGCATTGGAGATGGCATAGGCGAAACCGACGCCGAGCGCCCGCACCTCGGCGGGAAACAGTTCCGCCTTCACGATGCCGGCGATGGAGGTGTACATGGCCACGACCATCGACGCGCCGGCGATATAGAGGAAGGCGGTCACCGGACTTTGCACCGTGGCAAGCCCGGTGAGGATGGGAATGGTGGTCAGCACCGAAACGCCGCCGAAGGCGATCATCATCGGCTTGCGGCCTACCTTATCGGAAATATATCCGAACAGCGGCTGGATGACGACGAAGAACAGCAGCGCGAAGGTCATGACCTCGCTCGCCACCTGCTTGCTCATGCCAGCCGTGTTGACGAGATATTTCTGCATGTAGGTGGTGAAGGTGTAAAAGGCGAGCGAGCCGCCAGCGGTGAAGCCGACCACGACGAGAAAGGCCTTGCGGTGATTGGCCCAGATATTGGCGAAGCTGCCGGCCTTGCTGCTTTTGCGCGTTTCTTCCGTGGTGGTTTCATGCAGGGTGCGGCGCAGGAAGACCGCCACGATGGCCGCGATGCCGCCGATGAAGAACGGGATGCGCCAGCCCCAGTCATGCAGTTGTTCCGAGGTCAGAATGAACTGAAGGATCACGATCACCAGAACGGCGAGAAGCTGGCCGCCGATGAGCGTGACATACTGGAAGGAAGAGAAGAAGCCGCGCCGCCCGGCCAGCGCCACCTCGCTCATATAGGTCGCGGTGGTGCCGTATTCGCCGCCGACCGAAAGCCCCTGCAACAGGCGCACGACCAGCAACAGGAAGGGCGCCATCACGCCGATGGTCGCATAGGTGGGCAGGATGGCGATGGCAAACGAGCCGAGGCACATCATCGAGACCGAGATCAGCATGGAGGTGCGCCTGCCCAGCCTGTCGGCGATGCGGCCGAACAGCCAGCCGCCGATAGGCCGCATCAGGAAGCCCGCCGCGAAGACGGCGGCGGTGTTGAGCAACTGGCTGGTCTGGTCGCCCTTCGGAAAGAACTGCGCCGCGAAATAGAGCGCGCCGAAGGAATAGACGTAGAAATCGTACCACTCGACCAGATTGCCGGAGGCGCTGGCCACGATGGCGAAAACGCGATGGCGCGTATCGTGCGCGTCGTGCGGCGCCTCTGCCTCGCCATTGGCGTCCATATGCGTCGTAACATTGCTCATGCTGAAAACTCCCGAAACAAATCCCCTCTTTTCCGCCCCCCGTCGAGGCCGGCACGACCGGCATGAAACGGACGGACAGAAACCTGCGCCCTCTTTTCAGCGGGCACCGCAGAAATGCACCATAGGTGGAGAATCGTTTGGATGCAATCTATTGCAGGGAACTGCTCCCCTGCAAAAAACGCCGGAGCAAAGCGGGGCGGAGACGATCAGCCTTTTCGCGCGACGACGAACAGGCGCGGGAAGCGCAGCAGCACCTTGCCATCCCGCACCGGCGGATAATGCGCCGTAATCTCGGCCTTGTAGGCGGCGAGATAGGCCGCCTGCTCGTCAGCGTCCAGCGGGTCGAGGAAAGGACGCAAACCCGTTCCCTTCACCCATTCGACGATGGCGTCGAGACCGGCGAGCGGATGGTTGTAGATCGTGTGCCAGATATCGATGCGGGCCGCATTGCCGGCGAAGGCATCGTAATAGGCGGCGACCGGCGGCAGCGGCGCGCGGCCCTCGCCGCCGATCTTCGCCGCGAAGGGCGGGGTCTGCGCCACCGCGCGCATGGCACGATGCGTCGGCTCGCCCATATTGTCGGGCATCTGTACGGCCAGCACCGCGCCCGGCTTCAGCGCCGCAAACAGTCGCCGCATCTGCCCGATATGATCGGGAACCCACTGGAACACGGCGTTGGAAAACAGCACGTCCGTATCGGTGTCCGGCTCGAAGCTCGTGGCGTCGCCGATGGAAAACGTCACATCCGGCAAGCGCTTTTTCGCTTTCTCGATCATGTCCGGCGAGGTGTCGAAACCGGAAATATCCGCCTCCGGCCAGCGCTCCCTGAGAAGCTCGGTGGAATTGCCCGGCCCGCAGCCGATATCCACAACCTTGCGTGGCGCGTCGAACGGTATCTGCGCCAGAAGATCGCGCGCCGGGCGGCTGCGCTCGTCCTCGAATTTCAGATATTGCTGCGCGGACCAGTCCTTCATGCATTTCCTCCAAAAAGAAAGGCCGGCGTTCTCACGCCGGCCTTTGAAAATTCACCGCGTCAGCGGTTTGTAGGTCACCCGCTTGGGATTGACGCTGTCCGGGCCGAGGCGCCGGACCTTGTCGGCCTCGTAATCCTCGAAATTGCCCTCGAACCATTCGACATGGCTGTCGCCCTCGAAGGAGAGAATATGGGTGGCGAGGCGGTCGAGGAACATGCGGTCATGGCTGATGACCACGGCGCAGCCGGCGAAATTCTCGAGTGCATCCTCCAGTGCGGCCAGCGTCTCGGTGTCGAGATCGTTGGTCGGCTCGTCGAGCAGCAGCACGTTGCCGCCGGACTTCAGCATCTTGGCCAGATGCACGCGGTTGCGCTGGCCGCCGGAGAGGTTGCCGACCTTCTGCTGCTGGTCGCCGCCCTTGAAGTTGAACGCGCCGCAATAGGCGCGGGAGTTCATCTCGAACTTGCCGAGCTTGATGACGTCGTTGCCGCCGGAGATTTCCTCCCACACAGTCTTGTCGGCGGCAAGCGCGTCGCGGCTCTGGTCCACATAGGACAGCTGCACCGTTTCGCCGATGCGCACCGCGCCGTTGTCGGGCTGTTCCTGACCGGTCAGCATCTTGAACAGCGTCGATTTACCGGCACCGTTCGGACCGATCACGCCGACAATGCCGCCGGCCGGCAGCTTGAACGAAAGGTCGTCGATCAGCAGGCGGTCGCCATAGCCCTTGGACAGGTTTTCGACCTCGATCACCACCTGTCCGAGACGCTCGCCGACCGGGATGACGATCTGCCCGTCGCCGGGGCGGCGATCCTCGGCCTGCCGGACCAGTTCGTCATAAGCCTTGATACGCGCCTTGGACTTGGCCTGACGCGCCTTGGGGCTGGCGGAAATCCACTCGCGCTCGCGCGACAGCGCCTTCTGGCGGGCGGCCTCCTCGCGGCCCTCCTGCTCCATGCGCTTGGTCTTGGCCTCCAGATAGGCGGTATAATTGCCCTCGTAGGGAATGCCGCGACCACGGTCGAGTTCGAGAATCCAGCCCGTCACATTGTCGAGGAAGTAGCGGTCGTGGGTAATGATGAGCACCGAGCCCGGATATTCGCGCAGGTGTTTTTCAAGCCACGCCGTCGTCTCGGCGTCGAGATGGTTGGTCGGCTCGTCGAGCAGCAGCAGGTCCGGCTTCGACAGGAGCAGCTTGCACAGCGCCACGCGGCGCTTCTCGCCGCCCGAAAGTTTGGAAACGTCGGCGTCGCCGGGCGGGCAGCGCAGCGCTTCCATCGCCATTTCGACCTGGCTGTCGAGGTCCCACAGATTCTGACTGTCGATGATGTCCTGAAGCTTCGCGCCCTCGTCGGCAGTCTCGTCGGAATAGTTCATCATCAGTTCGTTATAGCGGTCGATGATGGCCTTCTTGTCGGCCACGCCTTCCATGACGTTGCCGAGCACGTCCTTGGATGCGTCGAGTTCCGGCTCCTGCGGAAGGTAGCCGCAGGTCGCGCCCTCGGCCAGCCACGCCTCGCCGGTATATTCCTTGTCGAGCCCGGCCATGATCTTGAGCACGGTCGACTTGCCGGCGCCGTTGGGGCCGAGAATGCCGATCTTGGCGTCGGGATAGAAGGACAGATTGATGTTTTCGAGAATCTTCTTGTTGCCGTAGGCCTTGTTGAGGCCCGACATGTGATAAATGAACTGGCGAGCCATAAAGCGCGTCGTCTCCACGGGTTGGGTTTTGTGCGGCCGCGATCCGCGATGCCGGCGGAAAATGATGCCGCGTATGTAGGGCAAATGCGGCGCGAACGCAAATGGCCCCGGCCATCATTCCGGGCGCTTCCTAGCTTCAAATGACGCTGTTCCAAAATTAATGAAACCGGGCGCGGATATTTCCGTCACCCGGTTTCCCCTCTGGCCACTGTCCGTAGAGGTTTCCTCGCCCCGCCGGACAGCCTGCAAACTATGACCTGAACTTTACCTGTGCGCCGTGCCTGACCCCTGCAAATTCCCGTCCGCTTCTTTGGATGGGTGTAAATTTGCCTAGGTTTTTGCGCTTTTCAAGTAAAATTTGCACAAAAAAGCCGATTGTTCAAAATTGACGCACCGGTGCGCGCAATGCCCGTTCGGGTGGCAGGCGAAAGCCGGCGATTGACTATTTGCGCGCCATAATCTGTGATGGGCGCATGACATTCGAGACCGTCCATCACCTTTCCCTTCCCGGCGGCATCGCGCTGCCTTACCGCCGCGCGCTCGCCGAAAGGCCGCGCGCGGTCGTGCAGATCTGCCACGGCCTCGCCGAGCATTCGGCGCGCTACGGCCGCTTCGCCGCCGCGCTGGCCGAAGCCGGATATCACGTTTACGCACAGGACCATCGCGGCCATGGCGTCAATATCGGCGCGCGCATGCCGAAAGGCATGTTCGCGAAAAAAGACGGCTGGCGCGCGGCGATCGGCGACGTTGCGGCGCTCAACCACACCGTCCGCGCCGCGCATCCCGGCCTGCCCGTGGTGCTGTTCGGCCATTCCATGGGCGGGCTGATCGCGCTCGACACGGTGCTCGACCATCCCGAAACCGCGGATGCGGCAGCGATCTGGAACGCCAATTTCGACGGCGGATCGGCAAGCCTTGCCGCATTTGCGCTTCTCTATGCCGAGCGGATGCTGAAAGGCTCGGACGTGCCGAGCACGCTCCTGCCGAAGCTCACCTTCCGCGCCTGGGGACGCTCCATTCCCAGCCACAGCACCCTGTTCGACTGGCTGTCGCGCGACCGGCAGGAAGTGGACGCCTACATCGCCGATCCGCTCTGCGGCTTCGATCCCAGCGTATCCCTGTGGATCGACGTGTTCCGCCTGATCCGCTACGGCGCGGCCGACCGCCACTTCGGCAACGTGTCGAAAACGTTGCCCATTCAGCTTCTGGGCGGCGCGGAAGACCCGGCCACGGCGAAGGGTGAAGCGGTACGCCGGCTGGAAACGCGGCTCTCCCGCATGGGCTTCAAAAACGTCGCCTGCACCATCCTGCCCGAAACACGCCACGAGAGCCTGAACGAGATCAACCGGGAACAGGCGACGCAGATTTTTCTGGATTGGTTGGGGAGCGCGCTTCCATCGACGTGATTTCATCGCTAAACAGAGGGAGCATCTCCATCGGAAGCGGAACCGGTTCTGCGCTTGGAAATGCGTGCAACTAAGAGCATTTTGCAGCCGAACGGGAACATTTGGCGCCGCATAAATGCAGTGAAAACAAAAACTTAAAGCACTGAAAGCGATCGACAAGATCGCGATGCGCTTTAAGAAACGTTTTTCAGCGGGAAGAACCGATCCGCAAGAAAGTCCGTCGATGCCCTCTTCTGCGACCACCGCCTCCCCCCAGTGCACCAGCCGTTCTCTATCGCTGGCTCGCCGTCTTCTTCTTCATCTGCGCCTTTCCCTTCAGCCTCTATCTGCCGCATCAGCTTGCCTGGGAAAACCACTTCATCGAGAACACGCAGGCCATCCTGCTGGCCTTCGGCGCGGTGACGGCGCTGTTCTTCGCCTTCAAAACGCAGGGGCGGGAGCGCATCTTCTGGCTTGCCATCACGCCGATCTGGCTCATCATGGTGGCACGCGAACTCAACTGGGGCGCGGTGTTCTATCCGCCGACCGGCTTCTCGGAGGAAGAGGGGCCGATGTACGCGTCCGCGAAGCTCTGGTATCACCCCTACAGAACGCCCATCGTCGCGATCGTGATCGCCGCGCAGGTCGTCGGCTTCACCTTTTCAAGGTCTTGGCGCGTCGTGCCCGGCATTATGGCCCAGTGGAAATTTCCGTTTTTCGACATTGCCGGCTTCGTTGTGGCGATGCTGATTTCCACCGCTTCCGAACAGCATATCGACCTTTCCATGGCTTGGTGGCCGGGCTACGGCGAGATGGTCGAGGAAACGATGGAACTGGCGGCCTATATCTTCCTTTTGTCCGCGCAATACCGCGTCTGGCTCACGCTGAGGAACAGCCCGCGATTCCAGACGGCGTTCGAGACGGCCTGAAACCGTCCCGCCCGCCAGCTCCAGCTATAGCCAATTGTCGTAATCCGACACCAGAAGATGCAGCGGCTGCTCGTTTTCCTCGACCGTGGAGAAACGGCCGATCGGATCGCGGAAGATATTGTCGGTGAGGTCGTCGTTGACCGTCGAGACCTCGCCGATCAGCACGTCGCCGCCCTCACCCCAGAAGGCGTGCCAGCAGCCGGGCAGCAGGGTGACGCTTTCGCCCGGATTGAGCTTCAGATGGCCGCCGGCCTTCAACGTCCGGGTCCGTCCGTCGGTGGCGACGGTCACGTCCGTCTCCTCGTCCACGGAACCGTCGGGCAGCGAATTGAACAGTTCCAGCACCAGCGCGCCGCCGCCGCGATTGATGATGTCCTCCGCCTTCACCACATGGCGGTGCATGGGCGAAATCTGGTTCTGGCGCGAAATCATGATCTTCTCGGCATAGACCATCCCGCCGCCGCGTTTCAGGTCTTCGGCATGACCGTTGCGCACGGTGAACAGGAACAGGCCGAGATCGGCGAACTTGCCCTGTCCGTAGTCGGTGATGTCCCAGCCGAGCCGCGCGGCGCGGATGGCGGCGGCATCGTCCGCCGTGCGCTTCTTCATCTCTTCCGGCGACCAATAGGCGAAAGGCGGCATGACGTAGCCGAAGGAACGAATGAAGGCGTCGCTCTGACGGATGATTTCGTTGATCTCGGAACGTTGCATGGCCTCGAAGCCTCCCATGGATTGATCTCACAATTTCGTAGCCGCCTTTACCGCCGCTTGGCAATCCCGCGCCCGTGCAAAAGCGACATTTTGGCGTGTCGTCTTTATGCGAAAACCATGTCGCATCCCAATGCGCGTTCTGGCCGTTTCTTTGCTTGAATCAGATTAACGGGAGCCAGTCCGCGACCGCATGAACGAGCGGACAAGCCATTGATGTAGCGGCGAAAGCCGGGCTGCCGGAGGATGATGGGCAAAAGGGATGGGACCATGGTCGCTGACAGAACAGCGCCAGTCCGTCCGCGAGATGGAAAGCAGGCGTTTCCGGCAAGAGCGCGAGCGTTTGACAACCGGTAAATGCGTGCGGCAAAGCAAGGGTTCAAGCCATGGACGTTCGCAACGAAATGCTGGGGCTTCTGACAAGGCACGACCCCAATTTCAGCCTGGAGCAGAAATTCTACACCGATCCCGATTATTACCAGCAGGATCTGGAGAACATCTTCTATCGCGACTGGATTTTCGCCGGCCATGATTGCGAATTGCCCAAGGCCGGCTCCTACATGACGGTACAGGTGGGCGCCTATCCGGTCGTCATCGTGCGCGGCAAGGATGACGTCATCCGCGCCTTCCACAATTCCTGCCGGCATCGCGGCTCGCGCATCTGCGCGGCGGAGCGCGGCACCGCCACCAAGCTGGTCTGCCCCTATCACCAGTGGACCTACGAACTGGACGGGCGGCTTCTGTTCGCGCGGCAGGTCGGCCCGGACTTCAGGCCCGCCGATTACGGCCTGAAGCATGTGCACTGCGAGACGGTGGCCGGCTATATCTATATCTGCCTTGCCGACGAGACGCCGGATTTCAGCGCCTTCCGCGCCACCGTCGAACCTTACCTCGCGCCGCACAACATCAAGGACGCGAAGGTTGCCTTCGAAAGCACCATCATCGAGAGGGGCAACTGGAAGCTGGTCTGGGAAAACAACCGCGAATGCTATCATTGCGCGGCCAACCATCCCGAACTCTGCCGCACCTATCCCGAAGCGCCGACCGCCACCGGCGTGCAGGGCGTGATGGAAGATCCGGAAATGGTCACGCTGTGGAAGGATTGCGAGAATATCGGCCTGCCGGCGAAGTTCAACATGTCCGAGGACGGGCGTTTCCGCATCACCCGCATCCCGCTGCTTCGCGGCGCGGTGAGCTACACCATGTCCGGCAAGCCGGCGGTGAAGAAGCCGCTTTCGGATAAGGTCGCAGGCAGCACCAATATCGGCGCCATGCTGCTGTTCAACTATCCGTCGACGTGGAACCACCTGATGGCGGACCATGCCATTTCCTTCCGCGTGCTGCCGATCAGCCCGGAGGAAACGCAGGTCACGACCAAGTGGCTGGTCAACAAGGACGCGGTCGAAGGCGTGGATTACGATCTCGAGGAACTGACCCATGTCTGGATCCAGACCAATGCGCAGGACCGGCAGATCGTGGAGGAAAACGCGGTCGGCATCCGCTCGCCCGCCTATCAGCCCGGTCCCTATTCTGTGGAACACGAAGGCGGCGTGATGCAATTCGTGGAATGGTATGCCAACACGAGCGTGCCGCGCCTCAAGGGCGAGAAAGACGAGACGGCGAAACTGAGCCGGGTAGCATGAAAAATCGCGGGTCGGGAGCGCTTTGCCGCCGGCCCGCTGGAGCGGCTTCCATCCGGCTGAAACGGATCGGCGCTCCGATTATCTTTGACGTGCGTCCCGAAAACCGCTTCATGTCTTTCGGGACGCACGAAACTGCAATCGAAGAAGCGAGAAGGCCATGCAGCCTCTGAAATATCTGGACGAGATGCTGCCGTGGAACGACCGGTTGCAGATGCTGCAATGTATCTCGGCCGTCGAGGAAGCGCCGGACGTGATGACCTTCTCCTTCAAGACGACGGAGAACAACTGGTTCCGCTACGCGCCGGGCCAGTTCGTGACGCTGGAACTGCCGATCGAGCGCGCGGACGGCCTCGGCCCGGTGATGCGGACCTATACGATCTCCACCACGCCGTCGCGCCCCTATCATATTTCGGTGACGGTGAAGGCGCAGAAGGGCAGCATCGGCACGCGCTGGATGCTCGACAATCTGCGCCCGCCGATGAAGATCAAGGCCTACGGGCCGAACGGTGATTTCTCGCTCGCCAACCATTCGGCGGAAAAATATCTCTTTATTTCCGCCGGTTCCGGCATAACGCCGATGATGTCGATGACGCGCTGGCTGTTCGACTGCGCGCCGGAGACGGATGTCGCCTTCATCAATTGCGCCCGCTCGCCGGACGACATCATCTTCCGCAAGGAACTGGAGTTGCTGACCAGCCGCATGGAGATGATGCGGCTTGCCTTCATCGTGGAGCAATCTTCCCCCCGCCATGTCTGGCCGGGGCTGCACGGGCGTATCGACCGGGCGCGGCTGGAACTGCTCGCTCCCGATTTCCTGCACCGCACCGTGTTCTGCTGCGGGCCGGAACCGTTCATGAACGGCGTGCGCGGTCTGCTCGAACAGGCGGGCTTCAACCTCGCCAATTACCATCAGGAAAGCTTCCAGCCGGCGACCGAGATGTCGTCGGTGCCGGTGCCGGGCTCTGCTGTCGACACGGCAGCCGGCGGTTCAGCCGACGCCGCCCCGGTTGCCGACACCGCTAGCGTGGTGTTCAGCCTGTCGGGCGTCGAGGTGGAATGCTCGACCAGCGACACGATCCTGCTTGCGGCGCGCAATGGCGGCCTGAAGATTCCGAGTGCCTGCGAGTTCGGTCTGTGCGGCACATGCAAGGTGAAATGCCTCGCCGGCGAGACGGAAATGAACCACAATGGCGGGATCAGCGACGAAGAGATCGCGGAAGGCTATATCCTCGCCTGTTGCAGCCGCCCGCGCGGGCGCGTGGAGATCGACGCCTGACCGGTCCTCTCGCGCCTGCCATCGAAGCCGGTTCCGTGCCAGAATGATGGCCCGCAAGCGGTTCCTGTTTAAACGGAACCGTCGGAAGCGCTCTATTTCTTTATTTTTAAGCATTTCCGGACGCGAAACCGCTTTAAGCCTGCTTACGCCTTCTTCAGAAACTCCGTGCGCAGCACCAACCCCTTGACCTGCTTGATGCTGCAATCGACTTCCGCCGGATTGCCGGTCAGGCGGATGCCCTTGACCAGGGTGCCGCGCTTCAGCGTCGTGGACGTGCCCTTGACCTTCAGGTCCTTGATGAGAGTGACGGAATCGCCGTCGTTCAGTTGCGTACCGTTGCTGTCGCGTACGATTTGATCCGTCATGATCTTTCCTGCCTTTTTGACCTGAATGCAGCCTTTCCTTGGCACCTCCATTCATATTATGCAAGAACGGCAAGCATGGAATGCCATCGGAGGTTTCATGTCCGGCCACGCCCTCATCGTCATCGACGTCCAGAACGATTTCTGTCCCGGCGGCGCGCTGGCCGTACCGCATGGCGACGAGATATTACCAACCGTCAACCGGCTGATCGCGGAAAGCGAGAACGTCATCCTCACACAGGACTGGCACCCCGCCGGCCATTCGAGCTTCGCCTCCACCCATCCCGGCAAAAAGCCTTTCGATACCGTCGAAATGGCCTATGGCCCGCAGACGCTCTGGCCGGACCATTGCATCGAGGGCAGTTCCGGAGCAAATTTCCACCCGGCCCTGCAATGGACGCGTGCGCAACTCGTCGTCCGCAAGGGTTTCCGCCACGGAATCGACAGCTATTCCGCCTTTTTCGAGAACGATCGCCGCACCCCCACCGGCCTTGCCGGATATCTGCGCGAGCGCGGCATCGGCGCGCTGACGCTGGTCGGCCTCGCCACGGATTTCTGCGTGGGCTATTCCGCGCTCGACGCGGCGGCGCAGGGGTTCGGGACCCGTGTGCGCCTCGATGCCTGCCGGGGGATCGGCCTTGTCGGCTCCATGGAAGCGATGCTCGACCGCATGAAAGAGGCCGGTGTCGAACTTGTCGAGGAACCGGCCTCCCCTGCCTGGCTGGCCTGAAGCCGTCCGGTCAGGATTCCAGTTCGCCGTCCGGCAGGACGAGATAAATCAGCACCGCGATGATGGTGATGAAGAAACGGAAGGCATCGGGGACGCCGTCCCACTGCTTCGACATCCACATGCCGAACCATTCGCCGCCGACCGACATGAAACCCACCTGCCAGACGAGAAAGCCGAGGCTGAGCCCGGCAATGCTCCATTTCTTGGCGCTGTTGAAAGTCGCCGCGCGGCCGCTGATCCGGGCCAGCATGGCGAAAGCGCCGATCCAGCACAGGATGGCGGTCAGGGTCTCACAGGCGATGATGAGGATATAGCCGGCATTGTGGAGGGCCGGGCTCTGGATCGCGCGATATTTGATCGTGGCATCGGGGAAGATCGTGTCCATCATCAGCACATGCTGGACGAAGGCGAAATTGGTGCCGTAATCCGTGATGTTGCCGAAGGCTACCAGACTGGCGAAAAAGGCGATCGCCGCCACGAAGGCGGTTTTGCTCAAACGGGTGATGACCATGGGTATTCCTTTCCGCGACGGTCTGTGAAGCGTTATGCGGCCCGGAACGAACCACCGCCGGGACCGGCATACAGCCTTCATAGGTTCCCCCCCGGTATCGATTCCGTCAAGGTCCGATGCACGCACTGCCCGACCTGCGCACCGGAAAAGCGGCATCCTCGCGCTTTGTTGACCGGATTTATGCCGCTCCGATGGCGGCAAACACCAGCCAGCGGCGAACTATTTCCTCTTCCGCCGGCATCAAGCCGGCCAGAAGCCCGTCGTCGACGCGCTCGACCGTGGCGCTGGCATCTTCCAGCAGGGCCACGCCCTTCTCCGTCAGGTCGATATGCCGGATACGGCCATGCACGGCATGCGGGCGGCGACCGATGAGGCCGGAGCGCTCCAGATTGGCGACGATGACGCTGACCGTCTGCGGAGTCAGCAGCGCGACACGCGCCAGGTCGGCATTGGAGCGGCCCGGATAGGCGTTGAGCATCGTCAGGACCACGAATTGCGGGGGCGTGATGCCGAAGGTGGCCAACGCCTTCTCCATGCGGTGACGATGGGCGGCGGCAGCCTGCCGCAGGAGATAGCCGATATGGCCCTCCTCGCCGCGCTTGCCCTGCCCCGGTTCGGGGATGCGATCGGATGGGGTCTTGCTCATTGTCAGAACTCTGATATGTTGTTCGTACTCTGATAATATACGAAATGGAATGAAAGGACCACAATCATGTCGAACACGGCCGTCCGCGTCTCTTTCGAGACCTATATGAAGATCGCTCCCGCCGTCTATGCGGGCACGGCGGCGGTCAGCAAAGCGATTCACGATTCCGGGCTGGCAGACGATCTGGCGGAACTGGTCAAGATCAGGGCGTCGCAGATCAACGGATGCGCCTTCTGCCTGCAACATCATCTCAATGCGGCACGCAAGCTCGGCGTCGATCCGGTCAAGCTCGATCTCGTGGCGGTGTGGCACGACGCGGGCATCTTTTCGCCGCGCGAGGCCGCCGCGCTTCGCTGGACCGAGGAACTGACCCAGCTTACCCATGCCGCGCCTTCCGACGCGGCATGGCAGGAACTGCGCACGCATTTCACCGAGGAGGAAGCGGTTTTCCTGACCGCCGCCGTCGGCCTCATCAACAACTGGAACCGCATCGGTGCATCGCTGCGTTTCGCCCCGCCCATTCCGCGACAAGACAAGGGCGGCCAATGATGCGCGACGAACCGAGGCTGATCCCGCCCGGCGCGGAAGACGAGGTACGCGCCTGCTTTCCCCTGATGCGGGAACTGCGGCCGCATCTCGTCTCTGAAGACGACTTCGTCGACCGCTGGCGGCGGCAGGAAGCGGCAGGCTATCGCCTGCTGGTCCTGTGGGAGAATGGCGAGCCTGTCGCGCTCGCCGGCTTCCGCGTGCAGGAAATCCTCGTGCACGGGCTTCATCTTTATGTCGACGATCTGGTGACGCGGACCGGCCGCCGCCGCGCCGGTCACGGCAAGGCCATCATGGACGCCCTCAAGCAGGAAGCCGCCCGGCTTTCGTGCAGGAAAATCCTGCTCGACACGCCGACGGGCAATGTGCTCGGCCAGCGTTTCTATTACCGGGAAGGTTTCGCGTTGACCGCATTCCGGTTCATGCTCGACCGGGGCGCAGCGTGATCCATGGCGGGAACCCTGCTGCATATCGCCGCCAGCCCGCGCGGAGAAGCGTCCAATAGCCGGAAATACGGATCGCGCCTCGCGGAAGGTCTATGCGCAGCGCTCGATCTCGCGCGGATCGAAAGGGATCTGGCGGCTTCACCCCTGCCCCCGCTCGCGGCTGCGTTCGCCGAGGCGAGCCTCATGCCGGAAAGCGCACGCACGGCATCCCACCGCACCGCGCTGCTTGTGTCCGAGCGGCTGATCGCCGAACTCGAACAGGCGGCAATCGTGGTCATCGACACACCGATGCACAATTTCACCGTGCCGGCGTCGCTGAAACTCTGGATCGACCATGTCGTGCGTCCGGAGCGAACCTTTCGCAGCACGCCGCAGGGCAAGATCGGGCTCCTGCGCGACCGGCCCGTCTTCGCCATCGTCGCCAGCGGCGGCCCGCTGGCCGGCAATGGGGCGCAGCACGATTATCTGGTTCCCTATCTGCGCTATATTTTCGCGACGATGGGGATCGGGGACTTCCGCGCGCTGACGCTCGATCGCCTGCGGCGCGGAGAGGCCGAAATCGCGAGCCGGGACGCCATGGCGCAGGCATGGATAGCACAGCAGATCGAACGGGACTGATCAGTTGCCGATCACCTGCTCGTGCTTTTCCTGCCAGTGCGGATTGAGGCGGTTGTAGCGCAGCGAGGACAGGAAGGAGAGGCCGATCAGCGCCGCGCCGATGAGGCCGGTGACGACTTCGGGGATGTGCATCAGCGTCTGCACATACATGATGACGGCCAGAACGAGGATGGCATAGAAGGCGCCATGCTCCAGATAGCGGTATTGACCGAGCGTACGTTTCTCCACCAGCATGAGGGTGAGCGCGCGCACGTAGAACGCGCCGATGCCGAGCCCGATGGCAATAACGAACAGATTGGCCGTCAGCGCGAAGGCGCCGATCACCCCGTCGAAGGAGAAGCTGGCGTCGAGCACTTCCAGATAGATGAAGGCGCCCAGCCCGCCGCGATGCACCATGTCCATCTGCTCCTGCGTGGCGTCGAGCACCTCGCCGATGCCCTCGACGCCAAGGAAGGCGAGCAGGCCGAACAGCGCGGCGATGAGGAACGTGTGCGAATGCACCGCGTCGAGCTGATAAGAGAAGAAGATGATGAGCGCGATGGCGATGCCGATCTCCACCCCTTGAATGGAGGCGAATTTCGACATGCGGCTTTCGATGGCCCTGATCCAGTGCACGTCCTTCTCGACGTCGAAGAAATATTTCATGCCGACCATCAGCAGGAACGTGCCGCCAAAGGCCGCGATGCCGGTGTGCGCCTCCGCGATTACATGCGCGTAGTCGTTCGGCCGCCAGATGGCGAGCTTGAGCGCCGACAGTGGATCGGTCCATGTCGCCACCGCCACGATGGCGAGCGGAAAGACGATGCGCATGCCGAAGACGGCGATGATGATGCCCCATGTCAGGAAACGGTGCTGCCATTTCGGCGACATGTCACGCAGGATGCGCGCGTTGACGATGGCATTGTCGAAGGAGAGCGAAATCTCGAGCACGCCGAGCACGGCGCAGATGATGAAAATCGAAACCATCCCCCCGACGGTGCCGGTCATCCCGTAGCCAAGCCATACCGCGCCTGCAAGACCCAGCACGGTGAAGGCCATAGGCCAGATGAAATATCGCAGGGTGGCCATTGCTGTCCGTCGGGTTGGTTCGTTTTGCCGCATGTAAGAAGCGGGGCAGGCGCAAACAAGGGAAATAATGGCAAAATTTCGTTCCCGGCGAATTGTCGCGTGAAAACATGCACTGAACGGCCTGAAGAATTTTGTAGCCGAATGGAAACATTCTGGCGTCGCATAAATGCGGCAGAAAAATTTGCTAGAGTGCCGATCTGATTCAACCGGATCGGCCGGATCGGCCAGATCGGAAAGCGCTCTGATGTCGGACGGTATGCCGCAATGCCCGGCGCCGCCCGATCCGATAAAACCAGTGCGACGATGAGTGAGGAGAGTTTCCGTCATGTTGACGCCAGACGAAATCCAGCGCCGCATAGAGAAGTGCCTCGCCGACGCCCGTTTCTCTCAGACGGAACTGCTGATGCGCCGCGCCCTGCACCGTCTGCATGAGACCGAAAACGGCTCGCAATCGCAGGCGGAGGCGCTCATGCGGCAGGCCGGTTCCGAACTTCACGCGCGTGAACTTGACGTCACGATCGCCAGAAAGCCATGGCTGTTCGAGGATTTCATCGCGGATGCCGACAGCAAGACGCACGCTGTGCGGCACTGACAGAGCATTCCGGCAAAAGCGCCGCGACGGCGCGTACGAAAAAGGCGGCCCGGGCGGGCCGCCTCCGTCGATCACGTCGAGCGCTGCCGCGTCACGGTTTTTCTTCGATCAGCGACGGCGGGTCTACATCATGCTGCAGCTTTATCGTCACCAATTGCTTCGCAGCCGGGTCGATATCCTCGAAGGCGATACCGCGCAGCACCGGATTGTCGTAGGTCTTGATATAATAGACCTCGTTCTTCATGTCGGCGATGGTGGACCACTGCGTATATTCGAGCGGCGTCTTGGGATCGCGCAGCCAGCCCTTCGGAATGTCGAAATTGTTGACGATGTGCTCGGCCAGCCGCACGCTTTCCGGCCCGCTCGGCACCGGCTTGGCCGACAGCGCGAAGGCTGTGGCGCGGATGAAGCGTGACGGCGGCGTGGTGTCGCCCGGCACGCCCAGCATGCCGGAACCGCCGCCGAACGGCGCGAAACTCATGTCGCCGATCTTCAGCGGCGGCACGTTGTCCGGCGTCAGCTTCACATAGTTGCGCAGATTGGTGAGATGCCAGTCGAAGGACGGCGCATTGGTCATCACCCCGACGGGATTGTCATAGACCTTGAGCTTGCCGTCTATCGGCTCCACCACGATGGAAGCCCCGGTGGCGTCGTGCAGCGTGTAATGGACAGGCGGCACGAAACCCATGTCGGCCTGCTTCACGTCGATCACGGAGATCGATTTGATCGCCTGTTTTACTTCCTCCACGGTGGAGAAGCTGGTGAGCGCCCAGCTCAGGAAGTCCCACGGCGAAAGCGCGTTTTCCAGTTTCACCTTCGCCGGATCGGTATAACCCGCATAGCCGGGGAAATAGAGAATGCCGCCGCTCAGGCCCTTCTCGTTGAGACCGTCCACCAGCGCGGGAAGACCGAAGGCGTTCATGCCGATGGCGGCGTATTTCGCCCGCCATTTCTTCCCCTCCCGCCCGCCCGGAGCGCTGGCCTTGAGGCTGTAATTGCGCGGAATGACGATCAGGTCCGAATCGATCTCGAACGCGAATTCCATGGTGCGGCCGGAGATGAAGCCGCCATCCGATGTCGGGATGACGAAACTCGTGCAGGCTTGCGCCGCCTGCGGCAGGACCATTCCCGCCGCGACCAGAACCGCTGCCGCGCGACGCGCGAACAGGCGCCGTGACGACTGCCAGATGGATGTTTTCATTTGCTATGCCTCACTAATTTAGAGAATATCGATTGTGTAACTGTCCAAAAATCGCGCAGGATATAAATTTGCATCCGCTAATATTGCCCGCAATACACGCCGTCAGGTATCGCGGTCAATAGAGATATGCGGGAAAAGCAGGGTAAACGGAAAATATCCTTGCATAACTGAGCTTTTCTGTTTATTCGGACCTATACTTAACATATTGATAGTCTGACAGACTATGTTTCCATCATATTTTTCCATTTGTTGGCGCTGGAGGGACAGATCAGTGGCAGCCCCGGTTTTACACAAAGAGCATGACGGTTTCCGGAAAGCGGCCTTGCGCCGGTTTCTGCTCGCCTCCTCCTTCCTGATTCTCGCCGCGAACGCAGCCGCGGCGGCCGATGCCGTGTCGGCGGAGGCTCCACCCGCCCCGCAGATGCAGGATCAGGCTCGCTGGCGCGTGATCTTCAGCCCTTATGTCTGGGGCGCTTCGCTGACCGGCAGCGCCGGGCTTTTCGGCCGCTCGACCGATGTGGACGTGCCATTCCACGACATTTTCCGCCATCTCGACATGAGTGCCATGGGCAATATCGAGGTGACGAACGGCACCTTCGGCGCCTATTTCGACGGGCAATACACCAAGACCAGCCAGGACGAGAACATCCGCGCCCACGAACTCGGTCTCGATATCACCTCCACCACGCTTGCCGGCGGTGTTTTCTACCGCGTTTATGAAAAGCCGCTGGAGGGCACGACCCTGTTCGGCAACCAACGCGTCTTTGCCATCGAGCCGACCGCGGGCCTGCGCTGGACACAGTTGAAAGCCGGCCTCTCGGTCGGCCCCTTCAGCCGCACCGAAAAGGCCGAATGGACCGATCCCTTCGTCGGCACCCGCCTGCTTTACGACATCAGCGACCGCTGGAATCTCGCGGCGGAAGCCGATGTCGGCGGCTTCGGTGCCGGCACGCGGCTGAGTGCCAACGGGCAAATCTATCTCGGCTATCGCACATATGTGCTCAATGTGCCGACGATCTTCCGCGTCGGCTACCGCGCGCTCTATCAGGACTATCGCGACGATGACGCCTTCAGCCGCTTCAACTGGAAGGTGACGCAGCATGGCCCGGTGGTCGGCTTCTCCATCGTGTTCTGACGGGACCGGCCGAAATCCCATCCCGCGTAGATTCTCCCCGGAATGACGCGAAAGCTCCATCGGTAGCGCGTACTTTTCTTCCCTGGCCTATCCCTATATATTGTGGCGGACGCGCAGACAGAAATCCCCGTGGCGACAGGGAATCTGCCCGCGCCGTCATGACAGGGGGATGCGATATGCAGGTATTGAGACGCTCTCTGGCTGCCTTCTGCGCAGCGATGCTGGCGGCGGGTGGCGTGGTTGTCGCGCCGGTCGCACAAGCCTGCACGCGCATCGTCTATGACGGTGCGGACGGTCAGGTCGTTACGGCGCGCTCCATGGACTGGAAAACCGATGTCGGGACGAATCTATGGATTTTCCCGCGCGGGATGCAGCGCTCCGGCGAGGCCGGAAAGAATTCCTTCCACTGGCGGTCGCGCTTTGGCAGCGTCATCGCCTCGGGTTATGATATCTCGACCACGGACGGCCTCAACGAGGCGGGACTCTCGGCCAGCGTGCTGTGGCTGGTGGAATCCGAATATCCGAAATATGACGGCACCACGCCCGGCCTGACCATCGCCGCCTGGGCGCAATATGTCCTCGACAACTTCGCCACCGTCGATGAGGCGGTGAAGGCGCTGCGCGCCAATCCCTTCACCATCGTCACCGACAACGTGCCCGGCGAGAAGCGGCTCGCCACGCTGCATCTGGCAATGTCGGATGCCAGCGGCGACAGCGCCATCATCGAATATATCGACGGCAAACAGGTCATCCATCATGGCCGGCAATATCAGGTGATGACCAATTCCCCGATTTTCTCCAAACAGCTCGCGCTCAACGAATACTGGAAGGAGATTGGCGGCACGGTCATGCTGCCCGGCACCAACCGTGCCGCCGACCGCTTCGCGCGCGCATCCTTCTACGTCAACGCCATTCCGAAAAACGAGAGCCCGACGGAAACCATCGCCAGCGTTTTCAGCGTGATTCGCAACGTCTCGGTGCCTTTCGGCATCACGACACCGGACCAGCCCAACATTTCCTCCACCCGCTGGCGCACGGTGGCGGACCATAAGCGCAAGCTCTATTTCTTCGAATCCGCGCTGACCCCGAATATCTTCTGGGTCGATCTGAAGAAGATCGACTTCTCGGCTGAAACCGGCAAGGTAATGAAACTGGATCTCGGTCCCAATCAGACCAATATCTACTCCGGCATGGTCAACGACCGGTTCCGGGAAAGCAAGCCATTCAAGTTTCTGGGATTGTGATGGTGGGCCCGGAGGGACTCGAACCCCCAACCAAGCGGTTATGAGCCGCCGGCTCTAACCAATTGAGCTACAGGCCCCACGCGCCCCTGCCCTACCTCAAAGAAAGGCGGGATACAAGCGGTCAAATCGGCGAGCCGCCCCATTGAACACATATTCGGCTGCGATAAATACAATTATGGAAGGCGGTTTCTTTGCAATAAAGCCATAGGTTGTAATCTTGGCAAAAAGCGGGAAAATCAACGGCCTTAACATGCACGACAGGAGACGATATGAACCGCATGAATCACCGAGCGATCACATTTCTCGCGGCCTCTTTTTCGGCAATCATGCTCGCTGGCATATTCGCGGGCGCGATGGCCCTGCCCGCCGCCGCACAGGAGGCCTCCATGTCGGATATGTCGAAGCACCCCGCGCGCATTGTCGTGACCGGCGAGGGCAAGGCGACCGCTGCACCCGACACGGCCATTCTCGACCTCACCGTCCTGCGTGACGCCAAGACCGCGCGCGAAGCCCTGACGGCCAATAACGATGCCATGTCGAAAGTGCTGGACGCCATGAAGAAGTCTGGCATAGCGGACCGCGATCTCCAGACCGGCAGCATCGTCATCCAGCCGCAATATGTCTATCCCAACGAGAAGAACGGCCTCAAGGCACCGAGCATCACGGGCTATTCGGTGTCAAACAGCCTGACCGTGCGCGTGCGCGACCTCAGCAAGGTGGGCGATGTGCTCGACCAATCGGTCACGCTCGGCGTCAATCAGGGCGGCAACCTGACTTTCATCAATGACGATCCCGCCGCCATCATCAACGAAGCCCGCAGGCGCGCCGTCGCCGATGCCATCAACAAGGCCAAAACGCTGGCCGATTCGGCGGGCGTGGGCCTTGGCCGGGTCATCGAGATCAGCGAGGAGAGCCATCCGCCCATGCCGATTGCGCGCGCGCAGTTCAAGGCGCTTGCCGCGGCACCGCAGGACTCGGTTCCCGTCGCCGCAGGTGAAAACAGTTATAACGTCAACGTCAACATCACCTTCGAGATCAAGCAGTAGTACAGCCCGACCAGATGGAATCATCCGGCCCCGCATAAAACAAAGCGCCAATCTGATTCCATCAGATTGGCGCTTCGCGTAAGCGGCCGTCCGCCGGGCTGACGGCCTTCGTTGCATTGCGTTTAGCGGATCGTCGGGCAGCCGCGTACATTGGCGAAGGTTACATGGGCCGGTCGGCCGTGACGCCAGCCGCGAACCTGAACCGCGCGGCCGCGATACACGACGCGGGCATTGCGGATACCCATACGGGCCGCCTTGTTGCGCGCCCAGTTGACCGAGCACATTCCGCGATGATCGCGACGATACTGCACATGCTTCACCACGGTCGAATGGGCCGGTGTGCTGACCGCCGGCGCGGCGGGCGAAGCCGCGTTGGCGGCGGCGCCTGCGGAAAAGACGGCAGCAAGACCGAGAGCGGCGGTAACAGCCAGCGACTTGATAGAAATAGACATCCTGAACCTCCTTCAATTCGTTTTCAGGCGATTTGTTTCCAGACCTTCGGCCTGACACACATGAAAACTAGTCCCCGTGAGATGAATGGAAAGCCAAACGCATGTTCATCTTCGGTTCAGCTTTCCGCCTCCCGGTATGGGCGCAGCATACAAGCGAATAAAAGTTCAATATATTCAATATATTATCCGGCGCGATCAGGCCGGATCACGATTTAATGAAGCCAGAATTAAATATCCGCAATGCTCAGCGGAACATGAAGCTCATTCCGAAACGAGCATGTGATCGAGAAAATCGTCATCGTCCTGCATGTCGTGATCGAAAGCCGTTACCTTGCCGCGCACCGATATCCCTGCCTCGTGCACGGTATTCGGGTCGCCGGAAACCAGCGGATGCCACCAGTAGAGGTCCGCCCCCTCCGCAACCAGCCGGTAGGCGCAGGTCACGGGCAGCCAATCCACCTCATCCACGATTTCCGGCGTCAGGAACACGCAGTCCGGCACCGTTTTTCTGCGATTCGGGTAATCGCGGCAGCGGCAGCTTTCGGAATCGAGCAGAGTACAGGCCACGCTGGTCCAGTAGATTTCGTTCGTGTCCTCGTCCTGCAATTTATGCAGGCAGCACTGGCCGCAGCCGTCGCACAGGCTTTCCCACTCGGTCCTGTTCATCTGTGCGAGGGACTTGGTCCGCCAGAAGGGCTGTTTCTTCATCGCCATTCACGCATTCCCCAGCAAAAGCAAAACGCCGCGCATTCGGGCGCGGCGCGTCGTCGTCGAAAAAAGATCGGATGATCAGTCGAAAATATGCTCGCCCTGCTCATCGATGATCTGCCGCCCCTTGGCAAGGGCGATCTTCGCCGCATCCTCGATAGCGGGGCAGCGGTCGGCGCGCACGAAACGGTGTTCCTTCAACACGCCATCGACCGTCCTCGATATCACGCCGCAGACCTGATACTGCCCAGCCTCGCTATAGGGCGTGGCGACGATCAGGAATTCCTTGTGCTCCAGACGGCCGGCTTCCTTCGGCTCGGACGCCGCGCCCTGCTCCTTGCCGCCATCGCCGTTACCGTTACCGCCGAAAAGACGCTTCAGAAAAGACATGAGCTCCCTTCCTTTAGAGCGCGTTTCGATCCGATGGGATCGGATCGGCGCTCTATCTCTGTGTTTTTGCGCATTTCCGAACGCAAAACCGCTTCGCACTTTTGCTGGAAATGCTTTAACTGTCGAGGCCCGTCTCAACTATCCAGGAAGCTGCGCAGCTTGCGCGAGCGGCTCGGATGCTTGAGCTTGCGCAGCGCCTTCGCCTCGATCTGGCGGATGCGCTCGCGCGTGACGGAAAATTGCTGGCCGACCTCTTCAAGCGTGTGGTCGGTGTTCATGCCGATGCCGAAGCGCATGCGCAGCACGCGTTCCTCGCGCGGCGTCAGCGAGGCCAGCACGCGGGTGGTGGTGTCGCGCAGATTGGCCTGAATGGCGGCGTCGATGGGCAGAAGCGCGTTCTTGTCCTCGATGAAATCGCCGAGATGCGAATCCTCCTCGTCGCCGACCGGCGTTTCGAGGCTGATCGGCTCCTTGGCGATCTTGAGTACCTTGCGCACTTTTTCCAGCGGCATGGCGAGCTTTTCCGCCAGTTCCTCCGGCGTCGGCTCGCGGCCGATCTCGTGCAGCATCTGGCGCGAGGTGCGCACGATCTTGTTGATCGTCTCGATCATGTGCACCGGAATGCGGATGGTGCGCGCCTGATCGGCGATCGAACGGGTGATCGCCTGCCGGATCCACCAGGTGGCGTAGGTCGAAAACTTGTAGCCGCGGCGGTACTCGAACTTGTCCACCGCCTTCATCAGGCCGATATTGCCTTCCTGAATGAGATCGAGGAATTGCAGCCCGCGATTGGTGTATTTCTTGGCGATGGAAATGACGAGGCGAAGGTTCGCCTCCACCATTTCCTTCTTGGCGATGGTCGCCTCGCGCTCACCCTTCTGCACCTGATTGACGATGCGGCGGAACTCGCCGATGGAAATCGCCGTCTCGGTGGCGAGGTTCTGGATTTCGCCGCGCAGGCGCGCGATGGAACCGGCTTCCCGGCCCGCGAATTCCTTCCAGCCGCGGCTGGTGAGCAATGCCACACGCTCGACCCAGTTGGGATCAAGTTCGTGGCCCTGATATTCCTTCAGGAACTCCTCGCGGCGCACGCCGAAGGATTCGGCAAGGCGCAGCAGCCTGCCCTCGTTCTGCACCAGCCGCTTGTTGATGTCGTAAAGCTGCTCGACAAGCTGCTCGATACGATTCTGGTTGAGCGACAGCGACTTGACCGCCTTGATGAGCTGGTCCTTCAATTCCTTGTAGCGGCGCTCCTGCGTCGAGGACAATTCGCCCGTGGCGGCAAGTCGCCCCTCCACCTGCTGGTCCTGAAGCTTGCGCAGCTTCTTGTAGGTATCGGCGATGAGGTCGAGCGTCTCCATGACCTGCGGGCGAAGCTCGGCTTCCATTGCCGCCAGCGACAGGTTGGCTTCGTCCTCGTCCTCTTCGTCCTCTTCCACCGCCATGTCGCCGCCGACATTGGTGATGTCGTCGTCATCGTCGCGCGAGGCGCGGCGCGCGGGCTTCTCGTCGCGCGGCTTTTCCTCCTCCACCCGCTCGATAACCGGCGCCTGCTTGGCTTCCGGACCGGCATAGGTGGCTTCGAGGTCGATGATCTCGCGCAGGAGGATGTTGGATTCGTTGAGCTGGTCGCGCCAGATGATGATGGCCTGAAAGGTCAGCGGGCTTTCGCACAGGCCCGCGATCATGGTTTCCCGGCCCGCCTCGATGCGCTTGGCGATGGCGATCTCGCCCTCGCGCGACAGAAGCTCGACCGAACCCATCTCGCGCAGATACATGCGCACGGGATCGTCGGTGCGGTCGGTCGGCTCGCGCTTGGTGACGGTGGTGGCGACGGCGGTGCCGCTGGCCTCGACCAAATCGCCGCCTTCCTCGCTCTCGTCCTCACCGCTGTCGTCGCGTTCGTTGTCCTGCTCGTCGTCCTCCACGACGTTGATGCCCATGTCGGAGAGCATCGCCATCGTGTCCTCGATCTGCTCGGAGGTGACTTCCTCGGAAGGCAGCACGGCGTTCAGCTCGTCCATGGTGACGTAGCCGCGCTTCTTCGCAAGCTTGATCATCTTCTTGACAGCATCGTCAGAAAGGTCGAGAAGCGGACCGTCGGCGGCGCCTTCGCGCTCGACTTCGGCTTCTTCGTTTTCCTTGACCTTCGTTGCCATATGTTCTTCTCCAGGCGACCCCGTCTTGTCAGGGGATATAGAGGTGTCGGACGGTTTGGCGAGGGCGCAAGCCGTCTGTCATTCGTGCAAGTAGCCGATTTCCTTTAACGGCGAATTAACCCTGCCGGCGGCATCCGGTCCTGTATGCCGGCTTTCCGGGGTGCCGATTTTACAGGCAGGCCCGATCGGCCAGTCTGGCTGGCCAATCTGGCTAGACAGTCGTGATTCCGTCATTTGCGCCATACGTCAAGAGCGACTCACCTGATTCGGCCTCAAAAAGCGAATCATTTATCGTCATGAGGCGGCTATCGCTTAATTAGAGTGCGGTTTTGCGCCAGCAAGCATGCATTCCCGGCTTTTTCGGGCCGACTGATTCGCAAACCGGACCGAACTGATCAGAAGCCGCCGGATGGCCGGCCGGAAGAAAGGCCGAAGCCGTCGATCAGCGCCTCGGTCGCGTCCGCCTTCAATATCTGGTTCTGAATATCGAGAAGACGCGCGAACAATTCGCCCGTCTCGTCCGTTTCCAGCGCGGCCTCCACGGCCCGCAGTTCCTTATGTAGTGTGCGGGCGCGCTGATGCAAGTGGAGCGCCTGCCGCAGCGCCGCGCGCGCGTCGTCCTCCGCGGCGATCGCCGTCGCCGGCCACAGCCGCGCGTTCCTGACCACCTGTTCCAGCGTGTCGATCAGCTCGCCGAAGCCTGCCTGCGAGAGAGAGCGGCGCATCGCCGCCCCGTCCTCCACATGACCGCCGGCAAGCACGTCCAGCATGGCGAGATGCAGCTTTTTCAGCGCGTCGTGCTGGAGATCGAGCGCGGCAAGCGTCTCGAAATCCTCCTCGATCAGGCGCGGATGGTTGACGAGCATCAGCGCGATCGCCGTCTCACGCAATGGCGCATGAACACCCGTGCCGTGCCGCCCGCCCTTCACCAGCGTGGAACGGGCCAGGCTGTCGGAAATGGCAAGCCGTCCGCCCGCCGCCATGCCCGGCCGGCCGTTTGCCTCGCCTCGGCGTCTTTGTCCGAACCCATCGCCGCGCTGGCCCCAACTCTGACCAGTGCCCTGACCGGTGCCTCGGCCGGCGCCTTGCCGGCCACGCCCGAAAAAGGCCTGCGCCCGCTCGCGCATTTCCTGCCCGTAATGGCGACGGATATCCTCGTGCGCGATGCGCCCGGTGATCTCGCGCAGGCGCGCTTCCAGTTCGGCGCGCCGTTCCGGCGTATCGAAGACACCGCCCGCCGTCTCGCGGGTCCAGATCATGTCGACCAGCGGCCGTGCATCCTTCAGCACCGCATGGAATGCCGCCGGGCCTTCCGCCTTGACCAGATCGTCGGGGTCCTGCCCTTCCGGCAGAAGGGCGAAACGCAGCGATTTTCCCGGTTGCAGCGCGGGCAGCGCCAGATCGGCAGCACGCCAAGCGGCGCGCAGGCCGGCCCCGTCGCCGTCGAAGCACAGCACCGGCTCCGGGCTGATGCGCCACAGAAGTTCAAGCTGCTCTTCGGTCAGCGCCGTGCCGAGCGGCGCCACCGCCTGATTGATGCCCGCCTGCGCCAGCGCGATCACGTCCATATAGCCTTCGACCGCGATGACGGGCTTCGCCGCCTCGCCGCCCTGCGGCTGGCAAGCCTTGCGCGCGTTGAGGCCGTTATAAAGCAGCCGGCCCTTGTGAAAGAGTTCCGTCTCCGGCGAGTTCAGATATTTGGCCGGCGCATCCGCCGAAAGCGCGCGCCCGCCGAAGGCGACGATGCGCCCGCGCATATCCGCGATGGGGAACATCACCCGGTCGCGGAAACGGTCGTAGGAAACGGCGATGCCCTCGCCATGCACGACCAGCCCGCAAGCCTCGATCTGCTCGCGCGGCACGTTGCGGGCGGCCAGAAATTCCTTGAGCGCGTTGCGCGATTCCGGCGCATAGCCGAGGCGGAATTTCTGCTGCGTGGCGCTGGAAAGACCCCGGTCGCGCAGATAGGCGCGCGCCTTCGCGCCCGCCGCCGCCTGCAACTGGCCCTCGAAGAATTGCGCCGCCAGTTCCATCACGTCGTAGAGCGTGGCGCGCTCGGCCTCGCGCTTCTCCATTTCGGGATCGCGCGCCGGCATCGGCACGCCGGCCATGTCGGCCACACGCTCGACCGCTTCAGGAAAGCTTAGTCCCTCCAGATCGGTCAGGAAGCGGAAATGATCGCCGGTCACGCCGCAGCCGAAGCAGTGATAGCGTCCCTTGCGGTCCTCGCAGTGGAAGCTCGGCGTCTTCTCGCCGTGGAACGGGCAGCAGGCCCAGAAATCGCCACGCGACGGATTGCTCTTCTTGCGGTCGAACGAAACCCGCGTTCCGATCAGCGTCGAGATCGGCACGCGGTCCCTGATCTCGTCGAGGAACGAAGGCGGGAAACGCATGGAGCACATCACTTTCGGGTCTGCGGTTGTTCTTTATATAGGCTGGCGCGTCCGCCCCGTCCATCGGACCGGCCCCGCCCTCCCCGCTAATCACAACCGCGCGGCGAAACCTATTGCAGCAGCGACTTGATCACGGCGCTCGCCTTGGCGAAATCCATCTTTCCCGCATAGCGCTCCTTCAGCACCGCCATGCACTTGCCCATGTCGCGCAGGCCCGCAGCACCCGTCTCGGCGATGACCGCCTCGCAGGCCTTCCGCACCTCGTCCTCGCTCATCTGCTGCGGCAGGAATCCCGCAATGATGGCGATTTCCTCACGCTCGGCCTCGGCCAACTCCGGCCGCTTGCCCTCGTCATAGACGCGCGCCGATTCCTCGCGCTGCTTGATCATCTTGCCCAAGATGCCCAGCACCTCGTCGTCACCGGCCGGTTCCTTGCCCGCCGTGCGGTTGGCGATGTCGCGGTCCTTCAATGCGGCCGTGACGAGGCGCAGCGTGGACAGGCGGCGCTTGTCCTGTGCCTTCATCGCCTGCGTGAGCGCATCCGAAATTGTCTGACGAAGCATGAAACTCTCCAAAAAGGGCAAATATTGACAGCGCGCGCGGTTGACCACGCACCCGACATTCTCTATGGCTTGAAGCTTAGCAGAACATCGAGATCGGCGCGGCGGAAACGTGGACTTTCCGCTGCTTTTTGGTGCGTATATGACTTTTTGCGCGCCATGTTTCAAGCCATGCAAAGCGAACAGGAGTGCAGCCATGACCGACACGACACAGAAAACCGCACCCTGGACGACAACCAAGCCCACTGCGGTGCTGGTTCTGGCCGACGGCACGGTGATCGAGGGCAAGGGCGTGGGCGCGACCGGCGCCATCGAGGCCGAGGTGGTGTTCAACACCGCGCTGACCGGCTATGAGGAAATCCTCACCGACCCGTCCTATGCCGGCCAGATCGTCACCTTCACCTTCCCCCATATCGGCAATGTCGGAACCAATGCCGAGGATATCGAGGACCTGACGCCGGCCAATCGCTGCGGCGCGGTCGGCGCGATCTTCAAGGCCGACATCACCGCGCCTTCCAACTACCGCGCCGCCGAAGACCTCGACGCATGGCTGAAGAGCCGCGGCATCATCGCGCTCGCGGGCGTCGACACGCGCGCGCTCACTACGCTGATCCGCGAGAAAGGCTCGCAGAACGCCGTCATCGCCCACGATCCCGCCGGCCGTTTCGACCTCGATGCGCTGAAGGCCCGGGCCGCCGGCTGGAGCGGGCTGGAAAATCTCGACCTCGCCAAAGACGTGACCATCGGCCAGAGCCTCGTCTGGTCCGAGACGCCATGGGTGAAGGGCGAAGGCTATCGCCACGAGGGCACACCACGCTACCATGTCGTGGCGCTCGATTTCGGCGTGAAGCGCAACATCCTGCGGCTGCTGGCCGGTCTCGGGGCCAAGGTCACGGTGCTGCCGGCCACCGCCACCGCCGAGGACGTGCTGGCGCACAATCCCGACGGCGTGTTCCTCTCCAACGGCCCCGGCGATCCGGCGGCGACGGGCGAATACGCCGTGCCGACCATCAAGGCGCTGGTCGACAGCGGCCTGCCGGTCTTCGGCATCTGCCTCGGCCACCAGATGCTGGCGCTCGCGCTGGGCGGGCGCACCGAGAAGATGCATCAGGGCCATCACGGCGCCAACCATCCGGTCAAGGACTACACCACCGGCAAGGTGGAGATCGTCTCGATGAACCACGGCTTCGCGGTGGATTCGGATTCGCTGCCCGACCATGTCGAGGAGACGCATGTCTCGCTGTTCGACGGCAGCAATTGCGGCCTGCGCGTCATCGGCAAGCCGGTCTTCTCGGTGCAGCATCACCCGGAGGCATCGCCCGGCCCGCAGGATTCGCATTACCTCTTCCGCCGCTTCATCAACATGATCCGCGAGAAGAAGGGCGAAGCCGCCCTGCCCGAGCGCGAGCAGGCGGCCTGAATCGCAATCTGAGCAGGCCCCGTCAAGGCATTGTCGGCAAACGAAAAGCCGGAGCGAACGCTCCGGCTTTTCCTATTGCGCAGGCCGGACCCGCGCCACGAAAACGATCAGCGCCAGCAAAAGCATTCCCGCAGCCGCCGCATAGGGCATCCCGGCGAAGACGAAAGTGGCGTGCGCCCCGGTGAACAGGCCGAACAATTGCGTGAAAATCAGCGGCCCGATGATCGTGGTGATCGAGGATATGCTGGTCAGCGCGCCCTGCAATTCGCCCTGTGCCGAAGGCGGCACCTTGCCGGCCGCGATGCTGCGCATGGGCGGGTCGGCCAATCCTTCCAGCGCGGTCAGAAAGATGATCGCGTAAACCATCCAGCCCTCCCATGCCGCGGCATATCCGGCCATGCCGAGGGTGGAGAAGACCATGCCGAGAATGGCGGTCCGCCGCTCGCCCAGACGCGGCAGGATACGCGGCAGCACCAACCCCATCACCACCGCCGCGCCGATGCCGAACAGACCGAGCGAAAACCCGATCTGGGCTTCGCTCCAGCCATAGCGGTAGGCTCCGACGAAGGACCACACCGCCGGATAGGCCGCATGGGCCAGCCAGTACAGGAAGAACACGAGCACGATCCATCCGATACCGGGATAGTTGCGCATCTGCCTGAGCGCGCCAAGCGGATTGGCCCGCGCGAAGCGGAAGGGACGCCGGTTCTGCGGCGCAAGCGTCTCCGGCAGGAGGAAGCAGGCCAGCAGGAAATTGACGAAGGACAGAAAGGCCGCACCGTAGAAGGGAATGCGTGGGCCAAACGTGCCGAGCAACCCGCCCAGCACCGGCCCCAGCGCGAAGCCGACGCCGAAGGCGATGCCAATCAGGCCGAAATTGCGCGCGCGGTTGCTGTCGTCGCTCACGTCCGCGATATAGGCGGAAGCGGTGGCAAAGCTTGCACCGCTGATCCCCGCCAGCACGCGTCCCACGAACAGCATCCAGAAGCTGGTGGCGAGCGCGCAGATGAGATTGTCGATGGCAAATGTCAGCACCGAGGCGAGCAACACCGGACGCCGCCCGAAACGGTCGCTGAGATTGCCGATCAGCGGCGCGAACAGGAACTGCATCGCCGCATAGACCAGAAGCAGCCAGCCACCGTCGACGGCCGCCGCGCTGACGTCAGCGCCGGTCAACTGCTCCAGATAGGTCGGCAGCACCGGCATGATGATGGCGATGCCGATAATGTCGAGAAACAGCGTCACAAAGACGAGAAAAAGGCCCCGTCGAACGAATTTGGGGTCGAGCATGAGAGCACCTGAACGGCTCCTCCAGCCTCGCCGGAAAGAGCAACGGAAATCGATTTTCGGGAGGGTCACGCGCCTGCTATCGCTCGAAAACGAGCGTCACGCATGAGTTCGGAGAAAGGCCGCGCCGGTGAGCCGCTTTTACCCGCAAAAATTCTCCGTTGCAAGTGCCTCGACACCACAGGCGAAAAGGCGAGCCCGGCCCACCTTCGCTGTGTTGAATCAACCTGTCAGATATCGCCGCTAAACGTATCGCAGGATGCGAGTTTTCCCGTGTCGAAGCCACGCTTGAACCATTTGGCGCGCTGGGCGGAAGTGCCGTGGGTGAAGCTGTCCGGCACCACATAGCCCTGGCTGCGCTTCTGCAGCGTATCGTCGCCGATCTGGTGCGCGGCGTTGAGTGCGCTTTCCAGATCGCCCTTTTCCAGAATGCCCTTCTGGTTGGTGTAATAGCCCCATATGCCGGCGAAGCAGTCGGCCTGCAATTCGATGCGCACCGACAGCGCGTTGGACTGCGCTTCCCCGGCCGCCTGCCGCATCTGGTTCACCTTGGGCAGGATGCCGAGCAGATTCTGCACATGATGGCCGACCTCGTGCGCGATCACATAGGCATTGGCGAAATCGCCCGACGCGCCGAAGCGGGTGGACAGTTCGTTGAAGAAATTGAGGTCGAGATAGACCTTGCGGTCGCCGGGGCAATAAAACGGCCCCGACGCGGTGGAAGCCGTGCCGCAGGCCGAACTGGTATGGCCGGAAAACAGCACCATCGTCGGCGGCTGGTAGGTGCGGCCCATGGACTTGAAGATGCCGCCCCAGACGTCTTCCGTCTCGCCCAGCACGACGCGGGCGAATTGGCCGGCCTTATCCTCCGAAGCGCTGCTCGCGCCCTGCTGCGCCGCCGGACGGGTCGTCTGCTGGCTCTGCACGGTCGGGCTGATGGAACCGTCGCCGAGCAGGATCGGAATCGGATTGATGCCGATCGCCCACAGCCCGATGGCCAGCACCGCGAGGATGATGATGCCGGAAACGCCACCGCCGCGCACGAGCTGAAAGCCCAGCCCCCCGCCGCCGCCCAGGCCTCCTCCCGCGCCGCCACTGTCGTCGCGCCGGTCTTCCACATTGTCGCTTTCCCTGCCGCCTTGCCAACGCATCGACGAACTCCTGTCCGTGTAAACCCCGTCAGGAATCCATAGTTACATAAAGAGCCTGCTGCACAACAGCAAAAGTAACGCCCCCTGCCGATCAAAAAAGGATTCCCGGCTGCAACAAAGCGAATGACCGGCTCATCGGAGCGGACGGCTGCGCGAAAGCAGACCGCGCGCGACGAAGATCGCGACGCCCGCCAGAGCGACCGCCGCTAGAAGGAAACCCGCCACCGGCGGCGAGCCGGAAAACATCACTTCATGCATCAGCCGTCCCGGCAGGAAAGCGAAAGCCCCGGCACCCAGAATGCCGCTCGCATAAATCTGCGTCATGATTCGCCTGTGCAACGCGATATCGCCCCGGCGGGCAGCGCGCACCGCCCCCACCAGACCGAACAGCACAAGCGCAGAGAGAAGATGGAGCGGGCTGAAGCCCAGGACGAGATTGATCTGGTGAATGAAGAAGCTCGACAGGGCAGTCATGGCCATCGATGCCACCCATACACGTCCCAGCGCCTTGTGCAGCGGGGTGCCCTTGGCGGCAAACAGCATATAGGCTCCGATCAGCGCGGCGGACGTGACGCTTGCCACATGCAGCTTGATTGCGAAGGGCGCGGCGAGAAGCGGTGCGAGATTCATGACGGTGCTCCGGTTGAACTTTCCGTTTGTTTCGACAAGACTGCGGCTCCTTCAATCGGAACGGCGTCACCAGCGGGAAAACTTCGTGAACGGCAGCCCCATGCAATTCGCGCTTCGTGAAATGCGCGCCCTCGCCGCCGCCCCGCGCCTGTGGGCGACCTTTGCCGTTGTCGTTCTGATATTCACCGTGACCGGTCCGTTCGGCAGCCTCGCCATGCCGGTGGCCCCGCGCTTCTTCTACTGGCTGAGCGTGCAATTCGCCGGCTGGGCCACGGCAATCGCCGGCTCGATTCTGGCCGACGCTTTCCTCGCCGGGCGCATCAGAAGCGGCTTCGCCCGCATGATGCTGGGCTCACTCATCGCCGCCCTGCCCATCGCCTTCTGGATCGAGCTGATCGAACTGGGTTTCAGCGGCAAGCCGCCGACGCTCGCCGCCTACTGGTCAAACCTCGCCGTCGCCTTGCCGCTGAGCGCGCTGTTCTGCGTGCTGGCCTATATGACGCTGCGGCGCGAGATCGACGCCGTCGCGTCCCGTCCGGAAGCGCCCCCGCTGCTCGCCCGGCTCAGGCCGGAAAACCGCGGTCCCCTGCTGCGCCTTTCCGCCGAGGATCACTATACGGAGGTCGTCACAGCGCGCGGCCGCGAACTGGTTCTGATCCGCTTTTCAGACGCCCTGAAGGAGACCGGCGCGACGCCGGGCCTGCGCATCCATCGCTCGCACTGGATCGCCGACGCCCATGTCGCCGGATGGCGCAGGACGGGCGGCGTGCCCATGCTCGTCGCCCGCGACGGCGCGGCGCTTCCCGTCAGCCGTTCCAGCCTCAAGGCCGCCCGCGAACGCTATGCCGCCACGGCCGGCAAGGACTGAGCGAAGCGCGTTTCCCGCAATGCCCAATTTTCTTTGAAATAAAGTGCATCCGGGGGTTCCGCTTTCGGACTCGATTGCCTATAAGGCCAGCTTAGCCCAAAGAATGCATATGCCGCCAACCCGCCGGGAAACCCGTGCGGGCTTTTTCGGCAGGCTAAAACCAAGGATGTGCCCATGCCGAAACGTACAGACATCAAATCGATCCTGATCATCGGCGCGGGGCCTATCGTCATCGGACAGGCATGCGAGTTCGACTATTCCGGCACACAGGCCTGCAAGGCGTTGAAGGAGGAAGGCTACCGCATCATCCTCGTCAACTCCAACCCGGCCACGATCATGACCGATCCCGATCTCGCCGACGCCACCTATATCGAGCCGATCACGCCGGAAGTGGTGGCCAAGATCATCGCCAAGGAGCGCCCCGACGCGATCCTGCCGACCATGGGCGGCCAGACCGCGCTCAACACCGCGCTGTCGCTGCGCCGCATGGGCGTTCTGGAACGTTATAACGTCGAGATGATCGGCGCGAACGCCGAAGCCATCGACAAGGCCGAGGACCGCGCCTTGTTCCGCGAGGCGATGGAGAAGATCGGCCTCGACACGCCGCAATCCATGCTCGCCAACGCCACCGAGATCAAGGACGAGGACCGCAAGCGCCACGAGGCCAAGCGCGCTGAGGTCAAGGCGGCGTATTCCGGCGACGAACTCGACAAGGCGCTCGACAAGCTCGAAACCGAATGGCAGCTCGGCGAGGTCGACCGCAAGCAGCGCTATATGAGCCATGCGCTCGGCAAGGCCGCGCAAGCGCTCGACGTGGTGGGCCTACCCGCCATCATCCGCCCCTCCTTCACGCTGGGCGGCACCGGCGGCGGCATCGCCTATAACCGGCAGGAATTCTTCGAGATCATCGAGCGCGGCCTCGACGCCTCGCCCACCACCGAAGTGCTGATCGAGGAATCGGTGCTCGGCTGGAAGGAATATGAGATGGAAGTGGTCCGCGACAAGGCGGACAACTGCATCATCATCTGCTCCATCGAGAACCTCGATCCGATGGGCGTGCATACCGGCGACTCGATCACCGTCGCCCCGGCGCTGACGCTGACCGACAAGGAATATCAGGTCATGCGCAACGCCTCCATCGCGGTGCTGCGCGAGATCGGCGTCGAGACCGGCGGCTCCAACGTGCAGTTCGCGATCAACCCGGCCAATGGCCGCATGATCGTGATCGAAATGAACCCGCGCGTGTCGCGCTCCTCGGCGCTGGCCTCCAAGGCCACCGGCTTCCCCATCGCCAAGGTGGCGGCCAAGCTCGCCGTCGGCTACACGCTGGACGAACTGGACAACGACATCACCGGCGGCGCGACGCCGGCCTCCTTCGAGCCGTCCATCGACTATGTCGTCACCAAGATCCCGCGCTTTGCCTTTGAAAAATTCCCCGGTGCGTCGCCCATCCTCACCACCGCCATGAAGTCGGTCGGCGAGGTGATGGCCATCGGCCGCACCTTCCAGGAATCGTTGCAGAAGGCCCTGCGCGGCCTCGAGACCGGCCTCACCGGCTTCGACGAGATCGCCATCCCCAACATCGAGGAAGGCGACGAGAAGAACGCCATCCGCGCCGCCATCGGCACGCCGACGCCGGACCGCCTGCGCATGGTGGCGCAGGCCATGCGGCTCGGCTGGAGCGTCGAGCAGGTGCACGACGCCTCCAAGATCGACCCGTGGTTCCTCGAACAGATCGCGGCCATCGTCGCCATGGAAGAGCGCGTGCGCGAGCACGGCCTGCCGCAGGACGCCGAGAACCTGCGCATGCTGAAGGCCATGGGCTTCTCCGACGCCCGCCTCGCGAGCCTCACCGGCAAGGACGCCGAGGACGTGGCCAAGCTGCGCGGCCAGCTCGCCGTGCATCCGGTCTACAAGCGCATCGACACCTGCGCCGCCGAATTCGCCTCGCCGACCGCCTATATGTACTCGACCTACGAGACGCCCTTCGTCGGCGAGACGCGTTCCGAAGCCGACGTATCCGACCGCAAGAAGGTCGTCATCCTCGGCGGCGGCCCCAACCGCATCGGACAGGGCATCGAGTTCGATTATTGCTGCTGCCACGCCGCCTTCGCGCTCGGCGACGCCGGCTATGAAGCGATCATGATCAACTGCAACCCGGAGACGGTCTCGACCGACTACGACACCTCCGACCGCCTCTATTTCGAGCCGTTGACGGCGGAGGACGTGCTGGAGATCCTGCGCGTCGAGAAGGAAAAGGGCGAATTGCACGGCGTCATCGTGCAGTTCGGCGGCCAGACGCCGCTCAAGCTCGCCAACGCGCTCGAAAAGGCCGGCGTCCCGATCCTCGGCACCTCGCCCGACGCCATCGACCTCGCCGAAGACCGCGACCGCTTCCAGAAGCTCCTGATCAAGCTCGATCTCAACCAGCCGAAGAACGGCATCGCCTATTCGGTCGAGCAGGCGCGCCTCGTCGCCGCCGATCTCGGCTTCCCGCTGGTGGTGCGCCCGTCCTACGTGCTGGGCGGCCGCGCCATGCAGATCATCCATGACGAGCGGGGGCTTCAGAACTACCTGCTCGACACCGTGCCGGAACTGGTGCCGGAAGACATCAAGGCCAAATATCCGAACGACAAGACCGGCCAGATCAACACGCTTCTGGGCAAGAACCCGCTGCTGTTCGACACCTACCTGACCGAGGCCATCGAGGTCGACGTCGATTGCCTCTGCGACGGGACGGAAAGCTTCGTCTCCGGCATCATGGAGCATATCGAGGAAGCCGGCATCCACTCCGGCGACTCGGCCTGCTCGCTGCCGGTCCACACGCTCTCGGCCGAGATCGTCGCGGAACTCAACCGCCAGACCGCCGCGCTCGCCAAGGCGCTGCATGTCGGCGGCCTGATGAACGTGCAATACGCCATCAAGGACGGCCAGATCTTCGTGCTCGAAGTCAATCCGCGCGCCTCGCGCACGGTGCCCTTCGTGGCCAAGTCCATCGGCACGCCCATCGCCAAGGTGGCGGCGCGCGTCATGGCCGGCGAAAGCCTCGAAGCCGCGCTCGGCGCTTACGGCGGCAAGCCGCAGCCGGCCGCCCGCCCGCATATCGCTGTCAAGGAAGCGGTGTTCCCCTTCGCGCGCTTCCCCGGCGTCGATACGCTGCTCGGCCCGGAAATGCGCTCGACCGGCGAGGTCATGGGCCTCGACTACGACTATGCGCTGGCCTTCGCCAAGGCGCAGCTCGGCGCGGGCGTGGAGCTGCCGCGCGAGGGCACCGTGTTCGTCTCCGTCCGCGACGAAGACAAGGAGCGCGTGCTGGGCGCGGTGCGCAAGCTGGTCGGCGCGGGCTTCAAGGTCATGGCCACCGGCGGCACGCAGCGCTTCCTGGTGGAGAACGGCGTCGCGGCGACCAAGGTCAACAAGGTCATCGAAGGCCGTCCGCATGTCGAGGACGCCATCCGCAACCGCCAGATCCATCTGGTCTTCAACACCACCGACAGCGCCAGCGCGGTTTCCGACTCCAAGCCGATCCGCCGCGCCACGCTGATGCAGAAGCTGCCTTACTACACCACCATGTCCGGCGCCGAAGCCGCCGCCGAGGCCATCGTGGCGCTCAAGGCCGGCTCGCTGGAAGTGCGCCCGTTGCAGGACTATTTCCGCGCCTGAGCCGGGTGAGAAGATAGAAGATAAAGAGCCGCCGGAAAAATCCGGCGGCTTTTTTAGAGCGCATCCCGAAAAGTGTGAAACGGTTTTCGGATAAGATGCGCGTCAAAACAAACAATTGGAGCGCCGATCCGATTCAATCGGATCGAAACGCACTCTAAGTGCTCTGCGGCTGATGCAGGACGGGCAGTTCCAGCGGAGGGGCGTCGCGATCGTCGACCAGTGCGATCTGGCGCGAGAACAGACCGTCATGCAGGTGCGGCTTGCCGAGATGGATCAGCGCCGCCGCCTTCAGTTCCTTGTCCAGAAGATCGCGGATACGGTCATAGGCATCCGAGTCCAGTCCGTCCATGACCCCGTCCACGATGATCCAATGCGGCTTCGACAGGATCAGCCGCGCGAAGGCGAGGCATTGCTGCTCGTCCTCGGTCAATATGCGGTCCCAACGCGCGGCGCGGTCGAGACTGCCGGATAGCCTCTCCAGCCCGGCGCGTTTCAACACGGTTTCAAGCGCCTCCGACGGAATTTTCTTCAGGTCGAGCGGATAGGCGATCACGCCCTTCAGCGTTCCGGGCGGGAAGTAGGGCGCGCGCGGCATGAAGGCCACGCCGTCGTCGGCGGGCATCCCGATGCGTCCCTCGCCCCACGGCCACAGCCCGCCGAGGGCGCGGAACAGCAGTGTGCGCTGGGTCTCCGTGCCGCCGGTGACGAGCACGCGCTCGCCCGGCGCCACCTTGAACGTCTTGCGGGAAAGGCGCAGACACACATCCGGCGCGGCGATGCAGACGCCGTCCAGCGTCAGGCTTTCGTCCTTGTTGACCGCAAGCTCCACCTGCCGGTCGAGCCGGCCCAGATCGTCCATGCGAAGCACCGCCTGCCGGAAGCTGGCGACACGCAGAAGCGTGGCGCGCCAGTCGGCGATGGCACCGAAATTGTCTACGAACCAGCGCAGCGAATTATGTACCTGCGTGAAGGCGCCCACCGCCATCATCAGCCCGCCGAAGGTGAGGTCGCCGGCGAAATAGACCGGCGCGGCAACGAGGATCGGCGCGACGATGGTGAGCCAGCCATAGCCCGCCGTCACCCATGTCAGCCGCGTGGTGGCGATGACGATCTTGCGGATCGCGGCCAGCACCGCGTCGATGTCGAGATTGAGCCGGCGCTTCTCGTCCCCCTCGCCGCGCGACAGGGTTATGGCGTCGAGATGCTCGTTGACCCGCATCAGCGCCGCGCGGAAATCCGCCTCGCGGGCATAGCGGTTGGCATTGATGTTGACGAGGTTGCGCCCGACGATCCATGTCAGCCAGGAGGCCGAGGCCGCATAGATGATGACCGCCCACACCATATAGCCCGGAATGGCGAAACTGTAGCCGTGGACATGGAACACGAAGCCGGCCGACAGCGACCACAGCACGCCGATGAAGCTGACCAGTATGACCGTCGATTGCAGCAGATTGATACCGAGGCCGCAGGACGTTTCGGCAAGATGCCGGGCATCCTCGTGCAGGCGCTGGTCGGGATTGACACCGATCTCGCCGGCATTGGCGAGGCGGAAGGCACGCCCGGGCGCCAGCCATTGCCCGACCAGATCGCGCGCCAGCCCGTCGCGCAGCTTCAGCGCGAACATCTGGTTCAGCCATGTCTGCGCCACGTTCAGCACCAGCAGCGTTCCGGCAATGCCGGCGAAGACCAGCAATTGATGGAAGAAAGCCGGGACGTCGCGACGCTCCAGCGCGTCGTAGAACGGTACGTTCCAGCGGTTGATGGCGACCTGCCCGATGGCGATCAGCACGACCAGCACGAAGATGCCTGCGCCGAGCGCGATCAGCGCATTGCGGGCGGACGAGTTCCAGAAAGCGCCGAGCATCATGGAGGTCTGCGAAATGAGGTCGCTGCCGTCGCTCTTGCGCCGGCTGCGGAACCAGTTCGCCGGCCCTCTGCGGGAACGGGACGCGCGCCGGGAGCGCTTGGGCGGCCCGGCCTTCTGCGACCCGGGTTTTTCAGGTCCGTCCTGTTCGGGTTCAGACGTCATATCCTGCCTCGCTGCCTGTCGCCGCGAATCTTGCAACTCCCGCGCAATCCTGCCTTTTATCTATGCCGCACAAAAGCGGCTGAAAGCAAATCATGGCCAATGTGGACCATGAAACTCACGATATTATGAGGACCGCATATGAATCGATATCGTCTCGCCGGCCATGCGGCGAAATCGCATCTGCCGTCTTGTTCCGGTCAAATTTGTCGCATATAAGGGAAGTATCGATTTTTCGGTCGAGTGACTTTGCGACCCGTGCGGCCAGTCCGCGCTTCCTGACGATCTCCTGTCCATAAATTCGATCCACAGGGACGTGTGCGAAGCATACGGACTATAAGACTATCTATCGTTACAAAGGAATTTCCCATGGCTACGGGAACAGTGAAGTGGTTCAACACGACCAAGGGCTTCGGCTTCATTCAGCCGGATCAGGGCGGCACGGACGTTTTCGTCCACATCTCCGCCGTCCAGCGCGCCGGTCTCGGCACGCTCAATGAAGGCCAGAAGGTCACCTACGAGATCGTGCAGGACCGCCGTTCGGGCCGTTCGTCCGCCGACAACCTCGTCGCGGCCTGATCGCTCCACGCACCATGTAATGGAAAAGGCGGGCTTCGGCCCGCCTTTTTCTTTTGTTTTTCAGGGAAGCCAGTCGAGACCCACATGGCCCGGATGGTCCGCCACCCGCTTCAGCCAGGCCTGCACGGCGGGATAACGGTCCATGTCGAAACCGGCCCGGTGCGCCTCATGCGTATAGGCGTAGAGCGCGATATCGGCCACGCTGTAGCGATCCCCGGCAAGAAACGGCGTCTTCTGCAACTGCGTTTCCATGACGCCGAGCGCCTTGTCGCCGCCGGTCAGTGTCGAGGCCAGCCGATCGGGCGTCGCGTCGCGCGCACGTTCCGGGTAGACCATCATGGCGCGGCGCACGGCGATATAAGGCTCATGGCTGTATTGCTCGAAAAACAGCCATTGATAGACCAGCGCGCGCTCGTAGGCATCCGCCGGCAGAAACGGCGTCCCCTCGGAGAGATAAAGCAACATGGCGTTCGATTCCGCCAGAAGCCGCCTGTCTTCCAGCTCCAGAAGCGGCACCTTGCCGTTGGGGTTCTTCGCCAGATAATCGGGCTTGCGCGTGGAGCCGTCGAGCGACGACACGTTGACATGGCGGAACGGCCGGCCGATTTTCGCCATCAGGAGCCGGGGCTTGTAGCAGTTTCCTGAATCGGGATGGGAATAGAGCGTCAGCATCTGGTCTCTCCTCTGCCGGATCGGATATGTCAGCAATACTGATCCATCCGTTCCTTTCGGCAACACATTTTCGCGAAATCCGGCGTTGGCGCGTGAAAAGCCAATCCATCTGTTGCGATTCGCGCGCCGATGCGACATAGAAAGCGCGCAAGGCCGGACGCGCCGCGCGTCCGCCACCGAAGCCTGCCATAGATGGAGATAGACCATGGCATTTCTCGCCGACGCCCTTTCCCGTGTTAAGCCTTCCGCGACCATCGCGGTCAGCCAGAAAGCACGCGAACTGAAGGCCAAGGGCAAGGACGTGATCGGGCTTGGCGCTGGCGAACCCGATTTCGACACGCCGGACAATATCAAGCAGGCCGCCATCGACGCCATCAAGCGCGGCGAGACGAAATATACGCCGGTTTCCGGCATCCCGGAGCTGCGTCAGGCCATCGCCGCAAAGTTCAAGCGCGAAAACGGTCTCGACTACAAGCCGGAACAGACCATCGTCGGCACCGGCGGCAAGCAGATTCTGTTCAATGCCTTCATGGCGACGCTGAACCCCGGCGACGAGGTCATCGTGCCCGCTCCCTACTGGGTCAGCTACCCGGAAATGGTGGCGCTGACCGGCGGTACGCCTGTTTTCGTCAACACGAAGCAGGAAGACAATTTCAAGCTCACCGCCGCCGATCTGGAAAAGGCGATCACGCCGAAGACCAAGTGGCTGATCTTCAACTCGCCGTCCAACCCGACCGGTGCGGCCTATACGCATGACGAGCTGAAAGCCCTGACCGACGTGCTGGTGCGCCATCCGCAGGTCTGGATTCTCACTGACGACATGTACGAGCATCTGGTCTATGGCGATTTCACCTTCGCGACGCCTGCGCAGGTGGAGCCGTCGCTCTATGAGCGCACGCTGACCATGAACGGCGTCTCAAAGGCCTATGCCATGACCGGCTGGCGCATCGGCTACGCCGCCGGTCCGCTCGCGCTCATCAAGGCCATGGACATGGTGCAGGGCCAGCAGACCTCCGGCGCCTGCTCCATCGCGCAATGGGCGGCGGTCGAGGCGCTGAACGGCCCGCAGGACTTCATCGCGAAGAACAAGGCGATCTTCCAGGGCCGCCGCGATCTGGTCGTGTCGATGCTCAACCAGGCCAACGGCATCCAGTGTCCCACACCCGAAGGTGCTTTCTACGTTTATCCGTCCTGCGCCGGCCTGATCGGCAAGAAGACGGAAGCCGGCAAGGTCATCAATACGGACGAAGACTTCGTGACCGAGTTGCTGGAAGCCGAAGGCGTCGCCGTGGTGCATGGCTCGGCCTTCGGCCTCGGCCCGAACTTCCGCATCTCCTACGCGACCTCGGAAGAACTTCTGGAGGAAGCCTGCCGCCGCATCCAGCGCTTCACCGCCAGCCTGCGCTGAGCGGAGCATGATCCCGAAAAGCGGGAACCGGTTTTCGGGATCGTGCTCAAATAAAAAGTCGTCAAGAATCAAAAGGCAATTTTGCTCTTCGCAGCAAAATTGCCTTTTGTGTTAGGAAGGCTCGACGGCGCGGGCGAAAGGTGGGAAAAAATGCGTAACGATGAAATGTCGTAGGATTTGGGAATTTTGCGAATCCTTTGAGGGAGGGTCATGTCAGCAATACTGGAAGGAAAAAATCTTCGGCTTCGTCAGGCTTCTGCCGATGACGTAGAGGCTCGCCTGTCTTTGGGTAGCCATGCAGAAATAGTCGAGATGTTTGGAGTGAGCCGGAGCGCTGTGCGTCCCCTGACAAGAGAGGGCGCGGCGCGATGGGTACAGCGACTCCTCGACCATTCTCATGCGTGGGTTATCGAGGTTAACGGCAAGCTTATAGGTGAGATCAGGCTGGATAATGTCGATCTCCATGACCGACATGCATCTATGGCTGTCGGAATTTTCGATCCCGCGCTACTTGGCAAAGGCTTGGGGGGCGAAGCTATTCTCATGGTTTTGCGGCACGCCTTTTTTGATTTACAGCTTCATCGGATCGGAATTCGGGTGCTCTCTTTCAATCGACGCGCCATTCGAGCTTACGAAAAATGCGGCTTTGTCATTGAAGGCAGGGAACGGGAAACAGCTTTTGTGAACGATAGCTGGCATGACGATGTCATTATGGGAATCCTCCACCACGAGTTTTTGTCGCAAAATTCCTAAAGCCTATCGCGATCTTTCAGATTCGCTTTCCGCGCTTTTACCCTTCGTTTTGTGCATGTCGTTATCGCAAAACCGGCTCCCACTTTTGCGCGACATGCTTTAGAAGGGAGGCTATGGAACGTCGCTCCGCTATCGCAGCCTTTCACCGCCAAGTCTCGTTCGCATGTCTCCGTTTATCCCCTGCCCGCCGATAGCGTAGATTTGCCTTAAGTTTTGGAGCCGTGCGACAGATAGGCAACAGGAATCGACCATTGATGGACCGCTCTGCAAAGAAGTTCGATAATGCACGCGCCGCCGAATATGAAAGCCAAAGCCGGATAGCTCTGGCCGGCTATGAAGCCTGCCATGAACTCGCAGCCTGCATGTTGGCCGCTGCGCTTGGGACTGGCGGAACACGGCGCATTCTCATCGTCGGCGTTGGCGGCACAGCACAGGAGGTGGCTGCAGTTTCCCGGCTGGAACCGACATGGAGATTCATCGGAGTCGACCCTTCCGAACCGATGCTGGCGCTCGCTTCGGAGCGTCTCAGGACGCAAGGACTGGACGACAGGGCTGAATTGCATCTTGGCACACTGGACACGCTTGCGGAAGGTGAGACGTTTGACGCCGCCATGATGCTCGGCGTGTTGCACCATCTGCCGGGCGACGATGCAAAGAGCGGAATCTTGAAGGCGATCGCAGATCGGATAGCGCAGGGCGCTCCTCTGATCCTTGCGGGAAATCGATATGCCTACGCCAGCAAGCCGCTGCTTCTTGCGGCCTGGGGGGAACGCTGGCGGATGCACGGCGCGACAAGCGAGGAAGTGAAGGCGAAGCTCGGCAAAATCCTGCAAGGTGCCGACCCGCCTCATTCCCAAGAGGCGGTATTCGAGCTGCTCGACGACGCCGGTTTCGAGCGGGCCGAGAGTTTCTTTTCGAGCCTGTTTTGGGGCGCATGGATCGCGTGGCGTAAGCCGCTTTAATGTCGCGGAAGTCTCAGGTTTCGCATCAAAATCGGCGGCGCTGAGTTTTCAAGGGAATTTCTGTCGCAAAAGTCATGCTTGTGCGACGAATTTTTGCGACGTGTCGCGCCCCCGCAAAAGCCAAAAAAAAAGCCAGACAAATGTCTGGCTTTGAGTTTTGAAGGTGCCCTTGGGCAAACCTCCAGAGGGGAACACTCAGCATGCGCAAATGGGAGGAGGAAACGCATCGCTGAGCAATACTTATATGCTCCCTGCCCATTGTTTTTGCAACGCGCCATTATGCAGGGCAGCCATGCGTTTTGCGCATGGCTTGTTTGCTGATGAAAATCCCATAAAAACAGTTACTTAGAAGAAAAGGAGGCGCATCCGGCCGCAGACCCCTCACGGAAGGCTCGCCTATACGGAAGGCATAAGCCGCCCCGCCCTGCCCGCAAAACCGGCATCCCTATTGCCGAATCGGTTTCCGATATCCGGTCAATAGGTCCAGTTGCGCGCCTTGGAAAACAGGAAATCGCGGAAGGCATGCAGCTTGGCCGAGTTCTTGAGCGCGTCGGGATAGCAGAAGAACGTATCGAAGGATGGAATTTCCTCCAGTTCCGGCAGAAGCTGCACCAGCCCGGCTTCCTTGTCGGCCATATAGTCGGGCAGCACGGCGATGCCGACCCCGCGCTGGACGGCGCGGCGCACGGAGAGCAGGTTGTTGACCTGCAAGGCGGGTATGCGTGCGCTGCCGTCCGTGCGCCCCGCCGTTTCCAGCCAATTGAGACCGGTCAGGTAGCTCGGCGCCGGCTCGCCGAAGGTGACGATGCGGTGCTGATCGATCTCGTCGATCGAATTCAGCTTGCCGTATTTGGCGATATAGCCCGCCGAGGCATAGACGTGCATATGCACGGTGAACAGGCGGCGCTGGATCAGGTCCGGCTGCTGCGGCTGGCGCAGGCGCACCGCGCAATCCGCGTGGCGCATGGTGAGATCCAGTTCCTCGTTGTCGAGGATCATCTGCAACTGCACATCGGGATAAAGCTCGATGAATTCCTGCACGCGCTCGATCAGCCAGCCCGAACCCAGCCCCACCGTGGTTGTGACGCGCAGGCGCCCGGTCGGCTTTTCCTTGCTCTCCGCCAGTCTGGAGCGGACGTTTTCCAATTTCATCAGCACGTCGTGCGCTGTGCGGTAGAGCGTCTCGCCCTGCTCCGTCAGGATGAGGCCGCGCGCATGGCGATGGAACAGCGGCACGCCGACATCCTGTTCCAGCGCGCTGACCTGCCGCGAGATGGCCGACTGCGAAAGATGCAGCGTCTGCGCGGCATGCGTGAACGACCCCGCCTCGGCCGCGGCATGGAATATGCGCAGTTTATCCCAATCGAGCGGTGCGACCACGACTTCCCCTCTTTACTCCGCGGCTTCGTGCAGCGGTTCCTGTGCGGCCAGCCAGCGCTCGGCTTCGAGCGCGGCCATGCAACCCATGCCGGCCGCCGTCACGGCTTGCCGGTATATATCGTCGGTGACATCGCCGGCGGCGAAAATGCCCGGCACGTCGGTGGCGGTCGAATCCGGCGCCGTCCACAGATAGCCGTTCGGCTTCTGCTTCAGCTTGCCCTCGAACAGCGACACGGCGGGCGCATGCCCGATGGCGACGAATACGCCATGCGTCGCCAGTTCGCTCGTCTCGCCGGTAACGACGTTTTTCAGCCGCACACCCGTCACCGTCGGCCCCATCGGCGGCTTTGCCTGCGTACCGAGGATTTCGTCGATCACGCTGTTCCAGACCACACGCACATTGGCGCGCGACAGAAGCCGGTCCTGCATGATCTTCTCGGCGCGGAAGCTGTCACGGCGATGCACCACCGTCACGCTGCTGGCGATATGCGACAGATAGAGCGCTTCCTCCACCGCCGTATTGCCGCCGCCGACCACGACCACTTCCTTGCCGCGATAGAAGAAGCCGTCGCAGGTGGCGCAGGCCGAAACGCCGCCCCCCATGAAGGTCTGCTCGCTCGGCAGGCCCAGCCATTTGGCCTGCGCGCCGGTGGCGATGACGAGCGCGTCGCAGCTATAGACTGCGCCGGAATCGCACCTGAGCCGGAACGGGCGTGTGGCCGTCTCCACCTCGGTGACGATATCGTAGACGATCTCTGCGCCGACATTCTCCGCCTGCTTCGCCATCTGCTCCATCATCCACGGCCCCTGTACCGGATCGGCATAGCCCGGATAGTTCTCGACATCGGTGGTGATCATAAGCTGGCCGCCCGGCTGCAAACCGGCAATCAGAACAGGCTTCAGCATGGCGCGCGCGGCATAGATCGCGGCCGTATAACCGGCGGGACCGGAACCGATGATGATAACGGGCGCGTGGCGCTGCGACGCCTGTGACATGGAAACCTCCCGGCCTGAATCGATTTAAAACAAACAACGATGTCAAGTAAACGGCGCGCGGCCTGCCGGACTCGCCTTTGCGTCCCTCGGTCGTGCCCCTCTATTGTGGCCAAGGTAGGTCTGCCCCTGCACCTTTGCAAGGTTCGCCGGGCCCGCGTACCGCTTTAGCCACAGCTTGTGACGGTTTTGCAAACCCCGCCCGCTTTTCGGGAGCGCACCTTTGCCTCCACGCGAGTGTTGCAGACGCGCTGAAAAAGACGCGGATGGTTTACAGCGGCCCTTCCCATTTGATATGAGCAGGCATAGATTGCGCCGCGCCAACGGCGAATGTTTTATAATTGCCCCGGGATGAAATTTCCTTGCGCGCGGAGTGATATATGCCGATCAAGGCCGATCTGGACGAAATCGACTGGAAAATCCTGCGGGAACTCCAGAACAACGGGCGCATTACCAATGTCGAACTCGCCGAAAGGGTGGGTATTTCCGCTCCGCCCTGCCTGCGCCGCGTGCGCAAGCTGGAGGAAAGCGGCGTCATCCGAGGCTATCGCGCCATATTGAACGGCAATGCGCTGGGGCAGGATCTGGTGGCCTTCTGTTCGGTCGGATTGCACCGGCAGGCCGACGCCGACCTCAAGGCCTTCGCCGAAAAGACCAAGCAATGGCCGCTGGTGCGGCGCGCGTGGATGGTGTCGGGCGAATCCGACTTCCTGCTCCATTGCGTCGCGCGCGACCTCAACAGCTTCCAGACCTTCGTCATCGAGGAACTGACCGCCGCCCCCAACGTGGATTCGGTGCGCACAGCGCTGACCATCCGTCCGGTCAAGGACGAGCCGCTGATGATTCTATAACATTACGTGCCAAGATTTATACGCTTGCGAAGACCCGCTCATAGACCGCGCTGATGGCGGCGGCCTCCTTTTCGAGCGGAAAGTTCTCCCGCACATGGGCGAGCGCCACCTCGCCGGCCCGCGCCGTTTTCGCCGGATCGGCGAGAAACGGCTCGATAGCCGCGGTCAGCGCCGCGCCGTCACCGGCTGGCACCACGCTTCCCACCCCGTCTACGATCATTTCCGCATAGGCCCCGGCGTCGCTCGCCACCACGGCGGTCCGCGAGGCCATGGCCTCCAGCGGCGTCAACCCGAAGCCTTCGTTGCGCGACGGCGCCACATAAAGCGTCAGCCGCCGATACCAGACGCGGATATCCGGCACTTCGCCCAGAATGAGAATGCGTTCCTGAAGCCCGGCGGCGGCGATCTTCGCGCGCAGCCCGTCCTCGAACGCCTTGTGCTCGGCCGTCGCGCGCCCGGTGATCACCGCCGTCCAGTCGGGATATTTCGGCAACAGCTTGATCATGACGTCGACGAACAGGTCCGTGCCCTTGGAATGGCGCACACGCCCGAAGCAGCCTACGGCATATCTGCCCGGCAGGCCCGAAGCGGCGAAATCGTCCTCGCCCCCGCGCGGCGGATGGAAGCGGTCGAGATCGACGCCGTGCATGATGACGTCATGCGGCACTTCCAGAAAACTGCCGGAACGGGCGCTGGTGGCGATCACCGCATTCATGCGCCGGATCAGCCATTTGGTGAAAGGCTTGTGATGACGCTGCGCGGCGGAAGTGAAGATCAGCCGCAATTTCATGCGCAGCACGTCACGCATGAAGATGCCCGCCAGCATCTCGATATTGCGGCGCGCGTGCCAGATGCGGAACCGGCGCGTCGCGGGCCGCCGCCAGAAAGAGAATACGGAACTCCCGTCCAGATGCGGCAGGCTGTCGGGCAATCCCGGCCCCATGGTGGCGATGTTCAGCCCTCTGGCGCGTTGCAGGGGGATGAGTTGCACGATGGTCGAGGTCACGCCGGACAGGCGGCGCTTGAAATTGGGCGCGACGACCTCGACATCCTGAACCGGAACCCGCACGCGACGATCAGACGAATTTCAGCCCGACGATCTCGTAGGAACGCGAGCCGCCCGGTGCGTTGACTTCGATCGTATCGCCCTCGGTCTTGCCGATCAGCGCGCGCGCGATCGGCGACGAAATGGAGATGCGGCCTTCCTTCACATCGGCTTCCTGATCGCCGACGATCTGATAGATTTTTTCCTCTTCCGTGTCCTCGTCGATCATGGTCACGGTGGCACCGAACTTGATCCTGTCGCCCGACAGCTTGGAGACGTCGATCACCTCCGCGCGTGCGACGAGGTCTTCGAGTTCGTTGATGCGGCCTTCGTTGAGGCTCTGAGCCTCCTTCGCGGCATGATATTCGGCGTTTTCCGACAGGTCGCCATGCGCGCGCGCCTCGGCGATCGCCTCGATGATCCGGGGACGCTCCGTCTGCTGACGCCAGCGGAGTTCTTCCTTCAGCTTTTCAAAACCGCGAGGGGTCATAGGATACTTATCCATACCCGGTCCTTTCCTTCGCCCGGCCCTCGCCGCCCGTATCCGGACGGCGAGGGCCGGCAACGCAAATTGCCCACCTCGTCCCATGGCTCGCGCCGCGGAACCCCATCGGGAAACACGTCCCGAAACACAAAAAGAAAACGGCCCCCGAGGCAGATGCTTCGGAACCGTTCGAATTGCCATTCATGAAACTATAGCATTTCCGCCGATCTTTTCACGCGGAAAAATTCGATGCTGCCAAATCATTGGGCAGGTATCGATATCCTGTTCCATCCGGAATCTGCGACCCGGCCCCGTGGCCGGTTTCCGCTCCGCCGGCATGATCACCTCTCCCCCTTGCCGATTCCCCATGATAACGCCTATAGGATGGAACCGTGGCGGAACATGTCGCCGGTTCTCTTTCTTCAACGAGGCAATGATGACGCGCGTGCAGGCCAATATGCTCCTTCTTCTGGCGGGAGTCATATGGGGCATGGGTTTCGTGGCGCAATCGACGGCCATGGCGAATATCGGCCCGTTCGTGTTCATCGGCGTCCGCTCGGCCATCGCATCGCTGACCGTGCTGCCGCTGGCAGTGGCGGAAGGCAGGCGCTCGAAGCATCGGCTCGGGCGCTCCGGCTATCTCTATTTCATCCTGATCGGCCTGATGTTCTTCATCGGAATGGCCCTGCAACAGGTCGGCCTCCTCACGACTTCAGTCACCAATGCCGGTTTCCTGACCGGATTATATGTGGTCATGGTTCCGGTACTGGGCGTGGTGCTGTTTCGCACCTGGCCGCATCCGGTGGTCTGGCCGAGCGCCGCGGCCTGCCTTGTCGGCATTTTCCTTTTGTCCGGCGGTGCATTGACCATGCTCAGGCACGGTGACTGGCTCGTGATCTGCGGCGCCGTCTTCTGGGCTATGCAGGTGGTCCTGATCGGCAACGCCAAACGAGCCGGCAGGCCGATAACGCTCGGTTGCATCCAGTTGGTAACGGCGGCTGTCGCCGGTCTCGCGATCGCTTCGGTCACCGAGGATTTCAACTGGGGCGCGATCCTGCTGAGCTGGAAGGAACTGCTCTTCGCCGGCGTGTTCTCGTCCGCCATAGCTTTCACCTTGCAGGCTGTGGGCCAGCGCTACACGACTTCCGCGCAGGCGGCTATCTTTCTCTCCTCGGAAGCGCTTTTCGCGGCAATATCCGGCGCGATATTCCTCGGCGACCGGCTCACCCTGATGGGCTTCCTCGGCTGCGGCATGCTTTTCGCCGCCATGCTGGCGGTGGAACTGGTTCCAATGCTCTGGAGCCGGAAGGCCGGGCCCGCACTCCCTGCCGGACCGACGCAATAACGGCCCACTCCGGAAGATAGGCGCCGCGCCGCCAAAGCCTTACAACCGCCATACACGGCGGGCAGGCAAGCAGCCGCTGACTATTCGTTTACCATTCCCTTCCTATTCTATCGCATATATTGGGAGCGTTGCCGCCGGGCGGACAGAAAGAGACCGAGAACCATGGGCCGCAAGCCATTTCCTTCTTTCAGGATCAGCCTTGCCCTGGCAATGCCCCTGCTGGCGGGCCTCGCCGGCTGCGCGGGCGATGTCTCTCCGCTCCAGCGCGCCGGAATCGCCGGACCCGACATGATCGTCTCCGGCGCGATCACGCCCGCCGCACCCGTGACGAATGCTGCGCCCGCCGCTGCCGCCTCCGTGCCGGCGACCCCACAGCAGCCGCGCATCGTCAGCCTCGCCGAGGACGAGGAAACCCACGCAGCCTCCCGCGCGCAATAGAGCGGTTGCTGTTTTCACGAAATCGGGGGGTGCTCCATCTCTTTGTTTTGTCGCATTATCCCACGCGAAACCGCTTCGCACTTTCGCTGGAAATGCTCCAGGGCAGAAATCCGTCAGCCCTCTTCCGGCACCGGCGACGGCTTGCCGTCCGCATCCAGCGCCACCATGATGAATTCGGCATGGGTGACGAGGTCGCGCCTGTCGCTGAGATAGCGCTTCGCCCAGGCCTCGACCCGCAGCGTGATGGAGGTGCGGCCCACCCGCGTGATGTCCGTATAGACGCAGAGCGTATCGCCGATCTTCACCGGCCGCGCGAAGGACATTTCGCGCACCGCCGCCGTCACCGTGCGCCCCCTGGCGCGCTCGGCGGAGCGGATGCCGGCCGCCATGTCCATCTGCGCCATCACCCAGCCGCCGAAGATATCGTAGGCCGAATTGGCGTCCTTGGGCATGGCGGAAACGCGGATGGTCAGCGTGCCCTTCGGCGTGTCTTCTTCGCTCATCAGTCTTCACCTCGATGTTGAATCGGCGGCGACTATGAGACAAACGCCGCCGCTTGAAAAGCCCCCGATCCTCCTGACAACGGCCCGTCAGGAGCTTGCGGTTTTCGCCCGCGCGCCCTTTTCATTTGGCCTCCGAAATTCCATATTGGGGGCATGACCTCCTCCAAAGACAAATACACGCAGGATTCGGACGACGCCGGCGGTTTCGGCGAAGCGCCGCAGGCCGAGTTCACCGGCGCGCCGCTGTCGGGCTCCATCGCAGACTGGGCGAAGGAGATCGGCGACGAGGCCGCGAAGCCCCGCGCGAAAACTCCTAAACAACCGAAGAAGATTCCCGAGCGCAGCAAGGAAGCCACCCGCACCGCGCGCGGCACCTCCATGGGCGGCGCGGCTTCGGCCAAGGAGCGCGCCGCCGCCGGCCTCAACCCCGTTGCGGGGCTCGACATCAGCCTCGAAGACGCCGCCGGGCTCAACCCATCCGGCGCGACCGCCACCGTCAAGGCGCTGTCCGACCTGATCGAGAGCGGCAATCCGCTGTTCAAGAACGGTAAGCTGTGGACGCCGCACCGCCCCGCCCGCCCGGAGAAATCCGAGGGCGGCGTGGCGATCACCATGGAGACGAGCTTCGAGCCCTCCGGCGACCAGCCGACCGCCATCCGCGATCTGGTCGAGGGCCTGCACAACGACGACCGCACGCAGGTGCTGCTCGGCGTCACCGGCTCGGGCAAGACCTTCACCATGGCCAAGG
>MKVZ01000004.1:887444-1005800 GCA_001898995.1 Rhizobiales bacterium 63-22 | reverse complement strand
GTCAGCAACAGCGCCGCCGCCGGTGTGTCGCTATATAGGTCCCACCTAACCCAACTGTCAACGCCATTTCGCAATCTTTTTCTAAATTTTTTTCAACAGGGACTTCCATCCCGGCACGGCATGCCGGCTCCACCCGGATTCACACGACGCTTCACATTGACTTGCGCCACCGTGACGGGCAAAACTGGCCGCTCCCCTGTCGGGAGCCTTCCATGAACGGAAGACGTCATTTCATCGGATCGGCGGCCACGCCGCTTTCCGGCCAGAATGCTCCGGCATATCGCACCGCCAACTGCCCTGAAGAGGATCAGCCGCAATCGCATGAGGGAAACGGGACCGAACAATCTCGATCCGGGGAACGAGCCGCCGCTCAGCACCGCCGGCAGGCGGCGCCCGCCCGACCGGCGTGAGGTTTCGGCCCGCTGGCTTGCCGGTACCTTCCTCACCGGCGTGACCTCCTGCATGTTGATCGGCATTGCGCTCTTCGCCGCCCTCGACGGACGCGAACAACTGGCCACGCCGCCGGAAATCTTCGCGCATAGCAAGATGCCGGGCGCGGCGAATGAAGGCGCCGTCACCAAGGGCGGCCGCCTTGTCAGCGCCGTGACGACACAGCAGCCGCGCGACCGCCGCCATTTCGAGCTTTCCACCATGCAGAAGGTCGGCGAGCGCGAAGTCATCCGCACCCGCTCCTTCGAACTGGTCAACATGGCGCTTGCCGCCGATCATTCGGCCGGCCGCAAATACCCGCCCTTCGATCCGCTCGCGGTCTTCGCCGAAGGACCGGCCGGGCCGCAGCCCGCTGATACGGGCCAAATCTACGGCGCCAAGGTGGAAAGCGAGGTCAGCCTGCATGTGGTCGATTTTCCGGTCAACAGCACGGGCTTTGACGCGACGAGCGACCTTTCGGTCGATGAGGTCGAAAAGGTCGTGCGCGACACCGGCGCTCTGCTGACGGACGGCGACGTGCAGGTGGCGTCGCTGCATTATGTCGATCCCGTCCGCTTCGGCGGCGATTCGCCCTTCGGTCTTGGCCCGTCGCTCGGCGTGAAGATCACGCAGGAGAATGTCAGTGTTGCCCCCCGCGCCGAAGACGACCAGTCCAGCGAAGGCTTTTCCGAGGAACTGATCCCGTTCCGGCAGGATGCCGACATCAAGCAGGCGCTCAAGGATGCCGGTTATGGCGGCGAGGATTCGGCCAGCATGGCCGACGCGCTGGCAACGCTGATCAATGCGCCGCGCCTGAAGGCGGGCAGCGTGCTGCGCGTCGGCACATGGTCACATAATGGCGTGGACCGCGTCGTGCGCGCGAGTATCTATGACGGGACAAAACATATCGTCACCGTCACGCTCAACGACCGGCAGCAATATGTTCCTTCCGACGAGCCGGAGGAAACGCCACTGCTCGAGACCGCCTTCGACGGCAATGGCGTGCCCGCCGTCATGCGCGGCAACCTGCCCAGCGTCTATGACGGTATCAGCCGGGCAGCGCTCGCCTACGGCATGACGGAAGCCATGCGTACGCGACTGGTGAAGATGCTGGCCAACGATGTCGACCTGCAATCCCGGCTTTCGCCTACGGATCAGATCGACGCCTTCTTCTCGCTTCCCGACAACGCGGACGAGGCGGACGACGATTCGCAGCTTCTCTACGTGGCCGCCACGTTCAGCGGCGTCACCCGCAAGTTCTATCGCTATCAGGCGCCCGACGGCAGCGTCGATTATTTCGACGAGGACGGAAAGAGCGCAAGGCAGTTCCTGCTGCGCAAGCCCGTGCCCAACGGCATTTTCCGCTCGCCCTTCGGCATGCGCCGCCACCCGATCCTCGGCTACAGCCGCATGCACACCGGCGTCGACTGGGCCGCGCCCCGCGGCACGCCGATCATCTCGACCGGCGACGGCGTGGTGGAAAAGGCCGGCTGGACCAACGGCTACGGCAACCAGACGCTCATCCGCCACGCCAACGGCTATGTCACCAGTTACAATCATCAGAACGCCATCGCGCGCGGTGTCACGGCCGGCGCGCATGTGCGGCAGGGTCAGGTGATCGGCTATGTCGGCTCCACCGGCCTCTCGACCGGCCCGCATCTCCATTACGAAGTGATCGTCAACGGCACCCGGGTCGATCCGATGCGCATCCGCCTGCCGGACGACAAGGCGCTGGACGGCAAGGAACTGATAGCGTTCAAGCAGGAACGCGACCGCATCGACGCGCTGCTCGACAGCGATGGCGACGACAGCAGCACCCGGCTTGCCGCCAGCGGGACGCCCAACGGCTGATGGCCTGATCGTGATTCACGCGCTTTTGCTGAAAATGCTATCGTATAGCTGACCGCATCGTCTGCCCGGCTCATCCCGTGACCGGGACGGTTTGAGGGATTAGCGTCATGCCAATTCGCACCACGCGAACAGCGTCCCATTGGGGCGTGTACGATGTACATACCGAAGAGGGATCGATTGTCGGCGCCACGCCTCTGCAGCACGATCCATTCCCGTCTCCAATCCTGAAATCCCTGCCGGAAATGGTGCGCAGCCCGCTGCGCATCGATCGGCCGTATGTGCGGGAGGGATACCTGCGCAAACGCGAGCTTGCGCCGAAGAATCGCGGCGGTGAACCTTTTGTCCCGGTGACCTGGGACACGGCGCTGGACCTTGTCGAGGACGCGCTGCGGCGCGTGAAGACGCAGTTCGGCAATGAGGCGATCTACGGGGGCTCATACGGTTGGGCCAGCGCCGGGCGCCTGCATCATTCGCCCAGCGTTTTAAAACGTTTTCTCGGTCAATATGGCGGCTATGTCGATAAACTCGGCAATCACAGCTTCGGCGCGGCTCTCCACATCATGCCCTACGTTATTGGGCGCAACGATATTGCCAATCAGGCTGTGGCGTGGCCGACGATTGTTGAGGAAACGCGTCTCGTCGTCATGTTCGGCGGCGCACATCTGAAAAATTCGCAGATCGATTCGGGCGGTGTCGTCCTGCATGAAACGACAGACTGGTTCGGCAAGGCCGTCGATGCCGGTGTCGCGTTCGTGAACATCAGTCCGTCGCGGGGGGACGCGGCGCCGAACCTTGACGCCGAGTGGCTGGCGATCCGGCCGAACACGGACACCGCCATGATGCTGGCGCTCGCGCATACGCTGGCCGCCGAGAATTTGCATGACCGTGCTTTCCTCGATCGATATTGCGTCGGTTACGATCGATTCGAGCCATATCTCATGGGACGCGTCGATGGCATTGCGAAAAATGCGGATTGGGCCGCTGCCATCACCGGAATTCCGGCTACGGCCATCCGCGCCCTTGCCCGGCGCATGGCATCGACACGGACGCTCATAACCACGAGCTGGTCTGTACAACGTGCCGACCATGGCGAACAGCCTATCTGGATGACCGTGACCCTGGCCGCCATGCTCGGCCAGATCGGCTGTCCCGGTTGCGGCTTCACTTTCGGCCTCGCCGCCGAAAGCGGCATCGGCATGCCGCGCCCGTCGAATATTCCCCGACCGACATTGCCTCTGGGGCCAAACCCCGTGAAGGTTCACATTCCGGTCGGCCGTATTTCCGAGATGCTTCTGCATCCGGGTTCGGACCTGCCGTATAACGGCGGTACCATTCGGATGCCGCATATCAGGCTCATTTATTCGACCGGCGGCAACCCTTTTCATCACAATACAAATCTCAACAGGTTCATGAGGGCGTGGCAAACGCCCGAAACGATCATCGTCAACGAGCCCTGGTGGACGCCCCCCGCCAAATTCGCCGACATCGTATTGCCGGCGACGACCACCATGGAGCGCAATGACATACAGGCGTCGGACTTCAGCCGCTTCTTCGTGGCGATGAAGCAGGTGATTCCACCGGTCGGCCAAAGCCGAAACGATATCGATATCTTCGCCGAACTGGCCCAGCGGCTTGGGTTCGGTGCAACCTACACCGAAGGCCGCGACGAGATGGACTGGCTGAAACACATGTACGGACAGGCCCGGTCCATGGCCGTCGAGCGCGGTTACGAGCCGCCGGACTTCGAGACTTTCTGGCATGACGGCGTCTGCGAGTTTCCGATGCCGCGCGAAAAGGAGATTTTCCTGGGCGGTTTCCGCAGCGACCCCGCCGTCAACCCTCTCAGGACACCATCCGGAAAGATCGAGATTTACTCCGAGACGATCGGGACGTTCGGCTACGACGATTGCCCGGCGCATCCTTCCTGGCTGGAGCCGTCCGAATGGCTGGGCAGCGCCACCGCCACGAAATTTCCGCTCCATCTTCTGTCAAACCAGCCGGCGACAAAGCTTCATAGCCAGCTCGACCCCTCGTCGCTCAGCCGCGGTGCAAAGATTGCCGGCCGCGAGGCGCTCGAGATGAATGAACGCGAAGCAACCACGCGGGGCCTTCGGAATGGAGACGTGGTCGTGGTCTTCAACGACCGCGGTTCTTTCCTGGCCGGTCTTCGAATTGTCGATCATCTCCGGGACGGCGTGGCCCAGATCGCGACCGGCGCCTGGTTCGATCCCCTCATTCCCGGCGAGCCGGGCTGTCTCGAAAAGCACGGAAACCCGAATGTCGTGACCAGCGATAGGGGCACATCCCGTCTCGGCCAGTCACCTGCGGCACAAACGGCTCTCGTCGAGGTGCGTCGATACGATAACGCTCCCAGGGTTACGGCTTTTGACTGGCCGCCAATAATCGATGACCGGGTGCCCTAGACGAGCGGAATCCGGTCGTCACGGAAACGTCCTAATTCGTGAACTCCACCGTCACGCCGGGTTTCACCAGCTTGGCCAGTTCCTGCGCGTCCCAGTTGGTCAGGCGCACGCAGCCATGGCTCGACGTCTTGCCGATCTTGGACGGTTCCGGCGTGCCGTGGATGCCGTAGGTCGGCTTGGACAGCGCGATCCATACCGATCCGACCGGACCGTTCGGCCCCGGCGGGATGGTGAGAACCTTGTTGTTGTTGCCCTGCTTGAAATTGATCTTCGGATTGTAGGTATAGACCGGATTGAGCGCGATCCGTACGACCTGCACCGTACCGGAAGGTGAAGGCGTATCGGACGAGCCGATGGTGGACGGATAGGCCACCACCAGCTTGCCGGCCGCATCGTAGCCGCGCACCTGCTTGCGCCCCTTGTCGGCGATGATCCGCGCCACCGGCTCACGCACCGGATGGCCGAGATTGGGCACCTTGATCACCGTTCCGGGCCGGTTGAAGTTCACGCCCGGATTGATTTCCTTGAGATAGGCCTCGTCGATGTGGAATTTCTCGCCCAGCATCTCGGCCACCGACGTATAGGCCATGGCCGGAAGCTCGGCCTTGTGCGCATAGTCTTCCGGGATCGAGGCCAGATATTGCTGGCCCACATCCCCGTTGGTGATCGTGTATTCGGTGAAGGCAGGGCCGCCGGTCGCCTGCAATTCTGCCTGCACCGCCGCCTCGTCGCGCGGATTGATGGATTTGCCGGTGATCTCGCCATAGGCGGCGGCGGCCTTGTCCACATTGGCACCCGGCCGTCCGTCGATAACGCCGGGGGAAGCGCCGGCGCGATCGAGCAGAACCTGATATGCGGCGATCTTCGCCTTGGCGCCCTGCCCCCTCGGCAATTCGATGGCCGGAGCCATGTCGCCGGGATTGGGCACGCCGCGCGGCTGCTCATAGCCGGGCTGCTGCCGGCCGTAATCCTGATTGATACTGGCCGAATCGGCGCCGCCATTACCGTTGCCATTACCGGGGCCGGACGGCGGCAGGTCGGAGCGCTGCACCTGCCCGTCGCGGTTGCCGCCGTAATTCGGCGAGGCGGGCGCGGCTGGGTAATAGTTCGGGTCCTCCGGCACATCGCCGAAGCCGTCATAGGGCGCGCCGCCGTCCACGGGGCCATTTTCCGTCCAGTTGCCGTCATACGGCGGATCGTTCCGGCGCTGGTTCGCATAGCCGTTGCGGTCATAGGCGTCCGCGCCCTCGATGCCGAGGATGCGGCCGCGCCGGTCCACTGTCACGCGCCGGCCATAGGGATCGATATAAACGCGGACGCCCCGATCCCGATAGCCGCCCTGATAGCCCTGATCGCCGGGGTCGTAGAGCTGCGCGAGTTGCACCGGTTGCGCCGCTCCGACGGACGGGCCGCTTTCTCCTGCAAGCGCGGTGGTGGCACCAGACACTGAAACCAACGGCACCAGAAAGGCCAATAATGCGAAACGAAACATGCGGAAAAAACGCGCCATTTAGGAAGCCCCGGAGCGCTCCGCGGCCGGATGTTTCCTCCGGCACCGCGGAAACGCGGTCGAACAGTCACTTTGTTTGAGCAATGGATGCAGTCGAGATGGTTAACAAGCCATTACGCGACTTCATCAGATGCCAGATGAACTGGACATGAAAATGGCCGAACAACGGCACCGCTTTCAAAAAGAAACGCCGCAATCGCGCGATCGCGGCGTTTCATTCATATCCGATGGAAAGCGGTCAGGCCGCAGCCTCGTTCTGCGGATCGGGTTCGAGCGCGCCACGGATCGGCTTGAAGTTGAGCCGGTCCGAGCCCGCCGTGATCTTCACGATGGAACCGTCCAGAATGTCGCCCAGCAGCAGGCGTTCGGCGAGCGGGTCCTGCACCTCCTTCTGGATCACGCGCTTCAGCGGGCGCGCGCCATAGGCGGGATCGTAACCCTTGTTGGCGAGCCATTCGCGGGCGTCTTCCTCCAGTTGCAGCGCGATCTTGCGGTCGGTCAGCAGGTTCTGGAGACGCCTGATCTGGATATCCACGATCGCACCCATATCCTCACGCCGCAGCCGGTGAAACAGGATGATCTCGTCGACGCGGTTGAGGAATTCCGGCCGGAATGCCGCCCGAACCACGCCCATCACCTCGTCGCGCACCGTCTCGACATCGTCCTTCTCGCCGAGATTGACGAGATATTCCGCGCCGAGATTGGAGGTCATGATGATGACGGTGTTGCGGAAATCGACCGTGCGGCCCTGACCGTCGGTCAGACGTCCGTCGTCGAGCACCTGCAACAGCACGTTGAACACGTCCGGGTGCGCCTTCTCGATCTCGTCGAACAGGATCACCTGATAGGGCCTGCGGCGGACGGCTTCCGTCAGCACGCCGCCTTCCTCATAGCCGACATAGCCGGGAGGCGCGCCGATCAGCCGGCTCACGGAATGCTTTTCCATGAATTCCGACATGTCGATGCGCACCATGGCGGTGTCGTCCTGAAACAGGAAGCCGGCCAGCGCCTTGGTCAGTTCCGTCTTGCCGACGCCGGTGGGGCCGAGGAAGATGAACGAGCCGATCGGCCGGTTCGGGTCCTGCAAGCCGGCGCGCGCGCGGCGCACCGCCCGCGACACGGCCTGCACCGCCTCGCCCTGCCCGATCACGCGTTTGGCGATCTCGTCCTCCATGCGCAGCAGTTTTTCGCGCTCGCCCTCCAGCATCCGGTCCACCGGAATGCCGGTCCAGCGCGAAACCACCTGCGCCACATGGTCGGGCGTGACGGTCTCTTCCAGCAGCGAACCCTTGTTCTCATGGCTTTCCGATTCGGCAAGCTGCTTTTCCAGTTGCGGGATCGTGCCATAGGCCAGTTCGCCCGCCTTCTGGAATTCGCCGCTGCGCTGGGCGATGGCGAGCGCGTTGCGCGCCTCCTCAAGCTGGCGCTTGAGGTCGGCGGCGAGGCCGAGCTTCTGCTTTTCCGCTTGCCACTTGGAAGTCAGTTCAGCCGATTCCTCTTCGAGGTCGGATAGTTCCTTCTCCAGCCGCTGCAAACGGTCCTTCGACGCCGTATCGGTCTCAACCTTCAGCGCCTCGCGCTCGATCTTGAGCTGCATGACACGACGATCGATCTCGTCCAGTTCCTCCGGCTTGGAATCGACCTGCATGCGCAGCCGCGACGCCGCCTCGTCCACGAGGTCGATGGCCTTGTCCGGCAGAAAGCGGTCGGTGATGTAGCGGTTCGACAATGTCGCCGCCGCCACCAGCGCCGAATCGGAGACGCGCACCTTGTGGTGCTGCTCGTACTTCTCTTTCAGGCCGCGCAGGATCGAGATCGTGTCCTCGACCGTCGGCTCGTCCACGAAGACGGGCTGGAACCGGCGGGCGAGTGCCGCGTCCTTCTCGACATATTTGCGGTATTCCTCGAGCGTGGTCGCGCCGACGCAATGCAGCTCGCCGCGCGCCAGAGCCGGCTTCAGGAGGTTGGAGGCGTCCATCGCGCCGTCGCTCTTGCCCGCGCCGACCAGCGTGTGCATCTCGTCGATGAACAGGATGATCTGGCCCGCCGCCGTCTGCACTTCCGACAGCACCGCCTTGAGGCGTTCCTCGAACTCGCCGCGATATTTCGCGCCGGCGATAAGCGCGCCCATGTCGAGCGCCATCAACTGCTTGTCCTTGAGCGATTCGGGCACGTCGCCATTGACGATGCGCAGCGCCAGACCCTCCGCGATGGCCGTCTTGCCGACGCCCGGCTCGCCGATCAGCACCGGATTGTTCTTGGTGCGGCGCGACAGGACCTGAATCGTACGGCGGATTTCCTCGTCGCGGCCGATAACGGGATCGAGCTTGCCGGCCCGCGCATCGGCGGTGAGGTCGCGCGCATATTTCTTCAGCGCGTCGTAATTGCCTTCGGCGGAAGCGGAATCGGCGGTGCGGCCCTTGCGCATATCGTTGATGACCTTGTTGAGCGCCGTCGGCGTGACGCCTGCGGCGGAAAGAATCTCCGACGTCTTCGCCGATTTTTCCATGGCGAGCGCGGTCAGGAGCCGCTCGACGGTGACGAAGCTATCACCGGCCTTTGTGGCCAGTTCCTCGGCAAGGGTGAAGACCCTGGCGAGCGGCTGCGACAGATAAAGCTGGTCGTTGCCGCCGCTCACTTTCGGCAGTTTGGCGAGTGCAGCCTCAAGCCCGCTGCGGACCTCGGCGATTCGCCCGCCCGCGCGCTCGATCAGCGAGGCGGCAAGCCCCTCGCCGTCATCGACAAGGACTTTCAGGAGATGTTCAGGTGTGAATTGCTGATTGCCCGAAGAAAGGGCGAAGGTCTGCGCCGACTGGATGAAGCCGCGAACCCGCTCGGTGTATTTTTCGATATTCATGATGTCTCCTCTTTCTTTCCGGCCCTTGAAGGCACCGGAAGATAACGGGTGACGGGGCCCCCGCATGGGCGGGCCCGTTGTCCACGAGGGATATGGGAACAAGGCCGGCTTTCGGCAAGGGGCGGAAGCATCTGTTCGCCCAAATAAAAATGGCGCGGAAGACCGCGCCATTTTCCATTCATCTTATTCGGCGATCAGGCGTCGGAAGCGACGGTTTCCGCCACCGGGCCCTCGCCGTCGGCGTCCTGATCCTTGGCGGCGCGGCGCGGACGGCCCGGCCGGCGCGTGGCGCGGCGCGGCGCTGCATCTTCCTCGCCGCCGGCAGGAGCGGCCGGAGTCTCGGCAATAACGGGCGCGGCTTCCTGCGCAGCCGCCGGAGCGGCGGGCGCCTCGACCACGGCGGGCTGTTCCTCGCTCCGGGCCTGCTGTTCGGCGCGACCCTGTTCCTCACCCTTGCCCTGTTCCTCGCCATTGAAGCGTTCGCGCTGCGGACGGCGGCCGCGGCCGGAACGGCGCGACTGGTCGCGGCTCTCGCGCGGCTGGCGGTTCTCGTTCTGGCGCACCGGCTCCCCACCTTCCTCGCCGAAGATGACCTCGGCGGGAGTGCCGTCGATGACCGGCTGCGGACCGGAACCATTGACCGGACGCGGCTCGGCGGCAGCGGCGGGCGCGAAACCCGTCTCCTCGTCGTCCATGCCGTCGTCGTCGAAGGTTTCCTCGCGCTGGAACGGCACCGGATTCTGCGCCATGGCGGCCATGATGATGCGGTTATAATGCTCGGCGTGCTGGAGATAGTTCTCGGCCATCACGCGATCGCCGGATGCCTGCGCGTCGCGCGCGAGCGCGGTATATTTTTCCGCGATGTGCTGAGCATTGCCGCGGATCTTCACATCCGGGCCGTTGCTTTCATAATTCCGCGACAGAGGATTGGGGCCCTTACGATTATTATTGTTATTGTTGTTCCCCCGTCCGCGCATACGCCTGTTCTGCTGTGCTGGCCTCATATTCATCTCTTTTCAGATTGAAGGGCGTCGAAACTTCACGGCCGGACCGGGCACCGGTTTCTCGCGATCAAACCATGGAGGAAGTACGCCCTAAAAACTTCCTGCGCAAAGCTTCGCTCTCCGGGATAATGCCTGAAGGTCGTGTATGTCCATATAAGCCCTCCCCAGGCGAATCGAACCGTGGGGAGCATGACCTCAAATCGTCATGGAGCATTTCCGCCACCGCTATCAAGCGGGCAAAACCATTCTGGCTTCATACGGTGGCCGGAACCTAAACGGCTTCGCCACAAATTCCAAGCGTTTTTTATGCGATCCGCATCAAAATTGCGTATGATCGTGCTGTTTGAACAGCATGGCCCGCCTGTGTCCGGCCAGATCGCAGGCATGACCGCCCAACGCGAAGCCGTTTTCCGCGAACAGCGTCGCGACATCGTCGAACTGTCCCGCGCCGATTTCCACTGCCACCATGCCGTCGTCATGAAGATACGCCGCCGCCCCCATCGCCAGCGCGCGGTAGAAATCCAGCCCGTCCGCGCCGCCGTCGAGCGCGGCGAGCGGATCGTGTTCGCGCACCTCCCGCGCCAGTTCCGCGATCTCACCGTGCGGAATATAGGGCGGATTGGAGACGATCATATGAAAGCGCCCGCTCACATTGGCGAACCAGTCGCTTTTCAGCGCAGCGAAGCGGCGGCCGACGCCATTGAGCGCCGCATTGCTCCGCGCCGTGTCGAGCGCGTCCTGCGCGATATCGACCCCGACGCCGTGCATCCTCTCGAAGCGATGCAGCAACGCCACGATGATCGCGCCCGTGCCCGTGCCCATGTCGAGCACTTCGGCCATCCCGTGCCTTTCGATCAGCGTTTCAAGCGCTGGAACGGTCAGTTCCACCAGCGCCTCCGTGTCCGGGCGCGGCTCCAGCGTTCCGGCGGAAAGGCGGAACGGCAGGCCGTAGAACTCCCGCGTGCCGATGATCCGGTGTACCGGCTCGCCGTCCGCGCGCCGCGCGAGCACCGCGCGCAAGTTTCCGGCGCGCGCCGCATCGACCGGCTTTTCCGGCGCGGAAATGAGATCGAGCCGCGTCGCCCCCGTCGCCCATTCGACCAGAAGCCGGGCATCGAGGTCGGGCGTCTCCACGCCCGCCTTCCGCAACAGCGCGCGCGCCTCCGCCATCAGCGCATCGAGCCGCTCTTCGCTCACGCCTCTCCACCCATCTCGGCCAGAAGTGCGGTCTGGTGATCGGAAATCAGCGCGTCGATCAACTCGTCCAGATCGCCTTCCATCACCCGGTCGAGCTTGTAGAGCGTCAGGTTGATTCGATGGTCGGTGACGCGCCCCTGCGGGAAATTATAGGTGCGGATGCGCTCGGAACGGTCGCCGGAGCCGACCTGGCTGCGCCGGCTTTCCGAGCGCTCGCTCTCCGCCTTCTGGCGCTCCATGTCATAGAGGCGGGCACGCAGGATCTGCATGGCGCGGGCACGGTTCTGATGCTGCGACTTCTCCGCCTGCACCACCATGATCCCGGTCGGGATATGGGTGATGCGCACCGCCGAATCGGTGGTGTTGACGTGCTGGCCGCCCGCGCCCGATGCGCGCATCGTGTCGATGCGTATATCCTCGTTGCGGATTTCGATGTCGATGTCCTCGGCTTCCGGCAGCACGGCGACAGTGGCGGCGGAGGTGTGGATGCGCCCGCCGGCCTCGGTTTCCGGCACGCGCTGCACGCGATGCACGCCCGATTCGAACTTGAGCCGCGAAAAAACGCCCTTGCCCGATACGGTGGCGATGATTTCCTTGTAGCCGCCGGCGTCACCCTCACTGGCCGAAACCAGTTCCACCCGCCAGCCTCTGGCCGCCGCGTAGCGCTCATACATGCGGAACAGGTCGCCCGCGAACAAAGCCGCCTCCAGTCCGCCCGTGCCGGCGCGGATTTCGAGGATGGCGTTCTTCTCGTCCGCCGCATCCTTGGGCAGCAGCAATATCTGCACGTCATGCTCAAGCCGCTCGATGCGCTTCAGCACCTCCGGCAATTCCCCGGTGGCGAGCCCTCGCATCTCGGCGTCGGTGGCGGGGTCGTCGCGCAGGGCGGCAAGGTCTTTCGCCTCCCGGCGCGCATCGGCCAGTTCGCGAATGCGGCCGACGACCTCCTGCAACTCGGAATATTCGGAGGCAAGCCTCACATAGGTTTCCGAATCCGGGTTGCCGGCCATCTGGCTCTCGATCATGGAGAACCGCTTCAAGAGCTGGTCCATCCGGTCCTGCGGCAATGCGATCATGTCATGTCCCAAAGAAAGAAATCGGCGGCAGGCGGACGGGCACGGCGCGCCCAGCGCCGCATCCCCGTGGCAGGCACAGCACAGCGCTATAACGGAATATCGTTGTCCTCGGCAAATTGCAGCAGCAATTCGCGCAGCGAATGGGCGCCGTTCGGCTTGTCCAGTTCCTCGCGCATCAGCGTCGACAGTCTGGCAGCGTCGAGCGCGGTCAGCATGGCCTTGACCGGGCCGATCGCCGCCGCCGACATGGAGATGGAGCGGAAACCGATCCCCACCAGCGCCATGGCCGGAAGCGGCCGGCTCGCCATTTCCCCACACAGCGTGACCGGCTTGCCATGCCGTGTGCAGGTCTCGACGATAAGGCGGAGCGCCCGCAGGAAAGCGGGCGAAAGCGTATCGAAACGGCCCGACATCAATGAATTGCCGCGATCCGTCGCCATCAGGAACTGGAACAGGTCGTTGGAGCCGACGGAGACGAAATCCACCAGCGACACCAGTTCGTCGAGCTGCCAGAGAAGGGCCGGCACCTCTACCATGGCGCCGAGCTTGAGGCATCTGGGCAGCGGATGAGCGAAGCGCGCCAGATGGCGCACCTCGCGGTCGAGGAGATCGCGCGCCGCCTTCACCTCGCCGACTTCCGTGACCATAGGCAGGAGAATCTTCAGTTCCCGCCCGCCGGCGGCCTTAAGCAGGGCGCGCAACTGGGTGCGCAGGAGGCCCGGACGGTCGAGGGTAAGGCGGATCGCCCGCCAGCCCAGCGCAGGGTTTTCCTCCTGCACGGTCGAGCTGAAATAGGGCAGCACCTTGTCGCCGCCGATATCGAGCGTGCGGAAGGTGACGGGCTTGTCTCCCGCGGCCTCTATGACCGAACGATAAAGCCGCTCCTGCTGCTCGGCGCGCGGGAAGGTCGAGGCGACCATGAACTGCAGTTCGGTGCGGAACAGGCCGATGCCCGCGGCACCCGACGCGGAAAGCTGCGGCAGGTCCACCAGCAGGCCGGCATTCATCAGGAGCGAAATATCGACGCCGTCCTTCGTGACCGGAGGCTTGTCGCGCAATTCGCGGTAATGGGCCTGCCGGCGGGCGCGGAAGCGCACCTTTTCCGCATAGGCCTTTTCCAGTTCCGGCTGCGGGCGCAGATGCACCATGCCGTCATCGCCGTCCACGATGGCCGAATCGTTGTTCTCCGCCATCGAGACGACGCCCTTGGCCTGCCCGACGACCGGAATGCCCATGGCGCGCGCCACGATCACCACATGGCTCGTGGCCGCACCGTCCTCCAGCACCACGCCGCGCAGGCGCTCGCGCGGATAGTCGAGCAGTTCGGCGGCACCCATGGAGCGCGCCACGATGATCGCGTCCTTGACCAGCGATTCGGCGATGGTCTTGATGTCGCGTCCCATCAACTGGCGCAGGAGCCGGTTGGCGAGATCGTCGAAATCCGACAGGCGCTCGCGCATATAGGGGTCGGTCAGATGCACCATGCGCGCGCGGGTGTCGCTCTGCACCTTCTCCACCGCAGCCTCCGCCGTCAGGCCGTTGCGGATCGCCTCCTCCAGCCGGCGCACCCAGCCGCGGTCATGCGCGAACATGCGGTAGGCTTCCAGCACCTCGCGATGCTCGCCTTCGACGGCGACGTCGCGCCGCGACAGCATGTCGTCGATGGAAATGCGCAGCGAACCGAGCGATTCGTCGAGCCGCGCCAGTTCCGCCTCGCTGTCCTCGTTGAAGAGATTGGTGACGACGATACGCGGCTCGTGCAGCACCACATGACCGAGCCCGATACCCTCGTTGAAGGCCTGTCCGGTCACGCTCATCGGACGGCCGAGATCAAGTTCGATGCCCGGACGCGCCAGCCGCAGCCCGTCGCCGGAAGCGATGATCTCCGCCAGCACCATGGCCGTGGTTTCCAGCGCCTCCACCTCGTCCTCGCGATAGGCGCGCTGGGTGCGGTTCTGCACCACCAGCACGCCCAGCGTGCGGCCCGCGCGCAGCACCGGCACGCCGAGGAAGGAATTGTAGATTTCCTCGCCGGTCTCCGGCAGATAGGCGAAAGCGGGATGGCTCTGCGCGTCGGTCAGGTTGAGCGGCCGCGCGCTGGCGGCAATGGTGCCGACAAGGCCCTGCCCGAGACGCAGTTGCGCCAGATGCACGGATTGCGGATTGAGGCCCTCGGTCGCGTAGAGTTCGAGCACGCCGTCGGCGCGCAAGACGTAGAAGGAGCAGACTTCCGCGACCATGTTCTGCGCGATTTCGCGGACGATGCGGTCGAGACGTTCCTGCGGTTCCAGCGGCTCCGCCATCAGTTCGCGCAGCCGCCTCAGCAGCACGCGGGGGCCGGTTGTCTGTTCGCGCATGACCGTCGGGGACTCCTTCATGAGGTTCAGGCCCGCTTCCGCGAGCTGAATCCCGTGACCTGCCCGCGAAGCGTTACACCGTTTCCTTTGTGGGCATTTTTGCCAGCGGCGTCCAGTGTTTTATGCCACCGCCCGGAATGTTGCCCGAAGCGTTACCTTGCCGCTCCGCTCGGACCGAGCGGGCGGAGGCAACGAAAACGATGCGGGAAGGATTGTTATTTGTCGAGGCCGTAGACCGAATGCAGCGTACGCACGGCCAGTTCCGCGTAAGGCCCGTCGATCAGGATCGATATCTTGATCTCCGAGGTGGTGATGGCGCGGATGTTGATGCCCTTGTCGGCCAGCGCCCTGAAGGCGGTGGCGGCGACGCCCGCATGGCTGCGCATGCCGATGCCGATCACCGAAATCTTGGCGAGGCCCGTCTCCGACTGGATATTGTCGAAGCCGATGTCGCCCTTCACCTTGTCCAGCACGCGCACCGCCTTGTCGATGTCGCCGGTGGGCACGGTGAAGGTCATGTCGGTCTTGGAACCGTCCTCCGACACGTTCTGCACGATCATGTCGACATTGATGTGCTCTTCGGCGAGCGGCCCGAATATGGCGGCCGAGACGCCCGGCCGGTCGGCCACGCGCCTGAGCGAAATCTGCGCCTCGTCCTTCGCGAAGGCGATACCAGTGACGACCTGCTGTTCCACGATCTCTTCCTCGTCGCAAATGAGCGTTCCGGGCGGATTGATCGGATCACCCATGCCCGGCGCATCGGGGTCCGTGAAGCTCGAGCGCACGAATGTGCGCACCTTGTGAACCATGGCCAGCTCCACCGAGCGCACCTGAAGCACCTTGGCGCCGAGCGAGGCCATTTCCAGCATTTCCTCGAAGGAAATCTTCGGCAGGCGGCGCGCCTTGGGTTCGACGCGCGGATCGGTGGTATAGACGCCGTCCACATCGGTATAGATGTCGCAGCGGTCGGCCTTCACCGCCGCCGCCACCGCCACCGCCGACGTGTCCGAGCCGCCGCGCCCGAGCGTGGCGATGCGGTTGTCCGGGCCGAGGCCCTGAAACCCGGCGACCACGGCCACCTGTCCCGTCCCCATGCGGCGGACGATTTCCTCGCCGTCGATCTCCTGGATGCGTGCCGCGCCATGCGCGTTGTCGGTCTGGATCGGAATCTGCCAGCCCTGCCAGGAGCGCGCGTCGATGCCGATCGATTGCAGGGCGATAGCCAGAAGGCCGCTCGTCACCTGTTCGCCGGAAGCGACGATGGTGTCGTATTCACGCGCGTCGTAGAAGGGCGAGCTTGCGCCGCACACCTTCGGCATGTTCTGCACCCAGCCGACCAGCTCGTTGGTCTTGCCGGACATGGCGGAGACGACCACGGCGACCTGATTGCCGGCATCGACCTCGCGTTTGACGTGGCGCGCCACATTATGGATGCGGTCCAGATCGGCCACCGAGGTGCCGCCGAATTTCATCACGATGCGCGCCATTTTGAGGATACGTCCTGCTATTGGGAAAATTACACTCGCGCCCGCCCAAACCTTATAATCTTTCGACGGGCAAACCCGGGGTCACATAGCCAAAATGGCGCGTTTCCGCAAGGCCGTGATTCGCGTCGCAGCCTGAACCCGCGAAATTGCCTTGCACCTTGACTTTCCCACGCTACCTTGAGAGGCAGGAGGTCACAGGAGAGTGTCATGACCGAAACCGCCCGCACCACCATCGACGCCGCCGAAATCGAGCATTTCTCGCGCATCGCCGCCGAATGGTGGAATCCGCAGGGCAAGTTCCGTCCGCTGCACAAGTTCAACCCGACGCGGCTTGCCTATATCCGCGAGAAGGTCTGCGAGAAATTCCACCGCGATCCGAATGCGGTGCGCCCCTTCGAGGGCCTGCGCTTTCTCGACATCGGCTGCGGCGGCGGTCTTCTGAGCGAGCCGATGGCGAGGCTCGGCGCGGCGGTCGTCGGCGCGGACGCCTCCGAAACCAATATCGAGGTGGCGAAGATTCACGCCGCGCAGAGCGGCGTCGAGGTCGATTACCGCGCCACCACGGCGGAAGCGCTGGCCGAAGCCGGCGAGACCTTCGACGTGGTGCTCAACATGGAGGTGGTGGAACACGTCTCCGATGTGGACCTGTTCCTGTCGGAGACGAGCCGCATGGTGAAGCCCGGCGGGCTGATGTTCGTCGCCACCATCAACCGCACGCTGAAAGCCTACGGGCTTGCCATCATCGGCGCGGAATATGTGCTGCGCTGGCTGCCGCGCGGCACGCATCAATATGAAAAGCTGGTGCGCCCGGAAGAACTGGAAACCGGGCTCGGCAAAGCGGGGCTGCGGATCGCGGACCGGCTCGGCGTTACCTACAATCCGCTCGCCGACACGTGGAACCGCTCGCGCGATATGGACGTCAATTACATGATGCTCGCCGAACGGCCCGAATAAAGCGGTTATTTTCCACGCATTTCCGAACGCAAAACCGCTTTGCACTTTTGCTGGAAATGCTTTAGTTCTTGTCCTCGGGGAAGACCGGCAGCGGCATGACCTCGACACCGTCCTCCACCAGCGCATGCACGTCCTCGCGCGTGGCCTCGCCATAGATGCCGCGGGCTTCCACCTCGCCGAAATGGATTTTCCGCGCCTCTTCGGCGAATTTGTCGCCGACATAATCGGCGTTCTCGCGCAGCCTGCGGCTCAGTTCGCGCATTTCCGCCAATATCGTCTTCTGCGCCTCGCCTGCGGCCAGCGCCATCTTTTCCTTGTCGCGGCCGGTCGATACGGCAGGCGCCATCAGCGCCTTCCCCACCGCAGCCGACCCGCAGACCGGGCACGTCACGAGCTTCATTCCCGACTGCCGGTCGAAATCGGCATTGTCGCGGAACCAGCCCTCGAACTCATGGCCGTGATCGCAATGAAGCGAAAAGCGGATCATGGAATTATGCGTCCTCTTTCTTCTCCGCAACCGTGCGCACGCCGAACTCGCGCGCATTCTTCAGGTTCGGTACCTTCGCGCGCGCGGCCGCGCTCTCGGCTACATCGATACCGGCGACGATCACGCCCGGCTCGGCATGATCGGCCTCGGCCAGAACCTTGCCCCACGGCGAGACGATGAGCGAATGGCCATAGGTCTCGCGGCCGTCCTCATGCAGCCCGCCCTGCGCCGCCGAAATGAGGAAGGCGCCGTTCTCGATGGCGCGCGCCCGTTGCAGCACATGCCAATGCGCCTCGCCGGTCTGGCGGGTGAAGGCGGCAGGCCCCGTGATGAGATTCGCGCCTGCCAGCGCCTGCGCGCGGAAAAGCTGCGGGAAGCGGATATCGTAGCAGATCGCCATGCCGACCGTGGCGAAGGGCAATTCCGCCACCACCGTTTCACGGCCCGGCTCGTAGGTTGCCGATTCGCGCCAGCTCTCGCCATTGTCGAGATCGACGTCGAACATATGGATTTTGTCATAGGTGGCGATCTTCTCGCCCGACGGCGCGAAGATCGCACCGCGATTGGCGATCTTGCCGCCGCCGGCAGCGATCGCCGTCGAGCCTATATGCAGATGAAGGCTGTGCTTTGCGGCAAGCGCCGAAGCAGCGCGGAACACCGGATCGCTCGCCTCGTCGCGCAAACTCGCGAAAAGCGCGGCGCGGTCGCGCATCAGCGCACCGGTCATTTCCGGCGTCTGCACATAATCCGCGCCCTTGGACGCGGCTTCCGCGACCAATTTCTCCAACACCTCCACATTGCGGGCCACATCGGTGCCCGAACGCATCTGGATAGCGGCGGCGCGGAACGTGCTCATGGCTTCATCCTGTTCTTCAGGCCAGTACGCCGGTTTCAAGCAGTCTATCGAGCTTGCCGTCGAGGTTCAGCTCGAAAAGATCGTCGCAGCCGCCGACATGGACCGAACCGACGAAAATCTGCGGGAAGGTGTTGCGGCCCGAGCGCTGCTGCATCTCGGCGCGCAGTTCCGGCGTCGCGCCGGCATTGATTTCGTGAAACTTCACGCCCTTGCGGGCCAGAAGATCCTTGGCCCGCGTGCAGTATGAGCAGCCGGGGCGGGTATAGATGGTGACATCAACCATGAAAAAACTCCGTTCGTTGCCCCTATATAAGCAGCAACCCGGCCTTCTGGAAGCCCCATCAATCGGGCAGCACGCGGCTGAAGGTCAGCACGTCGACGCTCTTCGCCCCGCCGCGCAACAAGGCGCGTGTCGCAGCCTTCACGGTCGCACCGGTGGTATAGACATCGTCGATCAGCAGGACGCGCCGGCCGCGCACCGCGATCTCGTGTTCCTGCGGCACCCGGAAGGCGCCGTCCACATTGCGCCGGCGCTCTTTCACGCCGAGCCCGACCTGCTGGTCTGTACGGCGGATGCGGGCCAGCGCCTGCGGCGCGAAGGGCCGGTCCGCGCGCTTCGCCAGCGCCCGCGCCAGTTCCGCCGACTGGTTGAAGCGACGCCGCCAGAAGCGCCAGCGATGCAGCGGCACCGGCACGATCACCCCGCATTCGTCCAGCAATTCGGACCCGGCGCGCGCCATCCAGCGTGCCATCCACGGAGCGAGGTCGGTCCGGTCGTGGAACTTGAGCGAGACGGCCATGCGCTGCGCGGCGCCGCGATGCAGCACCGCCGAGCGCAGCCGCCGGAAGGGCGGCGGATCGGCGATGGCCTCGGCAGAGAGAAAGCCCTCGCCGAAATCATGGGAGAACGGCGTACCCATCACCGGACAGAGGGGACGCTCGATGAAGCGCAGTTGCGACCAGCAGGCCGGGCAGAGCGTGCCCGGCTCGCTGACTTGCGTGCGGCAGCCGATGCAGGCCGCCGGAAACAGCACATCCGCCGCCATGCGCGGCAGAAGACGCACCATCGTGGCCGGGCCGCCGAACAGCCCGCGCAGGAAGCGTCTCCCGCCTGTCTCGTCATCCCCCATTGCATTCGCCCCCGTCCGAAGGCATCTATACCGCAATCGGTTCTAATGGAACAAATTTGACATTTGCATCCCATTCGACATTAAGCGGCGAGCAAATGTCAAATTTAAAAGTTCCACTAGAAATCAATAAGTTACTAGTGGTTTTTTTCGATTCTGACATTTGCTCCTGCGCTTGTATCAAACGAATGCAAATGTCAGAATCAAACCGCTAGGACCGAAAGCCGAAAGATAAAGACGGATTCCATGCCCGCTCCCGAAACTGCGATCTTCGACCGCGACCTGCTGCTCGCCTTCCGCCGCCGCGCCTTCCGGCAGGCGGCCCCGGGCGCGGATTTCCTGCTGCGGCGCATGGCGGACGATCTCGCCGAGCGGCTGGACGCGGTCGAGCGCCGCTTTCCCGTCGCCGTCGATCTGGCAGGCCATACGGGTCTGGCGGCGGAAGCGATCGCCCGCTCCGGCAAGGCCGACCGGGTGCTGCGCATCGAGCGCGACGCGGATTTCCTGCATGGCCCTTTTCCGGCAATCGTCGCCGACGAGGAGATGCTGCCGCTCAAGCCCGGCAGCGCCGATCTCGTCGTCTCGCTGATGGCGCTGCACGCCACCAACGACACGCCTGGCACGATGGTGCAGATCGCCCGCGCGCTGAAGCCGGACGGGCTGTTTCTGGCGGCGTTGAGCGGCACGGGCACGCTCGGCGAATTGCGCGAGAGCCTGTTGCAGGCGGAGATCGAACTGACCGGCGGTGCCTCGCCGCGCGTCTTTCCCTTCGCCGACGTGCGCGACGTGGGCGGTCTGTTGCAGCGTGCCGGCTTCGCCCTGCCGGTGACGGACGTGGAGAATGTGACGGTGCGTTACGATTCGCTGTTCAACCTCATGGCCGACCTGCGCGCCATGGGAATGCAGAACGCGCTCACCGACCGCGCGCGCGGGCCGGTGTCGAAGCGACTGTTCCTGCGCGCCGCCGAAATCTATGCCGAACGCTTCAGCGATCCCGACGGGCGCATCCGCGCCACCTTCTCCACCATCTGGCTGTCCGGCTGGGCGCCGCACGAATCGCAGCAGAAACCGTTGAAGCCGGGCTCGGCCACGGCTTCGCTGGCGGATGCGCTGAAAAATACGAAAAACTGAACAATCAGCAGCCGCCGTGATGGCTGCCGTTCACCTCGATCACGCAGACCGGATCGGTATCGGGTTGAAGCGCGCTCTCATGCCGGACGACGGCCGGTTGCGCCGGCTTGTCCGCGTCGCGCTTGATGGAGCCGGTCATGGTGCGGTCGATATTGTCGGGCAGCACGGACTGGGCGGCCACGCGGTTCGCCTGATCGTTCAGCACCGGCACCACGATCAGCCCGAGAGCCATCGCCGTCGAGCCGAACAGGAGCATGATGCGCAACACGCCGCGCCCGGCGCTGCCCAGCGATGTCTGCATATATTCGTTATGATCGGCGCTGAAAAAACTGTTGTCCAAATTCATCACGCAATACTCCGGGACGGCTCATTCGGGACAATGCCGCAGCGGAGTGAATCATAAATTAATCGCCGCCTCCGATCGTTCGGATTTGCGGGCTTTTTTTCATCGTTTCGTAACCAGATCGCGGGGATGGTTAAGAGATTATAACAGGTCGATCAGAAAGGGGATCAGCGGCTCGTCCGCGGGCGGCATGGGATAATCGCGCATGTCCCTCGGCCGCACCCATTTCAGCGCCTGCCCTTCCAGCCCACGCGCCATGCCCTCGAAGCGCCGGCAGACGTAAAGCGGCATCAGCAGGTGGAAATCCTCATAGGTGTGGCTGGCGAAGGTCAGCGGCGCGAGGCAGGCGACCTTCGTCGTGACTCCGATCTCCTCCTGCAACTCACGGATCAGCGTTTCCTCGGGCGTCTCGCCCGGCTCCACCTTGCCGCCGGGAAACTCCCACAGGCCGGCAAGCTGCTTGCCTTCGGGGCGCTGCGCCAGAAGCACGCGCCCGTCGGCATCGACCAGCGCGCAGGCCGCGACGAGAAGCATGCGGCGGCTTTTCACTTCGCTCATTTCTCGTTGCTCTCCCGATAGGCGTACCGATAGGCTTCCCGGAAGCCGAAGCGGCGGTAGAGCGCCAGACCCGCCTCGTTGTCCGCCTCGATTTGCAGCCACGCCGTCTTCGCGCCGAGCTTCGCCGCCCATCTGAGCGCCGAGCCGACAACATCGTGGCCATGGCCCTTGCGGCGCGCGTCCGGCAAGGTCCCGACATCGAACAGGCCGGCCATAACCCCGTCCTGCACGCAGAGCACGTTGGAGACCGGCCGCCCGCCGTCCTCCAGCACGAACATGCCCTTGTTGGGCCGGATGCCGTCGAGAAGTTCGAAGAAGCCGGGGCGCAGATCCGCCGGGCGCTCATGAATGGACAGCGAGGCATCGACGAAACGGCCGATATCCTTCAGCGGAATCTGGTCGATGGCAGCGGAAAGGTCGAGCTGTTCGAGATCGCTGGTCATGACGACGGTCTCGTCCTCCCGCTTCCAGCCGAGGCCCTCCAGATATTCCTCCAGTTCCGCCGGCGCGAGCGGCGAAAGCCGGAAGCAGGGCACACGGCCATAGGCTCGGAAGCGCTGCGCGGCCAGTTCCACGCGCGCGGGGATGTCGCGCGTGTCGCCGGGATCGAGCGGATTGATCGAATTGAGCCGCTTCGACGAATGCGCCGCCGTCATGCGGATCGCCCATGTTCCGTCATAATGCACGGAAGTCGCGGGCCATGCACGGAAGCCCACGGCTTCGAGCTGGCGGACGATTGCGAGACTTGGGCCGGAATCGGGGCCGGGCCCGGAGGCGCTGCTTTTCTCCATCGTCCCGATCAGCTCCGGTAATCGCCGTTGATGGCCACGTATTCCTTGGTGAGATCGCAGGTCCACACCGTCGCCTTGCCGCGGCCGAGACCGATATCGACATGGATGCGGATATCCTCGCCCGCCATATAGGCCGAGGTCGCATCTTCCGAATAGGCCGGATCGCGCTCGCCCTGATGGGCGACGCGGATATCGCCGAACCAGATGGCGAGCCGGTCGCGGTCGGCGGGCTGGCCGGCCTTGCCGACCGCCATCACCACGCGGCCCCAATTGGCGTCCTCGCCGGCCACCGCCGTCTTGACCAGCGGCGAATTGGCGATGGAGAGCGCGATCTTCCTGGCGGAGGCCGCCGACTTGGCGCCCGTCACCTCGACCTCGATCATCTTGCGCGCGCCCTCGCCGTCGCGCACCACCTGAAGCGCCAGCGATTTGAGCACGCGGTCGAGCGCCTTCCTGAAACCGGCCAGCCGCTTGTCGGCGGGATCGGTGATTTCCGGCGCGCCGCGCTCGGCGGCGGTACCGGTGGAAAACAGCATCAGCGTGTCGGAGGTGGAGGTATCGCTGTCCACCGTCACCGAATTGAAGGTCGGGCCGGCGCCCTTCGACAACAGGCTTTGCAGCACGTGCGCCTTGATCGGCGCGTCGGTGACGAGGAAGGAAAGCATGGTCGCCATGTCGGGCGCGATCATGCCCGCCCCCTTGGCGATGCCGTTGATAGTCACCGGCACCTGTCCCAGCAGCACCGTCTCGGTGGCCACCTTGGGATAGGTGTCGGTGGTCATGATCGCCTTGGCCGCCTCGGTCCAGAAATCCTCGTTCGCCGCCTTGTCCATGTCGCCGAGAAGATGCGCGAACTTAGCAGCGTCGAGCGGTTCGCCGATCACGCCGGTCGAGGCGAGGAACACGTCGGTCGTGGCGCAGCCCACCGCCCTGGCCGCGGCTTCCGCCGTCGCCTGCGTCGCGGCGGCGCCCTTTTTGCCGGTGAAGGCGTTGGCGTTGCCCGAATTGACCACCACGGCCCGCGCCTTGCCGTGCGCCAGATTCTTCCGGCAGAAGTCCACCGGTGCCGAGGGGCATAGCGAGCGCGTGAACACGCCGGCGGCTTCCGCCGGACGGTCGAACACCATCAGGAGCACGTCCGTGCGGCCCTTGTACTTGATGCCGGCGGCGGCGGTGGCCATGCGCACGCCGCGAATGACGGGCATGGCCGGATAATGTTTCGGAGCGAGCGGAGAGACGGACGCGGACATGGATGCCTCGAAGGATTGCCGGTTTGATTCCAGATGCGCCTAGCGGAGCGAATTTGACATTTGCATCCTGTTTGACATCGGACGATGAGCAAATGTCAAATTCAAAAGTTCCACTAGACAATTAATAGATTTCTAGTGGCTTTTTCGATTCCGACATTTGCTCCCCCGCCTGTATCGAACGGATGCAAATGTCGGAATCAAACCACTAGGATTGCAGGGATTTGCGGCGCGAAATCAAGCGGAAACCGCTTTTGTAACGAAAACGCGCAATGAAAAACGCCCCGGCGAACCGGGGCGTTTCAAAATAAGGGCATTTCCAGCAAAAGTGGTGACCGGTTTTGCGCAGGATAATGCGTGAAACAAAAAAGACCTGTTTCTGCGGCCGATCACCCTACTTGGCGGCCGGCTGGCTGCCCTGCTGTCCGCCGTTATCGGACGCATTGCCCTTTTCGGCAGCGTCCTGCGCGGCGGCCGCGTCCTTCATGGCCTTGTCGACGGCGGGATCCTTGTAGTCGATCTTCATGGTCGCGCGCAGCTTCTTGACCGTATCGACATAGCGCTCGCGCATGATGATCGAGCGGATCTGGTCCTTGACCTGATCGAAGGACGGCGGCTGCTTGGTGCGGCGGTCCTCAAGCTGGATCACATGGTAGCCGAACTGGGTCTTGACCGGCTCCTTGGTATATTCGCCCGGCTTGAGCGCGAAGGCCGCCTTCTCGAATTCCGGCACCATCTGCCCTTGCGTGAAATAACCGAGGTCGCCGCCGTTGGCCGCCGAGCCGTCGGTGGAATTCTCCTTGGCCAGGTCCTCGAACTTCGCGCCGGCGTTGAGCTTCTTGATGATGGCCTCGGCCTCGGCCTTGGTCTTCACGAGGATGTGGCGCGCGCGCACTTCCACCTGCGGCGGCATGGCGGCGATTTCCTTGTCGTAACGCGCACGCACGTCCGCGTCGGTGATCTTGTCCGCCACTTCGTCCTTGAAATATTCGTTATGCAGCGCGCGCTCGCGCAGAAACGCCATGTGCTGCTTGAATTCCGGGGTCTGGTCGAGCTTTTCCTTTTCCGCCGCGGCAGCCAGCGTCTTGATGTCGATCAGCGCGGCGAGCGCCGCCAGGCGGCGCTGGTCGTCCGGCAGGCGGGCGAATTGCGGGTCGAGATCGCTGGAGGCCTGATCCACGTCGCCGACGGTGATGTTTTCCCCGTTGACGGTCGCCAGAACCTTGGAAGGATCTTCCTTCGGAGCCGGGGCGGGGGTAGCGGCGGGAGCGGCCTGCTGTGCAGCATCGGCTGGCTTGGCGGCATCCTGCGCGAAGACGGGCGCGCCGTAAAGACCGGCCAGGGCAGCGGAGGCGGCCAGAACGGCGATGGTCTTGCGATAGGGGGCTTTGAGCATGGCTTTCATATGAGATTATCTCCTTCGAAACCGTTACCGGCCCGATGAATGCGGCAGAATTTGGCCCGGACATCGTCTTCATCGCCGTAAAGATCGGGATTTCCGGCCTGTCAGGCGGCGTCGCAGGGTGGCGTTGACATCGCCCGAAGCCCCTCTTATCTGTCCTTCGGCCTTACGTCCAGTAAGCAAGGGGGAGATTTGTGCCCGGCAAGCGCCGAAATGGCGGCTTTTCCGGCGTGCTTTTCTTGCATTTGTTTCGATAGGCGTGAATAAAGCATTCGACTTCGATATTGCCGGCCCGCTTCGAACATCCGCTTCGAACAGTTTCCGGCCGAACGGACAGGAAAGGACCAGAGATGGTCAGCTTTGGCGGCTTCGCCCGCAAGATATTCGGTTCATCCAATGACCGCCGCGTGAAGACCGTGCGCCAGCGCGCCGACCAGATCACCGCGCTCGAAAAGAATTACGAGGGATTGAGCGACGCCGAGCTTAAGGCCAAGACCGCCGAGTTCCGTGCGGCGCTGGCCGCCGGCAAGACGCTCGACGATATCCTGCCGGACGCTTTCGCCACCGCGCGGGAGGGCGCCAAGCGCGTGCTGGGCATGCGTCCTTTCGACGTGCAGCTCATCGGCGGCATCGTCCTGCACGAGCGCGGCATCGCCGAGATGCGCACCGGCGAGGGCAAGACGCTGGTGGCGACCCTGCCGGTCTATCTCAACGCGCTCGAAGGCAAGGGCGTGCATGTGGTGACGGTCAACGACTATCTCGCCACCCGCGACGCCGAGACCATGGGCCAGCTCTACAATTTCCTCGGCCTCAGCGTCGGCGTCATCAAGCACGGGCTGGACGACGACGAGCGCCGCGCGGCCTATGCCTGCGACATCACCTACGGCACCAACAACGAGCTGGGCTTCGACTATCTGCGCGACAACATGAAATACGAGCGCGGCCAGATGGTGCAGCGCGGCCACAACTACGCCGTCGTCGACGAGGTGGACTCCATCCTCATCGACGAGGCGCGCACGCCGCTCATCATATCGGGTCCGCTGGAGGACCGCTCCGACTTCTACAACCTCATCGACACCTTCATCCTGCCGCTCGTGCCGGAGGATTACGAGGTGGACGAGAAGCAGAAGACCGCCATCTTCACCGAGGAGGGCACGGAGAAGATCGAGCAGCTTCTGCGCGACTCCGGCCATCTCAAGGGCGAGAGCCTCTACGACATCGAGAATGTCGCCGTCGTTCACCACATCAACAACGCGCTGCGCGCCCACAAGCTGTTCCAGCGCGACAAGGACTACATCGTCCGCAACGACGAGATCGTCATCATCGACGAGTTCACCGGCCGCATGATGCCGGGCCGCCGCTATTCGGAAGGCCTGCATCAGGCGCTGGAAGCCAAGGAGCATGTGACGATCCAGCCGGAAAACCAGACGCTGGCCTCGATCACCTTCCAGAACTATTTCCGCATGTACAAGAAGCTCTCCGGCATGACCGGCACGGCGGTCACGGAAGCGGAAGAATTCGGCAATATCTATGATCTCGAAGTCATCGAGATACCGACCAACCTGCCGGTACAGCGTCTCGACGAGGATGACGAGGTCTACCGCACCGTGGAGGAAAAATACCGCGCCATCGTGCGCGATATCCGCGCCGCCCGTGAAAAGGGGCAGCCGGTTCTCGTCGGCACCACCTCGATCGAGAAATCCGAGCAGCTCGCCGAACGGCTGCGCCGCGAAGGCAACTGGGATTTCAAGGTGCTGAACGCACGCTATCACGAGCAGGAAGCCTATATCATCGCGCAGGCCGGCGTGCCGGGCGCGATCACCATCGCCACCAACATGGCCGGCCGCGGCACCGACATCCAGCTTGGCGGCAATGTCGACATGCGCATCCGCCACGAACTGGCCGACATGCCGGAAGGGCCGGAGCGCGACGAGAAGATCGCCGCCATCAAGGCCGACGTGGCCAGGCTCAAGGAAAAGGCCATCGCCGCCGGCGGTCTCTACGTGCTCGCCACCGAGCGCCATGAAAGCCGCCGTATCGACAACCAGTTGCGCGGTCGCTCCGGCCGTCAGGGCGATCCGGGCCGCTCCAAGTTCTTCCTGTCCTTGCAGGACGACCTGATGCGCATCTTCGGCTCCGACCGCATGGACAGCATGCTGCAGAAGCTGGGTCTCAAGGAGGACGAGGCCATCGTCCATCCGTGGATCAACAAGGCGCTGGAAAAGGCGCAGAAGAAGGTCGAGGCGCGCAACTTCGAAATCCGCAAGAACCTGCTCAAATACGACGACGTGATGAACGATCAGCGCAAGGTGATCTTCGAGCAGCGCATTGAAATGATGGACAGCGAGGACCTGACCGAGGCCGTGGCCGAGATGCGCCACGAGGTGATCGAGGACATGGTGGCCCTGCGCATCCCCAAGGACGCCTACGCCGAGAAGTGGGATATCGCCGGCCTCAAGGAGGACGTTGCCGTCAAGCTCAATCTCGACCTGCCGGTCGACGAGTGGGCGCAGGAGGAAGGCATCGCCGAGGAAGAATTCGAAAGCCGCATCAAGGAGGCCGCAGACAAGGCGGCCGCCGAGCGTGCCGAGCGCTTCGGTCCCGAGATCATGACCTATGTCGAGAAGTCGGTCATCATGCAGTCGCTCGACAATCTGTGGCGCGAGCATCTGGTCAATCTCGACCATCTGCGCTCGGTGGTCGGCTTCCGCGGCTACGCCCAGCGCGACCCGCTCAACGAATACAAGTCCGAATCCTTCGAACTGTTTCAGGCCCTGCTCGCCAATCTGCGCGAAATGGCGACGACGCAATTGATGCGCGTCGAGATCATGCGCGAAGCGCCGCCGGAGCCGGAACTGCCGCCGATGACGGCCCACCACCTCGATGACACGACGGGACAGGACGATTTCGACCCCACCATATGGGCCGAGCATCAGCAGGATACGCGTGTCGTCGCTTCCGCGGCGCGCGATCCGGCCGACCCCCGCACATGGGGCAAGGTCAGCCGCAACGAGCCGTGTCCCTGCGGCTCCGGCAAGAAATACAAGCACTGCCACGGCGCTTTCGAATAAACCTTCCCTGGCCCCGGCGATCATATCGCCGGGGTTTTTGCGCCGGACGACTGGTAAACAATGTTTTTATGCTTCGGTCATTAAATATAGAGCATCAATTTTTATAAATGACTCACCATCCTTGTGGTTTCAAAGTTCTTCTGCCCGTATGCAGAGTGATGGATTGCTTCTTTTTCCCCTTTTTTAAAGAACTTCCCTCTAGCGTTGCCTTGCGAACGGCAATCATGCCGGCGTGATCGTGAAAGGGCCGGCGGCGCCTGAAAAGGCACCCGGCAATATCTCGAAGAGGACCTGGCGATGGCCGCGACACCCTTGCTCGAAGAATCCGCAGGCGGACACGCAGCCCGTATCGTCTCGGAATTGTCCGGCAGCACCGATAGCGATGCCGGCAAGAAACTGGAGGAAAGCCTCTACAGCCGCGACATTCCGCGCAAGCTCGCCATCTACGGCGCGGCGGCCGGTTTCGAGCTGCGCGACGAACTGGATTATCTGAGCAACCGTACCATCGAGCCGAACGTCTTCTTCAATGCGCGTTTCCTCGCCCCCGCCATGCCGCGTCTGGAGGATCGCGAGGTGCGGTTCATGGTCATGCGCGACGAGAACGAGATACGCAGCCGCCTGCGTTTCGTGATGCCCTACACGATCGAACGCCCCGGCCTGCCGCTGTCCATGCCGGTCATCCGCGCCTGGTCCACGCCGTTCGGCCCGCAGGGCACGCCGCTGATCGACCACGACAACCCGCAAGGGGTCGTGGAAGACCTGTTCGACATTCTCGCCCGCAAGCATCTCAGGATGCCGGAAGTGCTGGTGCTGCCGGAGATGCGCGCCAACGGCGAAGCCGCAAAGGTGATAAAATCTGTCGCCGCCAGCCGCCGCCTGCCGGTCCGGGCCATCGAGCGCAAGGAGCGTCCTTTCCTTCAGAGCGATGCCGATGCCGACACCTATATCCAAGAGGCCATCGGCGCGCATCACCGCCACGAGTATCGTCGCCTGTGGCGGCGGCTGGCGGAGAAGGGCGAACTCGCTCATCGCATCGCCCGCACACCGGAGGAGGTGCGGCGCAGTCTGGAGCATTTCCTCGTGCTGGAAGCGAGCGGCTGGAAGGGCGCGCGCGGCACCGCCATGGCCGTGGACCGCTTCCGCGCCGCCTTCGCGCGCGAGGCCGTCAACAATCTCGCCGAGCGCGACTGCGTGCGCATCCACACGCTGGAACTGGACGGCCGCGTCATCGCGATCATGATCGTCTTCGTGGTCGGCGCCGAAGCATGGACATGGAAGACCGCCTATGACGAAAGCCTGCACGCGTTTTCGCCCGGCGTCCTGCTGATGATCGGAGTCGTGCGGAGCCATCTGAGCGATCCGGCCATCCGGCGCACCGATTCCTGCGCGGTTCCCGACCATCCGGTGATGACACGCCTGTTCCGCGAGCGCGAAACCATCGAAACACTGGTGGTCGGGCTCCAACCGGGCACGGACAGGCAGGTCCGTCAGGCCTCCTCGCAGATTCACCTCTATCAACGCACCCGCAACCTCGCCCGCATCATGCGCAACCGCATCCGCAACTTCACCGAGCGGAGTTGAACCGGCGGCCGGGAATTGAGATAAAACCTTGAAAATTCGGACCGGGCAGGTCTTAAAAAAGCCCAAGAGTGCGGACCTACAATCCGGACGGGCATATGTGCGGACAGGCAGGCGTGGTATCCCGAAACCCTCCTGCGAAATGTTCCGTCCCGCCGGATGAACGGCGCTTGTGCCGCAACATTGATTACGATTCCTGAAAGGGCCGCCATGCGGTTTCCCCGCCCTATCATCGCCAGCGGACCGCTGTGTGTTCTGACCGCCATTTACCTCCTTGCCTTCACCAACATGTCGTTCTGGCAGCGGATGGGCGCCTATTTCGCCGATCACCCGATGAAGCTGGTGGTGGTGGCGGTGGCGCTGTTGCTGCTGCATACCGCGGTGCTGATGGTCTTCTCGGCGAAATACGTCATCAAGCCGGTGCTCATGTTCGCGATCCTGATCGCGGCCGGGGGCTCCTATTTCACCGATACGTTCGGCACGATCATCGATCGCGGCGTCGTCGAATCGACCCTCACCACCACACGGGCCGAATCGGGGCATCTCATCACGCCGCACTTTATCCTGCACATGGTGCTCTATGGCGTGATCCCCTGCCTGCTGATCCTGTGGGTACGCGTGAAGCACCGGCGATGGCTCGGCAAGATAGCGGTCAACACGGCGGCAATCCTCGGCTGCCTCATCGGCGTCGTTGTGCTGATCGGCTCGGATTTCGGCAGTTTCTCGTCCATGTATCGCGAGCACCGCTCCGACATCATGGAACGGCTGATGCCCGGCACGCCGATCAAGAGCACGGTGCAATATTTCGCTCATGACCTCAGCGACCGGAACATCGTCATGAAGCCGCTCGGCCTCGACGCGAAGCAGACTTTGCCAACGCTTCCCGATGGCAGGAAGCTGCTTACGGTGGTGGTGGTCGGCGAGACGGCGCGCGCCAAGAATTTCAGCCTCGACGGGTACAGCCGCGAGACCAATCCGGAACTGAAGACCCACAATATCGTCAACTTCCCCAATACCACGAGCTGCGGCACCTATACCGCCGTATCGGTGCCCTGCATGTTCTCGCCCTTCCCGCGCAAGGAATATTCGCAAGCGAAATTCCTTGGCTCCGAGAATCTGATGGACGTGCTCAAACATGCCGGCGTGCAACTCGCCTGGTACGAGAACAATACCGGCAGCAAGGGCGTCAGCGACCGTATCCTCACCGTCGATTTCCAGGATTCCAAGGATACGCGCTATTGCGAGGGCGGAGAATGCCTCGACCAGATTCTGGTCGATTACCTGCGTGACCACCTGAAGAACTTCAACGGCAACACCACCATCGTGCTGCACATGACCGGCAGCCATGGGCCGACCTATTACAAGCGCTATACGCCCGAATTCGCCCGCTTCAAGCCCGAATGCCGCACGAGCGAATTCGCCAACTGCACCAACGAGCAGATCGTCAATGCCTATGACAATTCCATCCTCTATACGGACCACATATTGTCCGAGGTGATCGACCTCCTGAAGGCGAACGAGGATCGCTTCGCCCCGGCGATGATCTATATGTCCGACCATGGGGAATCGCTGGGCGAGAACGGCATCTATCTCCATGCCGCTCCCTATATCATCGCGCCGGAAGTACAGACGCACATTCCCTTCATCGCGTGGTTCTCGCCGGAATATGCGGCGGCGACGGGACTGAACATCGCCTGCCTGAAGCAGGGCGCCTCCGCTCCCGCCTCGCACGACAACCTGTTTCATACCGTACTGGGAATGATGCGTATCCGCACGTCGGTCTACGATCCGGCGCTTGACCGCTTCGCCGCCTGCCGCAAACCGGAAGTCGCGCTGGCCGACTGAGCCGGCAAAGCGATCGTTTGAGAAACCGCCCGGAACGTGGTAATATTCGTTTTGGGAGTGTGTATGAAAGGCGGAAGAGGAGGTCCGCTCCGGAATACGTCCCGCATATTGATCGATTGCGGAACGCTCCGGATCAAACAGCGCAATGCCGGCTTTTGCCCGGCGCGCACATGCCGCCGCTCGCCCTCCCGGGGAAGGAGATGCGCCATGAATATTTTCTACTATATCAATATGCAGGATTACGTTCTGTTCGGCATCATCGTCGTGCTGGTGTGCTGGAACCTGATCGAATCCGGCATCCACCACCGCCACCATCGATAGAAGGTGACGTTGCCGGGATATCGGCCATCCGGGCAATGCCGTGAGGTTTGAAAAGGCCGCGCCGTCCGGCGTCGATCCCACGGGATCGGCGAAAGGGATGTGTAGTTTGCTGCTTCCCCATTTGCCCGCCGATGCTTGCGCCAACAATTTCGCTTGCCGGTAATTCCACTTGACTGCAAAACACTCCAGCCGGTATATCCGGGCCATTCTTCGTTGCGGCCGATGAAAGGGCCGTTCCGACACTGATATGCGGGTGTGGTGGAACTGGTAGACGCGCCGGACTCAAAATCCGGTTCCGAAAGGAGTGTCGGTTCGATTCCGACCACCCGCACCAGATTTCAAGCCCAGATCGCGAACCTTGACGGACGATCAGCCCGGTCCTTCCCATGAAGCGGGCTGATTTTATCGTATTCAGGCAATACGCTTTAAACTTTTGTTTTTTCGCGTGTCTTTATCCCGAAGCCCGATTCCCCTACAGACCCTGGGTTCCTGAAAACTGATCATAGGCGCGCAGTGCATCCGCCGCATACATCAGTGCCGGACCGCCGCCCATATAGACGCTCATCGCCAGAACCTCGGCGATCTCCTGCCGCGTGGCACCAAGATCCTTCAGCGTCTTGGCGTGAAAGCCGATGCACCCGTCACAGCGCTGCGTGACGCCGATCGCCAGCGCAATCAGTTCCTTCGTCTTCCTGTCGAGGGCGCCATCGGCGCTCGCCCCCTTCGCCAATGCGTAAAAGCCCTGCATGGCTTCCGGCGCCAGCTTTCTGATCTCGCCCGTATAGGCGGAAATATCCCGGGTGATCTGCCCGTAATCCTTGCTCATCGTTTTGATTCCATATTTTTGCTTTTCATTTCGTAAAATTATGATATCAATAAAACATGATATGTAAAGAGGTATCGATGGCGGATTTCATGCTGGAAATGGCAGACAAGGCACAGAGGGCGGCGGAGTTCCTGAGCGGGCTTGCAAGCCCGCATCGGCTGCTGATCCTCTGCCTGCTCGCCACCGGCGAAAAGAGCGTCGGGGCGCTGGTCGAGGAAACCGGAATCGGCCAGACCTCGATGTCGCAGCATCTCGCGAAACTGAAGAAGGAAGGTCTCGTCGATTTCCGCCGGGACCACCGCACACTTTATTATTTCATCAACGATCCGGCGGCTCTGGAGATCATGGAAGTTCTCTACAACCGCTTTTGCAGGAAAGACTGAACCATGACGCAGAGCATAAAAAAGATAACACCCCGTCAGGCGAAAGAATGGGTAGCTTCGGGCGAGGCCGTCCTGATCGACGTTCGCGAGCCGGAGGAGTTCCGTGGCGAGCATATTGCATCGGCGCTCTCCCTGCCCCTGTCGGAGGTCGGAAACCTGAACAGCGTCCTCGCGGTCCCGGCCGGACGCAAGATCATCTTCCAGTGTCTGAAGGGCGGACGCGGCGCGCAGGCCTGCGAACGGCTGGCGAGCGGGGAAAGCAGCGGCCATGAGGTCTTCAATCTCGAGGGCGGCATTACCGGCTGGAAAGCGGATGGACTGCCGGTGGTCGGCGGCGGCGCCCCGCGCCTGACGATCTTCCGTCAGGTGCAGATCGCCGTCGGACTCCTCGTATTGCTTTCGGTGCTTGCCGGCTTCTTCCTCAATCCGGCCGGCTTCGTCGTCGCCGGACTGTTCGGCGCGGCACTTACTTTTGCAGGCATATCCGGCTGGTGCGGCATGGCCATCCTGCTCAATCATATGCCCTGGAACCGGGCGGCCTGACCGTTTTGCGCCTGCGATTCCGCGCCGGACCGAAAAATCCGGTCCGGTCGCGCAATTGCGGGACCGGGCTTATTTCACCACCAGCACCGGGATCGGGCTCAGCGAAAGCACTTCCGCCGCCTGACTGCCGAGTATCAGCTTGTTGACACCCCGCCGACCATGCGAGGCGATCACGATCAGGTCGCTGCCGTGGGCTTTGGCCGTGTCGACGATGCCCTGCGCCGGAGACTGATTCTCCACATGCAGGGCCTGCGTCGCCACACCCGCGGCCTTCGCCCGGCCCTTCGCCCGGTTGAGAAGATCGGCCGCGGCCTTCGTCATCGCGTCGCGATATTCCTGAAAGGCTTCGGGGCTCGCCGCCCATTCCGCCGCCACCACGATGCCGTAGGAGGGCAGAAGCTCGGTCACGGACACGAACGTCACCTTGGCTTCCAGCGTCTTGGCCAGCGCCACCCCCTGCTCCACGCCTTTTTCCGCCAGTTCCGATCCATCGGTCGCGATCAATATGTTCCTGTACATCGTCCGTCTCCTGACTTTTCATTATTCTATCATGCCATGAGGATCGGGCCAGCGCATTGACGCCGATCAACCCGAGGCAATCCGGTTTCAAAAGAAGCTGTCATCGCCGGGCCGGAACAAGGCGGAATGATTTTTTAAATTTATCATTTTATTGAAACATTATTCCATGCGCAGGATCATGAAAGCATATGCGCAGCTATGCTTTTGCGCCATTTCGACCTAAACTTCGCGCAACGTATAGGGAGATATGCCATGAACAAGCCCCTTGGCTCCAAGGATGCCGCAGCCGCCGGCCGTGGCCGCATCTATGATTCCATTCTGGAAACGATCGGCAACACGCCGCTGGTACGCATCGACCGCTTCGCGAAGGAGAACGGCGTCGTCGCCAATCTCCTCGTCAAGCTGGAATTCTTCAATCCGCTGGCAAGCGTCAAGGACCGCATCGGCCTCGCCATGATCGAGGCGCTGGAGGCGCAGGGCAAGGCCGTGCCGGGCAAGACGGTCTTCGTCGAGGCGACATCCGGCAATACCGGCATCGCGCTCGCTTTCGCCGCCGCCGCCAAGGGTTATCGCCTGATCCTCACCATGCCGGAGACCATGTCCGTCGAGCGCCGCAAGCTTCTGAAACTGCTCGGCGCCGAGCTGGTGCTGACCGAAGGCCCCAAGGGCATGAAGGGCGCGATCGCCAAGGCGGAGGAAATCGCCGAAGGCAACCCGAACGCCATCATACCGCAGCAATTCGAGAACCCGGCCAACCCGGAAATCCATCGCCGCACCACGGCTGAGGAAATCTGGAACGACACAAACGGCGAGGCCGATATCCTGATTTCCGGCATAGGCACGGGCGGCACGATCACCGGCGTCGGGCAGGTCATCAAGAAGCGCAAGCCCTCCTTCAGGGTCGTCGCCGTGGAGCCGAAGGATTCGCCTGTTCTCTCCGGTGGCGCGCCCGGTCCGCACAAGATTCAGGGCCTCGGCGCGGGCTTCGTGCCCAAGACGCTCGACACGGGCGTTTATGACGAGGTCATAAAGGTCTCCAACGAGGAAGCCTTCGCCAATGCGCGCGCCATCGCCCGCATCGAAGGCATTCCCGTCGGCATCTCGTCGGGCGCGGCGCTGGCGGCGGCCATCGAAGTGGGACGGCGGCCGGAAAACGCCGGCAAGAACATCGTCGTGATCATCCCCTCCTTCGCCGAGCGCTATCTTTCGACCGCGCTTTTCGAGGGCTTGGAATAAAAGCGCGAAGCGGTTTTCGGGATGCGCGTCAAGGTAAGGCTGCATCCCAAAAGAAAAAGCCGGAGCGGGTGACCGCTCCGGCTTTTTGTCTGTCCACCCATCGATGATCAATCAGTTCCGCGCACGCGCCTCGCAAGCCGGGCCGGGTCCACGCATGTAATGACGCTCGGGCCGATAGCTCGGTGCGACGAACTCGCGAATGACATTCATGCTGTCGCGCAGTTGAATGAGAATACTCATCGTCTTCACCCTCACCAGAACATATTATCCGACATGAATATCCGTCTGTCTCCTCCAGGAGATCGTGAACCGCTTGTCCACTTCCAGACATCTTGATGAAACTTTTAACGAAAAAAGATGAACAAGTGCTGAAGCGACAGGGTTAACGATAAGTAAATGGTAAGGATAACCGGTTTTTCCACAAGGGGATAAGCAGTTTTTTTACCGGGTGGGCACCGGATGCTCCCCACGATAATCGTAGAAGCCGCGTCCAGCCTTGCGTCCGAGCCAGCCGGCCTCGACATATTTCACCAGAAGCGGGCAAGGCCGGTACTTGGAATCGGCCAGTCCGTCGTGCAGCACCTGCATGATGGAAAGGCAGGTATCGAGGCCGATGAAATCGGCAAGCTGCAACGGCCCCATCGGATGATTGGCGCCAAGCTTCATCGCCGTGTCGATGGCCTCGACGCTGCCCACGCCCTCGTAAAGCGTATAGATCGCCTCGTTTATCATCGGCAGCAGGATACGGTTGACGATGAAGGCCGGGAAGTCCTCCGCCACCGTCACCGTCTTGCCCAGCGCGGCGACGAAATCGTTCGCCTTGCGGAACGTCTCCTCGTCGGTCGCTATGCCGCGCACCAGTTCGACCAGCTTCATCACCGGAACGGGATTCATGAAATGAATGCCGATGAAGCGTTCCGGGCGGTCCGTGGTCGAGGCCAGCCGGGTGATGGAAATGGACGAGGTGTTGGTGGCGAGGATCGCCTGCGGATTGAGGATCGGGCAGATCTGCGCGAAAATCTTGCGCTTGACCGTCTCGTCTTCCGTGGCCGCTTCGACGGCGAGATCGACGCCGGCAAGGTCTTCCATGCTGTTGGCCGCACGAATCAGCTTCATGGCTGCGGCGCGCTGCTCCTCCTGCAATTTGCCGGAAGCCACCTGCCGCGCCATGTTGCCGTTGACGGTGGCAATGCCCTTTTCCAGCCGGTCCGCCGCTGCATCGTGCAAGAGCACGTCAAAGCCAGCCAGAGCGCAGACATGCGCGATGCCGCTGCCCATCTGCCCCGCACCCACAACGCCTACCGTCCTGATCGCCACCGTATTTGCTCCTTCATCCATCCGCCCCGGTCCGGGGAACGGTCCTTATACATATAACGTTCGCCCGCGGTGCAAAAGGACCGGCACAAAAACAAGGCGGCGGAACCTGTCCGCCGCCTCGTTTATCCTTACAGTGCCTTTTCGAGTTCCGGCAGGACGGTAAAGAGGTCGCCGACGAGGCCATAGTCTGCGACCTGGAAGATCGGCGCTTCCTCGTCCTTGTTGATGGCGACGATCACTTTGGAGTCCTTCATGCCCGCCAGATGCTGGATCGCACCCGATATGCCACAGGCGATGTAAAGCTCCGGCGCAACCACCTTGCCCGTCTGCCCCACCTGCCAGTCGTTCGGCGCATAGCCCGCGTCGACGGCGGCACGGCTTGCGCCGACCGCTGCACCCAGCTTGTCCGCCACCGGCAGGATCACTTCCCGGAACTTCTCCGCCGAGCCCAGCGCCCGGCCGCCCGAGATGATGATCTTCGCCGAGGTCAGTTCCGGACGGTCCGTTTCCGAAAGCGCATTGCCCACGAAGCTCGACAGCGCCGGATCGGCAGGGGCATTGACGGCCTCGACCGAAGCCGAACCGCCCTCGCCCGTCGCCTGAAACGACGCCGTGCGCACGGTGATCACCTTCTTCGCATCCGTGGACTGCACGGTCTGGATCGCGTTGCCCGCATAGATCGGACGCTTGAACGTGTCCGGCGAAACCACTTCCACGATCTCCGAAACCTGCATCACGTCCAGAAGCGCCGCCACCCGCGGCAGGATGTTCTTGGCCGATGTCGTCGCCGGCGCGATGATGGTGTCGTAGTTGCCGGCGAGCGAAACGATCAGTGCCGCCGTCGGCTCCGCCAAACGGTTCTCCAGCGCGTCGCTTTCCGCCAGCAGTACCTTGCGCACGCCCTTGAGCTTCGCAGCCGCCTCGGCCGCAGCCTTCGCGCCCTTGCCCGCCACCAGCACATCGACATCGCCGCCGATCTGGCTCGCCGCCGTCAGCGCCTTCGCCGTCTGGTCCGAAAGGCTCGCATTGTCATGTTCGGCAAAAAGAAGAATAGCCATTTTTGTCGTTCCTTCCGATCCGTCTTACAGAATGCCGTCGGCCTTGAGCTTTCCGACAAGCTCCGCCACCGAGCCGACCTTCACGCCGGCCTTGCGGCCGCCCGGCTCCTCGGTCTTCAAAACCTTGAGCCGCGGCGCGATGTCCGCGCCCACATCCGCCGGAGACTTTTCCTCCAGCGGCTTCTTCTTCGCCTTCATGATGTTGGGCAGCGAGGCATAGCGCGGCTGGTTCAGCCGCAGGTCCACCGTCACGATGGCCGGAAGCTTCACCTCGATGGTCTGCAAGCCGCCGTCCACTTCGCGCGTCACCTTGGCAGAACCGTCGCCCGGTTCCAGCTTGGAGGCAAACGTCGCCTGGCTCCAGCCCAGCAGCGCCGACAGCATCTGGCCGGTCTGGTTGGAATCGTCGTCGATCGCCTGCTTGCCCAAAAACACCAGATCGGGCTTCTCCGCCTCGACCACGCCCTTCAGCACCTTGGCCACACCGAGCGGCTCCACCGCTTCGTCGGTCTTCACAAGAATGGCGCGGTCCGCACCCATGGCCAGCGCCGTACGCAGCGTCTCCTGCGCCTGCGCGGGCCCGACCGAAACCGCCACGATCTCCGTCACCTTGCCCGCTTCCTTCAGGCGGATCGCTTCTTCCACCGCGATCTCGTCGAACGGGTTCATCGACATCTTCACATTCGCAAGCTCGACACCCGTACCATCCGACTTCACACGGATTTTTACGTTGTAATCGACAACACGCTTAACTGCCACAAGGACTTTCATCCGCGATCACCTCTTCAATAATTTATGGCACGACTATGCCGCCGCACATTGCCGCCCGCATGTCAAAATCCGACATGAAAACGCACCGGGAGAAGCGTCGTCGATCGCTTCTCCGTCAGAAACCGGCTCGAAACCTAAAGAGGGGTAACGGGCGCGTCAATCAGGGATAGCCCGCTTATATCGATTAATATCAGTTTATTCTGTCAGGATTTCATTCCCGAAATGAAGAAGCGGAAAGATCAGCGATAAGTTCAACGATTCTGGCCCGGAACCCACAGCACGTCGCCTGCGCCATTGCCGTTGACGGCGCGCGCGGCGACGAAAAGAAAATCCGACAGCCGGTTGATATATTGCAGGGCCGGCGGCGAAACCGTTTCGCCTTCCGTCTGCGCCAGCGCCACCATCAGCCGTTCCGCCCGCCGCGAGACGGTGCGCGCCAGATGCAGCGCGGCGGAAGCCGGCGAACCGCCGGGCAGCACGAAAGAGCGCAGCGGCTGCAAGGCGGCATTGAGCCGGTCGATATCCGCCTCCACCCGTGAAACCTGCGCGGCGACGATGCGCAGCGGCTCATGGACCGGCGGCTTTCCATCATCCGGCGTCGAAAGATCGGCGCCCAGATCGAAAAGATCGTTCTGGATGCGCGCCAGCATGGCGTCGATTTCGGCGTATAAAGAAGAATTGTCCGCGCCGCCGGTATGAATGCGCACGAGGCCGACGCAGGCATTGGCCTCGTCCACCGTGCCATAGGCTTCCACGCGCAGATCGCTTTTGAGCCGGCGCGGACCGCTGGCGAGGCCTGTCGTGCCGTCGTCGCCGGTGCGGGTATAGATTCTGTTGAGCTTCACCATGCCGTCAGCCCGCATGACGCGCGAAATAGAGCGCGCAGACAATGAGAACCACCGCGATGAATTGCAGCAGAACGCGCAACTGCATCATCTTGTTGGAGAAATTGCCGTCGCCGCCGCGCATCATGTTGCGCAGGCCGATCAACAGCACCACGACCACCGCCAGCATGACGACCATCGCCGCGCCCTTGAACAGAACGTCCATATTCCCGTTTCCTCCCGTTGGTTATCCTTTTGTCCGTCACGACTGGTCGGACAGCATCCGGTAGAGCCGGCGCGCGGGCAGCAGGCGCCGTGCCAGAATACCCAATTTCGCCGGCCGCGTAACCGCATAATGCGGATGCGGGCGCGCCGCCTCCAGCGCATGCAGCAGCACGGCATGCACCGCCTCCGGCCCAAGCTTGTGCTTCGACTGCGTGCCGCCGCTTTTCAGCAGCGCAAGCCGCGCGCGATAGGCGTCGCGATGCACGGAGCCTTCGAGGTCGATATTCGCCTCCGCATGAAGCGCGGCATTATAGTCGAAATGCGACTGGATCGGCCCCGGCTCGATCAGCGAAACATGGATGCCCGATCCTTCCAGTTCCATGCGCTGGGCGAGCATCAGCCCCTCCAGCGCGAACTTCGAGGCCACATAGGCCCCGCGCCACTTCATCGGCAGCAGCCCCAATATGGACGAGCAATGCACGATGCGCCCGTGACCCTGCGCGCGCATGACCGGGATCACGCGGCGCGTGAGATCGTGCCAGCCGAAGAAATTGGCCTCGAACTGCGCCCGCAATGCCACCACCGGCAGGTCCTCCACCGCGCCCGGCTGCGCATAGGCGCCGTTGTTGAACAGGGCGTCCAGCCGTCCGCCCGTCTCGCCGAGCACGCTGCCCGCGAAGGCGGCGATGGAATCCGGTTCCGCATAATCCATATAGGATGCTTCGATGCCGGCGGCCTTCAGCGCGGCTATGTCGGCATCCTTTCGCGCGGTGGCGAAGACCCTCCATCCGCCCTCATGCAGGGCCCTTGCGCAATAAGCGCCGATACCGGACGAACAGCCGGTGACGATGATGCTCCGCTTGCCGTCCGCCGATATTCCTGCCGATGCCATCCCGTCCGCCTTATTCCGTTTAAACAGGAACCGCTCTAGGTAAGCCTGCCTGTGACAGTGCGCGATTCGCCGCCGGTCTTGCAATCCGCGGCCTGATCCCCGATACCGGATATCAGCCTGCACCATACAGACCGACCGGAAAAAGGAACATATCCGCCGATGCGAAAAATCAGGCGCTTCCTGCGGCGGATCACCGCCGACGTCATCCGTCATTTCAGTACGGACGACGGTTGGGCCTTCGCCAGCCATATCGCACTGTCGGGCCTGATGGCGCTGTTTCCGTTCCTGATCTTCGCGACCACGCTGGCGGGCTTTCTCGGCACGAAGCAATTCGCCGATACGGCGGTGCATGTGATCTTCGATACATGGCCGTCGAAGATCGCGGCCCCGATCGCCGGCGAGGTGCACAATGTGCTCACCGTGCAGCGCCGGGGCCTGTTGACCGTCAGCGTGATCACCGCCGCCTATTTCGCCTCCAACGGCGTGGAAGCGCTGCGAGTAGCGCTCAATCGCGCCTATCGTGTCACCGACAGGCGAACCATCCTCTTCTGCCGCCTGCAAAGTCTCGGCTTCGTGCTCGTCGGGACGCTGAGCCTGATGGCGATAAGCTTCCTGCTGGTCCTGGCCCCGCTCGCCGTCAGGATCGCGGAACAATGGTTCCCCGATATAGCACTCTTCACCGGCACCATCGCCTTCTGGCGCTATACGGTCGCGGTGGCGGTGCTGGTGCTGGCGCTCTTCATGGTGCATACGTGGCTGCCGGCCGGGCGGCGCGCGCTCGTGGATATCCTGCCCGGCATCATCATCACGCTGGTCGCCTGGCTGGCGGCCGCGACCGCTTTCGCCAAATATCTGGAAACATTCGCCAATTACGTCTCCACCTATGCGGGCCTCGCCTCGATCATGGTGGCGATCGTCTTTCTCTACATGCTGTCGGCGATCTTCATCATCGGCGCGGAGATCAACGCCGCCATCATGAGCTTCCGCCGGCGCGACCAGCAGCCCGATATCGCCGACGCGAAGTCGTAAGCGCCACGCCCAGCGTCGTCACGACCATGCCCGCGATCTGGATCGCGTTCAGCGTCTCGCCGAAGATCAGCCAGGCCATGATCGCGGCGGTTCCCGGCACCAGATAGAACAGCGACGCCACCTTCGACATCGCCCCCTCGCGGATCATCGCCAGCAAGGCGAGGATCGCCCCGATGGAAAGCGCAAGCACCAGCCAGACCAGCGCGAAGACGAGCTTCGGCGACCAGATCACCACCCGCGTCTCGAAGGCGAGCGCACAAAGCAGGGTGAGCGCCGATGCAGCCATATACTGCACCGCCGTGCCCGTCCGAAGGTCGCCCGCCATGCCGAACCGCTTCTGCCACACCGTACCGGCGCTGATCGCAAGCACTCCGACAAGGGCGGCGGCGAGGCTTTCGGGATCGACACCGCCGCCGGTGGAGAATTTCGGCCAGACAACCATGGCCACGCCGAGAAAGCCGATCAGAAGCCCCACCCATTGCCGTCCGCTCGCCCGCTCGCCGAGCAGCACCGCCGCGATCAGCATCGTCATCATCGGCTGAAGGCCGGAAACGAGACCGGACATGCCCGCCGGCAGGCCGTGATGCACCGCCCAGAACACGGCGGAAAGATAGATGCCGTGGATGAGGCATCCCGCCACTGCCGCATGGACCAGCGCCCGTCCCCTCGGCCAGACCGCGCGGCTCGCCAGCGCCCAGACCGTCATGATGACGGCGGCGATGGAAAAACGCATCGCCATGAAGGTGAACGGTTCCGCATAGGGCATGGCAAGCCCGGCACCGATAAATCCGGTGGCCCAGAGCAGAACGAACATGACGGGGAAAAAACGGGCGGCCATCGGGAACTCTTTCTGTTGCCCGGTCGCCTATAGTCGCGTTGGCGATGCGCTTCCATAGCATAAATCTGATTGCAGCGTTCAATTTGCCAAAAGACGCCGGCGTGTTTGTTTTATTTGGAGCATGATCTTGCCGATCCTCGTTTCACTCCGGTCGGAATATGCTCTATGGAAAGACCATGAACGCCCGAAACGAAACGATCCGCATATTCGTCGATGCCGACGCCTGCCCGGTCAAGGCTGAAATCTACCGCGTCGCCGGGCGGCACGGCCTGCCCGTCCTTCTGGTGGCGAACAGCTTCATGGCCATCCCGCGCGACGAGGAAAGGGTGGAGCGCGTGCTGGTTTCCGGCAATCTCGACGCCGCCGACGACTGGATCGCGGACAATGCATGCCCCGGCGTCATCGTCGTTACCGCCGATATTCCGCTGGCGAGCCGCGCGCTCGAAAAGGGCGCGTCCGTGATCGCGCCCAACGGGCGCATCCACACGGCTAGCACCATCGGCAACACGCTCGCCACGCGCAACCTGATGGATGCGCTGCGCTCCGCCGGCGAGACGACCGGCGGCCCCGCGCCCTTTTCGCCCAAGGACCGCTCGGCCTTTCTCTCCGCACTCGATCTGGCGATAAACCGCCTCAAGCGCGCGGGCTTCGAGCCCGGATGATCAGAACGCCTTCGCCGCGTCGATCAGTTTCGCAGCGTCGGGACCATCCCACGGTGCGGGACCGTTCATGGCCGCGATCTGGCACCCCTTCCTGTCGACCAGAAGCGTCACCGGCAGGCCGAAGGCGAGGTTCTCGCGCTTCAACTCGTTGAAGCTCGCCATGGTCGCGTCGCGGCGGAGCGGCAGGTTCTTCACGCCGATCTCTTTCAGGAAATTCCTCGGCTTGTCGTCGGAACCCGTATCGATATTGATCGCCACCACCTCGAAATCCTTACCGCCCTTCTGCGCCTGCAGCCGGTCGAGCGCCGGCATTTCCTCGCGGCAGGGCGCGCACCATGTCGCCCACAGGTTCACCAGCAGCGTCTTGCCCTTGTAATCGCCGAGCGTCATGCGCTTGCCGTCGGGACCGTCAAAGGCGATATCGGCGACGGAGACAGGCTTATCGGCGGCGCGCATGGCGGCCACCCCGCCGCCGGCGGCGGCATCGAGGGCCTTCAGGGCATCGGGCGAACGCGCGCATTGCGCATTGGCGGCGGCGATTTCAGCCGCATCATTGCCGGCGACCGCATTGCCAGAAGGCCGTTCCATCACGTATACCGCAGCTACACCGGCCACGACACCGGCAAGGGCGGCAAGAAGGACGATCCTGAGATTGCCCGGTTTCGCCTTTTTGCTGTCTTCGGCCATAGCGCGTCACTTTCTTCCAATGGTCTTTATGAGGCATAAGGGCATGAGCGAACAAAAATCAAGCAACCAGATGTGGGGCGGCCGTTTCGCTTCCGGTCCCGCGGCGATCATGGAGGAAATCAACGTCTCCATCGGCTTCGACCGCAAGCTCTACGCGCAGGACATAGAAGGCTCGCTCGCCCATGCAGCCATGCTCGCAAAGACGGGCATCATTGCGGCGGAGGATCACCGCAGGATCGAGGATGGGCTGAAAACCATCCGCAAGGAGATCGAGGACGGCAAGTTCGTCTTTTCGCGCAAGCTGGAAGACATCCACATGAATATCGAGGGGCGGCTGGCCGAACTGATCGGCCCCGCCGCCGGACGCCTCCACACCGCCCGCTCGCGCAACGACCAGGTGGCGGTGGATTTCCGCCTCTGGGTCAAGCAGGAAATGGAAAAGACGGCGCAGGCTCTCACGCGCCTGATCGAAGCCTTTCTCGAACGCGCCGAGGAGCATGCCGCCACCGTCATGCCGGGCTTCACCCATCTCCAGACGGCGCAGCCCGTCACCTTCGGCCATCACTGCATGGCCTATGTGGAAATGTTCGGGCGCGATCTTTCGCGTGTGCGTGACGCGATCCGCCGCATGGACGAATCGCCGCTGGGCGCCGCCGCGCTGGCCGGCACCGGCTTTCCCATCGACCGCCACATGACGGCGAAGGCGCTCGGCTTCCGCGAACCGACGCGCAATTCGCTCGACAGCGTTTCCGACCGCGACTATGCGCTGGAATTCCTGTCGCTGGGCGCCATCTGCGCCGGGCATCTCTCGCGGCTGGCCGAGGAAATCGTGCTGTGGTCCACGTCGCAGTTCGGTTTTGTGCGCCTTTCCGACGCCTTCTCGACCGGCTCGTCCATCATGCCGCAGAAGAAGAACCCGGACGCCGCCGAACTGGTGCGCGCCAAGACGGGCCGCATCAACGGCGCGCTCGTAGCACTTCTCACCGTCATGAAGGGCCTGCCGCTCGCCTATTCCAAGGACATGCAGGAGGACAAGGAACAGGTCTTCGACATGGCCGAAAATCTGGAACTGGCCATCGCCGCCATGACCGGCATGATGCGCGACCTCACCGTCAATGCCGCCGCCATGAAGAAGGCCGCAGGCTCCGGCTACTCCACCGCGACCGACCTCGCCGACTGGCTGGTGCGCGAACTGGGCCTGCCCTTCCGCGAGGCGCATCATGTGACGGGCCGCGCCGTGGCGCTGGCCGAAAGCAGGAAGGTCGATCTGGCGCGGCTGTCGCTGGAGGAAATGCAATCCATCCATCCCGGCATCACCGACGCGGTGTTCGGTTATCTCACCGTCGAGAAATCGGTGAAGAGCCGCAAGTCCTTCGGCGGCACCGCGCCGCAGGAGGTGCGCCGCCAGGTCCGCTACTGGAAAAAGCGCATCGCCAAAGCCTGAACGGGGAGTCATTCCCCTTTCCGATATTTTGCGTTAGAGCTAACCCATCACTCATTCCGGGAACCAAAGCTGATGACAGGCCGCTCCGTCCTCTCCACCGTGCTTCTGATCGCCGCGCTTGGCGGCGCGCTTTCCGCCTGCGGGCGAAAAGGGCCGCTGGAACTGCCGCCCTCGGCCACCGTCACCGACGATCAGGGCCGCACCCACCCGAAACCCAAGGTGGACAAGCCCTTCGTCCTCGACAAGCTGCTGTAAAGCCCTATCCGGCAGGGATCGTTTCCCGTGAATCATTTTGAATACCGCGATGGCGTGTTGCACGCCGAGAAGGTGAGCCTGCCCGACATCGCGAGTGCGGTCGGCACGCCGTTCTATGTCTATTCGCGCGCCACCATCGAGCGCCACTTCCGCGTCTTCACCGAGGCTTTCGCGGACATGGAAACGCTGGTCGCCTATGCGCTCAAGGCCAATTCCAATCAGGCCGTGCTGACGGTGCTGGCCAAACTCGGCGCGGGCGCGGACACGGTATCGGAAGGCGAGATACGCCGCGCGCTCGCAGCGGGCATCCCGCCGGAAAAGATCGTCTTTTCCGGCGTCGGCAAGACGGCGCGCGAGATCGACTTCGCGCTTCAGGCGGGCATCCGCTGCTTCAACGCCGAATCGGAGCCGGAACTGGAACTGCTCTCGGCGCGCGCCGTCGCCGCCGGCAGGATCGCGCCCGTGTCGCTGCGCATCAACCCGGATGTGGACGCCCGGACTCACGCCAAGATTTCCACCGGCAAGTCGGAGAACAAGTTCGGCATTCCGCGCGTCAAGGCGCGCGCCGCCTATCGCCTCGCCGCAAGCCTGCCCGGCCTCGACGTCACCGGCATCGACATGCATATCGGCAGCCAGATCGTCGATCTCGAACCCTTCGACAACGCCTTCGCGCTGATGGCGGGGCTGGTTAAGGAGCTGCAGGCCGACGGCCACCATATCCGCCACGTCGACCTGGGCGGCGGCCTCGGCATTCCCTATCGCGCCGACAACGACCCGCCGCCCCTGCCCGCGGCCTATGCGCAGATCGTCCGCAAACATATCGCGCCGCTGGGCCTGAAGACCATCTTCGAGCCCGGCCGGATGATCGTCGGCAATGCCGGCCTGCTGGTCAGCGAGGTGATCTACGTCAAGGACGGCGACGCGAAGAATTTCGTCATCCTCGACGCGGCGATGAACGACCTGATCCGCCCGACGCTCTACGACGCTTTTCACGACATCAGGCCCGTAGTGCTGCCGAAGGACGACGCGCCGCGCATCCATGCCGATTTCGTCGGCCCGGTCTGCGAGACGGGCGATTATCTCGGCCTCGACCGCGAGACGGCGCGGCCTGCTTCCGGCGATCTGATGGCGATCAGCACGGCCGGCGCTTACGGCGCGGTCCAGTCCTGCACCTATAACACTCGCCTTCTGGTGCCCGAAGTGCTGGTGGACGGCGACCGTTTCCACGTCGTCCGCCCCCGCCGCACCTATGAGGAACTGCTCGCGCTCGATTCCGTGCCGGACTGGCTCTGACCAATCGCAAATTCAATGCAAGGCCTCGCCTTTGCCATGATGCGTGTTATCCTGTCGTGGAATGAAAATAGAACGGAAAGGCTCTCCGGAACGACTTTATGAGCGATCAGGACAACGACATGCAGGACGCCCGCTCCCCGGAGCGAAGCAGGTTCTCGCGCCTGTTTTCCGGCGCGGATGCCGCGCTTGAGCGCCTGCGCCTGTGCGCCTTTCTGTCGATTTCCTTCGAGCGGCTGTGGCCGCTCGTCCTGCCGCTGATACTCCTTGCCGCGCTTTTCACGAGCCTCGGCTGGCTCGGCCTGTTCGGTTTCATGCCGCGCTGGCTGCATATCGCGGTGCTGGCGGCCTTCGCCCTTGCCGGGCTGATCGCGCTCTATCTGCCGTTCCGCTTCCGCCGCCCGTCGGCGGACGAGGTCACGGCGCGCATCGAGACAGTCAACGACCTCCGCCATGAGCCGCTCGCCGTCCAGACCGGCCACATGGCCACGGGCGAAGAAGACCCCTTCGCCGTCGCGCTCTGGCATGAGCACCAGCGCCGCATGGCCGGACGGCTCAGGAACCTGCAATCGGGCCTGCCGCATCCGCGCATGCCCGAACGCGACCCGTTCGCCCTGCGCGCCTTCGTGGCGCTGCTTTTCGTAACCGCGCTTGCCTACAGTTTCGGCTCCGGCAGCGGGCGCATCGCCGACGGTTTCCATATTCGTCCCGGTAACGGCTCCGCCCCCGCCCGCGTCGACGCATGGGTGACGCCACCCGCCTATACGGGCCGCGCGCCGATCTTCCTGACCGCCGCCGGCGGCAATGGCGGCGGCGAGGCTTCCGCCCCGATAAAGGTGCCGCAGGGCAGCGTGCTTTCGGTGCGCGTCATCGGCGACGGCGCCGAAAAGCTGGTCGCGATCGACGCCGCGGGCAAAAGCCGCCCGGTGCAACCAATCGCGGGAACAGGCACCGGCAAAAGCGATGAAGAAGAAGCGGATGTCGAGGGCAGCCGCAATTTCCGCTACGACCTGCGCGAGGACCAGACGCTTCAGCTTTCCGGCATGGATACACGCTGGAAATTCGCCGTCACGCCCGACACGCCGCCGACCATCCGCTTCACCAAGGAGCCGGACCACGCGCTGAACGGCACCTTGCAGCTCGCTTACGCGATCACCGACGACTACGGCCCGGTCAAGGCTTTCGCCGAGATCAAGCCGCTCGATGCGGACAGGGAACCCGCAGGAGACGAGGACGGTGACGAGGATCACGACGAGGCCGTGCCGCTTTACGGGCCGCCGGAATTGCCGCTGGTCCTGCCGCGGTCGGGTACGAAGGACGCCACCACGGCCAAGGACCTGACCGAGCATCCATGGGCCGGGCGCAGGGTGGCGCTGACGCTGGTCGTCACCGACGCCGCCGGACAGACCGGCCGCAGCGAGACCAAAGACATCACCTTGCCGGAAAGGCCGTTCGCCAACCCGCTGGCGCGCGCGATCGTCGAGCAGCGCCGCATTCTGGCACTCGACGCCAACGACCGCGACCGCGTGATGGACATGCTCTCCGCGCTGATGATCCGCCCGGAGGAGACGATAAAGAACGCCGGGCATTATCTGGGCCTCGTCACGATCCGCACCCGGCTGCAACTCGCCACCAGCGAGGACGCGCTGCGCGACACGGTCGATTATATGTGGCAGGTGGCGCTCGGCATCGAGGACGGCAATCTTTCGGCCGTCGAAAGACGCCTGCGTCAGGCCCAGGAAGCGCTGAAGAACGCGCTTCGCAACGGCGCCTCGCAGGAAGAGATTGCGAAGCTGTCCGCCGAATTGCGCAAGGCGATGCAGGATTACCTGCGCGAATTCGCCCAGCGCCAGCAGCGGAATCCGAATGCGCGCCGGGCCGCGCCCGATCCCAATGCCCGCGTGCTGACCGAAAAAGATCTGCAGCGCATGATGGACCAGATCGAGAAGCTGGCGCAGCAGGGCTCGCGCGAGCAGGCCGAGCAGCTTCTGTCGCAACTGCAGAACCTGATGAACAACATGCAGATGAGCCAGGCCCGGCCCGGCCGAAACGGTCAGGGCCAGCAGGGCCAGATGCAGCAGCAGATGAACAAGCTCGGCGAACTGATGCGCCGCCAGCAGCAGACCATGAACGACACCTTCGGTCTGGACCAGAAGATGCAGCGTCAGTTCGAGCAGGACGGGCAATCGGACGAGGATCAGTCCGGCGAAGGCCAGAGCGGCGACAATCCTTTCCCCGGCGGCGACGGCGCCCAGGGTGGCGGACAGCCGGGCGGCAACCAGCCGGATTCGGGCCAATCCCGGAATCAGACCCCGGATCAGGCCGAGGCCATGCGCAAATTGCAGCAGCAGCAGGAGGATCTCCGGTCCGATCTTCAGAAGCTGATGGACAGTCTCAAAGGCATGGGCATCGAGCCCGGCAAGGATTTCGCCGATGCCGGAAAATCCATGGGCGGGGCCGCCGACGCGCTCGGGCAGGGCGACCCTTCACAGGCAGGCGACAATCAGGGCAACGCGCTGGAGGCGCTGCGCCGCGGCGGCCGCGACATGATGAAGAAGATGCAGCAGGCCATGGGCGGGCAGGCGCAGGGTCAGGGCGGAAGGGACCCGCTCGGCCGCCGGCAGGGCACCGATGGCGGCCTTGACGATCAGGTGAAGATTCCCGGCGAGATCGACATTCAGCGCGCGCGCGAAATCCTCGATGAGATTCGCCGCCGGCTGGGCAATGCGGTGACGCCGCAGATCGAGAAAGACTATCTGCAACGTCTGTTGCAGTTCGACAACTGACGGAGTTCGCAAAGCCGGTTCGCGATTTTGCGGGAAAAGCTCTATCTATTTGTTTTTACGCATTATCCTGCGCGAAACCGCTACGGACTTTCGCTGGAAATGCTCTATTCCATCACCCGCCCGACATAAGGCAACTGGCGGAAGGCATGGCCTACATCCATGCCATAGCCGACCACGAAATAATCAGGGCATTCGAAAGACACGAAATCCGCGTGCAGATCGACCTTGCGGCGTATGCTCTTGTCGAGCAGCACCGCGATGCTGACGCTGCGCGCGCCGCGTTCCAGCATGAGTTCACGCACGAATTTCAGCGTCTTGCCGGACTCCAGAATATCGTCGATCAGAAGCACGTCGCGGTCGCGCACGTCGCTGTCTATGTCGCGCAGCAGGCGCACTTCTGTGCTCGTCGTGCCCTTGCCGTAGCTCGACACGGTGATGAACTCCACGTCCGGCTCCACTCCGGCGTCGTGCATGGCGCGGATGAGATCGGCGGCGAAGATGAAGGAACCCTTCAGGATTGAGATGGTCAGCAGGTCGTGGAAGCCGCGTGCGGCGATAGCCCTTGCCAGTTCCAGATTGCGCCCGGCGATCTCCTCGGGCGTGAAAAGCACTTCTATCGTCTTGCCGCCGACTACTGGCATGGAGCAACTCTCTTCAAGGTCTTGCCGTCCCGCTCCAGATCATTTCCAGCGAAAGTGCGAAGCGGTTTCGCGTTCGGAAATGCGTAAAAGTAAAGAAATAGAGCGGTTCCAACGATTCCGTTTAAACAGGAACCGCTCTATATCACGCTTTCGCGCGATTGCACGCGGTCCTGTGGATGAAAGCGCCGCTTCTCCGTTCCATGATAAACATAATTGCGTTAGCTTGGCCGTCATGCATCCCGACATCATAGAACTGCGCGCTTTCTACGACACGACCCTCGGCCATCTGGCCGAGCGCGCCCTGCGCATGACACTGGCGGGCCTGTGGGCGCGCATACCGGGAGAACGGCTGGTCGGCATGGGCTACAGCCTGCCCTATCTCGACCGTTTCGCCGTAGATACGGAGCGCACCTTCGCCTTCATGCCGGCCGGTCAGGGCGCGGTGGCATGGCCGCCGACGCGAAATCCGGCGACGGCGCTGGTCTTCGACGAGGAATTGCCGCTGCCCGATTCGTCCATCGACCGCGTGCTGATGGTCCATGCGCTGGAATATGCCGAAAACGCACCCGAAACGCTGAAGGAAATCTGGCGCGTGCTGGCGCCGAACGGGCGGCTGGTGGTCGTGGTGCCGAACCGGCGCGGCGTCTGGGCGCGCTTCGAGCACACGCCCTTCGGCAGCGGCCGGCCCTATAGCCGCACCCAGATTGCGGCGCTGCTGCGCGAGGCCAATTTCACCGTTAACACGGTGGCACAGGCATTGCATTTCCCGCCGGTGACGCGGCGCTGGATGATGCGCCCCTGTCTGGCGGTCGAAGGCGTCGGGCGACGGCTGTGGCCGCTCTTCGCCGGCGTTCTGGTGGTCGAGGCGCAGAAGCGGCTCTATCAGGGCCTGCCGGTGGCGCAGCGCTCCTCGCGCCGCGTCTTCGTTCCGGTGCTCGCCCCGCAAGGCTCGCCGGTCAGCGGATTGCGTCAAACGCCCAGACCGTCGTGCGCTTGACTTCCGCATCCTCCAGCGCCCGCGTGACGGGAACCTCGTAAGAGGCAAGCCGCCGCAGCCGGTCCTTCGGCAGATAGGCGCGGCCCGGATCGCCGACGATCACCGTCGCGCCCCGCCCGGCCAGTTGCGTGAACCACGGCACCAGCCGGTCGGCGAGCGGCCTGTCGTAGAAGACGTCGCCCGCCAGAACCACGTCCCAGCCGTCATCCCGGCCGATCAGGTCTTCGAGCGTCACGGTCACGTCCACACCGTTGGCGGCGGCGTTGATCCCGATGGCCGGTTTCGCGAAGGGGTCGATGTCGGAGGCGACGACGCGCCGCGCACCCGCCTTTACGGCCGCGATGGCGACAAGGCCGGAACCGGAGGCGAAGTCCAGAACCGTCCTGTCCGCCACCGTTTCGGGATGGTCGAGCACATGGCGCGCCACGCCCTGACCGCCCGCCCAGGCAAAGGCCCAGAAGGGCGGCGGCAAGCCTATCGTGGCCAGTTCTTCCTCCGTCCTGCGCCAGAGGTCGTGCGCCTCGTCGGCCAGATGCAGGCGGATTTCCGGCACATGCGGCGGCGCTTGCAGCGCCGTGTTTGCGAGAATGAAAGCGCGTGCGCGGGGAAAATCGGCTGCGTCGAGCATCACACCGTTTTCGGATCCAGCCCGCCCATGCGGCAGACCTCGTTCCATTCGTCCTCCGTCACCGGCTGCACGGAAAGGCGCATGGAAGTGACGAGCGACATGTCTGCCAGTTTCGGATTGGCCTTCACGTCCTTCAGCGTCACCGGCTTCGGCATGTCGCGCAGGGCGCGGATATCCACGCATTCCCAGCGCGGATCGTCGGTGGTGGTGTCGTGATGGGCGAGCGCGCAGACTTCGACGATGCCGACGACCTCAAGCCCTTCATTGGAGTGGTAGAAGAAGCCCCTGTCGCCGAGTTTCATGGCGCGCATGTTGTTGCGCGCCTGATAGTTGCGCACGCCGTCCCATTGCTGGCCCTTTTCGCCGCACGCCTTCTGCATCTCCCACGACCATTTGAACGGCTCGGATTTGAACAGCCAGTAAGCCATGGTCACTCCTCAGGCGTTGGCGGGATTCTTGATCGCCCAGTTCCACGGGCGCACGGTCACATCACCGAAAAGGCCGGCCTTCGCATAAGGGTCATTGGCGGCGATGCTTTCCGCCGCCGCCTTGTCGGCGGCCTCCACCACCACGAGACTGCCATTCGGCTTGCCGTCCTCGCCGAGGAAGGGGCCGGCGAATTTAAGCGTCTCGCCGAGGCTGCCGAGATAGTCGAGATGCGTAGGCCGCGTGTCGAGGCGCAGTTGCAGATGGCCGGGCTTGTCGTTGCACAGAATGGCGAACAGCATGGTTTAGTCTTCCGTTTTGAGAGGTCGGTTGAGCAGGGCCGTAACGGCTTCGTCTATGGTGATCTTTCCGGCGAGCAGGGCGGCCACGGCGTGGATGATCGGCGCGGAGACGCCATTCTTCACGCAAAGCTCGGCGGCGATGGGCGCGGTCGCGACCCCCTCGGCCAGCGGCCGTCCGGCGAGGTCTTCGCCACGCCCCAGCGCCAGCCCGTAGGAATAGTTGCGGGATTGCGGCGAGGAGCAGGTGAGGATGAGATCGCCGAGGCCGGAAAGGCCCATCACGGTTTCGGGCCGCGCGCCCATGGCCTGTCCCACGCGGCGCAACTCCGCGAAGCCGCGCGTGACGAGCGCCGCCTGCGCGCTGGCGCCGTAGCCGCGCCCGATGGCGGCACCGGCGGCGATGGCAAGCACGTTCTTGAGTGCCCCACCGATCTCGACGCCCTTGAGGTCGGTGGTGGAATAGCAGCGAAAGGCCGGGCCGGAAAGCAGCGATGCCAGACCGTCGGCGATGCCCGCATCCTCGCAGGCGACGGTGACGGCGGTGGGCAGGCCGCGCGCCACGTCAGTGGCGAAGCTCGGCCCGGAAAGGGCCGCGATGCGGTGTTCCGGCAGCACCTCCGCCACCACTTCCGACATGAGCCGCCCCGTGCCGCGCTCGATCCCCTTGGCGCAGAGCACCACCGGAACGACACGCGGAATGTGCAGCGAAAGCGCCGACAGGCCGGCGCGCATGGCCTGCGCCGGGATGACGGCGAGAACCGCATCGGCTCCGGCGACGACCGCTTCCGCGTCGGCGCTGGCCCTGATGCCCCGCGGCAGATCGATGCCGCCCAGATAGCGCGGGCTGCGATGCGTATCGTTGATGGCCGCGACAGTCTCACCGTCGCGCGCATAGAGCCATGCGGCATGGCCGCTATTTGCCGCCATTGCCGCCAGCGCGGTGCCCCATGCGCCGCCGCCCAGAACCGCGATCTTCCCCGTCACGCCCCCTGCATTCATGCTTTTGCCCCCCGCCGTCCCGTGCCGAACACCGGCGCGGATTTTTCGTCGAGCGGCCAGCGCGAGCGCGGCGCCAGCGAAAGCGGATCGGACGGCTCCCGCGCGGCGCGTTCCGCCGCCGCCCATGCGATCATCGCCGCATTGTCGGTGCATAGCGCCAGCGGCGGCGCGACGAAGGCGAAGCCGTGCTCAGCACAAAGCTTTTCCAGCGCCGCGCGCAGCGTCCTGTTTGCGGCGACCCCGCCGGCCACCACCAGCGCGGGCGCGGCACAATCGGGGAACTCGGCCCTGAAACGTTCGAGCGAACGCTTGACCCGGTCGGAAAGCGTATCGGCGACCGCCGCCTGAAACGAGGCACAGATATCCGCCACGTCCCGCTCCGACAGCGGAACCAGTTCCATCGCGGCCTGGCGCACGGCGGTCTTGAGGCCGGAGAAGGAGAAATCGAGCCGCTTCTCGCCTTTCAGCGGGCGGGGAAAGGAAAAGCGGGCGGGGTCGCCTTCGAGCGCCATGCGCTCCACCGCCGGACCGCCGGGATAGGGCAGGCCGAGCAGCTTGGCCGTCTTGTCGAAAGCCTCCCCCAGCGCGTCGTCTATGGTGGTGCCGAGGCGTTCGTAATCGCCGATGCCCGCGACCTTCACCATCTGCGTGTGGCCGCCGGAGACGAGCAGCAGCAGATAGGGAAACGGCAGGCCGTCCGTCAGGCGCGCGGTCAGCGCATGGCCTTCCAGATGATTGACCGCATAGAACGGCTTGCGCGCGGCAAGCGCCAGCGCCTTGGCGGTCATCAGCCCGACGATCAGGCCGCCGATCAGCCCCGGCCCCGCCGTGGCGGCGACGGCGTCCACCTGATCGAGCGTCAGACCCGCCTCTTCCAGCGCGCGCGCGACCAGCCGGTCCAGCGCCTCGACATGGGCGCGCGCGGCGATCTCCGGCACCACGCCGCCATAGGGTTCGTGCTCGGCGATCTGGCTCAGCACCACGCTGGACAGGATGCGGCCATGCCCCGCTTCGTCGCGTTCGACGACGGAGGCGGCTGTTTCGTCGCAACTGGTCTCTATTCCAAGAACGCGCATTTGCGGTTAGACCCTTGCCAGTCTCATATTTCCAAGCAACCGGGTATCATGGACGACGCCGTATGCAAACAGCATCCTTGAATATTGGCACGTTGAAGATAGGCACCAGGGGCAGCAAGCTGGCCTTGACGCAGGCCTATGAAACGCGCCGCCGGCTGATGAAGGCGCATGGCCTGCCGGAGGATGCAGTCCAGATATTGCCCATGTCCACCGCGGGCGACCGCATCCGCGACCGGCCGCTGTCGGAAGTCGGCGGCAAGGGCCTGTTCACCGAGGAGATCGAGCAGGCGCTGAGAGACGGGCGCATCGACATCGCCGTCCATTCCACCAAGGACATGCCGACCACGCTGCCCGAAGGCCTGCATCTTTCCGTCTTTCTGGAGCGTGAGGACCCGCGCGACGCCTTCGTCGGCCACAGGGTGAAACGCTTCGTCGACCTGCCGCAGGGCGCCGTGGTCGGCTCGTCGTCGCTGCGCCGGCAGGCGCTGATCCGCCGTCTGCGCCCCGATATCGAAGTGGTTATGTATCGCGGCAATGTCGATACCCGCCTGAGCCGGGTCGAGGCCGGCGCGGTGGATGGAACCTTCCTCGCCTGCGCCGGGTTGAAACGGCTGGGGTTGGAGGGCGCGATCACCGAATATTCCGATCCCGTCGCCTTTCCGCCCGCGCCGGGACAAGGCGCGATCGGCATCGAGACCCGTATCGGCGATGCACGAATCGATGCCTTGCTCAAGCCGCTGGCGCACCGGGAAACGCACATCGCGCTCGCCTGCGAACGGGCTTTTCTGGCGGCGCTCGACGGCTCCTGCCGTACCCCTATCGGCGGCCTTGCCACGGTCGAGGGCGACGAACTGCGCTTCCACGGCATGATCCTGACCCCCGACGGAAGTGAGGCGCATGAGGTGACGGCGCGCGGCGCGGTTTGCGATGCGGCCGCACTCGGCGCCGATGCCGCCGACCGGGTGCGCGCCATGGCGGGGCCGCATTTCTTCGACGACTGGGGCTGAACCGTTGCCTGGCCGCAAGCAACCAGCCGGGCACGGCAGGGTTCTGGTGACACGGCCGGAACCGGCGGCCTCGCGCACCGGGCGCCGGCTGGCCGAAATGGGCTACGAGCCGGTGCTGCTGCCGCTCGCCCGCGCGGTTTCCCTTGCCTCTTCCCTGCCCGATGCACATTTCGATGCCGTGGCCGTCACCAGCGCCAACGCATTTCTTCATATGGAAGCAGCCACGCTCCGTCCCTTCACCGCCCTGCCGCTCTTCGCGGTCGGCGCGCGCACAGCCCACGCGGCGCGAAACGCCGGCTTCGCTCGTGTGACCGAGGGCGGCGGCGATGCCGGGCAGCTTGCCGCGACCATGCGCGAAGTCCTGCCGGCGCAGGCACGCATCCTCTATCTGGCGGGTCGCCGGCGCCAGCCGCTGTTCGAGGAGCGCATCGCGGCTTCCGGCCTCGTCATGACGGTGCGCGAGGTCTACGACATGGAACGGATCGCCTATGCGCCCGACACGTTCGTGCGGCTCTTCGCGGATGGCAACGTGCTTGCGGCGCTGCTCTATTCCGGCGCGGCCGCGGCAAGCCTTGCGCAAACCATGCCGGAGAACGCACCGTTTTTCAGCGAAGCCACGCGCTTTTTCTGCATTTCGGACCGTGTGGCGGCGCAGTTGCCCGAAAACTGGCGCGCACGGGCGCTGATCGCCGACCAGCCGGACGAGGACGGGCTTTTCGGCCTTTTTGCCAAACTTTGATCTTTTCGATGCAACCTCCCTGCCACACAGCATTTTATCTGATAGACTTTTGGTTCACAGAACATCGACATGAGAGGCTCCATGGCGAAACCCGGCACCCCGCGGCATTCCAAACCGGCCCGCAACCCCGTGACGATCAACCTCGATCCATCCGATGTGAAACGCATGGATCAGCCGTCATCGGCAAAGCCGGTCCCTCCCGCCGAACCGGTAGGAGACTTTTCCCGCAATGTGGAAACGGACATGGAAGCGAAGCCGGTGGGCAGCTCTTTCGGCAGCCCTTCCGGCAATGAGGCGCCGCCCTTTCAGGCCGGCGTCAAGCCGGAAACGGAAAAGCCGCACCGAACGGCGGACAAACCGGCGGCAGCCGTTCCGCCCGCCGCTTCACCTGCCACTTCATCGGGCGGCTCCGGTTCCGGCCTGTCGCATCTTCTGGCCGGAATCGCCGGCGGCGTGATCGCGCTCGCCGGCCTGTATGCGCTGCAATGGGGCGATGTGATCCCTTCGCCCGGCGGGCGCGCAACGGCGGAACAGCTTGCGCATATGCAACAGCAGATCGCGGAACTGCGCGCCAATCCTGCGCCCGCCCCGCTCGATGCGGCGGCGCAAGGCAAGCTCGATCAGTTGCAGAAGAACGTTCAGGCCGCCGAAATCAAGGCCGAGGCCGTGGCCGGTACCCTGTCGCAGGTCCAGCAGCAGGTGGACGCGCTGCCCAAAGCCGACGCGGGCGGTACCGCCGCAGACGTCGCACAACTGGCCACGCGCGTCGATACGCTCGAATCGAAACTGACGGTGGCCCAGAGCCAGGCCGATCACGCCGCCGCCGGGGTCTCGGACACGAGCGGCACGATTTCCTCGCTGGAATCGAAACTCGCCTCCCTGCAGGAAAAGGTCGGCGCGGCGGCGCGCCAGCCCGATGCCGCCGCACTCGTCGCCGCCAATGCGCTCAAGACCGCGATCGACCGGGGCGGCTCGTTCAAGGCCGAGCTCGACACCTATGCCGCGCTCGCCCCGCACGACGCCACGCTGGCCGGGCTGAGGCCCTTCGCGGCGAAGGGCGTGCCGACGATAGCCGACCTCAACGCATGGTTCGGGCCGGTCGCCGACCGTATCGTCGCGACCGAAAACAAGCTGCCGCCCGATGCGGGCATCTGGGACCAGCTTGTCGCCAGCGCCAAGGGATTGGTAAACATACGGCCGGTGGCCGGCAATGTGGCGGGCACGGGCGTTGGCCCGGCGACCGCGCGAATGGAGGCGGCGCTTCATGCCGGCGATCTCGACCGCGCTCTGGCCGAATGGGACCGGCTTCCGGCAGACGCCAAGGCCGTGTCGCAGGACTTCGCCAGCCAGATGAAGGCGCGACGCGACGCGGATGCGCTGGTCCAGCGTCTCGTCAGCGACAGCCTCAAGCCGAAGGCTGCCGCCGATACGCCGTCTTCGTCCGGCCAGTGAGGGGGTGCTCATGCTGCGTGTTCTGTTCTATCTCGCCGTCGTCGCGCTGCTCGGCTTCGGCTTCGCATGGCTCGCCAACCGTCCCGGCCAGGTCGACGTGGTCTTTGCCGGCAATCATCACAACCTGTCGCTGATTACCGCCGCCGCCGGTGTGGTGATCCTGATCGTCGCGATCCTCATCCTCTGGTGGATCGTCAGGGGCATCCTGCGCTCGCCCTTCCTGCTGCGCCGGCATCTCCGTACCCGCAAGCGCGACCGGGGCTATCAGTCGCTGTCGAAGGGCCTGATCGCCGCCGGGGCGGGCGACGCCGAATCCGCGCGCCGCATGGCGAAACAGGCGGGCCGGCTGCTCGGCGGCAGCCAGAAGCCGCTCGTCCGGCTTCTGAACGCGCAGACGGCGATGCTGGAAGGGCGCACGGATGATGCCCGCAAGAGCTTCGAGGCGATGATCGAATATCCCGAAACGCGGCTTCTCGGCCTGCGCGGGCTTTATATCGAGGCGCAGCGTGCCGGCGCCCGCGAGGCCGCCCGCCATTATGCCACCGAGGCCGCGAAGGAAGCGCCGCAGCTCGAATGGGCCTCCTCGGCGGTGATGGGCCAGCTTTGCGCGGAGGGTGACTGGGACGGAGCGTTGAAACTGGTCGAGGCGCGCAAGCAGGCGCTCGCCCACGGCAAGGAAGCGGTGAGGAAGGAACGCGCCGCGCTTCTGACCGCCAAGGCCATGGCGACGCTCGACACCGACCGCGCCCATGCCAAAACCCTCGCGGTGGAGGCCAACCGGCTCGCGCCCGACCTCATCCCCGCCGCCGTGACGGCGGCACGGGCGCTCTTCGCCGACGGCGACGTGCGCAAGGGGTCGAAAATCCTAGAAGCGGCGTGGAAGCGCTTTCCGCATCCCGATGTCGCCACGGCCTATATCCATGCCCGCGCCGGCGACACGGCGCAGGACCGGCTCAAGCGCGCGCGGCATCTCGTTTCGCTGCGCGCCAACAATGCCGAAGGCAGCCTTGCGCTCGCCCGCGCCGCCTATGAGGCCAACGATTACCGGCTGGCGCGCGACAATGCCGAAAAGGTCATCCGCTCCGCTCCGCGCGAAAGCGCCTATCTGCTGATGGCCGATATAGAGGAGGCCGAAAGCGGCGATCAGGGCAAGGTCCGGCAATGGCTGGCGCAGGCGGTCAAGGCGCCGCGCGATCCGGCATGGACGGCGGACGGCTATGTCAGCGAGCAGTGGTCGCCGGTTTCGCCCGTCACCGGACGGCTCAACAGCTTCGAGTGGAAAGTCCCGGTCGAACAGCTTGCTCCCGTCATCGAGGCGGAAAAGCAGGAGATCAAGGGGCCGCAACAGGAAAGCGCATCAGTGCCCGCCCCGGTGCCCGCCATCGCGCCTGCCGCCCCGCCCGCATGGCCGGCGGAAGCTGAGACGCATGCGGTGGTCGAGGCGGAAGCGGTCGCATCCGTACCCGCTGCGGAGCCTGTCGCAATGGAACCCAAGCCGGTCAGGCCCCAGCCGGTCAAGGCGGTAGAACCGGCCGCGAGCGCCCCGCCGCTCCAAGCGCCGCCGCTGGACGCGGCCGAACCGGTCGAAAACGAAGAAAAGCAGCGGCCCCAGCATCTCGTCGTCGACGATCCGGGCGTGGAGGAAGACGGAGGCGCCAGCAAGGCGCAGGGCGGGCTGCGCCTGTTCTGATCCATCGCCGCCCGTTTCACAAAGCGTTGCCCGAATACAACGCCTCCCCCACCTTTTGCGGCAAATCGTGGTGACGGACGCTTTGCCGTCTTGCCTGATAAAACCATGTCTTTACCTTCGACTTGGCTAATGGAAGGAAACGGTGTGGAGCGGTTGCCGCTCTTTCCACCGTGCCTGCATCGGGGGAAGGCATATGTTCGATCGTCTGGTGGAATTTCTGAAAGAGCTGCCCGCAAGCGGCTTGCGGGGACGCGGCGAAAACTTTTCCGACGACGATCCCCGCCTTGCCGCCGCTGCCCTGCTGTATCATCTCATGGACGCCGATGGCGAGACGCGCGACAGCGAGCGACGCAAGCTTTCGGCGATGCTTTCGCAGAAATACGGCCTCAAGGGCGATGCGCTGAAGAAGCTCCTCCGGGCGGCGCGGGCCGCCGATCACGAGGCGATCGACCTGTCGGATTTCACCTTCGTCCTCAAGCGCCGTCTCGACTATCAGGCGCGTCTGGATTTCGTCGAACTGATGTGGGAGATCGTGCGCGCCGACGGCGAAGTCAACGAGGTGGAAGCGGATACGATGTGGCGGGTCGCGGAGATGATCGGCATCCGCGACGAAGACCGCAGCGCGATGGAGCGGAAGATCGCTTCCTGATCGGAGCGTACCCCGGAAAAGGTCGAAGTTTTTCAGAACATCGGAAGCATTGCGCAGCCGGGTGGAGCCACCCGGCCTTGCTTGCCTGTCTTCATGCTCCTTCCTGTCGGGATGACCGATCAGTCCCTGCCGATCAGACCCTTCCAGATGATCGCACCGAGTGCTGCGCCGATCAGCGGTGCGACCCAGAACAGCCACAACTGGCTGATCGCGGCAGTGTCGGCGAAGAGCGCCGGTCCCGTGGAGCGCGCCGGGTTGACCGAAGTGTTCGTCACCGGGATCGAAATCAGGTGAATGACGGTCAGCGAAAGACCGATGGCGAGCGGGCCGAGACCCGCCGGCGCGGTCGAGGCCGTCGAGCCGAGGATCACGAGCAGGAAGAAGGCCGTCAGCACGATCTCGATCACGAGGCCGGAGACCATGCTGTAGTGGCCGGGCGAAAGATCGCCATAGCCGTCCGTGGCGAAACTGCCTGCAGTGAAGCCGGCCTTGCCCGAGGCGATCACATACAGAACCGCGGCGGCGGCGATGGCACCGAGAACCTGTACGATCCAGTAGGGGATAAGATCCCTGGCCGGGAAGCGGCCGGCAATCATGAGACCGAAGGAAACGGCGGGATTGAAATGACCGCCGGAAATGCCGCCGACGGCATAGGCCATGGTCAGCACCGTCAGGCCGAAGGCCAGGGCCACACCAAGAAAACCAATGCCGAGGGTGGGAAAGGCGGCAGCGAGAACCGCGCTGCCGCATCCGCCGAAAACAAGCCAGAAGGTGCCGAAGAACTCGGCCGATAATTTGTTCAGCATGAAAATCCCCAGATTTTGAGCGGTAACACGGTTTGGGCACGAATCATGTACCGAAAACATACAGTTGAATTCTTACCGCGACAATCCAACATCAACCATGATTACAACTCAGGCGACGGATCGGGTGCCGATTTTATAGTAAATGTAATCTTCCGTGGCTTTTTGTATTAGATTTTTCTTAAATTATGACAGGTCCGCCCCGATACCGCCGGAAAGCAGCCGCATTCGTTACCGCATGTTGCGGAAGGGAGCATGGCCGCGTTATAAGCGGGAGGGGGAATGAAAGTAATGTTCCGCGCGGTCGATAGGGAGTATAGGTTTGTCTGTCCTTTCCGAAGCGAGAATATCGAAACGCATGCGATATGCGGCGATGGCCGTTCCCCTTGCCGCCGTTCTTTCCGGTTGCAGCGCCGGCGCGACCGCGTGGACCGAGAAGATGAGGATCGACATGGCGCCATCCATGCCGACCGAATGCGGGGGCTGGCAGAAGATCGAGCTCAAACAGCGCACCACGCTGCTCCTGTTGCGCGCCGATCCCAGGCTTGTAACGGATATCGATTCCCACAATCTCAAGGGGCGCAATCTCGGCTGCTGGCAATAGGGCCTTTCCGGCAGAGGTACGCAGCGGTTTTGCGGTAACCGCTCGGACCCGGTCAAACTGCCGGGCCACAGGCGTGGATTTTTACGGGCAAAGCGGGGATGGTTTAACGCGACGTTAACCATGGAGGATGAAGGTCGATCGGTGATTGATATTGCCGTCGCGCCGTTTGCGCGCGCGGCCAATGGCGAGAAGCAGATCGGTGATACGGTTCGAGAATGTCGGCCTGCGTTACGGTATGGGGCCTGAGATCCTGCGGGATGTCAGCTTCCACATAGAGCCGCGTTCGTTCCAGTTCCTGACCGGGCCGTCGGGCGCGGGCAAGACCTCGCTCATGCGCCTTCTCTTCATGGCCCTGAAGCCGACGCGCGGCCTCATCAACGTGTTCGGCAAGGATGTCGCCCGGCTCGACCACAAGGAGATACCGCTGCTGCGCCGGCGCATCGGCATTGTATTCCAGGATTTCCGTCTGCTCGACCATATGACGACCTACGAGAACGTCGCCCTGCCGCTCAGGGTGCGCGGCAAGGAGGAGGCCGCCTATCGCCACGAAGTGGAAGAACTTCTGCACTGGGTAGGGCTGGGCGATCGGATGCGCGTGCTGCCGCCGGTGCTTTCCGGCGGCGAGAAGCAGCGTGCGGCCATCGCGCGCGCGCTCATCGACCAGCCGGAACTGCTGCTCGCCGACGAGCCGACCGGCAATGTCGATCCGCCGCTCGCCCGCCGCCTGCTGCGCCTCTTCACGGAGCTGAACCGCTCCGGCACCGCTGTCGTCATCGCCACGCACGATCTGTCGCTCATGGATCAGATGGATGCGCGGCGCATGATCCTCGAACACGGGCGGCTCGACATCTATGATTGAGCGCGGCGGAAACTGGCGGAACACGCTGGAGGGCCTCAGGCTCGCCTTCGACGACCTGAAGGACATGTTCTTCGCGCGCATCGGCAAGCGCCGGCGGCGGCAGGGGCCGACGCCGATCGTGCCGGACGGCAGCGTGACCGGCACGGCGCTGGTGACCGTCATCGCCATCATGACCTTCCTCGCCTGCCTCACCATGGGCGGTGTGACGCTGGTGCGCGCCTCCGCCGCCGCATGGCAGAGCCAGATCGCGCGTGAGGCCACGATCCAGATCCGCCCCGCGGAGGGGCTGGACATGGACAAGGCCCTGCAACAGGCAAGCGATATCGCGCGCGGCTTCGCGGGCGTCACCGGAACCCGAATCGTCGACAAGGCCGCCACCGCCCGCCTGCTGGAACCGTGGCTGGGCAGCGGCCTCAATATAGACGAACTGCCGGTGCCGCGCCTCGTGGTTGTGACCATCGACGAGAACGCGCCGCCCGATTTCGCGACGTTGCGCGCGGAACTGACGCGCGCCATTCCGGCGGCGAGCTTCGACGATCACCGCACATGGGTGGACCGGCTGGTCACGATGGCGCGCACCACGGTTCTGGTCGGCACCGCCGTGCTGGCGCTGGTCGTCGCCGCCACCGTGCTCACCGTCATCTTCGCCACGCGCGGCGCCATGTACGGCAACGGCCATATCATCGAGGTGCTGCATTTCATCGGCGCGGAATCGAAATTCGTGGCGCGGGAATTCGAATGGCATTTCTTCCGCACTGCGCTGAAGGGCGCGCTGTTCGGCGGCGCCGCAGCCATGCTGGTCTTCCTGATCTTCTCGTGGTGGGCGTCATACAACACGGCGACGCCGGAGGGCGATCAGGCGGCGGCGATGTTCGGCAATTTCGCCATCGGCATCAATGGTTATATCGGCTCGGCGATCATCATCATTCTGGTCAGCGTGCTGACCATGCTGACCAGCCGGATCACCGTGATCCGCCAGCTCGCAACCATGAATGGACCCGGAGGCCACCCGGAATGACGATCTTTTTCGTAAATACCGGCCGCCGCGCACGATTTTCCGTACCGTTTCCGGCTTATCGCCGCAATGCCGACTATGATAACAAGAACGGGACGGCACGAATCCCACCGGTGTCGGGCGGCGGAAACAGGGCAAACGATGGTGCGGCGGATGCGAGACAGAACGGCAATGGCGCGCAAGGAGGCGCGGTGGTCTGGCGTCGCGGCCGTCCGGATACCGTCCCGGCTCATCCCCGCCAGCTATCGTCCCTGCCGCCGAGACTGCTCGCCGCCCTCGCACGGTTCCTGTGGTCCGTCATGATACGCCTAGCCAGACGCTGCCAGCCCGTTTCCATCCTCCTGTTCGTCGTCGTCGCGGCGTTCATGGGCGGCTTCGTGGCCTTCGGCGAGAAGGTCACGAACATGGAACCGCCCGTGATCGACAAACCGGCCGATGCCATCGTCGTGCTCACCGGCGGCCAATCCCGCATTCAGGTGGCGCTGGACCTGTTGAAGCAGAAGCGCGGCCAGCGCCTGCTCATCAGCGGCGTGCATCCCACCACCAACGAGCGCACCCTGCAGCACGCGACCCATGCCGACAGCAGCCTGTTCGACTGCTGCGTCGATCTCGACCGCACCGCGCTCAACACCGCCGGCAATGCGGAGGAAAGCGAGCGCTGGATTCGCAGCAACGGCTATCACCGGGTGATCATCGTCACCAACAATTACCACATTCCGCGCAGCATCCTCGAAATGTCCTCTCGTATGAAGGACGTGGAATTCATACCCTATCCGGTGGTGGCGAGCCTGCGCGGGGACCATAGCTGGGTGACGCAGAGCGACGCGCTGCGGGTGCTCTTCTTCGAATATGTGAAATATCTGGGTGCGGTCGTGCGCATCCGGACGGCAAACCTTTTCGGCATCGACATCACGGCAGCGGCGAAGGGGCTATAGCGTTTTGCAGCCAAATGGAAACATTTGACATTTGCTCGCCGCCCGATGTCGAATGGGATGCAAATGTCAAATTCGCTCCACTGGCAGGCGCCTGTTTTCCATATGGAAACGGCTCCGGTTCCTGATATAAGCCTGAGATCGAATAAAGGGCTGCAATGCCGAACGGCTTCGTCCGGCCGCAGCTTTCAATTTCATGCAATTCCGAAAGCGGGCCGCTTGCCGTCTTTGCAGGAATTGCCCTATGCGGGGCCCTCGCCGACACGATGCTTCTCTATCTGCGCTCCATTCTCTTCAACGCAGCCTTCTATCTCTGCACGCTGGTGCAGATGATCCTCTACACGCCGTTCTATTTTCTGCTGCCGCGCAAGAAGGCCTGGATCGTGCCGAAGCTGTGGGCGCGGGTCAATCTCTGGCTCCAGAAGCATATCGCGGGCACAGACTATGTCATCGAAGGGCTGGAGAACATCCCGCAGGGCGCCTATATCTGCGCGCCCAAGCATCAGTCCGCATGGGACACCTATGCCTTCCTGCCCCGGCTCGACGATCCGGTGCTGATCCTCAAGCGCGAGTTGATGCGCATTCCGCTGTTCGGCTGGTATATCGCCAAGATGGAGATGATCCCGGTCGATCGCGGCTCGCGCGTCAAGGCGCTGCATTCCATCGTAACAGGAGCCCAGAAGGCCATCGCGGAAGGACGGCAGATTCTCATCTATCCCGAAGGCACGCGCCGCGCGCCGGGCGCGCCGCCGGAATATAAATATGGCATCGTGCATCTCTATCAGGCGCTGAACCTGCCGGTGCTGCCCATCGCGCACAATGCGGGGCTTTACTGGCCGCGGCGCAGGTTCCTGCGCTATCCGGGCACGATCCGCTGCCGCGTCCTGCCGCCCATTCCCGCCGGCCTGCCAAAGGACGAATTCCTGCGCCGCCTCATCGAAGCCACCGAAACGGCCTGCGACGAATTGCTGGTCGCCGCCAGCCGCGATCCCAACCCGCCGCCCATGCCGCCGACCGCCGTGGAACGGTTGAAGGAACTGGGTGCCGCGCCATAGCTTTCCGCCCGAAGAAACAAGAAATATCGATGACAATTCGCCGCGTGTCGTTCAATCTTGGTTTTATTGCACGCGGCATCGAAACCCGTTATCAGAGCGCGATACGAAAGGATCAATCATGAATATTGATGCCATTGCCATTGGATCCAATCCCCCCGAAGACGTCAACGTCATCATCGAAGTGCCGGTTGGCGGTCAGCCGATCAAGTACGAGATGGACAAGAAGGCCGGCGCGCTTATCGTCGACCGCTTCCTCTACACGCCGATGACTTATCCGGGCAATTACGGCTTCGTGCCGCATACGCTTTCGGAGGACGGCGACCCGATAGACGTTCTGGTCTGCAACACCCGCCCGCTGGTGCCGGGCTGCGTCATCAATGTCCGCCCCATCGGCGTGCTGATGATGGAAGACAACAATGGCAAGGACGAGAAGATCATCGCGGTACCTTCGCCGCATCTCACGCGCCGCTATGAGAAGGTGCATGACTATTCCGACCTGCCGGAAATCACGCTGAAGCAGATCTCGCACTTCTTCGAGCATTACAAGGATCTCGAGCCCGGCAAGTGGAGCAAGATCGGCGGCTGGGGCGACGAGGATTATGCCCGCAAGATGATCACCGAGGCAGTCGAACGCGCCAAGGGCAAGTAGTAACCGGCTCCGCTGGTTTTAAGCATTCCCTGATAGAGAGCCGTTACAGCTTTTGCTGAAATGCTCCGGTTTCAAACGAAAAGCCCGGCGAGACCATCGCCGGGCTTTTCGTTTTCGCGCCTCCGGTGCCATTAACTACAGGAGGAGCGGCAGCAGCGTGGTCCACATGAACTGGCGGATGAAGAAGATGATGAGCAGCACGACGATCGGCGAAATGTCGATGCCGCCGAGATTGGGCAGGACGTTGCGGATCGGGCGCAATACCGGCTCCGTCACCTTGTAGAGGAACTCGCCCACCGAGGCCACGAAGCGATTGCTCGAATTGACCACATTGAACGCATAGAGCCATGAATAGACGGCGGCGGCGATGATGATCCAGGTATAGATGTCGAGCGCCAGATCGATGGTGCGGAACAATGCGATCATGAAAACCTCCTTGAGCATGTCGCGCAAGAATGCGCCGCGGCTTTGCGATAACGACATGCCTGAAACCAACGGCCTGACGCGTGATGCGCGATCCGACAGATCGCGACACGCTTCAGGAGCCTGCGAGATGTAGCCGTTGCCTCCGGCGAGGACAAGAGCAGACGCCGCCTGCGGCTGCAATTTTCGCCGCCGGCAGGGGAAATCGAAAATGTTCCTGCCGCGTCAATATCCTGCTTGACAGGCAAGGCCCCACTCTCCTAAATGCCGCCGTCCAATGCGAGTGCCGAGGCTTCGGCATTCGGAACGGGGCTGTAGCTCAGCTGGGAGAGCGCGTCGTTCGCAATGACGAGGTCAGGGGTTCGATCCCCCTCAGCTCCACCATTTCCTTTCGGTGGAAAACCCTTAAAATTCAACTGGTTATCGTTACCGCGGCGGCATGGATCAGCGCGTTTACATGCTCCAGCGCATGATCGCGTACCCGCATGTTGCGCAGATGCATGATCGTATTGGTCACATAATCGATATTGTCACCCGACTTGCCGCGCGCCGAGGCGATGATGGCGGCAGCTTCGTCGGGCTTCATCCCGCCCGCATATTGCCTGTGGCGGCGGTCGGCCACATAGGCGAGAGCCTCGACCTCGCGCCCGTCGGCAAGGTGCAGACGCAGGCGCTTTTCGTGATAGACGCCGTTCGACATTTCCCGTTCACGCAGGTAGGCCATGACTTCGCCCGCCATATCGCCCGGAACGCGAAAAGCGATCCCAAGGCACGAACCGCCCGCGTCGAGGCCGAGCACCAGTCCGGGATGATCGGGCGTACCGCGATGGACATGCGAATAGATGCACAGGCTGCGGCGATAGCCGTGAAGGCGGGCGCGTACCGTCTCCACATGGGCGAAGCCGGGCTTCCACATCAGCGAGCCGTAGCCGAAGACCCAGAAATCGTTTTCGCGGCTGTTGTCGATCCGTGCGGTCATGATCCTGTCACTATCCTACCGCCCTTTGCCGATTTCCATCGACAATTGCCGGATATCCCTCGCTTTTTTCCGCGTCGGCCTTCACACGGCCCAATCCTGCCATAATATGGCCTCCAATGTGGAGGGAGAGCAAAAGGGCGATGCGAAGTGCCGTCCGTAGCCATCGCCGCCATCTCCAACATAACGCACTGATCGATACAGGTTTCTTGATGACCGAAGGGACGTATACCGGAACGCAATCACGCAAATCCAGAAAGCGCCTGATCGCGCTGTTGATTTTGCTGATCGTTCTCGCCGGGGTCTACACGATCGGATGGTTCCATCTCGCCGGGCGTCTCGAAGCGCGGGCCAAGGCGGATATGGCACGCCTTTCCGCGCAGGGCATCGGCGTGCGCTGCGAGGATCTGCGCACCGGCGGCTATCCGTTGCGGGTCGATGTGATCTGCGACAGCATTTCATGGCAGAAGCCGGCTTCCGGCATGGCGCTGAGCGCCGGGCGTTTCACCTCCGGTTCGCCGGTCTATGCGCCCTACTCGCTCCGCAACGCGCTGACCGGACCGGCCTTCGTCGAGTTTCCGGGGCTGAAGCCGCTCGAAGTCAACTGGAGCAGCTTCACCTCCAATGCGAGACTGGCCCGGCCCTTCCCGACCGACATCGCGCTGACCGCGCACGACGTGGTGGTCGGCCTGCGCAGCGACGCGGCGGCGACCCGGACGCTCGCCGATCTGGAGCAGATGGATTTCACCATGAGCGGCTTCGACAGCGCCCTGAAGGTCAAGGGGCGCTTCGCCGGGCTGAAGCTCTCCCCGGCGGTGATCGGCGACGCGAAGAGCCCGGAGATCGACGGTCTCGCCGATCTCGATATTTCCGACGCCGCGGGCCTGCTTTCCTCCGGTTCCGCCACGCTGCTCGAACGGCTGCGCGGCCATAGCGGCACGATCAATCAGGCCTTCCTGTCCATGCCCAACGGCGCGATGATCTCGCTGTCTGGCCCTTTCTCGGTGGACGACGAGGGCCGGATCGACGCCGACGTGAAGCTCACGCTGGTCAATCCGCAATCGCTGGCGCAGGCCGGTCAGACCATGTTCCCGGAGCAGAGCGGCAATATTCCGACCATTCTGTTCGCGCTCTCGGCGATGCCCAAGGACGCGAACGGCAATCCGACGATGGAGATCGCCATCCGCAAGGGCCGGATGCGCGCAGGCTTCATTCCGCTGGGCCGTCTGCCTTCGCTGTAATCCAGTGGAACGAATTTGACATTTGCATCCCATTCGACATCAAGCCGTGAGCAAATGTCAGAATCAAACCACTAGCCCGCGGCGGGACGTGCGGCGGCCTGACGGCCGAAATCCGGCGCGTCGACTTCCTGCCCCGCCTCGATGATGCCGCGCCGGATGGCACGGGTGCGGGTGAAGAGGTCGAACAGCGCCTCGCCGTCGCCCCAGCGGATCGAGCGTTGCAGCGAGGCAAGGTCTTCCGAGAAGCGCCCCAGCATTTCGAGGATCGCATCCTTGTTATGCAGGCAGACATCGCGCCACATGGTCGGGTCGGAGGCGGCGAGACGCGTGAAGTCGCGGAAGCCGGAAGCGGAATATTTGATGACTTCCGATTTCGTTACCTGCTCCAGATCGCTCGCCGTTCCGACGATATTGTAAGCGATGAGGTGCGGCAGGTGCGAGACGATGGCCAGAACCAGATCGTGATGCTGCGGGTCCATCCGGTCGACGCGCGACCCGCAGGCGGTCCAGAAGGCGGTGAGTTTTTCGAGCGCCGCCTCATCCGTACCGGGCAGCGGAGTGAGGATGCACCACCGGCCGGTGAACAGTTCCGCGAAGCCGGCGTCCGGCCCGGAATATTCCGTGCCGGCGATCGGATGGCCCGGAATGAAATGCACCGTGTCCGGCAGTTCGGGCTGCATCTGGGCGATGACGGAGCCCTTGGTGGAGCCGACATCGGTGACGATGGCGCCGGGCTTCAGCTTCGGCGCGATCTGGCGGGCGACGGTGCCGGACGAACCGACCGGGACCGAGACGACGACGAGATCGGCATCCTGCACGGCCTCGGCACTGTCGGTCGTGTAGCTGTCGCCGAGATTGAGTTCCTCGGCGCGTTTCAGGGTCTCGGCGCTGCGGGTGGCGATGGCGATATGGCTGGCAAGCTTCTCGCGGCGGATGACGCGCGCCAGCGACGAACCGATGAGGCCGATGCCGACCAGCGCTATTTTATCGAAGTGGATGTTGGACATTTTTTTACTTCAGAAATTCCGTGAGGGCGGCGATCACGCCGCGATTGGCTTCTTCCGGCCCGACCGTCAGGCGCAGCGCGTTGGGGAAGCCGTATCCCCCGACGCGGCGCAATATATAGCCGCGCCTCGACAGCCATTCGTCCGCCTTGTCCGCCGTATGAACGTCGTCGTCCGGGAAATGTATCAGCAGGAAATTCGTCACCGACGGCGTGACGCGCAGGCCGAGCTTCGCCAGTTCGTCCGCGAGCCAGGCGAGCCACCTGTCGTTATATTCGACCGACCGCTCGACATGGGCGCGGTCGCGGATGGCGGCGGCCCCGGCGGCGATGGCGGCGGCATTCATGTTGAAGGGGCCGCGAATGCGGTTGACGGCGTCGATCACATGGGCGGGCGCATACATCCAGCCGATGCGCAGGCCCGGAAGCCCGTGAATCTTGGAGAAGGTCCGCGTCATCACCACGTTCTCGTTCGCCGAGACCAGTTCGATGCCGGCCTCGTAATCGTTGCGGCGCACATATTCGGCATAGGCCGCGTCGATCACCAGCAGCACATGGCGCGGCAGGCCGGCATGGAGGCGGCGCACTTCCTCGAACGGCAGATAGGTGCCGGTCGGATTGGCCGGATTGGCGATGAAGACGATCTTCGTGCGCGGCGTGACGCCGGCCAGAATGGCGTCCACCTCGACGCGCGCATCCTTTTCCTTCACCGTCACCGGCGTGGCGCCGGCGCCCAGCGTCTGGATGCGGTAGAGCGCGAAACCGTGCTCGGTGACGACCGTCTCGTCGCCGGGCGCGAGATAGGTCTGGCAGAGAAGGGCCAGCAGATCGTCCGAGCCGTTGCCGCAGATGATATTGCCGATGTTCAGCCCCTGCGTCTCGGCGATGGCCCTGCGCAGTTCCAGCGCCTGCCCGTCGGGGTAGAGTTCCAGCCGCTCGCCGGCGCGGCGATAGGCTTCCACAGCGTGGGAACTCGGGCCGATCGGGCTTTCATTGGCTGAGAGCTTCCAGACCTTGGCGACGCCCTCCACATGCTCCTTGCCCGGCACATAGGCCGCGATATTCAGCAGGCCGGCCTTGGGCTGGGGACGTGTGGGGTTCTGCATGTCGGTCATGATCTCGGCTCCGCCAGAGGAACGATGTTGCACGATGTAGCGCGATGTCGCACCGGGGGGCTTCCACTATGGCGAACCCCGATGCGACATAAACCGCCATGGCCCCGAAGTCGAGAAAAACCTTGATTCGCCGCCGTCAGGCGCCTGCCCCGCTCAGGCGAAGCGTTTCGCGCCCGCCACGCACAGCACCACCACGCCCGCCGTCAGCACCATGCCCATGGATACCGGCTCGCCCGCCACGCCGGCGGCCAGCATGAGCCCGAAGAAGGGTTGCAGAAGCTGGATCTGGCCCACCGCCGCCGTGCCGCCCTGCGCCAGCCCGCGATACCAGAAGATGAAACCGATCAGCATCGAGAACAGCGACACATAGATGAGCCCGCCCCAAGCGAACGCGCCGATGCCGGACCATGCGCCCGGCCGCATCGCTACGGCCAGCGGCAGCATGACCGGCAGCGAGAAGACCAGCGCCCAGCAGATCACCTGCCAGCCGCCGAGCCGGCGCGACAGGCTCGCCCCTTCCGCATAACCAAGCCCGCAGACCGCGATCGCCGCCAGCATCAGCGCATCGCCGGTCAGCGTGGAACGGCTGCCCTGCGCCCAGGCGTAGCCGGCCACGATCAGGCTCCCCGTCACCGAGAACAGCCAGAACAGCGGACGCGGGCGCTCGCCGCCGCGCAGCACCGCGAAAATCGCCGTCGAAAGCGGCAGCAGGGCGATGAAGACGATGGCATGGGCCGAGGTCATGTGTTCGAGCGCAAGCCCTGTGAGCAGCGGAAAGCCGGCCACGACGCCGAGCGCCACCACGATCAGCGACACCGCATCGCCCCGGCGCGGAAAGGGCGCTCGGAACAGCATCAGCAGTGCAGCGCCGAGCAGTCCGGCGATGGAAGCGCGCGCGACGGTGAGGAAAGTCGGGTCTATGTCGATCACCGCGAGCCGCGTCGCCGGCAGCGAGCCGGAAAATATGAGCATGCCTAGAAACCCGTTGATCCATCCGCCTGTTCCGGTACCGGCCGTGCTGTCCATCTCGTCTTTCCGTATATATCCATGTTTGTGCTGGACAATGCCGCGAATACATCTGAATAGTCAGGGACAGTTGAAGGACAATTCCGGCAAACTGTATTGGGACGAAGGGCGATACAGATGGTTTCGACGGGCTGGCTGCGGACACAGGAAGCGGGCGACGGCGCCGATACGGCGAAGACCCCGCTGGTGGAGCAGGTCATGACCATCATTCGCGGCCGCATCACGGCCATGAGCCTCGCGCCCGGCGCGCGCCTGCCCTCCATCCGCCGTCTGGCCGAGACGATGAACGTGTCCAAATCGACCGTGGTGGAAGCCTATGACCGGCTGGCGGCGGAAGGCGTCATCCGCGCGCGGCGCGGCGCGGGCTTCTATGTGGCGGAGCGCGCGCGCCAGCCCTTCTCCCTTGCCGCCGCCGCGCCGCATATGGCCACTCCGCATATGGACAGCGAACGGCAGATCGATCCGTTCTGGGTCATGCGGCAATCGCTGGAATCGCGCGACGGCACGCTGAAACCCGGCTGTGGCTGGCTGCCGGACGAATGGCTGCCGCTGGACGGCATCCGCCGCGCCCTGCGCGCCATTGCCCGCGACGAAAGCGTGACGGGCGAAGGCAACCTCGCCACCTACGGCGAGCCGCTCGGCTTCCGCCCGCTGCGCGCCCATCTCGCGCACCGGCTGGCCGAACAGGGCATGGACCTTTCCGGCGCCGAAATCCTGCTGACCGATTCCGGCTCTCAGGCCATCGACCTCGTCTGCCGCTTCCTGCTCCAGCCCGGAGATACGGTGCTGGTGGACGATCCCTGCTATTTCAACTTTCAGGCGGTTCTGCTCAGTCACCGCGTCCGCTTCATCGGCATCCCCTATACCCATACCGGGCCGGACCTCGAAGCCTTCGCCAATGCCGCCGCCGCGCATGCGCCGAAGCTCTATATTTCCAATGCCGGCCTGCACAATCCGACCGGCGGCACCATGACGCCCGCCACCGCGCATCGCCTGCTGAAACTGACTGAGGCCCGTGGCATCACATTGGTCGAGGACAATATCTTCGGCGATTTCCACCCGGCCCCGCCGCCGCTTCTGGCCGAACTCGACGGCTTTGAACACGTGCTGCATATCGGCAGCTTCTCCAAGACGCTGTCGGCGGCAACGCGCGTCGGCTACATCGCGGGCCGCCGCGACTGGATCGGCGGGCTGAACGACCTTCTGCTCGCCACCGCCTTCGGCAGCAACACGGTCTCGGCCCGCATCGTCCATGCGCTGCTGATCGACGGCACCTATCGCCGCCATATCGAGAGCCTGCGCGCACGGCTCGCCGACGCCATGACGCTGGTGGCGGGCCGGCTCAGGGCCGCGGGGCTGGAATTGTGGACCGAGCCGCAGGGCGGCATGTTTCTGTGGGCCCGCCTGCCGGAAGGGCTGGACTCCGCGCCGGTCGCGCGTCATGCTCTGGAAAAAGGCGTGGTGCTCGCCCCCGGCAATGTCTTCAGCGCCGCGCGCATGGCGGGAAGCTATCTGCGCTTCAACGTTGCACAGTCTATCGACCCTTATATCTTCGCAGTGCTGCGCGATGCGATGAAAGCGGCCCGCGATCAAGCTTCCGATTAGGTTTGCTGCGACGAAAACAACTTCAACGAAAAGAAATGCAGTCAGGCGCTACAAGCCGGATATACTCCCGTCACTGTCTTGAGGAGAGACAAGAGCATCTCATTGCAGGGCCGCACACCGGTTTTGCAATAACCATGTGCTCATGGGAGGGAAAATGGTAAGTGCCAACCAGTCCGGGGCGACGGCAGTTTCGCGTCCCGAAGATGAAAAACTGTCATTCGGCGCCAATCTGGCCTATGGCTTCCAGCATGTACTGACGATGTATGGCGGCATTGTCGCGGTTCCCCTGATCGTGGGGCAGACGGCGGGGCTGAATACCACCGAAACGGGCCTGCTGATTACCGCATCGCTGTTCGCCGGTGGGCTTGCCACGCTGCTTCAGACCATCGGCATTCCTTTTTTCGGCAGCCAGCTTCCGCTGGTGCAGGGCGTCTCCTTCGCGGGCGTCGCCACCATGATCGCCATCGTCAACGCCAATGGCGGCGGCGAAGCGGGTCTACAGGTGATGCTGGGCGCGGTCATGGCGGCGGCCGTGATCGGCCTGCTGATCACGCCGGTCTTCTCGCGCATCACACGCTTCTTTCCGCCGCTCGTCACCGGTATCGTCATCACGACGATCGGGCTGACGCTGATGCCCGTCGCGGCGCACTGGGCCATGGGCGGCAACGATCACGCGCCCGATTTCGGCAGCATGGCCAATATCGGGCTCGCCGGCCTGACGCTCGCCATCGTGCTCCTGTTGAGCAAGATCGGCAGCGCCTCCATTTCGCGCCTGTCCATCCTGCTCGCCATGATCATCGGCACGGCGATCGCATGGGCGATCGGCATGACGGATTTTTCGCGGGTGGGTCACGGCGCGATCTTCGCCATGCCCGAGCCGCTGCGTTTCGGTATGCCGACCTTCAGCCTCGCCGCCATCCTGTCCATGTTCATCGTCATTCTGGTGATACTCGTGGAGACCTCCGCCGACATTCTTGCCGTCGGCGAGATCATCGGCACGAAGGTCGATTCCCGCCGGCTCGGCAACGGCCTGCGCGCCGATATGGTGTCGAGCATCCTCGCGCCCATCGTCGGCTCGTTCACGCAGAGCGCCTTCGCGCAGAATGTCGGCCTCGTCGCCGTGACCGGTGTGAAAAGCCGATATGTGGTGGCGACGGGCGGGCTGATCCTGATCGCGCTCGGCCTCCTGCCGGTGATGGGCCGCGTGATCGCCTGCGTGCCGCCGTCGGTGCTGGGCGGCGCGGGCATCGTGCTTTTCGGCACGGTGGCGGCGAGCGGCATCCGCACGCTCTCCAAGGTGGACTACCGCAACAACGTCAACCTCATCATCGTGGCGACATCCGTCGGTTTCGGCATGATCCCCATCGCCGCGCCGCAGTTCTATCACCATTTCCCCGTCTGGGTCGAAACCATCTTCCATTCGGGAATCAGCTCTTCCGCGATCATGGCCGTGGTGCTCAACCTGCTGTTCAACGAGTTCAAGGCGGGCAACAGCGATCAAATGTCCGTGTTCTCGGAAGCTGCGGAACGCATCATCAACCACCACAATATCGCCGACCTGCATGAGGGCGACTATTTCCTCAACGGAAAACTCTACGACGCCAAAGGCAACGAGGTGAAGGTGGCGGAAGCCACACTGCACTGAAAGCGGACGGACAGAACAACGTTAGCGCAGGACGCGGATCACCGTCCTGTCCGACAGATGGGGCAGGAGGCGCGCCATGTCGGCGCGCTTCAATGCTATACAGCCCTCGGTCGGCAGATAGCCCGGCCGCGCCAGATGGAAGAAGATCGCGCTGCCGCAGCCGCGGCGGCGCGGGCATATGTTCCAGTCCAGCACGATGCAGATATCGTAAAGGCCGTCGCCGCGCCACATCGCCTCGTGGCTGGCCCTGTAAGGCAGGCGGACGGGCCGGTTGTAATTGCCGTCCTCGGGAGCATCGCACCAGCCGTCGGAGCGGCGGACACGCTGGAACGGCAGGCGCGTCGCCGGCAGGCCACCCCGATCACCCCGTCTGTAGCCGTAGAGAAGCCGCATCCGCGCCAGCGGCGTCGCGCCGTCTCCCTCGCGCTTGAAGGCGGCTATGCCGCCTTTGCCGAGCGCGCACGAAAGCCGCAGATTGCCCGCCGCGAGCACTCCCCGCGTCCTGTCGCCGGGCCGCGCCCGCACCTCGATGAGTTCTATGCCGCGCCCGCGTTTCGATCCCGTCAAGCCGCCGTCTCCACACACTTGTCCCCGCGTCGGGACCTGTTTCGCGTTTCGCCGCTTCAACTTCTTTTCATTAAATGCCATAAAAGCATCAAGAACCATTCAAATCAAAGAGTAACGAGGACAGGCATGACGGGCCGTACAATTCTGATCGTGGACGACGACGAAGATCTCCGCTCGATCCTCGTCGAGCAGCTCGAACTGTGCGAGGAGTTCCAGATTCTTCAGGAAGAGACCGCCGGCAAGGGCATCCAGACCGCCCGCAACGGCCTTGTCGATCTTCTCGTCATGGATGTCGGCCTTCCGGATATGGACGGGCGCGAGGCGGTGAAACTGCTGCGCAAGGGCGGCTTCAAGGCCCCGATCATCATGCTGACCGGCCACGACACCGAATCGGACACGATTCTCGGCCTCGAATCGGGCGCGAACGACTATGTCACCAAGCCGTTCAAGTTCGCCGTGCTGCTCGCCCGCATCCGCGCGCAACTGCGCCAGCACGAGCAGAGCGAGGACGCGACCTTCATCGTCGGGCCATACACGTTCAAGCCCGGCCAGAAGCTGCTCATCGACGAGAAGGGATCGAAGATCCGCCTGACCGAGAAGGAAGCGGCGATCATCAAATATCTCTATCGCGCGGGCGACAAGGTCATCAGCCGCGACGTGCTGCTTGAGGAGGTGTGGGGCTACAATTCGGGCGTGACGACGCATACGCTCGAAACCCATGTCTACCGGCTGCGCCAGAAAATCGAGAAGGATCCGTCCAACGCGACCCTGCTGGTAACCGAAAGCGGGGGATACAAGCTTGTTCCCTGATGGCTCGCGCCGGATACGGATGTATTGAAAACCCATGGCGCTCGACGATGATATCCGCATTCTCGGCACGGTAGGCCTGTTCCGGTCCTTCACGCCGGAACAGTTGCGCCTTCTCGCCTTCGGCGCGGAGCGTCTGGTGCTGCGCGCCGGGCGCGAGCTTTTCCGCGAGGGGCAGAGTGCGGATTGCGGCTATATCGTCGTTTCCGGCGCCATCACCTTGTTCCATGAAGCCGAAAATGGCGGGCGTATTCCGGTGCGCGCCGTCGGTCCCGGCGCGATGCTGGGCGAAATGGCGCTGATCGCCCAGACGGCACGGCCCATCGGCGCGCTGGCCGAGACGGAGACGGAGGTGATCCGCATCAGCCGCACCGTCTTCCGACGTATCCTCGAAGAGTATCCGGAGGCCGCCGCCTCGCTGCACGCCGAGATCAGCCGCAATCTGGTCGAACTCATCGGCGAGATCGAAAAGGTAGCCCCGCGTCTGAAGAACGGCGACTAGGGCATCGGACCGAAAAGTGGGAACCGCCTTCGCGGGGAAATCAGTCCACCGGACTGATTTCTGATCCCGCTACGATCGGGTCATCCGGTGTTCAAGCAAAAAGATAGATCGTCACAATGCGCCCGATAAGGTGCACGACGATCTGACCGCGCCGCTTTGATTGCCGGTACGCCGCTCAATCCAGATCGAAAGTCGCGATCACCGGCACATGGTCCGACGGGCGGTCCCAGCCGCGCGCGTCGCGCAGCACCTGCAAGCCCGCCATGTGGCTCTCCATGTCGGGCGAACCCCATACGTGATCGAGCCTGCGGCCGCGGTCCGACTCATCCCAGTCCTTCGCGCGGTAGCTCCACCAGGTGTAGATTTTCTGCTCCGCCGGAACCACAAGCCGCATCAGGTCGCTCCAGCCGCCCTTGACGCGCAGGTCTTCCAGCGTTTCCGTCTCGATCGGCGTGTGGCTGACGATCTTCAAAAGCTGCTTGTGAGACCAGACGTCGTTTTCGAGCGGCGCGATGTTGAGGTCGCCCACCAGCAGCGACGAAAGCCCGTCGCGCCGGTCAGCCTCAATGGCGCGCATTTCCTCCAGAAAGGCGAGCTTGTGCGCGAATTTCGGGTTGATCGCCGGGTCCGGCTCGTCGCCGCCCGCCGGCACGTAGAAATTATGGATGCGCAGGCGCTTGCCGCCTGCTTCCACCACGGCGCTCAGATGGCGGCAGTCACCCATGTCGCAGAAGCCCACCGTCTCGACACCGGCGAGCGGGCGGCGGGAAACCGTCGCCACGCCGTGATAGCCCTTCTGGCCGCTGATCGCGATATGCTCATAGCCGAAGGCGCGGAAATCCTTGAGGGGAAAAAGGTCGTCCGGACATTTGGTTTCCTGAAGGCAGAGCACGTCAGGCCTGTATTCGCGCAGGAACCGCTCCACCAGCGGCAGGCGCAGGCGCACGGAATTGATGTTCCAGGTGGCGACGGAAAAGCTCATGGCGGGACTCGCGGATGCCGGACGATGGCCGGTAAACTATCATCCCTGCCGCGAATGAAAACCGCCGCCGCCCGCCCGTCCACAGGCACGGCTGCTTTCCTGTCCCGACTAGTGGAACGAATTTGACATTTGCATCCCATTCGACATCGGACGGCGAGCAAATGTCAGAATCAAACCACTAGCGCAACGTCAGCGCATTTTCTGCTTGGTGGCGATGCGCTGATAGTCGATCTTGAACATGTCGTCGGTGAAACGCACGCCGGTGCGCACGTTGAACACCATGACGGTGGTGTCGAGCTTCTGCGCGTCGGTGATCGTCCACTGCTTGAGGTCAAAAGTCTTGGGATCGAACATCATGGTGATCTTGGAATTGCCGAAGACCGACTTGTCACCGACTACCAGCGTCGTCGCATCCGGCTCCAGCTTGACGCTCTGGAGGCGGCCGCCGCCAAGATCGATCTTGTTCGCCAGCAGGAGCTTGAGCGGTGTCTTGGACAGGGGATAGAGATCCCATGTGTCCAGCTTGCGATTGTTGATGACCACCGATTCGCCGTCGGAAATCACACGGATCGGCGAGTTCTTGTAGTCGAAACGGACCTTGCCCGGACGTTGCAGATAGAAGGTGCCTCCGGTCTGCTCGCCGCGCGGGCCGAATTGTACGAATTCGCCGGTCATGGTGCGCACCGCCGAGAAATGATCGGCGATCTGCTGCGCCGCGGCAGCACCGCTCGCGCCCTGCGCCATGGCCGCGGATGGCGCCAGCACCGGCGCTGCGAGACCAGCCCCCAACACGCCCACGCCCAGCGCGGCGAGCAGGCGGCCGGCTTTCGCGACGGCGGAGAGGCGTGCGGCAAATTGCGGGAAAATCATCGGCAGGCTTTCTTTTCTCATCATGGTTTTTCGACTACTCCGCCACTTTGTCGCGAGTATGGCGCTTGTTCCCCGCATCCGTCCGATGCCATGCGCCTCAATACGCGCCGTCCTCGGTCGGCACCAGTATCTCGCGTTTGCCCGCATGGTTGGCGGGACCGACGATACCCTCCTGCTCCATGCGCTCGATGATCGATGCGGCGCGGTTGTAGCCGATACCGAGCCGGCGCTGGATATAGGACGTCGACGCCTTGCCGTCGCGCAGCACCACGGCCACGGCCTGATCGTAGGGATCGTCGGAATCCTCCATGTTTCCCGTTCCGGCGGGGCCGCCGCCCGTCTCGTCGTCTTCCTCGTCCTCGGTGATGGCGTCGAGATATTCCGGCACGCCCTGCGTTTTCAGATGCTGGACGATACGCTCCACCTCGTCGTCGCCGACGAAGGGACCGTGCACGCGCTGGATGCGGCCGCCGCCGGCCATGAACAGCATGTCGCCCTGCCCCAGAAGCTGCTCCGCGCCCTGCTCGCCGAGGATGGTGCGGCTGTCGATCTTCGATGTGACCTGAAACGAGATACGGGTCGGGAAATTGGCCTTGATCGTGCCGGTGATCACGTCCACGGAGGGCCGCTGCGTCGCCATGATGACATGGATGCCGGCCGCGCGCGCCATCTGGGCGAGACGCTGCACAGCGCCCTCGATATCCTTGCCCGCCACCATCATCAGATCGGCCATCTCGTCGATGATGACGACGATATAGGGCATGGGTTCGAGATCGAGTTCCTCCGTCTCGTAGATCGCCTCGCCAGTGTTGCGGTCGAATCCGGTCTGCACGGTGCGCGCCAGCGGCTCGCCTTTCTTGCGCGCCAGTCCGACACGCTGGTTGAAGCCGTCGATATTGCGCACGCCGACCTTGGACATCTTGCGATAACGGTCCTCCATCTCGCGCACGGTCCATTTCAGCGCCACGACCGCCTTCTTCGGATCGGTCACCACCGGGGTCAGCAGATGCGGAATGCCGTCATAGACCGAAAGCTCCAGCATCTTGGGATCGATCATGATGAGGCGGCATTCCTGCGGCGTCATGCGGTACAAGAGCGACAGGATCATGGTGTTGATCGCCACCGACTTGCCCGAGCCCGTGGTGCCGGCGACAAGCAGGTGCGGCATCTTGGCGATGTCGGCGATCACCGGCTCGCCGTTGATCGTCTTGCCGAGCGCCAGAGCGAGGCTCGCCTTGGACTGCTCGAAATCGCGGCTCGCCAGCATTTCGCGCAGGTAAACCATCTCGCGCTTCGGGTTCGGCAGTTCGATGCCGATGGCGTTGCGCCCCGGAATGACGGCGACGCGCGCCGCGATGGCGCTCATCGAGCGGGCGATATCGTCGGCAAGGCCGATAACGCGCGAGGACTTGATGCCGGGTGCCGGTTCCAGTTCGTAAAGCGTCACCACCGGGCCGGGCTTCACATGGATGATCTCGCCGCGCACGCCGAAATCCTCCAGCACGCCTTCGAGCAGGCGCGCATTCTGCTCCAGCACATCCTTCGACAGCGACGGATCGCGCTGCACCAGCTTCGGTTCGGCGAGGTATTGCAGCGACGGCAGTTCGAAAACGCCGTTCCTTCTCGGCGTGGGCGCGCGGGCTGCGCGCGCGGCGCGGCCGGCCTGCCCCTCCCGCTGGCGGCGCGGCGGCGGCGCCTCATGCCATTCCTGCCCGGCCAGCGGTGCCTCGTTCATGGGATCGTCCAGCCCTTCGTCCATGTCGAACGGCGGCTCGTCCGATGCAGGCGCGCCGAAGCCGGGTTCGCGGCGCGACCCGCCGCGTGCGGCTACCGGGCCGGAACGCGTGGTGCGCATGTCGGCGAAATCGTCTTCCGAAGGCTGGCGGCGTCCAAGCCCGGTCAGCCGCCGGAAATTGGCCGTCGTCATCAGCGCCAGATGGGTCAGCGCGCCGATGAGCTGGAAGCCGCCGCGGGACGATTCGGCATCGTCCTCCGCGAAGTCCTCGTCCGCCGGCACGGCTTCCGCCGGAACGGGCGAATTGATCAGCGCCGCGTCGCGGCCGACGATACCGCTCGCGAAAAGGCAGAGCCATGCCGCCGGCGCCGCCAGCACCAGCGCGATGACGGAAGCGATCGCGCCTTGCGGGAAACTACCGAGGAAAAGGCCGGGAAAGCGCAGCAGCATGTCGCCGAACACACCGCCGAGGCCGATCGGCATCGGCCAGCTCTGCGGCACGGCGAAGCAGCTTGCGATGGCCGAGAAGAGCAGCGCCGCGCCGAGCCATGCAAGGCTGCGCCGACCCATGCGGCCGATGTGGCCGCGTATCATCATCAACAGCGCCCAGACCGCCGGCGGCAGCAGCGCCGGCACGCTGGCAAGCCCGAAGAACTGCATGGCGAGATCGGAAAACACCGCGCCGGGATAGCCGAGCGCATTCGTCACCGGATTGTCGGTGGCATGGCTGAAGCTCGGATCGGCGACGTTCCATGTCGCCAGCGCGCCGACCGCCATGGCGGTGAGCGCCAGCAGCCCCAAGCCGAACAGGATGGAGAACTGCCTGCGGAAGATATTGGTCAGCCGGAGCCGGTCTTCCGTGATCCGCTCGTCACGCAGCGGGTATGAGGGAGAATATCCTTGCCGCATATAGCCAGTCCCGAACCGAAAATTGCCTGCCGCCCCGGCGAAACCGCTTCGGGCGCAATGAATCGGGCTGATCCTAGCCCGGCGATGGTTAATCGCTCATTAACCATGGACGCCCCCCGGCACATGCCAGACAAATAAAAAGACGCGGGAGCACCCGCGTCTTTCAGGCTTCGGCGGGGAGGGCGAAAAAAACGCCCTTCCCGCTATTTTGCTGTTCCGCTCCTTTACTGCACCGCCTCACCGTGCAGCGAGATATCCAGGCCCTCGACTTCGGCCTGCTTGCTCGGACGCAGGCCCATTACCGCCTTGATGATATAGAGAATGATGGCGGTCACGATGGCCGTATAGACGACCGTCAGGCCGGCGCCGAGGAACTGCTTGGCCATGCTGCCGTCCTTTCCCGCCGGATTGACAGCCGCGTCGGCGAAGAGGCCGGTGAGCACGGCGCCGAGGAAGCCGCCGACGCCATGGACGCCGAAAGCATCGAGCGAGTCGTCATAACCGAGCGCGTGCTTGAGCTTCACCGCGGCAAGGTAGCAGACGATGCCGGCCGCGATGCCGATGATGAGCGCGCCGATCGGATTGACGAAGCCGGCGGCCGGCGTCACGGCGACAAGACCGGCCACGGCGCCGGAAATGATGCCCAGCACGCTGGGCTTGCCGGCGAGCGCCCATTCGAGGAACATCCACGCCAGTGCGGCACCCGCTGTGGCGACCTGCGTGTTGAGCATGGCGATGCCCGCGAGCGCGTTGGAAGCGGCGGCGGAACCGGCGTTGAAGCCGAACCAGCCCACCCACAGAAGGGCCGCGCCAATGACCGAAAGGACGAGGTTGTGCGGGGCCATGTTGGTGTGGCCGTAACCGTCGCGCTTGCCGATGACGAGCGCCGACACCAGACCGGCAACACCGGCATTGATGTGGACCACCGTGCCGCCGGCGAAGTCGAGCACGCCGTCTGTCCCCATGAAGCCGCCGCCCCAGACCCAGTGCGCGACCGGGACATAGACGAGGAACAGCCACAGCGTCATGAACACCAGCATGGAAGAAAACTTCATGCGCTCGGCGAAAGAGCCGGCGATGAGCGCGGGCGTGATGATCGCAAAGGTCATCTGGAACGTGATAAAGACGTATTCGGGGATGGTACCCGTCAGCGAATCCATCGTCACGCCGGAGAAGAAGGCCTTGGACAGCGAGCCGATATAAGCGTTGGCACTGCCGCCATCGGTGAAGGCCAGCGAATAGCCGGCGATCATCCACAGGATCGACACGAGGCAGGTGATGGCGAAGCTCTGCATCACCACCGACAGCACGTTCTTCTTGCGCACCATGCCGCCATAGAACAGCGCCAGGCCGGGGATGGTCATCATCAGCACCAGCGCGGTCGAGGTCAGCATCCATGCCGTATCGCCCGCATTGAGCGTCGGTGTCGGAGCGGGAGCGGCAGGTGCCGCATCCTGCGCCATCGCTATTCCGGCCATGGCCAGAAATGCCGGCACGGCGGCCAGCAGCACGGCCGCTCCGGTTCTTCCTGTCTTGATTGGTCCTGTGGTCTGCATTGAATATCTCCGTCGAATGGCGGCTTCAAACGCATCTGCGCTGGAAAAACCTGTTCGAATGGAGAGAAACAAAAATCATGCCAATTGCGGAAACGCGGTCTTCGGCATGCGGTTGGCCCCGGCGGATTCACTGTTAAGATCAATTTTTAATCACGCATTTATACAGCGATTAAAAATTGATCACTTTTCCGCCTCATGCACGCGGATCAATCCTTCCTGCGCCACTGAAGCCACCAGAATGCCGTCGCGCGTGTAGAACGCACCGCGATTGAAGCCTCGCGCGCCCGATGCGCTCGGCGTATCCTGCGTGTAGAGCAGCCAGTCGTCCAGCTTGAACGGGCGATGGAACCACATGGCGTGGTCGAGGCTCGCCACCTGCAAGTCACGGTCGAAGATCGAACGGCCATGGGGATGCAGCGACGTGTCGAGCAGCGTCATGTCGGACAGATAGGCGAGGATCGCCGCCTGCAGGGCGCGGTCGTCCGGCACGATGCCCATCGCCCGCACCCAGACGTTCTGCGTCGGCGCCAGCTTCTCGCGCGAGAAGTAATGTGTCAGCGAAACCGGCCTGATCTCGATGGGGCGCTCCTGCCGCCAGTATCTGCGCACGTTTTCCGGCGCGAGTTGCAGATAGCGTTCCTTGATATCCCGGTCGCCCAGAAGCTCTTCCGGCTGGGGCAGCCCCTGCGGCATGGCGATCTGGTGGTCGAGACCGGCCTCGTCCACCTGAAAGGAAGCGGAAAGCGAGAAGATCGCCTTGCCGTGCTGGCGCGCCAGCACCCGGCGCGTGGTGAAGCTGGAACCGTCGCGGATGCGGTCCACCTCGTAGACGATGGGAATGGAGGGGTCGCCGGGACGCACGAAATAGCCGTGCAGCGAATGGACATGGCGTTCGGGATCGACCGTGCGCTGCGCGGCGATGAGCGCCTGCCCGATCACCTGCCCGCCGAACACCCGCTGCCAGCCGACCTGCGGGCTGCGGCCCCGGAACAGGTCCACCTCCAGCGTTTCGAGATCGAGCGTGGCAAGCAGCTCGCGCATGGCGGCAGTCTGGACGCCGGTTTGGGCAACGGCCTGCCCGGCTGCGAAATTGTCGGAGTTTTCGTTTTCGGACATGGACAGTTCGCCTCCTGCGACGCATATAAAGCATATTCTCCACTCGTGTGGGGATTTGAATCCGAAATTCGTATTCGTTCGTAACCTCGCTCCAAACGAATACGAATTTTGGATTCGCCACCCCAGCGAAACCGCTGCGAAAGGACAAGCAATGAGCGCCGATGCAGGACGAAAAGCATCCCCCGCCGTCGATCTGCTGGTCGCGGGCGGTGGCTATGTCGGCCTTGTCACCGCGGTCGCGGTCAAGGCGGCCGCCCCCTCCCTCTCCGTCACCGTGGTCGACGGTGCGCCGGCGGGTTCGTGGAAGACCGATCCGCGCGCCTCGTCCATCGCCGCCGCCGCCTCGCGCATGCTAGACCGGCTCGGCTGCTGGCAGGCGATCCTGCCGGACGCCCAGCCGATCACGGAAATGGTCATAACCGATTCGCGCGTTTCCGACCCGGTGCGGCCCGTCTTCCTGACCTTTGCCGGCGACGTGCAACCCGGCGAGCCTTTCGCCCATATGGTCGAGAACCGCGTTCTCAACACCGCATTGCACGAAAAGGCCGACGAACTGGGCATCAGCTTTCTCGAAGCCACCGGCGTCGAGACGTTCGAGACGCGGAGCGAATCCGTCTCGGTGACGCTTTCCGGCGGCGATACGATCGAGGCGCGGCTGCTGATCGCCGCCGACGGCGCGCGCTCGCGGCTGCGCGACCGCGCCGGCATCAGGACGGTCAACTGGGATTACGGCCAGTCGGGCATCGTCTGCAACGTGGCGCATGAAAAACCGCATGGCGGGCGTGCCGACGAGCATTTCCTGCCTGCCGGGCCCTTCGCCATCCTGCCGCTCAAGGGAAACCGTTCGTCGCTGGTGTGGACGGAGCGTGACGCCGATGCGGAACGCCTGATCCACGCCGACGATTTCGTGTTCGAGGCTGAACTGGAACAGCGCTTCGGCCACCGCCTCGGCGCGCTGCATGTCGAAGGTCCGCGCCGTGCCTTCCCTCTGGGCCTGACGCTGGCGCGCGAATTCGTCAAGCCGCGTTTCGCGCTGGTCGGCGACGCCGCGCACCGCATTCACCCCATCGCCGGGCAGGGCCTCAATCTCGGCTTCCGCGATGCGGCGGCCATCGCCGAGGTCATCGTGGAAACGGCCCGCCTCGGCCTCGACATCGGCTCCTTCGCCGCGCTCGAGCGCTACCAATCCTGGCGCCGCTTCGACACGGTGCAGATGGGCGTCACCACGGATATCCTGACGAAGCTGTTTTCCAACGACAATCCGGCCGTGCGGTCCGTCCGCGATATCGGGCTTGGGCTCGTGGACCGAATGCCGCGCCTCAAATCCTTCTTCATCCGGCAGGCCGCCGGGCTTTCCGGCGATACGCCGCGCCTGCTGCAAGGCGAGCCCATCTGATACTGGAAACGAGGGCGGACGCTCCTATATCGTTTGAGCAACGACAGGAAGGAGAGTTTCCATGGACAGAAAAGCTGTCGCCGTCTGGCAAGGCACGCTCAAGGAAGGCAAAGGCACGCTGACGACGCAGAGCGGCGCGCTGAAGGACCTTCCTTACGATTTCAAGGCCCGTTTCGAAGATGAGAGCGGACGCGCAGGCACCAACCCGGAAGAGCTTCTCGGCGCGGCCCATGCCGGCTGCTTCGCCATGCAGCTTTCCGCGCTGCTGACCCAGAACGGCACGCCGCCCGAAAAGCTGGAGGCGAGCGCCGTGGTGAGTGTCGGTCCCGCTTCCGGCGGCGGTTTCGAGATTACGCGCAGCGCATTGACCCTCAATGCACAGGTTCCGGGCATTTCCGCCGACGATTTTGCCGCGCTGGCCAAGAAGGCCAAGGAATCCTGCCCGCTTTCCAAGGCGCTCGGCGCCATCGAAGTGACGCTGGATGCCAAGCTCGCCTGATTGCCTGATTGATTGAAAAATGAAGGCGGGCTCCGGCCCGCTTTTTCTTTCCCGCGCGCCGGCTCACTCGGGTAGGTGGCAGACCGCCTCTATGTTGTGGCCATCCGGGTCGAGGACGAAGGCGGCGTAATAATCGGGATGGTAATCCGCGCGTAAGCCCGGTTTGCCGTTGTCGCGCCCGCCGGCCGCAAGCGCGGCTTCGTAGAAGCGATCCACCTCCCTGCGTGTACCGGCGGAAAAGGCGACATGCAGCACGCCTTCGAGCTTCGCGCCCTTCTGTTTGCCGATCCAGAATTCCGGCTTGCCGTTGCGGCCGTAACCGACCCAGTCGCCGAATTCCATGGCGCGGGAAATGCCGAGCGGCGCAAGCGCGGCGTCATAGAAGGCGCGCGATTTGGCCATGCCGGAAATATTGAAGCCGATATGATCGAGCATGGACGACAGTCTCCCAAAATCCGCTAGCTGATACCAAGGAAATAACGCCGCCACACAAAGATCAAGCCCAAAAGAAAACGGGGAGGCTTTCGGCCTCCCCGTCCTGTTCATTGTTCATTGCGATAAACGAAGCGTTTACACGCGGCGTTCGACCATCATCTTCTTGATTTCGGCGATCGCCTTGGCCGGATTCAGGCCCTTGGGGCAGGTCTGGGTGCAGTTCATGATCGTGTGGCAGCGATAGAGCCGGAAGGGGTCTTCCAGATTGTCGAGACGCTCGCCCGTGGCCTCGTCGCGGCTGTCGATCAGCCAGCGATAGGCCTGCAACAGCACGGCGGGGCCGAGATAGCGGTCGCCGTTCCACCAGTAGCTGGGGCACGACGTCGAGCAGCAGGCGCACAGGATGCATTCGTAAAGCCCGTCGAGCTTCTGGCGATCCTCGTGGCTTTGCAGCCATTCCTTCTGCGGCTCCGGCGACACCGTCTTCAGCCACGGCTCGATGGAGCGGTGCTGGGCGTAGAAATTGGTCAGGTCCGGCACCAGATCCTTCACCACCGGCATGTGCGGCAGGGGATAGATCTTGATGGGGTGCTTCACCTCGTCCATGCCTCTGGTGCAGGCGAGCGTGTTGGCGCCGTCGATGTTCATGGCGCAGGAGCCGCAAATGCCTTCGCGGCAGGAACGGCGCAGCGTCAGCGTCGGATCGATCTTGTTCTTGATGTAGAGCAGACCGTCCAGCACCATCGGGCCGCAATCGTCGCGATCGACATAATAGGTGTCGATACGCGGATTCTCGTCGTCGTCCGGCGACCAGCGATAGATGCGGAATTCCGTCACCCGCTTGGCGCCGTCGGGGCGCGGCCAGGTCTTGCCCGGCCTGACCTGCGAGTTTTTGGGAAGTGCGAGTTCAACCATTGCTCTTTCCCTTGATCAGTACACGCGCTTTTTCGGCGCGATCTTGGCGAGGCTGATGCCGCCCTCGCTCTCCGGCGTCAGCGGATCGAGATGGACGGGACGATAGCCGAGCGTGACCTTGCCGTCCGGCGAAAGCCATGACAGCGTGTGCTTGCGCCAGTTCTTGTCGTCGCGGTCGGGATAATCCTCGTGCGCGTGCGCGCCGCGGCTCTCGTGGCGGGCTTCCGCCGAAATCACAGTGCTGAGAGCGTTGGCCATCAGGTTTTGCAGTTCCAGCGTCTCGACCAGATCGGAGTTCCAGATCATCGAGCGGTCTGTGACCTTGATGTCCGGCAGCTCGTGCCAGATTTTTTCCATCCGCTCGCAGCCCTGCTTGAGCGATTCCGACGTGCGGAACACGGCGGCGTCCTCCTGCATGGTGCGCTGCATCTTTTCGCGCAGCACGGCGGTCGGCAGCGAGCCATCGGCGAAACGCAGGCGATCGAACCGGTCCATGATCTTCTCGACCGCTGCCTCGTTGATGTCCGGTATCTTCGCCTTGCGGTCGACCACCTGTCCGGCGCGGATCGCCGCCGCACGGCCGAACACCACGAGATCGGTGAGCGAGTTGGAGCCGAGGCGGTTGGCGCCGTGCACCGAGGCGCAGGCCGCCTCGCCCACCGCCATCAGCCCCGGCTGCACGCGGTCGGGATCTTCCGGCGTGGGGTTCAGCACCTCGCCCCAATAATTGGTCGGCACGCCGCCCATATTGTAGTGGACGGTCGGCAGGACCGGGATCGGCTCCTTGGTCAGGTCGACGCCGGCGAAAATCTTGGCCGACTCGGAGATGCCGGGCAGGCGCTCGTGCAGCACCGCCGGGTCGAGATGGTCGAGATGCAGGAAGATATGGTCCTTGAGCTTGCCGACGCCGCGCCCTTCACGGATTTCCATCGTCATGCAGCGCGAGACGACGTCGCGCGAGGCGAGGTCCTTGGCCGAAGGCGCGTAGCGCTCCATGAAGCGCTCACCCTCGGAATTGACCAGATAGCCGCCCTCGCCGCGAGCGCCCTCGGTGATCAGGCAGCCCGCGCCGTAGATGCCGGTCGGGTGGAACTGGACGAACTCCATGTCCTGCAAGGGTAGGCCGGCGCGCGACGCCATGCCGCCGCCGTCTCCGGTGCAGGTATGCGCGGAAGTGGCGGAGAAATAGGCGCGGCCATAGCCGCCCGTCGCCAGCACCACCATCTTGGCGGCGAAGCGGTGAATGGTGCCGTCATCGAGGTTCCATGCCACGACCCCGGTGCATACACCGTCGGTCATGATGAGGTCGAGCGCGAAATATTCGATGAAGAACTGCGCGTTGTGCTTCAGGCTCTGGCCATAGAGCGTGTGCAGGATGGCATGGCCGGTGCGGTCGGCGGCGGCGCAGGTGCGCTGCACCGGCGGCCCGTCGCCGAACTGGGTCATGTGGCCGCCGAACGGGCGCTGGTAGATCTTGCCTTCCTCGGTGCGCGAGAAGGGCACGCCGTAATGTTCCAGCTCGTAGATGGCCGCGGGCGCCTCGCGGGCGAGATATTCCATCGCGTCGGTATCGCCAAGCCAGTCCGATCCCTTGACGGTGTCGTACATGTGCCACTGCCAGCTGTCCGGCCCCATGTTCTGGAGCGAGGCGGCAATGCCGCCTTGTGCTGCGACCGTGTGCGAGCGCGTCGGGAAGACCTTGGTGATGCAGGCCGTCTTCAGGCCTTGCTCGGCCATGCCGAGCGTGGCGCGCAGACCAGCACCGCCGGCGCCGACCACCACCACGTCGAATTTGTGGTCGACAAATTTGTAGGACTTGGCCCCCGCAGCCGGAGCCGCCTTCTGTTCTGTAGCAGCCATAGGGCCATCAACCTCCGAAGCTCAGCTTGATGATCGCGAAAAGACAGGCGAAGCCGACCACCACCGCAAAAAAGGTGTTCAGCAGCACCAGAACGATCTTCATGCCTTCGCCATGCACATAATCCTCGATGACGACCTGCATCCCCAGCCGCATGTGATAGACGCCGCTCACCACGAACAGCGCCATGACGATGGCCGTGAAGGGATGCGAGAGCGCGGCCCGCGCCTCGGCATAGCTTGCGCCGTGCAGCGAGATCACGAGACCGATGAAAAACAGCGCCAGCGGCACCAGCGCCACCGCGCTGAGGCGCTGATACCAGAAATGGCCGGTGCCTTCCTTGGCAGAACCGAGGCCGCGGACCTTGCCGAGCGGCGTGCGCATGTCGTTGTTGAAATCGCTCATGGGATAAGCCTCCTAGCGCACCGAATAGGCAACGATCCAGACGAGGATCGTGGCGAGCACGGAAAAGGCCACGTTCGCCCAGGCGATCTTCGAGGCCGTGTGCTTTTCCAGCCCCGCGCCGGTGTCCCAGATGAAATGGCGCACGCCGCCGGCCAGGTGGTGCAGCAGCGCCCATGTATAGCCGAACAGCACGATCAGCCCGATCCACGATCCGTAGACATAGCTCACCGCATCGAAGCAGCGCTCGCTGACGGCCGCCGAGATCAGCCACGCGGCGAGCAGCAGCGTGCCGACATAGAGCGCGACGCCCGTAACGCGGTGCACGATGGACATGGTCATCGTGATGGGCCAACGATAGACGGTGAAATGCGGCGACAAAGGACGCTGGCGCGTTGCGGTCGGTTGGGTCATGGCTCTCGTGGGCTTCCCTGACGTTTCTTTCCGGTTCCCGTCTTCCGGCACCGGACCGCACGATGAACCGACAATCCAGCCCCGCGCGGGCACATCCCCGGAAACCGGCCGGAAAATGGCCGGACCGGATAATTTCGGTCCCGGAATCTTCCCCCGGAAATCTTCCTATGTCGCGCTTTCTACTGCGCTTTTACCATCACGTCAAAGAAGCATTTTCACGAAAAGACAACCAATTGGTCGCACCTCGGCCACACTTTCTCGTGAAACCGGGCTTCAATCGATTGAAGATCGCCGCCGGAAAAAACATGTGAAATTTCATCCACTTTTTGGAAGCGCTTCAGTTGCCGAAGCGAATCACATAGCTCGACCAGTCGGCGGCGGAAGCGATCTGCTCATAGAGCTTGCGCCCGTCCTCGGGCACGCGGGGCGCATTGAGGACGAGACGCGACCAGCTACGTTCCTCGGCCTTGTCGGCGAGCACGTCGATCAGCGCCTTGGCGATGCCCTTGCCGCGATGGTCGTGATGGACATAGATATGGTCCACCTGGCCGCCGCGAAGCCCGGAGACCGGTTCCGGCAGGTCGTAGAAGATCACGAAGCCGACGAGAGCGCCGTCGATGCGCGCACCGAGAATTCCGGTCGCGCGGTCCTGAAGCAGGTGCTCGGCATAGAATTCGTCGGGACGGCGCGGTGCGCCGCGCTTCAGCGCCTGCGCATAGCTCGCCAGCAGCGGCGCCAGCTCGTGGGCGTCGCGCAGATGCAGATGCGCGATCTCGACGGCATGATCCTTGGTCATTCGGCATTCCCTGACATTCCGGTTACCCTGCGGCCGCGAAGCCGTGTTCGATTGTAGCGGGAGCGGGTGGCGAAGCAAGCCGAGACAGACGGGCGGCATCAGCCCCGTGCGCGCGTGGAACCGGACGGACGGAACATGATGACGTTTTCGTCCGGCAGGATGACCGGAGCCGACTGCACACAGTCGCGTCCGGCGTTCTTGGCCGCGTAGAGTGCGCCGTCGGCGCGCTTGTAGAGATCGGAAAAGGTGTCGTCGAACTCCATTTCGGCCACGCCGAAGCTCACAGAGAAGGCGACGTCGCCGATACCGGACGGAACATGGATGCCGCCGCAGGCGAGCCGCGCGCCTTCCGCGAAGCGCCAGGCCGACTGCATGGTCTGTCCGGGGAGGAGAACCGCGAATTCTTCACCGCCGAGGCGGGCGGCGATGCCGCCCTGCGCCACGGCGAGCTTGCGCAACTCGGCGGCGAATACCACGATTACCCGGTCACCTGTCGCGTGGCCGTATGTATCGTTAACCGATTTGAAAAAATCGATATCGCACACGACGAGCGACAGGGCCTGCCGCGCCTTCCGGGATTTTTCGATGGCCGCGTCGGCCCGAAGCTCGAAGCCGCGCCGGTTGAGAAGCTCCGAAAGCTGATCCGTCTCAGAGCGCATGGTGATCTCAGCGATCAACGCACGCACGAAATTGAGCAGCAGGAGAAGGCCGACCGCCACGGACAGGCCCACGCTGATCGACAGGGTGAAAAGCGCATAGAGGGTGCCTGTGTAATCGGCGGGATTGGTGCCCGGACCGCCGGACATGGCCGCCAGCAGCGGCTTGAAAAGGAAATGCAGGGCGCTCAGGCCGATAAGCACCCCCATGAACGTGTCCATTGCCCGCTTCGGCCGTGCGCGGAGCACCGTCCACGCCGCCAGCGCCATGAGCAGAAAATAGGGGGTCTGATAGGCCAGCATACCGGGTATGGTGCTGCGCGCTATGCCGTAGACGCTGTAGACCAGCACCAGCGATCCCGCCACCAGCACTCCCAGCATGACCCACGGCGGACGCTCGCCGTACATGCGGGCGAGACCGGCGACGAGGCATGCCATGGCGAACAGATAGGTCGAGAAAGCCAGCAAATAGCCGAGCCGGTGGCCGGGAAGCGCGGGCATGGACAACACGATCACGGAATAGAGCATCGCGCAGGCGAAACCGATCCCGAAGATGCGCGCCGCCGCATTGCCCTTGGCAAAAAAGGCGATTGCAAAAAAGGCACAGGAAAACAGGCCCGATACGGCCATGTTGATGATGAGAATGAAATCGGCCCCGCCTACGAATGGCTTTTCCATCACCGCGTTCCGCTGACCTGCCCCACAAGCCCGCTTTATACACCAAAAATCCACGGCGCGGAGAAAAACGACCTTCACCTCCACACAAATAAAACCCGCCGGACGATGCCGGCGGCGCAGCCCCGCGACGGCGGAGCCTTGACGATAACAGCAGAAGCGGTCCGATATTCCGTTTCGACCGGAACCGCTCTGTTTTTCCCATTTTCCGGCAAAGCCGCTACGCAGTTTTGCCGGGAATGCCGCGACAGTTTATTTCCACTCGCGGATATCGACGAAATGGCCCGCGATCGCGGCGGCGGCGGCCATGGCCGGCGACACCAGATGCGTGCGTCCCTTGAAGCCCTGCCGGCCCTCGAAATTGCGGTTCGAGGTCGAGGCGCAGCGCTCGCCCGGCTTCAGCCGGTCGTCGTTCATGGCAAGGCACATGGAACAGCCCGGCTCGCGCCAATCGAACCCGGCCTCGATGAAGATCTTGTCGAGGCCTTCGGCTTCCGCCTGCTCCTTCACGAGACCGGAGCCGGGAACGATCATGGCGCTGACGGTGGGCGCCACCTTCCTGCCCATGGCCATATGCGCGGCTTCGCGCAGATCCTCGATGCGGCCATTGGTGCAGGAGCCGATGAAGACGCGATCGACCTTGATATCGGTTATCTTCGTGCCGGGCTTGAGGCCCATATAATCCAGCGCGCGCCACTTGGAGGCGCGAACGGTCTCATCGGCGATATCGTCGGGATTGGGCACGCTTGCGGTCACGGAAACCACGTCCTCCGGCGAGGAGCCCCAGGAAACGATGGGCGAAATCTTCGCCGCATCCAGATCGACGATCTTGTCGAAATGCGCGCCCTCGTCGGAGCGCAGCGTCTTCCAGTAAGCGACCGCCTGCTCGAACGTCTCACCCTTCGGCGCGCGCGGCTTGTCCTTGATATAGGCGAAGGTCGTCTCGTCCGGTGCGATCAGGCCGGCGCGCGCGCCGCCCTCGATCGACATGTTGCAGACCGTCATGCGGCCTTCCATCGACAGGGCACGGATGGCGTCGCCGGCATATTCGATCACATAGCCGGTGCCGCCGGCCGTGCCGATCTCACCGATGATGGCGAGCGTGATGTCCTTGGCGGTGACGCCCGGCGCGAGCTTGCCGTTGACGCGCACCAGCATGTTCTTCGCCTTCTTCTGGATCAGCGTCTGCGTCGCCAGAACATGCTCCACTTCCGACGTGCCGATGCCGTGCGCCAGCGAGCCGAAAGCGCCATGGGTCGAGGTGTGGCTGTCGCCGCACACGATGGTCATGCCCGGCAGGGTGAAGCCCTGTTCGGGGCCGACGATATGCACGATGCCCTGACGATGGTCGCGCTCGGAATAATATTCGATGCCGAAATCGGCGGCGTTCTTCGCCAGCGTCTCGACCTGGATGCGGCTTTCCTCGTTCTTGATCCCGTTGACGCGGTCCGGCGAGGTCGGCACGTTGTGATCGACCACCGCCAGCGTCCTTTCGGGATGGCGCACCTTGCGCCCGGCCAGCCGCAGACCCTCGAACGCCTGCGGACTGGTCACCTCATGCACAAGATGACGATCGATATACAGAAGGCAGGTACCGTCTTCCTGCCGATCCACTACATGGTCGTCCCAGATCTTGTCATAAAGCGTGCGCGGCGCGTTCATCGCGGTAATTCCTTTGAACGGTTCTATTTCGGCTGTCATATGCACCTGCGGCCGCGTTTCGTCAAGAAACCGCAAGCGCAACAGGGTGTCGCAGCAATAATGTTACGTGAAGCCGGCATATTTTTGCCGGATCATCGCTCCAGTCAACAAAAAAGGCGGCCGAAGCCGCCTTTTTCGAATGCCTGAAAGGCTTCTTATTCGGCAGCGGGAGCCTTGGCGACGGTTTCCTCCGTCACGGCCTCGACCTTGCCGGTAGCCGGAACCGCGGCGCCCTTGGCGCTCTTGCGGTTGTCCTTCTTCTCGGCAATGCGGGCCGCCTTGCCGGTAAGGCCGCGCAGATAGTAGAGCTTGGCGCGGCGGACCTTGCCGCGGCGCACCACTTCCACCGCCTCGACGATCGGCGAATAGACCGGGAAGACGCGCTCGACGCCTTCGCCATAGGAAATCTTGCGAACGGTGAAATTCTCGTTGAGGCCGGAGCCGGCGCGGGCGATGCAGACGCCTTCGTAGGCCTGCACGCGGGTGCGGGTGCCTTCGGTCACGCGGACCTGCACGCGAACGGTGTCGCCGGGCTGGAATTCGGGAAGCTTGCGCTTCTCTTCGATCTTGGCTGCCTGTTCGGCTTCGAGCTGACGGATGATATCGGTCATCGTCCTGTTCCTTTCAAAGTTCTTCTCGAACAGTCAGAGCGCTCGTCACTTGCCGCCCGCAGCTCTCGGCCGCGCGGCTATGCCCGAACCGGGCAGGAGCGGATGCACCATTCATTCGTTTATGGATGCCGGGTTTTCCCGAACCGGCAGGCACATACAGCATCCCACGCCGTTTGTCACGTCCTGCGGTAAATTTTCATGGCCAACCCCGGAGGACTATGACAATCTCACACCACCAAGGCCCGTTCGCAACAAAGGGCCGGAGCGAATACAAAGACAATAACGGGGAACACGAATGACAATCAGCGATCCGTCGCCCGCTCTTTATAATGAAGATCTGGCGCCTGCCACCGAGCGCAAATGGGGTGCGTTCAGCATTTTCAACGTCTGGACCTCGGACGTACACAGCCTCTGGGGCTATTATCTGGCCGCAAGCCTGTTTCTGCTTTGCGGCAGCTTCATCAATTTCGTCATCGCCATCGGCATCGGCTCGCTGGTCATCTTCTTTCTGATGAGCCTCGTCGGCAATGCCGGCGTGCGCACGGGCGTGCCGTTCCCCGTGCTGGCGCGCTCCGCCTTCGGCACCTTCGGCGCGAATTTTCCGGCGCTGGTGCGCGGCGTCGTCGCCTGCTTCTGGTACGGCGCGCAGACGGCCGCCGCCTCCGGCGCGATCGTGGCCCTGCTGATCCGCAACCCGGACATGCTCGCATTCCATCAGAACAGCCACATGCTCGGCCATTCGACGCTGGAAGTGCTCTGCTATCTTCTGGTCTGGGCGATCCAGCTTCTCATCATCCAGCGCGGCATGGAAACGGTGCGCCGCTTTCAGGACTGGGCCGGCCCGGTGGTCTGGATCATGATGCTGATTCTTGCCGTCTATCTCCTGGTGAAATCCGGCTCCTTCTCCTTCGGCAGCGAAATCCCGCGCGACGTGCTTCTGGCAAAGACCAAGGATGCCGGCGTCCCCGGCGAGCCGGGCTCCTTCCCGGCGCTCGCGGCGGTGGCCGCGACCTGGATCACCTATTTCGCGGCGCTCTACCTCAACTTCTGCGATTTCTCGCGCTACGCCAAGGACGAGGGCGCACTGCGTCGCGGCAATCTCTGGGGTCTGCCCGTCAACCTTCTCGCTTTCTGCCTCGTCGCCGGCGTCACCACGACAGCCGCCTACAAGGTCTATGGCGAGGTGCTTCTCTATCCCGACCAGATTTCGGCCAAGTTCGATAGCTGGTTCCTGGCGCTGCTCGCCGCTCTCACCTTCACCGTGGCGACGCTCGGCATCAATGTGGTGGCGAATTTCGTGTCGGCATCGTTCGACTTCTCCAACACCTTCCCGCACAAGCTGTCCTTCAAGCGCGGCGGATATATCGCGGCCCTCATCGCGCTCGTGCTCTATCCCTTCGCGCCGTGGGACACGGGCGCCGCGCATTTCGTCAACTTCCTCGGCTCCACCATGGGGCCGATCTTCGGCATCCTGATGGTGGATTATTACCTGATCCGGCGCGGGAAGCTGAACGTAGCCGACCTCTATCGCGAGAATGGCGAATTCCGCTTCCAGAACGGCTGGCACGTCAAGGCCTTCATCGCGCTCGCCATCGGCGCGCTGTTCTCCTCGATCCTGCCGACCTTCACCTCCATCCTGCCGGCATGGTGGGGAACCTATGGCTGGTTCTTCGGCGTCCTCATCGGCGGGGCCGTCTATTACGGCCTCCGCAAGGGGACAGCGTGACGGAAAATAACCGACACGCAGTTGCCCGGCCCTGTTTTACGCTTATCGCGTAGTGCCCCGGCCGGGCAATTTCCTACCCGCCGATCCGTCCGGCATCGGTATCCCGGAAGCCGGTTCCGTATTTGAGGCCGAAGCCCAGCGCCCGGTCCACGCCGATATGCACGGCCCAGATCAGCGCCATCGCGATGCAGATCTGCCAGTTCATTGCCCAGCCCAGTACCGAGAGCAGCACCACGCCGATCCAGCTATGGGCGATGTTGTAGACCACCGCGCCCGTTTTCGGTCCCTTCATGTAGGCAAAGAAGGACAGGTCCGGCGCGAGGATCAGCACCGCGAACAGCCACCAGTTCGCGCCGCTGACCCAATAGGCGCCGAGCGCCAGCAGGGCGAGGGAAAGGCTTTCGAGACGCTGGATCAGGTTCATTTGCGCCTCGCTTCCTGATAGGCGGCCCAGAGATCGGGGCGGCGTTCGCGCGTGATGCGTTCGGCTTCGGCGCGCCGCCATTTGTCGATGGCGCCGTGATTGCCGGAGGTAAGGATTTCGGGAATCGGGCGTCCTTCCCATTCCTGCGGGCGGGTATAATGGGGGTGCTCCAGCAGTCCGGTCTCGAAACTCTCCGTCTCACCGGATTCATGGTTGCCCATCACGCCCGGCAAAAGCCGCACCACGGCGTCGAGCAGCACGATGGCCGCCGTCTCGCCGCCGGACAGGATGTAATCGCCGATGGAAACCTCCTCCAGTTCCCGTGCCGCGATGACACGCTCGTCCACGCCCTCGAAGCGCCCACAAAGCAGGATCGCGCCCGGACCCGCCGCCAGTTCGCGCACGCGCTTCTGCGTCAGCGGCCTGCCGCGCGGGCTCATCAGCAGCATCGGGCGGCGGGTGTCGGCGACCGAATCGAGCGCCCGCGCCACCACGTCGGGCTTCATCACCATGCCCGCGCCGCCGCCGGACGGCGTGTCGTCCACCATGCGGTGACGGCCTTCGGCAAAGTCGCGAATCTGCACCGTATCGAGCCGCCACTTGTCCTCGGCCAGCGCCTTGCCGGCGAGAGAGACGCCGAGCGGCCCCGGAAACATTTCCGGATAGAGCGTCAGCACCGAAGCGTGAAAGCCCTTTTCGCCGCTCATGGCTTCTTCGGCCGCTTGCCGCCTTGCTGCGGCTTGCCGTCCTCCTCGTCGGCGATCAGGCCCGCCGCATAAGGCTCGACCAGGATCGTGCCCTTGTCGAAATCGATCTCCGGCACCGCCGCCTCGGTGAAGGGAATGAGCATCGGGCGCTTGCCCTTCTCGCTCAGTTCGATGAGATCGCCACCGCCGAAATCGAACACGGCGCTCACCGTCCCGTAGCGTTTGCCCTCCGCATCGAGGGCGACGAGGCCGATCAGGTCGGTCTGGTAAAATTCATCCTCGTCCAGTTCATCGTCGGGCAGTTGCGAGCGGTCGATATAGAGCGCGGTGCCGTTCAGCGCCTCGGCGGCATTGCGGTCGTTGACGCCCTTGAACCGCACCACCACGACGGTCTTGGCGGCGCGCGCCTCCAATATCTCGTATGCCTTGCCCGCCTCGTCGTAGAGCAGGCCGTAATCGCCGATGGCCAGCGGGTCGCCGGTGAATGTCTTGACCCTGACTTCGCCGCGCGTGCCGTGCGCGGCGCCGATGACGGCAAGCTGGATCGGATGTTCTGGACGAGGCATGGCGGTTCCTGATCTTTTTGCCGGAATTTTCTATCGCTTACCCCATTCGGGCGAAAACGCCAGCAAAAATCGCCCGCGCGGCAACCGGACGGTAACGCTCGCCTGCGAAACTAAACCTGTTTCATCCAGCGAGGACGGAGGCGCATGGCGCAGCAAGGCGAGTTTCTGATACCGGCCCGGCCCGACCTAGCGGCAGCGCGCGAGGAATGGCTCAAGACGCTGAAAGAAGCGCGTCGGCTTTCCGACAACACGCTCGAAGCCTATGAGCGCGATTCGCGCCAGTTCCTGCAATTCCTGACCGGCCATCTGGGCGAGCCGCCCTCGCTCAGCGATGTCGGAAACCTGCGCGTCGCGGATCTGCGCTCCTTCCTCGCCAGCCGCCGCAATCAGGGTGCCGGCGCGCGCACGCTGGGGCGCGGGCTTGCCGGCGTGCGGTCGCTGCTGCGCCATCTGGAACGGCGAGGCCTCGCCAATGCGGCGGGAGCCGGCGCCATGCGCGCGCCGCGCCAGCCGAAATCCCTGCCCAAACCGCTCACCGCCGACGATGCGCGCCGGGTCGTCGCAACCGATGGCCAGATGGCGGAGGAGCCGTGGATCGCCGCCCGCAACGCCGCCGTGCTGACCCTGCTCTACGGCTGCGGCCTGCGCATTTCCGAAGCGCTCGGCCTTGCGGGTGACGCGCTCACCGACGCAACCGCCCGCTCCATCGCCATCACCGGCAAGGGCGGCAAGACGCGGCTGGTGCCGCTGCTTCCCGCCGTACACCGCGCGGTGACACAATATCGCGCGCTCTGCCCCTTCGACCTCTCCGCCGGCAAGCCGCTCTTTCGCGGCGCGAAGGGTGGAGAACTGCATGCGGCCATCATCCAGCGCGAGATGCAGAAACTGCGCGCCGGTCTGGGCCTGCCGGACAGCGCCACGCCGCACGCGCTGCGCCACTCCTTCGCCACCCATCTTCTCGGACGCGGCGGCGACCTGCGCACCATTCAGGAACTGCTCGGCCATGCGAGCCTTTCCACCACGCAGGTCTATACCGGCGTCGATACCGAGCGCCTGCTCGAAGTCTACGACAAGGCGCATCCGCGCGCCTGACATTCTTGCCTCCACCCTCGGCAAAAACACGAAAGGCCCGGCAGTGTGCCGGGCCTTTCGTCCAATCGGATATGCAACCGCTCACATATGGATCGGCTTGGCGAAAGCAGCCAGCGCCGCCTCGCGCACGGCTTCCGACATGGTCGGATGGGCGTGGCAGGTGCGGGCGAGGTCTTCCGCCGAACCGCCGAACTCCATCAGAACGGCGAGTTCGTGGATCATCTCGCCGGCATTGTAGCCGAGGATATGCCCGCCCAGCACGCGGTCGGTCGCCTTGTCGGCGAGAATCTTGACGAAGCCGTCCGTGTGCAGCATGGCACGGGCGCGGCCGTTGGCGGTGAAGGGGAATTTGCCGACCTTGTATTCGATACCGGCGGCCTTCAGTTCTTCCTCGGTCTTGCCGACCGAGGCCACTTCCGGCTGGGTATAGACCACGCCCGGAATGACGTCGAAATTCACATGGCCGGCCTGGCCGGCGATGATCTCGGCAACCGCGATGCCTTCGTCCTCGGCCTTGTGCGCCAGCATCGGGCCCTTGACCACGTCGCCAATGGCGTAGATGCCCTCGACATTGGTGCGCCAGTGATCGTCGATCGCGACGCGGCCGCGCTCGTCCACCGCCACGCCAGCTTCCTTGAGGCCCAGCCCGTCCGTATAGGGGCGGCGGCCAGTGGCGATCAGCACGGCATCGGCCTCCAGCGTTTCCGCCGTGCCGCCCTTGACCGGCTCGAAGGTCACCTTGGCGCCCTTGGCGGTCTTTTCCACGCCCGTCACCTTGGCGCCGAGCTTGACGGCGATGCCCTGCTTTTCCATCAGGCGCTGGAACTGCTTCGACACTTCGCCGTCCATCTGGCCGAGAAGCTTGTCGAGATATTCGACCACGGTAACCTTCGCGCCGAGCCGCGCCCAGACCGAGCCCAGTTCCATGCCGATGACGCCGCCGCCGACCACGATCAGGCTGGCCGGAACCTTTTCGAAGGCCAGTGCGCCGGTGGACGACACGATCACCTTCTCATCGATGGCGACGTCGACGCCCGGAATGCCGGCAACGTCCGAGCCGGTGGCGATGATGATGTTCTTCGCCTCGATCTCCTCGACCTTGCCGTCTTCGGCGGTCACGGACACCTTGCCCTTGCCGATAATCTTGCCCGTACCGATGTAAGGCGTGATCTTGTTCTTCTTGAACAGGAATTCGACGCCCGTGACATTGGCCTTCACCGTGGCGTCCTTGTGTGCCTGCATCTTTGCGAGATTAAGCTTCGGCGTACCCACCTCAACGCCGAGCGTATCGAAGGAATGGCCGGCCTCGGCGAAGGTCTCCGAAGCGTGCAGCAGCGCCTTGGAGGGGATGCAGCCGATATTCAGGCAGGTGCCCCCGAAGGTCTTGCGCTTTTCCACCACCGCCACCGACAGGCCAAGCTGTGCCGCCTTGATCGCGGCCACATAGCCACCGGGACCCGTACCGATCACCACTACATCGTAAGCCATCGAATTATCCTTCTTCATCTATCCTGAATTTCGGGAAATTAAGCTGCACCGTCATTCCGGCGTGCAGCCCTGAAAACGGAACACTTCCCATTGCAGCGGCTTTTCCGGTTTCGCCGCGCCGAAATCGTACCCGTCGATCGCGGTCACCAGATCGGGGAACAGCACGGCCTGCGCCGCCGGCTCGTCGGCCTTGGGCAGTGGATCGGCGTCCGCGCCGTCCTTCAACGCATAGACGACACCCTGCCAGATGCTGCAATCGTCGAGATCTTCCGGGTTGGAACCGTCGCCCTTGCAGTTGAAGGTTATGAGCGCATAGGGCCGCGACACACCCTCTTCCGGCCAGATCACCACACCGTTGAGCTTGAAGTCCGGCTTGTCCTTGGCCGCGATGGTGAACTCGTTGCTCGGCGCCGGCGTCATCTTGAGGTCGTTGGGCTGCTCGGAGCGGAAGGTCAGCGTGTAGGCATCGTCGCGATCGGTATAGATGGCGCGGTTCTGCATGCAGGCGGCCCCGGCAGCGGTGGCGCAGATCGAAACGGCCAGCACCGAGGCCGTCGCCATGGCGAGAAGCTTGTCTGCGGCGTGCATCTGTCGGGTCTCCCTCACTTGTTTCCGGCTTCCATTCTGACTCTATTCGCGCATTCCACGACACGCAAAACCGCTGCGCATCCTCGCCGGAAATGCCTTACATAGCCTTTTCGGTGGCAAGTTTCAGCCCGAAAGCGATGAAAACCACACCGCTGGCGCGGTCGATCCATTTCGAGGCGCGCGAGAATGCGGCGCGCATCTTCGGCGTCGTCATGAACAGGCTCACGCCGATGAACCAAGAAATCAGCGCCGTTGCCATCACCAGTCCATAACCGAGCTTCACCGCGCCCGGCGTGTGTGCGCTGACCACGGTGGAGAAGATCGACAGGAAGAAGAACACCGCCTTGGGATTGAGCGCATTGGCCGCGAAGCCGAGGCTGAACGCCTTGAACGCGCTCTGCCGGCGCGGCTCCTTCACGCTCGTATCGACATCGATCTTCGTCGCCCCGGCCCCGAGCGCCTTGATGCCGATATAGACCAGATAGGCCACGCCGCACCATTTGACGATATTGAACAGGTAGATGGATTTCGAAATGATGAGGCCGAGGCCCAGCACCGTATAGGTGACATGCATCATCAATGCCGTTCCGATGCCGAAACTGGTGATGATCGCCTCACGCCGGCCCTGAACGAGCGACTGGCCGATGACCATGGCGAGATCGGCCCCCGGCGCCACGATCGCGAAGGCGAAGATGGCCATCAGCGACGCCAGTTCCAGAAGATAAGGGTGCATCGCGTCTCCTTCGCCCGGCGCGGGCGGATCGGTTGAGCTCCGGTGTCAGGCGACGAGCGCCGCGAACATCAGCGCCAGCCCGGCAAGCCCGGCAAGCCAGACCAGCGAACGGATATAGGGAATGCCCGCCAGATAGAGCGGGATATAGACGATGCGGGCGGCAAACCAGAGCCGCGCGCCCCAAAGCCCCAAACCCGGCTCAAACCCCTGGGCATCGCCTTTCAGCGCGAGCGCCAGTGCCAGCGCCACGAAACCCGGATAGGTTTCGCGGAAATTGGCGGAAGCCCGCTCCGCGCGCCCGGCCAGAACCCCTTGGGGATGGCGGCCGTCGTCGCGCGGACCGGCGTTCCAGCGGGAACCGAGTTCCTTCGTCGCCGTCATGCCTTGCAAAAGGATGTGAACCACCAGAAGCACGACGCTCCAGCCGACGAGCGGCAGGAAAGGCGAGTTGGAAAGGACCCCCGGCTCCATCGCGTTCAGGCCTTACAGATCGAGGACCAGACGTTCCGGGTCTTCGAGGCTTTCCTTGACGCGGACGAGGAAGGTCACCGCCTCCTTGCCGTCGACGATGCGGTGATCGTAGGAAAGCGCCAGATACATCATCGGGCGGATGACGATCTGGCCGCCGACCACCACCGGACGCTCCTGAATCTTGTGCATGCCGAGAATGCCCGACTGCGGCGCGTTGAGGATCGGCGTCGACATCAGCGAGCCGTAGACGCCGCCATTGGTGATGGTGAAGGTGCCGCCCTGCATGTCGGCTACCGACAGCGTGCCGTCGCGCGCAGCCTTTGCGAGGCGGCCCAGCTCCTTCTCGACACCGGCGATGGAAAGCTGGTCGGCATCGCGCACCACCGGCACCACGAGCCCCTTGTCGGTTCCCACCGCCATGCCGACATGGCAGAAGTTCTTGTAGATGATATCCGTGCCGTCGATCTCGGCGTTGACCGCCGGGACTTCCTTCAGCGCATGCGTCACCGCCTTGGTAAAGAAGCCCATGAAGCCGAGCTTGACGCCGTGCTTCTTCTCGAACACCTCCTTGTAGCGGTTGCGCAGTTCCATCACCGCCGACATGTCCACCTCGTTGAAGGTGGTGAGCATGGCGGCCGTGTTCTGCGCGTCCTTGAGGCGGCGCGCGATGGTCTGGCGCAGGCGCGTCATCTTCACGCGCTCCTCGCGCGCGGCGTCGTCGGCCGTAGAGGCGGGGCGGGCGGCGGCGGGAACGGCGGGGGCCGCTGCCGGAACGCCCCCCGAAACGCCCTTGGCGATAGCTTCAAGCACGTCGCCCTTGAGCACCTGACCGCGCTTGCCGGAGCCTTCCGCCACCGAGACGCCGGTCTCGGCCATCAGCTTGGCCGCAGCCGGCGCGGGCGACATGGCCGGGCCGGAGGACGCGGGGGCAGCGGCAGCCGGTGCCGGTGCGGCGGCGGGCTTTGCTTCTTCCTTCTTGGGCGCCGGAGCGGCAGCGGCGGCATCGCCGGAAATCTGGCCGAGCAGCGCGCCCACGCCAACGGTCTCGCCTTCCTTGACGGCGATCTCGGAGAGAACGCCGGCGGCGGGCGCCGGCACTTCCACCGTCACCTTGTCGGTTTCCAGTTCCACCAGCGGTTCGTCGGCGGCGACGGCTTCGCCCGCCTTCTTGAACCACTTGCCGATGGTCGCCTCGGTTACGGACTCCCCAAGCGTGGGAACGCGAATTTCGGTAGCCATGGTTTTTTCTTCCGTTGATAAGCTTCGTGTTCGATGGATCGGCCAAATGCTCGCTCAGGCGCCGAGCGCATCCTCAAGGAAAGCGGCAAGCTGCGCAAGATGCTTGGACATCAGGCCCGTCGCCGGCGAGGCGGATGCCGGTCGTCCGGCATAGCGCACGCGCTGGTGCTTGGCATCGATATGGGCGAGAACCCATTCGAGATACGGGTCGATGAAAGACCACGCGCCCATGTTTTTCGGCTCTTCCTGACACCAGACGATTTCCGCCTGCCGGAAGCGCGACAATTCGTTGATGAGCGCCTTGGCCGGGAACGGATAAAGCTGTTCGACACGCAGCAGGTAGACGTCGTCGATGCCGCGCTTCTCGCGTTCCTCGTAAAGGTCGTAATAGACCTTGCCCGAGCACAGCACCACGCGGCGGATTTTCGCGTCCTTCTGGAGCTTGATGCCTTCGCCCCTGTTGTATTGCGCGTCGTCCCACAGCAGGCGGTGGAACGAGCTTTCGCCCGACAGGTCGTTGAGCGTCGAAACGGCGCGCTTGTGGCGCAGCAGCGACTTCGGCGTCATCATGATCAGCGGCTTGCGGAAATCGCGCTTCAACTGCCGGCGCAGGATGTGGAAATAATTGGCCGGCGTGGTGCAGTTGGCGACCTGCATGTTGTCTTCCGCGCAAAGCTGGAGATAGCGCTCCAGACGGGCGGAGGAGTGTTCCGGGCCCTGTCCCTCATAGCCGTGCGGCAGCAGGCAGACGAGGCCCGAAAGGCGCAGCCACTTGCGTTCGCCCGACGAGATGAACTGGTCGAACACCACCTGCGCGCCGTTGGCGAAATCGCCGAACTGCGCCTCCCATAGCACCAGCGCGCGCGGTTCGGACAATGAATAGCCGTATTCGTAGCCGAGCACCGCTTCTTCCGAGAGCATCGAATTGATGGCCTCGTAGATCGCCTGACCCTTCTGAAGATTGTTCAGCGGGATATAGCGGTTCTGGTTCTCCTGATCGTAAAGCACCGTGTGGCGCTGCGAGAAGGTGCCGCGCTCCACGTCCTGACCGGACAGGCGGATCGGATGGCCTTCCAGCGCCAGCGAACCGAAGGCGAGCGATTCGGCGGTGGCCCAGTCGATGCCCTCGCCCGTCTCGATCATCTTGGCGCGATTGTCGAGGAAACGCTGGATGGTGCGGTGGACATGGAAATCCTTCGGCACCTCGGTGAGCTTCCTGCCGATCTCCTTCAGCGTCTTCATCGGCACGGCGGTCTTGCCGCGGCGCTGCTCGTCGGCATTGTCGGCGGCACGCAGGCCCGACCAGGCGCCGTCGAGCCAGTCGGCCTTGTTCGGCTTGTAGCTCTGCCCGGCCTCGAACTCCGCCTCCAGCTTGTCGCGCCAGTCGGCCTTCATCTTGTCGACGTCTTCCGCCGTCAACAGGCCCTCGCCGATCAGCTTTTCGCTATAGAGCTGGACGGTCGTCTTCTGCGCCCGGATCGCCTTGTACATCAACGGCTGGGTGAAGGACGGCTCGTCGCCTTCGTTGTGACCGAAGCGGCGGTAGCAGAACATGTCGATGACCACCGGCTTGTGGAAGGTCATGCGGAATTCCGTCGCCACCTTGGCCACGAACACCACGGCTTCCGGATCGTCGCCATTGACGTGGAACACCGGGGCCTCGACCATCTTCGCCACGTCCGACGGATAGGGCGAGGAGCGCGAGAAGGCCGGATTGGTGGTGAAGCCGATCTGGTTGTTGATGATGAAATGCAGCGTGCCGGCCACGCGATGGCCCTTGAGGCCGGAGAGGCCGAAGCATTCGGCCACCACGCCCTGACCCGCGAAGGCGGCGTCGCCGTGCAGCAGCAGCGGCAGCACCTTGGCGCGCTCGGAGAGCGGCACCATGTCGTCGCGGGTGCGTCCGACCAGCAAATCCTGCTTGGCGCGGGCCTTGCCCATCACCACCGGGTTGACGATTTCCAGATGCGACGGGTTGGCGGTCAGCGACAGGTGGACCTTGTTGCCGTCGAACTCGCGGTCGGAGGAGGTACCGAGATGGTACTTGACGTCGCCCGAGCCTTCCACCTCGTCCGGCGCGTAGGAGCCGCCCTTGAACTCGTGGAAGATGGCGCGGTGCGGCTTGGCGAGCACCTGGGAAAGCACGTTCAGGCGGCCGCGATGCGCCATGCCGAACACGACTTCCTTCACGCCCATCGCGCCGCCGCGCTTGATGATCTGCTCCAGCGCCGGGATCAGTGATTCGCCGCCGTCGAGGCCGAAGCGCTTGGTGCCCTTGTACTTGACGTCGATGAACTGCTCAAAGCCTTCCGCCTCGATGAGCTTGGACAGGATGGCCTTCTTGCCTTCCGGCGTGAATGCAACCTTGTTCTCCGGCCCCTCGATGCGCTCCTGAATCCACGCCTTCTCGGCGGGATCGGAAATGTGCATGAACTCGACACCGATGGTGCCGCAATAGGTGCGCTCCAGAATGTCGATCATTTCCGGCACGGTCGCGTATTCGAGACCGAGCACGTTGTCGATGAAGATCTTGCGGTTGTAGTCGGCAGGGGTAAAGCCGTAGGTCGCCGGCTCAAGCTCGTTATAGTCGTTCGGCTTCTCGGCGAGTCCGAGCGGGTCGAGATTGGCGTGCAGGTGGCCGCGCATGCGGTAGGCGCGGATCATCATGATGGCGCGCACGCTGTCGCGCGCGGCCTGCGTCAGTTCTTCCTGCGTCAGCGTAGCGCCGGCGGCGCCCTTCAGTTCGCCCCCCAATTCGCCCTTGGCGGCCTTGCCCTTCAGCTTGTCGGTGACGTGCTTCTCGACCTCGGCCCAGTTGCCGTCGAGCGCGGAGACCAGCTCGCCATTGGCGGCGATGGGCCAGTTCCTGCGCTGCCAGCTCGGTCCGGCCGCGTTCTTCTTCACATCGGCCGGATTGTCCTTGAGCTGCGCGAAGAAATCGCGCCACTGCGGATCGACCGAATTGGGATCGTCCTCGTAACGGGCATAGAGTTCCTCGATATAGTCGGCATTGCCGCCATAGAGGAACGAAGTGAGGGCGAAAACGTCGTTGGCTTGTTCCTGCCGTGCCATGACCATAACCGGAGCGAGGCTCCGTCTCCTGTTCGCGGTCCAAAATCGCGCGGGCCGAAATCTCCGCCCTCGCGCGGCCGGGGTGGAACCGCCATGGCCTCCCCCGGCAAACTGACTGACATAAAACCCGGCAGCGGCTTTCGCCTCCGCCGGGGCATTTCGATCGAGCCGCGATCTCAGCCCTTGAGGACTTCGACCAGCGTCTTGCCGAGCTGCGCCGGCGACGGCGAGACCCGGATTCCGGCCGATTCCATGGCCGCGATCTTGTCTTCCGCGCCGCCCTTGCCGCCGGAGATCACCGCGCCCGCATGGCCCATGGTGCGTCCGGCCGGCGCCGTGCGTCCGGCGATGAAGCCGACCATCGGCTTCTTGCGGCCGCGCTTGGCTTCGTCCTTGAGGAACTGCGCGGCGTCTTCTTCCGCCGAGCCGCCGATCTCGCCGATCATGACGATCGACTTGGTCTCGTCGTCGGCGAGGAACATCTCCAGCACGTCGATGAATTCGGTGCCCTTGACCGGGTCGCCGCCGATGCCGACGGCCGTGGTCTGGCCGAGGCCCTCGTTCGAGGTCTGGAACACCGCCTCATAGGTAAGCGTGCCGGAGCGCGAGACGACGCCCACCGAGCCCTTCTTGAAGATGTTGCCCGGCATGATGCCGATCTTGCATTCTTCGGGGGTCAGGATGCCGGGGCAGTTCGGTCCGAGCAGGCGCGACTTCGAACCCTCCAGACGCGCCTTGACGCGCACCATGTCCATGACCGGAATGCCTTCGGTGATGCAGACGATGAAGGGGATCTCAGCCTCGATAGCCTCGATGATCGCGTCGGCGGCGCCTGCCGGCGGCACGTAGATCACGGAGGCGTCGGCGCCGGTGCGCTCCTTGCCTTCGGCGACCGAAGCGAAGATCGGCAGCGTCTCACCCTTGGAGCCGGTCCACGTTTCGCCGCCCTTCTTCGGATGCACGCCGCCCACCATCTGGGTGCCGTAATAGGCCAGCGCCTGCTCGGTGTGGAAGGTGCCGGTCTTGCCGGTCAGGCCCTGCACGAGAACCTTGGTGTCCTTGTTGACGAGGATGGACATGCCTTAATTCCCTTTCACTGCCGCGACGATCTTCTGCGCCGCATCGTCGAGATCGTCGGCCGAAATGACGTTCAGGCCGCTCTCGTTGATGATCTTCTTGCCAAGCTCGACATTGGTGCCTTCGAGGCGCACGACCAGCGGAACCTTGAGGCCCACTTCCTTGACTGCCGCGATGACGCCTTCGGCGATCACGTCGCACTTCATGATGCCGCCGAAGATGTTGACGAGGATGCCCTTCACGTTCGGGTCGGCGGTGATGATCTTGAACGCCGCCGTCACTTTTTCCTTCGAGGCGCCGCCGCCGACATCGAGGAAGTTCGCCGGCTCGGCGCCGTAGAGCTTGATGATGTCCATCGTCGCCATGGCAAGGCCGGCGCCGTTGACCATGCAGCCGATATTGCCGTCGAGCGCCACATAGGCGAGATCGTATTTGGAAGCCTCGATCTCCTTGGCGTCCTCTTCGGTCAGGTCGCGCAGTTCCGCGATATCGGGATGGCGGAACAAGGCGTTGTTGTCGAACGACACCTTGGCGTCGAGCACGCGCACACGGCCGTCCTTCATCACGATCAGCGGGTTGATCTCCAGAAGGCTCATATCCTTCTCGGAGAAGGCCTTATAGAGGATCGGGAACAGCTTCTTGCCGTCCTCGCGCGCCTGGCCTTCGAGCTTCAGCGCGTCGGCGAGCTTGTCGGCGTCGGCATCGGTCACGCCCGCGGTCGGATCGATGGCGAGCGTCACGATCTTTTCCGGCGTGTCATGGGCGACGGTCTCGATATCCATGCCGCCCTCGGTGGAAACCACGAAGGCCGGACGGCCGACCGAACGGTCGATCAGGATAGAAAGATAAAGTTCGCGGTCGATATCCGCGCCGTCCTCGATATAAAGACGGTTGACCTGCTTGCCCGCGGGGCCGGTCTGCTTGGTGACGAGCGTGTTGCCCAGCATTTCCTTGGCGTTGGCAACCACCTCGTCGACGGACTTCGCCAGGCGAACGCCGCCCTTGGCGTCGGCCGGCAGTTCCTTGAACTTGCCCTTGCCGCGTCCGCCGGCATGAATCTGGCTCTTGACCACGTAGAGCGGTCCGGGAAGCGTCTTCGCCCACTGCTCGGCCTGCTCGACGGAGTAGACGGCCACGCCATTGGCGATCGGCGCGCCATAACCGTGCAGCAGCCGCTTGGCCTGATATTCGTGAATGTTCATCTGGTTGTCCTCTGCGGATTGACAGCCGGAAAAGGCCGGCCCCGCCTTCACGCGGGAACCGGCCCTGTCTGGATCTTATTTCAGCGACGGGGCGATGCCGGTGCAGGCCTCGCACAGGCCGGCGACGGAAGCCACCGACTTGTCGAACTGCGCCTTCTCGTCCTTGTCGAGGTCGATCTCGATGATGCGCTCGACGCCGTTGGCGCCGATCACGGTGGGCACGCCGACATACATGTCCTTGACGCCGTACTGGCCCGAAAGCTGGGCCGCGACGGGCAGGACGCGCTTCTTGTCCCTGAGGTAGGATTCGGCCATGGCGATGGCCGAGGAAGCGGGGGCGTAGAAGGCCGAGCCGGTCTTGAGCAGGCCGACGATCTCGGCGCCGCCGTCACGGGTGCGCTGGATGATCTTGTCGAGCTTCTCCTGCGAGGTCCAGCCCATCTTGACGAGGTCGGGCAGCGGAATGCCGGCAACCGTCGAATAGCGGGCAAGCGGCACCATGCTGTCGCCGTGGCCGCCGAGCACGAAGGCGGTGACGTCCTCCACCGACACGTCGAATTCTTCCGCGAGGAAATAGCGGAAGCGTGCCGAATCGAGCACGCCGGCCATGCCAACGACCTTGTGCGCCGGGAGGCCTGAGAATTTCTGCAACGCCCAGACCATGGCGTCGAGCGGATTGGTGATGCAGATCACGAAAGCGCCGGGGGCATACTTCTTGATGCCCGCGCCGACCTGCTCCATGACCTTGAGGTTGATGCCGAGAAGATCGTCGCGGCTCATGCCCGGCTTGCGCGGCACGCCGGCGGTGACGATGACCACATCCGCACCCTCGATGGCGGCGTAGTCGTTCGCGCCGGTGAATTTCGCATCGAAACCGTCGACCGGGGAGGATTCGGCGATGTCCAGTCCCTTGCCCTGCGGAACGCCCTCCGCGATATCGAACAGGACGACGTCGCCGAGTTCCTTCAGGCCGGCGAGATGAGCGAGCGTGCCGCCGATCATGCCGGAACCGATGAGGGCAATCTTGTTGCGTGCCATGATTGTTTCTTTCCTCAATTTTGATCCAGAAACGCATCAAGCTCATCCGGTTTCCTCCCGGAAAACGCTTAAGCGCTGAAAAGGTTCGATAGGACTCTTTGCAAAAAAACACAACTCATTATTTTGCGACCAGTATTTTCAATCGGTTAGATTTATTTGTTCTTACGTAAACGTCAATTAATTCGGCAAAATAGTGGCAGTTCCTCCTGTTTGTCGAGACCTTTTTTACGGGGATCTTGTGTCCACACAATGACGGCGCGTCGGGACGGCGCTTCGGAAAACAACCCCCCGGGGCGACACAGTCAGGCGCCTTCGGCCGGCGCGTCATTGGCGGCCTGTTCCAGATATTCGGCACTCTGCATCTCGAACAGACGCGAAGCGGTGCGCTCGAATTCGAAGGATTCCGTGCCGCTGGTGGCGGTGTAAAGCTTCTCCGGCGCCGCCTCCGCCGTCACGAACAGCCGCGCGTGATGGTCGTAGAGCACGTCGATCAGGAGGATGAAACGCTTGGCCTCGTTGCGCCGCGACAAATCCAGCACCGGCACGTCGTCGATGAAAAGCGTCGGATAGCGCGTCACGATGGCGATATAGTCGGAAGCGCCGAGCGGCTGGCTGCACAGGTCCGCGAAATGGAAACGCGCCGCGCCCGGCACCGCGCGCGACACCACGATGTCGCGTCCCTTGATATGAATCTTGGCCGGCTTCTCTTCCGCACCGTTCTTATGCGCCGCCCATGCGGCGTCCATGCGCTTTGCGTTTTTCTCGTCCAGCGGCGTCAGGTAGACCGGCTGGCGGTCGAGCTTCTCCAGCCGGTAATCGGTTCGCGCATCGAGATTGATCACATCGACATGCTTTTTCAGGATGTGGACGAAGGGCAGGAAAAGCTGGCGGTTCAGCCCGTCCCTGTAAAGATCGTCGGGGGCGACGTTGGAGGTCGCCACCAGAACCACGCCGCGATCGAAAAGCGCGCTGAACAGCCGCGACAGGATCATCGCGTCGGCGATGTCGGTGACGGTGAATTCGTCGAAGCACAGCACCCAGGCCTGCTGGCTGAGTGCGTCGGCCACCGGCGGGATGGGATCGTCCTGCTTGGTCTCGCCGCGCTTGTGCGCCTGCCGATGCGCGTAGATGCGCTCATGCACGTCGGCCATGAAGTCGTTGAAATGCGCCCGCCGCTTGCGCTCCACCGGCAGCAGATGGAAGAACATATCCATCAGCATGGTCTTGCCGCGCCCGACCTCGCCATGCACATACAGCCCCCTCACGCTGTCCACCGCCTGGCTGCGCTTGCCGAACAGCCAGCCGAGCGCGCTCGACTTGCGCGAGAGGCGCTTCGAACAGATTTCCACGATCAGCCGATCGAAATGCGCGATCAGGTCGATCTGCGCGGGGTCCGGCTCGATCTCGCCCGCCGCGGCGAGCGCGTCGTAACGCTCGCGCAGCGAGGGAAAAGTCTTCAGATTGCCGTCGAAGGACATGAAAGATACCGCTCAACCCGGAAGGGGAAAACGGACGGAGCCGTCCGGGGACGCTCCGCCCTGTCAGCGTTTTGTCAGGCTATTTGCCCGGTTCCCTCAGCGCGACAGCGACAATTGCTGGCCTGTCGTGGTCTGGCCGTCGAAGCGGCTCGGACCGGTGGAATAGAGCGAGGCGAGCGTGCTTCCGTTGGCATCGTAGAGCACGAGCTGCTTGCCGTTGACCGACCACGAGGCCAGATTGGCCAGCGCGCCGGGGCAGCGCAGCGGGCCGGCGCGATAGCCCTGTCCGTATTTGGTCTGCGGCGTGGCGATGCGGCAGCTCTGGCCGGCGAGCGAGGCGTTCCAGACGCCGGCGACGCCGCCTGCCGTTACCGGCTGGGCGGAGGCCGGCGGAAGGCTGGCCACCTGTGTGCCGCCCTGCTGGCCGCCCATACCATTGTTCTGGCCGTTGTTCATGCCGTTATTCATGTCGCTGCCCGGCGCGCTCGGGTAGGTTCCCTGCGGTGCGCCCAGATTGCTCGACTGCACCGAACCCTGCGGCGCCGCCTGCAACGGAGCGAGCGGCTGCGTTCCGCCATTGTCGACATCGCCAAGCCGGGGCGTGCTCTGGCAGCCGGCCAGTGCGACGGCCGCCGCGAAGCTCAGCAGACCTGCTTTCGAAATTCCCATCTGGTTCTCCATTCGGGTCAGGGTCCGGCCGGGCGCGAATCCACGTCCGGCTACGGGCGGCATTATCAGAACGATATTGCTGCGATAAAATGGCCATACGGTTAAAAAATCAACACTCTTCCCGTCGAATTGAACGGCGGCGGCCAAAACTTGCCATAAATCCGCATGAAATCCCGACCACGACCACCGGCCAGGCTTGCTTTTCATCGAACGGCGCGAATTTTTCCCGGTACTGGTATTTTGCCCGCTTTTCCGCCATATAGGCCGGGAACCGGCGAAACGGCCTTCCGGCTTGCCGCACCGGCGCGAAAGGTGAAACGGAATCACGACGACCATGGCCATGAGCGCAGCCTTCATCAAGATGAACGGACTCGGCAACGAGATCATCGTCGCCGACATGCGCGGCCGTGCCGACCGCATCGCGCCCGCCGCCGCCATCCGTCTGGCAGGCGACCGCGAAACCGCTTTCGACCAGATCATGGCGATCCACGATCCGGTGACGCCGGGAACGGACAATTACATCGCCATCATCAACTGCGACGGCACCGAGGCACAGGCCTGCGGCAACGGCACGCGCTGCGTGGTGCAGGCGCTTTCCGCCGAGACCGGCAAGCACGCCTTCACCTTCGAGACCCGCGCCGGCATCCTCACCGCCAATGAGCATGAAAACGGCCTCATCTCCGTCGATATGGGCAGGCCGCGCTTCGGCTGGCGCGACATTCCGCTGGCGCGGGAGTTCGCCGATACGCGCATGATCGCATTGCAGGCCGGGCCCGCCGATGCCCCGGTGCTGCATTCGCCCTCTGTTGCCTCGATGGGCAATCCGCATGCGATCTTCTGGGTCGAGCGCGACGTCTGGTCATACGAGCTGGAGACGTTCGGGCCGGTCCTCGAACACGACCCGCTCTTTCCCGAGCGCGCCAATATTTCCATCGCCCGTGTCACCTCGCCCGAAACCATCGATCTGCGCACATGGGAGCGCGGCGCTGGCCTGACGCGCGCCTGCGGCTCGGCCGCCTGCGCCGCCGCCGTCTGCGGCGCCCGCACCGGGCGCACGGGACGCAAGGTCACGGTCAACGTGCCGGGCGGTCCGCTTTTCATCGAATGGCGTGGCGACGATCATGTCATGATGACCGGCCCCGCCGAGCGGGAGTTTTCCGGCATGTTCGATCCCGCCACCGGCGAATGGAGCCGCGCCCACGAAAACCGGGGAGCGGCCTGATGGGCGTGGAGGTCGTCACCTTCGGCTGCCGCCTCAACACCTACGAATCCGAGGTGATGAAGCGCGAGGCCGACGCGGCTGGCCTTGGCACGCTCAGGGACGGCGCGATCATCTTCAATACCTGCGCGGTGACGGCGGAGGCCGTACGTCAGGCGCGGCAGGCGATTCGCAAGGCGCGGCGCGAAAATCCGGAGGCGCGCATCATCGTCACCGGTTGCGCGGCGCAGACCGAATCCGGCAATTTCGCCGCCATGGAGGAAGTGGACCTCGTGCTGGGCAACGAGGAGAAGCTGAAGTCCAACTCCTACCGCATGCTGCCGGATTTCGGCGTCAACCAGTTCGAGAAGGTGCGCGTCAACGACATCATGGAGGTGCGCGAGACGGCGAGCCACATGGTGGACGCCATCGAGGGCCGCGCCCGCGCCTTCGTGCAGGTGCAGAACGGCTGCGACCATCGCTGCACCTTCTGCATCATCCCCTATGGACGCGGCAATTCGCGCTCCGTGCCGATGGGCGCGGTGGTGGAGCAGGTCAAGCGGCTGGTCGGCAACGGCTATGCCGAGGTGGTGCTGACCGGCGTGGACATGACCTCCTACGGGCCGGATCTGCCCGGAAACCTCCGCCTCGGCAAGCTGGTGAAGACGGTGCTGGCGCAGGTTCCCGACTTGCAGCGTCTGCGCCTATCCTCCATCGATTCCATCGAGGCCGACGACGACCTGATGGACGCCATCGCCAACGAGAAGCGGCTGATGCCGCATCTGCATCTGTCGCTTCAGGCGGGCGACGACATGATCCTGAAACGCATGAAGCGCCGCCACCTGCGCGACGATTCCATCCGCTTCTGCGAGACGGTGCGCGGGCTTCGCCCCGATATCGTGTTCGGCGCCGACATCATCGCCGGTTTCCCGACCGAAACCGAGGATATGTTCGACAACTCGCTGAAGATCGTCGCGGAATGCGGCCTTACCCATCTGCACGTCTTCCCCTACAGTCCGCGCGAGGGCACGCCGGCGGCGCGCATGCCGCAGCTACGCCGCGAGATCGTCAAGGAGCGCGCCGCCCGGTTGCGCGCCGTGGGCGACCGCGCTTATGAAAGGCATCTCGCATCGCTTGCGGGCACGGCGCAGCGCCTGCTGGTGGAGAAGGACGGCATCGCCCGCACGGAAGGTTTCACGCTTGCTGCGATCGATGGCGGCGCGCCGGGCGAGATCGTCGAACGCATCGTGACCGGCCATGACGGAGAAAAGCTTCTCACCCGTCGCGCCGAACAGGCAGCATAACCAAGCCAGCATAATCAGGGCACCGCAATCAATGGCAATCGGTTTCATCAAGAAGATATTCTCCTTCGGCAAGAAGGAGGTGGAGGAAAAGCCGGCCGAGCAGCCGCTGCCCGATATCGCCGTCACGGAAACGCCGCCGCCCGCCGAAGCGCCGGAAACAGCGCCGGCTCCCACCGAAGAAGCGCCCGCTACCCCCAAACCCGTCGAAACGACGGCCGGAAAAATAGCGGAAGAAGAACCCGCGCCCGAACATCCCGTTACCGAGATCGAAATCCCGATCGAGCAGCCGCCGGTCATGGAGCCACCGGTAACGGAGCCGCCGCTGCCCAAAGCCGAACCGGAATCCGTACCGTCCCCCGAGCCGGTAAAGCCGGAGGAACCGCAGGCTGTCGAACCGCCTGCGCCAGCGGAGCAGCCCGCTGCGCCCATTGCGGAAGAAAAGCCCGCCCCGGCAAGGCCGAAGAAGGTGAAGGTCGCCAAAGCGGTCGAGGAAAAGGAAGATGAAAAACCGGCCGAGGCCGCGCCGGCGCCCAAACTCTCATGGTTCGAGCGCCTGCGCCGCGGCCTGTTGCGTTCGTCCAATTCGCTGAGCGAATCCATCGGCGGCATCTTCACCAAGCGCAAGCTGGACGACGATACCTTGCAGGAGCTGGAGGACGCGCTCATTCAGGCCGACCTCGGCCTTGAAACGGCGATGCGCGTCACCGACGCGCTGTCTTCCGGCCGCTACGGCAAGGACGTGACCGGCGACGAAGTGCGCGCCATCATGGGCGCCGAGATCGAGAAAGTGCTGACCCCGGTGGCCAGGCCGCTGGAACTCGACCTGTCGCACAAGCCGCATGTGATTCTGGTGGTCGGCGTCAACGGCACCGGCAAGACCACGACCATCGGCAAGCTGGCGGCGAAGCTCACCGCCGGCGGCCTCAAGGTCATGCTGGCGGCGGGCGACACGTTCCGTGCAGCCGCCATCGAGCAGCTTCACATATGGGGCGAGCGCACCGGCGCGCCGGTCGTCTCCTCGAAGCTCGGAGCGGATGCGGCGGGCCTCGCCTACGACGCATGGGAAAAGGCCCGGGACGCGGGCAGCGACGTGCTGATCATCGACACGGCGGGCCGTCTGCAGAACAAGGCCGAGCTGATGGACGAACTGGCCAAGATCGTTCGCGTTCTCGGCAAGCACGACCCGGAAGCGCCGCACACCGTGCTGCAAACGCTCGACGCCACCACCGGCCAGAACGCGCTCAATCAGGTCGAGATTTTCAGGAACATCGCCGGCGTCAACGGCCTCGTCATGACCAAGCTCGACGGCACGGCGCGCGGCGGCATTCTGGTGGCAATCTCGGCCAAACATAAGTTGCCGGTCTATTTCATCGGCGTCGGCGAGGGCGTCGACGATCTCGAACCTTTCGCGGCCAAGGATTTCGCCCGCGCCATCGCAGGAGTCGCCTGATGGACCATCCCGTTTTCGAGACCGACCCGACCGAGGAAACCGCCGCCGAGCGCAAGCAGGTGCCGCCCCTGCCGAAATTCCTGCTGGAACTCGGGCCCGGCCTCGTTTTCTTCTTCGTCACCCTGCGTGGCGAATGGCTGGCGCAGAAATTCCCGGTTCTGGCGCTCATCGGCGCGCCGATCCTGATCGCCACCGCCTTTTTCATGGCGGCGACCGCGATCTCGCTGGTCGTTTCGTGGCTCATGACACGCCGCCTGCCGATCATGCCGCTGGTTTCAGCCATCGTCGTCTTCGTCTTCGGCGCGCTGGCGATCTGGTTACAGGACAAGACCTTTGCTTACATGAAGCCGACCATCATCAATGCCCTGTTCGGCGTGGTGCTTCTGGGCGGGCTGATGTTCCGCAAATCGCTGCTGGCCTATATTTTCGATGCAGCCTTCCGGCTCGATGCCGAAGGCTGGCGCAAGCTCACCTTCCGCTGGGGCCTGTTCTTCCTGTTTCTCGCCGCGCTCAACGAAATCGTATGGCGCAGCTTTTCCGAGGATACGTGGCTCTATTTCAAGGTCTGGGGCACCATCCCGATTACCGTCATCTTCACGCTGTCACAAATGCCGCTTATCCAGAAGCATTCGTTGACAGAGGACGACGGGCCGGCATCATAAAGCATTTCCAGCGAAAGTGCGAAGCGGTTTCGCGCAGGATAATGCGTAAAAACAAAGAGATAGAGCGCCGAAGAAAGGGAGAATTGCCATGCCCGAAAGCGAAAAGCGGCTCGATATCGAACAGTTCGTCTGCCGCAGCGACAATTATGGCGTCCTGATCCACGATCCCGAAAGCGCGCTGACGGCGAGCATCGACGCGCCGGATGCGGCGGCGATCGAGGCCGCGCTTGCACGGCGCGGCTGGACGCTGGATTTCATCTTCACCACCCATCACCATCTCGACCATGTCGAAGGCAACGAGGCGCTGAAGAAGAAATTCGGCGTCACCATCGTCGGCCCCGCCGCCGAGGCGTCGAAGATCGCCGGTCTCGACCGCACGGTGAAGGACGGCGACAGCTTCACTTTCGGCCTGTTCACGGTGAAGGTCATCGCCACGCCGGGCCACACGGCGGGCGAGGTTTCCTATTACCTGCCGGAGGCCAAGGTTGTCTTCACCGGCGACACGCTGTTCGCGCTCGGCTGCGGGCGGCTCTTTGAGGGAACGCCGGCCACCATGTTCCAATCGCTGAAGAAGCTGGCGGCGCTGCCCGGCGACACCGCCGTCTATTGCGGTCATGAATATACGGAGAGCAACGCCCGCTTCGCGCTCAGCGTCGATCCCGACAATTCGGCGCTGAAGGAGCGCGCGGCGCAGATCGCCCGCCTGCGCGCCGCCGACCGCATGACGCTGCCCACCACGATCGCGCTCGAAATGGCGACCAACCCGTTCCTGCGCTGGCATGACGGCGGCATCCGCACTCGTCTCGGTTTGCAGGATGCACCCGACGAAGCCGTGTTCGCGGAAATCCGCCGCCGGAAAGATATGTTTTGATTGCCGGCATGCCGACAACTTATTTTCACCGCATTATGCGACGCCAAACGTTTCCGTTTGGCTGCAAATGCTTACAGGATATGACCATGATGCCGGTATTTTCCCGTTTCAGGATCGCAGGCCGCGCCGCGCTGGTCGGGCTGGCCTTGTTCGCCCTGCCCGCTTCCGCCGCGCTGGCGCAAGATCAGGGCCAGAACCAGAAGCAAGACCAGAAGCAGGATCAGGACCAGATGGACCTGACCCCTCCCGAAGTCTCGCCGGAGGTCAACAATTTCAAGCTCAGCGAAGACCTGCTCACGCGCATGGAGAAGGTGCATGACGCACTGAGCCGCATGGACCTTTCCGCCACGGAGGAGGAAGGCAGCGATCCCGATCCGACCATCGACCAGATGGTGGCGAGCATCGAGGCCCGCCCCAAGGTGGTCGCAATCCTGAAGGCCGAAAACATCGCGCCGCGCGAATATGTCGTCGCCTATTTCGCGCTGATGAGCTGCCTTGCCGCCGCCGATTCCGAAGACGAGGAGCAGATGGTGGACGACACGAAGAACATCAATCCCGACCACATCGCCTTCGGCAAGAAATATAGCGAACGCATCCGCCAGCTTATTGGCGAGTAAGCGCGCCGGGCCGGCCGAGAAGCCGCAGGGCGTTGATCGTCACCAGTACCGTCGCACCCGTATCGGCGAGGATGGCGGGCCACAGGCCCGTGATCCCCAGCACCGTCGTCACCAGAAACACCGCCTTGAGGCCGAGCGCGATGGCGATGTTCTGATGAATATTGCGCATGGTGCGCTGCGACAGGCCGACCATTGCCGCCACGTCGCCGATCCGGCCATGCAATATGGCGGCATCGGC
>MKVZ01000004.1:703600-887419 GCA_001898995.1 Rhizobiales bacterium 63-22 | reverse complement strand
CCGCCGATCGCTATGCCTACATCGGCGGCGGCGAGCGCCGGCGCGTCGTTGATGCCGTCACCCACCTTGGCCACCATCTGCCCCCCGGCGCGCAATTCGCCGACGATACGCTGCTTGTCCTGCGGCAGCAGGCCGGCGCGCACCTCTATGCCGAGGTCGCGGCCGATGGCCTCCGCCGTGGCGGCATTGTCGCCGGTCAGCATCAAGGTGCGCATACCCCGCGCCTTCAGCGCCTTCAGTCCCGCCGCCGCATCGGCACGCGGTTCGTCGCGCATGGCGATCGCGCCCGCGATCCGCCCATCGGCGGCCAGCACCGAAACCGTCTTGCCGTCGCGATTGCAGGCGTCGATGCGCGCCGCGAGATCGGCGGGAATCGGCGCGATGCCGCCCGCTGTCGCAGGTGAGCCGAGAAAGAGTTCCATGCCTTCGGCGACACCGGACACGCCCTTGCCGCCCAGCGCCTGCACGCGGGTGACGGCGGCCTGTTTCAGCCCGCGCGCTTCCGCCTCCGTCAGGATGGCGCGCGCCAGCGGATGACTGGAACCGGCGTCGAGCGAAGCGGCGAGCCGCAACACCACGTCTTCCGGCAGGGACCCAGCGAGCACGTCCGTCACGCGGGGCTTCCCCTCGGTCAATGTGCCGGTCTTGTCGAAGCAGACCGTGGTGATGCGGCCCATGGTTTCCAGCACCGCGCCGCCCTTCATCAGAAGCCCTTGCCGCGCACCCGCCGACAGCGCCGCCGCGATGGCCGCCGGCGTCGAAATCACCAGCGCGCACGGGCAGCCGATCAGCAGCACGGCGAGGCCCTTGTAGATCCATTCATCCCATGACGCGCCGAACAGGAGCGGCGGCAGGACCGCCACTAGCGCCGCCACCACCACCACTGCCGGCGTGTAATATCCCGAAAAGCGGTTGATGAAGCGCTCGGTCGGGGCCTTGGCCTCCTGCGCTTCCTCCACCAGCCGCACGACGCGGGCGATGGTGTTGTCCGCCGGGTCCGCCGTGACCCGGATCCGCATCAATCCGTCGCCGTTGATCGTGCCGGCAAAGACGCCGGCGCCCGGCGCCTTGCCGACCGGCGTGCTCTCGCCGGTCACGGGTGCTTCATCGACCGCGCTTTCACCCGAAAGCACCTGACCGTCGGCGGGGATACGGTCGCCGGGGCGCACCGCGATCACGTCGCCCACGCGCAGATTTTCCGCCGCGACTTCCGTCGTCGCACCGCCGCGTTCGACAAAGGCCATCTTCGGCAGCAGCGTGGTGAGCGACTGAATGCTGGCGCGCGCCTTGCCCGCCGCCACGCCTTCCAGCAATTCGCCGACGAGGAACAGGAAGACGACCGCCGCCGCCTCTTCCCCCGCGCCGATCATCACCGCGCCGACCGCCGCCACGGTCATCAGCATCTCGATGGAAAAAGGCGTGCCGTTGAATGCCGCCATGACCGCGCGCCGGGCAATCGGCACCAGACCGACCAGCATCGCCGCCACAAAGGCCCAGGGTGCCACCGGCGGATAAAGATGGCCCGCCGCATAGGCCGCCGCCAGAGCGCCGCCGCAGGCGAGCATCGTCCGCGCCCCGGCCGTCTGCCACCAGCGCGGCGCGTGCATCGGCGAGGCAGGCCGCATTGCGCCGCTTGAAGCCGTCGCCCTGTAGCCCAGCCCCGTCACCTTGTCCGCGATCTCGCCGCTTTTGACCGAACCGTCGTGATTGACGATCATCGTTCCTTTGGTGACGGAAACCGAAACGTCGGTCACGCCCGGCATGCGACGCAAGGCGGTATCGATTTTGGCGGCACAGGAAGCGCAGTCCATGCCATCCACCCGGAAGCGGAAACTGTCCGGTCCGGCCTCGGTTACATTGTCGAGCGCCTCCGGTTTGTCATCGTGCGCACAGCAGCCATGGTCGTGATTGTTAGCATGCCCATGGTCATGGTTATGCCCATGGTTATGATCGTGAGAATGGCCATGCGTGGCGGTTCTGTCGTGCATTGCTTGCCTGCCTGTCCCTGAGCCGGGCCTTGAATTGTGCCGAAACAGGTCTACATCCTCTAGTGACTAGAGGAGCAAGCGCAAAAATGGCCACGGAATTTTCCATCGGCGAGGTATCGAGAAACAGCGGCGTCAAGGTGCCCACCATCCGCTATTACGAGCAGATCGGACTACTTCCCGCACCGCCGCGCAGCGAGGGAAACCGCCGCCTTTATGACCGGCAGGACGTGGAGCGGCTCCTGTTCATCCGCCACGCGCGCGACCTCGGCTTCGATGTGGAGGCGATCCGCACCCTGCTCGACCTTCAGGACAATCCTGCCCAGTCCTGCTCCGCCGCCGATGCCATCGCCCGCGCGCGGCTGATCGACGTGGAGCACCGGATCGCGAAACTCCTGTCGCTGAAAACCGAATTGCTGCGCATGCTGGATTGCACCGCCCATGGCCGCATCGACCAGTGCCGGGTCATCGAGGTTCTGGGCGATCACGGCGAATGCCTGCACCCGAACCATTGAAGCGGATTCATTCGGCCGGAAGCGCCACTTTTCGCCGCGACAGGATCATGTCCTTCGCCGCCAGCGCCGCGCCGGCTGTAATGAGGATGCAGGCGGCGAGGATGCGCAGGGACGGCTCCGCCGCGCCGGCCGCGATCAGCACCAGCGTCGAGAGAAGCGGCGCGGCATAGCTGGCCGCGCCCAGCACCTGAATATTGCCGTGCTTGACGCCGAAATCCCACGCATAGAAAGCAGCCCCGACCGGCAGCAGCCCCAGCGCCGCGATCGAGAGCCACTGCCCCGGACCCTGCGGCCAGACGGTCTGTTCCAAGGCCAGATGGCAGAGGAGCGAGAGCAGCGCCGTTGCCGCGCAGAAGCCGGTCACCGCGTCGGTCGGCACCCCGGCGAACCGGCGCGACAGGAGCGAGTAGGCCGACCATGTGAGGGCGCACAGCGCGGCCATGGCATAGCCGAAGGCATAGCGCGCCTCGAAGCCGGCGCCGCCGCCCTTGGTGACGATCAGCACGGTTCCGGCAAGCCCCAGCAGCGCGCCGGCCATGTGATACCAGCGCAGCCGCTCGCCCGGCATCAGCGCCGAGCCGACGACGATGAACAGCGGCCAGAGATAGGCGATGAGGCTGGCGTCTACGGCAGGCGCATTGCGCAGAGCCGTGAAATAGAGAAAGTGATAGCCGAACAGGCCCGCCACGCCGATGAGCCAGACCACCGGCTTCTGGCGCAGATGGCCGGCCGCGCCCGGCCGGAACAGCCACGAGGCCACGCCGAGCGCGGTGCCGATGGAGAAGGTCATGGCGGAAAGCTGGAACGGCGGCACGGCGCCGGAACCGGCGGTGAACAGCGCCAGCAGCGCCCACATGGCGATGGCCGAGAAACCGATCAGCGTCGCGAATTTCATGCCTTCCCCCCTCCCCGACGAATCGTTATCGCGCTTTCTCGAAACGCGTGGCGGCAATCTTCAGCGTGCCGATGCGGGTGCCGATTCGCGCCACCACCGGCGCATAGATGCCGGAATTGCCGAGCAAGGCGAAGGAAACGCTGATTCGGCTCTTGTTGGCGAGGTAGTCTATGGATTTCTTGCCCTTCTGATAGCCGGAGATCGGGACGAAGCGGGCCGAACAAAGCACCGTTTCGCCGGTGAAGCCATCGGTGGTGAAGGATTCAGTGCCGTTGAAGGAGAGTTGAATGTTGGCGCGGGTCTGGCCGTCGAAGACGCTGATCGTGCGGTCGCACACGTCGCGGGAACTTTTCGCGGGAATCATCAGCGCACTCAACGGATCGCTGACCGCGAGAAGGTCCTGCGGCGAGACCTCCACCCACGGGTCGCGCTTTTTCACCGGCGGCACGTTTTGCGCCGACACCACGTTGCCGCTCACGAAGCGAATGGACGTGCTCTTGTTCTTGCGCCCGTGTTTGTAAGCCAGATCGAAGGTGGAGGGCACCACCTTGCCCTTGACGTCATTGCCGGTGACATGCACCGTCCCTTCCGTCTCGTCGAAGATGCGGGCGAGCCCCGAGGTGAGAAAATGGCCATGGAGATCGTAGGAGCCGGCGCTCACCGTGGTTTCCATGGTGGCGCGCGCGATGGAAAGGCCGAAGATGGAAATGGCGTATTCGGTCCGGTAAAGTTGGCTCGCCGCCGCAGCACCGGCCGCACCCGCAAGCCACGCCGCGGCCATGAGGCCGACGAGCGCCAGCCGCGCGTAAGCGGTTTTGGGCAGATGGGGCAGATGCGACGGTCCGGTCATGTTCGGCGCTCCTTTCGCGGGCATTCTCAGGCTGGTCCACCCTCTGATACGAGCTTGATACATCATCTGTGCAACAGGCAAAACCGGCGAAGTTATGATCGCCGCACCCCGGCTAGTGGTTTGATTCCGACATTTGCATCCGTTCGATACGGGCGCAGGAGCAAATGTCGGAATCGAAAAACCCACTGGTAATTTATCGATTTCTACTGGAACTTTTGAATTTGACATTTGCTCGTCACCCGATGTCGAATGGAATGCAAATGTCAAATTCGTTCCGCTAGCCGCCGCAAAACCACGCCACCGGCCCGTCGAAACCGAATCCGGCTTGACGGCGGGCGCTTCGAACACTATAGAAACGCGACTTTCCCGATAGGCCGCCTGTCCGAAATCGCGCGCCAGCGACATTTGTCGCCCTGAACGCTTGAATTCGGACATTTGGGTCCGGGCCTGAAAAGAACGCTATTGAAGGTGAGACCAAATGTCCCGCGCTTGTGAATTGACCGGCAAGTCGGTCCAGTACGGCAACAATGTCAGCCACGCGAACAACAAGACGCGTCGCCGCTTCCTGCCGAATCTCTGCAACGTCACGCTGATCTCGGAAGTGCTCGGCCAGAGCTACCGTCTGCGCATTTCGGCCAACGCCCTGCGTTCGGTCGAGCATCGCGGCGGTCTCGATGCCTTCCTCGTCAAGTCCGACGACAAGGAACTGTCGCAGCGCGCCCGTCTTCTGAAGCGCCAGATCGCCAAGAAGCAGGCCGAAGCGGCCGCAGCCTGATCCGCCGGTTCGACTTTTTCGACAAGGGGCCGGCGAATCGCCGGCCTTTTTGCTGGTTCCATCACCCAGGATAAAAAAATGCCCATGACAAACCCTGCCGCATCCCGGCCCGTTCCGCCTTTTTCCGTGCTTGCGCCCGCGATTCTCGCCATGTGCATCGCGGTCGCCGCCTCCAACATACTGGTTCAGTATCCGTTCCGGCATTTCGGCCTTGGCGAGGTGCTGACATGGGGCGCGTTCAGCTATCCCTTTGCTTTTCTGATCAACGACCTGACGAATCGCCGCTTCGGCCCCGCCGCGGCGCGCAGGGTCGTCTATGCCGGCTTCGCCATCGGCGTCGCCATGTCGGTCTGGCTCGCCAGCCCGCGCATCGCCATCGCCTCCGGCTCGGCCTTCCTGCTGGCGCAATTGATGGACATCACCGTCTTCGACAGGCTACGCCGCAAGAGCTGGTGGAAAGCGCCTTTCGCAGCCGCCATGTTCGGCTCGGTTCTGGATACGGTGCTGTTCTTCTCCATCGCCTTTTCCACGAGCTTCGCGTGGATCGACCGGCTCACCGGCATGGCCGATTCCTCGCTCACCGAACCGGCCTCGCTGTTCGGTCTCGGTGTGCCGCTCTGGGTCACGCTGGCGCTCGGCGATTTCTCGGTGAAGGTCGTGATGGGCACGCTGATGCTGATCCCCTATGGCGCGATCCTCGCCATATTCGCCCCGGCGCTCTATGCCGCCGGACGCCCGGCAGCTGAAAAAGCGTAAAACCTTACCGCCTGCCCGCAGCGCGGCGTTTGCCCATCGAAGCGGCCGCGCCCTGTTCCTCGAACAGCGAGGCAAGCTGCTCGGTCATCGCGCCGGCCAGTTCCTCGGCGTCGACGATGGTCACGGCGCGGCGGTAATAGCGCGTCACGTCGTGGCCGATGCCGATGGCGATCAGCTCCACCGGCGAATGCGTCTCGATCTCCTCGATCACCGCGCGCAAGTGCCGCTCCAGATAATTGCCCGGATTGACCGACAGCGTCGAATCGTCGACCGGCGCGCCATCCGAGATCATCATCAGGATCTTGCGCTGCTCGGGCCTGCCGAGCAGCCGCTGGTGTGCCCAGATCAGCGCCTCGCCGTCGATATTTTCCTTGAGCAGCCCCTCGCGCATCATCAGGCCGAGATTACGGCGCGCGCGGCGCCACGGCGCGTCGGCGCTCTTGTAGACGATGTGGCGCAGATCGTTGAGGCGGCCCGGATTGGCGGGCTTGCCGCGCGACAGCCAAGCCTCCCGCGACTGGCCGCCCTTCCACGCCTTGGTGGTGAAGCCCAATATTTCCACCTTCACGCCGCAGCGTTCCAGCGTGCGGGCGAGAATGTCGGCGCAGGTCGCCGCCACCGTGATCGGCCGGCCGCGCATGGAGCCGGAATTGTCCAGCACCAGCGTCACCACCGTGTCACGGAAATCGGTGTCGCGCTCCTGCTTGTAGGACAGAGGCTGGGTCGGATCGATCACGATGCGCACCAGACGCGCCGAATCGAGATAGCCTTCCTCCAGATCGAAATCCCACGAACGGTTCTGCTGCGCCATCAGCCGGCGCTGGAGACGGTTGGCGAGCCGCCCGACCACGCCTTGCAGATTGGCGAGCTGCTTGTCGAGAAAGCCGCGCAGGCGGTCCAGTTCCGCCTCGTCGCAAAGATCGGTCGCCTCGACCTCCTCGTCGAACTCGCGCGTGAAAACCTTGTAGTCGATATGCTCGGCGAAATTGGCGAAGGGCTGGTTGGGGCGTCGCGTGTCGCCCGGCGTCTCGGCGTCGATATCCTCGCTGTCGTCCATGTCGTCGGCGGAAGCGTCGGCGGCATCCATCTCGCCCTGCTCGCCATCGTCCGAGGAATCGTCGGATTCGTCGCTCTCGGCCGAATCGGAGCCTTCCTGCGTGTCGTCGCCGCCTTCCTCGTTCTCGTCCGAATCGGGCGTCTGCTCGTCATTGGACTCGTCGTCGTCGCTCTGTTCTTCCTGCGCAAGCTCCTCAGCCATGTCCATGGAAGCGAGCATGTCGCGAACGGTGCGGGCGAAGGCCTGCTGGTCGTTGAGGCTGTCGCCGAGCCGGGCGAAATCGGCCCCCGCCTTGTCCTCGATCCAGTCGCGCCAGAGATCGAGCACCTTGCCGGCTTCCGCGGGCGCGGGACGCCCGGTCAGCTTTTCGCGCAGGAGCAGGGAAACGGCCTCTTCGAGCGGCGCGTCTTCCTTGGCGGTGACGGCGGCGAAATTGGCCCGCGCATATTTGTCGGCGAGCATGGTGGCGAGATTGTCGGCCACGCCCGACATGGCGCGCGCGCCGATGGCTTCCACGCGCGCCTGTTCGACGGCGTCGAAAATGGCACGCGCCTGCTTGCCTTCCGGCGCGAGCGCGGCATGGATGCGCGGATTGTGCCGCGCGCGGCGCAGCGCCATGGAATCGCCAAGCCCGCGCGTGACGGCGACGTCATGCGCGGTCGGACGCTTCGGCAGATCCGGCAGGCGGGCGCGGTTGCCGTTCAGCGCCGGACGGTCGTTGCTGAACGCCACCTCCATCTCGTTGTCGGCGGAAATGGCGCGAAGACAGGCCGTCAAGGCGCGCTTGAACGGCTCGGTGTCCACCGGACCCGATTTACGCTCGCGCGAATTGTCGCCTATTCCTGACATCTGGCCTGACATGCTGGCACGCCCTGTATGCGAGTTGTATGCGTGTTATGCGAGAACGATATTGGCGGCCGATTCCGGCAGTTCCTGCCCGAAAGCGCGCTGGTAGAACTCGGCCACGGTCGGGCGCTCCAACTCGTCGCACTTGTTGAGGAAAGTCAGCCGGAAAGCGAAACCGACATCGTTGCCGAAAATGGCGGCGTTCTCGGCCCATGTGATGACGGTACGCGGGCTCATCACGGTCGACAGATCGCCGTTGACGAAGGCCTGCCGCGTCATGTCGGCCACGCGCACCATCTTGTTGACGAGGTCGCGCCCTTCCGCGTTCTGGTAATGCTTGGCCTTGGCGAGAACGATGTTCACCTCGTTGTCGTGCGGCAGGTAGTTCAGCGTCGTCACGATGGACCAGCGGTCCATCTGCGCCTGATTGATCTGCTGCGTGCCATGATAGAGGCCGGTCGTGTCGCCGAGGCCGATCGTGTTGGCGGTGGCGAACAGGCGGAAGGCCGGGTGCGGATGGATGACGCGGCTCTGGTCCAGGAGCGTCAGCCGGCCCGAGGTTTCCAGCACGCGCTGGATGACGAACATCACGTCCGGGCGGCCGGCATCGTATTCGTCGAACACCAGCGCCACATTGTGCTGATAGGCCCAGGGCAGGATGCCGTCCTTGAATTCGGTCACCTGCATGCCGTCCTTGACGACGATGGCGTCCTTGCCGACGAGATCGATACGGCTGACATGGCTGTCGAGGTTGACGCGCACGCAGGGCCAGTTGAGGCGGGCGGCGACCTGCTCGATATGGGTGGACTTGCCGGTGCCGTGATAGCCCGACACCATCACGCGGCGGTTATAGGCGAAGCCGGCGAGGATCGCGAGCGTGGTCTGGCGATCGAAGAGATAATCCGGGTCCAGATCCGGCACATAGGAATCGCCCGCCGCATAGGCCGGCACCTTCATGTCCGAATCGATCCCGAACAGTTCGCGCACCGAGACCGTCGTATCCGGCAAATTGGCTATATCCCGCTCAACCTTGTTCATCATGCCTCCAGGGCGGCAGGAGGATCCCGCCGCGACGTCAAATACTTTCGGGAGCATGGCGCCGACCGACCGGACGGTATGCCCCTTGATCACTCGTTGCGGGCATCCGTGCTTGCATCCGCGCGGGAAAGCGCGGCAGAAGAATGTCCGTCCTGCTGTGGTTCCGGCCCTGCATCGCGCGCAGCCGGGTCAGCAAAAACCCGCCTGCTTGAGCAACTGATAAGCCTGGATCACTTCGCGGAAGCGTTCCTCGGACCCACGGTCTCCACCATTCGCATCGGGATGGTGGAGTTTCACCAGTTCTTTATAGCGCGCCTTGATCTTATCGCCAGTCGAATTTGCATCCAGACCGAGCGTTACGAGCGCCTTAATCTCCAGCGTGCGCGGCTTGCGCTTCGCCATCTGTTCCGCCGACGCCCCGTGCGCCTCCCGGAACAGGTTGAAAGGATCGCGCAGCCGCTTGTAATAGGCGGCCGAACCGGAGCGCATCTTCGCCATGTCGGGCGAGGAGGCACGCGCGGTCGTGTTGGCCGCCGTGGACCATGTCGGACGGTGGCCGGTGATGGCGTCTTTCTGGAATCTGGCGATATCCTTGTCGGACAGACCGGAGAAGTAATTGAAATTCTTGTTATATTCCCGTACATGGTCGATGCAGAACAGGAAATATTCACCCTCGCGCATGCGCCCCACGGGCGCGCGGTGCGTGCCCGGCAAGTCGCAGCCTTCCCACTGGCAGCAGGGCGCGTCGGATTTCGCATTGGCGCCCTTGCGGGAACGGATGCGGATGCTGTCGAAATATTTGGAGTGCGTGTTCATCGAATCGGATTATGCGGATAAAGCGTTACGGAACAAGAATTGACATTTCGCTCCCTTGGCCCTCCGGCCGATTCCAGCCATCCGGACGGGGCGAAATTTTGAAGTGGAACGGTTCCTGTGCGGATTTGCCCCACCTTTCACCGCCGGGACGGATTATATGGGGCGTGTGACGCCTATATGGAGAGGCAAGACCCGAATGTCCATTCACAATAGCACACAAAACAGCAAACAGGGCGCCATGGAGGCGAAGCTTACCGCCGCCTTCGCGCCGGAAAGGCTGGAAATCATCAATGAGAGCCATCTTCACGCCGGCCATCATCACGGCGACGATCACCATGCCGCCTTCGACGGCTCCGGCGAGACGCATTTCCGCGTGCGCATCGTTTCGGCTGCCTTCGCCGGAATGAGCCGCATCGCGCGTCACCGCGCCATCAACGAGGCGCTGAAGGAGGAACTCATGACCGGCGTTCATGCGCTGGCGCTGGAGCCGTCCGCGCCGGGCGAAGCGATGCGGCGTTGAAAATCCCCGTCAGCCCGGCCCCGATCATGGCGACGGCGGCGAGCGAACCCCAGATCAGCAATCCGTTGGACTGGACCGCGAGCCAGCTTCCGGCATAGTTTCCGAGCGCGCCGCCAATCCCCCATGAAACCCCGATCGCGCCGAAAAAAGTGGCCTGCTTGCCTTCGTGCGCAAGATTGGCGGTGATCGCCTCGATCGCCGGCAGGATCAGCGTTTCCATGACCGTATAGAGCGCGACGACGCCCAGCAGCCACCACAGGCCGGAACCAAGCCCCGCGATCAGATACACGGCGGCAAGGGCGATGTAGCAGCCGAACAGAACCCGGCGTTCCGAAACCCACCTGAAGATCACCAGAGACAGGGTGACGCACGCGATGCCCGCGATGCCGTTCGTCGTGAACACCCAGCTTGCCCCCGCGTCCGTTCCGGCCAGTTTCGCGGCCATGAGCGGAAACAGGACAAAGAGCTGCGAGAACAGGAACCACCAGGCGAACGTCGCCAGCAGGAACAACAGGAACAGCCTGTCCGTCGCCGCGGCTTTCCAGCTCGCCAGAATCGGGGAACGGCTTGTATAGAGCCGGTCGAGATGATCGAACCGGATGCAGAACAGCGCCAGCACGATGAAAAATATCCCGCTGGCATAGAAGGGCAGAACCGGATCGAATGCGAGCAACAGCGCGCCGAGCATCGGTCCCACGATGACGCCGAGATTGAGCAGCAGATTGTTCAGCACGAAAACCCGCGCGACGATCGACGCCGGCTGACGGCCGAATATGCCATAGACCGCCGATTCGTAAAGCGCGGTGCCCAGACCGATTGCCAGCGTCGCAAATGCGGTCAGGGCGAAACCGGACGACAGGCCGAAGCCGATAAAGCCACCGGCCCTCAGCACCAGCCCGATCACCATCAGCGGCCGGAATCCGAACCGGTCGGCCATGGGACCGGTCAGGATCGGCAATGCCCGTCCGCCGACCAGATGAAGGGTCAGCACCGTGCCGATCTGGGTGGAACCGAAATGAAGATGATTTGCCATGTACACGGCCATCAGCGGAAACGCCGTGAAGGTGGAGGCGTTCATGAAGAACTGTCCGAGCAGCAGGATGCGCATGTCGCGCGAAACGGAACCCGCATCGGCGATCAATCCCCGAACAAGCCCGGTTTTTTCCGTTCCTTTCGCCGCGGTCATGTGCCCCTCCTGTCCGGCGCAATCTGCCTCAGGCGAGACGATCGCGTCCAGAACTTTCGGCCGGGCACACCGCAGGCGCGTTATATGGGCTAACCGATTCTCGTCGAGATCGGCGCGGGCTTGCCGTCGGCATCGAGCGGCACGATGCGCAGGCGCGTCAGCCGGTTCTTTTCCTTCTTCAGCACCGTGAAGCGCTTGCCGTGGAAGGTGAAAGCCTGCTTTACCTCCGGGATCGACTGCGTCTCGTGAATGACCAGCCCGGCGATGGTGGTGGCTTCCTCGTCCGGCAGGTTCCAGTCGAGGGCGCGGTTGAGATCGCGGATCGCCAGCGAGCCGTCGACGATCACCGAACCGTCCGGTTGCAGCCGCAGGCCCTGAATCTCGACATCGTGCTCGTCGGCGATATCGCCGACGATGACCTCCAGAATATCCTCCAGCGTCACCAGCCCCTGCACGTCGCCATATTCGTCCACCACGATGGCGATATGCGCCTTGCGGCGCAGGAAGGCGTTCATCTGGTCCTGAAGCGTGGTCGTGTCGGGCACGAACCATGGCTTGCGCGCCACTTTCATGATATCGATGCGCGTGGCGTCGTTGTCCACCTCATGCAGCGCGCGCAGCAGATCCTTGGTGTGCAGGATGCCGACGATATTGTCGGTCTCGTCGCGCCAGACCGGCATGCGCGTATGCGGACTGGCCAGAATTTCGCCCACGATCCGGTCGGCGGGCGCGTCGGCGTTGATCGTCCCCATGGCGGTGCGGTGCACCATGACGTCGCTGACCTCAAGCTCCTTGAGATCGAGAAGGCCGCCGAGCTGATCGCGATCCTCCTTGATGAACATCCCCTCGCGATGCAGGACCTCCGCCGCGCCGCGCAGTTCCTCCTGCGGAGACAGCATGGAGCGCCCCGCGGCGAGATTGACGCCGAACAGCCTCAGAATGGCGCGTACGATGAAATTGACCGCGCTCGACAGCGGCCCGATCAGAAGTACCACCAAGGACACGCCGCGCGCCACCGCCAGCGAAAAGCGGTCGGGCGCAGAAATAGCCCAGGACTTCGGCAGGACCTCGGCGAAGATGACGAGGATCACCGTCATGGCGAGCGTGGCATAGGCCACGCCCGAACTGCCGAACAGGTTCAGGAAGATGCTGGTCGCCAGCGAGGAGGACAGGATGTTGGCGAGGTTGTTGCCGATGAGAAGGGCGCCGATCAGCCGGTCGCGCCTCGCGGTGAGCTTCTGGACGACGTTGGCGCGCTCGTCGCCTTGCTGCTCCATCGCCATCATCCGTGCGCGCGAGGCCGCCGTCAGCGCCGTTTCCGAACCGGCGAAGAAACCGGACAGGACGACGCACAGCAGGATGATGCCGCACATGACCCAAAGCTCGAACGTCATCGTTCCGATCTCCTTATCCGGCGAGGCGTTCCTTCAGGAATTCCAATACGGCGGACGGCGGCACGTCCTTCGCGATGAAGGACTGGCCGATGCCGCGCGTGAGAATGAAGGTGAGCGCTCCGCGCGACACCTTCTTGTCCTGCGCGATATAGTCCATCAGCTTTTCCGCCGGCGGCAGGCCGCCCGGCACGTCATGCAGTGTAGTCGGCAGGCCCACGGCCTTCAGATGCGCCTCGACGCGCTCCGCCGCCTCGACGCCGCACAGGTTCATCTTTACCGAGAAGCGATGCGCCAGCGCCATGCCGATGGCCACGCCCTCGCCATGCACCAGACGGCTCGAATCGTAGCCCGTCGCGCTCTCCAGCGCATGGCCGAAAGTATGGCCGAGATTGAGCAGCGCCCGGTCGCCGGTCTCGCGCTCGTCGCGCGCCACCACCTCCGCCTTGGCGCGGCAGGACTGGGCGATGGCCTGCGTCCGCGCCGGGCCGCCGCCGAAAACCTCCTGCCAGTTCTTCTCCAGCCAGGCGAAGAAATCGGGCCGGTCGATAAGGCCGTATTTCGCCACTTCCGCATAGCCGGCGCGGAACTCGCGCGCGGTCAGCGTGTCGAGCACATCCGTATCGGCCAGCACCAACTGCGGCTGGTAGAAAACGCCGACCAGATTCTTGCCGCGCGGCGTGTTGATGCCGGTCTTGCCGCCGACCGAGGAATCCACCTGCGCGAGAAGCGAGGTCGGCATCTGCACGAAATTCATGCCGCGCCGGACGATCCCCGCCGCGAAACCGGCAAGGTCGCCCACCACGCCGCCGCCGAAGGCCACCACGGCGTCGCCGCGCTCCAGCCTTGCCGCCAGCACAGCGTCCACCACGGTTTCGAGCATAGCGAAGGATTTCGACTTCTCGCCCGGCGCGATCACCACCGGCGCACTGTCGATGCCGGCGCGCGAAAAGCTCTCGCGCAAGCGGTCGAGATGGAAGCCCGCGACATTCCCGTCGGTGACGATGGCAACCCGCGCGCCCTTGAGGCGCTTGGCCGTTTCCTCGCCCGCCCGCGCAATCAGTCCCTTGCCGATCAGGATATCGTAGGAGCGTTCGCCCAGCGACACCGGCACGGTGACGCTGTCGGCGATCATGTCGGGTGCGTTCATGCTTTTTCTCCCAGGTGCCGGGCCAGCAGCCCGACCAGTTCGCTGGCGATGATTTCCTTCTTCTCGTCGCGCGTCATCAGTTGCAGGTCGGCCAGTGCATAGACGGGATAGCGCTCGTCCATCAGCCGCCGCATGACGCCGCGCGGATCGTCGTTCTTGAGAAGCGGCCGGTTCTGACGCCGCAGCACACGTTCCATCAGCACGTCGAGTTCGGCGTTCAGCCAGACCGAAACGCCCGCTCCGGCGATTGCCGCGCGCGTCTCCCCGTTCATCCAGGCGCCGCCGCCGGTGGCCAGCACCATCGGCCCGTCCTCCAGCAGGCGCCCGATCACGCGCCGTTCCAGATCGCGGAACTCCGCCTCGCCATAAGCCGCGAAGAGTTCGGGAATAGTCATGCGCGACACGGCCTCGATCTCCGTATCGGCATCCTTGAAGGGCAGGCCGAGCATGGCCGCCACCTTGCGCCCGACGGTGGACTTGCCCGCGCCCATCAGGCCCACCAGCACGACAACCCGCTTGCCGAGCACTGCGCGCAGCGCCTCGGCTTTCTCGTACTGGCCGGCCGGGCCGGTCTGTGTTGCTGTCGTATTCATCGCATTCATCCGTTCACACCGCTTCCACATGAAAAAGCCGGCGGCGTCAATCGCTTTCATCATCGTGATCTGAGCGCATCCTTGCTTTCGTCGCAATAGGGTCGCATAAACGCGATATGCCAACCCTGACGCGCATTATCGCCTTTCTCGCCGTCATCGCCGCCATAGCTTATGGCGGGATTTATGCGCTCGCCAATTTCGTGGAGCCTCAGACACGGCAGATGCAGGTCGAGATTCCGGCCGCAAAGCTCAACCCGGTTCCCTTCTCCCCGAAGGCGCAGGATACGCCCGACAAGCCGGTTCCGACGATTCTTCCGAACGAAACCGCTGCCGATACCGCCCCGCAGGCCGGCCATGCCGGGCAATAGAGCACGGGCGTGACCATGCGCGCGACACTGGCGATCGAAAATTTTCTCGAAATGATGAGCGCCGAACGCGGCGCGGCGAAAAACACTCTCGAATCCTACGCCCGCGACCTGAAGGCGGCAACTGATATGCTGGCCGCGCGCGGCATCGATCTGGCGGCGGCCGGGGGCGACGATATACGCGCCGTCATCGACGCCATGGCCGTGGAAGGCTTCAAGGCGACGTCGCAGGCCCGCCGCTTGTCGGCACTGCGGCAGTTTTTCCGCTTCCTCTATACGGAGGGTTTCCGGCAGGACGACCCGACCGGCACGCTCGACGCGCCGAAGAAGCAGAAACCGCTGCCGAAGATCATGAGCGTCGAAAACGTCACCCGGCTTCTCGACCGCGCGGCGACGGAAGCCGACGCGGCGCAAGAGCCGGGCGAGCGGATCAGGGCGCTGCGGCTCCATGCCCTGATCGAGACGCTCTACGCCACCGGCCTGCGCGTCTCGGAACTGGTCGGCCTGCCGGTTGGCGTGGCGCGCACCGATCATCGCTTCCTGCTGGTGCGCGGCAAGGGGTCGAAGGACCGCATGGTGCCGCTGTCGCCGAAGGCGCGTGCGGCGCTGCAACGCTTCCTGGCGCTTCGCGATTCCCTGCCCGGCAGCGACGGCAATCCATGGTTGTTTCCCGCTTTTTCCGAAAGCGGGCATCTGGCGCGGCAGGTTTTCGCGCGAGAGTTGAAGGGGCTTGCCGCCCGCACGGGGCTTCCCGCCGCCGCCGTCTCGCCGCATGTGCTGCGCCATGCCTTCGCCAGCCACCTGTTGCAGAACGGCGCGGACCTGCGCACGGTGCAGCAATTGCTCGGCCATTCCGACATCTCCACCACACAGATCTATACGCATGTGCTGGAGGAAAGGCTTCATAAACTGGTCAGTGAGCATCACCCGCTTGCCGATGAGGCTCATGACGGGTAAGAGAGTTTTGAAAGAACCACGAGCAATCAGGCCATATGTACAACTATCTCGATTTTGAAAAGCCCGTCGCCGATCTCGAAGGCCAGATACTTGAGCTGAAAAAGCTCGCGCAGGAAAATGGCAGCGTCGAGATGGGCGACGAGATTCGCCGTCTCGAGAAGCGGTCGGCCGACGCGCTGAAGGAAATCTACCGCAAGCTGACGCCGTGGCAGAAGGCGCAGATCGCCCGCCATCCGGACCGGCCGCACTGCCTCGACTATATCGGCAAGCTGTTCACCGAGTTCACGCCGCTGGCCGGCGACCGCAAATTTGCCGATGACGAGGCGATCCAGGCCGGTTTCGGCCGTTTCAACGGCGAGCCGGTCGCCATCATCGGACAGGAAAAGGGTTCCGACACCAAGACGCGCCTGAAGCACAATTTCGGCTCGGCCCGTCCCGAAGGCTACCGCAAGGCGGTGCGCATCATGGAGATGGCCGACCGTTTCCACCTGCCGCTCATCACCTTCGTCGATACGGCGGGCGCCTATCCGGGCGTCAGCGCGGAAGAGCGCGGTCAGGCCGAGGCCATCGCCCGCTCCACCGCCGAATGCCTGAAGCTGCGCGTGCCGGTGGTGGCCATCGTCATCGGCGAGGGCGGATCGGGGGGCGCCATCGCCATCGCCGTCGCCAACCGCGTCTACATGCTCGAGCACTCCATCTATTCGGTGATCTCGCCGGAAGGGGCGGCCTCGATCCTGTGGCACGATTCCACCCGCGCCAAGGATGCCGCTTCTAACATGCGCATCACCGCGCAGGACCTGTTCGATCTCAAGATCATCGACGGCATCATTCCCGAACCGATGGGCGGCGCGCATCGCGGCCCGGAGGCGGCGATCGAGGCCACGGGCGGGATCATCGCCGATGCGCTGCGCTCGATGAAGGGCGTGGACGGCGAGACGCTGAAACAGGAGCGCCGCCGCAAATTTCTCGAAATCGGCCGCAACCTGTAGCGCCAAGAGGACGCCGCCACGCCCGCCATATTGCCGCTAGGCGGGTTTTGCGCTATCGGAAACAGGATTTATAAACCTTACCGTAAGGTTTACTTGTAAAGATTGAGCGTTTCCAGCAAGACTGCGAAGCGGTCCTGTGTTCGGAAATGCGTAAGGAGAGGAACCGTTCCGGCGGTTTCGGTGAACCGGTGCTTTCGTGTACAAAGTTTCCGGTGCGGCTCAAAGGCTCGATGCGAGATGAATATCAGAACGGCAATCCTCGGTTCCGTCATGGCGGCCGCGCTTCTCGCGGGCTGTCAGGGTTCATCCGTCAATGATCTCGGCATGAAGGCACAGACGCCGCTGCCCGAGAAGATCGTGGCCAAGATGAAGGCGAAGGGCATGACCCGCACCTCGCCGATCATGGTGCGTATCTTCAAGGAAGAAGGCGTACTGGAAATCTGGAAGCGGAAGGACAACGGCAAATACGACCAGATCGCCTCCTACCCGATCTGCAAATGGTCGGGCAAGCTGGGGCCTAAATATATCGAGGGCGACCGGCAGGCGCCGGAGGGTTTCTATAACGTGCGCCCGGCGCAGATGAACCCAAATTCCAGCTATTATCTTTCCTTCAACATCGGCTTTCCCAATGCCTATGATCGCGCCAACGGGCGCACGGGCCAGAACCTGATGGTACACGGGGCCTGCTCGTCCTCGGGCTGCTATTCCATGACCGACCAGAGCGTCGCCCAGATTTACGCCTTCGGGCGCGATGCCTTTCAGGGCGGCCAGCGCGAATTCCAGATCGAGGCCTTTCCGTTCCGCATGACGGCGGCCAATATGGCGCGCTACCGCAACGACCCGAATTACCCGTTCTGGAAGATGCTCAAGCAGGGCTATGACGCCTTCGAAGCCACCAAGGTGCCGCCGAAGGTCGATGTCTGCGAAAAGCGTTACGTGTTCAACGTGCCGACGCCGGACGGCCAGTCCCTGTCGCCGACCGGCCCCTGTCCGCCGGCAGCCAACGGCGCGGCATTGACCGTCGCCTATGCGCAGCCGCACAAGACGCTGGAATCCGCCTTCACCGCCGCGGACAAGGCCCCCTCGCCCTCGATTCAGGGCCTTCCCGAAGCAAAGCTCGTCGCCGCATGGAGCGCCGCACGGGCGCGTGGCGAGAAGGTGTCGCGCGAGCCGCCGTCACTCACGCCTGCTTCCGCCGAAACGCCCGGCGCGCCGGATATCCGTCCCGCTCCCCCGGTGATTCAGCCGTCCGCGGTCGCCGCCGCGCCGAAATCGGCCAGACCTGCGACGGCCGCCCCGGCACGCACCGCTTCCGTGCCGTTGCCGAAGCAGAACCCGGCGGCGGCCGCGCAGGCGACACCACCGGCACAGTCTGCCGCAGGCGAAACCGCCCAGGTGGCCCAGAACGCCGAACAGCCGCCGGCGGCTGCCGCCGCACCGGCATCGGAGCAGAAGAAATCCCTTTGGCAGGCTCTCGGCTATTGAACGGACGACCGGAAACCGTTTCGGTCTACGATCTCAAGGGGCTGAAATGCCCACTTCCCGTGCTGAAAACCCGCCGCCGTCTGGAAAACATTCCGGCGGGCGCACTTCTGTGGGTGGAAACCACGGATCCGCTCGCCGGTATCGACCTGCCGCATTTCTGCGCCGCAGAAGGCCATGCGCTTCTGTCGCAGGAGCACCACGGCACGATGCAGCGTTTCCTGATCCGCAAAGGGTAAGGTCATGATGAAGCGGCTTCGCTTGTCCGTCCTTGCCGCAATCGCTCCGGGGGCAATGGCGGTGCCGGCCCATGCCGACGACGGCTGGAAGGCGGTGGAAATCGTCAAGCCCTATGCGATCGAGGGCCGTACCGGACCGGAACTCTACCGCTCCATCGGCGAGCGCGGCCCCAGATCGGGCAAGAGCAGGGCGCGCGCCATCGCTCATACGAACTATGTGCTGCGCTGGGACCGTACCTTCGACCACAGCAACAATGCCTGTACGGTGGTCTCGGCGACACCCAGGCTCACCATCACCTATACGATGCCGGAGCCGGAGCAGAAACTCGCCTCGCCGGTCAGGGAAAACTGGGCCGCCTTCTATGCGGGCATCCTGAAGCATGAAAAGACCCACGGCGAAACGGCGAAGGAAATCACGCGGGAGATCGTGCGCCGCACGGTCGGCCTTTCCGCGCCCGACGACCCGCAATGCCGCAGGATACGCAAGCTTCTGGCCAAGGAAATCACCGCCATGGTCGCGGTCCAGCACGCACGGGACCGCGAATTCGACCGGGTGGAGATGAGCGACGGCGGCAATGTGCAGCAACTGGTGCTGGCGCTGGTCAATGGGGGATAGAGCATTTCCAGCGAAAGTGCGAGGCGGTTTCGCGTCCGCAAATGCGCAAAAACGAGAAGGGGCGCATAAGAGAACGGCGGCCCCGGAGATGCCGGGCCGCCGCCTTGTTTTCATTAGAGCGCGTTTCGATCTGATTGAATCAGACCGGCGCTCCAATTGTTTGTTTTGACGCGCATCTTATCCGAAAACCGTTTCACACTTTTCGGGATGCGCTCTAAGTCAGTTCGACGCCCGCGCCGTGGCCGACGCCGGGGTCACGGCATTCACCACCACTGCCACCACGATATTGACCACCAGAGCGAGAATACCGGTATAGACGGTGAAGGAAGCGCCGCCGAAGCTGATCGCGTGCAGCGGCTTCAGCCCGTTCATCCAGACGATCCAGGTGCCGCCGAAGAAACCGACGAACCAGCCCGCGAGGAGGCCGGGCGCGCGGAACCAGCGCGTATAGAGGCCGAAGACCAGCGCCGGCAGCGTCTGCAATATCCAGATGCCGCCCAGAAGCTGGAGATCGAGGGCGAACTGCGTCGGCAGGAAGATGATGACCAGCAGCGCGCCGACCTTCACCACCAGCGACGTGACCTTGGCGACCTTCGCCTCACCCGCCGGGTCGACCGCCGGATCGACATAGGCCTTCCAGAAATTGCGGGTGAACAGATTGGCCGCGCCGATGCTCATCACCGCCGCCGGCACCAGCGCACCGATGGCGATGGCCGAGAAGGCGAAACCGGTGAACCAGCTCGGAAACAGCGTCTGGAACAGCGCCGGCACCACTTCGTTGGCGCTGTCGACATGCAGTTTCGCGGCATGGCCCATATAGCCGAGCAACGCGAGCAGCCCCAGAAGCAGCGTATAGGCCGGCAGCAGCACCGCATTCTTGCGGATGGTGTTGCCGCTCTTCGCGGCGAAAATGCCGGTCAGCGTATGCGGATACATGAAGGCGGCGAGCGCCGAGCCGAGCGCCAGCGTGGCATAGGCGACATATTGATTGCCGGCGAGCAGCAGGCTGCCCGCACCCTTGGCCTTGAAGTCCGCATCGGCGGCAGCGAAGACATTGGCATAGCCGCCGAGCTTCGCCGGGATGACGGCGATGGCCGCGATCACCGCGATATAGATCATGATGTCCTTGACGAAGGCGATCAGCGCCGGGGCGCGCAGGCCCGCCGAATAGGTATAGAGTGCCAGAACGATGAAAGCGATGGCGAGCGGCAGTTCGCCATGCAGGCCGAGCGCCTTCAGCACCGCGGCCATGCCGACGAGCTGGAGCGCGATATAGGGCATGGTGGCGATGACGCCGGTGATGGCGACCGCAAGCTCCAGCGCGCGCGAGCCGTACTGGCCATGAACCACGTCGCCGGCGGTCACATAACCGAAATCCTTGGCCTTCCTCCACAGGACCGGCATGACCATGAAGACGAAGGGATAGACGACGATCGTATAGGGCAGCGCGAAGAAGCCGTAGGCGCCGACCGTATAGACCAGCGCCGGCACGGCGATGACCGTATAGGCGGTATAGAAATCGCCACCGACAAGGAACCATGTGATCCAGGTGCCGAAATTGCGTCCGCCGAGGCCCCATTCGTCGATATGGGCCAGCGTCTCCGGTTTGCGCCAGCGCGCGGCCACAAAGCCCATGACCGTAACGAGCAGGAAAAAGAAGATGAAGATGGCAAGCGACGTATAATTGATATCAGTCGTCATGGCGCATGCTCCGATAAACGATCCAGGTCAGGAAAGCGGTAATCGGCACCCAGAGAAGCTGATACCAGTAGAAAAAGGGAAACCCGAAAAGAACGGGATCGTGAAAATTATAGAATGGAACCCAGAGAAGCCCGATATAGGGGATTATCAGCAGCCAGAAGACTGCCTTGCTCTTGCGCTTTTCCATATGAATCGCCTTTCAGAAAACCTCCCGGCAGACCGACCCCGTCAGATCTGGAAAAAAACTTCTAGGGCGATGACTTATTTCCGTCAAGATGTTGTAATCCGCAGACCGTGACACCGGCCGGCGGCGGGCACAGCGTTGGTTCAGGGCGAAACGAGCGTGCGCGCCACGGCGCCCAGCAGATCGGTCTGCGATATCAGGCCCAGAATCTTCGACCGGCTATCGACGATGATCACCGCATGGGTGCGGCCATCGGTCAGGACAGGCAGGAGGCTGAGCGCCCTGTCCGTAGGCGATGCGGTCGCCGCTTTTGCGATATGCCCCCTGAACGAGCCCTCCACCTGTGCAAGCTCGCGCAGGCCGAGCGTTCCGACCAGCCGCCCCTCACCGTCCTCCACCGGCAGGGTGCGGATATTGTGGGCCAGCAGCAGCGCGCGCGCCGTCGCGGCGGAATCGTCCTCGCCGATGGAGATCACATCGCGCGACATGATATCCCGGCACAGGATTTCGCCGCCGGGAGAACGCAGCATCGATTCCAGTTCCACCTGCCGCAGCAGCCGGCCGAGATCGTCGCGGTCGATGTCGAAGGTCTCCTCGAAACGGCTCAGGGCCGTGTCGATATCCTCCTCGCGGAAACCGACGCGGCGGCTGGAGGGCAGGTCCGTGGGTCCCGGCGCCTTCGCCGGCGCCGGCGGCGCGACATGCGGATAGGATCGCCGCGAGAGCCGGTGAAAGGCGATGCCCAGCGCGACCAGAACGCAGGAATTGAGTGCGACCGGAACCAGCGGAAAGAACAGGCCCCATTTTGCCACCGCGGGGCCGCCGAGCACGGCGGTCAGCGCGGCGGCCCCGCCCGGCGGATGCAGGCAGCGGGTGAAGGACATGACGCCGATCGCCAGCCCGACCCCGACGCCGATGGCGAGCACCGGATCGTGGATGAGGCCGGCGGCGAGAAGCCCGGTGAGGGCCGAGATCGTGTTGCCGCCGATGATCGGCCACGGCTGGGCGAGCGGACTGGAGGGCACCGCGAACAGGAGCACCGCCGATGCGCCCATCGGCGCGACGATGAGCGGAAGATCGGCACCGGCGCCGAAGAAATATCCGCCGATCATGCCTGTGAGCGCGATGCCGATCAAAGCGCCAAGGCAGGCCAGAAGGCGCTCGCGAAGCGTGGCTCCGGCGAGGATGGGCACGAAGAAGCGGAAGCGCGACATGGCCGGCTTCGACTGCCGTTCCGTTGAAGACATGAAGGGTACCTGTTGGCGACGCCGGAGCGGTCCGTGTCGCCCGAATGCGGGAAGGATGGAGCGCCGGATTATTCCCGACCGTCAGACCGCGTTCAAGCCCTTGATGGAGATGGGTTTTCGAAGAATCCGCGGTCGCGCGGAAAGAAAAACTCATAACCGCCCAAAGTGAAGAATCGCGCACGAAAGCGGCCCGATGCTCACATCTCGTAGGGCCAGTTGGCCTGCGCGAATACGCCGCCATCGACCCAGATGGTCTGGCCGGTCACGAAACCCGCCGCATCCGATGCGAGGAACAGTACCGGTCCGGCGATATCCTCCACGGTCCCCACTCGCCGCAGGGGTGTGATGCGCGCCCACGAGCCGGCATAATCGGGCGCTTCCCGCTCCGTGCGTTCGTTGAGAACGGCTCCCGGCGCGATGCAGTTGACCCGGATGCCGTGGATTCCAAGCTCCACCGCCGAAACCTTGGTGAACTGCTCGATCCCGCCCTTGGAGGCGGTGTAGGAAACGAGCCTCGGAAAGGCGAGCTTGTTGCAGCCGGAGCCGATATTGACGATGGAGCCGCCCTTGCCGACATCCACCATGCGCCGCGCCGCCGCCTGCGTGTTGAGGAAGCAGCCCTTGAGATTGGTGCGGACCACCTCGTCCCAATCGTCCTCGGAAAGTTCCAGCAGCGGCGCCCAGACCTGAATTCCGGCATTGTTGACCAGAACGTCCGGCGCGTCGCCGAACCAGGAACAGGCTTCGTCGAAAAAGGCCTCCACATCGGCCCGGATGCCGGCGTCGCAAGGCAGGCCCAGTGCCTGACCGCCCGCCTCCTCCACCGCCTCGATCAGCGTCTGCGCCGCTTCCTCGTCGCCGCGATAGCTGAAGGCGACCGCATGGCCCGCCGCCGCGAAGGCCGAAACCAGATGCCTGCCGATCCCCGTGCTGCCGCCGGTGACGATCGCGAACTCGCCCATGCCGCTGTTCCTCCTTCCGCCTCACAGGGAGAGATTAACCCGTTTTCGGCCATGGTACAGGGAAAATTACGGCGGCAAGGCAGGCCGATGACCGGCGCCGCCGGCCCATCATTGATTTCAGCCCACAACTTGATTAAGCAGTCAGGCACACAGCAGAAACAGGGGAGATTTTCATGCGTTTCAGGTTTGCGGCCACGCTGATGGCCTTGATGGCAGCCACGGCCATCACCACCGCCGCGCAGGCGAAGGATGTCGTCGTCGAGGTGACGGCAATCGTCCAGCATCCCGCGCTCGACGCCGCCCGTGACGGCGTGAAGGCCGCGCTGGCCGAAGCTGGCTTCAAGGAAGGCGACAATCTCAAATTCGTCTACCAGTCGGCGCAGGGCAACCCGGCTACCGCCGCGCAGATCGCGCGCCAGTTCGTCGGCGAAAACCCGGACGTGATCGTGCCGATCTCCACGCCATCGGCGCAGGCGGTCGTCTCGGCCACGCGCGACATTCCGGTGGTCTTCACCGCGGTTTCCGATCCGGTCGGCGCACAGCTGGTGAAGAGCATGGAGAAGCCCGGCGGCAACGTCACCGGCATTTCCGACATGTCGCCGGTGGCCGAACACATCAAGCTGATCAGGGAGATCATGCCGAACATCAAGAAGCTCGGCTATCTCTATAATCCCGGCGAAACCAACTCCGTGTCGCTTCTGAAAGCGCTGAAGGCTGCCGCTGCCAAGGACAACATCGAGATCGTCGAGTCCACCGCCACCAAGTCGGCGGACGTGAAGAGCGCGGCGGAAGCGCTGGTGGGCCGCGCCGACGCCATGTATATACCGACCGACAACACCGTCGTCTCGGCGCTGGAAAGCGCGGTCGGCGTGGCAGACGAAAGCAAGCTGCCGCTCTTCACCGCCGACACGGATTCGGTCAAGCGCGGTGCGCTGGCCGCACTCGGCTTCAACTATTTCGACGTCGGTAAGCAGACGGGCGAGGTCGTCGTCCGCATTCTCAAGGGTGAGAAGCCGGGCGACATTCCGGTCGAGATCGCCAAGGGCACCAATCTGGTGGTCAACCTCGATGCCGCGAAGAAAATGGGCGTGACAATCCCGCAATCCGTGCTGGACCGGGCAACGAGCAAGATCGGGCAGTAAAGCTGAAGCTCAGGGGAGTAAGGAACAGGCACCTGGAGGAATAGAACGACTGTTCTTTCCTTCATCGCCTGCTTCTCTGCTTCCGGACTCCCCTGATCCCCTAATCCGAAAGGAACCATTGTGAGTCAGATCGCCTTCTGGGGCGCGGTCGAACTTGGCCTCGTCTACGCCTTCGTCGCCATCGGCGTCTATATGGCTTTCCGCGTTCTCGATTTTCCCGATCTCACCGTGGACGGTTCCTTTCCGCTCGGCGCGGCGGTTGCCGGCGTGCTGATCCTGGCCGGCATCAATCCGTGGCTCGCCACGGCGGTCGCCATGGTGGCGGGCGCGCTGGCCGGCCTTGTCACCGCAACGCTCAATGTCCGCTTCAAGATCCTCAATCTGCTCGCTTCCATCCTGACCATGATTGCGCTGTTCTCGGTCAATCTGCGCGTCATGGGCAAGCCGAACATCGCACTTATCAATCAGGATACGATGATAAGCCCGTTCTTCGGCCATGGCCTGCGCGAATATTACGTGCGGCCGCTCTTCCTTTTCGTGCTGGTGGCGGTCGTCGTCGTCCTTGTCTGGCGCTTCCTCGAAAGCGACATGGGTCTCGCCATGCGCGCGACCGGCGCCAACCCGAAAATGGCGCGCGCGCAGGGCGTGCGCACCGACCGTCAGGTCTATCTCGGCATGGCGCTCTCCAATGCGCTGGTGGCGCTCGGCGGTTCGCTTTTCGCGCAGACCAACGGTTTTGCCGACGTGACCTCGGGTGTCGGTACCATCGTGGTCGGCCTTGCGGCCGTCATCATCGGCGAGACGCTGTTGCGCTCGCGCAGCCTTCTGGTAACGCTGATCGGCTGCGTGCTCGGCTCCATCATCTACCGTATCGCCATCCAGTTCGCGCTTTCCAACGGTGAAGCCGTCGGCCTTCAGGCTTCCGACCTCAACATCGCCACGGCGCTCCTCGTCACCGTCGCGCTGATATTGCCGCGCCTGAGCCGCGGGAGGACATCCGCATGATCGAGATCACCGGCCTCGATGTCATCTTCGGGCGCGGCACTCCGCTGGAAAAGCAGGTGCTGCACGGCATAGACCTCACCATGGCGCAGGGCTCCTTCGTCACGGTGATCGGCTCCAACGGCGCGGGCAAGTCCACGCTTCTGGGCGTTCTGGCCGGCGACGTCATCCCGGCTGCCGGCAAGGTGATGATCGGCGGGCGCGACGTGACGCGCAAGGCCACGGCCGAGCGCGCCGGTCTGGTGGCCCGCGTGTTTCAGGATCCGCTCGCGGGAAGCTGCGGCGCGCTGACCATCGAGGAAAATCTCGCCCTGGCTGCGGCGCGCGGGCAAAGGCGCGGCCTTGCGCGGGCGCTTGGGCCCAAACGGCGCGCATGGTTCCGCGAGCGGGTGGCGAACCTCAATCTCAATCTCGAAAACCGGATGCAGGATCGCATGGAACTGCTTTCGGGCGGCCAGCGTCAGGCGCTGTCGCTGGTCATGGCCACACTCGCCGGTTCCCAGGTGCTGCTGCTGGACGAGCATACCGCCGCGCTCGATCCCGGCATGGCCGAATTCGTCATGGAACTGACCCGCACGCTGGTCGCCGAAAACAAGCTGACGGCGCTGATGGTGACGCATTCCATGCGGCAGGCGCTCGATTACGGCGACCGTACCATCATGCTGCATGGCGGCAATATCGTGCTCGACGTGACCGGCGACAAACGCAAGACCTTGCAGGTGGAAGACCTGATCGAGATGTTCCGCAAGGTACGCGGCCAGACGCTGGACGACGACGCGTTGCTGATCGGATAGAGCATTTCCAGCAAAACTGCGAAGCGCCTCGCCACTTTCCGTTACCCGCGACAGCCGCCGTCATCATGAACGGCGGCTGTTTCGTTGGCTGTTTCGTTCCGGCGCGAATTATTTTAAGAAACGGTCATGGCCCAGAAAAAAGCACATGAAGTCGACGGTTTCCTGAACAGGCCGAGCAGTTCCTTTCCGGTCGTGCTGCTTTACGGTCCCGACAAGGGGCTGGTGAGCGAGCGGGCGCGCCGCTTCGCCGAAGCGACGAAACTGCCGCTGGACGATCCCTTTGCCGTCATCCGCATGGAGGCCGACGAGATCGAGGCCGACCCGGCGAGACTGGCCGACGAGGCCCGCACCATTTCCATGTTCGGCGGCGAGCGGCTGATCTGGATCAAAAACGCGGGCGGCCAGAAGAAGCTCGCCGAGGCGGTAAAGCTGCTTGCCACCGATCCGCCCGGCGAGACCTATATACTGGTCGAGGCCGGTGACCTGAAAAAGGGTGCCGGCCTGCGCGGCGCGGTGGAAAATGCGGCCGCCGGCATGGCCCTGCCCTGTTACACCGACGACGCGCGCGGCATAGACGGCGTGATCGACGATGTTCTGGCCGAATGGAAGATGCAGATCACGCTCGACGCGCGCCAGCTTCTGCGCCAGAGCCTCGGTGGTGATCGCCTGGCGACGCGCGGCGAACTGGAAAAGCTCTGCCTCTATGCGCGCGGCAAGGAACGGATCGAAATCGGCGACGTGCGCGATGCGGTCGGCGACGCAGCCGCGCTTTCGCTGGACGAGGTGGTGGACGCGGTGCTGACCGGCGACCTGCCGCGTTTCGAAACCGCCTTCGACCGCGTGGTGAAATCCGGCACCGCGCCCTTTCTGGTCCTCAACGCCGCCATGCGGCAGTTTCAGCAGATACAGATGCTGCGCCATATCGCCGATACGGAGCGCAAGAGCGCGTCGATGGTGGTAGCCGGCGCCCGTCCGCCGGTCTTTTTCAACCGCAGGAAACTGATCGAGACGGCGGTCACGCGCTGGACCGGCGATGGTCTGAGCCGCGCTCTGGACCGCATCCAGCGCGCCATTCTGGAAAGCCGGCAAAACGCCGGGCTCGCGGTTCCGATCATCCGCCAGTGCCTGCTGGCCATCGGCGTTGAATCGCTCCGGAATGCAAGGCGATGATAATGCCAGTCATTTCAGGAAGAAAAAAGTTCTGACAAAGAAAAGCCCGCTGAAACAAGGTCAGCGGGCTTTCATTAATTCAATATATTTTCCTGATCAACTTTGCAAACGGCGGCATATCTCGTCAAGCTGCTCAAGAGAACTGTAGCGTATCTTCACTTCGCCGCCGCGTTCTCGGTGATTGATTTCCACCTTCATGCCCATCACGTCCGACAAGAGCTTTTCCAGCGCCCGCGTATCGGCGTCTTTCTCGGCAGGCGCGGCCTTCCCCGGCTTCACCGCACTGTCGCCACGCGCTTCGGCCTGCGCCAGCGCCTCGACCTGACGCACCGACAAACCGTCCCTGACGATGCGCTCGGCCAGAGCGGTCGGGTTGTCCATCGTGATCAGGCTGCGCGCATGGCCGGCGGACAAGGCACCATTGACGATGAAATCCTGCACCGGCTGCGGCAATTTCAACAGGCGGAGCGTATTCGCCACATGGCTGCGGCTCTTGCCAATCACCTGCGCCAGATCGTTCTGCGTATAATCGTGATTATCGATAAGCTGTTGATATCCCATCGCTTCTTCAACCGGGTTCAGATCCGCGCGCTGCACGTTCTCGATAATGGCGATTTCCAGCGCCACCCGGTCGTCCACATCGCGGACGATAACGGGGATCGTGGCCACTCCGGCCCGCTGCGAGGCACGCCAGCGGCGCTCGCCGGCGATCAGCTCATAGTGGCCCGCCTGACCGGGCGCGGGGCGCACCACGATGGGCTGCACCACACCGTGTTCCTTGATGGATTGCGCCAGATCTTCCAGTTCCGCTTCCGAAAACATGCGGCGGGGATTGCGCGGATTGCGTGTCACGAATTCGATGGGAATGGTGCGCTCGGCCGGGGCCGGGGCCTTGTGCTCCTCGACCGGACGATCGATCTCGCCGATCAGAGCGGCCAATCCACGGCCAAGGCGCTTTTTCGAGGGATCGTCGTTCATCGTCGGACTCATTCCTGTATTTGTTTCGGTATCGTATCGATCAGCCTTATGCGAACTTAAGCGTTCCTAAGCGGCCTTGAGTTGACGTTCGCGCTGGATAACCTCGGAGGCAAGCTGAAGATAAGCCTGACTGCCGGCACATTTAAGGTCATAGAGAATGGCAGGCTTGCCATGCGACGGCGCCTCCGACACGCGCACATTGCGCGGAATGACGGTACGATAGACCTTTTCGCCCATGAAGGCACGCACATCGTCCACCACCTGGCTGGCCAGATTGTTGCGGCTGTCGAACATGGTCAGCACGATGCCTTGTATCGTCAGGTCTCGATTGAGGGTGGCGCGTACCTGATCCACCGTCTGCAACAATTGGCTCAATCCTTCCAGTGCGAAGAACTCGCATTGCAGCGGTACCAGCACCGAATCCGCCGCCGCCATGGCGTTGAGCGTCAGCAGGTTGAGCGATGGCGGGCAATCGACCAGCACATAGGAAAAACGCTCCGAAACGCTGGAATCGAAGCGCAGGGCGTCGCGCAGTCGCCGTGTGCGGTCGCCCGATTGCGCGATCTCCATTTCGATGCCCAGAAGATCGAGCGTCGAGGGCACGATGAACAGATTCGGCACATCGGTCTGTATAGCCGCTTCCGGCACGGTGGCTGCCTGCGTCAGCACGTCATAGGACGACAGCGGGCGATTATGCCGGTCGATCCCCAACCCCGTGCTGGCATTGCCCTGCGGATCAAGATCGACGATCAACGCCGTTTCGCCGATAGCCGCCAGCGCCGTGGCCAGATTGATCGCCGTCGTGGTCTTGCCAACGCCGCCCTTCTGGTTCGCAATGGTTATGATTCTGGACATGCTTTTCATCACCGTCGTCTTGCGCTTCGCATCGGCGCCTTACCGTCAATTCGCTTTGCGGCGCAGATTGCCGATTTCGAGGATGACGGAAGCCTGATCGATGCTGCTTTGATGTTTTACCAGATCGAAACTCCAACCAACACGGCTTTCATCGATTTCCCGCTGGTAATCCCGACCTTTTTGAAACAGCGCCTTCGCGCCGCCGGCCAGCCACGGCTCGGCGAGCGTGAAAAGATCGGTCAGAGAGGCAAGCGCGCGCGCCGTGATCACCTGCGGCGCAGCGATCCCGCCCCACATCGCCTCGATCCGCTCGGCATGCACGCGTGCCGGGACGCCCAACTGCCCGGCCGCCGTGCGCAGAAACGCCGCCTTTTTGCCGGCACTCTCGACAAGATCGATGGATGCGCCCGAAATTTCAGCCAGAAAGCAGGCGGTGACGATGCCCGGAAAACCGCCGCCCGACCCCAGGTCGAGCCAGCGTTTTGCATCGGGAGCCAAGGGAAAAAGCTGTGCGCTGTCGAGAATGTGCCGCTTCCAGAGGTCCGCCAGCGTCGAGGGCGAAGCCAGATTGATCGCCGCCGACCATTTGCGGAACAGCACCTCGAAAGCATTCAGCCGTTCCGCTGTTTCACGTGAAACAGTGGGAACAATGGCGCGCAGGCTTTCCAGCCGGAAATCGGCGCTCATGCCGCGCCCTTCCCTTCCGCCAGTTCGCTGGCCGCCCGCGCCCGTTGCCCCTGCTTCCTGATCTGGGCAATCAGCAAAGCCAGCGCCGCTGGCGTCATGCCGTCGATACGCTGCGCCTCGGCGATGGTCTCCGGCTTGCGGGCCTTGAGCTTCTGCTTCAATTCGTTCGACAGGCCGGAAATGACGTCGAAATCCAGTGAAGCGGGAATATAAAGCCGCTCCTCGCGCTCCATCACCGCGATATCGCTCTGCTGGCGTTCCATATAGACGGCGTATTGCGCCTCGATCTCCAGCGCCTCGCACGTCACCGGATCGATTGCACCAAGCTCCGGCCAGATCGCTGTGAGCCGTTGCAGATCGATCTCCGGATAGGACAGGAGGTCATAGGCCGAACGCCGAACGCCGTCATGATTGAGACGCAAATCGTAACGGCTGGCGAGATTGGGCGTAATCGTCAAGCTTTTCGCCATCTCGCGCGCCGCCGCCAGCGCCCGCTCACGCGTCTCGAACCGCGCCTTGCGCTCCGCGCCCAGAATACCGAACCGCTCCGTCAAAGGCGTCAGGCGCTGATCGGCATTGTCGGCCCGCAGCGACAGCCGGAACTCTGCCCGCGACGTGAACATGCGATAGGGTTCGCTCACGCCGCGCGCGGTGAGATCATCGACCATGACGCCGATATAGGCTTCCGTGCGTTGAAGAATGACCGGTTCCGCACAGCCAGCACGGCGGGCTGCGTTGAGGCCGGCGAGCAGGCCCTGCGCGCCCGCCTCCTCATAGCCGGTGGTGCCATTGATCTGCCCGGCCAGAAACAGGCCGCTCACCCGCCGCGTCTCCAGACTGCGCTTCAACTCGCGCGGATCGATGAAATCATATTCGATGGCATAGCCGGGCTGGAGCATGACAGCCTTTTCCAGCCCCGGAATGGTCTTCAACAGCGCGAGCTGCGCGTCTTCCGGCAGCGAGGTGGAAATACCGTTCGGATAGACCGTATCGTCGTCCAGTCCCTCCGGCTCCAGAAAAATCTGATGCCCGTCACGGTCGCCGAACTTGACGATCTTGTCCTCGACGGAAGGACAATAGCGAGGGCCGATGCCTTCGATGGAACCGGAATACATGGCCGACCGATGCAGATTGGCGCGGATGATGGCGTGGGTTTCCGGCGTGGTGCGAGTGATCCCGCAATCGATCTGCGGCGTCGTGATCCGGTCCGTCATCAGCGAAAAAGGAACAGGGTCCTCATCCGCCGATTGCATGTCGAGACTGGCCCATTCGATGGTACGGCCGTCAAGACGCGGCGGGGTGCCGGTCTTCAGCCGCCCGACCGCAAAGCCAAGCCCGCGCAACGTGTCGGACAGGCCGAGGGCCGGTTTCTCGCCCATGCGGCCCGCCGGAATCTTCCTTTCACCGATATGAATCAAACCATTGAGGAAAGTGCCGGTCGTCAGCACCACCGCGCCGCAATCGAGAATGCGCCCATCGGAAAGAATGACACCGGTTATGCGCCCCTCCTCCACGCGAACATTGGATGCGCCGCCCTCCACGACAACGAGATTCTCCTGTTCCGAAATGGCCTCCTGCATCGCCAGCCGGTAAAGCTTACGATCAGTCTGCGTGCGCGGGCCGCGCACCGCCGGGCCTTTGCGGCGATTGAGCAGGCGGAACTGGATGCCGGCCCTGTCGGCCACCCGGCCCATCAGCCCGTCGAGCGCGTCGATCTCACGTACCAGATGTCCCTTCCCCAGTCCACCGATGGCCGGATTGCAGGACATGACGCCGATCGTATCGAAACGATGCGTTACCAGCGCCGTGCGCGCGCCGGCGCGCGCAGCCGCGGCTGCGGCTTCGCAGCCGGCATGTCCGCCGCCGATAACAATGACGTCGAAAGTCGTGGCTCCGGTCGAACCCATGATGTTGATCCTGACGCAACTGGAAGCTTGTTTGCAAGCGCTCTGTTTGACATGAATGCGGCTGAAACGAAAGCGGAAATTGCACTTACAAGGACCAAAGGCCGACTCACGAACGGACACGGGAGTCAATCCATCCGCCCGGATTCCACAGATTGTTTCACGTGAAACAAAAAGAGCGGTACCGATGCGGATCTTGTGTTCCGATCACACGGACCGGTGTTTCACGTGAATCATTTCCCGATGCAAAACTGAGAGAAGATCGCGTCGAGAATCTCCTCCACATCCACATCGCCGGTAATGCGGCCAAGATGCATGGAGGCGCGGCGCAGGTTCTCCGCCCGCAATTCCAGCGCCAAGCCATCATTTTCGATGGCGGCGGCGATTTCCGACCGTGTGGATTTCAGCAGGTTGATATGGCGCTGGCGTGTTGGCACGGCGTCGGCGATCTGGCCGATGCGTGACTCGGCAAACCGGCGCAGAGCAGCAAGCAGCTTTTCTGTCCCCTCGCCCGTCGCCGTCGAAATGCGGTAGTGCCATTCGCCGCCACCTCGCGCCGGCAAATCCGCTTTTGTCCCGATGCGCCAGGTTTCCGCCGCCGCGTCTTCCAAGGCCACCGCGACTGGATCGTGCAGGTCTTCCAGCAGCAATACCAGATCGGCCTCACGGGCACGCTCCCGCGCGCGTTCGATGCCGATCTTTTCCACCCGGCTTTCCGTGTCGCGAAGCCCCGCCGTATCGGTCGCATAAACAGGAATGCCACCGAGATCGAGCTTGACCTCCAGAAGGTCCCGCGTGGTCCCCGCTTCCTCTGAAATGATCGCGATCTCACGGCCGGCCAGAAAATTCAGCAGGCTGGACTTGCCGGCATTGGGCGCGCCGGCAATCACCACCTGCAAGCCGTCACGCAGCATCGCCGCGCGCTTGCCACTGTCGATATGCCGTTCTATCTCCTGCCGCAATTCATCGAGCGAGTCCCATACTTGCCGCGATACGGAACCCGGCACGTCGCTCTCATCGGCAAAGTCCAGTTCGGCTTCGATCAGCGCCCGCGCCTGCAGCAGACGCTGCCGCCATTCCGCATAAAGCCGCCTCTGCGCGCCGGAAGCGACCTGCATCGCCAGACGGCGCTGGCCTTCGGTTTCCGCCGCGATCAGGTCGGCAAGACCTTCCGCCACCGTCAGGTCCATCTTGCCGTGGGCGAAGGCGCGGCGGGTGAACTCTCCAGCCTCAGCCATACGGCAGCCCGGCATATCGGCCAATTCCTGGAGGAAGCGTTCCACTACGGCAGGGCCGCCATGAAGATGAAACTCCGCGCAATCCTCGCCGGTAAAGCTGTTCGGACCGGGAAAGAACAGCACCAATCCGCGATCCAGCGCATCTCTATTCCGGGAGCGAAATATTTTATAGACTGCGTAACGGGGTGCTGGAGGGTCATCGCATATCGTTTCGAGTACGAATCGAACTTTCAGGCCAGACAGCCGCACCACAGCCACGCCGGAAGGCAGGCGTCCGCTCGACAGAGCGAAGATGGTTTCCTGGCCGGTCTCGGTTTCGCGCATCGTCATTCTCGTTCATAATCCTCTTGTGTGGCTTTGAATCCGAAATCCGTTCGCAATATTGCTCTAACCCAATACGAATTCCGAATACGGCCACATCTGTGTGCATATTGATTCAGACCGTGAAAGAAAAGCCCGATGCGCGATATCGACATGAACCGGCTTGCTGGCGAACCCAGCGCCTATCTGCGCCAGCACGCCGACAATCCCGTACATTGGCAACCTTGGGGAAAAGCCGCGCTCGATACGGCACGGGCGCTGAACCGGCCGGTCCTGCTCTCCATCGGTTATGCCGCCTGCCACTGGTGCCATGTCATGGCGCATGAATCCTTTGAGGACACCGAAGTCGCCACAGTGATGAACGATCTCTTCGTCAATGTGAAGGTGGATCGCGAGGAGCGCCCGGACATCGACCAGATCTATATGGCCGCGCTCGGCGCCATGGGCCAGCAGGGCGGCTGGCCGCTCACCATGTTCCTTCGCCCGGACGGCAAGCCCTTCTGGGGCGGAACCTATTTTCCCCGCCATGCCCGTCACAACATGCCGGGCTTTGTCGACGTGCTGCGCGCCATAGACGATCTGTGGCAGCGCGATCAGGATAAAATTAACCATAATGCCGATGCCGTGTTCAGCCATCTCGAAGCACGGCTCGCCGCCCATAGCGAGGCGGGTCTAAACGAGACCGCCTATTTCGACGAAATCGTCCGGCGCATCCATGGCCTGTTCGATCCTGTTCGCGGAGGGATCGCCGGCGCACCGAAGTTTCCAAACGCACCGTTCATGGATGCGCTCTGGCTCTCCTGGCTTTACAATCGCGACGCCAGCCATCGCGACACGTTCCTGCGCTCGCTGCGCTGCATGTTGCAAGGCGGGATTTACGATCATCTCGGCGGCGGTCTGTGCCGCTATTCGACCGATGCGGACTGGCTGGTTCCACATTTTGAAAAGATGCTCTACGACAACGCCCAGCTGATCCGGCATGCCAACTGGGCCTATGCCGAAACCGGCGACGAACTGTTCCGTATCCGAATCGAAGAAATCGTCGATTGGCTTTCCCGCGAATTGCGCCTGCCCGATGGCGCTTTCGCCTCCAGCCTCGACGCCGACAGTGAAGGTGAAGAAGGCAGGTTCTATGTCTGGAGCGCGGAAGAAATCGATGACGTACTCGGCGACGACAGTTCCGCCTTCAAGGCCTGGTATGGCGTCAGCACCAACGGCAACTGGGAAGGAGAAAACATTCTTAACCGGCTGCACGCGGTGGATGAGTCCGCCAATCCGCCCGCATCCATCGCCGCCGCGCGGCAAAAACTATTCGCCTGCCGAAAAAAGCGCGTCCACCCCGGCCGCGACGACAAGGCGCTGACCGACTGGAATGCGCTCGTCATCCGCGCGCTGGCGGAAGCGGGCAGAAGTCTGGGCCGCGCCGACTGGATCGGTCTGGCCGTTGCGGCTTATCGTTCCGTTGCCGAATCGTTCCGCGATGGTCGCCTCGCCCACTGCCGCATGGATGACCGGTCCGTTTACCCTGCCCTGTCGAGCGACTATGCCGGCATGATCAACGCCGCGCTGGCTCTGCATGAGGCAACGGGCGATGAAGCCTTTATCGATGATGCGAAGAACTATGCGCAGGCGCTCGACCGCTGGCACAGGGACGGAGCCGGTGACTACCGCCTCTCGGCGCTCGACGCCGACGATGTCATCCTGCTGAACTATGGCGATTACGACGAAGCCATTCCCAGTGCCACCAGCCAGATCGTCGGCGCCTTGACCCGGCTTGCTCTGGCGACAGGTGACGATGCGCTGCACGAAAGCAATGAAAGACTGACGGGACGGGCGCTCGGCCGCGCCATGGCGCAGCAATACGGCCAGATCGGGATATTGAACGCGGCGCGGATCGCCATGGAACCGCTGTCGCTTACCCTCGCCGTGGAAGCCGACACGAACGGCCTCCTTACGGCGGCGAATCGGTGGCCGGATCCACGCCGCATCGACCGAATCACGGCGTGGACGCCCGGAGAACCGGTACGGCTCCCGACAGACGACGCGTCGGCTGTGACCGAGCCCTCCACATGGCTATGCAAAGGCCATGTCTGCCTCGCACCCGTGCATGACGGCATAGCGCTGGAAAAACTGCTGCGGTCTTAGAGCATTGGACCGAAAAGTGGGAACCGGTTTTCGGATCATCCGATGCTCAAACAAAAAGATAGATCGTCACAATGCGCCTGATAAGGCGCACGACGATCTAAAATGAAAAACGCCGCACGGTTCTGACCGTACGGCGTTTATCCCATTGCTGGCGTTAGTACTTACGTATTCATCGAATCGAAGAATTCGGCGTTGCTCTTGGTCTGCTTGAGCTTGTCGATGAGGAATTCGATCGCGTCGGTGGTGCCCATCGGCGCGAGGATGCGGCGCAGCACGAAAATCTTCTGGAGATCGGCGCGCGGCACCAGCAGGTCTTCCTTGCGGGTGCCGGATTTGAGGATGTCGATCGCCGGATAGATGCGCTTGTCGGCCACCTTGCGATCGAGCTGGATTTCACAGTTGCCGGTGCCCTTGAATTCCTCGAAGATCACCTCGTCCATGCGGCTTCCCGTATCGATCAGCGCGGTGGCGATGATGGTGAGCGAGCCGCCCTCCTCGATATTGCGCGCCGCACCGAAGAAGCGCTTCGGACGCTGAAGCGCATTGGCATCGACACCGCCGGTCAGCACCTTGCCGGAGGACGGCACGACGGTGTTGTAGGCGCGGCCGAGGCGCGTGATCGAATCGAGCAGAATGACCACATCGCGGCCATGCTCGACCAGACGCTTGGCCTTTTCGATAACCATTTCGGCCACCTGCACATGGCGCACCGCCGGCTCGTCGAAGGTCGAGGAGATCACCTCGCCCTTCACAGAGCGCTGCATGTCGGTCACCTCTTCCGGACGCTCGTCGATCAGGAGAACGATCAGATAGCATTCGGGGTGATTGGCCGTGATGGAATGGGCGATATTCTGGAGAAGAACCGTCTTACCCGTGCGCGGCTGTGCATTGATCAGCGCACGCTGTCCCTTGCCGATCGGCGCGACCAGATCGATCACCCGCGACGAGATGTCCTTAGAGGTCGGGACCTCCAGTTCCATCTTGAAACGCTCATTGGGATAGAGCGGCGTCAGATTGTCGAAATGGACCTTGTGGCGGATTTTTTCCGGGTCCTCGAAATTGATCGTATTGACCTTCAGGAGGGCGAAATAGCGCTCGCCTTCCTTGGGGCCACGGATCGGGCCTTCCACCGTATCGCCGGTCTTGAGCGAGAAACGGCGCAGTTGCGACGGCGAAATATAGATGTCGTCCGGGCCGGGCAGATAATTGGCGTCGGCGGAGCGCAGGAAGCCGAATCCGTCCTGCAACACCTCGACGACGCCCTCGCCGATGATCTCGACGTCCTGCGCCGCCAGCCTCTTGAGGATGGCGAACATCAACTCCTGCTTGCGCATGGCGCTGGCGTTCTCTACCTCCAGCGTTTCGGCGAAAGCCAGAAGCTCGACCGGGGTCTTGTTCTTAAGTTCTTGTAGTTTCATTTCCTGCATGGATGCGGAACTCTTTGGAATATAGGGAGAAATTGCAGTTGTTCGGCAAGATGGCCACGGTTTCGCGACCGGCATCGAAAGCCTGCTGTAAAGGAAGAGGACTCATTCATACCGTTTCGCGATATGAAGAGCAAGCCTCATATAGGAGCCGCGCGGGAATTCGGCAAGCGAAAAGTCAGAACGGTTTTACGATCACCAGAATGACGATGAGAATCATGAGGACCGTCGGAATCTCGTTGACGATTCGCCAGTGCTTGGCGGATTTCGTGTTGCGATCCTGCGCGAACATACGCACCGCCTTGGACAGATAGCCGTGCAGGCCGGAAAGCAGTATCACGAGCAGGAGCTTTGCGTGCAGCCAGCCGCCCTGAAAATGATAGATCGACCATGCCATCCACAGGCCGGTGATCCACGCCAGGATCATGGCCGGATTGATGATGAAACGCAGGAGCCGCCGCTCCATCACCTTGAAGGTCTCGGACGTCTCGGACCCGGCCGGCGCGGCACAGTGATAGACGAACAGGCGCGGCAGATAGAGCATCCCCGCCATCCATGAAATTATCGCGATGACATGAACCGCCTTGACCCAGAGATAGGCTTCGTCCGGATTCACGTGAAACAATGCCCACACGCCAAGCGCCACGATGACGAGCGCGACAACCGCCCTGACGAGCACAGTCATGCCGCGATTTTCCGATGACGGCTGGTTCATGCGCTTTCTCCCCGGATTCGGGCGACCATATGCTGCACGTTTTCGACCGGAGTCTGCGGTGTGATGCCATGGCCGAGATTGAAGATCAACGGACCCTTGCCCAGATGTTCCAGAATGGCGTCCACGCCTTCGTCAAGCGCCTTGCCACCCGCGACGAGACGCAGCGGATCGAGGTTGCCTTGCACCGCGCCTTCCTTCTGCAAGGCATGGGCGAACGACAGCGGCACCGACCAGTCGAGGCCGAGGGCATCCACGCCCGTTCTTTTGCGATAGCCCGCATAGAGCGCGCCCGCTCCCTTGGGGAAACCGATGATGCGCGTTTCGGGATAGGCCGAGCGCACCTTCTGCACGATCCTTCGAACCGGTTCGATGCAGAATCGCTCGAAGCAGTCCTCGTCCAGCACCCCGGACCACGAATCGAAGATCTGCACCGCATCCGCGCCGGCTTCGATCTGCGCGATCAGATAATCCGCGGAAACATCGGCGAGATCGTTCAGGAGCTTCTCGAACGCTTCCGGAAACCGATAGGCGAAAAGCCGTGCCGGAGCCTGATCGGGCGTTCCGTGGCCGGCGATCATATAGGTCGCAACCGTCCATGGCGCGCCGCAGAAGCCGAGCAGCGTGGTTTCGTCGGGCAATTGCTCGCGCAGGAGCCGCACCGTCTCATAGACCGGCTCCAGCCGTTCTGCCGCCCCCGCCGTCTCCAGCCAGAAGATTTCGTCGGCGTCGATCGGCGTCATCAGCGGCCCCTTGCCTTCCTCGAAGCGCAGGTCGCGTCCGAGCGCATGCGGGACGACCAGAATGTCGGAGAACAGGATGGCCGCGTCGAAGCCGAAACGGCGGATCGGTTGCAGGGTCACTTCCGCGGCTAGATCGGGCGAATAGCACAGATCGAGAAAGCTCCCGGCTTTCCTGCGAACCTCGCGATATTCCGGCAGATAGCGTCCGGCCTGACGCATCATCCAGACCGGCGGCGGGAAAACTGCCTCACCGTCGATCACTCTCAAGATCTTGCGTTTCATGACCTGTCCATTCCGCTCCGTCTGGCGGCCTTTCATTCCTGAAGCCCTTCGCGATCTTGTCGATCGCTTTCCGCGCTTCAGCCCTTTAGTCCTCGCGCATGTCGTCATCGCAAAACCGTTGCGCACTTTTGCGCGACATGCTCTAGCCTGATTCCAGCTTTCCGTGCCGCAAGGTTTTCCCGTTTTCCCTTAATTAAAGAAATGAAGATTCTGGAATCTTCTGATTCTTAGAGTCTGTTGGAATCGGGGATTAACAATGTTCAGGCTTTTCCTCACAGTTTCCAGATGAGTGGCACTTCATGTGCGATCATTCACGCATTGACAGGCCAAAAGCAATGAAAAGTCGATTTTTTCATGCAATTGAAAGGGTTACCAATTGCCGCAGTCCGGGCAATCTTGTGGAAAAGCCCGCGTATGGTTGAAGATTTCGCAAATTTGCGAGTCTTGTCCACAAGCGCTGTAGGAGGCTTCTCACAGACCCGCCCGCTGTGGATGGCTTGCCAATTTTCCCCCGGCCTGCCATGGCTTGCAGGACAGGCTCGGAATTTATGCACATGTCTCAACAGGACCGGCAGAAAACTGTGGTGAAACCGCTTTCCTACTTTCATTTGCATCTGATTTCCGATGCGACCGGCGAGACTCTGGTGGCGGCGGGCCGCGCGGCTTCGGCGCAATATGGCAATGCGCGCGCCATCGAGCATATCTATCCGCTGATCCGGACGGAAAAGCAGTTGAACAAGGTGCTGGAAAACATCGATGCCGAACCGGGCATCGTGCTCTATACCATCGTGGACAAGGCGCTTGCCGCGATCATCGATCGCTCCTGCGCGGAAATGGGCGTTCCGAGCGTTTCCGTGCTGGAGCCGGTGCTCAACACCTTCCAGTCCTATCTCGGTGCGCCGGCCCATCGCCGCGCCAGCGCCCAGCATGTATTGAATGCCGATTATTTCCGCCGCATCGATGCGCTCAATTTCACCATGGAACACGACGATGGCGTGCTGCCGCCCGACATCGAGGAAGCGGACGTCATCCTTGTCGGTATATCGCGCACCTCCAAGACGCCGACCAGCATCTATCTCGCCAATCGCGGCGTGAAGGCGACCAATATTCCCATCGTGCCGGGCATACCGATGCCGGATGTACTGTTTTCCGTCAGACGTCCGCTGATCGTCGGCCTGATCGCCACGGCCGAGCGGATTTCGCAGATCCGGCAGAATCGCCCGCTCGGCAATGTGCCGTCTCTCGATACCGGGCTTTATACCGACCGCGCCTCGATTTCCGAGGAACTGACCTATGCGCGCAACCTTTGCAACCGGCATGGCTGGCCGCTCATCGACGTATCGCGCCGCTCGATAGAGGAAACCGCAGCGGCTATACTGGCGCTCCTGCGCGAGAAGAAGAACAGGATGGATTTAGACCATGACTGACAAACTGATCCTTGCATCGAAAAGCCCGTTCCGTACCGCATTGCTGAAAAATGCCGGCATCGATTTTTCGGCGGAGAGCGCCGACATAGACGAACGCGCGGCAGAGACGCCACTCTACCAAAGCGGCGCGACGCCGGAAGAAGTGGCGCAGGTCCTGGCTGAGGCCAAGGCTGGCGTCGTCAGCGAAAGGCATCCGGGCGCGACCGTCATCGGCTGCGACCAGACCCTGTCGCTCGGCGACGAGATTTTCCACAAGCCGGCGGACATGGAAGCTGCGGGCCGGCAATTGCTGGGCCTCGCGGGCAGGACGCACCAGCTCAACAGCGCGGTGGTGCTGGTGAAGGACGGCGTGACGCTCTGGCGCCATGTCGCAGTGGCCCGCATGACCATGCGCGCGCTCGACCCCGGCTTTGTCGGGCGTTATCTTGGCCGCGTCGGCGATATCGCGCTTGCAAGCGTCGGAGCTTATCAGGTCGAGGGCCCTGGCATCCAGCTTTTCGAGGCGATCGAAGGCGATTATTTCACCATTGTCGGCCTGCCGCTCTTGCCGTTGCTGGCTGAATTGCGCAGGGAAAAACTCATCGATGGCTAACGCGGTTTCAGAAAAAGTGTCGGGCGGTTTTTCGTCCGAAACCGCGACCGGGCAAAAGAAGGCTTTCGTCACCGGCTATCCCATAAAGCACTCGCGCTCGCCGCTGATCCACGGCTTCTGGCTGAGGGAACTCGGTCTCGCCGGTTCCTATGAGGCGGTCGAGGTGAAACCGGAGGATTTTCCTGCCTTCGTGGTTTCGCTTGCCGCAAACGGTTTTGTCGGCGGCAACGTCACCATTCCGCACAAGGAGGCGGCCTTCCATGCGGTGGAAAGCCTCGATGCGGCGGCGGAAGCCATCGGTGCGGTCAACACGGTCTGGCTCGAAGAGGGCAGATTGTGCGGCGGCAATACCGATGCCTACGGCTTCGCGGCCAATCTCGACGCGCAGGCGCCCGGCTGGGACGCGGGCGGCACGGCGCTGGTTCTGGGCGCTGGCGGCGCCAGCCGGGCTGTGGTCCATGCCCTTTTGTCGCGTGGATTTTCGCAGGTTGTCGTCGTCAACCGCACGGTGAGCCGGGCGGAAGAGTTGGCCAATCATTTCGGGCCGAAGGTCTCCGGCAGGGGCTGGAGCGAGGCCGATGCGCTCGCGCGTGACGCCGGACTGATCGTCAACACGACATCGCTCGGTATGAGCGGCCATGGAGGCGGGGAAGAGGATTTTCCGCTCGATTTCGGCAAGGCGGCGAAAAACGCGATCGCGACCGATATCGTCTATGTGCCGCTCATGACGCCTTTCCTCGGGAAAGCGGATACAGCGGGGCTGAAGACCGTCGACGGGCTGGGCATGCTTCTCCATCAGGCCGTGCCGGGATTCGAGCGCTGGTTCGGCGTCCGGCCGCAGGTGACGCCGGCACTGCGCGAGCATATTCTTGCCGATATGCGGAGAGCGGGCGCCCTATGATCGTGCTCGGACTGACCGGCTCCATCGGCATGGGCAAGACCACGGCTTCGGCCATGTTCGCCGATGCCGGCGTGCCGGTTCACGATGCCGACGAGGCCGTGCACCGGCTCTATGCCGGGCGCGCCGCGCCGATTATCGAGGCGGCTTTTCCCGGCACGGTGGCGGATGGCATGGTGGACCGGCAGAAGCTCGGCGCCGCCGTGATCGGAAACGACGCGGCGATGAAGAAGCTCGAAGCCATCGTGCATCCGCTGGTGCGCGAGGAAGAGCAGGCTTTCCTGCGTGCTGCGGAAGCGAAAGGCGCGCCGATCGTGCTGCTCGACATTCCGCTCCTGTTCGAGACAGGCGGCGAAAAGCGCGTGGATCGTGTCGTTGTGGTGTCGGCGCCGGAAGACGTGCAGCGTGAGCGGGTCCTTACCCGTCCCGGCATGACTCAGGAAAAATTCGATGCCATTCTTGCCCGCCAGACGCCGGATGCGGAAAAGCGCGCCCGCGCCGATTTCGTGCTCGACACGAGCGGCAGTTTCGACGGCTTGCGCCGGCAGGTGAATGACGTGATCGAAAAGCTGCGCCGGAATGATAAATAGAGCATTTCCAGCAAAGGTACGAAGCGGTTTTGCGCCCGGAAATGCGTGAAAACAAAGAAATGGAACGGTTCCAACGATTCCGTTTAAACAGGAACCGCTCTAGTGTACGCGAGAGTATAAACTGACTGCGAGAGATTGAAGGATTCCCGTCATGCGCGAGATCGTTTTCGATACCGAAACCACAGGCCTCGAAAGGCTGGAGGACCGCGTGATCGAGATCGGCGGCGTGGAACTGGTCAATCGCTTCCCGACCGGCAACACCTTCCACAAATTCATCAATCCACAGGGCCGGCAGGTGCATCCCGATGCGCTCGCTGTCCATGGCATCAGTAACGAGCAACTGGCGGACAAGCCCAGTTTCGCCGAGATCGCGGACGAATTTCTGGCGTTTATCGACGGGGCCAAACTGGTCGCGCACAATGCCATGTTTGATCTGGGCTTCATCAACGCGGAACTGGCGCGGCTCGGCAAGCCGGAAATCGCCGCCGAGCGTATCGTGGACACGCTGGCGCTGGCACGGCGTAAGCATCCGATGGGGCCGAACTCGCTCGATGCGCTCTGCAAGCGTTACGGCATCGACAATTCGCACCGCACGCTGCACGGCGCGCTGCTCGATTCGGAAATTCTGGCGGAAGTCTATATCGAACTGATCGGCGGCAAGCAGACCGCGCTGGGTCTCGGCATGGATAGCGGCCCTTCCCGCGATGCCCGCACCGGCGCCGGTGTTTCGGTCACGCTTTCCGCCCGGCCCGCACCGCTGCCCCCGCGCCTGACCGAGGCCGAACGCGCCGCCCATGCCGCGCTGGTGGCGAAGCTTGGCGACAAGGCCATCTGGAAGAAATATGGGGCATGAAAAACCCGGCCTTGCGCCGGGTTTTCCTGATATTATCCAGATGGAGTGAGCGTTAGCTCTTTACCGCCGCCTTGGCCTGTTCTTCGGCCACGCGGCTCTGGAACATCTGCGCGAAGTCGATCGGATCGATCATCAGCGGCGGGAAGCCGCCGTTGCGCGTCGCGTCGGCGACAATCTGGCGCGCGAAGGGGAACAGCAGGCGCGGGCATTCGATGAAGAGCAGCGGCAGGAGATGCTCCTGCGGGATGCCCTGCACGCGGAACACGCCGCCATAGACCAGTTCCGTGTTGAAGAGAACGTCCTTGCCGTCGACCGCCTTGGCTTCCAGCGTCAGCACCACGTCGAAATCCGTGTCGGAAAGCGGATTGGCGTTCACGTTGACGTTGATGTTGATCGACGGAGCCTTTTCGCGCGGGCGCAGCGACAGCGGCGAGCCGGGGCTTTCGAAGGAGAGATCCTTCACATATTGCGCCAGTATGTTGATGGACGGTTCGACGCCCGCGCCGTTGCCGTTCTTCGTTTCGCCCGCTGCGGCCTGATCGGTCATTATCGTTATGCCTTCTTTTCGGTGGTCGAACCCGGTTCCCGCCAGACTTCATGCCTTGCAGAGGCCGGAACGTTGCGTTTCTTCCGCTTGGCTATCATGCGCGCGGGCATGAGGCAAGAACGGCTTTTTATATGTGCGGTTACTGATCCTTATGGTCGATCCGCCATGGCGAGTCGTCGTCCGGTTTGCCGTCGGGCCGGGATGTGTAGTCTTCCGGGTCGAGATCGATCACCTGATCGGCGTCTTTCCGCCGCTTGCCGCCATAGCTTTCGGAATAGCGCACGGTCATGCGCCCGCGCATGAATTTCTCCCAGACGAGGTCGCGGACGAAGGGAATGAACAGGATGAGGCCGATGATGCTGGTCACGAAGCCGGGTACGATCAGCAGGAAGGCAGCCGGAACCATCATCGCGCCATGCACGAGTTCGCGGTCTGGCGTGCGCCCGGCCGCGGTCTCCTCGCGGATGCGCCGCAGCAGGCCGAGGCCCTGCACGCGCAGCAGCAGACAGCCGAGCACGGCGCTCAGCACCACGAGGCCCAGCGTCGCCAGCACGCCGATGCGGCTGCCGACGATCACGAAGCCGGCGATTTCGATGAACGGCATCGCCAGAACTATGATGGGGACGAGAGAGAAAGGCACGAAGGTCAAAACCCTTTTGCTGGTTGGCGGCACAGGCATGCACGGACACCCGGCATGCACGAACATATGGCGATCCGCGATCGGGATTTGAATGATTGCGTGCGCCGATCTATATGTAAGGGCAAATATCGGAACAGGAAGGGATTTTATCCCTGTCCTTCAAACTTTGGCAGGTATGGCAGTCGGCATGGAATTTTTCGACTTCGGCACGATCTTCTTTTTCATCGCGGCGGTGCTAGTGTTTCTGCAACTCAGGAATGTGCTTGGCCGCCGGACGGGGAGCGAGAAGCCGCCATATGATCCCTATACGGCCGCCCGCAGCGCCGATACCCAACCGGCCGCCAGCGCGGAGGCCGACAAGGTCGTCGCGCTTCCCCGCCGTCCGGCGGAGAAGGATTTCACGGCCATCGACAAGGCGGCCCCGGCCGGCACGCCGGTCAATGAGGGCCTGCGCGCCATTTATGCCGTCGATCCTGCTTTCGATCCGGCCCGTTTCGTGGACGGGGTGAAGATCGCCTATGAGATGATCGTCACCGCCTTCGCCAACGGCGACCGCAAGGCGCTCAATCCGCTCTTGTCGAAGGAGGTCTATGACGGTTTCGTCGCCGCCATCGACGAGCGCGAGAAGCGCGGCGAAAGCGTGCGCTCCACTTTCGTCGGCATCGACAAGGCGGAGATCGCCGCCGCCGGAATGAAAGGCTCCGAAGCGCAGGTGACGATGCATATCCTCAGCCAGATGATTTCCGCCACCTTCGACAAGGAAAGCAAGCTGATCGACGGCGACCCGGACAATGTGGTCGAGATCAAGGACTTGTGGACCTTCGCCCGTGATACGCGCTCGCGCGATCCCAACTGGAAACTGGTCGCCACCGAGGCGGAAGACTAGAATGTCCGAAGGACGGACCGGCATCCGGCGCGGCCCTTTTGACCTGTAAACTGTGCGGAACGGATACGGTTGTGAGCGATCTGGCGAGGATTTTCCGTCCGGCAGGCTTTGAGGATTGCCCCGGCTGGGTCCGGGACGATCATGCAGCCGCTTTTGCCGCCTTCCGCCGCTCCGCCATCCATGCGGAACATGAAAGCTATAAGAGCGGCAGCCTCGGCATTACCTTCGAGGCCCTTCAACCGGCTTTTGCCGCCGCCCGCCGGCTCGACAATCCCGGCAACGATGCAGCCCGCGCTTTTTTCCAAGCGCATTTCGTCCCCTGCCATATCCGTTCCGACACGGAAACCGGGTTCGTTACCGGCTTCTACGAGCCGGAAATCGCCGCATCGCGCGTGGCCGATGCCCGCTTCAGGGTGCCGTTCCTGCGCAAGCCCGACGATCTGGAAAAAATCACGGATGAAAACCGCCCGGCGGGCTTTGATCCGTCCTTCGCCTTCGCACGGCGGACCGCACAAGGGACTGCACAGGGCCTTGCCGAATATGACGACCGCCGCGCCATCGAACAGGGCAGTCTTGCCGGGCGCGGACTCGAAATCGCCTGGGTCGAGGATCGCATCGATGCCTTCTTCGCCCATGTGCAGGGCGCGGTACGGCTGAAATTCGCCGACGGCGGCACGATGCGCCTCACCTATGCGGCAAAGAGCGGCCATCCTTTCACCGCGATCGGCCGCATTCTGGTGGAGACGGGCGAAATTTCCGCCGCCGAAATCTCCATGCAGTCGATCCGGCGCTGGCTGAGGGACCATCCGGGCGAGGCGGACGAACTGATGTGGCGAAACCGCTCCTATATCTTTTTCCGGGAGGCTCCGGTCCGCGATCCCGCTGCCGGTCCCGTCGCCGCCGCCAAGGTGCCCCTGACCGCCGGGCGCTCGATGGCGGTGGATCGGCTGCTGCATACGTTCGGCACGCCGTTTTACGTGCATGCGCCGGCGCTTTCCGCCTTCGACGGCGCACCCTTCGCCCGGCTGATGATCGCGCAGGATACCGGTTCGGCTATCATCGGCCCGGCGCGCGGCGACCTTTTCGCCGGTTCCGGCGACGAAGCGGGCGAAATCGCCGGCGGTATCCGGCACGCGGCGGATTTTTACGCGCTGGTTCCGCGCGCGCTGGCGGAGGTGTGACGGCCATGGCGCGCGGCGGCGACAAAAGCGGCAAGGATTACCTGGAGCATTTCCAGCGAAAGCGCGAAGCGGTTTCGGGCCCGGAAATGCGTAAAAACAAAGAGATAGAGCGGTTCCGGGATTTCGTGAAAACAGGAGCCGCTCTAAGGCCCGAGGATCGCATCCTCTGGGAAACGGTGGCGCGCACGGCAAGGCCGCTCGCAAGGTCGCTCTCTGGCCGCATGGCGGGCTCCGATGAACTTCCCGATTTCGCTGTCCTGATGCGGGAGGAAGAGGCGCGCCAGAAGGCCAAGGCTGCGCCGCCCGCTGCCGGTACACCGGACAAGACGAAAAAACCGCCCGCATCGGCTGAAATGCCGATCCATCCGTTCGACCGGCCCACCCATCGCAGGATCGCGAAAGGCCGCGTCGATATCGAGGCGCGCATCGACCTGCACGGCCTCACCCAGAACGAAGCGCATGGCCTGCTCTATGGTTTCCTCTCCGACGCCCATGCGCGCGGCCTGCGCCATGTCATGGTCATTACCGGCAAGGGGCGCTCCTTCGGCAGCGAGGGCATATTGCGGCAGGCGGTGCCGCACTGGTTTTCCACGCCGCTGTTCCGGCTTCTGGTCAGCGCCTATGACGATGCGGCGCGCCATCACGGCGGCCACGGCGCGCTCTATGTGCGGCTGCGCCGGCGCACACAGACAGATTTCGGGACCGGCCGGCCATGACCCCGTTCGGCAGGCGGCTGCGCGAACTGCGCGAGGAACGCGGCGTGACGCAGAAGGACATGGCGGCGGCGCTCGATGTCTCGCCCGCCTATCTTTCCGCGCTGGAACATGGGCGGCGCGGGCAGCCGACATGGGACCTGTTGCAGCGCATCATCACCTATTTCAATATCATCTGGGACGATGCCGAGGAATTGCAGAACCTCGCAGCCGTTTCGCATCCCCGCGTGGTGATCGACACGTCCGGCCTGTCGCCGCAGGCGACCGAGCTTGCCAATCTTCTGGCGAAGAATATCCGCCTCATCGACCGCGAGACGATCCGGCAGCTGAGCGCGGAGATCGAGGCCGCGCGCAAGCGCCGCCGCGGCATCCGGTAAGGGAATATGGGGGATCGGTCTGAACCATCCCTGCTCAGAACAGCGCGCGCAACTGGTCCAGTTTGGAATTGACCAGCCAGCCGTAATAGTTTTCCTGCGGCATCAGCGGGGCCTCTCCGGCCGCCTTGCGCTTCTCGTTGAGGGCCGCGAGCGCGCGGGCGCGGGCTTCCGCCCCACCTGTATTGTAGAGCGTGGCTGTAATGCCCGGGTTTCTTGAAATGTCGAAACCGGCGATCTGGCGGTAGCTGATGATCGACTGCTTGATGGTGGCGGCGATATAGGGCAGCGTCAGGTCAGGGTCCATGATGGTTTTGTAGACCGCCGCGCCGTTTTCGGCGTCGAGCTTCGGCAGGCCGGAGACGCGGTGCACCATGTCCGACATTTCCAGTGCCGTCAGCGGGTTGATCTGGCCGAGACCGAAGGTCTGACCGGCATAGAAGGGCTGAAAGAAAACGGCGCTGAAACGGTTGTAGGGCCATGACTTGCCGCCCACCGTCTTGCCGCGGAACGCGCTGTTCCACACATTCTCGCGGCAGGTCCACAGCGAATAGCTGTCCCGGTATTTCTGGCAGGGGGCGAATTGCGGCCGCTTGACGAACTGGCCGATGCTCTCGCCCTTGTAGCCGAAGCTCACGCCGTCGTTCACATAGGCCATGGCCTTGACGTAATAGGTCTGGAGCCTGTCGTAGACGTCCACATTATAGGTGTGCTCGCCCACCAGCGCGCCGACGATATGGATCGGGTCGATGCCGTAGGCCGCGGCGGCGGCGCGGATCTTGGAGCGGAGCGATGAGTCCGTCCGCAGCAGATTGTAGATCTTCTGGTATTTCTTCTCATAGGTCGTGCCCAGTTCGCGCGTGCGGTGGGCCGAGGCGCCGGGAACGGGCGGCTGCTCCGCATTGCGGTTGCCGGGCGGCACGACCGTCAGCGCATAGGCGCTCTGGCTGGCGAGAACGACGGCCAGGGCAATTCCGGCAAACGTAGAAACCGGCCTTGCCGGGATTGCACGAAAACAAAGGCCCGCGATACGGCTCAATCTGCTGGTCATTCTGCGGAAAACCATCCCGGATGGTGAATAATCGGTAAATTCCGACGGAAAATAGAAAACCCCCCGAGCCAAGTCGAGGGGTTTTTGCGAGGCCCGTGAAACGAAAGAAGCGCCGTGGCTTTCAGGCCACGTGTCGCGCCCGTTACCTGTTAAAGAATAAAGCGCGACAGGTCGGTGTTCTTCGCCAGATCGCCGATCTTTTCCTTCACGTAAGCCGCGTCGACGGTGAAGGTGGCTCCCGCCTTGTCGGGCGCGGCGAAGGAGATTTCGTCCAGCACCCGCTCCATCACCGTCTGTAGCCGCCGCGCGCCGATATTCTCCACCGTCGCGTTGAGGTCGACGGCGATGTCGGCCAGCGCGTCGATGGCGTCGTCGGTGAATTCCAGCGCCACGTCCTCGGTCTTCATCAGCGCGATATACTGCTTGATGAGGCTCGCCTCGGTCTCCGTCAGGATCGAGCGGAAATCCTCGCGCGTCAGCGCCGAAAGCTCGACGCGGATCGGCAGGCGACCCTGCAATTCCGGCAGCAGGTCGGACGGCTTCGACACATGGAACGCGCCCGAGGTGATGAACAGGATATGGTCCGTCTTCACCGGCCCGTATTTGGTGGCGACCGTGGTGCCTTCGACCAGCGGCAGCAGGTCGCGCTGCACGCCTTCGCGCGACACGCCGGCCCCTACCCCGCCCTCGCGGGCGGCGATCTTGTCGATCTCGTCGATGAAGACGATGCCCTCGTCCTCGGTCACGCGCAGCGCCTCCTGCACGATCTGCTCCTGATCGAGCAGCTTGTCCGATTCGTCGTTTATCAGGATCGGGTAGGAGTCCTTCACCGTGGTCTTGCGCGTCTTGGTGCGGCCGCCCATCGCCTTGCCCAGCATGTCGGAAATGTTGAGCACGCCGATATTCGCCCCCGGCATGCCGGGAATCTCGAAATTCGGCGCGCCGCCCGTGTCGGCCACTTCGATCTCGATCTCCTTGTCGTCCATCTCGCCGTTGCGCAGCTTCTTGCGAAAGCTGTCGCGGGTGGCGGGGCTGGCCGTCTTGCCGACCAGCGCGTCGAGCACGCGCTCCTCGGCGTTGAGATGCGCCTTCGCCTTGACGTCCTCGCGGCGCTTCTCGCGCACCAGAGCGATGGCGACCTCGACCAGATCGCGGATGATCTGCTCCACGTCGCGGCCGACATAGCCGACCTCGGTGAACTTGGTCGCCTCGACCTTGGTGAACGGCGCGCCGGCGAGCTTGGCGAGACGGCGCGATATCTCCGTCTTGCCGACGCCGGTCGGCCCGATCATCAAGATGTTCTTGGGCATTACCTCTTCGCGCATCTGCCCTTCGAGCTGCTGGCGCCGCCAGCGGTTTCTGAGCGCGATGGCCACGGCGCGCTTGGCGTCCTTCTGGCCGATGATGAAGCGGTCGAGTTCGGAAACGATTTCGCGGGGGGAAAAATTACTCATGGTCACAATCCCGTTTGCCACTGCCTGATGAACTCGAACGGATGCAGCAGCATGATCACGTTGAGTGTAAGATTGTCGCGGATGACGATCAGCGCCAGAATCTCGAAGAACAGCGCCAGCGCGACGGTGATTTTGACGGGAAGCTTCGCCGCCAGCAGGAAGCCCACAGCGGCGCAGAGCGTGTCGGAAACCGAATTGACGATGCTGTCGCCGAAGTAGTCCACCGAGGACGTGTTCGCGCGATAGCGCTCGATGATGAAATTCGAGTTTTCGACCAGTTCCCACGCCGCCTCCACCCCGACCGCCATGGCCAGCCGCAGGCCCACCGGCGCTTTCGGCGCGATGAGCGAGAACAGCCAGTAGAACAGGAAGCCGTGGATGATATGCGACAGCGAATACCAGTCGGCGATCTGCTGCGAGTTCTCCGATGGCAGCGAACCCGACCACAGTCTGATGGTCCCGCAGTCGCCCATGGCGATCCGCCCGTCCACATGCAGCCATGTCGCCTGCACGGCGACGATGGCGAGCACGATCAACGCGCCGAGACCCCAGCGGCTCCGCCTGTCGGTCGGGGCTTGCGTGAGCGCGCTCATGCGGCGTCGAGGCTTTCCACGAGGATGTTGTGGTTAGTGTAGATGCAGATGTCTGCGGCGATCTCCATCGCCTTGCGGGCGATCTCCTCGGCGCTCTTGTCGGTGTCGATCAGCGCGCGCGCGGCGGCGAGCGCGTAATTGCCGCCCGAACCGATGGCCATCACGCCCGCTTCCGGCTCCAGCACGTCGCCCGTGCCTGTCAGCGCCAGCGTCACCTTGGCATCGGCCACCAGCATCATGGCTTCGAGGCGGCGCAGATAGCGGTCGGTGCGCCAGTCCTTGGCCAGCTCCACCGAGGCGCGCATGAGCTGGTCGGGATATTGCTCCAGCTTGGCTTCGAGCCGTTCGAGCAGCGTGAAGGCGTCGGCGGTCGCGCCCGCGAAACCGGCGATGACGGTGCCGCCCTTGCCGATGCGGCGCACCTTGCGCGCATTGCCCTTCATCACCGTATTGCCGAGCGAGACCTGCCCGTCGCCGGCGATGACGACCTTGCCGCCCTTGCGCACGGTCACGATGGTGGTGCCGTAGATTGTCGTGGGATTGTGTTCGATCATGGATACTCCTTCGGCGGCGGGCGCGATCCCGGAAGGCGAAACGCGCAGGCCCCATTCACGGGGAACATGGGGGAAACACGGATGAATCGTGCTTCGTGCGGAATATTTAAGAACGGACCGCGGAAATGCCAATGGGAAATGCAGGTGTCCGCCTGTGGGAAGCCCAGTAGGGACATTTGGCGAAAGCATTTGGCAAAGCCGGCAAGCTGTTCTAGAACCGCTCCAGCTTGATGAAACGGGGAACGCTCATGACCGCCGAAGGCACGCGCAAGGCAAGCATCGAACGCTCGACGAAGGAGACGAGCATCGCCGTTTCCGTCGATCTGGACGGTGTCGGCAAGTTCGATATCACCACCGGCGTCGGCTTTTTCGATCACATGCTGGAGCAGCTTTCGCGCCATTCGCTGATCGACACGCGCGTGATGGCCAAGGGCGACCTGCATATCGACGATCACCACACGGTCGAGGACACGGGCATCGCGCTCGGACAGGCCGTGGCGAAAGCGCTGGACGACCGGCGCGGCATCGTGCGCTACGCCTCGCTCGATCTGGCGATGGACGACACGCTGACCAACGCAGCCATAGACGTGTCGGGCCGCCCGTTTCTCGTCTGGAACGTGGCGTTTTCCTCGCCGAAGATCGGAACCTTCGACACCGAACTGGTGCGCGAGTTCTTTCAGGCCTTCGCTTTCAATGCGGGCGTTACGCTGCATGTGAACAACCGCTACGGCGCGAACAACCACCACATCGCCGAATCGATCTTCAAGGCGGTGGCCCGCGTGCTGCGCGCCGCCATCGAGGCCGATCCGCGCCAGCGGGATGCGATCCCCTCCACCAAGGGCTCGCTGAAGGGATAGGCCATGGCGCAATATGTCGTTCTGGAGCCGGATGACGGGAACGGCGAGACCGTGTTCGTGCGCGACGGATTTTCGCTTTTCGCGCTGGTCTTGCCCATCGTCTGGCTGGTAATCCAGCGCCTGTGGCTGGAGGCGGCGGCCGTGATCGCGGTTTCGGTCCTGCTGGGCTTCGCCGGAAGCCTTTTCGGCATTTCCGACGCCGTTCCCCTTCTGGCGCTGGTGGTGGCCCTGTTCGTGGCGCTCGAAAGCCCGCAATGGAAAATCGCCAGACTGCGCCGTCGGGGTTTTGTCGAGCGCGCCGCGATAGAGGCAGGCGACCGCGAGGAAGCCGAAATCCGCTATTTCGCCGGGCGCGTTCCCGTTGCCGTCTTCACGGAAAAAGCTTTGCCGGTCTGGGACAATGCTGCGGACAGGGACCAGTCCCGTGCCGCTTATTCCTCTCTGGGCCGGAGCATCGGCTTCGTCGGCCATCGCGGAGAAAACTGACCATGCGCGTTGCCATCATCGACTACGGTTCCGGCAATCTCCGCTCGGCCACCAAGGCCTTCGAGCGCGCCGCGCATGAAAGCGGGATCGCCGCCGAGATCGACCTGACCGCCGACGCCGGCCGCGTCGTCTCGGCCGACCGCATCGTGCTGCCGGGCGTCGGCGCTTACGCCGATTGCCGACGCGGCCTCGATGCCGTTCCCGGCATGGTCGAGGCGCTGCAGGAAACGGTCGTGAAAAAGGCCCGCCCCTTCCTCGGCATCTGCGTCGGCATGCAATTGATGTCCGAGCGCGGCTTGGAGAAGACCGTCACCAAGGGGCTGGGCTGGATCGCCGGCGACGTGCGCGAGATGACGCCTTCCGATCCCGCATTGAAAATTCCTCAGATCGGCTGGAATCGGATTCACGTGAAACATTCGCATCCGCTCTTCGACGGAATCCATATCGGCGACGACGGCCTGCACGCCTATTTCGTACATTCCTACATGCTAGACGCGAAAGACCCCGCGCAGGTTCTGGCCGTCACCGATTACGGCGGCGACGTCACCGCGGCGGTCGGCCGCGACAACATGGTCGGCACGCAGTTCCATCCCGAAAAGAGCCAGCGCCTCGGCCTCGCCCTCATCGCCAATTTCCTCAAGTGGAAACCATGATCCTTTTTCCCGCCATCGACCTGAAAGACGGACAATGCGTGCGCCTCAAGCTCGGCGACATGGATCAGGCCACCGTCTACAACACCGATCCCGCCGCGCAGGCCAAAGCCTTCGAGGATGAGGGTTTCGAGTGGCTGCATGTGGTGGACCTCAACGGCGCTTTCGCCGGAGAAAGCGTCAATGGCGCGGCGGTCGAGGCCATCCTCAAGACCACCAAGAACCCGGTGCAGCTCGGCGGCGGCATCCGTACGCTGGCCCATATCGAGAACTGGCTGGCCAAAGGCCTGCGCCGCGTCATCCTCGGCACGGTGGCGGTGCGCGATCCGGCGCTGGTGATCGAGGCGTGCAAGAAATTTCCCGGACAGGTCGCCGTCGGCATCGACGCCAAGGGCGGCAAGGTGGCGGTCGAGGGCTGGGCGGAAGCCTCGGAGCTGGGCGTCGTCGAACTGGCGAAGAAATTCGAGGGCGCGGGCGTGGCGGCCATCGTCTACACCGATATCGACCGCGACGGCGTTCTGGCCGGCATCAACTGGGAGTCGACGCTGGCGCTGGCCGACGCCGTCTCCATTCCGGTTATCGCCTCGGGCGGCCTCGCCTCGATGAACGATATCAGGAGGCTCGCCGCGCCCGAGGCGCGCAAGCTCGAAGGCGCAATTTCGGGCCGCGCGCTTTATGACGGGCGCATCGACCCGGCAGAGGCGCTTTCGGTTTTGAGGGCTGCGAAATGACTTTGAAGGCGCGCGTGATCCCCTGTCTCGACGTCAAGGACGGCCGTGTCGTCAAGGGCGTCAATTTCGTCGACCTCATCGACGCCGGCGATCCGGTCGAGGCCGCCCGCGCCTATGATGCGGCCGGCGCGGACGAACTGTGCTTCCTCGACATCACGGCGTCCTCGGACAATCGCGAGACAATTTTCGATGTGGTGGCCCGTACAGCCGAACAATGCTTCATGCCGCTGACGGTCGGCGGCGGCGTGCGGCAGGTTTCGGATATCCGCAAGCTGCTTCTGGCGGGCGCGGACAAGGTGTCGATCAACACGGCGGCTGTGAAGAACCCGGATTTCGTCGCCGAGGCCGCCGACAAGTTCGGCAACCAGTGCATCGTCGTCGCCATCGACGCCAAGAAGGTTTCGGGCGAAGGCGAAGCCGACCGCTGGGAAATCTTCACCCATGGCGGCCGCCAGGCGACTGGCATCGACGCTGTGGAGTTCGCCGAGAAGGTCGTCGGCCTCGGGGCGGGCGAAATCCTGCTTACATCGATGGACCGCGACGGCGCCAAGATCGGCTACGATCTGGCGCTGACCCGCGCGGTGGCCGACAGCGTGCGCGCGCCGGTGATCGCATCCGGCGGCGTCGGAAATCTCGACCATCTTGTGGCAGGCGTGCGCGACGGACACGCTTCGGCGGTTCTGGCCGCCTCGATCTTCCATTTCGGGACCTACACCATCGGCGAGGCGAAGCGCTACATGGCCGAAGCCGGCATTCCGATGCGGCTCGATCCGGTGGCTTGAAAGCAGGAGGGAAACCAATGAGCCAGTTCACGCTCGCAGACCTCGAACGCATCGTCGCCGAACGCGCAAGCGTGACGGACGGCTCGTCCTATACGGCGAGCCTTGTTGCCAGAGGGCAGGCCAAGGCGGCGCAGAAACTCGGCGAGGAAGCGGTGGAGACGGTAATCGCCGCCGTTTCCGGCGACCGCGCCGGCGTGATCTCGGAAAGCGCCGATCTTCTCTATCATCTCCTCGTGGTCTGGAAGATCGCCGGCGTTCCGCTGCACGAGGTTCTGGCCGAATTACAGCGCCGTACGGCGCAGACCGGTCTTCAGGAAAAGGCCGCGCGCCCAAAGGATTGACGCACGCCCATGTGGGAAAAAGTCGACCAGCTCACCCCGTCGCGCTATTCGCCCTACCGCTTCTATTCGGCGGAGGAATGGGCAGGCTTCCGCGCCGATACCCCCCTCACCCTCACGGCGGACGAGGTCAAGCGGCTGCGTTCGCTGGGGGACCCGATCGACCTTGACGAAGTGCGCCGCATCTATCTGTCGCTGTCGCGGCTGCTGTCGGCGCATGTGGAGGCGAGCCAGCTTCTCTATCGCCAGCGCCAGCATTTCCTCAACATGGAGGATTCGGTCAAGACGCCCTTCATCATCGGCATTGCCGGCTCGGTGGCGGTGGGAAAATCCACCACGGCGCGCGTGCTGAAGGAACTGCTGGCCCGCTGGCCGTCCAGCCCCAAGGTCGATCTGGTGACGACCGATGGCTTCCTCTATCCCAACGCCGTCCTGCGCGAGCAGGGGCTGATGGAGCGCAAGGGCTTTCCCGAAAGCTACGATGTCGGCGCGCTGCTGCGCTTCCTGTCGGCCATCAAGGCGGGCATGGGCGAGGTGCGGGCGCCGCTCTATTCGCATCTGAGCTACGATGTGCTGCCCGGCGAATATCAGGTGGTGGATAAGCCCGACATCCTGATCTTCGAGGGCATCAACGTGCTTCAGGTGCGCGACCTGCCCGAAGACGGCAAGATGATCCCGTTCGTATCGGATTTCTTCGACTTCTCCATCTATATCGATGCGGAGCCGGAACTGATCCACAAATGGTACATCGACCGTTTCATGCGCCTGCGCGAGACGGCCTTCCGCAATCCGCAATCCTTCTTCCACCGTTATTCGCAGCTTTCGGAACAGGAGGCCCGCACCATCGGCGAGGGCCTGTGGCGCAATATCAACCTCCGGAACCTGCGCGAAAACATCCTGCCGACGCGCCCGCGCGCCGATCTGATCCTGCGCAAGGGCAGCAATCACCTGATCCGGGAAGTGGCGCTGCGCAAGATATAGGGGATGACGATGCCGCGATCGCTGAAGATGTATCAGGCGGATGCCTTCACAGACCGCCTGTTCGGCGGCAATCCCGCGGCCGTTCTCATTCTTGACACATGGCTGCCCGAAGGCGTCATGCAGGCGATCGCGAACGAAAACAATCTGGCGGAAACGGCTTTTGCACGCCGCGCCGGAGATGGATGGCATCTGCGCTGGTTCACGCCGAAAACGGAAGTCGATTTCTGCGGGCATGCCACGCTGGCGACGGCCCATGTTCTTGCCGCGCATTACGGCGTCGAAGGCGATATCGATTTTGAAACCCGCGTCGGCAAGATCAGGGTCTCCCGTGCGTCGGGCGGTTACGTCCTCGATATTCCGTGTTTCAATCCGCAGCCATTGGCGGAACTGCCGGCCTGCATCGCCCCGCTTTTCGACAAGCCGGACGGGAACCTGTTTTTCCGCAATTTTGAAAACATATTCGTCGAGCTTGCGGACGAAGAGTCTGTAAAAGCTTTCGTTCCCGATCTGGCGCGGATCGAGAAACTGGGACCCGTCGGTCTGGTCATTACGGCGAAAGGCCTCCCGCATGATTTCGTCTCGCGCTATTTCGCACCGGGCGCAGGCATTCCCGAAGATCCGGTAACAGGCTCGATCCACGCCACGCTCGTACCCTATTGGAGCGGGAAACTGGGAAAGAACCGGCTGCATGCCTGGCAGGCTTCGGCGCGCGGCGGACATCTCCTGTGCGAACTGAAGGATGATCGCGTCCTGCTTTCGGGCAAGGCCGTCACCTTCATGGCGGCGGAAATCTATCTGCCGGACGCGCTTTAGAGTTTTTCCTTTACGTCGACCGGGACAGGCTTCTGCTGCGGGAGACAGGGCGTCAGTCGAAGGAAGCCTTGTCCGGCCCCTTCTTCTTAATCTCGGCGCGGCCTGATTTCGCCTTGAGCCGGCGCTCTACCGCGCCTTTCGACGGCTTTGTCTCCTTGCGCGGCGGCTCGGCCGGCCTGGCGAAGGAGTTGCGGGCCAGCGTCAGGAACAGTTCCGCCACGTTCGAACGCACCGGCCTGTAGATCATTTCCACATCCGCGACGGGGGCGGGCCCGGCGAGCGGCCGATAGACGAAGCCAAGATGCGTGAGCCTCCCTGTGCGTTCGGGAACGAGCGCTACGCCCAGTCCCGCTGCCACCAGGCTGGTAAGGGAATAGGATTCAACGACCTCGTGCGATATCCGCGGGATGAAACCGGCGTCGATGCAGCAGTCCTGCAGATAGCGCGCGAAACGCGAGTCGCTGAGCCGCAGAAAGACGAAATTCTGGTCCTTGAGGTCGCGGAGCGCGATTTGCGGCGCGGTCGCCAGCGGATGCGATACCGGCAGTGCCACGCCGACGGCTTCACGCCAGGCCATCTCTGCGATCAGCGCGGCGTCATGCCGGGGGCGGCGGATGAAGGCGACGTCGATGCGGTGCACGAGCAGCGCTGCCAGTTGCTCTTCCGGTCCCATTTCGTGAATGCGCACCGCCGCCTTGGGGTATTGTTCATTGAAATCCGTGATCAGCCTGGCGAGCGGACCGGGCAAGACCGAGCCCGTCGCGCCGATATTCACGAGACCGATATTGCCGGAGTCGATCGCCCTCACCTGCTCCTTCGCACGCTTCACATGCGCCAGAATGGCGCGCGCCTGCTCCAGAAAGTCCCTTCCCGCCGCCGTCAGTTCCACATGCCGGCTCGTCCGGCGGAGCAGCGTCGCGCCCAGCTCCATCTCCAGATCCTGAATCTGCTGGCTCAGAGGAGGCTGGGAGATGCCCAGCTCGCGGGCCGCAACCGTGAAATTGCGATTGTCGGCGACGGCAATGAAATACCGCAGGTGGCGTAGCTCCATGATCTATCCCTAAAACAAATAGAACAGATGGAATAATATATTGGACATATGGAATTGGGTAGCCGCATATTATCGGATCGGAGTGTTTCGGGAGCGGCGGATCCTTCAATTCTCAGGTCCGCCCGATGTTGAAAGCGGGTTGCGGGAAATGGCCGGCGCGTGAACGGCCGCTGCAACCAACGGCCGGCGATCAGCCGGTGCAGGGAGGAAATGAATGTCGAAATTTATTCGATCGGTGTTCGGACAGGTGGTGATCGCCCTTATACTGGGCATTGTCGTCGGGGTGGTCTGGCCCGACTTCGCGGTCAAGCTGAAGCCGCTGGGCGACGCCTTCATCAAGTTGATCCAGATGATCATCGCACCGCTCGTTTTCGGCGTCGTGGTGAATGGTGTCGTCGGCGCCGGCGATCTCAGGAAGGTTGGCCGCGTCGGTTTGAAGGCCATCATCTATTTCGAGATCCTGACGACGATTGCGCTGCTGCTCGGCCTCATAACGGCGCATGTGTTCAATCCCGGAATCGGCATGAACATCAATCCGGCGACGCTGGACCAGTCGGCCCTCGCCGGTTACACGTCCCATATCGGCGAGGTCAAGGGGCCGGTCGGTTTCCTGATGCGGATCATTCCGTCCACCATGGTGAGCGCCTTCACCGCCGGCGACATCCTTCAGGTTCTGTTGATAGCCCTGCTCTTCGGCGCGGCGCTGTCGCTCGTCGGCGAGCGTGGCAAGCCTCTGGCCAATCTCATCTCGGTCATGACCGACGTTCTTTTCAAGATCATCGGCTTTATCGTGAAGCTCGCGCCGCTGGGTGTGTTCGGCGCCATCGCGTTCACGGTCGGCAAATACGGCGTCGGCTCGCTCGAGCAACTCGGCTATCTGGTTCTCGTCTTCTATGTGAGCGTGATCATTTTCGTGGTGGTCGTGCTCGGCCTCGTCATGCGGTTTGCGGGACTGAACCTGTTCAAGTTCCTGCGTTATCTGCGCGAGGAACTGCTGATCGTTCTGGGTACGGCTTCCAGTGACTGCGTGCTTCCACAGGTGATGCGCAAGCTTGAAAGGCTCGGCATCAAGGATTCCACCGTCGGCCTCGTGATCCCCGCCGGGTACTCGTTCAATCTCGACGCGTTCTCGATCTATCTGACGCTTGCCGCGGTCTTCATCGCGCAGGCGACCAACACGCACCTGTCGGAAACCGATCTTCTGATCGTGCTGGGTATCGCGCTGCTCACCTCCAAGGGTGCGCACGGCGTACCCGGATCGGCCATTGTGGTGCTCGCGGCCACGCTGTCCGCTGTCCCGGTCATTCCGGCGATCGGTCTCGTGCTCGTCCTGTCCGTGGACTGGTTCATCGGCATGGGGCGCGCGCTGGGCAACCTGATCGGCAACTGCGTCGCCACCGTCGTGATTGCCGCATGGGAAGGCGACATCGACCGCGAGCGGGCGCGGCGTGTTCTCGACGGCGAGAAGGACCCGGCCTGGGACGAGAAGCCTGCCGAGGCCGGCGTGGTGCCCGCCATGCATTGATCGCCGCTGACGGAAGAGGAAAAAGGCCGGATCCCTGATCCGGCCTTTTTCGTATCGCCGCCGGCTTTTCGAAGAACGGAGTGGGAGGCAAGGTTTCGCAGAATGTTATATCAGTCGAAGGAAACCCTGCCCCGCCCCTTCTTGATGTCGGACCGACCCGATTTGGCCTTGAGCCGGCGCTCGACGGAACCCTTGGTCGGTTTGGTCTTCTTGCGCGGTGGGGGCGGCGGTTCGGCCGCCTTGGCGACAAGCGCGATCAGCCGCTCGCGTGCATCCGCGCGGTTGCGCTCCTGCGTGCGGAAGCGATTGGCTTCGATAAGGATATCGCCGTCCTTGGTGGCGCGCTGTCCCGCCAGCTTGAAAAGCCGTGCCAGTATCTCCTCGGGAAGACCCGACCGCGCTGCATGAAAGCGCAACTGCACAGCCGTCGACACCTTGTTGACGTTCTGTCCGCCGGGACCGGCGGCGCGGATGAAGCTTTCCTCCAGATCGTCCTCGCGGATGGTCAGGCGGCGCGTGACGCGGATGATATTGCGGTTCTCTTCCATGACCGGGATTTATACCGAAATCGCGGGAAAAACAGGTCCAAAAAGAAAACCCGGCACGCTGGCCGGGCTTCCTCTCCTCCCCAGGATAAGCGGTCTATTCAGCGGCAACGCGCAACGCCGGTGCGGCGTCGCGCACCGCCTGATCGACATGGCTCTCGAATTTTCCGAAGTTTTTCAGGAACATATCCGCGAGCTTGCGGGCCTGCGCGTCATAAGCGGCTTTGTCGGACCATGTCGAGCGCGGGTCGAGAATGGCGGCATCTACCCCCGGCACCGCGACCGGAACGGCGAAGCCGAAATTCGGATCGGTGCGGAACTCGGCATTCTTCAGCGAACCGTCCAGGGCTGCCGAAAGCAGCGCGCGCGTCGCCTTGATCGGCATGCGCCTGCCGGTGCCGTAGGCCCCGCCGGTCCAGCCCGTATTGACCAGCCAGCAATCCACCTTGTGCTCGGCGATCAGCTTGCGCAGCAGGTTGCCGTATTCGGACGGATGGCGCGGCATGAACGGAGCGCCGAAGCAGGTGGAGAAGGTCGCCTCCGGTTCGGTCACGCCTTTTTCGGTGCCCGCCACCTTGGCCGTATAGCCGGACAGGAAGTGGTACATGGCCTGCGCCGGGGTCAGTTTGGCGATAGGCGGCATCACGCCGAAAGCGTCCGCCGTCAGCATGATGACGTTCTTCGGCTGGCCGCCCTTGCCGGTGCGCGAGGCGTTGGGGATGAAATCGAGCGGATAGGCGCTGCGCGTGTTCTCGGTCAGCGAGCCGTCGTCGAAATCCGGCTCGCGATACCCGTCGAGAACGACATTTTCCAGCACCGTGCCGAAACGCTGCGCCGCGGCATAGATTTCCGGCTCGGCCTCGGCCGAAAGGCGGATCGTCTTGGCGTAGCAACCGCCCTCGAAATTGAAGATGCCGTGCTCGCTCCAGCCGTGCTCGTCGTCGCCGATCAGCGTGCGCGCCGGATCGGCGGAAAGCGTGGTCTTGCCGGTGCCCGACAGGCCGAAGAAGATGGCGGTGTCATCCTTCGGTCCCTCGTTGGCCGAGCAGTGCATGGGCATGACGCCCTTGGCCGGCAGAAGATAGTTGAGCATGGTGAAGACGGATTTCTTCATCTCGCCGGCATAGGACGTGCCGCCGATCAGCACGATTTTCCGCGTCAGATCCACGGCGATCACGGTTTCGGTGCGCACGCCGTAGCGCTCCGGGTCGGCCCGGAAGGACGGCAGGTCGATGATCGTCATGTCCGGGACGTAAGCGGCAAGCGCCTCGTGCGGCGGGCGGATCAGAAGATTGCGAATGAACAGCGAATGCCAGGCATATTCGGTGATGACGCGGGCGTTGATGCGGTGCGTCTCGTCGGCGCCGCCGATCAGGTCCTGCACGAAAAGCTCCCTGCCCTTCGCGTGCTCGACGAAATCGGCGTGAAGAAGCTCGAAGGCCTCGCGCGTCATCGGCTTGTTGTTGTCCCACCAGATATGCGGCTCGGTGTCGGCGTCGCGCACGATGAACTTGTCCTTGGGCGAGCGGCCCGTATGCTGGCCCGTGCGTGCCACCAGAGCGCCGGCCGCCGACAGTTCCGCCTCGCCTCGCCGGATCGTCTCCTCATACAGGCGCGCCGGTCCGAGATTGTAATAGACTGCGGAGAGTTCCTTCAGTCCCGAAATGGCAATGGAAGCGGCCGTGTTGTGGGTGCCGGTCTCTCTCATAATGTCTCCGCCGTCGTTGGTCGTTTCGGCCCGGAAAATGAGCCTCGGTGGAGGAAACAGATAAAAGCTGATAAATCAAATATTTAATCGATTTAAAAATTTTAAATTTTGTTTAAATCGGTTAATTCACCCATCGGGAACGTCGGATTCCCGCCATCTCGTGGTTTGATTCTGACATTTGCATCCGTTCGATACAGGCGTGAGCGCAAATGTCAGAATCGAAAAAACCACGAGTAACTTATTGATTTCCAGTGGAACTTTTGAATTTGACATTTGCTCGTCGCTCTATGTCGAATGGAAGGCAAATGTCAAATTCGTTCCACTGGCCATATGGGGAAGCAGCGCACCGGCGATTCGTTTTGCGTCGCTGCCACATTTTGTACCTAATTTGTACTGCAAAAGCGGCATGACTATAATAATATCGCGCAAATCGGGTGCTCGATCCCTGATCGTCAATGTCCCTGAGAGATGAAAGCCCTCCCCGTCGGGTCGGCCGGCCGGTATGAACGAAGGAGAAAGGTCCGCATGAAGGAAGCTTCGGCAACGCAGACGATTGCGCTGGTCGATGATGACCGCAATATCCTGACCTCCGTTTCCATTGCGCTGGAGTCGGAAGGCTATCGGGTGGAAACCTATACCGACGGCGCTTCCGCTCTCGACGGGCTGATGGCGCGGCCGCCCAATCTGGCGATCTTCGACATCAAGATGCCGCGCATGGACGGCATGGAGCTTCTGCGCCGTTTGCGTCAGAAGTCGGACCTGCCGGTGATCTTCCTCACCTCCAAGGACGACGAGATCGACGAATTGTTCGGCCTCAAGATGGGCGCGGACGATTTCATCACCAAGCCCTTCTCGCAGCGCCTTCTGGTGGAGCGGGTCAGGGCGGTGCTGCGACGCGTCGCCGCACGCGACGGCACGGCCAAGCCGACAGGCCAGCAGTCCAAGTCGCTGGAGCGAGGCCAACTCGTCATGGATCAGGAGCGCCATACCTGTACCTGGAAAGGCGAGCCGGTGACGCTCACCGTGACGGAATTTCTCATTCTTCATTCGCTGGCGCAGCGTCCGGGTGTGGTAAAAAGCCGTGACGCGCTCATGGATGCGGCTTATGATGAGCAGGTTTATGTGGATGATCGCACCATCGACAGCCACATCAAGCGCCTGCGCAAGAAGTTCAAGGCGGTTGACGACGATTTCGAGATGATCGAAACGCTCTACGGCGTCGGCTACCGCTTCCGCGAGGCGTGATTTGAAGCATCGGACCGAAAAGTGGAAGCCGGTTTTCGGAAAATCCGATGAGCAAGCAAAAGGATAGATCGTCGCAACGCGCCTTATACGGCGCAGGACGATCTAGCGGCGCCAGCAACGGCGGCGGATCTGCAGGGTCCGCCCCGGCGCGGGGCGGTTGAGAGCAATACGGAAGCGGCATGGTCGCAGAAACCCGCAATGACGGCCTGATCGGTCACAAGACGGACGCGCGCGAGCGCCGAGCCCGGCGCCAGCGCTCCGTTCTGTTGCGCCGGCTGTTCGCGCCGTTCCGCAAGTTTCTCGGCCAGTACCTGTTTTCGAGCCTGACGCGCCGCATCCTGTTTCTCAACCTCGCCGCGTTGGCGGTGCTGGTTTCCGGCATCCTCTACATGAACCAGTTCCGCGAGGGACTGATCGACGCCAAGATCGAAAGCCTGCTGACGCAGGGCCAGATCATCGCGGCCGCCATTTCCGCCTCGGCGACGGTGGACACGAATTCGCTGATGATCGACCCGGAGAAGCTCTTGGAGCTTCAGGCGGGGCAGAGCATCACGCCCTCGCCCGATTCGCCCGACAACTGGGAATTTCCGATCAATCCGGAAAAAGTGTCGCCGCTGCTGCGCCGGCTGATCTCGCCTACCAGCACCCGCGCGCGCATCTACGACCGCTACGCCAATCTGCTGCTCGATTCGCGCGCGCTCTATTCGTCGAGCTTCCCGTCCGCCAGCCCGGTCCTGCGTTATGATTTGCCGCCCATCGACGAGGAGACGCCCGGTCTGTGGGAGCGTTTCACCCGGTGGTTCAACGGTTTCTTCTATGGCGGCGGCCTGCCTGTCTATGAGGAGAAGCCGGGCGGTAACGGCCTCGCCTTCCCCGAGATCGTCAAGGCGCTGGCGGGGTCGCCGCAGACGGCGCAAAGGCGCAACGAGAAGGGCGAACTGGTCGTCTCCGTCGCCGTGCCGGTGCAGCGTTCGCGCGCCATTCTGGGCGTGCTCCTGCTTTCGACCGAGGGCGACGACATCGACAAGATCGTGCAGGCGGAGCGCATGGCGGTGTTCCGCGTCTTCGGCGTGGTGTCGCTGGTCATGGTGATCCTGTCGCTGTTCCTCGCCTCCACCATCGCCAGCCCCCTGCGCAAGCTCGCCGCCGCCGCCGACCGCGTGCGCCATGGCGTCAAGAACCGCGTCGAGATTCCCGATTTCTCCGACCGTCAGGACGAGGTCGGCCATCTCTCCACTTCCATCCGCGACATGACCGACGCGCTCTATACGCGTATCGAGGCGATCGAGAGTTTTGCGGCCGACGTCAGTCACGAGCTGAAAAATCCCCTCACCTCGCTGCGCAGCGCCGTCGAAACCCTGCCGCTCGCCAGGACCGAGGAATCGCGCAAGCGCCTGCTCGACGTCATCCAGCATGACGTGCGCCGCCTGGACCGCCTCATCACCGACATTTCCGACGCCTCGCGCCTCGATGCGGAACTGGCGCGCGAGCATATCGACCGCGTGGACATGAAGACGCTGCTCACCAATCTCGTCACCGCCGCGCGCGAGGTGCGCCGCAACAAGGTCGGCACCGAGATCGTCTTCAACACCGGCAAGCTGCCGACGGGCAAGAAGGGCTTCTTCGTCGCCGGCCACGACCTGCGGCTCGGGCAGGTGGTGAGCAACCTGATCGAGAATGCGCGCTCCTTCGTGCCGGACGACACCGGCCGCATCGTCGTCACGCTGACCGGCGAAGGCAGCCGCGTGCGCGTGCTGGTCGAGGATAACGGGCCGGGCATTCCGATCGAGAATATCGAGCGCATCTTCGAGCGCTTCTATACCGACCGCCCGGCCTCGGAGGCTTTCGGCCAGAATTCCGGTCTCGGCCTGTCGATCAGCCGCCAGATCATCGAGGCTCACGGCGGCACGCTGACGGCGGAAAACATCGTCAGTCCGGGCCAGCCCGGCGAGGTGAAGGGTGCGCGCTTCATCGTCGATCTCCCCGCCGGCGCATGATCCCGAAAAGTGAGAATCGGTTTTCGGATAAGATCATGTGCGAAAAAAAGGTCGAGACATGACGCCGGAAACGAAAAAGAGCGGTCTGCACGCCACGACCGTGCAGTTGCGGGGCCGGGGCGTGATGATTCTCGGACCTTCCGGCGCGGGCAAGAGCGAACTGGCGCTGGTCCTGCTGGAGCGCGCGCACCTGCGTCGCGAGGACGCCTTTCTGGTGGCCGACGACCGCACATTGCTGCGCGTGACGGGCGGAAAGCTGGTGGCGAGCGTGCCGCCGCGCCTTGCCGGCGGGGTGGAGGTGCGCGGCGCCGGGCTGTTCCGCATTCCTTTCGTGGCGGAGACGCCGCTCGATCTGGTGGTGATGCTGGTGGGGCGTGACGAGGCCGAGCGTTATCCGGGCGGCGGCACATGGCGGTTCGATGGGATGGAAGTCCTTCGCCTTCTCCTGCCGGCCCTCTCGGAAAACGGCGATTCCAATGCGCTTTCGCGCGCCGTCGAGGCCACATTGTTCGGCACGCCATGGTCGCCGCCGGCCGGTTGACGGCACGATATGCGGCACGAAAGAACGCGGAAAAGATCAAATTTGTTTCGAATCGGTGAATTTTACATGGCGCTGCGGCATTTTGCTTTTTTCAAGGCGATTTGGAGATTTTTCACTTGCTATCGGGATTTGCCCTGCCAAGATGCACAACTCGCCGGGCAGGGTTCCGGTCCGGGTATCGGATATTCGATGCTTCGGCAGAAGAGCATGTGCCGTCCGTTTCTCCGACAGGGCGGGCACGGGACGGGAGCTTTTAGAGTATGATCGGACTCGTGCTTGTGACGCACGGAAGGCTGGCCGAGGAGTTCCATCATGCAGTCGTGCATGTCGTCGGCCCGCAAAACCATTTTGAAACCGTCTGTATCGGTGCCGAAGACGATATGGAGCAGCGCCGGAGGGATATCGTCGAAGCGGTCCGGCGCGCCGATGGCGGCGGCGGCGTCATCATTCTGACGGACATGTTCGGCGGAACGCCGTCCAATCTGGCGATTTCGGTGATGGAGGAAGGCAGGGTCGAGGTTATAGCCGGGCTGAACCTGCCGATGCTCATCAAGCTTTCCAGTGTTCGTGTCGGGAGCGACATCAAGACCGCGCTGCGCGAGGCGCAGGAGGCGGGCCGCAAATATATCAATGTCGCGAGTCAGGTCCTGACAGGAAAGTAATTCATGCATTCCAGCGTTACTGTCACCGGCGAATACGATCCGGGCACCGCCATCTCCCGCTCGCTGGAAATCGTCAACAAGCGCGGCCTGCATGCGCGCGCTTCCGCGAAATTCGTCCAGCTCGTGGATGGCTATGATGCCCATGTCCGCGTCTCCAAGGACGGCATGACGGTGGGCGGCACCTCCATCATGGGGCTGATGATGCTGGCTGCCTCGCCCGGCTGCTGTGTCGAGGTCAGCGCCTCCGGCGTACAGGCCGCAGCCGTGCTCGACGCGCTCGCGGCACTGATCGCCGACAAGTTCGGCGAAGAATGCTGACCGGTTTCCCTTCTTCCATTGACGGACTGACCGATCCGGTGGCGGTTTTCGATGCCGGCATCGGCTCCTATGCGCTGGTCGAGCGTATCCGGCGCCGCCAGCCGCAGCGCGACATCATCTATTTCGCCGATCGGGCGCGCTTTCCCTACGGGGCGAAGTCGCGCGGCGAATTGATGGTCGTCATGCGCGATACCATCGACTACCTGATCGGCCTTGGCGCCTGCTCCGTGGTGCTCGCGTCCAATGCGCCGTCGATCATGGTGCTGGATGCCTTGAAAGACGCTTTCCCGGTGCCCGTCCATGGCGTCGCTCCGCCGCTGCGCGAAGCGCTCGGGGCGAGCCGCACCGGCGCGGTCGCCATCATGGGTGTGCGTTCGATGATCGAAAGCGCGGAACTTGCGGCATTCGTCCACGCGCAGACGGACCGGCCGGAAAATGTCGCGCTGGTCAATGCCTCGCCCATGGTGGAACTGGTGGAAAGCGGGGCTTTCCTCCAAGCGCCGCAAGAGACGGCGGCGAAGGTCGCGCAGTTCTGCGATCGCGTCGCCGCCGCATTTCCACAGGTCGACACGCTCACCTTGTCGAGTACGCATCTGCCCTGGCTGCGGCCCTTTTTCGAGGAAGCGCGCCCGGACTGGCGGTTTCTCGATCCTGCGGACGACGTGGTGGCGCACCTTCCTCCTCCCCGCGCTGCGGCTGAATATACCGGCCGCACCGTTGCGCTCGTCTCCGAGAGCATCGCCTATCCGGTTTCGGATTTCCGCGCGATGCTGGAAAGGCTGGGCGTGAACCTGCCGCTCGCCGTGGTGAATCCGGCTATCGGCTGATGCAGCCTATATGCACGTATAAAGATTTGTTTATGTGACATTGTGCTTTCGGCGCTGTTCTGCTAGTCAGGTGGCCGATTATTTCGCCAATGATTGGAGCACGTGATGACCGCAAAGCAGGATTTTGTCGTCAAGGACCTCGGCTTGGCCGATTGGGGCCGCAAGGAACTCGACATCGCCGAAACCGAAATGCCGGGCCTGATGGCCGCCCGCGCCGAATTCGGCAAGTCGAAGCCGCTCAAGGGCGCGCGCATTTCCGGTTCGCTGCACATGACCATCCAGACGGCGGTTCTGATCGAGACGCTCAAGGTGCTCGGCGCCGATGTGCGCTGGGCCTCTTGCAACATCTTCTCGACGCAGGATCATGCCGCCGCCGCGATCGCCGCGACCGGCACGCCGGTCTTCGCCGTCAAGGGCGAGACGCTGGAGGAATACTGGACCTATACCGACCAGATCTTCCAGTGGCCGGATGGTGAGCCGTCCAACATGATCCTCGACGATGGCGGCGACGCCACCATGTATATCCTTCTGGGTGCGCGTGCGGAGGCGGGCGAAAATGTGCTGACCAACCCGCATAGCGAGGAAGAGGAAGTCCTGTTCGCGCAGATCAAGAAGCGCATGGCCGCCACCCCCGGTTTCTTCACGAAACAGCGCGACGCCATCAAGGGCGTGACGGAAGAAACCACCACCGGCGTCAACCGTCTCTACCAGTTGCAGAAGAAGGGCCTCCTGCCCTTCCCGGCGATCAACGTCAACGACAGCGTCACCAAGTCGAAATTCGACAACAAGTACGGCTGCAAGGAATCGCTGGTCGACGGCATCCGCCGCGGCACTGACGTGATGATGGCCGGCAAGGTCGCCGTCGTCTGCGGCTATGGCGACGTCGGCAAGGGCTCGGCCCAGTCGCTCGCCGGCGCCGGCGCGCGCGTGAAGGTGACGGAAGTCGATCCGATCTGCGCCCTTCAGGCCGCCATGGACGGCTTCGAGGTCGTGACGCTCGACGATGCCGCCCCCACCGCCGATATCGTCATCACCACGACCGGCAACAAGGACGTCATCACGCTCGACCACATGCGCAAGTTCAAGGACATGTGCATCGTCGGCAATATCGGCCATTTCGACAACGAGATTCAGGTGGCGGCGCTGCGCAACCTGAAATGGACCAACGTCAAGCCGCAGGTCGACCTGATCGAGTTCCCGGACGGCAAGCGCCTCATCCTGCTGTCGGAAGGCCGGCTGCTCAATCTGGGCAACGCAACCGGGCATCCGAGCTTCGTCATGTCGGCCTCCTTCACCAATCAGGTTCTGGCGCAGATCGAGCTTTTCACGCGCCCCGAGGCCTACAAGAACGAGGTCTATATCCTGCCCAAGCATCTGGACGAAAAGGTCGCGCGGCTCCATCTGGACAAGCTCGGCGCGAAGCTGACCGTGCTTTCGGAGGAACAGGCCGCCTATATCGGCGTGACGCCGCAGGGCCCGTACAAGTCCGATCACTACCGCTATTAATGATCGGTTAAGCATTCTACTACATGTTGAGGCCGGACGGTTGACAAACCGTCCGGCCTTTCTTTTTGCGCACGACATGCTTCACGCGGATTCGCCGTAAGGGTATTGTGGGGACGAATCAGATGCGCCTCATGCAGGCGCATGGCGATCAAATACGGGTTTTGTCGGGTGTTCGGGTTGTGCGTTTTTTGCCGGTCGCGGCGGAAGACGGCGATCCGGTCTGTTCTTGGAATTTGGCCGGTTTTCATGTGCCGTGGCGGAGCGCGTGAAACCGGGGCGGCGGAGTAAAGGGAACCATGCCGGAGGCAGGCATAGCGCAAAAAAACGGGGCGCAAGAAGACGGGGCGGGACAGGATTGGTGCGCGCGGGTAGCCGTGGTTGTCCGCTTGACGCATCGTCTGAAGCATTCCGGCGCGCGGTCCCTGCTGCGAATTGCGCTGAAAGCGGCCGCATCGGTTTCCACCCTCGCTCTCCTTGGCGGAACGGCATGGGCGCAAACCGGGATACAGGAAGCGCACGGCGCGCGGCTCGATCTGCCCTTCGGCGGCGGCAGCATCGGCGCGCTGGAAGTCATCCAGTTTTCCATGTTCGCGGGCGTGATGGGCGCGGCGCTGCTTTCGGCGGGCTGGCTCATCCGCGAGCGTTCCCGTGTTTCCGCAGAAAACCGGGAGCTACGTTCCCGCCTCGCCGATCTCGGCGTCGCCGCGCAGCGAAACGAGGCTCTGCTCAATCTCAAGGACCAGCGCATCGTGATCTGGAACGGCTACGAGGCGCGCGCCGAGGTGGTCGGTCAACTGTCCGACGATTGCGGTGCGCCGCAGGACCGTTCTGCCTTTCTCGCCTTCGGCCGCTGGCTGCGCCCGCATTCGGTGACGGCGCTGGAACGCGCCATTTCCGCCTTGCGCGACGAGGCACGCCCCTTCGATCTTACCGTGGAAACGGGCAATGGCACGCTGCTCGATGTGCATGGCCGCACGTCCGGCGGTCTTGCGGTGGCCCGGTTCGTCAGCCTTCAGGGCGCCGAGGCCGAGCGCGCGGCGCTGGAAGCGCGCAATCAGGAATTGTCGGCGCGTATCGGGCTTCTGCGCCATCTGCTGGAACGGATCGCCCAGCCTGTCTGGCTGCGCGACGGCAATGGCCGTATCGAATGGGTCAACGACGCCTATGCGCGTGCCGTGGATGCCTCCGATGCCTCGCAGGCCATCGCGGAAGGGCGCGAGCTTTTCGGCGCGCAGGCGCGCCTGCGCCTTGCGCGCGACCGCTTCGCCGAACCGGAACTCTACGAGCAACTGCCGGCGATCGTACACGGCGACCGCCGCATCTTCGACGTGACCGATGTCAGCGGCGAGGGCGGTTCCGCCGGTTTCGGCCTCGACCTGAGCGAGATGGAGCAGGTGCGCGAGGAACTGAACCGCACGCTGAAGAGCCATGCCGAGACGCTGGACCAGCTTTCGACCGCCGTGGCGATCTTCGATCCCGAAATGAAGCTGCAATTCTTCAATCAGGCCTTCACCCGGCTCTGGTCGCTCGATACGGCATGGCTGGAAACGCGGCCGAGCAACGCGCTGCTCCTCGACCGCCTGCGCTCGGAAGGCAAGCTTGCCGAACAGCCGGAATGGCGCAAATGGAAAGACCAGCTTCTGTCTGCCTATCGTGCGGTGGAACCGCAGGAGCATCTCTGGCATCTGCCTGACACGCGCACGCTGCGCGTGGTGGCCAACCCGCATCCGCAGGGAGGCGTGACGTGGTTCTTCGAGAACATGACCGAGAAGCTCGAGCTTGAGGGCCGCTACAACACGCTCATCAAGGTACAGGGCGAGACGCTGGATCATCTGGCCGAGGCGGTGGCGGTGTTCGGCGCCGACGGACGCCTGCGCCTCTCCAATCCGGCTTTTGCCGAACTCTGGTCGCTGCCCGCCGCGATGGTGGCCGAGGGCACCCATATTTCCACCGTCGCGCGGCTTTGCGACGCGCGCGGCGGCGACGGCATCTGGGACGATCTCGTCTCGTCCGTCACCGGCTTCCTCGACCAGCGCGACGGCCGCATGGGGCAGGTGGAACTGGATGACGGTGCCATCCTCTCCTATGCCGTGGTGCCGCTGCCCAAGGGTCAGACCATGCTGACCTTCATCGACGTCACCGACACGGTGCGCGTGGAGCGGGCGCTGAAGGAAAAGAACGAGGCGCTGGAACTGGCCGATCAGATCAGGAACGATTTCGTCCAGCACGTCTCCTACGAACTGCGCTCGCCGCTCACCAACATCATCGGCTTCACCGAACTGCTGCAATCGCCCGCCTTCGGGCCGCTCAACGAGCGCCAGCTCGAATATCTCGATCATATCGGCACCTCGTCCTCGGTGCTTCTCACCATCGTCAACGATATTCTCGATCTCGCCACCGTCGATGCCGGCATCATGGAGCTTGAGATCGGCGAAGTGTCTGTGGTGGAGGCGGTTTCCGCTGCCGCCGCGCGTGTCGGTGAGCGCCTGCGCGATCACGATATCGGCCTCGACGTCGATATCGCCAGCGATGCGGATATATTCAAGGCCGACGCCAACCGTGTGCGGCAGGTGCTGTTCAACCTGCTCTCCAACGCCGCCAACTATGCGCCTGAAGGGTCGAGCGTCACGCTCAATGTGGCGCGGGAAGGGTCCGAGGTGGTCTTTTCCGTGCATGACGACGGTCCCGGCATGCCGCGTGAGGTGCTGGATACGGTGTTCAAGCGCTTCCAGTCCTATCCGAACGGCGGACGCCGGCGCGGGGCGGGCCTCGGCCTCGCCATCGTCAAGAGCTTCGTCGAACTGCATGGCGGCACGGTCGAGGTCGAGACCGGCGCAGGCAGGGGGACGACCGTCATCTGCCGCTTCCCCGCCGAGGCGCGCAGCTATCGCGCCGCAGCGGAATAAGTTAAACGGGACACATGAGCGTCTCACACTATCGAATTGAATTCAGCCTGCCCGACGAGACCGCCACACTGCGTTTCGGCGAGGATTTTGCGCTTGCTTTGCAAAAGGGAGATCTGGTCACGCTTTCGGGCGATCTCGGCGCGGGTAAGTCCGCGCTTGCCCGTGCTCTGATCCGCGCGATCGCCGATGATGCGGAACTGGACGTTCCGAGCCCGACATTCACGCTGGTGCAGGCCTACGAGGCGCTGCGCCTGTCCGTCGCCCACGCCGATCTATATCGGATTTCGACGGCTGACGAACTGGACGAACTGGGCCTCGCCGAATTTCTGGAGAGCGGTGCCGCGCTGGTGGAATGGCCGGAGCGCGGCGCTGGCTTTTTGCCGGAAGCAGCCTTCGCCGTGACGCTGACCCATGAAGGGGCGGGACGGCGCATCGTGATCGAAGGGCCGCGGGATGCGCTCGCCCGGCTGGAGCGTTCGCTTTCGATCCGCGCCTTTCTCGACGCGAACGGCCGCACCGATGCCGGGCGCCGCTACCTGCAAGGCGATGCTTCTCCGCGCAAGTACGAGACGATCACAAGCAGCCACGGTGCCGAGATTCTGATGAACGCGCCGGCCATGCCCTACGATCCGCCGCTGCGCGACGGCAAATCCTATAGGGAAATCGCGCATCTGGCGGAAAACGTCCTCGCTTTCGCTGCCATTGACGGGTTGCTCGCCAGCCACGGCTTCCGTGTACCGCAGATGCGCGCCACTGATCTTGATGCAGGTTTCCTGATCCTCGAAAATCTCGGCACGGAAGGCGTACGCGACGCTGCCGGTGTGCCGGTCGCCGAACGTTATCAGGCGGCGGGGCGCTTTCTTGCCCATCTCCATGGCGTCCGCTGGCCGGACCGTGCCCCGGTGCCGGGCCATCCCGATCACGTCATCGCGCCTTTCGACCGCGATGCGATGATGATCGAGGTCAGCCTCGTCGGGCAGTGGTATGCGCCGCGCATGATGGGCAGGCCGCTGACCGAGGCGGAAAGGGAGGCTTACGAAGCCGCGTGGGATGCGGTGATCGCAGCCGTCGCCGGCGCGGAAAAAAGCCTGCTACTGCGCGATTACCATTCGCCGAACCTGTTCTGGTTCCCGGAGGCTCACGGCAAGGACAGGATCGGCGTCATCGACTTTCAGGATGCGATGATCGGCCCCGCCGCCTATGACGTCGCCTCGCTGGCGCTTGACGCGCGCGTGACGATTACGCCGGAGCTGGAGCAGGCCGTTGTCGCCGCATATTGCGACGAACGCCGCCTCCTAAACCACGCCTTTGACGAGGCCGCATTCCGCATGGCCTATGCCGCCATGGGCGCGCAGCGCAACGCCAAGCTTCTCGGGCTGTTCGTGCGGCTGGACCAGCGCGACGGCAAGCCGGATTATCTGAAACATCTGCCACGCATCCACGACTATCTTGGCCGTGTACTGGCGCATCCGGTGATGGAGCCGGTGGCGCGCTGGTTCCGCGATCTCGCTCTCTTGCATGATCCCGAAAAGTGGGAGCCGGTTTTCGGACAAGATCATGCAGAAAAATAGACCAGGAAGGGGCGAAGCACGATGAAAAGGCCTGAAACCGCGATGATGCTGGCCGCCGGGCTTGGCAAGCGGATGCGCCCGATCACCGAAACCCTGCCCAAGCCTCTGGTGAAGGTTGCAGGCAAGCCGCTGATCGACTGGGGGCTGGATGCTCTGGGCCGTTCCGGCGCGCCCAAAACCGTGGTCAATGTGCATTATTTAGCCGACCAACTTATTTCGCATCTGGCGGCGCGTGTGCAGCCGGAAATCGTCATTTCCGATGAGCGCGACCTCTTGCTGGATTCCGCCGGCGGTGTCGTCAAGGCGCTGCCGCAACTGGGCGCCGCACCGTTTTACCTTCTCAACGCCGACACGTTCTGGGTCGGCGACGAGGCACATCCGAACCTCGACGCGCTGGCCGCGACGTGGGACGAGTCCTGCATGGACGTTCTTCTGATGACGGCGCGGTTCGATCAGGCGACCGGTTTCGAGGGCAGGGGGGATTTTGTCGCCGACGCCGAGGGCCGGCTCGCGCGCGCTCGTGATATGCCGGGAACGCCGGTGGTCTATGCGGGCGCGGCAATTCTGCATCCGCGCATCTTCGCGGGTGCGGAGCCGGGTGTTTCCTCGCTTAACCGCTATTTCGACGCGGCCATCGCCGGAGGCCGCCTCTACGGTATGCCGATGATCGGCCACTGGCTGACGGTCGGCACACCGGAAGCCATCGGGGAGGCGGAAGCCGCGCTTTCCGCGATGGAGCATCGGACCGAAAAGTGGGAACCGGTTTTCGGGTCTATCCGATGCTCAAACAAACAGATAGATCGTCACATTGCGCCTGATAAGGCGCACGACGATCTGGCCTGAGCCATGGCCGTTCGCCCGCCGCGCCTTTATTCCATTCCTCCCGGCACACCTTTTCTGCCTGCTTTCGCCGAGGCGCTTCTCACCGGGCGGCTGATCGAGGGCTTTCCGGGCCATCCTGCGGATCCACTGGCACTGGCGAGCGCCACCGTCTATGTGCCGACGCGCCGCGCCGCTCGTGCCCTGCGCTCCATTCTCGTGGATCGGAATCCGGCTAAAAGTGCCATTTTGCCGAATATCCGGCCGCTCGGCGACGTGGACGAGGACGCCGCCTTCTTCACCGCCGGCAGCGCCGGGATATTCGATCTCGACCCGCCCATCGGCGGCGCGGAACGGCTCTTGTTGCTGGCCCGCCTCATCCGTCCATGGCGCGAATCCCTGCCAGCCCATGTGCGCGCGCTGTTCGGCGTCGACGATGTTTCCGTTCCGGCCACCACCGCCGACGCCATCTGGCTCGCCCGCGATCTGGCGGGCCTCATGGATCAGGTGGAAACGGACGGCGCGGCGTGGAGCGCGCTGGCCGATATAGCGCCCGACGATCTCGCCGACTGGTGGCGGGTAACGCTCGGCTTCCTCGATATCGTCACGCGGGTCTGGCCGGAAATTCTCGCGGAGCGCAGGCTTTCCAATCCGGCGGCACACCGCAACGCGCTGATCCGGGGCGAGGCGGCGCGGCTTCGCGCCGATCCGCCTGCCGGTCCCGTCATTGTCGCGGGCTCCACCGGTTCCATTCCCGCCACGGCGGAACTGATTTCCGTCATCGCGCAGTTGCCGCGTGGGGCGGTGGTGCTGCCGGGCCTCGACCGCGATCTGGACGATGCGGCCTGGCGGACGCTTGCGCAAACGGACGACAATCCGTCCACCTTCGGCCACCCGCAATACGGCCTGTTCAAACTGTTGCAGGCGATCGGAATCCTGCGCGGGGATGTCGAACATGTCGGCGTTTCGGGACCGGTTGCGCGCCTGCGCGAGAAAGTGGTGAGCGAGGCGCTGCGCCCGGCAGAGACGACCGAGGCATGGGGTTCGCTCGCCTCCGACCCGGATATGCGGCCGGAAGCCCTGCGCATGGCGGCGGAAAACATCGACCTTGTCGAGGCGGCGAACGAGCGCGAGGAGGCGCTCGCCGTGGCGCTGGTCCTGCGCGACGCCATCGAGGGCGAGGGCAGGACGGCGGCGCTGGTGACGGCGGACCGCGCGCTCGCCCGCCGCGTGGCAGGAGAACTGGCGCGCTTCGGCATCGAGGCCGACGATTCCGGCGGCCGGCATCTGCGCGACGTGGAACAGGCGACATTGCTGCGCCTTGCCGTGGAGACCGCGTTCGCACCGGGCGATCCGGTGGCGCTGCTGGCGCTGGTCAAACATCCGCTGCTGCGGCTTGGCGGCCCGCGTATCGAGCGGCGGCTCGCGGCGGAGACGCTGGAACTCGTTGCCTTTCGCGGTGGCACGGGCCGCGCTTCGGTGCTCGACCTGCCGGCTTTCTTCGACAGGCGGCTCGCGGAAAGCGCCGATCAATCCTGGCGGCCGGCATGGCACGATACGACGACGCCGGAGAGGATCGCAACGGCGCGCGGGCTTTGCGAAAGCCTGTCACAGGCGTTGGCACCACTTGCCGCCTTCGCTTCTGTTAGCCGGCGAACGAATGTTGCGGAAATTGCCCGTGCCACGGTCGAGGCGCTGGAAAATCTGGCGCGGGACGAGACGGGCAGCGTCGCCGGTTTCTATTCCGGCGAGCGCGGTGAGGCATTCGCCGCCTTCCTGCGCGGGCTGGTCGCCAGCGAATCCGGGCTCGATTTCGAGGCGTCGGAATGGCCTGCCATCCTCGATGCACTGATGGCGGACGAGACGGTGAAGCCGCATCCGGGCGGTCATCCACGCCTCTTCATCTGGGGCGCGCTGGAAGCACGCCTGCAAACCGTCGATACAGTGGTGGTCGGTGGACTGAACGAGGGGACATGGCCCGCCAAGACCCGCAACGACCCCTTCATGTCGCGTCCGATGAAGGCCATGATCGCGCTTGAGCCGCCGGAGCGGCGCACCGGCCTCGCCGCGCATGATTTCCAGATGGCGCTCGGTATGGATCATGTTGTGCTGACGCGCTCCGCCCGTTCCGACAACGCCCCGACCGTGCCGTCGCGCTGGCTGCAACGGCTTCAGACCGTGCTGGGCGGGGAGGTGACGGGAGAGATGCGCGCGCGGGGTGCCTGCTATCTGTATTGGTCGCGCGAGATCGACCGCGCGGCGGATGTGCCCTTCGTCAGGAGGCCGGAACCCGCGCCGCCGGTCGCCGCGCGCCCGAAACATTTCTCGGTCACGGAGATCGAAACGCTGCGGCGCGACCCCTATGCCATCTTCGCGCGGAAGATATTGCGGCTGCGCCCGTTGGAGCCGCTGATCCGCGATCCGGCGGCGGCGGAACGCGGTACGCTGTTCCACGACATTCTGGGGCATTTCACGCAAGATGGTATCGATCCGCTCGCGCCGGATGCTGCCGCGCGACTGATCGAACTGGGCCGCATCCTCTTTGCCGCCATGGATTTGCCGCGAGAGATTGAGGCCGTCTGGTGGCCGCGCTTCACCGCTCTCGTGCCGCAATTCCTCGATTGGGAACGCCAGCGTGCGCATGGCGTGCAGGCGCGCTTTGCCGAAATTTCGTCGGAAAAGCGCGAAGTGGAGAGCCTCGGCGTCACGCTTTCCGGCCGCGCCGACCGTATCGACCTGATGCGCGACGGCACGGCCGAAATCATCGACTACAAGACCGGTTCCACGCCTTCGCCCCGGCAGGCGCATGTGCTTCTGTCACCGCAACTGGCGCTGGAGGCGGCACTTCTGGCGCGCGGCGCTTTTATGGAACCGGGCGCGGTCAAGGCGTCCGATCTCACCTATGTGCGGCTTCGGGCGGGCGGCGAGGTACGGCCGGAATCGATCCTGAAGATCGGCCGTCCGCCGTCGGAAAAGACCGCGCCCGCGCTGGGCGAGGAAGCATGGCAGCGTCTGGCGCAACTCCTTGCCGAATATCGGAAACCCGAAAAGGGCTATCTGTCGCGGGCGCTGCCCTTCCGCGAGACGGACCTAACCGGCGATTACGATCATCTTGCCCGCGTGCTGGAATGGTCGGCAGGCGGCGATGCCGGCGGGGAGGATGGAGAATGAAGAAGGCGCCTGATATCCCGCTTGAGACGATGCGTGCGCAGAGTGCGGCGGCCGATCCCGAGGCGTCCGTATGGGTGTCGGCCAATGCAGGTTCCGGCAAGACCCATGTGCTGACCGAGCGTGTCATCCGCCTGCTGCTCGAAGGCACCGATCCGTCGAAAATTCTCTGCCTCACCTATACCAAGGCCGCTGCCGCCGTCATGCAGAACCGTGTTTTCGCACGGCTTTCGGAATGGGCTGTTTTGCCGGATAACGAATTGGCAGCGCGGCTGGAAAAGCTGGAAGGCCGCCGGCCCGGCGCCTCGCGTCTTGCCGCCGCGCGGCGTCTGTTCGCCCGTGCGCTGGAGACGCCGGGCGGCCTGAAAATCCAGACCATCCACGCCTTCTGCGAGGCGATCCTGCATCAGTTCCCGCTGGAAGCGAATATCGCCGGCCATTTCGAGATGATGGACGATCTCATGCAGGCCGCTCTCGTCGGTGAGGCGCGGCGCGGCCTGCTGGAAACGGCGCATGGCGGCGGCGATGCCGAACTGGCCGGGGCCTTCGCGGATGTCTTGCAGGCGGCAGGCGAGGCGGGACTGCAAGCGCTGCTGGACGAGGCGGTCAGCCGCCGCAATGGCCTGCGCCATTATATCGACGAACTGGGCGTGGGGGAGGCGCGCGCCGAGGCTCTGCATCGCGCCTTCGGCTTTTCGCCGGATGACAGCGAGGCGGATATTCTGGCGACGCTCTGGCCGGTGCCTGAATTTTCCGATGCCGGGCTGGACCTGATCCTGTCGATCCCGAAGGGCGCGTCGCGCGCGCAGGATTTCGCGCTGCAACTGAAACGCTTCGAAAAGGTGACGGGTCCGGCCGACAGGCAGGCCGTGCTGCGCGCTGCCTTCCTCAAGAGCGCCGGCGGGGTGAAATCCGGTTCCTATCTGGGTTCCGCGGCGGTGAAGAAGCTGATGCCGGATTTCGAGGAACGGTTCGACGCGGCGGCGGCGCGCGTCGAGGCCGGGCTCGACCGGATCACGCAATTGCGGCTGGTGCGGCTCAATCTGGCGGCGATGACGCTGATCGACAATCTCCTGCAACGCTATCAGGACTTGAAGCGCCGGCGCGGCCTGCTCGATTTCGAGGATCTGATAACCCGCACGGTAGCGCTTCTGGCGCGAAACGGGGCCGGGCAGTGGGTGCAATACAAGCTCGATCGCGGCATCGACCACATTCTGGTCGATGAGGCGCAGGACACCAGCCCGGATCAGTGGCGGGTGATCCGCATGCTGTCGGAGGAATTTTTCTCAGGCCTCGGCCAGCGCGACGTGCGGCGCACGCTGTTCGCGGTCGGCGACGAAAAGCAGTCGATCTATTCCTTTCAGGGCGCGGTGCCGGAGGATTTCGCGGCGCAGGGACGGGCGGTCAGCCTGCGGGCTGGCGAGGCGGAACTGAAATTCGAGCGGGTCCGCCTCAATTTCTCCTTCCGCTCCGCGCCGGACGTGTTGCAGGCGGTGGATACGGTCTTCGCGCGGCCGGAGGCGCATCGCGGGCTGGCCGGGGCGACCACCCATTCCGCCATCCGTACTGACGCGCCGGGCGAGGTGGAAATCTGGGACCTGCTGACGCCCGCTGCGGTGGAGGAACCGGACGACTGGCGCACCCCTGTCGATCATCTGGCCGCGCCTGCCGTGCGGCTCGCCGATGCCATTGCGGCCACCATCCGCCATTGGCTCGATACGGGCGAGCCGATACCCGGACAGAACCGGCGCATCGCCCCGCGCGACATCATGGTGCTGGTGCGCAAGCGCGACCAGTTCATGCCGGCCCTGTCGCGCGCGCTGAAGAATCTGCAAGTGCCGGTGGCGGGCGCCGACCGCCTGCGCCTCACCGGCCATATCGCCATTCAGGATCTGATGGCGCTGGGCCGCTTCGTATTGCAGCCCTCCGACGATCTGTCGCTCGCCGCCCTCCTGAAAAGCCCGCTTTTCGGCTGGGACGACGATCGCCTGTTCGATCTCGCCCATCCGCGCGGTTCCGGCGAGACCCTGTTCGAACATCTCTACCGCGCCTCGCGCGGCGATGCCGCCCTTGCCGAGGTCCACAAGACTCTGAGCCGCTGGCGCAACATGGCCGACACCATGCCGGTGTTCGAGTTCTATGCCCGTATCCTCAGCGCCGACGGCGCGCGGCGCAAGCTTCTGGCGCGGCTCGGACCCGAAGCGGGCGACATCATCGACGAGTTCCAGAATTACGCGCTTTCCGCAGAGCGCGCCGGTCTGCCCGGTCTGCAAGCCTTTCTGGAAACGCTGGAAGCGGCAGCGCCGGAGATCAAGCGCGAACTGGATCAGGGCCGCGACGAGGTGCGCATCATGACCGTCCACGCCGCCAAGGGGCTGGAGGGCGCGGTGGTGTTTCTGGTCGATCCGGGCAGCGCGGTCTGGACAGGCAGCCGCGCGCCGAAGCTGATCCCCTTCGATCCCGAACATAGCGGATTGCCGGTGAAGGGCTTCCTGTGGGTGCCCAACGCGGCGTGGCAGACGGCTTTCACTGCGGCACGGGTGGAGGAACTGAAAATCCGCGCCGAGGAGGAATATCGCCGCCTGCTCTATGTCGGCATGACGCGCGCCGAGGACCGGCTGATCGTCTGCGGCTATCGCGGATCGCGCGAGAACGGCGAGACATGGCATCGGCTGGTGGAGGATGCGCTCAGAACGCGAGCCGAAAGCTTCGCCCATCCGGTTCAGGGCATCACGGCGCGGCGCTATCGCAGCACGGAAGGCAAGCCGATGGAGATCGCCGGCGGTGAACGTGCCGGCGCCGCATCCCTGCCGTCCTTGCCGGCGGATTATCTCAAGCCCGTGCCGCCCGAAGCGGGCCTGCCGCGTCCGCTCGCGCCTTCCGGCGCATCGGCGCTGATCGAGGCGGACGAGGAACCGCCGCTCGATGTCATGTCGCCGGTGCTGGAAGCCGGCGAGGATGCGCCCGGTTTTGCCCCCAGTTTTGCATTGCGGCGCGGCACGGCGATCCATGCCCTGCTGCAATATCTGCCCGACCTTCCGCCAGCCGAACGGGAAGGACGTGCGACGGGTTATCTCGCCCGCATCGCCGCCGACTGGCCGGAAGACGAGCGCCGCAAGGCATGGGAAAGCGTTGCCGCCATTCTGAGCGATCCGCGCTTCGCCGCGGTTTTCGCGCCCGGCTCGCGTGGCGAGGTGGCGATCATGGGTACGATCGCGCTCGATGGCCGCGATCATGCCGTGTCGGGCCAGATCGACCGCATCGGCATGTCGGACGACCGTGTGGTGATCGTGGATTACAAGACCAACCGTCCGCCGCCGAGGACGCTCGACGCCGTACCCTTCGCCTATCGCGCCCAGCTTGCGCTTTACCGCGAATTGCTGAGGCCGCTTTATCCCGGACGGGCGGTCGAGGCGGCGCTGCTTTTCACCGAAGGCCCGTTCCTGATGGAAATTCCGGCCGCCGTGATGGACGAGGCTCTTTCTGCGTTGAAGAAGTCTTGACAAAAGGTTAATACCGGGCGCTTGACGGACGGCGCGCGAAGCGCCACATGTTAAGACCGAATGACACGGGGGTGAGTCTTCCGCCAGCCCGTTTCACCAACAACAGAGGATAGACCCATGGCCACCGTGAAGGTCGATAACAGCAATTTCCAGTCGGACGTTCTCCAGTCGAGCGAGCCGGTCGTCGTCGATTTCTGGGCCGAATGGTGCGGCCCGTGCAAGATGATCGCCCCGGCGCTGGACGAGATCGCCACGGAAATGGCCGGTCAGGTCAAGATCGCCAAGGTCAATATCGATGAGAACCCGGAACTTGCCGCTCAGTTCGGTGTGCGCTCCATCCCGACGCTTCTGATGTTCAAGGGCGGCGAGATCGCCGCCAACATGGTCGGCGCGGCTCCGAAGAGCCGTCTCGCCGACTGGATCAAGGCGTCTGCCGCCTGATCGGCGAAAACATCGCATGAAAAACCCGGCCTCGCGCCGGGTTTTTTTATTTTATCATGCCGGCGGCGTGCCATTGTCGCGCAGGACCTCGCCCGCCAGATAGAGCGAGCCGCCGATCAGGATGCGCGGGGGCATGTCGTCGGGGGCGGAGACGGTGCGCAGCAGTTTCAGCGCATTGGCAACCGAATGCACCGGCTCGGCCGACAGTCCGGCCTTTTCCGCCGCCGCCGCCAGCACGTCGTTGGGAATGCCCGCGTCGCTCGACGGGATCGGCACGGTGAACACATGCCGCGCCATGCCGGCAAAGGCCTCGAAATAGCCGACGGGGTCCTTGGTGTTGATCATGCCGGTGATGAGATAGAGCGGGCGCGAGCTGCACTCCTCCAGATCGCCGAAGGCTTCGGCGATCACCGCGCCCGCGCCGGGATTGTGGCCGCCGTCGAGCCAGATTTCCGAGGCCGCCGGCGCCAGATCGACAAGTGCGCCATGGGTGAGCCGCTGCATGCGCGCCGGCCAGTCCACCACGGTCAGCGCCTTTTCGATCGCCTTGTCGGGGATGACGAAGCCCGCCATCGTCACCGCCTCGATGGCGGCGGCGGCATTGCCGATCTGGTGCCGGCCCGGCAGGCGGGGCAAGGGCAAATCGATCAGCCCATCCTCGTTCTGGAACACCATGCGGCCATGTTCCTCATAGGCGAGGAAATCCTGCCCATAGACCGAAAGCGGGCAGCCGAGACGCTCGGCGGTGGCAAGGATCACGTCGCGCGCTTCGTCAAAGGGCTGGAAACCGACCGCCACAGGGCAGGATTGCTTGATGATGCCGGCCTTTTCGGCGGCGATCAGCTCCACGCGGTCGCCGAGATAGGCCTGATGGTCGACCGAGACCGGCATGATGAGCGACACGGCCGGATCGGGAATGACATTGGTGGCGTCGAAGCGCCCGCCAAGCCCCACCTCCAGCACAACGACATCGGCCGGGTGCTCGGAAAAGAGCACGAAGGCCACGGCGGTCAATATCTCGAACACGGTGATATGCCGGCCGCCATTGGCCGCATCCACCCGCTCGATTGCTTCCGTCAGCACGTCGTCGGAAACGAGCTTTCCCCCGCCGGGGGCGGCGAGGCGGTAGCGCTCATGCCAGTTGACCAGATGCGGCGAGGTGTGGACATGCACGCCGAATCCGCCAGCCTCCAGGAGCGCGCGGCAGAAGGCGCTGGCCGAACCCTTGCCGTTGGTGCCGGCGATGTGGATCACCGGCGGCAGTTTCAGATGCGGATTGCCGAGCTTCTCCAGCAGGCCGCGAATGCGGTCCAGCGAAAGGTCGAAACCCTTGGGATGCAACTGCATAAGCCGCTCGATCGCGGCCGCGGCTTTTCCTTCCACGATCGGTCGGTTCACAATCAGGCGGCCTTGCCGGCGGCTTCCGCTTCCTTCGGCGCCGGGACGGACACATCGTTGGCCGGCTGGCGCGTCATGATCTTGAGAAGACGCGCAATGGTTTCCTTCAGTTCCAGACGCGAGACGACCATGTCCACCATGCCGTGCTCCATCAGATATTCCGAACTCTGGAAGCCTTCCGGCAGCTTTTCGCGGATGGTCTGCTCGATCACGCGCGGGCCGGCGAAGCCGATCAGCGCGCCCGGCTCCGCGATGTGGATATCGCCCAGCATGGCGTAGGAGGCGGTGACGCCGCCGGTGGTCGGGTTGGTCAGCACCACGATATAGGGCAGGCCCGCTTCCTTCAGCATTTCCACGGCGACCGTGGTGCGCGGAAGCTGCATCAGCGACAGAATGCCTTCCTGCATGCGCGCGCCGCCCGAGGAGGCGAACAGCACAAGCGGGCGCTTCAGCTCGATGGCTTTTTCAAAGCCCTGGATGATCGCCTCACCCGCGCCCATGCCGAGCGAGCCGCCCATGAAGGAAAAATCCTGCACCGTGGCGACGATCGGCAGGCCTTCGATGGCGCCGAGCGCGTTGACGATGGCATCGTCCATGCCGGTGCGGGCGCGATAGTCCTTGAGACGGTCTATATATTTCTTCTCGTCGCGGAATTTCAGCGGATCGACCGGAACCTTGGGCGTTTCCAGCGTGGTGTATTCGCCCTTGTCGAAGAAGAAGCGCAGCCGGTCCTTCGCCTTGATGCGCATGTGGTGGCCCGAAGCCGGGATCACCCACTGGTTGCTTTCCAGATCCTTCTGGAACACCATTTCGCCGGTGGAGGGGTCCTTGATCCACAGGTTCTCCGGCATTTCCCGGCGTCCGAGCATCGAATTGATCTTCGGGCGGACGTAATTGGTGATCCAGTTCATGACGTGCTTCCTGTCTTCGGCTCGCGTCTTGTTATGATTATATATTGAACGTCTTATTCGGCAGCTTCAAGGCGCGTCGCGCGCACGGCCTCGGCCAAAGCACCGACGAGCTTTGCGGCCGCCGCCGCCGGATCGCCCTTCACGCGGTTGTCTGGGCCGAGTTCGCCCGCTACCGCGTTGACGATGGCCGTGCCCACAACCACGCCGTCGGCGTGCGCCGCGATGGCCGAGGCCTGTTCCGGCGTCTTGACGCCGAAGCCGACGCAGATCGGCAGCTTCGTGCTTTTCTTGATGTGGCGAACGGCCTCGCCCACCCGCGCCGTGTCGGCAAGGCCCGCGCCGGTGATGCCGTTCATCGAGACATAATAGACGAAGCCCGACGAATTGTGCAGCACCTTGGGCAGGCGCTTGTCGTCCGTGGTCGGTGTGGTGAGGCGGATGAAATTGAACCCTGCCTGCCGGGCCGGCACGCAAAGCTCAGCGTCCATTTCCGACGGCAGGTCGACCACGATCAGGCCGTCCACGCCCGCCACCCTGGCGTCGGCGAGGAAACGCTCGACGCCGTAGATGTAGATCGGGTTGTAATAGCCCATCAGCACGATAGGGGTCGTGTCGTCCTCCTTGCGGAATTCGGCGGCCATGGCCAGCGTCTTGGCCAGCGTCTGACCGGCCTCCAGTGCGCGTAGGCCCGCCGCCTGAATGGCGGGGCCGTCGGCCATCGGGTCGGAGAAGGGCATGCCGAGTTCGATCACGTCTGCGCCGGCCTTGGGCAGCGCCTTCATGATCTTCAGCGAGGTTTGGTAATCGGGATCGCCGCCCATGAAATAGGTGACGAGGGCCGGACGGCCTTCCGCCTTCAATTGAGAGAATCTGGTGTCGATGCGTGTGGTCATACCGTGCCCCGTGGCAGAGTGCGCGCAAGATAGTCGGCGACGGATTTACCGGACATCGCCGTTTCCATCCATGCGCGCCGTTCAAAATCAATAATTCCAAGTTCCCAGACGCAGGCCATCAGAAGTGGCTGCGCGGGAACGAAATCCGCCTCGTCGCCGAGGTCGGACCGCCACAGCATCTGCGTGGCGATGCCGCCTTCCAGCCACCAGTGCAGCAGAAGCCAGAGAGACTCCTCACCCTGATGCAGGATGGCGAAGCCGGCCTCCTGATGCGGCAGCGTTGCAAGCCTTTCAGCCGCGCCTTCGATCTGCCGGCGGGCGGTGCCGATAGTGGCCTCTGCCAGCGGATCGGATGGATCGGCTTCGATGATGTTGAGCTTGATCGTCGCCGGCCCGCACGCCGTCAGGCCGTCGAACCATGCGGCGCGTGGCTTGTAGAGGGCAGGGGCGGCGGCCTCGCTCATCTCAGATATCCATGCCGAGCAGCTTGCCGACCGTATGCACGTCCTTGTCGCCGCGGCCGGAGAGGTTGACGATCATGATCTCGTCCTTGCTCATTTTCGGGGCCATCTTCATGGCCTGCGCGATGGCATGGGCGGATTCGAGCGCCGGAATGATGCCCTCGGTGCGGGTGCAGAGCTGGAATGCCTCCAGCGCTTCGTCGTCAAGGATCGGCACGTATTCGACGCGGCCGGTGTCGCGCAGCCATGAATGCTCCGGCCCGACGCCGGGATAGTCGAGGCCGGCGGAGACGGAATGGCCTTCGAGAATCTGCCCGTCGTCGTTTTGCAGCAGATAGGTGCGGTTGCCGTGCAGCACGCCGGGACGGCCGGCGCTCATCGAGGCGCAATGCTCGTGCCCGTTCAGGCCGCGTCCGCCCGCCTCCACGCCGACGATCTTCACCTCCGAATCGTCGAGGAAGGGATGGAACAGGCCGATGGCGTTGGAGCCCCCGCCGACCGCCGCCACGATCACGTCGGGCAGGCGGCCCTCCTGTTCGAGAATCTGCTTGCGCGCCTCCGTGCCGATCACCGACTGGAAGTCGCGCACCAGTTCCGGATAGGGATGCGGTCCGGCGGCGGTGCCGATCAGGTAATAGGTGTCCTCGACATTCGTCACCCAGTCGCGCAGGGCTTCGTTCATCGCGTCCTTGAGCGTGCCGCTGCCCGCCGTGACGGGCTTCACTTCCGCGCCGAGCAGCTTCATGCGGAACACGTTCGGGGCCTGCCGCTCCACGTCGGTCGCGCCCATATAGACCACACAGGGTAGGCCGAAGCGCGCCGCCACGGTGGCCGAAGCCACGCCGTGCTGGCCGGCGCCGGTCTCGGCGATGATGCGCGTCTTGCCCATGCGCCGGGCGAGCAGAATCTGGCCGAGGCAGTTGTTGATCTTGTGGCTGCCGGTATGGTTGAGGTCTTCGCGCTTGAAGTAAATCTTCGCGCCGCCCAGATGCTTCGTCAGGCCTTCGGCGAAATAGAGCTTCGACGGACGCCCGGCGTAATGGGTCGAAAGGTTGGAAAGCTCGGCCTTGAATTCGGGATCGTTCTTGGCCTTGTCGTAGGCGTCCTGCAATTCGAGGATCAGCGGCATCAGCGTCTCGGCGACGAAACGCCCGCCGTAAATGCCGAACATGCCTTCCTCGTCGGGGCCTGTCTTGTAGGAATTGGGTTCAACCGGCTTGTTCAACGCTTCCGCTCCGTCTGTTCAGGCCGCCATGCGCGCATCGGCGACGGCCCGGAAAAATTCCTCGATGAGGCGCACATCCTTTTCGCCGGGCGCGCGCTCGACGCCGGACGATATGTCGATGCCCGGCGCGCGGGTGTGCTTCAGCGCCTGTGCGATATTGTCCGCGCTCAATCCACCGGAAAGCATGTAATCCACATCCGCGTCAAGCGCGGCGAGAAGGCTCCAGTCGAAGGAGACGCCGTTGCCGCCCGGCAATTCCGATCCTTTCGGCGGCTTGGCGTCGAACAGGAAACGGTCCGCAATGCCCCTGTAGGACGCGATGGCCGCGAGGTCTCCGGCGTCGCGTATCGAGAAGGCCTTCATCACCGGCAGGCCGTACCGTGCTTTCACGGCGCGCACGCGCTCCGGCGTCTCGACCCCGTGCAGTTGCAGCATGTCGGGTTTCAGCGCCGCGACGATTCCGTCCAGCGTCGTGTCGTCGGCGTCCACCGTGACCGCGACGGCCTTGGCACGGCCGCGCGCCATCGCGCGCAGGGGAGTCGCCTGCTCGGGCGTCACATGGCGCGGGCTTTTGGGGAAGAAGATGAAGCCGACATACGTCGCCCCGCCGTCAAGCGCGGCGGCGACGGCTTCCGGCGTCTTCAGACCGCATATTTTGATATCGAGAGCCATGGAGTTTCCCGTCGCACAAATCGCGGTACGACTCAAGTGCGTCTCAGGCCGAATGGCCGTCGAAACCTTGCGCGATAAGGAAATCATACGCCTCCATGACGTCGAGGGGAACCGCCTGCGCGATCTGGAAACCTTTGGCAGGGTAGGTGAGGATGCGTTCCAGATCACCGGTCATCTCATGGATCAGCTTTTCCATCGGATAGGTCGCGGTCGGCTGGTCCTCGAAAGCGACGAGCGGCGCGGTGACGGCGGCGCGTGCTTCCGGCCATTGCTGGGCCGCCGTTGCCAGAACGCGGCGCTGGGTCTGGGGCTTGGTCACGAAGATCACGCTGACCGGGCCCGAAACCAGCATATCGCGGGAAAATCGCACGTTCTCGCCGAGATTGGTGGCGTTGGTTTCGGTGAACACGATTTCGCGCGGAACGCCGCGCCGGATCGCGATTTCGGCGAAGGCCTCCGCCTCGCTGGTCCGGTAGAGCCCCGCCGTCCAGTTGCCGCTCTTGCCCGTGAACAGGAGTTTCGGCGCAAGACCCTCGTGGTAAAGGTCCGCTGCGCGCTCGGCCACGCGCGGATCGTAGCTGCCGAGGCCGATGATGAAATCGGCGGGTTTCAGTTCATCGTGGATGCAGTGATAATCCCACAGGATGCGGGCGGCGGCGAGAACGGATGCTTTCATGAAAAATCGATGGCTTGCAATGCGCTGCCGTTGCGCTTCAGCCACGCCTTGCAGCGTTCGGTGTCGGGACAGAGCGTATGGCAGAGTTTCCAGAATTTCGGCCCGTGATTCATCTCGATCAGATGCGCCGTTTCATGCGCCACGAGGTAGTCGATGACCGGCGGCGGAGCCATGCCGATGCGCCACGAGAAAGACAGAACGCCGTCCGAGGTACAGGAACCCCAGCGGCTTTTCGTATCCTTGAAACGGACGGCCTTGGCCTTGCGTCCTACCGTCGCGGTGTGGCGGGCGACCATCGCCTCGATGTCGCGCTTCACCTCGCGTTTCAGGTAGTCGGCCACGCGGCGCGGCAGATGGGCGGGATCGCCATGCACCAGCAATATATTGCCTTCCAGAAGCTCCACCGTGCCGCGTCCCGGCTGGTGCCGGATCAGGTGCGGCACGCCGCGAACGGGAATCCGCACACCGTCGCGCACGCCCGGCCGGTCGGGCAATCGGGCGATGCGGCTTTCGATCCAGCCCTGGTGACGGGTGAGAAAGCTTTGCACCTCGCGTTCGGGCAGGCCGGGCGGGACCGTAATACGCAACCCCTTGCCGTCGGCCTCGATGCGCAGGGTCAGGCGGCGGGCGCGCGGGTTCTCGAACACGCGCAGAGGCAGTTCGCGCCCGGCGACCGTGTGGATTCGCTCGCTGCGCACTGCCGTAGTGGGGGTGGCCCCTTTGCCGCCGATATGCCCAAGGAAGGAAAAGCCCATCGGGCAAGAATAAACGATTCGCGCGAAAAACCACGCAAAAACGGCGCGGTCTGGCCGCGCCGCTCCTGTTTTTCAGGGATTTCCTACCGATCAGACATCGGTGACGTCGTCCTTGCCGCGCTGCGTCGGGGTTTTGCGGTCCGCGGCGGCGGCGCGACGCGCAGCCATGAAGCGGTCGAACTCTTCCTTGTCGCGGGCGCGGCGAAGTTCGGCGGCATAGGCCTCGAAGTCGGCGCGCGCCTCGTCCAGCTTGCGGCGCTCCTCGGCAAGGCGTTCCAGCTCCTCGCGCCGCCAGTCGTCGAAGGCAGCATTGCCGGTATCGGCGCCGGCGCCGAACTGGAAGCCTTCGCTCTTGCTGCGGCAGCAGCCGCGGAACGAACCGAACACGGAATCGGTCTTCTCGTTCACATTGCGCTTGAAGCCTTCGAGGCGGTCACCCCAGATGATGTAGGCGAGCATCGCGAGGCCGAGCGGCCAGTAGACGAAAAAGCCCAGCACCATCAGCGCAATCGTGGCTGGCGTCCATGCCGGGCGGATCAATGCGGAATTGGTCATGGTCTGCTCCAATCATCAATCATCGTGTCGGAATCGACGGGCCGGCCTGCCCGCACCATGCGGACGATGTGATCTGGCGGCTTGCATTCGACGTGGTGAGGGGATTGCGGTTTTTCAAGAACGCAGCTTTTCCGCCATGCGCGGCTTCGAGCTAAGCAATGTGATTAGCTGGAAATTTTTTTGCGCAGATGTTCGAGAAAAGTTACTGCAAGCCCCGCGAGCAAGGCCCAGAAAGCCGATCCGACCCCGAAAAAGGCGATGCCGGAAGCCGTCACCGCGAAGGTGACGGTCGCGGGCAGGCGTTCGTGCTCGTCGCTCAGCGCCAGCGCCATGGCGTTGATGAAGGGGCCGGTCAGCGCAAGGCCGGCGACGAGCGCGATGAGCGTCGTCGGCAGCACGGCGAAGATCGCCACCAGCGACGCGCCGAACAGCGCGAAGACCACATATATGGCCGCATAGACCGGGCCGGTGAGCCAGCGCTTGGTGTGGTCGGGATGGGCGTCGGGGTTGGTGCAGAGCGCCGCCGAAATGGCGGCGAGATTGGTGGTCGCCGCGCCGAAGGGCGCGGACAGGAGCGAGCACAGACCGGTCACGCGCAGGCAGGCGCTGGTCGGCGGTTCGTAGCCGTAGGCGCGCAGCACGGCGAAGCCCGGCAGGTTCTGCGAGGCCATGGTGACGAGATAGAGCGGGATGGCGATGCCGATGATCGCGCCGGCGTGGAATTGCGGCCAGACCAGCGTGAGCGTAGAGAGTTCCGGCGCGGGCAGGTGCGGCGACCGGCCCGAGACGAGCGCATAGGCGACGCCGATCCCCAGCACCGCGATGACGGCGAGCGACGGATTGTAGAGGCGGATCAGGAAGAAAAGCGCCACCAGCGGCAGCATGAAGGCCGGGTCGAGCGGTACGGTTTTCGCGGCGGCGATGACGAAGCCGAGCAGCACGCCGGCCAGCATGCCGGAGGCGACCGAGGCCGGGATGCGCGAAACCAGCACCGAAAGCTGGCAGATCATCCCGGTCGCGATCAGCGCCAGCGCCGTGACGATGAAGGCGCCCACGGCTTCCGCGAAGGTGAAGCCGACGCTGGCGCCGATCAGCGCCAGTCCCGGCGTCGACCATGCCCCGATGATCGGCATCTTGTAGCGGATGCTGAGCCAGGTCGACGAAGCCGCGACGGCGAGGCAGATCGCCGTCACCCAGCTTGCGGTCTGCTCCTGCGTCGCGCCCAGCGCGTTGGCCGCCGCGATGATGAGGGCGAGCGTGCCGCCGAAACCGACGATGGCGGCCACTGCCGAGGACGAGAAGACCGAAAAGCGCATGGAGGTCAGGCCCCCAAGTCGGCTATGGCGGTAATGCGGTCGGCGAGGCCGGAAACGGTGCGGGTCAGGAGATCGATGTCCTGCGGCCGTGAGAGGCGGTGGTCGCCGTCGCGCACCAGCGTCAGCGTCACGTCGTCGACGGGCAGGTGTTCCACCAGTTTCAGCGCGTGGGCGTGAGGAACGTCCGCGTCCCGCATGCCCTGCAATATGTGCACCGGGCAGCCCGTCTCGATGATGCCTTCGAGCACGCGGTTGCGGCGTCCGTCCTCGATGAGCGCGCGCGTATAGACGTAAGGGTTGGGCGCATAGTCGGACGGTTCCTCGCAGAAACCCTTTTCGGCAAGATCGCGCTTCTGCGCCTCCGAAAGCGCCGGCTCCACCAGTTCGGCGGTGAAATCGGGCGCGGGCGCGATCAGCACCATGCCGGCGGGCGATTCGCCGGTCTTTTTGAGTTCCTGCGCCATACGGAGCGCGATCCAGCCGCCCATGGAGGAACCGACGAGGATTTGCGGTCCTTGCGCATAACGGCGATAGACGGCGAGGCTTTCGGCCAGCCAGCGCGAGATGGTGCCTTCATTGAAATCGCCGCCGGATTCGCCGTGGCCGGAATAATCGTGGCGCAGAGCGGCATGGCCGGTCTTTTCCGCCCATTCGTCGAGCGCCACGGCCTTGGTGCCCAGCATGTCGGAGCGGTAGCCGCCGAGCCAGACCACGCCCGGCGTCCTGCCGGCGCGGTGGCGCACGGCGATCTTTGCACCATTCACCTCGATGAATTCCGGTTCCATCCCGCTCATGGTTGCTCCATTGGGTCGCTCCGCTGGGCTGCGGATCACGATCCGACCTATGCCATGGCGGGCGGTCGCGCGAAACCCTTGAAAACGGGAAAAGTGCGACCGATATGACGCTTTTCCGGCCATAAATCGCCCTTTATCACGCGGGGGTGATTTTTCCGTATAAAGATGCTATTGACTTCGCCGCCTGCTTGGCGACATTTCCGCCATCGACTGCGGTTCGATGGGGGACATGCCGTCGCGGCAACGCGCATCCGACCGCTTTAGACGCAACATTCAGGAGATAACGACCATTCGCCGACCGTTCAGAGCGACGCCGGTCCAGAAAGACGGACCGCGCTCCAACCGTGATATCCGGGTTCCCCGGGTTCAGCTTATCGATGCCGAAGGCCAGAACCATGGCAATGTGTCCATTCAGGACGCGCTGGCCATGGCGGAGGAGGCGGGCCTTGATCTCGTGGAGATCGTGCCGAACGCCGAGCCGCCTGTGTGCAAGATCGTCGATCTCGGCAAGCTGAAATATCAGAACCAGAAAAAAGCCGCCGAGGCGCGCAAGAAGCAGAAGACGGTCGAAATCAAGGAAATCAAGATGCGGCCGAACATCGACACCCATGATTATGAGGTGAAGATGAAGGCGGCCTTGCGCTTCTTCGAGGAAGGCGACAAGGTCAAGGTCACCTTGCGTTTCCGTGGCCGCGAGATGGCGCACCAGGAACTGGGCATGAAATTGCTCCAGCGTGTCAAGGACGACACCGCCGAGATCGCCAAGGTCGAGTCCGAGCCGAAGCTCGAAGGCCGCCAGATGATGATGGTGCTGGCCCCGCGCTGATTGAATGAAACATGTCTTGGAAAAGCCGCCTTCGGTCGGCTTTTCATTATCCGGAGCATTTCCGGCAAAAGTGCGCAGCGGGTAAACCCGTCAAGGGCAACCGATCAACAGAGGCGTTTCGGAACGATCATGAAGACCCTGCATGAACTGGGCCGCTATCAGAAACGGCGGCGTATGGCGATCGGCGTAATCATGACTTTGCTGGTCGTGGCGCTTTTGTTCGTGCGTTCGGTCTCGACCGGGGAGTTTCACGAATATCTGGAATCCTTCGGACTGGGCTTGATCGGCGCCGCCATTCTCGGGCGCCTGTGGTGCACGCTCTATATCGGCGGGCGCAAGAGCGCGGAGATCGTGCGCACCGGCCCCTATTCGATGTCGCGCAATCCGCTTTATGTTTGCAGTTCCATCGGTGCGATGGGCATCGGCGCGCAGACGGGCAGCGTCACCGTGATGCTCGGTTTCGGCGTTCTGTGCTATCTCGCCTTTCAGACGGTGATCCGTACCGAAGAGGCGTTCCTGAAGCAGAATTTCGGCAAGCCTTATACCGATTATTGCGCGCAGGTGCCGCGCTTCTTCCCGCGCTTCTCGCTCTTCCGCGACGACAAGGAACTGCTGATCCGCCCAGAGCGGCTCTACCGCACCTTTACCGACGGCCTTGTCTTTTTCGTCGCCTATCCGTTCTTCGAGTTTATCGAATATTTGCAGGACAGTCACATATTGCCGATCCTGCTCAGGCTGTATTGAGATCAGGCATCGATTCAGCCATTGCGTTTTACGGCCTTTGCGCCTATAAGGCCGCGTTCGAACCGCCCGGCAGGGCATGCCGTGGCGGTTTCGTATGCTTTTCAGGCTTTGGTCGGCCTGAAAGTGAAATCAGTTTCCGGTCCGCCGCAGGCGCGACAGGGAACGCCAATACAAGAGGCGTCGAGTACCCCTGGGTACGAGAGGGATGCCAACAAGGAGTAGCAAAATGCCCAAGATGAAGACCAAATCGGCCGCCAAGAAGCGGTTCAAGATCACCGGCACGGGCAAGGTCAAGGCCGCCGCTGCCGGCAAGCGTCATGGCATGATCAAGCGTTCGAACAAGTTCATTCGCGATGCACGCGGCACCATGGTTCTGGCCGATGCCGATGCGAAGATCGTGAAGCAGTTCCTGCCGAACGGCCTCTGAGACAGTCTGAGAAGGAGATCATAACATGGCACGCGTAAAACGGGGCGTTACCGCCCACGCCAAGCACAAGAAGGTTCTGGATCAGGCTGCCGGCTTCCGTGGCCGCCGCAAGAACACCATCCGCACCGCCAAGGCTGCGGTCGATCGTTCCAAGCAGTACGCCTATCGCGACCGCAAGAACCGCAAGCGTTCGTTCCGCGCCCTGTGGATCCAGCGCATCAACGCCGCCGTCCGCGAGCAGGGCCTGACCTATGGCCGTTTCATCGACGGTCTGGCCAAGGCCGGCATCGAGGTCGACCGCAAGGTTCTGTCCGACATCGCGATCCACGAGCCGGAAGCATTCGGTGCGCTGGTCGCCTCGGCGAAGAAGGCTCTTGAGTATCTCAAGAACACCGCGACGCCGAACGCTTTTGAAGGCGCTGTTCGCTAAGCCAGCAGCCTTCCCGAAGCACTTTGTCAATTGGGGAACCCGCGCTGGCTCGGCTGGCGCGGGTTTTTCCTTTCCGGGACCGTACATGAAGGACGAATCGGGCGAAATCGGCATGGAACCGGACGCGGACGAGCACCGCGCTCTGCCGGCTTTGTTCGCGCAGAGCCGGGGCAGACGGATTTCCAGCGCAACGCTGGCGGGCGATCGCGTCTGGATCAAGCGCTACGACGCGGAGCGCCGTCCGTTTCCGAAGCGTCTGCACAGCCTGATCTCGCCGCTTTTGCTGCTGCCGTTCCTGCGCTCGGCGAAGGAAACGGATGCAGCCGGCATGGCCGACCGCGAGATGCGCAAGATGGCGGCCTTTCGCGCCGCCGGTTTCGAGGTGCCGCGCATCGTCGGCCGCGACGGTTCGGCGATCATTCTGAGCGATGTGGCGCCGATCATGCAGGATCGGCTCGACGGCTCACGCAAGAGCGATCCGGCCGCCCACGACGCGCTTCTCGTGCAATGCGCGGTCGCGTTGGGCAAGGCGCATGCCGCCGGCCTTTGCCACGGTCGTCCGCATCCGCGCGATTTCTTCGAGAAGGACGGCGTGCCGGGCTTTCTCGATTTCGAGGAGGAGCCGGAAACGGTGATGTCGCTCGCCGCCGCGCAGGCGCGCGATGTGTGGCTTCTGTTCTTCCAGATCACCGCGCAGGCGCGGCTGCCGGAAACGCCTCAACAGGCGTTCGACGCGTATCGCGCACTCGCGCCTGCGGCGGTGGTTCCGGAACTGCGGAAGATCGTCGGATTTTTCCGGTTCACCATCGCGCCGCTTCGGCTATTCCGCCGCATTCATCTGGGCGGCGATGGCAAACGGCTTTTACAGGCGATGGAATTTTTCGATGCCAACCTTGATGTTCGGACCCGATCGGGCCATTGAGAGCGGCAAACAGACAAGAGGCGTGGAGCGCTATAAGCGCGACAGGGATACAAACAAGAGGCGTGGAGTGCCGACAGGCGCGACGGGGAATGTAGAGATGAGCGATCTGGAACAACTGGAACGGACTATTCTGGCGGATATCGCCAATGCGGCCGACGAGCAGGCCATCGAGGCGGTGCGCGTCGCGGCGCTCGGCAAGAAGGGCGCGGTTTCGGAAAAGCTGAAGACGCTCGGCTCCATGTCGCCGGAAGAGCGTCAGGCGCTGGGGCCGGCGATCAATGGGCTGAAGAACCGCATCACCGAGGCGCTGGCCGAGCGCAAGACGGCGTTGCGCAAGGCGGCGGTCGCCGCCCGGCTGGAGCGCGAAAAGGTGGACGTCACGCTGCCGGTGCGCGAAAGCGCCGCCTCGCGCGGGCGCATCCATCCGATTTCGCAGGTCGTCGACGAGATCACCGCCATCTTCGCCGATATGGGCTTCTCCATCGCCGAGGGGCCCGATATCGAGACGGACTACTACAATTTCACCGCGCTGAATTTCCCCGAAGGCCATCCGGCGCGCGAGATGCACGACACCTTCTTCTTCAATCCGGACGAGAAGGGCGAGCGCAAGTTGCTGCGCACGCACACCTCGCCGGTGCAGGTGCGCACGATGGAGAAGTTCGCCGCGATCCGTGACAAGGAAGGCCGCGACGAGCCGATCCGCATCGTCATTCCCGGCAAGACCTACCGCATGGACTCCGACGCCACCCATTCGCCGATGTTCCATCAGGTAGAAGGGCTGGTCGTGGACAAGGCTGCCAATGTCGCCAACATGAAATGGGTGCTGGAGGAGTTCTGCAAGACCTTCTTCGAGGTGCCGTCGGTGACGATGCGCATGCGTCCGTCCTTCTTCCCCTTCACCGAGCCGTCGCTGGAAGTGGACATCCAGTGCGACCGTTCCGGCCCGCATGTGAAATTCGGCGAAGGCAGCGACTGGCTGGAGATTCTGGGCTGCGGCATGGTGCATCCGAACGTTTTGCGCATGTCGGGCTATGACCCGGAAGTCTATCAGGGTTTCGCCTGGGGCATGGGCATCGACCGCATCGCCATGCTGAAATATGGCATGCCGGACCTGCGCGCCTTCTTCGACGCCGATGTGCGCTGGCTCGATCATTACGGTTTCCGCCCGCTCGATATCCCGACGCTGTTCGGCGGCCTGAGCGCGTAAGACAGGAAGGACGACACAGATGAAATTCACGCTTTCCTGGCTCAAGGATCATCTCGAAACCGAGGCCACGCTGGATCAGATCGTCGAGAAGCTGACCGATATCGGTCTGGAAGTGGAATCGGTCGACGACCGCGCCGCCTTCAAGGCCTTCAGGATCGCCAAGGTTCTGACCGCCGTGCAGCATCCCGACGCCGACAAGCTGCGCGTTCTCACCGTCGATACGGGCGAGGGCAAGCCGGTGCAGGTCGTCTGCGGCGCGCCCAACGCCCGCGCCGGCCTCGTCGGCGTCCTCGGCCGTCCGGGCGATTATGTTCCGGGCCTTGACGTGACCTTGTCGGTCGGCAAGATCCGCGGCGTCGAAAGCTTCGGCATGATGTGCTCGGAGCGCGAGCTGGAGCTTTCCGACGAACATGACGGCATCATCGATCTGCCCGCCGACACGCCGGTCGGCGCGAGCTTCGCCGCCCTGATGGGTCTCGACGATCCGGTGATCGAAATCGGCCTGACGCCGAACCGCGCCGACTGCGCCGGCGTGCGCGGCATCGCGCGCGATCTCGCCGCTGCTGGTCTCGGCGCGCTGAAGGAACTGGCCGCCGCACCCGTAAAGGGCGAGGGCGAGACGCCGGTCAAGGTCGTGCTCGATCAGGATGCGGAAAACCCGTTCTGCCTCGGCTTCGCGCTACGCATGGTCAGGGGCGTCAAGAACGGCCCCAGCCCGAAATGGATGCAGCAGCGGCTCAAGGCCATCGGCCTGCGTCCGATCAACGCGCTGGTGGACGTGACCAATTACGTCACCTTCGATCTCGGCCGTCCGCTGCACGTCTTCGACGCCGCCAAGGTCAAGGGCGATCTGACCGTGCGCGCGGCGAAGGAGGGCGAGACCATTCTCGGCCTCGACCAGCGCGAGTATAAATTCAAGCCCGGCATGTATGTCATCGCCGACGCCGAAGGCCCCGAATCCATCGCCGGCGTCATGGGCGGCGAGCATTCGGGCTGCGACGAGAACACGACCGACGTGCTGATCGAATCGGCCCTGTGGGACCCGCGCGCCATCGCCCGTACGGGCCGGGAGCTTGGCATCGTCACCGATGCGCGCTATCGCTTCGAGCGCGGCGTGGACCCGGAAATGATGATCCCCGGCGCGGAAATCGCCACCCGGCTGGTGCTGGAGCTGTGCGGCGGCACGCCGACCGCGCTCGACGTGGTGGGCTACACGCCCGCCGCGCCGCGCGTGATCGATTTTCCGGTGTCGGAGGTCAAGCGCCTCACCGGTATCGACGTCTCCTATGAGGATGCGTTCTCCATCCTCCAGCGCCTCGGCTTCGGCGTCGAAGGCGACGGAAAGACGATTCACGCGACCGTGCCGAGCTGGCGCGGCGATGTGGAAGGCAAGGCCGATCTGGTCGAGGAAGTCATGCGCATCCACGGCGTCAACCGGATCGCGCCGCAGCCGCTGCCGAGCCACGGCGCGGTCAACGGACGCATCCTGACCACGCTGCAAATCCGCACCCGCCACGCCCGCCGCATGCTCGCCTCGCGCGGCATGATGGAGGCCGTGACCTATTCCTTCATTCCGGAAGCGGCGGCGAAGGCTTTCGGGGGCGGCAAGCCGGAACTGAAGCTCGCCAATCCCATCGCCGCCGACATGTCGGATATGCGCCCCTCGCTGCTGCCTGGCCTGCTGGCCGCGGCCCAGCGCAATGCGGATCGCGGCTTCGGCGATCTGGCCCTGTTCGAGGTGTCGGGCGTCTATGAAGGCGATACGCCGGAGAAGCAGCGCCGCGTGGCGGCGGGCGTGCGCCGCGGCACGGCGCGCGTGGACGGTGCTGGCCGCTTCTGGTCCGGCAACGCCGCGCCGGTCGGCGTGTTCGACGCCAAGGCCGATGCGCTGGCCGCGCTCGAAGCTGCCGGCGCGCCGGTGGACCGCGTGCAGATCGAGGCCGGCGGTCCGGCTTGGTTCCATCCGGGCCGTTCCGGTACGCTGAAGCTCGGCCCCAAGGTGGTGCTGGGTTACTTCGGCGAGTTCCACCCGGACACGCTGGAGGCGCTCGACCTGTCCGGCGCGCTCTGCGGTTTCGAGGTCTTCATCGACGCGATCCCGGAGCCGAAGGCGAAAGCCACCCGCACCAAGCCGGCTCTGTCGCTGTCGCAGTTCCAGAGCCTCAAGCGCGACTACGCCTTCGTGGTCGATGCGGGCGTGGAAGCGGGCAATCTGGTGCGCGCCGTGTCGTCGGCCGACAAGAAGCTGATCGCCGGCGTGCAGGTGTTCGACGTCTTCACCGGCGGCTCGCTCGGCGAAGGCAAGAAGTCGATCGCGGTGGAGGTGCTGCTGCAACCGCAGGACCGCACCCTGACCGACGAGGATCTGGACGCCCTGTCGAAGCAGATCGTCGCCAGCGTCGCCAAGCAGACCGGCGGCGTGTTGCGCGGCTAAAGCATTTCCAGCGAACGATTGTGATTAAACAGGAACCGCTCTAACCGCCTTTACCTGAACAAAAAAGCCCGCGCGGAGCGCGGGCTTTTCGTTTCAGGGCAAAATTTCAGGCCGGTTCGCTTTCCCGCGCCGGCATGGCGCGCATCGCCATGTCGATGATTTTCTGCGCCGCCGCGCGTGTGCCGCCGTCGCGCGCCTCGTAGGACAGGCTCTGCTGGAGCGCGAAATAGAACTCGGTCATCTGCGCGATGTCGGCGTCGGGCGGCAGATCGCCGTCGCGCTGGCCGCGCAGCAGCCGCTGGTGCAGGCTTTCGCGGCTGGCATGGCGAACTTCGGTCAGGAAGGCTTTCACGCCGGCGTTCTCCGGCTTGCACTGGATGGAGCTGACCGAAATCATGCAGCCGCCCGACGGGCAGGCGAAGGCGCTGTCGGCGCTCAGTTCCAGCCAGCGCCGCACCGCGTCCTGCACCGGCTCGGTCCGCTCCAGCGCCTCATAGGCTGGCGCGCCCACGGTGCGGCGATAATAATCCGCAGCCTCGCGAAACGCCTGCTCCTTATTGCCGAAGGCGGCGTAGAAGCTCGGCGGCGTCACGCCGATGGCGGCGGTGAAGTCGTTGATCTGGGCGCATTCATAGCCCTTGGCCCAGAAGACCTTCATCACCTTGTCCAGCGCAGCCTCGCGGTCGAAACTGCGCGGGCGTCCGCGTTGCGCCATCTTCGTTCCCTTTCTATAGCTGCCTTTATATAATTCGCTTGACGTCCCGGAACAAGCCGGTATGTATTATATAGTATCGACTATATAAATCAGGATTCGTCTCATGAACGATTTGTGCGATTCCGCCCTCGCGGCGGAAGGGGTTTCTGCGTCCGAAAAAAAGCCGCGCGCCATCCCGCTGGTGGTCTATTGCCTGAGCCTCGGCATCTTCGCGCTCACTACCTCCGAACTGATGATTTCCGGCATGCTGCCGTCGCTGCAACAGGCCTTCGGGCGCTCCATTTCCGATATCGGCGATCTGATTTCGCTCTATGCGCTCGGCATGATGGCCGGCGGGCCGCTGGTGACGCTGGCCTTTCTGGCGCTGACGGTGGACAACAAGCGCGGCCTTCTGATCCTGCTGGTCTTCTACGCGGCGGCGCAGGCCGTGGCCGCTTCCACCAGCAATTTCCATGTGCTTCTGGCCGCGCGTCTTCTCACCGGCATGGCGGCGGCGGGCGCGTTCGGCCTGATGCTGGCCATTTCCGCGCAACTGGTCGCGCCGGACCTGCGCGGCCGCGCCGCGTCGCTGGTCTTCGGCGGGCTGATGATGTGTACGGTGATCGGCGTTCCGGTCGCCACCGCCGTCGACAACGCCTTCGGCTGGCGCGCCAGTTTCTGGGCCATCGTGGTGCTGGTCCTGTTCTGCGCGCTCGTCATCGCGCTCAGGATCGAGCAGTCGCCCGACGCGCCGCAGGCCGACCTGCGCACGGAACTCAATGAAATGCGCAAGCCAAAACTCTGGGCCGCCTACGCCACCAGCGCGCTGGTGATCGGCTCGGCCTTCGCAATGTACGGCTATTTCTATCCCATCGTCACAGGGCTTTCCGGCTTTGCGCCGTCGCAGGTGCCGCTATTGCTCGCCGTCTACGGCGCGGGCAATATCGCCGGCAATTACGTGATCGGCCGCTTCGCCGACCGCCACGCCATCGCGACCATTTTCGCCGGCATCGTCGTAATGATCGCCGCCATGGCGGTCTTCGCGCTCTTCGGCGAATGGCGGCCGGCCTCGGTGCTCGCCATCGTCATGATCGGCCTCACCGGCATCGCGCTCAACCCGGCGCTGGTCGCCCGCGTCATGCGCCTCGCCCATCCCGGCGCGCTGGTCAACGCCATGCACGCCTCGGTGGTCAATATCGGCCTCGCCGCCGGCCCCTGGCTGGGCGGGGCGGCGCTCGACGCCGGCTACGGCCTGCATGCGCCGCTCTGGGTCGGCTTCGCCATGAGCGTCGGCGCTCTGCTGACGCTCGCGCCGCGCGCCATGCGCCGGTTCTGAACGAAAAAGGGGAGCTGAAATGGCTCCCCTTCGATTTTACAGTCCGGTCAGCGCCAGCTGGTTGTCGTTGTAGCGCTTGCCGGCGATCTTATCCGGCGCGGAAGCCGCATCCAGCCGCGCCTTGTCCTCCGCCGTCAGCACCACATTCACGGCCTGCACATTGTCCTCCAGATGCCTGATCTTGCGCACGCCGGGGATCGGCACGATGAAATCGCCCTGCGCCAGCACCCATGCCAGCGCCAGTTGCGCCGGCGTCACCTGCTTTTCCTTCGCCAGTTCCACGATCAGGTCCACCTGCCGGTTGTTGGCTTCGAGATTTTCAGGCTGGAAGCGCGGCAGCGTCTTGCGGAAATCGTCCTCCGCCAGATCGCTCTGCGAGCGCACCGCCCCCGTCAGCATGCCTCGGCCGAGCGGGCTATAGGGCACGAAGCCGATGCCGAGTTCGCGGCAGACCGGCAGCACGTCCTGTTCCGGGTCGCGCGCCCACAGCGAATATTCGCTCTGGATGGCCGCGACCGAATGCACCGCATGGGCGCGGCGCAGCGTGGCCGCGCTCGCTTCCGAAAGGCCGATGGCGCGGATCTTGCCTGCGTCGATCAGGTCCTTCAGCGCGCCGACCACGTCCTCGATCGGCACATTCGGATCGACACGGTGCTGGTAGAACAGGTCGATCACCTCGACGCCGAGGCGCTTCAGCGAGGCGTCGGCGACCTGACGAATATGTTCGGGGCGGCTGTCCACGCCCTCGAACTGCTTGCCGTCCTCGATGCGGAAACCGAATTTCGTGGCGATGGTGACCTTGTCGCGAAACGGCTTCAGCGCCTTGCCGACCAGCTTCTCGTTCTCGAACGGGCCATAGACCTCGGCCGTGTCGAAAAAATTGATGCCGAGATCGACAGCGCGGTGCAGCGTGCGGATGGCGTCCTGCTCGTCCTGCCCGCCATAGGCGTAGGTCATGCCCATGCAGCCGAAGCCGAGAGCGGAGACGGTGAGTTCGCGGCCGAGTTTGCGCTGTTGCATATCGATTTCCTTTCGTGATTGGACCGGAGCATGTCGCGCAAAACTGTGCAGCGGTTTTGCGGTAACGACATGCGCAAAAACAAAGAGCCAAAGCGCGGAAGCGAATCTGAAAGATCGCGATGCGCTTTAGACGGACAATAGATTCCTGCGCGCCGTTCGATAATACGGATTTATTTTCATATGCTGTTCTATAAATTGTAACAATGAATCGCAGCCAATTGTCCCAACTCGCCGTTCTCGCCGCCGTCGCCGCGCATGGAAGCTTTCGCGCCGCCGCGAAAGAACTGGCCATCGCGCCTTCCGCCGTCAGCCATGCGGTGGCGGCGCTGGAGGAAAGCCTCGGCGTGCGGCTTCTCGCCCGCACCACGCGCTCCGTCGCGCCCACCGAGGCGGGCCGCCGGCTGCTCGAACGCCTCGCGCCGGCGCTGGAGGAGATCGATCAGGCGCTGGGCGCAGCAGTCGAGGCGAAGGATCGCCCGGCAGGAACCTTGCGCATTTCCGCCCCGCTTACCGCCGTGCATCTGGTGCTTGCGAAACGCCTCGGCGCATTCGCCCGCACCTATCCCGATGTTACGCTGGATTTGCGCATCGACAACGCCTTCACCGATATCGTCGCCGCCGGTTTTGACGCCGGCATCCGCTTGGGCGAGAATCTGGAGGCCGACATGATCGTGGCGCGGCTCGGCGGCGAATTGCGCGGGGCCGTCGTCGCCTCGCCCGCCTATCTCGAAACCCATGCCGCGCCGCTCCACCCGCGCGACCTTTCGCGCCATCGCTGTCTGCGCCAGCGCTTTCCGGGCGGGCGCATCTACCGCTGGGAGTTCGAGAAGGACGGGCAGGCGCTGGAGGTGGGCGTGGACGGGCCGCTGATCGTCAACGACGATCGTGTGCTGCTGGAGGCGGCGCTCGACGGGGCGGGGTTCGCCTGGCTGATGGAGGATTTCGTGCGCGACCATCTGGCCGCGGGGCGGCTCGTGCGCGTGCTGGAGGACTGGTGCCCGCCCTTCCCCGGGCTGCATCTCTATTATCCGAGCCGCCGCCAGATGCGGCCGGCGCTGCGCGCCTTCATCGATTTCTTCCGCCAGCCGGCCTGAGGCGAATTTTTCCTTTCGTCCCGCCGGCAATCGTGCCATCGATACGGGCAAAACGAACGGTGAAGGAAACGGCATGTTTCGTTGGGGTATTCTGTCCACCGCAAAGATCGGTGTCACGCAGGTCATTCCCGCGCTGTGCGCGTCCGAAAACGGCGTCGTGCAGGCTATCGCCAGCCGCGATGCGGCGAAGGCGCGCGCCGTGGCGGATCGCTTCGGCGCACCGCTCTCTTTTGGTTCCTATGACGAATTGCTGGCGAGCGATCAGGTCGACGGCGTCTATATTCCGCTGCCCACGTCGCAGCATGTCGAATGGACGCTGAAGGCGGCGGAGGCCGGCAAGCATGTGCTGTGCGAAAAGCCCATCGCGCTTAAGGCCGACGATATCGATCGGCTGATCGCCGCACGCGACCGCCATAAGGTGGTCATTTCAGAAGCCTTCATGGTCACCTATCATCCGCAATGGATCAAATTGCGCGAACTGATCACGGATGGGGCCGTCGGGGCGCTGCGTCATGTGCAGGGCGCCTTCAGCTATTTCAACACCGACCCCGCCAATATGCGCAACCAGCCGGAACTCGGCGGCGGCGCGCTGCCCGATATCGGCGTCTACCCGACCGTGGTGACGCGCATGGTCACGGGCAGGGAACCGCTGTCGGTGCAGGCGACGGTCGAATTCGATCCGGATTTCGGCACCGACCGCTACGCCAACGTCTCGGCGCGCTTCGACGGCTTCGACCTTACCTTCTACGTCGCCACGCAACTCGCCGGGCGGCAGGGCATGGTGTTCCACGGCGACAAGGGCTTCATCGAGGTCCATGCGCCCTTCAACACCGGCCGCTACGGGCATGGCGGCCTCACGCTTTTCGACTCCGGGCACACCCGTGCGACGGAGTGGACGTTCGGCGACGCCGATCACTACCGGCTTCAGGCGGAGGCTTTCGTCCGCGCGGCGCAGGGCGAGGACGTGGTCCCGTTTTCGCTGGAAAGCTCGAAGGCCAATCAGGCATTCATCGACGCCATTTACCGCGCCGGGAAAAGCGGGCATAGGGAGCGGGTCTGAGCCCCGGAAAAATACCGGGTACGGATTCTTGCTTTCCGGCATGCTTCGTGACTTGCAGTGAAAAACCGCCTTTCTTATATACGCCACGGCACGAGGCTTTTAGGACAGGCCGAAGAGCCGGAGACCGTCCGCGAGGATGGTTCGAGGAAAGCAACGTGAAAACTCGTAGGAGCCGCCCCTGGAACGCTCAGCTTGAGGTCCCGGCGGCTTGCTGAATGGAGAGACATATGGCTAAAGTTATTGGTATCGATCTGGGAACGACCAACTCCTGCGTCGCCGTCATGGACGGCAAGAACGCGAAGGTCATCGAAAATGCCGAGGGCGCGCGCACGACCCCCTCGATCGTCGCTTTCACGGACGGCGATGAACGGCTTGTCGGCCAGCCCGCCAAGCGTCAGGCCGTCACCAATCCCGAAGGCACCCTGTTCGCGGTCAAGCGCCTGATCGGCCGCCGCTACGACGACCCGATGGTCGCCAAGGACAAGGACCTCGTCCCCTACAAGATCGTCAAGGGCGACAATGGCGACGCGTGGGTGGAAGTCCACGGCAAGAAATATTCCCCGTCGCAGGTCTCTGCGATGATCCTTCAGAAGATGAAGGAAACCGCCGAATCCTATCTCGGCGAAACCGTCACGCAGGCCGTCATCACCGTTCCGGCCTACTTCAACGACGCCCAGCGTCAGGCCACCAAGGACGCCGGCAAGATCGCAGGCCTCGAAGTGCTGCGCATCATCAACGAGCCGACCGCGGCCGCGCTCGCCTACGGTCTCGACAAGAGCGAAGGCAAGACCATCGCCGTCTACGACCTTGGCGGCGGCACCTTCGACGTGTCGATCCTCGAGATCGGCGACGGCGTGTTCGAGGTGAAGTCCACCAACGGCGACACCTTCCTCGGCGGCGAAGACTTCGACATGCGTCTGGTCGATTATCTGGTCACCGAGTTCAAGAAGGAAAGCGGCATCGATCTCAAGAACGACAAGCTCGCCTTGCAGCGCCTGAAGGAGGCGGCTGAAAAGGCCAAGATCGAGCTTTCGTCCTCGCAGCAGACCGAAGTCAACCTGCCCTTCATCACCGCCGACGCCACCGGGCCGAAGCATCTGGCCATCAAGCTGTCGCGCGCCAAGTTCGAGAGCCTCGTGGACGATCTGGTGCAGCGCACCGTCGAGCCGTGCAAGGCCGCGCTCAAGGATGCGGGCCTCAAGGCCGGCGAAATCGACGAAGTGGTTCTGGTCGGTGGCATGACCCGCATGCCCAAGATTCAGGAAGTGGTGAAGAACTTCTTCGGCAAGGAGCCGCACAAGGGCGTCAACCCGGATGAAGTCGTCGCCATGGGCGCGGCCATTCAGGGCGGCGTTCTGCAGGGCGACGTCAAGGACGTGCTGCTTCTCGATGTGACCCCGCTGTCGCTGGGCATCGAGACGCTGGGCGGCGTGTTCACCCGCCTCATCGAGCGCAACACGACGATCCCGACCAAGAAGTCGCAGACCTTCTCCACGGCTGAGGACAACCAGTCGGCCGTGACGATCCGCGTCTTCCAGGGCGAGCGTGAAATGGCGGCCGACAACAAGATGCTCGGCCAGTTCGACCTCGTCGGCATTCCGCCCGCACCGCGCGGTGTGCCGCAGATCGAAGTGACCTTCGACATCGACGCCAACGGCATCGTCAACGTCTCGGCCAAGGACAAGGGCACCGGCAAGGAGCACCAGATCCGCATTCAGGCGTCGGGCGGCCTGTCGGACGCCGACATCGAGAAGATGGTCAAGGACGCCGAGGCCAACGCCGAGGCCGACAAGAAGCGCCGTGACGCCGTCGAGGCGAAGAATCAGGCCGAAAGCCTGATCCATTCGACCGAGAAGTCGCTGAAGGACTATGGCGACAAGGTTTCGGCCGACGACAAGAAGGCGATCGAGGACGCGGTGGCCGCGCTCAAGACCGCCGTCGAGGGCGAGGATGGCGAGGACATCAAGGCGAAGACGCAGACGCTGGCCGAAGTGTCGATGAAGCTCGGTCAGGCCATGTATGAAGCCTCGCAGGCCGCCGAAGGTGCTTCGGCCGAGGGCGGCGAGCAGGGCGCGTCCCATAAGGACGACGTGGTGGATGCCGACTATGAGGAAATCGACGACGACAAGAAGAAGTCGTAATTTCCACCGCTGAACACGAAAGCCCGGCTTCAAACCGGGCTTTCGGCAGTTTCGGACTAGAGCATTTCCGAGCCAAAAGTGCGTAGCGGTTTTGCTTATCGCGAAATGCGTGAAGACGAGAAGATAGAGCGGTTCCGACGATTCCGTTTAAACAGGAACGGCTCTGGGTGTAACGGGCATAAAGATGACTCCGGTTGGGAGTCCGATCCAACCGCCGGGGTGACGGACATATGAAGATCGACTACTACGAAGCACTGGGCGTCGAGAGAACCGCCGACGACAAGACGCTGAAGACGGCGTTCCGCAGGCTCGCCATGCAATATCACCCGGACCGCAATCCCGACGATCCGGAGGCCGAGCGCAAGTTCAAGGAGATCGGTCAGGCCTACGAAACGCTGAAGGACCCGCAGAAGCGCGCGGCCTACGACCGTTTCGGCCACGCCGCCTTCGAGAATGGCGGTATGGGTAACGGTTTCGCTGGCGGTTTCGGTGCGGGTGGCTTTGCCGATATTTTCGAGGACATCTTTGGCGAGATGATGGGCGGCGGCCGCCGCCGCAACAATGGCGGCCGTGAGCGGGGCGCCGATCTGCGTTACAATATGGAAGTGACGCTGGAGGAAGCCTATTCCGGCAAGACCGCGCAGATCCGCGTGCCGACCTCTATCACCTGCGACGAATGCTCCGGCACGGGCGCGAAGCCCGGTTCGAAGCCCACCACCTGCACCATGTGCTCCGGTACGGGCCGCGTGCGCGCCGCGCAGGGCTTTTTCTCGGTCGAACGCACCTGCCCGACCTGCAACGGGCGCGGCCAGATTATCAAGGACCCCTGCGGCAAGTGCCATGGGCAGGGCCGCGTGACGCAGGAGCGCTCGCTTTCTGTCAACATTCCGGCCGGCATCGAGGACGGCACCCGCATCCGTCTGGCCGGCGAGGGCGAGGCGGGGATGCGCGGCGGCCCGGCGGGCGACCTCTACATCTTCCTCTCGGTCAAGCCGCATGAATTCTTCCAGCGCGACGGGGCCGATCTTTACTGCAAGGCGCCGATCTCCATGACGACGGCGGCGCTGGGCGGCCAGTTCGAGGTGTCGACCCTCGACGGGGCCAAGACCGTGGTGAAGGTTCCGGAAGGCACGCAGAACGGCAAGCAGTTCCGCCTCAAGGGCAAGGGCATGCCGGTGCTGCGGCAGGCGGCGGTCGGCGATCTCTACATCCAGATCGACATCGAGACGCCGCAGAATCTTTCCCGCCGCCAGCGCGAATTGCTGGAGGAGTTCGAAAAACTGTCCTCGCAGGAAAACAGCCCCAAATCGGCGGGCTTCTTCTCGCGGATGAAGGAGTTTTTCGAGGGAATCGGCGAATAGAGCATTTCCAGCGAAAGTGCAAAGCGGTTTCGCGCAGGATAATGCGACCAGTGAAAAACGCTACTTTCCGCCGAAACCTGAAATCGATGTTTTGAACCGAGGCCGCAGCGGCGTAACCGCCCTGCGGCCTTGTTTTTTTGCGTTTTCGCCTCGCCCGGATGCACCATGAGGACTTTTTGTGGACAGGGCGGCAAAAGAGCGATTGGCCCGAACTGGACGAAGCCAGCCGGGAAGTCCACCATGTGGTGTAAATAAAATCGTGGAAAATCTGGTTTTGAAGCCATATTTCCTTGGAAATCAAGATTCTGGACCGGGAATTTGCCCCGTTTTTTCCTCCGCTGCCTTATTCCTGCCTTGCTATCTGCCTTGATGGCGTCATAACCTTGCCTCAAGCCACAACGGGAGCATATGGAATGGCAGTTCAGCTCGGCAGGAAACTGGCCGCGAAATTCGATGAGGAAATCCGTTTCTTCAAGGGCTGGATCGACGGGCCGAAGGCCGTCGGGGCCATCCTGCCGACAAGCTCCATCACCGCGCGGCGCATGGCGAGCGTCATCGATATTCACTCGGGTTTGCCCGTGCTCGAACTCGGACCCGGTACCGGTGTCATCACCAAGGCGATCCTCGGGCGCGGCGTGAAGCCGTCCGATCTTTATTCGGTCGAATATTCGCAGGATTTCGCCGCGCACCTGCGCAAAAGCTTTCCCGAGGTCAACATCATCGAGGGCGACGCGTTCAACCTCGACGACACGCTGGGCGAGCGCCGCACGCTGACCTTCGACAGCGTCATTTCCGCCGTGCCGCTCCTGAACGTTCCGATGCCGCGCCGCGTGCAGATTGTCGAGGCCGCGCTGAGCCGCATTCCGCGCGGGCGTCCCTTCATGCAGATCACTTATGGCCCGCTGCCGCCGGTTCCCGGCGGGCGCGGCGATTTCACCGTGCAGCATTATGACTTCGTGATGCGCAACGTGCCGCCGGCGCAGCTCTGGATCTATCGCCGTCCGCTCGCCTGATTTTTCGTCCCCGGAGATTTCATGACCGCTCGTATTCTGGTTTTCGCCGGCTCGATCCGCACCGGCGCGTTCAGCGGCCACATGGCCGGCGCCGCCGAAAAGGAGTTGCGCGCGCAAGGCGCGGAGGTCACGCGCATCACGCTCGCCTATTATCCGCTGCCGATCATGGACGAGGACCTGGAGGCGGCGCATGGCGTGCCGGAGAACGCCATGCGGCTCGGGCGGCTGTTCGCGGCCCATGACGGGCTGATGATCTGCTCGCCCGAATATAACGCCTCGATCCCGCCGCTTCTGAAAAACACCATCGACTGGGTGAGCCGCATCTCTCGCGACGGCGACAGGCCGTTCAAGCCCTATTCCGGGCTGACGGTCGGGCTCTGCTCCACCTCCAACGGCAATTTCGCCGGCCTGCGCGGCCTTTATCACCTGCGCGCGGTGCTGATGAATGTCGGCGTGCAGATCGTCACCCAGCAATGCTCGGTCGCTCATGCCGCCGACGCCTTCGACACGGACGGAACTCTGAAGGAGGAGCGCAACGCGCACATGCTCGCAAATCTCTGCCGCAGCCTCATCGCGCAGGCCGCGCGCTGATTTTCCGCCCTGTCCCGTTCTTGTCCCTTTCGCACCGCCGCCGGTTGTGCGATGACGGAAAAAATCGCAAGCGGAGACTATCATGACGACTGAATTGCGCGATGAAGCGTCCGGGCGCCTGATCGTGGGCCTCGACGTGCCGACCGTTTCGCAGGCCGAGAGCGTGGTCGAGGAACTGGGTGACGCCGTTTCCTTCTACAAGATCGGCTATCAGCTCGTTTTCGCGGGTGGGCTGGATTTCGCCGCGCGGCTGGTCGCGGCGCGCAAGAAGGTCTTTCTCGACATGAAGCTGCTCGACATCGACAACACCATCGCCAAGGGCGTCGAGAATGTCGCTAGGATGGGCGTTTCCATGCTGACCCTGCACGCCTATCCCAAAGCGATGCGCGCGGCGGTCGAGGCGGCGAAGGGTTCGGACCTGTGCCTTCTGGGCGTCACCGTGCTGACTTCGATGGATGCGGAAGACCTGAAGGAAGCCGGCTATTCCGACGATCCGGAAACGCTGGTGCTCAAGCGCGCCCGGCAGGCGCGCGAGGCCGGCATGGGCGGCGTGGTGGCGTCCGCCGCCGAGGCCGCGGCTATCCGCAGGGCGGTCGGTCCCGATATGGCGGTGGTCACGCCCGGTATCCGCCCGGCGGGCGCGGAAAAGGGGGACCAGAAGCGCGTCATGACGCCCGCCGATGCCCTGAAGGCGGGTGCAAGCCATCTGGTGGTGGCGCGTCCGATCGTGGCGGCTTCCGACCGCAAGGCGGCGGCGCTGGCCATTCTCGATGAAATGAAGACGGCTTTATAGAGCATTTCCAGCGAAAGTGCGTAGCGGTTTCGCGTAGGATAATGCGACAAAACAAATAGATAGGTGGGAGAACGAGATGACGAAAGCCTACTGGATCGCCCGCGTGGATGTACGCGACCCCGAACGCTACAAGGATTACGTCTCGACCGCCAAACCGGCTTTCGAGCGTTTCGGCGCGAAATTCATCGCGCGCGGCGGCAGGGTTGAGGCGGTCGAGGGGCCGGGCAGGGCGCGCAATGTCATCATCGAGTTCGAAACCATGCAGCACGCGCTCGACTGCTACAATTCGCCGGAATATCAGGCGGCCGCCGCCATCCGCCAGACGGTCGCCGACGGCGAGATCGTGATCGTCGAAGGCATTTAAAGCCTGACGGGCGGATCGTGCCGTCCGGAAACGGTGAGATCGAGCACGAGCACCTTGCCGGCATGCGGCTCGGCCCGGCGCTCCTCCTTGCTCATGTTCTCCTGCGCGGTGGTGACGATCATCGCCGTCGCGTCCGGCCCGACGAAAGCGGGGCAGGAGGGCTGCCGCGCGGGCAGTGGAATCGAGCGCATCAGCCGTCCCTGCGGCGAATAGGCGTTGAGCACGCCCGCGCCCCAGCAGGCGTTCCACAGCGTACCTTCCGCATCCACCACCGAGCCGTCCATGCCGCCTTCCTCGGTGCGGTGATGAAAGACGCTTCTTTCGGAGACCGGCAGGCCGGTTTCGGGATCGGTGTCCACGCGCCAGACGATATTGCGTCTGGTATCGGCGAAATAACCGATGCGCCCGTCCGGCGAGAAGCAGATCGAATTGGTGATGGTGATGCCGGAGAACAGTTTTCTGACCTGCCCCTCCCGGTACCACCAGATCGAGCCGGCATCCTCCTCCGCCTTGCGGCCCATGGTGCCGATCCAGAAGGCGCCGGACGGATGCACGCGGGCATCGTTGGAGCGGGTGACCGGATTGTCGGCCTCCAGCGGATGATGCAGCGTCAGCCGCCCGCTGGCGCGCTCGCGGATGAACAGCCCGTGTTCGGTGACGATCAACTGCCGCGCGCGGTCGATCACCGCCAGCGCGCTCGCCTTCATGCCGAGATCGTGGACAAGGGTTTCGCCGCTGTCCCAGTTCTTCTCGAACAGCTTTTGGCCCAGAATGTCGAACCACCAGACATGGCCGGTCAGCGGATCGTAGCCCGGCCCTTCGCCCAGTTCGGCGACGTGATCGGCGAAAACGGAGACTTTTACGTCGGTCATTGTTCCTCCCTTTATGCCGTCCCATCATATGGGATGCGTGGCAGCGATTGGAAGCCCTGCCATATGTGCCGCATGCAGAAAGGACTATGTCGTCCGTGCAAACCGGTCTAGTTTTCCGGCACGGTCGAATCGCGAGGAAATCATGGCACTCAGGGTTGCGGTCCAGATGGACCATATCGGCACGGTGAACATCACGGGCGACACCACGTTCGCCCTGTCGCTCGAAGCACAGAGGCGCGGCCACGAACTCTTTCATTATACGCCGGACCGCCTCTCCATGCGCGACGGTGTGGTTTCCGCCCGTGTCGAGAAAATGGAATTGCGCGACGTCAAGGGCGACCATTATACGCTCGGCGAGCCGGTACGCCGCGACCTGTCGGAAATGGATGTGGTGCTGCTGCGGCAGGACCCGCCATTCGACATGAACTACATCACCACGACGCATCTTCTGGAGCGCATCCATCCGAAGACGCTGGTGGTCAACGATCCGGCCTGGGTGCGCAACAGCCCGGAAAAGATCTTCGTCACCGAATTTCCCGATCTGATGCCGGAAACGCTCATCACCAAGGACCCGCAGGAGGTGATGGATTTCCGCCGCGAATTCGGCGACATCATCCTCAAGCCTCTCTATGGCAATGGCGGCGCGGGCGTGTTCCATCTGGCCGACGGCGACCGCAACCTGTCGTCGCTTCTGGAAATGTTCGGCCAGATGTTCCGCGAGCCCTTCATCGCCCAGCGTTACCTGAAAGACGTGCGCGCCGGCGACAAGCGCATCATCCTGATCGACGGCGAACCGGTGGGCGCCATCAACCGCGTGCCGTCGGAAACCGATGCCCGCTCCAACATGCATGTCGGCGGCCGCGCCGAGCCGACGAAGCTCACCGCGCGTGAGCGCGAAATCTGCGACCGCATCGGCCCCTCGCTGAAGGAGCGCGGCTTCATCCTCGTCGGCATCGACGTGATCGGCGATTACATGACCGAAATCAACGTCACCTCGCCCACCGGCGTGCGCGAGATTCAGCGGTTCGACGGCACCGATATCGCGTCCCTGTTCTGGGACGCGGTCGAAGCGAAACGGTGATTTTGTTCCCCTGATGTTCTTGTCTTGCCGTTCCATCCGTGCTTAAACTTGCACGGGTCGAATGAGCGGGCGGGAAGCTTATGGTTGCACGGGTCGGGACGGTCGCCTTTCAGGGCATAGAAGCGGTGCCTGTCGATGTGCAGGTGATGATTGCGCCCGGAAAAATGGGCATGTCCATCGTCGGGCTACCCGACAAGGCGGTTGCCGAAAGCCGCGAGCGGGTGCAGGCGGCGCTGCACGCATCGGGCCTTTCCATGCCGGCCAAGCGGGTGACGGTCAATCTGGCCCCGGCCGATCTGCCGAAGGAAGGTTCGCATTACGACCTGCCGATCGCGGTCGCCCTGATGGCGGCGCTGGGGGCGATACCCGCCGACGCGATCCAGTCCTATCTGGTGCTGGGCGAATTGTCGCTCGACGGTTCGATTCTCGCGGTGGCGGGCGTGCTGCCGGCGGCGATCGGCGCCAATCGCGAGGACAAGGGACTGATCTGCCCGCATGCCTGCGGGCCGGAGGCGGCATGGGCGGGCGCCGATATCGACATTCTCGCGCCGCGCAGCCTGATCGCGCTCGCCAATCATTTTCGCGGCACGCAGGTGCTGACGCCGCCGGAGCCGTCCATGCGCCTGTCGGGCGAGGCGCAGCCCGATCTCGCCGATATCAAGGGGCAGGAGACCGCCCGGCGCGCGCTGGAGATCGCCGCCGCCGGCAGCCACAATCTGCTGCTGGTCGGCCCGCCCGGTTCGGGCAAGTCGATGCTCGCCGCGCGGCTGCCGTCGATCCTGCCGAAGCTGTCGCCGCGCGAATTGCTGGACGTTTCCATGATCGCGTCCATCGCGGGCGAGATTTCAGGGGGCAAGCTGTCGGACCGGCGGCCTTTTCGCGCGCCGCATCATTCGGCCTCCATGGCGGCGATGGTCGGCGGAGGCCTGCGCGGGCGGCCGGGCGAGGTGTCGCTCGCTCATAATGGCGTGCTGTTTCTCGACGAATTTCCCGAATTTTCGCCGCAGGTGCTGGATTCCCTGCGCCAGCCGCTCGAAACCGGCGAATGCCTGATCGCGCGCGTCAATCATCGCAGCACCTATCCGGCGCGGTTCCAGTTGATCGCGGCGATGAATCCGTGCCGCTGCGGCATGGCGGGCGAGCCGGGCCATAGCTGCGCGCGCGGTCCGCGCTGCCAGAGCGATTATCAGGCGCGTATTTCCGGCCCGCTCATGGATCGCATAGACCTGCGCGTGGATATGCCCGCCGTCTCGGCACTCGACCTGATCGAGCCGGGACAATCGGAGAACAGCGAGACGGTCGCGCGGCGTGTGGCGCGGGCGCGCGCGCGGCAGGCCCATCGCTATGCCGCTCTGGGTCTCGCTCCGCAGACGACCAACGCTTCCTGCCCGGCCGGGCTGATCGAGGAGGTGGCCCGCCCCGACGCCGCCGGCATGCAGCTTTTGCGCGACGCCAGCGAGCAGATGCGCTTTTCCGCCCGCGCCTATCACCGCATTCTGAAAGTGGCGCGCACGCTGGCCGATCTCGACGGTAGTGAAAAGGTCGGCCGCATTCATCTCGCCGGTGCGATTTCCTATCGTATGGGCGCGGAAAGACTGATTGCTGCGGCATGATGGGCTCGGCGGCTGCCGATCCGGAAACTGGATTTGCAGGTTTCGTTGGACCGGCATCGGCGTGAAGGCCGTGATGTTCGGCATGAATAAGCAATTAGCGATTGAAACCTGCCGTTCTTCACTCTTCTTTCGTTTTCTCGTCTTATGTGTTGTACCGATTATTGGGATCGGGTGCATTTTTAGAGAGCGGGCGTGGCTTTGGATAGAAGTGCGGCAATGGGGAAGACGGATAAAAAGGGCGATATTCCTCTGGCGGTCGATCTCGACGGGACGCTGGTTTCGACGGATCTGCTGTGGGAAAGCCTGTTCGTTCTCCTGAAGAAAAACATTCTTTACGTTTTCCTTTTGCCGGTCTGGCTTCTGTCGGGCAAGGCCAATCTCAAGACGCAGATCGCCGCCCGCATCGGCCTCGACGCGGCACGACTGCCCTACCGGCAGGATTTTCTCGAATTTCTCCGCGCCGAACATGCGGCGGGCCGCAGGCTCGTGCTGGCGACGGCGGCCGCCGAGCCGCTGGCGCACGCCGTGGCGCACGAACTCGGCATCTTCGATGCGGTTCATGCAACGACCGCGTCCCGCAATCTGTCATCGAATCGCAAGGCAAAGGAGCTTTGCGAGCATTACGGCGCGAACGGCTTCGACTATGCCGGGAACGACCGTGCTGACATCGCGGTCTTCAGGGTGGCGCGCGAGGCCATCGTCGTCGCCCCTGACAGAAGCGTCGCGCGCTATCAGAAGGCCCATGCGAGCCGGCTTTTCGAGAAGAAGCCGTTGCAACCCAGGACCTACCTCAGGATGTTGCGTGTGCATCAATGGTTGAAGAACCTGCTGGTCTTCGTACCCGTCATGCTCGCGCACGATGTTTTCCGCTGGGGTGCCATCGGCGCCGCGGCGCTGGCCTTCGCCGCTTTTTGCGCGACGGCGTCGGCGATCTACATTCTCAACGATATCGTCGATCTACCGGTGGACCGACAGCATATCCGCAAGAAGAACCGGCCTTTCGCCAGCGGCGCGCTGGGCATTCCCTTCGGCCTTTCGGTCACGGTCCTGCTGCTTGTCGTCGCGGGCGCGATCTGTCTTATGCTGCCGCCTGCCTTCGCGCTGGCGCTCGGCATCTATCTGATCACGACGACGGCCTATTCGTTTTTCGTCAAGCGAATGCTTCTGATCGACGTGATCTGCCTCGCCGCGCTCTACAGTTTCCGGCTTCTGGGCGGCATGGCTGCCGCTACCATCCCGCTTTCGTTCTGGCTGATGGCCTTCGCCATGTTCTTCTTCCTGTCGCTGGCCTTGCTGAAGCGCTATGTCGAACTCCAGAATTCCACCGTCACCGAAAAGGACCGCATCGCCGGCCGCGGTTATCGCCCGGAGGATATAGATATCGTCGGCCAGAGCGGCGTCGCCTCGGCCTTCACCTCGGCGCTGGTTCTGGCGCTCTATATCAACAGCAACTCGGTGGGCGCGCTTTATATCTATCCCTGGCTGCTCTGGCCGCTGGTGCTCATCGTGCTTTATATCATCGTGCGCATCTGGATTCTGGCGCATCGCGGCGAAATGCACGACGATCCGGTTGTCTTCATCGCGTCGGACTGGCGCAGCATGATGATGGTGGCTATCGGCGCGGTCCTGCTCTTCCTGGCGGCTGTCGGATGAGGGAGGGCGCCTACGATAGCTTCGGGCGTACCGATCGGCGCAGCCGGCGCGCGATCGCACTCGAAAAGGTCGTGGCCGCATTTGCCGGCAAGGTGACGGAGGGTATGAGCTTCCTCGCCTATGGCAACGGGCGCTCCTATGGCGACAGCTGCCATAACGATGCCGGGCTTCTGGTGCCGATGGCGGAACGTAACGCGATCCTGAATTTCGATGCCGCGACAGGTATACTGGAGGCGCAGGCGGGGACGCTATTGAGCGATATCATCGCGGCCGCGGCGCCGCACGGCTATTTCCTGCCGGTGACGCCGGGTACGCGTTTCGTTACGCTCGGGGGGGCCATCGCCAACGATGTGCATGGCAAGAACCATCATCTGCGCGGCACGTTCGGCTGCCATATCGAGAGTCTCGAACTGCTGCGTTCGGACGGTATCGTCCGCCGCTGCGCGCCGGATGAGAATGCCGCGCTCTTTTCCGCCACCATCGGCGGCATGGGGCTGACCGGCCTGATCCTCACGGCGCGCATCCGCCTCATGCCGGTGGGATCGCTGGATATAGAAGAACGCATCGTGCCTTTCGCCGGCCTCGGCGATTATTTCGCGATGGCCGAGGCATCCGACCGGGACAACGAATATTCGGTGGCCTGGGTCGACCAGCTCGCCGGCGGCGGCTCCGAGGGGCGCGGCGTGCTGATTTCCGGCAACCATGCCCGGAACGGAAACCGCGACGGAGAAAGCCGTCCGGCCCGGCTCGGCGTGCCCTTGGGCCTGCCTGTTTCAGCCCTCAACCGTTGGAGCCTCGCGCTGTTCAACACGGCCTATTTCCGTGCCAAAAGCCGGAAAAGCGCGCCTCATCTGACTCGTTTCGGCAGTTTCTTCTATCCGCTCGACGGCGTGCGTGGGTGGAACCGGCTCTACGGTCCGCGCGGGCTGCATCAGCATCAAAGCGTCATTCCTTCCGATGCCGCGCCGCATGTGATACCGGCCATGCTGTCGGCGAGCCGGCGGGCGGGACAGGCTTCCTTCCTGACGGTGCTGAAACGCTTCGGCGATCTGCGTTCGCCGGGTATGCTTTCGTTTCCGAGACCGGGCTATACGCTGACCATGGATTTTCCCGATCGCGGAGAGACGACGCGCACGCTTCTCGACCTGCTCGACCGCATGACGACCGAGGCCGGCGGAAGGGTCAACCCATACAAGGACCGCCATATGAGTGCGGCCACGTTCAGGGCCGGATTCCCGGAGTGGACGGAACTGGAGCAATGGCGCGATCCGCGCTTCTGCTCGGACTTCTGGCGCCGCACGGCCCTCCAATCAGGCTGAAAGGCACGCAAAGGAAAGATCATGAAATATCTTCCGTTCATTCTCTTTACCGTCATGACCAATGCGGCCGCGCAGCTTCTGCTGAAGCACGGCATGATGGGCATCTCCTCGATGCAGCTTTCGGCCGATTCGCTTGTCTATCGGCTTTTCCAGACCGTGTTCAATCCATGGGTGTTCGCCGGGCTTTGCATGTTCGTGATCTCCATGGTCTCGCATCTCTATGTGCTGTCGAAGGTCGATCTTTCCTTCGCCTATCCGTTTCTGAGCCTCGCTTATGTGGTGGTGGCCGTGTGTGCGTGGCTTTTGTTCAAGGAAGAACTCGGCGGCTGGAAGATCGCCGGCATCGCCTTCATCTGCATCGGCACCATCCTCATCGCGCAAAGCGGCCGCGAGAACGGAACCGGCACGGCGCGCGATACCGCCGCGGCGACGTCGGATCATATATCGTCATGAAATTCAAAAGCGGGGTTGTACTATGAGACACATCATTTTCGGAGGCGACGGATTCGTCGGGCGTTATCTGGCGCCCATGCTTCTGGCGGACGGGCACGAAGTGATCGTCGCCGATATCGTCAAAAGCGATCTGGCCCATTACAGCAAGGCAGCCTTCGTCGAGACGGATGTCACCGATCCGCAGGCCATCCGCCAGCTCGGTATCCGGCCGGACGACATGGTCTATAATCTTTCCGCCAAGATGCTGTCGCCCATCCAGGTCCGCGCAAAGCGGCACGATTTCTTCTTTCCGGTCAATTATCACGGCACGGAAAACATCATCAAGGCCATGGACGAGGCGGGTGCGAAATCGCTGGTCCATTTCACCACCGACATGGTCTATGGACACACCTATGTCTGGCCGCAGACCGAGGACCATGCCTGCAAGCCGCTCGGCGAATACGGTCTCTCCAAGCTGAAGACCGAGGAACTGGCGGCGGATTGGCGCAAGCGCGGCATGAACATCACGCTGTTCCGGCCGCGCCTCATCATCGGCCCGGGCCGGCTCGGCATTCTGGCGAAGCTGTTCAAGCTGATCGACAGCAATCTGCCGGTGCCGATGATCGGTTCGGGCAGAAACCCATATCAGTTCATTTCCGTCTTCGATTGCGCCTTCGCCGCCTATGCGGCCTACCGGGCCGGCGTGCCGAACGAGGTCTATAATCTCGGCTCGCTCAATCCGCCGCCGGTACGCAAGCTGCTCGGCGATCTGGTCAAGCATGCAGGATCGAAATCCATTCTAGTGCCGACGCCGGCATGGGCGGTCAAGCGCACGCTCGATTTCCTCGACTGGCTCAACATGCCGCTGATGGACCCGGAGCAATATCTGATCGCCGACGAAATGTGCATTCTCGACGTTTCCAAGGGCGAGCGGGAACTGGGCTGGATACCGCAATACCGTGACGAGGACATGCTGATCGCTGCCTATGCCGAATACCGCAAGAAGCTGGAGACCGGAGGCGATGCCGCACCGGTCAAGGCTGCATGAGCGGAGCCGCATAAATCGGGCCGCATGACACTCGTTTTCCAGGGGCATTTTCAATGACGACACCGGACCGCACCGCGAATTACACGCCGAAGCCGAAATTGCTGACGGTCGACGACGCCAAGGCGCTCGACCTTCCGCGCATGACGGAGCTGTTCACCGGCCATCTCAATCCGGGACAGCTCCATTTCATGAAGCTGCTCGGCTTTCACAAGGTGAAGATCGAGCGCGCCGAGGGCATGTATTATTACGATCAGAACGGCCGTGCCATTCTCGATTTCTTCGGGGGCTTCGGCTCGCTGGCCTTCGGCCACAACCATCCGCGCATTCTGGAGGCGCGGCGCAAATTCCAGGAGGAAATGCGCCACGAGATCGCCATCGCCTTCATGTCGCAATATGCCACCGCGCTGGCCTATGACATCGCCGCCTGCTCGCCGGGCGATCTCGACATGGTGTTTCTCGGCTCCTCCGGCTCAGAGGCCATGGAGGCGGCGATCAAGGTCGCCGAACGTGCAGCCGGTCCGAAGCGGCCGAAGATCGTCTACGCCGAGAATTCCTTTCATGGAAAGACCAAGGGCGTGCTCTCCATCACCGATGGCGGGCTCTACCGCGGCGAGTTCCGGCTGGTGGACAATACGGTGCGCGTACCCTTCGGCGATATCGAGGCGATCGAACGGGCCTTCCGGGCCGATCCGCAGATCGGCGCCATCGTTCTGGAAACGGTGCAGGGCGGCGGCGGCATCATTCAGGCCGATGCCGCCTTCTGGCAGAAGCTGCGCCGTCTCTGCGACGAATTTGGTGTGATCTGGGTGGCGGACGAGGTGCAGTGCGGGCTGGGCCGCACGGGCAAGTTCTATGCCTTCGAGCACTATGGCGTCATCCCGGACGTGACGGCGCTGGCCAAGTCTCTAGGCGGCGGCAAGACCGCAATGGCCGCCATGATCGCACGCCGCGACATTTATATGAAAGCCTATGGCACGCCGAAAACGGCCATGATCCATGCCATGGCGACTTTCGGCGGCATCGGCGAGGCCTGCATCACCTCCATCGAGGCGCTCAATATCCTGTATGACGAGCACCTGATCGACAATTCGGCTGAGACCGGCGACTATCTTATCGGCCGGTTGGCGGAATTGCAGGCGCGCTATCCCGCGCTGATCAAGGATGTGCGCGGCAAGGGCATGATGGTGGGGCTGGAATTCCATGATTTCTCGAAGACCATGCCCGTCGTGCTGCGCCCGGTGCTGGCCATGATGGACGACAAGCTGAAGGGATCGCTGCCAGGCTTCATCGGCAGCCATCTTCTGCGCGACCACGGCGTCCTCGTCGCCTTCACCGAATATAATCGCAACGTGATCCGGCTGGAGCCGCCGCTGATCTGCGAGCGCGCCCATGTAGACGCGTTCATCGCCGCGCTCGATGAGGTGCTCGGACGAGGCATCGTCCGCATCGTGCGGGATTTCGTCAAGGCACAGATGAAATAATATCTGTCGGGCTGAGGCCATTATATGTAGCGGGCGCCCCGGTTGCCGGGACGCCCGCTGTTTTTATTTTACGGAATGATGCGGCGCCGGATACCGTCACCCGGCTTTTTGCGGCAGGATGCCGGGCCGCAGCAGGAGATCCCAGCACGGGTTGAGCTTGACGACCGTACGGCCCTGCAAGGGCTCGGCATAGAATTTCCGCAGCGCCAGACGCGCCCAGGTTTCAGGACAATGCGGCCGCAGCACACCGTCGGTCGCCGCGACGGACGCCTTGATCCGGTCCGTGATCGGCGGCAGCGTACGGTCCGGGTCGGCGGCGATCTGGATATAGGGTGTCGGCTTCCGGTCGAGAAGCCAAGGCAAAGGATCGGTGAAATCGAGCGTCATCAGGCTTTGCAGATGGATGCCGTTCGCTGCCTCGTAAGCTTTCAGATCCTTGATGACCTTGTCTACAGACAGGAGCCAGAACATCTGGAAATCATGCTCGGAATAGAGCTGCCAGCTCGGCATTTGTCCCTGTTCCGCCAGCGCTTTGTAAGTGTCGTCGTAACGGGCGTAATGATCCTCCAGCAGCAGGACACGCTCCATGATGACCGGCTTGGTGGAAACCTGCTCCATGTTCTTCAGTTCGGTCGCGGGCAGTTGCACATAGGTCGGCGCGATGATGGCGGCGCGCAGTGCCTTGGAAGCGACAGCGGTGAAGAGAGGAACGACGCAGAAAGCCGCCAGTGCCGCGAAGACAAGCCATGCCTTGTTGTCCATGCGCCGTACGCGGCCCCAGATCATCAGCAGCACCGGCCACAGGAAGATGAATTCCTGGCTGCCGGTGTTCTGGGTTTCGAGAATGATGCCACCGGCAAGCACGACCGCGACCCAGACCGGGCTGCGGTCGAAGAACCGCTGCTTTCCGGTGTCACGCGCGACGTCGATCCAGACAAGGGCGAGGAACAGCACGCCCGCCGCGAGAATCGTGGCGAGATGGATGGATATGGCTGTCAGGAAACGCGGCAGCAGCGCGCCCGTATTTGCGGCGACGAGTTGTCTGATGTCGCCCAGATAGCCGGTTATCATATGGTGGTTCAGTTCGAGGGCGAGCAGGCAGAGCACCGCGATGATCGCCGCGAGCACGACGTTGCGCAACGAGATGCGGCCCGCCAGCAGCGCCGCGATCCCGAACAGGCCGCCGACGAGGAAGCCGGTGATCTTGGTCAAAAACAGGGACAGCATGGTCAGCGCGCAGAAAACCGCCAGCTTCCTGCCGTTGGGCAGGAACATCAGGCCGCTCATCAGCACATAAAGCAGCAATACCATCTGCCGGTTATAGATGCCGACGCCGTCGAAACCCGGGTAGGAATGAAAGGTTTCGACATTGATCGGCGAAACGCCGAAGACGAAGAACGGCACCAGAAGCGCGAAGGCGAGCGCACGGTTGCGCGGCGCCAGATCGGCCAGCACCACACCCATGAGCGGTACCGCGACCACGAGGACCGACCATTGCGCCAGCAGCAGCCCCTGCGCCCTCGGAAACAGTTCCAGCCCCCAGGCGAAGATATAATAGCCGAGCGGTCCGACCGGCGTGAGAAAATCCACATCGGGCACCTGTCCGTTCCAGATTCGCTGCGCGGCATCGAAGTAGATGTAGGAATCCCAGTACATCGGGCCGATGGGAATGACGATGGGCAGCGTCAGCAGCACGAGGAGTACCGCCGATATCGCGATCAGCCAGAATACCGGTGATGCTGCGATCGAGCCGGCTCGCGTACCGGATTTCGCCGAAAGGGACGGGCTGGAATTCATGCTGCGTCTCCGCTTTTTTCATCCGCAGCGTCCTGCCTGCCGGCCGGACGGATCACGTAGCGCGGACGCTGTTTGGTTTCCATATAGATGCGGCCGATATATTCGCCGAGAACCCCGATGCCGATGAGCTGCACGCCGCCGAGAAACAGGATCGCCGTCATCAGCGAGGGATAACCGGGCACGGGGTTGCCGAAAAGGAGCTTGTCGATCACCATCCATCCCGCATAGAGGATCGAGAAGGCGGCTATGAAACCGCCTATATAGGTCCACATGCGCAAGGGCACGGTGCTGAAAGAGGTGATCCCCTCGATGGCGAGGTTCCACAATTTCCAGCCGTTGAACTTGGTCGTCCCGACGCTGCGTTCCGGGCGGACATAATCGATGATCGCCGTGCGTCCGCCGACCCAGGACAGGATGCCCTTCATGAACAACTGCCGTTCGGGGAGCGAGCGGACCGCATCGACGATGGTGCGGTCCATCAGGCGGAAGTCGCCGACATTCTCCACCAGCTTCGATTGGGAGATCGCATTATGCACGCGATAGAACCGCTCCGCCGTGAAGCGTTTCGCCCAGCTGTCGGAAGCGCGGCTGGCGCGGCGTGCCAGGACCACGTCATTGCCCTCGCGCCATTTCTCCACCATGCGCGGGATGACGTCTATCGGGTCTTGCAGATCCACATCCATAGGAATGACCGCATCGCCTGTGGCACGGGTGATGCCGGCGAAAAGCGCCGGCTCCTTGCCGAAATTGCGGGTGAAATTGACCACCTTCACCCGCTTCGGATCGCGGGCCTGCACTCGTGCGAGGACGGCTTCCGTATTGTCCGTGCTGCCGTCGTTGACGAAGACCATCTCGATCCCGGCATCGGCGAGATGCAGTTCGTTCGTCACCTTGTCGTAGAAGATCGGCACGGCTTCCTGCTCGTTGAAGACAGGAACGACAAGCGAGATGGTCTTTTTGCCCATGTCGGTTACTTTTCCCCGAAAGCCCAATATTTCGACAGGATGAACACCGCGACAGGCGCGATGGCGGTCCCGGCCAGAATGGCCGCGTAGCGTATGTCGAACAGGGAGGTCAGCACGGCCACCACCGAGTTGTTGACGATCAGGCCGGAAACGGCCGTGACCATGAATTTCACCGGCGATCCGGTCCTGTTGAAGGTGAAATAGCGGTGGCCGGCATAGGACACGCCGAAGGCGATGCAGAAGGCGATCGTATTGATGACGAGGGTAGGGGCCGCGGGGATGAGCCGCAGCAGAATGGCCGCGACCGTCAGATGCGTCACCGTCGCCAGACCGCCGACACAGGCGAAGCGTGTCACTTCCGTATTGAGCTTCAATTCCAACGCTGGTCCCCGGCCATTATCCGCCCCGCTCCGATTCCTCTGCATGTGTTTCATTCCGTTCGCAGACGGAAACGTCTGATTGAATCGTAGTGGAAAACTCTTTCCAAAAAGTGCAGCGGAAACTTAGAATTTTCCGGGGATTTCAGGATATGTCTTTCGGCTGATACCATGCCGGGAATGAAGGGCCGGGAACGAAGTTGGCGGAAGAGAATGTCCGCCTAAAACTATGATCTGTGATTATCTGGGTGTGTTATCGCCTTCTACACAAGACACTGAAATCACTTGGAATTTCATTTGGCTTGTCATCCGTTGTCTTTTATCTATTGCCACATACCCGGCGCTGTCTTTATGGATAGATTTATGGACGAAGGGTTAGACGGAGAAATTCCATGACGCTGCAAATCACAACCGATAAGGGGCTTTCGTCGCTGACAGCACCCGGAAAAATTTATTCTGACAGCTATAAGGGCACCGGCCTTTACCTTCGCGTCACGAAAGCCGGGACACGCTCATGGCTTTTCATTTACACGCGCCACGGCAGGCGACGGGAAATGGTTCTTGGCGCTGTTGACGGGCCGAAAGCCATTTCCCTCAAAGCCGCCCGCGACCGTGCCAGACAGTACCAACAGGACTTGGCGCAAGGCGGCGACCCATATACGGCGCGCATCCAAGCGAAGGCAAAGGCGAAATTGCAGAACGCGGTCGCGAAGGACTTCAAGGAATACGCTGACAGATATATCAATGCGCAAGCGCCACGCTTCCGAAACGCGAAACATTTGGCACAATGGCGCATGACGATGGACGTTTATGCGAAACCCTTGCACAAACTGCCACTCGACAAAATTGATACCCCGGACGTGCTGCAATGTCTGCGGCCTATTTGGGCGAAGAAACCGGAGACTGCGCAACGCGTGCAAGGGCGGATTAAACGCATTCTGGACGCGGCTCGCGTGGAAGGACTGCGCACCGGCAGCAACCCCGCCCGTTGGGCCGGGCACCTGAAAGAACTGTTACCGACGCGTAGCAAGCTGTCACGCAAGCATCACAAGGCCATGCCTTATGAGAAGCTACCGGCCTTTTTTGCTGACAAGCTAGGCGACGACAAATCAGTTTCGTTGCTGGCATTGGAATTTCTGATTCTGACAGCCGCCCGCACGGGTGAAGTGACCGGTGCGCGCTGGTCTGAAATCGACCTAGTCAACGCGCTATGGATGGTCCCGGCAACGCGCATGAAAGCCGGACGCGCCCACCGCGTGCCGCTTCCGCCGCGTGCGGTGGACATACTGGCCCGCATGATGGCTTTCTATGGTGGCCCGGACAGCTTTGTTTTTCCCGGAAGGTTAAAAGGCCGTGGCGTGTCAAACATGGCGCTGGCGATGGCATTGCGCCACGTCACAACGGACGGCGAGACAGTGCACGGGTTCCGTTCGGCGTTCCGTGACTGGTGCGCGGAAGAAACAGACCACGCCCGCGAAGTCGCGGAAGCCGCGCTGGCGCATGTGGTAGGCGACGCCACAGAACGCGCTTACAGGCGCGGTGACGCGCTGGAAAAGCGCCGTGCCCTCATGAACGATTGGGAGAAATTCCTGACCAGCGCCCGGAACCAGTCCGGCAAGACCGCCAAACTGAAAACTGACGCCGCCGCCGACGCGTGACCGGCAGTGGGCGGTTCTGTCGCCCCGCCCTACCCCTTTATCCTTCGCCCGCACGGTGCGCCACGCGCCGCGCCGTTGCCGACCGTGCGGGCAAGCCCTTCCCAAAATCAAAATTGATTCATTCTTCACCACGTTGACAGCGCCTGACAACCCGCTGTCAGTGCTGACATGAACTTTTTAAGGAATAAATACCTATTATCCCCTTGTCATGCCGTTAATAAAAGAACATAATCCCATACAGAAGTAATCTATCTTTTACGGAAGACAACAAATGACATTATCTCAACATGTGAAAGCAAAGGACGAAGCGCCGTTTTCGATCAGTGACGCCGGTGCGCTTTCAATCCGTGACTTTGGCAAGTATGTCGGCGGAATCTCACGCGATAAAATCTGGAAAGAGATCAAAGCCGGGAATATCCCCGTGCGCCGCATCGGGCGGCGCGTGATTATCCTGCGCGCCGACGCCGACAAATGGCTCGCCACCCTGCCCGGATACCATGGGGAGGCCGCGTAACCATGCCGACATTTAAAATCACGGCACCCGATGGCACTGTTTACAAAGTTACTGGCGACAACGACCAAGGCGCGCTTGCGGCTTTGCGTGAACATTTGAACGATACCGACGACGATGCACCGCGCCAGCCGCGCGTTCCGAAACGTTGGGCGGAAGTCACGGCGTCGGACGCTTTCAAGGCGCTTTCGCCCGACGACCAAGAGGCAGCGCGAAACTAATATTTCAGCGAAGTTGTCGCGCCGAAAGTGTCACAAGACGAATTGCCGGAAGTCCGCCGCCAATTTGATGCCGCCACCGGCCCGACCAGCGCCGCACCCGCGCCGGACTGGAGCGCCGTACCCGGACAGGCTTTACAGAACTCCCCGCACTCGGCGGGGCAATTCTTGGAAAACACGTTGACGCCGTTCGTCCATCCTATCGCGACCGGCCAAGCGCTCGGCGCTATCGGTGCGGGATTGGCCGCGAAGATCGGCATTGGCAACGCCGACCAGAGCGCCGCCGATGCTGTCGGGCAGTTTTTCAAAGACCGTTATGGCAGCGTTGACGCGCTGAAAAGCACGCTTGCCAACGATCCCATCGGCGTTTTGTCTGACGCCGCCACGGTTTTGACAGCCGGTGCCGGTGCCGCCGAACGCGCGCCCGGCGTCGTCGGGGACATAGCGAAAGCCGCTGGTACTGTCGGACGCGCAATCGACCCGATGACCTATGCCAGCGCTGTCGCGCGCGGCGCGATGCGTCCTGTCGGCACTGTCGCAGCGAACATGCTCGGCCTGTCCACCGGTACCGGTGCGGACACGATCAAGGGCGCGGTACAAGCCGGACGCGACGCGCAAACGGGTTTTCTCGAACAAATGCGCGACCGCGTGCCCTTCGATAGCGTTGTGGACCGTGCGAACGACGCTGCTGACGCCATGGGCGCGGAAAGAAACGCCGCCTACCGTACCAGAATGGCGGACGTGAGCGCCGACAAGACCGCGCTGGACTTCGCACCCATCGACAAGGCGCTTAATGACGCCCGCTCGCTCGCTTTCTATGAGCGTGGCGGCGAAAGCCGCGTCATGAACCAGCCCGCCGCCGCCGCACATGCCGAAATCAGCGACCTTGTCGGCCAATGGAAGCAAGCGCCAGCGGACTACCAGACCCCGGAGGGCTTCGACGCGCTCAAACAAGCCATAGGCGGCGTGCGGGAAGGGACCAGCCCCGGAACGAAAGCCCGTGTCCTCGCTGACAGGGTGTACAACGCCGTGCGCGACCAGATAGCGGCCCAAAGCCCGGCCTATTCCCGCACCATGCAGGACTATGCGAACGCCAGCCAGCAGCTATCTGACATTCAGCGCACGCTCTCGCTCAACCCCGGTGCCTCGACAGACACAGCGGCGAGGAAGCTGCTTTCCGTCTCGCGTCAAAACGTCAATACGAATTTCGGCCAAAGGCAGAAGCTGGTTGACATGCTGGCGAAGTATGACCCCGCTCTACCGGCGCTCATCTTTGGCCGCGCCATGTCGCCTGCGACCCCTACAGGCGGTGCCCGCATCGGTGCATCGGCGCTCTTGAATGGCGGCGTGGCATATGGCGCGTTTTTGCACCCCGCCGCGCTTCCGGGCTTGGCTCTATCCGCCTTCGCGTCATCGCCGCGCGCTGTCGGTGAAGCCGCCTACGGGCTGGGAAGTGCCCAACGCCTTTACGACAACGTGCTGACGCCAGCGCAACGCCGTCTGGTCAAGCAATATTCCTTCCAAATGGGCCGCGCGGCCAATGCCGCCAACGGCAACCCCAGCAAATAGGGAGTTTCCTGCCAATGCAAATTGATCATTTGAACCTTGAACGCCACTGGCATGAGCGCGTTTTCTCATACGAGGACGTTATGACGGCGCTGGTTGGGCGCGACGAAGCCCCGCACGTTGCCGCCGCCGTACTGGAAAACGAGGGCTTTCCAGCCGACGCTAAGGCTTTCCCGATCTATACCGGCAAGGAAGCCGCGACGGCTATCATTAACGTCCGCGCCGAAGAACTGGAGGAAGCGGAAGAAGGCATAGAGCGCAGGACCATTATCGCCCTTTTAATGAACCTTACATCCTATCCCATCGGCAATGGAAAGGCGGCGTGACATGACAACCGATGGTAGCCCAGCCGGGTGTTCGCGTCGTCTTGACGAAGGGAGCGATAATTACCCCTACGTTGTCACGCAATTGAACCAACACGCCCGCGTCATCGCCTGTAATGGCGACATTCAATGGATTGTCCAACGACAGAAAAGCAAAGTTAATGGCTGGCGTGGCAAGAGTTATTGCCGTACCCGTACAGCGCTTATTCGTTGCTGCGGCAAAGTTAGTCCGGAAGTCGAAAAGATTCTTTACTCGCTTCCGCCGCGATACATTGAAGGACTGCGCATAAAGGCCGTTAGTGGGTACAATGAGACTAATCCAATGAACTTTTCACCGACATTAGACCGGCAAGCGGCCTAACTGGCAACATATTATTTATGGCGGTGTCTTGCACGGTTTGGCGACAGGGCCGTAGCGTGCGGAAGACCGGCCAAAAAAGCGATAGCCGCCAAGCCACAAAAACCGGTCCGAGAAGCGTATATCGGTCCCGGATGAGGTAAGACCGGAAAAAGAGTGAGTGCGCTTCTCGCACCGGTTTTTGTGGCAAACAAGCATTATCAATCGTGTTGCGCCTGCTTGATTCCCGGAATAAAGCGCCAGCCCTCGCACTGTCCCCGGCGAAGGGGCTTTTCAGGCTAAAAATCTGCTACTCGAAGAACCTCAAATCTTTTCCCTATATATATACTCCTATATTATCTCTCTTTTTAATTATATTTTTTATAGAAGAAAAAAATGTAGCAGTAGTAAGAGGGTTGTATCGCGTTGGTTTTCAAGGAAATTTTGCTGCTACGCCCCCACCGACTTGCTACGCGGAAAATCTGTAGCAGCGCGATAACTTGACAAAACTAGTCAGCAATAGCGTGTAGCAAGTTGTAGCAGCCGAACGGGGTGCGAAAACCGGTCCACGAAAAAAATTCAGGCTGACTGTCCTGCGCCGCCCTAGTGCGGTATGAGACTTGAACAGGCGGCGCTATTTATTGAGTTACTACCTAATGTTCTCTATATGTTCATATTATAATAAGCTAGCTTATTATTAGCATACTAACAATATATTGGCGGTCTGCCGCCTCCGCCCTGCGATAAATTAGCACAAGGCGACTGCGCCCCTTGCACGTCATACACTTGCCGTTATTTGATCGCCGCGCAAATGGGCAACATGGGGGCCATCATGAGAAAAATCTGGAATGTTGGATTAGTTGCGCTTGCGACCATTTCAGGCTGCGCCAGTGCAAGTTCTGTCCGTATGTCGGAGCGCGAAATTATGGTGCAATCGACCGCCGCTCCGGCCTGCGGAACGGAAGGCGCGATGAAAGCCGCTCAAAAGCAAGCAGCTATTGAAACTATCAAAGCCGGATACGACCGCTATATTATTGTGGGTACGTCTAGTTCCAATAATGTTCACACCGACGTGGTTCCCGGCGTGGCGAACACTTATGGAAACGCGAATTTCTATGGCAACTCCGCCACCTTCAACTCAACAACGACTTACACCCCTATGGTTATAACATCTGGTCATTTTAATCAGGGGTTTGTGGTCCGCATGTTTAAAAACGGAGAACCGGGGGCTGCGCAAGCTGTTTCCGCCCGTGCGGTACTAGGGCCTAAATGGGCGGATAGCGTGAAAAGAGGGGTTCTTACCTGTACTTGATAGCTAAACACCATTAGCGATAGCAGATCGGAGATACGCGAAAGCCGCCCACGGGCGGCTTTCCTGTCCATCTGGTCGCGCCGGTGCGGCTGTCATGCCTCTTGCTGGTCTATTCGAGCGCGAAGCCGTGCTAGCGTCGAACTACTTGCACCCGTCGCCAGCGTGATTTGCTTCCATGATTGGCCGCTTTTCAGCATGGCGATAAGCGCCGCGTTCCGTGCCGTATCTTCCTGCCTACCACGGAACTTGCCGCCCGCCTTCGCCTTGGCGATTCCTTGCGCCTGACGGCGGCGGCGGTCCTCATAGTCCTTGCGGGCGATGGCGGCGAGCATGTCGAGCATCATTTCGTTGATGGCCGCGAACATCCGGCCCGTGGTTTCGTCGCCGCCCGTGCTCGCCATAGCGTATGAAGTCGGCAAGTCCAACGCGACTATGCGCACGCCCTTGCTCTTGATCACCATGCGCAGCTTTTCCCAATCAATGGCATTCAACCGGCTCAACCTGTCCACTTGCTCAACCAGAAGAATGTCGCCCGGACGGCTATTGCCTAGCAGCTTGAACAATTCGGGCCGTCGCAGTGACGCACCGCTTTCGTTTTCAACATAGAAGCCTTCAATGCGCATTCCGTGCTGGTCCGCAAATTCTTCCAGTTGCGCCCGTGCGCGGTTGGCGTCTTGCTCATTGGTTGAGGCGCGAAGATATGCGCGGGTGATCGGCGTATGGTTCATGGCGAAAGCCCCTTTCACTTCGATATAGGTACTTTCATTAATCCGCTTCGATATAGGTTGTCAACAGCGTTTATCGAAGCGCGTTATCGTCCGTTGTCATCCGCTGTCGTTTGGGTATGCCCTAATCGCAGCGGCCAAAATGCCAACCCGGACGGCAACCATGCGACCAGCGACCGGCACCGCGCCGCTCGCCGTGCAATGACCGGCAACGCGTCCGGCTCGGCCTGACAGGCTGACAGCGGCAACCAGCGCCGCCGCGCCGGACCGGCAACCCCGTGCCGAAAACCGGACCAGCGCCCGCAACACCATTCTTCCAAAAGGCCCCCCGGCCCGACCCCTCCACCGGGTGCATCTATATTATCAGCACCCTGTTTTTATACGGACCAAAAAAATTTCATGGCGGCGGCTTGTGCCAGACACAATCGCCAGCGCCAGAAAACCGGCCCGCATCATGCCGATCTTGTGTAATGCACAAGCCCGTTGCGTAAAACACAAGCAAAACCAATATGTTGCCGTCTGGCGCGGCCTTGACAGCCTGTCCGGCGAGACTCATTTTCACGCCATAAACCCCGTGAGAAAGGAAACTGACGATGCTCGAAACAACCGCACAAGCCCCGAAAACGCTGGCAATCAATCCCGATGCGCTGGCGAAGGCCATTGCCGATGCTGTCGCCACCATCGCCCGCGCCTGCCAGCCCATAGCCGCCGCACCGGTGGCAGCGCCCACCACCCATGCTCAATTCGGCGTTTCCCGCGAACTCGCCTTGCTGATCGAAAAGCATGACGGCGCGTGGAACGCCTTCAACAGCCATTGCGAGCGGCATGGCTTCGATGAAGGCGACAAACACGCTTACATGCGCGAGCGGCTTCTAAAAATCGAAGATGACGCCCACCGTGCTGTCCTCTCCTACCAGCCGAAAACGCTGGAGGACGTGCGCGCCTTGGCCGCGCATGTGGTTCGGGCCGGGAAGGGCGAAGCCTTCAACGAGAACGACAAGGCTATGGTGTTGCGAGCAATCGCCGGGAAGTGAGCGCGGCGCATTGGCCCGCTGTCCATTGTCCTTATTGTCTCGCTCGCCAAGCACGCGCGGCGGCAGCGCCCGAAGGTGCTAGGCGAGCGGGCAATATGGTGGCGCGGACAGCCCCCCACCCCCGGCAGGCCCGTGCCAATCTAAGCCTGCTCAAAAAATATAACATACCAAATCACTCAAGCTCTATTGATCCGTCGCCCCGTGCCGGAATTGTACCCCTGCACCGTGTAGTGTCTTTATGGATGACTTTATGCGTATTCGGGGAAAAGTCAGAAAATTCAATATAATCAAAAGCATATGGCGGAAGAGAATGGGAGTCGAACCCACCAAAGACCGTCTATCGGCCCCTCCCGGATTTGAAGTCCGGGCATACCACCGGGTATGTGTCCCTTCCATCCCTTGTTTTCATTGCGCTTTTTGCGCCGGATAGCGCCGCTCCGTCGAGCGACTACTGCCATTTTGCTACCGAATTCACTCGGCCTTCTTTCCTATCGCACGACTGATCGTCGCGTCAATCTGGGTGACCATTTGAAGCTTCTGGAGGACTTCGGGCCGCTGTCTTGCGAATGTTGGCGCCCCTTTACAGAAACCCCGCGGGAGCGGGGCTTTAACAAGCGTGAACCTACCGGCTGCCTGATCTTGTCTTGTGAGCTGAATTTGCCCGACGGGATACCTCTCTGACAGCCGTATAGTCCCCGCATACGTTCCTACTGCCTATAAAGCCATTCGCAGTCTGGGCGTTCAAGCGCTGGTTCCGATCATTGCGTCCTGTGTGAGACGGCGCCGAACTTCATCTTTATGGCTCTGTATCATTCCGGGAATGAGGAACGCATCAACCAGCCACCAGATAAAACCAATCAGGATGAAGTAGGAGAGAATCTGGAGAATCGCAGTTCCCGGTCGCCCCAGATAGAAACGATGAGCGGAAACGAACCAAAGAAAAAGCCAAAGCAGGTATGCCGCTCCGGTTGATTTGGCTTCGTTGGTAACGCGCTGTTCGATGAGCATTTGCTGTTGTGTCGTTAATGCCATGATGAACCTCTTGTAATCCGGGCAGGCTGGCAGAGGCGCGGAAAGGCGTCAAGGCGTTTCGGTATTCGAAATACCTGCATTGTCGGCGCAACTTGGTCAGCAGGAAACCTCATATTGTGGGGCGATACGGCGACGAATGCTCCCGCAGGAATTTGAAGTCCGGCCGCCCCGCCCGGAGCGCTTCTCTTCCGTCTCCGGTCACACCGGTTGCCTGCCCTGTGCGAAGCTGCCGAACAAGTCCATCTTGCGCCGGTTGAGCCTGCGCATATCGCCGCGCCGGATGGTCACGCTGCTGCGGTCGAAGAATTCGAGGATCTGGATCGCCACCTTGCGCCCGCTGTCGATGCGGTCGCGGAAGCGCGCGGCGATGAACCAGCCGCTCTCGAAGGATGCATCCATGTCTTCCAGAATACCCACCATTTCCGCGACGGTGCCGCGCAGGAAGAAATGATCGTGCGCCACCTCGTGCACGTGCCCCATGCGCCCGGCAAGCTTCAGCAGCCGCCGCACCGCCTCCTCCGGTTCTCCGAGGATGCCGGCGATGTCGCGCACACGCGGCGGACGGAAGCGCGCCTCGCCGCCAATCAGCGGTTCGATGCGCCGCCAGAGCGCGTCATCGGCCTCGCCCATCGCCGCCGCATGGCCTGCAAGCCGCAGCCATGCGCCGTCGAGGACAACGGCGCCTTCGCCGATCAGCACCTGCAAGGCGGCGCGGAAGGCGGGGGCGGGCAGACGCGGTTCCAGCGCCAGCCGCAGCCGCTCCACGCCCATGCCGGTCAGGTCGGGGTTGTCGGTATGGAAGTGCGCGAGGCGCTCCAGAAGCGTTGCGCGGAAGGCCTGCCATCGCTCCGGCAGCATGATGAGCGTCGAGGCGCCATGAGGCAGCGCCACAGCGTGAAGCGCCGCGATGAGCGGCGCTTCGTCCGCTTCCAGCGCGCGGTCGCGGAGGAAGGCCGTGGCGTCGAGATAGAAGGGCGGGATGGAAAGCAGCGCGCGCGCCGCTTCCACCGGATCGTCGATGGCTGCGGCGTCCAGTTGTGCCTGCCGCTCGGCGCTGCGGCGCTTGCGCTGCGGCGCGCGCAGGTCGAGGAAGCGGCCGCCGCCGATGGTGCGCTGCGCCGACACGTCGCGGATGACGAAACGGTCGCCCACGGCGGCGGCGATGGGGCTGTCGAGCACGAGTTGCACCCGTGCCCGCGCGCCGGGCCGCACCTCTTCGTCGCCGAGAAGCACGATGCGGGCGCCGGTCTCGCTCGCCGCGTGATGCAGCCGCACCGGGAACCATTGCCCGATGGGCTTGCGCTCGCCCGGCAGGACCCGCAGTTCCGCGTCGATGCGCGCCGCCGGCGCGTGCAGGCCCGGCGTGAGCACCATGTCGCCGCGCCGGATCGCTTCCTTCGACAGGCCGTCGCCGGTGAGGTTGAGCGCGGCGCGGTCTCCGGCCTGCGCCGTTTCGCTTTCGCGGTTCTGTGCATGCAGCGAGCGCAGCCGCACCGCCTTGCCGGACGGGCTGACCATGAGCGGATCGCCGACGCGCACCGCGCCGGAGAGCACCGTGCCCGTGACGACGGTACCGACGCCCTGAATGGTGAAGGAGCGGTCCACCGCCAGCCGGAACCGGCCCGCCGCCCGCCTGTGGCCGAAGGAAAGCGCCTCCCGGCGCAGCAATGCCTGCAACGTGTCGAGGCCCTCGTCCGTCGCGGCGGAGACGGCGAGTACGGGGATGCCGGCAAGGCCGGTCGGGGCCAGTTCGTTTTCGATCTGCGTCCTCACCTCCGCGATGCGTTCCGGCGTGGCGAGATCGCTCTTGGTGATGACGGCCACGCCCCGGTCGATGCCGAGCAGGTCGAGAATAGCCACATGCTCGCGGGTCTGCGGCATGACGCCGTCATCTGCGGCGACCACGAGCATGGCAAAGTCGATGCTGGCCGCGCCCGCCAGCATGGTGTGGATGAATTTCTCATGGCCCGGCACGTCGACGAAACCCAGCACCGCGCCGCCGCTGTCCGGCACCGGCATATAGGCGAAGCCGAGTTCGATGGAGATGCCGCGCTCCTTCTCCTGCTTCAGCCGATCGGTTTCGACATGCGTGAGCGCACGCACCAGCGCGGTCTTGCCGTGGTCGATATGGCCCGCCGTGCCGACGATCATGTCGGGTCACCCAGCCGCGTTTCGGCCTCGCGGCGCTGGTCCTCGTCGAGCGCGTTCCATGCCTCGTGTAGGAAAGGAGCCGCCAGCGCGCTGCCCCGGCTTTCGGCGCGTTTGAGGTGGACATAAGCGGCGACCGGGTCGCGCGCCGTTCCCATGCCGAGATGGAGTGCCGCGCCCAGCATGGCCTCGCCGTCGGCGTCGCCGGCTCCCGCGCCCTTGCGCCACCAATCGACGGCGGCTCGCGGGTCGCGCGGCACGCCGAGCGCATTGTGATGGATCATGCCGAGCCGCGTCATGGCGGCTGCGACGCCGCCTTCCGCCGCCTTTTCGGCCCAGCGTTTCGCCTCCGCCGGATCGGGGCCGACGGCATCGCCTTCGAGCAGCATCCAGCTCAGCATGTCCTGCGCCTGCGCGTCGCCTTGTTCGGCGGCGAGCCGGTAAAGCTGTGCCGCCTGTTCGTGATCCGGCTCGATGCCTTCGCCCCTGAACAGGAGGGAAGCGAGGTTGCGCTGCCCGGGCGCATCGCCTGCCTCCGCCGAAAGCGTGAGCCAGCGGCGGGCCAGTTCTACGTCGCGTTCCACGCCCAGCCCGCCGGCGAAGCAGGCGCCGATATTGTTCTGCGCCCGCGCTTCGCCCGCGCGCGCCAGCGGCTCCCAGATGGAAAGCGCTGCCGGATAGTCGCCTGCTTTCGCCGCCGTCAGTGCCGTCGCCATGGCCTCGGCGTGACTGTCCGCCTTGCGGCGGCGGGAGAAGAAGTCAGCGAGGCGCGCCATGGCCGGCTTCCCCCGCTTCGACCGAAAGATGCGACAGGCTTCGCCCGAAGCCGACTTCGTCATCGAGGCAGCGCAGGTCGAGCACGAGCGCGCCGCGTTCGATCCGCCCGATCACCGGCACAGGTAGCTGCCGCAGAGCGGCGGCAAGAGCGGCAAGTGCCGCGCCGCCGCCCGCCTTCGGCGCGACGGCAAGCCCGGCGCTCGGAATGGTCGAAAGCGGCAGCGCCCCCGATCCGATCTGGCTCAGGCAATCCGTCACCGAGACCGCGTAATCCTCGCCGAGGAGACCGGCCAGCAGCGGGGCTAGTCTTTCGGCCTGCGCGCGGATCGTCTCGGCCTTGCGCGCCAGATGCCGCATGGTCGGCAGTCGTTCGGCCAGCCGCTCCGGATCGCGGTAGAGTTTCAGCGTCGCTTCCAGTGCCGCGAGGCGTATCTTGTCCACGCGCAGCGCCCGCTTCATCGGATTGCGATTGATCCTTGCGACCAGATCCCTGCTCCCGACGATGAAGCCCGCCTGCGGGCCGCCGAGCAGCTTATCGCCGGAAAAGGTAACGATATCCGCGCCGTCGCGCACCGCCTCGCGCACGGTCGGCTCATGAGCGAGACCGAGGCCGGTCAGCGCGGCGAGCGTGCCGGAACCGAGATCGTTGACCAGCGGCACGCCGCGTTCGTGCGCGATGCCGGCCAGTTCGGCCGCCGCAACCTCTCGCGTGAAGCCCTCGATGCGGTAATTGGAAGTGTGGACCTTGAGCACCAGCCCGGTATTTTCGCCGATGGCGTTCGCGTAGTCGCGCGGATGGGTGCGGTTTGTGGTGCCGACCTCGACAAGCGCCGTGCCGGCGCGGGCCATGATGTCCGGCATGCGGAAGGCGCCGCCGATTTCGATCAGTTCGCCGCGCGAGACGATGGCTTCCCGGCCCGCGGCGAGGCTGTTCAGCGTCAGCAGCACGGCGGCGGCATTGTTGTTGACCAGCGTCGCATCCTCCGCGCCTGTCAGTTCGCAGATGAGCGCGCGCAGGTGGTCGTCGCGCTCGCCGCGCTTGCCGGTGTCGAGATCGTATTCCAGCGCCACCGCGGCGCGCATGGCGGTGGTGGCGGCCTCGATCGCCGCTTCGGCCAGCAGTGCGCGGCCGAGATTGGTGTGCAGAACGGTGCCGGTCAGGTTGAAGACGGGAACGAGGCTTGACCTTTCCGCATGCTCCAGAAAGCGCGCCGCCGCTTCGGCGATACCTGCGGGCGGCATCGGTTCCGCGCCGGCCTTCGCCGCCGCACGGGCGTTCTCCAGCGCGTGGCGTATGGCTTCCGTCACCGCCGCGCGGCCGAAACGGTCGATGAGACCGGCCGTTTCCGGCAATTGCAGCACTGCATCGACCGAAGGCAGGCGGCGCAGCGCCGCTGGAGAATTGTTGTCGCTCATGACGCCCTCACAGACCGGCCAGCAGCGGCGCGAAACCACCGCGCCGGTAGGGGAGATCGCGCATCAGCATGTCGATGCCGAGACTCGCCACGTCGTCGGCCATCGGCTCCGCGCCGGGCGATTTCCGCTCATAGATGACCTTCGTCCAGTGATCGCATTCGTCGCAGGTCTCCGCCTTGATGAAGCCTTCACCTTCCTCCACTTCCTGATAGCCGATGCCCTTGGTGGAGCCGCAGCACACGCATTTGATGCGCACATAATGCCAGAGCGTGTTGCAGAGCGAACAGGAACAGAAGCGCGAGCCATGCGCACCCGGCCGGTCGAACACGATCGAACCCGTCGGCAGACTGCCGCAGGCGGGGCAGACGCCGTCGGCGACGGGCTTCAGCGCTTTCGGGGCGAGTTGCGCGGCCACTCGGGTGAAATGGACCTGCAATCCCGCCCAGACATAGATATGCTCGGCCACCGTCTCCGGCGGCAGCGTGCCAGACAGAACCGCACGCGCCATGGTGCGGCGCTCTTCCGCGCCGGTCTTCGCCACCCGCTTTAGCGCGTCGGCGGCGTTCTGCGGCTTTTCGATCTTCTCCGCCTGCTCGAACAACCGTTCGAAAATCGGCTCTGCCTCACCGGACGCAACGATTTTGTCGCGATCTATGACCGGCATTCCGGGACGCGGTGCATCCATGGCAACTGCGGGAGGAAGACCGGTCGCGACAGCGCCCTGCGCATCGGTGAGACCGGCCACGAAATCGAGATAGGGCCTGAGCGGGCTTGCCGTGCCGAGAAACCGCAGGCGTTGCGCCCGTTTTGCGAACAGTTCCTCCGGCCGCGGCAGATAGACGAAGGGGGGAGCAGAAATATTGCCGATGACCGTCGGGTCCGGCTGCAAGTCCGTCTTGTCTGTCATCACGCTCCTCACGAACCCACCGGGTCACGCGGACTACCGATATGAAGTATTCCAAGGCAAAGCGCTTCCGCCGAAACTGAAGACGCATTGCCGATTTGTGCTGTCTGGCGCTCAAGTCGAAGGCTTGCCGTCAGAAACCTTGCCCTTGCGCCGCGCGACGAGTTCGCGCAGCCATTTGCGATGATGGCGCCATGCCCAGCCGCCGGTCACCGTGCCGCGCGTCATGGCGCTGATCGTACCCTGAATCCATATCCCGGCATAGACATGCACGATCCACACGCAGATCGCGACGATGGCCGCTATGGAATGGATGAGCAGCGCCCAGCGCTGCGTCTCGATGCTGGTATAGGAACCGAAATACTGGTTCCAGATCATGAAGCCGGTAACGATCAGCACGATGATCAGCAGCGACATGGACCAGAAGACCAGCTTCTGGCCGGCATTGTACTTGCCGACTTCCGGCAGCTTGTCCTCATTGCCGGCGATCACGTCATTGGCGTGGGCGAGCCAGTTCGTATCCTCGCGCCTCCACAGGTTCGCGCGCCAGAAGCGCAGGAACAGGCCGAGGAAGCTGAAGAACAGCACCGCGCCGATCCACGGATGCACGGTGCGTGTCCATTGCCCGCCGCCGAACAGGTAGGAAAGGAAGAACAGCGAGGGATGGAACATGGCGAGGCCGGACAGCGCCAGCAGGATCAGGCTGATCGCCGTGATCCAGTGGTTGACGCGCGCGGCCCCCGAATAGCGCCGCACCCGCACCGGCTTGCCGGGAGTTATGCCGTCGCCGCTCTGGACATCGTCGAAACCTGTCTTGCTCATGAGCTTTTCTCTCCCGTGAGCTTTTCGGCCTCTTCCTCGTCATGCTCCGTCACGACATTGGGGCCCTTGAAGATATAGTGCAGGAAGCCTGCGGCGACCGTCAGACCCATGGCCGCCATGCCAGCATATTTGGTCACGCCCTTCCAGGCTTCGACGATGGCGCTGATACGCGGGTTGGCCGGCAGGTTGGAATAGAGCTGCGGCTTGTCGGCATGTTGCAGCACGTACATGACATGGGTGCCCCCCACTCCCGGCGGATCGTAAAGGCCGGCATTCTCGAAGCCGCGCGACTTGAGATCCTTGATGCGTCCCTCGGCCCAGTGTTTCATCTCGTCCTTGGTACCCCAGACGATGGCCTGGGTCGGGCAGGCCTTGGCGCAGGCCGGTCCCTGTCCCACCGCGACGCGGTCGGAACACAACGTGCATTTATAGGCTTTGTGCGTCACTTCCGACACGCGTGGAATGTTGAACGGGCAGCCCTTGATGCAATAGCCGCAGCCGATGCAGTTGTCGTGGATGAAGTCCACGATGCCATTGGAATATTGCACGATCGCGCCCGGCGCCGGGCAGGCCTTGAGACAGCCGGGATCCTCGCAATGCATGCAGCCGTCCTTGCGGATCAGCCATTCCAGATTGCCGGTATCGGGGTTGTCCCATTCGGTATAGCGCATCAGCGTGAAGGTGTTGGGCGTCAGGTCGTGCGGGTTTTCGTAGACACCCACATTGATGCCGACCTCCTCATGCGTGTCGTTCCATTCGGCGCAGGCCGACTGGCACGCCTTGCAGCCTATGCATTTCGACACGTCGATGAGCTTGGCCACCTCGGTCTGGCGTTGCGCGGGCGGCGTCACGGAGGACGCCGACCGCCTGATGAGGTCCTTGTCGCCGAAGCGGGGCGCCTGCGGCCGGACATCGGGGTTGGGTACGGGCGGGAACATCGCTTTTCTCCTACGCCTCCGGGGTGCCGTTACGGTCTACGGGCGGCGTCGTCCGCTCGATATTGACCAGAAACGCCTTGAACTCCGGCGTCTCGATATTGGCATCGCCGACGACAGGGGTGAGCGAATTGGGGCCGAAACCCTTGCGTGCCTCGCCCGTGAAGCCCCAGTGCAGCGGCACGCCGACCACATGCACGGTCTTGCCGTCGCAGACGAGCGGCCTGATGCGCTTGGTGACGACAGCCTTGGCCTTGACCGAACCGCGCTTCGACCAGACCCGTACCCAGTCGCCCTTGGCGATGCCCTTTTCCGCCGCCAGTTGTTCCGAAAGTTCCACGAAGAATTCCGGTTGCAGCACGGCGTTGATATGGACGTGCTTGGTCCAGACATGGAAATGCTCGGTCAGCCGGTACGAGGTCGCCGCATAGGGGAACTCCTCCGATGCGATGTCCGCGAACTGCTTGAAGTCGTTCTCGAAGACGCGCGCCACCGGATTGCCTCTGATCTTCGGGGCGATCACGTTGGAGACGGGTGATTCGAACGGCTCGTAATGCGCCGGGAACGGCCCGTCGCGCAGTCCGGCGCGGGCGAAGAGCCGCGCCACGCCTTCCGCGTTCATGATGAACGGCCCCACTTCCTCCGGCTTCGCCGTCGGCGCGATGTCAGGCACGTCGTAGCCGGTCCACTTGGAACCGTCCCACTCGATGATCTTGCGGGTGGGATCCCATGCCTTGCCGTGAATATCGGCGGAGGCGCGGTTGTAGAGCGTGCGCCGGTTGGCCGGCCAGGCCCATGCCCAGTTGAGATAGGCTCCCGTCTCGTCGGGGTCGTGATTGTCGCGGCGGGCCATGTTGTTGCCGGCCTCGGTGAAGCAGCCGGCATAGATCCAGCAGCCCGAAGACGTGGAACCGTCGTCGCGCAGCGCCGCGAAGCCCGGCACGAGCTTGCCCTCCTCGAGAACGACCTTGGACGGGTCGGTCGGATCGGTCAGCGTCTTGAGCGCCCGGCCGTTGACTTCCTTGGCCAGTTCCTCAGCCGTCGGCTCACCCTCGTCGGCATATTTCCATTCGAGGTTGACGATCGGATCGGGGAAGGCGCCGCCTTCCTTGCGATAGAGTTCGCGCAGGCGCAGGAATATCTGCGCCATGATCCAGTTGTCGCGCTTGGCCTCGCCCGGCGGCGTCGCGCCCGGCCAGTGCCATTGCAGCCAGCGGCCGGAATTGGTCAGAGACCCCTCGTCCTCCGCGAAGCAGGTCGAGGGGAGCTGGAACACTTCCGTCCGGATCGAGGCCGGATCCACATCGTTGAAGTCGCCGTGGTTTTCCCAGAAACGCGAGGTCTCCGTTTCCAGCGGGTCTATCGTGATGAGGAATTTCAGCTTTGACAGCGCCTCCGTCAGTTTCTTGCGGTTGGGCGTGGTCATGAACGGGTTGAAACCCTGGCAGATATAGCCGTTGACCTTGCCCTCGTGCATCATGTCGAAGATGCGCAGCACATCGTAGTTCGGCACATCGAGCTTCGGCAGCCAGTCATAGGCGAAATCGTTTTCCGCCGTGGCATGGTCGCCCCACATGGACTTCATGAAACTGACGAAGAACTTGCGGTAGTTCTGCCAGTAGCTCATCTGGTTCGGCCTGAGCGGCTTGAAACCGCGCGTCGACATATAGGTCTTGAGATCGACCTCCTTTTCGAGCGGAATGTTCATGTAGCCCGGCAGGAGATTGGACATCAGGCCGATGTCGGTGAGGCCCTGAATGTTGGAGTGCCCGCGCAGCGCGTTCATGCCGCCGCCGCGCACGCCGATATTGCCGAGGATGAGCTGGAGCATCGCCATGCCGCGGATGTTCTGCGAACCCTTGGAATGCTGGGTCCAGCCGAGCGCATACATCGACGTCATGTTCCGGGTCGGCGACGAGCATTCGGCTATCAGCTCCGCCACCTTCAGGAATTTATCCTTCGGCGTGCCGCAGATGCGCTCGACCATTTCCGGCGTGTAGATATCGACGTGCTTCTTCAGCAGGTTCCAGACGCAACGCGGATGCTGCAAGGTCTCGTCCACCACCGCATAGCCGTCGTCGCCGATCACATAGTCCCATGTCGAACGGTCGTAATCGCGCTTGGCCTCGTCATAGCCGGTGAACAGCCCGTCCTTGTAGTCGAAGCCGTCCTTGACGATGTAGCCGGCATTGGTGAACGCCTTCACATACTCCCACTGCACCTTGTTGTTTTCCATGCAGTAGCGGATGACGCCAAGCAGGAAGGCGATATCCGTGCCCTGACGGATCGGCGCGTAGAAATCCGCGACCGCGGCCGTGCGCGTGAAGCGCGGATCGACGACGATCAGCTTCGCGCCACGGTTGGCCTTGGCCTCCGTCACCCACTTGAATCCGCACGGATGCGCTTCCGCCGCATTGCCGCCCATGACGACGACGAGGTCGGTATTCTTGATATCGGTCCAGGAGTTGGTCATTGCTCCACGGCCAAAAGTTGGGGCGAGACTCGCCACCGTCGGGCCGTGTCAGACGCGTGCCTGGTTGTCGAATGCCACTATGCCTGTGCTGCGTATCACCTTGTAGGTGAGGAAGGCGGTTTCGTTGGTGGTTGCGGATGCAGCGAGCACGCCTGTGGACGTCCAGCGGTTGACGGCTACGCCCGCCGCGTTCTTCGCGATGAAATTGGCGTCCCGGTCGTCCTTCAGGCGGCGTGCGATACGGTCCAGCGCCTGATCCCACGAAATGCGCTTGAACGCGGACGTACCCGGCTCGCGCACCATGGGATATTTGAGGCGTGTCTTGGCCTTGGCGAAATCCTTGAGTGCCGCGCCCTTGGGGCAGAGCGTACCGCGGTTGGTCGGATGGTCCGCGTCACCCTCGACATGGATCAGCTCGGCCGTTTCGCCTTTTTTCAGATTACCCTTGGAATAAAGGATGATGCCGCAGGCAACCGAGCAATAGGTACAGGTGTTGCGGGTCTCGGTCGTATTGATCAGCTTGAAGGGCCGGATCGATTCGGCATAGGCGCTTTCAACCATGCCGAAACCGAATGAACCGAGCGCCGAAGCTGCGACCGTCGCCCCCGCTCCGCCCAGAAACTGGCGGCGGGAAAGCTCCATATTCATCGTGCTTGCCTCTCCTTATTGTGCGGGCATGAGGCCCACAGGGCTTTCATGCGCGTTCGCAACAGGTTGGGTATCTCAGTATTCCAATTCTGCCCGATAGATCAAAGTTGTCAATTGCGTCATCGTGGCCATCGATCAACAAGTGTTCATGCAGCTTTAATACATGAAAATTAAACTCAAGTATTTAGATGGATATGTCGATGAAAATATAACGGTTCGGAAAACACTGCCGCGGCCATATTCTGCGGAGTGTTATCGGATTGACTGACTTGCGCGAAAGCGCGAGACTGCCGTTGTGTCCAATACCGCTGCTCCCGGGTTCCGGGGCGCCGATCATGATCGGGCCGTTGACCTGGCCCTTGCACCATATGAGAACGGTCGTTCCGTATGGCGTTTTTCCATGCCGGCCACGCGCAGGCGGCGGATACCGTTTTTCCCGTTCAGTTCCATATCCAGAAGGAGGATGCGACCATGAACCGTCGCCAGATTCTCAAGGCCGGCGCCGCCTGCGCCGCCGCTTCCGTTTTGCCCCGCGTGGCTTTCGCCGCCGATTCGCCGCCCCGTTTCGATCCCCGGCCGGCCGGCTGGCGGCGTTTCGAGATCACGACGCAGGTCGAGCCGGCGGCCACCGGTCAGACGATTCGTGTCTGGGCGCCGCTGGCAGGCCTGCGCGCCGACGACTGGAACCGGCCGGAGGGCAACCGCTGGACGACCAATGCCAGAACGGCCCGCGTCGACCGCGATCCGCACAGCGGCACGGACATGCTCTATCTGGAATGGGATGCCGGCGAAAAGGCGCCGCGGGCGGAGATCGTGAGCCGAGTTTCGACGCGCGACCGCGCCGCCGATCTCGGGGCCGATCTGGCGCAGGCCGGAAAGGCCGCGCCGCTCTCGCACGCCGAGCGGGTGAAATATACCGCCGGGACGAAACTCGCGCCGACCGATGGCATCGTCAGGCAGACCTCCGACCGCATCGTCGGCGATGCGGCGAACGATCTCGACAAGGCCCGCCGCATCTATGACTGGGTGGTGGCCAACACCTATCGCCGCGCTTCCACGCGCGGCTGCGGCGACGGCAATGTCGTCGCCATGCTGCAAAGCGGCGATCTGGGCGGCAAATGCGCCGATATCAATCCGCTTTTCGTGGCGCTCGTCCGTGCGGCCGGGATCCCCGCGCGCGACCTCTACGGCGTGCGTGTCGCTCCGTCCGCGTTCGGCTACAAGAGCCTCGGCGTGAAGGGCGGGACCATTACCAGGGCGCAGCATTGCCGTGCCGAAATCTATCTCGACGGTTATGGCTGGGTGGCGACCGATCCCGCCGATGTGCGCAAGGTCATGCTGGAAGAGGAGAAGGGCGGCTTGCCGGCCAGCGATCCGCGGGTCGTCGCGGTGCGCCGGAAGCTGTTCGGTGCATGGGAAGGCAACTGGATCGCCTTCAACGATGGCGCCGATCTCGCCTTGCCGGATTCGGGCGGGCAATCCGTTGCCTTCCTCATGTATCCGCAAGGGGAGGTCGAGCGCGTGCGGCTCGACTGTCTTGAGCCGGGCCGGTTCCGCTACGGCATGACCGCGCGGGAAATCACCGCCTGACCATATGGCGCGGCCGTGTTTCCGCGCCTTGATCTTTTGTTTTTGCGCATGTCGTTATCGCAAAACCGGTTCCCGCTTTGCGTGACATGCTTTGTTTCCGGAGAAAGCAAGCATGGATAACCCGGCCCCCATCCGTTTGAGCACTCTCGCCCATGGCGGGGGTTGCGGCTGCAAGCTCGCCCCTTCCGTATTGCAGGACCTGCTTGCCGGCCAGCCGGCGGCGCAGCCGTTCCGGCAATTGCTGGTCGGCACCGAGACCGGTGACGACGCCGCCGTCTGGCAGCTCGACGACGAGAATTGCGTCATCGCCACCACGGATTTCTTCATGCCGATGGTGGACGATCCGGTCGATTTCGGGCGGATCGCCGCCACCAATGCCATTTCCGACGTCTATGCCATGGGCGGAACGCCGATCATGGCGCTGGCCATTCTCGGCATGCCGGTGGACAAGCTGCCCGCCGCCACGATCCGCGACATATTGAAGGGCGGAGCATCCATCTGCGCCGAAGCCGGTATCCCGGTCGCGGGCGGCCATTCCATCGACGCGCCGGAACCGATCTACGGCCTCGCGGTGATCGGCACCGGCAAGGTGGCGAACCTGCGCCGCAACGGCGGCGCGAAGCCGGGCGATGCGCTGATCCTCACCAAGGCGCTCGGTGTCGGCATCTATTCCGCCGCCTTCAGGAAGGGACAGCTCTCGCCGTCCGCCTACAAGGAGATGATGGCGTCGGTGACGCGCCTGAACCGCATCGGCACCGAACTCGGCACCGAGGATGCGGTCCATGCCGTCACCGATGTTACCGGCTTCGGCATCCTCGGCCACGGGCTGGAAATGGCGCGCGCCAGCGGCCTCGGCCTGACGCTGGACTATTCCGCCCTGCCGCTGCTCGGCGAGGCGGCGGCGCTGGCGCTGGGGGGATTTGTGACCGGGGCTTCCAACCGCAACTGGGCGAGCTACGGCACGGAAGTGCGTCTGCCGGACGATATCGCGCCCTGGCAGCGCAGCCTGCTCACCGATCCGCAGACCTCCGGCGGCCTGCTGGTCGCTTGCGATCCCGGTCGGGCCGAGGCGCTGCTCGCCCTTATCCGCGCCGCCGGAGATACGCCCGCGGCCATCATCGGCCATGCGGATAATGGCGGTTCTGGCATTACAGTAACGTTCTGATGCGAAGCGGTCTTGGGGAGATCTGGAAGCGGTTCCGGTTAAAACGGAAAGAGCGGTTCCGGCAAAGTGCCGGAACCGCTCTTTTTCGTTACCGTCGGGCCGGAGTTGCGTCCGGCTCCATTATCCCGCGGACATCAGTTGTGATCGAGCACCCGTGACAGGCTGATCGCCGCCAGCGTGATGAGCGCGCCGGAAATCAGGTAGCCGCCGATGAAGATGATGCCGAAAGTGGTGGCAAGGCCGAGCGCCACCAGAGGCGCGAAGGCAGCGCCGACCAGCCATGCTAGGTCGGAGGTCAGCGCCGAACCGGTATAGCGATAATACTTGCCGAAGCGTGCCGAGACGGAGCCCGAGGACTGGCCGAAGCTGAGGCCGAGGATAAAGAAGCCGATCAGGATATAGGCGTCCTGTCCCTTGTCGCCCGCGTCGAGCAGGAAGGGAGCGGTGAAACTGAACACCGCGATCAGGAACGCGCCGACCATGAGCTGGCTGCGCCGCCCGATCTTGTCGGCGAAGACGCCGGACAGGATGATGCCGATGAGGCCCACCGCCGCGCCCGCCACCTGCACCCAGAGGAACTGGCTGGCTGACTGGCCGCCCCTGAGCGTGACCCAGCACAGCGGGAAGATGGTGACCAGATGGAACATGGCGAAGGTGGCAAGCGGAACGAAAGCACCCAGCACCACGTCGATGGCATGCTTGCTCAGCATTTCGAAGACCGGCCGCGCCTGCAATTCGCGCGCGTCCATCGCCGCGCCGAATTCGCTGCTGGCCACGATGCGCAGGCGCGCGAACAGCGCCACCACGTTGATCGCGAAGGCGACGAAGAAAGGATAGCGCCAGCCCCATTCGATGAAATCGGCCTGGGACAGGCTGCTGACGAAATAGCCGTACAGGATGCTCGCCAGCGCAAAGCCGATCGGAGCGCCGAGCTGCGGGATCATCGCGTACCAGCCGCGATGGTTCTGCGGTGCGGTCAGGTTGAGCAGCGAGGCAAGCCCGTCCCACGCGCCGCCGAGCGCGAAGCCCTGTCCGAGCCGGAACAGCGCCAGAAGCGCTATCGACCAGTATCCGAGCGTCTCGTATCCGGGCAGGAAGGCGATGGACGCCGTCGAGCCGCCGAGAATGAGAAGGGCAAGCGTGAGCTTCGTCCCGCGCCCGTAATGGCGGTCGATCCACATGAAGACGAAGGAGCCGACCGGGCGCGCCAGAAAGGCGAGCGGGAAAATGGCGAAGGCCATCAGCGTCGCGGCGACCGGATTCGGCGCGAAGGGGAAGAACAGCTTCGGAAAGACCAGAACCGAGCCGAGGCCGTAGACGAAGAAATCGAAGAACTCCGACGTGCGACCTATTACCACGCCTATGGCGATATTGCCCGGCGACAGCGGCTTATGGTCGCTGTGAATGCGACGCGCGTCCTGTTCGAGACCGGTTGAAGTGGGATTGGCGGCAAGACTCATGAACTTCTCTCAATGATGGCTAATCTCTTCCAGGCGCAACGGATTTTCGCCTCCGACTCCATTCCCGGACACCCCCGATTTTAAACATAGAATCCAAAAACGCCACTAAAATCGCAAGCCCGGCAACCGCCCGTCACTGCCGTGCGCGCGCTTGGGGACGCATGCCGCGCGCGGCGGAACCGGACAGGGAACTTCCATTCGGTGTGCCCGCCGGGGACCGTCTCGCGGAACCAACGGGTGCTTCGACCGAAAGTTCAATTCTTGTTGTACGTTTTCACCTTTCCTTTTGGGCGCCCTTGGCTTATGGCATCCGGCAATTCTTATCGACGGATGGAGTTGGATTCTCTAACATACCAACCAGACTGCAAATCGTGTCGAAGGACATATTCCCGAAATGCAATCACGCTTTATTGTCGACAACCGATTTATCGCCCACCGACAGAACGCGGACTGATCACGAAATGGCCAAGCTTTTCAAATTTTCGCGTCTCGCGCTCGTCTTTGCCTTCCTGCTGCCGTGCCTGGCGGGCTGCGATATGGTGGTCCTGTCGCCGTCCGGCGACGTCGCCCTCCAGCAGAGCCATCTGATCATCATCTCCACGATCCTGATGCTCATCATCATCGTGCCGGTCATCTTCCTGACGCTGTTCTTCGCATGGCGCTACCGGCAGTCGAACACGGCCGCCAAATACGATCCCGAATGGCATCATTCCACCGCGCTGGAAGTGGTGATCTGGGCCGCGCCGCTGGTCATCATCATTGCGCTCGGCGCGATCACCTGGGTCAACACGCACAAGCTCGACCCCTTCCGCCCGCTTGACCGCATCGATTCCACGAAGACCGCCGCCGGCGTGAAGCCGATCACGGTCGAGGTGGTGGCGCTCGACTGGAAATGGCTGTTCTTCTATCCCGACTACGGCATTGCCACGGTCAACGAAATGGCCGCGCCGGTCGATGTGCCGATCAATTTCAAGATCACGGCCACCTCGGTGATGAACTCCTTCTATGTGCCGGCGCTCGCGGGCATGATCTATGCCATGCCCGGCATGCAGACGCAGCTCCACGCCGTCATCAACAAGGCGGGTGAATACGAGGGCTTCTCGTCCAACTACAGCGGGCCGGGTTTCTCGCAGATGCGCTTCTCCTTCCACGGCCTCGATCAGGCCGGCTTCGATGCGTGGGTCGCCCGGGTCAAGCAGAACGGCACCGCGCTCAACCGCGACACCTATCTGAAGCTGGAAAAGCCGAGCATCAAGGAGCCGGTCCATTATTACTCCTCCTTCGAGGGCGGGCTCTACAACGCCGTGCTCAACATGTGCGCGCATCCGGGCCAGATGTGCGTGAACGAGATGATGCACATCGACCGCATGGGCGGCGCCGGCGTGGACAGCCAGGAGAACAAGGCGCGGCTGAAGCAGGCCGATCGCTGGACGGCCGCCGAGGCCAGCGGCGAGGATCCGACGCTGACCAGCCATCCTCAGGCCAATACCGGTCAGACCAGCCCCGATCAGGCCGGTCATGACGCGCATACGATGCAATAGGATCGCACCGCGCCGGCGCGAGCCGGCGTGGATGCCGTCCACGGCGGAGCGCCTGTCGCCCGCCCGGACCCTGCGATCCCATCTGGCCGAAAGGCCGCACTAAGAGAGATATTGGACAAATCATGTTCAGTGACAGCAACAGTTTGACTCACTTCATCTTCGGGCGGCTCTCGCTGGATGCGATCCCCTATCACGAACCCATTCTGGTCGTGACCTTCATCGGCGTCGCGATCGGCGGCCTCGCCGTTCTCTCGCTCATCACCTATTTCCGGCTCTGGGGTTATCTCTGGAACGAATGGTTCACCAGCGTCGATCACAAGAAGATCGGCGTCATGTATGTGGTGCTGGCGCTCATCATGCTCGTGCGCGGCTTCTCCGACGCCATCATGATGCGCGTCCAGCAGGCCATCGCCTTCAACGGCAGCGACGGCTACCTGCCGCCGCACCATTACGATCAGGTCTTCACCGCGCACGGCGTCATCATGATCTTCTTCATGGCCATGCCCTTCGTGACGGGACTTATGAACTTCGTCGTGCCGTTGCAGATCGGCGCGCGCGACGTGTCCTTCCCCTTCCTCAACAATTTCTCCTTCTGGATGACCACGGCCGGCGCCCTGCTCATCATGCTGTCGCTGTTCGTGGGCGAGTTCGCGCGTACCGGCTGGCTGGCCTATCCGCCGCTGTCCGACATCGCCTACAGTCCCGGCGTCGGCGTGGATTACTACATATGGGGCCTTCAGGTCGCGGGCGTTGGCACGACGCTGTCGGGCATCAACCTGATCGCGACCATCGTGAAGATGCGCGCGCCGGGCATGTCCTTCATGAAGATGCCGGTCTTCACCTGGACGTCGCTGTGCACCAACGTGCTGATCGTCGCCACCTTCCCGATCCTGACCGCCACGCTGGCGCTGCTGTCGCTCGACCGCTATATCGGCACGCATTTCTTCACCAACGACCTCGGCGGCAATCCGATGATGTATATCAACCTCATCTGGATCTGGGGCCATCCGGAGGTTTACATTCTCATCCTTCCCGCCTTCGGCGTGTTCTCGGAAGTGGTGGCGACCTTCTGCGGCAAGCGCCTGTTCGGTTATGCGTCGATGGTCTACGCGACCTGCGTGATCATGATCCTGTCCTATCTGGTGTGGCTGCACCACTTCTTCACCATGGGATCGGGCGCGTCGGTCAACGCCTTCTTCGGCATCACCACGATGATCATCTCGATCCCCACCGGCGCGAAGATGTTCAACTGGCTGTTCACCATGTATCGCGGCCGTATCCGCTACGAAGTGCCGATGCTGTGGACGATCGGCTTCATGGTCACTTTCGTCATCGGCGGCATGACCGGCGTGATGCTGGCGATCCCGCCAGCGGACTTCGTGCTGCACAACTCGCTGTTCCTGATCGCCCACTTCCATAACGTCATCATCGGCGGCGTGGTGTTCGGCGTCATGGCGGGGCTGGTCTACTGGTGGCCGAAGGCCTTCGGCTACAAGCTGGACCCGTTCTGGGGCAAGATGAGCTTCTGGTTCTGGCAGATCGGCTTCTTCTTCGCCTTCATGCCGCTTTACGTGCTCGGCCTGAAGGGCGTCACCCGCCGCATGAGCCAGTTCGACGATCCGTCGTTGCAGATCTGGTTCATCATTGCCGCCTTCGGCGCCTTCCTGATCGCGCTCGGCATCGCCTCCTTCGTCGTCCAGCTTTTCGTCAGCTACAGGAAGCGCGACCAGCTTCGCGACCTGACCGGCGATCCCTGGGACGGGCGTACGCTGGAATGGTCCACCTCTTCCCCGCCGCCGGAATACAACTTCGCCTTCACCCCGGTGGTCTACGACCATGACAGCTGGTACGACATGAAGCAGCGCGGTTATGCGCGTCCGCTCACCGGCTTCCGCCCGATCCATATGCCGAGGAACACCGGCGCCGGCATCATTCTGGCCGGATTCAGCATGGTGCTCGGTTTCGCCCTGATCTGGTACATCTGGTGGCTGGCGGCGCTGTCCTTCATCGCCATGATCGCGGTCGCGATCGGCCATACCTTCAACTACAAGCGTGATTACTACATCCCGGCGGAGACCGTCGAAAGGACCGAGGAAGCGCGCTCCAAACTGCTCGCAGGACAGGCCTGACACGATGAGCGAGATACATTTGCAGGAAAACGAAAAGCCGCAATTCTATCTGACGGAAGATCATCATCCGGAAGGCAGCACCATGCTGGGCTTCTGGATCTACCTGATGAGCGACTGCCTGATCTTTGCGGTGCTGTTCGCGACCTTTGCCGTGCTGGGGCATAGCTATGCCGCCGGCCCGGCGCCGAAAGATGTGTTCGATCTGAGCCTCGTCGCCGTCAACACCACGATGCTGCTGCTCTCCTCCATCACATATGGCTTCGCCATGTTGCAGATGGAGAAGAACGCCAAGGGGGCGACGCTGTTCTGGCTGTTCGTCACGGGCATATTCGGCGCAATTTTCCTCGGCATCGAGCTTTACGAGTTCCATCACCTGATCCTCGACGGTGCGGGACCGTCACGTTCGGCTTTCCTATCGGCTTTCTTCACGCTGGTCGGCACGCACGGCCTGCACGTCACCTTCGGCACCATCTGGCTCATCACGCTGATGGTGCAGGTGGGCAAGCACGGGCTGATCCCGGAAAACCGCCGCCGTCTGATGTGCCTGAGCATGTTCTGGCACTTCCTCGACGTCATCTGGATCGGCGTCTTTTCCTTTGTCTATCTTCTGGGGGTTCTCGGATGAGCACACATTCCCATCAGCCTGCCCACGAGCACGCTTCCGCCTCGCACGGCCATGGCCACGGCGGCCATCACGACCACCATGAAGGCGCACACGGCACCTTCGGGAGCTACATGACGGGCTTCATCCTGTCGGTGATCCTGACGGCCATTCCCTTCTGGCTGGTCATGAGCGGCGTGCTGGACAACAAGGCTCTGACCGCCGTGCTCGTCATGCTCATCGGCGCTGTCCAGATCGTGGTGCATATGATCTACTTCCTGCACATGAATCCGCGCTCGGAGGGCGGCTGGACCATGATGGCGCTGATCTTCACGCTCGTCATCGTCGGCATTGCGCTCGCCGGTTCGCTCTGGGTCATGCATCACCTCAACGCGAACATGATGCCGATGACGCCCGACATGATCAAAAACATGCCCTGACGCATTCGGATACGGAATGAAGACGTTGAAGCGCCGATCCGGTTCAACCGGATCGGCGTTTTAATTTGCCGATATCAGAGCGCCGGCGGCGCGCTCGACTTGAAAATGGCCCCGCCATGGATGGGGCCGGGCAGGTCGTCCGCGGCCGTTTCCTGCAAGGCGACGGCACAGCCGGAGGCCTTGCGCCGCACCAGTTCCGAGGTGGGCAGTTCGATCTTCATCGGCTTGCCGTCCCAAAGGCCGATCGTGTCGATGCCGTTGACCGCGTTGCGGTAGGTGACGGACTGGCCCGCATTCTCGCCGGCAGTGATCGGCACCGTCACCGGGTCGCGGAAATAGAACAGCACCACGTGAAGGGGCGTTTTCGGCTTTTCGCCGGCGCCGATCTCGATGGAAAGACGATTGCTGTCGATCTGGCGGATGGATACGGGTACGTCGAGCCGCCTGTGGGCCGTCTGTGCCTCTATCGCGGTCATGTCGCGGCCATTGACCTGTGTCCGGCCGTCGATGATCGCCTGCGGCGTATAGACCATGCGTGCCTTCTGCGCCCGGCGATAGGCCGTCTGGCGATCCGCATTCTCCTGCGTGGCGAGCGTGTCGCGCCAGCCCATATAATCCCAGTAATTGACATGGAAGGACAGCGCGAGCACATGCGGATCGTTGGCATAGCGGGCAAAATTACGGTCGGCCCGCGGGCAGGATTTGCAGCCCTGGCTCGTATAGAGTTCGATCATGCTGGTCTTGGCGACCTTTTCCTGCGCCCGTGCGGGTCCCTGCATGGCAAGGCATCCGGCAAGCGCCAGCCCCAGCACCGGGAATATGCCCCGCCAGCCATACGGCCTGACGCTCGCAGACACTCGCTCTCGCCGGCACGAGGGGAAGGCTTGGGCCGGGGGCTGGAGCATCATGTCGTTTCATCCGCAATTATTGACGCTGTCATCTATTATGTAGGGGCGGCGGCGATCAACAGGAATTCACGTTGCGGTGAAGCACGGTGTTCAGGATGCAAAAAAGCCGCCGGATCGCTCCGGCGGCCTGTTCGTTTCGGTCTCGTTTCGGTTGGGCCGGTCAGGCGGCCAGATCGCGCAGAACGGTTTGCAGAATGCCGCCGTTCTTCATGTAGTCCAGCTCGTCCAGCGTATCGATGCGGCAGATCAGCGGCACCTTCTTCACCGTGCCGTCGGCATAGGTGATGGAGGCTTCCACCTTCTGGCGCGGGCGCACGTCGGCGAGGCCCTCGATTGTGACGATCTCGTCGCCCTTCAGGCCCAGCGACTGCCAGCTCACGCCATCCTCGAAGACGAAGGGCACGATGCCCATGCCGACGAGATTGGAGCGGTGGATTCGCTCGAAGGACTGCGCGATCACCGCCTTGACGCCGAGAAGGTTGGTACCCTTGGCCGCCCAGTCGCGCGAGGAGCCGTTGCCGTATTCCACGCCGGCGAAGACCACGAGCGGCACGCCTTCGGCCTTGTACTCCATCGCCGCGTCGTAGATCGACATCTCTTCCTTCGACGGATAGTGGATGGTGTAGCCGCCCTCGCGCCCGTTCTCGCCCAGCATGTGGTTGCGGATGCGGATGTTGGCGAAGGTGCCGCGCATCATCACTTCATGGTTGCCGCGACGCGTGCCGTACTGGTTGAAGTCGGCCACCGCCACGCCATGGTCGAGCAGGTACTTGCCCGCCGGCGACTGCGCCTTGATGGAGCCCGCAGGCGAGATGTGGTCGGTGGTGATCTTGTCGCCGAACAGGCCGAGGATGCGCGCACCCTTGACGTCGCCGATGGTCCCGGCCGACTTGCCCATGCCGACGAAATAGGGCGGATTCTGCACATAGGTCGAATTGTCGTCCCATGTATAGGTCTGGCCGGCAGGGACCTGCACGGCCTGCCAGTTGGCGTCGCCCTTGAACACGTCCGCATATTTCTCGGAGAACAGCTTGCGGGTCACGTTCTTCGCGATGAAGTCGTTGATCTCCTGGCTCGACGGCCAGATATCGCGCAGATAGACCGGATTGCCGTTTTGGTCCTCGCCGAGCGGTTCCTTGGTCAGGTCCTTGGTCACCGTGCCGGCGAGCGCGTGCGCCACGACCAGCGGCGGCGAGGCGAGATAGTTCGCCTGCACGTCGGGCGAGACGCGGCCCTCGAAGTTGCGGTTGCCGGAGAGGACGGCAGCCGCGATCAGGCCCTTCTCGTTGATCGTCTTCGAGATCGGCGCCGGCAGCGGGCCGGAATTGCCGATGCAGGTCGTGCAGCCGAAGCCGACGAGGTTGAAGCCGAGCGCGTCGAGGTCCTTCTGCAACCCGGCATCGGCCAGATAGGCGGCGACCACCTGCGAACCGGGCGCGAGCGAGGTCTTCACCCACGGCTTGGTCTTCAGGCCCCTGGCGACCGCGTTGCGGGCCAGAAGTCCGGCGGCGATCAGCACGCTCGGGTTGGAGGTGTTGGTGCAGGAGGTGATGGCGGCGATCACCACGTCGCCATGGCCGAGGTCGAAATCCTCGCCCTCGACCGGATAGCGCGTGGTCTGGCCGGTGGTCTTCTTGTACTCGGTTTCGAGCGAGGCCGCGAAACCGGAACCGATCTTTTCCAGCGGAATACGGCCTTCGGGACGCTTCGGGCCGGCCATGGAAGGCACCACGTCGGCCATGTCGAGTTCGAGCACGTCGGTGAAGACCGGATCGGCCGAGCCGGATTCGCGCCACATGCCCTGCGCACGGCAATAGGCCTCGACCAGTTCGAGACGATGCTCGTCGCGGCCGGTCATGTTCATGTATTTCAGCGTTTCCCTATCGACCGGGAAGAAGCCGCAGGTCGCGCCGTATTCCGGACCCATATTGCCGATGGTGGCGCGGTCGGCGAGCGTCATGTTGTCGAGACCGTCGCCGAAGAATTCGACGAACTTGCCGACGACGCCCTTTTTGCGCAGCATCTGGGTGACGGTGAGCACGAGGTCGGTGGCGGTGACGCCCTCCTTGAGCCTGCCGGTGAGGCGGAAGCCGATCACTTCCGGCAGGAGCATGGAGACGGGCTGGCCGAGCATGGCCGCCTCGGCCTCGATGCCGCCGACGCCCCAGCCCAGCACGCCGAGGCCGTTGACCATGGTGGTGTGGCTGTCGGTGCCGACGCAGGTGTCGGGATAGGCGACGGTTTCGCCGTTCTCTTCCTTGGTCCAGACGGCCTGCGCCAGATATTCGAGATTGACCTGATGGCAGATGCCGGTGCCGGGCGGCACGACGCGGAAGTTCTGGAACGCCTGCTGGCCCCATTTCAGGAAGCGGTAGCGCTCGCCGTTGCGCTGGTATTCGAGGTCGACATTGTGCTTGAAGGCCATCGGATTGCCGAAGTCGTCGACGATGACCGAGTGGTCGATGACGAGATCGACCGGCACCAGCGGGTTGATCTTCTCGGGATCGCCGCCGAGCGCCTTGATGCCGTCGCGCATGGCGGCGAGATCGACCACGGCCGGAACGCCGGTGAAGTCCTGCATCAGCACGCGCGCCGGGCGATAGGCGATTTCGGCGCCGGCCTTGCCGCGGTCGGAAAGCCACTTGGCGACGGCCTCGATATCCGACTTCTTGACGGAGCGGTCATCCTCGAAGCGGAGCAGGTTTTCCAGAAGAACCTTCATGGAGAAAGGAAGTCTGGACACGCCTTCGAGGCCGTTCTTCTCGGCTTCGGTCAGGCTGTAATAGACATATTCCTTGCCCCCCACGGTGAGGGTCTTGCGGCATTTGAAACTGTCGATATGAGACACGGAGTTCGTCCTTCATGCTGCTGGCCGGAAACCAGGACGAACGCCTCTGCTGCGTTTCAAGGACGCGCTTAGGTGCGGGTGCAGTCATTTCCGCTGTCCGTCCCGGAGCCTCGCCGCCAAGAGGGCGAAGGCCTGGAGATCGGCCAAAAATGGTTTCCACACCGACCGCTGGCATGGTAGCCGCTATATAAAATGTTTCCTGAAACGATTCCAGACTGGAATCGTGCCTTGCGGCGAAATGTTGCGATGGTTTTTTGGAACGGGACGGGCGGTCGATGACGGGCGATTTGCGGCTTGTTGCGGAGGATCTCGCGGGCGAACGCGGCGGCGAGACGGTTTTCGCGGACCTGTCCTTCGCGCTTTCGACCGGTGAGGCGCTGGTGGTTACGGGGCCGAACGGTTCCGGCAAGTCCACCCTTTTGCGAATCGTCTGCGGCCTGCTCGAACCCGAATCGGGCCGGGTGGACCTGACCATGGACGGCGCTCCGGTTCCCGTCCGCGCCGCCTGCCATTATCTCGGACACCAGAACGCGATGAAGCCTGCCTTGAGCGTCCGTGAAAATCTGCGCTTCTGGCAGACCTTCAACGGCGAGTCCCAGCTGGATATGGACGACGCGCTGGAGGCGGTCGGCCTGCCGGAGGCGGGCGACCTGCCCTTCGGCTATCTCTCCACCGGGCAGAGGCGGCGCGTTGCCATCGCCAAGCTTCTGGTGAGCCACCGCCCGCTCTGGATCGTGGACGAACCCACCGCCGGTCTCGACCGCCGCTCGGAGGCCCGCTTCGCCGGTCTGATGCGGGCGCATATGGCGGAGGGCGGGCTGATTCTGGCGGCGACGCATGCTCCGCTCGACATCGCTGCCGTGCAGGTGCTCGACATGGCCGATTTCACCGTCGGAGCGTCGTGATGCTGGCGCTCTATATGCGGGACCTGCGTCTTGGTCTGCGCGCCGGCGGCGGCGCGCTGATCGGCATATTGTTCTTCCTCGCCGTCATTGCGGTCATGCCCTTCGGCGTCGGGCCGGACCTGAAGCTTCTGGCGCGCATCGGCCCGGCCATGCTGTGGATCGGCGCGCTGCTGGCGACCCTGCTCGGCCTCGACCGGCTGTTTCAGGCCGACCGCGAGGACGGATCGCTCGACCTGATGCTGATCGCCGCCGACCGCCACATGCCCGCGCTCACCATCTTCGTGAAATGCGCGGCTCACTGGACGGCGAGCGTGCTGCCGCTGGTGATCGCCGCGCCCCTGCTCGGCCTGTTCATGAACATGGACGCGCCGGCCATCGGCGCGACCGCGCTCACGCTTCTTGTCGGCACGCCGGCCATCGCCTTCGTCGGCGCGGTGGGGGCGGCGCTTGCCGTCGCGCTGCCGCGCGGCGGCCTGCTCGTTTCGGTGATCGTGCTGCCGCTCGTCATTCCGGTTCTCATTTTCGGTGTATCAGCTTCTTACGGAGCAACGGTAGACAACGCCCCGTTTCTGGCGCCATTTCTCATTCTGACCGCGCTGACGCTGTTCTTTGCGGTGCTGGGACCGCTGGCGGCGAGCGCGGCGCTGAAAGCCTCGGCGGACTAAGCATGATCCCGAAAAGTGGGAACCGGTTTTCGGACAGATCATGCTCGGCGGATTGACGCAGCCGCTCGCGTTCGATTGAACGGGGAAAGGGGGAGGGCTAAGTATAGGACATGACCAGAGACCCAAAGACAGTCGCAGGCAAAAGCGCAGGCTGGCTCGATCTCGCCAACCCGACGCGCTTCCTCAGCCTCGCGGGCAAGGTGCTGCCGTGGCTTTCGGTGCTTTCGGCGCTGTTCCTGATCGCCGGTCTCGTCATGGTCTGGCGTTCGCCCGACGATTATCAGCAGGGCGTCACCGTGCATATCATGTATATCCATGTGCCTTTCGCGTGGATCGCCATGCTGTGCTACACGATCATGGCCGCTTCCTCGCTCGGCACGCTGGTCTGGCGGCATCCGCTGGCCGATGTGTCGATCCGCGCCGCCGCACCCCTCGGCGCGGTGTTCACGGCGCTGGCGCTCGTCACCGGCTCGCTCTGGGGCAAGCCGATGTGGGGCACATGGTGGGTGTGGGATGCCCGGCTCACCTCGGTCTTCGTGCTGTTCCTGATGTATCTCGGCATCATCGCGCTCAGCCGCGCCTTCGCCGATCCCGCGAAAAGCGCGCGGCCGGTGGCGGTGCTGACGCTGGTGGGCTTCATCAACATCCCGATCATCAAGTTCTCGGTCGACTGGTGGAACACGCTGCACCAGCCGGCCTCGGTGTTCCGCATGGGCGGTTCGACCATCGACCCTTCCATGCTGCATCCGCTTTTCGTGATGGCGATCGGCTTCACGCTTCTGTTCTTCACCCTGCACATGATGGCGATGCGCACCGAAATCTGGCGCCGCCGCATCGCTGCGATGAAGAAGCGCGCGGCGCGCGGTGCGGATCGGGCTTCCGCCGCTGTCGCAGCGCGCGAGGGAGAGGTGACGGCATGAGGCATCTCGGTTTCGTCCTCGCCGCCTACGGGGTCACGGGCGTGGTGCTCGCCCTTACCGTCGCATGGGTTCTGATCGACCAGCGCCTGCGTCGCAACGAACTGAAGCGGCTGGAAGCCGCGGGCGTGCGCCGCTCCGCCGTGCGGGTGGAAAAGGCCGGGAAAGCCGGAGAGACGCCATGAGCGATGTCGTCGAACAGAAGAAGAAGCCGCGCAAATGGGTGGCTTTCCTGCCGCTGGCGGTCTGTGTGGCGCTGCTGGCGGGTTTTGCCGTGCCGCTTTTCACCGGCGCGGACGATTCCGTCATCCCTTCGGCCCTGATCGGCAAGTCGGCGCCGCACACCGATCTTGCTCCTATCACCGGACTGATGCGCGACGGCGTGCCGGTGCCGGGCCTAGACAGCGCCGGTTTTAAGGGAAAGCTGACGCTGGTCAATGTCTGGGCCTCGTGGTGCGCGCCCTGCCGCGAGGAGCAGCCGCTCATGATGCAGATCGCCAGGGACCCGCGCATCCGCGTGGTCGGCCTGAATTACAAGGACGAGCCCGAGAACGCCCGCCGTTTTCTGGGCGATCTCGGCAACCCCTTCGTGGCGGTCGGCAGCGACCGCACCGGCCGTTCGGCCATAGAGTGGGGCGTCTATGGCGTGCCGGAAACCTATCTCGTCGGCCCGGACGGCACCATTCTCTACAAGCATGTCGGTCCGTTCACACCGGAATCGGTGCAGGGCGAACTGATGCCGGAGATCGCGAAATTTTCCGGCAAGGCTTCCTGAAGAATCCGGTGGCGGTCAGCCGCCGCGGATGCCGTTCATCAGCCGCACATCGCCATTGTTGAGAAACACGGCCTTGCTGAACAGTGAAAGGTCGAGCGGATTGGGCAATCGCACATCCTCCGGGCCGGGGCACGTTCCGGTATCGGCGTCGAAGGCGCGGTCGATCTGCGCGATGCAGACGAAAGTGACCGCCTTTTGCCGCGCGAAGGCTTCGAGGGCGGTGATCTGCGCCATCAATCCGGGTTTTTCGCGGTTCTGGTCGAGTATTTGCAGATAGTCGATGACGGCGAAAGTCCCGGCGGGCGCGTCCCGCATCCTGTCGATGATGTAGCTGGCGCTGATGGCGTCGGAGTTGTCGAAGGTGAACGATGCGCCGAACCGGCCATAATCGACGCCCAGAGCCTGGAAGCGCTTGGCTATGTCCCGCTCGTTATATTCGAGCGAGAAGAACAGGCCGCGCCGGCCCGTCTTCATGGCCTCGATGAGGATTTCGAGGCTGAGCAGGGTCTTGCCGTGGCCGGGCCGCGCACCGACCAGCACCATGTCGCCGGGTTGCAGGCGCGCATGAATGCCATGGGCGGAAATATGCGCCGGAAGCCTGCTTGCGAGCAGGTTCCAGCTTTTGAAGCCTTCCTGTCCGGCGATCCGGTCGAGCGCCGCATGGAGCGGGATGCCCGCCTCGCGGGACAGGCGCTTGGCCTTGCGTTTCAGGTGATAGACGGGGGCTGACAGTTTCATTCGGGAACCTCCTGCCGCGGGCGATCGATGCGCAATCCCTCCTCATGCGTGATGCCCGAACAGTGGGTTCGATGATCGTGAAACTTCCCGCATGACGATGCTTTCCCGGTCGGAGGGGGGAGGCGTGGAAGCAGCCGAATCGGACTGTATCATGAAAAACCGCCGGTGCGGAACATGGTCCGGCACCGGCGGTCTTTTTCGTTCGGACCATGGATCGTCCGTAAGGCCGAGCCTTACTTCACCGAACCCACCAGCAGGTTTTCCGGGGCTTCGATGGAGACCCAGCGGCCGGTATTGTTGTCGGCCTGACGCTTGAGATAGGTGTAGTTGGTGGCGTTCCAGCGCACGACCTTGTCGTTCAGGTTGTCGAGGATGAAATCGCCCCGGTCGGTGCGCACGGTCAGCACCGCATGGCCTTCGCCGTCCGGCTTGCGCACGACGGTGATGAGGAGATCGGTGATCGGGAACCCCGCACGTTGCAATTCGCGCTGCTTCAGCAGCACATAGTCCTCGCAGTCGCCGGCCCAGGTCGGATAGGCCCAGTATTCCTCGACGCCGTAAAGCTGCATGTCGGTCATCGGCTTGATGCGCTTGTTGACCGAGAGGTTCTCCCTGACGATCTGCTGCCAGTTGACGTTGGTAAGGTGCAGCGGGCGCGTGTCGCGGCTGACGATGCCGCATTCCTGCGGCTCGCGCTTGCAGAATTCGTAATGGCCGATCGGCTGGGAAGTCAGCCCGCCGGTCTGCATGAAATTGCTGGATGCGGCCTGTGCGCCCGAAACGGCGCCGAAACCCGTCATCAGCAATGCGGCCGCGACACCGGCGGCTGCCATGATCTTCTTGGCCGAGCGAACAACGCAATACATATTCAACGCCCTGATTGAACGACTTGACGGAAGTTACTTATTAACGAAACGTTAACGACTGAAACATGCCGGAGTCAATTCGCCTTGCCGCGTCCCTGCCAAACTTCTTAAGTAATGGTTAACGCGAACGGATGCCGAAAAACCCAACGGACAGCCGGGTTTCGGGCTTTTGCGATGCGCCGCCGCGCTTGCCGCCGCTCATAATTTCGCCACGGTCCGGGCGTTTGCCTCTGCATGGGAATGGAGCGATTCCCGGCGCCGCCGCGCGCTCTGTCGCGGTTCTTTTCAAAAGGCCAGAAGATGACGGGCGCAACCACGCGCAAGGCCACGGCGGACGACATCGATGCGCTGTTGCGCATCGAGGAGCGCTGTTTCGATACGGACCGGATTTCCAGACGTTCCTTCCGCGCCCTGATCGCGCGCCCCACCGCCGAGACAATCGTGGCCGAGGCGGAGGGCAGCGTCATCGGCTATGCGATGATCCTCTTTCGCCATGGCACGGCGCTGGCCCGGCTTTATTCCATCGCCGTCGATCCCGATGCCGTGGGCAAGGGGGCCGGCTCGCTCCTGTTGGAGGCGGCGGAGACGGCGGCCTACGATTATGACCGCCCGCTCCTGCGGCTGGAGGTGCGCGAGGACAACGACCGTGCCATCGCGCTCTACAAGCGCCATGGCTATCGGCCCATCGGGCGTTATCTCGATTATTACGCCGACCATTCCGATGCGCTGCGCTTCGAGAAGACCGTGCGCGGCGGCATTTCGCCGGTGACGGATTTTCCCTATTACGAACAGACGATGGATTTCACCTGCGGCGCCGCCTGCCTGATGATGGTGCTGGCCCGCCACGATCCGCAGATCAGGCTCGATCCGGTGCTGGAGGTGCGGCTCTGGCGCGATGCCACCACCATCTACATGATGTCGGGGCCGGGCGGCTGCGAGCCTTTCGGGCTGGCGGTGGCGGCGCACGAGCGCGGGCTGAAGGCTTCCATCGCCGTTTCGGTCGAGGACATGCTGTTCCTGCAATCGGTTCGCTCGGAGGAAAAGCGCAAGGTCATGCAGCTTGCCCAGACCGATTTTCGCCAGCGCGCCGAGGCCTACGGCATCCCGGTCGAATATCGCGGCTTCACGCTTTTCGACGTGCTTTCCGCCTTGCGGCGCGGGGCGGCGGTGATCGTGCTGGTCAGCGGCTATCACATGTTCGGCAAGAAAGTACCGCACTGGGTCCTTGCCCATGGCGAGGACGGCCGCCATATCCTCATCCACGATCCGTGGGTCGAGGAGGAAGTGGGCGAGACCATCGCCGATGCGGCCAATGTGCCTGTGCCCTTCCACATCTTCGACCGGATCGCACGTTTTGGCAGCGACGGATTGCGGGCCGCCGTGTTTCTTGAAAAGGACTGATCGATGGCCATCTGCGTCATTCTCGTAGGGCGCCTCTCGGATATCGACCATGGCGCGACCCCGCACAAGGTCATGACCAACCGCGATTATCTCGCCCATCCGGCGCTGTTCAACGGCCAGCCGCGCCCGCGCATCGTCAACCTGTCGCGTTCCTACGCCTATCAGAGCCGGGGCTATTACGCCTCGCTGCTGGCGGAGGCGCGGGGCCACCGCGTCATCCCCTCGGTCGAGACCATGATCGACCTTTCCGAACGCCGCCTCTACGAGAACGCGATCCCCGAACTGGAGGATGCGCTGAACAGGGCGCTCGGCAAGCATCCCGAAAAAGCGCCGGAAACCATTCTCGTCCATTTCGGCCTTGCCGAGGACGCGCAGTTCGAGCGTTTCGGGCGGCTGCTGTTCGACTGGTTCCGCGCGCCCTCGCTGGAAGTGACGGTGAAGCCCGGCGAATGGGCGCGCATCCAGAAGATCGGCTTTTCCAACATGGCGAAGTTCGAGGCCGGGCAAAAGGCGCGCTTCGAGGACGCGCTCGATCGCTATACCCAGCGCGAATGGCGCGCTGCCCGGCCCAAGGTGCCGCTGCGCTACTCCATCGCCACGCTGTGCGACCCGAAGGAGGCGCTGCCGCCCTCATCCGTATCGACGCTGAAGCACTGGGCGCGTATCGCCGCGCGGCTCGGCGTCGAGGTCGAGCCGATCGGCAGGAAGGACCTGTCGCGGCTCGCCAATTACGACGCGCTGTTCATCCGCGAGACCACTTCGATTTCCAACCATACCTACCGCTTCGCGCGCCGCGCCCAGCAGGAGAGGATGCCGGTCATCGACGATCCGATGTCGATGATCCGCTGCACCAACAAGGTCTATCTGCACGAACTCATGCAGGCCAACGACGTGGCGGTGCCGCCGACCGTCATGGTCGCCGGCGAGGAGGATCTGGAGCGCGCCGCCGACGCGCTCGGTTTTCCCATGGTGCTCAAGATACCGGATTCCTCCTTCTCGCGCGGCGTGAAGAAGGTGCGCAATCATGCGGAGTTGCGGGAACTCGCCCTGCAATGGCTGGCCGACAGCGACCTGCTGCTGGCGCAGAAATACATGCCCACCGCCTTCGACTGGCGCGTCGGCGTGCTCGACGGCAAGCCGCTTTTCATCTGCCAGTATACGATGGCCAAGAACCACTGGCAGATCGTCAAGCACGATACCGGCGGCAAGCCGCTGGAAGGCGGTTTCCGTTCCTATGCGCTGGAGGACGCGCCGCCGCTGGTGCTGGAGACGGGCCTGCGTGCCGCGCGCTGCATCGGCGACGGGCTCTATGGCGTCGATCTCAAGGAGACCGACGAGGGTATCGTCGCCATCGAGGTGAACGACAATCCCAATCTCGAACACGGCGTCGAGGACGCCGCCGAGAAGGACGAGGTCTGGGTCAAGCTGACGAAGTGGTTCACCGACCGGCTGGACCGGAGGTAGAACGCGCATCCCGAAAAGTGCGAAGCGGTTTTCGGATAAGATGCGCGTCAGGTAAAGGATCGCATCCCGAAAAGTGCGAAGCGCCTCCGCGGGGAAATCAGTCCACTGGACTGACTTCTAATCCCGCTCCGATCAGACAGGATGCGCGTCCGGCGAAAGACTGCATCTCGATCATGCGTTGCCGGCTGGAACCTTCCGCCGGCGAGCGCATTTATGGATATGAGCGCCGCGCGATGACGGGTCAGAGCGGTGTGAAGCAGACCTTGGTATGGCCGGAGCCAATAAAGCCGAGGCGGCTGGCCGCGCCCTTGGAAAGGTCGAGAACGCGCCCTCTGATAAAGGGGCCGCGGTCGTTGATGCGCACGACGAGCGATTTGCCGTTTTTCTCGTTGGTGACCCGAACCTTGCTGCCGAGAGGCAATGTGCGGTGGGCGGCGGTAAGACTGGCGGGATTCATCCGCTCGCCCGAAGCGGTGCGGGAGTGGAGGGCGTACCATGAGGCGCCGCCGCATTGCTGTGCCGAAGCTTCGATTGCAGTCGCCGCGAGAAGGCAGGCGGTCGCAACAGCGAACATAGCCGTACGGGTTTTGAGGTTCATGCCAATTCCATGCATTGTTGAAGGGGCGTCTTTGCAGTTCTTCGTGAGAAAGACGGGCGTCAACTGCAATCCAAATATGGCGCTCGCATGGTTCGAATGAGAACATTGTGCGGAATTTGAATCTATAATGGAGGCGGAAAAATATCCTATACTGGACGTTATTACTTTTTCAGGAAAACATAACTGAGGAATATTTTGAAGAATCGCGGATAGATTCTGTAAAACCATTTACGAATTGTTAATGAATTGGCCTGTGGTATCCGTGCTCGCTGTTTTTATCCGCGATGCACAAGAAAAGCTGTTTGTGCCCGGCGTTGAGGCCGGGGAATCGCCTGCAATCTTTATTTGCAGACGAAGTTTTGGTATGCCCTTCAGAAGTTGATGAAATACGGCGATTTGCGGGCAAAACTACAATCTTAAGCTGTATTCCTCGGTCATCGAAAGAAAAAAACATTCGAAAATTCCGCGGGGACGGGCAAAATTGCGACCGTCATCGCCTTCAGCCTTGGCTAATCCGAAATGCCCGTGGGTGTACGGCGCGGTGGCGCATGAATTGCGGACGAAGGGCCGCGGCAGCGTCACCGCATCGATTCCATGTGCCGTTGCGGCGATGTCCCCGCCCGCGTGAAGGCAGCGGAGACCGCTGATACAAAGCTGTAACATTACTGTCATACGACTGTTACAAAGAACGCGTAGAGGGCTTATCGACGTCTTCCGTCAAGCGTCCTTTACAACAGGAGCCGTTGCTCATGAACAAGATGATTTCCTCGACTACGGCAGTGGCCATCGTTGCCGCCTTCTCGGTATCGGCCGCCCATGCGCGCGACCAGATCCAGATCGCCGGTTCCTCGACGGTATTGCCCTATGCGAAAGTCGTCTCCGAGACCTTCGGCGAGACCTATCCCAAGTTCAAGACGCCCGTGGTGGAATCGGGCGGTTCGGGCGCCGGCATCAAGGAATTCTGCAAGGGCGTCGGCGAAAGCACCATCGACATCGCCAACGCCTCGCGCCCGATGAAGGATTCGGAGCTGAAGTCCTGTCAGGACGCCGGCGTCAAGGACGTGCAGGAAGTGCGTTTCGGCTATGACGGCATCGTCTTCGCCACCGATAGCAAGGGGCCGGACTGGAACCTGACGCCGGCCGACGTCTACAAGGCGCTCGCCGCCAGACTGGTCGTCGACGGCAAGCTGGTCGACAACCCGAACACCAAATGGAGCCAGGTCGACCCGAAGCTGCCGGACTGGGACATCGCCGCCTATATTCCGGGCGAGAAGCACGGCACGCGCGAGGTCTTCGAGGAGAAGGTGCTGGCCGACGGCTGCAAGGATTCCGGCGCGCTCGATGCGCTGAAGAAGACCGGCCTCGACGACAAGGCTGCCGCTACGGCCTGCATAGCCGTGCGCAAGGACGGCAAGGCCATCGATATCGACGGCGACTATCCCGAAACGCTGGCCCGCATTGCGGCCAACAAGACCGGCGTCGGCGTTTTCGGCCTCTATTTCTACGAGAACAATGCCGACAAGCTGAAGGTCGCGACCGTCAACGGCGTCAAGCCCTCGGCCGAAACGGTCGCCTCCGGCCAGTATCCGGTGTCGCGCCCGCTGTTCTTCTATGTAAAGAAGGCGCATATCGGTGTCGTTCCGGGCCTCAAGGAATATGTCGATTTCTTCCTGTCCGACCAGATGATCGGGCCGGACGGCTCGCTGGCCGAATACGGTCTCGTCCCGGCACCGGATGCGGAGCGTGAAGCGCAGCGCGCCGCCTTTGACGCCGGCAAGACGATGACCGCGAAGTAAACTCATCCGCGCCAGCGCGGGAGGGTCGATCCTTCCGCGCCTGCGCTCAAAGCATTTCCAGCGAAAGTGCGAAGCGGTTTCGCGTAGGATAATGCGACAAAAAGAAAGACTCAGGGCAACCGGGAAAACTGCATGTCCTTCTCGCTGGTTATCGTCTGCATCGTCGCGATCGGGCTTGTCGGCTTCTTCATGGGCCGCCAGCGCGCCGTCGCGCTGGAGCGCGCGCGACCGCAGGCTGAATCGCTTACCGAAAAGATGCACTCGCGCCCGCATTATCACGGCTGGTGGGTTTTCCTCGTTTCGGCTATGCCGGCGGTGCTCTTTCTGGTGATCTGGGCCGTCGGCTCCGCCGTCTGGCTCGACCGCAGCGCGATCGCGCAACTACCGGCGGATTCCACGACCAATCGCAGCCTCCAGCTCGCCATGATCGACGGCCTCGCGCAGGGGCTCGACCGGCTCGCCCCGGCGCAGTTGCACGATCTCCCCGCAAGCTACCAGCAGGTGCGCGGCCTTCTCGCCGGCAAGGGCGTGGCGCTCGCCAGCGAGGGGCAGGACTATATGGTTCCGATCGCCCTTTACCTGAACAGGACCGCGAGCCTTCTTTACAAGATCGGCACCGCCCTTTCGCTGCTCGTCGCGGTGGCGGGCCTGATCTTCGGCCTCGCCACGATCCGGCGGCGGATGCGCGCCCGCAACAATGTCGAGCGCATCGTGCTCTGGGCGCTGATCGCCGCCTCCGGCATCGCCGTCCTCACCACCATCGGCATCATCTTCTCGATGCTGTTCCAGACCATTTCCTTCTTCCGGTCCGTGTCGCCGATGGACTTCTTCTTCGGCACGGTCTGGGACCCGCGCTTCGCCGCCGCCGGCTCCGGAGGCGCGACCGGCCAGTTCGGCCTCATTCCGCTGCTTGCCGGCACGCTCTATATCGCGCTGGTCGCCATGCTGTTCGCCGTGCCGGTCGGGCTTTTCGCCGCCATCTACATGGCCGAATACGCCACGCCGAGGCTGCGCGCGGTGGTCAAGCCGGTGCTGGAGATACTGGCCGGCATTCCCACCATCGTCTACGGCTTCTTCGCCCTTATCACGGTCGGCCCGTTCCTGCGCGACATCAGCGCGGATATCGCCGGCGGTCAGGGCTTCATCATGGCGCAGAGCGTGCTGACGGCAGGTCTCGTCATGGGCGTGATGCTGATCCCATACGTCTCGTCGCTCTCCGACGACATCATCACCGCCGTGCCGCGCGCGCTGCGTGACGGTTCGCTCGGCCTCGGCGCGACGCGGTCCGAAACCATCAAGCGCGTGGTGCTGCCGGCGGCGCTGCCGGGCATCGTCGGCGCGCTGCTGATGACCGCCTCGCGCGCCATCGGCGAGACCATGATCGTGGTGCTGGCCGCCGGCGTCGCCGCCAAGCTCACCCTCAATCCGTTCGAGGCCATGACCACCATCACGGTCAAGATCGTCAACCAGCTCACCGGCGACCTCGAATTCAACTCGCCGCAGACGCTGGTGGCCTTCGCGCTCGGCATCACGCTCTTTGTGCTGACGCTGATCATGAACGTCTTCGCGCTCTATATCGTGCGCAAGTACCGGGAGCAGTACGAATAATGGCCGATACGACCTTCAAGGCCGCCGGCGGAGCGGCCGCCCGGCCGCAGCGCCGCGACATCGGCCTGAAACGCCGCTACGCCGCCGAGCGCCGCTTCCGCCTCTATGGCGTCATCGCCATCGCGATCGGCGTCTTCTTTCTCTGCGCGCTGCTGTTCTCGGTCGTTTCCAAGGGCTATACGGCTTTCTGGCAGACCACCATCACCCTGCCGGTGAAACTGGACGCGAAGGTGATCGATCCGGGCAACAAGCGCGCCAGCGATCCCGACGTGCTGATCGCCGCCAACTATCCGCTTCTGGTGCGCAACGCGCTGGCCGAGAAGCTCGGCGTGAAAAAGACCGATCTGCCGGCGATGCGCGACCTCAGCCGTTTCTATTCCGACGGCGTGCGCGTTCAGCTTCGCGAGATGGTGACGGCAAATCCGGCGCTGATCGGCACCACGCAGACCATTCCCGTTCTGGCCGGGGCGGATATCGATTCCGCCTACAAGGGGCAGATCGACCTCACCGTTCCGCAGGAAAACCGCAAGGTTTCCGACCGGCAGGTGGCCTGGATGAAGAAATTGTCGGGCGAGGGCGTGATGAAGGAGGCCTTCAACACCGGTCTCTTCACCTTCGGCGCGTCGAGCCGCCCGGAGACGTCGGGCCTGCGCGTGGCGCTGATCGGCTCCTTCTACATGATGCTGATCGTGCTGGCTCTGGCGCTGCCCATCGGCGTCGCGGCATCGATCTATCTGGAAGAATTCGCCCGCAAGAGCCGCTTCACCGACCTGATCGAGGTGAATATCAACAACCTCGCCGCCGTGCCGTCCATCGTCTTCGGCCTGCTCGGCCTGTCGGTCTTCATCAATTTCTTCGGCCTGCCGCGCTCGGCCTCGCTGGTCGGCGGCCTCGTCCTGACGCTGATGACGCTGCCCACAATCATCATTGCGACCCGCGCGGCACTGCGCGCGGTGCCGCCTTCGATCCGCTCGGCGGCGCTGGGGCTCGGCGCGTCGAAGACGCAGATGGTGTTCCACCATGTCCTGCCGCTCGCGGCTCCCGGCATCCTGACCGGCACGATCATCGGCCTGGCGCATGCGCTCGGCGAAACCGCGCCGCTGCTCCTCATCGGCATGGTGGCCTTCGTGGCCGATACGCCGGCGACGCCGCTCGATCCGGCCACGGCGCTGCCCGTACAGATCTATATGTGGGCCAACGAGGCCGAACGCGCCTATGTGGAACGCTCTTCCGGCGCTATCATCGTGCTGCTCCTGTTCCTTGCGGTGATGAACATTGCAGCCATCCTTCTGCGTCGCCGCTTCGAGCGCCGCTGGTAACAGGGAGACGAAAGCGATGAACCTGATGACTGAAAGATCGCTTGAAAAAGCCTTGGGAGAAAAAATGAACGCCAATGCCCGATCCATAAAGATGCGCGGCGAGAAGGTCTGCGTGTTCTATGGCGAGAAGCAGGCCCTGTTCGACGTGAATCTGGACGTTCGCGAAAACGAAGTCACGGCGCTGATCGGCCCGTCGGGCTGCGGTAAGTCCACCTTCCTGCGTTCGCTCAACCGCATGAACGACACCATAGAGGGCTGCCGCATCGCCGGCCGCATCACGCTCGACGGCGAGGATATCTACGATCCGAAGATCGACGTCGTGGAACTGCGCGCCCGCGTCGGCATGGTGTTCCAGAAGCCGAACCCGTTTCCGAAGTCGATCTTCGAGAATGTCGCCTACGGCCCGCGTATTCACGGCCTTGCCCGTTCCAGGGCGGACCTCGAGGAGATCGTGGTGACGAGCCTCCAGAGGGCGAGCCTGTTCGAGGAGGTGAAGGACCGCCTGCACGATGCCGGCACCGGCCTTTCCGGCGGCCAGCAGCAGCGGCTTTGCATCGCGCGCGCCATCGCCGTCAGCCCGGAAGTGATCCTGATGGACGAGCCGTGCTCGGCGCTCGACCCCATCGCCACCGCCAGGGTGGAGGAGCTCATCGACGAACTGCGCCAGAACTACACCATCGTCATCGTGACCCATTCCATGCAGCAGGCCGCGCGCGTGTCGCAGCGCACCGCCATGTTCCATATGGGCAACCTCGTCGAGGTGGGCGACACCGACACCATATTCACCGCGCCGACCGAAAAGCGCACACAGGATTATATCACCGGGCGTTTCGGCTGATCCGGGCCGGAAACGCGCGCCGCCCACCGCGGCTCGTCCCAGCATGTCCGATTTACGAGGTTTACCATGCCGTCCCAACACACTGTCCGCTCCTATGACGAAGAACTGAAATTCCTCACTCGCAAGATCGCCGAAATGGGCGGTCATGCGGAACGCATGGTCGAACAGTCGGTGGCGGCCATCGTCAATGCCGACAACGGGCTGGCGCAGCGCGTGATCTCCGACGATCTCATCCTCGACGCCAGCGAGCGCGAGATCGACGACAAGGCCATCATGATCATCGCCAAGCGCCAGCCCATGGCGGTGGACCTGCGCGAGATCATCGGTGCGATCCGCATTTCCGCCGACCTGGAGCGGGTGGGCGACCTCGGCAAGAACATCGCCAAGCGCGTGGCCGCGGTCTCCGAATCGCGCCAGCCGGTCAAGCTCTACCGCGGGCTGGAGACACTGGCCGAACTGGCGCTGACCCAGCTTGCCGAAGTGCTCGACGCCTATGCCTCGCGCTCGGTGCAGCAGATCAACGTGGTGCGCGACCGCGACGACGAGATCGACGCCATGTACACCTCGCTGTTCCGCGAGCTGCTGACCTACATGATGGAAGATCCGCGCAATATTTCCGCCTGCACGCATCTTCTGTTCTGCGCCAAGAACATCGAGCGTATCGGCGACCATGCGACCAATATCGCGGAGACGGTCTATTACATCGTGACCGGTCTCCAGATGCCGGCCGAGCGGCCCAAGGAAGACATGAGCCACGGTATCGTGGTGGACGATATTCATAAAGCCTGAACGCCGCTTAGAGCATTTCCAGCGAAAGTGCGAAGCGGTTTCGCGTAGGATGATGCGTAAAAACAAATAGATAGAGCGGTTCCGCGATTCCGTGAAAACCGGAACCGCTCTAGCGGCGAAATGATCGTTAAAAACGCGGTGGCGCGCGGCCGGACGGGGGAGATGTATCTACCGTATGCCACCTTCGGGACAAGGGAAGGACCTTGATGTCACAGGTGCCCAAGATCGCAGTCGTCGAGGATGAGGAAGCGCTGAGCGTGCTGCTGCGCTACAATCTGGAGGCGGAAGGTTATGTCGTCGAGACCATGCTGCGCGGCGACGAGGCCGAGATCGCGCTGCGCGAGAGCGTGCCGGACCTGCTCATTCTCGACTGGATGCTGCCGGGAGTCTCCGGCATCGAGTTGTGCCGCCGCCTGCGGCAGCGGCCGGAAACCGAGCGCCTGCCCGTCATCATGCTGACGGCGCGCGGCGAGGAGAGCGAGCGCGTGCGGGGCCTGAGCGTCGGCGCCGACGATTACGTGGTGAAACCGTTCTCTACGCCGGAACTGCTCGCGCGGGTCAAGGCGATGCTGCGCCGTGCCAATCCGAGCCTGCTGTCGCATGTGCTGAAGGTCGGCGACCTCGTGCTCGACCGCCAGCAGCACCGCGTCTTCCGCAAGGAGAAGGAAGTGCGTCTCGGTCCGACCGAGTTCCGCCTGCTCGAATATTTCATGATGTCGCCCGGTCGCGTCTTCTCGCGCAGCCAACTGCTGGATGGCGTCTGGGGGCCGGATATCTATGTCGACGACCGCACGGTGGACGTTCATGTCGGACGTCTGCGCAAGGCGATCAATGTCGGCCGCGCGACCGATCCGATCCGCACCGTGCGCGGCGCCGGCTATTCCTTCGGCTGATTTCCTCCTTCCCGCTTCTTTCGCGGACCCGCCTTCCAGCCGGAAGGCGGGTCCTGTTTTTTGAAGGGCGGATGCGGCGTCCGAATCGCTTTTCATCCGTTTCGGCTCCCGCTTCCGGTCCGAAAGACCTCACCTCACGCAATGTTACGCTTTTGACGGCAAAGTTGATGGAACGGCTTTGCGCGCCGTGATTTTCAGCGCCGCCGGAGCGAAAGTTTCCAAGGTTTTAAAGGATTGCCGAATTAAGGCAGCGAGATGGCGTCAGTCGCCTGTACCTGAATTGCATCAAATCAATGGCTTATTGGAAATGAGCGGTTGCGTTAAGAAATTATTAATATTTTTGAATGGGTTGCGCGTAAATCCACATTCACTGATTCGCCCTTGCATGGTGTTGCCGTTTTGACAGCGGCAAGAGGACATCATTTGACGTCCCGCCTTTTTTTGGCCTAAAAATTCCAAAACCTTGCACGCCACGAGCGACGTGAGCGCGCCGGATATCCAATCCGATACCCGGTCGACGTCCGCCCTGGATTTGTACAGCAGCCGGCTCGCACTGGATTTTTCCGGGCGGCCTGCCCCAGTTGGAGGGTTCTGACAGTGAGGCTCAGCCGTTGATGTCCCCGGTCGAGAAAAACGCCGGACGCAATCAGGTGAAGTGGAAATTGCCGGTTCTGGCCGGGTTGGCCGTGGTGCCCTTCGTGGCGGCCGGTTGCACGACGACAGGCAGCACCGGCGCTGCAAGCCAGAAGACGGCGATGACCCATGTCACGACCGTCAACGGCGTCAAGACCTATTCCTACACGGCGCGGGACAAGGAATGCCTTGAGCGCGCCATGTTCTTCGAATCCAACCGCTCCAGCTCGAACGGGCTTCTCGCCGTCGGCACGGTGGTGATGAACCGCCTCGCTTCCGGCCGCTATGGCGATACGCTCTGCGAGGTCGTCGGGCAGAAGAACCAGTTCGCCCCCGGCGTGCTGACACGCCGGATGGACATCAGCAGGCTGCCGGACGTGGAAGCGACCGCCGATGCGCTCCTCCGCGGCAAGCGGCATCCGGCGCTGAAGAACGCCATGTTCTTCCACACGGCCGGCCTGCGCTTCCCTTATCGCAACATGCATTATGTGCTGGTGGCAGGCGGTAACTCCTTCTACGAGAAACGCAATCGCGACGGCACGCTGCAAAACCCGGTTCCGCAGACGCCGTACAATCTGGCGCTCGCCTATTCTCCGCAGTCGCCGTCCGTGCCGTCCGGACCCTCCTATGACGTGACCCAGCCGCTGGCGGGCACCGCTCCGGTTTCCGCGCCGAACGTTCAGACGGCGCTGGCGGATGCGGCTAAAACGCAGATTTCCAGCGCCAATCGCGGCTTCGGGCCGCAGGCGCGCGGCAACCGGCTGACGCATGAACGCGTCGCTCTCGCCGAACAGCCCGGCTATCAGGTCGTCGCCTACCAGCCGCAATTCGACACGTCCACTCCAGTGCAAGACGCGTCGGCGCAAGGTGGCGTCACTTCGCTCGGCTATGCCGCTGCCGATCCGAAGCAGGCCGACGCGATCGGTGCGATCCTCCTCAGGCAGAACCGTCCGGAAGCGCCGCTGTAAGTTTCGATCTGTAAGTTTTGACAAGAAGGTCTGCGCGCCTATGGCCGACGAAAAACGCGATTCCGCCATCGATCCGGTGAAACTCGAACGGTTGGCGGAAGTGGCGATCCGCGTCGGCCTGCAATTGCGCGAGGGGCAGGATCTGGTCGTCACCGCCCCGGTAGCCGCTCTGCCGCTGGTGCGCCTGATCGCCAGACATGCCTACAAGGCCGGTGCGGGTCTGGTGACGCCGTTCTTCTCGGACGATGCGATCACGCTGGCGCGCTATGGCAATGCGCCGGATTCGAGCTTCGACCGCGCCGCCGGCTGGCTCTATGAGGGCATGGCGAAAGCCTATGAAGCGGGCGCGGCGCGGCTTGCCGTCGCCGCCGACGATCCGCTGCTGCTGTCCGGGCAGGACGCCTCGAAGGTGGCGCGCGCCAACCGCGCCAATTCCAGAGCCTACCAGCCGGCGCTGGAGAAGATCGCCGGCTTCGACATCAACTGGAACATCGTCTCCTATCCCAATCCGGCCTGGGCGGCGCGGGTCTTCCCCGGCGATCCGCAGGACGTGGCGACGCGAAAGCTCGCCGATGCGATCTTCGCCGCTTCGCGCGTGGACGGCGAGGATCCGGTGGCCGCGTGGGCGACGCATAACGCCGCGCTGCATGCCCGCACGCGCACGCTCAACGGCAAGGCGTTCCGTGCGCTGCATTTCACCGGGCCGGGCACGGACCTCACCATCGGCCTCGCCGACGGCCACGAATGGCACGGCGGCGCCTCGACGGCGAAGAACGGCATCACCTGCAATCCCAACATTCCGACCGAGGAAGTCTTCACCACGCCGCACCGCCTGCGCGTCGACGGCCACGTGACGAGCACCAAGCCGCTTTCGCACCAGGGCACGCTGATCGAGAATATCGCCGTGCGCTTCGAGGCCGGCCGTATCGTCGAGGCGAAAGCCACGCGCGGCGAGGAAGTGCTTTTGAAAGTGCTCGACACCGACGAAGGTTCGCGTCGGCTGGGCGAGGTGGCGCTGGTGCCGCATTCCTCGCCGATCTCGCAGAGCGGCCTTCTGTTCTACAACACGCTGTTCGACGAGAATGCCGCCAGCCATATCGCGCTCGGCCAGTGCTATTCCAAGTGCTTCGTCGACGGTGCCCGGCTTTCCCCGGACGAGATTGCCGCGCGCGGCGGCAATGCGAGCCTCATCCATATCGACTGGATGATCGGTTCCGGCCAGATCGACGTCGACGGCATTCATGCCGACGGCACCACCGAGCCGGTCATGCGCAAGGGCGAATGGGCCGACTGATCTTTAGCATTCAAAAAGGCCTGGAAATTTCCCGGCCTTTTTCTTTTGCGACTGGCCTGAGCCCAAAATCAGTTCTTTTCCTGCACATGCGCCTCAAGGAACCACAGCGCCTTGTCGAGCGCGCGCGAGGCGGCGGTGAAGATATCCGCCGTGTCGTCGTCTCCGGCGTCGTCGGCATCCTTGATAGACTTGCGGAGAAGGTTGGCGACGTCGCCGTAACGCTCGATCAGCGCGACGAGATGGTCGTGAACGGCATAGATGTCGGTCGGATAGGGCTTGAGCCTGGTTTCCTTCGCCACGATCTGCGACGTGCCGTAGGCGGTTCCGCCAAGCTGCACCGCACGCTCGGCGATGGTGTCGGTATGCTCGTCCAGTTCGTCGCGGAAGCCGTCCAGCATCTCGTGCACGGCGATGAATTGCGGCCCCTTCAGGTTCCAGTGCGCCTGCTTGGTGATCAGCGAGAGATCGATCGCCGCCGCAAGGTTCTCGTTCAGCAACGCGATCATCGTCGTCTTGGTGTTGGAAGGAAGATCGTTGCGGGTCGCGTGCGTCGATTTGTTGGCCATTTGGGTCTTCTGTCCTTTCGAATGATCCGGCTTGCCGTCAGATGAAACGGCTGCTTTGCCGCATGGGATTTCTTTTGAAATCCGCCTGTCATACGGGCATGACACATCGCCCGCACCCGATGGGAAACGATTCACGGCGATTTTCGTTCCACGGCAGATCCGGTTTGCGCGTGCTTCCATTTTGACTTGTCGCGGCGCGGATTCTGATTTACCCGGAAGCACATGAAAATACTCGCCCTCGACACCGCCGCCTCGCTCTGCGCCGCCGCCGTCTATGACGGCGCGCGTGATGCCATCCTCGGCGCGGCGGGCGCCGACATCGGCAAGGGCCATGCCGAGGTGCTGATGGATTATGTTGCGCAGGCACTGGCGGAGGCGCAGCTTGCCATAAGTGACATGGATCGCATCGCGGTCAATATCGGTCCCGGTTCCTTCACCGGCGTACGCATCGGCGTTTCGGCGGCGCGGGGCTTCGCACTGGCGTTGGGTTGCCCGGCGGTCGGCGTGACCGCCTTCGAGGCGATTGCGGCGGAAGCGGCGTCGAAGGAGCCGGGCAGGCCGGTCATGGTGCTGCTGGACGCGCATCGCGGCGAGATCTATGCGCAGGGCTTCGATACGGCAGGCCAGCCGCAAGCGGGTCCGGCGATCTTTTCGCGCCCGGAAGCTGAAACGCTCGCGGGGAGCTTGTCGGCGGATACGGTGCTTGCCGGGTCCGCGGCCCCTTCGGTCAATACGGCGCTGGCCGGGCGGTTTCAGACGGCGGTGACGGCTGCGACCGCGGACATCGCCACTTATGCTCTTCTGGCAGCGGACCGCAGCCCCGGCGAGGCGCCGAAGCCGCTCTATATGCGCGGTCCCGACGCGAAGCCGCAGACGGGCTTTGCGCTGCCGCGCCGGGCGGCCGGGAGATAAGCCGATGATGGGCCTGCCGCTCGGCCGCTTCGGCCGCAAACAGGTTTCGGTGGAGGCGCTCAGCGCGCCGGACAGCCATGCCATACAGCGCATCCATGCGCTCGCCTTCGATCACGGCTGGAGTTCCGACGATTTCCGTGCCCTGATCGCGCAGGACACGGTGTTCGGTTTCGTCGCGCGGGTGGAAGGCAAACCGGGCGCGGTCTGCGGCTTCGTGCTGGCACGGCTTGCGGCGGGCGAGGCGGAAATCCTCACCATCGCCGTTACGCGCGAGATGCAGCGGCAGGGCGTCGGGCGCGCGCTGATGGACGCCGTGCTGCGCCATCTGTATCGAGAGCGCGCCGAAAGCCTGTTTCTTGAGGTGGACGAGGCCAATCTGGCCGCGCAGGCGCTCTATCACCGGCTTGGTTTCCGCAAGGTCGGCCTCCGGCCCGCCTATTACGAAACCGCGGCGGGACGCTCGTCGGCCCTGATCCTGCGCCGCGACCTGAAAGAACGCTCATGATCGGCGCGCTGCGGGTCTTTCTCGTTCTCGTCTCCTGCGTGCTGCTGAGCCTGACGCTCATCCCGGTGCAATATCTGTTCCTGAAGCTCGACCGCGACTGGAAGCGCCGCCTGCCCAATTTCTTCCACCGGACCGTCGCGCGCCTGTTCGGCTTCCGCATCCGCGTGGTCGGCGAGATGCGCGCGGACAGGCCGCTGCTGCTCGTCTCCAACCATGTGTCGTGGAGCGATATCGTCGTCCTGTCGGCCACCGGGCATGTATCCTTCATCGCCAAGGCTGAGGTGAAGGACTGGCCGGTCTTCGGCCTGTTCGCCGTCTTGCAGCGCACGATTTTCGTGGAGCGCGAGCGGCGCGGCAAGACCGGCGAGCAGACCTCGCAGATCGCGGTGCGGCTCGCCGCCGGCGACGCCATGGTGCTGTTCGCCGAAGGCACCACCTCGGACGGCAACCGCGTCCTGCCGTTCAAGACGGCGCTGTTCGGCGCGGCCCACGCGGCGATCCGCGAATCCGGCGTGGAGGAAGTGATCGTCCAGCCGGTCGCCATCGCCTATACCGGCGTGCATGGCATGGCCATGGGGCGTTATTTCCGCCCCATCGCCTCCTGGCCGGGCGACGTGGAACTGCTGCCGCATCTGAAGGGCATCCTGCGCGAGGGCGCCATCGACGTGGAAGTGCGCTTCGGCGAACCGATGGTCGTCACGGCTGCGACCGATCGCAAGCAGCTCGCCCGCGTCATGGAGTGCCGCACCCGTGCGCTGCTGCAAAGCGCGCTTCTGGGGCGCGAGATCGACGACGAAGCTGTCTGAATCACAGTTTGACTTCTCAAACTGGCGCAAAAGCAGTACAGAACCCGCCATGAGCGAAAACACTGACATCAGAAACGCGGCGGCTGGCGCCAATATGCGCAAGGTTTTTGTGAAAACCTATGGCTGCCAGATGAACGTCTATGACAGCCAGCGCATGGCCGACAGCCTCGCGGCGGAAGGCTATGTCGCGACCGATACGCCGGAAGACGCCGATCTGGTGCTGCTCAACACCTGCCATATCCGCGAGAAGGCGTCGGAAAAGCTCTATTCCGCGCTTGGGCGGCTGCGCAAGATGAAGGAGGCGCGCGCGGCCGAAGGCAAGGAGACGACCATCGGCGTCGCCGGCTGCGTCGCGCAGGCCGAGGGGCAGGAAATATTGCGCCGCGCGCCGACCGTCGATCTGGTCATCGGCCCGCAGACCTATCATCGCCTGCCGCAGGCGCTGCGAAAGGTGCGCGGCGGCGAAAAGGTGGTCGAGACGGAATATGCCATCGAGGACAAGTTCGCCCACCTGCCCGCGCCGGAGCGCGAGGCGGTGCGCAAACGCGGCGTCTCCGCCTTCCTCACCGTGCAGGAAGGCTGTGACAAGTTCTGCACCTTCTGCGTGGTGCCCTATACGCGGGGCGCGGAAGTCTCGCGCGGCGTGGCGGAGATCGTGGCCGAGGCCGAGCGGCTGGCTGCCGGCGGCGTGCGCGAGTTGACGCTTCTGGGCCAGAACGTCAATGCCTGGCGCGGCGCGGGTGAGGATGGACGTGAGTGGGGGCTGGGCGAACTCCTGTTCCGGCTGGCGCGCATTCCGGGCGTGGCGCGGCTGCGCTATACCACCAGCCATCCGCGCGACATGGACGATGCGCTGATCGCCGCCCATCGCGACCTGCGGCAACTGATGCCCTATCTGCACCTGCCTGTGCAGTCCGGCTCCGACCGCATCCTGAAAGCCATGAACCGCCGCCACAAGGCCGACGAATATCTGCGCCTGATCGAGCGCATCCGCGCCGTGCGGCCGGATATGGCCATGTCCGGCGATTTCATCGTCGGCTTCCCCGGCGAGACGGATGAGGATTTCGAGGACACGATGCGGATTGTGCGCGAGGTCAATTACGCGCAGGCCTATTCGTTCAAATATTCGCCGCGCCCCGGCACGCCGGGGGCCGATCTGCCCGGCCATGTCGAGGAAGCGGTCAAGGACGAACGGCTCCAGCGCTTGCAGGCGCTTCTGAGTGAGCAGCAATATGCGTTTCAGGATTCGATGATCGGCCGCGACATGGATGTGCTGATCGAAAAGCCGGGCCGTCTCGCCGGCCAGATGGTCGGCCGCTCGCCCTGGCTGCTGCCGGTGATCGTCGAGGACAACGCCGACGCGGTCGGCGACATCATTCATGTGCAAATCACCGCGACCGGGACCAACAGCCTTGTTGCGCAAAAGCGCCCCTGAAGGCATGATGGGACGCGGCCGCAAATCACGGGCCGCCGCCAAGGAGGCACAGGGTTGAGCGCAACGGAAAAGCTGAAGACTGCCAGGCCAACCAATCAAACCCACAAAAACCTGGTCAACGGGGCCTCGGACATGGCCCATATCGTCCTGACATTCGACAATAATCGTCTCGCCAGCGCGCTTTACGGCCAGTTCGACGAAAACCTCGCCCGCATCGAGCAGAAGCTCGGCGTCGACGTCCGCTCCAAGGGCAACGAAGTGTCGATCCGCGGCGAGCCGACCGCCACCGAGCAGGCCCGCCGCGCCCTGGACCATCTCTACGAGACCTTGCAGAAGGGCCACGAGCTGTCCCCGTCCGACGTGGACGGCGCCTTGCGCATGGCCATCGCCGCCGACGACCAGCTGAGCCTGCCGACGCTGGAGAACAAGAGCCGCATCTCGGCGGCGCAGATATCCACCCGCAAGAAGACCATCTTCGCCCGCACGCCGACGCAGGACGCCTATATGCGCGCGCTCGACCGCTCGGAGCTGGTGTTCGGCGTCGGCCCGGCCGGCACCGGCAAGACCTATCTGGCCGTGGCCCATGCCGCCATGCTTCTGGAGCGCGGGCTGGTGGAGCGCATCATCCTGTCGCGCCCGGCGGTCGAGGCGGGCGAGCGGCTCGGCTTCCTGCCCGGCGATATGAAGGAAAAGGTCGATCCCTATCTGCGTCCGCTCTATGACGCGCTTTACGATATGATGCCGGCCGACAAGGTGGAACGCGCTATCACCGCCGGGGTGATCGAAATCGCGCCGCTCGCCTTCATGCGCGGGCGTACGCTGGCGCATGCGGCGGTGATCCTCGACGAGGCGCAGAACACCACATCGATGCAGATGAAGATGTTCCTGACCCGTCTCGGCGAGGGCTCGCGCATGATCGTCACCGGCGATCCGAGCCAGGTCGATCTGCCGCCCGGCCAGAAATCCGGTCTTGTCGAGGCGCTGCGCATCCTCGATGGCGTGGAAGGCGTGATTACCGTCCGCTTCACGGAAAAGGATGTGGTGCGCCACCCGCTGGTCGCGGCCATCGTCGGGGCCTATGACCGCGACTTCGCCGACAGGCCTAGAGCATAATCCGACCGGAGTGAAACGAGGATCGATAAGATTATGCTTGAAATAAAACACGCTGAACGGTGCGGATGAAGTCGAAGCCGTGATCCATATCGACATCATGACCGAGGCCGATGGCTGGCCGCCGGAGGAGCGGCTGGAGGCGCTGGTGCGCCGCGCGGCCGATGCCGCGTGGACGCATCTGGCGCTGAAGCCGGCCGACAGCGAGCTGAGCGTGGTCTTCACCGACGATGCCGCGATCAGGGTGCTCAATGCCGAATGGCGCGGCAAGGACAAGCCCACCAACGTGCTTTCCTTCCCCGCCTTTCCGGTCAGGGCGGGCAGCCAGCCGGGACCGATGCTGGGCGATATCGTGATCGCGCGCGAGACGGTCGAGCGCGAGGCGGCGGCGGAGGCAAAACCCTTCGAGAACCATCTCACCCATCTCGTCGTGCACGGCTTCCTGCATCTTCTGGGTTACGATCACGAAACGGACGCGGAGGCGGAGGAGATGGAGGCCCGTGAACGGGAAATTCTTCATGCTCTTGCCATTCCCGACCCATATGCTGTATCGGACCGGAATGTTGAAACAGATTGACCATGGCTGAACAGAACACACCTTCCTCGTCCGGCAGTGAGAGCCGGAGCGAGACACCGGATGGCGAGGGACAGAGTCCCCAGCGTCCGGCCACGGCCGAAAGGCGCTCCCTCCTGTCGAACATCTTTCCCTTCATGCGCACGCGCCAGCACTCGTCGCTGCGCGAGGATCTGGCGGATGCGCTCGCCAGCACGGCCAGCGGCCAGGATGCGGCATTCTCGCCCGAAGAAAAGGCGATGCTGCACAATATCCTGCGCCTGCGAGAAATTCGCGTCGAGGACGTGATGATCCCGCGCGCCGACGTGGAGGCGGTGGATATCTCCACGCCCCTGTGGGAGGTGCTGGAGACGTTCGAGAAATCCGGCCATTCGCGCATGCCGGTCTATGCCGAGACGCTGGACGATCCGCGCGGCATGATCCATATCCGCGACGTGCTGAACGTCATCACCCGGCAGGCGCGCCACAAGACCCGCCGGCGTGCAAGTGCCAGAACGGCTGCGGCTTCCGCGGAAACGGCGCCCAAATTCGACATGAGCCGCGTCGATCTCTCCAAGACCATCGGCGAACTCAGCCTGATGCGCAAGGTCCTGTTCGTTCCGCCCTCCATGCTGGCGAGCGGGCTGATGGCGCGCATGCAGGCGACCCATATCCAGATGGCGCTGGTCATCGACGAATATGGCGGCACGGATGGCCTCGTCTCGCTGGAAGATATCGTGGAAATGGTCGTCGGCGACATCGAGGACGAGCATGACGACGAGGAGATCATGATCTCCGAGGAAGCCGACGGCGTGTTCGTGGTCGATGCCCGCGCCGATCTCGACGAACTGGCGAAGCGTATCGGCCCTTCCTTTCAGGTGGGCGAGCACGGCGAGGACGTCGATACGGTGGGCGGCCTGATCTTCTCGGTGCTGGGCCGCATCCCGGTGCGCGGCGAGGTGGTGCAGGCCATTCCGGGCTATGAGTTTCATGTGCTGGAAGTCGATCCGCGCCGGGTTAAGAAGGTGCGCATCGTGCCGCTTTCCGCCGCCGACCGGCGCCGCCAGCAGCGTGCCGCCGTTCCCGCAAGACCCGGCGAGCCGGGGGCCGGGGGGCAGGAAGACACAAGGGACGGCGCCAAAAGCAAAGCCGGCAACATCCCCGACAGCATCAAAGACAGCTGATGATCGCAAAGCTCGCCGACAGGATCACCCGATTGAGCGGCTGGCCTCGCGCGCTGGCCGCTTTTTTGAGCGGCGCGGTGGCGACGCTCGCCGAGCCGCCTTTCGATATCCTTGTCGCAGGCTTCATCGCCTTCCCCATTCTCGTCTGGCTTCTCGACGGAGCGGTTGCCAAAGCCGGGGCGGGGCCGCTGCGCAGGTTCATGCCCGCCGCGTGGATCGGCTGGTGCTTCGGCTTCGGTTATTTCGTGTCGGGCCTGTGGTGGGTTGGTGCGGCACTTCTGGTCGATGCGGATCAGTTCGCATGGGCCTTGCCGTTTGCGGTTCTGGGGCTGCCCGCCGTGCTCGCCGTTTTCTATGCGCTTGCGGCCGTCGTGGCGCGGCTTCTCGGATCGGACGGGCTGGGGCGGCTGGTGGCACTCGCCTTCGGCTTCGCGCTGGCCGAATGGCTGCGCAGTTTCGTCCTGACCGGCTTTCCGTGGAACGCCATCGGCTATGCCGCCATGCCGGTGCCGCTTTTGATGCAATCCGTCGAGATCGTCGGCCTGGTCGGCATGAGCGCGTTTGCCGTCTTCGTGTTTTCGGCCCCCGCACTTCTCGCGGGCGGTAATCGGGCGAAAACGGGCATCGCTATCGCGGTCCTGCTCGCCGCGGGCCATGCGGGCTATGGCGCATGGGTTCTGGAACAGGCTCCGCCTGTCGATACGGAGAGAAGCGGACTTGCGGTGCGTATCGTGCAGCCATCCGTCGCGCAGACGATGAAATGGAACGATAGCGACCGGCGCGCCATCTTCGAAAAGCTGATCGCACTGACGGCCCAGCCGCCGGCAGCGGGCCAGCCCAGGCCCGACGTGATCGTCTGGCCGGAGACGGCCGTGCCCTATATCCTGTCCTCGTCGCCGGACGCGCTGGCGCTGATCGGCAAGACGCTGCAAAAAGGGCAGGTGCTCCTGACCGGCGCGGTACGCGAGGAAAAGCGTCCCGATGGCGGCGAGCCGCGCTATTACAATTCGATCCTTTCGATCGACCACAGCGGCGCGATCACCGGCTGGGCCGACAAGGTGCATCTGGTCCCCTTCGGCGAATATCTGCCCTTCGAGAGCTTCCTGCGCCGCCTTGGCCTTCAGGAAGTGGTGGAGATGCCGGGCGGGTTCTCCGCCGGCCACACGCGGCGCAGCCTGACCGTCCTGCCGGGGCACGCCTTCCTGCCGCTCATCTGCTACGAGGCGATCTTTCCCGACGGGCTCAGCTATTCCGGACCGAAAGCCTCGGCTATCGTCAATGTCACCAATGACGGCTGGTTCGGCGATACGCCCGGCCCTTTCCAGCATTTCCGGCAGGCGCAGGTGCGGGCGGTGGAGCAGGGGCTTCCGCTGATCCGCGCCGCAAATAACGGTCTTTCCGCCGTGACCGATTCCTACGGTCGAATCACCGCGAGCCTCGACTTCGATGCCACCGGTGCCGTCGATGCTTACCTACCGTCAGCTCGTGCTCCGTTTTGGGGCAGTCCTCCCGGATGGATACAGACGGTTTCGGTGCTGTTAACCCTGCTTGTCGTCAGCGCGGCTTTCAAAATGTCTTTCCGCAGGCGTCCTCATTGACAGGGCAATTTTGTTAATATGTTATGCCGAACCGGTGACGATCCCTGATGCAGGATCGCCGGATTACCTCCCACACAGTGATTTTATCTCCGTTCATCCGAGCGGGATCCGAATGAAAGCTCGCCCCTGCGAGGAGTAACAGTTGTATGATCGAGAACAAGAAAAAGCCCAACCCCATCGACGTGCATGTCGGCAGCCGTATTCGCCTGCGCCGAAATATGCTGGGCTTGAGTCAGGAAAAACTGGGCGAAAATCTTGGCATCACGTTCCAGCAGATCCAGAAGTATGAGAAGGGCACGAACCGCGTCGGCGCGAGCCGGCTTCAGGCGATTTCGGCCATTCTCAATGTCCCGGTTTCCTTCTTTTTCGAGGATGCGCCCGGATCGGGCGTTGCCGGGCAGGCTGGTTTCGCGGAGGATAGCGATGCCACTTATGTCGTCGATTTCCTGAATTCGAACGAAGGTGTCCAGTTGACGCGCGCCTTCACGCGCATTTCCGATCCCAAGGTGCGCCGCAAGATCATCGACCTCGTCAAGTCGCTGGCGGCGGAGAACGACAGCTAGAGCATCCTTCTGCCAAAAATGCCCTAGGCGAGCGCGGCCCTGAGATCGTGGGAGAAATCGTTGATCTCCTGCAGATCCAGTTCGGATTCGACATGCTCCAGATGATGAGCCATGAGGCTCACCGCCCTGGACACGTTTTTCGCCAGAATTGCTTCCACGATTTCCGCATGCTCGTCGGAGCCGCAATTGAAGCAGCGGTTGGTGTTGCGATAGACCGCCGTGATCAGCGAGGTGCGGGCAATGAGATCGCGCATCGTCATGAACAGGAAGTCCGAGCCGGTCAGTTCTGCCAGCAGCAGATGGAAGCCGCCGCATAGCTTGATGATGTCCGTCGTCACGTTATTGATATTGGCGACGCGTTCCTTGGCGATATGATCGCGCAGCGCCTTGACGTCATTTTTGGACACACGCTGGCACAGCCGTTCCACGACGCAGCGCTCGACCGTGCGGCGTACGAAGAACACGTCGCGCGCCTCCTCGACGGTCGGCTTGCAGACGAAAGCCCCGCGATTGGGAATGATGTTGACGAGTCCCTCCCTTTCCAGGGTGGCAAGGGCCTGGCGTATCTTGGCGCGGCTGACTTGAAAGATCGCAGCCATCTGCTCTTCTTTCAGTTGCACGCCCGGACGCAGCCGGCGCTCGGCAATGGACAGCCATACTTTCTCGGCAATCTGCTGTGCGGTGACACTTGCCTGATCAGCCATGGATTTTACTCCCCTTCCGCTGCAACAAGCGTGATGCGGCTGAAAAAGTCAACTATCGCAGCCGCGATCCGCCTGCAAACTTGTCAACAGTGAGTTGTAGCGAAGCCCGGTCATGCATAAGCCTTGCAGACCGCGCCGTTCAGGCGGGGATAATCACATGCGTCGACCCGGACGTGGCATAGCCGCGCTGACCGGTGCCTTTGGCTGGCTCGACCGTCGCCGTGACGCCGTCGATCACCGGAATGCCGTTTCTCGCCGTCCTATTCGGGCAGCTTGACGAAATCGGCGATGGGTGGAGCCTTCAGGACGAACTGGCGATCCGAGGCGATATAATTGTCGGCATGAAGCCGGGCGATGGGCTGATAACGTTCCGGGTCGACATAATGGCCCTCCGCGTCGAGGCAATCGCGGCGCACGTGCATATGCACCACCTCGCCCAGCACCAGCGTGCGGCGCGGATAGTCGATGAGCCTTTCCACCCGGCACTCGAATACGCACGGCGATTCTCCGGCGCGGGCGACATCGATCTTGCGGCAGGGGACCGCCGTCAGCCCGGCCATTGCCAATTCGTCGATCTCGCTGTCGAAACCCAGCCCGCAAATCAGCATCTGCTGCGAAAGCGCCATGTCCACCATGCCGATGGCAAATTCGCCGGTGCAGCGGATATTGGCCAGAGTATCCTTTTCCTCACCGTTGAGGCGCGGCTGGATGCCCAGAACGACGATGGCCGGATCGTGGGAGAACACGTTGAAGAAGCTCATCGGCGCGGCATTGCTGTGCCCCGCCGGCGACCGGGTCGTCACGAGGGCGATCGGACGCGGCCCGACAAAATTCGTCAGCAGCCGATACCGGCTTTGTGGCTCCAGCGTTTCGAAGTCGAATTCCATGGCGGTCCCAAAATGTCGATTTTATAATCTACAATAAATTTATTTATTGTCTACAATATAGCAAGCGGCGCTCTTGCTCAAGCGGAGTTTTCCTGCCGAGGGCCGGCCATTCAGCCATTGGCGTCGCCCTCTGTCGGATAGCTGGGCGGGAAGATTTCGGCGAGCGGCGGATTGTTCCAGCTCCGCTCGGGATATTTCGCGACCAGCCCGTCATATTGCGCCTGCGCCTGAATGCGCGCCTTGTCCATGTCGAAACCGGCAAGCCTGCGGTCGAGCATGGAGACGCGGCCATCGACGAAGACCGCATGGGTGATCTTGCCCGAGCCGCCGGTGACGACGGTGGTGATCGGGTCGACGGATGGGGCCATGATCGTATCGTCGAGGCGGAAGACCGCGATATCGGCGCGCGCGCCCGGCGACAGATGGCCGAGATCGGTGCGGCCGAGCGCCTTCGCGCCGCCGATCGTCGCCGCGTCGAATAGGTCGGCGGCGCGCAGCCGGTCCGGTGCGCCATCGGCGATGCGCCCGGTGATGAGGCCGGTCAGCAGGTTCATCAGCATGTCGGGCGGGGTCGTGTCGGTGCCCATGGCGATGTTGATGCCGCGCTTGCGGCAATCCGAGAAGGAATTGAGGATCGAGCCGCTGCGGCTGGATACCAGCGGGCAATGCACGATGGAGACGCCGTTTTCGGCATAAAGGCCGAGATCCTCGTCGGTGGCGTTGGTGGCGTGCGGCGCGATGAGGCGGTCGCTCAGAAGCCCGTGCTTCGCGAGCCACACCGGCGCGGTCGAGCCATGCAGCATGCGCACTGTGTCGACTTCCATCGCGCCTTGCGCCATGTGGAGGCGGAACTTGCAGCCGAGATCGCGCGCGGCGGCATCGGTGCGCTGCAGGAGCCCCAGCGTCGAGGTCTCGACACGGTCCGGGGCCAGCATGCCGCGCACCAGATCGCCGTGGCTTCCGTTCTGGCGCTCGATATAGGCGATCGCGTCGTTGAGGCCCTGAAAACCGCGCTGCTCGTCGAAGACCGGCACCATCTTGCCCGGCGCCTCCAGCACCATGCCGCCGGAACGGTAGGCGGGGCTGAGATAGACACGCAGGCCCAGATCGCCCACCGCATCGGCGGCCGCATCGAATTCGGCGACCGTCTCGCCCCATTCGCGGTAGAACAGCGAGGCGATGGGCGCGGCGGTTGTGATGCCGTTCAGAAGCAGTTGCCCAAAGGCGAAGCGCTTCTGGAAGGCCAGCTCTTCCTCGCTGTACATCTCGTAGGGGCCGGCCTCGACATAGGAGCGCGGCCAGACGCGGCCCTTGGCCCAGCCCGGATGATGGTCGATGCCGAGGATTGTCGTGTCGAGATCGGACAGCGCGTCGAGGTCGATCAGGCCGGGACTGATCAAGGCATTGCCGAAATCGATGCG
>MKVZ01000004.1:639844-703576 GCA_001898995.1 Rhizobiales bacterium 63-22 | reverse complement strand
GTGCCCGACGAACAGAATCCCGCCATTCTCGAACACGACTTCTCCATTGCGGAGAAGCCGGTGGCCGCCGTCCCTGTGGCCGACCACCCAGCTTGCCGTGAGCAGCGTACGTCCTTCGGGGCGGCGTCCGAGCGGCAGGTTGCCGAAAGTCTCGCTCATCACGGCATCTCCACCACAGCGACGCCCTGACGGGCGGTGACGCGGCCGCCCTTGACGACCAGCGGGCGCGGCGCGACATCCACCACCGCATGGGCCAGCGTCTCGCCGGCCAAAAGGGTGAAATCGGCATCGCGGCCGACGTCGAGACCGTAATTTTCAAGGCGCATCACATCCGCGCCGCCCTGCGACACGATATGCAGTACGTGCTCCAGATCGCGATCGGAGCGCACGCCGTTCTTCATGCCGATGACCTTGGCGCGGTCGAGCATGTCCGGCTGGCCCCACGGCCCCCATGTATCGCGGATGCCGTCGCAGCCTCCGCCTATGCGCACGCCGGCTTCCTTGAGCCGCTTGATCGACGGCACGTCGGCGGAAGGCGCGCCGGTGGTGACGATGGCGATGTCCAGAAGGGCGATCTGCTCGATCAATTGGCCGACGCGCAGATAATCGTTCATGCCGAGTGCGAAGGCGTGGCTGATCGCCACCTTGCCCTCCATGCCGTTGGCACGGATGCGCTCGAAGATCAGTTCCATCGTAAAGGCGCCGAGTTCGCCCGCCTCGTGCAGGTGAATGTCGATCGGCACGCCATGCTTCACCGCAAGCGCGAACAGAATGTCGAGCTGGCCCTTCGGGTCGCGGTCGATGCCGCACGGGTCGATGCCGCCCAGCACTTCGCAGCCCTGCCGCAGCGCCTCGTCGAGCAGTTCCTTCGTGCCGGGCATGACCATCAGGCCCGATTGCGGGAAAGCGACGATCTCGATGTCGATGATGCCCTTCAGCTTTTCGCGCGTTGCCCATACGCCCTCGACCAGCGACAGGCCATGGGTTGTGTCGATATCGACATGGCTGCGGATATGCGTGCCGCCGTGCGCGGCAAGCCCGATGGCGTGGCGCATGGACTGGCGGTGTGGGTCGATGCCGATCTCCATCCGGTGCTCGCGCTCGAAATCGATGCGCCCGCGCAGGGTCGTCGCACGGTTGTTGACATGCCACGGCATGCCCCATGTGGTCTTGTCGAGATGGGTATGCGCATCGATCAGGCCCGGAACGGCGATGGCGTTGCCGCCGTCCTCCACGGCCATGCCGGGTTCCGCCTCGAAGCGTCCGAAACCGGCGATCTTTCCGCCTTTGATCAGCATGTCGCAGGCTTCGCCTGCCATGGGGCGGATGTTGCGGAGCAAAAGATCGTTCATAAGACTTAACCTCGGTTCGGATTGAGAGCATTGCGCAGCCGGTCGCCGCCACACGCGTCGCCGGCGATACGATCGGCGTGAACGCGATACGTCGACATTCTTCGGGGATTTGCAGGCGGGCAGGTTGCCGCGCGGCGATGAAGGATGCAAAGCGCAGCCTGCCTTCAGATCATGCGAGCGGAATATCTGCCCCTCTCCTGCCAAAAGGCTCGCGCCCCTGCCCATGGATACAGTATGGCTATATCCGATAAGTTGTCAACAATCGAGTTGACAATGCCGCATCATTCGTTTTCTCGCAGAGCGTAAGACGGCGTTCGGGTTGGGATCTGCCGACTCCGCTATGGCTGCACGTCAAAAAAGCGTCGCACTATGATGCGGCGCTCCCACTGTTATCAGCAATATTGTAGACAATGTATTCAGGGGACCGACGGAGCAAAACGGCCATCGTCCGTGCAACGGATACACGGGTAAGAAACGGTCGGGAAGAACGTTTCGGAGCCAGCGATGCCGGCATCATGATCGCCGGCAGAGCATTTCCAGCAAAAGTGCGCAGCGGTTTTGCGTCCGGAAATGCGCAAGGGAAAACAGCATTTCCGGTAAAAGCACGCAGCGGTTACCGCCGTTCGGCTGACGGTTGTTTACGGCCTATAGCCGCCCCGCCTCGATGATGCTCTGGAGGAAGCTCCGTGTGCGCTCTTCCTGAGGATCGCCGAAAATCTGGGACGGTGGGCCTTCCTCATGCACCTTGCCGCCATAGAGGAAGCAAATCTTGCTTGCGACCTCACGCGCAAAGCCCATTTCGTGCGTGGCAAGCAGCATGGTCATGCCCTCCGCCGCCAGATCGCGCACGATATTCAGCACCTCGGAAACGAGTTCGGGGTCGAGCGCCGAGGTGATTTCGTCAAGCAGCAGCACGGACGGCCCCATCGCCAGCGCCCGCACGATGGCCACGCGCTGCTGCTGGCCGCCGGAAAGCTGGTCGGGATAGGCGGTCGCCCGGTGTTCGAGGCCGATGCGCTTGAGCAGCGACAGGGCGCGCGTCTCGGCCTCCTCGCGCTTCTGGCCCAGCACCTTGGTGGGTGCAAGCATGACATTCTCGACCACGCTCATATGCGGGAAGAGATTGTAGCTCTGGAACACGATGCCGACATCGCGCCGCAGCGCGTTGACGTCGACGCCGGGACCGGACATGCGGTCGCCATGGATGCGGATTTCGCCGCCCTGAATCTGCTCCAGCCCGTTGAGGCAACGCAGCAGGGTCGACTTGCCGCACCCGGAAGGCCCGATCAGGCACACCACCTGATGCTCGTCCACGCTGAGGTTCAGCCCGTCCAGAATCTTGACCAGACCGTAGGATTTCGTTACGTCGCGAATTTCGATCATCGCCATCGGTATTGCCTTTCCGGCTATGACTGCGTGCGGCGCTGCTCACGCTCGAGCAGCCGGTCGACGAAGCGGGCCTGCGGGATGGTGATCACGATGAACAGCAGGGCCACCGTCGTCACGGGCGACAGGTTGAAATAGTTGGCGCCGATGATGCGGGCCTGATTGAACGCATCGATCGAGCCGATGACGTTGACGAGGGCGGTGTCCTTCTGGAGACCGATGAAGTCGTTGAGCAGCGGCGGTATGATGCGCCGCACCGCCTGCGGCACCACGACATAGCGCAGCGTCTGCATGTAGGACAGGCCGAGGGATCGCGCCGCCGAAACCTGACTGCGGTGGATGCTGTCGATGCCGGCCCGGTAGACTTCGGCCACATAGGCGCCGTAGGTCAGCGTCAACGCGATGATGGCGTAGGATTCCGGCGACAGGTCCTTCAGATAGGGCAGGCCGGTCAGCGGAATGCCGAAGCCGATCAGATAGATGTTGATGATCGCGGGCAGGCCGCGGAACATGTCCGTGTAGATGGTCGCTATCAGGCGGACAGGCCGGCCGGCCTCGCCCGGCATCAGGCGGGCGATCGCGACGATCAGTCCCCAGATCAGCACCAGTATCTCCGCGAGCACGAAAATATAGATGTTGACCCAGAACGCCTTGAGTACCAGCAGGAAGGAACTGGCGATCAACGGCAGTTGCACGAAGGTGCGGCTCACGGCCATGTCGTTGGCCATGAGGAATTGTGCACCCGCAAGAACAAGGACGATCACCGCGCCGTAGCCGAGCGTCGAATAGGCCGACTCGCGGGCCGTGGCGGCGGCGATACGGGCCGCGATCAGATCGTTGGCGGCGAGGGCGTTCTTGGCCGCGGTGGATGAACGCCAGGACGTCGTCGCGGGCTTCAGCAACAACAGCGTAATGAGGCCGCACAGGATCAGCAGGCCTGCGGCGATGACGCCGCCTTCGCCGAGTTCCGTCAGCGCCGCATAGATGTCGCGCAGGGTTTTCCAACTCGCAAGCAGGACGATAATGCAGACGATCAGGGCAGTGGCAGCCCAGTTCGTGGTGTCTTTGGGCGGCTCGCTGGCGCTCCAGCGGCGCTCGCCTCCGAGAAGGCCAAGCGTGGGCCTGCCTCCGGGCTGGGGAGTGTTCACGGTCATCGCGTGCTTCCGCCTACGGGGCATTTTCCGGGATACATGTCGGCTTCCCGACGGGAAAATGCGTCAGAACAAGAGATTCGGGCGAGAATGCCATCCCATGCCCGCTGGTCCTTGCCGGAAAATATTTCCGGCAAGGAAAAGGCAATGGCCGGAATGACTGCACCGGATTGCCTGAGACGGCGATCCGGTGCGGCTACACGATCAGGGCTTGAGATAGGGAATCTGCGCCGGATCCGCTCCCCACGCGTCGGCCAGATATTTCTTCGACAGGGCGGCCAGCGTTCCGTCCTTCTTCATATCGGCGATCATTTTGTTGAAGACGGCCTCGTTGGGCGATCCCTTCGGATAGAGCGCGCCATAGGACTCACCGGTCGAATACTGATACGGCACTTCGATCATGCCGTGCGAATTGGTGGCGACGCCGAGCATGATCGACGTGTCATGCAGGGCGGCGTCGATCTGGTTGGACATGAGAGCCGTGGACAGGACGCCGGTGTCGGAGAAAACCTTGACTTCCTTGGGGTGCAGCTTCTGCGCGACGAAGTTCGCGCCGGTGGTGCCCTGCATCACGCCGATACGCAGGTCCTTCACGGTTTCAGGCGTGTATTTGGTGCCCTTCTTGATCGCGACGCCGATATCGGAATCGAAATAGGGCGTGGAGAAATCGACGACTTTCTTGCGCTTGTCGGTGATGGAGATTTCAGCCAGCGCGATATCGAAATCCTTGGTCTGGGCTGCAACCAGCGCGTCGAAGGACACGTTGACGACCTTCACCTTGTCGAGGCCCGCGCGATAGGCCATGTCCACGGCCATGCAATATTCGTAGCCGTCCTTCATGGTATCGGGAGAATCGCCGTTCCACCAGGCAGGCGCCGGCAGCGTGGTCTGGACGGTCAACTGGCCCGGAACCACCGGCTTGATCGGGTCGGAACCCTTGGTGCCGGTGACTTCGCAGTTACCGATCTTCTCCGCATTGGCGGGAAGTGCCATCCCAAGCAGCATTGCGGAAAAGATCAGACTTCCCGCGATCGAACGCGCTCCCAAACGAGCCTTCATTGTCAAGTTCTCCTCTTGCTTATTAGTTTTATCTTAATGACGTCAGGCGGCGCGGAATTCTATTTTTCTTGCCTACTGACGGTTGAACCACTTTCACAATGTCATTTGTGACTCAGAGAATTTGAAAATACAAGCGGGCGATTGCGGCATTCCCGCACGCCTCGCCCCGATGGGCTGCGGCGCGGGATGAGTGCATGCAATTGGCACGTTCACCGGTCCTGCGGCGATCGGCATCAACCCAGAATATTACGGATCGTTCGCATGAAGATGCGGGCGCCGACGCCAATCAGGGCATCCGGGTAATCATAGTCGGGATTGTGCAGGCCGGGATGGCCTTCGCCGGCGCCGAGAAAGAACATGGCCGCAGGTGCGGTCCGGCGGAAGAGCCCGAAGTCCTCCGAAGCCCGCATGGGAAGAATTCTGTCTCCCTCGTCATGGCTCACGCCCTCCTGCCGAACTGCCTCGCGCAATGCGGCGACAGCTTCCGCGCTGTTGCTGCACTGATGGAAGACGTCGCTGTAGCCGATGGACAGTTTCAGGCCCGACGCATCCGCCTCGCGGCGGACGAGGTCTTCGGTCGTGACCACAAGCGCGGTCATGCGCTCGTCTGTCAGCGTCCGCAACGTCGCCCAGATCTCGCCATGGCCGGGGCTGATGCCGAAGGCCGGTTCGCCGATTTTGCAATGCGTCACCGTCACCCGAACGAAGTTCTCGTCCACCGCCGTACCGCTGCCGAGCGCCGTCAGCGCGCCCAGCAGTCTGGCGATGGCGAGCGTGGGAGCGACGCCTTCCTCCGGCGAAGACGCGTGGGCGGTTTTGCCCGACAGGGTGATTTTCATGCCGCGCGACGCGCAATTGACCGGCCCCTGTCGCAGGGCCACATGACCGAGCGGAAGCCCGGGAAAATTATGCAACGCAAATACGAAATCCGGCTTGAGCGCGGCAAATTTCGGGTCGGCAAGTACGGCCGCCGCTCCGGCGCCGTTCTCCTCGGCCGGCTGAAACAGAAGGATGACCCGGCCGCGGGCGGGCCGCTTCTCGCCGAGGCCGACGCCAAGTGCAAGGAGCGTCGTCATGTGGCCGTCGTGGCCGCACAGATGCCCCTTGCCGGGAATTTCGGATCGATAGGGAATATCGGAGATTTCCTTGATCGGCAGGGCGTCCAGTTCGGCGCGGATCATCACCGTCGGGCCCTCGTTCCGCCCGCGATAGATCGCGGCGACACCATGGCCGCCCAGACCGGAGACGATTTCGTCCGCGCCGGTTTCCGCCAGCGCGTCGATGACGGTGCGCGCGGTTTCGGACTCCTCGCCGGAGACCTCCGGCCGGCGATGAAGACGGTGCCTGAACCCGACAAGCTTCGTCATCTGCCCATCGTTGAGAAACATGCCTGAAGTCCTTCTTCAATCCGGGGTCCGGTCCGTCCGTATTTCCCTGCGGCGCGCCCGCAGGCGGCGCCGGCATTGAATCACGCCGGGTCCCCGATACCAAGAAATTTTATAGGGCCGGTCCCGAACGCGCGGATATACCGGAAATTGCTGGCCCCGCGCGCCTCGGGCCGGATCGGGATGAATTTTCCCGGTGCGGCAGCCCGGCGGAAAGAATATTCATTGACGGTCCGATCCCAACTTCGCTAACACATTGCCGCGCCCGCTGATCGCGGGCGCTACTGTGTTTCGTGGCGGCGATCGCGTCCGCCGGATTTTTCAAGAGGGGTTACCCGTGTCGCGCAGTTCTTATCTCTTCACCAGCGAATCCGTATCGGAAGGCCACCCGGACAAGGTGTGCGACCGCATTTCCGATGAAATCGTCGACATGATCTACAAGGAAGCGCGCCGCAGCGGCGTCGATCCCTGGTCGGTCCGTGTCGCCTGCGAAACGCTCGCCACCACCAACCGCGTGGTCATCGCCGGCGAAGTTCGCGTGCCGGATACGTTCCTGAAGAAGAACAAGGACGGCTCCATCGCGAAAGACGCCGCCGGCCATCCGCTCATCAACCCGTCGCGCTTCCGCTCGGCGGCGCGCAAGGCCATCCGCGAGATCGGCTACGAGCAAAGCGGCTTCCACTGGAAGACGGTGAAGATCGACGTGCTGCTGCATCCGCAATCCGCCGATATCGCGCAGGGCGTGGACAACGCCGCCGACCGTCAGGGCGAGGAAGGCGCGGGCGATCAGGGCATCATGTTCGGCTATGCCTGCCGCGAGACGCCGGATCTGATGCCGGCCCCGATCTATTACGCCCACAAGATTCTCGAAAAGCTCTCCGCCGCCCGCCACAAGGGCGAGGGCGAGGCCGCGAAGCTCGGCCCCGACGCCAAGAGCCAGGTGACCGTGCGCTACGAAAACGGCAAGGCGGCGGAAGTCACCCAGATCGTGCTTTCCACCCAGCATCTCGACGCGAACTGGGATTCGAAGAAGGTGCGGTCCGTGGTCGAGCCCTATATCCGCGAGGCGCTGGGCGACCTGCCGATCGCCGAGAACTGCAACTGGTACATCAACCCGACCGGCAAGTTCGTCATCGGCGGCCCGGACGGCGACGCCGGCCTGACCGGACGCAAGATCATCGTCGACACTTACGGCGGCGCGGCCCCGCATGGCGGCGGCGCGTTTTCGGGCAAGGACACCACCAAGGTGGATCGCTCGGCGGCCTATGCGGCGCGCTATCTGGCCAAGAACGTCGTGGCCGCCGGTCTCGCCGACCGCTGCACGATCCAGCTTTCCTACGCCATCGGCGTGGCCCAGCCGCTGTCGATCTATGTCGACCTGCACGGCACGGGCAAGGTGGCGGAATCGGCCGTCGAGGAGGCCCTTCGCAAGGTCATGGACCTGTCGCCCTCCGGCATCCGCAAGCATCTCGACCTCAACAAGCCGATCTACGCCAAGACCTCGTCCTACGGCCATTTCGGCCGCAAGCCGGGCCGCGACGGCTCCTTCTCCTGGGAGAAGACCGACCTGACCAAGGCGCTCAAGGCCACCGTTTCGGTCTGATTCATGATCGACGAGACCCACCCAGTACGCGCGGCCGGAAATTTTTTCGGCCGCCGTCACGGCAAGCCGCTGCGCACGCACCAGAGCGACCTGTTCGAGGGCCTGCTGCCGCGCCTCAAGCTCGACCTTGAAACGCCCGCGCCTGAGGACCTCTGCAGCCTGTTCCGGGCTCCGGCCGAGGCCGTGCGTATGGAGATCGGCTTCGGCGGCGGCGAGCATCTGTTCCATGAGACGGACCGTTATTCGAATGTGGGCTTCATCGGCGTCGAGCCCTTCATCAACGGCATGGCCAAGATGCTGGCGGCGCTCGACCGCGAGCCGCGCGAGAACCTGCGCCTTTACGACGAAGACGCCACGGCGGTTCTCGACTGGCTGCCGGACGCGTCTCTTGCGGGCGTCGATCTCTTCTACCCCGATCCGTGGCACAAACGCCGGCACTGGAAGCGACGTTTCGTCAGCGACGCCAATCTCGACCGCTTCGCGCGCGTCCTGAAACCGGGCGGAAAGTTCCGCTTCGCCTCCGACATCGAGCATTACGTCAACTGGACGCTCCAGCATTGCCGCCGCCACGACGCCTTCGACTGGCAGGCGGAAGGCCCGTCCGACTGGAACGACGCCTATGACGGCTGGCCCGGCACGCGCTACGAGGCCAAGGCCTTCCGCGAGGGCCGCCGCGCCGCCTATCTGACCTTCATCCGGCGATGACATGAAGCATGGCAGGCGGGACTTGAAAAAATCGCGCCGCGCTGGTATATAGGCTTCAAATTCTTGGTCGATCGAACAAGAGTGGGTCCGTCCGGTCCCGCTCTTTTTTGTTGAATACGGCCTATTTCAAGAGGTTTTGACCCCATTGACGGAACAGGTTCAGGCGGAAACGGCCGCGGTTGCAGCGGGTGCGGATGAGCGCATCATCCGCGAAAACGGCATCGACGCGAAAGTGGCGGCCATCGTGGAGCCGGTCATCAACACGCTCGGCTTCCGGCTCGTGCGCGTGCGCTTGTCGGGCCTGAACGGCCAGACCCTGCAGATCATGGCCGAGCGCCCCGACGGCACCATGACCGTGGACGATTGCGAGCTGGTGAGCCGCACCGTGGCGCCCGTGCTCGACGTCGAAGACCCGATCAGCGGCAAGTACCATCTGGAGATTTCGTCGCCCGGCATCGACCGCCCGCTGGTGCGCAAGTCGGATTTCGCCGACTGGGCCGGCCACATCGCCAAGGTCGAGACTTCCATCGTGCATGAGGGCCGCAAGAAGTTCCGCGGCCGCATCGTCGCGGGCGAGGCCGATTCCGTCACCATCGAAAGCGACCAGCCGTCCTACGGAAACGAGCCGGTGGTGCGCATTCCCTTCGACCTGATTTCCGACGCGCGGCTGGTCCTGACCGACGACCTGATCCGCGACGCGCTGCGCAAGGACAAGGCGATCCGCGAGGGCCGCATTCCCGGCGATGACCTGGGCGAGGAAGCCAAAGCCGTGGCGGAAGAAACGTCGGACAAGTAAAAGAATTTCAGGCGTCCGGCGGCGAGGAAAACAAAAGCCGGGCGCGACACCAAGGAGAGATCAATGGCAGTCAGTGCTAACAGGCTGGAGCTTTTGCAGATCGCCGACGCGGTCGCCCGCGAAAAGTCCATCGACCGCGAGATCGTGCTCGCGGCCATGGCCGACGCGATCCAGAAGGCCGCGCGCTCGCGCTACGGTCAGGAAAGCAACATCCGCGCCGACATCAACGCGAAGTCCGGCGAGATCAAGCTTCAGCGCCTGCTCGAAGTGGTCGAGAACGTCGACGACTACGCCACGCAGATTTCCGTCTTCAACGCCCGCGACCGCAACCCGGACGCGCAGGTGGGGGACTTCATCGCCGACCAGCTTCCGCCGATGGATTTCGGCCGCATTGCAGCCCAGTCCGCCAAGCAGGTTATCGTGCAGAAAGTGCGCGAGGCCGAGCGCGACCGCCAGTATGACGAATACAAGGATCGCGTCGGCGAAATCGTCAACGGCACCGTCAAGCGCGTCGAATACGGCAATGTCATCGTCGATCTCGGCCGCGGCGAAGCCATCGTGCGCCGCGACGAGCTGATCCCGCGCGAGGCCTTCCGCTACGGCGACCGCATCCGCGCCTATGTCTACGACGTGCGCCGCGAGCAGCGCGGCCCGCAGATCTTCCTGTCGCGCACCCATCCGCAGTTCATGGCGAAGCTCTTCACCATGGAAGTTCCGGAAATCTATGACGGCATCATCGAGATCAAGTCGGTCGCCCGCGATCCGGGCTCCCGCGCCAAGATCGCGGTCGTGTCGCGCGACGCCTCCATCGATCCGGTCGGCGCCTGCGTCGGCATGCGCGGCAGCCGCGTGCAGGCGGTCGTGGCCGAGTTGCAGGGCGAGAAGATCGACATCATTCCGTGGTCGCCGGATGCGGCTTCCTTCATCGTCAACGCGCTCCAGCCGGCGGAAGTCGCCAAGGTCGTGCTCGACGAAGACGCCGAGCGTATTGAAGTCGTGGTCCCGAATGACCAACTATCTCTTGCGATCGGCCGTCGCGGCCAGAACGTGCGCCTCGCCTCGCAGCTCACCGGCTGGGATATCGACATCCTGACCGAGGACGAGGAATCCGAACGCCGCCAGAAGGAATTCGCCGAGCGTTCGCACCTGTTTATGGAAGCCCTCAACGTGGACGAGATGGTCGGCCAGGTTCTGGCCTCCGAAGGCTTTGCCTCCGTCGAGGAACTGGCCTATGTCGAGCCGGGCGAAATCGCCTCGATCGACGGTTTCGACGAGGACACCGCCGGCGAGATTCAGGACCGCGCCCGCGAATATCTCGACCGCATCGAGGCCGAGCAGGACGCGCGCCGCAAGGAACTGGGCGTCGAGGACGAGCTGCGCGAAGTGCCGGGCCTCACCACGGCCATGCTGGTCGCGGTCGGCGAGGACGGCGTGAAGACCATCGAGGACTTCGCCGGCTACGCGGTGGACGATCTGGTCGGCTGGCGCGAGCGCAAGGACGGCGAGACGACGACCCATAGCGGCATCCTGTCGTCCTTCGATGTATCGCGTACCGATGCGGAGCAGATGATCCTGACCGCGCGCCTCAAGGCCGGCTGGATCACCGAAGAGGAACTGGCGGCGCAGGAAGAAGAGGAAGCCGAGGCCGGCGAGGAGGAAGCTGCCTCGTAAGGGGTATGCTTCCGCCCATCACGGTCCGGCCGTCATGTTTCGGGTTGTGGCGCGGCGCGGGCTCTGGTACAGCGCCCGCATCGTCCGCGGTGCGGGGTGCTGTGGCAATGCGCGTGGAGCAGGATATGAACGACAGAACCTGTATCGTCACGCGCGAGAGCGGCTCTGCCGATGACATGATCCGGTTCGTGGCGGGGCCTGACGGCGCCGTCGTACCGGATTTGAAGCATGAACTGCCGGGCCGCGGCTGCTGGGTCAGGGCCGAGCGGCGGCTGGTGGACGAGGCGGTGCGGCGCAAGCTGTTTGCGCGGGCGCTGAAGGAAGGCGTGAAGCCGCAGGCGGATCTCGGCGCGCTGGTGGACCGGCTGCTGACGAAATCCGCACTGGGCAGCCTCGCTCTGGCGCGCAAGGCGGGGGCGGTCGTCACCGGTTCCACCAAGGTGGATCAGGCGATCCGCTCGGGCGCCGCCGCCATGGTGCTGCATGCGAACGAAGCCGCCGGCGACGGCGTGCGCAAACTGGATCAGGCGCGTCGCGCCGTGGTGCATCTGGATGGCCCCGAAATTCCGTCCTTCACTCTTTTCTCGGGTGAAGAAATGGATTTGGCATTTGGGGGTGGAAATGTGATACATGCAGCCGTGCTCGAAGGAAAAGCGGCGGCCGGGTTCGTAAAGCGGGCGCAATTGTTGCATCGTTATCGTGGCGAGAGCGCGGCGAATTCGGATGAAAAGGCGGCCAAGGCCGCGAAGGAAACGGAATGAACGACAAGACGAACGACGACAAGACGCTGAGCGTCAATACCAAGAAGACGCTGACCCTGAAGCGGCCGGGCGTCGAGCAGAGCACCGTGCGCCAGAATTTCAGCCACGGCCGCACCAAGGCTGTCGTCGTTGAGACCAAGAAGCGCAAGTTCTCGCGGCCCGACGAGAAGCCGGAGGCGGAGGCCGCAGCGCCCCGCCCTGCCGTCTCGCCTGCCCCGCAGCCGGCGGCGCCGGTGACGAAGCCGCATGTCGCGCAGCAGCGCCCGGCCACACAGCGCACCGATACGCCGCAGACGCCGCGTCCGCGCCCGGCCGACCGTTCCGGCATGGTGCTGAACACGCTGTCGCGTTCGGAAATGGATGCCCGCCGCCGCGCTCTGGAAGAAGCGCAGGCCCGCGAGGTGGAAGACCGTGCCCGCGCCATCGAGGACGCGAAGCGCCGCGCCGAGGAAGATGCGCGCCGCGCGAAGGAGCGTGAGGAATCCGCCCGCCGTCAGGCGGAGGAGGAAGCGCGCGTGAAGGCCGAGGCCGAGGCGCGCCGCAAGGCCGAGGAAGAAGCCGCCCGTCGTGTGCCGCAGACCGAAGCCCGCGTGGAGCGCCGCGACGATCAGCGTCCTGCGGCCCCGCAGGGCGCTGGCCGTCCGCAGCCGGCAGGCCGTCCGGTCCCCGCGACGCCGGACGCCATTCCCGCCAAGCCTTTGCCGCAGAGCCAGCTTCGCAAGCCCGGCCAGACCGAAGACGAGGACGACCGCCGTGGTCCTGTGCGCCGTGGCGTGCCGGCCAAGCCGGAAGTGCGCGCTCCCAAGGTCGTCAAGGGCGAGGACGATCGCCGCCGCGGCAAGCTGACGCTCACCAGCAATCTGGAAGAGGAAGGCGGACGCTCGCGCTCGCTGTCGGCCATGCGCCGCCGTCAGGAGAAGTTCAAGCGCTCGCAGATGCAGGAAACGCGCGAGAAGATTTCGCGTGAGGTGGTCGTTCCCGAAACCATCACCATTCAGGAACTGGCGCAGCGCATGACCGAGCGCGCCGTGGACATCATCAAGTACCTTATGAAGCAAGGCCAGATGATGAAGCCGGGCGATGTGATCGACGCCGATATGGCGCAGCTCATTGCCGAGGAATTCGGGCACACCGTCAAGCGTGTCGCCGAATCCGACGTCGAGGAAGGCATCTTCAACGTTCAGGACAATGCAGGGGCGATGCAGCCGCGTCCGCCGGTCGTGACCATCATGGGTCACGTCGACCACGGCAAGACCTCGCTGCTCGACGCCATCCGCCACGCCAATGTGGTGTCCGGCGAGGCCGGCGGCATCACCCAGCATATCGGCGCCTATCAGGTCGAGCAGAACGGCCAGAAGATCACCTTCATCGATACGCCCGGCCACGCCGCCTTCACGGCGATGCGCGCCCGCGGCGCGCAGGCGACCGACATCGCCATCCTCGTGGTGGCGGCCGACGACAGCGTGATGCCGCAGACGATCGAATCCATCAACCACGCCAAGGCGGCGGGGGTTCCGATCATCGTGGCGATCAACAAGATCGACAAGCCGGCCGCCGATGCGCAGAAGGTGCGCAACGGGCTGCTCCAGCACGAGGTGTTCGTGGAATCCATGGGCGGCGAGGTGCTCGACGTCGAGGTTTCGGCCAAGACCGGCAAGAATCTCGACAAGCTGCTCGACGCCATCCTGCTTCAGGCCGAAATGCTCGACCTCAAGGCCGACCCGACCCGCACGGCGGAAGGCGTGGTCATCGAGGCCCAGCTCGATCGCGGGCGCGGCTCGGTGGCGACCGTTCTGGTGCAGAAGGGCACGCTCAATCCCGGCGACATTCTCGTCGCGGGCAGCGAATGGGGCCGCGTGCGCGCGCTGGTCAACGATCGTGGCGAGCATGTCAAGGAAGCCGGTCCCGCCATGCCGGTGGAAATCCTCGGCCTTCAGGGTACGCCGCAGGCGGGCGACCGCTTTGCCGTGGTGCAGAACGAGGCCAAGGCCCGCGAGATCGCCGAATACCGCCAGCGTCTGGCCCGCGACAAGGCCGTCGCCCGCCAGTCCGGTGCGCGCGGCTCGCTGGAGCAGATGATGAATCAGCTCCAGGTGTCGGGCACCAAGGAATTTCCGCTCGTCATCAAGGGTGACGTGCAGGGCTCGATCGAGGCGATCACCAATGCGCTGGACAAGCTCGGCACCGACGAGGTGCGCGCGCGCATCGTCCATGCGGGCGCGGGCGGCATCACCGAGAGCGACGTGTCGCTGGCGGAAGCCTCCAACGCGGCGATCATCGGCTTCAACGTGCGTGCCAACAAGCAGGCGCGCGACGCGGCCGAGCAGCAGGGCATCGAGATCCGCTACTACAACATCATCTATGATCTCATCGATGACGTGAAGGCGGCGATGTCGGGCCTGCTGTCGCCGGAACGCCGCGAAACCTTCCTCGGCAATGCGGAGATTCTCGAAGTCTTCAACATCACCAAGGTCGGCAAGGTCGCGGGCTGCCGCGTCACCGAAGGCAAGGTCGAGCGCGGCGCGGGCGTGCGTCTCATCCGCGACAACGTCGTCATCCACGAAGGCAAGCTCAAGACGCTCAAGCGCTTCAAGGACGAAGTCTCGGAAGTGCCGGCCGGTCAGGAATGCGGCATGGCCTTCGAGAACTACGACGACATCCGCGCGGGCGACACGATCGAAGCCTTCCGCGTCGAGCACGTCTCGCGCACGCTGTAAGGACTTTTTGCCGGGCCGGCTGACGGCCCGGTTTTTCCTGTCCGATCCGGCGGGTCTGACTCCCGGCCGGATCGTGATAGACTGTTCCATTCAATATGCTGCTTCATAACTCGGTGGCGCCTTTCGGGGCGCTTGGGTTTTCGTCGGGCGCGACGGGGATGCAAACCAAGCGGCGTGGAGCGCCTTGGGCGCGACCGGGATATAAATCAAGAGGCGTGGAGCGCCGCAGGCGCGACGGGGATACAAACCAAGAGACGTCGAGTGCTGCAAGCACAAGAGGGAATGCAAAAATGAGTCGATCTCATGATCCGAAAGGCTCCGGCGGCCTTTCCCAACGCCAGCTTCGTGTCGGCGAGCAGGTGCGTCATGCGCTGGCGCAGCTGCTCCAGCGCGGCGAGATTCGCGACGATCTGATCGAGCGCACCGTCATTTCCGTGTCGGAAGTGCGCATGTCGCCCGATCTCAAGATCGCGACCTGCTTCGTCCAGCCGCTCGGCGACGCCGATCCGCAGGCCGTGGTCAAGGCGCTGGCGTCCCACGCGAAATTCATTCGTGGCCGCATGGCGGGAAGCCTCGGCCAGATGAAATACATGCCGGAATTCCGGTTCCGGTCCGATACGAGTTTCGACAATTTCTCGAAGATCGACGCGATCCTGCGGTCGCCCGAAGTGGCGCGCGATCTGAAGCACGATGAAGGCGAGGAAGAGTAAAGCATGGCGAGACGGGGCAAGAAGAAGGGCCGGCCGATTTCGGGCTGGGTCATTTTCGACAAGCCGAAGGGCATGGGATCGACCGAAGCGGTCTCCAAGATCAAGTGGCTGTTCAACGCGGAAAAGGCCGGCCATGCCGGTACGCTCGATCCGCTGGCGTCGGGCATGCTGCCGATCGCGCTTGGCGAGGCCACCAAGACTGTGCCTTACGTGATGGACGGCACCAAGATCTATCGCTTCACGGTGACATGGGGCGAGGAACGCGCCACCGACGATCTCGAAGGCGCGGCCACGAAGACCTCCGACAAGCGCCCGTCGCGCGCGGACGTTGAGGCCTTGCTGCCGAAATATACCGGCGTGATCATGCAGATTCCGCCGCAGTTCTCGGCGATCAAGATCGACGGCGAGCGCGCCTACGATCTGGCCCGTGAGGGCGAGACGGTTGAAATTCCCGCCCGCGAGGTCGAGATCGACCGGCTGGAGATCGTCGGCTTCCCCGACGCCGACCGCACCGAGTTCGAGGTGGAGTGCTCCAAGGGCACCTATGTGCGCAGCCTGGCGCGCGACATGGGCCGCGACCTCGGCTGCTACGGCCATATTTCGGAGCTGCGCCGCGTGGAGGTCGCTCCGTTCACGGACGAGGATTTCGTGACGCTGGCCGAGCTTGAGGCCGCGTGGCCGCCGCTCCCGCCGAAGAACGAGGATGGCACGGTGGTGGAAAACGCCCCGCGCCGCGATTTCTCCGCGCTCGACGGGCTGGTGATCGATACGGGCGCAGCCCTCGACTGCCTGCCGCAGGTGGCGCTGACGGAAGATCAGGCGCAGCGTGTGCGCCTCGGCAATCCGGTGATCCTGCGCGGGCGCGACGCCCCGCTGGAGGCGGACGAGGCCTGTGTGACCGCCCGCGGAAAGCTGCTCGCCATCGGTTATATCGAGCATGGCCAGTTCAAGCCGAAGCGGGTCTTCACCGCGGCCTGATTCGGTCGGACGCAATTGATGCTGGCAATTGATCCGGTTTTGCACTATATGCCGCAGCAACGAACGGGCGCGCGAGCGCTTCCGGTTCGTTTTCATGGCCCGCGCTGGACGACATCCCGGCCCGGGCGTCCCGTTTTCCTCTCCATCCAGAAAGGGTCATACGATGTCGATCACCGCTGAGCGCAAGCTTGCGCTTATCAAGGAATACGCCACCAAGGAAGGCGACACCGGTTCTCCTGAGGTTCAGGTCGCCGTGCTTTCCGAGCGTATCGCCAACCTGACCGAGCACTTCAAGGGCCACAAGAACGACAACCATTCGCGTCGTGGCCTGCTGAAGCTGGTTTCGCAGCGTCGCCGCCTTCTTGACTACGTCAAGGGCGTGGACGAAGCGCGTTATCAGGCGCTGATCGCCCGTCTGGGCCTGCGCCGCTAAGACTTGCGGGCGATGCCGCATTGCGGCGTCGCCCGTTCTATTTCAGGGCCGTAAGGCTCTGGCATTTCCAGCAAAAGTGCGTAGCGGTTTTGCGTAGGATAATGCGCCAAAATGAAAAGATAGATCGTCACAATGCGCCTGATCAAGGCGCACGGCGATCCAGACATGGACCTGTCATGGGGCAGGATTGCAGGTGACTTGCAACACCACAAAGCAGCAAGTCTCCCGTTGTCTTGCCCATGGCCCGTCCGCCAACCGGGAAAACCCTGAAACGCGCCTGGAATGTGTCGGGCGCGGGTTTTCCAAAAGAGGACAAGATATGTTCAATACCCATAAAGTTGAAATCGAATGGGGCGGACGTCCGCTCACGCTCGAAACCGGCAAGATCGCCCGTCAGGCCGATGGCGCGGTGCTCGCCACCTACGGCGAAACCGTGGTTCTGGCCACCGTCGTTTCCGCCAAGGAGCCGAAGCCGGGGCAGGATTTCTTCCCGCTCACCGTCAATTATCAGGAAAAGACCTATGCCGCCGGCAAGATTCCCGGCGGCTATTTCAAGCGTGAGGGCCGCCCGAGCGAGAACGAGACGCTGGTCTCGCGCCTGATCGACCGTCCGATCCGCCCGCTCTTCGTCGACGGCTACAAGAACGACACGCAGGTCATCATCACCGTCGTCCAGCACGATCTGGAAAACGACCCGGACGTGCTGTCCATGGTCGCGGCCTCCGCCGCGCTGACGATCTCCGGCGTTCCCTTCATGGGTCCGATCGGCGGCGCGCGCGTCGGCTATATCGACGGCGAATACGTGCTGAACCCGAATATCGACGAGATGCCGGAATCGAAGCTCGATCTGATCGTCGCAGGCACGCAGGACGCCGTGCTGATGGTGGAATCGGAAGCGCAGGAACTTCCCGAGGACGTCATGCTCGGCGCGGTCATGTTCGGTCACAGGGGCTTCCAGCCGGTGATCGACGCCATCGTCAAGCTGGCCGAGGTCGCCGCCAAGGAGCCGCGCGACTTCCATCCGGAAGATCTTTCCGCGCTTGAGACCGAAATGCTCAAGGTCGTCGAAAACGACCTGCGCGAGGCCTACAAGATCACCGAGAAGCAGGCCCGCTACGCCGCCGTCGACGCCGCCAAGGCCAAGGCCAAGGCGCATTTCTTCCCCGAGGGCGTGGAAGAGCCGGCCTATTCCGCCGAGCAGTTCGCCATCGTGTTCAAGCATCTCCAGGCCAAGATCGTGCGCTGGAACATTCTGGACACCGGCCACCGCATCGACGGCCGCGACCTGAAGACCGTCCGCCCGATCGTTTCGGAAGTCGGCCTCCTGCCGCGCACGCACGGCTCGGCGCTGTTCACCCGCGGCGAGACGCAGGCCATCGTCGTGGCCACGCTCGGCACCGGCGAGGACGAGCAGATGATCGACGCGCTGACCGGCACCTACAAGCAGCCCTTCATGCTGCATTACAACTTCCCGCCCTATTCCGTTGGCGAGACGGGCCGCATGGGTTCGCCCGGCCGCCGCGAGATCGGCCACGGCAAGCTCGCCTGGCGCGCCATTCATCCGATGCTGCCGGCCGCCGAGCAGTTCCCCTACACGATCCGCGCCGTGTCCGAGATCACCGAATCGAACGGTTCGTCCTCGATGGCGACCGTCTGCGGCACTTCGCTGGCGCTGATGGATGCCGGTGTGCCGCTCCAGCGTCCGGTGGCGGGTATCGCCATGGGCCTGATCAAGGAAGGCGAGCGTTTCGCGGTTCTTTCCGATATTCTCGGCGATGAGGATCACCTCGGCGACATGGACTTCAAGGTCGCCGGCACCGAGAACGGCATCACCTCGCTCCAGATGGACATCAAGATCGACGGCATCACCGAAGAGATCATGAAGGTCGCGCTCGAGCAGGCCAAGGGTGGCCGCGTGCACATTCTCGGCGAAATGGGCAAGGCCATTTCGTCGTCGCGCGCCGAACTCGGCGAATTCGCCCCGCGCATCGAAGTGATGAACATCCCGACCGACAAGATCCGCGACGTGATCGGCTCCGGCGGCAAAGTCATCCGCGAGATCGTGGAGAAGACCGGCGCGAAGATCAACATCGAGGACGACGGCACGGTCAAGATCGCCTCGGCCAACGCCAAGGAGATCGAGGCCGCCAAGAAGTGGATTCATTCCATCGTGGCCGAGCCGGAAGTCGGCGAAATCTACGAAGGCACGGTCGTCAAGACCGCTGATTTCGGCGCTTTCGTGAATTTCTTCGGCCCGCGCGACGGTCTGGTCCACATCTCGCAGCTCGCCGCCGAACGCGTCGCCAAGACCACCGACGTGGTCAAGGAAGGCCAGAAGGTCTGGGTCAAGCTGATGGGCTTCGACGAGCGCGGCAAGGTGCGCCTGTCGATGAAGGTCGTCGACCAGGAAACCGGCAAGGAAATCGCGTCGGAAAAGAAGAAGGAAGAAGCGGACGCCGAATAAGCGCCGCTCTTTGACTGCAAATGGAAAGCGCGTCCCGGATCAGGTCTTGGGGCGCGCTTTTTATTGTGGCCGGAGCATTTCCAGCAAAAGTGCGAAGCGGTTTTGCGTTCGGAAATGCGTGAAGATAAAGATCGGGTAAGGAGACAGGGGTATGACCGCGCCGGCGCAAAAAACGCTTTTTCTCCCTTTCGAGCAGGACATTCTGGATAGCCCTGAGCCGGGGCAGTCCTTCCTCGCCTGCGGCCTTGCGGCCGACAGGGCACTGGACGATACATGGAAACAGGCGCTCACCTGCTTGCAGCCGTGGCGGCCGGACTGGCTGGCCCTGAACCGCGAAGGTTTTAACGCCGAACCGGCACTGGCCGCTGACAGCCGCTTTTCCGGCGGGCTGCTGCTGCTTGGCAAGCATCGTGGCCGCAACGAGGCTTGGTTCGCGGAACTTCTGGCGCGGGTCGAGCCCGGCGGCTGGATCGTGGTGGCGGGCGACAAGAAGCTGGGCGTCGACAGTTTCCGCAAATGGGTGGGCAACATCGCCGAAATCAGCGACCGCCTGTCCAAGAATCACGCTGTCGCCTTCTGGCTGCAACGTCCCGCCGATCTGGACGATGAATTCATCGCGGCGCTGAAGCCGCTCGCCGCCGATATCGACACTGTCTTCCGTACCGAGCCGGGCATGTTCTCGCACGGGGTCATCGACAAGGGGTCGGCGCTTCTGGCCGCGCATATGGAAAAGATCGTCTTCGGCCGTGTCGCCGATCTCGGCGCGGGCTGGGGCTATCTCGCGGCGCAATGCCTGAAATACGCCGATCGCATCACCGCCGTCGATCTCTACGAGGCCGATTACGAGGCGCTGGAAGCCGCGCGCGGAAACCTCGCCCGCCTCAACGCCGCGACGCCGATGTCCTTCCACTGGTTCGACGTGACGGGCGAGAAGCTCGGCGGCATCTACGACACGGTGGTGATGAACCCGCCGTTCCACGAGGGCCGCGTGACGGACGTTTCGCTGGGGCAGGCCTTCATCGCGGCCGCCGCCTCGCGGCTCAAGCCCGGCGGGCGGCTGCTGATGGTGGCCAACCGCCAGCTTCCCTACGAGACCACGCTCAAGGGCCTGTTCAAGACGGTGATTCCGCTGGAGGAGGCGCAGGGCTTCAAGGTGTTCGAAGCGCGCAGATAACCAAAGAAAAAGCCGCCCCAAGGGCGGCTTTTTTCACAGGGCCGGTATTGGCGGCTTATTCGCCGCGTTCGGTGTCGGAGCTTTTCAGTTCCTCCAGCGTCGGCATGGAGACGATGTTGTAGCCCGAATCGACGAAATGGACTTCGCCGGTCACGCCGCTCGACAGGTCGGACAGGAGATAGAGCGCGGATTTGCCGACATCGTCTATGTCCACCGTGCGGCGCAGCGGCGAGTTGCGGCGCTGGTAGCTGAAGATGGCGCGCGCATCGCCGATGCCGGCACCTGCCAGCGTGCGCACGGGGCCGGCGGAAATGGCGTTGACGCGGATGCCCTGCGGGCCGTAATCGGCTGCCAGATAGCGCACCATCGCTTCGAGCGCCGCCTTGGCCACGCCCATGACGTTGTAGTTCGGGATGGTGCGGGTGGAGCCGCCATAGGTCAGCGTCAGGATCGATCCGCCGTCGCGCATCAGTTTCTCGGCGTGCTGCGCCACTTCCGTGAAGGAATAGGCCGAGATCACCATGGTGCGGCTGAAATTCTCGCGCGTGGTGACGTCCGCATAGCGGCCCTTCAGTTCCGTCTTGTCGGAAAAGCCGATGGCGTGCACCACGAAATCGAGCTTGCCCCATCTCTTCTCGATTTCCGCGAAGGCGGCGTCGACGCTGGCTATATCCTCGACATCGCAGGGAAGCACGAAATCGGAGCCGACCTGTTCGGCCAGCGGCTTGACGCGCTTGCCGAGCGCGTCGCCCTGATAGGTGAAGGCCAGCTCCGCACCGTGGGCCGCGAGTTGCCGTGCTATGCCCCAGGCGAGAGAATGATTGTTCGCGACGCCCATGATGAGACCGCGTTTTCCTTGCATCAGACCTTCCATAGTCCCTCTCCTTCAGCCCTGATAGCGCTGGAACACCAGCGTCGCGTTGGTGCCGCCAAATCCGAAGGAGTTGGAGAGCACGGTGTTGAGCTGAACATTGTCGATGCGCTTGCGGACAATGGGCATGTCCGCAAAAGCCGGGTCCAGTTCCTCGATATGTGCACTTTCGCAGATGAAGTCGTTCTGCATCATCAGGAGCGAATAGATCGCCTCCTGCACGCCGGTCGCGCCCAGCGAATGGCCGGTCAGCGACTTGGTCGCCGCGATTGGCGGGCAGGCGTCGCCCGAGCCGAACACCTCGCGGATCGCCTCGATCTCCGGCGCGTCGCCGGCCGGCGTCGAGGTGGCGTGCGGATTGATGTAGTCGATCTTGGACTTGACGGTGGAGAGCGCCATCTTCATGCAGCGGATGGCGCCTTCGCCGGACGGAGCCACCATGTCGTAGCCGTCCGAGGTCGCGCCGTAGCCGACGATCTCGCCATAGATCTTCGCGCCGCGCGCCAGCGCCGTATCGAGGTCCTCCAGCACCAGCACGCCCGCGCCGCCGGCGATGACGAAGCCGTCGCGGTTCTTGTCATAGGCGCGCGAGGCGGTCGACGGCGTGTCGTTATATTTGGAGGCCATCGCGCCCATGGCGTCGAACAGCACCGACAGCGTCCAGTCGAGGTCCTCGCAGCCGCCGGCGAACATGCGGTCCTGCTTGCCGTGCTGGATCATCTCGTAGGCGTTGCCGATGCAGTGATTGGAGGTCGCGCAGGCCGAGGAGATCGAATAGTTGATCCCCTTGATCTTGAAGAAGGTGGCGAGCGTGGCCGAGGCCGTCGAGCTCATCGCCTTCGGCACCGCGAAGGGGCCGACGCGCTTGGGGCCCTTTTCGCGGGTGATGTCGGCGGAATCGACGATGGTGCGCGTCGACGGTCCGCCCGAGCCCATGATGATGCCGGTGCGGTCGTTGGAGACCTCCTCCGGCGTCAGGCCCGCATCGGCGATGGCCTGATCCATGGCGACATGGTTCCACGCCGTGCCGCGGCCGTGGAAGCGCATGGCGCGGCGGTCGACCAGCGCCTCGACATCGATCTTCGGCGCGCCGTGCACCTGGCAGCGGAAACCCAGTTCCGCATATTCCTCCGCACGGGAAATGCCGGACTTCGCCTCGCGCAGCGACTGCGTCACTTCTTCCGTGTTGTTGCCAATCGAGGATACGATCCCCATGCCCGTTACGACGACACGCCGCATCGCGTTCTCCTTTGCACCTTGACCGTCAGCGCCGCCTTGGTGACGGCTGCACGGGACTTATTTAGGTGCCATATCCGCAAGTTTTGAGCGCCGCCGGATGAAAAGTCCGAAATAGCGGCGGCGCCCCGTGAGGAAAATGGTCAGGCGGAAGTTCCGTCTTTCGACAGGCCGACGCGCAGGTCGGTCGCCCTGTAGATGACTTCGCCGTCGGCCTTGAGCCAGCCGTCCGCCGTGCCGAGCACGAGGCGGCCGCGCATGACGCGCTTGAAATCGATGCCGTATTCGAGAAGTTTCGTGTTCGGCCGCACCATGCCCTTGAACTTCACCTCGCCGGTGGAAAGCGCCATGCCGCGGCCCGGCTCGCCCAGCCAGCCGAGGAAGAACCCGGTGAGCTGCCACATGCCGTCGAGGCCGAGGCAGCCCGGCATGATCGGATTGCCGAGGAAATGACAGGCAAAATACCAGTCGTCGGGATGCACGTCGTATTCGGCGCGGATCATGCCCTTGCCGTGCTCGCCGCCGGTCTCGGAAATTTCGGTGATGCGGTGGACCATCAGCATTGGCGGCAGAGGAAGCTGCGCATTGCCGGGGCCGAACATCTCGCCGCGCGCGCAGGACAGGAGTTCTTCATACCCGTAGCTCGATTTCTGCTCTGCCATTACGCCTCCCTTGAGGTTCATTCCATATGTGGCCGGCGGTCCGGCCCGGTTGTCGTCCGGAACGATTTTACCGCAATCGCGTCAACCGCTCCAGATCGCCACGCGTCTTTGTCACAGGCGCGGCGATCATCCGTCAGATCATGCATCCCTACCACAGACTGTTTCGGACAGTAAAATCCCGTCATGGATTTTTTCGGGAAAACGTGCCTTTTGCCAAGCCTATTGATAGTTATTTCGCAACGGCATATATCAATGTCAGTATGGGATGGGCAACAGCCCGTTTCATGTATGATGGATTTGCTACAGGCTTGTGACGAAACCGACGGTGAACATGCAGTCTTCACATTCTCATTCGACGGTCTCCATGGAAGAGCGGCTGCGCCATGCCGGCCTGCGTCCGACGCGCCAGCGCGTGGCGCTGGCCAGCCTGATCTTCGCGCAGGGCGACCGGCATCTGTCCGCCGAAGACCTCCACGAGGAAGCGGTGGTGGCCGATGTGCCGGTATCGCTGGCCACGGTCTACAACACGCTGCACCAGTTCACGGAAGCCGGGATGCTGCGCATCATCGCGGTCGAAGGCTCCAAGACCTATTTCGATACCAACATCTCCGACCACCAGCATTTCTTCCTCGAAGGAGAGAATGTGGTGTTCGACATTCCGCACGGGCCCGAAGGCCAGCCGACCGTCGCCAACCTGCCCACCGCGCCGGAAGGGATGGAGATCGTCAACGTGGATATCATCGTCCGTCTGCGCCGCAAGCCGGAATGAGAGCGGAGTGCCCGGTGATGTAATGAGAAAAAGCGGCTGTGGCCGCTTTTTTCTTGCCCGCAAGCGCGAAAAGGGCTTGAATAGAACGGTTCCGAAACGATTCCTGTCTCGGGCGGATGAAGCAGATGCCGATCGAGTTGAGGCCATCGCAGGCGCTGACGCTGCTGAAGACCCTGACGCTGGAGCAGGTGCGCGGCGCCATGCCCGATCTCACCACGCGGCAGACGGCCATTCTCCTCACCATCTATCTGGAGCCGCCGCCGCATACCGTGCGGGGTCTGGCGGCGAAACTGGACGTTACCAAACCGGTCGTCACGCGCGCGCTCGACACGATGGGCGCGCTCGATCTCGTCTCCCGGCATCGTGATGAAAAGGACCGCCGGAACGTGCTGGTAAAAAGAACGGTGGCCGGCGCGCTTTATGTCGAAAGGCTGGGCGATCTGGTGATCGCCGGTGCCAGGGAGTTGCCCATATGAATATAGCCCCCATGAGTATCCCCATGACCGCGCTCGACAGGTTTCCCCTCGACCGTCGCCTCAACGCCTTTCGTCCCGACCTTGCCGACGAAAGGCTGGCCGGGAGGGTGGAGGCCGCCCGTTTCACGCCGGGAACGCCGATGCGCGTCTCGGTGCCGGTGGTGGACCTGCGCGCCGAGCCGCGCCCCGACAGCGGCCCCCAGACGCAGCTTCTTTTCGGCGATACGGTGCGCCTCTTCGAGGAGGAGGACGGCTGGTGCTGGGTGCAGGCGGAGCGCGACAATTACACCGGCTATGTCTCCGCCGCTTCTCTCGAAAGGCCGGGCGAGGCCGCGACCCATATGGTCATGGCGCAGCGCAGCTTCGTCTATCCGGGCGCGGACCTGCGCCTTCCGCACACGATGGCGCTCTCGCTCGGTTCGCGGGTGCGGATCGTCGGCGCGGCGGAGACGCGCGGCACGCGCTATGCGCTGATGGAAAGCGGCGAGGCAATGGTGGAGAGCCACCTCGTGCCGCTGGACCGTCTGGCCTCCGATCCGGTCGAGGTCGCCGGGATTTTTCTTCATACGCCCTATCTGTGGGGCGGAAGCTCGGGCTTCGGCATCGACTGTTCCGGGCTGGTGCAACTGTCCATGTGGGCCTGCGGGCGGCCGGTGCTGCGCGATTCCGACATGCAGCGGGAGACCCTGGGCGAAATCGTGGAGCCGGACGCGGATTATTCCAATCTGCAACGCGGCGATCTCGTCTTCTGGAAAGGCCATGTCGCGATCTGCGCCGCGCCCGATATGCTGATCCACGCGAGCGGCCATACCATGACCGTCACGCTGGAGCCGCTCCGCGACGCCATCGCCCGTATCGCCGACGGCTACGGCCTGCCGGTACGGGTGCGCCGGCCGTAACTTCCGAACCCGGCGCCGTGCCTGTACAGCCTTGCGTTGCATCGAGAGCTGCGGGGGCTAGATCCTGTTGGGGAGCACGCGGTCGGGCGGACGGTGCCCGTCCACGAAGGCGCGGATATTGATGATGACCTTGTCGCCCATGTCGATGCGGCCTTCCAGAGTGGCCGATCCCATATGCGGCAGCAGCACCACCTTGCCCTTTTCCGCGAGCGCCAGCAGGCGCGGATTGACGGCAGGCTCATGCTCGAACACGTCCAGCCCCGCGCCGGCGATCCGGCCCTGCTCGATCAGTTCGATCAGGGCGTTCTCGTCGAGGATCTGGCCGCGCGCCGTGTTCACCAGATAGGCGTTCGGCTGCATCAGCGCGAGGCGGCGGGCCGAAAGCAGGTGGAAGGTGGCGGGCGTGGAGGGGCAGTTGACGGAGATGATGTCCATGCGGGCGAGCATCTGGTCGAGGCTGTCCCAATAGGTCGCCTCCAGTTCCTCCTCCACCTGGGGGCTGACGCGCTTGCGGTTGTGGTAATGGATCGAAAGGCCGAATGCCTTGGCGCGCCGCGCCACCGCCGTGCCGATGCGCCCCATGCCGACGATGCCGAGACGCTTGCCCCAGATGCGGCGTCCGAGCATCCATGTCGGAGACCAGCCCGGCCATTGGCCGCCGCGCGCGCTGATCACGCCCGCCCCCTCGACCAGCCGGCGCGGCACGGAGAGAAGCAGTGCCAGCGTCATGTCGGCGGTGTCCTCGGTCAGTACATTGGGCGTGTTGGTGACGGTGATGCCGCGCTTCGCCGCCGCCGCCACGTCGATATTGTCCACGCCGTTGCCGAAATTGGCGATGAGCTTCAGGTTCGGCCCCGCCTGTTCGATCGCCGCCGCGTCGATCACATCGGTGATGCAGGGCACCAGCACGTCGGCATCCTTGATGGCGGCGACGATTTCCGGCTGGGTCATACGGTGGTCGTCGATATTGAGGCGCGCATCGAACAGTTCCCGCATTCGGGTTTCCACCGGGTCCGGCAGTTTGCGCGTGAGAACGACCAGCGGCTTCTTCCTGTTCGACATCTCCACCCCGTTTTCTGGCCCGTTTGCGGGCGAAGTCCGTGCCGAGGCCCCCTTTTGTTGAGACCTCCTTAACCAGAAAGGCGCAATATGACGATATTGCTTCTGCCGCCCATCTCTATCAAGGCGGCGTGGCAAAGACAAAGAAAAACAGGATCGGCAGGAAGACGGCATCGACGCTTCGCGGCCTTGCACCCGGGCGGAGCCGGTCCTAAAGCATGTCGCGCAAAAGTGGGAACCGGTTTTGCGATCACGACATGCGCAAGAACCAAAGCATGTCGCGCAAAAGTGCGCAGCGGTTTTGCGATAACGGCATGCGCAAGAACGAAGGGTTAAAGCGCGGAAAACGAATCTGAAAGATCGCGGCGCGCTTTGGAGCATCGGACCGAAACGTGGAATCCGGTTTTCGGAAAATCCGATGCTCAAACAAAAAGATAAATCGTCGCAATGCGCCTGATAAGGCGCACGACGATCTAGGCATGGCAGGACGGCGAGAGGAATTGTTCAGAGTGCTTTCGCATCGTTTTCGGACATATCGTTTCTGGGGCCAGTTCTTTGGGGCGATCCTTTTCAGCGGCTTGGTGCTGCTGCCCATTCATCCCCGGCTCGGCGGACATGCCGCCGCCGCGGAAAATCCCCCCGGTACCACGATCGGGCCGAGCGGCCTGCCGGTGCCGCGCTTCGTCAGCCTCAAGCCCACGCGCGTCAATCTGCGCGTCGGCCCCGGACGCGACTACGCCGTGTCGTGGCTATTCATGAAGGAAGGGCTTCCGGTCGAGATCGTTCAGGAATACGACAACTGGCGGCGCGTCCGCGATGCCGACGGCACGGAAGGCTGGGTCTATCAGTCGCTGCTGTCGGGCAAGCGCACCGCGGTCACCGCGCCATGGCTGAAGAACAAGAAAGGCGCGACCATCATCATGCACCGCGACGATTCCGAGACGTCGGGTATAGCTGCCAAGGTCGATCCGGGCGTGATCGGCACGGTGCGGGAATGCACCGGCAAATGGTGCCGGCTGGAGATGGGCGGCGTGCGCGGCTGGATCAAGCAGTCGGAGCTTTGGGGCGTCTATCCCGGCGAGGTTTTCGATTGATCAGCCCTGCCGGCGGGCCGGATAGCGCTCGCTGAAAAACCGGTAGAGCGCGCGTATGCCCTGCGCCTCGCCGCCGACCGGCGCGGCGGGCTTTTCCACCGGCGTCCAGCCGAAAATATCGAAATGCGCGTAAGCCTTCGCCTTTTCGACAAAACGGGCGAGAAAGAGCGCCGCCGTCACCGATCCCGCGAAGCCGTCGGTGGTGACATTGTTGATGTCGGCGACGCGCGAGGACAGTCTCTGCGCATAGGGCTGCCACAGCGGCATGCGCCAGAGCGGATCGGCGGTTTCCTCCGCCTTGGTCGCGATTGTCGCGGCGAGCGTTTCGTCATGGGTGTAGAAGGGCGGCAGGTCGGGGCCGAGTGCCACGCGCGCCGCACCCGTCAGCGTCGCCATGTCGATCAGAAGGTCCGGTTCCTCCTCGTCGGCGAGCGCCAGCGCGTCGGCAAGCACGAGGCGGCCTTCGGCGTCCGTATTGCCGATCTCCACCGTCAGGCCCTTGCGGCTTTGCAGGACATCGCCCGGACGGAAGGCGTCGCCGGCAATGGCGTTCTCCACCGCCGGGATGAGGACGCGCAGCCGCACCGGCAGGCGCGCATCCATCACCATGGAAGCCAGCCCCAGCACATTGGCCGCGCCGCCCATGTCCTTTTTCATCAGGAGCATGCCGCTCGCCGGCTTGATGTCGAGGCCGCCCGTGTCGAAGCAGACTCCCTTGCCGACCAGCGTCAGTCTGGGATCGCCCGTTCGTCCCCATTGCAGGTCGATGAGGCGCGGGGCGATGGCGCCCGCGCGGCCGACGGCATGAATCATCGGGAAGTTCTTTTCGATGAGCGCATCGCCCGCGGTGACGTGGACCTCGGCGCCGTGTCTTTCCGCCAGTTCGCGCGCCGCCTTTTCCAGCGCGTCGGGCCCCATATCGCTGGCGGGCGTGTTGATAAGGTCGCGTGTGAGCGTGACGGCCCCGGCAATGCGGCGCGTCTCGGCTTCGTCCACCCCTTCCGGCAAAGCGAGGCGTACCGGCCTGTCCCCGTCGCTCTTGCGGTAGCGCGTGAAACTGTAGCCGCCCATCAGGAAGGCGAGCGCGGCAAGTCCGGCATCCTCCGTAGCACCCTCCATATGCCAGTCGCCTTCGGGAAGCGCGCGGGCAAGCTTGCCGGCGAGAAGCCGCGACTGGCTGTCGCCCGCACCCGTCTTTCCGCTCGTGCCGGTGCCGAACAGCGCGCCCGCGACGGCGCCGCCTTCGCCCGGCAGGACCAGAGTGCGGCCCGCCTCGCCGTCAAAGCCATTGGCCCTGGCCCAGGCGACCGCCTGCGGGGAAAGTCCGGCGCTTTCGAGGCCGCCCTTGGCGATGAAGCGGATGGGGCGGCTATGGCCGGATTTGCGGGAAACGAGTTCGGCGGGCATGGCGTTCTCTGTCTGGAGGAGTATGAGATTATGCCTCCAACAGATAGGGCCATTCGCCGTTCGGGGAAACAGAAAACCGTGCGCTTAAGGCCATCGGCCGGCGCGATTGACGGATTGTTGATGGTGCGGAGAACTTACCTGTCGAGCATCATCTGCGGAAGCTGCACGGGCGCGTCATTGGTCCGCGCATCGACATTGCCGGCCAGAAGTGCCGCCGCGCTGATGATGGCGATGGAAACCAGAACGCCGATGAGCGCGAATTCGATCGCTGCTGCGCCGGTGCGGTTCTTCAGAAAACGTGTCATCAATGTAGGCATTCCACGCCTCCTGGACTCTTGCCGCTATATCGCCCGCTCCGCACGAGAGCCAACATAGCGAGGAAGGGTTGCGGTCCGCTTAACGATCAGGGTTAACGAGACCTTGCCACTGGCATTTGTGCCCGCTCCGTCTTGTCCCACTCTGTCTTGTCATCACGGGCAAAGCCGATCATATGAGAACCAAACCGTTCGAGGATTATCGTCCATGCCCGAATTGCCAGAGGTCGAGACCGTCCGCCGCGGCTTGCAGCCCGCCATGGAAGGCGCGACCGTCAAGCGGGTAGAGCAGAGGCGGCCGGACCTGCGCTTTCCTTTTCCCGACCGTTTCGCCGAACGCCTGACGGGCCGGCGGATAGAGGCGCTGGCCCGCCGCGCCAAATACCTGATTTTTCATCTCGACGACGGGCTCTGCGTCATCGGCCATCTCGGCATGTCCGGATCCTTTCGGGTCGAGACCGGTTCTTTACAGGACGAGGGTGAAGCGGCGACGCCCGGCGCCTTCCACCATGCCCGCTCCAAGGACGGCGCGCACGACCATGTGGTGCTGCATCTGGAGCGCCCGGACGGAACCGCCCGCCGGATCGTCTATAACGATCCGCGCCGCTTCGGCTTCATGCTTTTCGCGGAGAAGGGGATGCTCGACGCGCATCCCTTCCTCAAGGGTCTCGGCGTGGAGCCGACCGGCAACCGCCTCTCCGGCGCGCTTCTGGCCGAACTCTTCGCCGGCCGCCGCACGCCGCTGAAGGCGGCCCTTCTCGACCAGCGGCTGATCGCCGGTCTGGGCAATATCTATGTCTGCGAGGCGCTGTGGCGCGCCGGTCTTTCGCCGTTGCGCGCCGCCGGTTCCATCGCGGACGACCTGCCGACGCTGGAGCGCCTTGCCGCCGCCATCCGCGCGGTGATCGCCGACGCCATCGCGGCGGGCGGATCGAGCCTCAGGGACTATATCCACGCCGACGGCGCACTCGGCTATTTCCAGCATTCCTTCGCGGTCTACGGGCGCGAGGGCGAGCCGTGCCTCAATCCGGGTTGCGGCGGAACCATCGGACGCATCGTCCAGTCCGGGCGCTCGACCTTTTTCTGCGCCGACTGCCAGACGTAAAGGCCACGGCGGTCTTGTCAAAACTGCCCGCCCGGTCCACCCTGCGCGGCAGATAAAATGGAGAAATTACATGGCATACGAAACGATCGTCACCGAGGTGCATGGCGGCGTCGGTCTGGTCCGTCTCAACCGGCCGCAGGCGCTCAATGCCCTGAACGGCACCGTTCTGGAGGAACTGACCGGCGCGCTTGCCGCCTTCGACGCGGACGACGCCATCGGCGCCGTGGTGCTGACCGGCTCGGAAAAGGCTTTCGCCGCAGGGGCCGACATCAAGGAGATGCAGCCGGTCGCCTTCGTCGACGCCTATTTGCAGGACATGTTCGCGGGCTGGCAGAACATGGACCGCGTGCGCAAGCCGATCGTCGCCGCCGTCGCGGGCTATGCGCTGGGCGGGGGCTGCGAACTGGCCATGATGTGCGATTTCATCATCGCCGCCGACAACGCCAAATTCGGCCAGCCGGAGATCACGCTCGGCATCATGCCCGGCATGGGCGGCTCGCAGCGCCTGACGCGCTTCGTCGGCAAGTCCAAGGCCATGGACATGTGCCTGACCGGGCGCATGATGGACGCGGCGGAAGCCGAGCGCGCCGGTCTCGTCTCGCGCGTCGTCGCCCCGGAAGCGCTGATGGACGAGGCGCTGAAGGCGGCGGGACGCATCGCCTCCTTCTCGCGGTCCGCCGTGCTGATGACCAAGGAGGCGGTCAACCGCGCCTATGAGACCACGCTGTCGGAGGGGCTGCGCTTCGAGCGGCGGCAGTTCCATTCGCTTTTTGCCACCGAGGACCAAAAGGAAGGCATGGCGGCCTTCATCGAGAAGCGGCCGCCCGCATTCAAAAACCGCTAGGGCATGATCCGATCGGAGTGAAACGAGGATCGACAAGATTATGCTTGAAATAAAACAAGTTAGAGCGTCGATCTGATTGAATCGGATCGAAACGCGCTCTAACCGGGCATTTTGGCGCCGCCGCAGGCCAGAATCCACGTTGACGCGGAGCGGAAGCTGATTTATAAGCCCGGCCACGGATCGGTGGCCCGTCATGGCCGCCCTTATGGTTTTGTGCCTGCGGTGTCAGTCCGCTGGCGAGCTGACAGAAAAAAAGAGAGGCATTTATGGCCAATACTCCTTCGGCCAAGAAGGCAGTGCGCAAGATCGCTGCGCGCACCGAAATCAACAAGTCCCGCCGCTCGCGCGTGCGCACCTTCGTGCGCAAGCTGGAGGACGCTCTCCTCGCCGGCGACAAGCAGGCCGCGGAAGTGGCGTTCAAGGCGGCCGAGCCGGAACTGATGCGTGCCGTCACCAAGGGCGTGATCCACAAGAACACCGCCGCTCGCAAGGTTTCCCGCCTCGCCAAGCGCGTCAAGGCCCTCAACGCCTGATATTGCCTTTATTGCCCGAAATTTTGAAACCCGGCTCATTGTTAGCCGGGTTTTCTTTATTGTTTCAATTTGGTGCAAAGGCGTTTTGCAGGAAGCGTCTGATTTTATGCGGATTTTCTGATACAGGCATTTTCCCGCGGCATTGGCCGGCCCGACTTCGGTGTAATTTTATTGTTTAATTTCAATCGCTTGTGAAAGATTATCCAGACTTATCCACAGGCTTCCCGGGGGACTCGGAGGGCCATTTGAGTCAAGCGATTTTTTTGAATTTATTTTCGTACGGAACAGACCGGGACCGACCGAAAGCGACTCCGGAAAAACGCGTTGAATCAAAAGGCGTTATTTCGCTGGCGTGCGAATCCATGGCCAATCCGGTGACAGATGCAAGGCCTTGGGCGCAAAAAAAGGGCCAATCCAAGGCTTGCCCTTTGCCGCCGCGCTTCGCTAAAGTCAGTCCATCGAGAGGGGCGGGCCGCCGGCCCGGAGGGTCAGCACGAAATGCCATTATATGCCGGCGTGGGTAGTCATACCCGCGGTTGCGTGGTTCTGGTCCGAAGGTCCTGTCTCCTCGATTGGTTGCTGAACTGTATATTGTTCGGCCATGGGTTGACCGGAATGTCTTTTGAGGCGTTTCGCCGGCGATGACGGCGACGGGCGCATGGTTGAAAATAGTATGTGATTGAAAAATAGTTCCTGACTGAAAAGTAGCGGTTGAAAAGGAGTAGAGGTGTACCGATCCCCCGCGTGGATCGGAAACGGAACGGGTCCGGTTGTTTCGGACCGGGCCGGGCTGGATATGTGCCGCAGCGAAGAGCGATCCGGTGCTTCATTCGGTAATCGAGTAAATGAGTACCCGCCGGGCGGGAATAACGACAAGCGCCAACAATGGCGCATGCGAGAATGACAAGACAGGCGAGACGATGGCAATGATGATTGGCAAGGCGACGGCGACGATGGGTGATGATGCGCATACGGACCGTATCCATGGATCTGTTCCTGCCGGAGACGAAAAGAGCCTGACATGTGCTGGCGAGGAAGCTTTTGAGCGGCTGACGGCAAAGCTGAAAGCGCGTGTCGGCGGCGAAATCTATTCGAGCTGGTTCGGCCGGCTGAAACTCGACGATATTTCGCGCAGCATCGTGCGCCTGTCGGTACCGACGGCTTTCCTGCGCTCCTGGATCAACAATCATTATTCCGATCTCCTGACCGAACTCTGGCAGGAGGAAAACAAGCAGATTCTCAAGGTGGAAATAGTGGTGCGCGGTGTCAGCCGCGTGGTGCGCAGCGCTGCCGCGCCCGCCGAGGCCGGCGAGAGTGCCGAGACTAAGCCCGCCGCCCCGCGCGAACGGGTGATGTTCCCTTCCGCCCATGTGACCGCCGAAAAGCGCGGCTCCGCCGTGGTGGCCGAATCGGCCGCCGCCGGCGCGGTGCTCGGTTCCCCGCTCGATCCGCGCTATACGTTCGACACTTTCGTGGACGGCGCGTCGAACCGCGTGGCGCTTGCAGCCGCCCGTACCATCGCCGAAGCCGGCTCCAGCGCCGTGCGCTTCAACCCGCTGTTCATCCATGCGTCCGTCGGCCTCGGCAAGACGCATCTGCTTCAGGCTATCGCCGCCGCCGCCTTGCAGCGGCAGGAAAAGGCCCGCGTCGTCTACCTCACGGCGGAATATTTCATGTGGCGCTTCGCCACCGCCATCCGCGACAACAACGCGCTCTCCTTCAAGGAGCAGCTTCGCGACATCGACCTTCTGGTCATCGACGACATGCAGTTCCTGCAAGGCAAGTCGATCCAGCACGAGTTCTGCCATCTCCTCAACACGCTGCTCGACAGCGCCAAGCAGGTGGTGGTGGCCGCCGACCGCGCGCCGTCGGAACTGGAATCGCTCGACGTCCGCGTGCGCTCGCGCCTTCAGGGCGGCGTGGCGCTGGAAGTGGCCGCGCCCGATTTCGACATGCGGCTCGAAATGCTGCGCCGCCGTCTGGCCGCGGCAAGAGTGGAGGATGGGAGCCTCGACATCAGCGAGGAGATTCTCATGCATGTCGCCCGTACCGTGACCGGCTCCGGCCGTGAACTGGAAGGGGCCTTCAACCAGCTTCTGTTCCGCCAGTCCTTCGAGCCGAACATTTCCATCGACCGCGTGGACGAGCTTCTGGGGCATCTCACCCGTGCAGGCGAGCCGAAGCGCATCCGCATCGAGGAAATCCAGCGCATCGTGGCGCGCCATTACAACGTCTCCAAGCAGGACCTTCTGTCCAACCGCCGCACGCGCACCATCGTGAAACCGCGCCAGGTGGCGATGTATCTCGCCAAGATGATGACCCCGCGCTCCCTGCCGGAAATCGGCCGCCGCTTCGGCGGACGCGACCACACCACCGTGCTGCATGCCGTGCGCAAGATCGAGGATCTGGTGGGGGCCGACACCAAGCTGGCGCAGGAACTGGAGCTTTTGAAGCGCCTGATCAACGATCAGGCCGCCTGATCGGTGGATATCGCATAAAAAGCCCGTATCGTGTCGTTTTGCGATGTGGTGCGGGCTTGCTTTTGGGTTGCAAATTCTGCCACTTTATCAGCCCGAAAAAAGCCTTACGGCCCCCAGTTGACGGGCGATGGACCATTGCTTCGCCGCCCGTTCCAGCCAGCGAGTGCGTTTCAACATGCGTGTCACCCTTGAGCGATCCAACCTTCTGAAATCCCTCAACCACGTCCACCGCGTCGTGGAACGCCGCAACACGATCCCGATCCTGTCGAACGTGCTGTTGCAGGCCGACGGCGCGAGCCTCGCACTGAAAGCCACCGACCTCGACCTCGAAGTCAACGAGGCGACCGCCGCCATGGTCGAGCAGGCCGGTGCCACCACGGTCCCCGCGCATCTCCTCTACGACATCGTGCGCAAGCTGCCCGACGGGGCGGAGGTGATGCTGTCCACCAATCCGGACGGCGGCTCGCTGTCGGTGATTTCCGGCAAGTCGTCCTTCCGTCTGCAATGCCTGCCGCAATCGGATTTCCCGGAACTGACGGCAGGGGCCTTCACCCATTCCTTCCGCATCGATTCGGAGGCGCTAAAGCGGCTCATCGACCGCACGCAGTTCGCCATATCGACGGAAGAGACGCGCTATTACCTGAACGGCATTTTCCTGCACGCCATCGAAAGCGACGGAGCGCTCAGGCTGCGTGCGGTCGCCACCGACGGGCATCGCCTCGCCCGCGCCGAACTCGAAGCTCCCGCCGGTACGGAAGGCATGCCTGGCGTCATCGTGCCGCGCAAGACGGTTGCCGAATTGCAGAAGCTGGTCGATGAACCGGGCGTGAGCGTGACGGTGGAGCTTTCCGACGCCAAGATCCGCTTCACGGTCGGCTCCGTGGTGCTGACCTCCAAGCTGATCGACGGTACCTTCCCGGATTACCAGCGCGTCATTCCATCCGGCAACGACAAGAAGCTCACCATCGGCCGGCAGGATTTCGCCGCCGCCGTGGACCGCGTCTCCACCATTTCGAGCGAGCGCGGCCGCGCCGTAAAACTTTCCATCGCCGACGGGCAACTGACGCTCACCGTCAACAATCCGGATTCGGGCAGCGCGACGGACGAGATCGCCGCCGAATATGACGCCGATCCGCTGGAGATCGGCTTTAATTCCCGCTATCTGCTCGACATTACCGGGCAGCTTTCGGGCTCGGACGCCGTGTTCATGCTGGCCGATGCCGGCTCTCCGACGCTGGTGCGCGACACGGGCGACGCGGATGTGCTTTATGTCCTGATGCCGATGCGCGTTTGAAGTCATAGACCGTGCGCACAGGCGACAATGCGGCGAGCCGCCCGGAACGTGTGTCGGTCCGGCGGCTCAAGCTTTCCCGCTTTCGCAATTATGCGGAATTGTCGCTGCCGCTCGGCCCCGGCCATGTGGTGCTGACGGGCGAGAACGGCGCGGGCAAGACCAATCTCATCGAGGCGGTATCCTTTCTTTCGCCGGGGCGGGGCCTGCGCCGCGCGGCCTATGACGACGTGGCGCTCACGGGCAGCCCTGAAAGCGGCCCCACAAGCGGGCAGGACGGGTTCGCCATCCATGCCACGCTCGACTGCATGATCTATGGCGAGGCGGAGATCGGCACCGGCACGGCCGGCGCGGGCGAAGGCGGCCGCAAGGTGCGCATCAACGGTGTGGCCGCTTCCGGCGACGAATTGCTCGACTATGCCCGCATATTGTGGACCGTGCCGGCCATGGACGGGCTTTTCACCGGTGGCGCGTCGGAGCGGCGGCGCTTTCTCGATCGCATGGTGCTGGCCATCGACACGGCCCACGGCAAGCGTGTGCTTGATTACGAAAAGGCGATGCGCAGCCGCAACCGGCTTCTGAGCGACGGCAGCAGCGACGCGCAATGGCTCGACGCCATCGAGAGCCAGATGGCGGAACTGGGCACGGCCATCGCCGCCGCCCGCGCCGAAGCCCTGCGGTTGATCGCGGCCATGATCGAGCGGCTCCCGGCCCATGGTCCTTTTCCCAAGGCGGACTGTTTTCTGGAAGGCGCGCTGGAACAGCGCATCGGTGTCGAGGCGGCGCTCGATCTGGAAGAGGATTTCCGCCGCAATCTGCGCGACGGCCGCGCGCGCGACCGCGCGGCGGGCCGCACGCTCGACGGTCCGCACCGCACCGACCTCCTGATTCAGCATCGGCCCAAGGCCATGCCTGCCGCGCTTTGCTCGACCGGCGAGCAGAAGGCGCTGCTGATCGGCCTCGTTCTCGCTCATGCGCGGCTGACGGGCGAGCTTTCCGGCATGGCTCCCATCCTCCTGCTCGATGAAATCGCCGCCCATCTCGACACAGGCCGCCGGGCAGCGTTGTTCGGTATTCTCGATGATCTCGGCGGGCAAACCTTCATGACCGGCACCGACCGGGCGCTGTTCGAGGCGCTTGCGGGCGACGCACAGTTCTTCAATGTATCGGGCGGTAAACTGACACGCGAGTGAGCAGATGTGTCTGTGAGGCGAAATGACCGCTGACAGCGTGGCCCGCTAAGCTTATGTTCCCGGCATGAACGCGAAACCCTTTTCCCCGGAAGAACTCGAACGCTATGCGCGCCATATCGTGCTGCCGGAAATCGGCGGCCCCGGCCAGCAGAAGCTGAAGGCGGCGCGTGTGCTGGTGGTGGGCGCGGGCGGCCTCGGCGCGCCGGTGCTGCAATATCTGGCGGCGGCAGGTATTGGAACACTCGGCATCGTCGACGACGACACCGTGTCGCTGTCCAATCTCCAGCGGCAGGTGATCCATGACACGCAAAGCGTCGACTTGCCCAAGGTGGAAAGTGCGGCCGCATCCATCGCCCGCATCAACCCGCATGTGAAAGTCGAAACCCATCCCATCCGGCTCAATGCGGACAACGCCGAAGCGCTGATCGCGGCCTATGACATGGTGGTGGACGGTTCCGACAATTTCACCACGCGCTATGTGCTGGCGGATGCCGCCGAAGCCGCGCGCCGCCCGCTGGTGACGGCGGCCATCGGCCGCTTCGACGGCACGGTGACGGTGCTGAAGCCTTATGAAACCAACCCTGACGGCGTGCCCAATCCCGGCTATCGCGATCTCTTCCCCGAACCGCCGCCGGAGGGTTCGGTGCCGACCTGCGCCGAGGCGGGTGTGCTGGGCGTCCTGCCGGGCGTGATCGGCAGCCTTGAGGCGATGGAAGTGATCAAGCTTGTCACCGGCATCGGCGAGCCGCTGGTGGGGCGCCTACTGCTTTATAATGCGCTGGCTGTGCGGTTCGAGACGATCCGCTACAAGGCGCGAAGAAAGAAGGCCTGACCATGGCGTTGACACTGACCGGCGAAGAGCGGGCCGTCGCCGCCGGCGAGCGGGGCGAAGGGGCGGCGATGGCCATGCGCATCGTCGCCGACACGGCGCGGTTGATGGGCGCGCCGCGATTGATCCCCGTGCGCTCGTCCCATATCGACGGCGCGCTCTATCATGGCGACAGCGGCACGCTGTTCGCGGAAAAGCTGGTCGAGGGTGGCGCGAAAGTGGCTGTGCGGGCAACGCTCAATGTCGGCTCCGTCGATCTGACCGGCTGTTCCGGCAATCGTTTGCCGGCTCATGAAGCCGATATGGCGCGGCGCATGATGCGCGCCTACATAAAGCTCGGCTGCGAGCCGACATGGACCTGCGCGCCATATCAGGCCGGCCATCGCCCGGAAAAGGGCACGGACGTGGCCTGGGGCGAATCCAACGCGGTCGTGTTCTGCAATTCCGTTCTGGGCGCGCGCACCAACCGCTACGGCGATTTCATGGATATCGCCTGCGCCATCGCCGGCCGTGCGCCGGATTACGGCCTGCACCGCACGGAAAACCGCCGTGCCACGGTGGTGCTCGACCTTTCCGAGCTCGACCCCGGCTTTTTCGCTTCCGAGGTGGCGTGGCCGATACTCGGCAACCTGTTCGGCCGCAGCGTCGGTACCGATATCGGCGTCGTCGGGGGCGTGACGGCGCATCCCGGCGAGGATGCGCTGAAAGCCTTCGGCGCCGCGGCGGCCTCGGTCGGCGCGGTCGGCCTGTTCCATGTGGCGGGCGTGACACCGGAAGCGCCGGACCTCGAAACCGCCCTCGGCCATCGCAAGCCGGACGGTGTCATCCGCGTCACGACAGGCATGATCGACGACACGCGCAGGCGTCTTTCCACGGTCGGCCCGGTCGATCATATCGATGCGGTGGCCATCGGCAGTCCGCATCTCTCGGTCGCCGAGTTCGACCGGCTGGAGCGCGCCGTCGCCGGCCGCAGGCTCGCGGTTCCGCTCTATGCCTGCACCGGCCGTCACGCGCTGGCCGTGCTGGAAAAGGACGGCCGCAGGCAGGCTTTCGAGAAGGCAGGCGTCGTCATCGTGGCCGATACGTGCGTCGTGGTGACGCCGATCCTGCCGGAAAAGGCTGACGCCGTGCTGATGACCAATTCCGGCAAGTTCGCCCAATATGCGCCGGGCAATACCGGCTATGGCGTGCTTTACGGCTCGCTGGAGGAATGCGTGGAAAGCGCCGTGGCGGGGCGTCCGGTCCTCGAAAGGGATGCGGCATGAGCGCTTTGCAGACGTCCATACTGGTCGCAGGGCAGGGCGGCGAGGCCGAGGCGCTGGTTCTTTCCGCGCCGATCAGCTTCTGGGGCGGGGTGGACCCGAGGACCGGCCGCATCGCCGATGTGCGCCATCCCCAACATGGAACGAGCATCGCCGGCCGAGTTCTGTGCCTGCCCGGCACCATCGGCTCGTCTTCGGCGGCGGCGGTGTTACTGGAACTGGTCCATGCCGGCCTTGCGCCGGCGGCGATGATCCTGCACGAGCCGGATGCGATCCTGCTGCTCGGCCTCATCGTCGCGCGCGAGATGGGCCATAAGGTACCCATCGCGCTCAGGCTCGACCGGGAAGAGCAAAAGAAACTCGCCGGTCATCGGGTGACGGTCGGCGAGGACGGAGCGATAAGGATTTTCGCTTAATACTGCGTATTGCGGTCCACGACATGCTCCAGCGTGCCGTCGCGCTCGAAGGCTTCGATCTGCCGGATGATCTGCGGCACCAGCGCCGTGGCCGACGAACTCGCCGCCGCGTGCGGGGTGATCGTCACCTTGGGATGGTTCCAGAAAGGGCTGTCGGCGGGCAGCGGCTCCTTGTTGAACACGTCGAGCGAAACGGCGGAGAGAAGCCCGCGGTCGAGGGCGGCCAGAATGTCGGCCTCGTTCTGCAAGCCGCCGCGCCCGGCATTGATCAGCACCGGCGCGCCGAGCGGGCCGTCGCTTTTCAGTTGCGCGAACATCGACATGGACAGGATGCCCTTCGTCTCCGGCGTCAGCGGCAGCAGGCAGACGAAGATGTCGGCGGTTTTCAGGAACTGCGCAAAGCCGTCCTTGCCGTGATAGGTGGTGACGCCGTCGATCTCGTGCGGGCGGCGGCTCCAGCCGGTGACGTTGAAGCCGAGACTTTTCAGCTTCTCCGCTGCGTCGCGGCCCAATACGCCGAGGCCCATGATCCCGACCGTCACTTCTTGGGCTGCGGGCTGGCGGCGATCCTCGTGCCAGACGCGGTTCTGCTGCTGCCTGCGGTAGCGCGGTCCGAGCCGGTGATGGTCCAGCACCTGCCACACCACATATTCGGTCATGCGCATGGTGAGGTCGTCGGAAATGATACGCACCAGCGGCACGTCGGGAATCTGCGGATCGTGGAAGACATGGTCCACGCCCGCGCCGAGCGAGAAGATGACCTTGAGATTGGGAAGATTGACGAGCGAGCCCGGTTTCTGCTTCCATACCAGCGCATAATCGATGGACGGGTCGTTTTCCGCCCGCTCGGCCACAATGCGGCGGTCCGGCGCGTGCTGCCTGAAAGTCCTGAGCCAGCTTTCCGTGTCCCAGTCGGTGATCGCCAGCAGGATGTTGCCCTTGCTCATTGCTTGATTCCTCCCTCGGTCGCTTCCATGTGGAAGGCCGCCGCCATCAGCGCCCTCGTATAATCGGTCTTCGGGCTGGCGAAGATCTCCTTCGCCGGCCCGTATTCCACCGTCTTGCCGTTGCGCATCACCAGCACGTCGTTGGCCAGCGCCCGCACCACTTTCAGATCGTGGCTTATGAATAGATAGGCGAGATTGTGCCTCTTCTGCAATGCGCGCAAAAGATCGACCACCTGCGCCTGCACGCTCATGTCGAGCGCCGAGGTCGGCTCGTCCAGCATGACGAATTTCGGGTTCAGCACCATGGCGCGCGCAATCGCGACGCGCTGGCGCTGGCCGCCGGAAAATTCGTGCGGATAGCGGAAGCGGGTTTCGGGATCGAGGTTCACCTCGTTCAGCGCCGACACCACCCGCATGTCCCGCTCGCGGGCGGAAAGCTGCGGCTCGTGTACCAGAAGCCCTTCGGCGATGATATCGGCGATGGTCATGCGCGGGCTGAGCGAGCCGAACGGGTCCTGAAACACGATCTGCAATTCGCGCCGCAGCGGCCGCATGTCCTTGAAGCTGAACTTCGCGATATCGCGCCCGTCGAAGCGGATTTCGCCCTTCGACGAGATCATGCGCGACAAAGCGAGGCCGAGCGTGGTCTTGCCGGACCCCGATTCGCCCACGACGCCCAGCGTCTGCCCGGCGCGCAGCGAAACGTCGATGCCGTCCACCGCCTTCACATGATCGACGGTCTTGCGGAAGAAGCCCTTTTTGATCGGAAACCAGACCCGGATATCCTTGCCTTCCATCACTTCTCTGGCGGACGGATCGGCTTCGGGCGGCTCGCCCTTGGGCTCGGCGGCGAGGAGATGCTTCGTATAGGGGTGCTGCGGATTGGTGAAAATCTCCGCCGTCCGGCCGGTTTCGACGATCTTCCCCTTGCTCATCACATAGACCCGGTCGGCGATCTTGCGCACGATGCCGAGGTCGTGGGTGATGAACAGCATCGACATGCCCTGCGCCGCCTTGAGGTTGGCGAGCAGTTCCAGTATCTGCGCCTGCACGGTGACGTCGAGCGCCGTCGTCGGCTCGTCGGCGATCAGGAGTTTCGGTTTGTTGGCGAGCGCCATCGCGATCATCACGCGCTGGCGCTGGCCGCCGGAAAGCTGGTGCGGATAGGCGGAAAGCCGCTTTTCCGGCTCGCGTATGCCGACGGCGGCGAGCAGTTCCAGCGTCCGCGCCTTTGCGGCATGGTCGCCCATGCCCTGATGCACGCGCAATATCTCGCTTACCTGCCGCTCGATCGAATGCAGCGGGTTGAGCGAGGTCATCGGCTCCTGAAAGATCATGGCGATGTCGTTGCCGCGCACGCGCCGCAATTGCGGCTCGCTGGCCTTCATCAGGTCCGTGCCGCCGAACAGCACCGCGCCCGACGGGTGGCTTGCCGCCGGATAGGGCAGCAGTTTCAGCACCGACAGCGCGGAGACGGATTTGCCCGATCCCGATTCGCCCACCAGCGCCACCGTCTCGCCCTGAGCGATCTCGAAGGAGACGCGATCGACGGAGAGATGCTCCATGCCGTCCTGCCGGAAGGCGACGGAGAGGTCGCGGACGGACAGCAGCGGGTTGTCGGCCGGGCTGTCCGCAGGACTGTTCTTCGCTCCGCTCATTGGTCCGGTCATTGGAATGCCTTTCGCGGGTCGAATGCGTCGCGCGTCGCTTCGCCGATGAAAATCAGCAGCGACAGCATCAGCGCGATCACCGCGAAGCCGGTAATGCCGAGCCACGGGGCTTGCAGGTTGTTCTTGCCCTGCGCCAGCAATTCGCCGAGCGAGGGAGAGCCGGGCGGCAGGCCGAAGCCGAGGAAATCAAGCGAGGTCAGCGTGGTGATGGAGCCGTTGAGGATGAAGGGCAGGAAGGTCAGCGTCGCCACCATGGCATTGGGCAGGAGGTGCCGCCAGATGATGGTGCCGTTCCGCACACCCAGCGCCCGCGCCGCGTTGACATATTCGAAATTGCGCGCACGCAGGAATTCGGCGCGCACCACCCCGACGAACGCCACCCATGAGAACATGAGCATGATGCCGAGCAGCACCCAGAAGCCGGGCGGCAGGATAGCCGCTATGATCAGCAGCAGATAGAGAACGGGAATGGAGGACCAGATTTCGATGAAGCGCTGGAACAGAAGATCGACCCAGCCGCCGAAATAGCCCTGCACCGCGCCCGCCGTCACGCCGATGAGGGCGGAGAAGAAGGTCAGAATCAGCCCGAACAGCACCGAGATGCGGAAGCCGTAGAGCGCTCGCGCGAAGACGTCGCGGGCCTGATCGTCGGTGCCGAGCAGGTTCCAGTTGCCGAAACGGCAGTTCGGGTCGTCCACGCCCTTCGGATAGCGCGCGCAGCGATCCTTGAGCGAATAGAGCCAGAAGGGTTTCGACGGCGCGGCTTCCGGTATCTCGTTGTTGACGGTGTTGTAGGAATAGCGGATCGGCGGCCAGATCGCCCAGCCGTGCCGGTTGATCTCGTCCTGTATCACCGGGTCCCGATAGTCGGCGACGGCGTAGAAGCCGCCGAATTTCTCCTCCGGGTAATCGATGAAGACCGGCATCAGCAATTCGCCCTTGTAATAGGCGATGATGGGCCGGTCATTGGCGATGAATTCGGAAAAGAGCGCCGCGACGAGCAGGATCAGGAATATCCAAAGCGACCAGTAGCCACGCTTGTTGGCCTTGAAATGCTTCCAGCGGCGCTGGTTGAGCGGTGAAAGACGCGGGCGTCGGGCCTCCGTCGCGGTGGGGAGAAGTGCCGCGTCCACCATCACACGTCCCTCCGCTCGAAATCGATGCGCGGGTCGATCCACGTATAGGTGAGATCGGAAAGCAGCCCCACCAGAAGCCCGATCAGCGAGAAGATGTAGAGATTGGCGAACACCACCGGATAGTCGCGGTTGACGACCGACTGGTAGCCGAGCAGGCCAAGCCCGTCGAGCGAGAAGATGGTCTCGATCAGAAGCGAACCGGTGAAGAAGGCCGAGATGAAGGCGCCCGGAAAGCCGGCGATGACGATCAGCATGGCGTTGCGGAACACATGGCGATAGAGCACCTGCCGTTCCGTCAGGCCCTTGGCGCGCGCCGTCGTCACATATTGCTTGCGGATTTCCTCCAGAAACGAGTTCTTGGTCAGAAGCGTGGTGGTGGCGAAGGCCGAGATCACCAGCGCCGTGATCGGCAGCACCATGTGCCACAGATAGTCCTCGATCTTGCCGAAAAGCGACATCTGCGCGAAGTCGGGCGAGGTGAGGCCGCGCAGCGGGAACCAGTTGAAGAAGGAGCCGCCGGCGAAGACCACCATCAGCAGGATCGCGAACAGGAAGCTCGGTATCGCGTAGCCGACGATGATGACGGCGCTGGTCCATGTATCGAAGCGCGTGCCGTCCTTCACCGCCTTGCGGATGCCGAGCGGGATCGAGATCGCATAGGACAGGAAGGTCATCCACAGGCCGAGCGAGATCGAGACCGGCATCTTTTCCTTGATGAGGTCGATCACGCTGATATCGCGGAAATAGCTGCGGCCGAAATCGAAGCGCAGATAGTTCCACATCATCAGGCCGAAGCGCTCCAGCGGCGGCTTGTCGAAGCCGAACTGCTTTTCGAGATTGGCGATGAATTGCGGATCGAGCCCCTGCGCGCCGCGATATTTGGAATTGACCGCGCCGCTGTCCATACCGGTCTGGCCGGCATCGTTGCCGCCGCCGGACAGGCGGTCGAGCGCGTCGCCGCTCTGACCCGAAAGCTGCGCGATCACCCGCTCCACCGGACCGCCGGGCGCGAACTGGATCACGGTGAAGGAAATGGCCATGATGCCGAAGATGGTCGGGATCATCAGAAGCAGGCGGCGGAGGATATAGGCGCCCATCAGCTTGTTCCGCTCTCGATATCCGGGTTGCTCTTATGGCTTGCCAACAGCTCTCGCCTTCTCTTCGTTCGGGGCCATGATCCGGTCCGAAAACCGGTTCCCACTTTTCGGGATCATGCCTTGATCCACCACAGCGTTTCGACCGGAAAGCCGTAATCGGGCTTCGGCTCGCGGAAACCGAAGCGGTCCCAATAGGCCACGAGGTGATTCGCCGCTGTCCAATTTGGAATCCAGTCGCGCCGGATACGCAAGTACCGATCGAGCACCCGCAGGGTGGCCACCAGTTCCGCGCGCGTGGACGCCTTGCCCGCATCCGCGATGAGCGCGTCGATCAGCGGATCGGCCGTGCCCGGCAGGTTGTAGCTGCCGGGCGTCTTCGCGGCGTTCGAGCCGAACATACCGGCGAGCGATTCGGGCGACGGCGTCGCGCTGAACTGCATGGCGATCCCCACCATGTCGAAATCGAAATCCTGCATCCGCGCCTGATACTGGCTGGGGTCCACCAGCCGCTGGCTGGCGTCGATGCCGATGGCGCGCATCTTCTGCACCAGCGGATTGTAGATGCGGGTGAAACTTTCGGAATTGTTCAGGATTTCCAGCGTGAACCGGCTGCCGTCACGGTCGTGGAACCGGCCGTCGCGCCGCTCGAATCCCGCCTCCTGCAACAGCGTGATGGCGCGGGCAAACAGCGCCCGGTCGCGGCCGGTGCCATCGGAGACGGGCATCGTCACCGCTTCGCCGGAAACCGCCTCCGGCAGCCGGCCGCGATAGCGCTCCATCACCCGCAACTCGTCCGGCGTCGGCAGGCCCGTGGCTTGAAAATCCGAGCCGCTGAAGCAGGACTGCGCCCGCTGGTAAAGCCCGTAGAACAGGTTGGCGTTGGTCCATTCGAAGTCGAAGCATAGCGCTACCGCCTCGCGCACGCGCGGATCGCGGAACCGTTCGCGGCGCTGGTTAAGCGCCCATGCCTGCATGAGCGGGCGCTTTTCCTTCGGGAAGGTACGCTTGACGACCTTCCCCGACCGGACGGCGGGAAAATCGTAGCCGGTCGCCCAGTTGCGCGAGACGTTTTCCTCGCGCCAGTCGATGTCGCCCTTCTTGAAAGCTTCGAATTCCGGCTGGCGGTCGCGGAAGAACTGGATACGGATGCGGTCGAAATGGTTGAAGCCGCGCTGCACGGGCAAATCCCGCGCCCAGTAATCCTCGACGCGCTCATATTCGATGAAATCGCCGGGCGAGAACCTGCCGACGCGATAGGCACCCGATCCGGGCATCGGTTCCATGCTCGTCGCCTCGAAATCGCGCGTCGCGAACCAGTCCGCGGGCAGGATGGGCAGCGTCACCGCCTCCAGAATGGCATCGGGACCGGCCCCGGCGGAAAAGCGCATGGTGACGCCGTCGCTGTCCGCCGCCTCCACCGTTTCCAGCCGCGCCAGCGACTGGCGCAGCGCGGGATGGCCCTTTTCCTTGAAGGTCCTGTAGGTGAACACCACGTCCTTCGCCGCGACGGGTGAGCCGTCATGAAACCGCGCCTCGTTGCGCAGTTTGAATGTGCAGGTGGAACGGTCGCCGGACAGCGTGACGCTTTCGGCGAGAAGCCCGTAGACCGCATCCGGCTCGTCCAGCGCCGGCGCCATCAGGCTGTCGAAAGTCAGTTCCATGCGTGGCGGCGCGTCGCCCCTGAAGGTGAAGCTGTTGAGCGTGTTGAAGGTCTGGACGTTCTGGTTCCAGACCCAGTTGGATGGCGCGAAGGTGAAGGTGCCGCCCTTCGGCGCATCCGGGCTGGCATAGTCGAAATGGGTGAAGTCCGGCCCGTATTTCAGGTCGCCGAAGGCGGAAAGCCCGTGCAGGGCTTTCCCCGTCGGCACGGAGGCGAAAGCCCTGCGCGCAAAAAGGGTTGCCAGCGCCGCGCTGCCTGAAACTTCCAGAAAACGCCGCCGGTGCATGCGAAGGGCCGCCCCCGTCCTTGCACTCATGTCATTGCGCCCCGAATTTGAGCTTCGCCTGCTTCGCGGGATCGACCCACCACGAGAACGGGTCGATTCCCATGTAATCGGGCTGCTTTTCCGGCATGCCGAACTTGTTCCAGTAGGCCACGTTGATCGTGTCGGAATACCATTGCGGGATGACGTAATAGTTCCACAAGAGCAGGCGGTCGAGCGCATGGGTGGCGGTGACGAGGTCGTCGCGGTTCTTTGCATAGACCACGCCGTCGATCAGCTTGTCCACGGCCGGATTCCTGATGCCGGCATAGTTGCGGCTGCCCTTGATGTCGGCGGCCTGCGATCCCCAGAACTCGCGCTGTTCGTTGCCGGGCGAGGCCGTTTCGGGGACGATGCCGTTGATGACGTCATAGTCGAAATCGTTGACGCGGGCCTGATATTGGGCGGCGTCGACGGTGCGCGAGGTGGCGCTGACGCCGATCTTCCTCAGGTTCCGGATGAAGAGATTGTTGACCGCTTCGAAGGCCGCGCTGTCATTGAGGAACTCGATGGTGAAGACATTGCCTTTCGCGTCGGTCAGGCGTCCGTTCTTCAATGTCCATCCGGCCTGCGCGAAAAGATCCAGCGCCTTGCGCAGATTGTCGCGCGTCGCCTGCGGCGTGTCGTAGACCGGCAGCTTGAACGCCTGCGTCAGCGCCTCGGCGGGCAGCGCGTCCTTCACCGTTTCGAGTATGGCCTTTTCCGCAGGCGTGGGCGGGCCTTGCAGTTGCAGTTCGTTGCCCGCGAAGTAGCTTTCGATGCGCTTGTACTGGTTGAAGAACAGCAGCCGGTTCATGGATTCGAAATCGAAGGCATAGGTCAGCGCTTCGCGCACGCGCGGATCGGCGAATTCGGGACGGCGGGTATTGAGGAAGAAACCCTGCATCCGCCCGACGGCGTGGTAGGGAAAGGACGCCTTGATCACGTCGCCGCGCGTGACGGCGGGGAAATTATACTGCTCCGCCCAGCGCCGCGCGCGGTTTTCCTGCCGGTAGTCGTATTCGCCGCCTTTCTTGAAGGCTTCCCATGCCGCGTCTTCGCCGAAATAATACTGATAGCGGATGCGGTCGAAATTGTTGCGGCCGACATTCACGGCCAGGTCCTTGCCCCAGTAATCCGGCACGCGCGCCCAGACGATGGACGTTCCGGGCTTCACGCTCTCGATCCGGTAGGGGCCGGAGCCGAGCGGGATTTCCAGCGTCGGGCGGGTGATGTCCCGCTGGCGCCCCTGCGCGTCCTTGCCCGTCCACCAATGCTTCGGCAATACGGCGAGCTGGCCCATGATCTGCGGCAATTCGCGGTTTCCGGCTCTGGAAAAGGTGAATTTCACCTCGTGATCGCCCGTCTTCTCGGCTTTCACCACGTCGGCATAATATTTGTTGTAGGTGGGCGACTGCTTCTTCAGCACATCGAACGACCACACCACGTCCTCAGGCGTGATCGGCTCGCCGTCGTGCCATTTCGCGGCCGGGTTGAGCCGGTATTTCACCCATGAATAATCGTCCGGATATTGCAGGGCCTCGGCGATGAGGGGATATTGCGTCGAGCCTTGGTCGAGAGAATCCGCCATCAGGGTGTCGTAGAGCAGGCCGCCGCCGAGATCGGAAAGCCCGGCCGCCGGAACCCCCTGCACCACGAAGGGATTGAGGCTGTCGAAGGTGCCGACCGCCACCTGATTGAGCGTCCCGCCCTTGGGCGCCTGCACGTTCACATAGTCGTAATGTTTGAAATCCGCCGGATATTTCGGTGCGCCGAGCAGGCTGGAAGCGTAGCGCCATTGCGGTTCGGTCCCGGCGTCCTCGGCCCGGCCCTGCGACACCGTGAACATGGTTCCGCCGAGCATGGCAACCGCCAGCGCACCCGCCCAAAAACCTCGCATCCGGCACCTCTCTCTTCCGTTTCAGCCCCTGAATCAGCTTCTAATTTTTAGGGTTTTTTGCGGAGGAAGAAAGGCGCGGGGCGAGAAAAATGCCGCTTATCGATAAAAAAGCCGGGTGCGAACCCGGCTTCGATAAGCGCTGCCGGCCCGGTTTATTTCGCCGGCGCCGGTGCCGGTTGAGTCGTTGGTGCCGGAGCAGCCGGTGCCGGAGCGGGCTGGGCAGCCGGTGCCGCAGGTTGGGCTGGCGCGCCAGCGGCAGGCTTGCCGCCATTGGCAGCGGGAGCGGCAGGAGCCGCACCTGCAGCAGCAGGCTTCGCACCGGCAGGAGCGGGCGCCGCACCTGCGGCGGGTTTCGCACCGGCGGCGGGCGCGGCGGCTGGGGGTGCAGGCAGCGGCGGCGGATTGTCCGACAGCGTGCGCAGGTAGGCGATCAGGTCCGCGCGCTCGGCGTCGTTCTTGTCGCCGGCGAAGCCCATCGCCGTACCCTTGATGAAAGCCTTCGGCAAGGTCAGGAACGTGTTGAGATGCTCGTAAGTCCACTTGTTGCCGGCGGCGCCGAACGCCTTCATGGCGGCGGAATAGCTGAAATCCGGCACGGAGGCGGCGGGGCGGTTCACGATGCCCCAGAGATGCGGGCCGACCTTGTTGCCGCCGTTCTTGTCGCCGGTATGGCAGGCCAGGCAACGCTTGAACACCACCGCGCCCTTCTTGGGATCGGCGGTTTGCAGCAATGCCTCGATGGGGATCGCCTTTGGTGCCGCGGCTGCGCCTCCGGCGGCCGGGGCTTCCACCGCCTTGATCGCGAAGCCGGGCTTTTCCGGCAGCGGCGAATAATAAAGCGAATTGGACAGGATGCCTATCGTCATGACGACGAACACCACCCCCAGAAAGGCCATGATGAACTTGTTCGGCTGGGTTGCATTCATCGCCGGTTCGTACTCCCTCTCCCGAACGCTCTCGTGACGCGTTCTCTTCCGCCTCATGCGCCGGCACAACCCTTGGCGGGCCGTCGCTCCTCACCCGGCGGCATCGCCCGGAAACTAGGTCTTTTGTCGGAGCGATGCAACACCTATAAGGGAGGCAAGCCCCGTGACTTTTTGACACTTTTGCCGCCCGCGCGGCGCGGCTAAAGGATTGCGGAAGCCGCACCCGGATGCCGCCCCCGAAAGGCTGCAAGGACAGGACAGACGAAAGCGAGTACGCACCGACCATGAAGACCCTGACGCTGATTCCGGCCCGTCTCGGCTCGACGCGCCTGCCCAACAAGCCGCTGGCCGATATCTGCGGCAAGCCGATGATCGTACAGGTGGCCGATCGCGCCGCGGCGGCGAAACTGGGGCGTACGGTGGTCGCCACCGACAGCGAGGCGGTGTTCGCGGCCGTTACCGCCCATGGCCACGAGGCGGTGATGACGCGCGCCGACCACGAATCGGGTTCCGACCGCATCCACGAGGCGCTGCAAAGGCTCGATCCGGCCGGCGAGATCGAGGCGGTGGTCAATGTGCAGGGCGATCTGCCGACCATCGACCCGCAGACCATCCGGCGCGCGCTGGCGCCGCTTGCGGACGGGCCCGCCGACATCGCGACACTCGGCGTCGAAATCACGGTCGAGGAAGAAAAGACCAATCCGAACGTGGTGAAGATCGTCGGCTCGCCCATCGGCGAAAACCGCCTGCGCGCGCTCTATTTCACCCGCGCCACGGCTCCATACGGCGAAGGCCCCCTCTATCACCATATCGGCCTTTATGCCTATCGCCGCGCCGCGCTGGAGCGTTTCGTGACGCTGGGGCCGTCGCCGCTCGAAAAGCGCGAGAAGCTCGAACAGTTGCGGGCGCTGGAAGCGGGAATGCGCATCGATGCGGAAATCGTGAAAACGGTTCCGCTCGGCGTCGACACACCGGCCGACCTTGACCGCGCGCGCCTTCTTGTCGCACAGAGCGCATCCCGAAAAGTGTGAAACGGTTTTCGGATAAGATGCGCGTCAAAACAAACAAGTAGAGCGCCGGTCTGATTCAATCGGATCGAAACGCGCTCTATCTGAAAGAACGTACAGAAAGAGCAAGCACGATGACAACCAACCGGATTTCCTTTCAGGGCGAAGCGGGCGCCAATTCCGACACGGCTTGCCGCGACATGTTTCCGGCAATGGAGCCCCTGCCGTGCCCGACCTTCGAGGACGCGTTCAATGCGGTCGAAAGCGGTGCTGCCGACCTCGCCATGATCCCGATCGAGAACACGCTGGCCGGCCGCGTGGCGGATATCCATTATCTGCTGCCGCTCGCGGACATGCACATCGTCGGCGAATATTTCCTGCCGATCCATTTCCAGCTCATGGTGCTGCCGGGCGTGAAGCGCGAGGAGATCAGGACGGTCCACAGCCATATCCATGCGCTCGGCCAGTGCCGCAACGTCATCCGCCGCAACGGCTGGAAGCCGGTGATAGCGGGCGATACGGCCGGGGCCGCGCGCCTCGTCGCCGACATGCAGGACCGTTCCATGGCCGCGCTTGCGCCGCGTCTGGCGGCAGGGCTCTATGGCCTCGATATTCTGGAAGAGAATGTCGAGGATTCGGAGGATAACGTCACCCGTTTCGTGGTGCTGTCCAAGACGAAGCAATGGGCGGCGCGGCCGCAGAACGGCGAGCGCGTCATCACCACTTTCGTCTTCCGCGTGCGCAACGTGCCGGCTGCGCTCTACAAGGCGCTGGGCGGCTTCGCAACCAACGGCATCAACATGACGAAGCTCGAAAGCTACCAGATCGGCGGCCGCTTCATCGCCACGCAGTTCTACGCCGACATCGAGGGACACCCGGAAGATTCCAACGTCAAGCTTGCGCTGGAAGAACTGGAGTTCTTCTCGAAGGAAGTGCGGATTCTCGGTGTCTACAAGGGCAGCGACGTGCGCGACACGCACCTGCTGGCGGCGGAATAAGCCCTAACTCTTTATTTTTACGCATTATCCTTCGCGAAACCGCTACGCACTTTCGCTGGAAATGCTTTCCGCCCACGCCCTGATCAGATGGGTTGCGATTGCCCCCGGCGCGGGCACGCGCAGCCCGTCTTGATGGCTTCCGTCCAGCATGGCGCGCACCTCGGCCTTGCCGAACCAGCGCCCGTCCTCAAGCTCCGAGCGGTCGACGGTGAAATCGTCGGACAGAACCTCGGCATGGCAGCCGATCATCAGCGAATAGGGGAAGGGCCATGGCTGGCTGGCGTGGTAGCCGACGCGGCCGATGGCAAGGCCCATTTCCTCGCGGCTTTCGCGGCGCACGGCGGCTTCGATCGTCTCGCCCTGCTCGATGAATCCGGCAAGACAGGAATAAGTGCCGGTCACGAAATGGGGTCCGCGCGCAAGGATGCATTTTTCCCCGCGCACCGGCAGCCAGATCGCCACCGGGTCCGTGCGCGGAAAATGCTCCGCGCCGCAATTCGGGCATCGGCGTTTCGCGCCGCCCGCCTTCATCTCCGTCCGCGATCCGCACCGCCCGCAAAAGCGGTGGTTCGTGTGCCATGCGGTGAGTGCCGCGGCCTGCGCCAGCGCGCCGACCAGATCGGTCGGGACGAGGCCGTCCGTATAGACGCCGCGATAATCCTGCGCCCGGAACGGCGCCTCCAGCCTGTCGGGGTCGAGCGCCGCCGTCAGCGCCACGATCGGATTGCCGTCCAGAAGCCCTAGCAGCACCGGCTCGGCGAGGTCCGGCGCGAAGGCCTGCGCTTCTGCGGCGGAAAACAGCACGCGCGGCGCTTTTTCCTCCGCATAGTCCAGAAGCAGCCTGTTGCCGCACAGAAGCAGGACACGGGTTTCCGGCAGTTCCAGCGCGGTGAAGGCCGAATCGTCCTGCCGCTTTTCGGACAGGCGGTCGATGCGGTTGCCGGCGAAGCCGACGCGGCTGCTCGGTTCGATTTCCGGCAGGTCGTAGAGACGGAAGGCCATGATGTTCTCGAAAGATTATGGAAGGGATCAGAGCCCCGCGCGGACGGCGGCGATGAATGTTTCCGCCTCGGCCTCGTCATAGGGGATGCGGGCTCCATGGCCCCAGACGGGGCCAGGCCAGCCGGCGTCGCCCTCGCTGCGGGCAATGACATGCAGGTGCAGTTGCCGCACGATATTGCCGAGCGCGCCGGTATTGATCTTGTCGCAGCCGGTGACGTTTTTCAGCGCCTCCGCGACCATTCCCGCCTCGAAGGTCAGCATGGTCTGGTCGAGCGGCGTCATGTCGTGGATTTCGGTCATGCCTGGGCGGCGCGGCACGAGGATCAGCCACGGCCAGCGCCGGTCGTTCATCAGCCGCAATTCGCTCAGGCCCAGCACCGCGACGAAAAAAGTGTCGGCATCGAGCCGTTTGTCGAGTTTGAAAGGTTCCATGAAGCGATTCCTATCAGTTTTTTTGCCTTTGCGCTTGCTTTTTGCGCCGCGATTGACGATATGCAGGCCGGGAGGTTGGTGGTGGACGAGCCACTCGCCAACCGGGTCAGGTCCGGAAGGAAGCAGCCCTAACGAGCCACGGCACGGGTCATCGTGCCAGCCTCCCACCTTTTCTCACGCATCTCACGGCTGTTGACGGGAGCCGTCCCGTGTTGACGGCGGACATGCGCCCGGTCCAGACTGCCGGCCAGAAACAGGTTAATCGGACAGGTCACGCAGACAGGTCACACCGGGAACGGAAGGGTCGCCATGGACATGACATCCGCCGACTTTGCTGCCGCCGAGTTTGCTTCCGACGGCGCCTATCGCGTTCTCGCCCGCAAATACCGCCCCCAGAATTTCGACGACCTCATCGGCCAGGAGCCGATGGTGCGCACGCTGAAGAACGCCTTCGAGACCGGCCGCATCGCGCAGGCGTGGATGCTGACCGGCGTGCGCGGCGTGGGCAAGACCACGACGGCGCGCATTCTCGCCCGCGCCCTCAATTACAAGACCGATACGACCGACCAGCCGACCATCGACCTTTCCGTGCCGGGCGAGCATTGCCGGGCGATCATGGAGGGCCGCCATGTCGACGTGATCGAGATGGACGCCGCCTCCCATACCGGCATCGACGATATCCGCGAGATCATCGAGCAGGTGCGCTACCGTCCCGTCTCCGCGCGCTACAAGGTCTATATCATCGACGAGGTGCACATGCTCTCCACGCAGGCCTTCAACGGCCTGCTGAAGACGCTGGAAGAGCCGCCGCCGCACGTCAAGTTCATCTTCGCCACCACCGAAATCCGCAAGGTTCCGATCACGGTGCTGTCGCGCTGCCAGCGCTTCGATCTGCGCCGCATCGAATCGGGCGCGCTCGCCGCCCATCTGCGCCGCATCGCCGAGGCCGAAAAGATCACGGTGGACGACGCCTCGCTGGCCATGATCGCCCGCGCGGGCGAGGGTTCGGCGCGCGATTCGCTGTCGATCTTCGATCAGGCCATCGCGCATGGCGCGGGCGAGGTGACGGCGGAAGCGGTGCGTTCCATGCTGGGGCTGGCCGACCGCGCGCGCATCATCGACCTGTTCGAGATGCTGATGCGCGGCGACGTGGCCGCCGCGCTGAAGGAGTTCCGCGCGCAATATGATTCCGGCGCCGATCCGTCCGTGGTGCTGACCGAGCTTGCCGATTTCAACCATCTGGTCACGCGGCTGCGCTTCACGCCGGAAGTGGGCGAGGATGTTTCGCTGTCGGAGGACGAGCGCCGTCGCGGGCTCGATTTCGCGGGAAAGCTTTCCGTGCGTGTGCTTTCGCGTACATGGCAGATACTGCTCAAGGGCATCGCCGAGGTGGATACCGCCAACCGCCCGGTGCAGGCGGCCGAAATGCTGCTGATTCGCCTCGCCCATGCCGCCGACCTGCCGACGCTGGACGAAGCCCTGCGCGGTCTGGAAAACGGTTCCGTTTCCGCGCCGCGCCCGCAGCCATCCTCTGGCGCCAGACCGAATGGCGGTGGAAGCGAGGCTCATGCGGTCGCCGATGCGGTTGCGCCGTCCGCCATGGCGGCGGGCTCCGGCGCTCCGGCGACGGCCATGCGCATCGCCGAAACCTCTCCGAAGCCCGCTGCGCAACCGCAGCCTTCCGTTCCCGTCAACAGCCTTGACGACATCGTCGCGCTTGCGGACAGGCATCGCGACATGCAGTTCAAGATACTGGTCAGGAACTGCGTGCGCCTGTCCTCCATCGCGCCGGGGCGGCTGGAGATCGGCCTGACCGACGACGCGCCGAAATCGCTGCCCGGCGACATGGCGCAACGCCTTCTGAACTGGACCGGCCTGCGCTGGGTGGTGACGGTGGCGCGCGACGTGGCGGGCCAGACCGTGGCCGAGGCGGAGGCCGAGCGCCGCGACACGCTGGTAACCGACGCCCGCGCCGATCCGGACGTTGCGGCGATCCTCGCCGCTTTTCCGGGTGCGAAGATCACCGATGTGCGCATCGCCGTTCCCGATCAGGGCGACGATGCGGATATCGACCTCGACGCCGCGCCGGAAACGCCCGGCCCGCCGTCCGAAGACGACTGACAAACTGGAGTGAAGCCATGCGCGACATGATGGGCATGATGAAACAGGCGAAGGAATTGCAGGCCAAGATGAAGGCCATGCAGGAGGAGATCGCCAATCTGGAAGTCACCGCCGCTTCCGGCGGCGGACTGGTTTCGGTCACGCTGGCGGGGCAGGGCACGTTGTCGGCGCTGAAGATCGATCCGTCGCTGATGAAGGAAGACGAGGTGGAAATCCTCGAAGACCTCATCATCGCCGCCCATAACGACGCCAAGGCCAAGCTCGAAGCCGCCATGGCCGAAAAAACGCAGGCGCTGACGGCCGGATTGCCGATCCCGCCCGGGATGAAGCTGCCGTTTTAAAACCATGTCCAAACGAATAGCCGGTCCCGAAATCGAACGCCTGATCCAGTTGCTGGCGCGTGTGCCGGGGCTTGGACCGCGCTCGGCCCGCCGCGCGGCGCTGCATCTCATCAAGAAGAAGGAAGCGCTGCTGGTCCCGCTTGGCGACGCCATGCAGGAAGCGGCGGAAAAGGTGCGCATCTGTTCCTGCTGCGGCAATGTGGACACCAGCGATCCCTGCACGATCTGCACCGACCCGCGCCGCGACGACTCGGTGCTGATCGTGGTCGAGGACGTGTCCGACCTCTGGGCGCTGGAGCGCGCAGGCACCATGAATGTGCGCTATCATGTGCTGGGCGGGCGGCTGTCGCCGCTCGATGGCGTCGGGCCGGACGATCTCAACATCAAGGGGCTGGTGGAACGCGTGGCTGAAGGCACGGTCAGGGAAGTGATTCTGGCCGTCAACGCCACCGTCGAAGGCCAGACCACCGCGCATTACATCACCGACCAGCTTGGCGGGTTCGACGTGCGGGTGACGCGGCTCGCCCATGGCGTGCCGGTCGGCGGTGAACTGGATTATCTGGATGAAGGCACGCTTGCCGCGGCCTTGCGGGCGCGCACCGCGCTCTGATCTTTAGAGCATTTCCAGCGAAAGCGCGAAGCGGTTTCGCGTAGGATAATGCGTAAAAACAAATAGATAGAGCGCCCGGCGCTCTTGGGGAGACCCGCATGGCGGTGAATGTCTGGAAACCAATCGCCGCAGCGGCGCTGATGCTGGCCTCGCCGGTTGCGGCTGTGGCAGCACCCTCCCATGCCGATATCGAGGCGCGGTATCGGGTCTGGCTCGACAGGGACCTCTGGCTGGAGGCGCAGAAAGCCGGCGTGCCGCGCGCCATTTTCGACAAGGCCTTCGCCGGTGTCGGCATCAACTGGAAACTGCCCGATCTCGTCATTCCCGGCCAGAAGCCCACCGGTCCGCAAGTGCAGAAACAGGCGGAGTTCGGTGCGCCCGGCAAATATTTCAACGCCAGAACCATGGCCATGGTCACGGATGGCGGCAAGGCGCGCTATCGGCAATATGCAAGCCTTCTGAAGCGTATCGAGCAGAAATACGGCGTGCCGGGACCGATCCTGCTTGCCGTGTGGGGCCGCGAATCGGGCTTCGGTACGGTGAAAATCCCCTACAACGCCTTCGAGGTGCTCGGCACGAAGGCCTATCTCTCGACACGCAAGGACATGTTCCGCAAGGAACTCATTGCCGCGCTGGAAATCGCCGCCAAGGGCTATATCGACGAAAGCGCCATGAAAAGCTCGTGGGCGGGCGCGCTCGGCCAGCCGCAATTCATGCCGTCCGTCTATCTGAAGGACGCGGTGGATTTCGATGGCGACGGCAAGCGCGACATCTGGAACTCCACGCCCGACACGCTGGCCTCCATCGCCAATTACCTGAAGCTGCACGGCTGGCAGAAGGGCCGCGACTGGGGTTTCGAGGTGAAGGTGCCCGCAAGCGTTTCCTGCTCGCTCGAAGGACCGGATCAGGGCAAGCCGCTCGCCCAATGGGCGCGGCTCGGCGTCACCCGCGTCAACGGCAAGCCGTTCCCGTCGGGCGAGATGAGGGGCGAATCCTTCCTCGTGATGCCTGCGGGCCGCTTCGGTCCGGCCTTTGTCGTCAGCCCGAATTTCTATGTCCTAAAGGACTATAATATGAGCGACCTCTACGCGCTCTTCATCGGCCACGTCGGCGACCGTATCGCCTATGGCGCGGGCGATTTCGCGGCGCCGTGGGGCAATGTCGGCACCATGTACCGCTCGGATATCGCTGCGATGCAGAAGCGCCTTCAGGCGCAGGGCTATGACGTCGGCAAGACCGATGGCCTGCCGGGTTTCAAGACGCGCCGCTCCATCGGTCTCTGGCAGGTGAAGCACGGCATGGCGGCAACCTGCTTCCCGCAGCCGGAATTGCTTCGCCAGATACGCTGAAGCAATTCAGTTTTCATTCCGCCCGTTTCGGTATATATTCAAGCTGCTTTATTTAAAAAATTGATATTTTCAAATTTTTCAAAGTAGAAATATGCAGCATGAATTTATGTCTTCGGAAGAATTTCTGCACATCCGTATCATAGCCGGTGTCGTTGTCAGTTTCTGCATGGCCCGCCTTCTGGAACGGATCGCCATTTTCATCCAGCATCCGACGCGCAAAGGGCCGGAGCCCCTTCAGCTTATATGGCTGTTGGTCCTGCTTCTGTCGGTGGTCGAATGGTGGTGGCTGATTTTCGACCTCAAGTACGAGGTGCGATTCGATTATTCCATTTATATGATTCTATTGTTCTACGCCTTTATATATTATTTTATCGTATTTCTGCTGACACCGGACAATATAGATGAATATGGTTCGTTCTTCGATTATTTCCTTCAGGTAAGGCGTATCTTCTTTCTTTTCTCCATTCTGGTCCATTCCCAGTTTCTTGTTCTGGGAGAAGTTTTCGGAATGCCGGATGCAGCGGCCCGTCCCGTCCTATACGGCGCTTTCGCGGTGATCTCATCGCTCTATCTGCTGGCGATGGTTTCGCGGCGGCTGTCTGTGCAGCTCATCGTATCGGTGTCGATTCTCGGCCTGTCCATGTTCACCACTGTGATGGACTTTCTGGCGTGAACCTTTTTTACGGCGCATCTCCGGCGCCGCTATCTTTTTGTTTTACGCATTATCCGACGCGAAACCGCTACGCACTTTCGCTGGAAATGCTAACCAGCCGCGAGAACATCTGCATCGCCCTGCTTTGGTAGCGGTCCTTGTGCGTGAGCATGAGGAACTGGCGCCGGGGCAGGGGGAAATCGACTTTCACCAGTGTTCCGGCGGAAAGATGCGGCGCGGCGACCAGTTCCGACACCGCCGTCACGTAATCGCCGGAGCGGACCGTGGAGCAGACCGCCTCGTTCGAAGGCAGTTCGAGCGCGATGGCGAGCCGTGCCGGATTATAGCCGGCCGCGCGCATGGCATCCTCGAACACGCTGCGTGTGCCCGATCCCTGCTCGCGCAGGATCCATTGCCCGGTGAACAGGCTGTCCCATGAAAGCCGCCCGGTCCCGACCCCGTGATCGGCCTGGCGGGCCCATGCGTGATCCGGCCGCGCGACGATGATGAGCCGGTCGCCGCCCACCTGATCCATGGCGAGCGACGGCGACTGCACCGTGCCCTCGACGAGCCCCAGATCGGCCAGCCCCGCCTCGGTGGCTGCCGTGACGCTCTCGGTGTTGCCGAGCGTCAGGCTTATGTCGATAAGCGGGTGGTCGGCGTGAAAGCGGGCGAGAAAGAGCGGTAGCCAGTAGCTGGCGATGGTCTGGCTGGCGTGGATGGCAAGCGTGCCGCGCCTTCCTCCGCCCAGTTCCGACAGCATGCGTTCCGCCGATCGCGCATGGGCTAGCGTGGCGCGCGCCTCGTCGAGAAACATGCGTCCGTCGCCCGTCAGCTCGATTCGCCGCCCGATACGGTTGAACAAGGTCGCGCCGTGGCGCTCCTCCAGCGCGCGGATCGCCGAACTCACCGCCGAAGGCGTCAGATGCAGCGCTTCCGATGCGCGGGTGAGATGCTCGCGCTCGGCCACCGCGATGAAAATGCGCAATTGTTCCAGTGTCATGGCTGCCTGTGTTCGATTTTATCGAATGATTTATGCCATATTATGCGATGGAATGAACAGAGAAATTACGGCATCTGGATGGAAAATAATTCTCTTTCTCGCAAAGCACTGATGATGTCCTATTCGAAAATCCGCGATATCCTGCCCGGTCTTCTTCTTTCGATCGTCGTCACCCTTGTGGCGGTGGGGCTGGAGAACGTGGAGGCCCATCTGGCCGGACGTGCCTGGCTGGAGGCGCTGGTGCTGGCCATCCTGCTCGGCACGGTGGTGCGCAGCGTGTTCCGGCCGGGACCGCGTTTTTCGAAGGGCATCACTTTTTCGGGCAAGATCCTGCTGGAGATCGCCGTGGTGCTGCTCGGCGCGTCGATCAGCGCCGGCGCCGTGGAGGAGGCCGGTTCGGGCCTCATTCTCGGCATCGCCTGTGTCGTGGCGGTATCGATCGCAATCAGCTACAGCCTCGGGCGGCTGCTGCGCCTGCCGCACCGCATGGCGGTTCTGGTGGCCTGCGGCAATTCCATCTGCGGCAATTCGGCCATCGCCGCCGTGGCGCCGGTCATCGGAGCCGACAGCGAGGACGTGGCCGCTTCCATCGCGTTCACGGCGATCCTCGGCGTGGTGGTGGTGCTGTGCCTGCCTATTCTGGTTCCGATGCTCGGCCTCACCTTCAGCCAGTTCGGCATTCTGGCCGGCCTGACCGTCTATGCCGTGCCGCAGGTTCTGGCGGCGACCGCGCCGGTAGCGGCGATCAGCGTGCAACTGGGCACGCTGGTCAAGCTGGTGCGCGTGCTGATGCTGGGACCGGTCATCCTCGCTCTCTCCGTCATCGCCGGCGAGCGTGCGGCCGGAGCGAAGCGTCCGCGCTTCAGCCAACTGGTGCCGTGGTTCATCATCGGCTTTCTGGCGCTGATGGCGCTGCGTTCGCTGCACCTCATTCCCGAAGTGCTGCTGCCGGGTATCTCGACCGTCTCCACCGTGCTCACCACGATTTCCATGGCGGCGCTGGGCCTCGGCGTCGACGTGCGCTCGGTGGCGCAGGCCGGCGGCCGGGTGACGATGACGGTGGTGCTCTCGCTCGTCGCGCTGGGCCTCATCAGCTTTGGTCTGATCCGTGTGCTCGGCGTGGCGTGAGCCCGAATAGGCTTGCGGCTGCCGTTTGCCGGGCCGAGAGCGGTTCCCGTTTAAACGGAATCGTTGGAACCGCTCTATCTCTTTGCTTTCACCACATTTATGCGATGCCAAATATTTCCATTTGGCTGCAAGATGCTCCAGCCTTTCCGGGACCGTGCCCGCCCTCCAGTGGGCCGCAGCGGCATCAGGCCGTATAGCGCTGCACGCCGTCCATCCAGGTTTCGCTGACCTTGATCTTGCTGATCTTTGCCTGCGGATCGGTGGGGTCCTGCTCAAGGATTGCCAGATCCGCCAGCTTGCCGGTTTCCAGCGTCCCGATCTGGTCGTCCATGTGACACTGCCAAGCGGCATTGATCGTCACCGCGCGCAGTGCGGCATCGACCGGGATGCGCTCCTCGGGAAAGAACACGTCTCCGCCTTCGTTCATGATGCGCGAGACCGCATCCTCGACATAGCGCAACGGCTCGATCGGCGTCACGTTCCAGTCCGAATGGAGCGATATACGCAGGCCGGCGGCAAGAGCCGAGGCGCAGGGATCGTAGAATTTCGCCCGGTCCGGTCCCAGCAGCCGGTCCCTGAAAGCCTTGCCCCACCAGCGGACGTGCCCGATCAGGAACGAAGGTGACAGGCCAAGCTGCTTCATTCTGGTCATCTGCCCCGGATGAAGGATGCTGCAATGCTCGATACGATGGCGCAGATCGTTGTCCGGCGACGGACCGAGCGCCTCTTCGTATGCATCGATCGCCACGTCGATCGCCGCGTCGCCATTGGCATGAATGCCGACCTGCCAGCCGCCCTCATGCGCGCGCCGGATGACGGCGGCTATCTGTTCCTGCGTGTAATTCAGGGCGCCGCGCGCATTCGTGCCCAGATAGTTCTCGCGCTGATAGCCGGTCTGGGCCTGATTGGAGCCGTCGGCCCATGCCTTGATGCCGTCGACGCGGAAAATGTCGTTGCCGTATCCTGGCTTGATGCCCGCCTTGTCCCAGTCGTCCATGGCGGTCGACACCAGCATGCCACGATAGCGAAGCGGCGCCTTGCCGTCGCCCAGCGCGGCCTCCAGAAGCCGGAGATCGGCGGTGCCGGCCATGATGCCGATGCCGCAATCGTGCAGCATCGTGCATCCGACCGAGCTGGCGTGAGCGATCATGCGCTGTACCCGCCCCACCATCTCGGCGGCGGTCAGCGGAGGCATGGCCCGGATGAAGGCCTGCTGCGCGGCCATTTCCTCGAGGCGTCCGGTGAAATCGCCGTTCTGGTCGCGGATAAAGCGCGCGCCGGCCGGGTTGGGCGTATCGCGCGTGATGCCGGCCGCCTTGAAGGCAAGGCTGTTCGCATAGGCGATATGCCCGTTGCTCTCCACCATGAAGAACGGGTTGTCGGGCGCAAGGGCGTCGAGATCGGCCAGGGTCGGTATCTTCGCATCACGCGTGATGCTCGCGTCGAACTGCTGCGCGCGCACCCATTCGCCCGGCTTGGCGTCGGCGACCCCCTTTTGCAGTTTCGCCCATATGGTCGAGAAGTCGGGCGTGGTGATGGGGCTGACGTCGATCCAGTCCTCGAAGGCCGTGAAGACGAAATGCATGTGAGGATCGATCAATCCGGGCATCAGGGTCCGCCCGTCCAGATCGATGACGCGCGTCTTCGCGCCGCTGAAAGCCTGCACGTCGTCCGCCTTGCCCACGGCAACGATGCGGTTGCCGCGGATCGCCAGCGCTTCCGCGCGGGCGGAGTTTCCGTCCATCGTCAGGATCGGGCCGCCCCTGAAGACGATATCGGCGGGATCGGATGCCAGCGCCTGCTGCGCCAACGCCGCTCCCGGATCGGAGCAGACGAACGCCGTTCCCGCTGCGATGCCCATATATTTCAGGAAATCGCGCCGCGAAGCCATGGACTGAAGATATGACACCATACCCGGATTACAGGCTACACACATCCACTTGCTCTCCATCCGATCAAAAGAAAGAAATTTAAAAAAGCTGCACGGGAATCAATAATTATAGAAATAATAACACAATATATACGGACTCTCAATATAGCATTCTGAATGCGAGGAAATATAATTAACAATCGTGCAAGGTTAAGTTATTTATATTAGTAATATATTATTTATACTGGGGACCCAAAACGCCGAAAGCAAACTACGATTCATAAAGAAAAAGCCCGCCGGAAGGCGGGCTTTCTCATATTCGCGGAAGATGCGGAAAAGATCAGTTCTTTTCCTGCTTCTTCAGAGCGGCACCGAGAATGTCGCCGAGCGAAGCGCCGGAGTCGGACGAGCCGTACTGGGCGACCGCTTCCTTTTCCTCGGCGATTTCGAGCGCCTTGATCGAGACCTGCAGCTTGCGGGTCTTCTTGTCGAAGGAGATGACGCGGGCGTCCACCTTCTGACCGACCGAGAAACGCTCCGGACGCTGTTCGTCACGATCGCGCGACAGATCCGAACGGCGGATGAACGAGTCGACATCGTGATCGACCAGACGCACCTCGATGCCGCCATCGGTGATGCCGGTCACTTCGCAGGTCACGACGGCATTCTTGCGCAGTTCGCCGGAAGCGGCGGCCTCGCCGACCTTGTCGCCGGTAAGCTGCTTGATGCCGAGCGAGATGCGCTCCTTGTCCACGTCCACATCGAGGACCACGGCCTTGACGACGTCGCCCTTGTTGTACTCCTCGATGACCTGCTCGCCCGGACGGCTCCAGTCGAGGTCGGACAGGTGCACCATGCCGTCCACGTCGCCGTCGAGGCCGATGAACAGGCCGAACTCGGTCTTGTTCTTGACTTCGCCTTCGACGACGGTGCCGGTCGGATACTTCTGCGCGAAGGTCGTCCACGGATTGTCGAGGGTCTGCTTGAGGCCGAGCGAGATGCGGCGCTTGACCGGATCCACTTCGAGCACGACGACTTCGACTTCCTGCGTGGTGGACAGAATCTTGCCCGGATGAACGTTCTTCTTGGTCCACGACATTTCGGAAACGTGGATCAGGCCCTCGATGCCCGGCTCGATCTCCACGAACGCGCCGTAATCGGTGATGTTCGTGACGGTGCCGGTGATCTTCTTGCCGATCGGGTACTTCGCGCCGATGCCGTCCCACGGATCGCTCTCGAGCTGCTTCATGCCGAGCGAGATGCGGTGGGTTTCCTGGTTGATGCGGATGATCTGCACCTTGACCGTCTGGCCGATGGACAGGATCTCCGACGGATGGTTGACGCGGCGCCAGGCCATGTCGGTGACGTGCAGCAGGCCGTCGATGCCGCCGAGGTCCACGAACGCGCCGTAATCGGTGATGTTCTTGACCACGCCTTCGACCACCTGACCCTCTTCGAGGTTCTGGACGATCTCGGAGCGCTGCTCCGCGCGGCTCTCTTCGAGCACGGTGCGGCGCGACACGACGATGTTGCCGCGGCGCTTGTCCATCTTGAGGATTTCGAACGGTTGCGGGACGTGCATGAGGGGCGTGACGTCGCGGATCGGACGGATGTCGACCTGCGAACGCGGCAGGAAGGCCACGGCGCCGTCGAGATCGACCGTGAAGCCGCCCTTGACCTGGTTGAAGATCACGCCGTCGACGCGCTCGCCATTGGCGAACTTCTGTTCCAGCTTGACCCAGCTTTCCTCGCGGCGAGCCTTCTCGCGCGACAGGACGGCTTCGCCGAGAGCGTTTTCGATGCGCTCGACATAGACTTCCACTTCGTCGCCCGGCTTCAGCGTGCCGTCCTTGCCCTTGGCGCCGAATTCCTTCAGCGGCACGCGGCCTTCGACCTTCAGGCCGGCGTCGATGATCGCCATATCTTTTTCGATGGCGACGATGCGGCCCTTGACGACATAGCCTTCGGCCAGGTCGTGTTCCGCAAAGGATTCAGCCAGCAGGGACTCGAAGTCCGAACGGGAGGGATTGAAATCAGACATTGATACTCCTGATGCGTCCGGCAAAAGCTTCGGACGCGGCGCCGTGGGTTCGTGTTGCTCATGGCCCGATCGGTTCCGTCCAAAGGACAAACGGCGCGTGGAACGCGAAATCGGACTGTTCTGGTATGAATGCGCCTATATAGGCACAGTTATTGCGACAATCCAGCCTTATATTGCGCCAAAGCGTGATCGATCAGCTTTTTCGCGGCCAGAAACGCGGTCTCTATATCCATTTCGCTGGTATCGAGCAAGTGGGCGTCGGCGGCGGGGCGCAGCGGCGAGTCGGTGCGGTTCATGTCGCGCGCGTCGCGCTTCTCCAGATCGGCGAGGATGGCGCTAAGGTCTGCCGCGCCGCCTTTGGCGACGATCTCGTCATGGCGCCGCCGCGCGCGCACTTCCGGTGACGCGGTGACGAACAGCTTGATCGCCGCGTCCGGGCACACCACCGTGCCGATG
>MKVZ01000004.1:370611-639756 GCA_001898995.1 Rhizobiales bacterium 63-22 | reverse complement strand
CCACTTTCGACGCGGCCTCGCCGATGGCGTGGGCGGAAAGCACGGTCTTGTCCATGGCCTGCAGGTCGAGATGAAGTGCCGCTTCCGCCGCCACCGCTTCGTCGTCGAGCGGTAGCCCCTGATCGAGAAGCGCCTTGGCCACGGCGCGATAGGTCAGGCCGGTATCGAGATGCGGCATGCCGTAATGGACGGCGATGCGCCGGGCGAGCGTTCCCTTGCCCGACGCCGCCGGTCCGTCGATGGCGACGACGAAACTCATTCCGCGCCGCTCTGCTCGATCTTCGCGCCCAGCCCCGCCATCAGCCCCATGAATTCGGGGAAGGAGGTGGCGATCATGGTGCTGTCGTCGACCGTCACCGGCTTTTCCGAGGCGAGCCCCATGACGAGGAAGCTCATGGCGATGCGGTGGTCGAGATGGGTCGCGACCGTCCCGCCGCCGAGGCCTTTGCCGTCCGGCCGGCCGCGCACCGTCAGCGACATTGCGCCTTCCGTGCAGTCGACGCCGTTGGCCTCGAGCCCGCGCGCCACCGCCGCGAGGCGGTCGGATTCCTTGACGCGCAATTCGTCCAGCCCGTCCATCACCGTCTCGCCTTCCGCGAAGGCGGCGGCGACGGCCAGCACCGGATATTCGTCGATCATCGACGGCGCGCGCTCCGGCGGCACGGTGACGCCCTTGAGCTTCGATGCTTTCACGCGCAGGTCGGCCACATCCTCGCCGCCGGCGAGGCGGGCGTTCATGACCTCGATCTCCGCGCCCATCTCCTGCAGGGTGAGGATCAGGCCGGTGCGGGTCGGGTTCATCAGCACGTTGCGGATGGTCACGTCCGAGCCTTCGGTCAGAAGTGCGGCCACCAGCGGGAAGGCGGTGGAGGAAGGGTCACCCGGCACGTCGATCGTCTGGCCGGTGAGCTTGCCCTGTCCGACGATGCGGATATGACGCACGCCGTCCTTGTCCGTCTCGACCGTGAGGTCCGCGCCGAAGCCTTGCAGCATCTTCTCGGTATGGTCGCGCGTCATCACCGGCTCGATCACCGTGGTGACGCCCGGCGTGTTGAGGCCGGCGAGCAGCACGGCGGACTTCACCTGCGCGGAGGCCATCGGCACGCGGTAGCTGATCGGGTTGGCCGTCTTCGGTCCGGTCAGGGTCAGCGGCAGGCGGTCGCCTTCGGCCGCCTTCACCTGCACGCCCATCTGGCGCAGCGGGTTGAGCACGCGGCCCATCGGCCGGCGCGACAGCGAAGCGTCGCCCACGAAGGTGGTGGTCATGTCGCAGGTGCCGACCAGACCCATGGTGAGGCGCGCGCCGGTACCGGCATTGCCGAAATCGAGCGGGCCCTTCGGCTCCAGCAGGCAGCCGTTGCCGACGCCGTCGATGATCCAGACGTCGCCTTCTTTACGAATCTTCGCGCCCATCGCCTGCATGGCGCGGCCGGTGTTGATGACGTCCTCGCCTTCGAGCAGGCCGGTGATGCGCGTCTGGCCGGAGGCGAGGCCGCCGAACATGAAGGAGCGGTGGGAAATGGATTTATCGCCCGGAATACGGATGTCGCCCGAAAGCGCGGTGGAACGGCGGGCGGTTGCGGGCTTCGGGGATGCGGAATGGGACATGGATATTTCGCTGTCGCATTTGGCGCGCGGGCGCGCCGGGATTGGAGATAAGCGGGAGCTTCCCTAGCATAGGAAACCGGCCCGGTCATCCGCGAATAGGCGCGCGCCATGTCTTTCGCTTTGACAAACGCCGCGAATTGCGTTTATGGACCAAAAAACGCAAGGCGTGTCCTGCCGCTTGCCGCCTGCTTGTCCCGGCCTGACCGGAGTAAGCCGCCCGGACGGACAGTCGCAGCCAATGAACCTATGAGGCTTGACGTGGCAAAACCTGAACTCGGCACCAAACGCATCGACCCGGAAACGGGCAAGAAATTCTACGATCTCAACCGCGATCCGATCGTGTCGCCTTATACCGGCATTTCCTATCCGCGTTCCTATTTCGATGCGACGGCCGAAAGCCGGGTCGCCGAGGAGGAAGTGGAAGAGGAAGAACTGGATACCGCGCTGGAGAAGCCGGAATTCGTTTCGCTCGAGGATGCCGACGAAGAGGCCAAGGAAGGCGAGGAACTGCCGGACCTGGGCGACGACGTCGATCTGGGCGACGACGATGACGACACCTTCCTCGAGGAAGAGGAAGACGAGGACGACGACATGTCGGGCATTCTCGGCGGTGGCGTGGGCGGCGACGACGAGGAAGTCTGATCCCCGTATTGCATTTTTCCGGATTGGGAACGGGGCGGTCCTGCGTGGCCGCCCTGTTCTTTTGCGGGCCGGGCTGGCGTTGGCGGGGCGGGCGGAAAATTATTTTGCGCCGCGCGGAAAGAGTTGCGATTTAGCTCTTGATCTTCTGCGAAACGCCCTTTATGTACCCGCCACATCGGGCGGCGACGCTCCGTCCGGACCGCCTCGCAAGAGGCTTTATGGGGCCATAGCTCAGCTGGGAGAGCGCCTGCATGGCATGCAGGAGGTCAGCGGTTCGATCCCGCTTGGCTCCACCAATAAAGCCATCCGCGCAAAGCTCCCATGAATTACAAGTGCTTCGCTGCATGGTCGTCCAATATTTCAACCGGCCGTAGATCCCGCGTCATGCGTCAGCATTGATGTTCGGCTTCCGACTCACGCACAGCACTTTAATGCAGCGGATTTCGGACTGATTTATCTCCTGCGGCATCTCGACTCCCCGGTGAGCCTTTCGGTCTAGCGGCTGTGCGCCAGCGGCCGCTAAATGAATGTTGAAAAAAAAGCCTGCCGCTGGGGCAGGCCAATCCGCTCCATGGTGGCGCGGAGCGGTAAAAAGACGGATGGCAGGAACTATTCTTGCATCGCGATCTCTTGAGGTACAGACCGCGTATTCGAGGCTGCCAGAGCGAGTCCGCCCAGAATCAGGATCACGCCACCGGCGAACATAATGCCAAGCCGGTCGCCGAAGAGAAATGACGCTGCGGCGATCCCGAAAACGGGTTGAAGGTACTGGACGCCCGCGGCGATCCGGGCCGGAACGGTGCGCAGCAGATGAAGCCACAGCAACAGGCCGGCAACCGTCACCATGACTCCGAGATAGACGACGGTCCATATTGCCTGCGCGGTAATGTGAAAGGGTGTATGCGCCATCTCCCAACCGGCCAGCGGCAGGATCGCGACCAGACCGGCAAGCGCGTTCCATGCCGCCACGGGCAGCGTGCCGTATTTTTGTGTCAGTTCCGCGCTCCAGATGTAGTAGAACGCAATGGCCACGGCCGAGACGAGCATCCATGCCACACCGGCAACGGTCGTTCTGGAGAAACTGTCGCCCCCTGACCCGCTTCCCACCGCCACCAGTGCAATGCCGCCGAAGGCTGCGAGCAGGCCCGCCCAGTGCTTTCCGGCCACGGGTTGCCTGAAGCGCAACGCCGCGAAAACCACGATAAAGATAGGAATTGTCGCGGAAACGATCGTGCCGACAGATGCCGAAGTGCCCTGAACACCGAATGTTTGCGCGACATTGCCCAAAGTGATGCCCATCACGCCGAGCGCGATGATGCTCGGAACAGCCTTCCACGGCACCTTGAGCTGATTGGCCGACAGGATCAGCAGCAACGGCACGGCCACCAGGAACCGCATCGCGGTGAACATCAGCGGCGGGATCGTCTCAAGGCCGAGCTTGGTGATCGGGATCGAAAGCCCCCACATGGAGGCAAGCAGTAGCATGGCGCCCGCATTCCGCATGGAAAGAGTCGTCGTGAGAAGAGGTGAAGCGGTAACGGCGGCGGGGCTATTTGTCATGACCGGCTCATTCAGCGATTGGCCAATGTGTGCATCTGTGTCATATTTACAGCGGTATGATTGCCGTCGACAAACCATTTATTCTCACAGGATGCGTGATCGATATTCACGCATAAAGCAGATGTCCGATCAACTTCCTCCCTTGCAGACCCTTCGCGCTTTCGAGGCGACCGGCAGAAGGTTGAGCATGACGCTCGCGGCGGAAGAACTGCACCTGACCCATGGCGCGGTGAGCCGCCAGATCAAGGCGCTGGAGGATCATCTGGGTGTCCAGCTTTTTCGGCGGATGACCCGAAAGATCGAGTTGACGGAGGCCGGCGCGTCGTTTTTCAGCGTTGTAACCCGGCTGCTGTCCGAGCTTGCCCGCGAGGCGGAAGATATTCGCCGCAGGAACGGCACCGCGCGATTTGTCGTCAGTTCGGGTGTTTCCTTCGCGAGCAAATGGCTGACGCCACGCCTGCACAGATTGATGGCGCGATATCCGGAATTCGACGTTCACCTTGAGGTGACCGATGCGCCGGTCGATTTTGCCACGGGCCATGTCGACGTCGCACTGCGCTATGGAACCGGCGTCTATCCGTTGGCTACCGCCGAGCGGATCATGAACGAGACCGTCTCTCCCGTATGCAGTCCCGACTTTCGCATTCGCATGGGCGGTCTGCGATCGCCGGAAGAACTTGCCGGATGCCGGCTGGTGCATGAGATCGGGTTGAAGGCCACATGGGAACAATGGTTTGCGATGATGGGTTTGCCGGCAATAAAGATGCGGGGGCCGGGTTACAGCCACGGAAGCATGTCCATTGAGGCGGCCATACGGGGAGAAGGAGTGGCACTCGGGCGCAGCGTTCTTGTTGCGGAAGACGTGGCGGAAGGCCGCCTCGTAGCGCTGTTTCCGGAAGCCACGCTGGAGGCCGAATGGGGATATGATCTCGTCTTTCGGGTAGGCGAGGGAGGCCATCCAAAGGTCTGCGCGTTCAGAGATTGGATCATCGATGAAGTGAGGAAATTCATGGCCGGGAATTTGCCGGATTGATCGCCAAGCCGGCTGCCACGTCGCCTCCAGTGATTTCCGCCCAAAACTACCGGAAACTGCAAACGCGTTTCAGCGGACTCCTGAGTCGAAATATGGACGGATGCATGTCGCGGTACATAAGGCGCAAGGCTACGGACCGGACCGGGTCGCTCTTATGGTCCCCGTCAGGGAACTCGTCTCCACCGCTCGGTTCCGCCAAATCCCTTCAGTCCCCGACGAACTGCATCCGCTCCGGCTGACGAGACGGGCTGTCTATTCCGCCTGCGGTGTCCGGCCCGCATCCTGCCGCATGAGATAGAGCGACGCGCCGACGATCAGCGCCGCACCGGGCCAGAAATTGGCACCGGGTGCTGCGGCGAACACGATCCAGCCGAGGATCACGTTGATCGGCAGCTTGAGGTCGTCGAAAGGTTGCAGATAGACCGCGTCGGCGATCGAATAGGCGGCGGTCTGCAAATATTGCGCAAGTGCCGTGCATACGCCGATGATGAACAGCACCGGCCAGACATCTGCCGCCGGGGCGTGGATCGCCGACATGCCGATGCCCGAGGCCGCCCATAGCGCGGCGTTGATGGGCGTGAGCAGAACCAGCATATAGACCGAGATGCTGGCCGGTGTCTCGAAGCGGGTCAGATATTTGGTCATGACCGAATAGCCGGCCCAGAGCGCTGCCGCCAGCACCGGCAAAAGCGAATAGGCCGTATAGCTGTCGGACCACGGCGCGATGATGACGAGCGCTCCGGCGAAGCCGGTCAGCGTGGTCAGGAGGCGGGTCGGCGTCACCACCTCGCGCAGGAAAAGCCGCGCACAAACAATGACGAAGAAAGGGGAGGTCATGGAGAGCGCGATCACCTGCCACACCGGTACATGGGCGAGCGCCAGCACCCACACCTGCACCCCGGCGGCGGCAAGCGCCACGCGCATCACATGCAGGCCGGGATGGCGGGTGCGCAGCGCACGCACACCCTCGCGCAGCAGCAGCGGCAGGGTGAACGCCAGCGCGATCACATATTGCCAGAAGGCGGTGATGACCGAGGGAATGCCGGTGCGCGTGCCCGCCCATTGGGTGGCGACGTTGACGCCCGCATAGGCCAGAGAAGCGGCGAACATCAGGGCTGCCCCGCGCAGTCTGGGCTTTGCGGTCTGCACGGAGGCGATGGAACGCAACGCTTCTTCCCTTCCGCGTTTTGGCTGCCGGGTTTCGGTTTACGCGCAAGCTATGGCAGGCAGGCGCTCAAATCAATATACCGCATTTCTGGCATCACCCGTTTCAACTTTCATTAGGCTTTTCAAGATATTTTGCTATCCATCGGGCAGGGGTAAAGTTTATAAAGGGGCGGGAATGAACAGACTTCCGGATTTCGACGGGTTGCGGTTTGTTTTTTGTTTGGGGATCGCGACATTTCATTACGCGTTTCTGATTCCTATCGAAAATCAGACTGTGGCGGCAATTATATTACGCTTTGCTTATTTTACAGATATCTTCTTTATTGTTTCCGGTCTGTTTCTCGCGCGCGGCCGGTCGCGTGTGTGGAACCGGCGCAGTTACGTCGCGTTCATAGGGAAGCGTCTGGCGCGCATCTATCCGCTGCATGTCGCGGCTTTTTCCTGTTTCGTCCTGATCTCGGTTCTGACGGCTTACGGTTTTCTGCACCTGCATTCGTACCAGCCCGACATGAGCTGGCGAAACGCCCTTGCGCAGTTGTTTCTGGTTCAAAGCTGGGGATTTTCTTCTTCCATGGCGTATAATTACGTCACATGGTCGTTGAGTGCCCTGTTGCTCATGTATCTGTGTTTTCCCTTTTGGGATATGCTTGTCGACCGTTGGGGACGCGGCCTGCTCCTCGCGGGAGTGGCGGTTGCGCTGCTTGGCGGTGATGTCCTCTCCCGACGGATGGGCGCGCCATCGATAACACGGGCGCACCTGTCGGATATCGGCCTGCTGCGCGCCCTGCCTTCGTTCCTGTTCGGCATGTGGCTGGCGAAGGGGCCGCATATTTCCATGCCCGCATGGCTGATCCGCCTCGGCCTGATCGCCTGTGTTCTGGTCTTCCTGTTTTTCGCGCCGCCTGCCGCCGCCGGCGAGCCCCCCGTTTTGGAAGGCGTGCCGCGGCTGCTGTTCCTCTATGTGTTCACCACGCTTCTCTACGCGGCCAGTATCCGAAAGGTCTGGACGCCGTTGCAATGGCCCGGTTTCGAGCGGCTCTCGCGCTACAGTTTCGGTGTCTACATCCTGCATCCGCTGGTCGGGTTCGTCTTCTTCAGGCTCTTCAGCCCTTCGTGGGTGCATGGAACAGCGAGTGCTCTCGTACTGATCGCGGCAGGTGTCATCGCGGTCGTGCTGGTGGCCGCTGTTTCCTACAGGCTGTTCGAGAATCCGGTCAATCGCTGGCTGACGGGGAAAATCAACGCATGGATGAGCCGGGGCGGAGATTCGTCCGGCAGGGTGGCCTCTCAGGCCGGCTCTGCCTGATATGGTACCGCAGGATTTATCCGACGCCTGGTGATTCCCCCCGGCTGCAAAATATTCTAGAACTTCATCGCAAGGCCGGCAGAGGATCGTGACAGGGTCACGGCGGCAAGGTTTCGGGAGGAGCGATGAATACCGGGGCGATCTCCGCAGAAGTTTCGCAGGACCGTCCGCTGTGGCGGCCGGATGCGGCGCGCATCCAGGCCAGTGCGCTGGAGCATTTCCGCGCCATGGCGGAACAGCGCGCCGGGCGGGACCTGCCCGATTATGCCGCGCTGCACCGCTGGTCGGCGGAGGACCGCGCGGCTTTCTGGACATTGGTCTGGGATTTCTGCGGCGTGGTCGGCGAGCGCGGGGCGGCGGCGCTGGTCGATCAGGGCCATATGCGCGAGGCGAGGTTCTTCCCGGAGGCGAAGCTCAATTTCGCGGAAAACCTGCTGCGCAGGACCGGTAGCGACGAAGCGATCGTCTTTCGCGGCGAGAACAAGGTCGAGCGCCGCCTGTCTTGGGACGATCTCCATGCGCTGGTGTCGCGTTTGCAGCAATTCATGCTGGCGGAAGGCGTGCAATCCGGCGACCGCGTGGCGGGCATGCTACCCAACATGCCGGAGGCGGTGGCGCTGATGCTGGCCGCGTCGTCCATCGGCGCGGTATGGTCGTCCTGCTCGCCCGATTTCGGCGTGCAGGGCGTGTTGGACCGTTTCGGCCAGATCGAGCCGAAGCTGTTCTTCGCCTGCGACGGCTACTGGTACGGCGGCAAGCGCATCGCGGTGGCGGACAAGATCGCGGAGGTCGCCGCGCGCCTGCCCAGCCTGAAACGTGCGGTGATCGTCTCCTATCTCGGCGAGGCGGAAGCGGTAGCTGAACGCGCGCAAAAGGGCGTTTCCCTCGACAAGGCGCTGGAGCCTTTCGCCGCCGGGCCGGTCGCCTTCACGCGGCTGCCTTTCGACCATCCGCTCTATATTCTCTTTTCCTCCGGCACCACGGGCATTCCGAAATGTATCGTGCACCGGGCGGGCGGAGTGCTGTTGCAGCACCTGAAGGAACACCGCCTGCATGCCGATCTGCGCGATGGCGACCGGCTGTTCTATTTCACCACCTGCGGCTGGATGATGTGGAACTGGCTGGCATCGGGCATCGCCTCCGGCGCGACGCTGCTGCTCTATGACGGCTCGCCTTTTTATCCCAATGGCAATGCGCTGTTCGATCTGGCGCAAGCCGAGCGCATGACCTATTTCGGCACTTCGGCGAAATTCATCGACGCGGTGCTGAAAGCCGGGCTGAGGCCTGCAGACACGCACGACCTTTCCGCGCTGCGCACCATTTCCTCCACCGGCTCGCCGCTGTCGCCGGAAGGGTTCGCCTTCGTCTATGAGGCGATCAAGCCCGACGTGCATCTGGCCTCGATCTCCGGCGGCACCGACATCGTTTCCTGCTTCGTGCTGGGCGTGCCGACAGAGCCGGTCTGGCAGGGCGAGATTCAGGGGCCGGGGCTCGGCATGGCGGTCGACGTATGGGACGACGACGGCCGGCCCGTATGCGGACAGAAGGGCGAACTGGTCTGCACGAAGGCTTTTCCTTCCATGCCGCTGCAATTCTGGAACGATCCCGGCGGCGCGAAATATCAGGCCGCCTATTTCGAGCGCTTCGACAATATCTGGTGCCATGGCGATTTCGCCGAATGGACCGGGCATGGCGGCCCGAAGGGCGGCATGATCATCCATGGCCGCTCGGATGCGACGCTCAATCCGGGCGGGGTGCGCATCGGCACGGCGGAAATCTACAATCAGGTCGAGCAGATGCCGGAGATCGCCGAGGCGCTGTGCATCGGGCAGGACTGGGACAACGACGTGCGCGTGGTGCTGTTCGTGCGGCTCGCCGGAGGCGTGACGCTCGATGAAAATCTGAAGGCGCGCATCCGGGCGAAGATCCGCACCGGGGCCACGCCCCGCCACGTCCCGGCGAAGATCGTGTCGGTGGCGGATATCCCGCGCACCAAGTCGGGCAAGATCACCGAGCTTGCCGTGCGCGACATCGTGCATGGCCGCACGGTCAAGAACCGCGAGGCGCTGGCCAATCCGGAGGCGCTGGAGCTTTATCGCGGCATCGCCGAATTGCAGGCGGACTGAAGCGCAAGGGGCTTGCCGGCGCGGGGTGCGTAATCCTTTCGTATAACAGCGATTTTCGCGGCATTTGCGCATCCCTGCCCCTCTTGCAATCGCAGGCGGGAAGTGGTTCTTATCGCATCATGAAAGCGTGCCCCGTTTCCGGAGCACGATTGCGAAAGGCAGACGCCTTTTCGCGCAACATCGTGTCTCCGGGGCGCATCGCGAAGCGGGCGGCCGGGCGCGATGGCAACAGGATGGCAACAAGGAGAGGAAAATGAACCTGAAGCTTCTGTCCGGCGTGGCTTTCGCCGCCACGATCGGTTTCGCCAGCACCGCCTATGCGGACATCACTATCGGTTTGATCGCTCCGCTGACGGGTCCGGTTGCCGCCTATGGCGATCAGGTGAAGAAGGGCGCGGAAACCGCCGTCGAGGTCATCAACAAGGCCGGCGGCGTCAAGGGCGAGAAGCTGGTGCTCAAGCTCGCCGACGATGCGGGCGAGCCGAAGCAGGGCGTTTCCGCTGCCAACCAGCTCGTCGGCGACGGCGTGAAATATGTTGTCGGCCCGGTCACCACCGGCGTCGCCATTCCGGTTTCGGACGTGTTGTCGGAGAACGGCGTCCTTATGGTCACGCCCACCGCCACCGGCCCGGATCTGACCGCGCGCAAGCTGGAAAACGTGTTCCGCACCTGCGGCCGCGACGACCAGCAGGCCGAGGTGATGGCGGATTACGCGCTGAAGCACTTCAAGGGCAAGAAGATCGCCATCCTCAACGACAAGGGCGCCTACGGCAAAGGCCTCGCCGACGCCTTCAAGGCGGCGCTCAACAAGGGCGGCATCAAGGAAGTCTATTACGACTCGCTCACCGCCGGCGACAAGGATTTCAGCGCGCTCGTCACCAAGCTCAAGGCCGCCGGTGCGGACATCGTCTATTTCGGCGGTTATCACCCGGAAGGCGGCCTGTTGACGCGCCAGATGCACGATGCCGGCATGAAGACGCTGGTGCTCGGCGGCGACGGCCTGTCCAACACCGAATACTGGGCCATCGGCGGCAAGAGCTCCGAGGGCACGCTGTTCACCAATGCCATCGACGCGACGAAGAACCCGGACGCCAAGGATGCCATCGAGGCGCTGAAGGCGAAGAACATCCCCGCGGAAGCCTTCACCATGAACGCTTATGCCGCCGTGCAGGTCATCGCGGCCGGCATCGAGAAGGCAGGTTCGGCGGACGACTCGTCCGCCGTCGCCAAGGCGCTGCATGGCGGCATGCCGATCCAGACTGCCATCGGCAAGCTGACCTATGGTGAAACGGGTGACCTGACCTCGCCGAGCTTCTCCGTCTTCAAATGGGATGACGGCAAGATCGTCGGCGTCGAATAAGCCGCCGCATATTCGTGACGATAAACGCCGGGGCCTCGTGCTCCGGCGTTTGTTTTTCTGCTGGAGCGGGCCTTGTCTCCCGTGTTTTTAAACTTCCGTTAACTATGCGCGTTTAGACTGTCTTCATGGAGCCAATCCAGTCTGCGGAGCGGGGCTATGCAGCGCTATAGATTCGATGACAAGGCCGTCCTGACGGAAGCGATCGTGGAACTTCTCAACCGGGGCGTGGAGGTCGACGAACTCGATCTCGTGCTGAGCCGTATCGGCCCGGTCGATCTCGACCTCATGCAGCAATGCGTGGCCGAGGTATGGGACTACAATCACGCCAGCCACCCTCAGCCTGCGCATCTGCATACGTCGATGGCGGCCTGAGCCGGGCATCGGGCCAGCGATTGGATCGGAGCGTCATATTGCTGACACGCGGAGGGCATATAGCTTTCCGCATATCGGGATTTCACTCGGGATACCGCGACCACGGATGAACTGGCGCGGCCTTTGAGTGAAAACGGAAGGTCGGGTTCGTCCCGGCCTTTTTCGTTGCGGCGAACCTGTGTAAGAAGGACCGTCCCCTAGAGCATTTCCAGCAAAAGTGCGAAGCGGTTTTGCGTCCGGAAATGCTTAAAAACAAAGAGATAGAGCGATTCCAACGATTCTGTTTAAACAGGAACCGCTCTAGGTAACGGAAGCGCACCATGATACGCCACATCGTCCTCATCAGATTCAGGGCCAGCCTCGACGCAGGGGCAATCGATGGGGCGCTCGCTTCCGTCGTCGCGCTGAAGGATCGGATCGACGGCATTCTCGCCGTCTCGGTCGGGGCGAACAACAGCCCGGAAAATCTCGAAAAAGGTTTCCGTCACGGTTTCGTGGTCGATTTCCGCGATGCGGCGGCGCGTGACGCCTATCTTCCGCACCCCGAGCATGTGAAGGTCGGCAACGGGCTGGTCGAAGCCGCCGAGGGCGGTGTCGACGGTATTCTGGTCTTCGACTACGAAATCTGATCGGGAAGGGTCGGTCCGGACCGATTACAGAAGCAGCCCGCCCACGCCCATGCGGGCGAGATCGGCGGCATCGAGTTCCATGCCCGCCATCAGCCGGTCCAATACGCCGTCGAAGCTGTTTTCGCGCGCGCTGCGCGCCGATCCGGGCGCGGCGATGATATATTTACTGCCGATCCGGCCCAGCACCAACAGGTTTCCGGGATCGACGGGAATGCCGATGCGCAATATCTCCCCGCCTGCGCAACGGATGGCGCGGGGCACCGTATCGGCTTCGTCGGCCACGGCAGAGGCGCTGAAGATCACCACCATGTCGCTGGCCGCGGCACTTTCGGCGATGGCGCGCGCAAGCGGCTCCACCTCGTGAGCGACCCTTATCTCGTCCGCAATCGTGCCGCCACTGCGCGCGGCGCGCTTTTCCATCAGGTCCCGCGTCCGCGCCAGCACCGTCTCGCGGATAGAGGGCAGGCGCGACTGGATCAAACCGATATGGACCTTGCGGAAGGTTCTGACCGCCAGCACCCGCCGCTCGCCGATGCGGACGCCGATCGCGCCGACGAGCCGTTCGGGCACTGCAAACGGGATGATCTTGACGGTGGCGACCATCTGCCCCGTCTCGACACGGACATGATTGCGCAGCGTGGCCAGCGAGATGCGCGCGTCATGACCGTTGATCGCATCCACCGCCCCGACATCGGCGCAGAAGACGCCGTCGGAGCACGCGAAAAGATTGACGCGCCCGGCTGTGGCGGGCCCGGCTGCGATGGCGTCATCCTTCATCGCCCCCTTGTTCATGACATTACGGGCGAGCATGGTTCCGATGCGCAGCGCCGCCTCGTCCTCGCCCAGATCGCCGTCCTCCAGCCGCGCCGCCAGAACGCGCGCCACGCCCGCCTGCCGCAGCGCGGCGATGTGGTCGCGTCCAAGCCGCGTACCCTTGCGCAGGTTCAGCGCGGCCGCGCTCACCGCGCGGGCGAGGATGGTGTCTTCCGCTTCATCGAGCGTCAGTTCGGCGAAAATCATGGCCCCTACCGTTCTACCCTTCCGGAAACGCTTTATGCCATCCGGCTTTGCGAAGTTCAAACCGCCGATAACCGCAACGCCAGTTTAATAAAATTATAGTCATAGTCAGATGAGCGTAAGGTAATCGAGGTCTATCTTAACGGAATTGTGATGTGACGTGAGATGGAAGCCATAAATTTACCATTATTCAGGCTGCCATTTGCGTGTACTTTGAAAGTAATATAACTTCAAAGACGTTACATACTATTAAATTTTTAGTATTTATTGGAGAAGTGACAATGCGTATATTTAAGAAAATCCTTGAAAGTAATTACTTGCTTGGTGCGGCTGCGGCCTGTGCCGCATTTGTTATTCCGGTCGCGGCTTTTGCTGCCCCGGCGCTCGTCTCGTCGGCGGTGAATGTGCGTTCCGGTCCCGGCATCGGTTATGCCCGCGTGGCCGCGCTTCCGGCCTGGACACGCGTGGATGCCGGCCCGTGCCGGTCCGGCTGGTGCGCGGTGCGCAAGGGCAGGGGCCGTGGCTTCGTCCCGACGCGCTATATCCGCTTCGCCACTGCCGGCTATGCGATCCGGCCCACCACGGCGGTGATCGTCGGCGACAGCGGCTATGACAATGGCTGGGGTGCATACAGTCTAGGCCTGATGACGGGCTGGGCCGCTGGCGGCTGGGGCAACGGCTATGGCGGGGGCTATTGGGGCGGCGGCCCGAATTACTACAATGGCTGCGTCGGCAATTTCTGCCAGTCGCATTTCAGCCCCGGCTGGCGTCACGGTTGGCGCCATGGCTGGCATAAGGGCTGGAACCCGCGCTGGGGCGTCGGCCCGCAACTGCGTCCGGGCTGGAATCCGCGCTGGGGCGGCAATCATCTGCATTTCCAGCACGGAACGATGCGCGCCCATTATGCGGGCCGGTGAACGGCTTCGGGCCGTCGTCGGTTCTGCTCCCGTGATGGCCCGCTCGTGAGAGCCTGATCGCGGCCCGCCGGACATATTACGCCCGGCGAGCCGCAAACATGTGGTAACGTTAACACTCCTTTGACGGTATTGCAGCAAATCTGGGCTTGTGGCTTGGCCTCATGGCTCGCCTGTGTTACTTCCTGAATGGTCTTGGGATGGGGAGAGGACGCGGGACGCCGCAGAGCGACCGCATAGACAGAAACCGGACACTCACGCGTATGATTTCGAGTAGCAGGACGATACGGGGGAAAAGCATTGCCCTGCTTGTGCTTGTGGCGCCGGTTTCGTTCCTTGCAATATCGCCGGCCCAGGCTTTCGATCTTTTCGGCATCCACCTGTGGGGCAAGAAAAAGACCAGTGATGCCGGTATTTCCGATCCCAAGCATTATTCGGTCGAGGTGGATATGGTCGGCGACCGAAGGAATGCCGACGGTTCCAAGGCCGACCTGAAATCCGTCATCGAGGGCGCGTCGAGCCTCGTCGCCGACAAGGACAAGCCCGCATCCGGCTCCGCCGGGCTGCTGGCCAAGGCGCGTGGCGATTACCGCCGCATTCTGTCGGCGCTCTACGGCGAGGCGCGCTATGGCGGCACCATCTCGATCAAGGTCGATGGCCGCGAAGCGAACGACATTCCGCCCGACGCCGAAATTCCGGACAATGCGAAGATTGCGATCACGGTCGATCCCGGCCCGCAATTCCTGTTTTCGCGCACGGCCATCGCCAATATGGCGCCGCCGTCCACCGACCGGCGTGACAAGGTGCAGACGCCGGAGGATGCCGGTTTCGCGCCCGGCCAGGTCGCCCGTTCCGGCACCATCCTCAAGGCGGAGCGTCTTGCGGTCGAGGAATGGCGGGAACAGGGCCATCCCAAGGCCCGCGTCGCGAACGAGGATGTGGTCGCCAACCATGACGGCGACAAGGTCGCCGCCGACATCACGCTCGATCCGGGCCGCAGGGCCACCTACGGGCCGGTGAAGGTGGTCGGCACGGCGCGCATGGACCCGCAATTCGTGGCGTGGATGACCGGCCTCAAGCCCGGCCAGCAATACAATCCGCGCGATATAGAGAAGGCCAAGAAGCGTCTCGGCCGCATGGAAGTGTTCCGCGCCACCACCTTCGAGGAAGCCAAGGAGATCGAGCCGGACGGCACGCTGCCGATGACGCTCACCGTGCAGGAGCGCAAGCCGCGCAGCTTCGGCGTCGGCGCGGAATATTCGACCATCGACGGCTTCGGCTTCACCGGCTACTGGATGCACCGCAACCTGTTCGGGCGGGGCGAGCGCCTGCGCTTCGACGCGAAGGTCGCCGGCATCGGCAGCACGCAGGAAAATTCCTTCGATCCGAAGAACTACACCTATGAGATAGGTCCGACCTTCACCAAGCCCGGCGTCTATACGCCCGATACGGATTTCGTGGCGGCGCTCGGCGCCAGGCGCGAGGTGCTCGACGCCTATACCGAAACCTCGGTCAACGCCAAGGCCGGTTTCACGCAGGTCTTCAGCGACGAGCTTTCCGGAAGCATCTACGCCAAGGCGAGCCAGGGCCATTTCGTGGACGATTATTTCGGCACGCGTGATTTCACCACGACAGGGCTTGCGGGCAACCTGATCTACGATTCGCGCGACAACAAGCCGAACCCGACCACCGGCGTCTATCTGGAAGGCAATCTCGAGCCTTTCTACGAGTTCCATTACGGCAATTTCGCCACCCGCATGACGGCCGAAGCCCGCGCCTATCACGGCTTCGGCAAGACGGACCGTGTGATTCTGGCGGGAAGGATCAAGGTCGGCTCCGTTGTCGGCGCGTCGATCGCCGACCTGCCGCCGAATCAATTGTTCCTCGCCGGCGGCGGCGGCTCGGTACGCGGCTATGCCTATCGCAATATCGGCGTGCGGACCGATACGGGCGACGTAATCGGCGGACGTTCGCTGGTCGAGGCTTCGGGCGAGGTGCGCACGCGCATCACCGATTCGATCGGCGCGGTTGCCTTCGTCGATGCCGGCTATGTCGGTGCGAAGTCCTTTCCCGATTTCTCCGAACAGATGGAGGTCGGCGTCGGCGGCGGCCTGCGCTACTTTACAGGGCTCGGCCCGATCCGCCTCGACGTCGCCGTTCCGCTCAACCGCCGCTCGGGTGATCCGAGCTACGCTTTCTACGTAGGCATAGGACAGGCGTTTTGACCAGATTTCTCGCCATCGCCGCTTTCCTGATCTTCGCCGCCGTGGCCGGCCTGTTCGCCGTGCCGGGTGCATGGGAAACGCTCGTGGGGTCGCCCGTCTCGGCGGTCACGCAGGCTTTTGCGCAGGATACCGCGCAATCGTCCGGGCAGGCGGCTGGTCAAAGCGGCGGTGCGGCGCAGCCGGAGGAGGAGAAGTCCTATTTCCTGTCCTTCGTGGAGAACCAGCTTTCCGCGCCCAACCGCCGTATCTCGATTTCGGGCCTCAGCGGCGTCCTGTCTTCGGAAGCCGCGGTCGGCTCGATCACCGTCGCCGACCGTCAGGGCGTATGGCTCAGCATCCGCAATGCCAAGCTGAACTGGAGCCGCTCGGCGCTGCTGCTCGGCCGCCTCAGCATCCAGTCGCTGACGGCGGAACGCATCGACATCATCCGCAAGCCCCTGCCGGACAACAGCCTGCCTTCGCCGGAATCCTCCACCTTCAGCCTGCCGGAACTGCCGCTTTCCATCAATCTCGACCAGCTTGACGTGGCGCATCTGCATTTCGGCCCCGATATTTTCGGGCTGGAATCGGAAGTTTCGGCCAGCGGCAACCTGTCTTTGGCCGACGGGTCGCTCGATTCCAAATTCGACATCAAGCGCCTCGACGGGCCGGGCGGCACCTTCGCGCTGCGCGCGGCTTACGCCAATGCCGACCAGAAGGTGGATCTCGACCTGAAGGTCTCGGAACCGGCCAACGGCATCGTCGCCAATCTCCTCAACATCGAAGGCAAGCCGCCGGTCGACCTCACGCTCAAGGGCGCCGGCCCGCTCGACGCGCTCAAGGTCGATCTGGCGCTCGACACCAGCGGCAAGCGTACGCTGACCGGCACCTTCACGCTGAACCGTCGGGGCGAGAAGCCGAACGGCGGCCGGGTTTTCGCCGCCCGCGTCAACGGGCCGATCGCGGTGCTGGTGCCGCCGGTGTTCCGCGATTTCTTAGGTTCTGAGACCGTGCTTTCCGCCGATGGCCTGTTGAAGGATGCGGGCGGTTTCCGCCTCGACGATCTCTCGCTTTCCACCGCCGCGCTGAAACTGAAGGCGGCGGCGGAGTCCGGGAATGACGGCTTCCTGCAACGCCTGCATGTCGACGCGACCGTCGCGGACGCCGCCAAGGGCCGCGTGCTGCTGCCGGTCAAGGGCGGCGAGACCTCGGTGACCGACGCGCATTTCCAGGTCGCCTATGGCGACCGGCCGACCAACGACTGGACGGGTACGCTCGCCGTCTCCGGCCTCAAAAACGCGACGCTTTCGGCATCCAGCATCGCGCTCGACATGGGCGGCGTGGCCGAGAACCTGAACGATCCGGCAAACCGCCATATCACCTTCAATGTCAAAGGCGGCGTGAACGGCATTTCCTCGTCGCGCGCCGAGATCGCCCAGGCGCTGGGCGAGAAGATCACGCTCGCCATAGACGGCGGCTGGCACGCCGGTTCGCCGGTGCAACTCGACAAGGCCGGCATCGAAGGCAACGGCCTCAGCCTCGACCTCAAGGGCGCCATCGCCGACATGACCTTCGACGGCGATATCGCGGCGAAGATCGCGAGCCTTGCGCCTTTCGGCGCGCTGGCCGAACGCGACCTCGCCGGCAGCATCGATGTGAAGGCGAGCGGCAAGGTCAGTCCGGTAAGCGGTGCTTTCGACCTCGCGCTGGACGGCACGGCGCGCAACATACACACCGGCACCGAGACCGTGGATCACATCCTTGCCGGCGACGTGCGGCTGTCCGGCTCGGTCGGACGCAGCCCGCAGGGCTTCTCGGCACGCAATTTCCGCATCGGCAATGCGCAGAGCGAAATCACCGCCAACGGCTCGTTTGCTTCCGACAAGGCGAATTTCGATTTCGGCGTCATGCTTTCCGATCTCAAGCTGGTCTCCGACAAGGCGTCGGGCCGCATGACCATCAAGGGCAGCGCGCGCGGCGACGACAAGCTGATCGCGCTGGCATTGCGTGCCGACGCGCCGCAGGGCACGCTGGCCGGGCGCAGGCTGTCGCAGGGCGCGCTTGATTTCAACGCGCTGCTCGACGGCAACGACAGGACCGGCGCATCGCTTTCCGGCAAACTCGCCGGCAGCGCGCTGCTCAACGGCCAGAAGGTCGATCTGGGCACGATGATCGATATCGTCCATGACGAGAAGCGCCTGACGAACCTCACCTTCAACGCGGGCGGCTCACATCTTTCCGGCAATATCACGCAGACGGCCAAGGGCCTTCTCACCGGCGCGCTGAAACTCGACGCGCCTGATATTTCCACCGCCGCGGCGCTCTTCCTCGCCGAGGCCACCGGTTCCGCCAAGGCCGACATCACGCTTTCCGCCGACGGGACCAGGCAGAATGCTGCCGTCAACGCCAACCTCAATGGCGTGAAGGTCAACGGCAACCACATCGCTTCCGCCGATATCGCGCTCAGGGCGCAGGATCTGTTCGGCGTGCCGGTGGTGGACGGCAACGCCTCCGCGCGCGATATCATGGTCGGTACTTTCGGCATCGACAGTTTCGACGCAAAGGCCAGCGCCACAGGCTCGAAAACCGCCTTCACCGCCAACACGAAACTCAAGATCGGCACGGTGGCCAATGCCGCGGGCTCGCTGGAGCCGAAGGACGGCGGATTCCTGCTCTCGCTCGATTCCGTGAATGTGAAGCAGGGTACGCTCGGCGCCAATCTTGCCGCGGCCGCCGCCATCGCCATGAAAGGCAGCGATATTTCCTTCGGCGATATCGTTATCAATACCGGGAGCGGACAGGTGAAGGTCAAGGGTGCGGTCGGCGACAAGCTCGATCTCTCGGTCGTGCTCTCCAACCTGCCGCTGGCGCTCGCCAACACGTTCAAACCGGAACTCGGCCTCGGCGGCACGGTCAACGGCACGGCCCGTGTCACCGGCACGCGCGCCGCGCCGAACGTCGCCTTCGACATGGCGGCGCGCGGGGTGACGGCGGCGGAACTCAGGAAGCAGGGCATCGCCGCGCTCAATGCCGACGCCAAGGGCACCTCCGCCGGCGACCGTCTCAACGTGGACGCCCACGTCACCGGAGGGGCTGCCCGCGGCACCGGCATCGACGTGCGCGCCAAGGGCGGTGTGCCTCTCGGCAAGGGCGATCTCGGCCTGAACGTCACGCTTGCCAACCTGCCGCTCGGCATCCTCAACGGCGCGGTGAAGGGGCAGGAACTGGCCGGTACCGTCACCGGCACGGCCCATGTCACCGGGCCGCTCACCAACCCGGCTGCGGCTTTCGATCTCAAGGGGACCGGCCTCGCCGCGAAGCCCCTGCGCGACAATGGCCTTGCGCCGCTGAGCCTTCAGGCCTCCGGGCATTATGTGGCCAAGAGCGTCGACATTTCCTCGCTTTCCGTGAACGGGCCGCGCGGTCTCAATGTCACCGCCAGCGGCAGGGTGCCGTTCTCCGGTCAGGGCCTCGGCGTCAACGTCAAGGGCAGCATTCCGCTGGCGCTCGCCAACCGCGCGCTGGCCGATCGCGGCGCGCAGGCAAACGGCACGCTGTCGGTGACGGCCAGCGTTTCCGGCGGTCTTGACCATCCGCTGATGCATGGCTCCTTCTCCACCGGCGGCGCGACATTCATCGATCCCGAAACCAATGTGCGCTTCACCGGCATCAATGTCGCGGGCAGTCTGGACGGCGATACGGTCACGCTGCGGCAGGTGAGCGCCAATCTGAGCAGCGGCGGCTCGGTCTCCGCCGGGGGCACCATCTCCACCGACGCCAACGCCGGCTTCCCGGCGAACCTCAAGATCAAGCTCAACCATGCCCGCTATGCCGATGGCAAGCTGGTGGTGGCGACCGTCGATGGCGGCCTCTCCATCACCGGGCCGCTTGTCCGCGATCCGCTGATCGGCGGCCGCATCGACGTGGAGCGCATGGAAATCTCGGTGCCGGAAAATCTTGGCGGCGGCGCCACCTACGTGCCGGTGCGCCACAAGAACACCCCGAAGAATGTCCAGACCACGCTGGAGCGCGCCAAGGTCGAGACGCGCAAGGGCAGGAAGGGCAAGGCCAGAACCGCGCCCGCCGCTTCCTCCGGCGGCCCGCGCCTCGATGTGACCGTCAACGCGCCGAACAAGATTTTCGTGCGCGGGCGCGGCCTCGACACCGAACTGGGCGGACATGTAAGGCTGACCGGTCCGATCAGCAACATCCAGCCGGTCGGCGCTTTCGACATGTTGCGCGGCCGCATCGAAATCCTCGGCCAGCGTATCACCTTCGACGAAGGCCATGTGACGCTGGTGGGCGACCTCAACCCACAGCTCAATTTCGTTGCCCGCTCGCAAGGCAACAACATAACCGCCATCGTCACCGTTACCGGCACGGTGGACGATCTCAACATCGTCTTCTCCTCCCAGCCGGAACTGCCGCAGGACGAGGTGCTGGCGCAATTGATCTTCAAGCGCTCCATCGGCGAGCTGTCAGCCTTCCAGATCGCCCAGCTCGCCGCCGCGGCGGCCGAACTCGCCGGCGGGTCGAACAATTCGCTCATGGGCAAGCTGCGCGACAGCGTGGGGCTGGACGATCTCGACGTCGTTACCGACAGCAAGGGGCAAGCCTCGGTGCGCGCCGGCCGCTATATCCGCGACAATATCTATCTCGGCGTCGAGGCGGGTGCGGCCGGATCGACCAAGGGCACCATCAATCTCGACATCACCAAGCACCTCAAGGCCAAGGGTTCGCTGGGTGCCGACGGCGATTCCAGCGGCGGCCTTTTCTACGAGAAAGATTACTAAAGCATGTCGCGCAAAAGTGTGCAGCGGTTTTGCGACAACGACATGCGTAAAAACAAAGGGCTAAAGCGCGGAAAGCGAATCTGAAAGATCGCGACGCGCTTTAGAGCATCGGACCGAAAAGTGGGAGCCGCCTCCGCGGGGAAATCAGTCCAGTGTACTGATTTCCGGTCCCGCTACGATCGGAAAATCCGATGCTCAAACAAAAAGACAGATCGTCACAATGCGCCCGATACGACGCACGACGATCTGATCCGTTGTTTCGCACCGGGTCATTGGGCCTGCACTTAACCTTTCCTCAACCATAACAGGGCAGATTGGAGAACAACCGCGGGCTTATTCGCACGCCCGTTCCGCAACCCGCTTTTGCAACTTCAAGTTTCCGGGCGAACCGCATGTCGAAGCCGAGTGATGATATGAACCGCCGCCGCTTTCTGCTGGGCGCGGGCGGCATTGCCCTGAGCGCCGCCGCCGGCTGCTCGCAGACCATGGACATGTCGGCGTTCCAGATGAATATCGATCCCATGTCCACCGGCGCGATCACGCCATTGCGCCCGCCGATCGGCGTGGACAAGGACATTACCTCGCCGGACGTCATGTATGCCGCCGTGCAGGAGGGCCCTTATTCGCTGCCGGCCATTCCCTATCAGAAAGTGCCGAAGCAGTTCCGCCGCCAGATCGTGCCGAACCCGACCAACGAGCCGCCGGGCACCATCGTGGTGAGCCTCAAGGACCATTTCCTCTATTATGTGCTGCCGGACGGCGATGCGCTGCGCTATGGCGTGGGCATCGGCAAGGCGGGTTTCGCGTGGTCTGGCCGGGCCAATGTGCAATACAAGAAGGAATGGCCGCGCTGGACGCCGCCGCCGGAAATGATCGCGCGTTCACCCCAGCTCGCCAAATATGCCCATGGGCAGGATCCGGGACCGATGAACCCGCTCGGCGCCCGTGCCCTCTATATCTACCAGAACGGCCGCGACACCGGCTATCGCATCCACGGCTCGCCCGAATGGTGGTCCATCGGGCAGTCCATGTCGTCGGGCTGTATCCGCCTGATGAATCAGGACATCATCGACCTCTACAACCGCGTGCACGGCAAGGCGCCGATCGTCGTCGGTTGATGCATCGGCATGCCGGAAATGCCTTATTCGTAGCGCATCGATTTCGGCATGACCTTGCCGGTCAGGGCGAAGAGGCGCGCTCTCGCGCCCGGTATCTGGGCAGAGGCGACACGAACCTGCGGCTGCGGCGCGGCCTGGTTCCCGGCGATCCGGGTCGACAGGCCCGGCGTGAGGCCGGGTATGAGGAAACTCGCCGCTGTGAGGCAGAGCGCGGCGGCGAAGCCAAGGCGACGTTCGGTTTTGGCCAGCATGTCTCTTCCTAATGATAGGTCGCGCGCTGCACGGTGCTGTTCAAGGCGCGGTCGATGGCGTGAATCGGTATTGGCAGCAAAGTCAGGCCGAAATCGGCCAAGGCCTGAGCAAAATTGCGGGCTGCGGCGGCCACATCGTCGCAGTGCCGCCGGCAGGCAATGGCTTCGAGGCATGTGTCGAGCAGCAGCGCATCCTGATTTTGCAGGCCGGAGACCAGGCCCAGCGTCAGGCATTCCTCGCGGCAGACATGCTGCGAATCGAAGGGGAAGGCGCGAAGCGGGCAACGCGCGCAGTGCCACAGCACGCGGATGAAATGCGAAAGCTCCGCCATCGTCCGCTTCGCCGGCTCCGGCCCCAGCACCTCCGCATAGAGCGCCCATGCCATCTCCCATGGAATGACCGAGCCCGTCTCGAAGCCCGCCGTCCAGCGGCGATAGCCTTCCAGCACCAGCTTTTCCGGCAGGCGGTCGAAATAGGTGGCATTGTTGGCGCTGTTCAGGTGCGCGATGCGCATGTTCATGGCCGCCTCCATGCCGAAAGACGGGCGGAGGCGCGGCCCCTGCCGCGCGACACGCATGGGCGTTCCGTTTCGCCGCGCTGTGTACAAAATCCGGTCGGCAAGAGACGGAGCTGCCATGGCAGACCGTCGATCATCGCGGACCGGCATTCGCCGTGACCAACCATTGGGTCCTCCAATCGAAAGGGTTCAAGGCCCAGACATCAAAGGTGCGCTTTAGATCGTCGTGCGCCTTACCAGACGCATAGTGACGATCTGTCTTTTTGTTCGAGCATCGGATGATCCGAAAACCGGATTCCACTTTTCGGTCCGATGCTCTGATGCGTGTATCGCATAAAAGCCGGAAATTGATCTGGAGTCAATAACTCAACTTTGAAAAAAGCGATATATTTCAATAAGGTGGAATTATTCTAGACTGCGAGTATCATGTTTGCAGCTTTCGGATCGTGACGCAACCGCTTCCGGCGGCCACGGCTTGCGGCAAACCGGCGCATCGGGCCGGCGCCGCGCAAAAAGGAACAGGGCGGTACGAGTACACCGGCGAACTGTCGGCAAGCCGGCCCACGCACCAATTAATTGCTCCGATCCATTGGCCTTTTGCCGGAAAGTGGACTATTTCAGGACTCGGTTTCAGGATAATCAGGGAGCGGGACAGGAAGGAGACAAGACGGCCGGTGGAGCAGACCGCTGCATCGATGCCTCTTGCCGGATAGTTCCGATCGGATGCAATGGCAGGCATAACGCGCGAACAGGTTCTGGAGCGGCTGAAGGCCGTGACCGGTCCGGATTTTCAGGGCGACGTGGTTTCGCTCGGTCTGGTGTCGGATATTTTCATCGCCGACGGCAAGGTCTTCTTCTCCATCACAGTGCCCGCGGAGCGCGCCGACGCGCTGGAGCCGATGCGGCTCGCCGCTGAAAAGGCCGTCAGGGCTATTCCCGGCGTCACCGGCGCGCTGGTCACCCTTACCGCCGAGAAGAAGGGCGGACGCACGAGCGACGACGCACCGCCGCCCCGGCCCCAGCCGAGACCGCAGCATGCAGCGCCGCAGCCACATCGTCCGGCGGCCCCGCATGGCCCGGCTTCGCATGGTCACGCACCGCAGCAGCGGCCTGCGGCCAAACCCGGCATTCCGGGCGTCGGCGCGATCATCGCCGTCGCTTCCGGCAAGGGCGGTGTGGGCAAGTCCACCACCGCCGTCAATCTGGCTTTGGGCCTGCAGGCCAACGGCCTCAGGGTCGGCATTCTCGATGCGGATATTTACGGGCCGTCGATGCCGCGCCTCCTCGGTCTGCACGGCCGCCCGGAAACCATCGACGGGCGCACGCTGAAGCCGATGGAGAATTACGGGATCAGGGCCATGTCCATCGGTTTTCTGGTGGATGAGGAAACGCCGATGATCTGGCGTGGGCCGATGGTCATGTCGGCGCTGACGCAGATGCTGCGCGAGGTGGCATGGGGCGAACTCGACGTGCTCGTGGTCGACATGCCGCCCGGCACTGGCGACGCGCAGCTCACCATGGCGCAGCAGGTGCCGCTGGCCGGCGCGGTGATCGTCTCCACGCCGCAGGATCTGGCGCTGATCGACGCGCGCAAGGGGCTGGCCATGTTCCGCAAGGTGGACGTGCCGCTTCTGGGCATCGTGGAGAACATGAGTTATTTCGTCGCGCCCGACACCGGCAAGCGCTACGATATTTTCGGCTATGGCGGTGCGCGAAAGGAAGCGGAGCGGCTGAATGTGCCATTCCTCGGCGAGGTGCCGCTGCATATGGACATCCGCGCGCATTCCGATGCCGGCACGCCCGTCACGGTGATCGAGCCGGACGGACCGCACGCGAAAATCTACCGCGAGATCGCCCGCAAGGTCTGGGAAAACATGAAGGGCGGCAAAGGCGCGGGCAGGCCCGCGCCGGCAATCGTGTTCGAGTAGCAATTCAACCCCGTAATGGCCGGGCATGATTCGAAAGATACGGCGTCGGATGCTATAAGGGAAAGTGAGCCATGGTCAGTACCTCACCTATCCCGAAAACTTGACCGTCGAGGCCCAGCCGCTCATTGCCGTGTGACCAGGATGACTATGTGGTGGTGATTGCCGGTCCCACAGGCGGAGCGGGCAGCGGCGCACAGCATAAAGCGCCTTGAACCGTTCTTTTCGGTCATCTCCGGTTCAATCGGATCGAGACGCGTTTCGGACCGACACCGGCGAGCCTGTCGTGTCGCTATGTTGCTATAATGACAGGGCACCCGGCCACACAACGACACGACGCGGACGTGATACGCCCGCGTCGTTCTGTTCATGCTGTAGAATCGTTACCGCTACAGGAGGCTTACTTCACCTTGATGCTCAGGCCGCTGAGATCGGCATTGACTTGCAGGCCCACCTGTTTGCCTGTGAGTTCGAGCCGGGCGCCCTTCTGATTGGTCATGACGATCACCTGGGCCCCTTTGCCCACCGCGCCGCCGCCGCCCGCCGCGCCGTATACCCCTGTCACATCCTGGGGTCGGCGGATATTCCGCACTGTTCCGTGGAAATAGGTCTTGGAAGCTCCGAAGGCGAGGCCGCCCGAAATGCCGCCGATCGAGATGGGATAGCGGCGACCATGGAAGGTCAGCGTACCCTCGCCCCCGGAGCCGCCCACGAAAAACGCCGCCTTGTAGACGGAGAAGCGGATGGTTCCGCTGTCGGCGTATGCGGCACTGGCTGTGCTGGCGCCCGCAAGGGTGAGGACGGCAACCGCGGCTGCACGGAATCCGGACGAAATCTGCATGATGCATCTCCTCGAAAATCGCCGCTTACCCGGCCCGCCGGGTATGTCAGCATCACAATAAAGCAATAGCTAAACAGTCTTGGGCCGTCATTGGTTCCACGTCGACACTCCCGGATCGATTGCTCCCGAACCTAGGTCACCACATCCGGCTCCGTGCGCCCGCTGCGCTTTTTTACCTCGGCGATGGCCTCGCCGGCGTCGATCAGGGGTTTCAGCGTTTCCTGCGTGTCGAGGTCGTGCCTGGCCGGGTCGGCCTCGTAGCGCTCGATATAGACGCGGATGGTCGCGCCCGACGTGCCGGTGCCGGAAAGACGCAGCACCACACGGCCGCCGCCCTCGAAATAGAGGCGGATGCCCTGATGCTCGCTCACCGAATGATCGATCGGGTCGTGATAGGCGAAGTCGTCGGCCTTCTCCACCTTCAGGCCGTTGACGGTCGTGCCAGGCAGGCTGGCGAGCCTGGCGCGCAGGTCCGCCACCAGCTTGTTCGCGATATCGGAATCGACCGCCTCATAGTCGTGGCGTGTGTAATAGTTGCGCCCGAAGCGCGCCCAGTGCTCCTCCACGATGGCCTTCACGCTTTGCTTGCGCACGGCGAGGATGTTGAGCCAGAGCAGTACCGCCCACAGGCCGTCCTTTTCGCGCACATGGTCCGAGCCGGTGCCGGAACTTTCCTCGCCGCAGATCGTCACCCGGCCCGCGTCGAGCAGGTTGCCGAAGAATTTCCAGCCGGTCGGCGTTTCGTAGATGCCGACGCCGAGCTTTTCCGCCACGCGGTCGGCGGCCGCACTCGTCGGCATGGAGCGGGCGATGCCCTTGATGCCGCCCTTGTAGCCCGGCGCGAGATGCGCGTTGGCGGCGAGCATGGCCAGCGAATCGGAAGGCGTGACGAAAATGCCGCGTCCGATGATGAGGTTGCGGTCGCCGTCGCCGTCGGAGGCCGCGCCGAAATCCGGCGCCTTGTCCGACATCATCAGGTCATAGAGATCCTTGGCATAGACGAGGTTCGGGTCGGGATGGTGGCCGCCGAAATCCGGCAGCGGCACGAAATTGACCACGCTGCCCTCCGGCGCACCCAGCCGCTTCTCGAATATTTCCTTGGCGTAGGGTCCGGTCACGGCGTGCATGGCGTCGAAGCGCAGGCTGAAGCCGCCCTTGATCATAGCGCGGATGGCGTCGAAATCGAACAGGCTCTCCATCAGCGCGGCATAATCCGTCACCGGATCGAACACCACCACTTCCGCGTCGCCCACCTTGACCGCCCCGATCGTGTCGATGTCGATATCGGGCGTGTCGACGATCTTGTAATGATCGATCGCCTTGGTGCGGGCGAAGATCGCGTCGGTGATCTTTTCCGGCGCCGGGCCGCCATTGCCGATGTTGTACTTGATTCCGAAATCCTCGTTCGGGCCGCCCGGATTGTGGCTGGCCGAAAGGATAACGCCGCCGAAAGCCTTGTATTTGCGGATCATGTTGGAGGCCGCTGGCGTCGACAGGATGCCGCCCTTGCCCACCATGACGCGGCCGAAGCCGTTGGCGGCGGCCATCTTGATCAGTTTCTGGATCACTTCGCGGTTATAGTAGCGGCCGTCGCCGCCGACCACGAGCGTCTTGCCCGTAAAACCTTCCAGCACATCGAAGACGGACTGGATGAAATTCTCCGCGTAATTCGGCTGCTGGAACACCGGCACCTTTTTACGCAGCCCGGACGTGCCTGGCTTCTGATCCTGATAGGGTTTGGTGGCAATGGTCCTGACGCTCATGTTTTTCCCGCTCGATTGGTTGGTATTATGGTTTTGCCGATGCGCATTTCCTCGTTGGGACAAGATAGAGCAAACCGGCTGATTGCAAACAGCAAACTGCACGCGCGCGGCGAATTCCTTCGTTTTATCCGGCTTCCTTGAACAGGACGCTCTGGTCGAAGAGGAAGCGGTCTGAGAGCGGCAGGCTCGCCGCACCCATGGCTTTGCCGTGGATGCCCACCTTGCCCTCCACGATCTCGAACGGGCTGATGCCCTGAAGGTCGAGGCGGGAAAGCTCGGCACGAGTCGCGTCCACGATGCGGCGGCGCACCACTTCCGGCAGCCAGCCGTCGATGATCGCCGCCGGAAAGTCGATGACACTGGCCGCCGCCGCCGCCGCATGGGCAAGCCCCCGCGCCGCGCCCGCGATCCAGTCGTCCAGGGCAGGACCGAAATCGGGCCAGCGTTTCGGCGACAGCCACAGATCGTCGGAGGAAATACCGCGTTCCCGCAGGGCGCGTTCCAGCACGAAGAGCGAGGCGGTGTCGATGAGCTGCCGCGTCTCGCCGCCATTCCCCGAGATGCCGCGCATCCACATCGGCATGGACCCGAGCGCGCCGGCATTGCCGGTGCGGCCCGGATAGAGCGTGTTGTTGAGCACCACGCCGCCGCCGACGAAGGAGCCGACGAAGAAATAGACGAAGTCGGAAAATTCCGGCCCGCGCCCGAAGGTCAGTTCCGCGCCGCACGCCGCCGTACAGTCGTTCTGTACAAAGACGGGGAAGGGGAAGGCGGCACCGAAATCGGCGACCAGATCGGTGTCGCGCCATGCGCTCATATCGGCGGGCGAGGCGCCGACCGCATCGATCCAGTTCCACAGCTCGAAGGGAAGCGCGATGCCGAGACCGGCGATCCTCTGACGCTTGTCGGCGTCCAGCACGTCGGTGAAGGCGGCAATGCTTTCGAAGGTGAAGCGGCGGATCGTGTCGGGCGAGGGCCAGCGATAGGTGAACTGCCGCCACGCGCGAATCTCGCCCAGAAAATCCATCAGGATGATTTCCGCGCTGCGCCGGCCGATCTTGAGGCCGAAGGAAAAGACGCCGTCGGCGGAAAGCCGCATCGGCATGGAAGGCTGGCCGACGCGGCCGCGCACGCGCGCTCCCGGCGCGATCAGCCCTTCGCGCTCCAGTTCGCGGATGATGACGGAAACGGTCTGCGCCGAAAGGCCGGTGAGCCGCGCGATCTCGGCGCGCGCCAATGCGCCGTGCCGGCGCACCAGCGCCAGCACCAGCCTCTCGTTATAGGCACGCACCCCGGTCTGGTTGGAGCCGCGATGGATGTTCGTGCCCGCATCGGCGGGAAGATTGTCGGTGGAAGGCCGCGCGGCGGCGTTCGGGCCGGGCGTGTCGCCGCCCGGCCACGAAGCGTTGCGCCCCGTGTTCTGTCCGGCCATTTCTCCTCCCAACATTTCAAATATGGGATCAGGCACGAGAGGCGCATGGAACATGCAGCGACCGGCCCGTTCCCGGTTGTCTGATCGAGGCGACCCCATCAGGGCGACGGGGGACGATCGGGGCGATTCTCGCCAAGCCCATCGTATTTGAAATCGTTACGGAATTGCGCTGTGCTTTTCAATTTCGCGCAAGCGGTGTTCCGGCCCGTTTTCATCCTGTGTCCAGAATGGCACGCCATATTAATAAATCAAGTGGAATTATTAATTGACTTGGATGCGGAGCCGTGTTTTCTTTTTGATATGCCGGGCAGGAAAAGCCGGCTCGCTCTGGGAGGATTTCATGAAGAAGACTGTTCTGTCGGCGGCCTTTGCTGCCTTTGCGCTGGGTGCGGCCGCCTTGCCGGCCCATGCCGCGGGTGTCGGCGCCTGCCTCATCACCAAGACCGATACCAATCCCTACTTCGTCAAGATGAAGCAGGGGGCGGAAGCCAAGGCCAAGGAACTCGGCGTCAATCTGAAAGCTTATGCGGGCCGCGTCGACGGCGACAATGACAGTCAGGTCGCGGCGATCGAATCCTGCATCGCCGACGGCGTGAAGGGCATCCTGCTGGTGCCGTCCGACTCCAAGGCCATCGTCGAATCGGTCCAGAAGGCGCGCAAGGCCGGTATCATGGTGATCGCGCTCGACACGCCGCTGGAGCCGATCAACGCCGCCGACGCCACTTTCGCCACCGACAATTTCAAGGCCGGCCAGCTCATCGGCCAGTGGGCCAAGGAGACGCTGGGCGACAAGGCCAAGGACGCCCAGATCGCCTATATGGACCTCAGCCCCAGCCAGCCCAGTGTGGACGTGCTGCGCGATCAGGGCTTCATGAGCGGTTTCGGTATCGCCGATATCAAGAACCCGACGAAGATCCAGGATTACGGCGACAAGCGCAATGTCTGCCACGACACCACCAACGGTGACGAGGAAGGCGGCCGCACGGCCATGGAGAACTGCCTCCAGAAGGACCCGAACATCAACGTGGTCTATACGATCAACGAGCCGGCGGCGGCCGGCGCCTATGAGGCGCTCAAGGCCGTGGGCCGCGAGAAGGACGTGCTGGTCGTGTCCATCGACGGCGGCTGCCCCGGTATCCAGAACCTGTCGGAAGGCGTCATCGGCGCGACCTCGCAGCAATATCCGCTCAAGATGGCCGCCATGGGCATCGAGGCGATCAAGAAATTCGCCGACACGGGCGAGAAGCCGAAGCCGGCCGAGGGCAAGACCTTCGTGGATACGGGTGCGACACTGGTCACCGACAAGCCGGTTCCGGGCCTGCCGTCCATCGACTCGAAAAAGGGCAAGGAACTGTGCTGGGGCTGACGCCCCCGCGCCGATCCCGACCAGTTCGTTCGGCGGGGAGTGGTTCTAGGACCACTCCCTTTTCCCGGCGACCTGTTCCAACGAGCAAGCCCCCACGGGAGGAGTCCATATGACCGACACTTCGGCAAAGGCAGGACAACCGCAGGAATTCGAGAAGGTTCTCTCGGGCAGCGACAGTTCCGTCGCCAATTTCGAAACACACGAGAGATCAGCGTTGGAAAGGATGCAGCATTTCCTGCACGGCAATCCGGCCATGGTGCCGCTGATCGTGCTCGTTCTGTCGATCCTGATCTTCGGCGTGATCCTCGGGGGTCGCTTCTTTTCGCTTTTCACCCTGACGCTGATCCTGCAACAGGTGGCCATCACCGGCATCATCGGCGCGGCGCAAACGCTGGTGATCCTCACCTCGGGCATCGACCTTTCGGTCGGCGCCATCATGGTGCTTTCCTCGGTGGTCATGGGGCGGTTCACCTTCCATTACGGTCTGCCCGTACCGATCGCCATTCTGTGCGGCTTCGCCTGCGGCGCCATCTGCGGCTATGTCAACGGCTTTCTGGTGGCGCGGATGAAGCTGCCGCCTTTCATCGTCACGCTCGGCACATGGCAGATCGTGCTGGCGGCCAACTTTCTCTATTCCGGCAACGAAACCATCCGCAGTCAGGACATCGAGGCCAAGGCTCCGCTGCTGCAACTCTTCGGCGTGACATTCCGCGCCGGCGGCGCGGTGTTCACGCTCGGCGTCATCGCCATGGTGCTTCTGGTGGTCGGCTTGTGGTTCGTGCTCAATCACACGGCCTGGGGCCGGCACGTCTATGCAGTCGGCGACGATCCGGACGCGGCGGAATTGTCGGGCGTCGGCAGCACCCGCGTGCTGGTCCAGATCTATACGCTCTCCGGCATCATCTGCGCGCTGGGCGGCTGGGTACTGATCGGCCGCCTCGGCTCGGTTTCGCCCACTTCGGGTCAGTTCGCCAATATCGAATCCATCACCGCGGTGGTGATCGGCGGCATTTCGCTGTTCGGCGGGCGCGGTTCCATCCTCGGCATGATCTTCGGCGCGCTGATCGTCGGCGTGTTCCAGCTCGGCCTGCGTATGGTCGGCACCGATCCGCAATGGACCTATCTCCTCATCGGCGTCCTCATCATCGGCGCGGTCGCCATCGACCAATGGATCAGAAGGGTTGCAGGCTAATGGCACAGGAACCAATCCTCTCCGCGCGCGGCCTGATCAAGCGCTACGGCCGTGTGACCGCACTCAACAATTGCGATTTCGACCTCTATCCGGGCGAGATTCTCGCGGTCATCGGCGACAACGGCGCGGGCAAGTCCTCGCTCATCAAGGTGCTTTCGGGCGCGGTCCGTCCCGACGAGGGCGAGATCAGGCTCGACGGCAAGCCGATCTCGTTCAAGTCGCCCATCGACGCCCGCGAGGCGGGCATCGAATGCGTCTACCAGAACCTGGCCTTGTCGCCGGCGCTTTCCATCGCCGACAACATGTTCCTCGGCCGCGAGATCCGCAAGCCCGGCCCTCTGGGCAAATGGCTGCGCGTGCTCGACCGCTCGGCCATGGAGAAGCGGGCGCGCGAGAAGCTCAGCGAACTGGGCCTGATGACCATCCAGAACATCAGTCAGGCGGTGGAAACGCTTTCGGGCGGCCAGCGACAGGGCGTTGCGGTGGCGCGCGCCGCCGCCTTCGGTTCCAAGGTCATCTTCATGGACGAGCCGACGGCGGCGCTGGGCGTCAAGGAATCGCGCCGCGTGCTGGAGCTGATCCTCGACGTGAAGCGGCGCGGCATGCCCATCGTGCTCATCTCGCACAACATGCCGCATGTGTTCGAGGTGGCCGACCGCATCCATATCCACCGGCTCGGACGCCGCCTGACCATCATCAACCCGAAGGAATATTCCATGTCCGACGCGGTGGCGCTGATGACGGGGGCGATGCAGCCGAAGGAAGAAGCGGTGGCCTGACGAAACAGCTTGAGCATCGCGCGCGAATCGGGACATCTCTGCGCAGTGAAAATCAACCGGAGACCGGACATGACGCCTGTCGACCGCGATGCCCTTGCCGCGCAAATCCGCGCGCGGCTGCAAAAGGCCGATGGCCGTCTGGTGGTGGCCATCGCCGGGCCGCCCGGCGCGGGCAAGTCCACCGTGTCGGAACATCTGCGCACGGCGATCAACGATAGTGGCAACGGCTCCGGCGACGGCCCTGCGGTCGTCGTGCCGATGGACGGTTTCCATCTCGATAACGCCATTCTGGACGAACGGGGCCTGCGGAGCCGCAAGGGGTCGCCGCCCACTTTCGACTGCGCCGGTTTCGCCGTGCTGCTGGAGCGGCTGAAAGGGGCGGCGGAAGATGTGGTCATCCCCGTCTTCGACCGCAAGCTGGACCTCGCCCGCGCCGGCGCTTCCATCGTGCGTGCCGATCATCGCATCCTTCTGGTGGAGGGCAATTACCTGCTGCTCGATCAGGAGCCTTGGCCGCGGCTTCAGCCTTTCTTCGACATGACGGTCTGGCTTGAGGTGCCGTTTCCCGAACTGGAGCGGCGTCTGGTGCAGCGCTGGCTCGATCACGGCCATGACGCGACCGCGGCGCGCAAGCGGGCGCTTTCCAACGACATACCCAATGCCGAGCTCGTGGTCACGGCTTCGCGTCCGGCGGATTTCATCATCGCTTTCGGGGATGACTGATTCCGGGGTTTCGTCCGGCGTATGATATACGGTAACGGTGAATTGCACGAAGAAGGGTTGCGGGCGCCGTCCTGCGACGGCAATATCTGCGGAGTTTGGTGCAATTCCAGCCGGAAATTTACATGACCGCTTATGTTTTCCCGCCCTGTCCGCAAGCCTTTCTGCCCGTGCAGGGTACGGATGCGCGTTTTCCCGTCCACCGTGTCTATTGCGTCGGCCAGAACTATGCCGATCATGTCGTCGAAATGGGCGGCGATCCGAACCGCAACCCGCCCTTCTTCTTCCAGAAGAATCCCGATTGCCTTGTGATCGGCGGCGGGGATTTTCCCTATCCGTCGCAGACGCAGGACGTGCATCACGAGATCGAGCTTGTCGTGGCGCTGAAGAGCGGCGGTAGCGACATTCCGGTGGAAAAGGCGCTCGACCACGTCTATGGCTATGCGGTCGGCATCGACATGACGCGCCGCGATTTGCAGGCCGTGGCCAAGAAGGCCGGGCGTCCGTGGGAGGCGGCCAAGGCCTTCGATCATTCCGCGCCCTGCTCGGCCATCGTGCCGGCAAGCGCGATCGGCCATCCGGCTGCGGGCGCGATCACCTTTGCCGTCAATGGTGAGACGCGCCAGTCCGGCGATCTCAACCAGATGATCTGGAAAGTGCCGGAAGCCATCGCCTATCTTTCCACGCTGTTCGCGCTTCAGCCCGGCGATCTGATCTTCACCGGCACGCCGGCGGGCGTCGGCCCGGTGCGGCGCGGCGACCGGCTGGAAGGCCGGGTGGAAGGCGTGGGAACGGTTTCCGCCACCGTGGTCTGACAGAAAAGCCGGAGGAGAAAAAATGAGCGTCCCCGTTCCCGTCGATATGCCCAAGGATGTGCTCGATGCGCTGGAGCGGTTCATCGCCGCACGGTATCCGGGTTTCGGCCGCAGCGAGGCGGTCGTGCATCTCCTGCGCCGCGAACTGGCGCGGGAAGGCTATCTGGCCGCCGCGCCTGAACATGGCACGCCGCCCGATCAACTGGATGCGACGAATGACGACTAGAATCCTTGTAGCAGGTGCGGGCGGCGGTTTTTCCGGCCGAAAAATGCAATGAAGGCGGAATGGCGAAGCGGCTGATCATGATCGGAACCCCACCTGAAGGAGGAGGACGCAAGGCCTCGCTTGGGCGCCGCTTGCTGCTGCTGACCATTCTCGCGCTGGTGCTCATCGCTGCGCTGATCTGGATGAGCATATGGCTCTTTGTTCCGGGCAGCGGCGACACACTCGGCGATCTTGGAATTTTTTCGTTTTATATCAATGGTATAGGCGGTTTTCCCACGCATCTTCTGCGGGTTGTCTAACCGTTTTGTTACCGCCTGAAATATTCATTTTTACACTTCGTTAGTGTTTGGTACTTCCGTTGCACGCTCGTTGCGTGATAAACGGCTGTCATTGGTCAAACGAATTTCGCGTGAATCGGGGATATGGTTCCCCTTTATGCGCTGCATCGCCCCGGAAACGGCCATGGCTCCCGAAGGAGCGTCGATGCGCGAAAATATCTTTGAAGCGCTTGGAGATGCGTCGCTTCGCACGCATCGCGCTCCCGGAGGAACTGGATGGCATTCGAGGACATCAAGGCGGAAATTGCGCTGTTGTTCGAGCAGATGGTGAACCAGCCGCAGGACGCCCATGAAATCCGCGAAACGGTTCGCGAAAAGCTGAACGCGCTGAAGGCGGAAGGCCTCCCCCTGCCGGATGATCTGGTCGCGCTTGAAAAGCGCATTGAAAACGACTTCGATTCCTGATGAAGGGTTCGGCCATGCGTTTCCCGCTGTTTTCCGCCTCACCTGCTTCCCTTGCCGGGAAAGGGTTGCTGCTTCTTGGCTGCGCCGCGGCGCTCAGCGCCTGCAACACCACCACCGACGGTAAAAAGACTGCGCTGATCACGCCATCCTCCCCCAATGCGACGCAGCAGGTCGCGCAGGCCAATCCCCAGGCGGCGAACGCGGCAGCACAGGCCGCAGCACCCCAGGGCACAGCCGGGCGCGTCGTAGCCGTAAAGGGGGCCCAAGGCGCCCAGGCCGTTCCCGCCACCGCTTTTGCCGCCGGCAATGCCGGTACGTCGGCGGGCGCCGCCGTTGCCGCCGTCATGCCCGGCGCGCAGCCGGCCCTGCCGGGCGTGCAGACGGGAACCCAAAGCGCCGCCGCGCTGTCCGAGCCGGTCCTGCCGGCCGTGGTGCCTATCCCCACACCGCGCGGCATGCCGGAGTCGGTCATGGCCTTCGCCGGGGCAAAGGCCGAGACCTCGCCAGGTTCGCTCGCTGCCGGCATGACTTTCGAGACGCCGGCTCATGCGCCGAAGGATCTCGATGCGCTGATCACCAAATATTCGGTTGCCTACGACGTGCCGGAGCGCCTCGTGCGCCGTGTCGTCCACCGCGAAAGCCGTTTCAATCCCGCCGCGCGCAACGGGCCTTATCTCGGCCTGATGCAGATCACTCACGCCACGGCGCGCGGCATGGGCTATACGGGTTCGGCCAGGGGCCTGCTCAACGCCGAGACCAACCTGAAATATGCCGTGCGTTATCTTTCCGGCGCTTACCGGGTGGCGGGCGGCAATGAGACGCAGGCGGTGCGCTATTATGCGCGCGGCTATTATTACGACGCCAAGCGGAAGGGTCTGCTGGAGGAAACCGGTCTGGACGGCAGTTTCCGCGTCGGTCCGACCCATTCGGCCTCCGCCGTGCTCGAAACGGTTTCGCTGCCCACCGGCTCCGCCGCTCCGTTGCCGGGTGTATCGCCGATAGAGGCGTCCTACGTGCCTTCGGCGCAGTAATTTCGTTACGGGCGAATTGTCATCTTGACGCTGCATTGCCGTGGCAGTTTGCTGTCCTGAATGAAGGACGAAACCACAATGGCGATACCAAATCTGGGCGGCAGCTGGCGATATGACCGGGCTGAACTCTGGGCCGATGGCGCAATCCATGTGCTCGGAGTGGCGCTGGCGCTGGCCGGCGCGGTGGCGATGCTGCGCGATTTCCTGCCGAACATGCCCGCTGCGACTTCGATCTCTTCCGGCGTCTATCTGGCAAGCCTCGTGACGGCGCTCGGTCTTTCGGCAGTCTATAATATCTGGCCGGTCTCGCCGACCAAATGGTTCCTGCGCCGTTTCGACCATTCGGCCATCTATCTCCTGATCGCCGGCACCTACACACCCTTCGCCATGCATATGGGCGATCGCGCCTTGCCGCTGCTCACCTTCGTCTGGGGCGTGGCGGCGGTCGGCATATTGCTCAAGCTTTTCCTGCCGGGCCGTTTCGACCGGCTGTCGATCGTGCTTTATCTGGCGCTCGGCTGGAGCGGCGTCGTGGTCTATGACACGATGGTGCAGTCGTTGCCGCCCATGGTGCTCTGGCTGATCGGGGCAGGCGGCGTGGTCTATTCGCTTGGCATGATCTTCCACGTCTGGGAGCGCCTGCGCTTCCAGAACGCCATCTGGCACGGCTTTGTCGTTGTGGGCGCGGCGTTGCATTATTGCGCCGTGTTCTTCGTCGGCGTTTGGAACTAGCATTCAATGAAAATCCCGCGATTTCGGCATGATCCGCACATTGCGTGGATGGCGCGCCATCTGTGACGGGGCGACGAGGCGCGCCGCCTCGCGTCCGCCCAGTTCCATCAGCGCGCCGGAGCGGTCCTGCAATCGGGCCGCCACCAGATGCGTCACCCCTTCGGGGCTGCGCTGGATGCGGCCTTCGATATGGATCAGCCGCGCGCCCATCACCTCGCGGCGGAACACCTTCATGATCTTCGGCCAGACGACGATATTGGCAATGCCCGTCTCGTCCTCGATGGTGAGGAACACCACGCCCTTGGCGCTGCCGGGGCGCTGCCGCACGGTGACGACGCCCGCCACCTTCATCCGCCGCCCGTCCGCACCTTCCTGCACGGCGCGGCAGGTGGAGACGCCCTCCGCGCCGAGCCCCTCGCGCAGATATTGCAGCGGATGGCCCTTGAGCGACAGCCGCGTCGTCTCGTAATCGGCGATGACATGCTCCGGCTCCGGCATGACGGGCAAGACGGCGCGCGCTTCCTCCGCCAGTTCGCTCGCCGCTGCCGCTCGGAATAGCGGCAGGGTCTCGTCATTGGGCAGACGGCGCACGGCCCACAGCGCGCCGCGCCGATCCACGCCAAGCGAGCCGAAGGCGTCGGCGTCGGCCAGAAGCGTGAAGGCGCGCCGGTCGAGCCGCAGGCGGCGGTGCATGTCGTCGATGGTGCAATAAGGCTCGCCCCGTTCCGCGACGAGCAGTTCCGCATCCTTCTCGGAAAACCCGTCGATCTGGCGAAAGCCGAGCCGCAGCGCCGGTCTGCCGCCGGTTGGCTCCAGCGTGTTGTCCCAATGGCTGAAATTGACGTCGGCGGGCCGCACCTCCACCCCATGGTCGCGCGCGTCACGCACGATCTGCGCCGGCGCATAAAACCCCATTGGCTGGGAATTGAGCAGCGCCGCCGCGAAGACTTCCGGGTGATGACACTTGATCCACGCGGAAATATAGACCAGATGCGCGAAGCTCGCCGCATGGCTTTCGGGAAAGCCGTATTCGCCGAATCCCTTGATCTGGTTGAAGCAGTTCTGGGCGAAACTACGTTCATAGCCGCGGTTCACCATGCCCTCGATCATCTTTTCGCCCATCGTGTGGATGGTGCCCATCTTGCGGAAGGTCGCCATGGCGCGGCGCAACTGGTTGGCCTCGTCGGGCGTGAACTTCGCCGCCTCGATGGCGATGCGCATCGCCTGCTCCTGAAACAGCGGCACGCCCTTGGTCTTGTCGAGAATCTGCTGCAACTCGTCGGGCGGCCCATGCTCCGGCGCGGGCGAGGGGAGGGAGATCGGTTCCTGTCCGCTGCGCCGCTTGAGATAGGGATGCACCATGTCGCCCTGAATGGGGCCGGGGCGCACGATGGCGACTTCGATCACCAGATCGTAGAATTCGCGCGGCCTGAGGCGCGGCAGCATGTTCATCTGCGCGCGGCTCTCCACCTGAAACACGCCGAGCGAATCGCCCTTGCACAGCATGTCGTAGACGGCCTCGTCGTCGGGTTTGAGCGAAGCCAGCGTCAACTTCTCGCCGCCGTAAAGCGTGGGCTTGAATTCATGAATCAGATCGAACGCCTTTCGGATGCAGGTGAGCATACCGAGCGACAGCACATCCACCTTCATCAGCCCCACTTCGTCGATATCGTCCTTGTCCCATTCGATGAAATAGCGGTCCTTCATCGCCGCCGGGCCGATGGGCACGGTTTCGTCCAGCCGGTCGCGGGTCAGCACGAAGCCGCCGACATGCTGCGACAGGTGGCGCGGAAAGCCGATCAGCTCATGCGCCAGCTCCACCGCGCGGCGGATCAGCGGATTGTCGGGGTCGAGCCCGGCCTGACGGATATGCTCCCTGTCCACGCCGCCGTCCGACAGGCCCCAGACCGTATTGGCGAGCGCCGCCGTCACATCCTCGGTCAGCCCCAGCGCCTTGCCGACATCGCGCACGGCGCTGCGCGAACGGTAGCTGATGACGGTGGCGACGATGGCCGCGCGGTCCCTGGAATAGCGCTCATAGACATATTGCATCACTTCCTCGCGCCGCTCGTGTTCGAAATCGACGTCGATATCGGGCGGCTCCTTGCGTTCGGCGGAGAGGAACCGCTCGAACAGGAGGTCCACCTGCGTCGGGTCCACGCCCGTCACGCCAAGGCAGAAACAGACGACCGAATTGGCCGCCGATCCGCGCCCCTGACATAGAATGTCCTTGGAACGCGCATATTGCACGATGTCGTATACGGTCAGGAAATAGGGCTCGTATTCGAGCTGGGCGATCAGCGCCAGTTCCTTGTTGATCAGCCCCTGCACCTTTTCCGGTATGTTGCCCACGCCGTAATAATCGGTCGCGCCCTGCCAGACGAGATCGTGCAGATGCTGCTTCGCGGTCTTGCCGGGCGGGATGGGTTCATCGGGATAGGCGTATTTCAGATCGTCGAGACGGAAGGTGATGGGCGCGACGAAGTCGGCAGTCGCTGTGATGGCCTGTGGGTAATGGCGGAACAGCCGCGCCATTTCATAAGGCGGCTTCAGGTGACGTTCGGCGTTCTTCTCCAGAAGTTTTCCGGCGGCGAAGACGGTGGTGTGATGGCGCGTCGCGGTCAGCACGTCCTGCAAGGGGCGGCGGTCGGGGTGGTGGTAGAGCACGTCATTGGTGGCGATGAGCGGCACGCTCGCGTCCTTCGCAAAGCGGGCGATCCGTTCGGCGCGGCGCGCGTCGTGGCCCTGATGCGGCATGGCGAGCGCCAGCCACACCGAACCGGGCGCGGCGCGGGCGATGTCCGCGAGATGCGCGGGAAAGGCGGGATCGTCGTCGTCCGGCGCGAATACGGCGATCTGGAACTGCCGCGCCTTGAACTGGAAATCCTCCCAGCGCAGATGGCATTCGCCCTTGATTTCGGCGCGATACTTGCCGGTCGTGAGCAGCCCGCACAGTTGCCCATAGGCGGGCCGGTCGCGGGGATAGACCACCATGTCCGGCGCGCCGTCGATGAAGGACAGCCGGCAGCCGATGAACAGCCGGAAGGCGCTGGTCTTGCGAATATCCTTCCAGACCGCATGCGCGCGCACCACCCCGGCCAGCGTGTTGCGGTCGGCGACGCCGATGCCTGCAAGGCCGAGTTCGTGGGCGCGCTCCACCAGTTCCTGCGGATGCGATGCGCCCTGCAGGAACGAAAAATTGCTCGCCGCGGCTATTTCGTAAAAAGCGCTCATGCGAACAGCCCGTGCAGAAACCAGCGCGGCGCGTTGCCGCCGAGATAAAGCCCTTCGCGGAAAATCCAGAAGCGGCCGCCGTTCTCGTCCTCGACGCGATAGTAATCGCGCAGCGGCGGGACGCCCTGGCCGATAGCGCGCCACCATTCCGGCTCGATCCGCTCCGGTCCTTCGGCGCGCCGCACCCTGTGGCGCACGCGCCGCCACAGGAAAAAGGCCGGCGGGCTGTCCGGCACTTCCGCCGTCGCCTCGATCGGCTGCGGCGGGCGGAACAGTTTTATGGGGCGCGCCGGCGGATCGCCGGGAAGCGCCGGGCCGCTGGCGTAATCGGCGGTTTGCCGGCCTGCATGCAGGGCGGGGCGCAATCCATAGGCGCGCTCCGGCATATGCGTGTCGCGCGCGAAGGCGGTCAGCACGCGCTCCGGCCCCAGCCGCGCCGAAAGCCGGTCGACAAGCTGGCCCAGCCGGCCCGTATCCTCCTCGTGCTGGTCGAGGCCGGTCTGCCGCTGCGTGGCGCGGGCGCTGCGCAGCGCCGCCAGACGGATCATGTCGAAGCCGAAACCGGCGTCGAGCGGATCGGTCAGCGCATCGAACCGCTCGCGCGCCAGCCGGATGAAAATCCGCGTGTCGCGCAGCGGCTGGCCCGTCTCGATGCAGATCGACCGCACCGCGCCGTCGACCCGGAAGAAGGCGGCTTCGATCAGAAGCGCGCCTTCGCCGTCCCGTTCGAGCTTTGCGAACAGGTCTTGCGCCAGGTCGTGCAGGATGCGCTCCACCAGATCCATCGCCGTCACCGGCTCGGACAGGCGCTGTTCGGCGGTGACGAGCGGCGCGATGCGCAGCGGCGAAATGGGCACGCGCTCCTGCCGTGCGAGGCGGTCGAGCTTCGTCACCAGATCGGGGCCGAAACGGGCGGTGAGTGCGGCGCGGGGCAGCGCGATCACGTCGCCGATGCGTTTCAGCCCGGCGCGCTTGAGGCCGGTTTCGGTCGCCTCTTCGAGTTCGAGGGCTGCGAGCGGCAGGCGTGGCAGCAGGGCGTCGGCCTCGGCGCGGTCGAGAACGCCGCCGCGCGTGTTGCGCGCCAGAAGCCGGGCGGCGAAGCTGTTGTCGGCGATGGCCGCGCGCGCCGCGAGCCCGGCGCGCGCGATGCGGCTGAGGGCGTCGCCGCGCAGGGCCTCCAGCCCGCCGAACAGATGCGCGCAGCCGGTCACGTCCAGCATCAGCCCGTGCGGCGGGTCGAGGGCGACGAGCGGCGTGTAGCGCTCACACCAATGCGCAAGGCGATTGAGCAGCGCGTCGTCATGCTGCGGCGCGGCTTCCACCACGGCAAGCGTCTCCACCCGCGCGCGGGCGTCGGTGAGCGCCATGCCGGGATAAAGACCGAGCTTCGCCGCCCACGCATCCACCGCCGTCAGCCGCAGGGCGTTGGCGATGCGCTCGGTCACCACCAGCGGCGGCCGCCCGTCAGGCGGAACGGCGCGGCTGAGCCGGTCGGTCGGCAGAAAGGGAAACCACAGCGCCAGAAACCGGCGTGCGGTCTGCTTCTCTTGCCTCGAACTCAAGGGCTTCATTGTTCCATTCCATGATCCATTGGCCGCAGCGGCCATGACGGTTGCGCTCCAGCACGGCGGCGAAGGCGGGCTTGCCGGGCGCGTCGGCCCCGGCGGAGCGCGACGGCGCGGGCGCGACGCGCCAGCGGCTGACGGCGGCGCTCTGCACGGCGGTGCGATGGCTCCTCAACAGCACGATCGGCAGCTTCGCCGTCTCGGCGGCCAGAAGCAGGCGGCGCGAGGCGGTGAGGTCGAGGCAGCGCGGCTTGCCGGTCACGGCGGCCACCACGCCGCCGACGGGCCGGCCCATCTCCAGCGCATCGCCCGCCGCCTTCAGCACGTCCTGCGCCGAAGGGCAGCGCACGATCAGAAGCCGCGCCGGATCGATCCCGAAGGCGGAAAAACCCGGCGGATAAAGCCCGCCATATTCCTTCTCCGCATGCTCCTCCTCGATCCAGACGATGGCGCGGCGCTTTTCCCCCGCGCGCTGGACAAGCGCCAGCGCGAAGCCCGTCGCCGCCATATGCGCGCCGGGATTTTCGGCGAAGACCTCGTGCAGCGCGTCGCCCGCCAGTCCCTGCGGAAAGGCGTCGTCCGCCGGCGCAAAGCCCAGCGAAAAACGCCGCGCGCCTTCGCCCTCGAACCCGCCCTGCGGATCGTGGCCCTCGATGGCCGAAACCATGCGCCGCAGCGCCGCGATGTCGATGCCGCTCACGTCGGAAATCCTCGATTGTTCTCTGTTTGTTCCAATATTGAATCGCTTGCGGCGAGAGTCAAGCGGCGGAATCGCTTGCCATGCCTGCGGCCATGGATATATATGATCCGTATATAAAGCATATAAATGTGGCGTCATGGGTATCGTGAAGATCAGCGACGAGCTGCATGAGGAGCTGCGCAAGGCGAGCGACGTGATGTGCCGCTCGATCAATGCGCAGGCCGAATATTGGATGAAGGTCGGCATGCTGGCGCAGGCGCATCCCGAGCTGTCGTTCAACGAGATCGTGCAGATGCAGTTGCGCGCGGCGCAAGTGGAGCTTCCCGTCCTGCCGGTTCAGGCGTCATGACCAAGACCCCCGCCGAGCTGGAGAAGATGGCGGCTTCCGGCGCGCTGCTCGCTTCCGTCTTCGCGCTTCTCGACCGCACGCCGCTCGCCGGCATGACCACGATGCAGGTCAACGATCTGGTCGAGGATTTCATTGTCCGCGAGCTGAAGGCCCGGCCCGCCAGCAAGGGGCAATATGATTATCCCTATGTGCTGAACTGCTCGAAGGACGATGTCGTCTGCCACGGCATGCCGTCGGACGAAGTCATCGCCGAGGGCGAGATCGTCAATTTCGACATCACGCTGGAGAAGGACGGTTTCATCGCCGATTCCAGCAAGACCTATATGATCGGCGCGGTCGCGCCCTTCGCCGCGCGGCTGGTCCGCGTCGCCTATGAGGCGCTGTGGAAGGGCATCGCCGTCGTGCGCCCCGGCGCGACTTTGGGCGATATCGGCTACGCCATCGAACGCCACGCCAGACGGCACGATTACAGCGTGGTGCGCGATTATTGCGGCCATGGGATCGGCCGCGAGATGCACGAGGAGCCGCAGGTGCTGCATTTCGGCAAGCCCGGCGCGGGCCTGCGGCTGCGCGAAGGCATGGTCTTCACCATCGAGCCGATGCTCAATCAGGGTTCGGCCAAGGTGAAGACGGAAAAGGACGGCTGGACGGTGGCGACGCGCGACGGGAAACTCTCGGCGCAGTTCGAGCATACGGTGGCCGTCACGTCGAACGGCGTGCGGGTGCTGACCCTGCGTCCCGGCGAGGAGAAGATGCTGGCGGGCCTGAAAAACGCCGCCTGAACGAAAAAGCCCCCCGCGAGGCAGGGGGCTTTTCGTCTATAATTAAGTAAGCGATTACTTACGATCGCGGGCAGCCAAAGTGCGCAGGCGCAGCGCGTTGAGCTTGATGAAGCCGGCGGCGTCCTTCTGGTCGTAAGCGCCCTGATCGTCCTCGAAGGTGACCAGCTTGTCGGAATAAAGCGATTTGTCGCTCTCGCGGCCGATCACCATCACATTGCCCTTGTAGAGCTTGAGCGTGACTTCGCCCTCGACGTTCTTCTGGCTGAGGTCGATGGCGGCTTGCAGCATCTCGCGCTCCGGCGAGAACCAGAAGCCGTAATAGATCAGCTCCGCATAGCGCGGCATCAGCTCGTCCTTGAGATGCGCCGCGCCGCGGTCGAGCGTGATCGATTCGATGGCGCGGTGCGCGGCGAGCAGGATCGTGCCGCCCGGCGTTTCATAGACGCCGCGCGATTTCATGCCCACGAAGCGGTTCTCCACCAGATCGAGGCGGCCGATGCCGTTGTCGCGGCCGTAATCGTTGAGCTTGGCCAAAAGCGTCGCCGGCGACAGGCGCTCGCCGTTGATCGACACCGCGTCGCCCTTCTCGAAGCCGATCTTGATGATCGTGGCCTTGTCGGGGGCTGCTTCCGGCGAAATGGTGCGCATATGCACATATTCGGGCGCGGCCTCGGCCGGGTTCTCCAGCACCTTGCCCTCGGAGGAGGAGTGCAGCAGGTTGGCGTCGACGGAGAAGGGGGCTTCGCCCTTCTTGTCCTTGGCGACCGGGATCTGGTGCTGCTCGGCGAATTCCAGGAGATGCGTGCGGCTCTTGAACGACCAGTCGCGCCACGGCGCGATGATCTTGATGTCGGGGTTCAGCGCATAGGCCGAAAGCTCGAAGCGCACCTGGTCGTTGCCCTTGCCGGTCGCGCCGTGCGCGATGGCGTCCGCACCTGTCTTTTTCGCGATCTCGATCAGGTGTTTGGAGATCAGCGGACGGGCGATGGAGGTGCCGAGCAGGTAGACGCCCTCATAGACGGCGTTGGCGCGGAACATCGGGAAGACGAAATCGCGCACGAATTCCTCGCGCACGTCCTCGATGAAGATCTCCTTGATGCCAAGCATCTCGGCCTTCTTGCGGGCCGGCTCCAGTTCCTCGCCCTGACCCAGATCGGCGGTGAAGGTAACGACCTCCGCGCCCAGCTCCGTCTGGAGCCACTTGAGGATGATCGAGGTGTCGAGGCCGCCCGAATAGGCGAGCACGACTTTCTTCACGTCTTTCCACTTGCTCATGATTCACGTTCCACTGACAGGATGATGGGGCCGGGACGAAGCGCCCGAAAACGAATGCCGCAAGTCTTTTACCAGTTGGTTTTGCGTGTGCAAGCCGCATGATCCGCGACTTGCGGCCGGGGCAGGAAAAGAGGCCGGAAAAAGCGATGGCGGCGCCCGCGAAATCGGGTTAGCTTGCCCCCGATTTCCGGAGCCCTCCCCATGTCTTTCCTGACAAACCTGACCTTCATTCCCGACTGGACGGTTTGCGTCCAGTTCGCCATCGCCACCGCCATTCTCTCCATCACGCCGGGGCCGGACATGACACTGTTCGTCGGCCGCGCCTTGTCGCAGGGCAGGGCGGCGGGCTTCGCCTGCATGGCGGGGGCCTGCACCGGCATCGTGATCCATACCAGCATGGTGGCGCTCGGCCTGTCGGCGCTGATTCTGGCCTCGCCCACCGCCTTCACGGCGCTCAAGGTGGTCGGCGCGGGCTATCTGGTCTGGCTCGCCGTGCAGGCGATCCGCAAGGGCTCGGCCTTCTCGCCGGAAAAGCAGGGCGGCAAGGAGCGCACGCTGTTCCAGAACTGGATGACCGGCTTCGGCGTCAACCTGCTCAACCCGAAGATCATCCTGTTCAACATGACCTTCCTGCCGCAGTTCGTTTCCGCGCACGATCCGCATGTGGCGGGAAAACTGTTCTTTCTCGGCCTGTCCTTCATTCCGCTGTCGCTGCCCTTCACCGTGCCGATGGTGCTGGCCGCGCATGGTTTCGCCGGGCTGTTGAAGAAGAACCCGACCGTGACGCGCATCACCGACTGGCTGTTCGCGGGCGTGTTTTCGGCCTTCGCGCTGAAGATCATCACCGCGCAGGCTAAGTAAGCCGGCGAACCGACGGCGCTTGACCGCGCATGCCGCGATCGACTAGGATTCCCCGTATCGACTGAGTGGCAACTAGGGTTCCGGGCGGAGATGTTCGCATATCCGCCGCTGGACCGAGCGTTGCAGAAACCGCGGGAGTTCCGCGGCTGCACCCGAGGGACAAAATCCCAGAGGCGGAGACGTCGAGATCAACCAGCGCCCATCCATGCATCCATGGGCGCGTCAGGAGGTCTCGATGGCATTTGCCTCACTGTTGCTTGTCGTTCTTGCTGCCTTCATCCACGCAGGCTGGAATCTTCTTGCCAAGCGGGCCGCGTCGGTCGGTCCGGTCTTCGTCTTCGCCTACACTTTCGTCGGCTGTATCGCCTATGCGCCGTGGGTGTTCTACCTGTTGGTGCAAGGCGACGGCATCGCATGGACATGGAGAGGTATCGGCTTCATCCTGCTCAGCGGGCTGATCCATCTTGCCTACAGCCTCTTCCTGCAGCGCGGATATCAGGTCGCCGACCTTTCGGTGGTCTATCCCGTCGCGCGCGGAACGGGGCCGATGCTCTCCACCTTCGGCGCTTTCCTGATCCTCGGCGAATTGCCGTCCGCGCGCGGCCTGATCGGGCTGGTCGTGGTGGTGGCCGGGATCGGCCTCATCGCCACGCAAGGCGATCTTTCCGCCTTCCGGCGTCCGGGCGGGCAGTCCGGGGTGCGCTGGGGTACCGCGACCGGCGGTCTGATCGCGTCCTATACGGTGGTCGATGCCTACGCCGTCAAGGATCTGGGCATCGCGCCGGTGGTGCTGGACTGGTTCTCGAACGTGCTGCGGTTCTTCCTGCTGGCGCCGCTCGTGGTCGCCAATCCGCGCCGTGCCATCGACGCCATGCGCGGCTATTGGCGGATTGCGATCGTTGTCGGAGTGCTCCAGTCGCTGTCCTATATTCTGGTTCTGACCGCGCTCACCGCCGGCGCGCCTCTCAGCCTCGTCGCTCCCATGCGCGAAATGTCGATGATGATCGGCGCGCTCATGGGAATGCTGATCCTGCGCGAAAAGGTCGGGCCGTGGCGGCTCGCCGGCTGCGGCCTGGTAATCGCCGGCGTCATCCTTCTGTCGTCGGCGTGACCCGCCGGAACGGCCATTCCGTTTCAGGAAGCCGGGCGGTTGAGGAAAAGGCCGGCATTGCGCCCGGCGATCATCCAGTAGACGAAACCGCCGACAATGCCCGCTCCTGCCATTGCCGCGATCAGGAGCGGCATTTCCGGGCCGCCGTTGGTTTCCTGAAACGGGATGGTCGTTCCGGCGGCGGCAAGCCCGATCAGCGCGCCCGCCACGCAATAGAACAGGGATGAACCATAGCCGCGCACTTCGGCAAGAAGGATAAGCGCTGCCGCCGGCAGGAAGCTGAGGCTGCCCGCCATGATGGCAAGCACCGGCCCCGCGACCAGAACGGCGGCATAGAAGCCGGTCATGTCCCACGCGGCACGCATATCCTCGAGAACATCGCCCAGAAACGGATCGGCCAGCGCATAGGCCAGCACGTCGATCTGGCTGTAAAGGATCGCCGCCAGAAACCATCCGGCCGCCAGCACAGCGCAGCAATAGCCGAACAGGATGACGACGAAGCGGCTGATATAATCGAACGTGTCGTTCACGATTGGCTCAATCCCCGCTCATTCACCATGGCCGGCGATCATCATGGCTTCCAGCGCCAGACGCTCGCTCTTGCGCAGGCGCTCGGATTCCGACTTCAACTGGCCGCAGGCAGCGAGGATGTCCCGCCCGCGCGGCGTGCGGATCGGCGAGGCGTAGCCGGCGGCGTTGATGTAATCGGCGAAGCGCTCGATCTGCTCCCAGTCCGAGCACTGGTAATTGGTGCCGGGCCACGGATTGAACGGGATCAGGTTGATCTTGGCCGGAATGCCCTGCAACAGCTTCACCAGACGCTTGGCGTCTTCGAGGCTGTCGTTGATATCCTTCAGCATCACATATTCGAAGGTGATGCGCTTGGCGTTGGACAGGCCCGGATATTCGCGGCAGGCCTTGATGAGCTGTTCCAGCGGATATTTCTTGTTGATCGGCACCAGGATGTCGCGCAGGTCGTCGCGCACGGCGTGCAGCGAAATGGCGAGCATGACGCCGATCTCGTCGCCGGTGCGGTAGATTTCCGGCACGACGCCGGAGGTGGACAACGTGATGCGCCGCTTCGAGAGCGACAGCCCGTCACCGTCCGAGGCGATCAGCAGCGCCTTCTTCACTTCCTCGAAATTGTAGAGCGGCTCGCCCATACCCATCATGACGATATTGGTGATCTTGCGCTCGCCGGAAGGCACCATCGCGCCGTCGGGCGTGTCCTTGTCGGGGAAGTCGCCGAGCCGGTCGCGGGCGGTCAAAAGCTGCGCGAGGATTTCCTCGGCCGTCAGGTTGCGCACCAGCTTTTGCGTGCCGGTGTGGCAGAAGGAGCAGGTGAGCGTGCACCCTACCTGCGAGGAGATGCACAGCGTGCCGCGCCCTTCCTCGGGGATATAGACGCTTTCGATCTCGACCGGGCGGCCCGCGCCGCGCGGCGGAAAGCGGAACAGCCACTTGCGCGTGCCGTCCTGCGAAATCTGCTCCTCGACCACTTCCGGCCGAGCGATGGTGAAATGCTGCGCCAGGAGGCCACGCAGATCCTTGGAGATGTTGCGCATGTCGGCGAAGTCGGACACGCCGCGCACATAGAGCCAGTGCCAAAGCTGGCTGATGCGCATCTTCACCTGACGTTCCGGTATGCCGGTTTTGACGAGCGCCTCGGCCATTTCCTCGCGCGACAGGCCGATCAACGACGGCTTCAGCCCGGTCATGGCGCGCGCCTGCCGGGCGAGCTGATCGCGTGTGTCGTCAATGGTGAGGTCGAACGAAATGGACATCGGTTTCCAATTGTGAAGGGACGCGGGCCTTTGCTTCGCGTCGGCGGTCTGCATCGATGACATGGATATGGGGGCTTTTTCGAATACGGAAAGCCCTGTTGCGCGCGCTCATAGCACAGAAGAAGCCTTTCGTCATCCCGGCATGAGGCAAAAGAAAAGGCCGGGCGCGAGGCCCGGCCTTTCATGCATCATGCTGCGAGGTTCACTTGCATTTCTGGATGGCCTTCAGCGCATCCGCAACACCTTTCAGCGAATAGGTGTAGCTGGTCTTGGTGCCGCGTTTGGACTGGGCGTCGACCTTGAGTTCGTGGCCGGACTTCATGATGGCGACGAGCTTCGGTTCCTCGGCGGCGTTTTCCATCCATCCGGACTTGCCGTTGACGAACATGGTGAACTTGCTCTTGCCGACGGTCACGATGACCTTGGCATGGGGGTTGAGGTCATAGCCGGCCATGAATTGCGGTTCATAGGTGACATTCTGCCCGGGTTTCTGACTGATAAGGAAGAAATTGTCACCATGATCGACGGAAGCCGGCAGTTTCTGCGTCGGAACGGAAAGGACGTAACAGACCTTGCTGTTGCCGGACTTGTAGCTGTAAGCGCCCCAGGCGTCGAATTGCTTAATCTGGGTCGGTGTCTGCGCGAGAGCCGAGCCCGCCATTGCAATCATGAACACCGAAGCCGCGACGAACGATTTTCCAAGCATGGTTCTACCGGTTCTCTTTCGTTTGCTTCAAATCAGAAACTCGAATACCGGGATGCCGCCATTCGATGGCCGTCCCGTTCAGTTGCCGATTAACATGCCTTAATCTCGGTTACCAAACGGTGAAGCACTGAAAGAAAAATTGAACGGACACAGGCCGGCCGCCATCCCTTTCCAACTTGAAGGAGAAGAAAACGGCGAGAGTTTGTCGGGGTAAGGCGATAAATAGCGGCGCGGTCTGTTCCGGTCGCGGCAGGCGGGGTCCTACTGCCCTTCCTCCGCCAGCGCCTTGCGTGCCGCCAGCCGATGCGCGGGCGTGATATGGCTGCGAACGGCGGTCAGCGCCGCCATCAGCACGGCCATGTCGTCGGTAAAGCCGATGCCGGCCAGCATGTCCGGTATGGCGTCGAAAGGCAGCACGAAATAGGCGAGCGCCGCCATCAGCGTCATGCGCACGCGCAACGGCGTGCGCTCGTCCAGCGCGCAATAATAGGCGGCAACCACCTCGTCCATGAACGGAATCATGCGGCCGGCCTTGCGTGCCGCCTTCCAGAAGCCCTGCTTCACGCGCTCGCGGCGCGATCTGAATTCGCGCTCGCCGCCGGGTTCGAGGATTTCCCCGATTCTGACATCGTCCATCGTCGCTCAACTCCTGCCGCGCGGTCGTACCGCGCACCGATCAAAAGATGGTGATGAAGACGGCGCCGTACAAGTTGATGCGTGTCAGCCGGCTAGTGGTCTGATTCCGACGTTTGCTCGTCGCCCGATGTCGAATGGGAGGCAAATGTCAAATTCGTTCCGCCAGCGCGTTCATCCGCTGCGCCATTTCGATGTCGAGTTCCGTGATGCCGTTGGCGCTGTGCGTGGCCAGTGTGACGTCGACCCGGTTATAGACGTTGAACCATTCGGGATGATGGTCGAGCTTCTCGGCATGGAGCGCCATCCGCGTCATGAAGCCGAAGGCGGCGTTGAAATCCTTGAACTGGAAATTCCTGCCGATCGCTTCGCGTCCTTCCAGCTTACGCCAGCCCTCCAGCCCGGAAAGCGCGCGTTGCAGTTCTTCCTCGCTCAAGCGGTTGCGTGTCATCGTCTTTCGCTCCATCCTGTTTTGAAGGCATAATCTGTTTCGGGCGTGCGGGTTCCCCAAAAGGTTCGCCAAGAGACGGTTCAGGGAAATCGATGACCAGGGACAGCGTGAACAGCATTCTTTTCGTCTGCGCCGGCAATATCTGCCGTTCGCCGCTTGCCGAAGGCGTGATGGCGCATGTGCTCTCGGCGCGGGGCATCCGGGGCGTGCTGCTCGATTCCGCGGGGCTGAACGGCTATCATACCGGCGATGCGCCGGACGAGCGCTCCATCAGCGTCGCTGCGCGCTACGGCATCGACATTTCCGGCCAGTGCTGCCGCCAGCTCGTCGGGGCCGATTTCATGCGCTTCGACCTGATCCTCGGCATGGACCGCTCGAACATGCGCCTGATCGCCGGACGCAGGCCGGCGGATGCGACAAGCCGTATCGGGCTTTTCACCGAGATCGCGGGCGGTCAGCCGGTGGAAATCCCCGATCCGTGGTATGGCGGCGCCGGGGATTTCGAGAGGACCTACCGGATGATCCTCGCCGCCTCGACGGCGCTGGCGGACCGGCTCTGGCCGAAGGAGCGCGCCACCAGAGGCCATGCCTCCTCGACGATATAGGGGCCTCCGCCCACCGAATCGCGCGAGGACATCAGCACGAAACGGCTTACCCGGAAGGGTAGCGTCGCGAAATTGCCGCGTGAGGAAAGATAATGCGCCACATCCTCGATGCGTGCGTTCCTGAGCCGCGCCAGCGTCACATGCGGCACGAACTTGCGCGGGTCGGCGGGCAGGTGGAGCCGCTGGCAGATGCGCTCGATCTCCGCCTGAAGCGCGTTGAGTTCCGGCGTGGCCGCCACGCCCGCATAGATGCTGTGCGGTTTCTTCGAGCCGAAAGCATCCACGCCCGACAGGTTGAGCATGAACTCCGGCCGCCGCACGCGGTCGAGCGCATTGGCGATTTCGTCGGCCGTATGGCCTTCCACATCTCCGATGAAACGCAGGGTTATGTGGTAGTTTTCGACGTCGATCCAGCGTGCACCGGGCAGGCCGCCCCGCAGAAGCGAGAGCGAAAGCGCGGCGTCGCGCGGGATTTCGAGGGCAGTGAAAAGACGCGGCATAAGGCATCCTCCTCGAATCGTTCTACATCTCCAAGCGAATCATCGATCGCCGCCGGGAGCAAGCTGTTTATGCTCGGAGCCCGGTTCAGCCGCCCGATGTCCCCTTGTTTTGACCGCCGTTCGGGCTTTGCCCGCCGTTCTGCCCTCCCGCTGCCCCTCCGTTCTGCCCGTTCGTGTCGGGCGCGGCGGCGGGCAGGGCCTTGAGGCTCTTTTCGGCCACGGGCAGGAATTTCGACACCATGACCGCGACGCCCTTGTCATTCGGGTGCATGCCGTCGTCGAGCAGCAGGTCCTTGTGGGTCGCCACCCCGTCGAGGAAGAAGGGATAGAGCGGCACGCCGTATTTCTTCGCAAGTCGCGGATAGATCGGATTGAACTTCTCCGCATAGGCCTTGCCCATGTTCGGCGGGGCGATCATCCCGGCAAGGATGACGGGAATCTTGCGCTGCCTGAGCCGCGCCAGCATGTCGTCGAGGTTTTTTTCGGTGATTTCCGGTTCGATGCCGCGCAACGCGTCATTGGCGCCGAGTTCGAGAATTACAAGATCGGTGCCGTCGGGCACCGACCAGTCGATGCGTGAAAGGCCGCCGGTGGTTGTGTCGCCGGAAACGCCGGCGTTGATTACCTCGACCTCGTAGCCCTTGTCGTCGAGCGCTTTTTCGAGCTGCTGCGGAAAGGCTCCGTCGGAGGACAGCTTGTAGCCCGCCATCAGGCTGTCGCCGAAACCGACGATCTTCACCTGCGAAAGCTGCGCGACCGGCAGGTTGTCCCGGGCCGCGGCGTCGGACCCGTTCGCGTCCTGCGCGCTCGTGGCGTCCTGCGCATATGCGCCGGCGGCGAAAAGGAAGGCTGCCGCCGCGACGAGACCAATCCTCAGGAAATCTGGCCTCAGGAAACCGCGCAGGGCGAAAATGGGGAGTTTGAAACGCATCGCTGAAAACCCATATTGGTGAAGGCGGGCAGGTCGTCCGCAGTTTCCCCGAACGATCCGCGCGAAACAAGTTCGATTTGTGGCGCGTGTCGCCCGGGGGGAAGCATATGCTTTATAGCTTTACAGAAAGAAAAGCGTGTGACGCAAAAGCCCGCCGCCTCGATCACCCGGCCCATCATTCGACTTGAAAATGTCGATCTCACTCTGGGCCATGCCGCCTCGGCGGTGCATGTGCTGAAAGACGTGTCGCTCTCCATAGCCGAGGGCCAGTCCGCCGGCATCGTCGGCCCGTCCGGCTCAGGCAAGTCCACGCTTCTGATGGTGCTGGCCGGTCTGGAGCGGATCGACGGCGGCAGCGTGACGATCGCCGGCGAGACGATCAGCCGCATGAGCGAGGACGAGGCCGCCGCTTTCCGCGGCGCCAATATCGGCATCGTGTTCCAGTCCTTCCATCTCATCCCCAACATGACGGCGCTGGAAAACGTCGCCGTGCCGCTGGAACTGGCCGGGCGCAGGGACGCATTCGACGTGGCGGAGCGCACCTTGCAGGCCGTGGGTCTCGGTGCGCGGCTTTCCCATTATCCCGCGGCCCTTTCCGGCGGCGAGCAGCAGCGCGTGGCCATCGCGCGGGCGCTGGCCCCGTCGCCGAAAATCCTCATCGCCGACGAGCCGACCGGCAATCTCGATGCGGCCACGGGCCGCCAGATCGCCGATCTGCTCTTTTCCAAGCAGCGCGAGAACAGCCTCACCATGGTGCTGGTCACGCATGATCCGGCGCTCGCCGCGCGCTGCGACTACGAGATTCCGGTGCGCTCCGGCCGCATCGAGGCGCCCGCGCCGGATGCGGCGCACGGGAACTCGGCGCTGCCCGCCCATGCGGAGACCGGTAGGTGAGCCGCGCGCGTTCCATCCTGCTCGCCCTGCGCTTCGCATTGCGCGAGATGCGCGGCGGCCTGTCCGGCTTCTACATCTTCCTCGCCTGCATCGCGCTCGGCGTGGCCGCCATCGGCGGCGTCAATTCCGTCGCCCGCTCGGTCACGGACGGCATCGCGGCGCAGGGTCGCACCATCCTCGGCGGCGATATCAGCTTTGCCCTCAACCAGCGCGAGGCGGTCGCCGCGGAGCGCGCCTTCATCGCCGCACAGGGCCGCGTGGCCGAGAGCGCCACCATGCGCTCCATGGCCCGCCTGCCGGACGGGTCGGACCAGTCGCTGGTGGAGGTCAAGGCGGTGGATGCCGCCTATCCGCTCTATGGCGATCTTCAGGTGACGCCGCGCCAGCCGCTCGCCGCCGTTATGGCCGAGAGGAACGGCGTCTATGGCGCGGCGGTGACGCAGGACTTTCTCGACCGGATGAACCTGCGCCTCGGCGCGAAGGTTCTGCTCGGCTCGCAGACGTTCGAACTGCGCGCCCTGATCGAAAACGAGCCGGACCTGCTGTCGTCGGGCTTCAATTTCGCGCCGCGCTTCCTGACCTCGCTCGACGGATTGCGCGCCTCCGGCCTGATCCAGCCGGGGAGCCTCGTCAATTATTTCTACAAGGTCGCGCTGCCCGGCGCAGCACAGGATGCGGCGGTGGCGCGCGTGCGGCGCGAGGCCATGAAGGATTTCCCCGATGCGGGCTGGAACATCCGCACCCGCGCCAATGCCGCGCCCTCGCTCCGTGCCAATATCGAGCGCTTCTCGCAGTTCCTGACGCTGGTGGGGCTGACGGCGCTGATCGTCGGCGGCGTCGGGGTGGCCAATGCGGTGCGCGCCTATCTCGACGGCAAGCGCGGCGTCATAGCCACCTTCAAGGCGCTGGGCGCGCCCGCGCGCTTTTCGGTGCTGGTCTATTTCATGCAGATCATGGTGATCGGCCTGATCGGCATCGCCATCGGCCTGATGCTGGCGGCGATCATCCCCTATGCGGCGGGGGCGATGCTGGCGCGCTATCTGCCGGTGGCGGCGGGCGGCTTCTTCCCCGGCGCGCTGGCGCTGGCCGCCATATTCGGCCTCGTCACCACGCTCGCCTTCGCCATCCTGCCGCTCGGACGCGCCCGCGACGTGCCGGCGACGGCGCTGTTCCGCGAACAAGGCTTCGAGCAGCGCGGCCTGCCGCCGCTGCCCTATCTGGCGCTCGCGATCCTGCTCGTCGCGGCGCTGGCGGGGCTGGCATGGTATCTCGCCTATGACCGGCGCATCGCGGCGATCTTCATCGTCTCGTCCGTCGCCGCCTTCGCCGTGCTGCGGCTGGTCGCCGCCGGCATCGGCCTGATCGCGCGCCGCGCGCCGCGCGTGCGCTCAACGGCGCTGCGGCTTGCCATCGGCAATATCCACCGTCCCGGCGCGCTCACCCCGTCCGTGGTGCTGTCGCTCGGCCTCGGCCTGACGCTGATGGTGGCGATCGCCCTCATCGACGGCAATCTGCGCCGGCAGGTGACGGAGAACATGCCGGCGCACGCGCCCGATTTCTTTTTCGTCGACATACAGAACGGCGATATCGGCGCATTCAGGAAACTGATCGGCGGGATCGTGCCGGACGGCAAGCTCACCAGCGGCCCCATGCTGCGCGGGCGCATCGTCGCCTTCGACGGCAGGAACATCCGCGACATGAAAATCCCCGCCGACGGGGCATGGGTGCTGCGCGGCGACCGCGGCATCACCTTCTCGGACACGGTGCCGGAAAACTCCACCCTGAGCGAGGGCGCGTGGTGGCCGGCGGATTACCATGGCGAGCCGCTCGTCTCCTTTTCCGAGCGCGAGGGCAAGGCGCTGGGGCTGAAGCTCGGCGACACGGTGACGGTCAATGTGCTCGGCCGCAACATCACCGCGAAGATCGCGAGTTTCCGGCAGGTGCAATGGGAGACGCTGGCGATGAATTTCGTCATGGTGTTCTCGCCCAACACTTTCGCCGGCGCGCCCGTCACATGGCTCGCGACGCTGACCATTCCGCCGGGGGAAAAGTCCCGCGTGCCGGACGTGCTGCGGGAGGTGACGAAGGCATGGCCCGCCGTCACCACGGTCAGCGTCAGCGATGCGCTCGATGTCGCCAACGATCTCCTCGGCCAGATCGCGACGGCGATCCGCGCCGCCGCCTCCATCGCGCTCGCCGCTTCCGTGCTGGTGCTGGGCGGAGCGCTCGCCGCCGGCAATCGCGCCAGGGTCCACGATGCGGTGGTGCTGAAGACGCTGGGCGCGACGCGGCGCACGCTGATCACGGCCTATGTGCTGGAATATATGCTGCTGGGGCTGGCGACGGCGATCTTCGCGCTCGCCGCCGGCGGCCTCGCGGGCTGGTATGTGGTGGCGCAGATCATGAAGCTGAAGGCCGCCTTTCTGCCCGATGTCGCGCTCGCCACGGTGGCGCTGGCGCTCCTGCTCACTGTCGGCTTCGGCCTCGCCGGTACATGGCGCGTGCTCGGCCAGAAGCCGGCGGATGTGCTGAGGACCCTGTAGGGATGCTTTGTGAAAAATTTGTAACGGAAGGGCCGTGTTCGGGCCTTAACCCGTTGCGGCTACAGGAAAATGCGGTCTACGGCCCGCAGCCTCATATCACGTTTTTTTACAGTCGCCACTTGTATGCGAGCATGGGAAACCCCATAATGTCGCACAGGCATGCTGGGGTTCCGCCAGCGGCGCCTGGCGGCGGCCCGCTTTCGCGGCCGCCCCGACACCGGACGGAACAAGGCAAGAGGATTCAAGGTCATGGCTGACTTTCGCAATATTCAGGCGCAGCAGAGGGCCGGCGGCGCTCGTGCCGATGCCGGCATAGATCAGGGCCTGCGCAGCTACATGCTCGGCGTCTACAACATGATGGCCATCGGTCTTGCCGTCACGGGCGTGGCGGCATACGGCACGGCGATGCTGGCAATGTCCAACCCGGCGTTCCAGCAGCTTATTTTCGCGAGCCCGTTGCGCTGGGTGGTGATGCTCGCCCCGCTGGCGGCGGTGTTCTTCCTGAGCTTCCGCATCGACCGCATGACGGTCGCCGCCGCGCAGGCGACGTTCTGGATTTATGCCGCGCTGGTCGGCCTGTCGCTGTCGTCGATCTTCATCGTCTTCACCGGCCAGACCATCGTGCGCACCTTCTTCATAACGGCTGCCGCCTTCGGTTCGCTGTCGCTCTACGGTTATACGACCAAACGCGACCTGTCGGCGATGGGTTCGTTCCTCGTGATGGGCCTGTTCGGCCTCATCATCGCCTCGCTGGTCAACATCTTCCTCGGCTCCTCGGCGCTGCAATTCGCCATTTCGGTGATCGGCGTGCTGATCTTCGCGGGCCTGACCGCCTTCGACACGCAGTCGATCAAGGAAATGTACTACGAGGGCGACGCTGCGGACGTGCATGGCCGCAAGGTGGTGATGGGCGCACTGCGGCTCTATCTCGACTTCATCAACATGTTCATGTTCCTGCTTCAGTTCTTCGGCAACAACCGCAACTGATCGCTGGGATAATGTCCGAGACAGAAGGGTGGCGGAAACGCCACCCTTTTTGTTTTTCTCCTCGCCTGCATGAAATCTCCGGCCGGCGATCAGCTTTCGACCAGTTTGAGGCTCTTGTCGAAGACGCGCAGCACCCGCTCCAGTTCGTGCCCGCGCTTGAGGACAAGGCCGCTGGCGGCGATCACCGAATAAGCGCCCTGCTTCTGGGCCAGCCTCGGATTTTTCTCTATGCGGAACAGCGGCATTTCGCTTGCGCGGCGGAAGATGGAGAACACGGCGCGGTCGGCCAGATGGTCGATGGCATAGTCGCGCCACGCGCCGGCGGCGACCATGCGTCCATAGATGTTCAGGATGCGGCCCAGTTCATGCCGGTTGAAGCTGACATTGGCGGGTGCCGGCCGCGAGGCGAAGGCGACGACCTTCTGTGAAGCGAGGGGTGGCGAACCGGACGGGAGAGACGATGAATCCTCATTCGCGGCGCTTGGAATATCCATATCCTTCCTTTCGGCCTTCCTGCTTCGCTCTCGCAAGGGATGGCTGACAGGGTGAAGCTTTTATGACGCAAATTCAAGAGCGTTCATGGCCGTGCCGCTATTCCGCCGCCGCGGGCGATCACGAAACGAAGCGCGGGGAAAGAAATGGTGACCGTCGATCACATTTTCGCCTTGTTCGCTTCGCAATGCAGCCCGATTGTGAGGCGAGCATCCCTGTGTTGCCTGAGACGGTTCGGTTCGGGTAAGTCCGACCCCAAGCCCCCCGCCCAAAGGACTTCCCGGACCGAACCAACCTCCCCCGGCTTCACATCCATCGGAACGACCCGTTTCCGGTAGCCGGTGGTGATGCCGGAGCGGCAATTCTCTCATAAATCCTGAAATATGAGTCTGACCGCCTGTTTGCGGCAGAATATGCGGGCCGCGCGGCCTCGCCTTCCTTTCCTCCTGATTCTTTTCCCTGTCAGCCATGGCAGATGGCAGGCCGCTGCGGCGCGGATAGATTTGGCCTGTCTTTATTTTTATTTTCAGGAGATTGATATGTACAGAATTGCCTTATCCCTGCTGTTTGCCGCCGTTTCCTGCACGGCCCATGCCTCGCAGACATACGAGATCGCTTTCAGAAACGATTCGAACCACACGGTCTGGGTGATGGCTGCCGCCGGAAACTGCATGCACGACTGGAATCTTCCCAGCAGCTACACGGAACTGCCTCCTGGCGGAAAGCTCGGCAATTACACGATCAAGGACAAGGATCAGGTCCCGTGCGGCGGCAGCGACAAGACCAACTACTGGCGGTTCGCCAAGGATAAGTCCGGCAGCGAATATATCTATGCGCGCTTCATCCATACGAAGACCAAGGGCAACTGGTACACCTATTTCGATTCGTCGGGCAACAACGGCTCGCCCGACTTCGATTATTATATTTCGGGCGCGGATTGCAGCGGCACCAATTGCCTGTCTCCGAACCAGTACGAGAGCAGCGGATCGTTCGGCATGACGCTCACCATTTCGGACCGGAAATAGGGCCTGTTATTCCAGACCCGAGCAAAAACAGGGCGGCCCCGCCAGCCAGCGGGGCCGCCCTTTCTTATCGTCGGGAATGAAACGATGCTCAGTCCGGCAATTTGCGCACCGCGCCCTTGGAGGCGCTGGTTGTCATTGAGGCGTAAGCCTTGAGCGCTGTGGAGACCTTGCGCTTGCGGTTCTCCACCGGCTTCCAACCCTTCGCCTCCTGTGCGGCGTGGCGCTCGGCAAGCGTCGCGTCGTCCACGGCAAGGTGGATGCGGCGATTGGGAATGTCGATCTCGATGGTGTCGCCTTCGCGCACCAGAGCAATCGTGCCGCCTTCCGCCGCTTCAGGCGAAACGTGGCCGATCGACAGGCCGGAGGAGCCGCCGGAGAAACGCCCGTCGGTAATCAGCGCGCAAGCCTTGCCGAGGCCTTTCGACTTCAGATAGCTGGTCGGATAGAGCATTTCCTGCATGCCGGGGCCGCCGCGCGGGCCCTCATAGCGGATCAGCACGATGTCGCCCGGTTGAATCTTGCCGTTCAGGATGCCGAGAACGGCGGAATCCTGGCTTTCGAAGATGCGCGCCGGGCCGGTGAATTTCAGGATTGAATCGTCCACGCCCGCCGTCTTCACGATGCAGCCTTCCTCGGCCAGATTGCCGAAGAGAACGGCCAGCCCGCCATCTTGACTGAAAGCGTGTTCCTTTGAGCGGATCACGCCTTTTTCGCGGTCGGTATCGACGCTGTCGTAGCGGCGATCCTGGCTGAAGGCCACCTGCGTCGGCACGCCGCCGGGCGCTGCGCGGTAAAATTTATGCACCATTTCGCTGGTCGTGCGGGTCACGTCCCAATGGTCGAGCGCATGGCCGAGCGTCTCGCTGTGCACGGTCGGATTGTCGGCGGTGAGCAGGCCCGCGCGGTCGAGCTGGCCCAGAATGCCCATGATGCCGCCGGCATGATGCACGTCTTCCATATGCACCGAAGCGACGGCGGGCGCGACCTTGCAAAGCACCGGCACGCGGCGCGACAGGCGGTCGATATCGGCCATGGTGAAATCCACTTCCGCTTCCTGAGCGGCGGCGAGAAGATGGAGAACCGTGTTGGTCGAGCCGCCCATGGCGATGTCGAGCGTCATGGCGTTCTCGAACGCCGCGAAAGTGGCGATGGAGCGCGGCAGCACGCTCTCGTCGTCCTGCTCGTAATAGCGGCGCGCCAGATCGACGATCAGGTGGCCGGCTTCCACGAACAGGCGCTTGCGGTCGGCGTGGGTGGCCAGTGTCGAGCCGTTGCCGGGCAGCGACAGGCCGAGCGCCTCGGTCAGGCAGTTCATCGAATTGGCGGTGAACATGCCGGAGCACGAGCCACAGGTCGGGCAGGCGGAACGCTCGATGGCCTTGACCTGATCATCCGAATAGTGGTCGTCAGCGGCGGCGACCATGGCGTCGACGAGATCGAGTTTCTTGACCTGATCGTTCCACACGACCTTGCCCGCTTCCATCGGGCCGCCGGAGACGAAGACCACCGGGATGTTGAGCCGCAGCGAGGCCATCAGCATGCCGGGCGTGATCTTGTCGCAGTTGGAAATGCAGACCATGGCGTCGGCGCAATGGGCGTTGACCATGTATTCGACCGAGTCGGCGATCAGCTCACGCGAAGGCAGCGAATAGAGCATGCCGTCATGGCCCATGGCGATGCCGTCGTCGACCGCGATGGTGTTGAACTCCTTGGCGACGCCGCCGGCCGCCTCGATCTCGCGCGCCACGAGCTGGCCGAGGTCCTTCAGATGCACATGGCCCGGCACGAACTGGGTGAAGGAGTTCACCACCGCGATAATGGGCTTGCCGAAATCCTCATCCTTCATGCCTGTGGCGCGCCAGAGGCCCCGCGCGCCGGCCATGTTGCGGCCATGGGTGGTTGTACGCGAACGATAGGGAGGCATTTTCGATCCTTTTGGCACTATTCTGACTTCAGATTGCCGGTATGACAGAGCATTGCATCGGGAGCAAAGCGCAAATTGCCCCATGCCGCACGCAAACCGTGCTGGCAAAAGGGTCCGGTTCCAGCCAATCTAGCAGGAATTTTGTTATAATGCAAAAGATTCTGCGCCTAAAACGAAATGAAATTGCTTTCAGCCGCCTGACGCAAGCTCTGAAGCCACTCTGTCCGTCAGCACCGCCGGTGAGGTGGGCTTCAGGAACACCGGGAGGCCGGGATAGCGCGCCGCTAGCCGCGCGGGGAGCCCACCGCCGGTGTGAATGATCACAAAGACGTTGCGGCTTTTCAGCCGGTCGAGCACGGGCTCCACGTTACCGTCGGCAAGATCGACGTCGAGGATAGCCGCATCCACCTCGTTATGGCTGATGAGGTCCATCGCCTGCCGCACCGTTCCGGCCGGGCCGATCACAGTCCCGTTGGCGTCCTCCACCGTCGCCGCGACATCGAGCGCGACAAGGATTTCGTCTTCCACCACCAATATGCGCCGTTGTTCCAGATCGTCCATGGTCTTGACCCTTTCAGGCGCAAAATGCGCTGGCGGGGCTATGGTTCCCTTATCGGCCGGGGATTGTCCGCTCATGGTAAACCAATGGTTAAGAGCGCATCTTCCGGACAGGAGCCATTCAGAACGCGGTGAAGGTCAGAATGCCGTGAAGGTCAGCGTGGTGAGCGAACGCACGATATGGGGGATGTCGAGCACGTTCTCGTTGATGAACTTGCCGATATCGTCTCCCTCGGTGACGTAAATCTTGGCCAGAAGGTCGAACTCGCCGCTGGTGGAATAAAGTTCCGAGACGATTTCGCGCCTGAAGAGGGTGTCGGCGACCTCGTAGGTCTTGCCGGGCGTGCATTGCAATTGCAGGAAAACGGGTTTCATGTCTTTTCCTTTCGCGTCGGATTTTCGGCGCCGGCCCAGCCTTCCGGACCGAATGGTGCTGCAAGGTTTCAAACATGGCCGGCGGCAGGAAATCAAGCGGCATTGCACCTTTCCCGAAAAGATGGGACTGCCAGAAAGGGATGAAAGGCGTGGATCGTGGCGATTGCGCCTTGCAACGGGCACAATTGGGCCGATGATCGGTTCCGTCTCGCGAGGGGGCGGGAAGGGGGCTTTTGCCGACACGCACCGACATGCAAGGGAGTTTCCGTAAAGCCGATGAAATATATGTCCGTTCCGCTGTCTTTTTTCGCCTGTGTCCTGCCGCTGGCTTTGGCGTCCCTGCCGGCGGCGGCCATGAACAGGTCCGAAAAAAAGCAGCTTGAAAAGCTCGATCCCGCCACGCGGCTGGAGCAGCGCTGCGATGTGGAGGCGATGGAGCGCATCACGCGCGAGGAGCGCCGCTATTCGGTCGACAAGGTGCTGGCCTATGCTTTCGCCGACCCGGTGGCGCAGGGCAATTCGCTGCGCGCGGACGGGGCTGCCTTTCGCAGCCGCGAGCACTGGTACAAACTCGCCTATGACTGCAACACGGACGACGAGCACGTCAGGATTCTCTCGTTCCGTTACCGGATCGGCGACGAGGTGCCGAAGAACGAATGGGACCAGCACTATCTGGTTCCCTGAAATCGGGCCCCGGTCTTGTCCCGACGGGCTTTCCGTCGCGCGCACGCTCCTTTTCTGGGACCTGTTTCATGGGCTTGTTCCCGTCGGTGACGATCCTGTAGCCTGCCCGGATTGTTTATTCATATTCGGCACGGTTTTCAGGCGATGACCCTCAATCTCATTCTGATATTCGTTGTCCTCGGCGTGATCCTGTGGTGCGTGCGCTGGCGCAAGACCGGCGCCCTGCTGTTCGGGCTGGCGGTGGTCGGTTACGGGTCCGTCGTTTCCGGCGTGCTGCCGCATTATCTGATGGACCGCCTGCAATCGCCCTATTCGTCGCGCCTGCCGTCGCGGCTGGAGGACGGCACGGTTTTCGTGCTGTTCGGTCTGGGAACGCAGACTGTCCGCGAGCAGGATCGCGAGGCCATCGAACCGCTCGCTTTCTCCTACCCGCCGATCCTGAAGGCGGCCGTGCTCTACGGCCAATGCCGGCGGGAGAATGTGCGTTGCCGGCTGGTGATCGCCGGCGGCGACGTCGCGCGGACCGGCGTTTCGGAGGCCGCCGCCATAGCCGGCGAGCTTGAGAGGGCGGGCGTCGATCCAGCCGCCATCGTCCTCGACGAGAACAGCCGTAATACGTGGGAAAACGCCCGCAACACGGCCGCGCTTTTGCGCGGTCTCGGCCCGTCGCAGGTCTTCCTCGTCCAGTCCGCGCCGATGATGACGCGCGACCTGCTTTACCTCTCGCATTTCGGCGTGCGTGCCGAACCGGTCGCCGCCGGCTATCTGACTGTCACCGGCACCAATCTGTCCTCGCCGGGCCTCGATTTTCTGGCCGTCGATCTGGCGCTGCATGAACAGATCGGCCTGTGGCGCTACGCTTTCTACAGCCGCACGGGATGGAACGAGCCGAAGCAGCCGCCGGCTCCGAGCCCCGCCGGATGAACGTTTCACGGCGCGGCCTGCTCGCCGCCCCGAGGGAAAAATCATTCCCCCAGTGCACGTCTGATGGGCGGATTTTTCGAACCCGTTTCAAATATCGACCGACTTGTGGCATCCTGACCGGGGAGTCCTCTGCTACTGTTTCTCCGTTGCTGATGCTCAAGGGCAAATCCGAGGGCAAATCCGGGAGCAGGTCAGGAGACGCATATGAAGATAACGGGGTTTTCTCTCGCGCTGGCCGTATCGATTGCCGCTGCCTCGCTGGGCGGTACCGTCCGGGCCGGCCATGCGGATCAGACGCTTCTCAACGTGTCCTACGATCCGACGCGCGAACTCTACAAGGATTACAACGCGGCCTTTGCCGCCCACTGGAAGAAGGAAACCGGCGAGACGGTGACGCTGCGCGCCTCGCACGGCGGTTCGGGTGCCCAGGCCCGCTCGGTGATCGATGGCGTCAAGGCGGATGTGGTCACGCTGGCGCTCCAGAGCGATATCGACGCCATCGCCAGGCTTTCGGGCAAGGTCGACAAGAACTGGCGAGACCGCCTGCCCAACCATTCCGTGCCCTATACCTCCACCATCGTTTTCCTCGTGCGCAAGGGCAATCCCAAGGGCATCAGGGACTGGGGCGACCTGATCAAGCCGGGCGTCTCGGTGGTGACACCCAATCCGAAGACGTCGGGCGGCGCACGCTGGAACTACCTCGCCGCATGGGCATGGGCGTATAAACAGTATGGAGGCGATGAAGCCAAGATCAGGAACTACATGGCCGAGCTTTTCCGCCATGTGCCGGTGCTCGATACCGGTGCGCGTGGAGCGACCATCAGCTTCGCCCGGCGCCAGCAGGGCGACGTGCTTCTTGCATGGGAGAACGAGGCATGGCTCTCGCAGGAGGAGTTCGGCAAGGACGCTTTCGATATCGTGGTGCCGCCGCTGTCGATCCTCGCCGAGCCACCGGTCGCCGTGGTGGACAAGAACGTGGATGCCAACGGCACGCGCAAGCTGGCGCAGGCCTATCTCGAATATCTCTATTCGCCGGAAGGGCAGACCATCGCCGCCACGCATCACTATCGCCCGATCAAGCCCGACCTCGTGCCGGCGGACAAGCTGCCCAAATTTCCGAAAGTGAAACTGGTGACGATCGACGATCCGATCTTCGGCGGATGGGCGAAGGCGCAGCCCTATCACTTCGGCGATGGCGGCACCTTCGACCAGATCTACAAGCCCGGCAGATGATGAAGCACCGGCTGGAGCATTTCCAGCAGTTCGCGAAGCGGACGAGAACCGCCTCCGCAGGGAAATCAGTCCACTGGACTGATTTCTGATCCTGCTTCGATGCGTTCGGAAATGTAAAAAAACAGATAGACCGGTAACATAAAAGAGGGAACAGAACACCGCATGTCATCGCTCCCTGCGCGGGCCAGAGCAGGGTCGCACTTTTTGAGGCCGAGCGTCATTCCCGGGTTCGGGCTGACGTTCGGCTTCAGTGTTGCCTATCTGACCCTGATCGTCCTCATTCCGCTGGCGGCCCTCGTGCTCTATTCGGGCAATGTCGGCTTCGCCGGCTTCTGGCGGCTTCTCAGCGACGACCGCACGCTGAAGGCGTTGCAGACAAGTTTCGGCGCCGCCTTTCTCGCCGCGTTAGTCAATGTCGTCTTCGGCGTGCTGCTGGCATGGGTTCTGGTGCGCTACCGCTTTCCGGGACGCCGCTTCGCCGACGCCATCGTGGACATACCCTTCGCCCTGCCGACGGCGGTGGCGGGCATCGCGCTCGCCGCCATCTATGCGCCGAACGGCTGGGTCGGCGCCCTGCTGGCGCCCTATGGCATCCACATCGCCTATACGCGGGCGGGCATCGTCGTGGCGCTGATCTTCGTCGGCCTGCCCTTCGTGGTGCGCACCGTGCAGCCGATCATCGAGGAGATCAGCCGCGAGGTGGAGGAAGCCGCCGCCACGCTCGGCGCCTCGCGCTTCCAGACCGTCTGGCGCGTGCTGCTGCCGGGCCTGCTGCCGGCGATCCTCACCGGCTTCGCGCTCGCTTTCGCGCGCGGCGTCGGTGAATACGGCTCGGTCATCTTCATCGCCGGCAACACGCCCTATGTATCGGAGATCGCGCCGCTGCTGATCGTCGTCAAGCTGGAGGAATATGATTATGCCGGCGCGACGGCGCTGGCGACGGTGATGCTGGCGCTCTCCTTCGCCATGCTGCTTTTCATCAATCTCATACAGGCGCATACGAGGAGGAAATACGGGTATGGCGAATGATACCGCGGCCTATCCGGCCCCGTCCCACAGCGCCGTGACCGAGAGCCCGCCGGCGCGCATCGCGCTGATCGCGGTGGCATTCCTCTTCATGGCGCTGTTTCTCGTCCTGCCGGTGATCGTCGTCTTCGTGGAGGCTTTCCGCAAGGGGCCGGAGGAATATATCGCCGCGCTGGTCGAGCCGGACGCATGGGCGGCGATCCGCCTGACGCTCACCGTCGCGGTCATTGCCGTGCCGCTCAACCTCGTTTTCGGCATCGCCGCCGCATGGGCGGTCGCCAAGTTCGAGTTCAAGGGCAAGGCGCTGTTCACCACGCTGATCGACCTGCCCTTTTCCATCTCTCCGGTCATAGGCGGCCTTGTCTTCGTGCTGCTCTTTTCCAGCCAGAGCCTGATCGGGCCATGGCTGTCGGACCACGGCATCGACATATTGTTCGCCGTGCCGGGCATCGTGCTGGCGACGGTGTTCGTGACCTTTCCCTTCGTCGCGCGCGAACTCATTCCGCTCATGCAGGAACAGGGAACCGGCGACGAGGAGGCCGCCATCGCGCTCGGCGCCAATGGCTGGCAGACTTTCCGCTACGTGACGCTGCCCAATATCAAATGGGGGCTGCTCTACGGCGTGCTTCTGTGCAACGCCCGCGCCATGGGCGAGTTCGGCGCGGTGTCGGTGGTGTCGGGCCATATTCGCGGCCTCACCAACACGATGCCGCTGCATGTCGAAATTCTCTATAACGAATATAATTTCGTCGCGGCCTTCGCCGTGGCCTCGCTTCTGGCATTGCTGGCGCTGGCGACGCTGGTGCTGAAGACCCTGCTGGAATTGCGCTATGGCGACGCGCTCGCGGGCAAAAGATAAAACGTAGAAGTCTTGGAAGGATCGGGTATGGAAGTTCGTGTTGCCGGCGTGCGTAAGGAATTCGCCCGCTTTCCCGCCCTGCATGGCGTGTCGCTGGACATCCGTTCCGGCGAGCTGATCGCGCTTCTCGGGCCGTCGGGATCGGGCAAGACCACGCTGCTGCGCCTCATCGCCGGGCTGGAGACACCGACCGAGGGCACGATCTTCTTCGGCGAGGAAGACGCTTCGCGCAAAAGCGTGCGGGAGCGCAATGTCGGCTTCGTGTTCCAGCATTACGCGCTGTTTCGCCATATGACGGTGGCCGACAATATCGGCTTCGGCCTCAAGGTGCGGCCCGGCGCGACCCGCCCGCCCGCCGCCGAGATTCGCCGCCGCGCGCTGGAACTGCTCGATCTCGTGCAGTTGCAGGGGCTGGAGAAGCGCTATCCGGCGCAGCTTTCCGGCGGCCAGCGCCAGCGCGTGGCGCTCGCCCGCGCCATGGCGATCGAGCCGAAGGTGCTGCTTCTGGACGAGCCTTTCGGCGCGCTGGATGCGCTGGTGCGTAAAGAGCTGCGCCGCTGGCTGCGCGAGATTCACGACAAGACCGGCCATACCACCGTCTTCGTGACGCACGATCAGGACGAGGCGCTGGAACTGGCCGACCGCGTGGTGGTGATGAGTCAGGGCCGCATCGAGCAGATCGGAACGCCGGACGAGGTCTATGACGATCCCAATTCGCCCTTCGTCTACAGCTTCATCGGGCAGTCGAGCGTGCTGCCCGTGCGTATCGAGCGAGGGGTTATCTGGCTCGCCGACCGCAATATCGGGCTGAAGGCGGAAGGGGCGGCCGCCGGAGAGGCGAATTGCGAGGCACAGCTTTTCTTCCGACCGCACGATGTGGAACTGCGCGAGGGCGGCGGCGGCTGCATCGCCGGCACGGTGGTGGCGAGCCGCCGCTCGGGCGGCAAACGCCGGGTCGAACTGGAGGTGGGCGGCGCCCGCGACCGCATCGAGATCGAGATTCCGGCCGAGCACCCCGCTTCCGAGAAAAGCCGCATCGCCTTCCGACCGCGCCACTGGAAGCTTTTCCCCGTTTCGCAGTGAGACGGGTCGGTATGATTGTCGTTTCCGATATGTTAGCCTCGTGCTCGGGTGACGAATCCGCAATCCGCGCGTGTCTGTAGCAGCGCTGCGGGCGGATTTCGGATTCAGGTCCACCACATGAGGAGACAGGCGCATCGTCCCGCGAGGGGAGGGGGACGGGCACTTGTTCCATAACACAACATTACCATGCGGAACCAATTGTGCGTTGCGATTTAACCGATTTGAATATCAGCAGTTTCCTGGACGCATTCTGGACCGGATTCCGGTCCGGTGCGGCCGCCAAGCAGGGAACCGATCATGGATGCCGCCGTTTTCCTGAAAACCTCCGCTCTATGCGCATCCACCCGCCGCATGTAATTCGCTTCCTTCGGAAAGGCTGTTAAGGCAGATGCCCGAATTGTCGTCGTCGAACTCCAGTCCAAACTCCAACGGCAACAAATCGTCGAAGCCGCCAAGTCCGGCGCAGCCGCAAGCCGCCGGGCACAGTGCTGCGGTCAGCCTGCCGCCCGAGCAGCCTTCCCCGATCCGCGCTCATTACAAGACGGAGGAGGAACTGGGCGTCCTCGCCGCCGCCGTCGCGCGCGGGGAGGATATTCCCCTGCCGGACTATCTGCCCTTCGCCTTCGACCAGCGCCTGTCCGAGAACGGCAAGCTGATCCTGCACGCCTACCGTTCGTCCGACGCCGCCTCGCGCAACGGCGAGACCATCACGCCCGCCGCGCAGTGGCTGCTCGACAATCATTACCAGATCGACAAGAGCGTGCAGCAGACCCGCCGCGACCTGCCGCGCCGCTTCATCCGGCAACTGCCGCTCTACACGGCCCCGGCCGAGAACTATCAGGGCATGCCGCGTATCTTCGCTCTGGCCTGGCTCTATGTCGCCCATACCGACAGCAATTTCTCGCTCAAGACGCTGACCGCCATCGTCAAGGGTTTCCAGACCGTCGAGCCGCTCAAGATCGGCGAACTCTGGGCGCTGCCCTCCGCCGTGCGCTATCTGCTGATCGAGAATGCGCGCCGGCTGGCGCTGCGCGTGGACCGCGCGCGCCTCATGCGCAACATGGCCAACACCGCCGCCGACCGCATCGTGGTCGCAGCCTCCGGCGACGAGCTGCAAGGGGTTCTGGCGCAATATGCCGCCGCCGCCCGCGACACCACCTTCGCCACCCATCTTCTCTACCGCCTGCGCTCCGCCTCCACCGATACCACGGCGGCGGCAAGCTGGCTGGAGCGGATTCTGGAGCAGGAAGACAGCAATCCCGAAGACGCCATCGTCGAGGAACACGCCCGCCAGTCCACCGGCGGCGTCACCATGGGCAATGTCATCCGCAGCCTGAAATCCATCGACGACGTGGATTGGGAGACGTGGTTCGAGACGGTCAACGAGGTCGACGCCATCCTGCGCGACCACAGCGATTTCGAACTCCTGGATTTCCGTTCCCGCAACGCCTACCGCGTGACCATCGAGAAGCTCGCCCGCTATTCCAACATGAGCGAGATCGACATCACATGGGCGGCGCTGAAGCTCGCCGAGGACGGCGACCGCGCCGAGAAGGCCGGCCATCCGGAAGCCGAGGGCAAGGGCGCCATCGCCTATTATCTTTCCGGCGAGGGCCGCGCGGAACTGGAAAAGGTCTGCGGCTATTGCGCGCCGGCCAGCGTGCGGGCGCTGCGCTTCTACCGGTGGCTGGGCCTCTGGGGTCTGTTCGTTCCCACCGCGATCTTCACCGTCGTCATCCTGTGGATCGTCCATTACGGCATGATGCGCGTCGGCCTGTCGCCGGAGCTGCGCACCCTGTTCACGCTTCTGGCCGTATTCCCGGCCATGGACGCCTCCTATGCGCTGTTCAACGCGCTGGTGCCGTGGTTCGTGCAGCCGACGCGGCTGATCGGCTTCGAATACAAGGACGGGCTGCCGGCGGAGGCGCGCACGCTGGTCGCCGTGCCGACCTTCATCACCTCGCGCGATTCCATCGACGAGCAGATCCGCAACCTGGAGGTGCACTACCTCACCAATCCGCGCGGTGAGATCTATTTCGCGCTGGTCAGCGACTGGACCGACGCGAAGCAGGAAATCACGCCCGCCGACATGGAAATCTACGACTATGCGCGCGAGGAGATCGACCGGCTCAACGAGCATTATACGGGCGACGACCAGCCGCGCTTCTTCCTGCTGCACCGCCGCCGCCTCTATAACGAGAAGCAGGGCTGCTGGATGGGCTGGGAGCGCAAGCGCGGCAAGCTGCACGAGCTGAACCTGCTTTTGCGGGGCGATCAGGACACGTCCTTCTTCCCCGCCGACGAGCGTCTGCCCAGGGATATTCGCTATGTCATGACGCTCGACGCCGATACGCGGCTGACGCCCGAAGCGGTGACGAACCTCGCAGGCAAGCTCAGCCATCCGCTGAACCGCCCGGTCATCGACGAGAAAACCGGCGAGGTCGTGCGCGGCTACGGCATTCTGCAACCGCGCGTCACGCCCTCGCTCACCACCGGTGACGAGGCGTCGTTCCTCCAGCGCGTCTTCTCGGTCAATCGCGGCATCGACCCTTATGTCTTCGCCGTGTCCGATACCTATCAGGATCTGCTGGGAGAAGGCACTTTCACCGGCAAGGGGCTTTACGACATCGACGCCTTCGAGGCGGCGCTGAAGAACCGTATCCCGGAAAACACCATCCTCAGCCATGACCTGCTCGAAGGCGGCTATGCGCGCAGCGCTTTGGTCAGCGACGTGGAGGTGGTCGAGGATTATCCGACCGGCTATAATGTCGACGTGTCGCGCCACCATCGCTGGGCGCGTGGCGACTGGCAGCTTCTGCCCTGGCTCTTCTCCACCAGCCGCGGCGTCAGCGCCGTGACGCGCTGGAAGATGGTGGACAATCTGCGCCGCTCGCTCAACCCGATCCTGTGGGTGATCGCGGCAATCGTCGGCTGGAGCGTGCTGCCGCTCGGCGCCGCCGCCATCTGGCAGATATTCCTCATCCTCTCCATGTTCGTGGCGCCGACCTTCAGCATCGTCACCAACATCATTCCGCGCAACATGGACTATTCGCTGAAGGGGCACGCGCAGGCCGTGCTGACCGAAGTGGCGCTCGCCACGGCGGACGTGGCGCTGCGCACCACCTTCATCGCCAATTCGGCCTATCTCATGGCCGATGCCATCGTGCGCACGCTCTATCGCCTGTTCGTCTCGCGCCGCGACCTTCTGGAATGGCGCACCGCCGCGCAGGCCCAGGCGTCGCCCGATACGCCCACCTATTATTTCCAGTTGATGTGGCCGGCCATGGCCATTGCCTGCCTGGCGCTCTTCGTGCCGCTTTCGGTGGCCAGCCCCGCGGCTCTCATCGCCGCGCCCTTCGCGGTGATCTGGTTCGCCTCGCCGCTGATCGCATGGCTGGTCAGCCGCTCGGCCAAGCCGCAGGACACGCTTGAAGTCCTTTCCTCCGACAAGGCGGCGCTGCGCCGTTACGCGCGGCGCACATGGCGTTATTTCGCCGAATTCGCCAACGAGGAAAACCATCACCTGCCGCCGGACAATTTCCAGGAAGACCCGGCCCCGATCCTCGCGCGGCGCACCTCGCCGACGAATATCGGCGTCTATCTGCTCTCGGTCGTCGCCGCGCGCGATTTCGGCTGGATCGGCTTCGCCGAGACGCTGACCCGCCTCGATGCGACGCTCGCCACGCTGGAGAAGATGGAGAAATATCAGGGCCATCTCTACAACTGGTACGAGACCGACACGCTGACGCCGATGCGCCCGCTCTACGTCTCGGCGGTGGACAGCGGCAATCTCGCCGGCCATCTGGTCACGCTGTCCTCGGCGCTGGAGGAATGGGCGGAAGCGCCTTCCGTCTATGTGCAGGGCGATCTCGACGGCATCCTCGACGTGGACGATATCCTTGAGGAAACCATCGCGAAAATCCCCGACGACCGCCGCATCCTGCGCCCGCTGCGCCGCCGTCTGGAGGAGCGCATCGCCAATTTCCGCCGCGCCGTGATCTCGATCAAGGACGAGCCGGAAACCGCTTCCTTCCGTACCATCAACCTGTCGCTTTTCGCATCGGACATCGTGCGGCTGATGGACGAGCTGGACAGCGAGGTGGAGACGGCCGCCAGCGCCGAGGCGAAGGAATGGGCCGGTATTCTGGTCGATACATGCAAGGCGCATACCGACGACGCCATGGGCGAGCACGACACGGAAGCGCTGCGCGAGCATCTGCGCAATCTTGCCACCCGCGCGCGCCAGCTTGCCTTCGACATGCAGTTCGGCTTCCTCGAAAACAAGGACCGCCGCCTGCTCTCCATCGGCTTCCGCGTGCAGGAAAACGAACTCGACCAGAGCTGCTACGATCTTCTGGCTTCGGAAGCGCGTCTGGCGAGCCTGTTCGCCATCGCCAAGGGCGACGTGCCGGTGGAGCACTGGTTCAAGCTCGGCCGCCTTCTGGTGCCGGTCGGCTGGAAGGGGGCTCTGCTCTCCTGGTCCGGCTCGATGTTCGAATATCTGATGCCGCCGCTGGTCATGACCGAGCCGCTCGGCTCGCTGCTCGACCAGACCAACAAGCTCGTCGTGCAGCGGCAGATCGACTACGCCACCTCGCGCGGCCTGCCCTGGGGCATTTCCGAAGCGGCCTTCAACGCCCGCGACGCGAACATGAACTATCAATATTCCAATTTCGGTGTGCCGAATCTGGGCCTCCAGCGCGGCCTGTCGCGCAATGCGGTCATCGCGCCCTATGCGAGCCTGCTCGCCTCGCAATACCAGCCTGCCGCCGCCGTCGCCAACCTCAAGCGGCTGGCCGGGCTCGGCGCGCTCGGCCGCTACGGCTTCCACGATTCGGTGGATTTCACGCCGTCGCGCGTACGCGAGGGCGAGACCTGCGCCGTGGTGAAGAACTACTACGCCCACCACCACGGCATGTCGATCATAGCGGTCGACAACGTCATTTTCGAAGGCCGCATGCGCGACCGCTTCCACAACGATCCGGTGATCGAGGCGGCGGAACTTCTGTTGCAGGAAAAGGCGCCGCGCGAGATCCCGATGATCTACGCCAAGACGGAAAACCCGATGCGGGTCGATTCCGGCGGCTTCGACGACGCGCCGATGCGCATCGTAGACAAGCCGTTCAAGGCGCCGCGCACCACCCACATGATGTCGAACGGCCAATATGCGCTGATGGTCACGGCCAACGGCTCCGGCTACAGCCGCTGGCATAACTGGGACATCACCCGCTTCCATGCCGACGCGACGGAAGACCTGCAAGGCACCTTCCTGTTCCTTCGCGATCTGGAGAGCGGCTACTGGTGGTCTGCGACCGGGGAGCCGGTGCGCAACCCGGAGGAGGAGACCAAGACGGTCTTCACCGAGGACAAGGCGGAATTCTACAAGACCGCCGGCGACATCAAGACCGTGATGGAAGTCATCGTCGCCTCGGAGTTCGACGGCGAGGGCCGCAGGCTCGACGTCATCAACACCAGCGCCCGTGACCGCGTGATCGAGGTCACGTCCTATGCGGAACTGGTGCTCAACGACAGCGACAGCGACGCCGCCCATCCGGCCTTCGCCAAGATGTTCGTGGAGACCGAGATTGCCGATAACGGCTCCACCATCTATGCGAAGCGCCGCAAGCGCGCGCCGTCGGACCCGGATATCCATGTGGCGCATTTCGTCACCGACCTGTCGGGTGCGGTGCGCGAGACGGAAGTGGAGACCGACCGCCGCGCCTTCATCGGCCGGGGCCGCACGCTGCGCGATGCCGCCGCCTTCGACGCGGGCACGAAGTTCACGGGCAGCCAGGGCTGTACGCTCGATCCCATCGCCTCGGTGCGCACCCGCGTGCGCGTGCCGGCGCACAAGAAGGTGAGCCTCGTCTTCTGGACGTTTGCCGGCGGCAGCCGCGAGGCGGTGGAGCAGGCGGTGGCGATGCACCGCCATCCCGAAACCTTCGCCCGCGAATATTCGCTGTCATGGACCTCGTCGCAGGTGCAGCTCTACCATATCGGCATCAAGCCTGCGGAAGCGGCGGACTACCAGAAGATCGCGTCCTATCTCATCTATCCCGAACGCGGGCTGCGCCAGCCGCCGGAAACCATCGCGGCGGGCCTCGGCAAGCAGTCGGACCTGTGGCCGATGTCGATTTCGGGCGATTATCCGATCTTTGCGCTGCGCATCGATAACGAGGCCGATATAGAGGTGCTGCGCGGCGTGTTGCGCGCGCAGGAATACTGGCGCTCGAAGGGCCTCACCGTCGATGTGGTGGCGGTCAACGAACGCGCCTTCTCCTATGCGCAGGATACGCAGCGCGCCATCGACTGGATGGTCGAGGGCTTCCGCGCCCGCGGCGGCGACCAGCCCCACGTCTTCGCGGTGCGCCGCGACCAGATGAGCGAGCAGAGCTACAACACGCTGCTCGCGGCGGCGCGCATCGTCATGCACGCGCAGAACGGCTCGCTGGCCGAGCAGTTGCGCCGCAGCGAGGAAATCACCGTCGATCTTGCCGCCCGCAGCGACGCCAAGGCCTTGCCCGCGCAAGGCGCGGCGGGGACGACGGTGATCGAGCGCGGCGGCTCGGGCACCGAGGAGCGGCGTCCGGTACTCAAGCCGAAGGTCGGCGATCGTCCGCGCCCCGATGGAAGCGATCTCGCCTTCTGGAACGGCTATGGCGGCTTCGCGGAAGACGGTATCTATGTGGTGCGCGTCAACGGGCGCATCTCGACGCCGCATCCGTGGATCAACGTGATCGCCAATCCGTCCTTCGGCTTCCACGTCTCGGCCGAGGGATCGGCCTTCACATGGGCCGGCAACAGCCGCGACTACCAGTTGACCCCATGGGCCAACGATCCGGTGTCGAACCGTCCGGGCGAGGCGATCTATATCGTCGACCGCGAGACGGGCCGCAGCTTCGCCCCAACGGCCAACGTATTGCGCGATGAATCCGTGACCTACGAGGCCCGCCATGGCCACGGCTTCTCCACCTTCTCGGCGCAGCATGGCGATCTGGCGCTCGACCTCGCCCATATCGTGGATGCGGAAAAGCCGGTGCGCCTGTCGCGCCTCACCATCACCAACAAGGGCCGCACGAAGCGCAGGCTTCGGGTCTACGGTTACGTGGAATGGGTGCTGGGCAGCGCCCGCGCCAAGAACGTGCCCTTCATCGTGCCGTCGCAGGACGAGGCGCTGGGCGCGCTGTTCGCGTCCAACCCGTATCATCCCGACAAGTCCGGTCAGGTGGCCTTCTTCGCCGCCAGCGAGAAGCCGCAATCCGTGACCGCCGACCGGGGCGAGTTCATAGGTACGACCGGCTCGGTGGACCGGCCGGAAGTGGTGCTGGGCGGCAAGGCCCTGTCGGGCACGGTGGAGGCGGGGCGCGATCCCTGCGCGGCGCTGGCGCTCGATATCGAGGTCGCGGCCGGCGAGGCGCGCGAACTGGTGTTCCTCATCGGCAACGCGCCGGATCAGGTGCAGGCGAAGGCGCTTGTAGCCGAAGCGCGCGCCGCGTCCTTCGACGACAGGCTCAAGGCGGCGAAGCGCCGGTGGGACGATTTCTTCGGCCGCGTGCAGGTCAAGACTCCCGATCCGTCCTTCGACCTTCTGGTCAATGGCTGGCTGCCCTATCAGGCGATCGCCTGCCGCATCTGGGCACGCGCCGCCTTCTATCAGGCCAGCGGCGCCTACGGCTTCCGCGACCAGTTGCAGGACACGCTGGCGCTGATGCTGATCGATCCGTCGCTGGCGCGCGCGCAGATCCTCAACGCCGCCTCGCGCCAGTTCCGCGAGGGCGACGTGCAGCATTGGTGGCTTCCGGCCACGGGCGCCGGCGTGCGCACGCTGATCTCGGATGACGTGGTCTGGCTCGGCTACGGCGCCTCGCTCTATGTGGAGACCACCGGCGACCGGGCCATTCTCGATGAGAAGCTGCCCTTCCTCGAAGGGGCGAAGCTGGAAGAGGGACAGCACGATTCCTTCTACCAGCCGACCGTCTCCACCGACAGGGCGACCCTCTACGAGCATTGCGCGCTGGCGCTCGACCTCGCGGTGGCGCGCACCGGCAAGCACGGCCTGCCGCTGATGCTGGGCGGCGACTGGAACGACGGCATGAACCTCGTCGGCGCCAAGGGCAAGGGCGAGAGCGTCTGGCTCGGCTGGTTCCTCGCCTATACGCTGAAACAATTCATTCCCATCGCCGAGGCGCGCAAGGACAAGAAGCGCTCCGACATCTGGAAGGCGCATCTGGAAAGCCTGACGGCGGCGCTGGAGAAGGACGGCTGGGACGGCGAATGGTACCGCCGCGGCTTCTACGACAACGGCGCGCCGCTCGGCTCGAAGGACAGCGACGAATGCCAGATCGACGCCATCGCCCAGTCGTGGAGCGTGTTGTCCGGTGTCGCCGATCCGAAGCGCGCCGAACAGGCCATGGTCTCGCTCGAAAACCGTCTGCTGGACGAGCAGGGCGAATTGCTGCGCCTGTTCACGCCGCCTTTCGACAAGACGGCGCAGGAGCCGGGCTATATCAAGGGCTATCCGCCGGGCGTACGTGAGAACGGCGGCCAGTACACCCACGGCGCGACATGGGCGATCCTCGCGCTTGCCCGCATGGGCAAGGCGGCGGAAGCGTGGAAGCTGTTCTCGCTCATCAGCCCGGTCAGCCATGGCCGCAACCCGGACGTCTATCGCGTCGAACCCTATGTCATCGCCGCCGACATCTATTCGGTCGAGCCGCGGCGCGGGCAGGGCGGCTGGACGTGGTATACGGGCTCGGCCGGCTGGTTCTACCGCGTGGCGACGGAGGGTATCCTCGGCGTGACGAAGCGGGGCGACCGGCTGCATATCGACCCGGCCCTGCCTCCGGAATGGGACGGCTACGAGGCTGAACTGCGCTTCGGCGATGCGCTTTACCGCGTGAAGGTCAAGGCCGGCGCCAAGGCCGCGGCGGTGAAGCTCGACGGGCGCAAGGTCGCGAAGCCGGAGGACGGCGTGGCGATCAAGACGGACGGCGAGCACGAGATCGTCGTGGAGCTTCCCAAACAGGGCTGAAACGATTAAAGCGCCGATCTGACGGGATCAGGTCGGCGCTTTATCTATTTGTTTTCGCCGCATTTATGCGACGCCAAATGTTTCCATTTGGCTGCAAAATGCTATAAAAGGCGGATGAGGCCCCGCCTTTTTTCTGCCGTAAACCAGGTCGTTCCGGCCTGCGGCGCGATCATCATATGGAGGCCGTCATGGCCAAGACGGATATAGCGCGGCGCGTCTATAACCACGCATGGAAGCTCGATCCGATCATTCGCAGCCTGCTGGACACGGATTTCTACAAGCTCCTGATGCTGCAAATGATCTGGGGCCTCTATCCGAAGGTCGATGCCACCTTCTCGCTCATCAACCGCACGACCTCGGTACGGCTTGCCGACGAGATCGACGAGGGCGAACTGCGCGCGCAACTCGACCACGCCCGCACGCTGCGCTTCGGCAAGAAGGAGATGATCTGGCTCGCGGGTAACACCTTCTATGGCCGCAAGCAGATTTTCCAGCCGGAATTCCTCGCCTGGCTCGCCGATTTCCAACTGCCGGAATATGACCTGCGCCGCCGCGACGGCCAGTACGAGCTGCATTTCCATGGCCTGTGGTCGCACACCAGCATGTGGGAGATTCCCGCGCTCGCCATTATCAACGAGTTGCGCTCGCGCGCGGCGATGAAAAATCTGGGACCGTTCTCGCTCGACGTGCTCTATGCCCGCGCAAAGGCCAAGATGTGGAGCAAGGTGGAGCGCCTGCGGCAGCTGCCGGACCTGCGGATTTCGGATTTCGGCACCCGCCGCCGCCATTCCTTCCTGTGGCAGCGCTGGTGCGTGGAGGCCCTGAAGGAAGGCATCGGCTCCGCCTTCACCGGCACCAGCAACGTGCTTCTGGCCATGGACACCGATCTGGAAGCGCTCGGCACCAATGCGCATGAGTTGCCCATGGTGCTGGCCGCGCTCGCCCGCACCGACGAGGAACTGCGCTCCGCGCCCTATCGCGTGCTACAGGACTGGAACCGCTATTATGGCGGCAACCTCCTGATCGTGCTGCCGGACGCCTTTGGCACGGCGGCCTTTTTGCGCAACGCACCCGACTGGGTGGCCGACTGGACGGGCTTCCGCCCCGACAGTGCCCCGCCCATCGAGGGCGGCGAGCGCATCATCGAATGGTGGAAGTCACGCGGTAAGGACCCGCGCGAGAAGCTCCTGATTTTCTCCGACGCGCTCGACGTCGACACGATCGAGGAGACCTACCGTCATTTCGCGGGCCGGGTGCGCATGAGTTTCGGCTGGGGCACCAACCTCACCAACGATTTCGCCGGTTGCGCGCCGAAGAATATCGCCGGGCTCAACGCCATCTCGCTGGTCTGCAAGGTGACGGACGCCAATGGCCGTCCGGCGGTGAAGCTGTCCGACAATCCGCAGAAGGCCACCGGCGATCCGAAGGAAGTGGCGCGCTATCTGAAATTTTTCGGCAATGAGGAGCGGGTGGAGCAACTGGTCAGGGTTTAGGATTACGCGACCATGCTGGAGTCTCTGGGATCGAATCTATGGTTTGCGGATGGCGGAATCGTCTCGTTCAAGGGCTTCGATTATCCGACACGCATGGTCATCGTGCGCCTTGCCGATGGAGGACTGTGGTTATGGTCGCCGGTCGAGCGGACGGCTGCGCTTGAGGATGAGGTCCGGGCGCTGGGCCCTGTCCGGCACATCGTCAGCCCCAACAAGCTGCACTATCTGTTCCTCGGCGACTGGCAGGCCGCGTTCCCGGACGCCAGTTTATGGGCGACGGAAGCGACAGTCGCCAAGTGCAGGGAACTCCGCTTTTCCGGGGTGCTGGTCGACGATCCGCCCGCCGAATGGAAAGGTCAGATCGACCAGTTCTATTTCACCAACTCACCTTTCATGGAGGAACTGATCTTCTTTCACCGCGCCTCGCGCACCGCCATCATCGCCGATCTGTCGCAGACCTTCAGCGAGAAGTTCCTGAAAAGCCATTGGCCTTGGTGGATGCGGCCGGTCGCAAGGCTCTCGAAAATGGTCGAGGGATGGGGTTATCCGCCGATCGACTATAAGCTTAGTTTCCGCAACCGCGCGAGCGCACGCCCGAAGATTCGCGAACTGATTGCAAAACATCCCGAGCATGTCGTCGTGGCGCACGGTGAGATTGTCAGGACGGACGGCGAAGCCTTTCTGCGGCGTGCCTTTTCGTGGCTGATCCCAACGCCATAGAGCGGTTCCTGTTTTAACAGAATCGTTGAAACCGCTCTATCTATTTGTTTTTTAAGCATTTCCGAACCAAAAACCGCTTCGCGCTTTTGCTGGCAATGCCCTAACCCATCAGCCTTGCCGTGCCGGACACGCGGATGGAGCCGCCGCGCACATTGCCGATCTCGGCGCACAGATGCGACGGGCTGCCCATGTCCTCGCCCTGAAATATCTCAATTGCCCCGCCATGCGGCCAGCCGATATCGCGCAGATAGGCGGCGAAGGCTGCCGTCGCCGCGCCCGTCGCGGGGTCTTCGTAGACGCCGCCGGATGCAAAGGGGTTGCGCGCGTGGAAGCGGCGCGGCGTCTCGGACTGGACCAGCATGATCGTGGTCCAGCCCTGCCGGTTCATGGTGACGCGCCCCTCTGCCAATCCGTAGCGCATGGCGGCGAGCGCCTCGCGCGAGCGCAGCGCCAGCACGATATGGTCGGCGCCGGCATGGATCAGCGCCGGCGGAATTTCGGGTGCGAGATCGTCGCGCCCGTAGCCGAACAGGGCGAGCGCCTGCGCCAGTTCCGCATCGGTCGCGGCGCGGCTGCGCGTCGGCGGCGATTGCAGGGCGGCGGCGAAGAGCGGGCCGTCCTTGCGGCCTTCGACGCTGATGCTGCTGTCATTGAGCTTGAGCCGGAAGCGCCCGTCGCCGTCGCGCATGGCCAGCGCCGCGCCGAGCGCGATGGTGGCGTGGCCGCAGAACGGCACTTCCCGTTCGGGTGCGAAATAGCGCACGCGCCAGTATTCGCCTTCGGGTGCGGCGAAAGCCGTCTCGGAATAGCCGATCCGGGCGGCGATGGCCTGCATTTCCTCTGCCGCAGGAAGCCTCTCCGCGATCACCACGCCGGCGGGATTGCCGCCCTGATCGCCATGGGAAAAGGCCGCGATGCGCAAAACGTCCACTGGTCCCTCCTGTCCGATTCGCACCCCGCGCCCCTATAAAGGAGGTGAAGCAGGCAGGGTCAAGACGGAACGGTGTCAGGACGGGTTTCGGATAGCGGAGACGATCAGCAGCATGGGGCGCTCCATTTCTTCCGCCAGCGCCGGCCAGGCTTCGATCTGCTCCGGCGACGGGCGCCATTCCTCAAGGCTGTCGACGGCAAAGCCGGCGGCGATCAACGCATTGACGGTGGTGCTCATCCGGCGGTGATATTTGACCACGCCCGCGGCCAGCCAGTCGGTCGTCCGCTCGCCTTCCACCGCATAATGATCGATCGGCCAGTGCCTATGCCCGTCTTCATCCTCGGTCCAGCCGGGTTTCAGCGGCGCCATGAAAATCGGATGTTCGATCGTGAACACCAGCCGCGCGCCGGGGCGGAGCGCCCGGTGGATCGTTTTCAGCAGGCGGGGAAAATCGCGGATATAGTGAAAGGCAAGCGAGCTATAGACCAGATCGAAACCGGCTTCCGGCAGCTCCAGCGTCTCCATATCGGCCCGAACATAGCGGATCGCCGTATCCTGCGTGTCGCGGCGGGCGCGGTCCAGCATGTTCTGCGAAAGATCGTAGCCGGTCACGGACGCAGCGCCTTCACCGCGTGCGAAGCGCGCGAACCAGCCGAAACCGCAGCCGAGATCGGCGATATCCTTGCCCGCGAGATCGGGCAGCAGCGAGCGGACATGCGGCCATTCCGGCGCGCCGTCGAGACCGTGGACGGAGCGCGGCAACTGGCTGTAGGCAGTGAAGAAATCCCGCCGGTCGTAGATGTTCTGCGCCATGGTCTTGTCTTTGCGTGCCTATCTCTGCGTGAATGCGAGTTTCGCGCCAAGTCCCACGAAGGCCGCCGCGAAGCTGCGCCGCATCCATGTCAGCACGGCGGGGCGGGAGATGATATGGCTGCGCACGGCGGCGGCAAATACGCCATAGATCGCGAACACCACGAATGTCATGGCCATGAAGACCAGCGAAAGCTCCGCCATGCGCGTCGGCGCGCCGCTTTGCTGCGTGTCCACGAATTGCGGCAGGAAGGCGAAGAAGAAAATCGAAAGCTTCGGGTTCAGCAGGTTGACCAGCACGGCGGACCCGATGACCTCGCGGTCGGAGCGCGGTGCGTCGTCCGTCTCGACTTTCAGCGCGCCGTGTTCCCTCAGCGTCATCCAGGCCATATAGAGCAGGTAGACCACACCGGCATATTTGATGGTCTGGAAGGCGAGCGCGCTGGCATGCAGCAGGGCGGCGAGCCCGGTGATCGCGGCCAGCATGTGCGGAACGATGCCGAGCGTGCAGCCGAAGGCGGCCACGATGGCGGCGCGTGTGCCGCGCGACAGGCCTGCGGCGAGCGTCACCAGAACGCCCGTTCCGGGCGAGGCGACGACGATGAGGGATGTCAGCAGGAAGCCGATGCTCATACGCGATGTCAGTCCTTCATCTCGTGCGCCCATGGCGGATTGGCGCCGGCGCGCGACACGGTGATGGCCGCCGCGCGCACCCCGCGTGCCACGGCGGCATGAATCTGGTCCGGGTCGAGATCGGCGATCGCCTGCTTGGTCAGAAGGCCCTGATCGTGCAGGCTGGACAATATGCCGGCATTGACGGTGTCGCCCGCGCCGACCGTATCCACCACGTCCACTTTCACGCCGGGCACCACCACCTTCCCGCGCGCGGTATGGGCTTCGGCGCCATGCGCACCCTTGGTGATGACGATGAGTTTCGGTCCGTGCTTCAGCCATTCGGCGGCGATCTCGTCATGGCTGCCGGTCTCACCGAACCAGGCGAGGTCTTCGTCGGAAAGCTTCACGATGTCGGCCAGCGCCATCATGCGCCGCATGCGGGCCAGATGCGCCTCGCGGTCGGTGATGAAGTTGGCGCGGATGTTCGGATCGAGGAAGGTGACGCGGTTGGGCGCCTCGCGCGTCATCAGCGCCTCGTAGACGCTGCCGCAGGGTTCCGAGACAAGGCTGATGCAGCCGAACAGCATGGCGTCAATATCGGCGCCGAGCCGGGGCACGTCGTCGTCGGACAGCATGCGCAGCGCCGTGTTCTCGTCGTAGAAGGCGTAGCGCGCCTGCCCGTCGACGAGCCGCACGAAGGCGAGCGTCGTCGGACGGCTGGAGACGGCGGACCAGGAATAGTCCACGTTGGAGCCGGCCAATGTGTCGCGCAATATGTCGCCGAAGAAATCCGACGACAGGCCGCAGAAGAAGCCTGTCGGCGCGCCGATCCGCCCCAGCGCGATGGCCGTATTGAAAACGGAACCGCCCGCGAAGGGCGCGAAAGCCGTCTCGCCGGCCGCAGTCGCGCGCGGCAGCATGTCGATCAGCGCTTCACCGCAGCAAAGGATCATGGCTCCTCCCCCCTGTTTTATTAAATCGTTTGAAGGAACATAAGCACGAAAGCGCGGCGCTTTTCAAGGCGGATCAGGGCGCGTGTCCAAGAGGGTATTCGGGGCCGCCGGCGCGCCTCAGACGTGCTGGCCGCCGTTGATATGGATTTCCGCTCCGGTCACGTAGGACGACGCCTCCGTACACAGGAAATAGATGGTTTCGGCCACTTCCGCCGTCTTTCCGAGACGGCGCAGCGGCAGGTGCTCGACCAGCTTCTCGGTGCCGGGCGAAAGGATTGCGGTGTCGATTTCGCCCGGCGCGATGGCGTTGACGCGGATGCCATAGGGGCCGAAATCCGACGCCATTTCGCGGGTGAGCGCGGCCAGCGCCGCCTTCGACGTGGAATAGGCCGTGCCGGCGAAGGGATGCACGCGGCTGCCGGCTATGGAGGTCACGTTGACGATCGAGCCCTTCGCCGTCTCCAGTTCGCGGAACAGGCCGCGCGCGAGCATGATCGGGGCCATGAAATTGACCTGGAACACGTCGCGCCAGACCGTCATCGGCGTTTCGATGGAGTTGAGGCGGCGTCCGCCCTCCGCCTTGGGCGAGATGCCGGCATTGTTGACCAGCGCGTTGAGCCTGCCGCCATTGTCTTCCAGCCGCCGCCTGATTTCGGCGATTGCCTTGCCGATATCCTCGGGGTCGGCGAGGTCGACCTTGATATGGTCCTCCGGCCCGGCAGGCCAGGGGCAATTTTCGGAAAAATCCTGCCGCGAACAGGTGATGACGCGCCAGCCCGCGCGCGAGAAGCGCTTGACGGTCGCATGACCGATGCCCCGGCTGGCACCGGTCAGCACAAGGGTCCTGCGCTCCGCATCGGCTTCGGAACCGGTATACGGGCGCGCAATGGTTTCAGGGGCTTCAGGGGCCTCAGGCATGACAATCTCCCTCTCGATTCCTGCATAGAGCATTTCCGGCAAAAGTGCGAAGCGGTTTTGCGCGGGAGGCGAGGAAAACCGGCAACAGCGGCCGCTGCCGGTCAAGGCACGCAGCGGTTTGTGCGGAAAACGGTTGGAGGGCGGTTGCCGACGCTCTACTGCGAGCGGCCCATGATGATATCGAGAAGCGTGGTCGAATCGCCGTTCCGCCTTGCCGGCTGTCCGCCGCTGACCGTACCGGACGGTACCGGGTGTCCGGGACCGGTGGCGCTGGCGGGCCACTGCTGGCGTCCGTATCGCATTTCCGATTGCGGCACCTGGCCGCTGCCCGGCGCTGCCGGCCAGTAGCCGTCGTCGCCATTGCCACTCGCCACAGGCTGGCCGCCATAGCCGTCCTGCGGTGCCGTGCCGGGATCGTAGGGCGCATTCGGGTCGATGCCTTCGTCGCCGCCGGGCACGATGTTCTGGATGTCGTAGTGGCCGGGAAGCTGGGCGATGGGAACGCCCTTGTGCGCTGCGATCATGAAGCTCTTCCATGCGGCGACCGGCAATGTGCCGCCGTAAACGCGCTTCATCGGCTTGCCGTCGTCATTGCCGAACCACACGCCGGTGGTGAGATTGGCCGTATAGCCGATGAACCACGCGTCGCGGAAATTCTGGCTGGTGCCTGTCTTGCCGGCGGCGGGCCAGCCGCCGAAGCCGGCCTTGCTGGCGGTGCCGTCCTCGACGGTGCGGCGCAGCATGGCGTTCATCATGCCGACATTGCGCTCGGAGATCACGCGCGGGCCGATGCCGTCCGTCTTCTGATAGAGCACCTTGCCGGTGGCGTCGGTGATTTTCGAGATGAAATAGACTGGCGCGCGATAGCCGTCATTGGCGAAGGGCACATAGGCGTCGGTGAGTTCCAGCAGCGTCACTTCCGACGTTCCGAGCGCCAGCGACGCATTGGGTTCGAGCTTCGATTCCACGCCGAGCCGGTGGGCGGTGTCGATCACCGTCTGCGGACCGACCTCCATCACGAGCTGTGCCGCGACGGAATTGAGCGAATGCGATAGCGCGGTGGCGAGCGTCACCTCGCCCATATATTTGCCGTCGTCGTTGCCGGGGGTCCAGTTGCCGATTCTGACCGGCGCGTCGTTGCGCACCGAATCGGGCGTGCGGCCCTGTTCCAGCGCCGACAGATAGACGAAGGGCTTGAAGGTCGATGCGGGCTGGCGGTGGGCGTCGGTCACATGGTCGAACTGGCTGGTCGCGTAATCGACGCCGCCCACCATGGCGCGCACCGCGCCCGTATCGTCTATGGAGACCAGCGCGCCCTGGCTCACATGCAGCTTCTTGCCGTTTTTGGCGATCTGGTCCTTGATCGCCGCCTCGCCGACCTTTTGCAGGTTGAGGTCCACGGTGGTCTGTACGGTAATGTCGGTCTTGGCGTCGCCGATCAATCCCGGCAGTGCCGCCACCACCTTGTCGGCGACGAAGTTTTCCGAACCTTGCCAGTAGGCCGGCGCGCGCTCCATCGGCTCGCTTTCGGCAATGGCGACCTGCCGGTCGTCGATCATACCCTCGTCGCGCATGGCGGCGAGCACCAGTTTGGCGCGCGCATAGGCCGCTTCGGGATCGCGGGCGGGCGAAAGCCGGGACGGCGCTTTCAATAGACCGGCGATCGTCGCCGCCTCCATCAGCGTCACGTCCTTGGCCGACTTGTTGAAATAGCGCCGCGCCGCCGCATCCACGCCAAAGGCGCCCGAACCGAGATAGACCCGGTTCAGATACATTTCGAGGATCTGGTCCTTGGTGTATTTATGCTCCAGCCACAGCGCCAGCATCACCTCCTGAACCTTGCGCTCCAGCGTTCGGTCGGGCGACAGGAACAGGTTTTTGGCGAGCTGCTGCGTCAGCGTCGAGCCGCCCTGCACGGTGTGGCCGGTGAGGATGTTGGTGACGAAGGCGCGGGCAAGGCCGATCGGATCGATGCCGAAGTGCGAATAGAAGCGCCGGTCCTCGATGGCCACCACCGCCTTGGGAATATAGGGCGACATTTCCTTGAGCGTAAGTGCCTGCCCGCCGGTCGTGCCGCGATTGGCGAGGAGTTTGCCGTTCACATCGACGATGCGCACATTGGGCGGCCGCTTGGGAACGGTCCAGTCGGAGGTCGGCGGCATCTTCGCGGCGAAATAGACCAGCACGCCGGCAAAGGCGATGCCGCCCCACAGGCCGAGCACCATGCACCAGTAGATGCAGCGGCGAAGGAAACCGAAGAACCCGCCCGTACGCCGCCGCCCGCGCCGTGGTTCGCGGTCTTCGGACGAACTGCGCCGGCGCCGCGAGCGGGTCATGCGCTCGTCTTCGTCGACGCGCAGGTCGTTCTCCTCCTTGCGGCCGCTCCGGCCGAAGGATGGTTCGATTCGCCTGTTCCTGTCGTCATCCGATGCCATATCCGCGTGATCCACCGCCCACCGTTCGTCTGAACGATCCGGTGCAGGGTAAATGCGGCGGTTTAAAGGGACGTAAACCCCTCATGCACAAAAAGCCCCGCCAAAAGCGGGGCTTTGGTTCGCGATGCGTGAACGGATCAGAACTTGTAGGCGACGCCGAGGCGGATATCGTTGCTCCTGAAACGGTTGCTGCTCGATAAATCGTCGAAGGAGAAGTCGCGCCTGCCGAAATCGGTGTAGCGGTATTCGAGGCGCAGCACGATATTGTCGGTCGCCGCATAGTCCACGCCGCCGCCGATGGTCCAGCCGGTCAGGGTGCGGCTGGAGTCCCAGCGGTCGTCGTTCAGGCGGATCGAGTTTTTGACCTGCCCGAAGGCCACGCCGCCGGCCAGATAGGGCATGAAGCGGCCGGCCGCATAGCCCATACGGCCGCGTACTGACCCAGACCATTGCAGTTCGGAGGTGACGCTAGCCGAGTTGAGCCCGTCATCGAAGTCGAACGATCCCTTTTGGTTGGCGTAATTGATGTCTCCGTCGATGCCGAGGATGACATTGCTGCCGATGTCGAAATTGTAGCCGGCATAGATACCGCCGATGAAGCCGCTCGGCGAAAGCGAGGACGGGTCGTCGCTGCGACGATAGCCGTTGTACCCGTCGTAGCCGTCGTCGAAGGAGGATTTCCCCCAGCCGTAGCCGACCTGTCCGCCGATATAGGCGCCGCCCCAGCTAAACGCGGGCACATATATCGGTTCGGGGCCATTGATGACGTCGGCGGCCTTGGCGCAGGTCGATGCGGCCAGTATCGCTGCGCAGCTATATGCGATCAGTCTTAAATTCATTTCAATCTCCGTTCAATATCAATTTCAATATGACGAAGACGATTATAAGCATATATATCGATCTGTATGTATTATAACGGCAACAGTCGGTATCTTCGATCCGTTTTTATTTTAAAGAAAAGTGTATTATATCACAATTCTCAAAAAATGATTTTATGCAAGTCAAAATCCGATCCAAAAGGCGCCGGTTCAGCGCTGTGCCAAAATAAAAAAGCCCCGCCGAAGCGGGGCTTTTCTGCATGATTCGCAGACCGGATCAGAACTTGTAAGCGACGCCGAGGCGCACTTCGTTGGTCTTGAACTTGTCGCGGACGCTGACGAGGCCATTCGTACCAAAGTCATAGTTCTTGTGGCCGAAATCGGTGTAGCGATATTCGGCACGCAGGATGACGTTGTCGGTGACGGCGTAATCGACACCGGCGCCGGCGGTCCAGCCGGTGAGGGTCTTGCTCTGGGAAACACTGAGGGCACCGGCCGAAACCGTGTTCTTCACGTCGCCGAAGGCCACGCCGCCAGCGATATAAGGCAGGAAGCGGCCGGCCGAGTAACCGACGCGGGCGCGCACGGCACCGGCCCAGCGCAGCTTGGTCTCCAACGATGCATAATCGCCGAGGGTCTTGTGGACATCGTTATAGGTCACGTCGCCTTCGATGCCGCCCACGAAATTGTTGCCGAAATCGTAGTTGTAGCCGCCATAGACACCGCCGAGGAAGCCGTTCGGCGACATCTTGAGGCTATCGCCGTCGCTGAACTTAGACTTCGCCCAGCCCCAGCCGACCTGACCACCGATATAGGGGCCGGTCCAGGAGAATGCGGGAGCGACGGCGACCGGAGCGGGCTCCTGCGCCACGACGGCGTCGGCGGCCTGCGCGCCGCTTGCTGCGACGAGGGCGACGGTCGATGCGAGAAGAAGGGTCTTGAGGTTCATAATGAACTCCTGAGTACTGGGTATGTTTAAGTCTGTATTCGTATATGCGCCTGATATAGGGAATCGCCGAAAAGAGTCTGTAGCAAACAGGCCACAGCAAGAGGAAAATGCAAGACAAGAACATGCGTCCCAAAGTGGGAGCCGGCTTTGGAACCAATACGTGCTTAAAAGCAAAAGATTAACGTATGCAGCCTGAATATGAACAGAAGCAGCGCGCGTCGATGCATCTTGCAGTTGAATGGAAACAATTGGCATCGCGGGAATGCGGCCAAACAATCCGCCAGGGCGCAGACTTGATTCCATCGGAGCGAAAGGCATTTATTTATCTCGGCAATGATCGCCCGCCCGGCGATCCCGTCTGGCCGCGCGGTATTCCATTTTCCGGAAACAACAAAAAAGCCCCGCCGAAGCGGGGCTTTTCTGTATAATTCGCTGACAGGATCAGAACTTGTAAGCGACGCCGAGGCGCACTTCGTTGGTCTTGAACTTGTCGCGGACGTTCAGGTCGTTATCGAAGTCGTAGTTCTTGTGTCCGAAATCGGTGTAACGATATTCCGCACGCAGGATCACGTTGTCGGTCATGGCATAATCGATACCGGCGCCGGCGGTCCAGCCGGTGAGGGTCTTGCTCTGATCGACGGAAAGGCCCGCGACGGGGGAATAGGTGTTCTTCACGTCGCCAAAGGCCACGCCGCCCGCGATATAGGGCAGGAAGCGGTCGATCGAGTAACCGACGCGGGCACGAACGGCACCGGCCCAGCGCAGGTTGGTGCGCATGGATGCGCCATTATCGCCGGTAAACGTTTTATGGACGTCGTTATAGGTCACGTCGCCTTCGAGGCCGGCCACGAAATTGTTGCCGAAGTCGTAGTTGTAGCCGCCATAGACACCGCCGAGGAAACCGTTCGGCGAAATCTTGCCGTCACCGAGATCGCCGCTGAACTTCGACTTCGCCCAGCCCCAGCCGACCTGACCACCGATATAGGGGCCGGTCCAGGAGAATGCGGGAGCGACGGCGACCGGAGCGGGCTCCTGCGCCACGACGGCGTCGGCGGCCTGCGCGCCGCTCGCTGCGACGAGGGCGACGGTCGATGCGAGAAGAAGGGTCTTGAGGTTCATAATGAACTCCTGAGTACTGGGTATGTTTAAGTCTGTATTCGTATATGCGCCTGATATAGGGAATCGCCGAAAAGAGTCTGTAGCAAACAGGCCACAGCAAGAGGAAAATGCAAGACAAGAACATGCGTCCCAAAGTGGGAGCCGGCTTTGGAACCAATACGTGCTTAAAAGCAAAAGATTAACGTATGCAGCCTGAATATGAACAGAAGCAGCGCGCGTCGATGCATCTTGCAGTTGAATGGAAACAATTGGCATCGCGGGAATGCGGCCAAACAATCCGCCAGGGCGCAGACTTGATTCCATCGGAGCGAAAGGCATTTATTTATCTCGGCAATGATCGCCCGCCCGGCGATCCCGTCTGGCCGCGCGGTATTCCATTTTCCGGAAACAACAAAAAAGCCCCGCCGAAGCGGGGCTTTTCTGTATAATTCGCTGACAGGATCAGAACTTGTAAGCGACGCCGAGGCGCACTTCGTTGGTCTTGAACTTGTCGCGGACGTTCAGGTCGTTATCGAAGTCGTAGTTCTTGTGTCCGAAATCGGTGTAACGATATTCCGCACGCAGGATCACGTTGTCGGTCATGGCATAATCGATACCGGCGCCGGCGGTCCAGCCGGTGAGGGTCTTGCTCTGATCGACGGAAAGGCCCGCGACGGGGGAATAGGTGTTCTTCACGTCGCCAAAGGCCACGCCGCCCGCGATATAGGGCAGGAAGCGGTCGATCGAGTAACCGACGCGGGCACGAACGGCACCGGCCCAGCGCAGGTTGGTGCGCATGGATGCGCCATTATCGCCGGTAAACGTTTTATGGACGTCGTTATAGGTCACGTCGCCTTCGAGGCCGGCCACGAAATTGTTGCCGAAGTCGTAGTTGTAGCCGCCATAGACACCGCCGAGGAAACCGTTCGGCGAAATCTTGCCGTCACCGAGATCGCCGCTGAACTTCGACTTCGCCCAGCCCCAGCCGACCTGACCACCGATATAGGGGCCGGTCCAGGAGAATGCGGGAGCGACGGCGACCGGAGCGGGCTCCTGCGCCACGACGGCGTCGGCGGCCTGCGCGCCGCTTGCTGCGACGAGGGCGACGGTCGATGCGAGAAGAAGCGTCTTCAGGTTCATGATGAACTCCTTACAATGTATGTTTTCATCGGTATTCGTATTTGTCCCTAATATACGCATCTGCTCGAAAAAGTCTGTAGCAAGCGGGCCACAGCAAGTGAAATCCGAGTCATGGCGTACACGTTTATGTGAGAAATTCGTGAGAATTTCTATTCATCATATTGAAAACAAAGAGATATTTCTCTGCCTGAAGGGCCGTTTGACATGCGGGCGAAAAATGTTCCGGCTTCATGAATGGGCGAAAATATCCTCTTCGGCCCAGCCCATCAGGTCCAGTTCGGCCCGTGTCGGCAGGAATCTGAAGCAGGCTTCGGCCTGTTTCGTGCGGCCGTCGCGTTGCAGCCGCTTTTCCAGAACCGCCCTGAGCCGGTGCAGATAGAGCACGTCGGAAGCCGCATATTCGAGTTGCGCCTGCGTGAGCATTTCCGCGCCCCAGTCGGAGGATTGCTGCTGCTTGGAGATGGAAATCTCCAGAAGCTCGCTGCAGAGCTCCTTCAGGCCGTGCCGGTCGGTATAGGTGCGTGTGAGTTTCGAGGCGATCTTGGTGCAGAAGACGGGTTGCGGCATGGTGCCGAAGGCATGCGCGAGCACGGCGAGATCGAAGCGCCCGAAATGAAAGATCTTGGTGATGGCGCGGTCTTTCAGCAGTTTCACCAGATTGGGGGCCTTCTTCTGGCCCGCCTCGATCTGGATCACGTCCGCCGTGCCGTCGCCCGGCGATATCTGCACCACGCACAGCCGGTCGCGATGCGGATTGAGACCGAGCGTCTCGGTGTCGATGGCGACCGCGTCCACCTGATAATGGTCGAGGTTCGGCAGATCGTGCTTGTGAAAACGGATAGTCATTGAATTTTCCTTGCTTGGCGGCGATAGCCGCCGGAATGCGAGCCCTACCTGGCGGCGATAGCCGCCAGAATACGGGCCCATGAGCGCTGGCCTTTGTGGAAGGACTTCAGCTCGTATTTCTCGTTGGGCGAATGGATGCGGTCGTCTTCGAGGCCGAAACCGACCAGCAGCGATTCCATGCCGAGGAGCCTGTCGAAGTCGCCGACGATGGGGATGGAGCCGCCCATGGCGATCAGCACCGCCGGCTTCGGCCATTCGTCGGACAGCGCGTCCTTTGCCTTGGAGACGACGGCTGAGTCATAGGGCAACTGGATCGCCGGCGAGCCGCCATGCGGGTGGAACTCCACCGAGCAGTCGGCGGGAACGCGTTCGCGCACGAAGGCGTGGAAGGCTTCGCGGATTTTCGCCGGGTCCTGCTTGTGCACGAGGCGGAACGACACCTTGGCCGAAGCCTGCGCCGGGATTACGGTCTTGAAACCTTCGCCGGTATAGCCGCCGGTCACGCCGTTCACTTCCGCCGTGGGCCGCGCCCATGTCAGTTCGAGCACGTTGCGGCCCTTTTCGCCGGACGGGATGGAAAGGCCGATGGGACCGAGGAAATTCTCCGCCGTGCGGCCCAGTCCTTCCCACGATTTCAGAATTTCGGTCGGCGTTTCCTCCACGCCTTCATAGAAGCCGGGAACGGTGACGCGGCCGTTCGCGTCATGCAGGTCGGCCAGAATCCGGCTCAATATATGGATGGGATTGGCGGCGGCACCGCCGAAGAAGCCCGAATGCAGGTCGCGGTCGGCAGCCTTGATCACGATCTCCTCGCCGACGAGACCGCGCAGGCCGACGCTGATGGCGGGCGTATCGGCATCCCACATGGCGGTGTCGCAGACCAGCGCCACATCGGCCTTGAGTTCGGCCTTGTTGGCGTCGAGGAACGGTTTCAGCGACGGCGAGCCGGATTCCTCCTCGCCCTCGAACAAAAGCGTCACTTTGACCGGCAGCTTTCCGTGCACCGCCTTGTAGGCGCGGCAGGCCTCGACGAAGGTCATCAACTGGCCCTTGTCGTCGGAGGTGCCGCGTCCGGTCAGAATCTTGCGGCCGCCACCCATATCCTTCACCGTCGGCTCGAACGGATCGTTCTCCCAGAGGTTCAGCGGATCGACCGGCTGCACGTCATAATGGCCGTAGAACAGGACATGCGGCGCGTCCGGCGCAGCACCCTCATGATGGGCAACGACCATCGGATGGCCGGGCGTGTCGCGCACGCTCGCCTCGAAGCCGATCGACTTCAGGTCCTCGACCAGCCATTCCGCCGCCTTGCGGCAATCGGCCTTGTAGGCGGGATCGGTGGAAATCGACTTGATACGCAGGAGATCGAACAGCCGTTCGAGGCTTTTGTCGAGATTGGCGTCGAGATGGGCGAGGACGGTGTCGAGCGATTGCGTGGACATGGATATTCCCTGACGAGTCAAAAAACTGGGACGAGTCGAAAAACTGGCGGCACAGTACAACCAGCTTTCCCAAGAGAAAACCCGGTTTGCAGGCGTTTGTCGTAAATTGAACCGGCCTTTCAGGGCGCGAGGCTTTCGCGGCGGCTCACGGCGAGGAGGAAGACCAGAAGCGCGAATATGGCCGGTTCGCGCCAGACGAGCGGCGCGAAGGCGGTCCAGAATGTTTCTGCAAAGGCGAGCAGCGCGGCCCCACCCGCCGAGGCGAGCGGCGAAAAATAACCGCCGACAGCGCCGATCATCAGAATCTTGAGGCCGAGCAGCAGACCGTCGCCCGAATCCATCGTGCCGTAATAGGCCGTCATCAGGATGCCCGCCAGCGCGGCGATCAGCACCGCGCCCAGATAGGCGGCGAGAAAAACCCGGTCGGCGTCGACGCCGCACAATCTTGCGGCGAAAGCATCGTCGCGTACCGCCCGCCAGTGGCGGCCGAAGCGCGTGCGGGCGATGACGAGGGCGGCGCCCAGCACGATCGCCGTCATCAATATGGTATTGACGATCTGCATGAGCGTCAGTGCCACGGTGCCGTCGGCGCTGCGCCAGAATATTACGGTCCGCTGCAACAGCGGCGGCAGCCACAGGCTGCGCGATCCGGCGGCGAGCCGCGCGCATTCCATCAGCGCGATGGTGACGCCGAGTGCTGCGACCATCGCCATGTTGGCCGAGGCCGCCCGCAACGGGCGCATAACCGCGCGCGCGATCGCAAGGCCCGCGCCGAGCGTATAGGCAAGCGCGCCGGCGGTACCCACCGCGAGCGCCGCCGGAAGCGTCAGCCACAGGGCGTTCCAGCCGAAGCCGGTGAAGAGAATGAGAAGCTGGCCGGCGAAGGCGACCAGCGCGCCATAGCTGATATCGGCGCGGCGGATCACGGCGAAACTCACCGCATAGCCGAAGGCGAGCAGGGCGTAGAGCGCCGCCTGCGGAACGGCATTGGCGAACTGTTGCAGCAGATAGACCATGGCGCGTCCCTCACGCCGTCGATTATAACTGTCAAAATCCATTTTACCAGTTATAATGCGCTATGAGCTTTTCCTGGACCCCACACCGTTTTTCCGGCGGCGCTCTGGCGCTCGATATCGCCAACAGCGTGATCCTGCGTGGCGATGCCGCCCGGAGCACCGATCGTTTCGCCGTGCCCGCGCAATTGGCCGACTTCGCCGCGGCCGCCGGCCGCTATTGCGGTGAATCGGAACTGCCTTTGCCGCTTCTGCCCGTGCCGCTGGAGAACGTCGCCCGGTTTCTGGCTTTGCGCGAGGCGGTGGACGCCTGTTTCCGCGACAGGGCTGCGGGCGGCAGCGACCCGCTTCTGCTGGCGAACCTGCTGGAGGCGATCGCCGGCAATCTGCGCCACGCAGCCTCGCCGCGGGCGCTGGAGGCCGCGGCGGCCCGCTCCGCCCTGCGGCTGACGGGCGAATGTCTCGACGGCGGCGGCAGGCTCAAGGTCTGTGCCAATTGCGGCTGGCTGTTCCTCGACCGCAGCCGCAACCGCAGCCGCATCTGGTGCGACATGACGGTATGCGGCAACCGCGCCAAAGCGAGCCGCCATTACCGCAAGGTCAGGGAGGGAGGATCATGAAGGTTTCCATGCTTTTTCTTGCCGCGCTCTGCGCCCTGTCCGCATGCCAGCGGGAGGGGGCAGGGGGGCCTTTCGAGGTGTCGGGCCGGCTGGTGGTGTTCAATTACCGCACCGCACGCGCGACCTTTCTGGTGACGCTGAGCCGGATCGGGCCGGTCACGGCAGGTGCGCGGGTGACGGCGGCCTTCGACAATCCGGCCGGCGGCGCGGCATTGACGGTGGAGCGGAAGTTTTTTGAAGGTCAGGACCGGATCGCACTCGAAACGCCGCCCGTTCACTGTATCGTGAAGGACAGGCCCTATAATGTTTCCATCCGCGTCACGGGCGCCGACGGCGCGCTGTTGCAGACGCTTTCCACCACGGTCCGCTCGAATCAGGACGAATCGGTCCTGCCCGCCGCGCCTCTGGTGGCCGGACCGTTATACGATCCCAATCCGAAGGCGTTCCGCCCGGATGGCACGACACGGTTTCTGGTGGAAAAGGGTTGTCCGGCGACCTGAAGCCGTATTCGGAAGCAGGCCCCGAAATAGGATTGGCCGTTGTGGTGAGGGGGTACCACAACGGCCATGTCACTACACTCAAGCGGCAGCCCGGAGAGGGGGGAATGAGGCTGCCGCTTACATCCGGTATCCAACGGGGGACGGGTCAGAAAACCGGCGACCGACGCAATGTCGATGCGAGGAATTTGGCCTTTTAACTGTGGCTATTCAAGGGCACGGGACATTACAAATCTGTAACGAATCCGTTATCGCGGCGTGAGGTGTTTCACGGTGTGGCGAATCCGAAATTCGTATTTGGCTGGAGCAGCACAGCGCACGAATTTCGGATTCAAAGCCACACTGGCAAGTTTATGAATCTCGTGTGGTTTACGGATTTGAAGTTCCTGAACGCTGATGCCATGCAAAGGACAGGAACTTCAAATCCACCACACGAGTGTGGCGAATCCGAAATTCGTATTTGGCTGGAGCAGCACAGCGCACGAATTTCGGTTTCAAAGCCACCACACGAGGCCGTGGATGGCGGCTTTCTCCTGACACACGGTTTATTCCCTTTCGCGCCGCTTTCCTTTAAGTCTTCATCATGAAACAAGGCGATCATCTCTTTCTCGTTGACGGCTCGGCCTATATTTTCCGCGCCTATCATGCCCTGCCGCCGCTGACCCGCAAGTCGGACGGCTTGCCCGTGGGCGCGGTGTCCGGCTTCTGCAACATGCTGTGGAAGCTGTTGAAGGACGCGCGCAATACCGATGTCGGCGTGGTGCCGACCCATTTCGCGGTCATCTTCGACTATTCGTCGAAGACCTTCCGCAACGAGATTTATCCCGAATACAAGGCCAACCGTACCGCGCCGCCGGAAGACCTGATCCCGCAATTCGGCCTCATCCGTCAGGCCACGCGCGCCTTCAACCTTCCCTGCATCGAGAAGGAAGGCTTCGAGGCCGACGACCTGATCGCCACCTATGCGCGGCTCGCCGAGGCAGCGGGCGGCGATGTCACCATCGTTTCCTCCGACAAGGACCTCATGCAGCTCGTGACGCCAAAGGTGTCGATGTATGACAGCATGAAGGACAAGCAGATCTCGATCCCCGAAGTGATCGAGAAATGGGGTGTGCCGCCGGAAAAGATGATCGACCTGCAATCGCTGACGGGCGACAGCACCGACAACGTGCCCGGCATTCCCGGCATCGGCCCCAAGACGGCGGCACAATTGCTGGAGGAGTTCGGCGATCTCGAAACGCTGCTCGCCCGCGCCGGCGAGATCAAGCAGAACAAGCGCCGCGAGAACATTCTCGCCTTCGCCGATCAGACCAAGATCGCGCGCGAACTCGTGACATTGAAGAACGACGTACCGCTCGACGTCGATCTCGACGGGCTGGTGCTGGAGCCGCAGAACGGGCCGAAGCTGATCGGCTTCCTCAAGGCGATGGAGTTCACCACGCTGACCCGCCGCGTGGCGGAGGCAACCGAAACCGACGCCTCGGCCATCGAGCCGTGTTCCGTGGAGACGGACTGGGGTGCGGATGCGCCCCAATCCGATGTTCATGGCCCGGACCTCGATGTTCCCGTGAAGGCGGAGAGCGAGGCCGTAGCCCTTGCGCCCGCCACCGCCACGGCTCCTGCGGCGGAAGGCTATACGCCGAAGGCTCTGGCCGAAAAACGCGCGGAGGAAGCGAAGGCGCAGAAGATCGATACGGGCAATTACACCTGTATCCGCGATCTCGCCATGCTGAACGCATGGCTGGCGGAGGCGACGGAAACCGGCCTCGTCGCTTTCGACACGGAAACCACCTCGCTCGATCCGATGCAGGCGGAACTGGTCGGCTTCTCGCTGGCGCTCGCTCCCGGACGGGCGGCCTATATTCCCTTGCAGCACAAGGCCGGCGCGGGCGATCTGCTCGGTGGCGGTCTGGTCCAGGGGCAGATTCCGCTCGATGCGGCGCTGGCGGCGCTCAAGCCGGTGCTGGAGGATGCCTCCGTCCTGAAAATCGCGCAGAACATGAAATATGACTGGCTGGTCATGCGCCGCCACGGCATAGACACCGTGTCCTTCGACGACACCATGCTGATTTCCTATGTATTGGATGCCGGCACGGGCAGCCACGGCATGGACCCGTTGTCGGAGCGCTGGCTCGGCCACACACCCATCGCCTACAAGGATGTGGCGGGCAGCGGCAAGAACGCCGTCGGCTTCGACATGGTCGACCTCGATCGTGCCACGGCTTACGCGGCGGAAGATGCCGACGTGACCCTGCGCCTCTGGCAGGTTCTGAAACCGCGTCTCGCGGCGGCGGGGCTGACCTCGGTTTATGAGCGGCTGGAGCGTCCGCTGGTGGCCGTGCTGGCGCGCATGGAGGAGCGCGGCGTTTCGGTGGACCGGCAGGTGCTGTCGCGCCTGTCCGGCGATCTGGCGCAGGCCGCCGCCCGCTTCGAGGACGAGATTTACGAACTCGCGGGCGAGAAATTCACCATCGGCTCGCCCAAGCAGCTTGGCGACATATTGTTCGGCAAGATGAGCCTGCCCGGCGCGTCCAAGACCAAGACCGGGCAATGGTCCACCTCGGCGCAGGTGCTGGAAGACCTCGCCGCCGAAGGCCATCCGCTGCCGCGCAAGATCGTCGACTGGCGGCAGATCACGAAGCTGAAATCCACCTATACCGACGCGCTGCCGGGCTTCATCAATCCCCGGACCGGGCGTGTCCACACATCCTATGCGATGGCCTCGACTTCGACCGGACGGCTGTCGTCCTCGGACCCGAACTTGCAGAATATTCCGGTGCGAACCGCCGAGGGCCGCAAGATTCGCACCGCCTTCATCGCCGAGCCGGGCAACAAGCTGATCTCCGCCGACTACAGCCAGATCGAGCTGCGCGTGCTCGCGCATGTGGCCGACATTCCGCAGCTCAAGCAGGCCTTCGCCGACGGCATCGACATCCACGCCATGACGGCGTCGGAAATGTTCGGCGTGCCGGTGGAAGGCATGCCGCCGGAAGTGCGCCGCCGCGCCAAGGCGATCAATTTCGGCATCATCTATGGTATTTCCGCCTTCGGTCTGGCGAACCAGCTTTCCATCCCGCGCGAGGAAGCGGGGCAATATATCCGCACCTATTTCGAGCGTTTTCCGGGCATCCGCGACTATATGGAGGCGACCAAGGCCTTCGCCCGCGAGCACGGTTATGTCGAGACGATCTTCGGCCGTCGCGCGCATTATCCGGATATCCGCGCCTCCAACCCGCAGATGCGCGCCTTCAACGAGCGCGCCGCCATCAATGCGCCCATTCAGGGCTCTGCGGCGGATATCATCCGCCGCGCCATGATCCGAATGGAGGACGCGCTGGCGGCGGAAAAGCTCTCGGCCCGCATGCTGTTGCAGGTGCATGACGAACTGATCTTCGAAGCCCCCGACGCCGAGGTGGAGAAGACCATCCCCGTCGTATGCCGTATCATGGAGCATGCAGCCATGCCGGCCATATCGCTGGCGGTTCCGCTGCATGTCGATGCAAGGGCCGCGCACAACTGGGACGAGGCGCACTGATCCGGCGCCGGCCCGTATCCCCTGAAACGTATGCGGCGTTGAACACCGTACATATTTACAATTCATGCGATCATTTTTACTCGCCGTTGATGTCCGCGGGCATATGATCCCTGCCGCATCACGGGATGACAGGGGGAAATGGCTTGGACCCGATCGCAGTTCTTGGTGCCGGCATTGCCGGCCTCACCGCCGCCGACGATCTCAACCGGCGGGGCCTGCCCGTCCTCGTCTTCGAGGCTGGCAAGGCGGTCGGCGGCATGGCGTCGTCCTTCAAGGATGAAAACGGTTTCGCCTACGATCTCGGCGGCCACTTCGTCAGCAACCGTCTGGCTAAGGCGCTGGGCGCGGAGGATATCTGCCATACGGTGAAGCGCTACGGCGAGGCCGTCTATCCGGACGGCAAGTCCTACAGCTACCCGTTCGGGCTCATGCGCTCGCCGCGCTTTGTGGCCAGCGCGCTTGCCGCCCGCCTGCACAGGCGCGAAATCGGTTCCGCCGAAGACTGGTTTCGGCAGACTTATGGCGATGCACTGGCCGAAGAGGTCGCCATTCCGCTGGCGGAGGCATGGTCGGGTGCGCCCGCCGGCAAGCTTGCCCGTGCCGTCGGGGACAAATGGGCGCATGGCGCGCTGAAATCGCTTTATTTGCAAGCCGCGGCCCGCGTCACCGGGCGCGCGGTCTGCAACGGCTATACCCGTACCCTGCCGGAGAGCGCCGGCGTCTGGCACGTCTATCCGGAGGGCGGCGTGGCGCGCCTGCTCGAACCGATGACGAAGCGCGTGGAACACCTGATCCGGCTGCAATCGCCCGTGGAAAAGGTGCTGGTCAGCGACGGACGCGTCAGCGCGATCCGCGTTAAGGGGGAAAACATCCCGGTTTCCGCCGTCATCAGCACCGCGCCGGTCCATGTCCTGCCGAAGCTGGTCGAGGGAACCCATGCGCTCGATCACCTCGCCGCCTTCCGCTACCGGCCGATGATTTTCGCCAATCTGCGTTTCGAGGGCCGGAAATACCTGCCGGACACCATGCTCTGGGTGCCGGAGCGCTCCTTTCCTTTCTTCCGCATCACTGAAACCACCATGTCGATGCCCTGGCTCGCGCCCGAGGGCAAGACGCTGATCACCTTCGATATCGGCTGCGAGGTGGGCGACGCCTACTGGACCATGCCCGACGACGAGATGGCGAAGCTCTGCCTCGATGGCATCTGCCGCATCGTGCCCGCCCTGCGCGACAGATATCTCGGTCCCGCCGGCATATTGAAGACGCCGATCGCCTATCCCGTCTATCTGTCGCAATATGAGCGCGAGCGCGAACAGTTCGCCGTGTCCACCGGGGTCGACGGTCTCTACAGCGTCGGGCGCAACGGCGAGTTCGCCCATATCCTGATGGAGGATGTCTATTGGCGCACGCTCGCCCGTGCGGGCGAGGCCGCCGATTACGTTCGCGGCCAGCCGGCGTCCGGTGTTGACCTGGCGCCGCCAACCCTATAGGGAAGACGGCAATTCTGTTGCTTCGTTAGTCGCCGGGAGAGTCGCGGACCATGGTTCGCGGCCAATGGGTATGCGGCTTGAGAAGCTTTTTTGAAAGTCACTCATGTCCCTGCCTGAAACCATTGCTCCGGCCCTGTCCGGCGCACTAGCCGCCCGTGGCTACAACACGCTCACCGCCGTCCAGAACGCGGTTCTCGCTCCCGAAACGCTCGACGCCGACCTTCTGGTCTCGGCCCAGACCGGCTCCGGCAAGACGGTGGCCTTCGGCCTCGCCTTCGCCCGCACCGTGCTCGGCGACGAACGGCGCTTCGGCGAGGCGGGCGCGCCGCTCGCCATGGTCATCGCCCCGACGCGCGAACTGGCCTTGCAGGTCCGCCGCGAGCTGGAATGGCTCTACGCCGATACCGGCGCACGCATCGCCTCCTGTGTCGGCGGCATGGATATCCGCACCGAGCGCCGGGCGCTGGAACGCGGCGCGCATCTGGTCGTCGGCACGCCCGGGCGCCTCCGCGACCACATCACCCGCAACGCGCTCGACATGTCCGCGCTGCGCGCCGTGGTGCTGGACGAGGCCGACGAAATGCTCGACATGGGCTTTCGCGAGGACCTCGAATTCATCCTCGGCGAAGCGCCGGAGGACCGCCGCACGCTGATGTTCTCGGCCACGGTGCCCAAGCCCATCGCGCAACTGGCCAAGCGCTTCCAGAACGACGCGCTGCGCATCACCGTCCAGAGCGAGACCAGCCAGCACGCCGACATCGACTATGTCGCCATGCCGGTGCCGCCGCACGAGCGCGACCACGCCGTCGTCAACACGCTGCTCTATTACGACAGCCAGAACTCGATCATCTTCTGCTCGACCCGCGAGGCGGTGAAGCATATGGCGGCACGCCTTTCCAATCGCGGCTTCGCCGTGGTGGCGCTGTCGGGCGAGCTGAGCCAGGCCGAGCGCAACAACGCGCTTCAGGCCATGCGCGACGGCCGTGCCCGCGTCTGCGTGGCCACCGACGTGGCGGCGCGCGGCATCGACCTGCCCAATCTCGATCTGGTCATCCACGCGGACCTGCCCACCAACGGGGAAACCCTGCTGCACCGTTCGGGCCGCACCGGCCGCGCCGGGCGCAAGGGCACCTGCGTCCTCGTCGTGCCGTTCTCGCGCCGCCGCACGGCCGAGCGGCTGTTGCAGATGGCCAAGCTCGACGCCCAGACCATTCCCGCGCCCAGCATCGCCGCCGTGCAGGCCAAGACCAACGAGCGCATCCTCAATTCCGAAGCCTTCGCCCAGCCGGTCGAGGAGGAATATCAGGACGTGCTCAAGGCGCTGATGGAGCGCTACACGCCCGAGCAGCTCGCCAGCGCCTATCTCAACCGCGAACTGTCGGTCGCGCCCGCGCCGGAGGAGGTCTCCGACGCGCCGGTGCATCCGGTCGGCGCGAAGAAGCCGCGTTCGGACCGCTTCGAGAAGGGCGACCGTTTTGAAAAGCGCGAGCGCAGCGAACCGTTCGAACGTTTCGACCGCAATGCGAAATTCGACGGCGTCTGGTTCTCGATTTCGGCCGGCCGCAAGCATCGCGCCGATCCGAAATGGCTGCTGCCGCTGATCTGCAAGGCGGGCGACGTGACCAAGCGCGACGTGGGCTCGATCAAGATCTTCGACAACGAAACCCGCTTCGAGATCGCCGCCGCCAAGGCCGACGAGTTCCGCCAGTCGGTGGCCGAGGGCGGCACGGGCGAAAAGGGCCTGACCATCCGCCCGGCCGTCCCCGGAGCCGGCGACGACGCCGGCCGCCGCGACGGCAAGGGCTTCAAGCCGCGCGGCGACAAGTTCAAGAGCGATTTCAAGGGCGATTCCCGGGGCGACTTCCGCGACGCGCCCAGGAGCGGGGGCTGGGACAAGCCCAAGGGCGATTTCAAGAAGGACGGCTTCAAGAAGCCGGCTAAGAGCTTCGACGCCAGGAAGCGTCGCGGCGAATAATTCCCAGCTTCATCGCTTCGGCAGGCTGGACAGAAACGCCTTCAATGCCGGAACGACATCGTCCGGCCTTTCTTCCAGCACGGTATGCGTGGCGAAGGGGAGGTTGAGTAGCCGCGCGCCCCGCACCCGCTCCGTGAGGTCGAAAGCCTGACGGCGGGAGACGAGCGCGTCTTCATCGCCGTGGACGACCAGCAGCGGGCAGGCGATGGCCCGCACGGTTTCGCCGGGATAGGCGCTGTCATCGTTTCCGAGCCACATGGCGGTGGTCGCCTTGAACAGCCGCGTGAAATCGGGATCGGGATTCTCTGCCTCGTAGCCGCGCACCTGTTCGGGGAACATGTTGCGCCACTCGTTCACGGTGATGCCGCGATAGAGTGTCCGCACCGGCTCGTCGTCGGGCAATTGCCAGTGCGCGCCGACGGCGACGACGAAACGCGGCCGCACCACGCCGGATGCGGCAAGGCGCAGCGCCACGATGCCGCCGTCGCTATGGCCGATGATTCCCGCTTCCGCCAATCCTGTTTTGGCGAGAACGGCTGCGATATCCCGTTCGAGCCGGCGATAGGTGAGCGGGCCTTCGCCTAAGGCGGAGCGTCCATGCCCCCGGCTGTCCACGGCGACCAGTCGGTAATCGGCGGCGAGACGCCGCGCTAGCGGTATGAAGTCGTGGCGGCTTCCAAGCCCGCCATGCAACAGAACGATCGGCTCTCCATCCGCCCTGCCTGCTTCCGCGACATAAAGCGCCGCATCTCCGGCCATGACCGTCTTTCCGCTGTCGAACATGTTGTCTCCGGTTTGAGGCTGAGAGGCCGTCTTTACCATGGCTGTCCGTTGCAGGCCAATCGGCTTCGATACGGATTCGCACTATTTAGATATATCGTATTGACAAACGATATGTTTCGATATATCTAAATATCACGCAACCGAAGCGGCCCGCCGAAAACCGCGCGGCGGCGGGCCTGCTGCGGATGAGACGCAGCCCATCAATCGCGCGGCTCCGTGGACCGGAGCCGCCTTGCAAAGGATCAACCCATGTTTCGTATCTTTCACCCCAATCACGACATCGAATCCGGCCCGTGGGGCAGGAAATCCCGTCATCACATGCACTGGGAGATGCACCGCACCGGCCGTGACTTCGACTTGCCGGACGACGCCATGGACGAGCCTATGGACGGGGAGCCGCTGATGATGAATCCCGAATTCTGGGGCCGTCGCGGCGGCGGCAGGGGTCCCGGCTCGCGCGACGGTTTCGGGCGTCCGCCGCATGGACGGGGCGGCCGCTTCTTCGACAACGGCATGCTCAAGCTGGTGATTCTCGCCCTGATTGCGGAATCCCCGCGCCACGGCTATGAGGTCATCAAGGAAATCTCCGACCGCACGGGCGGCGTCTATGCGCCGAGCGCGGGGGCCGTCTATCCGACACTGACCCTGCTGGAGGAGACCGGCGATATCGAAGTGGTGAAGTCTGAGGGCAACAAGAAGCTTTACGACGCCACCGAGGCCGGCCGGAAGACGGTCGAGGAGAACCGGCAGGCCATCGATCAGGTTCTGGCCCGCTTCCAGCGTGTCGGCGAGAACCGCGATCCCCGCCTGATCCGCGCCAAGGAGAACCTGCGGCTGGCGCTGGAGCTGAAGTTCCGCGGCCGCCAGCTTTCCGACGACACCATCGCCGAGATCGCCCGGCTTCTCAACGAGGCGGCCGAGAAGATCGAGGCGATCTGATGAAACGGCGTCGGCGCAGCACAAAACCTGCGCCGGCCTTTTCAATTCAACCGTCGAGTTGCGCGGCCCGCATCGTCGGCGTGAATTCGGTGATCGTATAGCGCGCCAGTCCCGCCTTGTGGAACGGGTCCTCGCGCAGGATCGCTTCCAGCTTTTCCCGGCTTTCGGCCACGGCGATGATCACCCCGCCGGTCCGCGGAGCCTTCCGGCCCGACAGGACGAACGCGCCCGAAGCGTAATTCGCCTTGAGAAAATCGACATGGCCCGGAATGGCGGCGTCGATCTCCTCGAGCGGGACGACATAATGCAGGTCGACCACGAACATGTTACTGCCGTCGGGGATCAGGGGCATCGGCTTTCTCCGAAAATCAGGGTTTGCGCGCCGCCCGCTCCGGGAAAAGCATATCCATCGGATAGGGCAAAGCGAGCTTCGGCATATCCGCGCGGGCGGTGAATTTCAGGCTGCGCGTCTCGGGATCGGTGGGAGAGCCGGGCTCGTCGGTCACCTCGCACCGGAACAGCGCGACGACATATTCCACCTGATCGCCGTGCGGATAGGTATAGCGAAAATCCGCGCCGCCGAAAACGCCGAGCAGATCGAGGCTGCGCACCGTCAGCCCCGTTTCTTCGAGCACCTCGCGCGCGATGGCCTGCTGGGGCGTCTCGCCCGGCTCTATGCCGCCGGCAGGCAGGCTCCAGCCTTCGCCGGACGATTTCTCCTGCAAGAGAAGCCGGCCCTCATCGTCCTGTATCACCGCCGCGACGGCCGGAAGCAGGATGAGTTGCGCCCCGAGCTTCGCCCGCAGGTTACGGATATAGTCGGACGCCATGAAATCCCTTCCGCCGTTACGCCGGCCAGTTCTTGAGAACCCGTACGCCCTGCGGCTCCGCACCCGGCCACGAGGCGGCTGTGGATGCCCGCGTCGGTATGGTCGTCCGGCAGATCGGCATGGTCTTCGTCGCGCAGGTAGAACTGGTGATAGTCCGCGAAGAAATCGCCCTGATGGAGAATCTGGAACATCGCGTCTCCCCGGAGCATTTCCAGCAAAAGTGCGAAGCGGTTTTGCGTCTCGGAAATGCGTAAAAACAAAGAGATAGAGCGATTCCGTGAAAATAGGAACCACTCCAGTCCTCCTTCAGCCTGTCTTTCGAGCGGCTTGCCGGGCGATCCTTTCGTCCTACACGTCCAGATTGGCCACGCTCAGCGCGTTTTCCTGAATGAACTCGCGCCGCGGCTCCACCTCGTCGCCCATCAGGCGCGAGAACAGCGAATCGGCGTCGGTGGCGTCGTTCACCTTCACCTGCAGCAGCGAGCGCACGTTCGGATCGAGCGTGGTTTCCCAAAGCTGCTCGGCGTTCATTTCGCCCAGGCCTTTGTAGCGTTGCAGCGTCAGGCCCTTGCGGCCGGTGGCGAAGACGGCGTCGAGCAGCGCCATCGGGCCGGACAGGCTGTCGGCCCTGTCCTTGCGGCGCAGCACCGGCGGCTCGGCGAAAAGCTCGGCCATGCGCGCCGCCACGCGGTCGATCTGGCGCGCGTCGGCGGAGCCGAGCAGCGCCATGTCCAGCACCGCCGCGTCCTTGACGCCGCGCACCATGCGCTCGAAGCGGAAGCCGCCGTCGGCCGAGACATGGCCGGTCCAGCCGCGCTCGGTCTCCTCCGAGATCATGTCGAGGCGTCTGGCCACGATGTCGGCCGAAGCCTGCGCCGTGGCGTTGTCCTTCGAGGCGTCGGGATTGAGCAGCCCGGCGATCGCTGCCTGCTCCACCACCCGGCGGTCGTAGCGCGTGTGCAGGCCGGAGAGAAGCTGGCGCAGCGTGCGGGCATCCTCCACGATGGCACGCAGGTCCGGCCCGGCGCGCATTTCGCCGCTCGCCAGCGAAAGCGTGGTTTCCTCCAGCCCCGTCTCAATCAGGAAATCCTCGAAGGCGGATTCGTTCTTGATATATTGCGACGATTTTCCGCGCGTCACCTTATAGAGCGGCGGCTGCGCGATATAGAGATGGCCGCGCTCGATCAGCTCCGGCATCTGCCGGAAGAAGAAGGTCAAGAGCAGCGTGCGGATATGCGCGCCGTCCACGTCGGCGTCGGTCATGATGATGATCTTGTGGTAGCGCAGCTTGTCCGGGTTGAAGCCGTTGACCTCGTCCTTGCCGATCGAGGTGCCGAGCGCCGTGATCAGCGTGCCCACCTGTTCCGACGACAGCATGCGGTCGAAGCGCACGCGCTCGACGTTCAGGATCTTGCCGCGCAGCGGCAGGATGGCTTGGTTCTGGCGCGAACGCCCGCTCTTGGCCGAGCCGCCCGCCGAATCGCCCTCGACGATGAAGATTTCCGACTTGGCCGGGTCGCGCTCCTGACAGTCGGCCAGCTTGCCGGGCAGGGAGGTGACGCTGAGATTGCTCTTGCGCGTGATGTCGCGCGCCTTGCGGGCGGCCTCGCGGGCGGCGGCGGCCTGGATGACCTTCTCCACCACGGCCTTGCCCTGCGCCGGATGCTCCTCCAGCCAGATCGACAGCGCCTCGTTGACGCAGCTTTCCACCACCGGGCGCACTTCCGACGAGACCAGCTTGTCCTTGGTCTGCGAGGAGAATTTCGGGTCCGGCACTTTCACCGACAGGATCGCAGTCAGCCCCTCGCGGCAATCGTCGCCGGTGAGCTGAACCTTCTCCTTCTTGGTGAGGCCGGAAGCGTCGGCATAGCCCGTCACCTGCCGGGTCAGCGCGCCGCGAAAGCCGGCCAGATGGGTGCCGCCGTCGCGCTGCGGGATGTTGTTGGTGAAGCACAGCACCTTCTCGTGGTAGGAATCGTTCCACCACATGGCGACTTCCACCGTCATGCCGTCCTTTTCGGCGCGGATATAGATCGGCTCGTCGATCAGCGCCTTCTTGCCGTGGTCGACATGGCGGACGAACTCCACCAGCCCGCCGTCGTAATGCAGCTCGTGCTCCTTGACGTCGGCGTGGCGGCGGTCGGTCAGCTTGATGCGCACGCCGGAATTGAGGAAGGCCAGCTCGCGCAGGCGGCGCTCCAGCGTCTCGTAGTCGAACTCGACCATGCTGAAGGTCTCGGTCGAGGGCAGGAAGGTCACTTCCGTGCCCGTCTCGCCGCCCGCCTCGCCGGTGACGACCAGCGGCGCGTCGGCGACGCCGTGGGTGAAGCTCATCTCGTGGATCTTGCCGGCGCGGCGGATTTTCAGCTTCAGCCAGACCGAAAGCGCGTTGACCACCGAGACGCCGACGCCGTGCAGGCCGCCCGACACCTTGTAGGAATTCTGGTCGAACTTGCCGCCGGCGTGAAGCTGGGTCATGATGACCTCGGCGGCCGAGACGCCTTCTTCCTTGTGGATGTCGGTCGGGATGCCGCGGCCGTTGTCGGTCACGGTGCAGGAGCCGTCGGCATTGAGCGTCACGGTGACGAGCGTGGCGTGGCCGGCCAGCGCCTCATCGATGGCGTTGTCGACCACCTCGTAGACCATGTGATGCAGGCCGGAGCCGTCGTCCGTATCGCCGATATACATGCCCGGCCGCTTGCGCACGGCGTCGAGGCCCTTGAGCACGCGAATGGAATCCGCGCCATATTCGGCGGGGGCTTCGGAAATCGTCGGAGGCGTCTCGCTCATGAAAATCTTTCGAAAATGCGCCGCGAACGCGGCCTCGGGGAAAGCGTCGAATCACACGCAAACATGGCCTTAATATAGGCGCTAAGCGCGTTTTTTCCAAATTTTGAGGCCGATTTAGCCGGGGATTCCGGGCCTTTGCGGTGTAAAAACGCGTTCGAAAAAGTGTGAGGCGGCTATCGGATGGAATGTGCATGGAAACGGGGTGTGGAAAGGCCATATTCTGCGCCTATATCCGGGTGAGGAAAGCGCCAAAGGAAAGCAGATGAGCTTCGCAGCCGATACGGACGACGTTTCCGCCCCCTTCGTGCCGCCCGCGCCGCGCCCGCGGCCGAAGCCGGTCGGGCGCTTCGAGATGATGCGGGTGGTGTATAAGAACCCGCTGGAACTGTGGGGCGAGCCGATCTACAGCGAGCCGTGGATCATGACGAGCTGGTTCGGCATGAAGACCGTCATCGCCAACGATCCGGGCCTCATCCGCCATGTGCTGGTGGACAACGCCGCCAATTATCCCATGTCCGCCATCCGCCAGCGCGTGCTGCGGCCGATCCTGCGCGACGGGCTTCTGACGGCCGAGGGGCAGGTGTGGAAGCGCTCGCGCAAGGCCATGGCCCCGGTATTCACGCCGCGCCATATCGGCGGCTTCGCCGAGGCCATGCGTGACCGCACGCGGCTTTTCGCAGAGCGCCACCGCACGCCGGGCACCATCACCGACGTGGCGCACGACATGACGCTGCTCACCTACGACATTCTGGCCGCGACGCTGTTTTCCGGCGAGATCGCCGGCGACCCGAACGATTTCGCGCGCCAGATCGACAAATTGTTCGAGACGATGGGGCGGGTCGATCCGTTCGACCTCCTGGGCCTGCCGGACTGGATGCCGCGCTTCACCCGCCTGCGCGGGCAGCAGTCGCTGGGCTTCTTCCGGCAACTGGTGGCCGAGACCATGGCGATGCGCAAGGCGCGCATGGAAAAGGGCGAGGCCGTGCCGAGCGATTTCCTCACCCTGCTGCTGCGCGCCGAGGGGCCGGAGGGGCTGAGCCGCGCCGAGATCGAGGACAACATCATCACCTTCATCGGTGCGGGCCACGAAACCACCGCCCGCGCGCTGGGCTGGACGCTCTATCTGCTCGCCAAGGCCCCGGCGGAGCGGGCGCGCGTGGAGGCGGAGATCGACGGCTTTTTCGCCGAAGGCGGCCGCGATCTACCGCCGAAGGACTGGCTCGCAAGCCTGCCCCATACCCGCGCCGCCTTCGAGGAGGCGATGCGGCTCTATCCGCCTGCGCCGTCGATCAACCGCGAGGCGGCGGCGGACGACAGCTATCGCGACCTGCAAATCCCCAAGGGCGCGACGGTGCTGGCCATGCCGTGGGTGATCCACCGCCACCGGCTCTACTGGGACCGGCCCGACGCCTTCATGCCGCAGCGCTTCTGGCCGGAAAACCGCGACCGCATCGACCGCTTCCAGTATCTGCCTTTCGGCGCGGGCGCGCGGGTGTGCATCGGCGCCAGCTTCGCGCTTCAGGAGGCGGTCATCGCGCTGGCCATCTTGCTCGACGGCCGCCGCTTCGAGGCGCTGGAGACGACAAGGCCGTGGCCGGTGCAGAAGCTGACCACCCAGCCGCTGGGCGGCCTGCCGATGAAGGTGCTCAGGCGGTAAGCCGTGCGGCGTGCCACTTCAGATGCTCGTCCATGAAGGTAGAGATGAAGAAATAGGAGTGGTCGTAGCCCTCGCGCATGTGAAGCGTCAGCGCGATCCCGGCCTTCTTGCACGCTTCTTCCAAAAGCCACGGGCGTAGGCCTTCATTCAAAAAGCCGTCGGCCGTGCCCTGGTCGACGAGAATTTCCGGGACGCGATAGCCGTCCTCGATCAGCAGCGTCGCGTCATAGGCCCGCCAAGCGCGCTCCTCCGGTCCGAGATATTTCTCCAGCGCGGGCTTCGACCATCCGGCCGTCGAGGGCTGGACGATGGGCGCGAAGGCCGAGACGGATTTGAAGCGGCTCGGGTTCTTGAGCGCGATGGTCAGCGCGCCGTGGCCGCCCATGGAATGGCCGGTGATCGCCTGCCGGTCCATGTCGAGTGGGAAATTCGCCGCCACGAGCTGCGGCAGTTCTTCCGTGACGTAGCTGTACATCCGGTAGTTCTTGGCGAAGGGCTCTTGCGTCGCGTCGACGTAAAAGCCCGCGCCCTTGCCGAACTGCCAGTTATCCGGCTCGTCGGGAATGTCGTCGCCGCGCGGGCTGGTGTCGGGGCAGATGACGGCCACGCCAAGTTCCGCCGCCAGCCGGCGATATTCGCCCTTGTCCATCACGTTCTGATGCGTGCAGGTCAGCCCCGACAGATACCAGAGCACGGGAACCGGCCCCTCCTTCGCCTGCGGCGGCAGGAAGACGGCGAAGGTCATGTCGCACTGGCAGGCCTCGCTTTTATGGCGATAAACGCCCTGCGTGCCGCCAAAACTTTTCGCGATCGAAACGGTTTCCATCGAGCAAAAATCCTAACTGCCCAGCGCCACGGCCGCGTTGACCGCCGCGGCCACCAGCACGGTGTTGAAGAAATAGGAAACGATGCTATGCACCAGCGTGGTGCGCCGCATGGCTGTGGTGGTGACACCGGTGTCCGAGGTCTGCGCCGTCATGCCTATGACGAAGGAATAATAGGCGAAATCCCAGCCCGAAGGCTCCGGCGTGTCGGGAAAGTCGAAACCGCCTTTGTGGTCCGGCTCGGGGGTCGTCACGTCCGGCTGCCAGTATTCATGCGCGTAATGCACCGCGGCCATCATATGGATGGCGGCCCAGCCCAGCGGCACGGCGGCAAAGGTGACGATCAGGTCGATCGTGTCGGGCCGCGGCTTCTGGTTGATCAGGATGAACAGCGAGGCCACCGCCACCACCACCGCGGCGAAAGTGACGAGGAAGATGATCCAGATCGGCTCGTCGGTCGCGGCGGCGTGCTTTTTGAGGAAACTCGCCGTCATCTGCGGCAGCACATGCAGCGTCAGCGCCAGATAGAGCACGAAAAAGCAGTTCGCCCCGATCACCGGCGCGAGCGGGCTATGCGTAAGCCAAGCGACGACGAAAGCGGCCACGCCGCCCACGGCGGCGAGATAGAAAGTCATATGGCGGCGCAGTATAAACATTCAATCATCATCCTGCGCTTCGCGCCGCATGTCGATATGCGGGATGCCGTCTTCCAGATATTCCTCTGAAATCGCGTCGAAGCCGAACGAGCCGTAAAAGCCGCGCAGATAGCTCTGCGCGCCAAGCTCGACCGCCCGGCCCGGAAAGCGCGCCTTCGCGAAATCCAGCGCCTCCAGCATCAGCCGTCGCCCCAGCCTGTCGCCGCGAAAGGCGGGAGCCACCAGGACGCGGCCGATCTTCACCGTTTTATGGCCTTCCTCCGGCGGCAGCAACCGCAGGGCGGCGGCGAGTTCGCCACCTTTCAGGATGCGCAGGTGAAACGCGCCGACGTCCCGCCCGTCGATCTCGGCATAGGGGCAGGCCTGCTCGACCACGAACACGTCCACGCGCAGCTTCAGCAAGGCGTAAAGCGCGCGCGGCGCAAGGTCGTCCAGCCCGTCCCAATGCGAGACGAAAGGCGCGTCGCCCATCAATAGACCACCACGGACCGGATGGACTTGCCCTCATGCATGAGGTCGAAGGCGGTGTTGATCTCGTCGAGCGGCATGGTGTGGGTGATGAGGTCGTCTATATTGATCTTGCCGTTCATGTACCAGTCGACGATCTTCGGCACGTCCGTGCGCCCGCGCGCGCCGCCGAAGGCCGTGCCCTTCCACACCCGCCCGGTGACGAGCTGGAACGGCCGCGTGGCGATCTCCTTGCCCGCCTCCGCCACGCCGATGATGATCGATTCGCCCCAGCCGCGATGGCAGCATTCCAGCGCCTGCCGCATGACGTTGACATTGCCGGTGGCGTCGAAGGAATAATCCGCGCCTCCGTCCGTCAGGTCCTGAATGGCCTGCACCACCTTATCGTTGCCGATCTCGGCCGGGTTGATGAAATCCGTCATGCCGAACTTTTTCGCCATCTCCACCTTGGCTGGGTTGATGTCGACGCCGATGATCTTGTCCGCCCCCACCATGCGCGCGCCCTGGATGACGTTGAGCCCGATGCCGCCCAGCCCGAACACCACCACATTGGAGCCGGGCCGCACCTTGGCCGTATAGATCACCGCGCCGATGCCCGTCGTCACGCCGCAGCCGATATAGCAGATCTTGTCGAAAGGCGCGTCCTCGCGCACCTTGGCCACCGCGATCTCCGGCAGCACGGTGAAGTTGGAGAAGGTCGAGCAGCCCATGTAATGAAACACCTCGCCGCCATCGCAGGAAAAGCGCGACGTATGGTCGGGCATCAGCCCCTGTCCCTGCGTGGCGCGGATGGCGGTACACAGGTTCGAGCGCTGCGAAAGACACGTCTTGCACTGGCGGCATTCGGGCGTGTAGAGCGGAATGACATGGTCGCCCGGCTTGACGGAGGTCACGCCCGCGCCGACCTCGCGCACGACGCCCGCGCCCTCATGGCCGAGGATCGCCGGGAACTTGCCCTCCGAATCCAGCCCCGACAGCGTATAGGCGTCGGTGTGGCACACGCCGGTGGCCATGATCTCGACCAGCACTTCGCCCGCCTTGGGGCCGCCGATCTCGACGGTTTCGATGGTGAGCGGCTTGTTCGCCTCCCAGGCGACGGCTGCGCGTGATTTCATCGTCTCTTCTCCGCTTGTGTCTGGTCCGCGCCTATTTCAGATAGGTGCGCAGGATCCGCATGATATCGTCGATCTGTCCGCCGGGATCGTCCTTTTGCGCCATTGCGTCGCCAGCTTGCCCGAAAGTCTCGCGAAAATGGCTCTCCAGCACTTCCGCCATCAATCCGTTGGCCGCGCCCCTGAGCGCCGCGATCTGCTGCAACAGGGCGGCGCATTCCGTTCCCGCCTCCACCGCGCGCTCCAGCGCCTCGGCCTGCCCGCGAATGCGGCGCAGCCGCGTCAGCGCACGCTTCTTGTCTTCCGGCGAATGCGGCATGGAATCTCCCGATATTCGCATGCTACATACTACCCCCTAGTATGTCAATCGTGGACAAACCCGCCGCGCTCATGCAAAGCGCTGAGGGTCATTCCCACATGATGGAGCCGCCGTGCCGAGCCTGCCCGACCTTCCCGTCACCCGCATCCTGCCCGCGCTCGACGCGGCGCTGGCCGGGCATGCGAGCGCGGTGCTGGTCGCCTCGCCCGGCGCGGGCAAGACCACGCTGGTGCCGATCCACCTGCTCGATGCCGGCTGGCGCGGCAACGGCGTGATCGTGCTTCTGGAGCCGCGCCGTCTCGCCGCCCGCGCCGCCGCCCGCCGCATGGCTTCCCTTCTGAACGAGGAGCCCGGCGAAACCGTCGGCTATCGCATGCGCCTCGAAAGCAAAGTATCGGCGAAGACCAGAATCCTCGTCGTCACCGAAGGCGTCTTCGCCCGCATGATCCTCGACGATCCCGATCTGAAGGGCGTGGCCTGTGTGCTGTTCGACGAGTTCCACGAGCGCAGCCTCGACGCCGATTTCGGCCTTGCGCTGGCGCTCGACGTGCAGGCGGCGCTGCGCGGCGACCTGAAAATCCTCGTCATGTCGGCCACGCTCGACGGCGCGCGCGTGGCCTCGCTCCTGGGCGACGCGCCGGTGATCGAGAGCGAGGGCCGCGCTTATCCCGTCGAGATCCGCCACCGCGACCGCAAGTCCGACGAGCGCATCGAGGACGCCATGGCCCGCGCCATCCGCGACGCGCTCGCCGACGAGACCGGCAGCATCCTCGCCTTCCTGCCGGGGCAGGGCGAGATCGAGCGCACCGCCCGGCTGCTGGAGGACCGCCTGCCGGCCAATGTCGTGCTTGCACCGCTCTATGGCGCGATGGAAGGCCGCGATCAGGACGCCGCCATCAAGCCCGCCCCGCAGGGCCGCCGCAAGGTGGTGCTGGCCACCTCCATCGCCGAAACCTCCATCACCATCGACGGCGTGCGCGTGGTGATCGACAGTGGCCTCGCGCGCCTGCCGAAATACGAGCCCGCCACCGGCCTCACGCGGCTGGAAACCGTCCGCGCCGCGCGCGCGGCGGTGGATCAGCGCGCCGGCCGCGCCGGAAGAACCGAACCGGGGGTCGCCATCCGCCTCTGGCACGAGGGCCAGACGGCGGCGCTGCCCGCCTTCGCGCCGCCGGAAATCCTCGAAGCCGACCTCTCCGGCCTGCTGCTCGACTGCGCCGCATGGGGCGTCACCGACCCGGCGACGCTCGCCTTCCTCGACGCGCCGCCGAAGCCCGCTCTGGCGGAAGCCCGCGCGCTTCTTACCCGCCTCGGCGCGCTCGACGCCTCCGGGCGGCTGACGCCCGACGGCGAAGCCATGCGCGCACTCGCCCTGCCGGCGCGGCTGGCGCATATGGTGGCCGAAGCCGGCAAGCGCGGCGAGGCGCAGGCCGCCGCCGAACTGGCCGTGCTCCTGACCGAGCGCGGGCTGGGCGGCAACGATCCCGATCTCGAAACCCGAGTCTCTCGCTTCCGCTCGGACCGAACCGAGCGCGCCATGCGCGCGAAGGGCCTCGCCAGACGGCTCGCCGCCTCCGTGCCGAACAAAGGCGCGCCCGCCGGCTCGACCATCGGCCGCATGCTGATCGACGCCTATCCCGACCGCATCGCCAAGGCGCGCGGGGCGACGGGCCAGTTCCTGCTCGCCAACGGGCGCGGCGGCGAGATCGACGCGGGCCTCAGCCTCAGCCGCGCGCCGTGGCTGGTGGTGGCCGACATGACCGGCCGCGCGGGCCGCGCCCGCATCCTCTCGACGGCGGAAGTTTCCGAAACCGACATCCGCGCCGCCTTGGGCGAAAAGATCGAGAGCGGCAGGCAGGTCGTCTACGACCCTGAAAAGAACGCGCTGCGCGCGCGGGAAGGGTCACGCATCGGAGCCATCGCGCTTTCGGAAAAGCCGCTTTCCGCGCCTTCGGGTCCGGCGGCGGACGAAGGCGTGATCGCCGCCGTGCGCGAACATGGCCTCGCCATCCTGCCATGGAGCAAGGAGGCCGAAATCCTGCGCCGCCGCCTCGGCTGGCTGCATCGCGGCCTGGGCGATCCGTGGCCCTCAATGGACGACGAACATCTTCTCGCAAAGCTCGACGACTGGCTGCTGCCCTTCCTCACCGGCGAGGCGCAGCTTTCCCGCATCCCCGGCCACGCGCTCAAGAACGGCCTGATGAGCCTCGTGCCCTTCGACCTGCAACGCAGCGTCGACCGGCTCGCACCGACCCATTTCGAGGTCCCGACCGGCTCGCATATCCCGATCCGCTACGACGCGGAAGAGCCGGTGATCGCCGTGCGCGTGCAGGAGCTGTTCGGCCTCGGCGAGCACCCTTCCATCGCCAATGGCAAGGTGCCGCTGCTCTTGGAGCTGCTCTCGCCTGCCCACCGTCCGATCCAGATCACCCGCGACCTGCCGGGCTTCTGGAAAGGCTCCTGGGCCGATGTCCGTTCCGACATGCGCGGCCGCTACCCGAAGCACGTCTGGCCCGAAGACCCTGCCAATGCGCAAGCGACCCGGCGGGCCAAGCCGCGCGGCGCCTGAGTGTCTATTCCAAAAGCCGCCATGCCGGACCGCAAATGGCGCTTTTCTGCGCTTCCGGTGCTCACGTACGTTCAGTACGCTGCGCTCCGGTGCTCGAAAATCACCATTTTCGCCACGGCCTGACGCTTTTTGATTCAGACACGGATACCCCTGCGACCGGATAACGCAGTTCCGCTTGCAATTCCCAGCCGGCTTGCCGATAAGGGCGGAGACCTAGTGTGGTGGATTTGAAGTTCCTGTCATTTGGATGGCACTCACGTTCAGGAACTTCAAATCCGTAAACCACACTAGATTCATAGACTTGCTAGTGTGGCTTTGAATCCGAAATTCGTTCGCGGCGCTGCTCCAGCCAAATACGAATTTCGGATTCGCGACACTAGAGGGAAGCCCATGCTCACGGATTTCGACAACCGCGCTTCGAAACTTTCGCGCCGCCCGCGTCTTACCACGCTGGTGCGGGTGCGCTGGCTAGCAGTCGCGGGACAGACCGCCGCCGTCATGTTCGTGGCGCTCTATCTGCAATTCGCCTTTCCCGTGGGCATCTGTTTCGGGCTGATCGCGGCGTCCGCATGGCTCAACCTCTATCTCGCCTTCCGCTTTCCCACCAATCACCGGCTCAACCCGGCCGCGGCGAGCCTTGTGCTTGCCTTCGACGTGCTGCAACTGGCCGGGCTGCTCTATCTCACCGGCGGCTTGCAGAACCCCTTCGTCGTGCTGATGATCGTGCCGGTCATCATCTCGGCCACCTCGCTTTCCGCCCGCCACACGCTGGCGCTGGGCTTGCTGGTGGTGGTTTGCACCTCGGTGCTGATCGTGCGCCACATGGCCCTGCCGTGGTATCCGGGCCAGACGATCGACCTGCCGTTCCTCTTCGTCATCGGCATCTGGTGCGCCATCATTTCCGCGCTCGGCTTCACCGCCATCTATGCCTATCGCATCGCGGAGGAAGCGCGCCAGCTCGGCGACGCGCTCAGCGCCGCCGAACTCATCCTCCAGCGCGAGCAGCACTTGACCGCGCTCGACGGTCTGGCCGCCGCCGCCGCGCATGAGCTTGGCACGCCGCTCGCCACCATCGCGCTGGTGGTGAAGGAAATGCAGCGCACCCATATCGAGGACCCGGCGCTTGCCGAGGATATCGCGCTGCTGCAATCGCAGACGCAGCGCTGCCGGGAGATATTGCAGCGTCTCACGAGCCTTTCGTCCGAGGGCGAGGAACACATGTCGCGCCTGCCGCTTTCCTCGCTGATCGAGGAAGTGATCGCGCCGCACCGCAATTTCGGCATCGCCATAGATGTGCGCAAGGCCGAGGGGCCGAAACCGGAACCCGTTACGCGGCGCAATCCGGGCCTGCTCTACGGCCTCGGCAATCTGGTGGAGAACGCCGTCGATTTCGCGCGTGGCGACGTGGTGGTGACGTGGGGCTGGACGGAAGATCAGGTCAGCGTCACCATTCAGGACGACGGCGAGGGCTTCAAGCCGGAAATCCTCGACAGGATCGGCGAACCCTACATGACCAGCCGCGACGCCACGCATCACGGCGGCGGGCTGGGGCTCGGCCTGTTCATCGCCAAGACGCTGCTGGAACGCTCCGGCGCGCAGATCACCTTCCGCAACCGCAGCGATCCGGGCGAGGGCGCGGAGGTGAAGGTGGTGTGGCCGCGTTCGGCCTTCATCGCCCCCTGAAAGGGCGGTGGCGACGGCGCAAGCATCAAACTTTCGTGTCCGTTTTTGAAAAGAAGCCGGAAACGCAAGGGCTTGCCCCGCTTCGTGGCCGCGCGCCGGATTGAAAATGATTCAACAATTCAATGGCTATTTGACTTTTTGCCGCAGGGGTATCAATAAGGATGTAAAAGGCAGGCAGGAAACTCCCGATGGATGACTTGAAGCAGGAAGACACCGAAGCCATAGGCAGCGATCCCACCCTTCTTCTCGTCGATGACGACAAACCTTTTCTTCAGCGGCTCGCCCGCGCGATGGAGAGCCGGGGTTTTCATGTAACGACGGCTGAATCGGTGGAAGACGGCATTGCCGCCACCAAAACGTCCGCGCCCGCCTATGCGGTGGTGGATATGCGGCTCGGCGACGGCAACGGGCTCGACATCATAGAGGCGATCCGCGCGCGTCGTTCCGACACCCGCGCCATCGTGCTGACCGGCTATGGCAATATCGCCACCGCCGTCAATGCGGTGAAGCTCGGCGCCATCGATTATCTCTCCAAGCCCGCCGACGCCGACGAGGTCTTTGCCGCGCTTACCCGGCGTCCGGGCGAGAAGGTCGCGCCGCCGGAAAACCCCATGTCCGCCGACCGCGTGCGCTGGGAGCATATCCAGCGCGTCTATGAAATGTGCGATCGCAACGTTTCCGAGACCGCGCGGCGTCTCAACATGCACCGCCGCACCCTCCAGCGCATTCTGGCAAAGCGCGCGCCGCGCTAATCCGCGTCCGTCTCGGGCACGTCCATTCCGGCCAGTTCCGCCAGCGTCAGCCGTGCCGCGCCGGCGCGGGCGAAGCGCAGCATCAGTGCCTTGCGCACCGGGGCCGGCAGGCGGTGTTCGGGTGCCTCGCGCAATATTTCCGCGCCATAGCCGTCCGACAGGATGAAGCCGCACTCCTTCGGGAAAATCTCCCTCGGCACACCCGGATGCGTGGCGAAGAACAGCCGGTCGCAATAGGTCCGGTAGTCCGGCCATTTATGATCGGCCTTCCAGTCCTCGACCGAGGATTTGATCTCCACGATCCAGATTTCGCCCTTGCGGCTGACGGCGATGAGGTCGGCGCGACGGCCGGATGCCAGCGGCAGTTCGGGCAGTGCCGCCAGCCCCATCTCGAGAAAAAGCCGCTGCACGCCGCGCCGCACGAGGAGCGCGTTTTCCGATTGCCTTCCGTCGGAAAGCGGGTGCGTACGGTTGGGAATCACGATGGGCATGGCTGCATTTTGAGCATTTCCAGCGAAAGTGTGAAGCGGTTTCGCGTTCGGAAATGCGTGAAGCTATAGAGACGGCGCGGCGTTTCAGGGCCCGACAACCGCAAAACATGCAAAAAACGATGATAACGTCGCAAAACGCGTGACGGATTTGTGACTATTTTATGACGGATGCCCGATAATATGTCCGAATTCAGGCGCTTTGGTGGATTTTCAATTTACGGTTAACGCCCGGTTAACGATACTGCCGCATCCTCGCGAACGAACGGGCGATTCGCTCCATTGACGGCATCAATCAATTCCTGGGGGAATGTATGAATTCTCGCATCTTGAAACCGGCCGCCGCACTGTTGCTGGCCGGCGCGTTGGCCGGCTGCTCCACGGTGGGCGGCGGCTTCTATACCGCGTCCTATTCTTCGGTGACGGACGCCGGCTATACCGTTCCGGCCATACCGAGTGAGAAGATTCCGGCTGAATACCGCCGCCAGATCGTCTCCTATCCGACGAAAGAGGCGCCGGGGACGATCATCGTCGATACGCGGCAGAAATTCCTCTATTTCATCATGCCGGACGGCAAGGCCATGCGCTACGGCATCGGCGTCGGTCGGCAGGGCTTCGAGTGGTCGGGCACGGCGCGCGTGGCGCTGAAGCGCGAATGGCCGACATGGACGCCGCCCTCGCAGATGATCAAGCGCCAGCCGGAACTGGCGAAATTCCGCGACGGCATGGACCCCGGCCTGAAGAATCCGCTCGGCGCGCGCGCGCTCTATCTCTTCAACAAGCATGGCGACACCGGCTATCGCCTGCACGGCACGCCGGAATGGTGGTCCATCGGCAAGGCCATGTCGTCGGGCTGCATCCGCCTGATGAATCAGGACATCATGGACCTTTACAACCGTGCCGAAGTGGGCGCGAAAGTGATCGTGAAGCAGTAATCGCTTCTCGCCCGTAACAGCAAAAAGGCCGCTTCAAAGCGGCCTTTTTCTTCGTCTTTTTCAAGCAGTCAAATCTGCTCGACCTGCTGCACTTCCGGCACGAAGTGCCTGAGCAGGTTCTGGATGCCGTGCTTGAGCGTGGCGGTGGAGGACGGGCAGCCGGAGCAGGCGCCCTTCATGTTGAGGAATACGGTGCCGTTCTCGAAGCCGCGGAAGGTGATGTCGCCGCCGTCCTGTGCCACCGCCGGACGCACGCGCGTCTCGATCAGTTCCTTGATCGTCTCGACGATTTCCGCATCGGCCTCGTCGAAGAATTCCGCGTCGCCATGGGCGGCGGCCGAGTCCGTATTGCTGTTGCCGGCCATGACCGGCGCGCCGGTCATGAAATGCTCCATGATCGTGCCGAGAATGGCGGGCTTGAGATGCTGCCATTCGCCGTCTTCCTTGGTGACGGTGATGAAATCATAGCCGAAGAACACGCCGGTCACGCCGGGCACCGCGAAAAGCCGCGCCGCCAGCGGCGAGGTGTTGGCCGCGCTCGCCGCGTCGCGGAAATCGGCGGTGCCTTCCGGCATGACCACCTTGCCGGGGAGAAACTTCAGGGTCGCCGGATTGGGCGTGGTCTCGGTCTGGATGAACATCGACGTTCTCCCGCTTGAATCTGTGCTGAGGATCGCTCGTACCGGCGTGCAGACGCCTCCGCCGGACGGTTTCATTGCCCCCTATATAGGACGTTCAGGCCGCCGCGTCCATGCTCGCGATCATGTCCTCGTCGCGGCGTCCCGGTCCGATCGGTCAGTCCTGCAACCAGCCGACGATATCGCGCACATGGCGCATGGTCTGTTCGGCAATCGCGCGCGCACGCGCGCCGCCGTCGCTGAGCACGCCGTCGATATAGCCCGGATCGGCCACCAGCCGGCGCATTTCATGGGTGATGGGCGAGAGCCGCGCCACCGCGAGATCGGCCAGCGCCGACTTGAAATCGGAGAACTGGCGCCCGCCGAATTCGCCCAGCACCTCTTCCTTCGTCTTGGAGGCGAGCGCCGCATAGATGCCGACCAGATTGTCCGCTTCCGGGCGGCCTTCCAGCCCTTCCACCTGCGAGGGCAAGCCGTCGGAATCGGTCTTGGCCTTGCGGATCTTTTTGTTGATCGTGTCCTCGTCGTCGATCAGGTTTATGCGCGACAGGTCGGACGGATCGGATTTCGACATTTTCTTGGTGCCGTCTCGCAGCGACATGATGCGCATGGCCGGGCCGGAGATCATCGGATCGGTGAGGGGGAAGAAGCCCGAAACCTTCTCGTCGCCCACCTGCATGTCGACGCCGACGCCAAGTGCTGCGATGCGGTCGGAGTAGTCGTTGTTGAACTTCTGCGCGATGTCGCGGGTCAGTTCCAGATGCTGCTTCTGGTCCTCGCCCACCGGCACGGCGGTGGCGCGGTAGAGCAGGATGTCGGCTGCCATCAGGCTCGGATAGGCGAACAGGCCGAGCGAGGCGTTCTCGCGGTCCTTGCCGGCCTTGTCCTTGAACTGCGTCATGCGGTTCATCCAGCCGACGCGCGCCACGCAGTTGAACACCCATGCCAGTTCCGCATGCTGCATGACGCGGCTCTGGTTGAAGACGATGCTCTTTTTCGCGTCGATGCCCGCGGCGAGGAAGGCGGCGGCCACCTCACGGGTCGACTGCTGCAGCTCCGCCGGGTCGGGCGAGACGGTCAGCGCGTGCATGTCCACGACGCAATAGATGCACTCGTGGGTGGCTTGAATCTCCACCCACCGCTTGATCGCCCCCAGATAGTTGCCGAGGTGCAGGTTTCCGGTCGGCTGGACGCCGGAGAAGACAAGCGGCTTGAACGTGCTCATGATTCTGTCCTGAAATGAGCATTTCCAGCGAAAGTGGATGCCGGTTTCGCGTTCGGAAATGCGTGACGAAATGCCCACCCCTAAAACAAAGGGCGTTGACGATGGCGCGTGTTTTCGCAGAGAGTTCCCGGCCTTTCAAGGGCAAATTACGGCTTGCCCTCCATAGCCTTTTCTTTCGCGCCGCGCTTGATGTTGCGGCGGATCATGCCGGTATTGGCCCCGCCGGTCCCGAAAGCGAGGCCGAAATAGACCACCATGGCGGCGATCACGATGAGGAACACGGTCCCGGCGCGTACCAGAAATGGCGCTGCGGTGGAAAGCTGCCACGCATAATGGCCGACCGCGTAATGGATGCCGAAGCCCATGATGGCGGCGGCGGCCAGCAGCCGGGGAATACGGGTCAGGAGCGGAATGTCCCGTCCCCAGTGGCCGCGCCTGACCAGCGTGGCGAACAGCAGGACGGCGTTGACCCAACCGGCCACGGTCTCGGCGATGGCGATGCCGCTCGGTCCCAGATGCGGAAACAGGGTAATGGCGAGCGTGACGTTCACGGTGACGGAAATCGCGGCGAAGATCATCGGCGTGCGCGTGTCCTCCCGCGCGAAGAAGCCGGGAATGAAGGCCTTGATCAGCACGAAGGCAGGCAGGCCGAGGCCGTATATGGCGAGGATATTGGCCACGACCACGGTGGACTGGGGCGAGAAATGGCCGCGCTCGAACAGGAGCCGCACGATCGGCTCCGACATGACCAGAAGGGCGGCGGCGGCGGGCAGCGTCAGGAACAGCACGAACTCCACCGAACGGTTCTGGAGATTGGCCGCTTCCTTCATGAAGCCGCCGCGCAGCGCGCGCGTAAGTTCCGGCAGCAGCACCGTCGCCACCGCGATACCCACCACGCCGAGCGGCAGCTGGTAGACGCGGTCGGCATAGACCAGCGACGACACGGCCCCATCCATGCTCGATGCGATATTGGTGTTGATGAGCAGGATGATCTGCGTGATGCCGCCGGTGACCGCGGCGGGCAGCGCCAGAACCAGCAGGCGGCGCACATCGGCGGTGATATGCGGCAGGCGCAGGCCGATGCGGATGCCGGCATTGCGCACCGCGATCCAGACGATGGCGAGTTGCACCAGCCCCGCCGCCATGACGCCCCATGACAGGTGATAGCCGACGGTCAGCGCATCGTAATGCCGCCACCACGCCACCGCCAGCACGCCGATCAGGATGATGTTGAGGAAGACGGGTGCGATCGCCGCCGCGAAATAGCGGTGCAGCGAATTGAGCATGCCGCCCATCATGGCCGCGAGCGACATGCAGGCGAGATAGGGGAACATGATCGCGGCGAGGTGCACAGTGTTCTGGAATTTCACCGCATCATCGAGAAAGCCCGGCGCCACCACCGTGCGCACGATGAAGGGCATGAAGAGTTCCATCGCGATGGTGATGACGAGAAGCACGGTGAACAGCACGCCGAACACTTCCTCGGAGAAGCGCCGCGCGCCTTCCATGCCGTTGTTTTCGATCTCTCTGGCGAAGAGCGGCACGAAGGCGGAATTGAACGCGCCCTCGGCGAACAGCCGCCGGAACGTGTTCGGGAAACGGAAGGCCGCGTTGAAGGCGTCGGCTACGGGGCCGGTGCCGAGCGCCGCCGCCATGAGCATCTCGCGCGTGAAGCCGAAAACGCGGCTCATCAGCGTGCCGGACGCGACCGTGGCGAATTTCTTGACGAGACTCATTCGTTTGAAAAACCTGTACTTTTCGTCTTACGCATTATCCCACGCGAAACCGCTTCGCACTTTCGCTGGAAATGCTCTATCTCTTTGTTTTCACCGCATTTATGCGACGTCAAATGTTTCCATTTAGCTGCAAAATGCTCTCTTTGCTTTACGCATTATCCTACGCGAAACCGCTTCGCACTTTCGCTGGAAATGCTTTATGCCGCCGCCTGCGGCGGGCGTCCGTTCGTTTTCGCGTTTTCCTCGCCGCCGAGCAGCGCCAGCAGCTTGCGCCTTATATTGCCCTGCCGGGTGGCGTTGGTGATCTTGTGGCCGACGAGGTCGGTCACGTAGAAACTGTCGATCACCTTCTCGCCGAAGGTGGTGATATGCGCCGAGGCGATGTCGAGCGAAAGATCGGACATGAGGCCGGTCAGTTCCGACAAAAGGCCGGGCCGGTCAAGCCCCTCCACCTCGATCACGGTGAACTTGTTGGAGAGCGTGTTGTTGATCTCCACGCGCGGTTCGACCCTGAACGCCCTGGTGGATTTGCGCGGCCGCATGCGCCGGGCCAGCACGTCGGGCAGGTGCGCCTTGCCGGACAGCACGTCCTCGATCACCTTGCCCACGCGCTCGGCACGGCGGCGCTCGTCCTCGTCCAGCTCGAATTCGCGGTTGATGAGGATCGTGTCGAGCGCGCGTCCGTCGCTGGTGGTGAAGATCTGCGCGTCGACGATATTGGCTCCCGCCGCCGCGCAGGCGCCGGTGATGATCGAGAGCAGGCGCGGATGGTCGGGCGCGAGAATGGTGATTTCCGTCACCGCCTCGAAGCTGTGTGGCTTGGCCATGGTGGCGAGCGCGCGGCCCTCGGCGTCGGCCTCGCGGATGAAATGGGCATGGCGAAGCTGATCGTCGAGGCTGACGGTGAGGAAATAGTTCTGGTAGTGCAGGCCGAGATAGGCCTCGCGCTCCTTCTCCGGCCAGCCGGCCAGCTTTTCGGCCAGCGCGGCGCGCGCGTGCCGGTCGCGGTCGGCGCGCGAAAGCTCGGAGAAACCGCCGGTCAGCACCAGTTCCGTCTCCTCGAACAGCGTGCGCAGAAGCTGGCCTTTCCAGCCGTTCCACACGCCGGGACCGACCGCCTTGATATCGCAGACGGTGAGGATCAGGAGCAGTTTCAGCCGCTCCATGGTCTGCACCGTATCGGCGAAATCGACGATGGTCTTGCGGTCGTTGAGGTCGCGCGACTGCGCCACCATGCTCATGGTCAGGTGCTCGCGCACCAGCCATTCCACCGTCTCGGTCTCCGCCGGCGTCAGCCCGAAGCGCGGGCAGAGTTTCCGCGCGATGCGCGCGCCGGCGATGGAATGGTCCTCCGGGCGGCCCTTGGCGATGTCGTGCAGCAGCAGCGCCACATAAAGCAGGTTGCGGTCGCGCTTCAGCGTCTTGATGAGCCGGTTGCAGAGCGGATGCTCGTTCTCCAGTTCACCGTGCTCGATCTCGGTCAGCACCGCGATGCAGCGCAACAGATGCTCGTCCACCGTATAATGGTGGTACATGTTGAACTGCATCATGGCGACGATCTTGCCGAAATCGGGAATGAACTTGCCGAGCACGCCCGATTCGTTCATGCGGCGCAGGATCAGTTCAGGGTTGCGCGGCGAGGTCAGTATTTCGAGGAAAAGACGGTTGGCTTCCGGGTTCTCGCGCAGGTCCGCATTGATGAGCTTCAGCGAGCGCGTGATCTGCTGCATCGCCTCCGGGTGGAATTCCAGCCCGTGCCTGTCGGCCAGATGGAAGATGCGGATGAGGTTGACCGGATCGGCCACGAACACGTCCGGGCGGGCGGTGTTGATGCGGTGGTTCTCCGACACGAAATCGTTGCTGCCGGAAAGCTTGCGCTTGCGGTGCGAGAAGGTGAGGAAGATGCGGTTGAAGCCCGGAACATGCTTGGCCTGCCGTTCCTCCAGCGCCGCCGAGATGATGCGGGTGAGGTCGCCCACATCCTTCGCCACCAGAAAATAATGCTTCATGAAGCGTTCGACATAGTTCTGGCCGGGATGCGCGGTATAGCCGAGCCGTTGGGCGATCTCCGGCTGGATGTCGAAGGAAAGGCGCTCTTCGGCCTTCAGTGTCGCGAAATGCATGTGGCAGCGCACCGCCCAGAGGAAATCCTCCGCCTTGTCGAACAGGCGCAGTTCCGCGCGCGACAGCACGCCGAGCCGGATGATCTCTTCCTTGCTCTTGACCCGGTAGAAATATTTGACGATCCAGTAGAGCGTGTGCAGGTCGCGCTGGCCGCCCTTGCCCTCCTTGACGTTCGGCTCGACCAGATAGCGCGTCTCGCCGGCCTTGCGGTGGCGCGCGTCGCGCTCGGCGAGCTTGGCCTGAATGAATTCCGGTCCCGTATCCTTCACCACTTCCGCGTCGAAACGCGTGACGAGGTTCCTGAACAGTTCGCGGTCGCCGGTGAGAAAGCGCGCGTCGAGAAGCGCGGTGCGGATGGTCATGTCCTCGCGCGACAGGCGGATGCATTCGTCGACGTTGCGGGTCGAATGGCCGACCTTCAGCCCCATGTCCCACAGCATGTAGAGCATGTATTCCACCACCTGCTCGCCCCATGGCGTCTGCTTGTAGGGGAGCAGGAACAGGAGGTCGATGTCGGAGCCGGGCGCCAGCCCGCCGCGCCCGTAGCCGCCGACCGCGACGAGGGCCATGTTCTCCGCCTTCGACGGGTTGTACATCGGATAGACGCGGGTCGTGGCGAATTCGAACAGGGTCTCGATCAGGACGTCGGTCAGATGGGAAAGCCTGCGCGCGCAGAGCGTGCCGCCGCCGTCCTTCATCAGAAGGGCTTCGGCATTGGCGCACCCGCGCGACCGCGCATCCTTCAGCGCCTGCAACACCACCTTGCGCACCGTCTGGCCGGTATAGTCCTCTCCGGTGGAATCCGCCAGTTCGTACAGCTTGCGGCGGAGCGCCTCGGCGTTGACGATCTCTTCCAGCTTCAGCTCATGTGCGCTCATGCGGCTTGCGGGTCCGGTTGCAGGGACAGGCATTCACGCCTATCCCTATAGAGCATTTCCAGCAAAAGTGCGAAGCGGTTTTGCGTCAGGACAATGCGTAGAAACAACTGGATAGAGCATCGGACCGGAAAGGGGAATCCGGTTTTCAGTTCGTCGCGTCATAGGCGGTGATGGCCGCCATGTTGACGATATCGGAGTCCCTCGCGCCGATCGTGACGATCTGCGCCGGCTTGTCGAGGCCGACCAGAAGTGGGCCGATGATGGTCGCGCCGCCCAGTTCCCGCAGCATGCCGGCTGCGATGGCAGCGGAATGGTTGTCGGGCGTGACGATGACGTTTGCCGGTCCCGACAGGCGGACGAAGGGATATTGCTCCATCAGCTTCGGGTTCAGCGCCACCTCCGCGCTCATTTCGCCGTCGAACTCGAAATCGACATGGCGCGTCGAGAGAATGCGCACCGCCTCCTGCACGCGGGCGGAATGCTCGCCGCCCATATGGCCGAATGTGGAGAACGCGGCCAGCGCCACGCGCGGCGCGTAGCCCATGCGACGCGCCATGCCTGCGGCTTCCACCGCGATATCGGCGAGTTCCGCCGCCGTCGGCGTCTCATGCACGGCCGTATCGGCGATGAACACCGTGCGTCCCTTGCATAGCGCGATCGACACGCCCACCATGCGATGGCCGGGCTTGGAATCGATCACCCGGCGCACGTCGTCGAGGCCGGTGGCGTAGTTGCGCGTCACGCCCGTCACCATGCCGTCCGCGTCGCCCAGCGCCACCATGCAGGCGGCGAAATGGTTGCGGTCGTTGTTGATGAGGCGGTGGCAATCGCGCGGCAGGTAGCCCTTGCGCTGCAATTTCTCGTAGAGATAGTCGGCATAGGCGCTGTTGCGGCTGGAAAGCCGCGCATTGATGATTTCGATGCCGGGGCGGTCGAGATCGAGGCCGGCGGCCTTGGCGGTGTCCCGCACGCGCTCCTCGCGACCGACCAGAATGGCGGTGCCGAGTTCCTGATTGACGTAGGAAACGGCGGCGCGCATCACCTGCTCTTCTTCGCCCTCGGCAAAGACGACGCGCTTCGGATTGCGGCGCACGCGCTCGTAGATGCCGCGCAGCGTCGCGGCGATCGGGTCGCGCCGCGCCGACAATTCGCGCTTGTAGGCCTCGATGTCCGCGATGGCGCGGCCTGCCACGCCGGTCTCCATCGCGGCCTTCGCCACCGCCGCCGAGACGGAAGCCAGAAGCCGTGGATCGAAGGGCACGGGGATGATGTAGTTGGGCCCGAAGCGCGGCCGGCTGCCCTGATAGGCGGCCACCACCTCGTCCGGCACGTCCTCGCGCGCCATCTCGGCCAGCGCGTTGACGGCGGCGATCTTCATGGCGTCGTTGATCGTGGTCGCCCGCACGTCGAGCGCGCCGCGGAAGATATAGGGAAAGCCCAGCACGTTGTTGACCTGGTTCGGATAGTCCGAGCGGCCGGTGGCGACGATGGCGTCGTCGCGGATGCGCGCAACCTCTTCAGGCGTGACTTCCGGGTCTGGATTGGCCATGGCGAAGATGATCGGATTGGGCGCCATGGAGCGCACCATCTCCTCGGTGATCGCGCCCTTGGCGGAGAGGCCGAACACCACGTCCGCGCCCTTCATGGCGTCGGCGAGCGAGCGGGCGGAGGTCTTGACCGCGTGGGCCGACTTCCACTGGTTCATGCCTTCCTCGCGGCCCTGATACACCACGCCCTTGGTGTCGCAGAGCACCACGTTTTCCGGCGCGAAGCCCATGGCCTTGATGAGCTCGATGCAGGCGATGCCGGCCGAGCCCGCGCCGTTGCAGACGAGCTTCGTCGTCTTCATGTCGCGGTCGGTCAGGTGCAGCGCGTTGATGAGGCCGGCGGCGGCGATGATCGCCGTGCCGTGCTGGTCGTCGTGGAACACCGGAATGTCCATCAATTCGCGCAGGCGCTGTTCTATGATGAAGCAGTCCGGGGCCTTGATGTCCTCCAGATTGATGCCGCCGAAGGAGGGGCCGAGATAGCGCACCGCGTTGATGAAGGCGTCGATATCGGTGGTGTCGACTTCGAGGTCGATGGAATCGACGTCGGCGAAGCGCTTGAACAGCACCGCCTTGCCCTCCATCACCGGCTTCGACGCCAGCGCGCCGAGATTGCCGAGGCCAAGGATCGCGGTGCCGTTGGAGATGACGGCGACCAGATTGCCCTTGGCGGTGTAGTCGTAGGCAAGCGCGGGGTCCTCCGCGATGGCCTTGACCGGCACGGCCACGCCCGGCGAATAGGCCAGCGACAGGTCGCGCTGGGTGGTCATCGGCTTGGTGGGGTTGATCTCCAGTTTGCCCGGACGGCCCTGCGCGTGAAAATCGAGCGCTTCCTTCTCGCTGGCTGTGGGTGTGCGTTCTGGCGTGTTGCCCTTCGGCGTCGAGGCTGGCATGTTCCCTCCGGAATTTCATCTTTGGACGAAACCGATAGCGCCGGGGAAGCGGGCTGTAAACAGCGCTTGCAGGAATAGATATTCATCCGGAAAGGATGAAATGCGAAATTTAATGATTTTTGGCGTTGAAATCACGCAATAAAAGAAGGTTTTATGACATGGATGCGAATGCCGACGGGGGACAGGCGGACGCGGGCGAAAATGCCGTGTCGGACGGGGCCGTTCGCCTGACGCCCATGATGGAGCAATATATCGAGATCAAGGCGGCGAATGTCGATTCGCTCCTGTTCTACCGCATGGGCGATTTCTACGAGCTGTTCTTCGACGACGCGGTGGAGGCCTCCGCCGCGCTCGGCATCACGCTGACCAAGCGCGGCAAGCATCTGGGCGAGGACATCCCGATGTGCGGTGTGCCGGTCCACGCTGCCGACGACTATCTGCAAAAACTGATCGCCAAGGGATACCGGGTGGCGGTCTGCGAGCAGATCGAGGACCCGGCGGAAGCCAAGAAGCGCGGCGCCAAATCCGTGGTGCGGCGCGACGTGATTCGCCTCGTCACACCCGGCACGCTGACCGAGGAGAAGCTGCTCGATCCGTCGGAGGCCAACTTCCTCATGGCGCTGGGCCGCAACAAGGGCGACGGCACGCTGGCGCTGGCGTGGATCGACATTTCCACCGGCGCGTTCCGCGTTTCGGGGACCGCGCCCGACCGGCTTTTCGCCGACATCATGCGCGTCGATCCGCGCGAACTGGTGGTCGCCGATACGGCCTTTCACGATCCGGATCTGCGCCCGGTCTTCGACCTGATCGGGCGGGCGGTGTCGCCGCAGCCCGCCACCCTGTTCGACAGCGCGGCGGCGGAAGCGCGCATCCGCCGTTATTACGATGTGGCGACGCTGGACGGTTTCGGCAGGTTCAGCCGCGCCGAGCTTTCGGCCATTTCCGGGGCGATCGCCTATATCGAGAAGACGCAGATATCCGAGCGGCCGCCGCTGATGCGGCCCGAGGGCGAGCAGGAAGGCGGCACGATCTTCATCGATCCCGCCACCCGCGCCAGCCTCGAACTCGTCCGCACCATGTCGGGCAGCCGCGACGGCAGTCTGCTCAAGGCCATTGATCGCACCGTGACGGGCGGCGGCGCACGGCTTCTCGCCGAAAGGCTGACCGCGCCGCTGACCGACCCCGAGGCCATAGCCGGGCGGCTCGATTCGGTCTCGTGGTTTTTGAGTGAAACCGCGCTCTGCGAGGCCCTGCGGCTGGAACTGAAAGCCGTGCCGGACATGCCGCGCGCCCTGTCGCGGCTCGCGGTCGGGCGCGGCGGCCCGCGCGATCTGGGCGCGCTGGCGCGCGGCTTCGAGGCGGCGGCAACCATCGTTGCGCTTCTGGGCGGCGCGCTGATGCCCGACGAACTCGCCGCCGCCCGCGACGCGCTCGCTGCCATGCCGCAAATCTTCGCCGCCCACCTAGACCGGGCGCTGGCCGACGAATTGCCGCTTCTGAAGCGTGACGGCGGTTTCGTGCGTGACGCCTATCATGCCGAACTCGACGAGATGCGGTCTTTGCGCGACCAGTCGCGCCGCGTGATCGCCGGGCTTCAGGCCGACTATATCGAGGAGACCGGCGTCAAGTCGCTGAAGATCAAGCACAACAACGTGCTCGGCTATTTCATCGAAGTGACGGCCAACAACGCCGACGCCCTGACCGGGACGGACGCCGCCAAGGGCCGCTTCATCCACCGCCAGACCATGGCCAGCGCCATGCGCTTCACCACGACCGAGCTGGCGGAACTCGAAAGCAAGATCGCCAACGCCGCCGACCGGGCGCTCGCCATCGAACTCGCCATCTTCGAGGAGCTGACGGCGGAAGCCGTCTCCCATGCGGATGCGATCCGCCGCGCGGCTTCGGCGCTCGCCGTCTTCGACGTTTCGGCGGCGCTGGCGGTTCTGGCCGACGAGCAGGGCTATTGCCGCCCGCAGGTCGATGACGGCCTGTCGTTCAACATCGTCGCCGGGCGTCATCCGGTGGTCGAGCAGGCGCTGCGTCGGCAGGCGGCCAATCCCTTCGTCGCCAACGATTGCGATCTGTCGCCGCGGAGCGACGGCGGAAACGGGGCTATCTGGCTTTTGACCGGCCCGAACATGGGCGGCAAGTCGACCTTCCTGCGCCAGAACGCGCTGATCGCGATCCTCGCGCAGATGGGCTCCTTCGTGCCGGCCGGTTCGGCGCGGATCGGCGTGGTGGACCGGCTGTTCAGCCGCGTCGGTGCCTCGGACGACCTGGCGCGCGGGCGCTCCACCTTCATGGTCGAGATGGTGGAGACGGCGGCGATCCTCAATCAGGCCGGCGAGCGCTCGCTGGTGATCCTGGATGAGATCGGACGCGGCACCGCCACTTTCGACGGCCTGTCCATCGCTTGGGCGGCGGTGGAATATCTGCATGAGAAGAACCGCTGCCGCGCGCTTTTCGCCACCCATTTCCACGAAATGACGGCGCTGTCGGAAAAGCTGGAGCGGCTCTCCAACGTCACCATGCGCGTCAAGGAATGGGACAATGACGTGGTCTTCCTGCATGAAGTGGCGAAAGGGGCGGCCGACCGTTCCTACGGCGTGCAGGTGGCACGGCTGGCCGGCCTGCCGGAGGCGGTGGTCAATCGTGCCCGCGACGTGCTGCATCAACTGGAAGCAGATGAAACCTCGGGCAAGGCCGACAGGCTGATCGACGACCTGCCCTTGTTTTCGGTGGCGTTGCGGCAGGAGAAGACGAAGCCGCAGCTTGCTGCGAAGGACAGCGAACTGGCGAAGGCCGTCGCGGCGATCAATCCCGACGAACTCACGGCGCGTCAGGCGCTGGACCTGATCTACGAACTGAAGGAACTGGCCGTCAAGGCGTAAGGACGGCGCCCGAAGCTGGTCCTCCGGCTCAATGGCGGGGTTTGGGACGCCGTCTGGGGGGCAAGCCAGGCTTGGTTGGGAACAACCCAGGCTCGGAAGCTTGGGAGCAAGCCAGACTTGGGAGCTTGGGAGCAACCCCAGCGCCTCATCCTGAGGAGCCGCCGCAGGCGGCGTCTCGAAGGGCGAGGCGCGGTGATGCCGTGCGACAGCGTCTCCGATCTTTCGAGACGGCATCCTTCGCCAAGGCTCAGGCTGCCTCCTCAAGATGAGGAGACGCGCGAAGGGCAGCGCTCTTTACACGGATTACACGAAGCGGTTGGCGTCCGCGCCGTAATAGGTGATGTAGCGGCTGGAGATGCGCTCGATCGGCAGGATGATGAACACGTCGGTGGTGCCGAAAGATTCATCGATCACCGCGCCGTCGCCGATCATCGCGCCGAGGCGCAGGTAACCCTTGATCAGCGGCGGCATCGAGAACAGCGCCACCTTGTTGTTGATCGCCTCCTTGGGCATCAGGTCCATCGGCTGGTAGCGATGGGGCAGGGCGCGCACGTCCCAGTCGGGCGTGGCGCGGCAGTTCTGGTGCAGGAAGGACAGGCCGAGCGCGTGCGCCGCCGGCACCGCGCCATGGAACGAGGCGCAGCCGAACATCACGTCGATGGAATGGCGGCGGCAATAGGCCCATGCGCCCTGCCACAGAAGCTCGACCGTACGCTTGGAGCGGTATTCCGCCTGCACGCAGGAGCGGCCTAGTTCCAGAAGCCGCACACCCGGCCGCGACAGGGCCAGACGCTGCACGTCGTATTCGTCCGCCGAATAGAAGCCGTGCGCTTTTTCCGCCTGCTCGCTGCGCATCAGGCGATAGGTGCCGACGATCTGCCGGTGCTCGGGCAGGGGCAGCGCGGTGTCATAGACGAGAAGATGATCGCAGATCGCATCGAAACGGTCGGCGTCGCGTTGCTCCACCGCCTCGATGGTTTCCTTGCGCGCGCCCATTTCATCGAAAAAGACCCGGAAGCGCAATTCCTGCGCCGCTTCGATCGCCGCGCGTGAATTGGCGAGCCGGACCTCCAGCGATCCGATACGCCCGAGCACGATCGGCTCGTCCCTGGACGCCAACAGCGCCTGTTGTGCTTCTAAGCCTGCCATGACCGTATCATCAATGATTTGCTGGCCCATTCCAAGCAGTACCGTCATGATGATTCGCTCCTGTTGCGGTTATTCACGTAATCCTGATTCAAAGCCGTCCTTGTCGGTAAACTAGCGATTCAGTGCTACGTGAGGATGACAGAAGCATGTCACCAATGTGTCATTTCGGCTGGGTGGCGCTTATCCCTTTATAAAAATTGCCGGATTTTCGGGTGTGGCGAATCCGGAATTCGTATCACCTTGGAGCAAGGTTGCGAACGATTCCGGACCAAATCCACCACACGAGCGACAAAATAGGCGAAAGGCGAAGGGGGATCAAGCGGCCTGCCCCCCAAACGCCTTATCGGGCGCGCTCGCGCCGCCAGCCGATGAGTTCTTCGAGGATGATGAGGCCGGCTCCGACGGTGATGAAGGCGTCGGCGAGGTTGAATATGGCGAAAGACCATGTCGGCAGGTGGAAAAGGACATAGTCCACCACATAGCCGTTCGCCACGCGGTCGATGAGGTTGCCGATGGCCCCGCCGATCACCAGCGCGAAGCCGTAGCGCGCGAAGATTCGCTCCGGCGCATTGTTCCACCAGAGATAGAGCACGAAGACGACGACCGCGAGCGTGATGGCGATCAGTCCCGTATCGTGCATTCCCGCCAGCAGCGAAAAGGCGATGCCCTCGTTGTGGGTGCGGAACAGGGCGAGGAAGGGCAGCACGTCGATCTGCTGGCCGTAGCCCATGCGGGTTTCGACCAGATATTTGACGATCTGGTCGATCACCACCGCGAGCACGACCACCAGAGCCGAGGACAGGACGGCATGGCGTTTCATTGCGCGCCCCTTTCGTCGAGCGTGAGCGCGTCGCGACGGATTTCATAAAGCATGACGCCGGTGGCGATGGCGAGGTTGAGCGAATCGGCCCGGCCCGCCTGCGGAATGCGCGCGAGCCTGTCGCAGGCGCTCGCGAGGCTGTCCGGCAGGCCCTGCTGCTCGTTGCCCATCATCAGCACCACCGGCCTGTTGGCGTAGGGAATGGTGCGGTAGTCGACCGCGCCTTTCAGATGCGTGCCGACGACGAGGCCCGGAAAGCCCTTGCGCCAGGCAAGGAAATCCGCCTCGCTCACCTTGTAGAGCGGCACGGCGAAGACCGAGCCCATGGTGGCGCGCACCGTCTCCAGCGAATAGGGGTCGGTGGTGTCGCCAATAAGGATGACGCCTTTCGTGCCCACTGCATCTGCCGTACGGATGACGGTGCCGAGATTGCCCGGATCGCGCACCCGGTCTAGCGCGATATAGACGTCGTTCCCCTTCGGCCGGAGGCCCGACAGCGGCTTGTATTGCTGCTCGAACACGCCCGCCACCATCTGCGGATTGTCGCGCCGGGTGATGGCGGCGATGACCTTCTCCGTCACCTCCAGCACCAGCCCGCCCTTGGCGAAGGCGCGCGCGGCGACCTGCTCGACCGCCTTGTTGCCCTTGCCCGACTTGGCGAAGACCAGCGTCTTGATGCGCCAGTCGAGATCGAGCGCGTCGATGACGAGCTTCAGCCCCTCGGCGAGGAACACGCCCTGCTGGTCGCGGAATTTCTTCATGCCGAGCGAGCGCAGGTCCTTGACGATCGGATTGGCGAGGCTGGTGACTTCCTTCACTTGCCCCACGCGCGGGCCGCTTCTGGAAATATCGTCTTGACGGCTCATTTGGCTACCCAGCGGCTGAACATGGAGGTGGAGAGCGCGCGGCCAGCCGCCTGTTCGCGCAGGATGAGTTCGCCCGATTCGACCGTGCCGCCGAGGCCGGTGAAGCGGTCGCGCATCAATTCGTGGATGGCGAAGAAGGAGGCGCGGATCGAATAGGCGGTGAGGATGACGGCGAGCGGCTTCGGCGTCAGGATGGCGCGGCAGGTGTCGACCATGGCCGGCAGGTGCTCGAACAATTGCCACACCTCGCCGCTCGGTCCGCGCCCATAGGCCGGCGGGTCGAGCAGGATGATGTCGTAGAAGCTGCCGCGCCGCTCCTCGCGCGCGACGAATTTCATCGCGTCCTCGCAGATCCAGCGGATCGGTTTGTCCTGAAGCCCGGCCATCTCCTGGTTCTCGCGCGCCCAAAGGATCGCCTTCTTGGAGGCGTCGACATGGGTCACTTCCGCGCCCGCTCTAGCCGCCACCAGCGAGGCGAGGCCGGTATAGCCGAACAGGTTCAGCACCTTGACCGTCCGCCCGCTCTTCACCGCGTCGCGGATCAGTCCGTCCATATAGGACCAGTGCGCCGCCTGTTCGGGGAACACGCCGACATGGCGGAACGAGGTGAAGCGGCCGTGGAAGGAGATGCCGTCGTGACGCATCGGCCACGTCTCGCCGAGCGGAATTTTCGGGAACGCCCAGCGCCCCATGCCTTCCTCGTCGGTGTTGCCGGTGAAGACGGCGTCGGCCTTGTCCCATTCCTTTTGCGGCAGGCTCGGCAGCCAGATCGCCTGCCCCTCCGGCCGCACGATGCGGTAAGGCCCGTATTGCTCCAGCTTCAGGCCGTTGCCGCTGTCGATCAGCGCGTAATCCTCGGTCGGTTCGGTTTCAAGGATGACCGGCAGCCGCTCCGCCGGACGCGGGCCGTCATAGGCCCTGATTTCGCGCGTGACGGCGGGCTTTTCCTTTTCGTCGGGGGAGGGCGCCTTGGCGAATTGCGGGCGCGGCTTCCTGAACGCCGCGTTCCTGTCCGCGTGCTGCGGGGCGTCACACCGCGCTTCGCGTTTTCCGCCGCTCGCCGGCTTGCCGCCTTTTCCTTTTGGCGTCTTCACCTGAAACTCCGCATGTGCTTCAGGAATTGACGGGCAAATTGCCGGACACATTGGCAGACGGGGCGTTGCGCTTTTCAGCCGCTTCGGCGCGTGCCAGCAATTGCGCGGCTTCCTGCCGGCCGGCGCGGGCCCTGCGCCGGTGCTTGCCCTGCGTCAGCCAGGTCACGGCCGAGCCGATGATCACGCCGATCAGCAGCGCGCCGAACAGCCACAGGAAGAAGGGCGCGGTATAGGTCAGCGCCGGATTGCCCGGATGAAACGGGTCGGCGGTGAACGGCACGCTCTCGCGATTGGCTACCGACAGTGCGATCAGCACGATCGCGAGCGGCACCAGAATGATGACGGCTATGACGCGTTTTACTGCCATGGTTCAGACGATCACGCAGCGCCGTTGAGGCGGTCGCGCAGTTCCTTGCCGGTCTTGAAGAAGGGCACCCACTTTTCCTCCACTTCCACCGTCTCGCCGGTGCGCGGGTTGCGGCCGCTGCGCGCCGGGCGGTTCTTGACCGAGAAAGCGCCGAAGCCCCGCAGTTCCACACGGTTGCCTTCCGCCAGCGCATTGGTGATCTCGTCGAACACCGCGCCGACGATGTTTTCCACGTCGCGCTGGAAGAGATGCGGATTGCGGCTGGCGATGATCTGAACGAGTTCCGATTTTATCACGGCTTCTGATCCCTGTCGTTTATATTTATATCCGCCTGTCCCGCCGGGGGCGGCGGGATTACCGGTCCGCCGGACTGGTTCCGGCCGCTCCGTCAACGTGCCAAACCGAAAGCAGCCCGTCAAGGAAGATGCGGTCCTTGGTGGCGCCGTCGAGAAGGTTCGCGGCTTCTTCCGGCAGGCCGAACATCCGCGCGCCGGCATGAATGATGAGATGGCGCAGCGAGAGCGCGCTCTCCTCGCTGACGGGCTTCCATTCCAGGCGCGGCAGCTTGTCGGAGACACCCTTCGTGGCGAGCCATGCCACCGCCTTGTCCTCGCCGCCCAGTCCGTCGATGAGCCCGTTTTGCAGCGCCTGCCGTCCGGTGAACACCGCCCCGTTGGACAGCGCCAGCGCCTGCTCATGCGTGAAGCCGCGCCGCTTTTCGACGATGCCGACGAACCACGCGTAGGAATCCATGATCATGTTGTGGATCATGTCTTTCGCCGCGTCGGTGGTGGGGTCGAAATAATTCGGCTCCGCCTTGAGCGGCGCGGACTTGATCGATTCCACCTTCACGCCGATCGTGTCGAGCAGCTTCGAGACATTGGGATACTGGAACAGCACGCCGATCGAGCCGACGATGGAGGTCTGGTGCGCGATGATATGGTCGGAAGCGCTGGCGATCATATAGCCGGCGGAGGCGGCGAGCGTGCCGACCTCCGTGACGACCGGCTTCTTTCTGGCGATCCGGCGCACCGCCTCGTAGATCGTCTCGCCGCCGACCGTGGTGCCGCCCGGCGTGTCGAGCACGAGGATCACGCCCTTGACGGCGTCGTCCTTCGCGATGCGGTCGAGGCGCTTCAGGAGTTCTCTGTTCTCGAAGATCGTGCCTTCGATGCGCACCTTGGCGATATGCGGCTGGGTGAAGTCGGGCCCGCTTTGTCTGGTCCAGTAGGCGTAGCCGGCGATCACGGCGGCGAGCAGGACGAGGAAGGCGACGCGCCATCCAGTCAGTTTCCTGCGCAGCCTGCGTCTTTCGATCATTGCTTCCGCGTCGTCAGCCATTGCCTTCATCCATTCCCGAAAATTCCGATCCACCTTTTGCCCGGAATAGAGGCGGGCGGCAAGCGTCTTGATGAAAGCACATGAATGCAGGGCGGGCCGCCCTGTCTCAATCTCCGGCTTCGCGACGGTTTTTGTGGCGCATATCGCTGTAAATACCCGATCTTTCGTGATATTGTGATCGGAACGGCGCTCCGTCCGCCGGGACGGGGCGCGCATTGGGTTGAAAAATCGGGCATATGGCCGCATCCGCTCCCGGTCGGGCGCGAGTGCGGTGTTTCGCGTGCTATTGTGGTATTGAGCTGTCGGCTATTTCATCCCAAATAAACCGCAATGGAATGGAATAGCTCGCCGCGAATTCGTTGCGCGGGCACGCGGGCAAGAGCATCGGACTGAAAAGTGGGTACCGGTTTTCGGAGCATCCGATGCTCGACCGTAAAGACAGATTGCAACCGAAGGACAGCATGACCGCCGAATCCACAAACAACAGCGCCACGCAGGGCGCAGCCCCGTCCGGGCCTCCTTCGGGCCGCGGGTGGGGAGGCATGCGTTTCGGTGCCTCGCAGAAGGCCGAATCGCTGTTTCACGCCGCGCGCCGCCATTCGGTGCGCGTACGCGTGCTGAAGACGGCGTTGCCGGTGGCGGCTGTCCTCATCGCGGCGGTGTTTTCATGGTACACCTTTCTGGCCACGCCGGCGACACCGGTCAAGGTGGAGATGAACACGGGCGGCGAGCCGGGCAAGCTGGTCATGTCCAGCCCGCAGCTTGCCGGCTACACCAAGGATAACCGCCCCTATTCCATGACCGCCACCAAGGCGACGCAGGACACCAAGAACAACGGCATCATCGCGCTGACGGGCATCAATGCCCAACTCCCGGTCGGCGAAAAGGACGTGGCTCATGTCCAGGCAGCGTCGGGAATATACGACAACGCGAACGGCCGTTTGCAACTTGATAAGGACTTTGTGGTAACGACCAATAGTGGCCTGCATGCCATCATGCGGCAAGCGGACATCAACCTGAAGAGCGGCCAGATCACGAGCGATCAGCCCGTCGATATACGCAGCGGCAATACGCATATTCTGGCCGACAGCATGCAGGTGAAGGACAAGGGCGCCGTCCTCATTTTTGACGGCAAGGTTCATATGGTTGTTGCAGGCTCGGCCATTTCGGGGAACAACAAGTAGGATATTGACGGCGCAGCCGTTTCGGGGAACAAGTCGCCCTGAAGGTGCCGATAGGGCGCGACACGGCCGACGGAGAGCGACGATGCAAGGTAAGACGGTGAAAATGGTCGGGAACATGGTTCGGGCAGGCTTGACCGCCCTGGCGCTGGTCGCGGCTCCCGCCGCGGCTCTGGCGCAGGACGGCGGACAGCCGTCGTCGCAGGTCGGCGGCCTTAAGCTCGGCAACAGCAAGGCGCCGGTCAAGATCGACGCCGACAAGCTGGAAATGCACGATAAGGAAGGCAAGGCGATATTCACCGGCAATGTCGTCGTGCAGCAGGGCGACGCGCTTCTGCGCGCCAGCCAGATGACGGTCTATTACGTCAAGGCCAAGAAGGGCGCCGATCAGAAGGATGCGGGCCAGAAAGGCGGCGCGGACGCCAAGCCGGCTGCGTCCGGTCCCGGCGTGGGCGGCCTCGATTCGTCCAGCATCGACCATATCGATCTTACGGGAAAGGTCTATCTCAGGTCCGGCACGCAGGTCGCGACCGGCGATACCGGGCACTATGACGCCAAGAACCAGGTCATGACCCTTCAGGGCCAGAAAGTGGTGCTCACCGACGGCGAGAATGTCGTGACAGGCTGCAAGCTGGTCGCCCATCTCGATACCGGGCTTGCCAATGTTGACAGCTGCAAGGGGCCGAGCCGCGGCCGCGTGTCGATCATCATGGCGCCGAAGGACCAGCAGCCGCAGCACGGCGCCCCTGCCGCGCCCAAGCAGAAGTGACCGGTGCGCGCGTGGAATTGTTCAGGAACAGGAAAGCCGGCCGATCGCAACCCGCGTCCGGCGAAGCCGAAGCCGGAGCGCAGCAGCAGCCGGGGCAGCCGGGCAATGTCGAACGGCTGAAGGGAACGCTGGTCGCGCGCGGCCTGAACAAGAGCTATCGCGGGCGGCAGGTCGTCAACGGCGTGTCCTTCGGCGTGCGCGCCGGAGAGGCGGTCGGTATTCTCGGCCCCAACGGCGCCGGCAAGACCACCTGTTTCTATATGGTGACGGGCCTCGTTCCCGCCGACAGCGGCTCCATCGAGATCGACGGTTTCGACGTGACGGCCATGCCCATGTACCGCCGCTCGCGGCTCGGCATCGGCTATCTGCCGCAGGAAGCCTCGATCTTTCGCGGCCTTTCGGTGGAGAACAACATCAAGGCCGTGCTGGAAGTGGTCGAGAAGGACCGCAGGAAACGCGCGACGGATCTCGATTCCCTGCTGGAAGAGTTTCATATCGCCCATCTGCGCAAGGCTCCGGCGCTGTCGCTGTCGGGCGGAGAGCGCCGCCGTCTGGAAATCGCGCGCGCGCTCGCCTCGCGGCCCAATTTCATGCTGCTGGACGAGCCTTTCGCGGGCGTCGACCCCATCGCGGTCTCGGACATCCAGCAACTGGTGCGTCATCTCACCAGCCGCGGCATCGGCGTGCTCATCACCGACCATAATGTGCGCGAGACGCTGGGCCTGATCGACCGCGCCTATATCATCCACGCCGGACAGGTGCTTACCCATGGCCGGCCGGCGGAGATCGTCGCCAATCCCGATGTGCGCAGGCTCTATCTCGGCGACCAGTTCACGCTTTGACGCGTCTTATAGCCTTGAATCCCGGATTGCTGTCCGGGACGCGTGGCTATTTTGTCTTTATCCCTCCGAAATGCACATTCCGAATTGACAAGCAAGGTTCATACCAGTTTTGATCGGCCCCACGGACCGGAATATCGCCGGGCGGCCCGGCGATAATATGGTGGTGTCTGGCGACCGGGGGTAACGCGGCGCATGGCTCTTTCGCCCAAACTGGATTTTCGCCAGTCGCAATCGCTGGTGATGACACCGCAGCTCATGCAGTCGATCAGGCTGCTCCAGATGACGCATGCCGAACTGGAACTGTTTCTCGATTCCGAGATCGAGAAGAACCCGCTTCTGGACCGCGTCGAGGCGGCCAATGACGACTTTTCAGGGGCTGACGCCGCCGATGACGGCGCGCCTCCCGCAGACGAGGGCGCCGGTGAGGAAGAGAGGAGCGACTGGTTCCGCACCGAGGCGCCGGAGGCAGCCGAAACACTTTCCGCCACCTTCGACGCCTCGCTGGAAAATCTGTTTCCCGACGATCCGGGCCGATCCGATTCAGGCTGGTCCGATGCGGCCGGTCCGGCTTCCGCCGCGCCGTGGACCGCGCCGTCCGGTGGCGGCGGCTACGACATGGACCAGATGGCGGCCGGCGGCGTGTCGCTGGCCGAGACCGTGCGCGGGCAGATCGCGCTCGCCTTCTGCGATGCGGCGGACCGCTTCATCGCCATGGCGCTCGCCGATGCGCTGGACGAGAGCGGCTATCTGCGTGGCGACATCGCGCAGCTTGCGCAGAGCCTCGGCGTGGGGGCGGATGCGGTGGAGCGGGTTCTCGCCGTGGCGCAGGGCTTCGACCCGCCCGGCCTGTTCGCCCGCGACCTGCGCGAATGCCTCGCCATCCAGTTGCGGCTGAAGGACCGGCTCGATCCGGCCATGCGGGCGCTGATCGACAATCTGGATCTTTTGGGGCGGCGCGATTTCGCGGCCTTGCAGAAACTGTGCGGCGTGGACCAGCCCGACATTCTGGACATGCTGGCCGAGATTCGGACGCTCGACCCCAAGCCCGGCGCATCCTTCGACGCCACGGTGGCCGATGCCGTCGTGCCGGACGTGCTGGTCTCGCCTGCGCGCGATGGCGGCTGGGCCATCGAGCTGAACTCCGCCGCCATGCCGCGCCTCATCGTCAACAACGCCTATTATGCCGAAGTCAGCCCCTCGGTGAAGGCGGAGGAAAAGGCATTTCTCTCCGACTGCATGCAGACGGCGAGCTGGCTCGTGCGCAGCCTCGACCAGCGCGCGCGCACCATTTTGAAGGTGACGCAGGAAATCGTGCGCCAGCAGGACGGCTTCCTGCATCACGGCGTGGCGCATCTGAGGCCCCTCAACCTGCGCATGGTGGCCGACGCGGTCGGCATGCACGAATCGACCGTCAGCCGCGTCACCGCCAACAAGTTCATGCAGACGCCGCGCGGCGTGTTCGAATTGCGCTATTTCTTCACCGCCGCCATTGCGTCGTCGGAAGGCGGCGACGCCCATTCGTCGGAAAGCGTGCGCCACCGCATCCGCCGGATGATCGACGCCGAAGCGCTGGACGCCGTGCTCTCCGACGATGCCATCGTCGATGCGCTGAAGAAGGACGGCGTCGAGATCGCACGCCGCACGGTGGCGAAATATCGCGAGGCGATGAATATAGCCTCTTCCGTACAGCGCCGGCGCGAGAAGAAGGCGCAGGCGCTTGTCGGCGCCGCTCATTCGGGCAACGGGCAGGCTGTGAAATTTTGATCCTTGCGCCGTGCTTCATCAGAAAAAATTGACGCGAAGCGATGGAAACCGTGCCTTGCCGGCAGCGGTGCCGCCGGACGCTGCGATTGACAAGCGCCCCGCGAGCCAATAGAAGCCCGGCGCACGCTGGCTGATTGGCCCGAAAGCGGCCACAATCGGGCCTGAAGCGGGCCGGAAGCGATATGAAACCGGGAATGGCTTGGAACGCACGCCATAGCAATGCCGGCCCTTGCGGTTTTCCGCAACGGACTGGAAAACATACGGGATGAAGGCCATCTTTGATGCTGGATCGCTTTGCGCTTCGCGCGCCTTGCGATTAGACTGAACCCGTGGGTGTAACGCAAATGAGGTGTGCCAAATGACTCTGCGTGTATCTGGAAAGCATATGGAAGTTGGCGAGGCTTTTACGACCCGGATCGTGGATCGGGTCAACGAGGCGGTCGGCAAATATTTCGACCATGGCTTTTCCGGGCAGGTGACGGTTTCCAAATCCGGTTCGCGGTACGGTGCCGATTGTACCCTGCATCTCGACAGCGGCGTAACCTTGCAGAGCACCGGCGAGGCGCAGGACCCGCACCTGGCCTTCGATACGGCGGCAGACAAGATCGAGACCCGACTGCGCCGCTACAAGCGTCGCCTCAAGTCGCGTTCCGCCAGCCAGCCGAGCGCGATCTACGACGACGTCGCCTATCGCGTCATGGCCCCGCTGCGTGACGAGGAGGAGGATCTTCCCGCGGATTACGCGCCGACCATCGTGGCCGAATCGTCTGTCGCGCTGCGCACCATGTCGGTGGCTTCGGCGGTGGTGGAACTCGACCTCATCGAAAATCCGGTGCTGGTGTTCCGCAATGCCGGCAACGACCAGGTGAATATCGTGTACCGTCGCGCGGACGGCAATATAGGCTGGGTGGACCCTTCGACGGTCACGCGCCAGACCGCGCCGCGCGCCTGACGGACAACCCGAAGCGCACGGGGCAGTTCCGCCCGGCACGGTTCGTGCCGCGCGGGACGTGCGCTTCCCAACCGGGCCGGACACGGCCTGATCGAAGAAGGAATGGAGAGAATGGATCTTAGCGATCTGATTCAGCCCGGGGCGATCATCCCGGCGCTGAAAGCCAGCTCCAAGAAGCAGCTTTTACAGATATTGTCCGAAAAGGCCGCGGAACTGACGGGTCTCCCTGAACGCGAAATCTATGAAACGATCCTCCAGCGCGAACGCCTCGGCTCCACCGGGGTGGGCAACGGCGTGGCCATTCCGCATGGCAAGCTGGCGAATATCGGCAGGATCGCCGGCGTTTTCGCGCGGCTGGAGACGCCGGTCGATTTCGAGGCGCTGGACGATCAGCCGGTCGATCTGGTCTTCCTGCTGCTCGCGCCGGAAAATGCCGGCGCCGATCATCTCAAGGCGCTCTCGCGTATCGCACGCATGTTCCGCGACGCCGACGTGGTGGCCAAGCTGCGCGGAACCCATGATGCGCAGGCGCTTCATTCGTTCCTGACCGCTCATCCGGCGTCCCACGCCGCGTGAATGTGAGGGAAAGCGCCGGGAAAGCATAAGAACAGGGAGGACGGAGCGGTTCCGGCGTTCCGTGAAACGGGAACCGCTCTTGAGGTAGGTATTCGAGTTTATTGCAGCGTCACCGTGCGCAGTTCGTGTTCTTCCGCGCCCTGTAGCGCCGTGGCGCGGACGTCGGAAAGCACGATCGGCTCGCCACTGGCGCCGAACAGCGCCCAGAGTTCCAGTCCGGGCTGGATCGGGGGCAAAGCGGGGAAGCTGCGAGCAAGGTCGTCGGAACGGATCTTGCGCACATAGCCGATCTCACCTTCGCCCAGATGCGCGAATTCGTTTTGCGTGAGAATTTGTCTGTTCATGGTCTAGCCTCCATTCACGCGGCGCGTCATTTGCGACCGTGCCGCATCAGAGCTTGTTGATTTCAGGATAGCGCCAACGGCTGAACGAAAGCTGAACGCTTTTATTCCTCGACCGATATGTCGATCTTGCGGATCAGCCGTTCCGGTTCGGGCCGGTCGAGATCGACGGCGAGAAGGCCGTTTTTCAGGGCGCAGCCGGTGATCCTCATGCCATCGGCCAGCACGAACACACGCTGGAACTGCCGTGCGGCTATGCCGCGATGCAGATATTCGCGTTCCGTGTCGTCGGCCTGCCGTCCGCGGATGACAAGCTGGTTGTCCTCCGTCATGACTTCGAGATCCTCGCTGGCGAAGCCCGCCACGGCAAGCGTGATGCGCAGGCGCTCCGCACCGCTATCGCCGCGCAGCCGTTCGATATTGTAGGGCGGGTAGCCATCGCCGGATTTGGCGATGCGTTCGAGCGTCTTTTCCATCGTGTCGAATCCGAGCAGCAATGGGCTCGAAAACGGTGTCATTCGTGTCATTGCGTCAGTCCTTGGCAAAAGCGACCGTTTGGGGAAGCACCCTTGCGGCGTGTCTTCCTGCTCAATGATATGGCTTCTGCCGGATCGGAGTTCAAGAGGCAGAGACGGTCACCGCCGCGCCTCGTGCAGCGCGGCGCGCATGGCTGTGGCGAAGCTTTCGCGGTCTTCCGGATTGAGGAAGCTGCCGATGGCGACGCTCTTGTCGCGGCTTTCCACGCGCATGCCGGTGATGCCGATATCGGGCTTGCGCGCGATGCTGAAGCGGGTCCAGAACGGATTGAAATGATATGCCGTCATCTTGCCGGAGGCTGCATATTTGCGGATATCCAGCGCGGCGCGGGAGAGGAAAATCTCCTCGCGCGCCCGTGCCGCGCGGTAGTTCCAGCGGAAGGCCAGATAGATCGCCAGCACGTCGAGACCGAAAAAGCCGATGATCGGCCACGCGCCGACCGACCAGAACAGGAACACGACGAACAGCCAGCAGCCGATCAGCGCCGCCATGAGGATATGGAAGCCGGTGCGCCCCAGCGAGCGGTAGGGCGTGAGCAGCGCCTCGAAGATCGGCGCGTCGAAACGGTCCGGCTGCGCGCCGTCCGGGTGCCAGGCTTCGGCGCTCTCATGCGCCGGATTTACGGGTTGTTTCGGGGGCTGCTCGGTCATGGCGGTAAGGCTGCGGCAAGCTGTTCAGTGTTCTTCCCTGATCAGAGCAAGTATAGAGGCCAAATGGAAAAGGCCAAGACCAAATCGCCGGGACGCCGTGTCGCCGGCACCCTCTATACGGCGGCGGAAATCCACGAGATCTTCCGCCGTTTTTCCGTGCTGCGGCCGGAGCCGAGGGGCGAGCTTGAGCATATCAACGCCTTCACTCTTCTCGTCGCCGTCGTACTTTCGGCGCAGGCGACCGATGCGGGCGTCAACAAGGCGACGCGCGCGCTTTTCGCGGTCGCCGACACGCCGCAGAAGATGCTGGCGCTGGGCGAGGAGAAGCTGGGCGACTATATCCGCACCATCGGCCTCTGGCGCAACAAAGCCAAGAATGTGATCGCGCTCAGCGAAGCGCTGATCCGCGACCATGGCGGCGAGGTGCCCGGCGACCGCGACGCGCTGGTGAAGCTTCCGGGCGTCGGCCGCAAGACGGCGAACGTCGTGCTCAACATGGCCTTCGGCCAGCCGACCATGGCGGTGGACACGCATATCCTGCGCATCGGCAACCGCATCGGCCTCGCGCCGGGCAAGACGCCGGAGGCGGTGGAGAACAAGCTGGTGCGGGTCATCCCGCCCGAATATATGCTGCACGCCCACCACTGGCTCATCCTGCACGGGCGCTATGTGTGCAAGGCGCGCAAGCCCGAATGCGAGAAATGCGTGATCGCCGATCTGTGCAAATATCCGGCCAAGACCTGCGACGTGCCGGCCCCGCTGGTGCCCCTGCCGCCTCAGGCCTGATCGCGCGCCGCGATCGCCTTGTAGAGATGCACCATCATCGCCGCGGCGAAGAGCGGCGTCAGCAGGTTGACGAGCGGGATCGCCATGAAGCCGGCGATCAGCAGTCCGGCCAGAAACACCGTCACGCCGTTCCGCTCCCGCAGCGCCCTTGCCTCGGCCTGCGGGCGATGGCGCATGGCGGCGAATTCGAAATATTCGCGGCCGATCAGATAGGCGTTGATGACGAAAAAGGCGATCAGGTTGACGCCCGGCACGAACAGGAGCGCCAGCGCCAGCAGGTTGCCCAGCGCCACCACCCCGAGAAATTTGAGCGAGGCGAGCAGCGCCGGGCCGACCGGCAGCGCCTGTCCGGGCCGGTCGGCGGGATAGTCCTGCCGCTCCACCACCTCGGCGACGTCGTCGAGAAAGAGGCCCGCCACCAGCGCCGTCACCGGCGCGATCATCAGCGCCAGAACCAGCGCCAGCCCGAGCCCCGCGACCACGGCCGCCGCCACGCCCAGCCACCCGGCCCAGTCGGGCAGGCCGGGCAGGACCTGCGCCATCCACGGCCAGGCGAAGGAGAAGAACAAAAGCCGTATCGCCGCCCATAGCCCCACGAGCAGCAACAGTGTGATGCCAAGCGTCTTCCAGAAGACGGAGCGGAATTCCGGCGAAAGCAGGCGGGACAGGGCTTTGTAGGCGGCGTCGAGGATCATGGACGGTCCGTTTCGTGGTCGCTCCGGGAAAAATAGGAACGCCGCCCCGCGCCCACAAGCCGCGCGGCATCTCGCCGGCATGGCGCTGATCGCCGTCCGCCTGTTCGCGCGGGGTAGCCAAAAGCGTTTCGAAAGGGTAAACGAACGCCGTTCCAACGAAGCCAAGGGAGCTTCAGCATTTCATGGCCACATTCGACGTTCTTTGCATCGGCAACGCCATTGTCGATGTCCTCTCGCGCACCGACGATGCCTTTCTGGAAACCAACGGTATCGTCAAGGGGGCGATGAACCTGATCGACGCGGATCGCGCGGAACTGCTCTATGGCCGCCTGACCGGCCCTGCGACCGAGATGTCGGGCGGCAGCGCCGGTAACACGGCGGCGGGTATCGCAAGCCTCGGCGGCCGCGCCGCCTATTTCGGCAAGGTGGCGGCCGATCATCTGGGCCGCATCTTCGCCCATGATATCCGCGCGCAGGGCGTGGCCTTCGACACACGCCCGATGGACAAGGGATCGCCCACCGCACGCTGTCTTATCTTCGTGACGCCGGACGGCGAGCGTTCGATGAACACCTATCTGGGCGCCTGCGTGGAGCTTGGGCCGGAAGATGTGGAGACGTCCAAGGTCGCCGACGCCAGCGTCACCTATTTCGAGGGCTATCTCTGGGACCCGCCGCGCGCCAAGGAGGCCATCGTGCTGGCCGCGAAGATCGCGCATGAGAACGGGCGCGAAGTGGCCATGACCCTGTCCGATCCTTTCTGCGTCGACCGCTACCGTGACGAATTCCTCGACCTGATGCGCAGCCGCACCGTCGATCTCGTTTTCGCCAACGAGGACGAGGCGAAGTCGCTCTACAGGACCGACTCGCTCGACGAGGCGGTCGCCGCGCTGCGCGCCGATTGCGAACTGTCGGTCGTCACGCGCTCGGAAAAGGGTGCGCTGGTGGTCACGCCGGACCGGAGCTTCGCCGTGCCGGCCATCGATATAGACGAACTGGTGGATACGACCGGCGCGGGCGATCTCTATGCCGCCGGCTTCCTCTACGGCTATACCCGCGACCGTTCGCTGGAGGATTGCGCGCGGCTCGGTTCGCTGGCCGCCGGCCTCATCGTCCAGCAGATGGGGCCGCGCCCGCGGATGAACCTAAAGGCCGCCGCCTGCAAGGTGGGGCTTATCTAGAGCATTTTGCAGCCAAATGAAAACATTTGGCGTCGCATAAATGCGGTGAAAACAAAGAGATGGAGCGGTTCCAGGATTCCGTGAAAACAGGAACCGCTCAAGGCGCCGTCATTCCGGCCGCACGATCCGGTCGCGCCTGAGTTCTTCCTCGGTGCGGCCGCGCCGGGTCTTGTAGACGGGCAATGTCCAGCCGAAGGCGAGCGCTCCGCCGCGAATGAAGAGGGCGGCGGCGAAGGCGGCGATCCCGGCCACGGCCGGGTCCATGCCGACGCTGCGCAAGACGGCGTAGAGCGCCGCGCCGGCAAGTGCCGCCGAAACATAGATCTCGCGGCGCATCAGCACCGACGGCTCTCCCGCCACCATGTCGCGCAGGATGCCGCCCAGCGTGGCGGTGAAAACGCCGGTGACGATGGCGACCGGCGCGCCGAAACCGAGCGCCAGCGCCTTGCCAGCACCCATGACGGTGTAGGCGGCCATGCCGACTGCATCGAGCCAGAGGAGCACGCGATAGCGCGACTCGACCAGATGGGCGGTGAAATAGACCGCGACCGCGGCCAGCGTTCCCGCCAGCAGATAGAGCGGATTTTTCACCCAGAACACCGGGCTGTCGCCCAGCACCAGATCGCGCAGCGTTCCGCCGCCGATGCCGGTGATGTTGGCGAGAAAGATGAACCCGATGATGTCGAGCTGGCGGCGCGAGGCGGAGAGCGCGCCCGTGGCCGCGAAGATGAAGACGCCGGCGAGGTTCAGAAATTCGGTGATCGTCAAGCGCCCTGTTCCCGATGGTCGATAATGCCTGATTTCTGCGGGCTTCCGCCCAAAAGCGCAATGGAAAAATAGCGCGCGCGATCCCCGGTTCGAAGCCAAGTCTCAATCGGCCGGGCGCATCAGGCCCGCGATGAAGCGATCGATGGCCTGGGTCGCCAGCTTGTCCGTCGAGCCCTGGCCGACCTCTCTTTCGACAACACGGTCGATCGTGAGGGAGGTAAAACCGTGAACGAGGGACCAAGCCGCAACGACAGCCGCCGTCACCTCGTCAGCATTATCGGGATCGACGCGGAACACGCCGGCGCGCGCACCCCATAGAACCACGTCCCGCAAACGTGCGCGCGCCACGTCGACCGCCTCCCTGAGTGCCGGAGACAAACCTTCGACGCCGGGAAGACCCTGCCCGAACATCAAACGATAGAGCGCCGGACCGGAGACCCCGAAGCGGATGTAAGCCTGCCCCAGCGCCCGAATGGTTTCGACAGGATCCGCCGCGTCTTTCGCAGCGGCCGATGTTGCGCGATTCAAGGCCTCGAAGCCGGCAACCCCGATGGCGGCGAGCAGCGCCTCCTTGTCCGCGAAGTGCCGGTAGGGTGCGTTGTGGCTCACCCCGGCCCGCCGGGCAACCTCCCGCAGGGAAAAATCCCATCGTCCGGTTTCGGCGAGGATCGCGTTCGCGGCGTCCAGAAGAGCCCGGCGCAGATCGCCATGATGATAGGGCGCGGAAGGGGCGGCAGGCGGGGTCGGTGACGTGTTCATGCAGAAATCTCGCACAAGAGTGTTGACGTTGTCAACATAAAGACGCATGTTGACATTAGCAACATGCGTTTCCGCGCTTCGCCTGACAAGCGCGCAATCGGGAGTTCCGAACATGGGCATCAACAGGATCGCGGACGGCGCATGGCTGCTCGCACTCGGCAATGCGAATACCGTTCTGCTGGAAGACGGCGACGGGCTGGTGTTGGTGGACGCGGGCTTTCCCGGCAGGGAGCAGGTCGTATTCGATGCGCTCGCCCGGCTCGGCAAGCGTCCGTCCGACCTCAGGCATCTCGTCTTCACGCATGGTCATCCCGACCATATCGGCAGCGCGGCGGCGATCCTTCGGGCATCGGGCGCACGGACCTACATGCACGCAGCCGATGCTCCGCTCGCCGAAAGCGGCGGACCATTCCGTCTCATGACGCCCGCGCGCGGCCTCGTGCAAAAACTGGCGTTCCGAATGATGTGGGATCCTCAACAGAAGATCGAGCCCTTCCACATCGACCAGCACATCGCCGATGGGGAGACGCTGCCTCTTGCCGGCGGCTTGCAGGTCATCGGCACGCCGGGGCACGACGCCGGTCAGGTCGCGCTTCTATGGCAGAAAGGCCGCCTTCTGATCGCCGGGGACGTTTTCATGAACGTTCTGGGCCTTGCCGATCCGATCGGGTTCGAGGACGAGGCGGAAGGTCGCCGGAGCCAGCGCAAGCTGGCTGCCTTCGATTACGATATGGCCGTCTTTGGCCATGGCCGTGCCATCACGTCGAAGGCATCCGAGCACATTCGCCGGAAGATCGGCTGACGTGATCGGCGGCAATATCGCGCTATGGAGGGCTATCAGTGGTGTTCGGCGGGCGGAGAGCGATGAAGCGGAAAACTACGTCTACGCTATAGCCCTCTGTAACCTATAACCCCTCCCAAATAGAGCATAGGGGGACAGGAGAGCTGGCTGACAGCCAAGCGTCTGCTTCGCGACTCCCAACCTCAGGGATATCGAAAGGGCCGCTATCATACCGGCCAACCGATCGTCGCCAGGCGGCGATAGCGGCCATTTGCCATGATGAGCTGATCGTGGCTTCCCGTTTCGACGATGCGCCCTTCTTCAAGCACGACGATCTGGTCCGCATGGCGCACCGTCGACAGACGATGGGCGATCGACACCACCGTGCGATTGTGACGCGCGGCGAGCGCCGCGGAAAGCGCGCTTTCGGTCTGCGGGTCGAGCGCGCTTGTCGCTTCGTCGAGCAGAAGCACGCGCGGATTGCGCAGGATGGTGCGAGCCAGCGACAGCCGCTGCCGCTCGCCGCCGGAAAACTGGTAACCCCGCTCGCCGACCTCGGTTTGCAAGCCTCTGGGAAGCCCGGCAACTTTTTCGGAAAGCTGCGCCAACTCGAGCGCCTGTTCTATTTCGGATGGAGACGCCTCCGGTTTGGCGAAGCGCAGGTTCTCCTCGATGCTGGCATTAAGGAGGAAAGCATCCTGCGTCACGACGCCGAGGATGTGCGAGAGCGTTTCGAAACTGAAGTCCTTGAGGTCGATACCATCCAGCGTCACCCGGCCGCTGTCCGGATCGTAAAGACGCGCGAGTAGGTAACCCAGCGTGCTCTTGCCCGATCCCGTGCTGCCGACGATGGCGGTATGTGTGCCCGCTTCAATGCGCAAGCTGATATGGTCGAGCGTTTGGCGCTCGGATGCCGGATAGGCAAAGGAGACGTCTTCGAAGACGATCTCGCCGCGCATGGCGTTCACGTCGACGCTAACCGGCTTTGCAGGTTCAATCAATGTCGGCTTGGTATCGAGGTAGCCGAAGACGCGGGTCAGCAGGGCTCGCGCCTTGCGCAACTCGACGCGGGCCTCGAACAGTTCGAGCGTGGGCCAGAGCAACTGCTCCTGCAGAGCGATGAGCGCCACCAAGGTGCCGATCGATACACCGAGACCTTGGGCGAGCATCAGTCCTCCGATGAGGAAGGTCAGCGCCGGCAGGATATCGAGCGCGAACATGATGATGGCGATTTCCCACTGCCCGGCCGTGTGGGATCTCAATTCGAGCCGCGCGACGTCGGACGAGGTCTGGCGGAAGAGCCGCACGAGGTGGCGTGCCCGGCCCATGGTGCGGGCGAGAATGAAGCCGCCGGCCGACAGCGACTCCGTGACGGTCGCGGACATATCGGCGATGCGCTCCTGCTGCTCGAAGGTGATGCGCTCGCGCAGAGCCGCCACGCGGTTGTTGAGCCAAAGCAGGATCGGCATGAAAGTGAGCGAAGCCAGTGCCAGGCGCCAGTCGAGCAGGACCATGGCGACGACGGTCGTCAGCACCACGCTGACATTGCGGGCGACATCGGTCGCGGTATTGGTGAACAACGACTGCAGCCCCGTGATGTCGCTCGACATGCGCGACTGGACTTCGCCGGTGCGCGCCGTAGCGAAAAACGCGAGCGAAAGCGAATGCAGGTGCTCGTAGAGCGTCACCCGCAGCTCATGCATGATGTGCTGGCCGATATGGGTCGAAACGTAGGCCTGCAAGACGCCGGCAACGGCCGACAATACGGCAACACCCATAAGTCCCGCACAGAGCCAGACCAGGAGCGTGGTATCCTTGACCGGCAGCGCATCGTCGATGATCCCCCGCATCATGAAGGGCGCCGTCGCCCCCGCAATGCCGGCGATGACGATCAGGCCGAGAACGATCAGCAGAGCCGTGTGGTGCGGGCGAAAAAGAGCGAGCACGCGCCGCCAGGGCGTGTGCTTCTGTGCGGAAGATTCGTAGTCCGCCAAGTCGTCGTCGAGGTCATGCATGCTCTCTGTCTCCGCCGTAGTGCCATCTCGCTTCTCATAAAACGCCCCGCAGGCCGAAGGTCGGCGGGGACGTGAGACGAATTGTCTGCACTCAGCCTACCGTTGTCGCTGCCAGGAGATCTCGTCGAGACGGGAGATACCTTCGTGGCGATAGGGGTAATTGACGAGGTTTGAAAACGAGACCGCAACGACGCCGCAGATGATGCAGACGCCGAAAAAATCCCAAAATATCATGGTAGGATTCCATGATCTAAGGAGCCTACGCTGAGTCTGTGGATGCGGAATGTAGGTGTCGTGCAGATTGTATGGAGAGGTTTCCACCTCGGCAAACCTCGTGCTCTACCTGTCGCATCGTCTTCTCGTGCAGTGCGAGGGTCGCCATCGAGGCGGCGCCGCCGACCGGGCGCAAGCGGTTGTCGGCAGCCTTGGCCATAGCGCGTTCAGCCCCACAATGATCCGGAGATTTGCGCGGCGCGCACGCGAGCGTATCCGACGCGCAGATGGCGGCTGCCGGCCGGATCATCTGTCCGCCTTGGCACAGTGCGTCGAGGCCGCGGACGATGCAATCCGTATCAAGAGATCGAAGGCGGAGCTGCTAAGGACGCTTATTGCTGGCCAAGTGCGGAAGTCGGCGGTTGCTTGCGTGCTCCAGAGGGATTCCGAAGTGGCGGGACGAAGCCGAAGAAGCAGAGAACTGCACCTGCGCTATAGCCCTATAAAACGACGTGACTGGCGTTGATGCCATACCGCTTTGGCAATAAGGGAGGTCTATCGAACCGATTCGCGAAGTTTACTTGCTGGGCTGGATTTCAGAGAACCATTGTTGAAAGCCGGGGATAGCCTCCGACATGATCTTGCTGGCCCGGCGAAGAATTTCGATCTGCATATCCCGTGTAGCTATTTGCCAGTCGCCCGCACTGGCGATCGCCATGGCCAGGTCCGACGCATCCAGCATGGCAAGATTGACCCCGACTCCAACGGGAGGCATCAAGTGGGCAGCGTCGCCCACGAGACATAGGCCCCGTTGCGGACGCCATTCAAATCCCAATGGCAATTGATAGATCGGTCGCTCCACGAACCCGGAGCAGCCGTCCAGGAGGTCTCTGAGCGGAGCCGCCCACCCCTTGAATGTAAAGAGAACGAGTCCACGCAGACCTTGTCGTTCGACTTGAGCCTCTACGTCTTCGTTGCGTTCATTCGATAAGCATGTGGCAAAACGAAAAAAGCGGCGGAAAGACCGCCGCTTTTGAAATCCATATAATGAGAAATCAGGCCTCGGCGGGGCTTGCTTCCGCCTTTGGGCCGCCCTTGGAAACGCCGACCATGGCGGGGCGCAGCACGCGGTCGCCGATGGCGTAGCCGTCCTGCACCACCTGCACCACCGTGTTGTTCGGCAGGTCGGGATTGGGTATCTCATACATGGCTTGATGGAAATTCGGGTCGAATTTCTGGCCTTCCGGCTCCAGCTTCTTCACGCCGTGGCGCTCCAGCGTCTGCAACATGGCGCGCTCGGTCATCTCCACGCCCTCGGCAAGCGCCTTGAGGCTGGCATCGCCGGCGAGCGCGTCGGCCGGAATGGCCTCCAGCGCGCGGCGCAGATTGTCGGAAACCGCGAGCATGTCACGGGCGAAATTGGTCACGGCGTAGGCGCGCGCGTCCTGCACGTCGCGCTGGGTGCGCTTGCGCAGGTTCTCCATCTCCGCCGCCATGCGCAGCATCTGGTCCTTGAGTTCGGCATTGTCGGCTTCGAGCGCGGCGATGCGGTTGGCGCTGTCGTCCACCGCCGCTTCGGCCTCGTCTTCAGCCGCTTCTGCTTTGGCTTCCGCCTTGCGTGCCTTGAGAAAATCGTCGGCAGCACGGTTCAACGCCTCGCGGTCTTTCGGATTGTTGATGTTGCGCTGCTCAAGATCGGGATTGTGGGGATTGTTCTTTTCTTCAGCCATGTCGTTTTCCGTCCTGGATATCCTTTGGGGCGGATATCGAGTTTCCCCCCCGGAAAATCAAGTGTCATTTATTTTAGGCGCGCTCTGCCCGAAAAGCATTTCGCGCTTTTCGGGATACGCTCCGGTTCAGCCTATCGCAGAAGCCGCGATACGATCTGCGCGGTATAGTCCACCATCGGCACGATGCGGGCATAGTTGAGCCGCGTTGGCCCGATGACGCCGAGCGCGCCGATCACCCGCTGCTCGCTGTCGCGATAGGGCGCGACCACCAGCGAGGAGCCGGAAAGCGAGAACAGCTTGTTCTCCGAGCCGATGAAGATGCGCACGCCCGAACCGGCCTCGGCCAGATCGAGCAGTTGCACCATGCCGTCACGGGTTTCGAGGTCGTCGAACAGGTGGCGCAGGCGCTCGATGTCCTCCTGCGCGTGGATGTTCTCCAGAAGATTGGCGCGTCCGCGCACGATCAGCCGCGCCGGCTGGTCCGCGCCGCCGCCGCTCCAGACCGCAAGGCCCTGTGCCACCAGTTCCTGCGACAACTGGTCGAGTTCCTGCCGGGTTTGCTCGGTCAGCTTCCTGATCTCGTTTCTCGCCTCGGAAAGCGTATGGCCGTGAATATGGGCATTCAGGAAATTGGACGCTTCCACGAGCTGCGAGGCGCTGATGCCCGCCGGCAGCTCGATGACGCGGTTTTCCACTTCGCCGTTCTGCATGACCAGCACGGCGAGCGCTCGCATCGGCTCCAGCCGCACGAATTCGATGTGTTTCAATGCTCCTTCCGTCTTGGTGGCGAGCACCAGCCCCGCGCCGCGCGACAGGCCGGAAAGGACCGTGCTCGCCTCGGTCAGCACGTTTTCCACCGAAGCCGTGCCGGCGGCGCGTACCTGCGCTTCGATGGAAGAGCGCTCCTCCGGCGGCAGGTCCCCCACTTCGAGGAAGGCGTCCACGAAGAAACGCAGGCCGATATGCGTCGGCAGGCGGCCCGCCGAGACATGCGGCGCATAGATGAGGCCGAGATGTTCGAGGTCGCTCATCACGTTGCGGATGGTGGCGGGCGAAAGCGAATGCGGCAGGAGCCGCGACAGGTTGCGCGATCCGACCGGCTCGCCGTCGTTGAGATAGCTGTCGACGATCAGCCGGAAAATATCGCGCGAGCGCTGGTCGAGCGAACTCAGGAGCTGATGTTCCGGTGTCTTTATCATGGTGCGGCGGCGAACCCTTTGATCGGCATGGCATAAATATAAGATCGTTGACGCGAGCGTCAAAGGTTTACTGGGGGTTTTGCGGGAGAGCCTTAAAGGCTTGCCATTGCTTCGCGCGAAATTCCTTTCCATTCGCGCCCGCGCGGCCTAAAAAGCCGCACGATACAATGAATCGAGGAAAACGATATGCGTCCATCCAAGCGCGCCGCCGACGAAATGCGCGCCGTCTCCTTCGAGCGCGGCGTCTCCAGACATGCGGAGGGCTCCTGCCTCGTCAAGTTCGGCGACACCCATGTGCTGTGCACGGCGAGCCTTGAGGAAAAGGTGCCGGGCTGGATGCGCAATTCCGGCAAGGGCTGGGTGACGGCGGAATACGGCATGCTGCCGCGCTCCACCGGCGAGCGCATGCGCCGCGAGGCGGCGGTGGGCAAGCAGGGCGGGCGCACGCAGGAAATCCAGCGCCTGATCGGGCGTTCGTTGCGTGCTGTGGTCGATCTTCAGGCGCTGGGCGAATTCCAGATTACGGTGGACTGCGACGTGCTTCAGGCCGATGGCGGCACGCGCACGGCTTCCATCACCGGCGGCTGGGTGGCACTGCACGACTGCCTGCGCTGGATGGAGGCGCGTCAGATGGTGCGCGTCGAAAAGGTGCTGAAGGACCATGTCGCCGCCATTTCCTGCGGCATTTACGAGGGCACGCCGGTGCTCGATCTCGATTATGCCGAGGATTCGGTGGCCGAGACCGACAGCAATTTCGTCATGACCGGACGCGGCGGCATCGTCGAGATTCAGGGCACGGCCGAGGGTGCGCCGTTCTCGGAGCAGGAATTCTCCGAACTGATGAAGCTGGCGCGAGGCGGCGTGGATCGTCTCGTCTCCTTGCAGAAACTGGCGGTCGCCTGATAGGAACAGGCGCAACCCCATCATTCAGGGAGACTTGCTCCATGCGCGCCGCCCGCATCCTTGAAACCGCGCTCTATGTCCGCGATGTATCCGAGGGGATCGATTTCTATTCCCGCATCATGGGGCTGGAGCCGGTGGGCAAAGTGAGCGAGCGCAACGCGTTCTTCCGCTGCGGCGAGGGTATATTGCTGCTGTTCAAGGCGGAGGAAACATTAAAACCTCCGTTGCCCGGTCAACTGCCCGTGCCGCCGCACGGCGCGAGCGGTCCGGGACATGTCTGTTTCGCCGCCAGCCGCGCGGAAATCGACGGCTGGCGCGACCATCTGGAAAAGCATGGCGTCGCCATCGAGGCCGATTTCGACTGGCCGAACGGAGCGCGTTCGATCTATTTCCGCGATCCTTCCGGCAATTCGCTGGAATTCGCCGAACCAAAACTATGGGACTGAAACCAGAATGAGAACGCTGGACAAGGGCAGGCTGATCGTCGCCTCGCATAACAAGGGCAAGCTGAAGGAATTCGACGGACTGCTCGGCCCGTTCGGCTTCGAGGTCGATTCCGTCGCGGCCCTCGGCCTGCCGGAGCCGGAGGAGACCGGTACCACGTTCGAGGAAAATGCCGCGATCAAGGCGCTCGCCGCCGCGAAGGCAACCGGCCTGCCGTCGCTCTCCGACGATTCCGGTCTTGCCGTGGACGCGCTGGATGGGGAGCCGGGCGTCTATACCGCCGACTGGGCGGAAACGGCGGACGGCACGCGCGATTTCGCCATGGCGATGCGCAAGGTCGAGGACCTGTTGCAGGAAAAGGGTGCGACGACGCCGGACAGGCGCAAGGGGCGCTTCGTCTCCGTCATCTGCCTCGCATGGCCGGACGGCGAGACGGAATATTTCCGCGGCGAGGTCGAGGGCACGCTGGTCTGGCCGCCGCGCGGCGATCTCGGTTTCGGCTACGACCCGGTCTTTCTGCCCGACGGCTACGCCAAGACCTTCGGCGAAATGACGGCGGACGAAAAGCACGGCTGGAAGCCCGGCGATGCATCGGCCCTGTCGCACCGCGCACGCGCCTTCAAGCTGTTCGCGGAGCGGGCGCTCGGCGTCCAGTCGGCTGCCGCGGAATGAACAGGATCGTTTCCCTGTCCGGCGCAAGAGCGGCCATGGGATCGGCTGCGGGGCCGCTCGCGGCCACGGAGGGGGAAAATGCGTTCGGCGTCTACCTGCACTGGCCGTTCTGCCTCGCCAAATGCCCCTATTGCGATTTCAACAGCCATGTCCGCCATCAGCCGGTGGATCAGGCCCGGTTTGCGCGAAGCTTCCGGCAGGAGATGGAAACCTTGCGCGCCCGCACCGGCCCGCGCACCGTCACCAGCATTTTTCTCGGCGGCGGCACGCCGTCGCTGATGCGGCCTGAAACCGTGGCCGCGCTGCTCGACGGCATCGCCTCCTTCTGGTCGGTCGCGCCGGGTCTCGAGATCACGCTGGAGGCCAACCCGACCAGTGTCGAGGCCGACCGTTTTCGCGGCTATCGCGCGGCGGGCGTCAACCGTGTCTCGCTCGGCGTGCAGGCGTTGAACGATCCCGATCTGCGCCGGCTCGGCCGCATGCACTCGGTGGAGGAGGCCAAGGCGGCGATCCGGCTCGCGCGCGACATCTTTCCGCGTCTGTCCTTCGATCTGATCTACGCCCGTCCCAACCAGTCGGTCGAGGCATGGCGCGAGGAGTTGAAGCAGGCCATCGGGCTCGCCGCCGATCACCTGTCGCTCTATCAGTTGACCATCGAGGAAGGCACGCAGTTCTATAATCTCTGGAAGGCCGGCAAGCTGACCACGCCGGAGCCGGACCATGCCGCCGCCCTCTACGAGGAAACGCAGCGCGTGACGGCGGCGCACGGCCTGCCGGCCTACGAGATTTCCAACCATGCGGCGCCCGGCGCGGAATCGCAGCACAATCTGGTTTACTGGCGTTACGGGCAATATGTCGGCGTCGGCCCCGGCGCGCATGGGCGCTTCGTGGAAAATGGCGTGCGCACCGTCACCATGACGCAAAAGCACCCCGAAACATGGCTCGATGCGGTGGAACGGCGCGGCCATGGCGTGATCGAGGAGGAATATCTTGACGGCGGGCAGGAAGGCGACGAGTTCCTGATGATGGGCCTGCGTTTGCGCGAGGGCATCGATCTGGACCGTTATGAAAGGCTCGCCGGCCATCCGGTTGACGGCAGGCGGTTGTCGAAGCTGGTCGCCGAGGGCATGATCGAGCCGATGGGTGCAAGCCGCATCCGCGCCACGCCGGATGGCGCGCTGGTGCTGGACGCGCTGGTCGCCGATTTGGCTGCGTGAGGATAGGATGAACGAACCGCAGGACGAGGCGAGGCGGGACTATGTGGTGGGCGGCACGACGATGCGCGCCCGTCCGCTGGAGCCGGCGCTCTATATCGTCTCGACGCCCATCGGCAATCTCGGCGACATGACGCTGCGCGGCATCGAAACGTTGGCGGCGGCCGACATGCTGGCCTGCGAGGATACCCGCGTCACTCGCGTGCTGCTCGACCGTTACGGCATAGCGCGTCGCCCGGTCAGCTATCACGAGCACAACGCCGCCGAGGCGGGGCCGAAGCTGATCGCCGCACTTCTCGCCGGCAAGAGCGTGGCGCTGGTCTCCGACGCCGGTACGCCGCTGGTCTCCGATCCCGGCTTCCGGCTGGTGGGCGAGGCACGTGAGGCAGGTATCCGCGTCGTGCCGGTTCCGGGCGCGTCGGCGGTGCTGGCGGCGCTCGCCGCTTCCGGTCTTCCGACCGACGCCTTCATGTTCTGCGGCTTCCTGCCCTCCAAACACGGCCAGAAGCAGTCGAAGCTCGAAAGCCTGAAAACCATCGACGCCACGCTGGTCTTCTACGAATCCCCCAACCGCACCGCCGCGACGCTGGCCGACATGGCCGCCGTCTTCGGCGCAGAGCGCGAGGGCGCGCTCTGCCGCGAACTCACCAAGGCCTATGAGACCATCGTCACCGCGCCTTTGGGCGAGCTCGCGCAGCGCTTCGACGGCGAGGACCGCATTCGCGGCGAGGTGGTGCTGCTGGTCGGCCCGCCCGCGGAGGAAACGGTCCCGCAAAGCGCGGAAGACATCGACGCGCTGTTGCTTTCGCTCGCGCAAGAGCTGCCGCCGTCCAAGGCCGCCGGCGAGGCGGCGCGCATGACCGGCGGGCAGAAATCGGTCCTCTATCAGCGCCTCATGCAGTTGAAGTCGGACCGCCCATGACCGACCTGCGCGAGAAGAAGCGCAGCGCCTTCTTTCGCGGCCACTACGCCGAACGCTTCGCCGCTCTGGTGCTGATGCTGAAAGGGTTCCGCATCGTTGCGCGGCGCTACCGCACGCGGCTGGGCGAGATCGACCTCATCGCCCGGCGCGGAAACCTGGTGCTGATCGTAGAAGTGAAAGCGCGCGCCACGCTGGAGGCCGCGCATCTCGCCGTCACGCCGCAGGCCATGCGCCGCATCGAGGCCGCCGCCGATCTCTGGCTGCAACGCCAGCCCGACCACGACCGCCTGTCGCTGCGCTTCGATCTGGTGGCCGTGCTGCCGCGCCGTTGGCCGAAGCACGCGCCGGCCTTCTTCACGGCGGGCGGCTTTCGGTAAATTTCTGTAATCGGATAAAAATTGTGGGACAGGCTCCGTGCCTCCCGCAGAATGAAAATCCCGAAAAGAGCACTTCCGCGAAAAAGTGATGCGCGCCGTCATTTCCGCACGCAAGCCCGTTTCTTAATTAGTTCCGCCGCTTAAGGAATAATGCGCCGTCTCGAAAAGGATGGCTTCCGTGTCGCTCGTGCAAAAACGTCTTCTGGCTGATTTTCCCGCCTTCTTCCGTGTCGCGGGCGAGGTGGTGGCCGTCGTCGGCGGCGACGAGGAGGCGCTGAACAAGGCGCGTCTGGTGGCGCAGACCGCCGCGCGCCTGCGCATCGTCGCGCCGGAAGTCTCGCCGCATCTGGCCGCCTTCATTGCAGAGCACGGCGCGGAGCATGTGGCCGAACCGTTCGCGCCGCATCATCTCGATGACGCGAAGCTCGTTTTCGTGGCCACCGGCGACGAAGCGCAGGATCGTGCCGCTGCCACCGCCGCGCGAGAGAAAAAAATTCCGGTCAACGTGGTCGACCGTCCGGCGCTTTGCGATTTTCTGACACCGGCCATGATCAACCGTGCGCCGGTTCTGATCGCGATCGGCTCCGAGGGCACGGCTCCGGTACTGGCGCAGATCGTGCGGGCGCGCATCGACGCCCTTTTCTCGCCGCGTCTCGGCGATCTCGCCCGTTTCGCCGAAAGCTGGCGTCCGCTGGTCGAGCGCGTCCTGCCGAAAGGTGTGGCGCGGCGCGATTTCTGGCGCTCTTTCTTTTCCGGCTCCGTATCCCGTGCCGTCGAGAACGGCGATCATGAGGAGGCCCGCCGCGCGGCGGACGAATTGATCGCGGGCGCCCGCACCGCTGCCGGTTATGTCTGGCTGGTCGGCGCCGGGCCGGGCGCGGAAGATTTGCTTACCCTGCGTGCCCAGCGCGTGCTGATGGACGCCGATGTGATCGTCCATGATGCGCTTGTGCCGGAAGCCATCGTCGCCATGGGCCGCCGCGACGCCGAGCGGCTGGCGGTGGGCCGCGACCGGGACGAGATCAACCGGCTGCTGGTGCGGCTCGGCCATGAAGGCAAGCGTGTGGTGCGGCTGAAAGCCGGCGATGCGCTGGCCTTCGGCGGCGCGGGCGGAGAAGCGGCTACCCTGCGTGCTGCGGGCATCGGCTTCGCGGTGGTGCCGGGCGTTGCCGCCGACATGGATTTGCCGCTGCCGGCGCTGCGCGCCGTTCCCGTGGCGGCGTGATTTTCAGGAGTGTGAAATGGTCGTGAAAGTTCTTACCGCGAACCGGCTGATCGACGGTCAGGCCGTATGGCTCGGCGCCGATGGCGCTTGGCACGAGACCATCGACGGCGCGCTGGTCGCCCGCCATGCCGAAGCGGTCGCGGCGCTGGAGGAAGCGGGCAAGCAGGCGGCGAAGGCCAATCTGGTCGTGGACGTGAACGTGATCGACGTCGAGGAGCGCGACGAGGGGCTTTACCCCATCCGCCTGCGCGAGCGCATCCGGCTTTCCGGCCCGACCATCGAAACGCTCGGCTGGCCCGCACCGGCGCTCAAGCGCGCCTCCTGATCCCCGTACCCGGATAAAGCCTATGTATCGTTATGATGAATTCGACCGCGATTTCGTTCTGGCCCGTGTCGCCCAGTTCACGGATCAGGTCGCGCGCCGCCTTTCCGGCGAACTGACGGAAGACCAGTTCAAGCCGCTTCGGCTCATGAACGGCGTCTATCTCCAGCTCCACGCCTATATGCTGCGCGTGGCGGTGCCCTACGGCACGCTGTCGGGCCGGCAGTTGCGCAAGCTCGGCCATATCGCGCGGACCTATGACCGCGGCTTCGGCCATTTCACCACCCGCCAGAACATCCAGTACAACTGGCCGGCGCTGAAGGACGTGCCGCGCATTCTGGAGGAGTTGGCGGAAGTCGAGATGCACGCCATCCAGACCTCGGGCAACTGCATCCGCAACGTCACCGCCGACCATTTCGCGGGAGCGGCCGCCGACGAGGTCGCCGATCCGCGTCCCTATGCCGAAATCCTGCGGCAATGGTCGTCGCTGCACCCGGAATTCTCCTACCTGCCGCGCAAGTTCAAGATCGCCATCGTCGGCTCCGAGCACGACCGCGCCGCCATTCAGGTGCACGATATCGGCCTGCAACTGAAGAAGAACGAGGCGGGCGAACTGGGCCTCGCCGTCTATATCGGCGGCGGTCAGGGCCGCACGCCGATGGTGGCCAAGAAAATCCGCGATTTCCTCCCCGTCGAGGACATGCTGACCTATGTGACGGCCATCGTGCGCGCCTACAACCTCTACGGCCGCCGCGACAACAAATACAAGGCGCGGATAAAAATCCTCGTGCACGAGACCGGCGTCGAGCCGCTGGTGCGGGAGATCGACGCCGAATGGGAGCAGATCCGCCACGGCGAACTGAAGCTGCCGCAGGACGATATCGACGCCATCGATCGCTATTTCCGCATGCCCGACCTCGCCGAGCGTCCCGAGGGCTGGGCGGCGGTGGCGGCGGCGCAGAAGGCCGATCCCGCTTTCGCCGACTTCCTGTCGCGCAACGTCACCGCGCACAAGCATCCCGACTACGCGGTGGTCACCATTTCGCTGAAGCCCATCGGCGGCGTTCCGGGCGACGCTAGCGCCGAGCAGATGGAGGCGGTGGCCGACATCGCCGAGCGCTACGGCTTTGATGAAATCCGCGTCAGCCACGAGCAGAACCTCGTCCTGCCGCATGTGGCCAAGGCCGACCTGCCGGAAGTCTATGCGCTGCTGCGCGAGCAGGCGCTGGTGACGCCCAATGCCGGCCTCATCACCGACATCATCGCCTGCCCCGGCCTCGATTATTGCGCGCTGGCCAACGCCCGCTCGATTCCCGTGGCGCAGCGCATTTCCGAGCGCTTCGGCGACCAGTCGCGGCAACTGGAGATCGGCGATCTCAAGATCAAGATTTCCGGCTGCATCAACGCCTGCGGCCATCACCATGTCGGCCATATCGGCATTCTGGGCGTCGAGAAGAAGGGCGAGGAACTCTACCAGATCACGCTCGGCGGCTCGGGCGACGAGCAGGCCGCCATCGGCGAGATCACCGGGCGCGGTTTCTCCTCGGAGGAGGTGGTGGACGCCATCGAGACCATCGTCGACACCTATCTGCGCCTGCGCGAGAACCGCGACGAGACGTTTCTGGCCGCCTATCGCCGTCTCGGCATGGAGCCGTTCAAGCACGCTCTCTATGGCGAGGTGAGCCGTGCTGCCTGACGCGGAGGAACGCGCCGCGGCCACTGCGCGGCTCTGGGAGGCGAGCCACGGCGCGGCCGGCCCGGAAGCCGTGGTGGAGCTGGCCGTGCGCGAGCTCTTTCCGGGCGAGATCGCGGCCGTTTCCTCCTTCGGCGCGGAATCGGCGGTGCTTCTGCACATGATCGCCGAGGTCGACCCGACGACGCCGGTGCTGTTCCTCGACACGGGCAAGCATTTCCGCGCCACGCTCGATTACCGTGCCGATCTGGTCGACCGGCTGGGCCTGACCGACGTGCGCGACATCCTGCCCGTGGCCGAGACGGTCAAGACGGAAGACCCGTTCGGCGCGCTGGCCATGACCGACAAGGACCGCTGCTGCTTCATCCGCAAGGTCGAGCCGATGGCGCGTGGCGTCGCGCCCTTCCGCGCTTGGATGACGGGGCGCAAGCAGTTTCAGGCCGCGACGCGGCTCGGCCTGCCGGTGTTCGAATCGGTCGGCCCGCGCATCCGCATCAATCCGCTGGCGCGCTGGCGTTCGGAAGACCTCGCCGCCTATGTGAAAAAGCACGACCTGCCGCCGCATCCGCTGACCGCGCAGAACTACCGCTCCATCGGCTGCATGCCCTGCACGCGGCCCGTGGGTGAGGGCGAGGACCAGCGCGCCGGGCGCTGGGCCGACTCGGAAAAGACCGAATGCGGCATCCACCTGTCGGGTGTGGCCGACAGCCTGAAAAATCTCGAAATCGGGGAACGCAAATGACCGACGCCACCAGACTCTGGTCCCAGCAGGGCTTTCGCGAGGACGAGTTTGTTCTGGCCGAAGACCTCGACTCAAGCGGCGACGGCGCTTCCGTCATCCTGCCGCTCGCCGTCTGGCTGGAACTGGGCGAGGAGCGCCGCCGCGCCGCCAACCGCCGCCTCGGCGTGACGGTCGCGCCGGGCGAAAAGATCGAGCCGCTGCTCGACCATCTCGACAGCCTCGCCCTGATCGCGCTGCAATTTCCGGCCTTCAACGACGGCCGCTCCTATTCCAAGGCGGAAATCCTGCGCCGCGCCGGTTTTACGGGCGAATTGCGCGCCGTGGGCGACGTGCTGATCGATCAGGCGGCGCTGATGCTGCGCGCAGGCTTCGACACCTTGCAGGTCTCGAATGCGGTGGCGCTGACGCGGCTCGGCGAAAACCGCCTCGTCGACACGCCCGGCTATTACCAGCCCGGCCGCGGCTCGGCGCCCGAGAAGGGCGGCTACGCCTGGCGGCGGGTGAAGGCGGACCTTCCGAGCGCCTCATCCTGAGGAGCCGCCGCAGGCGGCGTCTCGAAGGGCGAGGCGCGGCGACGCCGTGCGACAGCGTCTCCGATCTTTCGAGACGGCGTCCTTCGCCAAGGCTCAGGCCGCCTCCTCAAGATGAGGAGACGCGCGAACCCTGGAGCGCTCCGCTGGACACCCCTATCGGAAATTTGCTGTTTCGCCCTGCGCTTCGATGCGTTAGACACGGCCCGTTGATTTTTGGAGACGGGACGTGATCCGGCACATCGTATTTTTCAGCGTCAAGGAAGGCCACGACATCGAGACGGTCCGCAAAGGACTGGAGCGGCTGGGAACCATACCGCACGCCGATCTGTTCGAGGTCCTGCCCAATCTCAAGGTCGACCCGATGGGCAACGACATCGACCTCGTCGTCTATTCCGAGTTCAAGGACGAGGAAGCCTTCTTCGCCTTCAAGGCGCATCCGACCTACGACGCCACCACGCAGCATGTCCGCCCGATGCGCGAACTGCGCTTCTCGGCCGACGTGAAGACCGACAAGCGTTAATCCGCCGGCCGCTCCTGCAAGGGCAGGCCGCCGAAGAGATCGGGTTCGGACGAAGTGCGCGCCCGCTCGATATTGAGCAGTTTCAGCTTGGTCGCCGTGCCGCCGGCGGCGGAAAACCCGCCCACCTTGCCGTTGGAACCGAGAACGCGGTGGCAGGGAACGACGATCGGGAACGGGTTCTGGCCGAGCGCGGTGCCCACCGCCTGCGACAGGCTCACGTTGCCGAGCCGCCGCGCGATGGCGCCATAGGTGGTGGTCTCGCCGGGTTTGAGGCGGCTGATGATTTCATAGACCCGGCGATTGAGGTCGGGCAGCGAATCGAGCGCCAGCGGCAGGTCGGAAAAATCGGGTGTGCCGCCTGCGAGAAGCGCGTCGATCTTCTCAATGGCCTCCATCACGAAAGCGGGCGCTTCGGCGCTCGCCGCCTTCGGAAAGCGGCTGTGGAGCCGATGGCGCGTTTCCCTTTCGTCCCCGCCGCCGATCTCGACGCCAAGAATCTCCGTACCGCGCCAGACGATGCCGCACGGTCCGATCGGCGTTGAAAAAAGGGTAAAACCAAGCGATTCCATGGAACGCATTCTAGCACGGACATGAGGCGTTTGCCGAAGTTCGAACATCAAATCATGCAAGTTTTGCTGCGCATAGCGGCGCGAAACGGTTGAAGAACGCGCCGAATAATGATTGTGTGGGGGCGGTCGGTCAGGCGCGGCTGCTTTGCGCCTGCCGCACGCATTCATGGGCCGGCCGGCCCGGCAGATTGACGACAGTTTCCGGCGCGATGTTGCGCGTATGGCCGGAACCGGGGAATGCAAATGGACGATTACGAGCGATATGCCACGGGGTTGATGATCGTTTTCGGTGCGCTCATCATCGGCGCGCTGATGGCGGCGAACCTCTATCATGGCGACAAGCCGGGGTTCCTGTTCGCTCTCGGCGCAGCGGTGGTGGGCTGGTTCTCGGCCTTCGCCGTCCTGTTCGACAAGCCGCGCGTCTATGGCGTCATGATCGCCATTGCGATCGGCCTTGTCGCGGCTTCCATCGGCGCCTACGTCACCTGATCTCCACTTCCCGTCCCTTATTGACCTGAAAGTGATGCCGGCGGCGGTCAACCTGCCGGCATCGTTGTGTTATTCACCCTTCATGGACACGATCACATCCGCCCTGCTATTGCTTCTCGCCGTCGTCTTCAGCGGTGCGATCACGCGTGCGCTGCCCTTCTCGGTGCCGATCCCGCTGGTGCAGATCGCGCTCGGCGCGCTGATCGCCTCGGTTGCCGATCTCGGTGTTCGGCTCGATCCCGATGTGTTCTTCCTGCTGTTCCTGCCGCCGTTGCTGTTTCTGGATGGCTGGCGGATTCCGAAGGAAGGGCTGCTGCGCGACCGCAACACCATCCTCGCGCTAGCGCTGGGGCTGGTGGTCTTCACGGTGATCGGTGTCGGCTATCTCGTCTACTGGATGATTCCCGGCGTGCCGCTGCCGGTCGCCTTCGCGCTGGCCGCCGTCCTGTCGCCGACCGACCCCATCGCCGTGTCCGCCATCGCCTCGCGCGTGCCGATCCCCAAGCGCCTCATGCATATCCTTGAGGGCGAATCGCTGCTCAACGACGCTTCGGGCCTTGTCTGCATGCGCTTCGCGGTCGCCGCCGCCCTGACCGGGGCTTTCTCGATCACGGCGGCATTCGGAACCTTTCTCTGGCTTGCGACCGGCGGTCTCGCAATCGGCGTCGCGGTGACGCTCGGCGTGACCTTCGCGCAGAACTGGATTTCCCGCCGCTATGGCGAGGAAGCGGGATCGCAGATTCTCGTCAGCCTCCTGATCCCCTTCGGGGCCTATCTTCTGGCCGAGCATCTGCAATGTTCGGGCATTCTCGCCGCCGTCGCGGCCGGCATCACTATGAGCTATACGGAGGAAACCGTGCAGGCGCTCGCCGTGACCCGCCTGCGCCGGTCGGCCGTCTGGGATACGGTGCAGTTCGCGGCCAATGGCGCGATCTTCGCGCTTCTGGGCGAGCAGTTGCCGATTATCGTCACCCATACGGCGGACGCCGTCCGCACCACCGGCCATTACGATCCGCTCTGGCTCATCGCCTATGTGGTCGCGATCAACGTGGCGCTCGCCGCGCTCCGCTTCGTCTGGGTGTGGGTGTCGATGCATTATATCCTGTTCCGCAATTCCCGCAGGGGCATGAAGGTCGAGCGGCCAAGCTGGCGCCTGCTGGCCGCGATCTCGCTGGCCGGCGCTCGGGGCGCCGTCACGCTCGCCGGTATTCTGACGCTGCCCTTCACACTGGGCGACGGCAGCGCCTTTCCGGCGCGCGATCTCGCCATCTTCATGGCCGCCGGCGTCATCATCGTCTCGCTGGTCGCCGCCAGCGCCGGGCTGCCGTTTTTCCTGCGCGGTCTGAAATTTCCGCCCGAGACGTCGCACCGCAAGGAAGAGGATAGCGCGCGGGCCGAGGCTGCCGAAGCCGCCATCAAGGCGATCGAGCGGGTCCAGCACGAACGCGCCAAGGTCAAGGACGACATCAACATCTACGCCGATATCGGCGCGCGGCTGATGGACCTCTATCGCGAGAGGACGCAGGGGCACACGCAAATCGACGAGGACGCCGAGATCGTGCGCAAGTCCGAGCGCATCGAGCGCGAACTGCGGCTTGCCGCCCTCAAGGCCGAGCGCGACGTGTTCCGCCGCCTCGCCCGCTCGCACCGGATTTCCGAGGAAGTCGCGCATATGCTGATGAGGGAAATCGATCTTCAGGAGGCCAGACTGGGATCGTAAGGCGTGTCAGGTAGAAACCGGTTCTGACAGGGAGTTGATCATGGTCGGATGTTTGCCTCCGTTTATCCTGCTGATAGCGGGATGCCTCGCGGGATGGCTGATCGCAGGGACCTACGGCGCGGTCTGGGGCGCGGCGATCGGACTTGCGGTCGGTGTGGTCGCGATGGTCGTGCTGTTATGGGTGCTGGCCAAGGCCAAAAGCCGATAGTGTGGGAGTTGTCGAATTGACATAAAGATATCTTTATGTCATTAAGCGGCACGCGCGATCAGGCATATACATGAGAACAGGGGCGATAAGCGCCATGGCGTCTTCCTTCGACGGTATTTTCGGTGAAACGGCAGCGAAGCCCGACGGTTCGGAGGTGCTTGCAGCGCTGACCGCAGCCGCGCGCGAGCGCATCCTGATCCTCGACGGCGCGATGGGCACGCAGATCCAGGGGCTCGGCTTCCATGAGGATCATTTCCGCGGCGACCGCTTCGCGGCCTGCGACTGCCAGCTTCAGGGCAATAACGACCTTCTGACCCTGACCCAGCCCAAGGCCATCGAGGAAATCCACTACGCCTACGCCATGGCCGGGGCGGACATTCTCGAAACCAACACCTTCTCCTCCACCACCATCGCGCAGGCCGATTACGGCATGGAGGAGATGGTCTACGAGCTGAACCGCGACGGCGCGCGCCTCGCCCGCCGCGCCGTGCTGCGCGCCCAGCAGAAGGACGGCCGCCGCCGCTTCGTCGCCGGCGCATTGGGGCCGACCAACCGCACCGCCTCGCTGTCGCCCGACGTCAACAATCCGGGCTTCCGCGCCGTCACCTTCGACGATCTCCGCATCGCCTATGCCGAGCAGATCCGCGGCCTGATGGACGGCGGCTCCGACATCATCCTGATCGAGACCATCTTCGACACGCTCAACGCCAAGGCGGCGGTCTTCGCCTCCGAGGAAGTCTTTGCCGAAAAGGGCGTCCGCCTGCCGGTGATGATCTCCGGCACCATCACCGACCTGTCCGGCCGCACGCTGTCGGGCCAGACGCCGACCGCCTTCTGGTATTCGCTGCGCCACGCCAAGCCCTTCACCGTCGGGCTCAACTGCGCGCTCGGCGCGAACGCCATGCGCGCGCATCTGGACGAGCTGGCCACCGTCGCCGACACCTTCATCTGCGCCTATCCCAACGCCGGCCTGCCCAACGAATTCGGCCAGTACGACGAGTCGCCCGAGGCCATGGCGGAACAGATCGAGGGCTTCGCCCGCGACGGTCTGGTCAATGTGGTCGGCGGCTGCTGCGGCTCGACGCCGGAACATATCCGCGCCATCGCCGAAGCCGTGGCCAAGCATCCGCCGCGCAAGCCCGGAAAGGCCGCGCCGCTGATGCGCCTGTCGGGGCTGGAGCCGTTCACGCTCACCAAGGACATTCCCTTCGTCAATGTCGGCGAGCGCACCAACGTCACCGGCTCGGCCCGCTTCCGCAAGCTGATCAAGGCCGGCGATTTCGCCGCCGCCCTCGACGTGGCGCGCGATCAGGTCGCCAACGGCGCGCAGATCATCGACATCAACATGGACGAGGGCCTGATCGATTCCGAAAAGGCGATGGTCGAGTTTTTGAACCTCGTCGCCGCCGAGCCGGACATCGCCCGCGTGCCGATCATGATCGACTCGTCCAAATGGGAAGTGATCGAGGCCGGCCTGAAATGTGTGCAGGGCAAGCCGGTCGTCAACTCCATCTCGCTCAAGGAAGGCGAGGACGCCTTCCTGCATCACGCCAGCCTCGTGCGCGCCTATGGCGCGGCGGTGGTGGTGATGGCCTTCGACGAGACCGGACAGGCCGACACGAAACAGCGCAAGATCGATATCTGCGCGCGCGCCTACAAGCTCTTGACCGAAAAGGCGGGCATCGCGCCGGAAGACATCATCTTCGACCCGAACATCTTCGCCGTCGCCACCGGCATCGAGGAGCACAACAATTACGGCGTCGATTTCATCGAGGCCACGGCGGAGATCACCCGCACCCTGCCGCATGCGCATATTTCGGGCGGCGTGTCGAACCTCTCCTTCTCCTTCCGCGGCAACGAGCCGGTGCGCGAGGCCATGCACGCCGTGTTCCTCTACCACGCCATTCAGGCGGGCATGGACATGGGCATCGTCAACGCGGGCCAGCTCGCCGTCTACGACACGATCGACCCCGAACTGCGCGAGGCCTGCGAGGACGTGGTGCTCAACCGCCGGTCCGACGCCACCGAGCGGTTGCTGGAGATCGCCGAACGCTTCCGCGATTCCGGCTCGAAGGAAGCCAAGGCGCAGGACCTCGCCTGGCGCGAATGGCCGGTCGAGAAGCGGCTGGAGCATGCGCTGGTCAACGGGATCACCGAATATATCGAGGCCGACACCGAGGAGGCGCGGCTTGCTGCCGAGCGTCCGCTGCATGTGATCGAAGGCCCGCTGATGGCCGGCATGAACGTGGTCGGCGACCTGTTCGGGGCCGGAAAAATGTTTCTGCCGCAGGTGGTCAAGTCGGCCCGCGTCATGAAACAGGCCGTGGCCGTTCTCCTGCCCTATATGGAGGAGGAGAAGCGGCTCAACGGCGGCGCGGGCGAGCGCCAGAGCGCCGGCAAGGTGCTGATGGCCACCGTCAAGGGCGACGTGCACGACATCGGCAAGAACATCGTCGGCGTGGTTCTGGCCTGCAACAATTATGAGATCATCGACCTCGGCGTCATGGTGCCGTCGCAGAAGATTCTGCAGACGGCGCGCGACGAGAAGGTGGATATTATCGGCCTGTCGGGCCTCATCACCCCGTCGCTGGACGAGATGGCGCATGTCGCCGCCGAAATGGAGCGCGAGGGCTTCGACATTCCGCTTTTGATCGGCGGGGCGACGACCAGCCGCGTGCATACGGCGGTGAAGATCCATCCGCGCTACGAACGCGGGCAGGCGGTCTATGTGATCGACGCCAGCCGCGCCGTCGGCGTGGTGTCGAGCCTGCTGTCGCCCGACGGCAAGCAGGCCTATATCGACGGCGTGCGCGCCGAATACGCCAAGGTCGCCGCCGCCCATGCCCGCAGCGAGGCGGAAAAGCAGCGCCTGCCGCTGGCCCGCGCCCGCGCCAACCCTCAGAAGCTGGACTGGGAAGCCTTCGAGCCGGTCAAGCCTTCCTTCACCGGTACGAAGGTGTTCGAGGATTACGATCTCGGCGAACTCGCCCGCTATATCGACTGGACGCCCTTCTTCCAGACATGGGAGCTGAAGGGCCGCTATCCGGCGATCCTGGAGGACGAGAAGCAGGGCGAGGCCGCGCGCCAGCTCTGGTCCGACGCGCAGGCGATGCTCAAGAAGATCATCGACGAGAAATGGTTCACGCCAAGGGCGGTGGTCGGCTTCTGGCCGGCCAACAGCGTCGGCGACGACATTCGCCTCTTCACCGACGAAAGCCGCAAGGAGGAACTCGCCACCTTCTTCACGCTCCGCCAGCAGCTCGGCAAGCGCGACGGGCGGCCCAATGTGGCGATGTCGGATTTCGTAGCGCCTCTCGACAGCGGCAAGCAGGACTATGTCGGCGGCTTCGTCGTCACGGCGGGCATCGGCGAGGTCGCCATCGCCGAGCGTTTCGAGCGCGCCAACGACGATTATTCGGCCATTCTGGTCAAGGCGCTGGCCGATCGCTTCGCCGAGGCCTTCGCCGAACTGATGCACGAGCGGGTGCGCAAGGAATTCTGGGGCTACGCGCCGGACGAAGCCTATACGCCGGAAGAGCTGATCGGCGAGCCCTACAAGGGCATCCGCCCGGCACCTGGCTACCCGTCCCAGCCGGACCATACGGAAAAGACCACGCTCTTCCGCCTGCTCGACGCCACCGCCGCGACGGGCGTGGAGCTGACGGAAAGCTACGCCATGTGGCCGGGCTCGTCGGTGTCGGGCCTCTATATCGGCCACCCGGAAAGCTATTATTTCGGCGTCGCCAAGGTCGAGCGCGATCAGGTCGAGGACTACGCCCGCCGCAAGGGCATGGACGTGGAGGAGGTCGAGCGCTGGCTCGGCCCCATCCTCAACTACATGCCTGGCGCCGCTGCCAGTGATGAGGCGGCATAGAGCATTTCCAGCGAAAGTGCGAAGCGGTTTCGCGTAGGACAATGCGTAAAAACAAAGAGATAGAGCGGTTCCGTGAAAACAGGAACCGCTCCAGCACTGATTCACATCACGCTTGGAGCGGTTTGCGTTCCGAAGGCTCCGCATTGCGGAGCCTTTTTATTTTCTGCTTGAGTGATGTATAAAATAATAAAACCATGAGGATTTTGAAAAATCTGTATTATATTGAAATCGATATTTATGGAACTGATATGAATATCATGTTAGATAATTTATGCGTATCAGAAATTACTGATTATGCGGAAAGAATTGTTCAATGAATTATTGAAGATGGAGGTGTCAGCAATGAAACCGGAATTGTCTTATGATGCCATGCAATCCGCAGGCGATGCGGAACAATTGTTCGCTCTTGTGAAGAATGAGGCCCGCGCGCTGGGTTTCCGGCATGTGTCCTATGTCATGTCGGTTCCTTCCCTGAACAGTGGGGTCAAATGGCTCCGCTTCGAGGACATGCCTGAAGGGTGGGCGGCGCTTTACGCCGCGCGCAAATATGGCGAGATCGATCCGCTTCTGAAGCGCGGTCCCAACAGCATCGTGCCGCTCGTCTGGTCGCAGAAGCTCTTCGCCGATGCGCCGCGCCTGTGGGAGGATGCGCAGGCCTTCGGGCTCGAAACCGGCATTTCCCAGCCCTGCTGGGCGGCGCGGGGCGTGTTCGGCATTCTCACCCTGCTGCGTGACGGGCCGCCGCTCGGCGCCGGCGAGATCGCGCAATTGCGCCGCCGCTTGCAGGTCGTCGCCAACCTCCTGCATCTTGCCATGTATGAGCTTGCCGATGTGCCGGCGATCAACCGCGTCGGGGAAATCTGCCTCACCGCGCGCGAGCGCGAAATCCTGCGCTGGACCAGCGAGGGCAAGACGGCCGAGATCATCGGCGCCATCCTCAACATCTCCACGCGCACGGTGAATTTCCACATCGCCAACGTGCTCACCAAGCTGGTGGCCGTCAACAAGGTACAGGCCGTCGCCAAGGCGCGCACTTTCGGCCTGCTCTGATCCTGCCTTCAAGTCCCCTCGGCGGTTTGTCCCGAAGGGCATCTCCATCTTTTTGCGGTTTGCGCTTTGTGCGAAACGGGCTAGAAATTCATCACCGATCCCGGAGGATGAATAAATGACCGCCCAGCCCAACTCCCTTGAAGCCCGCGACAGCCGCTATCACCTTCACTCCTATACCGATGCTGTCCGTCTGGAGGCGGAAGGCCCGCTCGTGATCGAGCGCGGCGACGGCGTCTATGTGGAGGATACGGCCGGAAAGCGCTATATCGAGGCCATGTCGGGCCTGTGGAGCGTCGGCGTCGGCTTTTCCGAGCCGCGCCTTGCGGAGGCTGCCGCCCGGCAGATGCGCAAGCTGCCCTATTACCATACGTTCTCGTCGCGCTCGCACGGGCCGGTGATCGACCTCGCCGAGAAGCTCGTCTCCATGGCGCCGGTGCCGATGAGCAAGGCCTATTTCACCAATTCCGGTTCCGAGGCCAACGATTCTATCGTCAAGCTGGTCTGGTACCGCTCCAATGCGCTGGGCGAGCCGGAGCGCAAGAAGATCATTTCGCGCCGGCGCGGCTATCACGGCGTCACCGTCGCCTCGGCGAGCCTGACCGGCCTGCCGAACAATCATCGCTCCTTCGACCTGCCCATCGACCGCATCTTGCACACGGCCTGCCCGCATTACTGGCGCGAGGGCCGGGCGGGCGAAAGCGAGGAGCAGTTCGCCACACGCCTTGCCGACGAGCTTGAGCAACTGATTCTCGCCGAAGGCCCGCATACCGTCGCCGCCTTCATCGGCGAGCCGGTCATGGGCGCGGGCGGCGTCATCGTGCCGCCGAAAACCTATTGGGAAAAGATACAGGCGGTCCTGAAACGCTACGATATCCTGCTGATCGCCGACGAGGTGATCTGTGGCTTCGGGCGCACGGGCAATCTGTTCGGCTGCCAGACCTTCGGTATCGAGCCGGATATCCTGACCATGTCCAAGCAACTGTCCTCCTCCTACCTGCCGATCTCCGCCTTCCTGGTCAACGAGCGCGTCTATGCGCCGATCGCCGAGGAAAGCCACCGCATCGGCACGCTTGGCACCGGCTTCACCGCCTCCGGCCATCCGGTGGCGGCGGCGGTGGCGCTCGAAAACCTCGCCATCATCGAGGAGCGCGATCTGGTCGCCAATGCGCGCGACCGCGGCGCCTACATGCAGAAGCGCCTGCGGCAATTGCAGGATCATCCACTGGTCGGGGAGGTGCGCGGTGTCGGCCTCATAGCGGGCGTCGAACTGGTCACGGACAAGCAGGCGAAGACCGGCCTCGAACCGGCGGGCACGCTTGGCGCGCGCGCCAATACGGCATTGCTCGAACGGGGCATCATTTCCCGCGCCGTGGTCGATACGATGGCCTTCTGCCCGCCGCTCATCGTGACGGACCAAGAGATCGACATCATCGTGTCGTCGCTGGAAGCGGCGCTGAACGATGTCCATGCCGGCATCGGCAAGTAAGCAAGTAGGAACGCCCGCGCCGGGCTAATTTGATATCATGGCCCGGCGCCTCTTCTCTCTAATATAACTGATTTTATAGGATTTTCGGAGGTTTGGTCGAAAAACCGCCTCCTGCCTTTTCACGCAAGTTTGTTCCCGCTTCCAGCTTGAAGCCGGCAAGTTTTTCGTGCTGGCGCGTCGTATAAGCGATAGCGTTCTTTCCAATTTCCGTTGCTTTTCACGACAATGCGCACGCCATGACAGCCCGTCACGGCACGCCGGATGAAGGCATTTCGCCAACCCTCCCGCTTTTTCGCAATTCCTGTCCGTTTCCGGGAGTCGATTTCGTGCATCATGCAGCCCTGACCAGAAACCTGACGCATCTGCAACGCCTCGAAGCGGAGGCGATCCATATCTTCCGCGAGGTGGCGGCGACCTTCTCCAATCCGGTGATGCTCTATTCGGTGGGCAAGGATTCCTCCGTCATGCTGCATCTGGCGATGAAGGCTTTCTATCCGGCCCCGCCGCCCTTTCCTTTTCTCCATGTCGACACGACATGGAAGTTCCGCGAGATGATCGCGTTTCGCGATGCCGAGGCGCGCGAGAAGGGGTTCGAGCTGCTTGTGCATATCAACGAGGACGGCGTGCGCGGCGGCGTCGGGCCGTTCACCCATGGCTCCAACGTCCACACCCACATCATGAAGACGGTGGCGCTGCGGCAGGCGCTCGACAGGTACAAATTCGACGCGGCCTTCGGCGGCGCGCGGCGCGACGAGGAAAAGGCGCGCGCCAAGGAGCGCATCTTCTCCTTCCGCAATGCCCGGCACGGCTGGGATCCGAAGAACCAGCGCCCGGAAATGTGGAAAATCTACAATACCCGCGTCAACAAGGGCGAGTCGATCCGCGTCTTCCCGCTGTCCAACTGGACCGAACTCGACATCTGGCAATATATCCTGCAGGAGAACATCCCCATCGTGCCGCTTTACTTCGCCGCCCGCCGCCCGGTGGTTGAGCGCGACGGTATGCTGATCATGGTCGATGACGACCGCATGAAACTCGCCCCCGGCGAGAAGGTGGAGGAACGGCTGGTGCGCTTCCGCACGCTCGGCTGCTATCCGCTGACCGGCGCGATCGAATCCGGCGCCGACACGCTTTCCGGCATTGTCGAGGAAATGCTGATCGCCCGCACATCCGAGCGGCAGGGCCGCGCCATCGACCGCGACGAGGCGGGCTCCATGGAAAAAAAGAAGCGCGAGGGCTATTTCTGATGAACGCCGTAAGCCAGTCCATCGCCGCCGGTGACGCGGTCGCGCATTTCCTCGCCGAGCAGGAGCGCAAGACGCTGCTGCGCTTCCTCACCTGCGGCTCCGTCGATGACGGCAAGTCCACCCTGATCGGCCGGCTGCTATACGACACGAGGCTGATCTTCGAGGATCAGCTTGCTGCGCTCAGGAACGACAGCCGCAAGTTCGGCACCACCGACGACGATTTCGATTTCGCGCTGCTGGTGGACGGGCTGGAGGCCGAGCGCGAGCAGGGCATCACCATCGACGTCGCCTATCGCTTCTTCTCGACGCCGCGCCGCAAGTTCATCGTCGCCGATACGCCGGGCCACGCGCAATATACGCGCAACATGGCAACGGGTGCTTCCGCCGCCGATCTCGCCGTGGTGCTGGTCGACGTGCGGCAGGGCGTGCTGACCCAGACCCGCCGCCATTCCTTCATCGCCGCCTCGCTCGGCATCCGCCATATCGTGCTGGCGGTCAACAAGATTGACCTCGTGGATTTTTCGCAGGAGGTGTTCGAGCGCATCGTCGCCGACTACGGGAATTTCGCGAAAGACCTTGGCTTCGCCAGCATCCAGCCGATTCCGATTTCGGCCCGCTTCGGTGACAATGTGACCGCGCCCTCGCCGCGCATCGGCTGGTATGGCGGGCCGCATCTGCTCGAACATCTCGAAACCGTGCGTATCGACACCGAGGCGGGCATGAAGCCGTTCCGCTTCCCGGTGCAATATGTGAACCGGCCCAATCTCGATTTCCGCGGTTTCGCCGGCACGGTGGCCTCCGGCTCCGTCGCCGTCGGCGATGCGGTGGTCGTCGCCAAATCCGGCAGGCAATCGCGGGTGAAGCGCATCGTCACCCATGACGGCGATCTGCCGCGCGCCGGCGAGGGGCAGGCGGTGACGCTGGTGCTGGAGGACGAGATCGAGGTCTCGCGCGGCAATATGCTGGCGGGCGCGGAAGCGCGGCCGCAGGTCGCCGACCGCTTCGCCGCCAATGTCGTCTGGTTCGACGAAGCGCCCTTGCAGCCGGGCCGGTCCTATATATTGCGCACCGAGACCGACCAGACGCCGGTGACGGTGAGCGCGATCCGATACCGCACCGATGTCAATTCTTTCGCGCGCGAGGAAACGGCGCGGCTCGACCTCAACGAGATCGGGCTCTGCCATTTCCAGACCATGGACCCGATCGTTTTCGACCCCTATCGCGACAACCGCGTCACGGGCGCTTTCGTGCTGATCGACCGGCTGACCAATGCCACGGTCGGCGCGGGCATGATCGAGGGCGCGCTGCGGCAGGCGAGCAATGTGCATCTGCACGCCTTCGACCTCGACCGCACGGCGCGCGCGGCGCAGAAGTTCCAGAAGCCGGCGGTGCTCTGGTTCACCGGCCTGTCGGCCTCCGGAAAATCGACCATCGCCAACCGGCTGGAGCAGCGCCTGCATGCTCTCGGCAGACACACCTATCTGCTCGACGGCGACAATATCCGCCACGGTCTCAACAGCGATCTCGGCTTCTCGGACGAGGATCGCGCCGAGAACATCCGCCGCGTCGGCGAGGTGGCGCGGCTGATGGCCGATGCCGGGCTGATCGTGCTGGTATCGTTCATCTCGCCCTTCCGCGCCGAGCGCGAGCGGGTGCGCGCCAGCCTGCCCGAAGGCGAGTTCGTGGAAATCTTTGTCGATACGCCGGTCGAGGAATGCATGACGCGCGATCCCAAGGGTCTTTACGCCAAAGCGCTGCGCGGCGAGATCAGCGCCTTCACCGGCATCGATTCGCCCTATGAGGCACCGGAGGCGCCGGAACTGCGCCTGAAGACCACGGGACGCGACATTGACGAACTGGTGGCGGAAGTGGAAAAATATCTGGCCGAGCGGGGTATGATCGGCAGTTATGGCAGCGATTCCTGGTCGATCTGAACGATGGCAATTCCAGCTCATTCCCGATCCGCGCCGGACGGCGTCCTGTTCGCCGCGCTGCGGGCGGCGGCACTGGAGGCCGGCCGCGTCATCATGAAATTCTATGCGGAAGGCTGCGCGGTGGAGCGCAAGCAGGACGCTTCGCCCGTGACCGAGGCGGACCGGGCCGCCGAGGCCGTCATACTGTCCGCGATTGCCTCGGCCGCGCCGGATATTCCCGTCGTTGCCGAGGAGGAGGCTTCCGCCGGCCGCCTGCCGGTGGAAACGGGACGGCGCTTCCTGCTGGTCGATCCGCTCGACGGTACGCGGGAATTTCTGGCGCGCAACGGCGATTTCACCGTCAATATCGCCCTGATCGAGGACGGCCTGCCGGTGGCCGGCATCGTTTATGCGCCGGCGCGTCACCTGCTTTTCACCGGCGGCGCGGACGGCGCGGCGGAAATACGGACGACGCCCGGTCACGAGATCGCGGAGAGCCGCGCGATCCGTGCGCGCATCGCCGCAGACGGCCCGGTCGCGGTGTGCAGCCGCTCGCACGATTCGCCGCAGACCGCCGCCTTTCTGCGCGAAAAGGGGATCACGGAGCGCGTCTCGGTCGGCTCGTCGCTCAAGTTCTGCCTGATCGCGCGCGGCGAGGCGGATATCTATCCGCGCTTTACGCCCACCATGCAGTGGGACACGGCGGCAGGCGACGCAGTGCTGCGCGCGGCGGGCGGCACGACGCTGGCGCCCGACGGCCATCCGCTGGTCTATGGGCCGCGTGTGGGGCAGGGTGCGGTAGAGGGTCCTGCGCGCTTTATCAATCCGCATTTCGTGGCCTGTGGCGCGGGCGATCTTTTTAATCGTCTTTAAAGCGAAAAGGCTCTTGCAGCCTGAAAATTGCGGCGTTATAAGCCGCCACATCGGTCGCGGCCACCATGCGCGATCCTATGGTCACGGAGTGTAGCGCAGCCTGGTAGCGCACCTCGTTCGGGACGAGGGGGTCGGAGGTTCGAATCCTCTCACTCCGACCATCGGAAAATCAAATGCTTAGACCCTGCCGGCCCTACCAGAAAACTAGCATTCCCCACAGATTTCCCCACAGATTGCCGCTTGTTTGGCTGCTCTTTTTCGCCGCGTCGTTTGGTGTTTCTCACCAAGCGCATGCAGGGAGATGCCTTTCCATAGGTCGCGGAACCTGCGTCATCGATGGCGATACAATCATCGTGGAGCGCGAGCATATCCGCATCGCCAATATCGATGCGCCAGAAATCGGCCATCCGAAATGCGATGCTGAACGCCGCCTTGGACTGGTGGCAAAACGCCGACTCGCGGCGCTGATGGCGTCGGGCGAGATCGAGATAAGCCGGGGTGATCCGGTGAATGGCCGCAAGAAAGATCGATATGGCCGAACGCTGGCGACGATTTATGTGGATGGCATCGACGTAGGCGAAACGCTCGTAGGGGAAGAACTCGCGCGCCCTTGGCGTGGACGGCGCGAGCCTTGGTGCAATTGATCGCAGCGGCCGTCAGGGCATATTCGCGGCGGATGGCTCTTTGCGATCGGTGATTATGACCTCCGACACGGCCTTTCCTTCGCCGCCGGCGATCGTGTAGGTGAGGGGCACTTCGCAGATTTTGAACGCGCCGAAAATTTCCCGCACCTCCGGCCGATCGTTAAGCGACAGAACGAACCTGCCCTTGATTGATGATAGCCGGCCGGCGATTCGTGTGAAATCCGCGCGGGAGAACACGCCGGCGCCATAGTCCATCTCGCACCCGTAATAGGGCGGATCGAGATAGAACAGGGTTCCCGGCCCGTCATACCGATCGATGAAATCAGGCCATGGCAAATTCTCGATCACCACGCCGCTGAGGCGTTCGTGTACCTTTTCAAGAATCGTACCGAGCCTTTTGATATTGAATCGCGCAGGGCCGGTGGTGTCCACGCCGAACGTGCGCCCCTTGACCTTACCGCCGAAGGCCATCTTCTGGAGGTAGAGGAAACGCTTGGCTCGCTCCAGATCGGTCAGGGTGACCGGATCGCAGGCTAGAAGCCGTTCGAACTCCCTGCGCGAAGCGATCTGGAATTTCATGGTTTCCATGAATTGTGGATAGTGCCGCTGCAATATCCGGAACAAGGTCACCACGTCGCCGGAAATGTCGTTGATCGCCTCGGCCCGCGGGACCAGCCGGCGGCGGAAGAAAACCCCGCCCATGCCGATGAAAGGCTCGGCGTAGAGCGTGTGCGGGATCTGCTCGATGATAGAGGCGAGCCGCTGTGCGAGTTGTTTCTTCCCGCCTATATAGCTTGCCGGCGGCGAAACGGGTCGCACCGCCGAAAAAGAGAATCCTTCTTGCATCGTTTGTTAACCTGTCGTGGCCACGATCCGGATGCCCGTAAGGGCCGGGGTGTGGCATCTGACATCATTAGTGCCAGGCGGGTTCAATTGGCGTTGGTCCGCCGCTTCCGGTGCCGTTACACCGGCAGCCGCCCCGTACCGGGCGGCATTTCATGAACCGCTGAAACGCGGTTGACTCTTTCCTCAAAATGAGAACATAAAAAGAACATCGGTGACAGCCGATGAACCACGGACACGTCTGGCGGCGGCCGTGTCTCCTTTTTGAGGAGCGGAAAATGAATGCTGTTTTGCAGAACTATGATTCTGAAATCGACTTGGTGCTGGCCTATCACCGGGGCGACGCGCGCGCCGCGATCCGAGCGCTGCTGGAGGACCGGGACTTTCTAACAAAAGAGATCGAGATCGCCAGCATGGCGATCAGTCCCGGCTATACCCGCGGCTGGAAGCCGGAGACGCTACGATGAGCCGAGTACCGGAAAACTATCGTGTCGCCCTGCCTGAAGCCTACGCGTTGAAATGTGCCCGCCGCGAGGTCCATCGCGATGCGATGCGCCTTGGCGCACGAGCGCCACACCGCATGGCGAGAAAGGCCGGCACAGACTTTTGTGTATTCAGCTTTTCCAGCGAAAGGCACATGAACGCCTTCATGCGCCGCCATGGAGGGAAGCTCTTTGGCGCCGACGGTTGGGAGCCGATCATCGTTCGGTAATATAGAGAAAGCGAATGGCGCGGCCACCCTCTTATGAGCATCTGCCCAAAGATACCCGCATAGCTGATCTGGAGCCGTGGGCCGTTCTGTGCGCGCTATGCACCAGATGCGGCCACCTGAACGAACTGGACAAGAAAGCCATAGAGGATCGAATTGGCTACTATGGGAACCTTGGCCTGCACCAGAGCAAATTGCGCTGCACATCGTGTAAATGCTTGGGACAGGGAGAGTTTGTCGTATACCGGGCGCGGAGATAGACGGTCTGGACATCACGGTTAGGCGTGGTAAGTTCGAGCGGTCGCCCCACGGCGTGGTTTGAAACGAAAATCCTGACATTGCTTTGCCAAGTGGCTCATGGCCGCCTGATAACCCATGCAAACAGGACAAACCATGCGCTGCGCGATCTACACCCGGAAATCATCCGCTGAAGGCTTGGAAGCGGAATTTACCTCGCTGGACAACCAGCGGGAATATTGCTCGTCCTATATCAAAAGTCAGGCCGGCGAAGGCTGGATCGAGTTGCCGCAGCACTATGACGACGGCGGCTATTCCGGCGGGAATATAAACCGACCGGCACTCGCCCGGCTGCGCGCCGACATTGTTGCCGGACGAATAGATATGGTGGTGGTTTACAAGATCGACCGGCTGTCCCGATCCCTTCGCGATTTTGTCAATCTTGTCGCGGAGATGGAGGCCATCAGTCAAGCGGAAAAGGTCGCTGCCGCATGAGCAAAAATAAATATCAAAGTTTGATATTTTCCCATTGACGTAGTATCAAAATCTGATATTATCCAATCATCAACAGCGAGTTGATAACCGACGCCTCCGGGGAATGCAGGCAGGAGAGACGAAGATGGTCAATTACAGCGACAACGAAATCCGCAACATCGCCGCGATCAGCATTGATCAGCACATCCACCTTCTGACGCAATTCGGCCTTACTCCGGAATGGGCCAAGAGGATCATTGCTCTTAGCACCGAAGAAATCGCCAAGAATATCGAAATCGGTAAGGCTTCCGGCAACCCCAAGGGAAAGCCCTTGGTTGACGCTATGGAGCGCGAACTGATCATTCGTCAGGCTTAACGAGGGGGATGGCAATGAACAACCACCATTCTGTTTTCAATGCGATTTCCCGCAAGACAGCGCAAAAGGCGAAACGTTGCATTGACGTTCCGGTAGATGACACGGAAAACCTTTTCGTCCGCTGGTATATAGACCCGAAGTCCCCCGTCGAAAAGCGGCGTCGCAAGTTCGACAGGGCGTTGCGGGCGTTACGCTCCAAGCTCAATAGGGGGCGCAACGGTGCTTACTCCTGATAAAACTGGAAACAACATTCAAAAGGCCGCCGACGCGGCCTTTTTTGAAGACTGGTCGGAGTGGCACAGTCTTGATGATCTGCCACCTGTGCCCCGCGACTGGCGAGGCCGGCGCGTCACGAACAATGGATGGCAGCAATATACGCGATACGGGCTGGAGTTGCGCCATAACGTGCCTTGGATGGGCGGCCCGGCCTTTGAAATCATGATCCCATCGCAAGAGCCCATGGTCAAACTGCTCAAGCGTGTTCCGGGCCTGCGCCAGCATCCGGCCTTGTCCGGCACATGGCGGGTGCAGTACCAGTCCATGGAGACGACATGGTTCGTTCCGGCTTCCGAATGGCGCGCGCTGCGCGCCGTCCTGCCGGCCCTGAAGCGCCTCGTCGCCAATTATGTTAGGCATCGACCTTGAGCTATCTGTATTTTGTCACCCTCAACACCGGCAGCGCCGACCGTATCGCTCCGCCATCGGCAATCGTCACGCAGGCTGCGGCGCTAGATCTCGCTCGTGCTTTGCGCGATGGCGTGACCGGCATTGCAAGGCATTCGGGCTTCCAGTTGCAGGCGCTCACCGTGGGCCCGGCTCTCCTTTGCACCGTATCGAAGGCTGGCCAGCCGCTCGCCACGTTCGGCGTTGCGGCGCGGTCGCGCGGATCGGCAAACCTATGGCAGATCATGCACGAGACATCGGCCGGCTATGGGCTGGCATCGGACCGTACAAGCCCGCCGCCGGCACCATGGTGCGGCGTCCGCGTCGAGCCGGGCTTTTTGTCTTATCCAGATGCGGCGCAATGGCTGGCATCCTATGAGGTCGATGTGGCGACGGCGTGGATCGAAAAGAGGCATCAATGAAACATGATCGGGAGGACTCACTATGACTGCGGAACAGTTTTGCCAATGGTTGGGCACCATGAAGGAGGCCGGGCGCGCGGCCACGGACGTGGAGTGCGGCGCGACGATTGGGAAGACGAAAATATCTGTCCTCAACTATAAAGCCCGCGGCACCGACAAGACGGTGGCTCTTGCATGTCAGGCCGCCTTGCACGGGCTGCCGCCATATGGCGAAAGTGACGATGCCTGAAAGACCATCGCCCCGCCGACAGCTTCCGCCCATGCCCGTAGGATCAGGTTGGCCTGCATGGGGGACAGACTCATCCGTTCACCACCAATATCGACATAGATATTCGGGCCATCGCGGCGCGGATACAGGCTTCCAAGCAATCCGGCTTTGTCGGTCATGCACCACCCATATCCGGCCTTTCCACGATATCGAAATGCGCCGGCGGGGATGAAACCCTGATCGGCCAGCCGAGACGGTGAATCAGGTTGCAGGTATAGGCCAGTTCAATGAAGTAGGTCGCCGGACCGGGCACCGCGCTTTCGGGCACGGTGATCGCCCGGCGATAGCTCTCCGGCCCCAGATCGGGCGCATCGCCGCGTGTGTAGGTCGAAATCGCGAAAGTCGTGCCGGATGCGTCGGTCAGCCATCGCCGGCCGGTCACATCGCAGAACCTGTAGCGATGCAACGAATATTCGATTTCCAGATCCTGCCCCGGTGCAACATGCGTGGTCAGCACACGAACACCATCGAACCGGACGGGCGGCTGACGGTCGCCGATAGCCAGCCCCATGGAGGCGGCCCCGAACACGGCGAGGGTGAGGACGATTGCGGCAACGAGTTTCTTCATGGTGAAGGCGGTCCTTTCATCCATCCGAAAAGCTTCATGACATGCTCGCCGAGACTGACCGCGCCGATGAACACGGCCACGATGGTGACGATCAGCCATTTCATGAAGTGGCTCACCGTCATCACGTCGCGGTAGAGCTTCACGGCCCCGCGCAGTTCGTCGCCGGGAATGGTGGCGAGATATTTCAGGTTTTCGACTTCTTCAGGCTCCAGCTTGGAGAGCATCTCCTGCATGTTCTGATCCAGTTGGTTGAACCGATTGACCGTGCACCCTTCTTCGCGCATCACTTTAGCCCCCTCGCTGTGTCGTCATAAAAGGTGGCGCACCTATCCGTGCGCGCGTTCTGCCGGTCGAGCGCCGCCCGCTCGCGTTTGAGGATGGAGCGAATTTCCGCCCCTTCGGTCAGCGCCGCGTGAGGCTCTTTCGCCCGGCAGTCTTCGGGATAGGCCGGCAGGGTGACGCGAGCCTGCGCCGTTCCCTGTACCGTCGCCGCCTGTTTCAGCGCCTTGTCACTGGCGCAGGAAATCAAGGTCGTGACCATCAAGCAGGCAAGCCCGCCCCGTATCAGCAAGCCGGTTTTCATAGGCTTTGATCTCCGCTTCGGTCTGTTGGGATTTTTCCGCCTCGGCCGCGCGGGCGTTTTTAAGCTGTTCCTGATAGGCCGAGATGACGAATTCGCCCGCCTTCTTCTGGCGGTCCATTTCGGCGAGCTTCGCCTCCAGCGCTGTCTTCTGCGCTTCGAGGACATACCCGTCACGCGCCTCGCGCTTAAGCATGGGATCGTGCAGGGCGGCGTTGTAGAGCAGCATCAGGGCGATGCCGCCGACAGCGCCGAGGCCGATCTTGATGTAATCGAGAAACCCGAACATCAGTTCAACCCCGCCAGACAGAGTTCTTTTTCACCGATGCGGGTGGCGTCCCCGTTCTCGCGGCGCTTCTTCAGGCCGGCGATGACGCGCCCGCCAGCCTGATTGAACCACGTCATGGCCTGACAGGCCCCGGCCCAATTCCTAGCCGTCACCCGCCGCGCCGCCGTGGACCGGCACACTGTGGAAACGCCAACGTTGTACGCCAGATCAAGCATGGACGCCTGTACGCTGATCGGGGCCTTGTCGAAACCCGGAACACACCGTTGCAGCGGTTGATGAAAATCCTTTTCCAGCCGCTTCATAAGCATGGCCGAGCATTCGTCATCGGAGCAATAGCTGTTCCTTGTGACGCCCTTGGTTTCTCCAATCCCTACAGTCCACACACGGCCAAGGGCATCATAGTATGCCTTGTTCGACTTCCCCTCCCACGGCGCGGTCAGGTATGTGGCCGTAAGGGCCACAAGGCCAAGGCCGGAAGCCAGCGCCGTCTTTGCCCGTTTACTCGCCATCGCGAAATTCCTTTTGGCTGATGATGCGCGCCACGAATGCGGCGGCCACGGTGATCAAGGTGAGGATGGCGAAGGCGCGCGCCGAAATGGGCAGGCTGTCACCCAGCAAGGGCAGGGCGGCTTCAAAGCCGGACAGGATGCCGGCGAGCACGAGCAGGCGGATGCTCCAAGCGTGCTTGAGCACCCGCTTCCAGTCGGAACCGAGTTTCATGGGATGCCTTTCGATGTGTCAGGATTTCTTCTTGCGCCCGTCCTTTCCGGCGCCGCCGGAAGGCTGCTTGATTTCGAGCGTCGTGCCGGCGCCGCCCCCGCGGTCGGCCTTATGGCTCACCGAGGCGATGCGATAAGAGCCGTCCACCCCGGCCCGCGCGCCCGAAAGCAGATAGGTCGCCTCCGGTTGGGCATCGACGGTGAGCGTCATCTCCACCGAGCCTTCGCCGCCCTCGCGTTCGGCCTCGCGCTTGCGGGCGTCGGCGATGGAGGCGGCCTGATCGCCGTCCGCGGCGGTGCTGCGCACCACATTGGTGGAGTCCGGCAGATCGCGGTCGAGGTCGAATTCGACATCTTTCGAGCGGAAGTCCGCCTTCTTGCGATCGAAATAACGAACCTTCGCCTTCGTGAAGGACCGCCGGCCCTTGAAGGGCGCGATATCCCACGAGATCACGTTGCTGCCCACGATGCCGTAGACGACCGGCAGGCTGGCGCCGGTCGCGGCCTGTCCTTCGCCGCGCTTGGCAAGCACCGCCTGATCGCTGCGGATCTTGAAGGTCCCGCCGACCTCGCGCGCGAGGCGCTCGCCGAGATGCAGGAAGCTTTCGCCGTCCGCTGCCCAATAGTCGCGATGCACAGCGGCAAAGGCGGGATCGAGCCGGACCGAGGCCACTCCGGCGCGTCTGGCGGCCTCGTCCATGAAATCCTGCATGCTGGCGTCATCCATGTGGAATTGCAGCGGCTGCTTGATCTTCCCACGGCTGTCGAAGCCCTTGGCGCCGACCTTCAGGGTCCGCCCGCCGCCGCGCGACCCCGACGAGCGCACGGAGTCGACCGTGCCGGCGAATTTCCACACCCCGGCGATGGCCGTCCGGACCGAAGCGCCTTCTTCCGGCAATTCGATCTGCCCTGCCGTGTCATCGAATGTCAGGCTGCATGTGTCAGATGTCGCGCCGTCCCTGTCGCTGATCTCTATGTCGATCAGGTAGGGGCGCATTGCGCCGGTCATGTCGCGGCCATCGACCATGACCTGCCATGAAACAGTCCAGTTGTCGGTTGCCATGGAAGATCATCCGAACAGGGAAACGACGTCGCGGGATTGCCCGTCCGTCTCCGGCGGCAGGTCGGGAATGGTCACCGTGGTGCCGGGTGGAATGATGACGCCGAGCCGCGCCAGTCCCGGATTGAGCGCCAGCGTGCTCTCGACCAGAGACCGGCCGCGCACGCCGTATCGACGCCAAAGCAGCAGGTCGAGCGTGATATGGTCACCCCCGACGACAATGGTATCCATGGTGGTGCTCCTATCCGATGCCGAACAGCGACAGCAGTCCGGCAATGATCTGCTGGCCGGAACCGCTGTCGGGCTGCACCCGCGTCATGGTGATCGTGTGCTTGACCACGAAGCCGACGCCCTGCCGCGTGAGGCTGCTGTGGGTTTCCGAAATATTGGTGATCGCGAACCACCCCATCCGCATGCCGTCGCCGCGCTGAAGCGGGAAGCGCACGCCGTTGCGGCGCATCTCGTGCAGTGTTTCGAGTTCGTCCAGCCCGCCGATCTTGGTCGGCAGCAACTGGCCGGAAAGCGTGATCTGGTCATCGCCTTCCCCGGTGAATTCCTTGCCGGGAAAGGCATTGATAAGGGCCTTGGACGCAATGTCGGCGGAGGCCGAACGCTGCATTTCGTCCACACTGAAAGGCCGTGTATCCACGGTGAGAGTTCCGAGCATATAGAGCATCACGACACCGCATATTCGAGATCGGCCTGCGCGCCATCCATCGCCGCACGGAACCGGCGCTCCATCTCCGCCACCACCTTCTGCGCGAGCGATTCCTCGCTCATGCCCGGTACGCCGTGCACATGGAGCGCGCCGATGGTGAAGCTTCCGCCGCCGAGGCTGGACGTGCCGCCATTGGGAATGATCGTGCCGGAGCGTCCGGCGGTGAACAGTTCCGGCCCTTTCTCGCCGACCAGATAGGTCCGGCCGCCGACAACGGGTCCGCCCGCCGCACGAGCGCCGGCAACGCCGGGCAGCGGAATGGTGGCTCCGGCATTGTTGTTCGCTGCGCGATCCCGGATCGAGCCGCCTCCGCCACCGCCGCCCCCCAGCCAAGACGGCATGGACGGCCATTTGATGAGACCGGAAATATCGATATTGCCGATCGCCGCGACGATCTTTCCGGGCAGCGAGCGGAACCAGTCGACCAGCTCTCCGACCTTCGATTTTACCGCCTCGATAAGCCGGGTGGCGGCATCATAGCCCGACTGCTCCCACGCGGCCTTCTGCGCGTCGGTCAGCACTTCCCGGCTGAAGAAACTGGCGATCCAACTGCCGAAGGACTGCAAAGCCCCCATCGCGCTCTCCCATCCGGAGGCGATGGCGGACCCGATCGGCACCAGCCATTCGAGATAAGGCCGCACAGTGGCGATCGCGGGCGCAAGCTGCTCGCCGATGGCGCGGGCGACACCGGAGAATATCGAAGAAATTCGATCCCAATATTTCCAGATCACCACCGCGGCGGCTACGACCGCCGCCACGACGGCGACGATGACGCCTGCCACCGTCCCGCCGACCGCAGCGACTGCCGCGCCGATTCCCGCCATGATCGGCTCGATCAGGCTCAAGCCGGGGATGATGGCCAGAAGTGCCTTGCCGCCATCTATGAACTTGGCGAACATGCCATAGCGGGCACCGCCGGCAAGCGCCGTCTGCAAGGCGATCGTGGCGCCGATGGACCGCTGCGCGGCAAGAACTGCGCCGTTGAGCAGGCCGAATCCCCGGATCAGCACCGAAAGCGCGCCGCCGCGCATCCACAGCAGGCTGAACTGCGCGGCGATGGCCGCGACGCGCAGCGCGATCAGCGCGGCGGTGGTGGCGACGATGGCCTGCGTAAGCTTCGGATGCGCTTCGGTGAAATCCGCCATGCGGTTGATAACCGGCTCGGTGGCGTCCGTCAGTTTGTTGAGCGCGGGCAGCAGCGCCGAACCGATGGTGATTCCGATGCGCTCCATGGCCGCGCCGAACCGCTCCATGGCCTGCTCGCCGGTTTGCTGGCGGCGGATGAAGTCCGCATCCACCACGCCCTTGGCGTTGGCGGACGCATCGCGGATACGTTGGTATTCCTTCAGGTTCTGGATCAGGGCAATCATGCCCGCCTGCACCTGCGCATCCTGAAAGATATCGCCCAGCTTGGACAGGTCGCCGTGCGTGGCCTTCATCGTCTGTTCGGCCAGCATCTCGAAAATGTCACCACCGGCCTTCTGGGTCTTTTTCAACTCCTTGCGGATGTCGATGCCATGTTTCTTGAAAGCCTTCGTCGTTTGGGGCGAGATGATCTTCTGCATCACGTTCGCCGCATTCGTCGCCGCTTCCTCCGCGGAGCCGGCACCCTTACGCGCGATCTGGAGCATGGCGGCGAGGCGGGCCACGCCCACCGTGCCCGTCATGCCGAGGGCCTGCGCGCGGGCCGTCAGTTGGGGGAAGTAGCGCGCCATGTCCTTCAGTTCGAAGGCGCCTTCCTTGCCCGCCTGCGACATGATGTCGAGCGACTTGCCGAGTTCCCGCGCAGGCACCTTCATGTTGTCCATGACGGAAAACGAGGCGCTGGCCACATCGTCGACCGCGGCCTTGTAGGCGGTCGCGACCTTGGTGATCGGCGTGATGGCTTCCTGCGCGGACTTGGCGTCGAGACCCTTGCCCATCAGGTCGTCGATACCCGCCGCGATCTCGCCCGGTCCCTTGCCGAGATCGGCGGAAAGCTGCCGTATGCCCTTGCCGAGAGCACCCATGGCCGCGTTGGAGAGGTCGGCCTTCTGGGCGATATCGAGCATGACGCCCTCGAATTTCGCCGCGGCGTTCAGCGGTGCGGACAGCCCCTTGTAGAGGGCATAGGCCGCGCCGACTGCATCCATCATCTGGCCGCGCACCTCGTTGAGCCGGCGCGTGTTGTTGGCCTGCGCATTCTGCAAACGCTTCAGGGTCGCCTCGATGCCACGCGCCGGGGCCGTCACCCTGTCGATCAGCGACAGGATCAGGGTTGAAGTCATGACGGCCATGGCCGCACCTCATCGTCGGGAAGTGTTTTCAAGCCGCATCACGCGGGTGAGGCTGTCCGAATAATCGAGCAGCTTGTCGATATCCCATTCCTCGATCTGGTCGATCGGGGAATGGAGATGGCGAGCGGTCGCGGTCAGGACGTCGCGCCAGGCGACGGCGTGACCGCTGGCTTCGTCACCGCGTCCACCGCCGCCTGTACGGATTTTCCCATGAGGGGCGCCACCTTCTCGCCCACCGTTTCCAGATCGACGAGATCGAGTTCCTCGATCAGTTCGACATCGACGCCGGCGAGCGCCGCGAAGATCATGTAGCCGGCGCGTACCTGACTTTCGACGCCTTCCGCGACAAGCGTATCCTTGCCCTTCATGCGGCGGAAGGTGAGTTCCTTCACCTCCGTGCCGTTGTAGGGGACGGGATATTCGAGCGGCACGGTGACGCTGGTGATTTTTTCCATGATGGTTTTCTCCGGTTCCTGCTGGTCACGCGCCGAGGGCGCGGCGGACATCCTCGAATGCGTCGACGCCGTTGACGCGCAGGACGCGCTCCCAGAAGTCGATGTAGAAAAGCTCCACGCCGTTGAGGGTAAATTCGTAGTGGGTGACCTCCTTGAAAGCGTGATTGCAGCCGACGAATTCCTCCGGGCTGGCATCGTCCGGCGTCCATTCGACGATCGCGCCTTCGATGATGGCGCGGGCGGGCACCATCTTGCCCGCCTTCTTGTCGCGGCAGGCGGCGGCGAACACCCATCGCCCGGTCTGCCCGATGTCGCGGAAGACGTCGGTGTCGAAGCCCTTGATTTCCATCGCGGGTTCGATCGCTTCGACGCGCGGCAGCGCGAAATCGACCGCCATGACGCTGCCGCCCGGATTGTGCGAGGCGGTGATGAACTTGACGGGCGGAATCGTGAGCTTGGAAATGGTGGTGGCGCGCGAAGTGCCGGTTTCCTCGGCGCGGCGCACATCCACGGCGGAGAGCATGTAAAGCGGCTGCATGATAATGCCTTTCGGGAATGGGGGTGGATCAGGAAACGGACGACAGGCGCGCGACGATCTCGGCCACGAGGCCCTCGACCGCGGGGCGGTAGCGGCGGACTTCGTGATTGGCGAGCTTGAAGGCCGGGGCCGGCTCGATACCGATATTGACCGTGAGGTGGCCTAGCCGGATTTCCTCCGGGCTGTTGCGGTCGGCAAGGAACTGGACGTCCGACCCCAAAATGTCGTCGTCCACCTTGTGGTCGCGCAGCATGAAGCGGATGGAGTTGATCCACGCCTCGGCGGCATCGGCGGTGATCTTCGGCCCCAGAAACTGCCGCGTGATCTGCGCCATCTTCACGGTCAGGTAATCCGCGCCGCGCACCTGATGGAACTGCCGCCAGAGTTCGCCGGTATCGGCATTGTCGGTGCCGATAAAGACGAAACCGCCATCTGCCACCGCCCCATCCACGCCCACTTCACCGCGGGCGACGATGGAAACATTGGCTTCCAACATCTGTTGGCCCTCGGTCGAGCCGTCGAAAAGCGAGAATGGGATATTGCGCGACAGCCCGGCGAGACCCTGAATGGGCTGGTTGGCGATGGGGTCGAAGGGCTTGCCGCCGTGCGCGTTGTCGACGGCTGCCATCAATCCGGCAATGCGCGGCCCCATCGGCCGGGTGACGATGTTCGTGCCCTCATAGACGCGGGCGGCGACCCCGATCGGGATAAGGCGCTGCGAGTTCATCATCTCGCGGTCGCCGATGGCGAGCGGGGCGGACGTGTCGTTCACGTCCACCGCCGCGACCGCAAGCAGCCGCTCGCAGGCGGCGGGCAGGGCGGCCACCACAGGATTGGCCGTGTCGGCATCGGGACGGAGGGCGGTCCGCCCGGCCCAGACAATGCGCGGTGTGGCATTGACGGCGGAGGGGATATAACCCGCATTGCCGAGCGCGGCGGCGATGGCTGCGGCGGTGGCGGCAGGCGTGGCGCCTTCGGCAACACGGAAAACAGTGACGTCCGCCCCGGCATTCAATCCGGTCAACTGCGCGTTGATGCCGGCCACGGCGTCGGCGAGATATCCCGTGCCGAGCGCCTTGACGGCATCGGAATCGCTCGTCGAGATGCGCACCGGCGTTTCGGGCGGATACTCTGTGGCGGACGCATCCTCCGACGTCTCGATGATGAGGATCTTGGAAAAATCCGCACCCAGAACCGGCACCGGTTCGTCGTTGGGGCGCGTGAAGGTCATGCCGAAAGTGGGGTTCGACATAGGAAACTCCTGTCAAGTTTTGGATGCCCCGCCACGGGCCGGTTCGGGCAAAGAAAAAGCCCGCACGAGGCGGGCTTTCGGGGTGGTTGATGGGAGAAGGCCGCCCGGAGGCGGCCAACTGTTTCCGAATGTTTCCAGACGTTGCGTTTTATTTCCGCCGCGTGTAAGCGAAGGTGATGCACGGGGATCAAACACACAAAACGCTGTATGGCCTACAGGCGGCGCGCGGTGTCGCCGCATTGATGGTGGTTGTGTTCCACGCGTTCGATCTGGACGCGAAATTCATTCTGCCGAACGTCATGCCCGGCATCGCCGAGTACGGGCAACTTGGCGTGGATATCTTTTTCGTCATAAGCGGCTTCGTTATGGCGATGACGACGGGGCGCGCTCACAGCGATCCGGCAAAAATTGGTAATTTCGTATACAAGCGCCTGACCCGCATTTACCCGATCTATTGGGTGTATTTTCTCATGCTGGTTCCGGTCGTGCTCTACATGCCCGGAATGGTGAATTCATCACAGTCGACGGGTCCGGACTTTTTCCGCTCCTTTTTCTTGTTGCCAGACAACCGCGTACCGCTGCTGCTTGTCTCGTGGTCTCTCGTCTACGAGCTATGGTTTTATGCGGTGTTCGCCGTCATCCTGCTATTCCCTAGACCAGCTCTACCGTACCTTCTTCTTGGTTGGGCTGCGGTATTGCTCATCTTCTCCGGCATCGCGTTCCAATCACCATTCCTGCGCGTGGTGACAGGTTCATACGGGCTGGAATTTATCCTTGGCGCGTTGGCCTATCTCGCGTCGCGGCGGCTGCCACGCGTGAAAGGCGATGCAGCGTTGTGCTTCGGCCTCATGCTAATGGGCGGGTGCGCCGTGGTATGGCCGACGATCTTCGACGACAAAACGCCGTTGCGAATGCTGGCATTCGGCTTCCCAACGGCCCTCGCGCTCTTCGGCTTGGTCCAGTTCGAGCGATCTGGACGCTTCCCGAAATGCGCCTTTGTGGAGATGGCGGGCGATATCTCCTATTCGCTCTATCTCTCGCACCTGCTGGTTCTGTCCGCGACGTGCCGCTTCGGGACGATGATATTCGGCCACGACCTGATAAGCCCCCTAGTTGCCGGCGGCTTTTGGTGTGTTGCCATACTCGCAACGCTGGTGTGGGCGTATATCAGTTATCGATGGATCGAGGGGCCGCTCATGAAAGCGACCCGCTCGATCGCTCCGAAACGGCGACTGGCGGTCACGTAACGGCGACGCATCAGATTTTCGACGCTGCCGCTGGTTACTCCACCTGCGCGAACTGCATCCAAGCAGTGTCAACCTGATCATCCGTCAAGCCGAGGAGCGGCATGATGTTGACAATGAGCGGGTGCAGACGGTGAAACTCCGTCGCATACTCCCACTGGATTTTCGCTTGGCTGCGGTCGGGTTCCGACATGGCATCAATCGCCGCGTCCACGCCGTCAAGCTTGCCGAGCGATAGCAGGCCGAGACGGATTTGCTTGGCCGACAGAGCGGGCATAGCCGCCCGGATTTCTTCGGGCGTCGGTTCGGGCGGCGCGACATAATCGGCAATCGCCCCGAAGTCTCCGGCATTGGCACGGGTCCAGAGGTCCAAGCCTTCGTCGGTGTCATAGGTACCATGAACGCACATTGGCCAGACACGGCCATCATCGAACGTTACGACCGCTCGCAGGCGGGTATGATCGGCGTCAACCCATTCGAGATTTTCAACAGAAGTGATCGCCATCACCCAATCCTCTTACACGTACAGGCATGAGATCCGTTGCTGGCGTTCTTGATCCCCATCACCATCCAAGTGCCATAGCCAATAGCACCCACGGAGTTGTTAAGGTCTGTGCCGCTAAGATTAGCCCAGTTGATGCGACTTCCGTCCAATGTGCCCCAAAAAGCTACATTGTCTTGAGGAATGCCGAGAATAGTGCTGCCAATCGGTGTATTTTCCCCGAGCAGATAGTCTTTGGTGCGGTTGTAGGACCGGGCCTCGATCCAGTCGTATAGCCAGCCGCCGCCCCATTTCGACCCGGTCACATTACCGTCCGTCGCCATGTAGGCGGCACCTGCATAGACAGCAGTCGTACCTTTGATGAAGGTGCCCACGATAACGCTGCCACCGACTGTAAGCGAGCCTGCGATACCGCTTTCGCCCGCACCCTTGATGACCGTAGTGGTTCCATCGTTCCCACGGGCATACAGTTCTCCGCCGGTGGCCGAAACATACAATCCGCCTAGGTTGCTATTGGACGGGCTTCTTACGTGGAATGCGTATGTGAGGGCCGCTACACTCACTTCAACCGCACCGGTAAGGGTTCCGCCAGTAAGTGGAAGGAAAACGCTGCTCAAGGCGGCTTTGATGTTCGCCCATGTCGTTTTGAACATGGTCGAACCGCCGGCGAGAACCCCGGTGAAAAAATCACCATCGTCTGGCGTCTGCTTGCTGTTGGCACCGGCGACCGCCGCACCAACCGTAGCCGTTGTCGTCAGTGCCGGAAGCTGCGTAGACGGAACCTTTCCTGTGCTGTCGAGGCTGGCAACGCCATTGGTCTGTCCCTTGTCCACAGTGCCAAGCGCGTCAATGTTGGCGCGGGCTTGCGCCTTTTGTGCCAAGGTGAAGGATTGCGCCGCGTCGGCACGGACCCGATTGCCGAGAGCCGTTGACGTGGTGGTGGCAAAATTCGGATCGTTGCCGAGAGCGGCCGCCAGTTCTCTTAACGTGTCGAGCGCCGGACCCGCATCATCCACGAGACTTGCAATGGCGGCTTGAATGGCGGCGGATATCTCCGCCGCCGTCATGCCATCAGTGATCCCGAAGCCTTCCAGAGTGTCGGGCCGGTTCACCAAATCCGAAAATGCAGTTTCGTGGTTCTGGAAGGCGTCCGACAAGGCTTTAAGCGCAGCGTCAACGCCACCGAACGCGGCGGCGATCTTGGCGATTTCCGTGATCTGGATGCCGTAGGGCGACGGCAAATCCCACTGATAGTTCGTCGTCTTTGCCATAGATTACACCTTGGACAGGATCATGCGGAGCGCGGATATCTCCGGACGCGCGGCGGGCGTGCCGGTGATCACAATTCGCGTTCGTGCATCGAGATTAGCCGCCGGGTAGGCGGATTGCATGAAGGTCTGTTCGACCACACCATCACCAATTGGCGTTGCGGTGCTTACGGCCACGTCCAGATAATTGCCCGGAACGCCGATCTGCACCGAAGCCGTGGAGCCGGCGGGCAGGAGCGCGTCGAACGTGGTCAGGACGGTATTCACGTCCGTCGCATCGACAGCGCGGGTCACATAGTCGGCAGTCGTCTGCAATTCCCCTTCCACGATCTGGATATCGGGGAAAACGAAGGGCGTAACGTCCACCGTGCCCGACAAGATCGCTTCGACAAGCACGTCCTCATTCTGGATATACTCGGTGAAGCGGATCGTCTGCGAAGGCGCGGAAGTGATGACTTCGTTGGTCGCAAGCCGCGTCAAGCGAAGCGTCACGTCCGCTGAAGGATCGGGGATTTCCACGCCGGCGCTGACAATCACGTCCGACATTTTCGTAGCCCGGAATGTGCCGATCTGGATCGTCTTTTGAACCGGATCGAACGCGCAGCCGATTAACTCGAACCAGAGGTCCGCGTCATTGTGGACCGTCCATGTCGAGGCGTTGGACGAAGACAGGAGCACGCCGACTGTGAACGGCTGCTCGGTGATAATCGCCCCGCTGTCCATGTCGATTTCGCCAACCCGCGCGATGTAGAGCGCGTGAGCGGCATCGTCGGTCAGGGCCACGAAGGCATATTCCTGTCCCGCTTCGAGATAGACGGGATAGGTGAAGCGCGCCGTGAACGGCTGGCCTTCCTGAAGGTCCGTCCCCGGCACGAAGGCTTCCGCCAGCGTGATCGCGGTCGGCATACCGGTCTGCACCGTCCTGATCTGGACGAAGATCGAATTGGACTGTTCGCCCACGCCGGCGCACATCAGCCGAACGCCTGCAATGCAGCGCGGGCGATCCAGTGTGAACGTCTGCGCCAGCGGGTCGGCCCGCCCACCGTTGGAGCCGCCACCACGCGAAAGGTCCGAGTTCGCCTGATTGACGTTCGTGATGTTGTTGACGACCGTGGTGTTGTTGATGACGGTGTTTTGAACTACCGGCACTGGCAAGGTGGCCGTGCTCGTCTGAAGCGACGATGCGAGCCGATATTCCTCAACTGTGATTTCACCGCGCCCGACATAGGTGCATGATGCCTTGGTGCCGGCGGACCCCTCGAAATAGACCGTCTTGGAGCCAGTCGTCACATTGGCCGGAACGGTGAAGGTGCCGGTGATGACGCCATCATCGTCGGCGGGACCGGAAATGACGCTCGGAACGACGGTGATGCCGTCGAACGTCATAGTTTTCAGGGTTTCCGTGCGGATGAACCCTTCCAGCCTAAAATTCACGTCCCGTTGCCGAATGTACTCGGCCGCCACGGTCGTTTCGCCGATCTTCTGGACCTGTTCAGATAGCGATATGCCGCTGATGTATTCCCCTTCCGCCGCCGTGAAGGTCTGTGTTTCAGGCGAGGTCCATGCGGTGGTCGTGTCGGTCCAGATATCGGTGGACGGCTCAAGGCTCGCCCGCCCCGGCATCGGCGTGTAGGTCGCGTAGGGATTGATCTTCATCGCGGCGCTACGCCGGTTCTGGACGATCACCGAGGTATCGGTGAAATCCAGAAACCGAATGCCGTTGAAAGTTGGAAACTCATGCACGGTCGCCCGGATCGGCAGCGTCAACTTGCCGCCGAAGACGGCCCCGGTCTGCGGAATACCCTGATCACGCATGTCGTCGTCATCAAAGTTGTCCACGAAAACACCGCGAGACGAACCCGGCGCGCGGGCCTTGGCGTCTGTTTTCAGCCTCTCCTGCGCCACAAGGTCATAGAGATCGAGGACCATGGACCGGAGGTCCAGCAATTCCGAATACGGCATGTTGCGCAGGCCGGACGCGGTGACGGTCGGCATCTGTCCCCAATCATTCGAGACGAGCGAAAGCTCGATCATGGTCGAGGGGATGACCGGCGCGCGCGGGCGGGAAACCGCCGACACGCCGGTCAGATAGACGAGCGATCCGGTCGCATCCATGCACACGGCATCGATACGGGGCAGCTTATAGGCGTAGTCGATCAGGACGTTCGTGCCATTGGCCGCGCCCGACACGGTGACGGTATCGCGCGTTACCGCGTCAGCCTGAATATTTTCGTTATACCGATACTTGACCGTGTAGGACGATCCGGGGGCAGGCTCGTCGCCGGTCGGAGACCAGTCGATTTGCCCCTGCGAAAGCAGCCAGCCGGCCGCATATGTCGTCGCTCCCTGCGTGATTTCGAGGATCGCCGTCACGGAAGGATGCTGAAGCGGATCGACGGCCCCGCTATAGGGACCATGGATCACCGTTTCAGTGACTTCTTTTTCCACCGTGATCCGGCTGATAGACGATATCGGGGACTTGGACACGGTAAAAGTCTGCGTGCCGCCGGTGGCCTCGGTGAAAGCGTGCGGTTCGGCGTCCACATTGCGGAGGTCGGGCTGTTCCTTCACGGTCAGGCGCATGGATTGCTGGCGCACGACGCGCGTGCCGTTCACATAGGCAACACCTTCCGATACCGAAAAGACCTGATTGCCGGCACCATCGGGGCCGAGCGCCGTGGTGGCAAAGCCCGTATTGACGAAGCTGCCGTTGCTCTCCCTCGAATACTGGCCGAGGCTCTTGTAGATTTCCGACAGGTCCGTATTCGTGGAAGTGGTCAGAATGGTCCCGTTATGAACCTGAAAGACCGAATGCAGGGGCTGCGCATTGCCGTCCAGCGAATGGCCCCACGTCACCACGATTTCAATGCGGGACGCGCCTTCCTCCATGTAGGCTTCCGTGCCGGGCACATCGCCTTTCAGGTCGGCGAGCTCAACGTCCGTCACAAGCGTCTGCGCGGTGCGCACGCCGATTGTGAGATCGCCAGTGGTCGGCAGGGTGAAGGTCGCCGCGTCCACGTCATGCACGAGGCCGCCAATATAGATCGCACAGGCCGGCAGGGTGACGCTGATATTGTCGTCGTCAACGACCTGCACAACGGGCGTTTGCCCGTCCGTGATACGGCCATCCTGAAGGATATAGTCGCCGACGCGGCGCACCTGATCGGCGGCGCGCGACTGAATTTCATTCAGGTCATCGCTCTGGAGATAGATGCCCTGTCCGTCGCGGCCCAAATCTTGAAAGGCGATGGCATGTTGCCGGCGCGCGCGGTCATAGCGGTCCCGGTAGCCGGGCCGCTGAATGATGCTGGTCATGTCGCCTCACATCACATTGTCAGGATGAAGCTGAAGGATTGGCTCAAGGAGCCGTCGCGGACGATGGGGGAAAAACGATCGATCTCGATCAGCCGTCCGAAGTCGGCCACATCAGCGTCGGCGATGTACATCTGTCCTTCCGGCACAGACGCGGCCAATTGCGTGCCGACGAATATGCCGGCCTCTCGAAGTGTCGTGTCGCTCGCGTCGGATAGGTCCAACTGAAAGCAGAGATACACGTAGCCGGTCGGATCGGTGCTCAAGGAATAGCGAGAGCCATCGCCCACCAAGATCGTGCCGGCATCGTCCGGGGTCACATAGGACTTGTCCCGAACCCGCGTCACACCAATCTTTGCCGTAAGGTCGGTCAACTGGCTCCATGCCGCATCCTGTGCAGTCTGATCCTCTGGCGTTGACGGTGCCGGCTGGCTATCCCACGCCGGGTCGCCGGTGCCGACCGCGAGGAACAGCGTCAAATTCATGAGCGCTATAGCCTGCTGAATGCGCGCGCCTTGTGTTGCTACGGCCATCATTCAAATCCTGTCTGTACGCGCGTCGAGGGGACGCCAAAGGGTTGAGCGACGAATGGCGCGTTCTGGAAGGGCACGGTGTTGCGATTGCGGAAATCGACGCGCACCGCCGCCGATGCGGCCAATCGGAATGAGATTTGTTCGAGGGGGCGCCGGCAATCGACGGCGCACACCATGTCGATGAATTGGGTATCGGCCACCGAAATGCCGTCGCCAGTCGGCATGACGACGCCGCGCCGGATATTGACGCGGAGCGACAGGACCGGCTCATCCGGTGAGCGCTTGCGGCCCGACCAGTTATTCAGGCCCGCGCCGCCATTGAGGCGGTGCTCGTTCAACCTGAAGGCACGCACATCCCATCCCGCCGTAAGGCGAGCGAATTCGGAGCGCAGGGGCTTCGACGCCTGCACCAGCTTTGTCATCGGCTGCACGAAGGTCGTGTTGCGCGGCTCGAATGGCAAATGAATCTGGAACCACCACCATTTCGTGGCCTTCACCGGGAATTCTTCGATGTCACCATCGAAGTTGATCCAGCCGAGAGCCTTGTGGATCGCCGCCGGCGTGCCGATGATGCGCTGCCACTGGATACCCTCGCGCAGCACCGCGCGCAGGTCGGGCAGGTAATCCGCGATCTCGTTGAGGCCGTATTCCGCAACGAGGTAAGGCACCACCGAATCCGGCGGATTGAACTTGAAGCCGCGAAGGGCCTCGACGCCCGGCATCAGCGCGGGCAGCTTGTCGAGCGATTCCGACAGCGCCCGCTCAAGCGGGGTCGGCGCCGCATCGTCATCGAGAAGATGCTGGCGCTCCATCAAAAATCCCGCCCCTTGAAGTTCAGCTTTACGTTGCCGAGGGAAATCGCCGCGCCCGGTACCGCGATCAGCGACGCGGAAGGCGACAGGACATTGACCCGCTTGACGCCGGGGACATGCAGCCGGGCGTCGATCCACGACGGCTCAAGATCGAACCCGATGCTGGATTCAGCGAGCCACGCCTGCTGCAAAATGATCGGCAGGGCGTCGAGCAAGCCATAGGGCGCGTCGGGCAGGAGCCAGATATCCGCCTCGATATCAGTTCCCGTCGCTACCGCAGGTTCGACGATCACGGTGTCGTTCATCAGCCGCACCTTCTCGCCCATCACTTCCGCCGTCACGGCGTCGAGCATGGCTTGATCCGGGATACCGCCGTTTTCGCTGGACAGAACCACGATATGAATGATCGGCCAGAATTCCTCGCGGAACGCCTTTGCGCTGCGGATGCGAACATCCGCCCGACGCGCCGCGGCCTCGTACCACCACGAGGAACCGCCCGGCGAACGACCCTTGATCTCGACGGCGAGGCGGGCGCGAAACGGTTCGTCCTTCTCGCCGACCAGCCGATAGACGTCGTAGAAAGCCGCAAGGTGATCGAGATCGGAGCCAAGCGCGAAGGCGAGAAGATTGGCAAGCGCCGCGTCGTTGATCGCCGCGCGCAGGTCGATCTCGCGGTAAGAATCATTTTCCTCGACGATCTTGAGAATGTCGGTTTCCAGATGGCCGACATCATAGTCAATACCCGCTGAGGCGAGCCGGGCGGCGAGATCGTCCATGCGCCCGGCGAGGATGGTCTCGAAATAAAAGGTCTTGATGACCTCCGGCGGCGGCAGGCTGGAGAAGTCGAAAGCGGTCGCGCTCATATCGGTTTCACCACCACATTGCCGGAAGAAATGCCAAGCCCGAATGAAACCACGCGCTCAACCGTCGTGTCGCCGAGATGCCCGCGCGGGCGATAGTCCGCGAGGATCTGGAAACCGGCGCGGCCAAGACGGATATCGTCCGCCGTGCCGGTGACGATCACCTGCCGCACGGAAAACCGCGGCTCCCAAAGATCGATGGCCGTCGCGATCAGCGACTGGAACGCCGCGAAAAGGGAAGGGGTCATCTTCCGGCCCAGCAATTCCACGATGCCGGCGCCGAATTCGCGGCGCATGACACGGGAGCCGATGCGGGTCATGAGGATCACCTCGACGCCCTGATAGGCCGACGCCAGATTGTCGATCACGCGGCCGGTGCGGCGGTCAATTCCCGCCATCGCCGTCAGCCCCGCCATCGGTGGCCGCTTCGCCCGATCTGTTCTTGCGGGCGGCTGGTTCCTGTTTCGACGCGACCGGCTCGACGCGGCCATGATCGGAATCAAAGCGGGCTTCCGTGTCGGTCAGATCGACAGTGCCGCTCGCGGGCACAGGCGCGCCGTTCACCCATGCCACACCGGGCAGGGCGCGATAGGTTTTCCGGTCCATGATGCTCTCCATTCAGTTCGACGGCGGGTCTGTTTCTTCGCCACCGCGCCTGATGCCGCTGTGAACGTGGGTATCGCCGATATCGGCGGTGTTGTGCTTTACGTGACCGTCCTTGAAATCGACGTTTCCCTTGACGACAAGGTTTCCCTCGATGGTCACGGTGCCATCCTTGACCGTGGCCGTAACACCGAAGGCGCGCAGCACATTGGCGAGCAGGTCCGACGATGGCGGCGCGTTTTCATCGGAAAACCCGCCGCGCACGAGCAGCCCCTGCCGCGGATCGCCGGTCGGATTGATCACGCCGACGATCTGGCCTTCGGAAAGCGGCATCCATGTGCTGCTGTTGCCGCCGGATTCGGGATGCGGATACCATGGCGACAGGTAGGGTTGCCCGTTCTCGTCCTCGCCAAGCTTGATCCGATAGCCTTTGGCGGCGTCGACAGCGGCAACGCGCCCGACCTTGATGGAATTGCCGAAGGCCGTCTTCAGCATCTCCATGTCTATTTTCATGCCGATCAGGCTCTGGATCATGGCGATACCTCTACCGCCGGCGAAAGCCCGGCGCGTTCCAGCGTGGCGCTGTCCCACGCGGGCGTCGAGCGGTCGGCATCGGCGGGAAGCGGGCCGAGGCCGAGCGCCCGAAGTTCGGCAGCGGTCATGCCATGCGCCTGCTGGAGGTTTTCCCACGCCTCCCGCGTGCCAGCGATCGCGGCGGCCATGAAGGCGCCTTTCTTGCGCAGGCTTTCGTCCTCGCTTGCCTGCGCGAGCGTGATGAAGCGGCCGAAGGCGGAATCGGGGTCCAGCGCGGTTGCCGGCTCCGGATCATCGACCAGATCGGCCGATACCTTAAGTTGCTGCGCGGCAAGGCGCGTGCCATCGGTGATGTTGCCGACCCGCATGCGCTCGACCGAGCGGAGGCGATAGGCGAGGCCGAGAAATACCTGACCCCAGACATTGCCGGGGTCGGTCAACGCCTCGATGAGCTGGCGCACGAGCAGGTCAAGCTGAAACTCGAAATTCGCGTCCGTGTCCGGAACGCCGATCGCCATGACGGTTTCACCCGTATCGGGATCGGTGTTCTGGAGCATGGCCGCCGACATGCCGCATTCGAACAGCAGGTCCGTGGTGCCGTTCAGAAGCATCGAGCGCAGGTCGTTGTCGCCGACAGCGGCTTTTGCCGCATCGGTATAGACCGCGACGAAGGCTTCCTTTTCCGGCGAGGTGACCCTGCCGGAGGAATCGAGGTCGAGAACGCCGATTTCGCTGTCCAGCACGTTCGCGCCGACGAGCGTGCGCCCCTTGATCGCCTCGACGGCGGCGGCGCGGATGGCGATGCGGGCAAGGCTCACGGGGCGTTTCCAGTTCTGGCGGAGCCTTTTTCGCCGAGAATGGCGTAAAGGCGGCGATGGGAACGGCTATCGACGTACAGGACCTCGAAAGCGGGTTCGCCGGGCCGGTCGCGGGCGACGATGCGGAATCCCTTCTCAAGAATGAGATCGGGATAAGCCGAGCGATCGATCGCCAGCGTCGCCTTTCCCGCCGCGAGGTGCGTTTTCCAGTCGTTGTTGCTGCCGCCGTCCGGCTGCAAGGCGTCACGGCCATCGGTGCGCAGGGGCGCCTCTATATCGCGGGGAGGGCGATCGGGGCTGGCCTTGCCGCCGACGAGGAAGAAGATGCGGAGCGATTCCGCAAATTCGTCATCGACCGCAGCGAACAGTTCGTCGCGGTGTTCCTGATAACGAGCGGTCATGCGGATCACCGTCAGGACTGATCATCATCAGGAGCCGGTGTTTCCGCCTGCTGGCCGCCCGACTTTTTCGGGGGTGAAGCGGGTTTGACCTCGTCGCCCCCGATTTCTCCAGCCTCATAAGAGGCGCCGGATTTCAGGAACTTGCCTCCATAAAACCCGGCTTCGGTCACGATGTGCGTCGACATCACTTCGCCTTTCCGCGCAGCAGCATTTCCGGTCGCGTGCAGACGAAAAGGGGATAGGAATAGATTTCCACCCGATCCCATTCGTCGCGCCCGCTCTTGTCCTCCAGCACGAGGCCGTAAAATTCGCGGCCCTTCTGGTTGAGATAGGGCTTGAATTCGCTGGCCGGGCCGTAACCCACGCTGAAAGCGCCGCGGGCGTTGATCGGGAAGAAGCGGGCCTTCTCCGATCCGATGGCGATAGTCGTGCCATCGTCCGTGCCCTGATAGTTGATAAAGGTGACGCCCTCGATCTCGATCGCCGAATAGGCTTCGATGTTTTCGAGAGTCGCGGCCTTTTCCGTGTTGAGCTTCGTCTCCTTGACGCTGGGGTGATTGACCAGCATGTCGAAGAAAGTATCGCCGACGAGTGCGCCCACCTTGGTGGCTGGGGTCCAGATGCCCTTGGCGGCCTTCTGCATGGCGCGTTTCAACTGCCGGATCTTGGCGCGCACATCGGTGCCGGGCTTGTCGAGTTCGAAATTGATCTCGTCCGGCTCGGCGATGCCCCAGAAATCGTACCAGTCGACGATGACGCTACCGTCCGCGTCGAGGACCTTGCCCTGCACGGCACCGAAACGCATGTACTCCCACGTCAGTTCGAGATCGTCCATGATCTGGGCGGTGCGGTCGGTGACTTCCTCGGTGATCTCCTTGGTCTGGAGTTCGAAGGGGAGCGCCGCCACGCCGGCGAGTTCGATCGCATAGATTGTGGACCCCTTGGCGAGGCGTACGGTTTCGTACGTGCGGACCCTCGATCCCTTCGGAATCAGTTCTTCGGGCGGCGATCCGTTGGGCGAGGTCGGAATCAGGGTCAGCGACCGGTTCCGGTCTGCGATTGCGATGGTGCGCGAGCGCGAATAGACCGGGGTGAAGAGATTGAGCGAACCCAGAAGCTGCGGCTTATAGTCGATACGCTCGACAACATCTTCCTGAAATTCGATGACGCCGAGGGCGTTCTGGTTGAAAACATCGGTAACGATGGCCATGGGTAAGACTCCTAGCGGGCGACGATGCCGTTTTCGGAAAGCGCGGCGAGCGCGGCGGTTTTCTGTGCGTCGGTCACGCCCTCGGCCCAGATGAGCACATCCGCCTGCACCTCCGTGTCGCGGACGGTGAGGGTGCGTTTCACGTCGGCGGACGTGGCATCGCAGCCTTCATAGAGGATGGCGGCGGCGGCCTCGCTGCCATCGGTGGCGGCGGGATCGTACGGCGTGAATTTCTTCGTCGCCGTCACTTGCCCCAGCACTGTGCCGGAAAGCAGTTTGCCCGCGCCGGATGCAACGATACCGACATCGCGCGAGCGATAGCCGTTGGATTCCGAGACGATGTAATGCCCGGTGCGGCGGATTTCTTCTTCGAGAATGGGCGGCATGATAGGGCCTCCTTCAGCGGCGCTTGTTGGTGCGTTCGACCGCGCTGGCCAGCGCTGCACGGTTGGGTTTGCCATCGGCACCCGGTTTGCGGGCCTGTGGCTGGGCCTGACCTGCCGCGCGCATACGCTTCTGCTCGTAGGCATCGGCCGGATCGGGGTTGCCTTCCTCGCCTGCGTCGGCAGCGGCTTCCGCCTTCGGCGCGGCGGCCATGGCCTTGATCGCGTCCTCGGCGGAAAGTTCGGTGTCATAGGCGAAATAGTTTGCCAGCCCCTCGCGGCCGCTGGCCTCCGGGCTGGTCACGATCGCCTTGATACGCGCCTTGGCGGCATTGCCGGCCTCGGCGCGTGCAGCATCGATGTCTGCGGGCTGCTGACCCGCCTGCGGTTTTCCAGTCATGGTGTCTTCCTCGTGGATTTCCTGTTGACGGGTCGAACGGACGGCGGGACGCGCCGGGTTCGCGGCATGGTCGAATGACCATGAATTTCTCTGTGCCATGCGCTTCAACCGGTCGGGCGCATTGGCATAGACGCTATAGTCGAAGGCCGAAAAAGCGACCGCCTTCGCCTTTTCCGTCGCGGTCGCGAAACCACGCTCGACGGCTTCTTCTCCGGTCAGCCAGATTTCAGCCCGCATATCGTCGCGGACGGTGGCGGCGTCTTCGCCGCTGGCCTCGGCATAAATGTCGGCCATGAGGTCGCCGAGCTTGTCGAGCATGGCGCGGGTGGATTCATGATCATCGGCGTTGCCATATGTGACCGAGGCGGGATCGTGGATCATCATCAATGAGCCGGCCCGCATGATCCGCTCCGACCCGGCCATCGCGATCAGGGATGCTGCGGACCCGGCGAAGGCATCGACCACCACCGAAACCTTGCCCCTGTGCCCGGAGAGGGCGTTGTAAATCGCGATACCCTCATAGGCGTAACCGCCAGCGGAATTGATGCGCACGGTGATATCCGTATCGCGGCCAACTTCTGCCAAGGCCGAAAGCACATCCTGCGCGGTGAAGCCTTCATCCCAGAAGTTGTCGCCGACGAACCCGTAGAGCACGAGTTCGCCGTCCTGAAGAACGGGCATGGGAATCTCCTGAAAACTAGATGAAGCGCATCCGCTTGGCGAAGCGCCGGCGGGTGCCACCCGTCGCACGATCGCATTCGGCGGAAAGGCGATCGATTTCCTGATCGAGCGCCGCGATGTTGGCCTTGCTGTAACGCACCTCGTCATCGCCGAAGCGCACGACTTCCGTCTGCCCGCCGGCGGCGATCTGGATGCGTAACCCGCGCAAGGCCTTGGCGGCATCGCACGGATTATCGAGGTCGATATCCGTTTTCCGAATCCTGACGTTGCTCATGCCGCTTGCTTCTTCGGGTCTTGCGCCGGCGGATCGTCCGGCAGGGGTGGCTGGTTCGGGCGCTCGTAAGGCGACTTCATCCCGGCATCGACATAGCGCTTGTGCTCGCGCTGCTGCTGCTCGAACAGTTCGTCCGGGTCTATGCCCTTCTGTCCGCATTCGATAGCGATCGACGAGGTGCCATTCGAAAGCCGCTCGGACGTGGCCCGCTCGGTCTTGTAATCGTCGGCGGTCGGCGCGGCTGGACCCTGCCAGAGCGCCCAAGTGAATTTTTCGCGGTTGGCCGCGAAAACCTCGTAGCTGACTTTCAGCTTGATCCGGCCTTCGCCGACCATCTCGTCAAGCCAGCTTTCATAAACAGCCTGCATCAGGGGCGCGGCGAGGCGCTCGCGGCGGCGTATCGCGATCGGCTGGATGGTGGCGCCCTCCATCCGCACCGACGAATAAGTGGCGTTGGTGTGGTCCATCGCATAGCTGCTGTAGGTAACGCCGATGGCGCGCGCCGTCTCGCGGTCGAGCGAATTGGCGAAAGGCAGGTATTGCGACCCCGGCGTGCTCGCCGTGCGGAATTGCAGGTCCTCGCCGGGCGCGAGGTGGGAGACGGTCGGCGCGCCGTTGATATTGAGGCCGCCTTCCTTGGCCTTGTCCATCCGGGCTTGCAGATAGCCCAGAAATTCATCCTTGAGTTCGGTATCCTCGATCGCTTCCAATGCCTCGAATGCCGCCTGCGACGGGTCGGGACTGGTCAGAACCGCGGCGAAAATTGTTTGCAGGATCGCTGTCTGCAACGTGGCATCGTCGAGCACTTCCTTCTGTGCGTGCTTTCGGATGGCGGGAGTCAGCACCGAGATCCCGCGCACGTCCGTGGCGTCCACCGGGTCGAACAGATGGATGACGACGGGGCGGCCATCGGCATCGAAGGCCGGATAGCGGACCTTCTGGACGATACCATTCGTCTTTTCTTCGAAAAGATAGCCGATCGGGCGGCCGTCCTCGTCGTGATAGACGCCCTGAAACAGGTTTTCGAACTCGTTTGTATCCTGCACCAGCTTGGACGGCGGGGTCAGGCACAGTTTGAGACCCGATTTCACACCCTTCTGCCGGCGTTTCGCGCGGGGCATGTAATCAAGGATACCGGTGATCTCGCCATATGCCATGTACCAGCGCAGGCCGATATCGACCAGTTGCGGCAGGGTGAATTTCCCGCGCATGTCGCATTCGCGCGGGTTCCATGCGTAGCGCTTCCATTCGCGCTTGATCTGGGCGACCAGAGCCGCCGTTTCCTCGCGTGAATAACCGAATTCTGCAATGTCCGGCTGCGGCTGCAACACGAGTTCAACGCCGACTGTATCGACCAGAACCTGATCGCAGGCGCCCTTGAGCTTGCCGGAATTCTGGATGAAATCGAGGGCATAGGCTGCGGCCCGTCGCCATGAGCGGCGGATTTCCTCCCGGCTGTCGACGATGGTGACCATGCGCGAGGCGAGAACCCCGCTCTTGGTGTCGCGCAGCATCCGGGCGACGGGCCGATAGGCCGTTCCCGAAAGAGCGGAACCGGAGCGAAGCGCTCGGCCCACTCCCTTGATACGCTCCATCAGGCTCATCGGTTTTTCCACTTCTCGCGACGTTTCCGCCGCCTGTCTTCATCGCTGTCTCCGGACGAGGCGTCCGGCGGCGGGGTTGCGGGTGGCGTCTGGATGCCTGACAGCAGATCTTCGATATCGCCCTGCTGGACCTCCGGTGGACATTCCCGCTCCGCCTCGTATCGGTCCCACACCTGATCCGGCATCGAGCGGATGCCGAACTTGATCGCCGCTGCCTCGGCCTGCAAATGCGTGTCGAGACCTTCGTTGGCCTGCGCCGGGTCCTTCACCCATTCATACTTGACGAAACCGGTCTTGGTCCGCGTCGCCTTGCGGCTCTCCGCCGTAAGCTGGCGGTAAAATTCGTCCTCAAGGCCGCGCGGCAGGCCGACAAAGCCGCGTTGCAGCGGATCGTCCTTCACCAGATTCCGGTAAAGGCCCATCTTCAGCACCGAAGTGGCGAAGTTGTAGAAGCGCCGCGAATAGCGTTTGACCTTGCCGGTCTTGGTGTTCCGCTCGCGCTTGACCGCGGCAAGAAGCGGGGCCGATTCCGATGGAACGCCGCGCACCATGATAAGACGCGAGGTCGAGTGCTTTTTCACCCAGCCCCAGACATCCTCGGTCCAGGCATTGCCGTCAATAGCCGCCATGTCCGCGGCAATCGACCGCCCGTGCACGTTCTTCCAAGCCTGCACCATCAGGCCGTCGAGCAGCGCCCGGCAACCTTCCTCGCTGATATGGCCGGGGAACACGCCATACTCGACCACGGCCCTGCGGAAATCCCGCGCCCATGCGACAGCCTGCCATTCAACGCGGTCCTTCTGGCAGTCTATGCCGATGGTCAACAGCGGGAACCCCGCCGGGATCGCGCCGCGCGAATAATCGGAAGACGCTCCGCGATCACGCAGGCTCTCCCAGCCCGGCGCCTCGCCCAAAGTCCGGTATGCGCGGCCCACAGTGTCATTGAAAAACGTCTGCTCGGAAGCCGGATCGCCTTTCGCCGACAGCCATTCACGCGCGATCCGCTCGAAACTCTGCAACAGCGAATAGGCTGACCAGAGGTGAAACGAGCGATGCACCCGCTTGGCGGATGGATTCGCCGCCCGCCAGACTTGTTCGCCAGACGCTTCGAGGCGCTTCGCCTCGCGGAACATCTGCGAGCGGTGATATTCCTCGATCACCCCGCCGCATTCGGGATCGACGCAAGTGAAGTGCGACCTCTCCGGATGATCCTCGTCGATCGACTGGAGGAAATTCTCCCATTCCAGCGTCTGCAACGTGCCGCAATGCGGGCACGGCAAATAGAGCCGCTCCTGACTGCCGTCCTCGAAGTTGCGGGTGATCCTGCAACCCGGCTCGACGAGCGGCGTCGATATCTTGAAAACCTTGGCGAATTCATGCGCCCGCGAACGGCTGTCCGCCTGCGTCTCCGGGTCTCCAGCGGAGTTCATTTCCCACTTTGCGAGATCGTCCTGCACCTGACGGCGCATGGTGACCTGCGAAAGTGAGGCCGGCGAATTGGCGCCCGATATCTGGATGGCGCCGCGCCCGTCGACGCGCTCCTTGTAGAGCACCGAATCGAGGCCGTCGCGCGATCGCATCGGAAACAGCCGCGCCAGCGCCGTCGTGCCCTTGAGCATCGGCGCCAGTTTCATCTTCGACCAGCGCTGTGCGTTCGAATCCGTGGGATGGACGTAGAGGAAATCCCCCGGGTCCATCGCCATGGAGCCGCCACAGAAGATATTGGCGAGCACGGTGCCGCCAAGCTGCGCGGATTTTGCGAGCGTTACCGTCCGGCATGGATCGCTCGGCGACAGCGCGCGCAGAATTTCGTCGAAGTAGAAGAACAGGTCCCGGTTATAGGGACCGGGCAGCGGGCTTTCGCGTTCGGAGAACACGATGTTCTTTTCGGCCCAATCCAGATAATCGACCGGCGGCGGCGGGGTCATCACCGTCACCAGCACTTCGGCGGAGATGCGTCGCGCATTGGCGACGTTGACGGTCATAGACGTCATGCCGCATCTCCCACGCTGATCACTGCCTCGACAGTCTCCGGCGTCTCGTCGAGATCGGCGGAAGCGCGCTTGGCGGCCGCAGCCTTCTTTTCGTTCCTCACCTCGCGCAGCAGGTGCAGCACGTCGCGCTGCGGAAGGCTGAAACGGCCTGCGATCGCGCTGGCGAAATCGGCGAGCATCGCGCCGTTTTCCTCATCGACCTGACGCGCCAGACGCATCATTTCGGCCCGCGCCTCGTCGGCCGGCACAAGCTGGCCGAGTTTCACAGCTTCGTCGACGGATGCGATCCGGTTCTTGCGCCGCTCGCTCTCCAGCCGTTCCTGCTGAATCTGATAGACCACGTCGTCGCTGCGGTTCGGTAGCACCGGAATTGACGGCTTGGGTTCGGCGTCGCCCTGATCGGCGAACAAGCGGGTGCCTATACCGTTACCAATCGCCTGACCGGGATCACGGCGCAGCTTTACCTGCGCCAAGGCCACGTCAACCTTGATCCGCGCGGAGCGACCTTCTCCATCAAGAGCGTCCGGCCCGATTTTTCCTTCCGCGATCCATTGGCTGACCCGACCGGGTGACACGCCGGCAATCCGCGCGAAGTCACCTTTCGAAGCAACCTGCATTTTTAGGCCTCTTTAGGCTTATTTTTAGCGCCTTCTTTAGGCTCTCAAATTCCTGTCAGACTGGCGAAAGCCGGCAGTCGAGCACGCCCGTCCGGGAAAAAGCCCGGAAACGGTCCCTAAAAAGGGGGGGGCGGGGTGCCGGCCCGGTCGCGCGACGCCCGCGGCCCCGGCGCGCGCCCGTCCGTCAGCCGATCAGCTTCTGGATCAGGGCCGCGACACGGGTCGGCAGGGTCTCATTCGCCTCCCGTTCAAACGAGGCCAACGTCTCTCCCCTGACCATTTCGTCAGGAATGCGGACATCGGAATGGACCTGATGTATCTGCCATCGCGGACCGTGCCGCTGCCAGACGTGCCCGCCAAAGTAGGCGACCGTCTTGCGGTTCGGGAAGCGACCGCCCTTCATGAAGGCGCCGGGATAGAGCCGCGCCTGACCGAATGGCTTGGCGACAACGCCCTGCCGCGTCTCCTTTGGCTTCAGATATTTCAACCTGATGAAGCCGCCGCGCGTGCGAAGGGAATAGAGCAGCTTTCCCGGCCGGGCCGTATCGACGGCCTTGACCGCCTTGACCAGAACTTTTCGCTCCAGCCCGGTTTGCTTGGTCAGGTTGCGCACGGCACGGGTTTTGGCGCGGCGCCCTACTTGATTGACAAGGCGGGGCAGGGCCTTGGGAAACTCGTCATTCAGGCGAACGATGCCGCTGCTGAACCTGCGTATCCCGCTGATATCTTCCCATCGGAAATCCAGCACGGCCACAACCCCGGTAAAGAAAAACCCCGGTCGCGGGTGCGCCGGGGTCTGTCTGATCTTTTTTAGCATCCAAGGAGTAAGTCAAGTTTCCGCCGCACGTCAACAAGCAGTTTTCTGTTTTTTTGCATCCTCACCATCGAAAGCCCGGAAAAGCTGGACGCCGAGCATGTCGCGGCCATCGATCCATGGCGTCGCGGAGCGGTGGGAGAAGGTCAGTTTATGGCTGACCAGCCGAATCGCCAGCGCTGATTCCAGTGCGGCGAGCGCAGAAACCCAGATCTGATAGTCGATACGGCCAAGAATATCGCCGGTCGGATCGGGCGACAGGACGAACTTGCGGTACGCGCCGCGATGCGGGCGACAGGTCCGCCGGTTATAGCCGTCGATCTCCAGCGTATATTCCCGCCCGAAGGCGTCGACGGCAGCCCGCCGCATGAACCATGCGGGCTTCCCGGCGCGCTCGACCATCACACATTTCGGTACCGGCGCGCCATGATCCGGCACACGGCCAAGCACCGCCGTCGAAATAACGAGCGAGGCAATGCCGGCGGCGCGGGAACGGGCAGGGCGCAGCATGAGGCGCTCGACTGCGCGCGCGACGGCATCGGCGGTCAGTCCGTCGAATTCCGGCCAGTCGGCCACCGGGTTCCAGCCATCGGGAAACGAAACGTCATAGCGGGTGAGGTCCGCCACCGCGCGCCCGACCTCCAGCGCGTCTTCGTGCGGCGCGCCCTGCTCGATCCATGTGCCCGGATCGGGCCGGTCGCGATCAACCAGCGTCATCAACTCGGCAAAGCCCATGACCTTACCCCATGATGATGCCTCCAATTGCCGCCATGCGGAATGAATGTTATTCAGCCCGTCAACACCGCCGCCTTTCGGCAATTCGTGGACGAAGGCCCATACTAGAAGTTCATCAATCGTCACGGTTTTCATTGTTACACCACTTTCGATAGTTTGCGACAGTTTGCGATAGTTGGAAAAGAGTGTTTAACTGAATTAATTCAAATAGTTGCGATAGTTGCGATAGTTTTCGTTCGCATAAATAAGAGCATTTCCCCCTGACCCCCCTTTTTGCATATATATATGTGCCAAAAACTGGTGCAAACTATCGCAACCACTTGATTTCATTTCATTATTTCCGCTGTTTGAACTATCGCAAACTGTCGCCAACTATCGCAACTGTCGCAATAGAGAAACGCAGAAATATCAAATAGTTAACCTTTTTCAGGCTCAAAACGGCCAGCAATGGAGGGGTTGCGGGGATGGGAGCGCGCATCATCGCAAATGCCCCTCGTAATCGTCCGATCCGGGCCGTTCGGCAGGCTTCGGAACATCGGCGAGGCGCAGGCCGTGATACTTGACGATGCGGCCATCCTCGCGGCGGTACTTCTTTTTCATGATCAGCCCGAAGCGGGTCAGCGAAATGGGCTTGCCGCCCTGATCGACGGTGAAATCAGAATAGGCCTGATAGAAATCCTTGGCGGTCACCTCGCCGCGTTCGTCTACCATCACACAGCGGGCGCAGAAGGCGGACGTGGGGTCCATTTCGTCGCGATATTCCTGTGTCTTGGCCTCGACCGAGGCCGGAATCACCAGACCTTCGCGCAGGAAGATCAGCACGCCCTCTATCAGCCAGTTGAGGATGCCGGGATATTCGGGCCTGAATTCCGACACGACTTCCTCGAACTCGCGCTGTTCTTCCTTCTTCAGCGTCACCGGCCAGTGCACCACGACCATGCGCCGCCAGATGCCGTTATCCGTGCCTGTAATGCGCGGATAGCCGTTGCCGGACATGTGGCCGGTGAATATCGGCTTGAAGTCGAAATAGCCCTGAAACAGGTCGCGGACGGTAAATTCCTCGCCGCCTGTCAGATCCTTGACCAGATTTTCGCGCAGGTCCTCGCCTTCCGGCAGTTCCTTCACGCGCAGGAAGCGGCGGCCATAGAGCCGCGCCATGTCGGGCGATGCCGCGCCGCCTGAATTGCCCTCGCCGATGAAGGACTCCGAGGGCAGGGTGACGGCCACGTCGCCGAGCAGGCGGCAGAGCGTTTCCATATAGACGGATTTGCCGTTGGCGCCGAAACCGTAATGGAAGAACAACTTCTGCACCGTGATACCGACCAGCCCCAGCCCGGAGGCCACCTGCACGAGGCGGCGATCGTCCGCGTTCGGCTGCATGCGTTCGAGGAAGGCGATCCATTTCGGGCACTTGGCCTTCTTGTCATAGGCCACGGGCACGATCTGGGTGATCAGGTCGGCGCGACGATGGCCCTTGACCGCTTCGACGCTCGCCGTCCGCCGCTCGATGAATTCCGGAATATCCTCGCGGCTGTCGTCGGGATCGTCGAAAGCGGGGTTACGCTCCCGCTTCGTTCCCCGCGAGAAAACAAGCGTGTGGTCGAGCAGTGCCACCTTCAGGGGATCGGCGTTGAAATCGTCCGGCTTGCGCATGACATGCGGGGCGAGACAGGTCAGCATGGCTTCCAGCCGCGCCCGGTTTTTCGAAGTCACCGCATGGTCCATCCGCCGTTTGCGGCGCTTGGCGAGGTTTTCCTTCGCGCTCGCCGCGGCATCGGCCAGCCTCTTTTCGATCTTGGTGCGCTCGTCTTCCGGCTTTTTCAGCGCCTCCTTTCCCGCCTTCATGGCGTCGGCTTCCGCCGGCGTGAAATCGAGAAATTCGGTTTCCATGGCGATGCGCCCGCCAAGCTGCTGCGCAATGGCGAGCGAGCGGGGATCGCCCGTATCGATATCCCAATGCGTGCCGTCCCAGATGGCATAAGTAGCCTTGCGTGCCTTGCTCTGGGCGAGCACCAGCATGTCATCGCCGAAATGGCGTTGCAGGCGCTCGGCATTGTCGGTGTCGGAATGGTCGAGCGCGGCGCAGGCCTGCACCACGGCGGGGTCCACCGTGCGGGTGCCGCGCATGGTGGCGGACGGCTCGCCATCGGATTCGGTCTGCTCGTCTGCCGCCCCATCGGAAGTGGGGTTGCGGGGATCGAGCGCCGCCGCATCGGCCTGCCGCGTTGCTTCGTCGAGAATCGCACGCACCGCAGCGGGCACATCCTTGGTATTTTTTGTCATGCGGCCCCTGCCATCATATCGGAAAAGTCCAGCCCGACCGGAGGCCAGGCAATCGCGACCCGTCGATCGGGCCGCAGGATTCGCGCGCGGCCGCGCGCCATGGCCGCGGCGGTGGCGATGCGCTCCGAATCGCCGTCGCCGAGCAGCACCACGTCGCGCACATGGTCGGGAATCCAGAACGCATCGTCGGGCGCCCGATCGGCCAGCGGCACGGGGCCGGGCACCATCACGGACCGCACGCGGCCGTTCTTGTCCGCCTTGGTGGCAGTCGGATGCGCGAAGCGGGACGCGGGATCGGCCGGGCCGGTCAGGTTGCCTATATCGCCGGCCGCGAAATAGAACGTGTCATCGCGCCAGCCTTCCGCCCGGCCCACGGCGGCGGTATTTTCGATCCCCTCGCCGCCGACCCACCGCAGCGCAGCAGGCGCGCCGCAGATCGGGATAAGGCCGCCCTTCTTGCTGCCCCGCATTTTTTTGGAAGGCAGAACCTCGCCCGTGGCCGGATCGGCAATCGACGGGCGGAACTTCGGCGCATGGTCGAGGTCGATCCATGTGATATGGCAGCCGATCACGCCCATATCCGGCCCGATGAACGGCGCGACCATGGCCGGACCTTCATAGATGACCTCATCGCCATGCCAGTAGGGCACGGAAGGCGCCACGCGCAGCCAGTGCGAGTCTGGGGCATTGGCCCCGCGCCGCATCAGATAAAAGCGCCCCTGCACCAAGGCGTTGGTGCTCAAATCGTCCGCGCGGTCATAGATCCCGCGCGCCTTGTTGCGCTCCCGTTCGCGGAAATCGGCCTGCTTTGCTTCCCTTTCGGCCTGATCGGCCTCATTGTCGCGGCGGCGCTGTTCCAATCGGGCGAGGCGCTCGGTGCGTTCCTCGTCGGTTTCGCGCTCGCCGCCATCGGGGATCGGCTGGCCGGTGAGGATCGAGCAGGCCTCCATCAGCCCCTCGCGGGTACGCACGTTCAGCCCGTGGATATGGGCGGCCATGCCGATGGCGTCGTTCCCGCCTTCGCCGGCGTGGCGGCAGTTCCACTTGTTCTTTGTGGTGTTGAAGGCGAAACCGTCCTTTCCGCCGCAGGCTGGGCAGGGTTGCGGGTGCTCGCTGCCCTTGGCGCGGAATTTCAGGCCGAGGCGCTTCGCCCCTTCGGCGATCGATACGGCACGGGCATCTTCGACAAAGAGTTTGAGGACGGCGTTCATGCTGCCCCCCCTTTGTCTTTACGACCGCGCTCCATCGCTTGTGCAAGGATCAGATATTTTCTGGATGTTGTCTCATAATGGTCTTGCAGCCCGCGGATCGCGCGGGCGAGCGTGCCATCCCGGTAATGGCCCATCCATGGAGCGTGCCGACCGAAGCCGGCCGACTTGACCTCATAGGAACTATAGCCCGGCATGATCCGGGTCAGATCATTGCGAAAATCGGCGGACTTCAACGCGACCGTGGCGTATTTTATCATTCCGCAGCCTCCCTTTGCACCGCGAGGTGACCACAATTGGCGGCAACGAGCGCGGCGGCGACAGGCGGGCACACGCTGTAATCCCTGCGCGCGGTAGAGTTCGCGCGGTACGAGCATGCGCATGCCGATATCGACGATCACATAGGTGACCACGCCAGCCGAGATCGTCACGAACTCGCGGTCATCCCAGAATCCATAGGACCGCAGGAAGGCTGCGACCTGTCGCGCCCGGTCAGCATGCGCAGGTGTGAACGGCGGCACGTCGAGCGTAGCCTCGACATGGCCGTGCCGGTCCTTCGTGGGCTTACCGCCCTTGGCCTTCGAGAAATGCTTGCAGTCCGGCGAAAACCACGCCAGCCCGACATGCGCCCCGCGCAGATAGTCGAGCGGGTCGATCCGGTAGACGTTTTCGGAAATATGCAGCGTCTGGGGATGGTTGGCCTCATGCAGGGCCAGCGCTGCCGGGTTGTGGTTGATGGCGATATCGGGCGACCGGCCAAGCGCCATCTCGATGCCGGTCGAAGCACCGCCTCCGCCGGCAAAGGAATCTACGATCAGGTGCGCGCTCATTCTGGCCACCCGTAATTATGGAAGGCCACATCCTTCGGCGCATAGGGCCTGACGGGTCTGATGGAAAGCTCCTCAATCCCGCGCAGCGTCATGCCGCTGGCCTCGACAAGTTCGCGGGCCGTGCAGCCCATCTCGCGCAGGAGCGCCAGCCCTTCCAGCACCATGGGGAGGGGCATATCGGGGATAAAGCTTTTGGGCGTAATGCTGCCCGGATGGCCGAATGCGGTCATGGCAAGGCCCTTCTGTTGGCGACTATGGTGGAAACGGCGAAAAAGGAAGGCTCGCGCCCCAGCCAGCCGCAAAGCGCGTGGAACGATTCCTCGCCTATGGGGCGACCGGAAATAACGCGGTTCACGTCGTCGGCGGGGATGCGGCACATGCCCGCCACCGCGCCGGGCGTCATGCGGTCGAGGATGCGCTTGCGATCCACATACATGCCGAAAATCGTGAAATCGGGGGCAGGGGAAGCGGTCATCGCCCGGCCCTTACGTGGAAAAAATTCGGACAAAATTGTCCGAACGCGCTTGACATTCGGACAATTTTGTCCGATATTGCTTGCATAGAAACGGAGATGCCAATGGACAAACGGGACCGCTTCATTGCGGAACTAAGGGACGAAGCGAAAGCGAAGGGGCTGGCATTCAGGGTCAGCAAGACCAAAGGGAAAGGGGGGCATGCCACTGTCTGGTGCGGCGACCGTTTCACCACCCTGCCGAGCCGGGAAATAGACCCCAAAACGGCAGCGAAAATCAGGAAAGGGTTGGGCCTCGTATGAGGCCCGCCCATCACACAAAGGATCGAAGGGCCAGAAGAATGAAAACATATGCTTACGCGGCGGCTTTCGAGCCGACCGAGAGGGAGGGCGGCTTCGTGGTCACCTTCCCGGACGTGCCGGAGGCGATTACGGAAGGCGACGATATGGCGGACGCGCGCGAGCAAGCCGCCGACGCGCTTGGCGTGGGGCTGCTCACCTATCTGGAGATGGGGCGAGAATTGCCGGAAGCCAAGGCTTCCGGCGAGATGATAACGCCCGACGCCGATGTAGCCATGAAGATCGCGCTGATCGAGACGTTCCGCGCGTCCGGCATCACACGAATGGAGCTGGCGCGCCGGATCGGCAAGGATGAAAAGGAAGCGCGCCGAATGCTCGACCCCGGCAAATCGACAAAGCTTCCGCTTATGGCGGCTGCGCTCGCGGCCATGGGACAGCGGCTGGTGATCGGACTGGAGGCTGCGGAGTAGAACGGGCATCATTCCGCCGCCTCGCTGCCGAACAGCGGGCCGGGACCGACCGATATGGATGGCGCGTCTTGCACGCGCCATTCTTTTTCTATGCGGCGTTTGGCGATCCCGGCATATTCCGGGTTCAGTTCGATCAGTATGGCCTGCCGGCCATGCCGTGCGGCGACAAGGCCGACCGTGCCCGCCCCGCCGAATGGATCGAGGACGATGCCGCCCTTGGGGCAACCGGCCAGAATGCAGCGCTCCGCCAGTTCGGGCGGGAAAGTAGCGAAATGCGCCTCTGAAAACGGCTTGGTGGCCATCGGCCAGACGGTCAGCGGCGCGGGTTCGTAATTGCGCAGATAGCGTCCGCAGGCGGACTGCTCGTCCTTCGACATCTGGTCCCAACGGTCGTTGAAACCGTCGTGCCGCCGCCCATGGCCGCGCTGTTTATCGAGTGTTTTTGCCTTTTCCCGGCCTTCCCTATGGTGGCTTCCGTGACCGCCGGCGCCGGTGTCCCAACCATCTGGCATCTGAAGCCGCTCGATAGACGTTTCCGCCAAGCCCTGCCGGACGGCCTCGGCATCGTAGAACGCGCCCATGCGCAGCCAGCGGGCACCCTCCCGCGCCGGATCGGTGATCAGCCGGCAACGCTCCGACAGGTCTGGCGCGAAACTGATTTCGCCGGTATCGCGGGCGCGCCATACGTCGGCATCGTCGCTCTTGGTCAGCATGAAGATTTTCTCATGCGCGCTGGAAGGCCGGTATGCGCCCGACGAATCCGGCATCGGGTTGGGCTTGCCCCAGATGATCTCCGACCGCACCCACCACCCGGCATCCTGCAAGGCGATCGCCAGCCGGTGCGGGAGCATCAACAGATCCTTGGGCTTGATGCTTCCACCGATGGTGGAAAAGGGCTTGTCGCGGAAAGTGCGGTCATCCGTACCGGCGGCCTTGCACTCCGCTGCGGATCGCCCGTTCGGGGCCGCCGCGTAGCAGTCGCCATAATTCAGCCAGCAGGTGCCGGTGGGTTTCAGCACGCGCCGTAATTGCTCGAACACCTCAACCATGACGGACAGATGCTCGGCGAGCGTCGGCTCCATGCCGATCTGTCCTTCAACGCCGTAATCGCGCAGGCCCCAATAGGGCGGCGACGTGACGATGCAATCGACGCTGTCGGCGGGCATCCGCGCCAGCGCGGCCATGCAGTCCTCGACCACGATCTGAATGCGCCCGGCGAGAACGGAAATCGTCATCGGCCAGCCCCCATCAGGGCGAGGAACATCGCAATCCATGCGCCGCCGAGCGTGCAGCCGACACAGAGCGCGGCGATGAGCAGGATCAGGCTTGCCATTTGCGGGTCTTTGGGGCGCTGCATCATTCGTCCCCGACCACATGCAGCGCGGTGTCGCCGCGCCGGGCCTTGGCGATGTGGCCGGACAGTTCCCGGCGCAGGCCGTCGATATTGCGTGCGGCGTCGGCCACAGACTTGTCGAGCTTGACCGCTTCCGCGCCCGTGACCTTGCCGTCAGCGAAAACCTGCGCCCCGACGCTCATGACCTCGCCGACGCTGCGCACGACTTCGGAATGTGCCGCGAGCAGGTTGCCCGCGGCGCGTACATTGTCATCGTCCGGCTCCACCACGCGGCGATTGTTGAGCGCGGCCATGACCGAGGTCACGCAGGCCACGCCGCATTCGGCCTCAAGCTGGCAGACGACATGCACAAGCATCATGTCGGGATCGAGCGGGTTGTTCCAGCGCCCGACCTGACTCTTGGAAACAGAGACGAGCGTGGCGACGCGCTCGATGCCGCCGCAATATTTGATCAGTTCATTCTGCGCCGCCTTGATGCGGTAAAACCATGCGTCGGTCAGTTGGTTCATGGCGAAGCCCTCGCAAGGCAAGGCTTTCCCGTGGCGGGAAAAGCCGCTGTATTTTCCCGTTAAGGGAAGGGATTTTTCGTGTCAGATTGCCGGGGTCAGATAGCTAGGGAGGTCCGGACGAAGCCCGGTGGATTAGCCGGTCGAAGGCAAGTCGGACCCTCTGGAAAACTTGAGAGAAAACGTGATGCCGATCCAGCCGATAGAAACCGAACTGGCGAAAGAAATGATCCGATGCGCGCTTTTCCGCGAGGCCCTCATAGAGACGGCCATAGGGTTCCGGCGGCGGGACCCGAAGGGATTCGACATAATGGAAAGCCGATTGAAAGAGATTCCCGCCCGCCTCAACGTCCGCAAGACCCTTCAGGCGGTGGCTGCGGAGGCTGGCGCGCTGGAGTTCGATGTGCTTCAGCAGGAAGCCATAGGAGTAGCGTTCGAATCCCTTGTCCAGGCGCTGCGCGTGGCCGCGAAGCGAGCGCAGCACAGGTGACCATCCGGACGCAAGAATGCCCGTCTCGTCTTCGGCGATATCCCGATCCAGCCGCGCGATGCTGCGCTGCGTCAGAAGTAGCAGGCGACGAACGCGCACCCGATCCCAATCGCGGCGGGAATGGCCGTGAAGGAAAGCGCAACGCGCATCGTCGAGGCGGCGGCGGAGGGAAGTCATGCAGCCGCTCCTTCGCCCCTGCTGTGCCGCAGCCACGCCAACCGCGTACGATGCATGTCCAGAGGGGACACCTCGCCGCCGGTCAATTGTTCGATGCGTTCGATGATATCGGCGTCGGCGCGGGCGCGCCCGGTTTCCCAGTTCCAGACGCTGGAACCGCCGCGGGCTGCCGTGATGTTGAGCCGCCGGGCGACTTCATCGCACGACAACCCCTCGCGTTTGCGCCATTCAGCAAGATTCATGACCAACTCCTTCGGAACTTATATCGCACAAAATGCGATACAAAAGTCAAGGGTCTTATCGCATTTTTTTCGATAACGCAGATTTAGCGATATTGGTATGTTTAGGCCATGAAGAACAGGATCAGAGAGATACGGGAATCCTTGGGGCTTTCGCAGACGGAACTCGGCGAGAGGGTCGGGGCGCACTGGCAGACGGTGCATCGCGCCGAGACGGGGAAGGTCAACCTCACGGATGACAAGCTCGACATCTACGCGAGGGCGCTCGGCGTTTCCCGCGCAGCGTTGATAGATAACGACTCAGCACGAATGGTGACGGTCAAGGGGTACATTCAGGCTGGTATGTGGGCTGAAACATGGGAATGGCCGCTGGAAGATCAATATGAAGTGCCGGTGCTCGACGATCCCGCGCTGCATAATTTTTCTCTTCATGCCGCGGAGACGAGGGGGCCATCGATGAACAAACGGTATCCGGAAGGGACTGTGCTCGTTTTCACGGATGCGATGGAGCGCCCGGAAGATCTGGTGCCGGGCAAGCGATATCTGATCGAGCGTGAGCGCGCGGATGGCCTGCGCGAGGCGACCGTGAAGAAGCTCTGGCAGGACGAGCATGGCGCGCTGTGGCTTGTTCCGGAATCGGACGATCCCCGGTTTCAGGAAGCTATTGCGCTGGACGGCAGTGACGGCGATACGATACGTATTCTGGGGCGGGTCAAATACGCCGTCACCAGAGAGTAATGATGTAGCGAAGGGGGGCTTCAATGGCAAAGATCATCAGGAAGGAAACGAGAAAGAGGGGCATTATCGGATGGTTCTTTTTGCTTGCTTTCATAGCATTTAATATTTTCATGGCGTTCGGGTTGTTCGCTGGCATCAACAATGCATCGAAAGTGCAGGCCGCCAGCGATGCGGAGCGCGCCGGACAGGCTATCGGAACCGTACTTGGAAGCGGCTTCCTTCTGTTCATCTGGCTGGCGGGCGTCGTCATCCTCGGTTTTTTCGTCCTGCTTTCTCGGGGCAGAAAGATCATCGTCGAGGAGACAGTGGAATGAGGCGCGTACTTCTTGCCGTCGCTATCGGCGTCACCTTGTCCGCCGCGCCGGCGCGCGCCGACAGCATGGTGGTCGCCAATGAACTCGGAACGATTCTCGGGTCAGAGGAGTATTGCGGCCTGTCCCTTAATCAGGCGGGTATAGAAGCGTATATTGAAAAGCGCGTCAGGGCGGACGATACGCAATTCGCGCCCATGCTCAACATGATGACGGAAGGCACGAAAGTTGAACTACGGGACCAGAGCCCGGCTTCGAAGGTAGCCCATTGCGCTCAAGTCAGGCGATCCGCGAAGGCGCACAGTCTCTTAAACTGAACCCATTCGGCATATCGGTAGTCCACAAAAGCCCGGCGCGAGCCGGGCTTTTTCTTTGCGGTGATTCGCAAAAGATGCGATATTAAGTCCTTGATAATCCGCTATATCGCAAAAAATGCGATAATGGGTATTGACAGAATATCGCAAATAATTCGATATTGCCTCCATCGAAACCCCGTTGGAGGCCAAAATGAATATCCCCTTCAATCAAAAAGCACATCAGCCGCGCCCCGCCAGCCCCGTTCGCAACACTGATCCGCGCGCGGCTGAAACCACCGCGCACACCGTCGCCGTCATCATGGCCCGCGCGATGCAGGATATCGCCGCCTCAAGGGGCAGCGTGCAGTTCCGCGACCTGATCGGCGCGGGCTTCACTTCGTCGGAAATCATTGAGTTCCACGGTCAGGCCAGCAGGCTCGCGACCGAATGGAGCGCGGAGAAGCGTACCGCGCCCTTCGACGCCATCGAGGATATGAAGCTCAAGATCCGCGAGCCGCTGCCGAACCGCCCGCCCATGACGGAAAACCTCACCACGTCGCCGGAGTTCTTCGAGGCGTGGGGTCGCTATTGCGCGGGCAGGGCGGCGCTGCTGCTCGATCCGTGGGCGCCGCAGCGTGAGCGCTGCCTGATGCTACTGCACGGTTTTCTGAACATGCTGCCCCTGCTGCCGGTGGAGCGCAAGCGCCTGCTGGATGCGGCTGACCAGAGCCTGCCGAAGATCGCGCCGGCACGGGCGAGGGCGGCGGCATGAGCAGGCTCGATATCGCCACCGGGGTGCTGATCGCGTTTTTCACCCCCTTCCTCGCCCTCATGATCGGTATCCCGCAATGAACGCCCCCGTTTATGCTTTCCGGCCCGATGGTTCCCTGATGGACCTCACTTGCGTGCAGGATTCTGATATCCGGTGGCGCTGGATCGCCAAGGCGCTTTCCGTCATCCCACGCTTCAACGGCCTCAACCCGGTCGGAGCATATTCGGTCGCGCAGCATTGCGTGATGGGGGCGGACGCGGTGGCGAACGAAACTGGCAATAGCACGCTGGCGGGCTTCTTTTTACTGCATGATGCGCACGAGGCATACATCGGCGACTGGACGCGCCCAACGATTAGCGTGCTTTCCCAAGCATTTACCGAACTTTTCGGGGTTCCGGCGGGCTGGATGGACGAAGCCGTCCACCGCGTGAAATCACGCATCGACGCCCAGATATTCACTAAAGCAGGCCTGCCGGTAATAGGGCTTCCGGGTCCGCTGCCGCAACCCGTGCGCGACATGGACGAGCGTATGCTTCAGGCGGAAGCCCTCGCCCTGTTCGGCAGTAAGCCGCCGCAATACGGAGAAGATGACCTTCGGCCACCGAAGCTCACTGGCGCCATCAAGCCATGGGGCGCGCTGAAGGCCGAGGAGGCATGGCTCGACCGGCTCACCCGTCATCTCGGCATCGACTGGAGGGCGGAAGCATGAGCCTCAACCGCCACGAGATGATTGCCCGGCTCGGCGCCGATCCCGAAGTTCGCAGGGCATCGAGCGGCGACATGATCGTATCCATGCGCGTCGTCACGTCCGACACATGGCGCGACAAGAATACTGGTGAGCGCAAGGAAAAAGCCGAGTGGCATACAGTTGTAATCTTCAACCAGAACCTTGCCAAGGTGGCCGAGCAGTACCTGAAAAAGGGCAACATCGTCTATATCGCCGGCAAGGTCCGTACCCGCAGGTGGGAAGATCAGCACGGCAACGCGCGCTATTCCACGGAGACGGTGCTGGAAAGCTTCGGCGGCGAGCTTGAACTCCTGCCGCAGGGCAATGGCGGCGGCGGTCGCGGCCCGTCCGGCCCCGACGATTACGGCGAGATGCGCACCCGCGAGCTGTCCGGCCAGTCCGGCGACGTGCCCAAGCAAGGCGTCGGCTTTGCCCGCGACCTCGATGACGAGATTCCCTTTTAGCCCCTGACCATCCTCCCAACCATGGAGAAAACCATGCAGCGCATCCGCGACTCCAGCACCATTCTCGGCCTGCTCGAAAACGGCGAGCTTTCGCAACGGCTGACCGCCGAAATCACCGAAACCCTGCTCGCCCTTGAGGAGCACACCGACAACCGCCCGAAGATCAAGGCCAAGGGATCGGTGACGCTCAAGCTCAATATCGAGGTGGTGGACGGCACTGTCACCATCGAAGCCGAGACTACGTCGAAGCGGCCCAAGCCGACCCGGCCTTCGTCATTCTTCTGGCTGTGCGACGACGGCTCGCTATCCACCCAGCACCCGCGGCAGATCGACATGTTCGGCGGCCCGCGTGACGCATCCCGCGACGTCACCGACGTCATCAACGGCTAACCCCTCCAGCCCTCACAGGAGTCAATATGTCCGACAATTCACCCGCCCCCGCCAGCCTGCCCGAAATCATCGATCTGCGCGCCATCGCCGATCTCGGCGCGAAGGCATCCGGCGCCGAACTGGTCACCATCAACGCGACCGGCGATATGACCGGCCTGCCGAAACAGGTTCCCGCCCTTCTGGTGCGCGGCGACGAGCCAAGGATCAATGACGTCTCCGCCCTGCTCGAAAAGTACCGCTTGTTTCCGGCACGCAAGAAGGGCACCGCGAATGTGCAGACGCTGGAGGCGCTCATCGACCTCACCAACCGGCACAAGACCGGGGACAGCGCGATCTTCGTCAATCTCGATTGGAAAAAGCCGTCCATGACCACCGTGGTGGATTACCACCGCAAGGAAACGGGCGGCGATGCCGACAATCTCCAGCATCGCCTCCATTACGAATTTCCGCTTTCCGAGGAGTGGAGTATCTGGATCGAAAAGGACGGCAAGTTCCTCGAACAGGAGGAATTCGCCTATTTCCTTGAAGATCGCATTCCAGATCTGGCCTCGCCGAGCGACCAGGACGTGATCAATTGCCAGCGGGATTTTTCCTGCACTGTCGCCACGCCGGCGCAGCTTGTCGAGCTTTCGCGCAAGATGCAGGTCAATGTGCAATCCAGCGTCAAGGCCAATCACACCCTGCAATCGGGCGAGCGCCAGTTGCAGTGGGAAGAAAGCCACGTCGGCGCAGACGGCAAGCCGATCGTCATTCCCGGCATGTTCATCCTGTCGATCCCGCCCTTCTTCATGGGCGAGAAGGTGCGCATTCCGGTGCGCCTGCGCTATCGCGTCAATGCGGGCAAGGTCTATTGGGCCTACCAGATCTATCGCCCGGATCAGGTCATCACCGAGCATCTGACACACTCGGTTCATGACGTGATCGCCGCTACCGAACTTCCGTGGTTCGCCGGCGCGCCGGAGTCGCAGGCATGACTACGGCCCGTTTCACCATTGCGCGGGGAGCATTGCTCCCCGCCCTGACCGCCGTTAATCGCGCGGTCGAAAAACGCAACACGATACCGATTCTCGGCAACGTGCTGCTGCGCGCCGAGGGCGGCACGCTCTTTGTTACCGGCACCAATCTGGATGTCGAGGTCAAGGCGCCCGCGAAGGAAATCGGCGTCCCGGATTTCGAGCCGTTCACCGTGCCTTCCGGCATGCTGCATGATGCGGTCGGCAAGATGGCCGAGTCCGCTGAAATCGCCTTCGAGGGCGACGGCAATTTCGTCAACGTCAAGTCCGGGCGAACCCGCTTCCGGCTCCAGTTCCTGCCCGCGACGGACTTCCCTGTCCTGCCGGCCGACAGTTTCACGCATTCCTTTTCTCTACCCGCCAAGGTGCTGGCGCATATCGTCGCCACGGTCAGCTTCGCCATTTCCACGGAGGAGACGCGCTATTATCTCAACGGCATCCACCTTCACCATGACGGCACGTATCTGGCCGCTGTGGCGACGGACGGCCACCGGCTGGCGCTCGTGACGCTCGATCCCCCGGCGGGCAGTAAGGATATGCCCGGCATCATCGTGCCGCGCAGCACGGTCAGCCTGATCAGCCATTTCGTCAAAGGTGATGGCGATATCGGCATCGAGCTTTCCAGTCAGAAGATTCGCTTCACGCTTTCCGATGGCACCACCATCACGTCGAAGCTGATCGACGGCACCTTCCCGGATTACCGCCGCGTCATCCCGTCCAGCAACGACAAGACCTATGTGCTGGACCGCGCCGCACTTGCGGCGGCGATCGACCGTGTGAGCACGGTTTCGACAGAGCGCGGCCGCGCGGTGCGCTTCACCTTCAGCGAGTCCGAGGTGAAGCTGGAGGTCAACAACCCCGACAGCGGGCAGGCCGAGGACGGGCTTTCCGTCGCCGAAGGCCACGCCGATACGATGGAGATCGGCCTCAACCACCGCTATTGCCTCGACGTGCTGGCCGCCTGCGGCGGCGAGAAGGTGCGCTTCGAACTGTCCGATCCCGGCGCACCCTGCCGTGTCGTTCCGGCCGATGCCGCCGGGAGCACCGAGCCGCCGATATTCGTCATCATGCCGATGCGGGTTTGAGGGGGAGGGCGCGCCATGTCGATTTTCATGCCCGACCTTCCGCAACTCGCCCTGTCGGTTCGCCAGCCGTGGGTGCATTGCATCTATTATCTCGGCAAGCCTGTCGAGAACCGCGACTGGAATACGCAAATCCGGGGCACCGTCTGCATTCACGCCTCCAAGGGCATGACGCGTGCGGAATATTATGAATGCCGAATGCTGGTTTCCAACATCGCCGCCGAGGACGCGGATACGAGGGCAAAGGCGATCCAGCACCCGATTCCACCCCTCCAGCCCATTCAGCGTGGCGCCATCATCGGCACGGTCGATATCGTCGACGTGGTGCGCCGTTCCGACAGCCGGTGGTTCTTCGGGCGTTATGGCTTCGTGCTCGAAAATCCGAGGCTGCTTGAAAAGCCAATCCCATGCAAAGGCGCATTAGGGTTCTTCAACTGGCGCGCGAAACTGACTGCGGAGGCGTGCCATGGCTAACGAAGTGTCGACGACGGTTCGCATTCAGGAAATCGAGAACGCCCTCGCCAGCGCACTGGCGCGGGGCGACTTCGAGGTGGTCAATATTGATGGCGAGCGATTTTTGCAGCCGGTTCTTCAGGAAAGCGGAATCTACATAGGTGGGCAGAAATATCCCGTTCTGTCGCTCTATTCGGTGGCCCGCGATCTGGAAAGGTTGCTCCATGGCTGACAAAACCCACATCGAATGGACCGACGCCACATGGAATCCGATCACGGGTTGCAGCGTCGTCTCGCCGGGCTGCACGAACTGCTATGCGATGAAACTAGCGGGTACGCGCCTTCGGGATCACCCCTCGCGCCGGGATCTGACGACCCCGACGAAAACCGGTCCGGTCTGGAATGGCAAGGTCCGCTTGAACCGGCAATGGTTGCACCAGCCCCTCGAATGGAGAAAGCCGCGCAATATATTCGTTTGCGCTCATGCCGACCTCTTTCACGAGAATGTGCCGGATGAATGGATTCTGGACGTCTTCACGATCATGGCGATCGCCAGCCGTCACACATTTCAAATCCTGACCAAGCGCGCCGAGCGGATGTGGGATTTTCTGTCCCGTCCGGACCTACTCGACGACATTTATGCAAATTGGTACACCTTCGACGGCGGCGCACGCGAGGTCTGGTCATGGCCGCTTCCGAATGTCTGGCTCGGCGTGTCGGTCGAGGACCAGAAGCGCGCCAACGAGCGTATCCCCTTGTTGCTCGACACGCCCGCCGCGCGGCGCTGGATCAGTGCCGAGCCGCTGCTCGGTCGCGTTTACATCCCGGAATACATGCCGAACCCTCTGTGGAACGATCTTCCGTCATGGAAATCGCCGGAAATCGATTGGGTTGTCGTCGGCGGCGAGAGCGGGAAAGGCGCGCGGCCGATGCATCCGGATTGGGCACGCTCGCTCCGGGATCAGTGCGCGACTGCCGGTGTGCCATTCTTTTTCAAGCAGTGGGGCAACTGGCGGCAGGTCTATGACCGCGATGTGGAAGATCCCGACTGGCGCTACTGCGGCAATGTCTCCCGTCGCTATCCAAACGGCCGGTGGCTGAATCTTGACGGCGGCCATGGATTTCACGGCCAGCGCGTCATTTATGTCGAACCAACAACGAAAGGCGCAGCCGGTCGCCTGCTCGACGGAATCGAGCACAACGCTTTTCCGAAAGAGGTACATCATGTCGGGGCCTGAATTCGCGCCGGGCGATCCCGTGTGCAAGACGAGAGGCTACCGCTTCCCCGGCGTCGTCGCGTCCGCATTCCAGACGCTCGCCGGCGAATGGCGCTATGCCGTCGAGTGCACGGCCCCGGCCGTCGCGGGCATGCTGCACATCTTTAACGGCGAGCAGATCGCCATCGATCCCGACGACTCGACGGCGCAATACGCCATGACGGTCCCGGTCATGACCGGTTCGCCGGATTATCGCGCCGGCGTGTTGGCGGCCGCCCGCTGGCACGACGCGCAGGTGCTGGAACTGCGCCGTAAATCAGGCCGCCAGAACCGCGGGCGGATCGCCATGCACAAGATCAGCGCCGCCGCCCTGCGCTCGCTCACGGGCGAAACAGAACCAAAACCTTTCCACTCCAACCAGAAGGACTGAATCATCATGAAAACTCCTGCGACCCATATACAACGCCCGACCCCGGACGCGCCGATCCTGCTGGCAACCGACGCGGCAGCGATCGGAATCCGGGCCGGTACGGTCATCACGATCGAAGGCATCAGCCGGACCTTTGAAACGGACACCCATATTCCCTTCAGCAATCCCACGGTCGGCCGCGATTACGGTATCGGCTTCGATTCGGACGGGAACCTTTGCGCAGAAATCGTTGACCAAAACCCGTTGAGCGGCAAATTCTTCGCGGGCTTCCATTTCGCGCCGGGTGGCAATGCTGTGGGGCGCGACGGTGGCGACAGCGAACCGGCGATCAATCCCTACTCCATATGGGATATCGGTTTCCGCCCATCTTGCCCCGATCCGCGCGGCATGACGCGCGTCCAATGCACCGATGGTAAATCCATCTGGGTTGATATCTATTTCCTCGGCGTCAACCACGCCGAGCACGACACGAGCCGCTTTGGTGAGACAATCGCCAATGGCGATACGATGGGCCTGCTCGATTACCAGACTACCGTCAAGATCATCGAAGGCCACGGCAAGCGCCTGCTGACCTATGACGAATTCCGCGCCGCCGCTTATGGCGTGACCGAGCGCTCCAGCGCTGACCGCAACCCCAAGAAAACAGGCCTCGATGCCGCCCGTACCAGCCGCTTCGGCATGATGCAGGCGACCGGCAATCTGTGGATTTGGGGGACGGATGGTGATCCGGACGATCCGCGCCCGTCCCTCTTCGGCGGCTCGTGGCTCCACGGTTCGAGTGCCGGGTCCCGGTACGCGTCTCTGGTCTACTGGCCGGGGAACTCTGGCGTGTTCATCGGCGCGCGCGGCGCGAGCGACCACCTGAATCCTGTCTGACACGCGCGGAAGCGCGTGTCCCCTGAAACGGACGATCGCCAGCCATGACAAGAGATGAATTCGTAAATCCGCAGGATCTGGCGATCGTCGAGAAATTCGAGGCCGCCGTGACCTATCTGTATCCGATTATTCAGGCTTGCCCGCGTCGGCACGGCGTGCTGCGCGACAGGCTGATCGGACTCCTTTTCGATCAGGTTGGCCTTTTATATCAGGCCGCGAAGTCGAAACAGGCTTCAAGGCTTTATGCAGCCGACGCCAATCTGGCAACGCTGCGATTCTGGTTGCGCTTTGCGGCCAATCCCAAGCTGAAAATCGTCTCCCACCGTCAGCATGCCGTGGCGCTGCGCCACGTCGCGGAAACGGGATCGATGCTCGGCCAATGGATCAAGTCTGCGAAGAGCAACGGGCGGTCGGGGTTATGATGCTGTTGCGCCCGTCCATCTTCGGCGGCTCGTGGATCAACAGTTCGAATGCCGGGTCCCGGTACGCGAATCTGGACTACTGGCCGGAGAACTCTGACGAGAACATCGGCGCGCGCGGCGCGAGCGACAACCTGTTCACGACTCGGCGACGGTCACGGCCTCGCCGGTCATCTTCCGCGGACGGCGCAACGGTTTACGCAGCGCCGGTCAGGTGGTCGGCCCGACCGTCCGGCTTCGGCGAATACATTGCAAGGTCCGGTAAAGCGGGGAGTAGCGGCAGCGCCGTCGAAACCCGCGACCGGCAATCCGGGGCGGGGCAAATGGGAAAGAAATGCAGGAATCTTATCGACCAAATCACGGCGGACGCCAATATGCGTCAGGCCTTCCGTCGCACCGCGCAGGCGAAACGCCTGACAACGGGCTATCTGGAATTCAACGAGTTTTCCATCCTCAACCTTGAGGATCTGGCGAGCGCCATGCGCGACGGGTCATATCGGCCCGGCGAGCCGCACGAATTCAGGATTTTCGACCCGAAGGAGCGCACGATATCGGCGCTGCCTTTTGAGGATCGCGTCGCCCAGCACGCGCTTTATGCCGTCATCGGGCCGATCTTCGAGGCGACGCTCTTGCCCCGCAGCTTCGCATGCCGCCCCGGCAAGGGGACGCACGCCGCAGCCATTGCAGCGCAGGCCGACATGCGGAAGCTGGTCCGGCACGGCGAGCCGCTCTATGTCCTGAAAACCGATTTTTCCCGCTACTTCGCGAGCATCGAGCATACCGCGCTATGGCACCTGATCGAGGCGAAGATATCCTGCCGCGCCACCCTTCGCCTGATCGAGACGATGACGCCGCGCGCCGGCATTGGCCTGCCGATCGGCAGCCTGCTGTCGCAGATATGGGCGAATATCTACGGCGGCGTGGTGGACAGGCATCTGCAACAGGACTTGGGCGAGCGGTATTGGTACCGCTACATGGACGATATCGTCATCCTCGGCCAGTCTTCCGAGCATCTGCGCAAGGTCCGGGCGTCGATCGAGGAGCTTTCGCGCAAACGGCTGGGGCTTCGCTTTTCCAAGTGGAGCATCCAGCCTGTCAACCGCGGCGTCAACTTCGTCGGCTACCGCATCTGGCCGACGCACAAGCTTTTGCGCCGCGACAGCGTTATACGAGCCAAGCGCAAAATCGACGCCTACCGCGCCGCCGGCGAGCATGATCGGCTGGAGCGTTTCCTTGCCGCGTGGACCGGCCATGCACAGTGGGCCGACAGCCGCAACCTTCTGAATTCCCTTAAGATCAACGCGCAGCAGGAGCAGGTGCAGCGATGAGCGTTTACGTTGACGATATGGCCGCGCCCTTCGGAAACATGGTCATGTGCCACATGTGGGCCGACAGCGACGACGAACTGTTCGCCATGGCCGACAGGATCGGTGTGCAGCGCAAATGGATTCAGGGCCATCCTGTCCTGTCATTCGGCAAGCATCGGAACGCATCGTGGGTGCATTTCGACATCGCTAGATCGAAACGCGCACTCGCCATCAAATTTGGTGCGATTGAGACCGACCGGTACGGACCGTTGGAGCATACAGCGAAACTCTTCATCGCATCCCGCGACCCTAAGCTGGTCGCAATCGGGGAAAAGCGCCTTGACGCCGTTCGAGAATGCCGGGCGATGCGCATCGCCCGCCCGAAAGATGGAGGCCAGAATGGCTGACCTCAAGGAACTCCTGAAAAAGGCCGTCGAAGCATTCAACGCCATTCCGGCAGATAAGCAGCGCGAGATGCTCGAAGCACAGCGCCAGTCTTGGGCGCGTGGCGAGGCCGCTCTAGACCCGACACCATGCAACACAGCCCCTGTTGACAGAGACAATTCGCCAGCCGTGGGGGACGGACTGATAACAGTCGCTTGGCTCGGCCGTCATGATCTTTGGCCGGAAGGCATGATGAGTGCATACGAGTTTGAGCCGCAATCATATAAGATGAAACACGAATTGGTCACCCGCGAGAACGCCGAGCAGGTGATAGCAGGGCGAGAGCGCGAGATCGAACGCCTCAAAAAGGTCAACGCCGCACTGATGGGCGATGACGAGGACAAGCCCCGTTATACGACCAAGCGCGTCAAACAAGAAATTGCCCGCGCGACAGAATCCCTCGAAGTCAAACTTGTGGCGGCGAACCAGCGGGCGGCTGAATTGGAGAAATACGCTCGCGAGGCGACGAAAGCGATAACCAGCCTCACCATCGGCGGATCAGAATATTTCGGCAAGCGCATTGGTGAGATGTTTACCGCTGACCTGCCGTTTTGTATCGAGCGCATCCGTGAGCGTATAGGTTCAAAAATGGACAAAATGCGCGCCGAGGCCGAGGCGAAGCGGTATAGGGATGCTCTGGAAAAGCTGGTAACGGCAAAGGCCCTGTCGGGAATTCGCGCACTCGTTGCAGGCTGGAACGGCGAGGACAAGCCGGAAGATCAGCGTTACGGCAGGCATCCAGATGGACTTGGTGTTCGCATCGAAACCAGTTGCGGCGAGATATACGAACTTGACGAAATCATGCGGGATGCCCGCGCCGTGCTCGGTAGGATGGTGTCATGACCTCCCCGACCGAAGCTGTCATCAGCAGGGAGACAATCTCCGAAGACACGCCCCTGCGGCTGGAGCATGCTGTTCGCCTTGCATTCCCCGATGGGAGCATGAAAGTTGCCGGGTTGCGCAAGGAACGCGACGCCGGCCGATTGCAAACCGAGCTTATAGCAGGCAAAGAATATGTGACCTTGGCTGCTATCAGGGAGATGCGGGAACTATGTCGCGGACGTCGAAAGGAGCGCGCCTCGTCTGGCGTGACGAAAGCCGGAAGAGCGATGGTTCGCTCCGAAACAGAGCAGGGTGGTTCATCCGCGACGGGCAAAAATTCATCAGCGTTGGCGGCGGCGAGGCAAGCCGTGAACGCGCTGAAATCGCGCTCGCAGCCTACATCAACGAAAAATACCAGCCCGCGCGCGAGCGGGGCCGTGACCCCGATCATATCCTGATCGCGGACGTACTGAATGTCTATCTGACGGATGTCGCGACCAAACATGCCCGGCCTGCCGAAACAGCGGCCCGGATCGAGAGCATCCTCGATTTCTTCGGGGAGAGGGTGCTCGGTGAAATAAACGGGAAAATCTGCCGGGATTTCATCGCGCAGTCGTCGACCGAGGCGGCCGCTCGCCGCCAGCTTGAAGACCTGCGGTCGGCCATCAACTATTATCATAAGGAGGGATACTCGACCTCCGCGCCGAAAATCACTCTCCCGGAAAAGCCCCATCGCCGTGAACGGTGGCTGACCCGCTCTGAAGCGGCGCGCCTCATCTGGGCGGCATGGCGCATGTCGCAGCGCGCGCCCAGCGGGGATGGCAGTCTTCGGCGCACAGGCAGGCATCTTGCCCGCTTCATGCTCGTGGCACTTTATACTGGCACGCGGTCATCCGCCATTTGCGGAGCCGCGATTCGCCCCACGGAAGGCCATGGATATGTCGATCTTGAGCGCGGTGTGTTTTATCGACGAGCCGAAGGCGCAAGACAGACGAACAAGCGCCAGCCACCGGTACGCCTGCCCGACAGGCTTCTCGCCCATCTTAGACGATGGGCCTCAACCGAACTGGAAATCCACACCAAGGGACGGGCGAAGAGCAAGAACATCGGCAGGAAAATTTCGCAGGATTATGTCGTCGAGTGGAACGGCAAACCCGTGAACTCGATCAAGAAGGGCTTCCGCAGCGCTCGCAAACTTGCCGGCCTCGACACGGACGTGACGCCGCATATCTTTCGACATACCGCGGCGACATGGCTTATGCTGGCCGGAACTGACGTCTGGCAGGCGGCTGGCTTCTTGGGGATGACCGTTGAAACTCTCGTCCAGACCTATGGTCACCATCATCCGGACTTTCAGGTAGAGGCCGCCGAGCGGATCACCGCGAAACACGCCGCTTCACGCCGGCCAAAGAACGTCGTCAGCATCAATGATGCACAGACCGAGAACAAGCCGAACTCGCCCCACAGATTCCCCACAGATAAAACGGAATTGAAGGTGAACAAGAGCGTTTAAGGGTGATAAGAAAGCCCAGAAATCCGGGCATCTCCAAGAAATCCCCCGCGTTCGGGACGAGGGGGTCGGAGGTTCGAATCCTCTCACTCCGACCATTTCAACGGCACATCCGAACAGCAATGTCGCCCGCAGCGGCATCGGCAGAACCATGTCGCTCAGTGCCGCTTGCCGAACACCGACATCCGCATGAAGTCTCCATTATATTCGGCGAGGGACGTCAGCCGTTTGCGATCGAGAATATCGACCCGGCTGGAGCGGAAGACGACGAGATTGTCTTCGCGCAATTCACGCAGCATCCGGTTGAGATGAATGGGCGTCAGCCCCAGCGCGAATGCCAGTTGATACTGCGTCAGCGGGCAATAGAAGGAATCCGGATCACCGGAGCCGCACCATTTGACGCGGTCCGACAGTTCGAGGAGAAAATGCGCCGTTCGCACGGAGGCGCTCCGGCAACTGACATTGGTCAGATGCTCGGTCAGCACGGCGCGATGCCGCGCCAGAAGCTCGATCACCATGATGCCGAGCCGCGGTGCCTTCAGAATGGCTTCCTCGAGCGAATCCAGCGGAATCTCGAGAATCCTCATCGGCGTTATGGAAGCGATCGTATTAAAGTTGTAGCCGTCCGCCGTCCTCAGGCCTACGAAATCGGAGCGCATCGGAAAGTCGATGATCTGGCGCTCGCCTTTCGACAGGTCACGATAGACGCAGCCCCAGCCCGAATACACCAGATGCATGCTCTGGACGCGCGCGCCCTGTTCGATGATTGTCTTGTCGGCGGAGAACAGATTGTTGATGACGGTCAGGGAGGTGAGGGCGTCGATCTCCGGCCTGTCCAGGATGGCAAGGATCGGGGCCGCCCTCAACAGGTCGATCAGCGCATCCGTCGCGGCTTTTTTATCATTATGCATGATAGCCCCCGCACCTAATGAAAGATTATGGTTCTATATCTTTTTACTATCCAATTCGATTTTTGAGCCCGTGTAAAAATTCCTGGATTTTTTAAATTAGATTAATGACATGTTCGGTCGATATTGGCAATATTTCATGTAATTTTTCCGGTATCTTGTCGCGCCTGAAGTATCGACAGTTCATGAATTTCGATGTTGGTCTTTCGTGGAAAAATAGGGAATGTATAGAGAAGTACTCATATTTGAAGCTGGAAGCGCGCCCTGGCTGGCCATATAGGCGCGGCAGTTGCCCTCGCGCATATGACTGCAAGATGCTCCGGATGGGTTTTTTCTTTCCACTTTCGGTAAAATGCGTAATAGGAAGGAGGCATGCCGGGAGGAGACATGGCCGGAACGGGTAAGAGAGCGACCATTCACGATGTGGCGCGCCTTGCGGGCGTGTCGATCAAGACCGTTTCTCGTGTCTATAACGACGAGCCGAATGTGCGCGAGGCGATCCGCGAGAAGGTGCGGCAGGCGGGGCAGCAATTGCGCTATCGGCCCAATGCGGCGGCACGCAATCTGGTGGAGCGACGTTCGCATCTCATCGGCCTTTTTTTTGAAAATCCGAGCGCGCACTATGTCACCGAGTTGCAGATGGGTGCGCTGGAGCGGCTCCGCGGCACACGCTACCGCCTGCTGATCTTTCCGGTCGAAAACCGCAACGATATTCGCGGTGCGCTGATCGAGACGGCGCACGCTTCCGGCCTCGACGGCATCGTCGTCACGCCGCCCATGTCGGACGATCCCGAAATCCTGCGGGAACTCATCGCTTCCGCCATGCCCTTCGCCCGCGTGGCCGGCGACGTCAACGTGCATCCGGCCGCCAGCGTCACCATAGACGACGAGGCCGCCGCCGCAGACCTCATGCGCTATCTGCTCGGCCTCGGCCACCGCAGGATCGCCATCATCGTCGGCGAGCCGACGCACCGCTCCGCCGAACTGCGCCTTGCCGGCTATCGCCGCGCGCTCGTCGAGGCGGGCATTGAGCCAAGGCCCGACTATGAGGCGCAGGGCGGCTTCAGCTTCGCCAGCGGCCTTGCCGCAGGCCGTCGGCTGCTCTCGCTGAAGGAGCGCCCGACGGCGATCTTCGCCTCCAACGACGATATGGCGGTCGCCGTCATGCAGATCGCCTACGATCTCGGCCTCGCCGTGCCGGACGACCTGACCGTGGTCGGGTTCGACGACAGCGCCATCGCCAGCATGGTGTCACCGCAGATCACCACCATCCGCCAGCCGATCTTCGAGATGACGCGCGCGGCGGTGGACATGCTGCTCAACCAGATCGAGACGGGCAGGGCCGCGCCGCCGCGCAAGATCGACTACCAACTCATCGTCCGCCGGTCGTCCGCGAGAGCGCCTGCCTGAAATCTTTCAGATCTGCTCCATACCCGGAAAGAAGCGGTCGCGCGCATAGTGCTTGCCGAACATGATGTCGTATTGCAGGAGCTGGTAATCGCGCAGGACGGGCGCGAGCGGCGGGTGCTGCTGCCAGCCTTCCTCGGCATTCTCGTTAGGGTCGAAGACGGCGTGGCCGTCGACGATGTGGTAGCGATCGTAAAGCTGGCCGAGGAAACCGGTATAATAGGGATGCTGCATCCCCGCCATTTCGAGAATCTGCAACGGCAGGAAAGCGGGGCTGATCGTGCCGGTGTTACGCCGCGGCCCGTGCCGGTTCGACCACAGCACCAGCGGCGTTTCATGCTGGAGAAGCATGTCGTCCGGCGGTGCGACGCGGCTCGCCACGCGGTCGGTCATGAAGCCGGTATCGACATAGGCGGGTCCGAGCGGCGGCAGGTGGTCGCCGAAGAAGACGAGGATCGTCTCGCGTTCGCGTTTCGAGGCCCAGTCGATCAGGTGTGCGAGGCCGGCATCGGCGTCCATCGCCCCCTGCGCATAGGTGCGTACGATCTGGCGCGTCTCCTCGCCTGCCGTGGTCTGCACGCCGAGCGTGGAATCGGGATAGCGGTTCGCCTCATAGGGGCCGTGGCCTTGCAGCGACACGACGAAGAAGAAGAACGGGTCTTCCATCGAATCCGCCTCGCGGATGATCTCGTCGGTCAGCGCGGCGTCGGCGGCGAGCAGGCCGCGTTTTTTCAGCGGCGGCAGGTTTTCCTCCGACATGAACCGGTCGAAGCCCAGATTCTCGTAGACGGAGCGGCGGTTCCAGAACCACTGCCGGTAGGGATGGATCGCCCGCGTCGCATAGCCATGGTCCTTGAAGAAGCGCGGGAGCGAAGGCAGCGGGTGGCGGATATATTGCTGATAGGGAACGCTGCCCGATGGCAGGAAGGCCTTGGAAAAACCCGTCAGCGCCTCGAATTCGACATTGGCGGTCATGCCGCCGAACTCCGGCGAGAAGACATGGCCGGACTGTTCGGCCCGTACGGTCGGAATCGGATCGGCGCTGAAGGCCACGCCGGGCAGCCGCATAGGATCCCAGAAGGATTCGCTCATCACCATGATGATGTCCGGGCGGCGCTCGTCGAAGGAGACCGGAATATATTGCGCAGGCGGCTCGATCGCCGCCATCGTCGCGGCCGAATAGCCCTTCGGCGCGAAGACGGTCGCCATGGGAATATTGAGGATGAAGGCCATGGTGAAGCCGTTGTGGGCGTAGTTCTCCTTCTGGTCCCACAGGACGGGCAGGATGCGCAGGCGGTCACGCGCCAGCGAGAAACCCGCCTCGTTGCAGATGACGGCGAACCATGCCAGCAGCGGCAGGGCGACGGCGAGGCGCAGCGCGCGGCCTTTCCACTTGATGCGGCTGAAGCGCCGCCAGCAGAACAGCGTCACGCCGGCGACGAGCGCGATGCCTGCCATCAGCAGCACAACAATGCCCACGGTGGTCCATGGCCGGTCCCGCGCCAGCAGCGGCAGCAGATCGACGATCTGGCGCGCGAACAGGAAATCGCTCGGATAGAGCGGATCGCCCAGATAGAGCCCTTTCTCGCGCGCCGTCACCGCGGTGGCGAGCGCCAGTGGAGCAACGACGAAGAACCCGTAATGGATGCGGCCGAAAATGGCGTCGCAGGCCGTCAGCACCACGGCGTAGAAGGCGACCGTCGTCCATGCCGGCCTGTATGTCGCGGCGAAGAATTGCAGCGTTTCGGCGAACGAACCGCGCACGGTCCATTCGACGGCGAACACCAGAACCATGGACAAGGAGAGCGAGGTGAGGACCACGGACGCGAAACGCGCCGGCCATGCGATATGTGCGGAACCGAACAGCACCACATGGTTCCGGTGCCCTTCTCCGGTGTTTTGTGCTGTGCTTCGCATTCTCGTTCGTCGGTTCCCCGGTTATCCTTATCGTGTCACATTTCCTTCATGGAAATGTCAAGACTCGCTTGGGGGACCCTCGATACGTGATGTGATCTGAATGAAAGATGAACAAGGGAAAACAAGGAGGTAAGGGGCCGGATCGCGATCCGGCCCCCTCTTCACGTTTTGTCGCTTTTCGGTCGATCTTTAAAGAAGGACTTCTTCAAGGCCCCTGGTCAATTCCAGCGCCTGCCGCTCGAAAAGCTTGCGGTAGATGCCGTCCGGCTTGCGGATGAGCGCATCGTGGTCGCCTTCCTCGACAATCTCGCCCCTGTCGAAGACGAGGAGCCGGTCGAGCGCGCGGACGGTGGAAAGCCGGTGCGCGATGACGAGTGTGGTGCGACCCACCATCAGCCGCTCCATCGCCTTCTGGATCAGGACTTCCGATTCTGAATCGAGGCTCGACGTCGCTTCGTCGAGAATCAGGATCGGCGCATCGGCCAGGAAGGCGCGGGCAATGGCCACGCGCTGGCGTTCGCCGCCGGAAAGCTTGACGCCGCGCTCGCCCACCAGCGTCGCATAGCCTTTCGGCAAGCGCATGATGAAGTCATGTGCGCTTGCCAGTCGGGCCGCCGCCTCGATTTCGCTTTGCGTTGCGCCGGGCCGTGCATAGGCGATGTTTTCCGCAAGTGTGCGGTGAAACAGGACCGGCTCCTGCTGCACGATGGCAATCTGCGAGCGCAGCGAGGCTTGCGTGACCTCGGCGATATTCTGGCCGTCGATCAGGATCGCGCCGCTATTGACGTCGTAAAGCCGCTGGATCAGCTTCACGAAGGTCGTCTTGCCCGAACCCGAATGGCCGACGAGGCCGACCCGCTCTCCCGCCTTGATCTTTGCCGAGAAATCGCGGTAGAGCGCCGTGGCGTGGTCGCCGTAATGGAAGGTCACGCGGTCGAACACGATTTCACCGCGCCCGATGCGGATCGCGCCTGCACCCGGCTTGTCGGCGACGCCGAAGGGTTCGGCCTCGATGTCGACCAGTTCCTCCATGTCGTTGACCGAGCGTTGCAGGTTGCGGATATGCATTCCCACATCGCGCAGATAGCCCTGCAGCATGAAGAAGGCGGTCAGGACGAAGGTGATGTCGCCCGCCGTTGCATGCCCCTTGCTCCACAGATAGAGCGCGAAGGCGATGACCACGCCGCGCATGACCAGAAGGTTCGCGCCCTGGATGAAGCCGTTGAGCGTGCCGATCAGCCATGTGCGCCGGGTGCGATGCCGCCATTTGACCACCACTTTGGCCAGCCGGGCGTCTTCGCGCGCTTCGGCGCCGAAGGCCTTGACCACGGCGTTGCAGGACATGGCGTCGGCGAGCGCGCCGCCCATGCGCGTGTCCCAGCTATTGGCGAGCGTTGCGGCGGGCGCGACGAAGCCGAGCGAGATTCCCACCGTGCAGGCGATATAGAGCAGCGAGCCGACCGCGACCATCGCACCCATCAGCGGCCAGAACCAGGCGAGCAGCGCCACCGAGCCGACGAGCATCAGGAACGAGGGCAGAAGCGCGATGATGAGCGTATCGTTCAGAAGATCGAGCGCCCACATGCCGCGCGTCACCTTGCGCACGGTCGAGCCGGCGAAGGCGTTGGCGTGCCAGCTTGTCGAGAAGCGCTGTAGGCGCGCGAAGGCGCTCGCCACCATCCCGCTCATGATCGCAAGCGTGAAGTCGGTCATGACGTAGAACGTCACCTGCCGGGCGACCAGCGCCAGCGCGCCGAGCGACAGCAGGATGATCAATGCCGTCATCGCCGTGCCCCATGCCATTGCCGCGTCGAGCGAGAGCGCATCGACGAGGCGGCCGGAATAGAGTGGGGTCAGCACGTCTGCGGCGGTGGCCGCAACCATGGCGATGACCATAATTACAAGCCGCAGGGGCTGTTTGCGCCAGTGACGGAATGTGTAGCCGAGGACGCTGCGGAACGCAGGTCCCCGGAAATTGATGCGAAGCCGGGTCATGTCGGTCAATCCAGCCGCGTGCAGGCACGAACGGCTGGTCCTGTTTGAGAAAATGGAACGGTCGGCCTCAAAAGGCCGCGAAAAGAAGAGGTGCTATGGGAAGCCTTCGGGCGAAGGCGAGCCGCGATTCAGCGGTTGAGCGCGCCCGGCATGACAGTGGGCGCTGACGGAATTGAATGGATTCGCATTCCAGCCTCCTGTCAGTGTTTCGAATGATCGCACAATAAATGAGCAAATTTGTTTCGCCAAGGGCTAAAATAAGAGGAAGCGGCAGCGTGTCGGCGCCTGTGGCGAATTTGCAATCATGCTGTGGCCGATGCTTGCGACGTTTTTGGACTGGACGTGCGATGACGGCTTGCAATCCGGTCCGCAAAATGGTCGAAAAGAAACAGATATATCAGAGCCGCGCATGGCGGCCCGGCAACGGGAGAGTTTCACATGACGATACATCAAAACCTGATCGCGGGCGAATGGGTGGGCGGCGACGGCGTCGCCAACATCAACCCGTCCGACACCAACGACGTGGTTGGAACCTATGCGCGCGCCAACGCCGAGGACACGAAAGCAGCGATCGCGGCGGCGAAAGCAGCTTTCCCGGCCTGGTCGCGTTCGGGCATTCTGGAGCGTCACGCGATCCTGCGCAAGACGGCCGACGAAATCCTCGCCCGCAAGGACGAACTGGGCCGCCTGCTGTCGCGCGAGGAAGGCAAGACGCTGGCCGAGGGCATCGGCGAAACCGTCCGCGCCAGCCAGATCTTCGACTTCTTCGCCGGTGAGTGCTTGCGGCTGGCCGGCGAGGTCCTGCCGTCGGCGCGTCCGGGCATCGGCGTCGAGATCACGCGCGAGCCGGTCGGCGTGGTCGGCATCATCACCCCGTGGAACTTCCCCATCGCCATTCCGGCCTGGAAGATCGCGCCGGCGCTCTGCTACGGCAACACCGTCGTCTTCAAGCCCGCCGATCTCGTGCCGGGCTGCGCTCACGCCATCGTCGATATCCTCCATCGCGCCGGCCTGCCCAAGGGCGTCCTGAACCTCGTCATGGGCAAGGGCTCGGTGGTCGGCCAGACCATCCTCGACAGCGCCGACGTCAACGCCGTCACCTTCACCGGCTCGACCGGAACCGGCAAGCGCGTCGCCGCGGCCTCCATCGAGCACAACCGCCGCTTCCAGCTCGAGATGGGCGGCAAGAACCCGGTCGTGGTGCTGGACGATGCCGATCTGAACGTGGCGGTGGACTCGGTCGTCAATTCGGCCTTCTTCTCCACCGGCCAGCGCTGCACGGCTTCCTCGCGTATCATCGTCACCGAAGGCATCCACGACAAATTCGTGGCCGCGGCCATCGAGAAGCTGAAGACGGTGACGGTCGACAATGCGCTCAAGGCTGGCACGCATATCGGCCCGGTGGTGGACGAAAGCCAGCTCGGCCAGGACATGGATTATATCGAGATCGGCCGCAAGGAAGGCGCGAAGCTTGCCTTCGGCGGCGAGCGCCTCAACCGCGAGACGCCGGGCTTCTATCTCCAGCCGGCGCTGTTCACCGAGGCCACCAACCGGATGCGCATCAGCCGCGAGGAAATCTTCGGTCCGGTCGCCGCCGTCATCCGGGTGAAAGATTACGACGAGGCGCTCGCCACCGCCAACGACACCGCCTACGGCCTGTCGTCGGGCATCTGCACGACGAGCCTGAAACACGCCACGCATTTCAAGCGCAATTCGGAAGCGGGCATGGTGATGGTCAACCTGCCGACGGCGGGCGTGGATTTCCATGTGCCGTTCGGCGGCCGCAAGGGTTCGAGCTTCGGCCCGCGCGAGCAGGGCCGCTACGCCGCCGAATTCTACACCACCGTCAAGACGGCCTATACGCTGGCCTGATAGCGGTGACAAACCGGAAAAACCGGCGGGCGACCGCCGGTTTTTTCATGCTTTTTTCGGCCAGGCGGCGAGCTTGTGCGCGAAATAGGACATGACGCCGTGCAGCAGCATGGTGAAGGCGGCCAGCACGAACAGGCAGGCGAACATCAGGTCTACCTTGGCGCGGCCGTTGGCGAGCAGCATCAGATAGCCAAGCCCCTTCGATGCGCCCACCCATTCGCCCGCCACCGCGCCGATGGGGGCGTAGACGGCGGCGAGGCTGAGGCCCGAGGCCAGCGCCGGAAAGGCCGCCGGAATGCGGATGCGGAACAGGATCGCCATCCGCCCCGCGCCGAGGATTTCCGCCGCGTCGATCAGGCTGCGCTCCGTGCGCATCATCCCGTCGAAGAAGGTGGAGACGACCGGAAAGAAGATCATCAGCACGGTGACGGCGATCTTGGACGCCGGCCCGTAGCCGAGCCACAGCGTCAGGATCGGGGCGAGCGCGAAGATCGGAATGGCCTGACTGAACACCATGGCCGGCATGACGAGGCGCTGCGCCAGCGGCGACATCATCAGAAGGATCGCGGTGACGATGCCGACGAAGCTGCCGAGGAAAAGCCCGCCCAGCACCTCGCCGATGGTGGCGGCGGCATTGTCGGCGATCAGCGCCGCATTGCCGATGAGCGCATGGAACACGTCCAGCGGGCCGGGCAGGATGAAGCGCGGCGTTCCCGCCAGCGTCACCACCGCCTGCCACAGCGCAACCGCCGCCGCCGCCGACAGGATTCCGTCGACGATGCGTCTCATGCGGGAGCGGGACTGGAGCGGGTTGGTCATTCTTCAGACAGCCTTCAACCCCATCTGCCAGAAATCGCTTTCGAGGCGGCTGGCGGTGGCGAAGATTTCGCACAGGCGCGGCCAGCGCGGGCTTTTCTCGAAACTCGCGCCGATGCGGTCCTTCGCCGCCTGATCGAACAGCTTTCCGACCGTGTGGCACATGGCCTGATAGCCTTCGCCGGAATAAGTGTCGATCCATTCGCGATAGGGCGTGCCGGGCGCGGCGACGGCGGAAAGCCGCAGGCCGATCTCGCCATAGCCGTGCGCGCAGGGCACGAGCGCGGTGATGAGGTCGAGGAAATCGCCCGACTGGCCGCAATCGAGCACATAGCGCGTATAGGCGAGGTTTTCCGGCTCCTCGCGCGTTGCGTAAAGCTCTTCCTCGCTTATGCCCTCGCGGGCGCAGACGCCGACATGCAGCGGCAGTTCGGCATGGGCCAGCCGGTGCATGGTGTCGGCGCAAAGCCGGGTTTCGGGCAGGGTCGCGGCCTTCACCACGCCCAGCGCCCATGCGCGGGCGTAGTGATGCAGATAGACGTAATCCTGCTTGAGATAATGCAGGAAAGCCGCCTTGGGCAGCGTGCCGTCGCCGAGCCGGCGCACGAATTCGTGCTCGACATAGGGCTTCCAGTCGGCAAGCGTCGCCGCGCGCAGGCGGGTGAAGAGTTCGGACGAGAAATGCGGCTCCATCACGGCTTCGCCTCCGGCGCGTTCACGTCGATGGCGAGCTTCTCCACCGGCAGGATGGAAGGCACGAGGCCCTGTTTCTTCAGATAGGCCTCGTAGCGGCTCCAGCGCCCGTAATCGAGGCCGGCCGGCGAGCGCGAGAAGCGGGCGACCGTGTCCTTCCATTCGCGCTTATTCAGATCGTCGTTCAGTTCCGTGCTGTAGGAGGCGAAGATGCTGAAGCTCTTGTTCGGGTGATTGACGATATATTGCGCGGCCTTTTCGGTCGCGGCGAGAAAGCGGGAAATCTTGTCCCGCTCCGCCTTGTCGAGCTTCTGCGGATTGGCGACATAGACCAACTCGTCATAGGCCGGCACGCCTTCCTCCTCCACGTCGAAGCACTTGCCGGGAACGCCTTCGGCGGCCATCTGGTTCAATTCCACATTGCGATAAGCGCCGATGACGGCGTCGACTTGCTTCGACATCAGCGCCGGCGCGAGCGAGAAATTGACGTTGACCAGTTCCACGTCGGAAAGCTTCAGCCCGTGCTGGCCCAGAATGGTGCCGAGCAGCGATTCCTCCACACCCGCCACCGAAAAGCCGATCTTCTTGCCCTTGAGGTCGGCGATGTCCTTCACCGAGCCGTCGTCGCGGGTCAGCAGGCAGTTGAGCGGCGAGTCGATCAGGGTGCCGACGCGGATCAGCGGCAGACCCTGATGCACTTGCAGATGCACCTGCTGCTGGTAGGAGACGGCGAGATCGGCCTGCCCGGCCGCCACCATCTTGGACGGCGTCGAGGCGTCGGCGGGGGCGACGATATCCACGTCCAGCCCGGCGTCCTTGAAGTAGCCGAGCTTGTCGGCGACGATGATCGGTCCGTGGTCCGGGTTCACATACCAGTCGAGGATCAGCTTCAGCTTGTCGGCGGCGAGCGCCGGCGAGGCGGCGGCGATGGCGAAAAGCGAGGCCAGAAGCAGCTTTTTCATGGGGTTACATCCTTGTCAGGCTTTAGCGTAAGGGCGGGTGATTGCAATCCATTCCCGAACACGGGCTTCCGGGTCGGCGTTGAGGGTGATGTCGGTCACGACCGAGACGATATCCGCGCCGGCCTCGAACACACCGGGCGCGCGCTCGACGCTCATGCCGCCGATGCCGACCAGCGGGATCGCGCCCAGCCGCGCCTTCCATTCGCCGAGGCGGGGCAGGCCCTGCTCATGCCATTTCATCTTCTTGAGGATGGTCGGATAGACCGGGCCGAGCGCCACGTAATCCGGCTTTACGGCCAGCGCTCGGTCGAGTTCGTCGGGGTCGTGGCTGGAGACGCCGAGCTTCAAGCCGCCCCTGGCGATGGCGTCGAGATCGGCCGCGTCGAGATCTTCCTGCCCGAGATGGATGAAGTCGCAGCCTTCGTCCAGCGCCAGCTTCCAGTAGTCGTTGACGATGAGCTGGCAGCCATGGGCGGCGCAGACGGCGCGCGCGGCGCGGATCTCCGCGCGCAGTTCCGCCTCCGTTTTGTCCTTGACGCGCAACTGCACCAGCTTCACGCCGAGCGGAACCATGCGCTCCAGCCACGCCGCGCTGTCGAAGATCGGATAGAAGGGATCGAGAGCCATTACAGAAACGCCTTTCCGATGAGGGGAGTGGAGGGCGCGGCCATGTCGCGCGCCTCGATCGGGTCGGCCTCATAGGCGAGCCGCCCGGCTTGAATGGCGAGCGCGAAGCCGCGCGCCATGGCCGCAGGGTCGCCGGCCTTCGCCACCGCCGTGTTGAGCAACACGGCGTCGAAGCCCATCTCCATCGCCGCCGCCGCATGCGACGGCACGCCGACGCCGGCGTCCACCACCAGCGGAATGTCGGGGAAATGCGCGCGCATGGTTTTGAGCGCATAGGGGTTGTTCAGCCCGCGCCCGGAGCCGATCGGCGCGCCCCACGGCATCAGCACCTTGCAGCCCGCCCCCAGCAGCTTTTCCGCCACCACGAGGTCGTCGTTCATATAGGGAAACACCTCGAAACCGTCGTCGCACAGCGCCCGCGCCGCCTCGACCAGCCCGAAGGGGTCGGGTTGCAGCGTGTCGTGATCGCCAATCACTTCGAGCTTGATCCAGTTGGTGCCGAACACCTCGCGCGCCATTTTCGCCGTGGTCACCGCCTCGCGCGGCGTGTGGCAGCCTGCGGTGTTGGGCAGAACGGCGACGCCAAGCTCGCGGATCAGCGCCCAGAAATCCTGTCCCGCGCGCGCCTCGCCGCTCTCGCGCCTGAGCGAGACGGTGACGATGCCGCAGCCCGACGCGCGCACCGCGTCGGCAAGGATGGCTGGCGAGGGGTACTGCGCCGTGCCGAGCAACAGGCGGCTTTCAAAAGTTTTCCCGTAGAATTCCAGCATGTCAGCCTCCCTGCATCGGGGCGAGCACTTCGATCCGGTCGCCGTCGCGAAGCGCGGTCGCGGCGCGGTCTTCCGCCGGCACGTAGTCGCCGTTGAGCGCGGTGGCGACCACCGCCTCGTCCAGTTCGATTTCGGCGAGCAGCGCCGCGAGGTCGGCGGCGGCGGTCTGCTGAACCTCGCCGTTCAAAACGATGTTCATGGCAATATCTCCACAAGTTCGGTTGCGGTTTCCGGCTCGGTCGCGGCCGCCACGGCGGCGCGCGCCACCGCCGGCGACAGGAGGAAGCCGTGCCGGTAAAGGCCGTTGACGAAGATGGTGTTTCCTTTCCGGCGCACGCGAGGCAGGTTGTCGGGAAAGGCCGGGCGCGCGTCGACGCCGGTCTCCAGTATCTCGGCCTCGCCGAAGCCCGGATGCAGCGCATAGGCGGCGCTCAGAAGCTCCAGCGCAGCGCGCACGCTGATCGCGCCGCGCTGGTCGCTCTCGATCATCGTCGCGCCGATCATGTGCACGCCGTCGCCGCGCGGCACGATGTAGAGCGGAATGCGCGGATGCAGGAGGCGCACCGGGCGGTGCAGGTCGATGTCGCGCGAGCGCACCACCAGCATCTCGCCCTTGACGCCGCGCAGGTCGGGCAGTTCGTCGCGGGCGGAAAGCCCGCGCGCGTCGATGGTGATATCGGCGTCGATGTCGGCGTCCTTCGCCTCCATGCCGAGATGGAAGGTGACGCCCTTTTTGCGCAGGTTTTCGGCCAGCTCCACCAGCGCCTTGCGCGGATCGAGATGGCCTTCGCCGGCGAAGAACAGGCCCTGCCGGAAGCGCCCGGCGAGGTCCGGCTCCAGCGCGTCGATGCGTTCGGCGTCGACGGTCTCGAAGGCCTCCGTGCGGCGGGCGAAGCGGCGCAATTCGCTCATGTCGCGCGTATGCGACAGCACCAGCGTGCCCTCGCGCCTGACGCAGGAGACGTGCCGCTCCCACCAGCCGACGGCGTCCTGCCCCAGCCGCACCACCGGCTCCTCGGCGCTTTCGCCCTCGCACCAGGGAGCGAGCATGCCGCCCGCGAGCCATGAGCAGCAATCCGCGCCGATGCGCGGGCTGCGCGCGACGACGGTGATCGCATGGCCTTGATCGGTGAACTCCGCCGCCGTGGCCAGTCCGGCCACGCCCGCGCCGATGATCGCGACCCGCATCAGACCGTCTCCCACAGCGTGTGGAAATGATGCACCGGCCCGTGGCCGTGGCCGACATGCAGCCGGTCGGCGGCGCGGATCGCCTCGTGCAGCCAGCCATGCGCCTCGGCCAGCGCCTGTTCGAGCGGCATCCCCTTGGCCAGCCCCGCCGCGATGGCCGAGGACAGCGTGCAGCCGGTGCCGTGGGTGTTCTTCGTCGCGATGCGCGGCGCTTCCAGCCGCAGGGCCGGCGCGTCGGGACGGATGAGCAGATCGGCGCAGACCGCGCCTTCCGCATGGCCGCCCTTCATCAGCACCGCCTTCGCGCCGAGTTTCAAGAGCGCGCGGCCCTGCTCCTCGGCTTCCGCGTCGCTCCGCGCCGGCGCGGCGTCCAGCAGACAGGCCGCTTCCGGCCGGTTGGGGGTGAGAAGCGTCGCGAGCGGGATCAGCCTTTCGCGCAAGGCGGCGATGGCCGTCTCGCTCAAAAGCCGGTCGCCCGATTTCGCCACCATCACCGGGTCCAGCACCACCGGGTCGGAAAAGCCGGCGAGGCCTTCGGCGATGGCCGTGATGGTTTCGGGCACCGACACCATGCCGATCTTGACCGCATCGACGGCGAGGTCGCCGAACACCGCCTCGATCTGCGCCCGCACGATCTGCGCCGGAACGTCGTGCACGGCGCTGACGGTGCGCGTGTTCTGCGCGGTAACGGCGGTGATCACGCTCGCGCCATAGACGCCGAGCGCGGAGAAGGTCTTGAGGTCGGCCTGAATTCCCGCGCCGCCGCCCGAATCCGAGCCGGCGATGGTGACGGCGATCGGTGTCGCGCCGTCCCTCCGCTGCGCTTGGGGAGGGAAGTCTCGTCTATGGTCCATCAGGCCGTCTCTCTTTCCGAACGGAAATCGAGCGGCCATGGAAGGGGTGCGGGACCCCGTGCGAGACGCGCCAAATTCCGTTCCCTACGCCGGTATGACCCGGATCAGGTTCAATGGGTCGACGCGGATCGCGTCTCTCAGCCTTGCGGCACCCCAACGAATTTTGCTGCTGTAGAGATAGGCTCGAACAGGAGGCGGGTCAAGCGCGAAGAACCGGGCGTGAAGAACACGGCTTCGGGTCTTGACCTTCCAACGATGGGAAACCCTATTTATAGGGCAATTCTCGCTTCCGCATCTTTCAGGTGGCCCGAAAGGGCCGTAAGGGATCGCCATGAACACAATCGTCAAAGCCGGCGTAAAACCCGGACCCACCAGCATCGCCATCCCGGTCGAAGGCATGAGTTGCGCCTCCTGCGTCAGCAATGTCGAAAAGGCCATCGCCAAGGTGCCGGGCGTGGACAGGGTTTCCGTGAACCTCGCCACCGAGCGCGCCGATGTGACCTTCAGTGGCGCGCCGGACCTCCCCGCCGTGGTCGAGGCCGTACACAAGGCCGGCTACGAGGCGAAGCCCCAGCAGGAGGATCAACCCGGCGCAAGCGCCGAAACGCCTGCGGCCAGACGCGACGCGGAAGCGGCGGAACTGAAGAGAAGCGTCATCGCCGCCGCCGTTCTCACGGTGCCGGTCTTCGTACTGGAGATGGGATCGCACATGATCCCGGCCATGCACATGTTCGTCATGGACCATATCGGCATGCGCAACAGCTGGTATCTGCAATTCGTGCTCACCACGCTGGTGCTGTTCGGGCCGGGCCTGCGCTTCTTCAAAAAAGGCGTTCCGGCGTTGCTGCGCCTTGCGCCCGACATGAACTCGCTCGTCGTGGTCGGCACGCTGGCCGCATGGGGCTTTTCGGCGGTCGCCACCTTCCTGCCCGGCGTGCTGCCGGAAGGCACGGTGAACGTCTATTTCGAGGCGGCGGCGGTCATCGTCACGCTGATCCTGATCGGTCGCTGGCTGGAGGCGCGCGCCAAGGGCCGCACGAGTGCTGCCATCGGCCATCTGGTCGGGTTGCAGGCGAAATCCGCCCGCGTCGTGCGCGACGGCGTGGCCGTGGACTTGCCGCTGGAGGCCGTGCGCCCCGGCGATCTGGTGCAGGTGCGCCCCGGCGAGAAAGTGCCGGTCGATGGCGCGGTGGTGGAGGGTTCGTCCTATGTCGACGAATCCATGATCACCGGCGAGCCGGTTCCCGTCGTCAAGGAGAAAGGCGCGGAGGTGGTCGGCGGCACCGTCAATGGCACGGGCGCCTTCACCTTCCGCGCCACCAAGGTCGGGAGCGACATGGTGATCGCGCAGATCATCCGCATGGTCGAGGATGCGCAGGCCGACAAATTGCCCATTCAGGCGCTGGTGGACAGGGTGACGGGCTGGTTCGTGCCCGCCGTCATGGCCGCTGCGGCGATCACCTTTTTCGTCTGGCTGATCTTCGGTGGCACGGGGATGCTGGGCTATGCGCTGGTCAACGCCATCGCCGTGCTCATCATTGCCTGCCCCTGCGCCATGGGGCTGGCTACGCCGACCTCGATCATGGTCGGTACCGGCCGCGCGGCGGAGTTCGGCGTGCTGTTCCGGCGCGGCGATGCGTTGCAGACCATGCGCGACGCTTCCGTGATCGCGGTCGACAAGACCGGCACGCTGACGAAGGGCAAGCCGGCACTGGCGCATTTCGCCGTAACCGAAGGGTTCGATGCCGATGAAGTGCTGGCGCTGGTCGCCGCCGTCGAGGCGCGCTCCGAGCATCCCATCGCGGAAGCCGTCGTGGCGGCGGCGAAGGAGAAGGGGCTGGTGCCGGAAGCCGTCTCCGGTTTCGAATCCGTGCCGGGTTTCGGTCTCGGGGGCACGGTTTCCGGCCATGCGGTCGCCATCGGCGCGGACCGCTACATGGCGAAGCTCGGCCTTGACGTCACGGCCTTCACTGAGGATGCGAAGCGGTTCGGCGACGAGGGCCAGTCGCCGCTCTATGCGGCGGTAGATGGAAAGCTCGCGGCAATCCTCACTGTCGCCGATCCGGTCAAGGAGACGACGCCCGCCGCCATCGCCGCCCTGCACGGTCTGGGATTACGGGTGGCGATGATCACCGGCGACAACCGCCGCACGGCCGAGGCCATCGCAAAGCGCCTCGGCATAGACGAGGTGGTGGCGGAAGTGCTGCCTGACGGCAAGGTGGAGGCGCTGAAGCGGCTCGGTTCGGACGGCAAGCGCGTCGCCTTCGTCGGTGACGGCATCAACGACGCGCCGGCGCTCGCCGCCGCCGATGTCGGTATCGCCATCGGCACCGGCACGGATATCGCCATCGAAAGCGCCGACGTGGTGTTGATGTCGGGAGACCTGCGCGGCGTGGTCAATGCCATCGCCATATCGCGGGCGACGATCCGCAATATCGGTGAAAACCTGTTCTGGGCATTCGCCTACAATGTGGCGCTGATCCCGATTGCCGCCGGGGTGCTCTATCCCTTCACCGGCACGCTGCTGTCGCCGGTTCTGGGGGCGGCGGCCATGGCATTGTCGAGCGTCTTCGTGCTTTCCAATGCCTTGCGGCTGAGGCGGTTCAAGAGCGTGCTTTGAGGCTCACAGGCTTCCATGCAGCAGCCGGCCCTTGCGCGGGGCCGGTCCCGGCTCCTCGCAGCCTTCCGCCAGCCGGCCGATGATCGGGCAGTCGGGGCGGTCGTCGCCGTGGCAATGATTGGCGAGGTGCTTCAGCGTGTCGGCCATTTCCTGCAACTGGCGCATCTTGGCCTCCAACTCCTCCACATGGCGCAGCGCCACCTCCTTGACGTCGGCCGAGGCGCGGTTGCGGTCGCGCCACAGCGACAGCAGCGCGCGGATCTGCTCGACCGGGAAGCCGAGGTCGCGGCTGCGGCGGATGAAGCGCAGCGTCTCCACGTCGCGCGCCGTATAGACGCGATAGCCGGCGGCGGTGCGCCCGGCTTCCTCGACGAGGCCGATGGATTCGTAATGGCGGATCATCTTGGCCGATATGCCCGATGCGGCGGCGGCCTGACCGATGTTCATGTCCGTTTCTCCGGTGTCTTTCACTGGATATAGGCCGCGCCGCACCGGCGCGCCAGATGCCGCTCCAGCGCCTGAAAGGCGTCGAAGACCAGCACCGCCAGCGCCGCCACCACCAGCCCGCCTTGCAGCACGAAGGCGAGATTGTTGGAGATGAGCCCGGCGATGATGACCTCGCCCAGCGTGCTCGCCGCCACCGTCGAGCCGATGGTGGCGGTGCCGAGCCCGATGACGGCGGAAAGCCGCACGCCGGCCAGAATCACCGGCAGCGCCAGCGGCAGCTCCACCCGCAACAGACGCTGCGTCCCCGTCATGCCCATGCCGCGCGCCGCCTCCATCACCGGCGGCGGCAATGTGGTCAGCGCCGTCAGCGTGTTTTCAAAGATCGGCAGCAGGCCGTAGAGAAACAGCGCGATCAGCGTCGGCTCGTTGCCGAAGCCGAAGATCGGCACCGCCAGCGCCAGCACCGCGACGGGCGGAAAGGTCTGGCCGATATTGACCAGACTGCGCGACAGCGGCAGGAACTCCGCTCCCTGTCTGCGGCTGACCGCCACCGCCATGGCGATGGCGAGCACGGCGGAGGCGAGCGTGGCCGCCGCCACCAGCGCCAGATGCCGCAGGGTCAGCGTCAGCAGGCTGGCGCGGTCGTAGATCGCTGGCGCGCCGTCTTCCGTCAAGGGCCGGAACAGCGGCTCGAACCAGTGCGGCCGCCACAAAAACAGCGCCAGCACGGCGAACAGGACGAGCCGGGGCAGGGCGGCCCTCATGCCGGCCGCCGTGCATCGGCGACGAGGGCTTCCAACGTCACCTGTCCGAGCGGCTTGCCCTGCGCGTCCTCGACCGGCAGCGCCCGCCGTCCCGACCACAGAAGCTCGGCCAGCGCGTCGCGCCGGGTCGCGGTGACGGCGAGCGGCTCGCCCGCCGCCGCGCCCGGCTGCACCACCTCGGAAAGGTCGGCCAGCGAGAGCAGCCGGAACGGACGCTCGTCCGCGCCGACCAGCCTTTCCACGAAGGCGCTGTCGGGATGGCCGAGGATTTCCGCCGGCGTGCCGAATTGCAGCAGCTTGCCGCCGTCCATCACCGCGATATGGTCGCCGAGCGCGATGGCCTCCTCCATGTCGTGGGTGACGAGCAGCACTGTCGCCCCGACGCGGCGCTGGATCGCCTTCAATTCTTCCCGCGCCGTGGCGCGGATGACGGGATCGAGCGCGCCGAAAGGCTCGTCCATCAAAAGGATGTTCGGCCCGGCGGCGAGCGCGCGGGCCACGCCGACGCGCTGCTGCTGCCCGCCCGACAATTCGTGCGGGAAGCGGTCGCGATACTGGTCGGGCTCGAGCTGGAACAGCGCCAGCAATTCGTCCACCCGCGCCGCGCGCCGCGCCTTGCTCCAGCCGAGCAGCGCCGGCACGGTGGCGATGTTCTCCGCCACCGTGCGATGCGGAAAAAGCCCGTGCTGCTGGATCACATAGCCGATGCCGCGCCGCAGCCGGTAGCCGGCGACGCTGCGGTTGCTATGCCCGTCGATGCGGATGTCGCCGCCGCTCGGCTCCACCAGCCGGTTGACCATGCGCAGCAGCGTCGTCTTGCCGGAGCCGGACGTGCCGACGATGGCCGTGATCGAATGCGGGGCGACGGAGAAACTGACGTCGTCCACCGCCGCGCGGCCGTTGTAATGCTTGGAGATATGGTCGAATTCGATCATGCGGCCATGCCCTTCCGGGAGAGTTCGATGGCCGCGTCGAGCGTGACGGCGGCGGCGAAGGCGAGGAGCACGGTCGGCAGAGCGCCGAGCAGCACGAGGTCCATCGCCGTCTGGCCCACGCCCTGGAACACGAAGGTGCCGAAGCCGCCGCCGCCGATCAGCGCGGCGATGGTGGTGAGGCCGATATTCTGCACCATGACGATGCGAACGCCCGTGAGGATGACCGGAAAGGCCAGCGGAAACTCGGTCTGCGCCAGCCTTTGCAGCCGCGTCATGCCCATGCCGCGCGCGGCGTCGGTGACGGGCGCGGGCACCCCGGCCAGCCCCGCCACGGTGTTGGCTACGATAGGCAGCAGCGAATAGAGGAACAGCGCCACGAAGGCGGGGGCCGCGCCGATGCCGCTGAGGCCGAGCGCGGCGAGGAAGGGCGCATGCGCCGCCAGCCAGCCGAGCGGCGCGATCAGAAGCCCGAACAGCGCCATGGACGGCACGGTCTGCACGATGTTGAGCCCGTTCAGCACGGCGTTCCTGAGCCGCGGCAGGCGGTGGCACAGGAGGCCGAGCGGCACGCCGACGAGGATGGCCGCGGCGAGCGAGCCCAGCGCCAGCGTGACATGCCGCCCGGCTTCGGTCCAGAACGTGTCGGCGCGGCTTCGATATTCCTTCATGAAGGAAATCTGGTCCCACAGGCCCGAGGCGAGCAGCAGCCACAGGAGAAGCGCCGCCCCGGCCAGAAGCGCGAGCCGCATGAGGGGCCGGGCGTTGAGCCGCACAAGGCTGTCGGTCGACAGAAGCGTGAAGGCGAACAGCGCCAGCCAGAAGCCGGCGCCGGGCGAGACGCGCGCATAGGGGTTTTCGGCCGCGGTCAGATGCGTGGCCGCCAGTCCGACGCCGACCGCCGCGGCGGCGAGGCCGCAGAAACTGGCCAAAAGCCGCCACCCCGCCGGACAGCGCAGCAGCGCGACGAGCGCCGCCGCTAACGCCATGCCGGCGACCGGCAGCGCCGTGTCCAACGGCAGCGCGTCGAACAGGAGCTTTCCCTGACCCGGCGCGATGCGGTTGGGACGGAAGACGGCGAAGGGCAGGAAACCCGCGCCCAGAACCAGCGCGGCGATGACCACGCCGAGCCTGTCCAGCCGGCCGGCCGCCGGTCTCGACAGGGACTCTGTTTGCGAGACGGCCAAGGCCCGGCCTATTTCACAAAGCCGTTTTTCTTGAGAAAGTCCTCGGCCACAGCCTTGGCCGGTTCGCCGCCAAGCTGCACGCGCCCGTTCAGTTCCTGCAAGGTGGTGAGGTCGAGCTTCTCGAACACCGGCTTCAGCCAATCCCCGATCTTCGGGTGCTCCTTCAGCACCGCCTCGCGGATGATCGGCGTCGGCTGGTAGACCGGCTGCACATGCTTGTCGTCGTCGAGCACCACCAGACCGGACGGCGCAATGCCGCCGTCGGTGCCGTAGACCATCGCGGCGTTGGCCCCGTTGGTCTGGTTGGCGGCGGCGGCGATGGTGGCCGCCGTGTCGCCGCCCGACAGCGTGATCAACTGGTCGGGCTTGAGCGTGAAGCCGTAGGCGGTTTGGAAGGCCGGCAGCGCCGCCGCCGAATTGACGAATTCCGCCGAAGCCGCCAGCACGATCTTGCCGCCGCCGGCGACATATTTGCCGAAATCGCTGAAGCTTTTCAGCTTGTTGGCCTCCGCCACGTCCTTGCGCACCGCCACGCCCCATGTGTTGTTGGCGGGAGAGGGCGACAGCCAGACGATCTTGTTGGCGTCGTAATCGAGCTTCTTCACCGTCTCATAGGCCTTGGCGGCGTCCTTCCACAACGGATCGTCCGCCTTGTTGAAGAAGAAAGCCCCGTTGCCGGTATATTCGGGATAGATGTCGATCTCGCCCGCTATGATCGCCTTGCGCACCACCGGCGTCGCGCCAAGCTGGATGCGGTCGGAGGTCTTGACGCCGTGGGCGTTCAGCACGGCGAGGATGATGTTGCCCAGCACCCCGCCTTCCGTGTCGATCTTGGAGGAGACCACCACCGGTTTATCCGCCGCGAAGGCAGGCGGGGCAGCGAGGATGGAGAACGCCAGGGCGGCTCCGGTGAGAAGGCTCTTGCAAGACATCGTCATCACCTTGTGGCTCGTGGGTCGGTCCGTTCCGGTTAAACTATAGCGCAAAAACCGAAAGGAAACCGCCGCGCGGCGCACTTCCTGACAACGGACTGTCAGGGGACCGTCGGGAGCTCCGGCTTTTCGCTGCGTCAATGTCGCGAAATGGTGGTGATGTCGTATTTTGGGTGTCCGATGACGCAAGCCTGCTGTCGGCTTTTCGCGCAAGCCAATACAAAAGACGAAACAGGGTCTGGCCATCCGCGCCGGAGCCGCGGAACCGGTGGTTTTTCATGTCCCGTTTTTCAATCGCTGCTGTCGTCAAGAACGCGCTTTCCGGCAACAAGAACTGGGAGCCGCAATGGCCCGACGCCCAACCCAAGGCCGAATATGACGTGATCATCGTCGGCGCGGGCGGCCACGGCCTGGGCGCCGCCTATTACCTCGCCAAGGAGCATGGCATCACCAATGTCGCGGTGATCGAGAAGGGCTGGCTCGGCGGCGGCAACACCGGCCGCAACACCACCATCATCCGCTCCAACTATCTCTATGACGAGAGCGCGCATCTCTACGAGCACGCGGTGAAGCTCTGGGAGGGGCTCAGCCAGGAGCTGAACTACAACGTCATGTTCTCGCAGCGCGGCGTGATGATGCTGGCGCACACGGTGCACGACGTGCAGAGCTTCAAGCGTCACATCCACGCCAACCGCCTCAACGGCATCGACAATGAGTGGATGACGCCGGAGCAGGCCAAGGAATATTGCCCGCCGCTCAACATTTCGCCCGACGCACGCTATCCGGTGGTGGGCGCCACCTTGCAGCGGCGCGGCGGCGTGGCCCGCCACGACGCGGTGGCGTGGGGCTACGCCCGCGGCGCGGCGGCGCGGGGCGTCGACATCATCCAGAACTGCCCGGTCACGGCCATCCGCCGCGACGCTTCGGGCCGCGTCACCGGCGTCGACACGCCGCGCGGCTTCATCAAGGCCAGGAAGGTGGGCGTCTCCGCCGCCGGCTCCACCTCCGTCGTCATGGACAGCGCCGGCGTGCGCATGCCGCTGGAAAGCTTCCCGCTTCAGGCGCTCGTCTCCGAGCCGGTCAAGCCGATCTTCCCCTGCGTGGTCATGTCCAACACGGTGCACGCCTATCTCAGCCAGTCCGACAAGGGCGAGCTGGTTATCGGCTCCGGCACCGACCAGTACGTCTCCTACAGCCAGCGCGGCGGCCTGCCGCTGATCGAGCACACGCTGGCGGCGATCTGCGAGGTGTTCCCGATCTTCACCCGCATGCGCATGCTGCGCAAATGGGGCGGCATCGTCGACGTCACGCCCGACCGCTCGCCGATCATCGGCAAGACGCCGGTCGCGGGCCTCTACGTCAATTGCGGCTGGGGCACCGGCGGCTTCAAGGCCACGCCCGGCTCGGCCCATGTCTTCGCCCACACCATCGCCCGCGACGAGCCGCACTGGATCAACGCGCCGTTCACGCTCGACCGCTTCAGGACCGGCCGCCTGATCGACGAAGCCGCTGCGGCGGCGGTTGCGCACTAAGGATTATTTGCCATGCTTCTGATCCGTTGCCCCTATTGCGACATGGAACGCCCCGAACTCGAATTCGCCTATGCGGGCGAGGCCCATATCGCGCGCCCGGCCGATCCGTCCGCGCTGACCGACGACGAATGGCGCGACTTCCTCTTCGTCCGCTCCAATCCGCGCGGCACCCATTTCGAGCGCTGGCGGCACATCAACGGCTGCGGCCGTTTCTTCAACGCCGTGCGCGACACGGTAAGCGACAAATTCGTGATGACCTATAAGGCCGGCCAGCCGCGCCCCACCGAGGCCGAACTCGCGGCGCAGGAGACGAAATGATGAGCGAGATGCGCGTCAACGGCAAAGGCCGCGTCAATTACGCCAAATCGGTGCGGTTCACCTTCAACGGCGAAACCTTCGGCGGCTTCGAGGGCGACACGCTCGCTTCGGCCATGCTCGCCAACGGCCAGCATCTGGCCGGCCGGTCGTTCAAATATCACCGCCCGCGCGGCATCCTCTCCGCCGGCTCCGAGGAGCCGAATGCGCTGATGGGCGTCTCACGCGGACCCGGCCGTACCGAGCCGAACACCCGCGCCACGGTGCTGGAGCTTTATGACGGCCTCAAAGTCGAGACCCAGAACCACTGGCCGTCGCTGAAGCGCGACGTCGGCGCGGTCAACGACGCGCTCTACATGTTCTTCTCGGCGGGCTTCTACTACAAGACCTTCATGTGGCCGAAGAGCTTCTGGACCAAGGTCTACGAGCCCTTCATCCGTGGGGCCGCCGGCCTCGGCAAGTCGCCGACCGAAATCGACCCCGACACCTATGCCAGCCGCTATGCCTATTGCGACGTGCTGGTGGTCGGCGCCGGTCCCGCCGGTCTGGCCGCAGCGCTCGAAGCCGCGAAGAGCGGCGCGAAGGTAATGCTCTGCGACGAGCAGGCGGAAATGGGCGGTTCGCTCCTGTCCGAGCCGGAGCCGGTCATCAACGGCCGCGCGAGCTGGGACTGGCTGAAGGAAACGCTGGCGGCGCTCGAAGCCAATCCGAACGTCACGCTTCTGCCGCGCACCACCGCCATCGGCTATTATCACCAGAACATGCTCGGCCTGTGCGAGCGCCTGACCGACCATCTGCCGCACCCCGCCGCCGACGCCCCGCGCGAACGCATGTGGCGCGTGCGCGCCAAGCAGGTCGTGCTGGCGCAAGGGGCGATCGAAAAGCCGCTGGTCTTCGCCGGCAACGACCGCCCCGGCGTCATGCTGGCGGGTGCTGCGCGCACCTATCTCAACCGCTACGGCGTGCGCGTCGGCAAGACGGCGGTGGTCGTCACTTCGCACGATTCTGCCTGGCTCGCCGCCTTCGACCTCAAGATGGCGGGCGTCAACGTGCCGGCCATCGTCGATATCCGTCCGTCCGTTCCGGCCGGCCTCGTCGACCGCGCCCGCATGCTTGGCATCGAGGTGCTGACCGGCTGGACCGCCACCGGCACGAGCGGCCGCCTGCGCGTCTCCTCCATCCGGGTCAATCCCGTGACGGGTGGTAAGGTGGGCGCGGCGCGCACCATCGCCTGCGACGTGGTGCTGATGTCGGGCGGCTGGAACCCGAGCGTGCATCTGTTCTCGCACACCAAGGGCCAGTTGGTCTGGGACGAGGAACGCCAGATCTACCTTCCGGGCGAGCGCACCGAGGAAAGCCGCGTCGCCGGCGCGGGCAACGGCCATTTCGACCTCGACGCCGCCATCCGCGAGGGCGCGCAATGCGGCGCGGCTGCGGCCAACGACGCGGGCTACAAGGCCAAGGCCGGCGACTACGCGGTGGCCGGCGATTTCGTCTGCACGGGCGTGAGTTGCCGCGAATTGCCGACCGACCGCGATCCGGGCAAGGCCAAGGCCTTCCTCGATTTCCAGAACGACGTCACCGCCAAGGACATCCGTTTGGCCGTGCGCGAGGGCTTCCGCTCCATCGAGCACATCAAGCGCTACACCACCAACGGCATGGCGACCGATCAGGGCAAGACGTCGAACATCAACGGTCTCGCCGTCGCCTCCGACGCCCTGAGCCGTCCCGCGCCGAAGGTGGGCCTCACCACCTTCCGCCCGCCCTATACACCGACCACCTTTGGCGCGTTCTGCGGCTATAACCGCGGCAAACTGTTCGACGTGACGCGCAAGACGCCCATCGACCCATGGGCGGAAGAGCAGGGCGCGGCCTTCGAGCCGGTGTCGCTGTGGCGGCGCGCATGGTACTTCCCCAAGGCGGGCGAGGACATGCACAAGGCCGTGGCGCGCGAATGCAAGGCGGTGCGCGAATCGCTCGGCATCTTCGACGCCTCGACGCTCGGCAAGATCGAGGTGGTCGGGCCGGACGCTGCCGAATTCATGAACCGCATGTACACCAATCCGTGGACCAAGCTCGGCGTCGGCCGCTGCCGCTACGGCCTGCTTCTGGGCGAAGACGGCTTCATCCGCGACGACGGCGTCGTCGGCCGCCTCTCGCAGGACCGCTTCCACGTCACCACGACGACCGGCGGCGCGGCGCGTGTGCTCAACATGATGGAGGACTATCTCCAGACCGAATGGCCCGAGCTGCGCGTGTCGCTGACCTCGACCACCGAGCAATGGGCGACCGTGGCGCTCAACGGCCCCAATGCGCGCAGGCTGATCGAGCCGATGGTGGAGGGCGTCGACATTTCCGACGAGGCCTTCCCGCATATGTCGGTGGCCGAATGCAAGTTCCTCGGCACGCCCGCGCGGCTGTTCCGCATGAGCTTCACCGGCGAGCTGGGCTTCGAGATCAACGTGCCCGCCCGCTACGGTCTCGCGCTGTGGAAGGCGCTCTATGAAGCCGGCAAGCAATACGGCATCACGCCCTACGGCACTGAGACCATGCACGTCCTGCGCGCCGAGAAGGGCTACATCATCGTCGGTCAGGACACCGACGGCACGGTGACGCCGGACGACGCCGCGCTCGGCTGGGCCATCGGCAAGCAGAAGCCGGATTTCGTCGGCAAGCGCTCGCTGGCGCGGCCCGACATGCAGAAGAAGGACCGCAAGCATCTGGTCGGCCTTCTGCCCAAGAACCCGAAACTGGTGCTGGAGGAAGGCGCGCAGATCGTCGCCGACCCGAAGCAGGCCGTGCCGATGACCATGCTGGGCCACGTCACCTCGTCCTACTGGAGCGAGACGCTCGGCCGGTCCTTCGCCATGGCGCTCGTTTCCGGCGGCAAGGATCGCATGGGCCAGACCCTCTACATGCCGATGCCGGACGGTAGCGTGCACGAGGCGGAAGTCACCGGGCTGGTCTTCTACGACCCCGAAGGCAAGAAGCTGAACGGATAAGGATCGCGTCATGCTGCAACAGATCAACCCCTTCGCGAACCGGACGATCGCCATTACCGGCCGTCTCGATGTCCGCTCCGCCGCCGACTGCGCCCGCTTCGTCCTGCGTATCGCCCCGGAAAAGCTGGCCCTGGCCGAAAAGGCGCTCGGCGCTGCCCTGCCGCCCAAGATCGGCGGCCTTATCGAGACGGGCGACGTCTCGGCCGCCTGCATCGGGCCGGACGAATGGTTCATCCGCACCGGCGAGGCCAAGGCCCCCGCCGTGGTCGAGGCTTTCGCCAAGCTCTACGAGACCGATCCGCACAGTCTGGTCGAGGTCAGCCACCGCGAACTGGGCATCGTGATCGAGGGCCCGAAGGCGGAATGGCTGCTCAACGCCGCCTCGCCGCTGGACCTCGCCTCCATGCCGGCCCCGGGAGCCGCGCGCACCATCTTCGACCGCGTGCAGATCATCCTCTTGAAGGAAGCCGCCGACCGCTACCGGATCGAGGTGTGGAACTCCTTCGCCGATCACGTCTGGACGCTTCTGGAAGCGGCCAGCCGCGAAATCTGACTTTTCGGCGCCGCCCGGAGGGCGGCGTTTTCATTGGAGCATTTCCAGCAAAAGTGCGAAGCGCCTCCGCAGGGACATCAGTCCACCGGACTGATGTCTGAACCTGCTCCGATGCGTCAGGATAATGCGTAAAAACAAAGAGATAGAACGGTTCCGTGAAAACGGGAACCGCTCTAAAGGAAACGGATCATCAGCGCGCCGGTGAGAAGCAGCGCCGCGCCGGCGATGCGCCCTGCTGTGATCTCGCGCACGGCGACGCCCATGAAGCCGAAGCGGTCGGCGAGCAGGCCGGCCGTCAATTGCCCCGCCACGGCCAGCCCCATCACCGCCGCCGCCCCGATGCGCGGCGTGAGCAGGATCGAAGTGGTCACGTAGAAGCAGCCGAGAAAGCCGCCGGCCGCATAGAGCCAGAGCGGCGGCACGCTGAAAGCGGGTGTTGCGCCCGTCAGTTTTGCGGTGGCGGTGGCGACAATGGCAAGGATGATCGCACCCGCAAGGAAGGAAATGGCCGCCGCCGTGACGGGTGAGCCAAGCCCGCGCGACAGGGCAGCATTGATCGGCGCCTGAATGGCGATGCAGGCGCCGGAAAGAATGCCGAACAGGGTCCAGAGCATGAATATCCTCTTATATATGGACGGTCCGCGCCGCGTGGGCGCGGAATGTGTACCGTCTATCCTGCCTTCAGCGGGGTAGTCTCGGTCGTTTCTTCTTCCGTCCGGGCGGAGAAATAATTGGCGATGGTCGCGCCCGATATGTTGTGCCAGACACTGAAGATTGCGCTCGGCACGGCGGCGACGGGCGAGAAATAGGCGGTGGCGAGTGCCGCGCCCAGCCCGCTGTTCTGCATCCCCACCTCGATGGCCAGCGCCTTGCGCTTGGGCAGGTTCAGGCCGAACAGCTTGGCGGTGAAATAGCCGAACAGATAGCCGAAACCGTTATGCAGCACGACGATCAGGAAGATCAGCAGGCCGGAACTGGCGATCGCGCCCTTGCTCGCGCCCACGACCGCCGCGACGATCAGCACGATGCCGATCACGCTGACGATCGGCAGGAGCGGCATGGAGGCTTTCACCACGCCGGGCATCAGTTTCTGGACGATGAAGCCGAGCACCAGCGGCAGCAGGATCACCTGAAGGATGCTGACGAACATTGCGAACGGATCGACGGGAAGATACTGGCTGGCGAGGAGCCAGACGAGGAACGGCGTCACGATGGGGGCGGCCAGCGTCGTCACGCTGGTGCAGGCCACGCTGAGCGCCACGTCGCCCTTGGCGAGATAGGTCATGACGTTGCTGGAGGTGCCTCCGGGGCAGCAGCCGACGAGGATGACGCCCGCCGCCACTTCCGGCGACATGGGGATGACACGGGTCAGGATGACGGCGAGCACGGGCATGATGAAGAAATGCGCGATGACGCCGATGGCGACCTCGAACGGGCGCTTTATCAATGCGCGGAAATCGTCGAGCGAAAGCGTCAGGCCCATGCCGAACATGATGATGCCGAGCAGCAGGGCGATGAAGGGCGTCAGATGCTTGAAGACGTCGGGAAAGAAAAAGCCCAGCACGGCGAAGAGGATGACCCAGACCGCGAAGGTCCGGCCGACGAAAGCGGATAATCTGGTGATGAATGCCACGGGATGCCCCTCGAAAATCGAAATTGGGCTAGCTCTATCCGCCTACTTCTAAAGATGCAAGCTTGAGAGCCACGGACAGGCGTGCCGGTTTTCTGAAACTGTCGTGAGGGAAGATCGGATGGTGCCCGGAGGCGGATTCGAACCACCGACACGCGGATTTTCAATCCGCTGCTCTACCAACTGAGCTATCCGGGCATCCCGCGGCTCGCGCCGCACCGGCGGGTCTTCGCCGCCGGAAGTGGGTGGGTTATAGCATTAAATTACGCGCTGTCCAGCACCGTATCGTATTTTTTGCGCGCTTTTCCGCCTGCTCCGCCAACAGGTTGATTCCACTTGAAAAAGCACCGTCTATTCGCCGTTTTCCTCGTCCTCGCCGAGCGGTTTTCCGGGGATGACATAGCTGCCCGAGAGCCATCGGTTGAGGTCGATGCTCTTGCAGCGCGGCGAGCAGAAGGGATAGTTCTCGCGCGTCGAGGGCTTGCCGCATTCGGGGCAGGGCCGCGTCGGGCGCAGCGGTGTCACGCGCGCGCCGGTTGCCGCCGATATGTCCTTCTTGCCGCTCATCGTTATGTCAGACCTTGCCGCTTCCCCAGTTGGCGTGCACGGGATAGCCGGCATCCGCCAGCAGGCTCACCGTTTCCTGCAAGGGCAGCCCGACCACATTGGTGTAGGAGCCGACCAGCTTGACGACGAAACTGCCGGCGAGGCCCTGTATGGCATAACCGCCGGCCTTGCCGCGCCACTCGCCGGAAGAGAGATAGGCGTCGATCTGCCGCCGCGACAGGCGCTCGAAGCGCAGGCGCGTTTCCACCAGCGTCTGGCGCAGATTGCCGTTGGGCAGCACGAGGCAGACGCCGGTGAACACCTTGTGCGACCGGCCCGACAGGAGGCGCAGGCATTCGCGTGCTTCGTCGGCGCTTTCGGTCTTGGGCAGGATGCGCCGCCCGACCGCGACCACCGTGTCGGCGGCGAGTACAAGGATGGGCACGGGCGGCTTGCCGGGGCTTTCCTCGCCCTTCATCCGTTCCAGCGCGGCCAGCGCCTTCTCCCGCGACAGACGCCGCGCCAGCGAGCGCGGATGTTCCGAGCGCTGCGGCGTTTCGTCCACATCCGCCGGCTGCACGCGATCCGGCGCGATGCCGGCCTGCCGCAGCAGTTCGATCCTGCGCGGAGAGCCGGAAGCCAGAACCAGACTATGTGTGGTTTCGGTCGCCAAGCTGATATACCCGGCCTTACTTGAAGCGGTAGGTGATGCGGCCCTTGGTGAGGTCGTAAGGCGTCATCTCGACCAGAACCTTGTCGCCTGCCAGCACGCGGATGCGGTTCTTGCGCATGCGCCCGGCCGTGTGTGCGATGATCTCATGTTCGTTTTCGAGCTTCACGCGGAACATTGCGTTGGGCAGCAGTTCCGTGACCACGCCCGGAAATTCGAGGACTTCTTCTTTCGCCATGCGATACCTGTTCTTTCTCGATGAATATCGTCCGCAAAGGACTATAGGTCTGAATTTTGCGCGGAACCTATACGATCAGGCTGCATTTGTGAACAACGGAATTCCACCGACCCGTTCACAGCCGGAAACGCTGCGTGATCCGCTCTTTCAGCCGGTCGCGCACGTCGCGATAGGCGGTCATGATCTGGTCGCGGCGCCCGACGACCAGCGCCGGGTCGGGCGTCGGCCAGTATTCCACGTCCACTGAAAAGCCGCGCATACGCTCCAGCACGGTGTGATGGGCAAGCGGCGTCAGCGTCACGATGAGGTCGAAATAACCGTCGGCCAGTTCCTCTATGCCGCGCGGCTGGCGGTCGTCAAGCGAAAGCCCTTCCTCCGCCAGCACCGCATCCACGAAGGGATCGCGCTCGCCGCGCTTCACGCCCGCCGACGCGATATAGATATTGTGCGGCAACAGCTTGCGCGCCAGAATCTCGGCCATGGGCGAGCGGATCGCGTTCTTGCCGCAGACGAAAAGCAGCGAGCCGGGCAGCCGGTCTTTCGGCGCGGTTTCCGCCTGCACGACTTCTGTCTCTACGGCGTCGGATTGGGCTTCGGTGTCGGTCGCGGCCATCCGTCAGCCTCGCCAGTGCAGCACGCAGACGAGCGTGAAAAGACGCCGCGCCGTATTGAAATCCACCTCGATCTTGCCTTTCAGCCGCGTTTGCAGGGTCTGCGAACCCTCGTTGTGCAGCCCGCGACGGCCCATGTCGATCGCCTCGATCTTGCTGGGCGTGGCCGAGCGGATCGCCTGATAATAGCTTTCGCAGATCATGAAATAATCGCGGATGACGCGGCGCAGGGGCGTGAGCGACAATATATGCGTGGCCACTTCGCCGCCGCTCTCGCGCGCGATGGAGAAGATCAGCCGCGATTCCATCAGCGACAGTTTCAGCCGGTAGGGGCCGCCCTGCTCGTCGCCGATGGGGTGAAAGGAATTCTCCTCGATCAGATCGAAGATCGCCACCGCGCGCTCGTGCTCGACATCCGGTGTCGAGCGCCCGATGGATTCATCGAGTTCGACATCGACAAGACGGGCATTGGGAACGCCTGCGGTCATGGTCCCTCATAAATTGAGCCGGATGGCGACGGATTGCGCGTGTGCGTCGAGACCCTCGGCGCGCGCGATCTCGATCGCAGCCGGGCCAAGCACACGCAATTGTTCGGCGCCGAGCTTCAGAAGCGAGGTCCGCTTCATGTAGTCGAGCACCGACAGGCCGGACGAGAAGCGGGCGGAGCGCGCCGTCGGCAGGACGTGGTTGCAGCCGCCGACATAGTCGCCGATCACTTCCGGCGTATAGCCGCCGATGAAGATCGAGCCGGCATTGCGGATTTTCGGCAGCAGCGCCTCCGCGTCCGCGACCGCGATCTCCAGATGTTCGGCGGCGATGCGGTTGGCGAGCGGGATCGCCGCCTCGAAATCCTCGATCAGGATCACTGCGCCGAAATCGCGCCAGCTTGCCGATGCGGTTTCGGTGCGCGGCAGGGTACGAAGCTGACGCTCCAACGCTTCCTCCACCGATCTGGCGAAGGCCGCGTCGTCGGTCATCAGGATCGACTGCGCCGCCGTATCGTGCTCGGCCTGCGCCAAAAGGTCGGCGGCAATCCAGTCGGGATTGTTGTCGCGGTCGGCGATCACCAGCACCTCGGACGGGCCGGCGATCATGTCGATGCCGACCGTGCCGAAGACGATGCGCTTGGCCGCCGCCACGTAGGCATTGCCGGGGCCGGTGATCTTGGCCACCGGCCGGATGGTCTCGGTGCCGTAGGCGAGCGCCGCCACGGCCTGCGCGCCCCCGACGCGATAGATTTCCGATACGCCTGCAAGGCGGGCGGCGACCAGCACCAGCGGGTTGAGCACGCCGTCGGGGGAGGGCACCACCATGACGATGCGCTCCACGCCCGCAACCTTGGCCGGCACGGCATTCATCAGCACCGAACTCGGATAGCTCGCCGTGCCGCCCGGCACGTAGAGCCCGACCGCCTCGATGGCCGTCCAGCGCGAGCCGAGCTCGACGCCGAGTGCATCCGTATAGCGGTCGTCCTTCGGCAATTGCCGCGCATGGTGCTTCTCGATGCGCTCATGCGCCAGCTTCAGGGCCTCGACGGTGGAGGCGGGCGCGGCGGCGAAAGCGGCCTCGATCTCCGCTTCCGTGACGGCGATGCCGGTCTTTTCCAGATCGATGCGGTCGAAGCGGCGCGAATAATCGATCAGCGCCGCGTCGCCCTCGCGCCGCACGCGCTCCACGATCTCGCGCGCCGCGCGGTCCACATCCGCCGAAACCTCGCGCTTGCCGGCGAGGAAGGCGGAAAACCTGCGCTCGAAATCAGGGTCGGTCTGTCTCAGCGTCGTCGCCACGCGTCTGTTCCTTCACATATTTCAATCGCCGCCGTCACGGCGCATGGTTCACGGTTCATGGCGCGGCAGGGATTCCGTCTCCCACGCGGCGCCCAGATCGGTCAGTTGCGCCTCGATGCACTCCACGTCGAGACGGATAGCGGCATTTGCCGAAAATGTCAGTTCGATTGTGCCGCCGGGCGCTTCGCCGGCAAGGAAGCGGATGGCGAGCAGCGAGAGCACGTCGTCGCGCTTCACCGGATCGATGCCCGCCGTCCTGACAGCGGTGACGCGGTTGAAATGCAGCGCCGCGCGCCGCCGCTCATAGCTCGGCTTGCGCAGGAAGCGCGGCCGCGCCGTCTCCCAGACGAAACGGTTCGCCGTCAGCACGAAACGCTTTTCCCTCGCATGATAGTGAAGGTCGGATATCTTGAGGACGGAATCCTGAAGATGGGCGGAAATGACCTGCAAATCCTCCGTATCCAGCGCCACCAGCTTCAGCATATCCATATTCAGGCACCAGTTTCTAAGCATTTCCAGCAAAAGTGCGAAGCGGTTTTGCGTAGGATAATGCGTAATAACAAAGAGATAGAGCGGTTCCAACGATTCCGTTCGAACAGGAACCGCTCTAGCATGTTCATGGAACGGCCGGAGCATCCCCGCCGGTCGGTATGATCTGCAACTTGGCATGTCGGGGGAAAAAAATCGACAGGCTTTTCAGGCCTGTCGAACGATGTTTCCTGCGATGTCGGGACAGCCGGTTTTCGCCGCAGACCCTGTGCGGCTCACCCGCTGACGCGCTCGACATTCGCGCCGCAGCGCGAGAGCTTTTCCTCCAGCCGCTCGAAGCCGCGATCGAGGTGATAGACGCGGTTGACGACGGTCTCGCCTTCCGCCGCAAGACCCGCGATGACCAGCGAGACGGAAGCGCGCAGATCGGTCGCCATGACCTGAGCGCCGTTGAGCCGTTCCACGCCCTCGACGGTCGCGGTCTGGCCGGAGAGTGAGATTTTCGCGCCGAGGCGGGCCAGTTCCTGCACGTGCATGAAGCGGTTTTCGAAGATGGTCTCGGTGATGCGCGACGTGCCCTTGGCCTTGGTCATCAGGCCCATGAACTGCGCCTGAAGGTCGGTCGGGAAGCCGGGAAAGGGATCGGTGGTGACGTCGACGGGATGGATGCCGTGGCCGTTGCGCACCACGCGCAGGCCGCTGTTCGTTTCGGTGATTTCCGCGCCTGCCTGCCGCAGCACGTCGAGGGCGGCGGTGAGCTGGCTTTCCTGCGCGCCTTCCAGCAGCACGTCGCCGCCGGCCATGGCGACGGCCATGGCATAGGTGCCGGCCTCGATGCGGTCGGGAATGACGCGCACCCGCGCGCCCGCAAGGCTGGTGACGCCCTGCACATGGATGGTGCCGGTGCCCGCGCCGCTGACCTTCGCGCCCATGGCGTTGAGGCATTCGGCGAGGTTGACCACTTCCGGTTCGCGCGCGGCGTTCTCGATCACCGTCTCGCCTCTGGCCAGCGTCGCCGCCATCATCATGACATGGGTGGCGCCGACCGAAACCTTGGGGAAGCGATAGCGCGCGCCGACAAGGCCGTTCTTCGCGGTGGCCTTCGCATAGCCGTTCTCGATGTCGATCTTGGCGCCGAGCGCCAAAAGCGCCTCCAGCAGCAGATCGACCGGGCGCGTACCGATGGCGCAGCCGCCGGGCAGCGAGACGTTCGCCTCGCCCATGCGGGCCAGAAGCGGCGCTATGACCCAGAAGCTGGCGCGCATCTTGGAGACCAGTTCATAGGGCGCGGTCGTATCGACGATGGTGCGCGCGGTAAAATGGATGGTGCGTGAATAGGCCCCGTTCTGGTGCTCGCGGCGGCCGTTGACCGAATAATCGACGCCGTGATTGCCCAGGATACGGATGAGTTGCTCCACATCGGCCAGATGCGGCACGTTTTCCAGCGTCAGCGTATCGTCGGTGAGAAGGGAGGCGATCATCAGGGGCAGCGCTGCGTTCTTCGCGCCCGAGATCGGAATGGTGCCGTTGAGTTTGCTGCCGCCGACGATTTTGATGCGATCCATGCTGTTTCACCTTCTGGGCCGGAACGTGCCGTTCTGTCAGTCTGTCTTGCGCATTCATGAAGCGCATCGCGTTCGCGCGAATCACTGCCAAATGGCGGTCGCGGCCGCCTGAGAATGGGTGCTTTTACAGCAGCCGCCCTCCATCTTCAAGGAAGGCTTTCACGCTGCCCTTAAGCGCGTCGCGATCTTGCCGATCGCTTTTCGCGCTTCAGGTCTTTGTTTTTACGCATTTCCGGACGCAAAACCGCTTCGCACTTTTGCTGGAAATGCTTTTGCGCTTACTCCTTTTCAGCGCCGGCTGTATCAATACCGTCACTGCGCTGGTCGGCCTCGCCGGCGCGGCGCGAGCGCGACTGTTGCTTGCGCCGCTGGAGATTGGCGCGAAGCTGCGCGGCGAGCCGTTCCTTGCGGCGATCCGACTGATTTTGTCCGTTGCCGCCCTTGTCCTTACCCGTTGTGGTTCCGCTCGTTTTCTCGCTCATGGTTTCGCTCGTGTTTTCGCATGTCGGCGGCCCGTATGCTTTCAAAAAGCACCGGAAAACGACCTGTGCCGGCCGCTGTGGCGCCTTCGCCGCCGATTTCCACATTATCTAAAAAGAAATGCAATTGCTTGCTTGCGATTTACGCAATGATGTGGCAGAAGTCCGCCGCGCTCAGGAGAATGCTGCGGTAGCTCAGTGGTAGAGCACTCCCTTGGTAAGGGAGAGGTCGAGAGTTCAATCCTCTCTCGCAGCACCAGCCTATCCGGTGAATCGGCGTAAGCTCTTCAAAAACAATGATTTTTTCATGGTGCTCGAATGCGCGCGGGTTGACTCGGCCATGCTTGTCGATGAAGGCATACACAATGCTTCCGGGGAATCCGCAGCCACCGATACGGCGAACTTCAGACATGCTCGCGGTCTCTTTGATGATGACGTGCCACGGAACAAGTTAGTATCGGAGATATCTGGATAAAATGGCGCACCATTTCTCCGCCGATTACCCTCTACAGTCGCCGATCATCGCCGAATCTACGCCTGCGCAAAATCGCGGGAATAACCAACGGACGGAAAAGCGTAGAACCGGCGGCGTTTGGCGGTGAAAAAGTTCGAATCGCTTCCAGTCGATTGGTATTGGTCGATTTTGACCTTACTTAGGCGTGGTGTATGGGGCTTTGAACGACCGCTATTTAGAGTTCCGTATGTACTTAGCTTCGCCATGCGGTCTCGGGCCACAGCAGGTGTTCGCCTGGCGGCGCGAGCGCGATATCGGCAGCGATGGATGATGCGCCATTCCAAGTTTTGCCGGTTTAGGCAAATCCGAGGATGACCCTGCCTTGCTCGGCCGATGCAAGCGGCCGCCCCGCCGCCGCCGCAATATCGGCAATAGCCGCCACCCGCTCGGCATTGTCGCGCGCCGTGGCCCCATCGGCGTTCCACAGCGAGTTCTCGAACCCCACGCGGACGTGGCCGCCATGCGCGATGGCCGCCGCCAAGGCGACGGTTTCGCCGCGGCCGAAGGCGCAGACCGACCAGACAGCTTCGGCGTCGAGCCGGTGGCGCTTCAGGCCGGCGAGAAAAACATCGAGGTCCTCCGGCCGGCTTTCCTGGTCGCGCGCATAGCGGCCGAGCACGAAAAGCAGCTGCGGCTTGCGAATATCCCCGAAACCTCCCCGGCGATGGAGTTGCGCGAACGTGTCGAGATCGGTCTCGTCATAAAGGATGTGCTGGACGGCGATGCCTTGCCCAGCCGCCCAGGCGAAGAAGGCGGAGGCCTCCGCTTGCCCCGCGCCGAGAATTTCGCGCAGGGCGATCGAAACCGCCGCAGGCCGGAGCGTCCGAACCAGCTGCATCTGCTCCGGCGGCGAATATCGGCCGACCGCTTCCGTCGTCACCTGGACGAGCATTGCGCCATTCGTGCGCTCGCGGATCGCATCAAGGGCCCGGACATACAGATCGGCGTCGAGCACATGGGCTCCGCCTTCATCGCGCACATGGACGTGCATCGCGGCCGCTCCTTGGGCCAGGCACGCCGCTGCCGTCTCCGCAAGCTCGCACGCGGTCATCGGCAAGGCAGGGTGGTCGCTTTTGTTGCGGCGGGCGCCGTTCGGCGCCACCATGATGAGCAATGGATCAACGGTCATGTTCACCTCGGTCTTTGTTCTCCCGGCCGGTTCGATATATAGTTTGCGGCACAGCGGCTGGAATCACTATGACCGACACCACCGAGAAACCGTCGCCTTTCGCCACTGCGAGCGAGCTTGCCTCGGCCTTGCGCGAGGGCGCAACGACCTCGACCGACATCGTGGCGCGCGCGCTGGACCGGGCGGCAACGCATAACGGGCGGCTGCACGCCTTCGTGGAGATTTTCGCCGATGCAGCACTCGCCGCCGCCGCGGCTGCCGACGATCGCCGCAGCCGCGGCGCCGTTCTCGGCCCGCTCGACGGCATTCCCTTCGCGGCGAAGGACCTGCTCGACGTCGAGGGCTATCCGACCATGGCCGGCTCCAGAGCGCTCACCGGCAGGCCCGCCGCCGCCACGGCCACCGTGCTGCGGCGCCTGGCGGACGCCGGCATGATCCTGCTCGGCAAGGTGCAGACGGTTGAATTCGCCTTCGGCAGCTGGGGTACCAACCCGGTGGCCGGCACACCGCTCAACCCATATGACCGCGCCTTGCCGCGCGCGCCGGGCGGCTCTTCCAGCGGCTCCGGCGTCGCGGTCGCCGCCGGCCTCGTGCCGATGGCGCTCGGCACCGACACTACCGGCTCCATACGCAATCCGTCCGGCATGTGCGGCGTGGTAGGCTTGAAAACGACGGCCGGCCTCGTCGGAAGGGGTGGCCTGCTGCCGCTCGCCACGACGTTCGACAGCATCGGCCCGCTGACGCGCTCTGTCGAGGACGCCGCGCTGGTGCTCGCGGTGATCGAAGGGGAAGACGCCGCCGATCCCGCCACCTACGGCCTCGCGCCGACCCGGCCGCTCGAAGGGCTTGACGCAGGCGTGGCCGGCATGCGCCTGCGCGTTCCCGCCGCAGCCGATCTCGCCTCGGTGACGGCCGGTGTGCTGGCGCGCTTCCGCGCCGCGCTCGCCGATCTCGAAGCGCTCGGCGCCTCGATCGAGGAAAGGCCGATGCCGATGCCGCCGGAGGCCTACATGGCCCATGCCGGCGACATACTGGCGGCGGAGGCCTGGCACCATGTCGGCCGCCACGTCGAGATGGAAGGCAGCGTGGTCGATCCGGCGATCCGCGCCCGCGTCCTCAAGGGCAAGGCGATCGACGGCGCGCGCTATCAGGAACTGATCGACTTGCGCCGCGTCCGCCAGGTCGAATTCATGCGCTACATGGAAGGCGCGGACGCTTTCCTGACGCCGACCTCGCCGATTACCGCGCCGACGCTCGCCGGCCTCGACGAGGCCAAGACGACGCTCGGCACCTTCAGCCGGCTGGTCAACCTGATGGACATGGCTGCGCTCAGCGTGCCGGCGGGCCTGGTCGAGAGTCTGCCGTCCGGCCTGCAGATCGTCGTGCGGCGCTTCCATGATCCGCTCGCCCTTCGCATCGGCCGCGCGCTCGAGGTCAAACGCGACGGCTCGCTGTTCGACCCGCCAGACGGCTACGCCGAGCCGTGAACCGGGTCCGCCGCATTCACTCACCACTGGCGTAGAGCCAACGCGCGACCAATGCGTCGGTGTCGCTGCCGAAATCCTCGCGCGCGCCTTCGGAGAAGACCGCGCCGTTCTTGACCACATAGACATAGTCGGTGATGGCGAGCGCGGCGCGGATGTCCTGGTCGACCAACAGCACTCCCTTGCCGAGGTCGCGCGCCAGGTCGCGCACGATCTCGTAGATCAACCCGCTGGTCTGCGGGTCGACGCCGGCGGTGGGCTCGTCGATCAGGTAGACGGACGGGTCGGTCATCAGGCTGCGGGCGATCTCGACCTGCCGCTGCTGGCCGCCGGAGAGCTGGCCGGCCGGCTGGGCGCGCTTCTCCCGGATGATCGGAAAGCGCTGGTAGGCGGCTTCAAGCTTCTCGGCGAGCAAGGCCTTCTTCGGTCTCGCGTGCCACAGACCCAGCTTGAGGTTGGATTCCACTGTCAGATGCGGGAACAGACTCGGCCGCTGCGGCAGGTAGGCGAGCCCGGCGGCGAGCATGCGGAAGGGCGGCTGGCCGGTGATGTCCTTGCCGTCCAGCGTGACATGGCCGCCGCTCGGCCCGAGGAAGCCGAACAGCGCCTTGAGAAGCGTCGACTTGCCCGTGCCGTTCGGGCCGACCACGCAGGATATGCGCCCGGCCCAGGCCTTGGCCGACAGGTCGCGCAATATGTCGATGTCGCGCGTGTAGCCGGCGACGAGATGCTCGCAGGACAGCAGCGGCGCCGCACCTGCCCAGTGTCCTTCTTGCTGCGTGGAAGCGGTTTCGGCCATCGTATCCCTCACTGAACTCGCGTTCCGGTGTAGGCACGCACGACCTCAGGGTCGCGCAGCACCTCGGCAGCCGGCCCGTCGGCGATCTTGCGGCCGCGCGCCATCACCAGCACGCGGGTGACCACGGATTGCACCGCTTCCAGGTTGTGATCGACCAGCACAATGGTGTGGCCGTCGCGGTTGAGGCTGCGGATATGCTCGGCGATCTGCTCTAGCAGGCGCGGGTGAACGCCCGCGAAAGGCTCGTCGAGCAGCAGCAGCCGCGGCTTCAGCATCAGCGCGCGGCCGAGTTCCAGAAGCTTCTGCTGGCCGCCTGAAAGGGAGCGCGCATAATCATCGGTCAGATGATCGAGCCGGAGGAAGGCGAGCACCTCGCGCGCCCGCGCTTCCGATGCCGCCTGGCGTGCCGCCGCGTCGGAAAGCGCCGGCACCATGAGGTTTTCCAACACCGTCATGCGCCGGAACAGGCGCGGCACCTGAAAGGTGCGCGCCACGCCGCGCCGGGCGTAGAGGTGGGCCGCCGCGCGCGCCATGTCGGTGCCGTCGACGACGATCGCCCCGGCGTCCGGCTTGAGCGCGCCGGTCACCATGTTGATGGTCGTGGTCTTGCCTGAGCCGTTGGGGCCGATCAGCCCGACGATCTCGCCGTGCGAAAGGGTGAAGGACAGGTCCTCGACGGCATGGATGCCGCCGAAATGCTTGGCGAGTCCGTCGACGGAGAAGAAGGGTGTACTGTCGTCAGCCGGCATGGCGCTCCTCCTTGACGGAAGCCGTCTTCGCGGCGCCTGGAACGGCCCGGCGCGGCCGGCTCCACTGTTCGATGATGGGGAAAAGGCCGTTCTGGGCGAAGCGCTGCACCAGGATCAGCGCCAGCCCCATCAGAACGAAGCGCCATTCGCCGTAGGAGCGCAGCGATTCCGACAGCAGGTAGACGACGACGGCCCCGATGACTGCGCCCGGAAGGCTTTCGATGCCTCCGATCACCGCCATGGCGATGACCAGGCCCATCTCCGGCAGGATCGTCATGTTCGGCGTCAATATGCCGATGAGATGGCCGTAATAGATGCCGGCAATCGCCGCGATGACGCTGGTCACGACGAAGACGAGGATCTTGTAGCGGGTGGTGTCGACGCCGCTCGCTCGCGCAGCACCTTCGTCCTCGCGGATGGCGCGCAGGAAAAGGCCGACGCGGGTCGCGAGCAGCCAGTTCATGCCGAGGAGCGCCAGCACGACGAGGCCGAGGCCGAGATAGTAGTAGGGAAGGTCGGAACTGCCCGGAAACAGGCTCGGCACCGGCAGGCCGAGCATGCCGCGCGTGAAATCCTCCTCGGCGATCAGAACCATGCGGAAGATCTCGGAGATGGCGAGCGTGAAAAGGGCGAGGTAGGGACCGGAGAGCCTGAGCACCAACGCGCCGATCAGTGCGCCGGTGACGACGGCGAGCAGCACCCCCGTGAGCATGGCGACCGGTAGCGGCAGGCCGAAGCGCGCGACGCACAGCGCGGATGTGTAGCCGCCGAGTGCCGCGAAGGCGACATGCGCGAAGGAGAACTGGCCGGCGTAGCCCGCGAGCAGCGCCCAGCTTGCCGCGAGCAGCGCGTAGTACCAGGCGATCGCGCCGACATGCGTCCAGTACGGGCCGATCCCGGTGAGCGGTAGCAGGACCGCAATCACCAGCAGGATCGCTTGGGTCGCGCGTGAAAAAAACGAGGAACGGGTCATGGCGGGCACCTCTATTCCAAGCGCAGATGCGAGCGGCCGAACAGGCCGGTCGGCTTGACCAGCAGCGTCACCACCAGAAGAAGCGCGCCGAAGGCCTGCGTGTAGGCGAGCGCGCGGTTGGGGTCGGGCAGGTAGCCGACGCCGAGCCCTTGGACGAGGCCGAGCAGGATGCCGCCGGCGATGCTGC
>MKVZ01000004.1:307414-370568 GCA_001898995.1 Rhizobiales bacterium 63-22 | reverse complement strand
CTGCACCGCCGGCAGGTCGCCCATCGACGGCGATAACGCGAAGATCGGCGCGATCAGGGCGCCGGCGCCTCCGGCCAGCGCCGAGCCGAGGCCGAAGGCGACGGTATACATGCGGCGCGGGTCGATGCCGATGACGGCGGCCGATTCCCGGCTCTGACTGACCGCGTCGAGGGCCTGGCCGAGCGACGTGCGCTTGAGGAAGAGGGTGAGCCCGACCAGCAGCACCACCGCGATCACCGCAGCGATCAACCGGTCGTAGGGCAGGATCAGCGGGCCGAGGATCAGTACGCCGCTCATGAAGGGCGGCGGCGATTTGGCGAAGGGGCCGAAGACGACGAGGCCGAGATTCGTCAGAAGGATGGTCAGGCCGAAGGTGACGATGATGGCGTATTCGTCCTTGCGCTCGACCTTGTCGGTGTACATCGGCGCGATCACCAGCCGTTCAAAGACGACGCCGAACACGAACAGCGCAACCATGGCGCCGGCGACGCCGACCAGCGGCGGCGCGTGCAGGGCGGTGATGATGTAGTAGGAGGCGTAACCGCCCAGCATGTAAAGCGAGCCATGGCCGAAATTGACCACCTTGAGAACCGAGAACACCAGCGTCAGGCCGGCGGCGGTCAGGGCGTAGATGAGGCCGATGACGAGGCCATTGACGGCTAGCAGCAGAAAATAGCTCATGAGCGCGGATCGCCTGTTTCGCGGGATGGGTGCAGAAGCGACGGCAGCCTCGGGGACGAAGCCCGAAGGCTGCCGGCGGCGACGATGTCAGGGCAGGATCTTGTCGGTCGTTGCCCACTTTTCCGGATAGACGACCGCAGCATCGCCGGGCGTCTGGTTCATCTCGGTGTACTGGATGATGGTGAAGGGGACGTCGACGAACTGGTGATAGGCCCAGGCAGGTTCCTTGGTGGTGGGAAAGCTGTAAGTGGCGTTGGTGCCTTCGTATTTGATTTCCTCCAGCGCCTTGACGATCGCGGCGCGGTCAGCGGAGCCGGCCTTCTTGATCGCCTCGACGACGACGCCGAACGTGTCATAGGCCTCCATCGCCACGCCTGTGGGGTCGCGGTTGTAACGCTCCTTGAACGCCTTGGCGAAGTCCTTGGCCTTCTGGTTCCATTGCGACGTCGGCTGCGCGACGTTGACGATCAAAAGGTTCTTGGCGCATTCGCCGTCGACTTCCCAAACCTCCTTCTGCAGCAGACCCGACGAGCCGATCAGCTTCGTCGCTGCGGTCGGCGCGAAACCGAGCTGGCAGGCCTGCTTGACGAGCTGGTACTGCGCCTGGCCGGCGATCACCATCTGGATGGCATCCGGCTTCGGATCCTGGTTCATCAGCCTGAGAAGCGCAGGCGTGAAGTCCTGCTGGTTGAGGTCGATAGTCACCAGCGAATGGGGAACCTTCTTGGCTTCCAGCTCATCGGCGATGACCTTGGCGCCGCCCTGGCCGAAATCGGTGTTCTCCGCGATGATGGCGATGTTCTTGAAGTGCTCGGCCGACCAGTCCGCGGCCTTGACATAGACGAGCGAGTTGGCCGGAGCGAGACGGTAGACCTCCGGATACTGCTTGGCGGTGATGTCGTCGGCCCAGACGTCGGTGCCAACCCAGGCAACGCCGTATTTATGCGCTTCCTCGATCTCGGCCAGAGCCACGGAAGAGTGGAACTCGCCGAAGATGGCGGCGACATTGTCTTTGGTGATGAGCCTGACGGCTCCGGCGCTGCCGTCCGCCGGCTGGCCCTTGGTGTCCTCGTAGGTGACGTTCACCTGGCGTCCGAGCACGCCGCCGGCCTTGTTGACCTCGTCGACGCCAAGCTGCACGGCCCATTGCATCTCCTGCCCGCCGGAATAGTTGCCGGGCGGCGACAACGGACCGACCCAGCCGAGCGCGATCGGGTCTTCCGCCTGCGCCGGCGCGGCCGCGAAGGGCAGCGTCGCGAAGGTGAGCGCGACAGCGCCCAGCCAGCATTCGATCCTATGTTTCATGCGAGTGTTCTCCCTGCTTTGATTGGTTTTGATGAAACACTACACTCATTTTTCTGGAATTGAAATATTCATTGCATCACGAAAAGCGCGGGCGTAAGTTCCCTCGCATGTTGGAAACCGCCTTCCGTTCGCGCTTGCTAGAAAGTTTCGGGACGATGCCGCGCCAGTTGCGCGCGGCGGCGCAATGGGTGCTCGACAATCCGCGAGACGTAGCGCTGCTTTCCATGCGCGAGCAGGCAAAACGGGCGGGCGTGCTGCCGGCCTCGATGACGCGGCTGGCGCAGCGCATGGGCTTCGACGGCTACGACGACCTGCGCGATCTCTATGCCGAGGGGCTGAGGCGCGGTGAGACGGAATTCTCCGGGAAGGCGGAGGCGCTTGTCGCGCGCCGCAGGCAGGGTGGCGACGGGGCGCTCGCCGTCGATCTCGCCGAGACGCTGGAACGGCATATGGCGGCGCTTTGCCGGCCCGATGCGCTCGACGCGGTGACCGCCGCCGCCACGGCGCTTGCCGGCGCCGGGCGCATCTATGTGCTCGGCTATCGTTCGAGCTATCCAGTTGCTTGCCATTTTGCCTATGTCTACGGCTTGGCTGGCGGCTCTGTCCTGTTGCTCGACGGCCCCGGCGGCACCGGTTCGGATGCGCTGCGGGAAGCGAAGAAGGGGGATGCCTTGCTGGCCGTCAGCGTGAAACCCTATACGCGCGCGGCGGTGGAACTGGCGGATTATGCGCTGGACATGGGGCTCGACATCGTCGCGATCACCGACAGTGTGGTTTCGCCGCTGGTCGCGAGGGCGCGCGCGTCCGTCATCGTTCCCACGGAAAGCCCGTCCTTCTTTCACACCATGGCGCCGGCCTTCGCGGTCGCCGAGGCGCTTGCCGCCATGCTGGCCGCATCCGCGGGCGAGCGCGCGCTGGAAGCGGTACGCGCCATGGAACGCCAGTTCGAGAACCTTTCTACCCACGTCCGAGGTCGTCAGATCCCATGACCCATCTTCTGCACCGATCCATAAAGGGAAAATTGCCGGTCGCCGTCGGCGGCAAGGGCATCGAACTCTTCGACCGCGATGGCCGAGCTTACATCGACGCATCCGGCGGCGCCGCTGTTTCCTGCCTCGGCCATGCCCATCCGGACGTGCTCAAGGCGCTGCACGACCAGCTCGACAGGATCGCCTATGCCCATTCGAGCTTCTTCACCACCGATGCCGCCGAGCAACTCGCCGACCGTCTGGTCGCCGACGCGCCGGAAGGGCTCGGCCATGTCTACCTGGTCAGCGGCGGCTCGGAGGCGATCGAGGCCGCCCTCAAGATGGCCCGGCAGTTTTTCGTCGAGAAGGGCGAGCCGCAACGCCGCCACATCATCGCCCGCCGCCAGAGCTATCACGGCAACACGCTGGGCGCATTGGCCACAGGGGGCAACGAATGGCGACGCAGCCAGTTCAAGCCGCTGCTGATCGAGACGCACCATATCGATCCTTGCTTCGCTTACCGTTTCCAGGAGCCGGGCGAATCAGTCGCCGACTATGCCGCGCGTGCCGCGCAGGCGCTGGAAGACAAGATCGTCGAACTCGGCGCCGATGAGGTCATCGCCTTCGTCGCCGAGACGGTGGTCGGCGCGACCGCAGGTGCGGTGCCGCCGGTGGCCGACTATTTGAAGCGCATCCGCGCAATCTGCGACCGCTATGGCGTGCTCCTCATCCTTGACGAGGTGATGTGCGGCATGGGCCGCACCGGAACGCTGCATGCCTGCGAACAGGAAGGCGTCGCGCCCGACCTGATGACCATCGCCAAGGGTCTCGGCGGCGGCTACCAGCCCATCGGCGCAGTGCTGCTCTCGGACAATATCTTCGACGCTTTTGCCAACGGCTCCGGCTTCTTCCAGCACGGCCATACCTACATGGCGCATCCGATGGCTGCCGCAGCGGGACTTGCGGTTCAAGAGGTGATTCGCCGCGACAACCTGCTCGAAAACGTCCGTTCCATGGGCGCGCATCTGACGCGCCGGCTAAACGAGCGGTTCGGCAACCACCACAATGTCGGCGACATACGCGGCCGCGGCCTGTTCCAAGCCATCGAACTCGTTGCAGGCCGCAGCACCAAGGCGCCGTTCGACCCGGCGCTGAAGCTGCACGCGCGAATCAAGAAGGCGGCTATGGCCAACGGATTGATGGTCTACCCGATGGGCGGCACCATCGATGGCCGGCGCGGCGACCACGTGCTCATCGCCCCGCCGTTCATCGCGACGGCCGCCGACATCGACGCCATCGTCGAGCGGCTGGGCGACGCCGTCAATGCCGCGATGGAAGCCGGACAGACCGTATGGCTGTGAAGTTCGGGGAGCGAGGCCCTGCCCAAGGGGTAATCTCCATCCAGATAGAACCTTAACATGGGGCCATAAGATGCCTCCGATCTGATCGGAGGCATTTGCGTTCTGGATGTCGGTCGTGGAGACGACAGCGTTGCACACGGTCAATGCCATCGGACCGAAACCACATATTCGAGCGCATCGCGGAAGTCTGCTTTCTTGGCCTCGTTGTTCGGAACCTTACAATCCGCAAAGGCCCCCAAGCCGCCGGTTGGATGCAGGACCGTGACGACGATCCTCCAAGAGAGGTCCCACATGTCCATGTCATCAAGGCTAGCCCAATCCGCCGATGCCGGCAAGAACGATAGCCCGGTTGACGGGGGCGAAGCCGCTATTCGAGAATATTGAGCCGCCTCTTTTGCAAAACGGAGGGCCTTAGAGGGCGATGGAGTAGACATAGTTCGCATCATCGCCTGAGACGGTGCACCGCGCCGTGCGAAGACGAGAACTATGTCTACGCTATAGCCCTCCTCTAGGCATGGTTCGAGCCCCGCGCGCTCCGCCATCACCGACGGCGCGCCCTGTGGTCCGCAATTTTCTACCCACGTTCGACACATGAGCATCGCGGTTGGGATGATTGAGGCAGTGGCGAATCAGAGCGCGTTGGCGAACGCTAGGACCATCTGAGCATATGAAATACCTACGAAGGAAATCTCAGCCCGAACAGCAGGGTCAGCACCCTTTCGATAACTTTGCGATAATCACTGATTTGCGTATCCGTGATCTGTTGGGTCGCTCTCTCATGGATCAGCGAGTTCCGTAACAGATAATAGTGATCGATCTTGGCGAGAATAGCCGGTGTCAGAGAAATGTGCGCTTGGACCTCCTTGATCACCGCCTTACGACCTTGTTCGAACAGGCTGCTGATATGGCTGTTCTTGTATTTGTTGGGTGGAAACAGGTCCGCCCGAGCGACGATGAACTCCTTCAGAGCTATCTCGAAATTGCTGTCGAGCAGGATTAACGCGATGCGGTTGCGTGTATCGATCTTCTGGCGCGAAATCAGATCGACCATCCCCATCGCCTCGACTAGCCCTATCGTCCACGGTTGCGCATCCATTTTCTTGCGGTTGCGCTCCTTCAATTCCTGAACGCGGGGGAGCTTCCGAGTGCGGGGGAGTTCCGGCAGCACCATGCGGCGCTTTGTCTCGACGTCCTCCGGTTCGACCTCTTGCACTGCGCCGGTGCGATAGGCGAATACGTCGTCGTCCCATTGCTTCTTGAGCCGGCGGGACAGCGACGAATAGTAGCTCACCAGATTAATGAGCGTCGGTCGAAGCTGGAGGAAGGCTTCGTGGCTGTAGTTGATGCCGCTCTTGCTGCTGGTCCACGGCATGACCTCGGCGGGACCGTGGATGCTGACAATGACGCGGCAGAGCGATGCGTCGGGGTGCGGTACGCCCGCTTCGCCTGACACATAATAGCCGACGTCCCGAACCTTCAACTCCTTCACAATAAGGCGGTTGTTGCAATAGAAATAGACGCCGTAATTCTCGGTCTCGGCATCGCGGTCGAGGATCAGGCCGGCTTCTATCGTGACGTTGAGTTTCTTGTCGACGGTCGGCCTGACGTCAAACGTTGTCCGACGCGGTCCGAAGTCGGGCGGGAAAGCCCATGCGTCGAAGGTGATCGGGCTGACTGGCGTGCCGTTGAGGGTGATCGAACATCCTTGGCTGATGAACCAGCCATAGGTGGCGCAGAAATGATCGTATAAGGCGTCGATATCCTCCTCGCTCATGCGCTGGCGAAGTTGGGAAATCGTCACGCTGGTCGTTCCCGGCTCGATATCCGGAATTTCATAGGCAGCGAGCGACCAGTCCTCGTTCGCCAGCCATTCCTTCGTGATGTCGATCTGGAGACTCTTTTCCTTCCTGTAGCGGGTGCGGATCTCGACGAGTTCGCCCAACGCAACACCTGCACGCTTACCGCCGACACCAAATGTGCCGATGATATCCTTCGACGACCTGTTGCGTGACGCACCTGGCGCGATTAGCAGCCGTAATTGGCCTTCCTTTACCCCGCCCGCATTGTCCGTGACATGGATGATCTGCCTGGCGTCATCCAGCGTGACCTGGACATCAAGTGCGCCCTTGCCGCCATTCTCTGTCCAAAGGTCGATAGCGTTATCGACCAGTTCGCAAAGCCCGGTGCGGAGATCATAGTCACTGATTATCGACAGGAAGAGCCGCTTTTCCGGCGTGCCGTCGATGACCTCCAGTTGCTGCTTATGCGATACCCCCGCCATCTTCTGCCTCTCCCCGGCGCAACAGAACATCGTAGCAGTAGCATATTTGCAAGGCGCTAGGATGATCTATATCGGACGCGAGATGATTGTCAGATGCTGACTACATCAGTCTGGTGAGTGTCAGTTTGTTCGCTTTACGCAGCAAGCTGCCTCTGTGCTCTGACAAGCGCCGACAGCCAACTTGTTAGTCGAGCGGAAATAGCCGAATCGGTACATTGTTGGCGCAACATCTCGAACACCGCCCGCCTCAGATGAGCGCCGTCATCGTGCGTGCGTTGGAGAACGAAATTCAGATATTGCTCCAAAGCAGCGGTCACTTCCTCCTGTGTTGTGACAAGACCTACCTGTCCTTCACACCAGATTGCAAAATGCTCCATCCATTCCCGGAAATGAGCCTCTACTTTCCCTTGATAGCGTCGGCGGATTTGAAAAACTTGGTCCCACGTGGCGACGGAATCCGCATCGCCTAACAGATCAATCTGCCATGCAGGCAACGGAAAAGGTCCCGCGCCTTCTCCTTCGAAAGGCCGGCTCGCCATCAATGACACCGTCGCCCAGTTGTCACCGTAAGGATCGAAACAACGACGCCGAATTCCGGCGTCATCGCAGATGATATCCAGAGCCTGCTTATACGCGCGGTTGCACTTGCCACCCATCGGAGCAAGGTTGCGCAGATTAGCGCCTGCGAATGGGTAAAGCGAACGTGGGAGGTAATGGTCCATGTCCTCGCGTGCGAGGCCCGGTGCTTCAAAAGGTTCGATGCCGCAGAACGGGCAGCATTTACCCGGCAAATTCTCGAAGATCGTCTGATACTGTCTATCACGGACCTTCAGGCTCTTGAGGGCATCAAATGCAGCGGTGAACAACTCCGCAGTGGGCTTCCTGATCCGCGTCGGAGTTGCGGCGATCCTCGGGCAGGCGGCGATGCCGTCGAAGACTGCCGGGATATTGTTCTGATCCTCTAATGCTCGCAGAACTTTAGTTCTCTGATTGACGCTAAGTCCCTCGGCAGCCGTTAGGAACGCATCGTAGCGCGTCTTCAGGGCCTCGCGAGCGGCAAGCTCTTCGTGCATGTCTTCAGCCCAGTCCGGCGCGGCTGCGCCGTCGTTCAATGCCTCCAATGCCGTCTTTACCTTTGCATAAACTGCATCATGAACCCAGTTCTCCGCAGTAGCTACAATCGGATAGACATTTAACATTCAGTTGGATGCTCCGGCTTCTTCGAGTTGACGGAGCCTGTCGGCGAGAAAGGCTTTCTCGAAAGATGAGCCAAGGGTATCGATCGCTTCACGCAACTGTTCGATGGTGCCATTCTTCATTAACTCATTAATATCGTCACGGGCGAGTTGGGAGATTGGCGGCGACACTCCGAAACAATGTTCAAGAATTCTGTCAAACGTCGCACCATACGTCTCGACGGGCGGGCGCACGATCTGCACTCTGCCTTCAGCATCCTTCGAAAAGACGTGGACTTGGTCCCGTCGAAGATCGGACGGCACAAACGGCGCATGTGAGGTGAGCAGTACCTCCTGGCCACCGCGACCCTCGACCGGCAGATTGAGCAGGCGTTTGACGAACTTTACGCGCCACTGCGGATTGAAGTGAGACTCTGGTTCGTCGAGTATGAAAAGTGCATTGTCATGCAGGATCATCGCAAACATTCCCAGGATTTGGGCCAACTGATGTTCGCCGTCCGACAAGGAGACATAATCGAGTGATTTCGTAATGACCTTCTCGTCCCCCCTATAGAAGCGGACTTGCTCGAACCTGAAAATCTTCTCCTCATCTTGCGGTTCTGGAAGACGTGACGCGAATCTGCGTGTCTCTATTTCCTTCTTCAGTCGGTCCCGAGCCTTACTGGGAATCGCCAGATCGTTCAGCAGCGCGAGCTTGTGGAATGCGCGGTAGAGGGCGATCGGGCTGTTGAAGTGCTTCGCAAATACAGTGCGCGTGGCGTCATTGACCAAAAAGTCGAAAACGTAGACCTCTAGCTTTGGATCATAGGACCAGCAGGTCGCGGCAGACTGTAAGGCCGTTATATATCCTTCTAGTTCGTCAGTCAGTTGTACGCCTTTTCGGTGTTCACTGCGACGCCGTTTAGTCTTTAGACGGGTCAGGTGACTGAGCTGGATCACGCAACGAAAAGAAGCGAGGTGATCGAGGCGCGCATCCTCCAATATCGCTTTCTGAACGGCAGGCGTTCCAAGCAGAAGATTGGCGACCAACACCTCTAAGTGAGTGCTATAGTCGATCAGTAGAAGACGATTGTCGGCGACCAGTTTCTCAGGCCCTTCGAAAGCAGCCTCGCGTACACTTTTCGCATAGCCAGCCCGACTCACAAAGAATGGGAGACTCAAAGTTTCGTTGTCGCCTGAGGTATATCCGACGATCAGGGACGGTAATCTCCCGCCAAAGCTGTCATCGTCTATGCCCACCGGCTCCCATTCTCCGTCCCGATGTACAGCCATGTCGAGTGGCAGGATTCGCGCTCCCTTTTTCAGACGCCGCAGCCTCACATGCTCGGCGCTGCCCCCGCCCTGAGGGGATACCAGATATTCGAGGGAGAATAGGGTCGACTTATCCGCTACGTCCCGCTCCTCTCTAGGCGCGTGAGCGCACCAAGCGGATTGGAAAATCTCGGCGAGTAATTGCAGAAGTTGAGATTTACCGGACCCGTTCTGGCCGATCAGGCAATGCGGCGAGAGGGTCGTTTTGACCGCCTCATCCAGTTCACTTTCCGAAGCTCCGCTTTCGAAATCTACATCGACCTTGTCCAGAAGACCGCCGCAACTCGTCGCGTGCTCCACAGTGAGGCGCAAAAGTTTCATGCCACAATCCTAAAGAACTTCATTGCTTTATCGCGCTCGCTGTAACGCTGCTCCAGTTCAGGATTTTCCCCTGCGAGCGATTCGAAGATCGCGTCCTTCAAGGTTTCGTAGTCGCTTGGTATATTCTCGCGCAGGGCCTCGAACGTCAGCCCGTCCTTCGGCCACTGTTTCAACATTTCGGCGAGTGAGTTCACATCAGACCCTTTCTCGACTGACTGGCCCGTCTTGCGTTGTCCCCGCACCGGTCGCTCAAGTGTTTCAGACCCTAAGAGTTTTGGCGCTGCACCGGACGTGCTAGGTACAAGACGACCGGAGAAGGCTTTGCGCATTGCGGAAGCCCATGCAGCATTTGTGTCTGCGATCGAGGCGAGAAGCTGAGAACGAACTCCATTCGTCCAATGCGTCTGATCGTCGTAGTATTTCAACGCCGCGTGAGCGTCATCCGCGCTCGGTAGACGGATTGGCAAACCACTCAGTTTGGTCTTGCTGATCGAAGCCAAATTTGTCGTCTGCTTGGCTTGCGAGAGGAAGTAGCCGCGCCCCAGCTCATTGGCGTAGAGGGAGATAAATTCGGGCGGAAACGTCGGATCATTCAGCCGAATACGGAATACATGGTTCTGATGCAGGCATTGATCAACTTCATCTCGCCACACCCAACCGCGACCCAACTTGTCGCGATCGCCACCCTCATTCATGAGCACGTCGCCGTTCGCCAGCTGGTACCTGTCGGCTTCTGCGGGGGAAACTAAAACGTCTTTTACATCCTCTAGATCCAGCCATCCCCGCTGAACGTTCGCAACACGCAGATAGGGTCGTGAAACAAGAGTAGCGCCGCCATATCGCTTCCCTAGCGTCAGGCCGCCTTGGATGTCGGCAATTTCGCCTAGCGTGACCTCGCGTGCGGAGCGCGTCTCGTCCCACCCCCCTGACAGCGCCCGGATCAGCACCGCCCGCTTATAGGCGTCGAGCATAGTCAGCACCGATTCCAGTTGACTACGCGCGGAGTCGAGTGATTGCTTTATCGCGGTCAGCCGCTGAGCGATTGCCTGTTGCTCCGCGAGCGACGGCAAAGCCACCTCGAAGCTGAGCAACGCAGCCAACTGAAGGCTTTCGACTGTCGTGCCAGGCTTCAACGCGTGAGCAAGAAGTGCCGGTTCCATATACATCAACTGGTACTGAAGGAATGCCCCGTCTACATCCGCAACAGGGGTGAGCGCCTTCAAGTCCTGATTGATGACGACTGGAACCGTGGTCAGGCCGATAGGAAGTGTACGCGCGAGGATGCCGCTACGCGTGACTAGAAGAATCGAACCAGTCGGGATCACCTCCAAACTTGTTTCCGCGATTGCGCGGTCGGTGACCATATCTATCGCAGTTTCGATCACCGGCTGCTTCATGTCCTTGGGAGAAACCCAAGGCATGACACCTGCTGACCAGTAGGCAACGTGCGATTTGGAGGGAGTACCTCCGCCGCGCCACACGCCGACGTTCTTCAGGGGAGCACGAGTCCAATGGGTGGGCGCCGACATCATCGGACGCTCCCGTCAATCCGGTAGGACTGGACGTACAAGTGTTTGCCCGCGCGAATTGAAGGCATAATTCTAGTCTGCATCCGACACCTGGTCGATTTCCGCGACAATGTTCTCGACATCGCCAAGGGCCGATTTCAACGTCTGAACTAACGCAGCTAAAATCTCTTCTGGCTCCCTCTCATCCAGATCGTCCTTCAGGCCTTCAGTCAGCCAACGTAAATCTAGATTGTCATCACGTTTAGCGATTTCCTCCCGGCTATACTCGCGGAAGCGCGGATCAACGGCGTGATCGCGCGGGCTGCGCCCCAGAGGATCGGGTCCGTAAACTCGGACGAAATCCGCGAACACCTCGTTAGTGAGATTTCGGCCCTTTCGGAACCGCTGCATGTTCGTACGTAGATCATAGACCCAAATTCGCTGAGTCGTGGACTCGCCTTCATGTGGCCGAGAAAAGAACAATACGCTCGTTTTAACGTCTGCGGCATAGAAGATGCCGCTAGGCAAGCGTAGCAGCGTATGCACGTCACACGTCTCCATCAGATGTGTGCGCACACGCCGACCCACACCATCCTCAAATAGAACATTGTCCGGCAACACTACCGCAGCCCGACCGCCGGGTTTCAGCGCAAGATAAATGTGCTGCAAAAAAAGCAATTGCTTGTTGGAAGTCGGGAAAGGCAGGTCGCTCCGACGAGCTCGCGCCCCGCCTGCACTGCTGCCGAACGGCGGGTTTGCAATTATAACGTCCGGTGCCGTCAAAGTGGCAACATCGTCCGTCAGCGCGTCACCGTGGATGAACTCTCCCTCCATGTCGTGCAGGAACATGTTCATTAGGCATAAGCGATACGTGTCACCTTCGATCTCGACCGCCTGGTAATGTGCCGGCTTCTTCTTGCGTTGAGCATCAGTGTATTTGCTAGCAATGTATTCCTGTGTAGAGATCAGGAATCCCGCCGTTCCCGCCGCCGGGTCTTGAATGGTTTCGCCAAGAGCTGGTTGCAGCACAGTCACCATGGCATCAACGAGCGGACGCGGCGTGAAATATTGGCCGGCACCCGATCGCGCTTCCGCCACGCTCCGTTGCAGCAGGCTTTCATAAACCGCGCCTAGACCGTCGCTCTTCGCCTCGTGCCAGTCGATCGCGTTAATTCCGTCAACGACCTTGCGAAGGTTCTCCTCGTGATTGAAGACCGTGGTAGGGAATCGGAAGATTTCGCGTACGATATGATCCGGGGCATCTTCACCCAAGACGGTCAGCATCTTTCGATAGCCGCCAAGCATGCCGCCGGCAGGCTGCAACGTTAGGTCTGTCCACCGACATCCATTTGGCAGCAAATCCTCGCGCCCGGTTTCTTCAGCGATCTTCAAGAACAGAAGATATGTTAGCTCTGATAGAAACTTGTGAAAGACGATGCCATCATCACGAAGAACGTGACAAAGTGACCAGATACGTTTTGAAATAATAGGGATGGACATGGCGATCTTTCAGATCGACCTGCGCAGATAGTTAATTCTCACCGCCAGGATTGGCCGCTCAGCAACTGCGCAAGTCTGATTCTTAATATGCAGGCTTCGGTTGCGCCTGCTGATTTTCGTTTCTGAAGGGGACAACTTTTATCTCTCCTTCTCTTTTTCTTATTTCGGCAATGTCGAAGCTGTTCTGCATCCCCATTAGCTGGTCCATAGACAGGCCAAAGGCTTTTTCGATCCGCAGCGCCATTTCGGGGGAAAGGTGCGCGCGACCGTTAAGCAGTTTCGACAAGGCCGGCCGCGTCACACCGAGCGCTGCCGCTGCCTCCGTCACCGACAATCCACGGGTCTCGACGATTTCGCTTTTAACGAAACCACCGGGATGCTCTGGCACGTTTGCTTTAAACCCAGCCGCCATTCCGATAGCCACCCTCTAAAGGATTGAATTCGATGCAACGCTTGTATCCCGTAAAGCCACGGGATACAAGTTCTTGTTCGGGCGTCGGTTGCCTTCCCAGAACCAGGTTGAGGCGCTGCGTTACCATGTCGATTGGCAGGCGATGGCACGTGACGCGGAGATGGGCGGCGACCTGTTCACCATCGAGACAGCGTACGGCGACCCGCATGGAAAGACTCCAGCGAGAACGCTGGCGAGTTCGTGTCGATGCGATTGGAGGGACCGATCTTCCCGTTCCCGATCCGCGCCAAGCTGTTCCAGTCCAACGACGATCCATCGGTCTGGACGCTGCGTTGGAAGCACCCCCGGAAAGTCGAGGACGAGGAATGACGGCCGCGCGCGTCCGGCCCGCCATCCGGCCCAAGATCGTCATCCCTTTGTTCGCGGAAAAGCCGTCTCATCCCTTCGTCCCGCTCGGCCACCGGACGGCCGGCGCTTGCGCCTTGCCCTTGACCGCAGCGAGCACGCTGGCAGGCTGGTGTCGAAGCGGAGACAGGACTGCATGGCATTATGCCGTCCTGATATTGGTCGGCGCGCTTTCCGTCTGCGCCGGATCGAGCGTCGCGGTCGCGCAATCCGCGCCCGTCGAGCGCCCGGCCGCCGCCCATCCCTATGCGGCTCACATCGCCGAGGCATCGCAGCGTTTCGGCATACCGGAGCATTGGATCGTCGCGGTGCTACGCGCCGAGAGCGCGGGCGATGTGCGTGCGGTTTCGTCGGCCGGCGCGATGGGATTGATGCAGGTGATGCCCGACACATGGGCGGGCCTGCGCGTCCGCTACGGCCTCGGCCGCGATCCTTACGACCCGCGCGACAACATCATGGCGGGCACGGCCTACCTGCGCGAAATGTTCGACCGCTATGGCAATGTCGGCGCGATGCTTGCGGCCTACAACGCCGGTCCCGGCCGCTACGACGAGTACCGCGCGACGGGCCGACCGCTTCCCGCTGAGACACGCGCCTATGTCGCCGCGCTCGCGCCGATCCTCGGCGGCGCGACCGCAACCGAAGCGCCGTCATCGGCACCGCCACCGCCGCCAGATTGGCGCGAGGCACCGCTGTTCGTCATGCGTCCGGCCGACACGCGGGCTGCCGCCGCGCCGCCGTCCGAGGCGCAATCAGGCGACGGCCGCGCGGCCGTTCCGGCGCGCGACCCCGCCCATGCGGAGCCGCAGGACGGCAGCATTTTCGTGGCGAGCGCCAGCGACGGGGGAGCGCCATGAGGGCGGCGTTCCCGCGCTCGGCGGCGCTGGTTTCGGCATCCGGTCGGGCAGGTTTGCGCCCGGCTGGATTTCCGGCAGGAGGGGCAGAAAAGGCAGAAAGGGCGGAGGGCAAGATTAAAGAAGACGGCACCATGTCGGGCCGCTTCTGGAAATTGTTGTTGTCTGCACACTGGTTAGGTGGCCGGTTCCAGCACCATAGTTTTGAGGGGTGGTGTGCCGCGATTTCACGCAAAGCTTTGGTTTTGCTGAGTTTCAACCGGCACCACTGTCGCAGAATGCCCGATTTCGCTGGTTTTTGATCGAGCGTTGGGCGTCCAAGATGAGTAGGGAGATCAGCTCACCTTGCCTTTCTCCGCAAGGAAGTCGAGCAGTGCCCTAACGCGCGACGGCAGCGGTCCGCCTTGGCCGACATAGACGGCATGGAACGCTTCCGTCTCGCCGGTATCGAGATTACCGAGAACCGGCACGAGCCGGCCGGCGACGATGTCCTCGCGCACGGTGAAGGCCGCAAGACGAGCAAGACCCACGCCGGCGAGCGCGAGATGGCGCAGACCCTCGCCATCGCTCGCCTGCACTCGACCCGTCGCCGGCACGACGATGGTTTTCCCGCTCTCCCGAAGCGGCCAGCCATCGACGGCGCGCGCATAGCCGAAGCCGAGGCGATTATGCTGTTCGAGATCGGCGATAGAGCGCGGTTCGCCGCAGCGTTCCAGATAGGACGGAGCGGCAACAATTGTCAGTGCCGTCTCACCGAGCTTGCGGGCGACGAGACTGGAGCTTTTCAGCGGTCCGGCGCGGACAGCAACATCGGTGCGCTCCGCGAGAAGGTCAACCACAGCGTCCGTTTGCACAATGTCGAGCGTGACGCCCGAATGCAGGGCAAGAAACTCCGGTAGTGCCGGTGCGAGGACATGGTTGAAATAGGAGGCGCTGGTGTTGACGCGCACGCGGCCCACCGCCTGCTCGCCGACGCCCGCAGCACGTTCGGCATCCTCCAGATCGGCAAGTACTCGCGTCGCGCGCTCATAGAACGCGCAGCCCTCCGGCGTGAGCTGGAGCTGGCGGGTCGAGCGGTTGAGCAATCGCGCGCCGAGGCGCGCTTCCAGCCGGGCGATCAGCTTGCTGACCGCCGAAGGCGTCATGCGTGCAGCGCGCGCGGCGGGCGAGAATCCACCTAGCTCGACCACACGAACAAACATCTCCATCTCGCCGGATCGGTTGACTTCGAGTCGCGCCATGATGACTTCATCTCACAAGTGATATTCCTAAGTGCCTTCTATTTCATCCTGCATCAAAGCTCTATCTTTCGCAACGTAGTTCCGAATGAAGATCGAGAAACATCATGCGTCTGGCGCTCTACGCCCTGACGGCCGGAGCTTTCGGCATCGGCGTCACCGAATTTGTCATCATGGGCCTCTTGCTGGAGGTCAGCCGGGAACTCGGCGTCACCATCGCCGCCGCCGGCCTATTGATTTCCGGCTATGCGCTCGGTGTCACCATCGGCGCACCAATCCTGACCGCGCTGACTGCCCGCTGGCCGCGCAAGCATGTACTGCTTGGTCTGATGGCCATCTTCGTCATCGGCAATGCCGCCTGCGCGCTCGCACCGACCTATGGCTGGCTGATGGCCGCGCGGGTGCTGACGGCGCTGACCTACGGCACGTTCTTCGGCGTGGGCGCGGTAGTGGCGACCGGCCTCGTTTCCGAGAATAAGCGCGCCTCGGCCATCGCCATCATGTTTACCGGCTTGACGGTCGCAACCGTGCTCGGCGTGCCCTTCGGCACATGGCTCGGCCAGCACTATGGCTGGCGCGCAACCTTTTGGGCGGTGACACTGGTTGGACTGGTCGCCCTGTTCATCCTCGCCGCTTTCGTGCCGCAGGACCGGACGCAGCCCGAAGCCTCCGACTGGCGTGCGGATTTGCGGGCCATTGCCCGACGCTCCGTGCTGCTCGGCCTGCTGACCACCGTGCTCGGCTATGCCGGTGTCTTCGCCGTCTTCACCTATATCGCGCCGCTGCTCACCGAAATTAGCGGCTTTGACGACAGCGCCGTCTCGCCGATCCTGCTGGTTTTCGGCGGCGGGCTGGTCGCGGGCAATCTGTTAGGCGGCAGGCTGGCCGACCGCAACCTGATCCGCGCCATCGTCGGCACGCTGGCGGTGCTTGCCGTCATCCTCGGCCTGATGACCTTTGCCCTCGACAACCAGATTGCGGCCATCGTCTTCACCGGCCTGCTCGGTGCGGCTGGCTTCGCCACCGTCGCGCCCTTGCAGATGTGGGTTCTGTCCAAGGCCGAAGGGGCGGGCCAGAGCCTCGCATCAAGCTTCAACATCGGAGCTTTCAATCTCGGTAATGCCATCGGCGCATGGGCGGGCGGTATGGTCATCGACCAAGGACCGGGCCTTGCCATGGTGCCGATCTCGGCCGCGCTGTTCCCGCTTCTCGCCATCGCCACCGCGTTGATCGCCGTTCGGACGAGCAAGGGCGCGGCCCTCAGCCCTTCCTGCAACCCCGTTCACTAAGGAGTATTCCCATGGACTATCGACCACTCGGAAAATCCGGCCTCAAGGTGCCGGTCCTCAGCTTCGGTGCCGGCACCTTCGGCGGCTCCGGCCCGCTGTTCAGCAATTGGGGTAATTCGGATGCCACGGAAGCCCGACGTCTCGTAGACATATGCCTAGAGGCCGGCGTCAACCTGTTCGACACGGCGGACGTATATTCGGACGGTGCTTCCGAGGAAGTGCTTGGCGAGGCCATCAAGGGGCGGCGCGACGCAGTGCTGATCTCGACCAAGACCAGCCTGCCGATGGGCGACGGGCCGAACGATGCGGGTTCTTCGTGCTTCCGGCTGATCCGGGCCGTAGAGGATGCGCTGCGACGCCTCCAGACCGACTATATCGACCTGCTCCAGCTTCACGCCTTCGACGCTGGCACGCCGGTCGAGGAAGTGCTTTCGACGCTCGATACCCTCGTTCGCGCCGGCAAGGTCCGCTATGTCGGCGTTTCCAACTTCGCCGGCTGGCAGATCATGAAATCGCTGGCTGTCGCCGACCGCTATGGCTGGCCGCGCTATGTCGCCAATCAGGTCTATTATTCGCTGGTCGGGCGCGACTACGAATGGGATTTGATGCCACTGGGCGAAGATCAGGGCCTTGGGGCGATGGTCTGGAGTCCGCTCGGATGGGGCCGGCTTACCGGGAAAATCCGGCGCGGCACACCGCTGCCCGAAGGCAGTCGCCTCCACGAAACCGCGAGCTTCGGCCCGCCCGTGGACGACGAACACCTCTATCGCATTGTCGATGCGCTCGACGCCATCGCCGAGGAAACTGGCAAGACCGTTCCGCAGATCGCGCTCAACTGGCTGCTGCAACGTCCGACTGTTTCGTCGGTTATCGTCGGCGCGCGTAACGAGGAGCAGCTTCGCCAAAACCTTGGTGCGGTCGGCTGGAATTTGACACCCGAACAAGTCACAAAGTTGGACGAGGCCAGCATCGTCACCGCGCCCTATCCTCATTCGCCCTACCGGCGGCAGGAAGGCTTCGCGCGGCTCAATCCGCCGATGGCAGGCTAAAGTCGAGGCAATTCAGATGCACCGCCATCTGGTTGGTCGAATCATTGAGCAACAGCTTGTATCGCCAGCATGGCCGTGGGGATCGTTGCCAGCAGACGCCTCCGCGATACGCCGTCCCGCGCCTGCACGGATAGCCCGTGCAGCACCGTGGCGTAGTAGTCTCCAAGTGCCGGCGCATCGGCATCCGGCCGCAACTCACCTTCCAGCACCGCACGCTCCAGCCGTTCGACAAGCGAAGCGGTGCGCCGGCGGCGATAGTCGGCCAGGAACTCGCGCACCCCATCATTCTCGGCCGCGCAGTTGGTCGCGGCCGACACCACCATGCAGCCTTGCGGTCGGTCCTTGCGGGTGTATGTCTCGACCGCTTCGCGCAGGCTGCGTTCAATGGCGCGCGCCGCTGTCGGTTCCTCGGCCAGCGCCCGCGTGGCGAAGCCGCCTTCGCCTTCGTCGTAGAGCGCGACCGCTTCCTGAAACAGTTTCTCCTTCGATCCGAAGGCCGCATAGATGCGCGCCGAGGCAAGTCCCAGCGTCTCCACCAGATCGGTTATCGACACGCCTTCATAGCCGCGTGACCAGAAGGCATCGCGCGCCTTTGCCAATGCCGCATCCCGGTCGAACTCTCGCGGGCGTCCCGCCATCACTTCCTCCATTCTTGAATGACCAACAAATAATTCGCTTGACGCCGCAATGCAAGGTCATATTCTTTAGTGATCGACAAAGAATCGTCATCACGGAGTTTGACATGACCGCATCGGATCATGCCGGCGCAGCGCCGGCATCAGGCATTGGCGCGCGAAGGGGCTTGGCGCTCGCGCTGCTCGCCTTCGCCCAGCTCATCTATTCGCTGGACATCAACATCGTCTTCGTCGCCCTGCCGGAGATCGGCGCGGGGCTGGGATTCTCAGGCCAAACCCTGCAATGGGTGGTTAGCGCCTACATGGTGTTCTGCGGCGGCTTTCTGCTGTTCGGCGGACGGGCGGCCGACCTGATCGGCCAGCGCCGCATGTTCATCTTCGCGCTTTGGCTCTACGCGCTGTCCTCGCTTGCCGGCGGTCTGGCTACGTCGCCGACCGTCATCGTTGCGGCCCGCGCCGTGCAGGGCATCGGAGCGGCCTTCCTGTTTCCGGCCACGCTGTCGCTCATCAACCGCCTATTCGCCGAGGGACCGGAACGCAACCGGGCGCTGGCCGTATGGGGCGGCGCGGGTGCAAGCGGCTTGAGCATCGGCGCGCTGGCGGGCGGATTCCTGACCGCCGCATGGGGCTGGCCTGCCGTCTTCTACGTCAATGTCGTGCTGGCCGGCATCGCCATCATCGCGGCCTTCTTCGTCATCCCACGCGATCCGCAGCGGCATGAGAAGCGCAGCTTCGATTTGCCGGGCGCGCTGACCGTTACGATTGGCGCGACGGCGCTGGTGTTCGCGCTGGTCGAAGGACCGGAAATCGGTTGGGGTGCAACAAGCGTCGTTTGGGCGCTGGCGCTTTCTGCGATCTTCCTCATTGCGTTCGCTGTCATCGAGGCGCGCAGCCGCGATCCGCTCATGCCGCTGCGCCTGTTCACGAACCGCAGCCTCGTTGCCGGCATGACGATCACCTTCCTCTACATGGGGACATTCGGCGCGCTGCCGTATTTCCTGACCGTCCTGTTCCAGAACGTGCAGGGATTGACCGCGCTCCAGACCGGATGGGCCTTCCTCGTGCCGTCCATCGCCATCGCGGTCGGCACGCAGATCGGCGAGCGGCTGGCGACGCGGCTTTCGACCCGCACGACGCTGATCGTCGGCATGATCGTGGGCGCGGTCGGCACCGCGTTGCTGGTTCCCGGCTCCAACGCCGATAGCGGCTATCTCGCCATCGTGCCGGGCCTGATCGTCTCGGGCATCGGGCAAGGCATCGTCTGGACCGGCATGTGGATCGCTGCCGCATTCGGCGTGCATCACGACGAACAGGGCGTTGCGTCGGGCATGGCGTCCACGACGCTCAGCGTTGGCAACGCCATCGGCCTTGCCGTCCTGATCGCACTCGCCAACCGGCATACGGGCGGGTTGGAAGGCGATGCGCTCCGCGCCGCCGTAGCCGAAGGAACGCAACTCGCGTTCTGGCTGGCCGCTGCCGGCATCCTTGTCAGCCTCATTGCTGCCCTTGCCCTTCCGGCCAAGGCCAAAGCTGCTGCCGAATGACAGGGGGTGGATAACGATGCGGCGGCGATCAACACCGATGAATGATCGTCAATTGGGGATGCCAACCGCGCTCGGATCGCGCATCCCCCTCGCGTCGCTGATCCAGACGCTCGCCGTCGCCGAATACCTCAACTTCCGTCACGCCGCCAATGCGCTCGGCGTGGCGCAATCCAGCGTCAGCGCCCGCGTGAAGGCGCTGGAAGAAGACCTTGGCATCCTCCTGTTCGAGCGCCATGCGCGGGGCGTCCGGTTGACCGAAGCCGGACGCCATTTCGTCGAACGGATAGCGGCCGGCGTCGATCAACTCGACCATGCGGTGAAGACCGCAAGCATGGCGGCGGTGGGCGAGTGCGGCCGGCTTCGTATCGGCATCCATGCCCTGATCCCGCGCAGCTTCCTCGCCGAACTGATCGGGCGGTTTCGGGAAGACCACCCCGGCATCGAGGTCGAGATCGCCGAGGGCACGGCCCGCGATACCGTCATGCAGCTTCGCGCCGACATGCTCGACATAGTTTTCGTGGCCGGCACACCCGAGCTACCCGACTGCAATTCCCGCCGCATCTGGACGGAGCCGCTGGTCGCCGTTCTGTCGGAGCAGCACCGTCTCGCCGGGCAAGCAACCGTCACATGGGCCGATCTGGTCGGCGAGACATTCCTTGTCCGGTATGGTGGCACCGGCCCGCAAGCGCATGACCATATCGTTCTGCGCCTCGCCGGAAGCTGGCCCGCCCCGTCGATCCTACGCTTCGACGTGGGGCGCGGCAGCCTGTTATCCATGGTCGGACAGGGCTTCGGCATCACCATCGTCGGCGCGGCCACGGCGCTGCTGCCAACGTCCGGCGTCGTCTTTCTGCCGTTCGCCGACGAGCCGGAGCCCATCACGTTCTCGGCGATCTGGTCGCCGTCCAACCGCAGCGCCGCGCTTCGTAACCTGCTTATCCTCGCCAGCGAAATGGGTCGCCTCCACCGTTCACCCCAACCAGTCCCGCAGCGATGACGATGCAGAGACGCAACTCGACAATCAGCCAACGGTGTTCTTGGACAGCCCCCGGGGGGTGCTGTCAGCACACAAGCGCAAAGACGGCACGCTACAGGATGCCGATCCCCCTCCATGGTTCGCTTATTTCCGGGGCCTTCATCACCCCGGAACCCGCCAGAGCCAAGGAGGATTCCATGTGTGCAGAGCGCCGCCGCGCCCGGAGAGGGCGACCGCGACAGTCGATCCCCGAACCGCTTCCCGACGATCTTTTCGACTACGCCGACGACCCCACGCCGGACGCTCGGACGCGAGTCGGCAACACGCCACTTCTCGGCCCGGACGGCCAGAGGATGCGCGTTACCGACGATTGGCCGGAGGACATTCCCGTTACCGAGGCCGAGATTGACGTGTTCGAGCGTTGGTTCGGCGATGTGTTCGACGAACTCTTGAACCCGAGAAAGCCGAATGATGGCTTGCTATTCCTATCACATACTGATAGGAAAAAGACGTGAGCGCGGATCGTGATCCGGGCCTTGACACGCTTCTGGACCTCGACGGACAGATGCTCTTTGTCGATCCCGAAGGCGTCCATTGGGTGAAGTTCGTCGTCACCCGCGTTCCGGCATCGCCGGAAAAGCCGCATGGCCTCGATTATTCGCTCACGCTTCACGGGCCTTCGGGCGAACGGCTGGTCGGCTTCGATAACGCCCATCCGGTCGGTCGAGGCAGACACGGCGAGCCGCTGGACCATCGGCATCGCCTCCAGACCGTGAAGCCCTACGCCTACGAGGACGCGGCCACGCTGCTGGCCGACTTCTGGCAGGCGGTGGACGCGGTGTTGAAGGAGCGAGGTGCCCTATGACCACATTGAAAGTCGGGATTGCCGACTATGAAGAAATGAAGGTCCGCACCATGCGGATCGCGCGCGGCGAGGAAAAGCCCGCTCCCGGCGATCCGAAGGTGTGGTTCACATCGACCGAATCCTTCGCCAAGGTGCTGTCGGCCGGCAACCGCGAACTGCTGCGCATCATCGCCGAGAAGGCCCCGGCATCACTGGAGGAACTGGCAGAAATCACCGGCCGGGCCGGCTCCAATCTGTCACGCACCCTGAAAACAATGGAAAGCTACGGCCTTGTACGGCTTGAACCGGGGCATGGACGCAAGCTCGCGCCCAAGGTGGTGCATGACCGCGTGGAGCTGGCGTTGCCCCTGATCGACCGCCCCAAGGCGAAGAAATCTATGGGAGGCCGACCATGAACATTCACAGCCCAACCACTACCGCCCGCGCCGCCCTCTACCTGCGCGTTTCGACTGCCCGGCAGGCCGAACATGACATTTCCATTCCCGACCAGAAGCGGCAGGGTGAAGCCTATTGCGAGCAGCGCGGCTACCAGCTCGTTGAGACTTATGTCGAGCCGGGTGCAACCGCCACCAACGACAAGCGCCCCGAATTCCAGCGCATGATCGAGGCGGGCACGTCCAAGCCCGCGCCCTTCGATATTGTCGTGGTCCATTCGTTCAGCCGGTTCTTCCGCGATCACTTCGAGATGGAGTTCTACGTCAGGAAGCTGGCGAAGAACGGCGTCAAGCTGGTGTCCATCACGCAGGAGATGGGCGACGATCCCATGCACCAGATGATGCGGCAGATCATGGCACTGTTCGACGAATACCAGTCCAAGGAGAACGCCAAGCACGTCCTGCGCGCCATGAACGAGAACGCCCGGCAAGGCTTCTGGAACGGCGCACGGCCGCCTATCGGCTATCGCATCGTTGCGGCCGAGCAGCGCGGATCGAAGATCAAGAAGAAGCTGGAGATCGACCCGCTGCACGCCGACACCGTGCGGCTGATCTATCGCCTGTTCCTTGAAGGCGACGGCACGTCCGGCGCAATGGGCGTCAAGGCCATCGCCACCTATCTCAACGAGCGCCGCTTCTTCACCCGCGACGGCGGGCGGTGGGGGCTGGCGCAAATCCACGCCATCCTGACCCGCACCACCTATATCGGCGAGCACAGGTTCAATACGCGCTCGCATAAGAACCGGGAGAAGAAGCCGGAGAGCGAGGTCGCCATCATGGCGGTGCCGCCGCTGATCGAGCGCGAGATTTACGATGCGGTGCAAGCCCGCCTCAAATCCCGCAATCCCATGGTGACGCCGGCGCGCATCTCCAGCGGCCCGACGCTGCTGACCGGCATCTGCTTCTGCGCCAAGTGCGGGGGCGCAATGACGCTTCGCACCGGCCGGGGCAGCGCAGGGCAAACATATCGCTACTACACCTGCTCAACCAAGGCCCGGCAGGGCAAGACCGGCTGCAAGGGCCGCACAATCCCGATGGGCAAGCTGGACCATCTGGTCGCCGATTATATCGGGGATCGCCTGCTCCAGCCCAAGCGGCTGGAAACTGTCCTCGCCAGTGTCATCGAGCGGCGACAGGAGCGCACCGAGCGTCGCCGAGAGCATCTTGCCGAGCTTCAAAGGCGAATCGCAGAAGCCGACCAACGGCTCGGCCGTCTCTTTGACGCCATCGAAGCCGGCATGGTGGACAAGGACGACGCCATGGCAAAGGAGCGCATGGTGAGCCTCAAGGCATTGCGGGATCAAGCTGCTGCCGACGCCGAGCGCACGCAGTTCGCGCTCGACAGTTCAGGTAATCAGGGTATCAGCCCCGACATGCTCAAGGGGTTCGCCCGCAAGGCTCGTGAACGCATACGCCTCGACGGTGGAGGCTACCGCCGTGACCATCTGCGTGCCTTGGCCCAGCGCGTCGAGGTTGCGGACGACGAGGTGCGCATCATGGGGTCGAAGTCGGAATTGCTGCGAACGCTGGTCGCCGCTTCAAGCGGGAAACCGGCGGCGTTCGGCGTTAAGAGTTCTGTTCTGAAATGGCGCACCCGAAAGGATTCGAACCTCTGACCCCCAGATTCGTAGTCTGGTGCTCTATCCAGCTGAGCTACGGGTGCTTGCCTTGGGCCGCTCGTTGCGGCGCAGGCGGTTGATAATCGGAGCGGATGCCAAAAGCAAGGGCCTTCTGAAAAAAAAGTGCTGCATCGCGATTTCCGGCCGGCGGAAATCGGCCGCAGCCGAAACGCCCGTTCAGGCGTTCTCCTCGCGCCTTGTATGCCAGTGGCTGCGCGCGGTCGGCGAGTCGGGCAGGCGGATCTCGAAATGAGCGCCGACCGGGCGGTCCTCGCGCAATTCGATGCTGCCGCCATGGGCGCGGATCAGTTCCTGCGCGATGGCGAGGCCAAGCCCGGTTCCGTCGCTGCGCGTCGACCCCTTGAAAGCCGTGAAAAGATTGTCGCGCGCCTTCTGCGGCAGGCCAGGCCCCGTATCCTCGACGCCGATAATCGTGATCGAACCGATGCGCCCGGCCGATATGGTAAGCCGTTTCACGGCTGCCGGGCCGCCCGCCTTATCCCGTTCCATGGCCTGCACGGAATTGCGGCACAGATTGCCCAGAACGCGGAAAAGCTGCTCCGGGTCCACCGTGACTTCGAAATCTTCCGGCACGAGATTCTCGAATTTGATGCTGCTGTCGGCGGGCAGGTTCAGCGTATCCTGCACATCGTCGACGATGGCGTTGAGCAGTACGCGCCGGGGCCGCGGCGGCTCCTCCTGCGAACGTCCATAGGCGATCACGCTTTCGGAATAGCTGATCGCGCGGCTGAGCGTCCTGATGAGCTTGGGCGCGAAGCTCTGCACCATCGGGTCCTTCGTGTCGGCCAGCCGGTCCGACATAAGCTGCGCCGAGGCGAGTATGTTGCGCATGTCGTGATTGATCTTGGAAACGGCGAGGCCGAGATCGGCAAGATGCTTCTGTTCCTTCAGCGTGCGTTGCAGGTCGCTCTGTATGTGGGCGATCTGGCGCTGTGCGACGCCGAATTCGTCCTTGCGGTTTTCCGGCACCAGAATCAGGGCCGGATTGTCTGGCGTCGTCGCGAAACTGATCATGTTGCGGTGCATGAAGCGCACCGGCCGCAGCAGCATCTCGTGGATGATGAGATAGACGAGCGTGGCGGCGATCACCGAAATGATGAGCGATATGACGGCGATGTTGCGCGCATAGATCAGCATGGCATGGCGCAGCGGTTCGTCGGACATCACCATCTCGACGATGCGCCCCGGCGCGTCGGAATCCGGCACGCTTCCATAGACCCGCAGCGTCCGGTCCCCGCCCGTGAACAGCGTGCTGAACGCGTCCCAGATTGCCGATGCCTCGCTGACATTGCCGAGGTCGATCACCTGATCGATCTTCCCCGGCACTTCTGTCATGGCCAGCATGCGCGACGCGCCCGCCTCGCGCAGCGCGATCGCCTTGGTGCCGGTCGCCAGCAGCACCTTGTCCTGAATGGCGCGCGGCACATCCATGCTTTCGTTCGCCGCCAGAACCTCGCTTACCGCGCCGATGGAATCGAGCCGGGCGGTCAGCCAGCGTATGCGCATATTGGCGATGGACGGCACGAAGATCAGGATTTCCGCCACGAGGACGGCAAGCGCGATCAAAAGCAGCAGTTTGCTGGAAAGCCGGTTGCGCCAGCGCAGGCGCGGAGGCTGGACGGCGGACGACCTGTCCTCCTCCAGCGCTTCCACGCGAGCCGCCTGCGGAACCGCCCGGATCGGGACGCCGCCTGAATCTATGGTTTTCTCGACAACCGCCATGACCTGGTTCCACATCGGCCAGCGAAAAACCTGTCCGCAGCCGCCGCGCATCCGGCAAGATTTGAGCCTCCATTCATGAGACTCAGATGTAATTATGACGTCATCTATATAGGTTCGGATGCGATAAATCCAACCGCCTTTGGAGGTTTCGGTTAAAACATGGCTTTATTCAGCCGCTATTGCCTGAAGATGCGGTTTTCAGTCATGCGTTGCATTACAAAAATTTAATTCCACCCGATATGAGCGGTATGCCAGACTGTCGGCGGCGAAATCTGCATTATCCTTGGTGCGGCATATCGGTGGTTCGATGATTCGCACCGGCCTTTTCTGTCCGGACGCGAAGTGTCGAGGGTGCTTCGAACAAAAAAGCTCTTTTGGTATCATGGTCTGAAAGGTGATGAATGGCCACGTGCGCGGCAGGCTCCGCAGGCTCCACCGACAATGGCAGGACAGAAGGTGCGACCCGCATTCAGGGCCTCAACCGCCGGCTGATCCTGGACGCGGCGCTGGAGATTTTTTCGGCTTATGGCTTTCGCGGCTCGACCATCGACCAGATCGCCGAGCGGGCAGGCATGTCGAAGCCCAATCTGCTCTATTATTTTCCGAACAAGCAGAGCATCTATGTTGCCGCGCTCGAAGACACGCTTGCCGCGTGGATGGAACCGTTCGAGCATATAGACCCGGACGGCGATCCGCTGGAGGAATTACGCCGCTATATCGCGGTGAAGCTGAAAATGTCGGCCTCCCGGCCGGAGGCTTCGCGGCTTTTCGCCAACGAGATATTGCATGGCGCTCCAGCCATTTCCGATTTCCTGAAAGGTCGCCTTAAAAAACAGGTGGACGAGAAGGCCGCTGTCATCCGCCGCTGGATCGCGGACAAGCGGCTTGCTCCGGTCGATCCCTACCATCTGATCTTCAGCATCTGGGCGGTGACGCAGCATTATTCGGATTTTTCGGTGCAGGTGTCGGCCATTCTCGGCGAGCGCGCCGACGCGGCGGATTTCTACGACGAGGCGGCGCGGGCTGTCAGCGCGATCATTCTGAACGGGGTGCGCCCGCGCGAACAGGCCTGCGCATTATGACAATGAAGCCAATTGGGAAAACGATTCGCATTGCCGCCGCCATAGTCCGTGACGAGGCGGGCCGGTTCCTTCTGGTGCGCAAGCGCGGCAGCGAAATCTTCTTCCAGCCTGGCGGCAAGATCGATGCGGGCGAGGATGCCGAGACCTGTCTCCTGCGTGAGATCGAGGAGGAACTGGGCCTCGTCGTCACCCGCGCCCAACTGCGCCGTGCCGGCGCGATGTCTGCCCCTGCGGCCAACGAGACGGATGCGACGGTGGAGGCCGAACTGTTCCATCTGACGCTGACACCCGACCAGCATCCCGTCGCGTCGAGCGAGATCGAGGAACTGCTCTGGAACCCGCCCGGGGATACGACACGCCCGGTCGCGCTCCTGTCGCAGGCCATTCAGGAACGATCATTCCGGCGTCTGAAAGCTTGCATGATGGATCGTGGACGGTAACAGGGCCCTGTGTAATATTGCGGATCGCTGTCTCTGCGGTGAAGCGGAGTGCGATCAACAGAAACTGGGTACGGTCCTGAAATGCCGGACATAATTTCATTGCCAACCCATTCGGGAACCTTATCCGCAATCGATCTTCTGAAGCGGCGGTCGGGCCGCGAATTTACCGGGTCGTCGATCGATCTCGAATGTCTGGGGACGATCCTCTATGCCGCGCAAGGCACGGTGAATGGCGGCGGCAAAAGGCTTATTCCATCTGCGGGCAGCTCGTATCCTTTGCGGATCAGGGTTGCGGCGCGTAACGTCGCTTCCCTGAAGCCCGGTTTTTACCTTTACGAACCGGTCGGCCATGCGCTGGAATTCATCGAGGAAAATTCCGCACCTCTGTCGGAGATTGCAGATGCGGCCTTCGATGCTCCCTGGCTGGGGCAGGCTTCGGCGGTATTGCTGATCGCCGCTGAATTCGAACGCACGACCATTCCCTATGCCGACCAGCCCCCGAAGGGCAGGGCTGATCGCTATGTCTGGCTGGAAGCAGGGCATGCCGCGCAAAATGTCGCTCTGGCCGCCGCAGCACTCTCTCTGGCTACGGTTTTCGTGGGCGGGTTCCATGACGACCTTATGAGCAGGGCATTCCGTCTGGAGAGCCGCGAACGCCCGATTGGCGTGCTGCCTCTCGCATATCCGCGTTGACGCCACGGACCTTGTGCCGCGGGTTTCGGGAGTTTCGCTATGCCTTGGCCTGAATATCGTTGGCCAGATAATTCGCGAGGCCATCCAGCAGTGCGCCCCAGCCGTGTTCGCGCCCTTCAGCCCCGTCGCTGGGTGGGATGATGCACATTTGCTCCACATAGGTCAGCTTCGTTCCGCCTCCATGCTCGGAGAACAGCACGGTCGCCAGCGACACCGTATGAATGCGCCCATCGACTGCCATCGAATAGGCGAACACGATCCTCCTGCGCTCCTTGATCTCGAAGTAGCGCGTCTCGTTGGTATGCGTGCCCATGTCCGTGACAAAGCTGCTGCGCTCAGCTCCGCCTTCGCGGAAGTCGATTTCCGTTATTCCCTTGCCGAACCATGCCTTCTTCTTTTCGGGAATCGCCCATGCCGCCCACACATGATCCAGACAATTCGGAAGAACGCGCTCGATCGTGATTGATCTGTGTTCCTGTTCAGCTTTTGTCACTTTACTGCTCCTGATCGAGAAATTTGCCAAGCCGGTCGAAACGTTCCTCAAGCCGGGCGCGGTGGCGGCCGACCCAATTCTCGATCCACACCAGCGAGTCCGGCAGCAGACTGACCGTTCTGACCCGTCCCGCCTTCCTCGATGCGACAAGGCCTGCATCTTCGAGGACGCGGAGGTGTTTCAGGAAGGAGGGGCCGGCCATATCGAACGGTCGGGAGAGATCGGTCACCGAAGCAGGCCCGTCCAGCAGCCTTTCGACCACTGCGAGCCGTGTGGGGTCAGACAAGGCCCCGAAAATTTTGGGAAGGTCGGCTTCATAGGTATCCATATGGCTATCTTTAACGGGGTCGGCATCCTTTGTCAAGAAAGGAAGCCATATGGCTATCTTTATGGGGTGACGCATTTCGGGTGACGTTGCCCGTCGCCCAATTCCTGACCGGTGAGGGACTTGCTATGGCGGAGCGACCGGGATCGGCATGTTGACGGCTCTTTGGCTTATGCCATAATTGCAAATGTCGAAATGGCTGGCTTGGTGTGGGTAGGCCCAAGCCCTTTCCTCTAATCGGGAAAGCTCTGGTCGCGCCCATGCGGCACGATCCCCGACAGTCCCGGCGCTGATATGCGCTTTTCGGGCCTGTTCGGCTGCCGTTGACGACGATGCTCCGAAAGGCCTTTTTGAAGGAGCATTCCATGTCTGTCATCGATCGATCGAAACCCATCCTGATTTTTCTTGCCGCTGGCGTTCAGGGTGGTGCCGTTGTGCGCGCCGCACTCTCACGCGGCCTGAAGGTCCGCGCGCTGGTCCGCGATCGCAACCGCAAGCCGGAAATCGACCTCCCCGGAATCGAACTGGCCGAAGGCGATCTGCATGATGCGGCGTCGCTGCGCGCGGCAAGCGCCGGCATCGACCATGCCGTGCTCCATATTCCGATTGGCCCGGCCGACACCATGCGGGCACAGGCGGAAAACGCGCTGGCCTCGTTCACCGCGGCCGGTGTGCGGTCGTTCATTCTCAAACTTGCCAGCGCCAGCCGGCCGGCGCCTTGCGATGAGCCGAGTTTCGTAGCCAATCAAATGATCGAGGACGCCGCGCGGCGCTCCGGCGTGCCTTTCGCAATCGTGCGGCCGACCATGTACCTCGACAATCTGCTGAAACCGTCGGCCCGCATGGAGATTATGGAGCAGGGGGTGTTCGCGCCGCCGATTTCAGCCGCGCAGCGCATCGCCTGGACGTCGACCGACGATTGCGCCGAGGCTGCGCTGATGCTGTTGGAGCGTGGCGCGATGGGCGGCGACCATCGGATTGCGGGGCCGGAAAGCCTGACGGGTGACGAGCTTGCTGTCCGCGTGAGCGCTGGCCTCGGTCGTCCGGTGGTGTATCGCGCCCAGTCGCCCGATGAGTTCGAGCGCGGAGTCGATGCCGCGATGGGCATCGGCGTCGGGCGGCGCGTCGCCTCGAAGTTCCGTTATTTCGCTGCGCATTCGGACGACGCGGACGCGATTCTGGCGGTTCCCTTCAGGCCGCAGGCCGGACTTGAAGGCTTCATGCCTTCCACCGTGAAGACCTGGGTGTGGGCCCACCGCGAAGATTTCGGCGGAGCCGGCGAGATGGAAATCTCGCACAGGCCCTGAAACGCCTGACAGATTGCCGGGAAAAGCGGCGGACTGTGGAGGATCAGGCCAATGCCTGCCTGCTGACGCCCCGGGGCATTCCGTTTCCGGCTTACTCCGCCGCAGCCCTCGAAGCGGCTGCGGCGATATTGGCGAAGAAGCGATCGGCGATCCTGCGCGCCGCCGAGCCCAGAAGTTTCGTGCCGAGTTGTGCCAGCTTGCCGCCGGCATCGCCGCGAATCGCGTAGGACAGGATGGTGTCCGCTCCGTCCTCGTCGAGCCGCACATCGGTGACGCCGTGCGCGAAACCGGCGATGGAGCCCTCGCCATGGCCGGAAATGGTATAGGATTCCGGCGCGCGCATGTTGGAAAGCTCCAGCAGCCCGTGGAAGCGCACCTTCACGATACCGAGGCTAACCTTCAGCGCGGCGCGGATTTCGGTCTCCGAGATGCGCTCCAGATGCTCGCAGCCCGGAATGCTGGCTTGCAGCGTTCCCATGTCGTTGAGCGCATCCCAGACGGCCTGACGTGGTGCCGCGATCCGCTCTTCTCCGGTAAGGTCCATGCGTCGCTCCAGAAGGATCAACCCGATTTGATCGATATGGTGTATATGAGACTCGGCCCAAATGGAAAATGCGATAATTTATTTGCCGCAGTTCCGTGATGAAACCCATAATGTCCGAAATTAAATCGATTTGATTCGGGAGTGATACCATGGCAAGAGATGCGACGAAGCTGGAAGCGGCGATAGCCCGGCTCAAGAAACATTGGGCGGACGGTGCGCCGCGCGACATGCGCGCCGCGTTTCAGTCCGATCCGGGCCGGTTCCAGCGCTATTCGCTGACGCTGGACGATCTGCTGCTGGACTGGTCCAAGTGCCGCGTCAATGACGAGACGATGGCGCTTCTGAAGGACGTCGCCGTTGCCGCCGACGTCGAGGGCCGCCGCCGCGCCATGTTCGCCGGCGAGCACATCAACAACACCGAGGACCGCGCCGTGCTGCATGTGGCGCTGCGCGACACCAGCTCGAAGGAAGTGCTGGTTGACGGCCACAACGTGCTGCCCGATGTGAAGGACGTGCTCGACCGCATGTCCGCCTTCGCCGACGGCATCCGTTCCGGCGCGATCAAGGGCGCGAACGGCAAGAAGATCACCGATATCGTCAATATCGGCATCGGCGGTTCGGACCTTGGCCCGGTCATGGCGACGCTGGCGCTGGCGCCCTATCATGACGGCCCGCGCGCGCATTTCGTCTCCAACATCGATGGCGCGCATATCCACGACACGCTGAAGCCGCTCGATCCGGCCACCACGCTGGTCATCATCGCCTCCAAGACCTTCACCACCATCGAGACCATGACCAACGCGCAGACGGCGCGCAAATGGGTTGCCGAGAGCTTGGGCGAAGCGGCGGTCGGCGCGCATTTCGCCGCCGTCTCCACGGCGCTCGACAAGGTCGCCGCCTTCGGCATCGCCGCGGATCGCGTCTTCGGCTTCTGGGACTGGGTCGGCGGTCGCTACTCGGTCTGGTCGGCCATCGGCCTGCCGGTGATGATCGCGGTCGGCCCCGATAATTTCAGGAAATTCCTCGCCGGCGCCCACTCCATGGACGTGCATTTCCGCGACGCGCCGCTGGAAAAGAATCTGCCCATATGGCTCGGCCTGATCGGCTACTGGCACCGCGCCATCTGCGGCTATGGCAGCCGCGCCATCATTCCCTACGACCAGCGCCTGTCGCGGCTTCCCGCCTATTTCCAGCAACTCGACATGGAATCGAACGGCAAAAGCGTCACCGTCGACGGCAAGCCCGTCTCCGGCCCCACCGGCCCGGTGGTCTGGGGCGAGCCGGGCACCAACGGCCAGCACGCTTTCTTCCAGCTTCTGCATCAGGGCACCGACACGATCCCGCTGGAATTCATCGTCGCCGCCAAGGGCCATGAGCCCAACCTCGACAACCAGCACGAAATGCTGCTGGCCAACTGCCTCGCGCAGTCGGAAGCCCTGATGAAGGGCCGCACGCTTGACGAGGCGCGCGCGCAGCTCGCCGCCAAGAAGCTGCCGCAGGCCGATGTGGAGCGCATCGCGCCGCATCGCGTCTTCCCCGGCAACCGTCCGTCGATCACCATCGTGCACGACCTGCTCGATCCCTTCACGCTTGGCCGTCTGGTGGCGCTTTACGAACATCGCGTCTTCGTCGAGGCGCAGATTTTCGGCATCAACGCCTTCGACCAATGGGGTGTGGAACTGGGCAAGGAACTCGCCACGGAACTGCTGCCGGTGGTCTCCGGCAAGGAGAAGGCGGACGGCCGCGACGCTTCCACGCAAGGCCTCGTCGCGCATTTGCACGCAAGCCGCAAAGCCTGATAGTATTCCTGATCGAAATCCACGAAGCCGGGTCCTGCGCCCGGCTTCGTTTTATAAAGCGGGATAAATCATGAAGACGGAAACGATAAAATTCGCCGGCGACGTGCCGGGCACGGCCATCGAACTGCGCGTGCTGCGCTTTGCGGGCAAGGATGCGGGCGCGCCGAAGGCCTATCTGCAATCCTCGCTGCACGGCGCGGAACTGCCGGGGCAGGCCGCCCTGCATTTTCTCGTTCCGATGCTGAAGAAGGCGGCGGCGGAAGGCCGCGTTATCGGCGACGTCACCGTAGTGCCGCAGGCCAATCCCATCGGCTCCGGCCAGTGGCAGGCGCACCAGCATCTGGGCCGTTTCGAGGCCTTTTCGCTGGTCAATTTCAACCGCGCCTTTCCGCTGCTGCCGGATTTCGACACGTCCGCGCTGCCGGGACCGGATGCACCCGTTTCGCTGGCGAATCGCCTCAAGGCCGCGCTTCTGAAACTCGCTCTGCCGCATGACATCGTGCTCGATCTCCACTGCGACGACGAGAGCGAGAACTATCTCTATATCGCCGAGGAATTCGTGGACGGCATGAAGGATCTGGCCGTCGCGCTCGGTTCCACGGCGATCCTCGCCTGGGACACCACCGCCGATGCCGCCTTCGAGGAAGCCTGCGCGCATCCGGTGCTGAAGCTGCCGGTGGAAAAGCGCGACATGACGCGCCGCGCCGTCACCACGGTTGAGTTCCGGGGCCTGAGCGACGTCTATGCCGACATGGGCAGGAGTGACGCCGAGGGGCTTTACAAATTCCTCGTCCATCGCGGCGTGATCCGCGACGAGAACGTGAAACTCGATCCCGAATACAAAGGCCTCGTGACGCCGCTGTCGCATGTGGAGATGCTGCGCGCGCCGCAGGGCGGCATGCTGCTCTACCACGCCGCGCCGGGCGATGTCGTGGAAGCGGGCGCGAAGCTCGCCACCATCGTCACCACGCCGGGCGAGCCGGAAGGCGATATCGTGCTGACCGCGCCGCAGGCCGGCCGCATCCTGACGCGCCGCTCGGCGCGCTACATCCGCCGCGGCGACGACGTGATGAAGCTTCTGGGCGCGAAGCCGTCGGCGGAGGAGAAACGCGCCGGCGCGCTGGAAGCATGACATTGGACCCTCAGCGTCTGAAAGCCATCCGTGCCGTCCTGTTCGACAAGGACGGCACGCTGATCGACTTCGACCGCACATGGTTCTCGGTGTCCTGGACTTTGGCGCAGCGTTCGGCGGCGGGCGACGAGGCCCGCGCCCGCGCGCTGCTCGACGCCGGCGGTTACGACTGGACGGCGAAGCGGTTCCGCGCCAATTCGGTGATCGCCGCCGGCACGGTGGAGGATATCGTGTCGCTGTGGCATCCTGAACTGGAGCCGGCGGCTCTCCGCGCCCTGATCGGCGAATATGACCGCTTCGCCACCGAGGAGGGCGCGCGTTCGGCGGTCGCCATCGAGGGTCTGCGCGAAGCGCTCGAAGCCCTGCGCGCCATGGGCTATCGACTGGGCATCGCCACCAACGATTCCGAGGCCGGCGCGCACGCCGCCGCCAAGGCGCTGGGCGTCGATCCCCTGTTCGACGTGGTGATCGGCTACGACACGGCGGCGCGTCCCAAGCCGCACCCTGATCCGCTGTTTTATTTCGCGAAGAAGCTCGGCCTTGCGCCGTCCGAGATCGCCATGGTCGGTGACAATCTGCACGATCTCGAAACGGCGCATGCGGCGGGTGCGGGACTGGCGGTCGGCGTGCTCTCCGGCAACAGCCCGCGCGAGGCGCTGGAGCCCCGCGCCGATATCGTGCTCGATTCCATTGCAGGATTGCCGCGATTGTTGCGGCAGTGAAACTTTAATTTTCTGAACAAGTGCCATCAGAACAATTCAATCGCCATGCCTTTGCGGCGGGGCATTGAGCGCTGTAGCATCGCGCGTCCTTCCAAGATGCTTCGGAGCTTTCGATGATTCTGATCGGCCAATATGACTCTCCCTTCGTGCGGCGCGTCGCCATCGCCATGCGCCTTTACGGGCTGCCCTTCGAGCATCGCCCTTGGTCGGTGTTCAGCGACACGGACAAGATCGCGCCGTTCAATCCGTTGAGCCGCGTGCCGACGCTGGTGCTGGACGATGGCGATTCGCTGATCGAAAGCGCCGCCATCCTCGACTATCTGGACGAAGTCGCCGGCGCGGAAAAGGCGCTGGTCGCCCGTTCCGGCCCGGAGCGGCGCAAGGCGCTGAAAATCTGCGCGCTCGCCACCGGCATGGCCGACAAGGGTGTGAGCCTCGTCTATGAAAAAGTGCTGCGGCCGGAGGAATCTAAAATCTGGGTGGAGCGTTGCCGCGCGCAGGTGGGCCGCGTGCTCGACGTGCTGGAGGCGGAATTTGCCGCGCGCGGAACGCCGTTCTGGTCGGGTGACGATATCGGCCACGCCGACATCGCCACGGCCTGCGCGCTGCGCTTCATCACCGAGGCGGCGGCGCTGTTCGACGCGCCGCGCTATCCGACGCTCGCCGCATTGTCGGCGCGCTGCGAGGCGCTGCCGCCGTTTCAGGAGATCGTGCAGCCGCTGTCGCCGCCGAAGCCGAAGGACTAGGTGTTCAGTCCCGCAATTCGCGCCGCAAGATCTTGCCGACATTGCTTTTCGGCAGCGTGTCGCGGAATTCGATCTCGCGCGGGCGCTTGTAATTGGTCAGGCGCTCGGCGCAGAAGGCCTTGAGTTCGTCGACTGTCAGTGCCGGGTCGCGCCGCACGACGAACAGCTTCACCACTTCGCCGGAGTGCTCGTTGGGAATGCCGACCGCCGCCGATTCGAGAACGCCGGGATGCTCGGCGGCCACTTCCTCCACCTCGTTCGGATAGACGTTGAAGCCCGAGACGAGGATCATATCCTTCTTGCGGTCGACGATCTTGGTATAGCCGCGCTCGTCCATGAAGCCCATGTCGCCGGTGCGGAAGAAACCGTCGGCCATAAGCGCCCGCGCGGTCTCGTCGGGACGGTTCCAGTAGCCTTTCATGACCTGCGGCCCGCGGACGCAGATTTCGCCCACTTCACCGAGCGGCAGGTCGTGCCCGTCATCGTCGCGGATCGCGATGTCGGTGGAAGGCATGGGCAGGCCGATGGTGCCGCTGAACTCGGTCGCGTCCAGCGTGTTGGCGCAGGCGACGGGCGAGGTCTCGGAAAGCCCGTAACCCTCGGTGATCAGGCCGCCGGTCATGGCCTGCCAGCGCTCGGCCACCGGACGCTGCACCGCCATGCCCCCGCCGAGCGTCAGGATCAGCGGCTTGAAGTCGAGCGTCTGGAAATCCGGATTGTTCATCAGCGCGGTGAACAGCGTGTTGAGCCCCGGAAAGATATGGAACGGATATTTCTTCAGTTCCTTCACGAAGCCCGGAATGTCGCGCGGATTGGGGATCAGGATGTTGCGCGCGCCGAGCTTCATGCCCATCATGGCGTTCACGGTCAGCGCGAAGATATGGTAGAGCGGCAGGGCGCAGACGAAGTTCAGTTCCTTCGGCCTGCCCTTGTTGCGGAAGGCCACGTCGATCCAGAGCCGCATCTGCTCGACATTGGCGAGGATGTTGCGGTGGGTCAGCATCGCGCCCTTGGAAACGCCGGTCGTGCCGCCGGTATATTGCAGGAAGGCGAGATCGGCGGTCGTCACGGGCAGCGGATCGAAGACGGTGGTGCGGCCCTTGGCGAGGGCATCGCGGAAGCGGACATGGCCGGGAATCTTCCACGCCGGAACCATCTTCCTGACCCGGCGCACTACGAAGTTGACCAGGTGGCCCTTGAAGCCCAGCATGTCGCCCATGGAGGCGACGATAATGTTCGGCAGGTCGAGCGCGGGCAGGGCCTTCTCGACCGTCGCGGCGAAGTTTTCCAGCACGATCAGAGCTTTCGCCCTGGCATCTTTCAACTGGTGCTCCAGTTCGCGCGGCGTATAGAGCGGGTTGACGTTGACGACCACCATGCCGGCGCGCAGCACGGCGGTAAAGGCGATCGGATATTGCAGGATGTTGGGCATCATGATGGCGACGCGATCGCCCTTGACCAGTCCGCGCGACTGCAAAAACGCCGCCAGCGCGCGCGAATTCTCGTCAAGCTCGTGATAGGTCAGATCCTTGCCCATGGAGGTGAAGGCCGGATTGCGGGGAAAGCTTCGGCAGGCTGACAGGATCATGTCGCCGATGGACGCGGTCTTGTGGAGATCGATTTCGTGGGGCACACCGGGCGGATAGGAGGTGAGCCAGCGCCGCTGTGGCGTCGCAGCCTCCTGCGCGGATGGGGGCTGTTCTGTCGTGTTGTTCGCCCTGTTCGTCATGCCTTCTCCCCGGATCGCTCCGCCCGTTCTGACATGGTTTCGCCCGCCGCGCATCCATGCTCCCTATCATGCAATGTGATCGAGTTTTCATCCCTTCGCAAGAGTTACATTGACGTAAGCGTAAATTAAAGTGCTCCGATTCGACCCGCGATCTCTCCTGCGCTCAGACGGCCTTGCCCGCAGCCCCTGTACCGGCGCGCAGGGACCGAAGCATCGTGTGGACCGCCTTGCCGCCGCAGGCGACCAGATCGAAACTCTTTTCGCTGCGCAGCCATTCGTTGAGCAGTCCGCCGACCAGCGCCAGCAGCACCGCAGCCGCCGTGCTGGCGGTCCATTCCCCCGACAGTTCCCCACGGCGCTCGGCGATGGCGAGCAGCCCGGTGAAGAGCGAGCCCACATTGCGGCGAACCTCGCGCAGGCGCTCGATCACCGGCGCGAATTCGCCGACATATTCGCAGCGTTCGTTGATGATGATGAAGATCGTCTGCTGCCGCTCGTCGGTCGCGAACAGTTCCAGCGCCGCCACGATCGATTCTTCGAGGATATTGAGCGGGTTGGGATGGTTGCAGCAGGCCGCCTGCAACATGATTTCCTCCTGTGGAAACCGCGCACGGCCGATGATCGCCTGAAAGATGTCGCGCTTGTCGTGAAAATGGAAATAGATTGCACCGCGCGTCACGCCAGCCTGGGTGGCGATCTCGGTCAGCGTCGCCTGATTGACGCCGCGTTCGAGGAAGACCTGCTCGGCGGCGACGAGGATGCCTTCCCGCGTTTCGGCGGCCTCGGCTTTGGTTCTGCGCATATTCCATCCCGCAACGACCGGAAGGCCTCCGGCCATGTCATGGCCGCCCCTACACCTGTCCGATTGGCTTTTTAGATAACTCATTCGTGAAAAATTTTATAAGGTGATTGACTATAGCACCCTTTTCCGTGTTTACAAGCACGCATGTATGTTTAACTGGCCGCGTCGCGCGACCGCAAGGACGATTCCCGCCATGATGCTGAACATGACCCTGAACCGTTCCATTCGGCTTTTCGCGGCTGGTGCCGCTTTTCTTGTCTTTGCGGGACAGCCGGTCCTCGCGCAGGCTCCGGGCGGCGGCACGCCGCCGCCACCCCAGGTGACGGTGGAGACGATCCAGCCGCACGATGTGCCCGTGACCTATGAATATGCGGCGCGCGTCAGCGCCTATCGCGACACGCAGGTGCGCGCACGCGTCGGCGGCATCCTGCTGCACCGCAATTTTGTCGAAGGCACCGAGGTGAAGGCCGGCGACGTGCTGTTCGAGATCGATCCCGCGCCCTATCAGGCGGATCTGGAAAAGGCGCAGGCGCAGGTCGCGCAGGCGCAGGCCCAGTACCAGCAGTCGATCCGCGACGCCGAGCGCGCCGAGCAACTCGTCATCCAGAAGGTGCAGAGCGCATCCGTGCGCGATGCGGCTTTCGCCACCCGCGATCTCAACAAGGCCGCCGTTGACGCCGCCAAGGCGCAATTGCGCACAGCACAGCTCAATCTGAGCTATACGAAGGTGACGGCCCCCATCAGCGGCATCACCAGCCTCGAACAGGTGTCGGAAGGCAGCCTGATCGGCACCGACGCCTCGTCCAGCCTGCTGACCTCGATCACGCAACTCGACCCTGTCTATGTGAATTTCTCCTTCACCGACAAGGAAGCTGCCGAGATCCGCAAGCTGCGCGCCGAGGTCGGCGCGACGGGGCAGGATTCCAGCAAGCTGAAGATCAAGGTTCTTTTCGGCGACGGCCAGCCCTACGACCACGAGGGCACCATCGACTTCACCTCCGCGACGCTGGACACCGAAACCGGAACGCTGGGCGCGCGCGCCGTGGTGCAGAACCCCGACCATGTGCTGATTCCCGGCCAGTTCGTCCGCGCCGTGATCCTCGGCATCCATGTCAAGAACGGCATCACCATTCCCAAGGCGGCGCTGATGCAGGCCCCGCAGATGCAGTTCGTCTATGTGGTGAAGCCGGACAACAGTGTCGAACTGCGCCCGGTCACGGTGGCGCGCGAGCTTGCCAATGACTGGCTCATCGGCAAGGGCCTCAATCCCGGCGACCGTGTGGTCACCGAGGGCGTCATCAAGGTCGTGCCCGGCGGCAAGGTACAGCCCGTCGACGCGGCTGCAGCAGGCAAGAAGCAGGCATCGTCCACGGACGCCGGAAAGCAACAGGCGGCAGGCAAGCAATGAACAGGTTCTTTGTCGACCGTCCCGTCTTCGCGGCGGTCATTTCGATCGTCATTGTGCTGGCAGGCCTCGTCTGCATCCGCATCCTGCCGGTCGCGCAGTATCCCGAACTGACGCCGCCGCAGGTGGTCGTCAGCGCGACCTATCCCGGCGCCAGCGCCGAGACCATGACGCAGACCGTCGCCGCGCCGCTCGAACAGCAGATCAACGGCGTCGAGAACATGATCTACATGCAGTCGTCGAGCCTCGGCTCCGGCACCATGCAGCTCACCGTGACCTTCGCGCTCGGCACCGACCCGGATCAGGCCACCATCGACGTCAACAACCGCGTGCAGCGCGCCACCTCGCAGCTTCCGCAGGACGTGCAGCGCCTCGGCGTCACCGTGGCCAAGCGCTCGACCACCATTCTGGGCATGGTGGCCATGTTCGCCAAGGGCGGACGCTATGACCGCACCTATGTCGGCAACTATGCGCTGCTCAACGTTGTTGACGATCTCAAGCGCATTCCCGGCGTGGGCGACGTCAATCTGCTCGGCAATATCGATTATTCGATGCGCATCTGGCTGCGCCCCGACAGGCTCGCCCAGTACAATCTGACGCCGAGCGACGTGCAGGCCGCCATTCAGGAGCAGAACGCGCAGTTCGCCGCCGGCCGCTTCGGCGACCAGCCCGATCCTCATCAGGGACCGTTCACCTATACGGCGACCACGCAGGGCCGCCTGCCGGACGTCGCCGCCTTCGAGAACATCATCCTTCGTTCCGACAAGAATGCCGCCACGCTGCGCCTGAAGGACGTGGCGCGGGTGGAACTGGGCACCAGAAGCTATCTGGTGGACAGCAATCTCGACGGCACCCCGGCGGTGCCGATCGCCATCTACCTGCAACCGGGCGCCAACGCGCTCAACACGATGGAGCTCGTCCAGAAACGCATGGACGAGCTGAAGGTCAGCTTCCCCGCCGGCATCGACTATTCCATTCCCTTCGACACGACCAGGTTCATCAAGGTCTCGGTCGAGGAGGTGATCCACACCTTCATCGAGGCCATCGTCCTCGTGGTTCTGGTGGTCTTCATCTTCCTCCAGAACTGGCGCGCCACGCTCATTCCCGTCATAGCGGTGCCGATATCCATCATCGGCACCTTCGCGGGCATGTATGTGCTGGGCTTCTCCATCAATCTGCTGACATTGTTCGGCCTCGTGCTCGCCATCGGCATCGTGGTGGACGACGCCATCGTGGTGCTCGAAAACGTCGAGCGCATCATGACGACGGAAAAACTGTCGCCGCGCAAGGCCGCCATCAAGGCCATGGGCGAGGTGACGGGGCCGGTCATCGCCATCGTGCTGGTGCTGTGCGCCGTGTTCATTCCCGTGGCCTTCATGGGCGGCCTCGTCGGCCAGATGTACAAGCAGTTCGCCGTTACCATCGCGATCTCGGTCGTGCTGTCGGGCCTCGTGGCGCTGACGCTGACGCCGGCGCTCTGCGCGCTCATCCTCAAGCCCGGCCATCAGGAGCCGATGCTGCCCTTCCGCCTCTTCAACCGCTTCTTCGAGCGGGTGACGGCGGGATATAGCTGGGGCGTGCGCTTTTTCCTCAAGCGCGTCGCCGTCGGCCTGATCATCTTCGCCTGCATAATCGGCGGCATGGCCTATCTGTTCCAGAAGGTTCCGGGCTCGCTGCTGCCGGATGAGGATCAGGGCTTCGTGTTCGGCGTCGCCGTCCTGCCGTCGGCCGCCTCGCTGTCGCGCACGAGCGCGGTCGTCGATCAGGCGAGCGAGAATATCCGCAAGCTGCCGGCCGTGGAACACGTCTTTGGTGTATCCGGTTTCGACCTCCTGTCCGGCGGCCTGAAAACAAGCGCCGGCACGATGTTCATCATGCTCAAGGACTGGAAGCAGCGCACCACAGCCGCCGAAGACGCCCGCAATCTGCCCCGCGCCATCATGGCTGCGAATGCGGGCATACAAGACGGGCTGGTTCTTGCCTTCAACCCGCCGCCGATCCTCGGCCTCAGCACCACCGGCGGCTTCGAACTCTATGTGCAGGACCGCACCGGCGGCGGAATAGCCTCGCTGACCAACGCCACCAAGCTGCTCGTCGACGCGGCATCGAAGCGGCCCGAACTGGCGGGCGTGCGCACGACCTTCGATCCGAACGTGCCGCAATACGACATCGACCTCGACCGTGTGAAGGCGAAGGCGATGGGCGTGCCGATCAATTCGGTCTTCGCCGCCATGCAGGCGACCTTCGGAAGCCTCTACGTGAACGACTTCACGCTGTTCGGCCGCAACTATCAGGTCAACCTGCAATCGGAAGCCGAATTCCGCCGCGATCCGACCGACCTCAAGCATGTGTTCGTGCGCGCCAATTCCGGCAGCATGATCCCGCTCGACGCGCTGGTGACGGTCAAGCGCATCGTCGGTCCCGACCAGATGGAGCGCTTCAACGGCTTCAACGCGGCCAAGGTGACGGGCAATCCCGCGCCCGGCTATACGTCGGGCGACGCGATCAAGGCCATGCAGCAAGTCGCCGCGAAGGTGCTGCCGCAGGGCTACCAGATCGCATGGACCGGCTCGGCCTATCAGGAAATCACCACCAGCGGCGCGGGCACGCAGGCCATGATCTTCGGTCTCGTCATGGTGTTCCTGATCCTCGCCGCCCAGTACGAACGCTGGAGCCTGCCGCTCGCGGTCATCACCGCCGTGCCCTTCGCGGTGTTCGGCGCGCTGCTGGCGACCGATCTGCGCGGCCTCACCAACGACGTCTATTTCCAGATCGGCCTGGTGACGCTGATAGGGCTTGCGGCCAAGAACGCGATCCTCATCGTGGAATTCGCCGTGCTGGAACGCGAAACCGGCAAATCGGCCATCGAGGCGGCGGCGTCGGCCGCACGGCTGCGCTTCCGCCCGATCGTGATGACCTCGCTCGCCTTCGTGTTCGGCGTTGTGCCGCTGGCGATCAGCACTGGTGCGGGTTCCGCGAGCCGTCACTCCATCGGTACCGGCGTCATCGGCGGTATGCTGGCGGCGACCCTGATCGCCACCTTCTTCATCCCGATGTTCTACCGTCTGATCGCGTGGAAGGATCCGAAGAAGCCGGAGGAAGACGACGAGGTCCGGCCCGAGAGCGGCGATATCTAGCGCTCAAGGTCTTTTCGGGCCACGGAAAACCAAGGACCTCGCCGCAAGGCGGGGCCTTTGTCATGGGGGAACGGCGTCAGTAGAACCCGGTCGGGAAATAGCGCAGGTAAAGCTCGGTCAGCACGCCCTGCTGCTGCAGGGCCTGAAAGGCATTGTCGAGCGCGGCGGCGATTGCCGCGTTCTGCTGCGTGACGGCGATGGCAAGCCCGTCGCCCAGATATTGCGGCGCAAGATAGGGACCGTCTGTGAAGGTGCAGCAATTGCCGCTTGCCCCGCTGTTCAACCAGAACGACAGGGTCATGCCGTCGTCGAACGCGGCCGCTATCTTGCCGTCCTTGAGGGCGGCCAGCATGGCGGCCCGGTCGGGGTACGGCTTCGCGTCGGCCTGCGGAAAATAGGCTTTCAGCATCTGCTCATGCGCCGTGCCGGCGACGACGCCGACCGTTTTGCCGCGCGTGGCGGCAGCAGCGGGCTGGGTGAACGCCGCCGCCTTGAGCGTGACGAAGCGGGCGGGCAGCCGCATATAGCTGCGCGTGAAGATCAGGCTCTGCCGGTTTTGCGATGTCGGGCGCAGTCCGCCGATGATCGCATCGGCCTCGCCCGCGCCAAGCCGGCTTTCCAGTTCGCTCCAAGGTGCTGCTTCGATCTGGCATATGTCGGCGATGCCGAGCTGGCGGCATAGCGCCCGCGCCAGATCGATATTGTAGCCGGACAATTGACCCCGGTCGTCGAGCATGTTGAAGGGCGGAAAATCCACTGTGGTGATGAAGCGCAGGCGGTTGAGCCCCTGCAACGAGGGGAGCGGCAGGCGCTCCTTCGGGTTCAGGAAATCGGGAAGGTTCAGATAGCCGGGCGCGGCCGGCTGCCCGCCGGGTGCGGTTTGCGACGCCAGTCCGGTGCCGGCCCACAGCCAGCAGGTCATGAGGATCAGGCTTGAAAGACGGCGTTTCATCGTCCGGCTTTTATAACCTCCATCATAATTTCGCGTTAACGGCCGTCAGGACTTCCCGGTCATTATAAAAACTGTTGTTTTTTGAAAAAGTGTGCTTTGCTATAAAGAATAGTTTACTTAGAAATGACTAATATAGATATTTATAAATTAATTACTGAAAATAAAGTGAAATATATATTGTCTCTGTGTGCGTGTGAATACTTGCTGGGGAATATTGGGGAGTATCATGAAGAACAGGGCGGCGGGCTTCGATCTGGAATTGTGCAGCGCCATATCCGCGCGGCTGGAACGTCGCGACGTCCCGCGCGGTGTGCTTTTGCGCGCCTACAGTGCGGCGATCCTGAACGGGACCTCCTTCTGCGGTGAACTCGTTCATCAGCGCGGTATGACGGAAGCGCTTGTCTATGCGGCAATCGCGGACCTGCTCGATCTGGAATTCTGCGCGGAGATCGCGCCGCTGCGCATCATCCTGTCGGGCGAGGAACTGTTCGCCATCTTCAGGGATATCGGACAGGTGCTGGTCGTGCGGACACAGGGCGGGGTTTATTTCTACATCGCGCCGCGTGAGGACCGCATCGGTCGGTTGCGGGATTATCTCCGCACCGTGCCATGCCTGCGCCAGCGGATACGCATCTGCACGCCGACGGCATTGGCTCAGGTCATGCGCCGGCAATATCGCATGGACCTCATCGCCCGTGCGCACAGCATGACGCCACCATCCTTTTCCGCCGCGCGGGTGCTCGAAACGTCGCAGGCGTTCTTCATCGCGCTGGCGGTCTCCAGTCTGATTGCCGGCATGGCCTTCCTGCCGCATCATACGCTTCTCGCCGCGCATGTCGTGCTGACCGTGCTCTTCTTCGGCTGTGTCATGATCCGGCTTCTGGCCGCCGCGCGCTGCCGGCGCCTGCGCTTTTCCGCCCTGCCGTCCGACAGCCCGTATGCCATGCCGGTCTATTCCGTTCTGGTTCCGCTTTACCGCGAGCATGAGGTCGTGGGCCAGCTCATTGCCGCCCTTGGCCGCATCAACTGGCCGCGCAGCAAGCTGGACATCAAGCTCGTCTGCGAAGAAGACGATCGCGAGACCCGCGCGGAGATCGATCGGTATGCCTTGCCTGCGCATTTCGAGGTGATCGTGGTGCCGCCAGACGGACCGCGCACCAAGCCCAAGGCGCTGAACTACGCGCTCCAGTTCGCGCGCGGCGAGATCGTGGCGGTGTTCGACGCGGAAGATCGCCCGCATCCCGATCAGTTGCTTGAGGCATGGCAGGCGTTTCGGGACGGTGGACCGACGCTCGCCTGCGTTCAGGCGCCGCTCATCATCGGCAATTTCCGCCGCAATCTGCTCACGCGCATGTTCGCTTTCGAATATGCGGCGCTGTTTCGCGGCCTGCTGCCCTGGCTGTCCACGAACGGATTGGTCATTCCGCTCGGCGGGACGTCCAACCATTTCCGCAAGTCCTGTCTGGAAGCGGTCGGCGGATGGGACGCCTTCAACGTCACCGAGGATGCGGAACTGGGCGTGCGTCTGGCCCGCTTCGGCTACCGCATCGGCGTCATCGCGCGCGGCACCATCGAGGATGCGCCGGAGAGCTACGACGTCTGGCGCCGGCAGCGCACCCGCTGGATCAAGGGCTGGATGCAGACATGGCTCGTCCACAGCCGTCATCCCGGTGATACGCTGCGCCAGCTTGGCGGCCGGCGCTTCGCCATCAGCCAGATTTACATGGCCGGCATCATCTGCTCCGCCCTGCTGCATCCGCTGATGCTGGTCACGCTGGCGGGGCTGGCCTCGACGGCGGTGCTTTCGCCGCTTTCGCCGCATATGGCCTGGCTGCTTGCGCTCGACGCGGTCAATCTCCTGCTCGCCTATACGAGCTTCTACGTCCTCGGCCGCAAGGCCATGGAGCCGTCGGAACGGCGTGGCTATGCCTATCTGGCGGCCATACCGGTCTATTGGCTTCTGATCTCGCTTTCAGCATGGCGCGCCCTGTGGCAGCTCATGCGCGAACCGCATTTATGGGAGAAGACGCCGCACCGGCCGGCAACCGCTTCTCACGAAGGCGTCAGGAACGCCGTTCCGCGCCCGATGACGGACGGGTCTTCCGGGCCGATGGCTTCCAGATCGCGCCCCGCATAGGGGAGCGTCAGCAGGATACGGCGGATCGCCGCAAGCCGCGCGCGCCGTTTGTCGTTGGAGCGGACCACCGTCCACGGCGCATAGCCGCTGTCGGTGCGCTCCAGCATGGCATGCAGCGCCGCGGTATAGTCGTGCCAGTGCGTGATGCCGGCCACGTCCATGGGCGAGAACTTCCAGTTCTTGAGCGGGCTGTGATAGCGCTCGTGGAATCGCTTGAGCTGCATTTCCTGCCCGATATCGAGCCAGAACTTGAACAGGTGGATGCCGTCCGTCACCAGCATGCGCTCGAAATAGGGCGTCTCGGTCAGGAACGCCTCGACCTGCGCCGGCGTGCAGAAGCCCATCACCCGCTCCACCCCGGCGCGGTTGTACCAGGAGCGGTCGAAGGTCACGAATTCGCCGGCCGTGGGGAAATGCGTCACATAGCGCTGGAAATACCATTGGCCGCGCTCGGTTTCGGTCGGCTTGGGCAGCGCCACGTTGCGCGCGCTGCGCGGGTTCATATATTCCCGGACTGTGAAGATCGTGCCGCCCTTGCCGGCGGCGTCTCGTCCCTCGAAGATGCTGACGACGCGCTCGCCCTTATCCTGCAACCAGTCCTGCATCTTGACCAGTTCGATCTGCAACCGCGTCAGCGTCGCCTCGTATTCGTCCGTCTTCATCTTGGCGGGATAGGGATAGCCGCCCGATTGCAGCGCACGGTCGTCGATCCAGCCGGGAAGCTTGCGCTCCGCGATGTCGAATTTGCGCGTCTCGCCGCCGATCGTGACCTTGATCGGCTTGACGTGGATTTCACTTTTGGCCGTATCTTTCTTTTTATCGTCTTTCTTCTTGTGCGCTGTCTTGGAACTGTCACGCATGGCGGCCCCCTTTCGTTTACAGGAAAGCATGATATGGGCTGTTGGAAAGCCGCGTAAAGACGTCGCGCGCTATTTCGGCGGCGAATGTCCGAAGGAAAGAGGATGAAGGAAGAAAAAAGCCGCGCCAAAGAACCATCGGGGGAAGGGGTGCCGCTGCTGGCGCCTCTGTGGCGGGCCAAGGGCGTGCTCGTGGCGAGCATCGTTCTGGCGGTCTGCGTCATGGCGCTCGACCAGCCGTTCTGGTTTCGCGCCGGCATGCTGGCGCTGGTCGTCACCGGTGCGGTGTGGGTGGCGGCCCAGAGCCGCGCCGCCGACGCGGCGCAGGCGCGGGCCGGGACCGGTCCGGCCAACGACATGGCGGGCCTTTCCGGCGAGCGCCTCGCCGATCTGCTTTCCGATCCGATGATCTTCTTCGATCGCGGCGGCACGGTTCTGTTTGCCAATACCGCCGCGCGCGACATCTTCCAGTCGCTGGAAAACGGCACCGCGCTTTATCTGCGCTTCCGCGCCCCGGAAATGCACGCGCTCATTCAGGGCGTCATGGCCGACGGCCAGCCGCGCGGCATCGATTATTTCGAGCGTGTGCCGGTGGACCGCTGGTACAGGGCCACGGTCATGGCCCTGCCGGACACAAGCCGGCAGGTGGGCCAGCGGGCGGACCAGCCGGGGGAACTGGGCGGGCCGGAGTTTTTCGCGCTCGTCTTCCGCGACCAGAGCGAGACGCGGCGCATCGACCGCATGCGCTCCGACTTCGTCGCCAATGCAAGCCACGAACTGCGCACGCCGCTGGCCTCGCTGCATGGCTTCATCGAGACCCTCCAGGGGCCGGCGCGCAACGATGCCGCCGCCCGCGACAGGTTTCTCGGCATCATGCAGAAACAGGCCGAGCGCATGTCGCGCCTGATCGACGACCTCCTGTCGCTGTCGCGGCTGGAGATGCGCGCCCATTTGCCGGTGAGCGATCCCGTGGACATGGTATCGGTCCTGAACCATGTTGCCGACACGCTGGCGCCGCTCGCCGCCGGGCTTGAGGTCGCCGTCGAGCGTCACTTGCCGGACGAACCGCTTTTCGTGACGGGCGCGCGCGACGAACTGATACAGGTTTTCCAGAATCTGGTCGAAAATGCCTGCAAATACGGTCAGCAGGGCGGCAGGGTCGTCATAAGGCTGGAGGAGGACGGCAGCGGCGGCACGCCGGAAGTCGTCGCCTCGGTGCAGGATTTCGGGCCCGGTATCGCCGCCGAGCACCTGCCGCGCCTGACCGAGCGCTTCTACCGCATCGACGTGGAGACGAGCCGCTCCCACAAGGGGACGGGGCTGGGGCTGGCGATCGTCAAGCACATCCTCACGCGCCACCGCGGGCGGCTGGTGGTGCGCTCGCAGCTCGGTGAGGGATCGACCTTCACCGTACGCTTGCCGAAGAGGGAAAGGCAGTAGGACAGCAAAGGCAGAACCGGCCATATTCCGCTGTCTTGCTGCCTCATGCCCGGAATTACCGGGCGCGGCGGCGTTCCGCCGTCGGCTGATAGGCCAGCCGGCAGTGGTAGCTGCAATAGGGGCTGGAATCGCCAGATTCATTGCCGCAGAAGTGGAAGTCCTCGCTCAGCGGATCGCCGATCGGCCATTTGCAGGTACGCTCGCTCAGTTGCAGCAGCGAAAGGCGGCGCGAGATCGGCACCACCACGTCCGAAGCCGGCTTCACCACGGCTTCCGCCACGGCGTCGATCTCATATTCCACCCGCAGGGCGGTCGCGCCGACCGTCTTGGTCACTGTCGTGGTGCGCATGGTCGTACCGCCCTGCGCGCCTGCGTGGCCGCCGCCTGTGTGCTGCACGGCGGGACGGGGCGCGGACGCCGCCGTGTTGACCTTCTTGCTGCGCGGAGCAGTGGTGGTCGTCTTGCCGCGGCCCGAAAGCTTCAGGCGATGCACCTTGCCGATCACCGCGTTGCGGCTGACGCCGCCAAGCTGCGCCGCGATCTGGCTTGCGCTCAGGCCTTCGCCCCACAATTTCTTCAGCAGTTCAACACGTTCGTCTGTCCAGTTCATCGCCCTGGCTCCAATCGCTTTCGTCGGGACGGCCCCGGCCTTCATCGGGCCGCCGGAACCGTTCTTTGCTGTGCCGTACCCATGCGGCGCCGAATGAAATCGTTCGACTGTCGGATATGCTGGTCGGAATCCATCTCCGCTCCCGGATTGCTCCAGGCGCAAATACCATATCTATCCGGGTGACCAGGTCCGCCGCACGAGATGTAGCTTTTCTTTGCAGAGAAACTACAATATCGAATGACTCCATGACAAGGGACAGGCCGCCGGGCCTTTTCCATTTTCATGGTTTTCCCCAACTTGGGAGAGAAAGACGGTTTTTCTTTGATCCCGTTCCGGCTTCCGTGCCTCGCGCCGGGCCGGTATTCATCAACCCATGCGGAAAGAATGGGCATCATCGTGTTCCGCTTTGATTGACATTTTTCCCGCGACCGCCAATATACGCGCGCGAGATGAATATGCCGCCCCGTGGGCGGTTTTTTATTTCGGCCTTTCCGCCGGCCCGCCGGCGGCATCATGCGCGAAACAAGGAGCATTTCCAGCGAAAGTGCGCAGCGGTTTCGCGTCGGATAATGCGACAAAACAAATGAATAGAGTGGTTCCCTGTTTCCGTGAAAATAGGAGCCGCTCCAGAACATCGTTCAAGGGGCTTATGGAGGCCTGACCGAAATGACCAACGCCACGACGACCGTGCACCCGCTCTACGACACCTATAATCGTGCGGCGCTGCGCTTCGAGCGAGGCGAGGGCGTCTGGCTCATCACCGAGGACGGCGATCGCTACATGGATTTCGCCGCCGGGATCGCGGTCAATTCGCTCGGCCATGCCCATCCCCATCTGGTCGGGGAGCTGAAGGCGCAGGCCGACAAGGTCTGGCACCTGTCCAACGTCTACGAGATCCCCGGACAGGAGAAGCTGGCGCAGCGGCTGGTCGACGCCACCTTCGCCGACAAGGTCTTTTTCACCAATTCCGGCGCCGAGGCACTCGAATGCGCGATCAAGACCACGCGCCGCTATCATTATGTAAACGGCCACCCGGAGCGGTTCCGCATCGTGACCTTCGAGGGCGCCTTCCACGGGCGCACGCTCGCGACCATCGCCGCCGGCGGGCAGGCGAAATATCTGGAGGGCTTCGGCCCCAAGGTCGAAGGCTTCGATCAGGTTCCCTTCGGCGACGAGGCCGCCCTGCGTGCCGCTATCACGGACGAGACGGCCGGCATCCTGCTCGAACCCGTTCAGGGCGAGGGCGGCCTGCGCGGCTTCCCGGAGGAATTCATGCGCCTTCTGCGCCGCATCTGCGACGAGAAGGGCCTGCTCCTGATCCTCGACGAGGTGCAGACCGGCGTGGGCCGTACCGGCCGGTTCTTCGCCCATGAGTGGTCGGGCATCCGCCCGGACATCATGGCGGTCGCCAAGGGCATCGGCGGCGGCTTCCCCATGGGCGCCTGCCTTGCCACGGCGGAAGCGGCCAAGGGCATGACGGCGGGCGTGCACGGCACCACCTATGGCGGCAATCCGCTCGCCATGGCGGTGGGCAATGCCGTGCTCGACGTGGTGCTGTCCGACGGCTTTCTGGAAAAGGTTCAGGAGACGGCGCTGGTCCTGAAACAGGGTCTGGCCTCGATCGCCGACCGCTATCCGAACGTGGTTTCAGAGGTCCGCGGCCGCGGCCTCCTGATCGGCATCAAATGCGTGGTGCCGAACACCAGCCTCATTCAGGCCCTGCGCGACGAGCATCTGCTCAGCGTCGGCGCCGGCGACAATGTGGTGCGCCTTCTGCCGCCGCTCGTCACCACGCCGGACGAGGCGCGCGAGGCGCTGAAGCGCATCGAGACCGCCGTGGAACGGCTTTCCGTGGCAAATCCGCTCAGCAAGACGGCGTGACGATATGGCGAACGGAAAAGATATCCGGCATTTCATCGACATTTCCACGGTTGCGGCGTCAGAACTGCGCACGATTCTCGAAGACGCCAAGGCGCGCAAGGCGCGCCTGAAGGCGGGCGCGGTCGAGCGGCCTTTCGCCGGCAAGGTGCTGGCGATGATCTTCGAGAAACCGTCCACGCGCACCCGCGTCTCCTTCGACGTGGGCATGCGCCAGCTCGGCGGCGAGACGATCATGCTCACCGGCTCGGAAATGCAGCTTGGCCGCAGCGAGACCATCGCCGACACGGCCAAGGTCCTGTCGCGCTATGTGGACGCGATCATGATCCGCACCACCTCGCACGACCGCATGCTGGAACTGGCCGAGCACGCCACCGTGCCGGTCATCAACGCGCTGACCGACGACACCCATCCTTGCCAGATCATGGCCGACGTGATGACCTTCGAGGAGCATCGCGGCCCGGTGAAGGGCAGGACCTTCGCCTGGATGGGCGACGGCAACAACGTGCTGCATTCGCTGGTGGAGGCTGCGGCGCGCTTCGAATTCGGCGTCAATATCGCGACGCCCGAAGGCAGCGAGCCGAAGACGCAATATGTCGACTGGGCGCGCCGCAACGGCGCGGCCATCCTTTCCACCACCGATCCCGAAAAGGCGGCGCGCGGCGTGGACTGCATCGTCACCGACACATGGGTGTCGATGGGGCAGGAGGACCATGCGCGCGGCCACAACGTGTTCATGCCCTATCAGGTCAACGGACGCCTGATGGCCAACGCCGACCCGAAGGCGATCTTCATGCACTGCCTGCCCGCCCATCGCGGCGAGGAAGTGACCGACGAGGTGATCGACGGTCCGCAATCGGTCGTGTTCGACGAGGCGGAAAACCGGCTCCATGCCCAGAAGGCCATTTTGGCATGGTGCCTCGAAGGAGCGAAGTGTGGCTGACCGGAGCGGCGCCCATCTCGGCGATTTCGGCTTTGCCGGCGACGACGCCGTCGTGCCCTTTCAGGTGGAAGGGCTCGACGTGCGCGGTCGCACCGTGCAACTCGGAGCCAGCATCGATGCCATCCTGAAGCGCCACGCCTACCCGGAAGAGGTGGCGCGGCTTCTGGCGGAGGCGACGGTGCTGACCGTGCTGCTCGGCACCTCGCTCAAATTCGACGGCAAGTTCATCTTCCAGACCCAGTCTGACGGGCCGGTGGACATGCTGGTGGTGGATTTCCGCACGCCGCGCTCGGTGCGCGCCTATGCGCGCTTCGATGAGGAACGCCTCAAGGCGGCCATCGCCGCGCATGAGACGCGGCCCGAACAGTTGCTCGGGCGCGGCACGCTTGCCTTCACGGTCGATCAGGGCGCCTATACCCAGCGCTATCAGGGCATCGTCGCGCTCGACGGCTCGACGCTGGAGGAGATCGCGACCGCCTATTTCCGCCAGTCGGAACAGATACCGACCGATCTGAAGCTGGGCGTGGCCAAGCTTCTGGAGCGCGGGGCGGACGGAAAGACCGTCGAGCAATGGCGGGCCGGCGGGCTGATCGTCCAGTTCCTGCCGGAATCCGAATTGCGCGCGCGCATGCCGGATCTTCCCGGCGGCGACGGCGATCCGCGCATGGATGCCATCCATCCGCAGGACGACGCATGGGACGAGGCGCGCTCGCTGGTCGGCACCATCGAAAGCTCCGAGCTCACCGATCCGCAGGTGGGGTCCGAGCGGCTGCTCTATCGCCTGTTCCACGAGCGCGGCGTGCGCGTCTTCGACGCTGTGCCGGTGCGGGACGAATGCTCCTGCTCGCGCGAGAAGATCGAGGGCGTGCTGCGCGGCTTCACCGCCGAAGAGATCACCGACTGCATCGAGGACGGCAGGATTTCCGTGACCTGCGAATTCTGTTCGACGAAATACGAATTCGATCCGGCGCAGTTTATCTCCGCCCATTAAAGCATGTCGCGCAAAAGTGGGAACCGGTTTTGCGGTAACGACATGAGTAAAAACAAAGGGTTAAAGCGAAGATTCAGTCGGATTGGCGCTTTAAAGCCCGTTGAAGCATAGGCCCCTGCTTGCCGGCTCCTTTCGCCGGGGTGGGCATCCCTCTGAACCCGACTGCGAGGCGTGACATGGCGACTGAATCGAGATCGATCCGTATCATACGTACGGTTATCGAGACCTTGCGCCCGCAGTTCAACATAGAGCTCTGGGATGGCACGCGCATCGGAGCGTTCGACGGTCCGTCGCTTGTGATCAACGATCCGACGATCGTCCGCCAGCTCATGCTCAGGCCCAATTACGATTCCCTGATCGATATCTGGACTTCCGGCCGCGTCGATATCAGGAACGGCACGATCTTTGACCTCGCCAATGCAAGGCTCGACGGAAGCCTCAAGCAGAGGCTGAAGGAACTGCCGAAATGGCAGTTGCTGAAAGACCTTCCGGCGCTTCTCTTCGCCGGCAAGCCCGCCGCAGAGGCCGGCATGGACGGGAAAACGCCGTTTGTCAGCGGGTCGAGCAAGGAAGCGATCACGCACCATTACGACGTATCCAATGCCTTCTACCAACTGTTCCTCGATGAGCGCATGGTCTACACCTGCGGCTACTTCACGGACTGGGCGAACAGCATCGATCAGGCGCAGAAGGACAAGCTGGAACTGATCTGCCGCAAGCTTCGCTTGCAGCCCGGTGATCGTCTCCTCGATATCGGTTGCGGCTGGGGCGCGCTGCTGATCTATGCGGCGCAGAACTTCGGCGTCATCGGGACCGGTGTTTCCCTGTCGGAAGCGCAGACCGCGCTCGCCCGCGAAAGGATAAAGGCGGCCGGGCTTGAGGACAGGATCACCATCCACGTCAAATCCTATGCCGAACTCGACGGCCAGTTCGACAAGATCACGTCGGTCGGCATGTTCGAGCATGTCGGCATCGCGAATTACGATGGCTACTTCAGCGCGGTGCATCGCCTACTGCGCCCCGGCGGGCTCTACATGCACCATGCCATCACCCGCCGCATGAAGAAGAACAAGCAGGCCTTCGACCGCAAGAGCGCGGAACACCTTGCATTGGTCAAATATATTTTCCCCGGCGGCGAACTGGATCATCTGGGAATGACGGTGGAAAATCTCGAAGGGCACGGCTTCGAGGTCCACGACGTGGAGAACCTGCGCGAGCATTATGGCCGCACCTGCCGCCTGTGGTGCGAGCGGCTCCATGCACGGTTCGATGAGGCGGTCGCGGAGGTCGGCTACCGGAAGGCGCGCCTCTGGCTCCTTTATTTGGCGGGCTGCGCGCTGGCCTTCGAGCGCGGAACCGTGCAAATCAACCAGACGCTGGCTTCCAGACGCAAGCGCGGCATTTCGGCCGTGCCTCAGACCCGCGCCGACATCTATGCCGGGTTCGGGGAGAGTGGGAAGACGCCCGGCTGAACTTCGGCAGCCTCGTCCGGAACAGGAACCTGTAAACCGGACGGACCGAAAGGGGTGGAAAGCAGAAGGGCGGGTTTCGGGATCAGAACTTCTCCTCGATCTCGGAGGCTGCAATCAAGTTAACCTGCCCACTAACTTCGCCCCGCATGCGCAACAAAAACCCCCTTCGCAAATAGCTTCCAATCTCATCCGCTGTGATTGCAATCTGGTATGCTGCGTGATGTTTTTTCTGCCCCATAGTCGGGTCAGCAACACGATACATCCCGTCGCGGAACCGATGAGGGACATATCTTTCACCGTCCGCCGCAACTCGCACAAAGATAGGGAGCCGAAAAGCATCTAGCGGAGCAGCATGGATAGCTTCCAGTTTTTGTGCGGTGGCGTTGATAACATCAACAACACCACCGCAAATCAGTTTCCCGGTGCGGCCACCTGATTCATCGGCTCCACTGACCAACTAATAGTTGGTTCCAGATTCAGCCTACGCAGCCTCTGCCGGATAAGCTCCTCGCGGGCTTCAACAAATTCAGGCAGAACAGTGACATCCCAGAGAGATGAATCATCTGGAATGAGATGGTGCTCGAGAAAGCTGCGATCCCGTGTTTGTATCCAATGGGAGAACGGAGTATTATTTTTCTCCAAGTTTTCTCTACCAAGCAGCAGCTGCAGATTGCCGAGCTTGTTCGCGCTTTCCAGTATCTGCTGGATGCGTGTCTCTGAAATGTTTCTTCCCATGAGCACTTTGCGGTCTGCTAATGAGCGCGGAATGATATGGTCAATGTGATGCTGGGTGGAGCCCCAGTTATGCGCATCATAGAGTAACGACGCAGCGAGAAAGCAGGTGCGCTTTCCGTATGTCGTCTCCAGCACTCCTTCGATATTGTTTTCATCGAAGTCCGTCACCCGACCACGTGAGGCCAGACCCTGCACAAGCGCCCGATAGGGGAAGTCCTTTCCAGACTTGAGAGCTGCCTGGATGATTGTCCGCGCAGTGCCAATTGTTTGATCGGAGCTTCCCCCGAATACGCCATTGAGAAGGCTGCCCAACAGCCAATGATGGATACGCTTCGCGTTCGCTGCCTCAAACGGTGTGGAACCGTCCAAGCTGCCATTATCAGTGCGGTACAGATAATAGGCTATAGGCAGGAGAGCATTAACCGAAGTCAGGTTCTCTCGATTGATGCCAAAACGGTTTACAAGCCGCAGTGTCGCCTCAAGGCTGGATTTAATCCCGTGCCAATTCGTCTCGATGAGTTTCAAGTTGGCGGTGGTGAAATTGCCCACCTTGTAGCGCTGATCGAGACCAGAAAGGACCAGGCAAGACTTCATGACAAAGTCTTTGTCGAGTTCATTCCTTGCATCCAGACCGTCATTGAGATAATCAACGAAATCATAGATTTCCTGACGTGCGCTGACTCCCTCCCATTTAGAAGTGATCATCGACAGGAGCAGGTCCGACTTACTTAGTTTTGTACCGCCATCGTTCGCCCGGATAAAAATATTTAGGACGCGATCGTACGATTGGTCTTTCTCGGTGTAGTACGCGATAACGCCGTCCTTCCACACGGTCCGGTATAATCGGTCCAAGTTGCGCTCGGCGACCCGTCGCATTGAGCGAGGGGTGTCCGCTGGTAGTCGGGCCAGTAGTTCGTCCGCGAGTTTGTCTAATGCGTCATCGCTAGTACAGTCCAGAATGCGCCCAACCTTCATCCAGAGGTGGTCTGCATCACTCTTCGGCTCCTGCTCTGCAAAGCGAAGGCCATACGTTACGCCAAGATCTTCACTATCGCTATCTTCGTCCTCGGTCGCAGCATCCTTCAGGAGGTCGATATACAAACGCTGCTTACTCCACGCATCCGGATTGTTGCGGCGTCCATACTTCGATCGAACTGTAAAGGTTCCGCGCAATCCGATGAGAAGCGACGTAAGCCGCTGCTGGCCATCGAGAACGAGAACCACGTCACGTCCGTCAGGCTCAGCCATCTCGTTATGTGTGTCTCCGTACCGGAAATTCTCGATGAACTTATAGATTTCCCAGTCTGATCGGCGCTCCGGTTTTATTTCCCAGAACAGAAACGAACTGATTGGATAACCTTTGAGCAGTGAATCAAATAGCGCTATGATTTGGTCTGGTTGCCATACATATGGCCGCTGGATTGCAGGGAGAAAATACGTGCGGTTGATCTGATCCAGCACGCGACCGATTGTAGAAGAAACATAGGACACCGCGACACCCCCGCGCCGTTTGCATTTAATGCGTAAAATTCTCGACCGTTCGAATCGAACATCCTCTATTTAGGCCCGTTTCCGGGCACAGATACATACGGAAAATTGGATGGTGAACAGAATTATCGCTCGATGCCGAGCTGCACGGGCGCAAGCGCGGCATTTCCGCGGTACCGCAGACCCGTGCCGACATCTATGCCGGTTTTGGCGAGGGTTGAAAAAAAGCGTCAGTTGAGCGTGCGGCGCTGCGTGGGCATGTCGAGCGAGAAGGCCGGTATCTCGACCTCGAAGGCGCTGCCGTTAGCGCCCTGCATCATGTAGCGGCCGACCATGACGCCCGACGGCGTCGTCAGCGGACAGCCGGAAGAATACTGGAAGGAATCGCCCGGATCGAGGATCGGCTGTTCGCCGACTACGCCCGCGCCCTGCACTTCCTCGACGCGTCCGTTGGCGTCGGTGATCCGCCAGTAGCGCGAGCGAAGCTGCACGGTCTCGGCGGAATTGTTGGCGATGGTGATGCGATAGCCCCAGACATAGCGGTTTTCCACCGGGTCGGATTCGTCTTCCAGATAGAACGGCTCCGCCGTCACCTCGATCCCGTGTGTCAACGCTCTGTACATGCTGCCGCCTTTCCGTCTTGCCCCTGTCTTTTTGCAAAAAAAGAATGGCGGCCGCAAGGCCGCCATCCGCCGGAAGGGGAGGGATGGTTCAGCGCGCCGCCTTGAGGGCTTCCGCCACGTCCTCCACGAGATCGTCCGTATCTTCCAGACCGACCGAGATGCGCAGCAGCCTGTCGGAAATGCCCAGTTCCGCCTTCGCCTCGTCGCTGAGGTTCTTGTGCGTGGTGGTGGCCGGATGGGTAATGAGGCTTTTCGTATCACCGAGATTGTTGGAGATGGAGAAGACCTGCAACGCGTTCTCGAACTTGAACGCGGCCTCCTTGCCGCCCTCCAGCTCCAGCGCGAGCAGCGTCGAGCCGCCCGTCATCTGGCGCGCGATGATATCGGCCTGCGGATGGTCGGCGCGGCCCGGATAGACGACGCGCTTCACGCCCGGCCTGCCGGCGAGGAAATCCGCCACCGCCTTCGCCGACTGCGTCTGCTGGCGCACGCGCACGGCAAGCGTTTCGAGGCCCTTGAGCATGATCCACGCGTTGAAGGGGCTCAGTCCGGGGCCCGTATGGCGGAAATAGTCCTGCAATACGGTCTCCACCCATTCGCGGTCGGACAGGATCACGCCGCCCAGCACGCGGCCTTGACCGTCGATATGCTTGGTGGCCGAATAGACGACGATATGCGCGCCCAGTTCCAGCGGCTTCTGGAACAGGGGCGTCGCGAAGACGTTGTCCACGATCAGCCGCGCGCCCGCCTCGTTGGCGATTTCGGCCACCCCGGCGATATCGATGATCTCCAGCGTCGGGTTGGACGGGCTTTCGAGGAACATGACCTTCGTGTTGGGCCTGACGGCGGCTTTCCAGTTCTCGATCTTCGAGCCGTCGATGATGGAAATCTCGACGCCGTAGCGCGGCAGCAGCGTCTCCACGATGTAGCGGCACGAGCCGAAGACGGCGCGCGCCGAGATCACATGGTCGCCGGCCTGCACCTGACAGAGGATCGCCGCCGCGACCGCCGCCATGCCCGAAGCCGTGGCGCGGGCTTCCTCCGCGCCTTCCAGCGCGCACATGCGCTTTTCGAACATGTCGGTGGTGGGGTTGGCATAGCGCGAATAGATGAAGCCCGGGTCCTCGCCCTTGAAGCGCGCTTCCGCGGCTTCCGCATCGGGATAGAGGAAGCCCTGCGTGAGGAACAGCGCCTCCGACATTTCCGCGAAATTGGAGCGCGCGGAGCCGGCGTGGACGAGCTGGGTGGCGGGGCGGAACTTGCGGGTAGTTTCAGTCGTCATGTTTCCAACCTGTCGAAAGCTGGTCGGCCGTGGCGCGGCGAGCGCGTCTCGGCGGCCAATAAAAAAACCGGCCTTGCGAAGACGCAAAAGACCGGTCGTAAACGCGGCCCTTTTTAGCGAGTTCTTTAACGTGGCTGCAAGCCGGCCGGCCAAATCACCACAAAACGGAATTTCCTTTATGCCTGTTCCGCCGATGCGTCAATGCTTTGGCTCGAACTTGTCTTGCGGTATTTGCGACGGTTTGTTGCGGAAAAAGCGATTCAGGGCGCGCGCCGGGCGTCCGGGAATGTTAAGAGCGGGAATATACGAAAAAGATCGTCGCGGAGTTTCGGGACATGACGCAAAGACAGGCAGGGATTCTGGCGGATGCGGATATCGCCGCGCTGTTTACGGACGGCCTTCTGTCCGCGCCGCGCGCGCTCGATGCGGACCAGATTCAGCCCGCCAGCCTCGACCTGCGGCTGGGCACGAAGGCTTATCGCGTGCGCGCCTCCTTCATGCCCGGTCCCGGCACGCCGGTCGTGGACAAGCTCGAACGGCTGAAACTGCATGAGGTTGACCTCACCGCCGGCGCGGTTCTGGAGACGGGCTGCGTCTATATCGTGCCGCTGCTGGAAGGCTTCGCGCTTTCGCCCGATCTCTCCGCTTCCGCCAATCCGAAAAGCTCCACGGGGCGGCTCGATATCTTCACCCGCGTCATCGCCGACGGCGCGCAGGAATTCGACAAGGTGCCGCCCGGCTATCGCGGGCCGCTCTATCTGGAGGTCAGCCCGCGCACCTTCCCCATCGTGGTGCGCACCGGCTCGCGGCTCACGCAGATACGCTTCCGCAAGGGCCGCGCCCAACTCGCCGAGGCGGAGCTTTCCGCCCTGCACGAGGCCGAAACGCTGGTCGCGGCGGAAATGCCCAACATTTCCGGCGGCGGCATCGCGCTTTCGGTTGATCTGTCGGGTGGGCCGGACAGGCTGATCGGCTATCGCGGCAAGCACCATACGGGCGTGGTGGACGTGGACCGCCGCGCGGCCCATGACGTGCTCGACTTCTGGGAGCCGATCCATGATCGCGGCGCGCGCGAACTGGTGCTCGACCCCGACGAATTCTACATCCTCGTCTCGCGCGAGGCGGTGCATGTGCCGCCGCTTTATGCCGCCGAGATGACGCCCTTCGACCCGCTGGTCGGCGAGTTCCGCGTCCATTATGCCGGTTTCTTCGATCCGGGCTTCGGCCATAGTGCTGCGGGCGGCAGCGGCAGCCGCGCGGTGCTGGAAGTGCGCAGCCACGAGGTGCCCTTCATACTGGAGCATGGGCAGATCGTCGGGCGGCTGGTCTACGAGCATATGCTGCATCGTCCGCACGCGCTTTACGGCACCGATCTCGGTTCCAACTATCAGGCGCAGGGGCTGAAGCTTTCCAAACATTTCCGCTGATTGCATTGCCTGATCCCTATCTTTTTGTTTGAGCATCGGATTTTCCGGAAACCGGATTCCACTTTTCGGTCCGATGCTGTAATGAAAGCGGGGGAGAAGAGGCGCATGGCCGCACCGCAGGAAAACAAGACCGCTGCTACGCCACCGCACAGGCTGTCGGTGGGCATCGTCGTATTGCCGGGTTTCACGCTGACGGCGCTGAGCCTGTTCCTCGACCCGTTCCGGCTTGCCGCCGACGACCGCGACAAGAGCCGCCAGATACGCTGCGCGTGGAAGATATGCACGCTGTCCGGCGATCCCGTCACCTCCAGCTCCGGCATGGTGATCGAGCCGACCGCGCCCATCGGCGAGCTGGACGATTGCGATTATATCGCCGTGGTGGGCGGGTTGCTCGCGCAGTACCGGCCGCGCCAGCAGGCGCTGATCGACCTCATCAAGCGTGCCGACAAGCGTGGCAAGGCGGTGGTGGGTCTGTGCACGGCGGCTTTCCTGCTGGCCGAGGGCGGTCTCCTCGCCGACCGCAATTGCTGCGTGAGCTGGTTCCACCGCGACGATTTCCTCGATCTCTTCGACGGCTACACCGCCGACACGACCAGCCTTTTCCACCGCAGCGGCCGGCATTACACCTGCGCAGGTGGCCTTGGCGCGGCCTCGCTGGCGCTCTCCATCATACAGAACGAGATTTCAGAGGAACTGGCGCGCAAGAGCGCGTCCATCCTGATGATCCCTTACGAACTGGTGCGCTCCGAACAGCCGGCGCTCAGCTTCAACGGCGTGCGCTCGCCGATGATCCGCAAGGCGATCCGCATTTTCGAGGAGACGCTGGAAGAGCCGGTGCCGATGATCGAGGTGGCGCGGCGGCTCGGCGTTTCCGTGCGCCAGATGGAGCGCGGCTTCCGTCTTGCGCTGGAGCGTACCGCCTTCGAGGTGCGCGAGGAACTGCGCGTGAAACGGGCGAAGGAATTGCTCGCCGAAACCGGCCTCTCCCTGCTGGAGGTGGCGGTGGCGAGCGGCTTCACCGATACGCGCAGCATGAATCGCTCCTTCGCGCGCCAGAAGCAGAAGGCGCCGCGCGAATACCGCAAGCAGCGGTGAAGAAGTCTCGGCGCTTGCGTATGCCGCAATGACCGCCTATCTCTTGCCGCGTGAACATGGCCGCGTGAATCTGTCGGCATATCCGGACACAGGAGATCGAGCATGTCGGATGGGGTAAACCGTTTTCTGGGCGATACGCCCGCGCGCGTCCTGATCAAGCTCGTGCTGATCTCGCTGGTGGTCGGCGTGGTGATGAACGCCTTCCACTGGACGCCCTATGGCATTCTCTACGCGCTGCGCGATTTCGTGCTGCATCTGTGGAACATGGGCTTCGCCGTATTCAACCATTTCGCCGATTACCTGCTGCTTGGCGCCGCAGTCGTGATTCCCGCCTTTATTTTGCTCCGAATCCTGAGCTATCGGAAGTGATCCTCAACAAGATACTTTCGTAAAATGAAGCGAAATCAAGGAATTACATTCTCCAGGCGCGGTTTTCTGAGCCTCGCGGGCGGAGCGTTGATAGTCTCCGCCGCGCCGGCACTCGCGGGCGGTCGCGACGATGATCCGACCCGGATGCTGAACGCTTTTCGCAAGGCCAACGGCGTGCCGCCGGTCGCGACCGATCCGACACTGGAAAAGGCCGCGCTCTATCAGGCAAAGCGCATGGCGACCCATGGCAAGATGGGGCACAGCATCGGCTGGGGCGAGGGCTTTGTCGCGCGTCTTCGGCAGGCGGGCATTCATGGGCCGGCGGCGGAAAACGTGGCGGAAGGCCAGCCGGACACGCGCTCCGTGTTCTCCGCATGGATGAAGTCGCCCGGCCACCGCCGCAATATGCTCGATCCCGAATTCGGCCATTACGGCCTTGCCTGGGCACGGCCGGCAAACAATCCGGGCATGATCTACTGGTCCATGGTGCTCGGCCTCTGAACGCAGCGGTTCCTGAAACCGCCTCGGGGTGCGACAATGCGCTGGCCCCTTTATCCGTCGTTTCGCGATAAAGCAGTTTTTAGAGCATTTCCAGCAAAGCGCGCAGAAATCGGAGCGGAACAGGGGGCAGGCCGGGATGGAGCAATCGCCGCGTCAGGCGGACAGCGTCGCGCGACCGTTCGCGGTCACGCATCGCATGGTGATGATGATCGCCGTGCCCATGACGCTTGCCGCCGTCACCACGCCGCTGCTCGGTCTCGTGGATATGGGTGTCGTCGGCCAGATGGGGCGGGCGGACCTGATCGGCGGTCTTGCCATCGGCGCGCTGGTGTTCGATTTCCTGCTGTCGCTGTTCAGTTTCCTGCGCTCCGGCACCACCGGTCTCGTGGCGCAGGCCATGGGCGCGGGCGACGCGGCGGAGGAACAGGCGGTTTTCTGGCGCGCCATCATCATCGCGGTCGCCGCCGGTGTGCTGATGATCCTCTGCCTGCCGCTCATTCTGGCGCTGGCTTCCGGCTTCATGCACCCGGCACCGGCGACGCTGGCGGCGATGAGCACTTATGTGTCCATCCGCATGGTGTCCGCGCCGCTCGCCCTCATCAATTATTCCGTTCTCGGGCTGGTTCTCGGCCGGGGGAAGGGCGTTCTGGGCCTTGGTCTTCAGATCCTGCTCAACGGCATCAATATCGTGCTGTGCATCGTTCTGGGTCTCGAACTGGGCTGGGGCGTGGCCGGCGTGGCATGGGCCACGGTGACGGGCGAGACGGTGACGGCGCTTGTCGGCCTTGCGCTGGTCGTCCGGCATTTCCGCCGGGATATGGCCACGCGTCCCGACAGCGCCCGCATCTTCCACAGGGCGGGCATCGTGCGCATGTTCACGATCAACCGCGACATCATGATCCGTTCGTTCCTGTTGCTGACGGCCTTCGCCTTCTTCACCCGCGCCGGCTCGGATCAGGGGCCGGTGACGCTCGCGGCCAATGCGGTTCTGATGAATTTCTTCCTGATCGCCAGTTTCTTCCTCGACGGCATCGCGGCTGCGGCGGAACAGATCGTCGGGCGCGCGGTCGGGGCGCGCTACAGCCCGGCCTTCCTGCGCGGAGCGAAGCTCACCTTTTTCTGGGGGCTGGCCATGGCCGGCATCATCGCGCTGCTGTTGCTGGTTTTCGGCGATGCCGTCATCGCGTTGCTGGCGAAGGCCGACGACGTGCGCGCGGAAGCCTTGGTATATCTGCCATGGGCAGCGCTGACGGGCGTGACCGGCCTGCTCGCCTTCCACATGGACGGGGTCTATATCGGCGCTACATGGTCGCGCGACATGCGCAACATGATGGTGCTCTCGCTCGCCTGTTTCCTTGTGGTGCTTTATGCGGCGAAGCCTATCATGGGCAATCATGGCCTCTGGTTGGCGCTCAACCTGTTCCTGTCGATGCGCGGCGCAACACTTCTGGCCATGCTGCCGCGCCGCTACCGGATGGAATTTTTCAGGTAATCAATCCGGCAGTTTGCGCGCCGCCCAGTCTTTCGTGTCGCGGTCACGCAATTCGGCGATATGGGCGGCACCCTCGCGCTTCAGCGCCGCCGAGAGGCCGCGCAATATGTCGCCCGGCAGCCCCGGCCCGCGATAGATGAGGCCGGTATAAAGCTGCACGAGATCGGCTCCGGCCCTGATCTTCGTAAGTGCGGTCTCGGCGCTGTCCACGCCGCCGACGCCGACCAGCGGCATGGTAGGGCCGACGCGCTCGCGCATGCGGGCAAGCACGACGGTCGAGCGCTCGAACAGCGGCACGCCGGAAAGCCCGCCCGCCTCGTTGCGGCTGGCACCGGCGAGGCCCGCGCGCGAAAGCGTGGTGTTGGAGACAATGATGCCGTCGAGCTTCTGTTCGATCGCCTCCGCCGCGATATCGTCCAGCTCCGCGTCGGCGAGGTCGGGCGCGATCTTGAGAAAGACCGGGCGCCTCAGCGTGCATTTGCCGCTTTCCTCGTCGCGGGCCTCCAGCACGCGGGAAAGCAGTTCGTGCAGCGCGCCGCGCGCCTGAAGATTGCGCAGGCCGGGCGTGTTGGGCGAGGAGATGTTGACGGTGAAATAGCGCGCCGGCTGGTAGAAGCGGCGGATGCCGGCAACGTAATCGGCGATGCGGTCTTCCGCATCCTTGTTGGCGCCGATATTGACGCCGACGATGCCGGACTTGCCCGCCCGCGCCGATAGGCGCTTGAAGGCGGCGTCATGGCCTTCGTTGTTGAAGCCGAGCCGGTTGATGACGGCGCGGTCCTCCGGCAGCCGGAAGATGCGCGGGCGCGGATTGCCGGCCTGCGGGCGCGGCGTGATCGTGCCGACTTCCGCGAAGCCGAAACCGAGTTTCAGGAGCGCGTCCGGCACTTCGGCGTTCTTGTCGTAGCCTGCGGCCATGCCGAGCGGATTGGGAAATTGCAGTCCGGCCACCTTGACGGCAAGCGCGGGATCGGCGGGAACGGCGCAGGTGACGAGCCCCGTCTTCAGCCC
>MKVZ01000004.1:289158-307408 GCA_001898995.1 Rhizobiales bacterium 63-22 | reverse complement strand
CGAGAGGCCGTGCGCCTGCTCCGCGTCGAAAGCGAACAGCGCCCGCCGGCCCAGCATTTCAAAAAGCCCGCTCATTGGTCTTTCAACTCCGGGAAAACATGGCGGCCGTCTGGCCCGAGCGGCAACGGCTCGACCCTTACCACCGCTTTCAGCGGCAGTTCGGCGTAAAGATGCGGGAACAGCGCGCCGCCGCGTGAGACCTCGTATCTGAGCGCGTCGCCGAGCGCGGCTGCATCGACGCTGACAAGCACGAGATCGCGCGCGCCGGCGAAATGCTTCGCCGCCGTCTCGCGCGCCTGCGCGGCAGTGGAAAAATGGATGTAGCCATCGGCCTGGTCGACGGGCGCGCCGGTGAAGACGCCCGTCCGTTCGGCTTCGCTCCAGAGATCGCGCGGGGCGATCTTGTAGATGATCGTTCTGCTCATGCGCGAGGTCTAAACAGAAATCCCGCGCGAATCCAAGCCCCGCTTATGCCGATTCTGTCGGAAACCGGCCAGAATCAGGCCGGAATCAGCCCGCGAAACGCTTCGTCGCCTCGATCAGTTCATGCACGATGCCGGGCTCGGTGACGGCATGGCCGGCATCCTCGACGATCTTCAGCTCCGCCTCCGGCCACATGGTTTTCAACTGCCACGCGTTGATGAAGGGCGTACACATGTCATAGCGCCCATGCACGATGACGCCCGGAATCTGGCGGATGCGCTCGACATTGCGCAGCAACTGGTCGTCGGTGTCGAAAAAGGCCTTGTTCTGGAAATAATGGCATTCGATGCGGGCGAAGGCGATGGCGTAGCGGTCCTCGCCGAAGGCGGCCACCCGCTCGGGATCGGGCAGGAGCGAGATCACCGAGCCTTCCCAGCGCGCCCAGCGGCGGGCGGCTTCAAGCTGCACCTGCGGCGAACGATCGGTCAGCCGCCGGTAATAGGCGCCGATCATGTCGCCGCGCTCGGCTTCGGGTATATGGTCGCGATAGGCCTCGAAATGATCGGGGAAAACGATGCTGGCGCCGTTGGAATACATCCAGTCCACCTCGAAGCGGCGCGCCATGAAGATGCCGCGCAGCACCAGTTCGGACACGCGCTCGGGATGGGTCTCGGCATAGGCGAGTCCGAGCGTGGAGCCCCACGAGCCGCCGAAGACCTGCCATTTCTCGATGCCGAGATGGTCGCGGATGCGCTCCATGTCGGCGACGAGATCCCATGTCGTGTTCTCGCGCAGTTCGGCATGGGGCGTCGAACGCCCGCAGCCGCGCTGGTCGAAGAGCACGATGCGGTAGCGTTCGGGATCGTGCAGGCGGCGCATGGCCGGGGTGATGCCGCCGCCGGGGCCGCCGTGAATCATGATGACCGGCTTGCCGGAGGGGTTGCCGCATTGCTCGACATGAATGCGGTGCAGCGGCGAAACCTCCAGCATCTCTTCGGCGAAGGGTTCGATTTCCGGGTAGAGCGTGTTGCGCGTCATGATTGAATTCCGGTTTCTGGTTGCCGCCACCCTAACACAGAATGCGGCGAGATGGCGGCAATACGGATTATCGGGTGCCGCGCGCGCGATTTTGGTTGCCCCATGCGAAAATCGGCCTACAGAATAAGGGCAGGGACGAAATGAAAGAACGGGGAGGAATGCCGGAATGGCGCGCGAGGCCAATGCACTTCATCATCGCTGACGATCACCCCCTGTTTCGCGGTGCGTTGCGGCAGGTTCTCACCCAGCAGTCGGACCATGTCGAGATCGTCGAGGCAGGTGATTTCGATACGGTGAGAAAACTGGTTGCCGCGCGGGACGATATCGATCTCCTGCTGCTCGATCTCACCATGCCGGGCGGCTCCGGCCTGTCCGGCCTAGTGGCATTGAAGGCGATGCAGCCCGCCCTGCCGGTGGTGATCGTCTCGGCGACGGACGATGCGGCAACGGTCCATCACGCACTGGAACTCGGCGCGTCGGGCTTCATTTCCAAATCCGCTGGCATGGACACGATCGGCGCGGCGATGCGCGCCGTGCTTTCCGGCGACATATGGATGCCGGAGACGATCGATCCGGCCCATCCGACCGATCCGGAGATCGACGCGCTGATCGCGCGGCTGCGCACGCTGACGCCGCAACAGGCGCGCGTGCTGACCATGCTGGCCGAAGGGCTGCTCAACAAGCAGATCGCCTATGAGCTTGGCGTGTCGGAAGCCACCGTGAAGGCGCATGTCTCGGCGGTGTTGCAGAAACTCGGCGTGGACAGCCGCACGCAGGCGGTCATCCTGCTCTCGCGCATCGGGAGCGATGCGATCAGCGCATGATCCCGAAAAGTTGCAGACTTTTCGGACAAGATCATGCGCATGAAAGACTCGTGATCCCGAAAAGTTGCAGACTTTTCGGACAAGACCATGCGCATTCGCTGCAACCGCCCTATTCCGCGGCTTCGTCGTTCTGCCGCGCATGATGCACGTGCGACAGCAGCGAGCGAAGCGCGGCCGGACGTACCGGCTTGTGCAATACCGTTACATTCTCGTCCTCCGCCCGCCGGCTGACCTCCCTCGAACGGTCGGCGGTGAGCAGGATGGCCGGAATCGCGGCCCGGAAGCTTTCGCGGGCGAAGCCGATCATGTCGAGGCCGTTCTCGTGCAGGAGATGATAGTCGGCGACGATGATGTCGGGCGGCACGTCCCGCCCGGCGCAGAAGGTTTTCAGCGCCGCACCGCTGCCGAGCACCGTGACCTTGCAGCCCCAGCCGCCGAGCAGCGTCTCCATGCCGGCGAGGATATTGGCGTCGTTGTCGATGCAGACCACGTCGAGGCCGGTCAGTTCCAGCGCGCGCCGCACGCCCCGGCGCCCTCGTGACTCCTCCGCCGGCGCGGCATCGCGGCAGACCGGAATGCGCAGGGTGAAGGCGGTGCCCTTGCCGGGAACGGAGCGGACGGAGAGCGGCAGCGCCAGCACGCGCGCGATGCGGTCCACGATGGAAAGCCCGAGCCCGAGCCCCTCCGCCTCGCGCATGCCTTCATCGAGGCGGGTGAATTCGCGGAAGACCAGTTCCAGCTTCTGCGGCGCGATGCCGATGCCGGTATCGAGCACTTGCAGGTCAATATGATCGCCGCGCCGACGCACGCCGAGCAGCAGGCCGCCGCTGCGGCTGTACTTGATAGAGTTGGAGACGAGGTTCTGGATCAGCCGCCGCAGCAGGTTGCGGTCGGTCCGCACCACCACGCCCGACGGCACCACGCGTATCCTGAGCGATTTTTCGCGCGCCTGCGGCGTGAAGTCGGTGGCGATCTGGCGCATGAGCCGGTCGAGCCGGAAGACGGAGATTTCGGGCTTGAACGAGCCGGTATCGAGCCGCGATATGTCGAGCACCATGCCGAGGATGGCTTCCACCGCTTCCAGCGAGGAATCGATATTGCGCGCGAAGGCGCTCGCCTCCGAGCGGCCGAGCTTTTCGGCGAGCGCCGTCGAATAGAGCCGCGCCGCGTTGAGCGGCTGCAATATGTCGTGGCCGGCGGCGGCGAGAAAGCGCGTCTTGCCGAGATTGGCCTCTTCCGCCGCCGCCTGTGCCTTGGCGAGCTGCTGGTTGACATGGGTCAGTTCCGCCGTGCGGTCGGCCACGCGCTGCTCCAGCATTTCCGCCGCCTTCTGGCGCATGGCGTCCGCCTCCACGGCGGCGGTGATATCCGTATAGGTGGTGACGATGCCGCCGTCCGGCATGGGGTTGGAATGGATTTCGAGCGTCCGGCCCGTCGATTTCATTTCCATGCGCCACGGCTTGCGGATGGCGGTGAGCGAACGGATGACGCCGTTGCCGGCATTGAAGGCGATATCGCCGCGCCGGCCCAGATACTGCACGATCTCCGAGACGGGAATGCCGACCTGCATCACCTCGTCCGGCAGGTCGAGCAGGGTGCGGAACCGGCGGTTCCAGCAGGCGAGCCGCAGGTCCTTGTCGAAGACGGTGATGCCCTGCTCCATCTGGTCGAGAGCGATCTGCAACAGGTCGCGGTTCTGCTGCAAGGCGGCCGAAGCGTCGTCGAGCAGTTGCCGGGCGTCGCGGCCGGAGGCCTCGTGGCGTTGCAGGAGCAGCGAGAGGACGAGACGGGCCGAGGCGGAGCCGACCGCCGTGCCGAGCAGTTGCTCCGCATAGCGGATCAACGGCGTATCCACCGTCATGCCGGGATCGAGTTGCCGCCGCTCGCGCTGCTCGAAGCGCACCAGCGCGCGTTCCACGCGCTCCGCGCCGAGATAGCGGGCGAGCGTGGTGCTCAGTTGCGCGACGGTTACGCTGGTGCGGAAGCGTTTCAGCGTCGGCGCGCCGATGAAGGTGCGCGGCAGGAAGATGCCGGCCTGTATGCGCTCCAGCGGTGTGGACGCGCGCGACAGCGAGCCGAGGATATAGAACAGCGTGTTCGCGGCGAGGCTCCACACCACGCCGTTGGTGAGCGGCAGGGCATTGGTGCCGAACAGCGCCTCCGGCCGCAGCGCCGTGAAGCCGAGGAAGCCGTTGCGCAGGATGGCCGCGTTTTCGGGCGCCAGCGTCGGCAGGAGCAGCGTGTAGGCCCAGACGAGGAAGCCCGCCGACAGGCCCAGCATCGCGCCGCGTCCGTTGGCATTGCGCCAGAACAGGCCGCCGAGAAAGGCGGGCGTGAACTGTGCGATGGCCGCGAAGGACACGAAACCGATGGAGGCGAGACGGATGTTGTCGGAACTCAGGCGGTAATAGGCGAAGGCGAGCGCGAGGATGGCGACGATGGTCAGCCGGCGCGTGTTGAGGATGATGCGCGTGAGGTCGCGCTGTTCCGCCGTCTGGCGCTTGGCCAGTTGCCGGATGAAAAGCGGCAGCACGAGATGGTTGGAGATCATGATCGACAGCGCCACGCAGGCGACGATCACCATGGCGGTCGCCGCCGACAGGCCGCCGAGGAATGCGATCAGCGCCAGCCAGTGCGCACCGGCTGCGAGCGGCAGCGCCAGCACGTAGAGATCGCCGCTGACGCTGTTGCCCAGCGCCGTCACGCCCAGCAGCGCCACGGGCAGGACGAAGATGTTGATCAGTACGAGATAGAGCGGAAACAGCCACGAGGCGGTGCGCAGCTCCGTCTCGCCGCGGTTTTCGACCACCGCGACATGGAACTGGCGCGGCAGCATGAGGATGGCGGCCGCGCTCAGCGCCGCCTGCACGATCCATGTGCCGATGGAGGTCTGGTAATGGAAGGCTTCGAGCGCGCCCGGCGATTGCGATATCTTTTCCACGATGCCGGCGGGCGAGCCGAACAGGAAGAAGGTGCAGGCGATGCCGACCGTGAGGAAGGCGCTGAGCTTGATGACCGATTCCAGCGCCACGGCGAGGATGAGGCCGTTCTGGTGCTCGGTCGCATCCGTATGGCGCGTGCCGAACAGGATGGCGAAGGTGGCCAGCACCGCCGCGACGGGCAGGGAAATGTCGCCAAAAATGAATGTCGGCGAATGGGCGCCGCCGCCGTAATGCGCCATCACCAGCCCGACGCTGCCTGAAACGGCCTTCAGTTGCAGGGCGATGTAGGGGATATAGCCGACGGCGGCGATGCAGGTGGCGAGCGAGGCGACGCCGAAACTCTTGCCGTAGCGCGCGGCGAGGAAATCGGCGATGGAGGTGATGTGCTCCGCCTTGGCGAGACGCACGATGTGGCGCAGGAGCCGGTTGCCGAGAGTGAAGACGAGGATCGGCCCGATATAGATGCCGAGAAATTCCAGTCCGCGCTGCGCGGCAAGCCCGACCGAGCCGAAGAAGGTCCACGAAGTGCAATAGACGGCGAGGCTCAGCGCGTAGATATAGGGACGCGGGGCGCTGTTCCAGCGCGCCGCCCGCCGGTCGCCGAGGCTCGCCACCGCGAACAGCAGCAGGAGATAAAGGAATGCCGCGCCGATGATTCCCCAGCCCTGCATGACCGGCCTTTTCCCCTTGTTCGTGCCCGGAAAGGCAAGCATTTTCGCGCCGGATGCGCAAGACCATCGTTGAAAACGGTGCGTTTTGCGCAAGGCAGCGTTGTCTTTGTCGCTTTTCCCGTACAGATTGAAGCTGTGATCGGTGTGTGATGCAATTCCGGGCGACGAGTACGGCGCTGTTCCCGGATTTGCGTGCAGGCAAAAGGATGCAGCGGCTTTCGATCCCCCGATCGTCGGAGACCGTTCCATCGCCCATCGCCGGAAATCCCGTCCGGCGCATGATCAACGTGGCGCAAGCCAATCGCAATGACGGCGGACCGCAAGGGCCGGCACTCGTTCAGGAGAACAGTTTGATGTTGAAGGAATTCAAGGAATTTGCCCTCAAGGGCAATATGGTCGATCTGGCCATCGGTGTGATCATCGGCGGAGCCTTCGGCGGCCTCGTCAACTCCATCGTCAACGATATCATCATGCCGATTGTCGGTCTGATCACTGGCGGCATCGATTTTTCCAACATGTTCGTCCAGCTTGCCGGCGCGCCGCAGGCGACGCTGGCTGACGCGCGAAAGGCCGGCGCGACGCTGGCCTACGGCAATTTCATCACGCTTCTGATCAACTTCCTCATCATCGCCTGGGTACTGTTCCTCGTGGTCAAGGCCATGAACAGGATGAAGAAGAAGGAAGAGCCGAAGCCGGATCCGGTGCCCGAAACCCCGCGCGAGGAAGTGCTGCTCACCGAGATCCGCGATCTTCTGGCCAAGAAGGCCTGACCCGGCGTTCGCCCGACGGATATGGAAACGGGGTCTTTCAGGCCCCGTTTCTGTTTGTTTGGGAACCATCAATGCGCCTGATCGGCGCATCAAAAATTGCCGCGTGATTTTGCCGGATGACCTTGCTAATCACGGGCGGCAACAGCTCAACGCGGATCGATACCATGACACTCATCGCCAGTCTGCGCCGCGAGGCTGCCGAGTCCCCGGAAAGCGGCATTGTCGCCGTGGCCGATCACGGGCGCGGACGTAAAGGTTTGATCCCGGTCTGGGTGGGCGAGGGCGACCTGCCGACACCGGATTTCATCCGTGCCGCCGCGCAAGCCGCCATCGCCGACGGCAAGACCTTCTATACATGGCAGGCGGGCATCCCGGACCTGCGCGCCGCGCTCGCCCGCTATCACGCGCGCCATTTTCCCCTGCCGCGCACCGTGCCGCTGAAGGCGGAAAATTTCTACGTCACCGGCTCCGGCATGCACGCCATCGAACTGGCGCTGAAGGCGACCGCCGGGGCGGACGACGAAGCAATTTATCTTTCGCCTGCATGGCCGAATTTCGTCGGCGCGGCGGGACTGGCCGGCGTGCGCCCCGTGCCGGTGGTGCTGGAGTTCGGCGCAAACGGCTGGATGCTCGACCCGCAAAAGCTGGCTGCCGCCGTAACACCGCGCACGCGCGTGCTTTTCATCAACACGCCCTCCAACCCGACCGGCTGGACGGCCGACCGCGAAACGCTGCGCTTCATCCTCGATCTGGCGCGCGAGCGGGGCCTGTGGATCGTCGCCGATGAAATCTATGCGCAATTCCATTACGGCGGCGGGCGGGCGCCCTCCTTCATGGACATCATGGAGCCGGAAGACCGCATCATCTTCGTCAATTCCTTCTCCAAGAACTGGGCCATGACCGGCTGGCGCGTCGGCTGGATGACCGTCCACCCCTCGCTCGGCCCCGTGATCGAGAACCTGATCCAGTATTCCAATTCCGGCGTGGCCGAGTTCATGCAGCGCGGCGCGGTGGCGGCGCTCGACGAAGGCGATGCTTTCATCGCCATGCAGGTGGAACGCGCCCGGCGCAATCGCGACCGGCTCTGCGCCGCCTTGCAGGCGACGGGACGGGTGCAACTCACCCGGCCGCAGGGCGCGTTCTATCTTTTCTTCGGCATAGACGGCGTGACGGATTCGGTAAAGGCGGCCATCGACATGGTGGACAATGCCCTTGTCGGGCTGGCACCTGGCTCGGCCTTCGGCGCGGGCGGCGACGGCTTCTTCCGTCTCTGCTTCTGCCGCGATCCCGGCCAGATCGACGAGGCCGCCGACCGGCTGGTGCGGTGGATCGGGACGCTGTGAAACGCGAAAATACCGCGTTTTCTAAAGCGCGTCGCGATCTTGTCGATCGCTGCCCGCGCTTTAGGTTTTGTTTTTAAGCATGTCGTTATCGCAAAACCGGTTCCCACTTTTGCGCGACATGCTTTACCCGCCGGCCTTGGACACCGTCAGCGGGATCACGCGATCCGTATTGGCCGCCTGCGGCATGGCCGGTTCGGCGAAGGGAATGCCGAGCGTGGTCCAGACTTCCACCAGCGCGTCCTTCAGCCTGTCGATCAGCGCGTCGTCATGCAGCGGCGACGGCGTGATGCGCAGGCGCTCCGTGCCGCGCGGCACGGTCGGATAATTGATCGGCTGGATATAGATGTCATGCACCTCCAGCAGGCGGTCGCTCGCCATCTTGCACAGCTCGGGATCGCCCACCAGCACCGGCACGATATGCGTCTGCGACTGCATGACCGGCAGGCCGGCGGCCGCAAGCACGTCTTTGGTGCGCTGCGCCTGCCGCTGCTGGCCGTCGCGCTCGGCCTGCGAGCGTTTCAGGTGGCGGATGGAAGCGGTGGCCGCCGCCGCCACGGCCGGGGGCAGGGCGGTGGTGAAGATGAAGCCCGGCGCATAGGAGCGCACGGCGTCGACGATGGCGCGCGATCCGGTGATATAGCCGCCCAGCGCGCCGAAGGCCTTGGCAAGCGTACCCTCGATGATATCGATGCGGTGCGCCAGCCCCTCGCGCTCGGTGATGCCGCCGCCGCGCCGGCCATACATGCCCACCGCATGGACCTCGTCGATATAGGTCATGGCGTTGTATTTTTCGGCGAGGTCGGCGATTGCCGCAATGGGCGCTATGTCGCCATCCATCGAATAGACGGATTCGAACACGATCAGCTTGGCGCGCGCGGGGCCGGCCGCCTTCAGCAACTGTTCGAGATGCGCCACGTCGTTGTGGCGGAAAATCTTCTTCTCGGCGCCCGAACGGCGAACCCCTTCGATCATCGAGGCGTGGTTGAGTTCGTCGGAGAGGATGAGGCAATCGGGCAGCAGTCGGGCGACGGTGGAGATCGCCGCTTCGTTGGAAACGAAGCCCGAAGTGAAGACGAGCCCGGCCTCCTTGCCGTGCAGGTCGGCCAGTTCCGCCTCCAGTTCGACCAGCGGGTGATTGTTGCCGGATATATTGCGCGTGCCGCCCGCGCCGGAGCCGGCATTGCCGGCGGTCTCGCACATGGCGCGGATCACGTCCGGGTGGTGGCCCATGGCGAGATAGTCGTTGGAACACCAGACGGTAATCTCGCGGGCAGTGCCCTGATTGCGCCAGATGGCCTGGGGAAAGCGTCCGACGATGCGTTCGAGGTCGGCGAAGACGCGATAACGCTTTTCGTCATGCAGCCGGCCGATCGCTTCTTCGAAAAAACGGCGATAGTCCATGATGCGCTCCTTGTTGCCGTTTAGTACCGCTTCCGGGCGGTGGCGTCCATGGCGTAACGACGGGCAATTTGCCACGCTTTCCTGAAGGAGCATTGATCGAAATCAGCATAGTGCGCAATTTCAGCCGGTGAAGGCGCGAACGGTCAGCGCAGATGGAGCCGGATCAGGAATTTCGGCCACACATCGCGGCGGCGCACATAGATGCGGGGGATGCCGAACGGGTCGTCGCCGGCCCTCGCGCGGGCGCGCACCGTGGTGGTGGCGGTCTCGAAACCCGCCTCGCGCGCCATGTCGCGATGGGCGGGCGCGTTGTCGCCATAGGGGTAGCAGAAATTGGTCACCGCCGCCCCCAGCATATCCTCCAGAACGGTCTTCGATTGCGCGATCTGCCGCCGTGCTTCGTCGTCCGGCACCTGCGTCAGGTGGACATGGTCCAGCGTATGCGCGCCGACTTCGTGGCCGAGCGCGGCCCACTGGCGAAGCTGCGCCGCCGACATGCAGGGCGTCGGCGGCACGCTGAGCGGCTGGTCCCAGACATTGCTGCCGCCGACCTGGTTGGCGACGAAATAATTCGTCGCCGTGAAGCCGTATTCCGCGAGGACCGGAGCGGCGTTTTCCAGCACGTTGAGAAAACCGTCGTCGAAGGTGATCGCCGCCACCTTGCCGGTCTTTTCGCCCCGGATATAGGGCAGCGCCTCGCGCAGCGACAGGCCCCGATAGCCGGTGCGCTTCAGCCAGCGCATCTGGCTGCGGAAGCGGTCCGGATGCACCCAGAGGCCCCGCGCCCGCACCATGTTCTGCGGCAGCGGCGCGATGCTGTGATAGAGAAGGATGGGGACGGGCATCACACGCTCACTTGGATGAATAGGCGCGCACGCGCATCCGGTAGACCGGGCGCAATATCTCGCGCGCCAGTCTGGCGGAAAGGTTCTTTCGGTGCTGGATGGTCGTGCCGCCCAGCTCGGAGGAGATTTCCTTCACGCCGCCCGGAATGACGGCTAGCGGTTGCAGGCCGGTGATCCAGCGCATCTGGACGGTCGTATCGACGGGGCGGTCGAAGGGCAGGGTGACGTCGAGGAGTTTTCGCGCCGCGTCATGCGAGACGAGTTGCGCCACCATGCCGAGGCCGATCGGGTTGGGCACGATGATGCGCACATGATCGTTGCGATAGACCTCGCGCCCGTGCTCTCGGTCCATGCGGAACGGGAAACGGATGAAGCCACCCGGTTCCAGATGGTCGGTGGCAGCGCGAAAGGCATCGCTGAAATCCGCCGTCAGCGCGACGTCGTCCTCGATCACGAAGCCGGCGTCGAGCTTCCGGTCCACGATGGCCTGCCACGCCTTGCGGTGCGACAGGAAGCAGGCGATCTCGTTGCGGCTGAGCGGGAAGGGATAGCGCGGCGCATGCAGGCGCCGGCGATAGACGCGCGCGATGGTTGCCTCGTCGAGCGCGCGATTGTCGACGGCGTCGATCACCTCGGCCTTCACCGGCCCCTGCACCGACAGGTCGCGGGTAAGCCTTTCCACCTGCGGCCTGCGGTCGGCGGCTCGCGCGAGATGGATGATGAAGGCCTTGATGTTCATGGAAAACCGCGCAGGTGGAATGGCGTGATCCGCACTCTATGCCTGAATTTCGGCTTCCGGGCAAATCGTTCAGGCTTCGTCGGCCTGCATATTCAGGATACGCTCGATTTCCGCCACGCGGTCGCGCCTGCGGCTCAGGCGCTTGCCGATGCGATTGAACAGGTGCTTGCTCTTGGTGGCTTCGCGGCTGGCCTGAAGCTGTTCGATATAGACCCGTTCGACGGGCGCGTTCCGGGTGCGGTCGAAAATCCAGCAGAAGGAAACCGGCAATCGGCCGACCCTGAATGCGGGGGACGGATCGGCGGCATCTTCCGCTATGATCCGCTCCAGAACGACCTGATCCCAGACCTCCGGCGCATCCATGCAGCCCTGTTTCCACTTTGCCAGCAGGTCGAGTGTCGCGGGTGTGTCGTTCAGCAGGATCGTGGCGCTGATGAGCCGGGTATCCCCCTCGTAATAGGCCGCGATATCCGCATCCATTTTCAGAAGTTCCGGCCATGGATCGTGGTGAAACACCGCATCGACGTCCACGTAGAGCAGCGGCCCGCGCAGCGTCCTGCGCAGTTCGAGCAGCACGCCCGGTTTCAGCCCGGCATTGCGCACCCAGCTTCCGGCGCTCTCCACCGCCGTGGCTTGGACGTCGAGGCCGAGATGACGGGCGGATTTGACGAGCCTGTCCTTCTCGGTCTCGTAGAAACTGTTCTTCGTGTAGAAGGCGACGATGGTTCCAGTGGCCCCGCCGTCGGCGCGCCTGCGCGCGGCGAGTTCCCTCACGCTCGGAAAGGTTATCGCCATAGCACGCTGCGCACGCCCCCACGTGCGAAACGTATCGATCAGTTTGAACAGCATGACAGCTTCGCTTTTATCGCGCTTCGTTCATAGTTTTTATGCGCCGCCCCGTGGGGAAAAGCGCCGCAACTTTTCAGGTCAGGCCGGCTTCCAGCCCGGTTCCACGGCATCGGCTTCCGCGCGCCAGAGATCGGCATAATCGACATTCTGCCAATCCTTGAACCACGGGCCGCCGCGCGTGTAATGCACCACTTTCGGCAGGCCCTTTTCCGGTTTCTCGTTCCAGCCTTCCAGCCAGTTATAGTCGGTGGGCAGCGCACCGATCTCGTCATCGGCAGCCCATTGCATCCGATGCAGATAGGCGCCGGTCTCGCGGTTGATGAGTTCCGGCGTCAGCTTGCGGGTCGAAGGATGGTCGCAGTTGAACCACATGCAGGACGACCAGTTCTTGCGCGGATAGCTGGTCTGCACCTTGCCGTCCATCTTGACGCTGTCCTTGGGCTGGTAGTCGTGCTGCACGCAATAAACCGCTTTGGACGGATCCTTGTAGGAAAGCAGACCGCCAATGTCGCCGAGGAACAGGAAGTCGCAATCGCAGAAAAGCGCCCAGCCGTTGAAGCCGGCCAGCCATGGCGTAAAGAAGCGCGAATAGGTGAATTCGGTCGAGGCGAGCGGATCGACCTCGCGCGTATAGACACCCTTGTCGACCAGATCCTGCAACTTGATCGGCACGATCTCCAGCGGAACGGAAGCATGTTTCAGCGCGGAAGCCCTGGCGACCTCATAGGCGATCGGCTCGCGCGAATCCCATCCAATAAAAATACGTAGCGGTTCAGACATTCCAGGCTCCTTGGTATTTGTGCCTATTCGATCAGGCTTATACGTCCCGATTTGACCTTTTCTTCCACCCATGAGCGTTCGTCGCCCCAGGCATGCCGCTTCCAACCTTCCCAGGTAAAGCCGCACAATTTCACGTTCCACTGCTCCGGCGGGCATTTCCCCAGCATATACCAGATGCCGAAAAAACCGGTGCTGGGAAAGACCCTGTGCATGTTTTCGGCACTGACGCCGAGTTCCCTGCAACCCTCAACATAGAATTGCGGCGGCATGATGCGGATTTCCTTGCCCGCGCCGCCGACCACCTCGATCGTCTCCATGGTCCAGTCGGAACGGCGCCCCTTGAGGCGGGAGAGAAAATTCGGCTTGGGGTGATATTGGCGGATGATGGACGGGTGATAGGCGAGCATCACTTCCTTGGCGGCGCGGAAGGTCGGCGTCTGCGTGAAGGCCGGATCGCGCAGCCGCCGCTGCATCGGCTTGCTGGAGGTCGCCAGCATCAGAAGGTCGGTGCGCGTTCCGCTCATGCCGATGGATTGCTTGGGCTCGTTGAAACGGACGACGAAATCGGCGGCATCCACCTCCGTCGAAAGATCGCGGGGCAGCGCGGCGTTTCCGACGATGACAAGCGTTTTCTTCATGGAGCGGCATCGACTCGACTGGCTGCGGCCGGATTTCGTTCTTCCGGCGATTGTGTTTTCACCATCAGGTCTAGCCGGAATTTCGGTCCTTGCAAAGAGCCGGCAGGCAAGCGGAACCGGAACGGGCGGGCAGCGGAAGATGCCGGCGGATTTGCAGGATTTCGCTCGCTACATGTCAGCTATGCAGGAATCGCGCTTCTCAAATCGATTTAAAAGCACCATATTGCCGTCATGGGAGGAAGATGACCATAAAGGATTACCAACATGGATCTTCGTACTCATTACCGCCGCTGGAAGCAGTATCGCCAGAACCTGCGTGAGCTTGAATCCTGCTCGGACCGCGAACTCCGCGATCTCGGCTTCAGCCGCGCCGATATCCACCGCGTCGCCCGCGAAGCTGCCTTCGCCTGATTGTCGCCCATACGCATTGCCGAACAGAAGCGTCGTTCCGATCCAACCGGATCGAACCACGCTCTGAAACAGGGCCGCGTCCGCTGGTACTGGCCGGAAGGCGCGGCTTCGTTTCGATGCCGGAGCGGCAAGTCTCACATGTCGCCGGGCTTCTTGAAGCGGATGTGAATGTCGTCACCCGCAAGATCGAATCCCGAATAATTGCGCTGGAATGCGATGAGCGCATCGTTCACGCCTTTGGAATAATCGTCTTCCTGCACCTCGACATGGTGCCGGTAGAGAATCCTGTCGCCCTTGTAGAATATGACCTGACCTTCCATCGCTGAACTCCTTCCTGTTCGGTGGCCTGGCTGGCAGGCCGCGAGACGGAACGGCGCCGCATGGATGTCTTCTGAATCTCCATGAACGCCGAGGCAGTCGGTATATCGGTGTATATCCGAGATAGGTGACGGCGTCGGCTTTTCAAGGTCGTTCGGGGCTGGGGGCGTTGCTGTAAAGCGCGAGCCATGCCCGCGCCGCATGGGACAGGAACGCGCCTTTGCGCCAGACCAGCGCCATGTGCCAGCTCACGTCGGCGCCCTCGATCCGGCATATGCGCACACCGGGATGGCGGCGCTGCTCGGCGATCATGCGTGGCAGGAAGCCGATGCCCATGCCGGCGGCGACCAGTTCGACGATGAAGTCGATCTGGCTGGAACGGACGGCGACATGGGGCGAGAAACCGTTCAGGCGGCACGCGTCGAGAATGATGTGATTGAGCGCGAAGCCGCTTTCGAACAGGATGAAGGGCAGGCCCGCGATTTCCGGCAAGGTGACGCTGTCCGGATGGGCGTAAGGGCGGTCCGCGGGCAGAAGCGCGACGACCGGCTCGCGGCGCACGTCCTGCCATTCGAAACTGTCGGCGACGGGCAACAGCGAGGCGGCCAGTTCGAGATCGCCGGCGAGGAGAAGCTCCTCCAGCCGCCGGCTGCCGTGTTCGACCAACTGGATGTCTATGTCCGGGTAAAGCTTGGTATAGGCGGCGAAGACGGGCGCGAACAGCACGCTGGAGCCGATCGGCGGCAGGCCGAGGCGCAGGAGACCGCGCTTGAGGCCGCGCAATTCGCCCAGTTCCGCCAGCATGTCCTCTTTCTCCGCCAGCATGGCCAGCGCGCGGCGGTAAACGATCTCGCCCGCATCCGTGAGGCGCGGCGGCGCGGCATCGCGGTCGAGCAGGATGGAACCCAGTTCGTCTTCAAGCTGCTTCACCGCCTTGCTGACGGCCGACTGGGTGGCATGGATGGTGCGTGCCGCGGCCGAAAAACCGCCCCGACGCACCACTTCCGCGAATGACTGAAGACTGCGTAAGTTCATGGCCATTCTATATCGGAATGGCAGCAATGAAATCAATTCATTTCTGGAATACAGGCAAGGCGCCTATATTCCGTTCCGACAAGCATACGGCCTTCGACTGGAAAAATCATGAGCGACCATACGAACACCTATCCGAGCCTTGCCTCTGCCGGCCACGGCCTGCTGGTGCGCTTTCGCTATGCGTTGCACCACAGCCGGTTGATGCAGATCGCGGCGCTCTGCGCGCTTTGGCAGGTGGGCGAGGCGGTCGTGCGCTTCGCGGGCCTGCCCATTCCGGGCGGCATCGTCGGCATGGCGCTCGCTCTGGCGCTGCTCCTGAGCGGGCGTGTCAGCCTGTTCAGCATGAAGCGCGGCGCGGAATGGTTTCTCGCGGAAATGCTGCTGTTCTTCGTGCCGGCCGTGCTGGCGATCCTCGAACATCGCGAGCTGATCGGACTGCTCGGTCTCAAGATCATGGCCGTCATCCTGCTCGGCACGCTGACGGTGATGAGCGTCACCGCCTTGACGGTGGATTTGTGCTATCGCTGGAGTATGCGCCATGCCGGGAAATAATCCATACGTGGCGACGCTGTTCTGGTCGGCGGCCACGATCCTGCTCTATCTGGCGGCGAAGCGCGTCTATCGCCGGTTCCCCTTCTGGTGGCTCACGCCGCTGGCCGTCACCCCGCTGCTTCTGATGGCGCTGGTTGTGTCGCTGAAGGAGGATTATCGCGGCTATTTCGGTGCGACGCACTGGCTGGTGGCGCTGCTCGGTCCGGCGACGGTGGCGTTCGCGATCCCGATTTACCAGCAGCGCTCGGTCATCCGCCGTTACTGGCCGGTATTGCTCGTGGGCGTCCTCGTCGGCAGTTCGGCATCCATGTTCTCGGCCTGGGGGCTGGCGCATCTGCTGGGGCTGAACGAGGCGATCAGCCTCAGTCTCATGCCGCGCTCGATGAGCACGCCGTTTGCCATGACCGTCTCCGGCGATATCGGTGGGGCGCCGGACCTGACCGCGATCTTCGTGGTGCTGACCGGCGTGTTCGGCGCAGCACTCGGCGAGATAATGCTGGGCTGGCTGCCCCTGCGTTCGACGTTGGCGCGGGGCGCGCTGTTCGGCATGGGCGCGCATGGGGCCGGTGTGGCCAAGGCGCACCAGATCGGCAGCGAGGAAGGCTCCATTGCCGGTCTGGTCATGGTTCTGGTCGGCCTCATCAATGTGCTGGCCGCGCCGTTGCTCGCGCATTTTTTCTGAACGGCCCATTGCCTATTTTCTGAGCAGCGTATAATTTGCATAACAGATATGCATTTATGGTCGTTGTGGTGAAACGGGCGATCCTGTATCTATCGATCATCGGGTTCACCTCCTCCTCCCGGAACCCGATACGGAATACGGCACTCCTCCTCCCAATAGCCGTATTCAAGATCAGGCCGCGCACCTCCTCCCGCGCGGCCTTTTTCTTTGCCGGAATTTCCATTTTTCCGATTTTCCTCCGCCATCTCCCGGATTTGTGATCGTGCAAGCCGTGGATAACGGGGCCACGCCATAATCGGTGCTTGGCAGGCTTTCGCGCGTCGGGAATATATAGCTCCAGAGAATTCGAGCCGATGAGGCGGGTCCGGCCCCTGTTCGGCGGCGAAGGCCGGAGAGGGAGTGTGGTTGTGCGGAGCGTGTTTCGTCGGGCTGCCCCGGTTTTGCTGGTCGTTCTGTCTATCGTCGCCGGCTGCGCCGGCCGGCCGCAGGGGGTGCTGATGCCTGTGGGGCAGACGCCTGCCGACACGTCCAAGGTCAATCTTCTGGTCGCCACCACGCGTCGGCCTTCGGGCGATCCCGGCACGCTGTTCAACGGCGAGCGCGACAATCTCGTCTCCATGGCCGATATCGTCGTCTCCATTCCGCCGGACAAGAACCGCAAGATCGGTGAGGTGCAATGGCCGAAGCGCCTGCCGCCCAATCCGCAGACCGATTTCACCACCGTCAGCGTCACGCCGATAAAGACCGATGTGGAAAAGGCGGTCTGGGTGCGCTCGCATCTGACGAAAAGCCGCCGCGTGATGGTGTTCGTGCATGGCTTCAACAACACGTTCGAGGACTCGGTCTACCGCTTCGCGCAGATCGTTCACGATTCCGGCGCGGACGTGGCGCCGGTGATCTTCACATGGCCGTCGCGCGCCAGCGTGTTCGACTATAATTACGACAAGGAAAGCACCAACTATTCGCGCGACGCGCTGGAGCAGGTGCTGCGCGCCATCGCGCGCGAGCCGGAGGTGAAGGACATCACCGTCATGGCGCATTCCATGGGCAGCTGGCTGACGGTGGAGGCGCTGCGCCAGATGGCGATCCGCGACGGGCGGGTCAATCCCAAGATCACCGATGTCATCCTCGCCTCGCCGGACCTCGACGTGGACGTCTTCGCCAAGCAATATCTGGCGATGGGGCCCAAGCATCCGCGCTTCACGCTTTTCACCTCGCGCGACGACCGGGCGCTGGCGATCTCGCGGCGCATTTCCGGCAATATCGACCGGCTCGGGCAGATCGATCCCTCGGTGGAACCCTACCGCACGGCACTGGAAAAGGCGGGTATCACCGTCATCGACCTGACCAAGCTGAAGGCCGGCGACCGGCTCAACCACAGCAAGTTCGCCTCCAGCCCCGAAGTGGTGCAGCTGATCGGCAAGCGTCTCGTTTCCGGCCAGACCATAACCGATTCCGAGGTGGGTCTGGGCGACCGGATCGGCGCTGTCGCCATGGGCACGGCGCAGGGCGTGGGCAGCGCGGCTTCGCTGGTGGTGAGCGCGCCGATCGCCGTGTTCGATCCCAACACGCGCAGGACCTATACCGAGCAGCTCGATCGTTTCGGCCGCGCCGTGGACAACACGGTGCAGTCTGTGACGCAGCAATAAGCCGTTCCGCAAACAACTGGCCGGATGGTTGTCATATTCCCGCCGACGGGTCTTTGTGTTTACCGCATTTATGCGGCGCCAAATGTTTTCATTTGGCTGCAAAATGCTATAGGACTCGCGCCGTATTGGCAGGAGAGGTTCATGCAGATCATCCGTACCATCGAGGAATTGCGCCGGGCGCTGGCCCCGGCACGGCGGGCGGGCAGGCACATCGGTCTCGTGCCGACCATGGGCTATCTGCACAAGGGCCATCTGGAACTGGTGCGCCGGTCGCGCGAGGAAAACGACCTCACCGTGGTGTCGATCTTCGTCAATCCGCTGCAATTCGGCGCCAATGAGG
>MKVZ01000004.1:29071-289080 GCA_001898995.1 Rhizobiales bacterium 63-22 | reverse complement strand
CCGCCGTTTCCGACATGTATCCGCGCCCGATGCTGACCGTCGTGGACCTGCCTGAACTGGGCGGCCAGATGGAGGGCGCGGCGCGGCCCGGCCATTTCGCCGGTGTCGCCACGGTGGTGAGCAAGCTCTTCAACATCGTCCAGCCGGACGCGGCCTATTTCGGCGAGAAGGATTTCCAGCAACTGGTCATCATCCGCCGCATGGTGGAGGATATGGCCATCCCCGTGCGCATCGTCGGCGTGAAGACGGTGCGCGAGGAGGACGGCCTCGCCTGTTCGTCGCGCAACGTCTACCTCACGCCGGAAGAACGCGCCGCCGCCGTCATCGTGCCGAAGGCGCTGGACGAGGCCGAACGGCTCTATCGTTCCGGCATGGACGACCCGGAAGCGATGGAAGCGGCGATCCGCGCCTTCATCGCCGCCGAGCCGCTGGCCGCGCCGGAAGTGGTGGCGCTGCGCGATCCCCAGACGCTGGAACCCCTGACCGCCGTGCAGGGCCGGCCGCTCCTCGTCGCGCTTTTCGTGCGGCTCGGCAGGACGAAGCTGCTCGACAACCGTGTCATTGCGCCGGTGGCGCAGGAAAAGGCGGCCTGAGATGAGCGCACCCGTCAGGCAGAAGCGTCTGTCGACCAGGGCCGTTTCGGCCATGAAGGGCGAGCGCCCCATCGTCAGCCTCACCGCCTATACGACGCCTGTCGCGCGCCTGCTCGACCCGCATTGCGACCTGCTGCTGGTAGGAGATTCGCTCGGCATGGTGCTTTACGGTATGGATTCGACGCTCGCCGTCACGCTCGACATGATGATCGCGCACGGGCAGGCGGTGATGCGCGGGGCGGAGCATGCCTGCGTGATCGTCGATCTGCCCTTCGGCACCTATCAGGAATCGAAGGAGCAGGCTTTCCGCAGCGCCGCCCGTGTGATGCAGGAAACCGGCTGCGACGGCGTGAAGCTCGAAGGCGGCGAGGAAATGGCCGAGACGGTGGCGTTTCTCGTCAGGCGCGGCATCCCGGTGTTCGGCCATGTCGGGCTGATGCCGCAGCAGGTCAACACGGTCGGCGGCTTCCGTGCGCTGGGACGCGGCGACGAGGCCGACCGCATCCGCCGCGACGCGAAGGCCATTGCCGATGCCGGCGCTTTCGCCATTGTGATCGAGGGGACGGTGGAGCCGCTGGCGCGCGAGCTCACCGCCGCGCTCGCCGTTCCGACGGTCGGCATCGGTGCGTCGGCCGCCTGCGACGGGCAGGTGCTGGTCTGCGACGACATGCTCGGCCTGTTTCAGGATTTCACGCCGCGCTTCGTCAAGCGCTTCGCTCATCTGGCCCCGCAGATTTCCGATGCGGCGAAAGCCTATGCCGAGGAAGTGCGCGCGCGCAGCTTTCCGGGGCCGGAACATGTGTTCGGGGCCAAACCGAAGGGCTGAGCGCCGAAAAAGGCGGACGCAGTCGGCAGTCGGGTCCCGGCCCGCAGGACATACGACAGTACGCTCAATTCCGATATCGCGCCGGATTTGCAAGCGCGGGGGCGCCATGTGCGGATTCTTCCGGCCCGCGTGCCGGCGAACGGTCTTCCTTTCGTGACCGCATCGCTGTCCAGAGGCCCAACCCTGCGAACGCGTGCTGAACCTCACAAAAACATGATTGCAATATTCATATTTTCATGCCACAAATGACATGACTGATAGTCAGTCATGAGTCGCGCGGCGATCCGGATTGCCTGCTGGTGTGCGTGCCGGCCGTCTGGATTGCCGTCGCGACCGAACCTCGCCGTGCAAGCCGTTGCGGGCGCATTTTCGAAAGGAAGACGAGGATGATGGTTCACGATACGCGACACTGGCCCTATGTGGTCACGCTGGCCGAAGGTTCTCCGTCGCTGGCGGACATGCGCGCCTTCTTCGACGTATGGAACGGCTGGCTCGACACGGGGAAGCGTTTCGTCGTCATTCGCCGCTTCATGGACGAGGCGGCGCTGGAGCACCCGGAAGGTGCTGCGCGCGAGGTCAAGCAATGGTTTCAGGAGAATATGGAGCGCATTCGCGCGCGGGTCATGGGCATGGTGACGATCGTGCCCGAATCCGCCTATGAACGGATGAGCCGCATGGATGCCGAAAAGCTGTTCCGTGTGCCGGCCGGTACATTCTCCAATGTCGATGCGGCGCTGCATTGGCTGCGGGAGCGGGTCGTGTGGCAGCACGGGCTGGATTTTGACAGGGCGGCGATCCGGGCTAAACTGCTGCAAAGCTGATTAATTTGCCGGAGATGGAATGACCGCGACCGCTGCCCGGCCGAAACCCCGCACCAAGCCGGCGGAGATACGCCGCGACGAATTGATGACCGCCGCCGAGGAACTGTTTCTCGAAAAGGGCTTCGCCGCCGCCAGCGTGGATGAGATCGTGCGCCGGGCCGATGTCGCCAAGGGCACCTTTTACCTCTATTTCCGCAGCAAGGACGATATATTGATCGCGCTGCGCGAACGTTTCGTGGAGTCCTATTGCCAGTTGCTGGAACACCGGCTCGACGCGTTGCCGCCGGACGACTGGCACGGCCGGCTCGCAGCCTTCGCGGAAACGGGCATCGTCGCCTATCTCGACAATTATCGCCTGCACGATCTGGTGTTCCACGATTTTCATCCGCCCATGCGCCGCATGAAGCGGGAGAACCCCGCCATACTGCGCCTCGATGCGCTGCTGACGGCTGGCATGGCGGCTGGCGCATGGAAACTCGCCGACACGCGGCTGACGGCGGTGCTTCTGTTCAACGCCCTGCATGGGGCGGTGGACGAGATGATCGCCGATCCCGGCCTGATGGACCGCGCCGGCATGGTCGCCGGTGTCCGGGCCTTTTTCCTCAAGGCCGTGAGCGCATGAAGGGGACAGCCGCTCCGGCGCTTAGAGCGGTTCTTGTTTTCACTGAATCGTGGAACCGCTCTATCTCTTTGTTTTTACGCATTTCCGGAGGCAAAACCGCTTCGGACTTTTGCTGGAAACGCTTTATTTCTCCACGAAAGCCTTTTCGATGACGAATTCGCCGGCCTCGCTCTGGCTGCCTTCCTTGAAACCGCTCTCTTCCAGAATCTGCTTGGTTTCCACCAGCATTTCCGGGCTGCCGCAGATCATCACGCGGTCTTCCGCCGGGGTGAATTCCGGCAGACCGACATCCGTGAACAGTTGCCCCGAACGGATCAGGTCGGTGAGGCGGCCGCGGTTGCGGTAGGGTTCCCGCGTCACGGTCGGGTAATAGATGAGCTGGTTCGTCACCATCTCGCCGAGAAATTCGTCCTTCGGCAGATCGCTGGAGATGAAATCGGTATAGGCGAGTTCGGCCACCTGCCGCACGCCATGCACCAGAATGACCTTCTCGAAACGCTCATAGGCTTCGAGGTCGCGGATGATCGACAGGAAGGGCGCAAGGCCGGTGCCGGTCGAAAGCAGCCACAGGTTCTTGCCGGGCCTCAGATTGTCGTAGAGCAGGGTGCCGACGGGCTTTCTCGAAACGATGATCCTGTCGCCCTGCTTGAGGTGCTGGAGCTTCGAGGTCAGCGGGCCGTCCGGCACCTTGATCGAGAAGAATTCGAGACCGTCCTCGTAGAGGCTCGACGCGATGGAATAGGCGCGCGTGAGCGGCTTGCCGTTCACTTCCAGCCCCATCATGATGAACTGGCCGCTCTGGAAGCGGAAGCCGGGATCGCGCGTGGTGCGGAAGGAAAACAGCCGGTCGGTCCAGTGGTGGATATGCGTGACGGTTTCCTGATTGAAATTGCTGCTCATCGTCGGAACGGTCTCTGTTGGCCCTGGTCGCAAGATCGATCGCAGGATTGGTCTGGGAGGACGCCTGTCGAAATAATGGTTCCCGCGCCGGACGGCAAGCCCCCGAAGGCCCTGCCGCGCACGGATCGTGCCTATAAACCGGCAAAACGGGGTTCTCTCAAGGAAAGACATTCCAATTTCGGCGGCGAAAAGAGGACAATCTCCCGCGCGCTCCGGCAAAAATTCGCCCGGCGAGGCCGCACGGATTTGTGTTTCTGTCACAAGATTTCTATAAGCCTGTCAAAACCGCGCCGATGCGCGCGAAACCCGTTTCCCGATATGCCGGATGATCGAGCCGCCGATGATAGCAACACCCTATTACCTGATCGACAAGAGCAAGCTGAAGCGCAACATGGAGACGATCGCCGCCGTGCGCGCGAAATCCGGCGCCAAGGCGCTGCTGGCGCTGAAATGCTTCGCCACCTGGTCGGTGTTCGATCTGATGAGCCGGTATATGGACGGCACCACCTCCTCCTCGCTGAACGAAGTGCGGCTCGGGCGCGAGAAATTCGGCGGCGAGACCCATGCCTACAGCGTCGCCTATGCCGATCACGAGATCGACGCGGTGATCGCCAACGCCGACAAGATCATCTTCAACTCCATCGGGCAGCTCGAGCGCTTCGCCGGCAAGGCGTCGCACATCAAGGTCGGCCTGCGCCTCAATCCGGGCGTGTCGTCATCGAGCTTCGACCTCGCCGATCCGGCGCGGCCGTTCAGCCGTCTCGGCGAATGGGACGTGATGAAGGTGGAGAAGGTCATGGACCGCGTCACCGGCTTCATGATCCACAACAATTGCGAGAACGCCGATTTCGGCCTGTTCGACAGGATACTCACTGAGATCGAGGAGAAGTTCGGCGCGCTTCTGCATCGCGTCGAATGGGTCAGCCTCGGCGGCGGCATCCATTTCACCGGCGACGACTATCCGGTCGACGATTTCTGCGCGCGCCTCAAGGCGTTTTCGGAGAAATTCGGCGTGCAGGTCTATCTGGAGCCGGGCGAGGCTTCCATCACCAAGACCACGACGCTGGAAGTGACCGTGCTCGACACGCTCTATAACGGCAAGCACCTTGCCATCGTTGACAGTTCCATCGAGGCCCATATGCTCGACCTGCTCATCTATCGCGAAAGCGCGAAGATGGCGCCGAACAGGGGGACGCACCGCTTCATGATCTGTGGAAAATCATGCCTCGCCGGCGATGTGTTCGGCGAATTCGATTTCGAGCATGAGTTGAAGGTCGGCGACCGGCTTTCGATACAGGATGCCGCCGGTTATACCATGGTCAAGAAGAACTGGTTCAATGGCGTGCAGATGCCGGCCATCGCGGTGCGCGAACTGGACGGCAGCGTGCATGTGGTCCGCGAATTCTCTTACGCGGATTTCGAGGGGGCGCTCTCCTGAGCCCTGTGCCGGACATTCCGGCACGAACGAGAACCTGTTCCGGCTGCGGGGAGAGCCGCCGGGGCGAACAACGGAACAGATGGCGGGTGTCCCGCTGAAAGAGGAAGCATCGACATAAAATGAAGAAGAACGTTCTCATTATCGGCGCCGGGGGCGTGGCACAGGTCGTTGCGCATAAATGCGCGCAGAATTCCGATCTGTTGGGCGATATCCACATCGCGTCCCGCACGGTTGAGAAATGCCGCAGGATCATCGAATCCGTGCGCGCGAAGAAGAGCCTCAAGACAGAGGTGAGGCTCGAAGCGCATGCGCTGGACGCCATGGACGTGGAGGCGACGAGCGCGCTGATCCGCAAGACCGGCGTCGGGATCGTGATCAATGTCGGTTCGGCCTTCGTCAATATGTCGGTGCTGCAAGCCTGTATCGAGACCGGTGCTGCCTACATGGACACCGCCATCCATGAAGACCCGAAGAAGATCTGCGAAACGCCGCCATGGTACGGCAATTACGAATGGAAGCGCGCCGCCGCCTGCGCCGAAAAGGGTGTCACCGCCATTCTGGGTGTCGGCTTCGACCCCGGCGTGGTCAACGCCTATGCGCGTCTGGCCGCCGACGACTATCTGGACGAGGTCCGGTCCATCGACATCGTCGATATCAATGCCGGCAGCCACGGCAAATGGTTCGCGACCAATTTCGATCCCGAAATCAATTTCCGCGAATTCACCGGCACGGTCTATTCCTGGCAGAACGGCCAGTGGCAGTCGAACAAGATGTTCGAGGTGGGCAAGACCTTCGACCTGCCGGTGGTCGGCCCCAGCAAGGCCTATATGACCGGCCATGACGAGGTGCATTCGCTGTCGAAGAATTATCCGAACGCCGACGTGCGCTTCTGGATGGGCTTCGGCGACCATTACATCAACGTCTTCACGGTGCTGAAGAATCTCGGCCTCCTGTCCGAGCAGCCGGTGAAGACGGCGGAAGGCCTCGAAGTCGTGCCGCTCAAGGTGGTCAAGGCCGTGCTGCCCGACCCGGCCTCGCTCGCGCCCGACTATGCGGGCAAGACCTGCATTGGCGATTTCGTCAAGGGCGTGAAGGACGGCCACGAGAAGGAAGTCTTCATCTACAACGTCGCCGATCACAAGGAAGCCTACGAGGAAGTCGGCTCGCAGGGCATTTCCTACACCGCCGGCGTGCCGCCCGTTGCCGCCGCGATCCTGATCGCGTCCGGCGAATGGGACGTGAAGAAGATGGTCAATGTGGAGGAACTGGATCCCAAGCCGTTCCTGCATATCCTCAACCAGATCGGCCTGCGGTCCCGTATCCGGGACGAGAACGGCGACCGCCCGCTCGATTTTTCGTAAATCGTTCGCCTCCTGAAATACCGAACCCCGCTCCGGCGGGGTTTTTTTGCCCCATCCTGTCAGAACTGCGAAGTAGTAAAGGCCGGCTTTTGAAATACAGTTTTCCCATCGAGGAAAGAGGTATTTCAATGCGGCAATTCGAGTGGAATGCGACTGAAGACCAGTTGTTCGACGCCACCTTTGGCGACCAGAACCTGATCTTTGACGATCTTGCACGCGGGCGCTTTTCGCGCAGCGGCAGCGCGCTGACGATCGATTCAGGCCCCTATGTCCTGCGGCTCAACCAGTTGTCGAAGGTCAACGAAACAATCTGGGCCGCGAAGAGAAACCGCGCCGGCGCCTATGTGCTCAATATCCGGTCCGGCGGGCTGGACTATATGCTGGACGGGAACACCGCCCTCGATCTGGGGGAGGAGAAGGCGCAGGAAATCTATCTCGCCGGCAGCCTTCGGCTGGTCAGCCCGGAAGTCCTCAGCATCGTGGAAACGAGGCTGACGCTTGCGAAGGACGCGGTGTTCTTCGCCGATGGCTCCGCCTTCACCAGCGCCCGGCCTGCGGCGGCGCATCTCGCGGTCGAAAGCCTTTCCGACTATAGCCGCATATCCGTCAACGACCGGGCGCGGTTCTGTTTCTATAATTTCAGGGAAGCCGCGCTCGCCACCGACCTGTTTCTGGCGGAAGAGGCAGAGGCCGCCGTCTATGCCGGCAGGATAAGGCTGTCGGGCAACCATCATGTGGCGGACACGTCCCGGCTGGCGCTCTGTTCGGGCAATGAATCCGGGGACCGCGCCGAGACCGTCACCTTCAACCGCTATGCGGCCAATGTTTCGTCGGCGGCGGAACTGAAATTCAATGCCAAAGCCTATGCGGTCAACAGGGACATCGGCTTCAACCTCTATGACAGCGCCGCCGTCTGGCTTGTCGGCGCGGCCGATGCGCTGGATTTCGGCGCGCTGAAATACAAGGTCGCCTTCCGGTTCAGGACCGCGCCTTTCGGCCAGTCCGTGCCGGGAAAGGTGGAGACGCTGTATCTGCCGCCCCTGTCGCTCGAAAATTACAACGCCATGCTGGCGAAGATGTGCCTCTGTATCGACGACAAGCCCGTTGCTCCGCCGGATATATACGCCAATTTTCTCGTCGAGCGGCTGCCGGAACTGGGCAATATCGTCAGGATACAGCCGAAATTTCAGAAATAGTTTTATTCATATTGGAAAAGCCATGACGAATTTCATATGGAACGATTTCACGGATCAGGTTTTTGACAGGGCATATGCCGCGCAGCAACTTGTGAAGGCGGACGGCAGCAGTTTTTCGAAGTATAATGCGAGTATAACGGTCGACAACGCATCCGCCAACGCGCTTTCCACGCGGCTGTTGGCCCCGGCGGTGGCGACCGAGTTCAGCGGCCCGCGCGGGACGGCGCCGGGCGACGTGATCCATATCGCCAACGGCGTGCTGCAATTCGACCTCAACAATTGCTCGGATGTGGTCGTCGGCGGGCAGGGGGAAAATTCCGTCTTCATCGGTCACAGCGATTCCGGCGACCGGAGCAGCTCGCGGCTCGGTTTCGCCGCCCCGCGCTCGTTTCAGATCTACGATACACGCATCACCGTCGAGGACGGCTGTTTCCTGTGCAACGGGCGCAGTCTGGTCTACGACCAGTACACGACGCCCTTCGCGCCCTACGACCTTCTGATCCGCAACGTGGCGCCGGGAAGCGGCCTGTTCCTTCAGGACGGCGGGGTGACGAATTATCTGATCTTCGGCGATTGCGATTTCATCCTGCTCGAATCCGAGATCCGTGCCGAAAACAACTATATCCACTTCGACTGCATCAACGACGCCCATGTCTTCGCGGACATATATCTGGGCGGCAATTCGATTTTCGAACTGTCGAGCTATCAGGGCGCGATCAATATCATCGATACGGCGGTGCAGGCGTCCGGCACGTCCTATCTTCGGGGCCTGACCGCGGAGGAAAAGATCGTCCTCGACGGCGACACGTCGATCGTGCTGGCCAACAGCGCGAGGATCGATCTCGGCGGTACGGACACGACCGAGGATACCGTCGATTTCCGGCTCGGCGCCGGTGCCGTTCGCATCGATTTCAACCGAAGTAAAGCCGCGGCCAATACGGCGGAACTCATTTTCCAGCGCATGAGCCTCGACAATTACAACGCTTTCCTGTCGCGGGCGGTCTTCTCGATCAACGACGGCGTGCTGTCGGTCACGCAGGTCTTTAACGATATATCGTTCAGCGAGAATGATCGGGTAACCGTCATAAGACTGAAATCGCCGTCCTGACAGTGACGATTTTCGGCCAATATAAAGTATAGTTACGTTATAACGTCAGTAAATAACTGATATTTTTGTCATTAATATTTGGAACTGGAAATTTCATTATGGCGGATAATGACGATTATACCATCGATGTGAGCCTCGATACCAGAATGGCCATGACGGTGGATGACGGCTATATACCGAAAAACGGCCAGAAGCTGCCGACATCCATTGTCGCCACGGCACGGGTGACGCCGCCTTCCTCCGGCGGCGCGCTCGACGGCCTGCGCGTCGATTTTTCCTTCGACGTCGATACCAGCGCCACATGGTCGGGCGCGCCGGGCAACGGCAAGCAGATCACCCGCTACACGAATGCCGCCGGCATCGCCAGCGCCAGCATCGTTTCCGATACGCCGACGCTGGGCTCGGTGATCGCCATCCTCGTGGTGAGCGACGACGACAAGATCGACGGCGATTCCAATCCCGACTTCGTGTTCGTCGGCCCGCAGACGGCGCGTTTCGACAGCGACGACCTGACGCTCGTGACATGGAACGCCTTTTCCAGCGAGCAGGCGGACAGGCGCTACCCGGTGATGGTGTCGACGAAAGTGGTGAACTACAATTCCAAACCGTTGCAGAAGGAGGTCCAGTTCCGCTTCGACGAGCAGGACCCCTATGCCTATTTCTTCGATGACGATCAGGTGGCCTATGACGGAAACGACACCAGCCTCGTGGTGGATTCGGATCAGCACGGCATGGCCTCGGCGATCGTGTTCGCCAAGGGCGCGGAGCAGGTCAAGGTCCATGCGGTACTGCCGCGCGACGATATCTTCGACGAGAAATCGACCCATAAGGCGCCGATCCTTTACGCCAACACGCCGGAACTGACGGTCGGCCTTTCTCAGGCGTCCGTTCCCGCCGACGGCGTCACCGAGAATATCGCCACCGTCACTATTACCAGCATCAGGGGCGGCCAGCCGGTGCAGATCGACAATGTGCGGCTGGTGCTGACGCTGGAGGACGACCCGGCTTCGGTATTCACGCGCGTGGTGTCGGGCGGCACGGTGGTGTCGGGCCTGAACACCAATTGCATGATCGTGCTGTATAAAAAGGCGCAGGACCCGGACAACAAGGGACTGCGCGTGGCCATCGCCGGCCGCAGGATCACCGCCATCGGCACGCTCACCGTCACCGCCCCCTTGCAGGACACGCGGCAATGGGCGGACGCCATCGGCGGGCAGGTGCCGGCGGTTACGGCGCGCACGGCCTATGCCTTCGGCCCCGCATGGTGGGGCCTCACCGCCTTGCAGGTGAGTTTTTACGGCGCCGGGGACAATCAGGCTTCCGCCTATATCTTCAGGAACGGCCTGCATCAGGCGGCGGTCCGCATCATGATGACGCTGCTCGACAGGCAGGGCGTGCCGCTCACCGGCGACAACCAGCCCACCATCGACGAGGTCATGCGTCTCACCGAACTCTGCAATTTCGTGGACGGCACGGTGTTCGGCGGCGACGACCCCACCTTCGCCAATGTGCTTGCAACCTATGCGCCGAACGAATTCGAGAAGCAGATCGACACTTCCTCCATGACGTCCATGGCGGATGCCGGAGAGGGCAATTACATCCGCAACGGCGTCGCCGCCTTCACCGCCTATGTCAGCGTGAAGCCGGATTTCGGCTACAGGACGCTGCGGATCGGACAGATATTTTCCCCCGGCGACTATCCCGATGCGCCGGTGATCGAGAATACCGTGGACGCGTCCGGCGAGTTTCAGGTTCCGCTGGCCCTGACGCTGAACACGGCGCCGGTCATCACCGTCAAGGCGACGCATTCGAACGGCCTGTCGCAGATGATCGGCGTCCAGAACGATCAGGGCCTCGCCAATCCGGCGACCGGCGGTGCCATGGCCGTGCCCGATCATGTCGACAATTACTGGCGGCACTGGATCTTCACCATCACACTGAACCCGGCATTGCTCGGCGATGCGGGAAACCGCCTCTTCCGCTGCGATATCGCCGCCGGGTCGTTCCTGCGCGACGATCACTGCGTCGCATGGCGGTCGTCGGTCAACGGCATGTATCAGTCGAAGCTCTATCTGTGGCCGCAGCCGCCGCTGCGCGGTGCGGACGGGCAGCCGCTTCCCACGGTCGATATCTATCCCATTTCCGGCCTCTGGGCGCTGAGCGGGAACGGCTGTTTCCGTGCCGCCGGCAATACGGGCGACGGCCGGCTGGTCGTCAGCCTGTTCAGCGTCTTCAACGGCACCAGAACGGTGCCCGACCTGCTGAACAATGTCGTCAATCTCACGATCTACGACCAGTACGGCAACAGCGGCCCGTTCAGCTTCAAGAAGAGCCAGATTCCCCGACTCTACAAGGAAATCACCCAGGAATGGAATCCGCTCAACGACGGTTTCGAAAGCGACAACGATCCGCACGGCAACAACAACGATTACGGCTTCGTCGATTACACCCGTGCGATCGATGCGGGACCGTATAACGATCTCAACCCCTACGACCCGCAGCGGTGGCCGGCGGTCAACACCGAGGCGGGCAGGGACGCGCCGGATGCCGATAATGCAACCGCCTGCATGATCGTGGCGCAGTTCGGCAACGACAAGGCGGGGCAGGTGATGGCGGCGGGCACGCGGCACAATTCCTTCGGCGCGTCCAACGATCCCTATTGGGACATGGTGCTTTCCGATACCGGCGGCAATGCCTCGCGGCTGACGCTTAACTATTCGTCCAATGTGCAGCCCGCCGGGATCACCGTCAATTCGCTGTGGTACTACATCACGCAGGGCAGCGGCACAGCGGGAAAGCCCTATCTCTACCTGCCGGTTCAGGCGGGCCTGTGGCAGTTCGATTTCGGCGGCACGCAGGATAGCGGCAATTACCTCGCCGACAAGGATTTCGCCTTCAGCCACAGCCAGACCTACCTGACGCCCGTCTGGGAGCGGAACACGTTCCTCATCTTTTCCGTCTGGTTTTCGGACGACGACTCCGTCCCGCTGGCGGTGACCTGCGATGACGGTCAGGTCATCACCCGGAAATATGTGCGGGGCGACCAGAATTTCGAGTGGGATATTTTACGATAGGAATTTTCGGCATGGATACGAAAACGATAGCGCTCGCGCTGGATTCCCCGAAAACGGCCGGACAATCGATGCAGGCGACCGCGACGGTCACGCAGGGCGGTCAGTTCGTCAATTCCGGGCAGGTGGATTTCACCATTCTCGGCGGCGACGCGGTCTTCGACGACACGAAGACGCAGAGCACGAGCAGGATGCTCGATTCCTTCGGCGAGGCGCAGGCCGGGCTTTCCAGCGCCGGCGCCACCACCGGCAGCGTCAAGGCGGCGCTGCACGAGGCGCCGTCGGTCAACAATACGCAGGACTATACCTTTCTCGCCTCCGGTTCCGGCTATGCCCTCTCGCCCTTCAGCATCGACGACGGCAATGCTTTCGCGGACGGCATGTCCACCGTGCAGGCGAGCATCTATCTCTCGAAGGACGGCGTGCCGCAAAAGGGCATGGCGGTCGATTTCGTGCTCAACGACTGTTCGGCCCTTTTCCCCGACCTGACCGGCATCGCGCATGGAACGACCGACGAAAACGGCAAGGCCGGTGTCATTTTCCGCGACAGCAAGGCGGAGGAGGGCTTCATCACCGCCAGCCTCACCAATCTGAAGGAGATCAGGAAGCAGGGCACCTTCACCTTCCGGCCGGTCCCGGCCCTTGCGTTCGGGCCGCCGACCGTCGATGGCCAGCCCGCGGACGGACAATCCTCGAATACGGTCACGGCCACTGTCTCCGACCGCGCGACCGGCGCGCCGATGGCCGGCGTCACGGTGCTGTTCACTTTGCCCGACTGGGCATGGTTCGATGCGGGCGCCCGGAACAGCACGACCAGCGCCGTCACCAACGCGCAAGGCCAGTGCCGCGTGTCCTTTCAAAGCACGAGGGCGGCCGGCGGCAAGATACAGGCGGCCATCAAGAACAACCAGGCCTACAGCGCCGCGCAGGACTTCTCCTTTTCCAGCGCCTGGGCCAAGGTGGGACAAAATTACAGCATTTTGTTTCAGGACCGGCTTTCCGGCACGGACACGGTCTATCTGTTCAGCAACGGGCAGCACCAGACGATCCTGAACATCGGGTTCGATATGCTCGATGCCTTCGGCAACCGGCTGACGGACGACAACGCGCCACAGCCCGACTATGTGCAGCAGAACGTCATCCTGATCGACTATGCCTCGCAGACCCCGCTCGGCACGGGTGCTTTCTCCGCCTTCACGGTTTCGACCGCTCCCGGCCCCTTTGCGGTCAACCCGTCGCCATCCCCCCTGGCGCCGTCTGCCTTGGCGCCAACTGGCGCCGGGCCGGAGCATGGCGGCTTCGACACATGCACCGTCAGCAACGGGTACGCATGGCTTACCTTCTATCTCTCCTGCGACGGCAGTTTCAGTTCCGCCAACGGCACGCTCGCCATCGGCGCGAAGATCACGCCCAACGGCAGGGATGCCATCTACGATTCGCGCGACGGCACGATCCGGCAGAGCGCCACGGTGACGGTGACGGACGGCCACAGCTATGGCGCGTCCTCGATCGAGCTGACGGGGGCGCAGCTCAATCCGGGCATCGACAACGGCCCGCAGACCATTGTCGGCAGCGAGGCGCCTGAAAATTGCTGGCGGCTTTATAATTACAAGCTCAGGCTGTCGGCCGCCGGCAACACGGTGCTGCAAGCGTGCGGCGCGCGCCTCTACCAATGGCGCTTCGCCAACGCCGCCGACCGCATGGCGCTCTGGAACACCGATTCCGCGCTGCAATATGCCTTCGCCACACAGCGCTTCGGCGGCCTTTATGGGCTGAAGGCCTATTTCTGGCCGATGAATGTCCGCGACGAGACGGGCGCGCTCACCGGCACCTCGAAACAGACCGCCTTCACCCTTCAGGCCGATGGCTGCACGCCGCGGCCGATCAATTTCGACAACGCCAACGACCTTTATATCTCGCTCTACTGCACCTTCGGCGGCATCAGGCCGGACCCTGCCGTCAGCCGGAGCGTGAATTTCGTCTTCTACGACCAGTTCGGCAATTCCGGGCGCTGCCGCCTGCAAACCCTACTGCCGCTGGCCTATTCGGCAAACGACCTGCTCGGCTTCCGCTTCCTGCTCGACGGAAACGGCGGCGTGCTGGCCGCGCCGGTGCCGCGTCCGGCCAATCCGCCGGTCTCGATCCTTGGAACACCCGTGCTGATACAGGGCAGTTCCGTGGTGCATGGCCCGGCGGCGGCGCTGGGGCAGATGCACAATGACGGCGATTTCCCCACACTCTACGGCACCGATATCGCCGTGCTCCAGAACGGGATCGACTGGAGCCTCGACCCGCAGAACGCGGACGAGGCGACCTATAGCGAGGCTTACTATTACGCAATCGCGGGCAACGGCAATTACCTTCAGGCAATACCGAAGCCCAATTATCCCATTCCCTATTCCAGCGCCGCGAGCAAGGCGGAATTCTGGTATTTCAAGCCGATCTGGAGCAAGAGCGCGGTCGTCGTCACGGACAGCAACGGCAACGCGTGGAGCGGCATCAATATAAAGGGAAGCAAATCCGCGAGCAGCGGTTATCCGGCCCTGACGACCACTCTCCTGAAGGCGGGCTATACATCCATTGCCGATACGATGACTTTTACTCTTAAATAATGAAACGGATATTACGATGAGCAATACATTTTCGCAGGCCTCGAATTTCACCTCGGCCATGCGCGGAACGGTGGACCGGCGTACCGGACAGTTCCGCGCCATGCTCCAGATCGAGAATATCCTCGCCAACCGGATGAAGGGACCGTCCGTCCCCTTCGGCTTCCGTTATGCGCCCTTCAACGAGATCGACTATGGGTTCGGGCGCGGCTGGAGCCTGATCTGGTCGAGCTATGACAGCGACAACAAGCTGCTGCTGCCCTCGGACGGGACGGTGCTCAAGATCGCTCCCAAGACCACCGACGGCGTGCAGACCATTGTGCAAGGGCCGCTGGAAAAGGTGATCTTCTCGCGCCTTGGCACGCAGGCCTACAGCGTGACCCATGCCGAGGGCAATGTCGACATATTGAAAGGCAGTTCCTACGGCTACAGCGTGAAGGTGCCGGAGCGCATATTCTCCAAGGCCGGGCATTCCGTCCGTCTCACATGGGACGAGCCGGATGTGAGCCATCACCGGCTGACCGGTTTCTACGACGATGACGGCCGGCAGATCCTCGCGGTCGATTACGGCAATGCGCTCGCGCCCGTCATAACGCTCTGGCCGGGGAGCGGCGAAAGCCTCGTCATCCGGCTCGGCCTCACGGTGCGTTCCGGTGTCAGTTACCTGACCTCGATCGCCTGCGGTACGGATTATGAGTGGACGCTCGGCTATGACTATTCCCTGAGCAGCACGCTGGCGCCGCTCAACGCCATTTCCCACGCCGGCGGGCTGATCGAAACGGCGGTCTACCAGAAGGAGGGCTTCCAGCTTCCGACCGACGCGCATTCCACCGAGCGCATCCCCTATGTGGTCAGCCACACGCTCGATCCCGGCTGCGGCCAGCCGCCGGTCGTGCGCAAATACAGCTACGACCCCTCCGGCCGCAATTATCTGGGCTACAATACGACCTTTTCGAGCTACAGCGCCGATCAGGACAATCTCTATTACAGCAACAACCTGCAATACCAGTACTCCTCCACCGAGGAGACGCTTGGCCCGGATGGGGTCAATATCGTCAGCAAGCAGACATTCGACATGGTCCATCTGATGGTGAGCGACGAAACGGTGCAGGCCGGGCATCATACAGTCGCGAACTGGTCCTATGTCCGCAAGCAAGGCTTCTCCTACAGCGCGCAGCCGGCGAATTTCCAGTGCCCGACCGGCATTTCCACCCTCTACCGCATCGAGGGCGTGGACGGGACGCGCGAGGACCGGGAAAGCATGGTCTTCGACGCGGCGGGCCGGCTGACGCAATGGGTGCGGACCGACGGCACCCGCACCGATATCGCCTATTATCCGGCGGCGGGGCAGGGCTTCGATTGCCCGCCCGATCCGACCGGCGGCAAGGGCATCTATCCGGCGAGCGTGACCACCACGCCGCCGGCCACGGATTTTTCCGCGCCGGTCGAGCGGCGGGAATTCACCTATTGCCGGCTCAGCGTCGGCGGCAATCGCAGCGATCCGGCACGGCCGGTCGAATATTGCCTGCTGCGCAACCGGGAATCCTTTTATGTCGACGGCAGGCTCATGAGCGAGGTCTCCCGGACCTATGAGGACACCAATGCCGCCAGCGAGAATTACGGGCGCATGAGCCGGCAGTTCTCGACCAAATATGGCGATGACGGCACAGCCTATGCCGATGTCATGGATTTCCGCTACGAGACGGTGGCGTATCCCTTTGGCGATGCGCTCGATTGCCTTTGTGTGACGCAGCAACTGACGGCCCATGACGGGCTGGTGATGGTGGAGAAGAACTATTATTCGAGCCCGACCGGAGTGTTGCTCGCCAGCGTGGACCGGCTCGGCGTCGCCACCGTCTTCACGCGCGACACCTATGGGCGCATGCTGTCGATGACGCGCGGCGCGGCGCCCGGCGGGGCAGCGGGAGACCAGTCGCTGACGGTACGTTTTGCCTATGAGCCTTATCAATACGCGCCGTCCGATGCGCGCCGCTACAATACGGAGGAGGTGACGGCAGCCGATGGCGGACGTGTCCGCCACATTTCCGACGGGCTGGCGCGGCCGTGGAAGGAGCAGGTTTTCGTCGCCGGCGCATGGCAGGATTATCGCGAATACAGCTATGACTGCCTCGGCCGCGCGAAGCGGATGACGATCTCGGACCGGATCGAACGCGAGGCGGCCGTCGAAACCAGCACGCTGACGGAAGATTACACCTATGATTCATGGGGTTATCTGTCGGGGGCAGCGCGCAATGACGGCTCTGCCCGCAGCATCGCCGTGGACGTGCTGAATTTCGCCACCTCCGTGGTGGATTTCTACGCCACCGCGTCGATCCGCACGGATTTCGACCCGGCGACGCGCCTGCCGAAGACGGTGGGCCGGTACGACGCGAGCGGCAATCTTCTCGCCGCCCCGCTGCATTTCGGCTATGACGGGGCGGGCCGCCTGCGCCGGGCCACCGATGCGCTCGGCCGGACCACGGATTACGATTACGACGGCTGGAGCCGGCTCTCCGCCGTGACGCGCCCGGACGGAACCCGGATCACGCGCGCCTATACGGATGGCAGTTCGCTCGCGCTGGTGAAGGGCATTGCCGTGGACGGCGTCGAACTCGGCACGCAGCAATTCGACGGGCTGGCACGCATCGCCTCGGCCTCGATCGGCGGCCGCGTAACGCGCTACGCCTATGACCGCGACGGCGCCATCGTGCCTGCTTCCGTCGCCGACCCGGTCACGACCGTCGCCTATGACTATATCGACGCCTTCGGCGCGGCGGTGAAGCGCAGATATGTCCCCGGCGGCGACATCGCGATCAGCTACGATTACGATGGCGGCACCGGCCAGATGCTCGCCGCGCGCCAGACCGGCCTCGACGCGCGCGGCCCCGACCAGAGCTTCACCTACGACGCAATGGGCCGGGTGAACGCCATTCGGTACATGGCGGCGGGACAGACCCTCGGCACGGTGCGCTACAACCGTTCGATGGCCGGAAACCTCGCCGAATATACCGGCATTCAGGGCGACACGACGAGCTGTTACTACAATACGGACGGCGCCGCGCTGTCGCGTGTCGTTGACGGAAACGTCACCGTGATCCCCCGCTACGAGCAGGGCCGTTTCACCGGCTGGCATGCCGGCACGATGAGCGCCGGCGCGACCGTGAACCTGTCCCGTGACGCGCTGGACCGTGAGCAGTCCCGCACCATCGCGCTGACGACGAACGAGGGCATCGCGGTCGAAAGAGGCTATGACGACAACGACCGGGTCAAAAGCCGGACCGTCTTCGATTACCGTTCCGGCAGCAAGGGCAGCCGCATTTCCAATGCCGCCTATAGCTATGACGTCAATGGCCGGCTGACCGGATTTCAGGCCGAGGGCGGAAACTTCGGCAGCAGCGACGATCCGGCGATCACAGGTGAGGCCTACGGCTACGACAGGTTCGACAATATCACCGCCTATCGGGCCACCGGCCGCAACGGCGTCACGCGCAGCTTCGCCTATACCGGCGCCGACCCGACGCAGCTTTCCGCCGTCACGAGCCGCGTCGGCGGCGGCGCTGCGATGAAGAGCCTGCTCTCCTACGACGCCGCGGGGCGGCTGACGATGGACGACAGGGGGCGCTCATACAGCTATGACGCCTTCGGGCGGCTGGCCCGCATCGCCGATGGCGGCGCGTCGATAGATTGCACCTACGATGCCTTCGACCGCCTGCACGGGCAATATGGCAGCGACGGCACGTCGCGCAATGTCTATTACGACGGCGGCAAGGAGGTCCGCATCGTGGAGCAGGGCGGCGGCTGTCATCGCCTCGTCAATCTGGGGCGCGCCACGGCGGCGCTGGTCAACGGATCGGACGCGACCTTCATCGGGCCGGACCTCGGCGGCTCGCCCATCCTGACGCTCGGTCCCTCCGCCACCACCAGCACGGACTACACGCCCTTCGGCTGCACGCCGGATATGGAGCAGGGCAACGGCGCGGTGCGCGTCGGCTTCAACGGCGACGTGCCGGACCCTTTCGCCGGCCTTTATCATCCGGGGCAGGGATATCGCGCCTACGATCCGCGCATGATGCGGTTTTCCAGCCCGGATTCGCTCAGCCCCTTCGGACCCGGCGGCATCAATGCCTACGGCTATTGCGGCGGCGACCCGGTCAATTTCATCGACCCGACCGGGCATGTGAAATGGGGCGCGGTCGCGGGCTATATCGGCTTCGGCCTGACCATACTGGCCGGCATTGCTTACGTCGCTTTCCCGGCGGTCCAGATTGCGAAAAACAGCCTGAAATTCACGCAAATCGCAGTGCGGATAGCCCGCATCGCCGGGGGGCTTTCCCTGCTCGCCAGCGGCGTCACGGGACTTGCGGGCGTGATCGTCGGCCAGCAGGAGGAATCGGGCGCCATTCGCGATGCGGACGGCAATGTGGTCGACAGTACCGATAACGGCAAGGCGGAAACGGGGCGGAAACTTGTACTGGCGAGCTTGATATTGGGGGCCATCGGCGCATTGCTGGTGCTGGCCAGCGGGATAGCGGAATGGCGGCTCAACCGGCCGGAGGACGAGGATGATGGATCGATGAGGTCAGAGACCGCGCTGCGCAACGGCCAAATGCAGGAATCCGCCCCTTCCCAGCCTCTGCTCGAAGAGGAGTGGGCTGCCCCCTCACCGCGGCACATGACGCAATTTTCCCGGAGTAGGGAAGGGGTGGAAAACGCTGTGCAATGGAATGAAATGAACCTGTCGCAGGACACGAATTGGCAAGATGATGACGACGCATCAAGCTATGCGGGAGATTATACGCGCCAACCGGCGAGAAACAGAGTTCACAGATATTCGCCTCGACGTATTTCAAAAGTTTAACGCACACACGCCGGAAATACGAAAACACCACCCCCGGAGAAGCATCTCCGGGGGTGGTGCTGTATCTTCACCAACTCACGCGGAAGCCGAGATTGGCTTTCAGTGTGTAGCTGTCGCCGAAATGGTTGAGTGCGGTATTGACCGAGCCTTCGCCATAGACGGCATATTTGTCGTCGGCCCAGGCATAGGTGCCGCCGAGGCCGACGCCGCCCCATGTGCGGTCGCGGCGATCGGAGAAGCGCGTGCCGTCCACCCGGACCGAGGCGCGGCTGACGAGGTCCTGATAGAGGTTGGCGATGCCGTAGACGCTGGTCCGCGCCAGCATCCCGTCGTTGCCGCGCCATGCGCTGCGGTAATTGGCGGCGAGGCCGAGGCGTCCCGTCAGCTGGTCGCCGTTATTGGAGGTGACGGACGTGTCCCAGACATCGCGGAAGTTGTCGAGCGTGGCCGACGACCAGATCAGTTGCGCCTGCGGCGTCAGCGTCCAGTTGCCGCCTTCGCCGTCGAGTGCGATGCGCTTGCCCGTCTCCACGCCCAGCGCATAGCCGAAGCCGGTCCGCCCGTGGGCCAGGCTCAGTTGCGCGGTGTCGGACCGGAGGTCGTTTCGGTACCATGTGGCCTGTCCCTGACCGTCCACATAAAAGCCGTTCTCGCCGTACCATGTGAGAGTTGCGCCGAGACCCCAGCCCTGCGTGTTCACCGTTCCGCGCCCGTTCGCCGAATCGATGCGCGACCTGACCGTGCCGTACTGGCCGTAGATGCCGCCGGTCAGCCAGCCGCTTTCCCGCTCCGCGAACAGGCCGTCAACGCCCGCCTGCATGAGGAAGGTGTTCATGTCCGCGCGCGCGCCGCCTTCGGCGGAATAGCTGTTGAGCCGGTCATGCGCGCCCTCGATCCGGCCCCAGAGCGCGCGCTTGTCCAGCCGGTTCCCGCTCTGCGGGGAAGGGGCGGCTTCCGTGCGGCCGGGTCCGTCGCCCTCTTCGAGCAGGGGATTGGCGGCGCCGCTCCAGAAGCGGTTGCCGACACGCTGTTGCAGCGTGGGCAGCCGGTTCAGCGTCTGCATGGCTTGCAGCGCGCCCTGATAGAGCGGCACGCCCGGATTGAGGATCGGCTGGTGCCGGACGTCCTCGCTGCGCAGGTACCAGTCGCCGTCGTCGGGCGTGTTCACGCCGCCCTGATGCAGCGTATAGGCATAGGCGCCTGCCACCACGGCGCTCTCGCCGCTGTCGGTGGTGAAATGGCCTTGCAGGGCGAAGGTGCCGTCCGACGCGCCGTCCACCTCGACCACCTTGATACCGTTGACGGTCTGCGCGCCCTTGCCGCCCTGATTGACGACCGTGAGCTTGGTGGCGCCGGAGGTGTCGCCCTTGACGGTCAGCCGGTCCGTGCGTGAATCGTCGCCTTCGAGCACGCTGTTGATGGTGAGCATGCCGTTCTGCCCGGCATAATTGCCGTTGACGGTCAGCGTCGCGCCGCCGGTGCCGCCGAAGCTGACCGAGCCGGCATTTTGCAGCGCCGCCAGCGTGGTGTCGAAACCGCCGAGTTCCATCGCGCCCGCCGCTGCGACCGTATAGGCCGAGGCGCTGCTGAACGCTCCCGCCGCGCCCTGCCGCAATATGCCGTCATTGACGGCGGTGGGGCCGCCATAGCTGTTGGCGCCCGAAAGCCGCAGCGTGCCGGCGCCGTTCTTGACGAGGCCGCCGTCGCCGGACATGACGCCGGAAAACTCGCTCGCCTGCTGCTGGTCGAGCGTCAGCGTCGCGTGGTCGAGCAGCACGTTGCCCGCGCCGAGCAGGCCGCCGGTCGTGGTGTCGAAACCGGCGAGATCGGCCGTCGCTCCGGCGCTGACCGAGAGATAGCCGGCGCCGAAGGCATGATCGGCCACGCCCGCCTTGACGGTTCCCTCGGTCACGAAGAGATCGCCGCGATAGCTGTTGTCGCCGGTGAAGGTGGTGGTGCCGGAACCGGCATGGATCACGTTGCCTTCGCCGCTGATCTTTCCCCCGAAGGTGAAGGCGTCGGAGCGGACGACGATGAGGCTGGCATCGGCGGTGGTGACGGCCACGTCGCCGGCGATGGTGCCGGACGTGCCGCCGTCGCCGATCTGCACCGAGCCGCCGTTGATCGTGGTCAGGCCGGTATAGGTGTTGTCGCCGAAGAACACGAGCGCGCCGTGGCCGTTCTTGACGACGCCGCCCGTGCCGGACATGACGCCGGAATAGACGGTGTCGCTGTTCTGCATGAGCGTGAGCGAGCCGGAGCCGAGCGTGACGTTGCCCGCGCCCTGCAAGCCGCCTATCGTGGTGTCGTGATTGTCGAGATCGGCATGGCCGTCCGCGTTCACGGTGAGTATGCCGGAGCCGAAAGCGTCCCCGTCCGCGCCCGCCTGAACGGTGCCGTGCTCGGCCGTCACGCCGCCGGAAAAGCTGTTATGGCCGGAAAGCCGCGTGGTGCCGGTTCCCTCCTGCACCACCGCGCCGCTGCCGCTGATCGTGCCGGTGATGTCGTAGGCGGCGGACTTGTCGATCGCGAGCGTGCCGTCGTCGACGATATCGCCGAGCACGCGCCCGGTGGCCCCGCCATTGCCGATCCGTAGCGTGCCCTTCGATATCTTCGTGATGCCGGTATAGGTGTTGTCGCCGGCGAGAACGAGCGTGCCGAGGCCCTGCTTTTCCAGTCCCACCGCGCCGGCGGCCGCGTTTCCGGCGATCGGCGCGAGGATCGTCGCCGTCATGGATGCGCCCGCGGCGGTGCCGTCGCCGACCCGGACGATGCGCGTATTGCCCGTCAGCGTCAGCGGGTCGCCCGCCACCGTGTAGCCGTCGACCGTGAACTGCATGCCCATGGCCTCGACCTGACCGCCGGCATTGGCCACCGTCACCGTGCCCGGCGCGGCATTGAAGAAGGCGAAGGCGCCGTTTTCCCATGTGCCGGTATTGGCGCCGGTGACATCGGTCCACTGGCTGCTGGCGGTGTCCCACGGCCCGTCGCCGCCCTTCCAGAAATTATACTGGCCGACCGGCGCCCCGCCGGAATCGTAGAGATCGACGGCATTGGGCGTGGTGGTGACGATGCTCAGATCCGTGAGCGGTACGCCCGTGGGCGCGCTGGCGATGGCAAGACCGTTGTCCTGCAAGGTCCCGCCATAATGGAACAGGCGGTAATAGCCCGGCCCGTTATGTTCCAGCGTCAGCACGTTCAGCGTGCCGTCGAGGGTGAGATTGCCGGTGACGTCGAACAGTTCCGTCTGGCTCGGCCTGCTGAAGGAGGCGTTGATAATGCTGTTGCCCGACAGCGTCAGGTCGTCCGCGAAAGTGAGCTTCGTGTCGTGCGTCCCGCTCAATATGGCGTTGTCTGCGAGCGTGGTCTTGCCGACGCTGCCGTCCGTGCCTACGCCGCGCAGCGTCGCGCCGGCCTTGACGTCGAGCGTGCCGCGCAGCTTGCCGCTCATGGCGAGCGTCCCGGCATTGACCGTGGTCGCGCCGGTGAAGGCGCTGCTGTCGCCGGAGAGCGTCAGCACGGACGACTGGTTCTTGGTGATGTCGCCCGCGCCGGTGACGGTGCCCGCGAAGGTGTAATCCGTGGTGCGGTCGAAGACGAGCACGCCGGCATCGGCGATGCTGGCTGCGCCCAGCGCGCCGTCCGCGCCCGCGATCCGCAGCGTGCCCGCCTCGATGGCGGCATGGCCGGAAAAGTCGCCCGCCTGATCGATGGTCAGCGTGCTGGCGGCGCGTTTGGTCAGCGTTCCGTCTCCGTCGAGGCGGGCGCTCAGGGTCCAGTCGCCGGCATTGTTCACCACCAGCGTGCCGGGCGTATTCACGGTTATGGGGTCGTTTGTCGTGCCCAGCGTGGCGGTCCCGGTGCCGTCGCCGAGCTGGACCGTGCCGCCGGAGACGAGCACGCCGCCCATATTGCCGACATTGCCGGTGAATATCTGCGTGCCGCCGGCCACTTCCAGCGTGCCGGAAATATTGATCTGGCCGGCGTAGCTGTCCGACTGGCCGTCGGTGATCCGCAGGCCGATCATTTCATGCGACAGGATCTGGCCGCAGGTGCCGGCCGTGCGGCCGGCGGGTATGCAGTCGGTGACGAGGGCCTGCGCCGTGCCGGCGAGCGTCCTGACGCTGGTGACCGCGTTGCGCCCGAGCGGGGTGAGATCGAAGGTCGGGACGGCGCCGGCCGGCGTGGCGGCCGTGCCGATGGTAAGCCGGTTCGCGGCGGCGATGCTCGCCTTGTCGCCGAGCTGGAGCACGCCGTCCTCGACGAACCATGGGGTGTCGACGGTCTGCGTGCCGGTGAGCTGCCATGTCACGTCGCCGTGCTTTTCCAGTACGGCGATGCCGCGATATTTCTCCGTGGCGCCGAGGTCGCTCAGCGCGAAGGCGCCGGGCGTGCCGGAATAAACTGCGTTGGTGCCGCCGAGGATGAGATGCGTGCCGGTGCCGGTGGCGGAGACGAAGCCGTCCATCAGTACGCCCGGCTGCAATTCGATGCTGTTGTTGTCGCCCTCGATGGTGACGAGCGCCTGATCTGGCTCGTTCTGCGACTGCGTGACCTGCGTGGCGAGGCCGCCTTTGCCGTCGGCGCCCAGCACGAGTTTGTTGCCGTTGCCCTGCATGTCGATGGCGCGGCCGATCCGGCCGAGGCCGCCGGTGGGAACGATGGCGATGCTGGCCTGTATGGTTTGTCCGATCGCGGTATAGGTGGCGTTGTCTCCCGTGAAGATCACCGCCGTGCCCGGCAGGTTGCTGTTCGTTGTCGGTGCGCCGGGAATGTCGGCGCCGCGGTCGCCGCCCGCGATCGTCTGGAATCCGTCCCGTTTGCCGTTGCCCAGCGTGGTGAGGTTGACGCCGTCGCCGATGAGGATGCCCGCGCCGCCGCCGCCATTGCCCGTGCCGCCGCCGCCGCCCGATATGCTGGTGTTGTTTCCGCTCTGGTCGATGATGACGGGCGCGCTGCCGGTCACGACCAGTCCGGCGCCGCCGCCTCCGCCTCCGCTGCCCGGATCGACGGAAGAGCCGCCCGCTCCGCCCACCAGTTGGCCGGGCTTGACGCGCAGCGTATAGCCGGGGTCGGCCGCGTGGATGATCATCCCGGCGCCGCCGCCGCCACCGCCGCCGCATTGCAGGCCGTCGGCCGTGCAGGAGCCGGGGCCGCCGACGCCGCCGCCGACGGGGTAGGGGCCGCGGAAGCGACCGGTTCCGAAATCCAGCAGCACCTCGCCATCTGCGACCGTGGGATTGGTGACGGTGTCCGAATCGAACAGCCAGCCCGCGCCGCTGCCGCCACCGCCGCCGCCATTCGTGCCGCCGCTCGCATCGGACGAGCCGGTGGTGTCTGTGACGGGTTGGGGTGGAATGCCGCTGCCGCCTGCGGCCGTGCCCTTGCTCCCAGTGCCGCTGCCGTCGGCGCCGTCGGAACCCGCGCCGTTTTTGCCGGGCGTCGCGGCGGCCCCGCCGCCCGCGCCGCCGCCCATGCCGCCGTAAAAATCGTACCAGCCGCCCCTTCCGCCGGCGCCGCCGGTCGTGCCGGCCGGGCCGCCCGCCCCGCCGACATCGCCCGCCGCCGCACTGTTCATAAGACCAGCTATCGCCCCTCCGAGGATGAGATAGAGTGCCGCTGATCGACCCGGACCGCAACGAAACCTGAAGTTTTCCGGATCGGACAGGCATGTGGAGTTAAGGTATTTCTTATATTTAAAACAGGGAATAGGCACAAATATCTCCGTTTTTTAATATAGTTTGAAAAATATACTTCGTGGATAGGTGCATATTCTGCGCCTGTCAATCGAAAATTGTCTAACGGCAAGAAAAGGATAGACTTATGGCAACTTCCGGAAAACTTGAAATCACGTCGGTTTTTGACCCGCCGCTATGCCCCCCCGGCGGGACCGTGAAGGTCTCGACGGTGCTCACCCTCGATGCGGGCAGCGACGATCTCGCCGCCGGCACCTGGGTCGAGATTGACAGCGGCATCAACTTCGACATATCCGGCGCGGCGCGCAGAACCTATACGCCGCACGGGACACCGAAGGTCTACAGCGCCGATTTCTATATCAACCTCAGCGCGGCTCTTCGCAAGAACGAGAAGGTACAGGTTTCCGTACGGACCAACGCCATCGGCGCCAACAACACGGCGGCGAAGGTCATATCGGTCGGCGATCCGGTGAATGTGACCTATCAGGCCGATGCGTCGAGCTTCTATTTCACCTCGGAGGATGAGAAGGAGACGCCGGGCACCGTGGCTTACGCCCATTACCGGGCGATCGTGACGAAGCAGGACGGGACTCCGGTCGGGGACGGTTTCATCGTCGAATGGAAGCAGTTTTACGATGTGGAACTGTTCTCGTCCGTCAACAGCTATGCCTCCGCCACGGCGAAATATGCCGACCGGCTGCTGCCGGACCCGCAGCAGGGACAGGGGCAGGTGGTGCGCACCGTCACGGGGGGGAGCACGGGCACGACGGATCTCTATCTGGTGCCGATCACACGGCCGGTGCTGTATCAGGTCGTCGGCTCGGCGACGACGGGCAACACCTTCCAGTTCGGCAGCGTGATGATCTTCAACGAGAAGGGCAATGACGGCGGCAAGCTGCCGGATTTCGTCTGCCCGCGCGAGGGCGGGGCCGGCCCGTTCAATCTGGACGAGGTGCAGGGCAATTTCGTGCCGGTCGGCATCGACCGGTCGGGCGCATTTTACAACGACCCGACCCGTGTGCTGATCTTCCTCAACGGCAAGAACTGCGCCACCAACGATTCCTATGCCGGCGACCATTCGCCGATCTACCAGAACGTTCCCAAGGCGCTGATTTCCGTCAGCACGCCCGACGAGGAGGGCGATCTCAACGTCCTCTATTACGTGGCCGGCCGCCAGTCGGACGGCAATATCATCAAATCGGCCTCCAACACCTTCTTCGCCGAGGGCAGCAGGGGGGTCAACGTCCCCGATCCCTCGCTCGAGCGTCCGCTGGACCCGCCGACCGTGCAATTTGCGGGCGATACGGTCAACCTCAACACCATTTCCGACGGCTCGCTGCATGTTTACGTGCCGCTCTATCCGTCCCTCGACTGGGCGCCGGCGGCGGGCGACACCGTCACCGTCACCATCTATCTCAACGGCTACGAGCCGAACACGGAGAACCTGAAGCAGAACAGCTACAACAGCCAGAACACCCTGACGGCACAGCAGATCACCGCCGGCAGCGTGACGGTGGATTTCGAGCGCGCAAAGGTGCTCGGCTACGACCGGCTCAACGAGGGCCAGAAGGGCTTCTATGCCGAATACAGCGTCAAGCGCGCCGGAATGTCGGCGGAAATCTATTCCGCCTATGTGAACCTCTATCTGAGCACGCCGGAAGGCTTCAATCTGGCGTGAGGCAATTCGGTGCAAGGGGGGCGGGACGATGAGTGTCAGCGGCGATATTGCGATAGACGGCATCGAGCCGGCAGCGTCCATCCCGCCGGGCTGCACGGCGCGCATCGATGTCCGGGTGACGCTGGCCGCGGGCAGCGATCCTCTGCCGCCCTACGCGACCGCGAAACTCGTAGTCACCAGCGGCTCCGCCACGCTTTCGGGCGCGGCGGAGCGGACACTGGTCGCGTCGGCGAACGACGGTCCGGGCGTCTACCGCGCCGCCTTCTATGCGAATATCTCCGGCAGCGCCGCGCCGGGCGACCGGGTCGGGCTGGAAGCCACGACGCTGGCGTTCGACACGGGGACACGGCGGGCGGATGCCGGCATCACGGTGGCGCGCGCCGTCACCCGCGCCCATGCCGCCAACGGCGTCAGTTCCTTCGATCTCGCGCAGGACGCTTCCGGCCAGCCCATGCCCGTCTATACGCTGATCGCCACCGATGGGGACGGCGCGGCGGTGGCGGACGGCATGATCGTGGAGTGGGGCCTCGCATGGAGCGCGAGCAGCTTAGACACGGTGCGGCTCTATGCCGATGCGAGCCTCGCCGAACCGCTCGAACCGGACCTCTGGCCGGCCCGCCCCAACGGCGTGGTGCGCACGCCGACGAGGAACGGGGTCGCCCGGCTCTATGTCGTGCCGGACGGGCGCGAGACTTATCTCAGGATCGTCGCCCAGCCGGCCGCGGCCGAGCCTTATGCCTACGGCGATTTCATCATCTACGATACGCGCCTCGACGGCGGCTTTCCGCCGCCGCGGCTCAACCTGCCCCTCGTGGACGGCGCCTACGACATGGACGGCGTGGCGGGCGATTTCGCCGACATGCTGATCGACCGCGAGGATGCGGGCTTCGGCTATCCGAACCGCGTCATGCTGTTCCTGAACGGCATCGTCAAGGACGATACCTACAGTTCCGAAGGCGGAACGCCGCTCGACGTGAAGGTGTCGAAATCCTCCTTCTCGAAAGGCCGCGCCGGAAACAAGGCCTTTTATGTCACCGGCAACCAGACCACGGGCGCGGTGCTGAAATCGAAGAACCTTGCCTTCGCCGTTACCGGGCGCGGCGGGCGGCTGGTGCCCGATCCCAACCTTTCACCGCGTGTGCTTGACGGCCCGTCGGTGCGCGGCGCCGGCTATTATGTGAACACGGAAACGCTCGCGGGCGGCGGCCTCGCCGTGGGCATCGCCAAGGTGCAGGCCAACTGGACCATGGCCGCCGGCGACGTGGCGAGCGTGACCATCTATCTCAACGGCGACGGCGCCCTCGACGACGATATCCGGCAGGCCTCCTATGTCCGCACCGTCACGGTCACGGAAGATATGCTGAAGGCCGAGGGTACGGCTGTTTTCGTCACCTTCGAGCGCCTGCTGGTCGCGGGCTACAATGCGGGCATGAACGCGCCCGGCAGCTTCTATGCCGAATATGCGCTCTCCCGCCCGCCTGCCGGATTGCCCCGCTATTCGAACTGGACCGGCAGGGCGCTTGATACGTCCGCGCCCGGCGAATTATAGAAAGGGATGCGATCATGGCGGACACGGATACCAGCCTGCTGCGCATCTTCCCGTCTTCCGGCGCGCCCACCTATGACAGCCTCGACGGGACCAACACGCCGCGCAACATCGTGCATGTGCAGGGCAGCGCATCCGGCGTCGTCGTGTGCAACAGCTATGACGGCGCGCTGATCCTCGAAGCCGGCGCGAAGGATCGTTACGAGATGACGCTCGGCACCGAGGGCACCGGGTCGTTCAGCGTCATATTGCCGAACGCAGCCTACCGGCCGGGCGGCCTGTTCGGCGTCAGGGTCGAGGACAGCCGGTCGCCCGACAATTACGCAATGGATTATACGGATTTTACGCCCTACCGGGTCGGGCCGGGGCGCTTCAGGCTGTGGAGCCGCACGGCGGGAGCGCTGGCGAACGATGCCATGCCGAACCTGTTCCGCGTGCGGATCGACCGGCGCATGGATATCGGCATCATCCCCACTCTGGCCGTGCGCGCCATCGGCGATGCCATGGTGCTTCTCGCCGACGGCAGCAGGGTCAAGACGGCGGAAGTACCGCTCGACACGAAGGATTTCGCGCTGTTCGGCATCGTCGCCGCCGTCGCGGGGCCGATGCGCCTCTATCTTTCCCTGCCCGCCTCGCCGGACGGCGATCTCATGACCCTTTACGCGGATTTCAGGAAGGCGGTCACGTCATGAAGGCTCCGGTGGTTCCCGATGCGGTCGACGGCGTGCTGGATCTGGGCCGGCTTTCCGGCGGCGACGTGATCGTGCGGCTGGAACGCTATATCGGCATCCGGCCGGGCGATATCATCACCGTCTTCTTCGGCACCTCGCTTTCGTCGCGCGTGATCGTGCCCTACCAGCTTCCTTTCGCCGGTTTCTTCGATGCGGTTTTCAGGAAGAACGACCTGCTGAACGGCGTTTACGACGTCCGCTACGACGTGCTCGATCTGGCGGGCAATATCGGCCTGTCGCAGGCGAGCGTGGTCACGGTGGTCGGCTCCCCCGGCGCGGTGCTGCCGGCCCCGGTCTTTCCCGATGCGGTTAACGGTGTGCTCGCCTCCCGCGCCATCGCCGCGCGCGGCGGGGCGGCGATGGAGGCCTCCTATACCGCCATGCAGGCGGGCGACGTGGTCGCTTTCCACTGGAGCGGCGAGAACGCGCTCGGCCGGCCCGTCGCCGCCGCCACATGGGACGGCGAGCCATATACGGTCGATGCCGCGGACAAGGCGCTGGGCCGGGTCGCGACGCTGGTGCCGAAAAGTTTCGTGCTGGCGCTCGGCGACGGCGGCAGGGGCGCCGCCTTCTACACGGTCGTGCGCAGGGGGAGCGCCGATGCGCAGAAATCGCTCACCGCATCCGTGGCGATCGTCTGGAAAGATCTCGCCATTCTCAATATCTTCGCCACGCAGGGCGCGATGCCGCGCATCGCCGGCTATCCGGATGTGTGGGCGGCGGACAACGTCACCGTGTTCGGCCAGCCCAACTCGCGGGTGAACCTTTCCGTCCTCGGCGGCACGCTGGAAAGCGCTTCGGCAAGCGGTTCCGGTCTGGCGGCGGTGCTGGACGCGCGCGGCCTCTACCGCTGCCGTGTCTTCGCCGAGGAGGACCAGTCCTCGCCGGGCGTGGCCGTTGTCAGCGTCTACGGCAGCGAATATTTCCAGAAGCCCGCCGCCGTCGAGGCCGGTTTCTCCCGCCTCTATGTCGGGACAGGCGGCGTCCATCGCTATTCCTTCACCGAAAACGCCATTGCCGACGGCGAGGATGTCTGCTCGCTCTATCTCTTCGCGGAAAGCGGCGTGGACAGGCTCTATCTGTCCCTGACCGGCGATGCATTGATCAATGGCTGGCAGACGAGCATCGCGCTTCCGCTCCATGCCGACCGCTCCGCGACCGTCAATATCGTCAGCGACGTGCCGGGCAAAAAGGTCGTGACCATCGCGCGCGCCGCCGGCACGGCCGACGCCCAGACGATCACGGTCAATTTCCTGCCCGCGGGCGTCATCTACGGTACGCGGCCGGAATCCGCTTTTCGCCAAAAAGACGCATGACTTTTCCACGCGGATTGTGCACAAGGAATGGGCAAACTGCGCGTGGCCTGCATGATTCCTGAGCGGCACCGGGAGAAGGCGAAAAGCGGTTCGGGAGCGGACAATGGACAGGATGATCGGCGCTGGCTTTCGCGAGCCGCAAGAGACCGGCCTGCCCGAAAAGGGCGCGCGGCGCTGGCGCAGGGAACTGGCGGCGGCGCTGAAGCTCGGCTGGCCGCTGATCTTCACCAATCTCTCGCAGGCAGCGCTCACGGCGACGGATGTGATCTTCATCGGCCGGCTTGGCGCCGACACGCTTGCCTCGGCCCTTCTGGCGACGAGCTTCTATTACACGCTGACGGTCTTCTCGATGGGGCTGGTTTCGGCCGTCATGCCGATGATCGCCATCACGCTCGGCCACAATCGTCACTCGGTGCGCGACGTGCGCCGCACCGTGCGGCAGGGCATGTGGTCGGCGGTCATCATCGTCATGCCCATCTGGCTCGTGCTCTGGCATTGCAAGACGATCTTCCTCTTTCTCGGCCAGCGCCCGGAGATCGTGGAGCGGTCGGTCGTGCTGATGCACACGCTGCAATGGGCGATGCTGCCCTATCTTTTCTATATCGTGCTGCGCTGCTTCTTCGCGGCGATGGAAAAGCCGATGTGGACGCTGCTGGTGGCCGCACTTGCCATCGGCTTCAACGCGCTCGCCGGCTGGACGCTGATCTTCGGTCATTTCGGCGTTCCAGCCATGGGCCTGCATGGCGCGGGCATCGCCACGACAGCGTCCAGCATCATGATGTTTCTGGGGCTCTCCTTCATCGCCATGCGTCATCGCCGCATCCGCCGCTATTGCCTGCTGGGCCGCTTCTGGCGTCCCGACTGGCCGCGCCTCATGGAACTGTGGCGCATCGGCATACCGATGGCGCTGACTTTCGTCTTCGAGACCTCGACCTTCTATGCGGCGGTGGTGATGATGGGCCGTATCGGGCCGACCGCCATGGCCGCCCATGCGGTGGCGATGCAGATCGCCTCGCTGAGCTTCATGGTGCCGCTCGGCTTCGGGCAGGTGGCGACGGTGCGCGTGGGCCGTGCCTATGGTGCCGGCGATCCGGTGGCGCTCGGCCTTGCCGGCTGGAGCGCCTGGGCGCTCGGCGTCGGCTTCATGGCCATGATGGGGCTGCTGATGGTGTTGATCCCGCGCGTTTTCGTCGGCGTGTTTCTCGACCTGAACGATCCCGGCAATATGGCCGTCGTGGAGCTTGCGGTCACGTTTCTGGCGATGGCGGCGCTGTTCCAGATCGTTGATGGGGCGCAGGCCGTTTCCGCGGGCATGCTGCGCGGCCTGCGCGACACGCGCATACCCATGCTTCTGGCGCTGTTCGGCTATTGGGGCGTCGGATTGCCGCTCGGCGCGCTGCTCGCCTTCGGCTTCGGGCTGAAGGGCATCGGCATCTGGTGCGGACTGGCGGCGGGGCTCGGCATGGTCGCCGTGCTGATGACGCTGCGCTGGCGCAGGCATCTTGCCGCCCATGTGGCCGCCTGTGCCGCTGCCGCCTGATCCCGGCGGGCGGCCGTTCACACGGCGCTGCTATTTGGTGAGCGCGGTGATGCGGTCGAGCGCGGCGCCGAAGCCTTTCAGCGAAACCTTGAAGGCGACGGGCTGGCTGGGGCTCAGTGCAGTGGCGGTGAGATTGAACGCCTGGGCCTTGCGGATCGCGGCCACTTCGCCTGCCTCGAAGTCGACCGGCGCAAGGCAGCCCTGCGGCAGACAGGTGGAGAAGGCCAGAGCCCGGCCCTTGGCGTCGTCGATTTTGAGCGTGGCACCCTTGGCGAGATCGAGGCCGAAGGGCATCAGGATCACGCCGCTGACCTTGCCGCCGGCAACGTTGCGCAATTCGACGGCCAGCACGCGCTGGCCGGTCTGCGAGCTGCTCTGGTCCTGCCGCATGGCGCAGACGGCCGTGTCCTTCTGCGACTGGCAGGAGACGGTCCAGTCCTGATAGGTTTCCTGCAAGGTGCTCGCTCCGCCCGGCAGCGGGGCGGCGAAGGCGGGTGCGGCGAGGCTCAGTGTGGCGGCGACGGAAGCGGCGAGGGCGAGGCCGGATGCGCGATGGTTCTTCATGAGACAGTCTTTCCGGGTAATATATGACAATAGCGGAAGCTCCGTCGGGAGCCGGCCTTGCTAACCTGTTGAGCATAAAAGAATTGCGTCTTCAACCACGATCCTGCGGATATGCGGCAAAGCTTCGGATATTGTATTGAATGTTATATACTACTGATGGAAGTGGCGTTGCATAGCGAACGGGCCGGATTTTCGTCCGGCCCGCTGTCTTTCAGCGCGAAAGCTTCATGTGACGGTTGACGTCCTTGTAAAGCAGGTAGCGGAACTTGCCGGGTCCGCCGGCATAGCAGGCTTGCGGGCAAAAGGCGCGCAGCCACATGAAGTCGCCCGCTTCCACCTCCACCCAGTCCTGATTGAGCCGGTAGACCGCCTTGCCTTCCAGCACATAGAGACCGTGCTCCATCACATGCGTCTCGGCGAAGGGGATTACGCCGCCCGGCTCCAGCGTGACGATCGTCACATGCATGTCGTGACGCAGGTCGTTGGGATCGACGAAACGCGTCGTCGCCCATGCGCCGTTGGTGTCGGGCATCGGGTTCGGCGCGATGTTCTTCTCGTTGAGGAACAGCGGATCGGGCGTAGCGAGCCCGTCGACATATTCATAGGCCTTGCGCACCCAGTGGAAGCGTGCCGCGGCCTGTCCCTCGTTGCGAAGCGACCAGCCGCTTTTCGGCGGCAGATAGGCATAGCCGCCTTCGGTCAGAACGTGCTTCTTGCCCGCCAGCGTTACGGCCACTTCGCCTTCCACCACGAACAGCACGCCTTCGGCGCTCTCGTCGAGTTCGGCGCGGTCGCTGCCGCCGCCCGGCTGCACTTCCATGATATATTGCGAGAAGGTCTCGGCGAAGCCCGACAGCGGGCGGGCGATCACCCACAGCCGCGTCTTGTCCCAGAAGGGCAGGAAGCTCGTTACAATATCGCTGAACGTGCCTTTCGGGATCACCGCATAGGCTTCGGTGAACATGGCGCGGTCGGTGAGAAGCTGGGTCTGCGGTGGCAGGCCGCCCGTAGGCGCGTAATAATTGCGGCTCATGATGGGTCCAATCAGTAGAGCGTTTCGGGGAGCATGTCCTTGAGGCGCAGGAGCGCGATGCGTTCGACCTGCGCCGCTGCCGTCGCCAGTTCCGTGTGACGGTCGTTGGAAAGGCGGCGCTTGAAGGCGTCGAGGATTTCCTGTTTGCCGCGTCCCTTCACGGCGATGATGAAGGGGAAGCCGAACTTTTTCGTATAGGCGTCGTTCAGTTCGGTGAAGGCCTGCTTTTCCGCGTCCGTCAGCGCGTCGAGCCCGGCGGAGGCCTGTTCGGCAGTCGATTCCGGGGTCAGGCGTTTGGCCGCCGCGAGCTTGCCGGCGAGGTCCGGATGAGCGCGCAGCACGGCCAGCCGCTCCTCGTCCGAGCCGGCGCGGAACGCCTTCACCAGTGCCGCATGCAGGCCGGAAGCCGTGTTTTCTTCTTCGCTCAGCCCGGCATCATGAGCGCGCTCGGCCACCCATGGCGAATGCTCGAACACGCCGCCGTAGCGCGCGACGAAATCTGCCTTGGCCGCCTTGGAGGGAACCACGTCGGCTGTCTTCGGCTTGTGGTGCTCATGCCAGTGATTGGCGATGTCGATGCGCTTGGCCACCCATACCTTGTCATGAGACTGCACGTAATCGAGGAAGCGCTCAAGGGCTGCCGCGCGGCCCGGACGCCCGGCGAGGCGGCAATGCAGGCCGATCGACATCATCTTCGGCGCGCCTTCGGCGCCCTCGCGATAGAGCACGTCGAAACTGTCCTTCAGATAGGCGAAGAACTGGTCGCCCGAATTGAAGCCCTGCGGTGTGGCGAAGCGCATGTCGTTGGCGTCGAGCGTATAGGGCACGATCAGGTGCGGCCCCTTCGGCCCCTGCACCCAATAGGGCAGTTCGTCCGCATAGGAATCGGCGGAATAGACGAAGCCGCCTTCTTCCATCACCAGCTTCAGCGTGTTGTCGGACGGCTTGCCCTGATAGATGCCGAGCGGGCGCGAGCCGGTGATCTCGGTGTGCAGCCGCACCGCCTCGCGGATGTGCTCGCGCTCGATCTCCTCCGGCACGTCCTTGTATTCCCACCAGCGCAGGCCGTGGCTGGCGATTTCCCAGTCGGCCTCCTTCATGGCGGCGACGACTTCCGGGTTGCGCGCCATGGCCTGCGTCACGCCATAGACCGTCACGGCCATGTTGCGCCGGGTGAAGGCGCGCCACAGGCGCCAGAAGCCCGACCGCGCCCCGAATTCATAGATCGATTCCATATTGAGGTTGCGCTGGCCCTTCCAGGCTTGCGCACCGACGATCTCCGACAGCAGGCATTCGGATGCCGGATCGCCGTCCAGCACGCAGCATTCGCCGCCTTCCTCGTAATTGACGACGAACTGCACGGCGATATTGGCCCCGCCCGGCCAGCGCGGATCGGGCGTGTTGCGGCCATAGCCGATGAGATTGCGCGGATATTGCATAGGGGAACGTCCTCCACTGGCGTTCGATTGTCATTTTCTGACATGATAATAAATATCGGCGCGTGCGATTTCCCACTAAAAATTTGAAAGACATGCAACCATATCCATCTTCTCATCCGTATAACGACCCTAAATAGTGCATGATGGGACTGGAATGTGCGTCGGAGGAAGCGCCGTAAAAGCGGGCTGACGCATGACGCAACGGAGAAGCGGTCAAAATGGGACTCTCCATCAGAAATACGGTTCGTTTCCTGTTGAACGGGGAACGGGTGGCACTCGATCGCGTCGCGCCGGACGCGACACTGCTCGATTATCTGCGGCTGAACGCCAAATTGCGCGGCACCAAGGAAGGCTGCGGCGAGGGCGATTGCGGCGCCTGCACGGTGCTCGTCGGCAAGCTCGCCGGCGGCGGGGTCGTCTATGAAAGCGTCAACGCCTGCATCCGCTTCGTCGGCTCGCTGGACGGTTGCCATGTGGTGACCATCGAACATCTGCGCGGGGCCGATGGCGGCCTGCATCCGGTGCAGAAGGCGATGGTGGATTTCCACGGCTCGCAATGCGGCTTCTGTACGCCGGGCTTCGTCATGTCGCTCTATGCCCTGTGGATGCGCGAGCCGCGCCCCTCCGACGCACTGATCGAAAAGGCGTTGCAGGGCAATCTGTGCCGCTGCACCGGCTATGAGGCGATCATGCGCGCCGCCCGCGCCATTTCCGATTACGGCACGGTGATGGAAGACCCGCTCGCCGCCGAGCGTGCCCATGTGCTAGCCGAACTCGCCGCGATGCGCGACGGCGCGCGGGTGGAGGTCGGCGAGGGCAAGGACCGTCTGATCGTCCCCGCCAGCCTCGACGATTTCGCCAATATTCTCGAAGCCGAGCCGAAGGCCACCGTGGTCGCCGGCTCCACCGATGTCGGGCTATGGGTGACGAAGATGATGCGCGACATTTCCCCGGTCGTCTTCATCGGCCATCTGGAGGAGCTGCGCTCCATCCGCGAGGAAGGCGGCGTCATCACCATCGGCGCGGGCGTCACCTATACGGAAGCCTTTTCGCATCTTTCGTCGCGCATTCCGGCGATGGGCCAACTCATCGACCGCATCGGCGGCGAGCAGGTGCGCAATATGGGCACCATCGGCGGCAACATCGCCAACGGCTCGCCCATCGGCGACACGCCGCCGCCGCTGATCGCGCTGGGCGCGATGCTGACCCTGCGCAAGGGTGCCGCCCGCCGCACCATTCCGCTGGAGGAATTCTTCATCGCCTACGGCAAGCAGGACCGTGCGCCGGGCGAATTCGTGGAAGCCGTGCATGTGCCGGTTCCCGCCGCAGGCGGCCATTTCGCGGTCTACAAGGTGTCCAAGCGCCGCGAGGAGGATATCACCGCCTCGCTCGGCGCGTTCCACCTCACGCTCGATGCCGCCGGCAATGTCGCCTCGATCCGCATCGCTTATGGCGGCATGGCGGCGACGCCCAAGCGCGCGCTCAACGTGGAGGCGGCGCTGAAAGGCAAGCCATGGACGGAGGCGACCGTCGAGGCAGCGCTCGACGCCTATGCGCAGGATTACGCGCCATTGAGCGACATGCGGGCGACGGCGGCCTACCGGCTTCTGGTGGCCCGAAACATGCTGCGCCGTTTCTTCGCGGAAACGCGGGGCGAAGCCGAATATCTCGGCGTTTCGCGTGTGGCCTAGGGAGGAGACGACGATGAACAATCATTCCGTACCTCTGAGCAGGGCAAGCCGCATCAAGGGAGGCGTGGCCACCGACCAGCGGCATGATTCCGCCCACAAGCACGTCACCGGAACCGCCGTCTATATCGACGACATACCGGAGCCCGAAGGCACGCTGCATGTCGGTCTCGGCTTCTCTAGTATCGCCCATGGCCGCATCAAGTCGATGGACCTCGACGCGGTGCACAAGGCGCCCGGCGTGGTCGACGTGCTGACATGGAAGGACGTGCCGGGCGAGAACGATGTCTCGCCGTCCGGCGCGCACGACGATCCGATCTTCACCGTGGACGAGATCAAGTTCCACGGGCAGGTGCTGTTTGCGGTGCTGGGCAAGACGCGCGATCAGGCGCGCCGCGCGGCACGGCTGGCCAAGGTCGAATATGAGGAATCGCCGGGCCTGTTCTCCATCGACGCTCTCGACGGCACGAAGGACCGGCTCGTCACCACGCCGCTGACGCTGAAGCGCGGCGATGCGCGCGCCGCCATCGACGCCGCGCCGCGCCGGATCAAGAACCGCATGTATCTCGGCGGACAGGACCATTTCTATCTGGAAGGTCAGGTGTCGCTCGCCGTTCCCGGCGAGGACGAGGACGTGACGGTCTATTGCTCCACGCAGGGGCCGAGCGAGACGCAGCATCTGGTCGCCCACGCGCTGGGCGTGCCGAGCCATTCCGTCACCGCCGAGGTGCGCCGCATGGGCGGCGGTTTCGGCGGCAAGGAAACGCAGGCCAACCAGTGGGCCGCCATCGCCGCCATCGCCGCCAAGAAGCACGGGCGGGCGGTGAAGGTCCGGCTCGACCGCGACGACGACATGACCTCGACCGGCAAGCGCCACGGCTTCGTCATCGATTACGAGGTCGGCTTCGACGATGAGGGCAATATTCTGGGCGTCGATTTCATGTTCGCGCTCAATGCCGGCTGTTCGGCGGACCTGTCCGGCCCGGTCGGCGACCGCGCGCTGTTCCATTGCGACAATGCCTATTTCTACCCCGCCGTCCACGCGCAGTCGGCGCCGCTCTTCACCAATACCGTGTCCAACACGGCCTTCCGCGGCTTCGGCGGCCCGCAGGGCATGGTGGGCGCGGAGCGCGTCATCGAGGAAGTGGCCTTCGCGGTGGGCAAGGACCCGCTCGAAATCCGCAAGCTGAACTTCTACGACCCGATGGGCGCGGAGGGCACGCGCAACGTCACGCCCTATCACCAGAAGGTCGAGGACTGCATCATCCAGCGCATCGTCGCGGAACTGGAGGAAAGCGCCGATTATGCGAAGCGCCGCGAGGCGATCCGCGCGTTCAATGCCGGAAGCCGTTACGTCAAGCGCGGCATCGCGCTGACGCCGGTGAAATTCGGCATTTCCTTCACCAAGACGGAGTCCAATCAGGCCGGTGCGCTGGTCCATATCTATGCCGACGGTTCGGTGCATATGAACCATGGCGGCACCGAGATGGGGCAGGGCCTGCACATGAAGGTGGCGCAGGTCGTGGCGGAGGAATTCCAGATCGACATCGACCGGGTGAAGATCACGGCCACCACCACCGCCAAGGTGCCGAACACCGCCCCGACCGCCGCATCGTCGGGCGCGGACCTGAACGGCATGGCGGCGCAGGACGCGGCCCGCCAGATCAGGAAGCGGCTCGTCCATTTCGCGGCGCAGCAATATCAGGTGCCGGAGGATCAGGTCGTCTTCCTGCCCAACCGCGTGCGCGTCGGCAATCAGGAAATCGGCTTCGACGACCTGGTGAAGCAGGCCTATATCGCCCGCGTGCAGCTTTCGGCGGCGGGTCATTACAAGACGCCGAAAATCCACTGGGACCGCGCCAAGGGCCGCGGCCACGCCTTCTATTACTACGCCTATGGCGCGGCCTGCTCAGAAGTGTCGGTCGACACGCTGACCGGCGAGTTCGTGATCGAGCGCACCGATATCCTCCACGATACGGGCCGCTCGCTCAACCGCGTCATCGACCTCGGGCAGGTGGAAGGCGGCTTCGTGCAGGGCACCGGCTGGCTCACCACGGAAGAACTGGTCTGGGACGATCACGGGCGGCTGCGCACCCACGCGCCGTCCACCTACAAGATTCCGCTCGCCTCCGACCGGCCCAAAATCTTCAACGTGGCGCTGACCGACTGGTCCGAGGCCTACGAGCCGACCATCCACCGCTCCAAGGCGGTGGGCGAGCCGCCGCTGCCCTTGGGTATCTCGGTGTTGCAGGCTCTGTCCGACGCCATCGCCAGCGTGGCCGATCACAAGGCCTGTCCATGCCTCGACGCGCCCGCCACGCCCGAGCGCATCCTGATGGCCATCGAGCGGCTGCGCGCCGCGAACGGGTGACGCGATGCCTCCCGGCGCGCGCGACGATATCAGGGCCTTTCTCAACGGTCGTCCGGCCCGGATTCCAGACTGCGTGCTGATCGAAGTGACGGATGTGAAGGGTTCCGCTCCGCGCGACGCCGGCGCGTGGATGCTGGTTGCGCGCGACGCCATCTTCCGCACCATCGGCGGCGGCCAGCTCGAATATATGGCCATCGACCATGCCCGCCGCATGCTGGCGGGCGGAGACGATTCTCCCATGGATGTGGCGCTGGGACCCGAAATAGGCCAATGCTGCGGCGGGCGCGTCGGGCTGAATTTCCGCCGGGTGGATGGCCCGCTCGCGAAGGAACTCGTCACCCGGATGGACGGCGAGATCGCCATGCGCCCGCATGTCTATGTGTTCGGCGCGGGCCATGTCGGCGATGCGCTGGCGCATGCCCTTTCGCTGACGCCGGTGCGTGTCGTGCTGGTCGATACGCGCGAGAGCGAACTGACCGCCTTCGGCGTGCCGGGCGTGGAGACATGCCTCACCGCCCTGCCGGAACAGGTGGTCCGCACCGCGCCGCCCGGCAGCGCCTTCATCGTGCTCACCCACGATCACGCACTGGATTTCCTGATCGCAGCGGAAGCGCTCGGCCGCCGCGACGCCGCCTATGTCGGCATGATCGGCTCGAAGACCAAGAAGGCGACCTTCCGCAACTGGCTGAAGCGCGAGACCGGCGGCGATGCGCTGTTCGGCGCGCTCGTCTGCCCGGTGGGCGGCGCTCTGGTGAAGGACAAGCGCCCGGAAGTCATCGCCGCTCTGGCGACGGCGGAAGTGCTGACCGCCCTGTTCGCGCCGGCGACGGTGCGGGATTCTTCAGGCCGGTATTTTACGCCAGCATCTCACGAATGAGTCTCTGGCAGCGTTCCGTCATGAAATCGATGATCAGCCGCACCTTGGGGTCCTGAAGTCTTTTGTGCGGATAGATCGCCGCAAGCTGGATCGAAACCGGCGGCGTGTTTTCGAGCAGGGGAACGAGCCGCCCGGCGCGGATATATTCCTTCACCTCGAACAGCGGCTTGTTGATGATTCCGCGCCCGGAGAGCGCCCATTGCGTCAATACGTCGCCATCGTCGGAATCGTAAGGGCCCGTCACCTCGTACTTGCGCTGGCCTTCCGGCGTCTGCAACGTCCAGTAAAACTCCTTCGATCCCGGATAGCGCAAAAGCAGGCAGGCGTGCCTTTCGCCCAGCAGTTCCTCGGCCGATTGCGGCACGCCGTGCTTTTCGAGATATTCCGGCGCGGCGCATATCAGGCGCTCGCAGTTCATGATGCCGCGCATCCTGAGGTTGGAATTCTCCAGCACGCCCAGCTTGAAAGCCACGTCCACGCCTTCGCTCATGATGTCGACCTCATGGTCGGACAGGCGCAACCGCACCTCGATATCGGGATATCGGTCGTGGAATTCCGGTATGCCGGAGGCGATCAGCCGCCGCCCAATGCCCAGCGGCGCGGTGATGCGAATCGATCCTCTGGGGTTTTTGGCCAGTTCCGCCACGGCGGCTTCCGCCTCGTTCACCGCTTCCAGAATCTTCAGCGCGCCGTCGTAAAACACGCGGCCATGCTCGGTCGGCGTCAGCTTGCGCGTGGTGCGGTTGAACAGCCGCACGCCCAGATGCTTTTCCAACTCCTTGATTCTGTTGGAAGCGACCGCCGGAGAGGCGCGCTGGTCGCGGCCGGCTGCCGAAAGATTTCCCAATTCGACAACGCGCACGAAAACGCGCAGATTATCGAGATATGACATACACCCCCTCCATCATTATCCAGATTTTTTTGAAAGTGATGGTCGCGATGTGGAGTTCCCTACGATGTCAACCTTTGGCACATAATGCAAAACGGAACAATGGGAGAGGCCAATGTATGATTATGCCGTAGCCTGGGACTGGCTGGGCTTCGCGGTGCGGTGGCTGCATGTCATCACCGCCATCGCATGGATCGGCTCGTCCTTTTATTTTATCGCGCTCGATCTCGGGCTTCGTCAGCGCGCCGATCTGCCGGAAGGCGCCTTCGGCGAGGAATGGCAGGTCCATGGCGGCGGTTTCTATCATATCCAGAAATATCTCGTGGCCCCGGCGGCGATGCCGGAGCACCTGACATGGTTCAAGTGGGAATCCTACGCCACATGGCTGTCGGGATTCACGCTCCTGTGCATCGTCTATTATTCGGGCGCGGACCTTTATCTGATCGATCCGCATGTGCTCGACGTGTCGGCCCCGGTGGCGATCCTGATTTCCATCTGCTCGCTGGCCTTCGGCTGGCTCGCCTACAACACGATCTGCAAGCTGATGCTGGGCAGGGGCGACACGCTCCTGATGGTGATGCTCTACTGCGTGCTGGTCTTCGTGGCATGGGGTTATACGCACCTGTTCACGGGCCGCGCCGCCTTCCTGCATCTGGGCGCCTTCACCGCGACCATCATGTCGGCAAACGTGTTCATGGTCATCATCCCGAACCAGAAGATCGTGGTGGCCGACCTCATCGCCGGCCGCAAGCCGGATCCCAAATACGGCAAGATCGCCAAGCAGCGCTCCACCCACAACAACTATCTCACGCTGCCGGTGCTGTTCCTGATGCTGTCGAACCACTATCCGCTGGCTTTCGGCACACAGTACAACTGGATCATCGCCTCGCTGGTGTTCCTGATGGGCGTCACCATCCGCCACTGGTTCAACACGCGCCACGCGCGCAAGGGCAACCCGACATGGACATGGCTGGTGACGGTGATCCTTTTCATCATCATCATCTGGCTCTCCACCGTGCCGAAGGTTCTCTCCGGCGCGCCGGGACCGGAAAAGGTCTCGGCCCTGCAACAGAGCTTCATCTCGGACCCGCACTTTGCAAAAGTGCGGGATACCGTCATGGGGCGCTGCGCCATGTGCCACGCCAAGCAGCCGGGCTGGGAAGGCATCATCGTCGCGCCCAAGGGCGTCGTGCTCGACACAGACCGCGACATCGCCGCCCATGCGCGCGAAATCTATCTGGAGGCCGGGCGTTCGCACGCCATGCCGCCCGCCAATGTCACCGGCGTGACCGATCAGGAGCGCCGGCTTCTCGTCGCATGGTATGAATCCGCCATCGCCGGCGGCGGCAAGACGGGAGCAAAAACGGAATGACCCGACTTCTCATCCGTGGCCGTGTGCTGACGTTTCGCGACGAACCGCAGGATCTGGACGATACGTCCGCCTGGCGTTATATCGAGGATGGCGCCGTACTGGTCGAGAACGGCCGCATCGCGCGCCTTGGCGACTATGCGGCGGTGAGTGCTGCGGCGGGCCACGATGTGAAGGTCGAGGATCACCGTCCGCACCTGATCCTGCCCGGCTTCATCGACACCCATATCCATTATCCGCAGACGCAGGTCGTGGCCTCCTATGCCGCGAACCTCCTGGAATGGCTCAACACCTACACCTTCGTCGCCGAGCAGAAATTCGCCGATGAGCAGCACGCCGAATTCATCGCCGAGCGCTTTCTGGACGAGTTGCTGCGCCACGGCACCACGACCGCTGTGGCCTATTGCTCGGTGCATCCGCAGAGCGCCGACGCCTATTTCCGCGCGGCGCAGCATCGCGGCATGCGCATGCTCGGCGGCAAGGTGATGATGGACCGCAACGCGCCGCCGGCGCTGTGCGATACGCCGCAGTCGAGCTATGACGATTCGAAGGCGCTGATCGCCCGCTGGCACGGCAAGGACCGGCTCGATTACGTGATCACGCCGCGCTTCGCCATTACCTCGACGCCGGAGCAGCTCGAAGCCGCCCAGGCGCTCGCCCGCGAGCATCCCGATTGCGCGATCCAGACGCATCTGTCGGAAAATCACGACGAGATCGCCTTCACGAAATCCCTCTACCCCGACGCGCCGGATTATCTCGGCATTTACGAGCATTACGGGCTGCTGGGCCGCAAGACCTTGCTCGGCCATTCGATCCATCTGGAGGAGCGCGAGGTGGGCGTGATGGCGGAGACCGGCTCCATCGCCGTGTTTTGCCCGACCTCGAACCTGTTCCTCGGTTCCGGCCTGTTCGACCGCGACCGCCTCAAGGCGGCGGGCGTGCGCATGGGCGTCGCGACCGATATCGGCGGCGGCACCAACTTCTCCATGCTGCGCACGCTGGACGAGGGCTACAAGGTGCTGCAACTGCGCGCGCAGCGGCTCAATCCGCTCCAGTCCTTCTACATGATGACACTCGGCAATGCCCGCGCGCTGTCGATGGAAGACCGGATCGGCACGCTGGACGAAGGCACCGAGGCCGACATCGTCGTGCTGGATTCGTCCGCGACCACGGCCATGCGGCTCAGGATGGCGGCAGGCGCGACGCTGGCGCAGGAACTGTTCCTGTTGCAGACGCTGGGCGATGACCGCGCCGTGGTCGAAACCTATGTCGCGGGCAGGCCGACAAAGGCCGACTTGCTGGAATACGATCCGAAAAGCTGATAGACTTTTCGGACAGGATTGCGTGTAAAAACAAGCTCTTGGTGTATCCGGCCCGATCCCGTCAGGCCGGATATGCCGGTTGCCCGGCTTCTTGCGTTGAAAATAATTTATATTATTTCCATTTCGTTGAAAATCATTCGCCTCCCTGCGCGATACCCAAAAGTCTAAGCCGGTATTAGCATCTGACCATGGAATGAGAGCATCGGGCCGAAAAGTGGAAACCCGCTTTCGGGTCTTTCGGATGCTCAAACGAAAAAACAGATCGTCGCGATGCGCCCGATAAGGCGCACGACGATCGAGCTTTCAGGGAGGAAGCCGCCATGGCCAGAATGCGTGCCGTCGATGCAGCCGTGCTTGTGATGGAAAGGGAGGGGATCCGTTGCGCTTTCGGCGTGCCGGGCGCAGCGATCAATCCGCTCTATTCGGCGCTGAAGGCGCGCGGCTCGATCCGCCACGTCCTCGCCCGCCACGTCGAGGGTGCGTCGCATATGGCCGAGGGCTACACCCGCGCCGAACCCGGCAATATCGGCGTGTGCATCGGCACGTCCGGCCCGGCGGGCACCGACATGATCACCGGGCTTTATTCGGCCTCCGCCGATTCCATTCCGATCCTCTGCATCACGGGTCAGGCGCCGCGCGCGCGGCTCGACAAGGAGGATTTTCAGGCTGTCGATATCGCCAAGATCGCGGCCCCCGTCACCAAATGGGCGCTCACGGTCATGGAACCGGCATTGGTGCCTTTTGTCTTCCAGAAGGCGTTCCACATCATGCGTTCGGGCCGTCCCGGCCCGGTGCTGATCGACCTGCCCATCGATGTACAGATGGGCGAGATCGAGTTCGATATCGACGCCTATCAGCCGCTGGAACCCTACAGGCCCGCCGCCACGCGCACGCAGGCCGAAAAGGCGCTCTCGATGCTGAACGAGGCCGAGCGCCCGCTGATCGTCGCCGGCGGCGGCATCATCAATGCCGATGCCTCCGACCTTCTGGTGAAATTCGCCGAGACGGTCGGCGTTCCGGTCATCCCGACGCTGATGGGCTGGGGATCGATCCCCGACGATCATCCGCTGATGGCGGGCATGTGCGGCCTGCAAACCTCGCATCGCTACGGCAACGCCACGCTTCTGGCCTCGGATTTCGTGATCGGCATCGGCAACCGCTGGGCCAACCGTCATACCGGCAATGTCGACACCTACACGAAAGGCCGCAAATTCGTGCATATCGACATCGAGCCGACCCAGATTGGCCGTGTCTTCGCGCCGGATTTCGGCATCGTGTCGGATGCGGGCAAGGCGCTGGAGCAATTGCTCGATGTCGCCGCCGAATGGAAGGCTGCGGGCAAGTTGCGCGACTGGTCCGGCTGGACGAAGGAATGCCGTGAGCGCAAGCGCACGATGCTGCGCAAGACGCATTTCGACGTCACGCCGCTGAAACCCCAGCGCATCTACGAGGAGATGAACAAGGCGTTCGGGCGCGATACCTGCTATGTCACGACGATCGGCCTCAGCCAGATCGCCGGCGCGCAGTTCCTGCATGTCTACAGCCCGCGCAACTGGATCAATTGCGGACAGGCCGGCCCGCTCGGCTGGACCCTGCCTGCCGCGCTCGGCGTGCGCGCCGCCGATCCCGACCGGCCCATCGTGGCGCTGTCCGGCGATTACGATTTCCAGTTCCTGATCGAGGAACTGGCGGTGGGCGCGCAGCACAAGCTGCCCTATATCCATGTCGTCGTGAACAATTCCTATCTCGGCCTCATCCGCCAGTCGCAGCGCGGCTTCAACATGGATTACGAGGTCAGCCTCGCCTTCGACAACATCAATGCCTCGGGCGATGCGGAACAGGGCTACGGGGTCGATCACGTCGCGGTCGCCGAAGGTCTCGGCTGCAAGGCGGTCCGGGTGCGCAGCCCCAACCAGTTCGCCGAAAGCTTCGAGGAGGCCAAGGCGCTGATGAAGGAGCATCAGGTTCCGGTGGTGATGGAGTTCATCCTGGAGCGCGTCACCAATATTTCCATGGGCGCGGATATCGACCAGGTGGTCGAGTTCGAGGAACTGGCCGAACGCGGCGAGGATGCGCCGACGGCCATCGCGGCCCTGCTGGACTGAACCAAGCATGTCTCCAAAAAGTGGGAACCGGTTTTTGGATAAAGACATGCGTAAAAAGAAAACAAGGAGGCGATAATGCCGCGATTTGCAGCCAATCTGACGATGATGTTCACCGAGGCGGCCTTCATGGAGCGCTTCGCGCTTGCGGCGCAGGCCGGGTTCAAGGCGGTGGAATTCCTGTTCCCCTATGATTTCACCCGTCAGGAGATCAAGGCGGAACTGACGAAACACAATCTGGCGCTGGTGCTGCACAATCTGCCCGCCGGCGACTGGGCCGGCGGCGAGCGCGGCATCGCCGTGCTGCCAGACCGCGTCGACGATTTCCGACGCGGGCTGGCCGACGCCATCGATTATGCCACCGCGCTCGATTGTTCGCAGGTCAACTGCCTCGCCGGCATCGCGCCGCAGGGCACTGACCCCGACCTGCTGCGCGCCACTTTCGTCAACAATCTGCGTCTTGCCGCGCGCGAACTCGGCAAGCACGGCATCCGCCTCCTGATCGAGCCGATCAATCACTACGACATTCCGGGCTTTTATCTCAACACGGTGGAACAGGCGGTCTCGATCATCGACGAGGTCGGCAGCAACAACCTGTTCATCCAGTACGATCTCTACCACCAGCAGCGCACGCGCGGCGAGCTGATCGCCACCTATGAGCGCTACAAGCCGCTGATCGCCCATATCCAGCTTGCCGACAATCCCGGCCGCCACGAGCCGGGCACCGGCGAGATCAACTATCCGAACGTGTTCGAGGGGTTGAAGAAGGCGGGCTACAAGGGCTGGATCGGCTGCGAATACAAGCCGAAGACCACCACCATGGAAGGTCTGGGCTGGTTCAGGCAATATGAGGCCGAACGGCTTTCAGCGTGAGGGAGAATTGACATGGCGAAGATCGGTTTCATCGGACTGGGGATTATGGGCGCGCCCATGGCGCGGCACTTGCAGGATGCGGGCCACGACCTGTTCACCTCGAAACACACGAAGCCGCCGCAGAAGGAGCTTCTCGACAAGGGCCTGAAAGTGCTCGACACGCCGGAAGCCGTGGCGAAGGAGTGCGAGACGGTCATTCTCATGCTGCCCGACACGCCGCAGGTGGCCGAGGTGATCTTCGGCGAGGGCGGCGCCATCGGCGGTCTTTCTAAGGGCAAGACGCTGATCGACATGAGTTCCATCTCGCCCATCGAGACGAAGGAATTCGCCAAGAAGGTGCGCGCGACGGGCGCGGAATATATCGACGCGCCGGTTTCCGGCGGCGAGGTCGGCGCGAAGAACGCCAGCCTCTCCATCATGGCGGGCGGAGCGGAGGCGACCTTCGAGAAGGCGCTGCCGCTGTTGAAGCTCATGGGCAAGAACATCACGCTGGTCGGCGATTGCGGCGACGGGCAGGTGGCCAAGGTCGCCAATCAGATCATCGTTGCGCTCAACATCGAGGCGGTGGCCGAGGCGCTGGTCTTCGCTTCCAAGGCGGGCGCGGACCCGGCGCGGGTGCGCGATGCGCTGATGGGCGGCTTCGCTTCCTCGCGTATTCTGGAAGTCCACGGCGAGCGCATGATCAAGCGCACCTTCGATCCGGGCTTCCGCATTTCGCTGCACCAGAAGGACCTCAATCTGGCGCTGCAAGGCGCGCGGGCGCTCGGCGTCTCGCTGCCCAACACGGCGACGGCGCAGGAACTGTTCAATTCCTGCGCGGCGCACGGCGACGGCGGGCTGGACCATTCCGGCCTCGTGCGTGCGCTGGAGCGCATGGCGAAGCACGACGTCGCCTGAACTCCGGGCCTGAAACATCGGTGCGGGGCGATGGGCCGGCTGCGGGAGAAGCGGCCGGCCCATTGATTTTCCAGCCTGCGGCGTGGATAGTCGCGCCGCCATTCGCCAATATCCGGGGGACCTCATGACCGCCATCGCCGATCCGAAAAAATTTCTGACCGGTCTTTTCGACGCGGCGATTGCCGCCGCCGACCCGGAAAAGGTGATCCGCGCCAATCTTCCGCAGAAGCCGAAGGGCCGCACCGTCGTCATCGGCGCGGGCAAGGGGTCGGCGCAGATGGCCGCAGCCTTCGAGAAGGCATGGGCCGAAAAACACGGCTCTCCTATCGAAGGCGTGGTGGTCACGCGCTACGGCTATGGCGCACCTTGCGAGCGCATCGAGATCATCGAGGCCGCGCATCCGGTTCCCGACGCGGCGGGGCTGGCGGCGTCGAAGCGCCTGTTCGATGCCGTGAAGGGCCTCACCGAAGACGATCTGGTGGTGGCGCTGGTCTCGGGCGGCGGTTCGGCCCTGCTGCCGTCGCCGCCTGACGGCATGACGCTTGAGGATGAAATCGCCGTCAACAAGGCGCTGCTCGCTTCCGGCGCGCCGATATCGGCCATGAATGCGGTGCGCAAGCATCTTTCCACCATCAAGGGCGGCAGGCTTGCCGCCGCCGCTTATCCGGCGAAAGTGTTCTCGCTGGTCGTCTCTGATATTCCGGGCGACAATCCGGCCTTCGTCGCTTCCGGCCCGACCGTGCCGGACGAAACCGCGCGAGACGAGGCGCTGAAGATCATCGAGCGCTACAAGCTCGACCTGCCCGAAGCGGCGCTCGCCCATATCAAGGGCGAGAACTGCCATGCGCCGAAGCCCGGCGACACGGTTTTCGCCGGCAACGAGGTGCGCGTGATCGCATCCGCCGCCGTCTCGCTCGAAGCGGCGGCCGAAGAGGCGAAGCGGCGGGGCATCGAGGCGGTCATCCTCTCCGATGCCATGGAGGGCGAGGCACGTGAGGTGGCGCATGTCCATGCGGCCATAGCCCGCGAGGTGGCAGAGCGCGACCGCCCGTTCAGAAAGCCGGTGGTGATTTTGTCGGGCGGCGAAACCACCGTCACCTTGCGCGGAAAAGGGGGCAAGGGCGGGCGCAACAGCGAGTTTTTGCTATCCTTCGCGCTCGACATCGACGGTTACGGCAATATCCACGCGCTTGCCGCCGATACGGACGGCATCGACGGCTCGGAGGACAATGCCGGCGCCTTCGCCGATGGAACCACCGTGGCGCGGCTGCAAAAGGCGGGCGAGGACGGCGCGGCGCGCCTCGCCAACAACGACGCATGGACGGCGTTCAACGCCATCGGCGATCTGTTCGTGCCGGGGCCGACCGGCACCAATGTCAACGATCTGCGCGCGATTCTGATAACGGACTGAGCAGCCCGATCCGAATTTGAAAGCAGGAAGCGGAGTGCGGCGTCTTTCGCGGGGGCGTAAAAGCGGTCCATGGAAATGGAACGAGGATACGGATATGATCCCGCAAATGCACGACCCCGACGAAAGCCACTGGCAGAAGGTGCTCGACCGTGACAGGACGGCGGACGGCGCTTTTGTCTATGCGGTGCGCTCGACCGGCATCTATTGTCGCCCGTCCTGCCCGTCGCGGCGCGGAAAGCGCGAAAACGTGCAGTTTTTCGCCGGTCCGGCGGAAGCGGAGCGTGCCGGCTTCCGGCCCTGCCAGCGTTGCAAGCCGAATCTCGGCGCTACGCTCGCCTCGCACGACGAGGCCCGTCACGCCGCTCTCGTGGCCGCCGCCTGCCGCTTCATCGATGCCGCCGAAGACATGCCGCCGCTGGAGGATGTCGCGCGGGCGGCGGGTTGCAGCCCGTCGCATCTCCACCGGATTTTCAAGGCCGAAACCGGCCTGACGCCGCGAGCCTATGCCGATGCGCGCCGGGCCGGGCGGATGCGGGCGGCGCTGGCCCGCCCGCGATCCAGCGTGACGGACGCGATCTACGATGCAGGCTACGGCTCCAGCAGCCGCTTCTACGAAGCCTCGGACAGAATACTCGGCATGAAGGCTGTGGCTTACCGGCAGGGCGGCAGGGGCGAGGTCATCCGTTTCGCCATCGGGCAGTCGGCGCTGGGCGCGGTGCTGGTGGCGGCGAGCGGCAAGGGCGTCTGCGCCATTCTTCTGGGCGATGCACCGGAAGAACTGATCCGCGATCTGGAACGGCGGTTCCCCAATGCCGATCTCGTCGGCGCGGATCGCGATTTCGAGGATATGGTGGCGAAGGTGGTCGGTTTCGTCGAGGCGCCGGGCATCGGTCTCGATCTGCCGCTCGACCTGCGCGGTACAGCCTTCCAGCAGCGTGTCTGGCAGGCGCTCCGCGCCATTCCCGCCGGGGAGACGGTGAGCTATGCAGAGCTTGCCGAACGCATCGGTGCGCCCCGCTCCGTGCGCGCGGTGGCGGGAGCCTGCGCCGCCAACGGGATCGCCGTCGCGGTGCCCTGTCACCGGGTGGTTGCGAGCGACGGCGGCCTTTCCGGCTATCGCTGGGGCGTGGCGCGCAAGCGCGACCTGCTGGAGCGCGAAGGCAAGCTTTGAAAGGGGCTTGCAACGGTGCGCGGTATCGCCTTTGATCGCGACCTACCATCGAAGGAGTCGGATCGAATATGAGCGTGACCATCTACGGCATCAAGAACTGCGACACGATGAAGAAGGCGCGGACATGGCTGGAAGATCACGGCGTGGACTATGCCTTCCATGATTATAAGAAAGACGGTCTGGATGCCGCCACGCTCGACCGCTTTCTCAAGGCCGTGCCATGGGAACAGCTCTTGAACCGCGCCGGCACCACCTTCCGCAAGCTGCCCGACGACAGGCGGCAGGACCTCGACGCGGGGAAGGCGCGGACCTTGATGCTGGAACAGCCTTCCATGGTCAAACGTCCGGTGCTGGAGCGCGACGGCCAATTCACGGTCGGCTTCAAGCCCGATGTTTATGCGGCGCTTTTTCACTGACATGGCCGCGAGACGGAGCATGGCCATCCGCACACGCATCGCAACGGTTTTCCAGCAATGGTCGGTAAGCTGGCGTGATGCGCTGATCGCCTCCATCGCCGGCGGGGTGGCATGGCTCATCTGCCAGTGGCTGCTCGGTCAGCCGAAACCGATCTTCGCCATGGTGACGGGCGTGATCTGTCTCGCGCCCAACCTGCCCAACCATGCCAGGCAGGCGGTGGGGGTGATGGTGGGTGTGATGACGGGCGTGGTCATCGGCGAATTGTCGCTGCTCCTGCCGGACAAGATTCCGCTCATGCTGCACATGGGCGCCGTGTCCTTCGTGTCCATGGTGGTGGCGACGACCTTCGGCATGGCGCCGGCCATCGCCATCCAGTCGGGCGTGTCGGCGATCCTCGTTCTGGTCATGGGGCCGCAGGTGGCGGGTTTCGCGCGTCTTATCGACGTGGCGGTGGGTGTCGCGGTCGGCCTGCTGTTCAGCCAGATCTTGCTGACGCCCGATCCGGTACGCCTGATCGACCGCGCCGCGCGCGGGCTGACCGACAAGCTCGCAGGCGGGCTGAAACAGGCCGCCATAGCGCTCCGGCAGCAGGATGCGGTGCGGGCGCAAAACGCCATCAACCAGTTCACGAAGGCGCATCAGGCGGTGGTCGCGCTCGGCGACGGCATCGATCTGGCGCGCTCAAATGCGCGCTGGTCGCTGCGCGGACGCTTCGTGGCGCGTGAGGTCGCCGAAATGGCGGGCCGCTATGACCGGCGCGGCATCCGTCTCTATGCTTCGGCGCTGTTGTTCGGCGAGGCGCTGGGCAATGCGTTGCGCAAGAAGGAGACGCCGCCGCCGCTCTGGATCACGGAGGCGCTGCAAACCGTCATCGACAATTGCACGCTTGTCGATGGCGGGGAGCCGCGCCGCATACCGCCGCTGCCGGACGATATCCCCTTCGTCTGGCGCGACACCGCGCACCGGCTCCAGTCGGTGCAGGACACGCTGCTGCACTTCCTGCATTCCCGGATGCCGGACAGCGTGCCGATACCGTCGCCGGGTGCGGCCAGGACGGAGCGGGGCGCGGAGTGAGGAACGCCGTTCATTCGAACCACATCGGAACGATCGAAATCGCAAGCAGAATCCCCAGCGTGGCATTGAGCATGCGCCATTGCGCATCCGTCCGCAGAAGGCGCGCGAGCAGCAGGCCCGCCATGCACCAGAGCGAGAGCGACAGGATCGCCGCCAGCCCGAACGAGAATCCGAGGATGAGTCCGAGACGGAACGGTCCGGCCGCAAGCGGGGCGAAGGATGCGGACGCGGCCAGCGCCATGGCCCAGCCCTTCGGGTTGTGCCAGACCAGCCAGACCGCGCCGGAGAAACCGGTCGGCCTGACGACGTTGGCATGCAGGTGCGGTGGGCCGCTCCGTACCATCTTCCATGCGAGCCATGACAGGTAGAGCGAGCCGATGAGCTTCATCGCAAGCTGAAGCGACGGAAACGCCAGAATGACGCCGCTCAATCCGGCGGCGGCGCATGCCGCCATGGACGCAAGGCCCATAGCGATGCCGCACATGAACGGCAGAGACCGGCGGTAACCGAAATGCGCGCCCGAAGCCGTGGCCATGGTCGTGGCACCGCCCGGAGTGATAGTGGACACGATGACAAACAGAACCAGCGACGGATATTCGGCAGCGGACACGCGGCTTCCCCGGTTTCCTAAATGATGGGAAAAAAGCCTATCGTGTGACTGTCCATAACGGAATCGAATGTTGTGCATGCCATACATTACGGATCATAATATATCGCATGCCCCGCAATCTCGACATCGCCCTGCTGCGCACCTTTGTTACCGTCGCCGACTGTACCAGCATGACGGCGGCCGGAAACGCCCTGCATCTGACGCAGAGCGCTGTCAGCCAGCAGATCGCCCGGCTGGAGGACCTGTCCGGCACGTTGTTCGTTCGCGAGCGGCGTACCCTTCGTCTGACGCCGAACGGAGAACGATTCCTCGGAAAAGCGCGCCGCCTTGTCGCGCTCAACGATGAACTGTGGGCGGAGATGGCGGAAGGGCCGGTCGATGGTCGTGTCCGCCTCGGCGCACCCTACGATCTCGTGGAGACATGGCTGACTCCGGTCCTGAAAGCCTTCGCGCAGGCCTGCCCCAAGGTGGAAATAGAGCTTGTCTGCCTGGCCTCGCCGGAGCTTCTGGCCGGCATCGCCAGCGGCTCGATAGACCTTGCCCTGATCGAGGAACCGGTCGGGAAATCGCAAGGGGAATGCCTTGCGGTCGACCGTCTGGTCTGGGTGGGGGCCAAAGGCGGAACGGCGCATCTCAGGGCGCCGCTTCCGGTTTCCATGGTCGCCGAAACCTGCGCTTTCCGTTCAATCGTCCTGAAAGCGCTGGGTGAGCGCGGTCTCGGCTGGCGCACGATGTTCGAGAGCGGCAGCATCGATGCGACGCGCGCTACGGTCCGTGCCGATCTCGCAGTCACGGTCTGGCTGGCCTCGACCGTCCCGAACGATCTCGACATCCTGCCCTGTGGAGAAAACCTGCCCGAACTTCCGCCATTCGCGATCAATCTCCATCACGCGAAAGGGTGGCTTCCGCGCGCAGCGGCTGAACTCGTGCAACAGATACGGCAGATGAGAAAAATTTAGTTGTTCGCCGGTGGGAAGCCGCGCCGCATGCCGCCTCTGCCGGACGATATCCCCTTCGTCCGGCGCGGCACGGGCCGCTCCTGCATCTTCGCGGTGAGAGCCCGGTTCATCTGCCCGGTAGCGTCACGGAGCCTTTTCTTCCCGTTGATCGATCACATGGTCGATCAGTCCCCATGCGCAGCCTTCTTCCGCGGTCATGAAATTATCCCGGTCGAGAGTGCGTTCGGCTTCTTCGTAGCTGCGTCCGCAATGCTCCGCATAAAGCCGCGTTATGCGCTGCTTCGTGCGCAGAATTTCTTCGGCGTGGATGAGGATATCCGATGCCTGCCCCTGAAATCCGCCCAATGGCTGGTGAACGTGGAGGCTGGCGTTGGGAAGCGCCGCCCGATAGCCGGGTTCGCCTGCCATCAGCAGGAATGACCCCATCGAGCGGGCCGTACCCATGCAAAGCGTATGCACCGGCGCGCGGATGTAGCGCATGGTGTCGTATATCGCGAAACCGCTCGTCACCACGCCGCCGGGCGAATTGATATAGAGGTGGATCGGCCGCTTCGGGTTTTCCGCTTCGAGGAACAGCAATTGCGCGCAGACCAGAGCGGAGGTGTCGTCGTTCACCTCGCCGTTGAGAAACACGATCCGCTCCCGCAGCAGCCGGGAATAGATGTCGAAGGACCGTTCCCCTCGGCTCGATTGCTCGACGACCATAGGGACGAGCTGCATCGTTTCGCGCATGGGCGAAATCCTCTTCTCTGGAATGGTGACGGGATTTTTGTCAGGCCGCGCGCATGAGGGTTGTCCGGTTGCCGTTCGCCGCTACCGGCTCCGGTCTTGCGCGATCCAGTTCGTGAACGATCCGGAGGACGGTTCCGCCCTGTCCGTCGGGGGCGATGCGGAATGTGATCGTGCTTTCCAGATAGGGCGGCTCGCTCTCGCGCATCCGGTAGCTGATCTCTTCGCCCGGCGTGACGGTCACCGCTTCGGATTGGGCCAACGCGGTCGCCGGAAGCCAGTTGTCGCGGAATTCCGCAATGCTCAGCGCCCGCCATACCTTTTGCGGCGGAGCGTCCAGTTCATAGTCGAACCGGAGACTCGCGGGGGCTTTTCTGCGTCTGTCGGCCTGCGATCCCGTCATTGGTCCCGTCATTGGTCCATGTCCTTCAGCACGTTTTTCAGGGCGTCGATCCGCGCCGGCCACCAGGCGCGGTACTTGGCGAGCCAGCCGGCAATCACCGCCAGCCCTTCGGGATCGACCTCGTAATTCACGAAGCGCCCCAGTTTTTCCTCCCGCACGAGCCCGGCGCTTCGCAGCACCGAAAGATGCTGCGACATGGCCGGCTGGCTGATCGCCATGCCTTCCCGCAGCGCGCTGGCGTTCATGCGGCCGGCGGCGAGCTTGTCGAGAATCGTGCGCCGCGTCGGATCGGCGAGCGCCTTGAAGATATCCGTATCGTTCATGAAATCACATAAGCAGGTACTTATGTGATTCGCAAGACGTTCATGCAATCGCCTTGCAGGAGAACTGTCAGAAAAATTCGATTGTCCGCCGGCAGGCGCGATTTATGGTCCACGCCATGACCGAATCGACCCCCGCCTGCCGTCCCGCCTCGTCCGCGCATCGCGCCGCCTTCGGCTATGCGCTCGGCGGCTGTCTCGCCATGGCCGCCGCCATGGGAATAGGACGTTTCGTCTATACGCCCATTCTGCCCGCAATGATGGCCGATGCGGGGTTGAGCGCCGCCGATGCCGGCTTCGTCGCTTCGGTCAACAATATCGGCTATCTCGTCGGCGCGGTTGCCGCCGGCTATGGCTGGGCGGCGGGCCGAGAGCGGACCGTCGCGATCGCGAGCCTCGCCCTGAGCGCGGTTCTCTGCGCCGCCATGGCGCTCGGCGGGGGCGTGTGGGTCTTTTCCATCATCCGGTTCGCCGCCGGCGTTTGCAGCGCCGTGACCATGATCTTTTCCACGTCCATCGTGCTGAGCCATCTTTCCGCCGCCGAACGGCATGGGCTGGGCGCACTGCATTTCGGCGGGGTCGGCATCGGCATGGCGGTCTCGGCGGCGATGGTGGCGGCGATCGGCTCCGTCGGCTTCGGCTGGCGCGCCGACTGGATCGGCGCGGCGCTGCTGACGCTCGCCGCGGCCGCCTGCATGGTTTTCCTCATCCGCGAAGGCTCCGCCGCTCCCGGCCGAGCCAGCACGGGCGGAGCCGGCCGCGAGCCGCCCTTGCCGAACAGCCTCGCCTTCAACGCCGCCGCGCTCGCCTATGGCCTGCACGGTTTCGGCTATGTCATCACCGCCACTTTCCTTGTCGCCATCGTGCGCGCCAGCGCGGGCGGCGCGGCGATGGAAGCGGCGGTCTGGATCGTCACCGGGCTTTGCGCCGCGCCTTCCATCTGGCTCTGGTCGCCGGCGGGAAGGCGGTTCGGCCCCTTCGTTTCCTTCACGCTCACCGCCATTCTGGAAGCCGTGGGCGTGGCGGCGAGCGTCGTGTTGCCGCCGCCGGTCGGGCCGCTCGTCGGCGGGGCGCTGCTCGGGGTGAGCTTCATGACGTTGACCGCCTTCGCGCTCCAGATCGCGCGGCTGCTCGCGCCCGCCTCGCCAAGACGCGCAATCGCGCGCGTCACCGTGTTCTTTTCGGTCGGGCAGATCGCCGGGCCTCTGGCCGCGGGCTTCATGGCTCAGCATTCCGGCTCTTTCACCACGGCCAGCCTTGCCGCCGCCCTGTCGCTGGCAGCCGCCGCCGCGATCGGACTTGCGTCGGGCATATGGGCCGGGCGGGAGAACGGACGGCAGGTTGGCTGACGGTCACGAAATAAGAAGGCTGTAACGGCTTTTTGTAAAAATCTTACGATAATTTAACTGGTCAAAAAGCCGGGCCGGGCATTTTATGAAGCGGATACTTCATAATTGGGACCCGCTTCGTGTTCGTTTCTTTCTTTCCCCGCCCGAAAGTCTTCTTCCCGTCCGCCGTGGGATGGAGCCTTCTGGCCATTCTCGCCTGGTATATGGGCGGCAAGACGCTCGGCGCGCATTTCGGCTTGCCGCCGGCGGCGCCCGGCACGGCGCCCATCATCGGCGGCAGCCTGTTCTGGTCCCCGCCCTATCTGTGGTTCTATATCTATTTCGCCGTCGCGACCTTCGCCTTCTATGCGGTCTGGGCATGGCTTTCGCCGCATCCGTGGCAGAGATGGTCGATCCTCGGCTCGGCCTTCATCCTCTTCACCACCTATTTCAGCGTGGAGGTGAGCGTCGCCGTCAACGCATGGTACGGGCCTTTCTACGATCTCATACAGAAGGCGCTCGCCACGCCCGGATCCATCACCGCCGCGCAGCTTTACTGGGGCCTGCTGAGCTTTGCCGGCATCGCCTTCATGGGTGTCACGGTGGGTGTGCTGTCGGCCTTCTTCACCAGCCACTACATCTTTCGCTGGCGCACGGCGATGAACGATTTCTACATCAGCCATTGGCCGAAACTGCGCACCGTCGAGGGCGCCGCGCAGCGCGTGCAGGAAGATACCATGCGCTTTTCCTCCACGCTGGAGCAACTGGGCGTCAGCCTCGTCCAGTCGGTGATGACCCTGATCGCCTTTCTGCCGGTCCTGTTCACTTTTTCCAAGACGGTGACCGACCTGCCTCTGATCGGCTATGTTCCGCACGCGCTTGTGTGGGCGGCGATCATCTGGTCGGCCTTCGGCACCGGTTTCCTCGCCCTGGTGGGCATCAAGCTGCCGGGGCTGGAGTTCAACAACCAGCGCGTCGAGGCGGCCTACCGCAAGGAGCTCGTCTATGGCGAGGATCATCCCGACCGCGCCCAGCCGGTGACGGTAAAGGAACTGTTCCACAATGTGCGCCACAACTATTTCCGGCTTTATTTCCACTATGTCTATTTTAACATCGCCCGCATCTTCTACGTTCAGGCCGACAACATCTTTTCGCTGTTGATTCTCGTGCCCTCCATCGTCGCCGGAAAGCTGACGCTGGGCCTCCTGAACCAGATCAGCAACGTGTTCGATCAGGTGCGCGGCTCGTTCCAGTATCTGGTGTCGTCGTGGACGACGATCATCGAGCTTCTGTCGATCTACAAGCGTCTGCGCGGCTTCGAGGCCATGATCGGCGGCGGCCCGGTTCAGGGCGTCGGGCAGGGAACGGGAACCCACCACCCGCTGGCGCAGCCGGGCGAATAATCGCTTCACACCGGTATATTATGCCTCAATCCGCGCATTTTCTGCGGGTGGGTCTTACATCCGGTGCGGATTCCGACTAAAAGCGCGGCAACAGGCCGTTCCAACGGAACGGCGCGGCGGTTTTCAACGAATGGCAGGCGCCCATGGCAGACGATAGTTTCATCCGCGAGGTCAATGAAGAACTCCGCACGGAGCGGGCCAAGCAGATCTGGCGCAATTTCGCGCCGGCGCTGATCGGCATCGCCGTGCTCATCGTTCTCGGCACGGCGGGCTGGGTCGGCTATCAGTACTGGTCCGGCGGCAAGGCCAATGCGTCGGGCGACAGGTTCCTCGCCGCGCTCGATCTCGCCAACGCCGGCAAGAACGATCAGGCATTGGCGGCCCTGACTGACCTGGAAAAGACCGGCTATGGCGATTATCCGATGCTGGCGCGCCTGCGCGCCGCCGCCGTGATCGCCGCCAAGGGCGACGTCGCCGGCGCCGTCAAGGCGTTCGACGAAGTGGCTGCCGACAGCAGCGTGCCCAAGGCGCTGCGTGACGTGGCGCGCATCCGCGCCGGCTATCTGCTGGTGGACAGCGGCTCCTATGACGATGTGGCCAAGCGCGTCGAGGATCTCTCCACCGATGGCCAGCCCTTCCGCTCCAGCGCCCGCGAGGCACTGGGCCTCGCCGCATGGAAGGCCGGGCATTTCGACAACGCGGCGCAGCTTTTTAAGCAGATCGCCGATGACGGACTTGCGCAGCCCGATATCCGCCAGCGCGCCAACATGATGCTCGAACTGATGCGCGGCGACGGCGTCGCCATGCAGGGCTGACCGTTTCATGGGCTTCACCCTTGCCATTGTCGGGCGGCCGAATGTCGGCAAGTCCACGCTGTTCAATCGCCTCGTCGGCCGCAAGCTGGCGCTGGTCGACGACCTGCCGGGCGTCACCCGCGACCGGCGCGTCCATGACGCCAAGCTCTATGACCTGAAGTTTCAGGTCATAGATACTGCGGGTCTCGAAGAAGCGGCCAACGATTCGCTGGAAGCGCGCATGCGCGCCCAGACCGAGGCCGCGATCGGCGAGGCCGACGCGGTGCTGTTCGTCATCGACGCCAAGAACGGCTTGACGCCCGCCGACAACACCTTCGCCGAAGTGGTGCGCCGCTCCGGCAAGCCGGTGGTGCTGGTGGCCAACAAGGCAGAGGCGCGCGGCGCTTCGGCGGGCATGTACGACGCCTTCCAGTTGGGTCTGGGCGAGCCGTGCCCGATTTCCGCCGAGCACGGGCAGGGCATGCCCGACCTGCGCGACGCCATCGTCGCACTTCTGGGCGAGGAGCGCGTCTTCGCCGACGAGAAGGAAGAAGAGGCCGAGGCGGAAGCCTTCACGCCCTCCGCCGTGGGCGACCTGATCGGCGACGACATCGAGGACCCGGATGCAGAGGAAATCCCGGCCTACGACGCCACCAAGCCGCTTCGCATCGCCATCGTCGGCCGCCCCAATGCCGGCAAGTCGACGCTGATCAACACCATGCTGGGCGAGGACCGGCTCCTGACCGGACCGGAGGCGGGCATCACGCGCGATTCCATCTCGGTCGACTGGGAATGGCATGGCCGCAAGATCAAGCTGTTCGACACCGCCGGCATGCGCCGCAAGGCGCGCGTGCAGGAAAAGCTCGAAAAGCTGTCGGTGGCCGACGGCCTGCGCGCCATCCGCTTCGCCGAGGTGGTGATCATCGTGCTCGACGCCACCATCCCCTTCGAGAAGCAGGATTTGCAGATCGCCGACCTGATCATCCGCGAGGGCCGCGCCCCGGTGATCGCCTTCAACAAATGGGACCTGATCGAGGACCGCCAGATGGTTCTGGCCGATCTCTACGAGAAGACCGCGCGCCTGCTGCCGCAGGTGCGAGGGCTTCGCGCCGTGCCGATCTCCGGCGAACGCGGGCAGGGCATCGACCGGCTGATGGAGAATGTGGTCAAGACGCACGAGATCTGGAACCGCCGCATCTCCACCGGCCGTCTCAACCGCTGGCTGGAAGGCGTGATCGCCCACCAGCCGCCGCCGGCCGTTTCCGGCCGCCGTCTCAAGGTGAAATACATGACGCAGGTCAAGACGCGCCCGCCGGGCTTCGTCGTCTCCTGCTCGCGCCCCGACGCCATGCCGCAATCCTATGTGCGCTATCTGATCAACGGCCTGCGCGAGACCTTCGACATGCCGGGCGTGCCGATCCGGCTGTCGCTGCGCACTTCCGACAACCCCTTCGCGGGGCGCGCGAAAAAGAAGAAATAGGCAAAAGGCCCGGAGTGATCCGGGCCTTTTCGTTATCGCGCGGCTATGGCAGGATGGACGTGGTTCACCCGCCGGAGAAGGCCATGGAAACCCTGCCGCTCGAAAAGGCCTTCACGCTGATGGAGTCCGGCCCCGTCACCTTCGTCGCCACCCATGACGGGCGCAAGCCCAACCTCATGACCATCACATGGACCATGGTGGTGGATTTCTCGCCCACCTTTGCCATCTCCACCGGCCCGTGGAACTATTCCTATGCGGCGCTTCGCGACTCCCGCGAATGCGTGATCGCCATTCCCACCGCCGACATGATCGACACGGTGATCGGCGTCGGCATGTGCTCGGGTGAGGACACCGACAAATTCGCGAAATTCGGCCTGACGGCGAAGCGGGCGAAGCATGTCGGCGCACCGCTGGTGCGCGACTGCCTCGCCAACATCGAATGCCGCGTCGTCGACATTATCGAGCGGCACGGCATTCTGGTGCTGGAGGGTCTCGCCGCCTATGTCGACCCCGCCCGCGCCGAAAAGCGTGTCCTCCACGCCGTCGGCGACGGAACTTTCATCGTCGACGGCGAAAGGCTCGACCGCCGGCAGGCCATGCGCGCCAAGCTGTCGCCGGGCGTGCTGTAGCGGTCGGCGCACGCGCCGCTCGCATTTTTATGTTTCCGCTGCCGCTTGAGAAGCGGGCCGTCCTCTGCTACTCCGCCGCCTCCCGAAATTTCTCCCGGAAAGGTGCTGCGATGAGCAAGGCTGGCCAGAGCCGTTTTGACGGCGTGACGCTGGGGATCGACTTCGGCACCACCAACACCGTGCTCTCGCTCGGCCATCCGGACGGGACCACGGCGGTCTTGACCGTGCCGAAGGACGGAGTCGATATCACCGGCTACCGCTCCATCCTCTGCTTCTGGCAGGATCGCGAGACCGGCGAGCGCACGGCGGAAAGCGGGCCGTGGGCGATGGACGCCTTCGTCAATGCGCCGCACTCCACCCGCATGCTGCAATCCTTCAAGACCTTCGCGGCGTCGAAATCCTTCACCGACACGCCGGTCTTCGGCAAGCGCTTCAGGTTCGAGGACATCTTGCAGACCTTTCTCGAAACCGTCGCCGCCCGCCTCGGCGACCGGCTGCCTCCCAAGGGCAACCGCGTCGTGATCGGCCGTCCGGTGGTCTTCGCCGGTGGTGCGCCCGACGAGGAGTTGGCCATGCAGCGCTATGAAAAGGCGTTCCGCGCCTTCGGCTTCACCGACATCCATTATGTCTACGAGCCGGTCGCGGCGGCCTATTTCTACGCGCAGGAACTGACGGCGGATTCGACCGTGCTGGTCGCCGATTTCGGCGGCGGCACCAGCGACTTTTCCATCGTTCGCTTCGACACGGGTGCGGGCGGGCTGCGCTTTTCGCCGCTGAGCCAGACCGGCCTCGGCATCGCGGGCGACACGTTCGATTACCGCATCATCGACAACGCCGTGTCGCCGCTTCTGGGCAAGGGCGGACAATATCGCTCCTTCGGCAAGCGGCTCACCATGCCGAACCATTATTACGCCAATTTCGCGCGCTGGAACACGCTGTTCCTGATGAACACGCCCGCCACCATCCGCGAACTGAGCGAGCTTGCCCGGCAGGCGGTGGAGCCGGAGCCGCTCGACCATTTCATCCACCTGATCGAGAACGATTACGGTTATGAGATCTATCGTGCCGTTTCCGACCTGAAGGTGCGCCTGTCCTCCGAAAGACTGTCGGAACTGCATTTCAGGGCCGACGATTTCGAAATCCGCTCCGATATCACCCGCAACGATTTCGAGAACTGGATCGCCGACGATCTCGGCCAGATCGCGCGCTCGGTGGACGAGGCGGTGGAAAAGGCCGGGCTGGATGCGGCTGGTATCGACCGCGTGTTCCTGACCGGAGGCACCTCCTTCGTGCCGGCGATCCGCACCCTGTTCGAGCGGCGTTTCGCCGGCGCCATGGTGACGAGTTCGAACCAGTTCGATTCCATCGCCAACGGTCTGGCGCTGATCGGGCAGGACACCGATATCGGCCGCTGGGCGGTGAAGCGGTAAAATTCAGGCCGGAATCCCAATCGGCGTTCCATCCGGTCCCGCGGAGGAGACATGCGGGAAAAGAAACCCCGCCATAAGAGTTAATCTCAAATTAATAAATATTTTCAAATAGTAAACAAGTCTCCGTTAACCATAAATCAAGGTTAATACTTAATGATCGCGGCAGTTCTTCTGTTTGTTTCGAGTGGAGTGTCCGGTGCGTCCCTCTTTCATGCGATCTCTGTTCAGCCGCGGGAAGGCCGCTTCGGGAGCCGCTTCGGGGTCGGCATATGTCAGGTCGGGATTTCCTGGGGCGGGGATGCAGAGGCCGGCATGGCAGGCACCCGTTGCGGGTTATTGTCCGCCGGACGGACGCTATTACCCGGTGAGGGCCCGACCGCGCGCCGAGCGCGCGGGCAAGCTGCATCCGCTTCTTTTCCTCATGCTCGCCGCATCCGGCTGGCTGTTCAACTCCAGCGCCATCGCCTATCAGGACATGGCCAGCCTCGTGCCTACGGCCGATCTCGGCAACCGTCCGCGCTGGACCGCCTATGTCGCCAAGGCTCCGGTCGGCTCCGTCCATCAGGCCGAAATGCCCTTCGTGGATGCGACCACGGTGACTGGCAACGCTGCCGAAAACGGCATCGAGGTGCCGGGCATCGGCCGTGTGGCGCTGTCGGGCGGCAGACATACGAAGAAGCTCGGGCCGGACGATCCGAACCCGGATGAAAACCGGATCAACCGCGCCGACAAGCAGGGTCGTCTCGTCTCGGTGGAGCCCAGGGCGCCGGCACGCGCCTTCACGGCGGGCAGCATGTTCGACCGTGTGAGCCTGATCTCGCGCCCGCCGGAAAAGACCGATGCGCGCATGGCTTTCGCCCGGTCGAAGATCGAGGGCAAGGAAGTCCAGATCAGCATGGCCTTCCATGCGGTGAAGCCGCCGAGGTCGAAGCTTGACCTGCCGGTGCAGCTTGCAAAGCTCGTTACCAACGACCGGCCCGATTCGCTGGCGCTCGGCTATGCGCCGGCGACGCCCGATTACGGCAAGACCTCTCCCTTCGAAAGCATATTGAAACCCGACCCGGATCAGGGCCGTTTCGTGCCGCCCATCGGCGCGCAGGATCATAGCTGGGCGGCGACGCCGCTGCCGGCTGCCGCCTTCGGCCCGAAGGAGCAGAAATGCCTCGCCGAGGCGGTCTATTTCGAAGCGCGGGGGGAAAGCGTCAAGGGGCAGGCGGCGGTGGCGCAGGTCGTGCTCAACCGCGTGCGCAACCCCGCTTATCCGAACACGATCTGCGGCGTGGTCTACCAGAACCGCAACTGGCGCGACGCCTGCCAGTTTTCCTTCGCCTGCGATGGCCACAGGCACCGCGTGACCGAACCGGCGCATTGGCGCATGGCGAAACTCGTCGCCCGCACCGTCTCGGCGGGCCAGATCTGGCTGCCGGAAGTCGGCTCCGCCACCCATTATCATGCGACCTACGTGCGGCCGTTCTGGGCGCCGACCATGCAGAAAATGGCACGCATCGGACAGCATGTCTTCTATCGCACCTATGGCGGCGGATGGAGTTGATCCAAGGCATGTCTCCCAAAAGTGGGAACCGGTTTTGGGATAAAGACATGCCTGAGAGAGCCATGTATTCCAGAGGCAGGAACCGGTTTCGGGGTCAGGACATGCGTGAAAGAGGATTGGCTCGTCGCCCGTGCCGACGCGCAGGCCATCGCCGGGAGCCGCGCGCGGCGGTCCGGAATTGCCCGGAGATTCTGTGGCTAAAGACACCCACTTGCCGGGAAATGAGTCGCACTAGCGGTCAACATACTGTTTTTAAAGGATAAAAAACCTTTTGGACCAGCACCTTCACCGCCTTGACTAGCGGGCGGTGTGTCAATATGTTGCGCGCAACTTGGGAAGTGGGATGAAACCCCGCATTTCTTGCAAAGAGGAGTTGCCAATGGCGGGCGGGAAAATCCCCGAAAAGCCATCCGGTACAAGTGAGAATGTGAAGGGGGAGGCCGTTTCCGGGGAGCTGGACCGGCGTCTGGATCGTCTTGAGGGCGAACTGGCACGCAAGGGCGTTCTCAAGCGTCCGGCTTCCGGTGACGAGGGACGACCGAAAACGTCCGGTTCCGTCGCGCAGGCCATGAAACTGTCGAGCGAATTCGTCGCCGGCGTCGTGGTAGGTGCGCTGATCGGCTGGACGATCGATCATCTGGCGGGCACGTCGCCCTGGGGGCTGATCGTATTTCTCCTTCTGGGCTTCGCCGCAGGTATCCTCAACCTGCTGCGTTCCGCCGGTCTGGCCGCCAAACAAGGCGATTTCAAGACTAGCGCGGAGAAGGACGAACGAAAATAAGACTTGACGAACTTCACGGTAAAGTGTGTTCAAGTCTGAGTGAACGGGCGGGCTCATCCGGCCCTTTATGAAACGCCTTCGGGCAGGAACGGCAGACGAGGTTCAAGGTGGCGAGCGGTAAGGTCGATCCGATCCATCAATTCCATATCATCCAGTGGATTCCCATTCACGCGGGCGGCGTGGACCTGTCGTTCACCAATGTCGCCGCCTTCATGGTCGCGACGGTGGTGCTGACTTCGGCCTTCCTCTACTTCACCTCCTCGGGCCGCAACCTGATCCCGACACGGCTGCAATCCGTCTCGGAAATGGCCTATGAATTCGTGGCGACCAGCCTGCGCGATTCCGCCGGCTCGAAGGGCATGAAGTTCTTCCCCTTCATCTTCTCGCTGTTCATGTTCGTGCTGGTGGCGAATTTCCTCGGCCTGGTCCCGTATTTCTACACGGTGACGAGCCAGATCATCGTCACCTTCGCGCTGGCGATCCTGGTGATCGGCACGGTCATCGTCTACGGCTTTTTCAAGCACGGCCTCGGCTTCCTCAAGCTGTTCGTGCCGAGCGGCGTGCCGGTGGTGCTGATGCCGCTGGTTGTGATGATCGAGGTGATCTCGTTCCTGTCGCGCCCGATCAGCCTGTCGGTTCGTCTGTTCGCCAACATGCTGGCCGGCCACATCACGCTCAAGGTCTTCGCCGGCTTCGTGGTGACGCTCGCCGCGCTGGGCAACATCTGGGGCATCGGCGGCGCCGTGCTGCCGCTCCTGATGACGGTGGCGATCACTGCGCTCGAAGTCCTCGTGGCCTTCCTCCAGGCCTACGTCTTCACTGTCCTCGCCTGCATGTACATCAACGACGCCTTGCATCCGGGACACTGAATTCCAACCGGCGGGCGACCGCCAAGACGTTTCAACCGGCGGGCGACCGCCAGAACTGAAATCCGCGCTTATTTCAATCCAGAAGGAGCTTAACATGGAAGCGGAAGCAGCAAAGTACATCGGTGCCGGCATCGCGTGCCTGGGCATGGGCGGAGCCGGTATCGGCCTCGGCAACATCTTCGGCAGCTATCTTTCCGGCGCGCTGCGCAACCCGTCTGCCGCCGACGGCCAGTTCGGCCGCCTGATTTTCGGCTTCGCCGTGACGGAAGCTCTGGGCATCTTCTCGCTGCTCATCGCGCTTCTGCTCCTCTTCGCCGTCTGATACAAAGGCTGCGAAAGCGGCCTGCCGCGCGGCATCGTCCGGGCATGATCTTGCGGCCGACCGGCGGCAATCATGCCCTTTCGCGGATGCAGGCGCGGCCGGCCTTTGCATGTGAAGTCATTACAGGCATGATCCCCGAACCGGATCCATGCCGATAGCCAGGGGAAAACGGGATGTTCGTGTCCACGGCGTTTGCCCAGACCGCCACCGATCAGCAATCGGCGCCCACCGCCGGCGCAAATGATGCCGTGCATACCGAAACCGGGGTTGCGCATGAAGCCGGACACGGCGAAGTCGCATTTCCTCCGTTCGATTCCAGCCATTTCGCATCGCAGATACTGTGGCTGGCGATCACCTTCGGGCTTTTCTACCTCTTCATGTCGCGCGTGGTTCTGCCGCGCATCGGCGGCGTGATCGAGTCCCGCCGCGACCGTATCGCGCAGGATTTGGAACAGGCCAGCCGTCTCAAGCAGGACGCCGACAGCGCCATCGTCGCCTATGAGCGCGAATTGTCGGAGGCCCGCAGCCGGGCCGCCGCGATCGCCGAGGCCGCGCGTGAAAAGGGCAAGGGCGAGGCCGATGCCGAGCGCAGTGCCGCCGAGGCCGCGCTGGAAGAAAAGCTGAAACAGGCCGAGGCGCGCATCGCCGCGATCAAGGCCAAGGCCATGAGCGACGTCGGCGTCATCGCCGAGGAAACCACGGCCCAGATCGTCGAGCAGCTTCTCGGCAGCAAGGCCGACAAGGCCGCAGTGTCGGCTGCCGTCAAGGGCATCAAGGCCGCGAACGCCTGAGGAGAGGAAGAGCACCATGGACGCCACAGCCTGGGCCACATTCTGGGCCTTTATTTCCCTTGTCATCTTCCTCGCCGTCCTCGTCTATCTGAAGGTTCCGTCGGCGCTGGGCCGCGCGCTGGACGAGCGCGCCGACCGCATCCGCAAGGAACTTGAGGAAGCGCGCACGCTGCGCGAGGAAGCGCAGCAGCTTCTGGCCGAGTATCACCGCAAGCGCAAGGAAGCCGAGAAGGAAGCGGGCGACATCGTCGCCGCCGCCGAGCGCGAGGCCAAGGCGCTGCTGGAAGATGCCAAGCGCGCCACCGAGGAATATGTCGTGCGCCGCAACAAGCTGGCCGAGCAGAAGATCGCCACCGCCGAGACCGACGCCATCAACGCGGTGCGTACCTCCGCCGTCGATCTGGCGGTCGCCGCGGCAGGCAGGATCGTCTCCGACAAGATGGATGCGAAGCTGTCCGGCAGCCTGTTCAAGGATGCGCTGACGCAGGTGAAATCCAACCTCAACTAAAGCATGTCGCGCAAAAGTGGGAACCGGTTTTGCGATAACGACATGCGTAAAAACCACTAGTTGGGTTCATATGGACATTGAAAAAACGCCGCCCTTTCGGGGCGGCGTTTTTGCGTTTGGTGATTCGTGCTTTGCGCCCCCGGTCCCGAAAACCGCATCGCCCTTCTCGGGATGCGCTTTTATCGCACATGCAGGCCGAAGCCCTGCGCGCCCGGCCGCTCCAGCCCCTGGCGAAGCTCCATGGTGGGGATGCGGTAATCGCCGCCGTTCTGCTGCCGGTAAGGAATGGGCGGTGTCGTTTCGAGCGTCCGCATCCGGTCGCGCAGGCTTTCGCTCGCCGCTTCGAAGCGCTGCTCGTTGAAGCGGTCGGTGCTGTAGGTCACGAAAGGCGGCAGCACGTCGTAGCCGGGATAGTAGAGGATGCCGTGATTGATGGGGAACAGCAGGTCGTCGATGGGGCCGTTGATTCCCCTCGGCGCATAGTGCTCCTCCCAACCGCCCGCGGTGACGATCAGCATGGCGCGCTTGCCGGCAAGCCTTCCCTCGCCGTAGCGGTCGCCCCAGCGCTTGTCGCTGTGTTCGCCGACGCCATAGGCAAAGCCGTAGGCGAACACGCGGTCTACCCAGCCCTTCAGGATGGCGGGCATGGCGAACCACCAGAGCGGAAATTGCAGGATCAGCATATCGGCCCAGAGAAGCTTTTCGATCTCGGCCTTGACGTCTTCCGTGAGCGTGCCTTCGTGGAAAGCACGTTTTGAGGCTGCGGCCGGCATGAGCCTTTCGCCGGGTGTCAACGAAGGGAAGTCAGCGCGATCCACTTCAGACTTCCAGCCCATGGCATAAAGGTCGGAAACCCGGACAGTGTGACCCTGCGCTTTCAGTTCCTCGGCAGCGATATCGCGCAGTGAAGCATTGAGCGACTGGGGTTCGGGATGGGCGAAAACGATCAGGACATTCATGATTTTCTCCGTTGTTCGGGATGGAGACATGAATTTAGGCCCGATAGATGCTATCCGTTAGACGAATGAAATGGATAGGATAATGCCGAAAAATGGATAGGCCGGAAGTGTCGCTGGAACTGATGCGCTGTTTCGTGCGCGTGGCGGAGCGCGGAAGCCTCTCCGCCGTGGCGCGTGAGACCGGCAGGGGACAGTCCACCATATCGCGCCAGCTTCGCCAGTTGGAGGAGGCGTTGGGCGTGGCGCTCGTGAGCCGCACGACGCGGCAGGTGGCGCTGACCGGGGAAGGACACGCCTATTATCGCCATTGTCTCGATATTCTCCGTCTCGTGGAGCGCGCGGGCGATGAAGTGCGCGGATCGGGCGGCAGGCCGGCGGGCAAGATCCGCATTTCGGCGACGCTCGCTTTCGGCACCATGCACCTGACGCATATCCTGTTCGACTTTCAGGATGCCTATCCCGATGTGTCCATCGATCTGCATCTCACCGACGAGCGCGTCAATCTGGTGGAGGAGGGGATCGACCTTGCCGTCCGCATGGGCGCTCTGGAGGACAGTTCCCTGAAGATGCGGCGTCTGGGTTGGTCGCGGCGCCTGCTGGTGGCACGCGCCGGCCTGTTCGGGACCTTGCCGCAAAGGCCGGAGCAACTGGAAGCGGTCGATTTCGTCACCATGATGCGTCTCTCCGACAACGACCGGCTCGTTCTGGCCGGTCCGGGCGGGGAAAGCTACACCATGCGCTGCTCAGGCCGCCTGCGCGTCGATCAGGGGCTTGCGGTACGCGAGGCCCTGCGTGCCGGGCGGGGCATCGGTATCGCCCATCACTGGCTGGTTGGCGATCTGCTGGAATCCGGCGAACTCGTCGCCCTTCTGCCGGGATGGACCGTCGCGCCTGTGCCGCTGAGCCTCCTGATCGCGCCGGGGCAGGCCGAGATGCAGCGCATCCGCCTGCTCATCGATTTTCTGACGGATCGCTGCGCTGCGGTTCAGGGCATAGAGTCCTGATGGGCGCGAAACTGTAGCGGTGCAGGCCGGGTACCGGACCGGCGCTCTCGATGGCCGCGCGATGCTGCGCCGTGGCATAGCCGGCATGGATTTCCAGACCGTAGGCGGGATGGACGAACCCGGCGCGGGCCATCATGCGGTCGCGCGTGACCTTGGCGACAATGGAAGCGGCGGCGATGGAGACGGAGCGCTGGTCGCCTTTCACCAGAGCCGTGCCGGGGCAGGCGAGGCCGGGCGGCACGTCGCGCCCGTCGATCAGCGCATGACAGGGCGAAAGCGTGAGGCCGGCTGCGGCGCGGCGCATGGCTTCGAGCGAGGCCTTGCGGATATCGCTCGCATCGATGCCGCGCGCGGCCACGCTTGCCACCGAGACGGTGAGCGCCCTTGCGAGGATCGTTTCATAGAGCGCCTCGCGGCGCCTCGCGGTGAGGCGTTTGGAATCGTCCAGTCCCTCCGGCAGGTCGCCCGCGTCCAGCACCACGGCGGCGGCCACCACCGGGCCCGCCAGCGGCCCGCGACCGGCCTCGTCCAGCCCGGCGATATGGCGCAGGCCCCGCGCCAGCAATCTTTCCTCCTCGGAAAAATCGGGCGCGACGGGCAGGTCGAAGAGAAGCGGAGAATCAGAAGCCGAGCGTTTCATGAGGCGGCGATGCTCGCATTGCTTCCGATTCTCCGCAAGGGTTCCGGCCCAAGAGGACTGGCGCGGGGCGGGAACCCTTCCGCCCGAAAGGGGACGGGCGGAAATGCGGGGTCAACTCAGATCAGAACAGGGACAGTTGTCTACCGCCTTTCTGCACCGGCGCGAACAGGTCGGTGCGCAGGCGCAGGCGCTGGGTGTTGAAACCGAGCTTGCGCGCAGCGATCTCGAAACGGCGGCCGATTTGCCAGGCATAGGGACCGGTGCCGCGCATGCGCTTGCCCCATTCGGCGTCGTAATCCTTGCCGTCGCGCATGGAGCGCAGCAGCGACATGACGTGCCGGTAGCGGTCGGGATGGTTGCGCAGCAGCCAGTCCTTGAACAGCGGCGCCACTTCCAGCGGCAGGCGCAGCAGCACATAGCCCGCCTCGCGCGCGCCCTGCGCATAAGCCGCGTCGAGGATGCGCTCGATCTCGTGGTCGTTGATGCCGGGAATGACCGGCCCCATCATCACCGAAACCGGGATGCCGGCATCGGTGAGCTTGCGGATCGCTTGCAGGCGCAGGCTCGGCGTGGCGGCCCGCGGCTCCATGCCGCGCGCCATACGTGCGTCGAGCGTCGTCACCGAAAGCGCCACCTTGGCGAGGCCCTTTTCGGCCATGCGGCTCAATATGTCGATGTCGCGCACCACCAGCGCCGATTTGGTGACGATGCCGACCGGATGATTGGCCGTCTCCAGCACTTCCAGAATCTCGCGCATGATGCGCCATTTCTTCTCGATGGGCTGGTAGGGGTCGGTATTGGTGCCGATGGCGATGGTCTTGGGCTGATAGCCGGGCTTGGCCAGCTCTTTCTCCAGAAGGCGCGGCGCGTCCGGCTTGGCGAACAGGCGCGTTTCGAAGTCGAGGCCGGCGGAAAGCCCCATATAGCTGTGGGTCGGCCGCGCGAAGCAATAGATGCAGCCATGCTCGCAGCCGCGATAGGGATTGATCGAGCGGTCGAAGCCGATATCGGGCGAATCGTTGCGGGTGATGATGCTGCGCGGCTTCTCCACCTGCACATCGGTGCGGAAGGGCGGCAGTTCTTCCAGCGTCGTCCAGCCATCGTCGAAATCCTGCCGCGTCACCGGCTCGAAGCGCCCGGACGGATTGATGCCCGCCCCGCGTCCGCGCCGCCGCGCATGGTCTATGCGCAGGCCCGCCTCGCCGAGCAGCGCATTCGCGTGATCGGCACGGCCCGCGCCGAAGGCGGCGTGATCCGCCTTGCCGATAATGTCCGCGTGCTGAATGGCTTCCATCATTCTCTCCCTGCGGAATCGGTGCTCCGTTTTTGATGAATCTATTCCTATCTCAGAATTGGGAACAAATCAAGAACATAATGCGCGTCACTTGGCGTTGTCCGCCGCCTGCGATAGAAGACGGGCATGTTGTCCGTGCTCATCGAAACGCGCGATTCGGAGAAACCGCTCGCTCATACGCTGTCGGCGCTGGTGCCGGCGGTGGTGGACGGGCTCGTGCGCCGCGTGACGGTGATCGACCATGGCTCCCGCGACGATACGGCGCTGGCGGCGGCGGGCGCGGGCTGCGCCTTTTTCGAGGCCGGGCGGATCGGGGCGGCATTGGCCGAAATCGTGACGGACTGGGTGCTTTTGCTGCAACCCGGCGCGCTGCCGCAGCCGGGCTGGGAAGCCGCGGCGCGCAACCATATGGAAACGAGCGGCGCTCCGGCGCGTTTCACGGCGGCGGGGACAGGCGCTTTCAGGAAAATATTCGGCGGCGGGGGCATGGAGGCCGGGCTGCTGGCGAGGCTGGAGACGGTGCGGCCGCCGCTTCTCGAAGGTGTCGCCTTCGCCGATCTGCCGCGCCGCTTCAGACTTGTGCGGCTGAAAGCGGAGATCGGTCTCTATCGAAGCTGACGAACCGTCAGACGGCCGACGCCACGGTGCGGGTGGGCAGCACGAACCAGTCCGGCTGTGCCCGCGCGATGCGCGCCGCTGCCGCCTGCAAGGCGTCGTCGTCGGCGAAAATGGCGAAGCATGTCGCGCCGGAGCCGGACATTTGCGCATGGAGCGCGCCGCTCGCTTTGAGGCGGGCGAGCTTGTCGCCGATGCGCGGCGCGAGAGCGAGGGCCGCGGGCAGGAGATCGTTGCGCGTGGCGCCGAGACCGGCGCAGAGCGCCTCTATATCGCTGGAACCGGCGAGAAACGCGGGCAGGGCCGGATTGTCGCGCCGGGTCAGCGCACGGAACACGTCCGGCGTGGCCAGCGCCGTGCCGTCGTTGACGAGCAGCATGGGCAGAGCCGGCAGGCATTCGAGCGGGCGCAAATCCTCACCGATACCGGATGCCGAAAGCGGCGTGCCATGTGCCGCCCCGTGCAGGCACATGGGCAGATCCGCGCCCAGCGTCAGGCCGAGTGCGGCGAGCTGCCCGAAGCCGAGGCCGAGATCCCAGAACCGGTCGAGCGCCAGCAGTGTCGCCGCCGCGTCGCTGGAGCCGCCGCCGATGCCCGACGCCACCGGCAGGTTCTTTTCCAGATGGATGGCGACGGGCGGAAGATCGCGGCCATCGAGCGCGCGCAGGGCGTCGCGCGCCTTCAGAACGAGATTGCCGCCGTCCGGCGGCACGGAGGCGGCGAAGCGGCCGCCGACCGAAAAACCGTCCGCATCGGCACCCGTCACACGGATAAGGTCGCCATGGGAGGCGAAGGCCACCAGCATGTCGAGCAGATGATAGCCGTCGCCGCGCCGCCCGGTGACATGCAGCGCCAGATTGATCTTCGCGGGGGCGAGACGGGTGACGGCCCCAAGCGCATCAAGGGGAGCGTCGGGACGGGAGGCAAGCAGGCTTTCATTCATCGCGATGCAGCGGATCAATCCTTGCGGACGTAATATTCGCCCGTCTTGGGGTCCTGCACCAGCGTGCCGTTCGCGCGGTTCTTCGCTTCCTTTTCGGCCTGACGCACACGCTGCGACACACGCGCGGCCTCGCGCTTGAACGAGCGGTAGGCGTACCACGCCGCGAAGGCGATCAGAGCCAGGAAGATGAGCTGTGGCATGGCCAAATCCTTTTCGTCTCACACATTTCCGAACGCCAAGCCGGTTCCTGTTTCACTGGAAGTGCTTCGTCTTGTGTATCGGCTCGTGCGCCTGAACCCGACGGGCGCGAAACGCGGCCCATCCCATATCGCTACCATCATATCATGGCGCGGCCATGAAATTCAAAGCCCGTAGCGTCCCCAGAGCGCTTTTTCTTCCGCGACCGAGAGCAAACCGTCGCCGAGCCCGGCGGCGAGCGCCGCCGGTTCGAGGCGGGAGAGCCCCACGCCGGGCAGCTTGCGGCCGAGCAGTCCGCGCCGGGACGGGACGAGTTCCAGCTTCACCTTGTCGCCATAAGCCTTGCGCAGCACGGAGCGCATGTCGCCCAGCCCGTCGACAAGGCCGAGCTCCAGCGCCCGCGTTCCGGTCCAGAACAGGCCGGTGAAGAGATCGGCATCGGCGACGAGCCTGCCCGCGCGCCGTTCCCGCACCATCTCGATGAAGGTCTGGTGGATTTCGAGTTGCAGGGCCTTCAGCCGATCGACATCCGCCTTCTTTTCCGGCTGGAAGGGATCGAGCGTCACCTTGTTCCGGCCCGCCGTATAGACGCGCCGCTCCACGCCGATCTTCTTCAGAAGCTCGGGAAAGCCGAACGAGGCCGAAACCACCCCGATCGAGCCGACGATGGAGGAGGGATCGGCGATGATCTCGTCGCCCGCCAGCGCGATCATGTAGCCGCCGGAAGCGGCCACGTCCTCGACGAAGACGAAGACCTTCTTGTTGTGCTCGGCGGCAAGATCGCGGATGCGCCGGTAGATCAGGCGCGACTGCACCGGCGAGCCGCCGGGTGAATTGAGCGCGATGGCGACCGCCGGCGAGCCCTTTCGGGAAAAGGCCTTTTCCAGCACGGCCGCCACGCTCTCCAGCGACAGCATGGGCCGCAGCATCGAACTCTGGGCCATGATGGCGCCGTGCAGGCGCACGACGGGGATTTCGACATTGTTGCCGCGAAAGCGGCGGGGAATGAGGCGCGTCAGCAGACCGGGCAAGGCAGGCTCCGAACGGAATGGATAGAGCATCGGACCGAAAAGTGGGAACCGGTTTTCGGATATTTCCGATGCTCAAACAAAAGATGGTTCAGCCGCAATGTAGGAAACAATGCGGGAAACACAAAGGTGGCGGCGGATTTTTCTTGGCGTCGGCCTTCAGTCCCTGCGCCGTGCGGCGCGGCGCAGGAGCGCATAGCCGCAGAGCGCGGAAAGGACGGACCCGGCCAGCACGCCGATCTTCATTTCCGCCTGCATATGGTCGGAGGGGAAGGAAAGAAGGCCGATGAAGATGCTCATGGTGAAGCCGATGCCGCACAGCACCGCCACGCCGTAAAGCTGCGTCCAGCTTGCGCCCGCGGGCTTCTGCGCCAGCCCCGTGCGGATGGCGAGCCATGCCGCGCCGAAGACGCCGAACTGCTTGCCGAGGAACAGGCCGAGCAGGATGCCGAGCGTGAGCGTGTCGGTCATGACCGAGGCACCGAGGCCGGTGAAGGAAATGCCGGCATTGGCGAAGCCGAAGATCGGCACGATGAAGAAGGCGACGGGCCGAGCCAGCGCATGTTCGAGCCGGTGCAGCGGCGAAGCGATTGCAGCAAAAGTGGAACCCGGTTTTGCGTCCGCAATCGTGTTTTTGCCGGGGATGTCCGCGCGCGTTTTCAGCGGGATCGCCAGCGCAGTGACGACACCCGCTACCGTTGCGTGAATACCGGAATTGAACACGAGAAACCACAGCACCGCGCCGCCCACGAGATAGGGCAGAAGCTTCGTCACGCCCATGCGGTTCATGGCGAAAAGGACGGCCGCCGCCGCGAAGGCCGCGCCCAGATAGGGGAAGGAGAGTTCCGCCGTATAGAAGATGGCGATGATGACGACCGCCGCCAGATCGTCGAGGATGGCAAGCGTCGCAAGAAAGACCTTGAGGCTCGACGGCACGCGGGACCCGAGCAGCGACAGCACGCCGAGCGCGAAGGCGATATCGGTGGCCGATGGCACCGCCCAGCCGCGTATGCGTGCCGGATCGGCATGGTTGAGCGCGGCGAAAAGAAGCGCGGGCAGCGCCACGCCGCCCGCCGCCGCGATGCCGGGCAGCAGGCGGCCCGGCCAGTTGGCCAGTTGCCCCTCCAGCATCTCGCGCTTGATCTCCAGCCCCACCAGCAGGAAGAACACGGCCATCAGTGCGTCGTTGATCCAGTGTTCGAGGCTGAGCGGCCCGATGGCGGCGTGAAGCGCGCCGAAATAGGCGGATGAAAGCGGCGAGTTGGCGACGACGAGCGCCAGCGCCGCCGCCGCCATCAGCACGAGGCCGCCGGCGGCCTCGCTGTCCAGAAAGTGGCGCAGAAAGGTGAGGGGAGTACGTCTATTCAAAACAGGCCTGCCTGTCCGTTGTTGATCGCATCGGCGCGCGGGGTGAAGCCGTGGCCTTCGCTCCCGTGCAGGACAAGGGCCGGCATGAGCGAGAGGCCCGCGCGGCTGCCGCGTGTTCCGGCGACGACGATTCGGATGGCCGCGCTTTCGGCGCGCGGATGCACGGGCACGATTTTCAGGGCGCCGAAGCGGCCTGAAAGCGCATCGAGGATCGGGCCGATCGAGCCGGGCCGGGCGATGACGGCCAGACCGCCGCCGGGTTTCACGATCGCCGCGGCCGTGCGCGTCCATTGGCCGAACATGCCGTCCGGCATGACATGCGCCTCGGCTTTCAGCGGATCGGGCGTGCGCCGGTCGGCGGCCTCGTTGAAGGGCGGGTTCATGATGGCGAAGTCGAAGCCGTTATCGGCAAGCCCCGCCGCCTGCCGCGCCTTGCCGGTCAGCGTCACGTCGGCTTCGAGGACGCCGACACGGCCGGCCAGCGCCGCGTTCAGCGGGTGGGCGCATGTCCGGCGCGCGAAAGCCGCCATGAAGGGCGAGCGTTCCACGAGCGTCACCTCGGCGCCCTTGCAGCGCGCGGCGACCGCCAGCCCCGCCGCGCCCGCGCCGCTGCCGAGATCGGCGAGCCGTCCGGCGAAACCGTCAGGCACGGCGCTCGCCAGAATCATGGCGTCCACACCGGAACGGTGCCCTTTCAGCGCGGGCTGCACGAGATGGAACGCGCCGCGATGGAACACATCGAGCGTTTCCGGCAGCGTCTCGCGGGTCATGCTTTCCATCACACTTTCCATCAGGGGCGCAATTCTCCTTCCATGCCGGCGTCGGCCAGGATTCGCCGCGCCTGCGCCGCCCGCCCGGCCTCCACCAGAAGGCGGCGCGGCAGCACGCCGAGCGATCCCTCGATGATGCTCATATTGGTATCGGCGACCAGATAGGGAATACCTGCATCCTTCATCAGGGCTTCGGCGAAGGAGATCAGGACGGAATCGTTTGTGCGTATAAGTTCGATCATCACAACACTGTGTAGCGAATGGGCCACATTGACAACAGCGGCCTTCAATGGTGAACAGGCGGGAAAAATCGGATGCGGTCTTGAGCATTGCGGCCCGCTTCAATATGGTGCGGCCCGATGATGGAGTAATGGATTTGGGTGTGGTTCTCAATCTCGACGGAAAGCAGAAGCAGGAAGGCTCGGTACAGCCGCTCGTCGATCTGACCGGCGCCGACATGGCGCGCGTGAACGAGATGATCCTCGCCCGCGCCGGTTCCGATGTCGAAATGATCCCCGAAGTGGCCAATCACCTGATTTCTTCGGGAGGAAAGCGCCTGCGGCCGATGATGACCATCGCCGCTGCGCGCATGTTCGGCTATCAGGGCGACAGCCATGTGCGGCTCGCCACCGCCGTCGAATTCATGCACACGGCGACGCTGCTGCATGACGACGTGGTGGACGAGAGCGACCTGCGCCGCGGCAAGCGCACCGCGCGCATGATCTGGGGCAATCAGGCGAGCGTGCTCGTCGGCGATTTCCTGCTCGGGCAGGCCTTCAAGATGATGGTCGACGTCGGCTCGCTCGACGCGCTCGACGTGCTGGCGACCTCGGCTTCCGTCATCGCGGAAGGCGAGGTGATGCAGCTTGCCGCCGCCAAGAACATGGAGACCACCGAGGACGAATATCTGGCCGTCATCAAGGCCAAGACGGCGGCGCTGTTCTCGGCCGCGGCCGAAGTCGGCCCCATCATCGCGGCCGCCAGCCGCGCCGACCGCGTGGCGTTGCGCTCCTACGGCCTCAATCTCGGCCTCGCCTTCCAGCTTGTCGACGACGCGCTGGATTATGGCGGCACCGCCGCCGATCTCGGCAAGAATGTCGGCGACGATTTCCGCGAGGGCAAGATCACGCTGCCGGTGATCCTCAGCTATCGCCGCGGCACCGACGGGGAACGTGCCTTCTGGAAGACCGCCATCGAGGACGGCGCGAGCGACGACGCCTCCCTGGAGAAGGCCATCGGCCTGATGACGAAGCACGGCGCGCTGGCCGACACGGTGCAGCGCGCGCGTCATTTCGGCGAGATCGCCCGTGACGCGCTGGCGCCGCTGAAGGCGACGCCGGAAAAAAGCGCGCTCATCGAGGTGATTGATTTCTGCATCAGCCGCGTCAACTGATCTCGCGCCCGCGGAGGGCAAGCATGTCTCCCAAAAGTGGGAACCGGTTTCGGGATAAAGACATGCTGCGAAAGCAAAAAGGGTCGGTTCCGGCGATTGTGTTTTTTCGGGAACCGATCCGGGGGAGAGGCATTCGTCTCGGCCGATGCTTTCTTGCTCCGCAATCGCAAAAAGGCCATGCTTGACGTGCCTGTTGCGGTGAAACGAACGGATTGAAAAAGGATAGGGCCTTATGCGGCAAGGATCGATACGACGCCCGCTTTACGGTTTGCTTCTGCTGGCTCTGGCAGGCACGGCGCTGTCCGGTGCGATTCCCGGCGTCGGACCCGATGCGGCGATGGCGAAGACAGCGGCCGCGCCAGCTCAGGACGTGGTTCGCGCGGGGTCTTTCGCAGGCGCTTTCCTCGCCGCCCGCACCGCCGAGGCCGACAACAATCTCGGCACGGCGATCGACTTCTACCGGCAGGCCATGGCCTTCGAGCCGAGGAACGGCCAGATCAAGCAGGATCTCCTGCTGGTCCTCCTGACGGACGGCCGTTTCAAGGAAGCGCTGCCGCTGGCGCAGGAACTGCGCAACGATCCCGACATACAGCGCTTCGCGCGCCTTGCGCTGGCGGTTCAGGCGGTCTCGCGCAAGCAGTATCGCAAGGTTGCCCCGCTGCTCAGCTATCCGTCCCCCACCGACATGGACCGTTTTGCCGCCGCCTTCATCGATGCCTGGATCAAGGCCGGGCAGGGCAATCCCCGGCAGGCGCTCAGCGATATCGGCAACATTCAGGGGCCGGAATGGTACGGCCTGTTCCGCAGCTACAATGCCGGGCTGATCGCCGACATGGCGGGCCGCACGCAGGAAGCGGCCGAATATTACCAGCAGGCGGTGGACGACCGCCCCGGCGGCGCGGCGGCGCCCGACACCTATGAGCGCGCCGTCATGGCCTATGCCTCGTTCAAGCTGCGACAGGGCGACAAGGACGGTGCGATCAAGACGCTGAAGGAAGCCGAGGAGCTTCTCAACGGCCGCATGACGCTGACCGAGATGCGCGAGAAGATCGAGGCGGGCCAGAAGTTCGGCCGGCTGGTCTCCACCCCGCAGCAGGGTGTGGCGGAAGTGCTCTATACGCTGGCCAGCGCCATCAACCGCAGCGGCGGGGAGGCCTTCGCCAAGCTTTATTTGCAGATGTCGCTGCCGCTGCGCCCCGACAACGACGCCACGCTTTACCAGCTCGGCGATATTTCGGCCAAGCTGCGCCAGCCCGCAAAGGCGGTGGATTATTATGGCCGCGTGCCGGAAAATTCACCCTATCGCCGCGATGCCGAAATGCAGCGCGCGCTGAACCTCGCCGACGAAAACAAGGACGCGGAGGCCGTCGACCAGTTGAAGAAGCTGCTGGACCGCGACCGGACCGACATGCGCACCTACCTTGCGCTGGGCGGCGTCTATGCGCAGGACAAGAATTTCGCCGAGGCCGCCAAGGTCTACGACGCGGCGGTCGCGCAGTTGAAGACGCCGCAGCGTCAGGACTGGACGATCTTCTACCAGCGCGGCATTGCCTATGAGCGGATCAATCAATGGGACAAGGCGGAGCCCAATTTCGACAAGGCGCTGGAACTCCATCCCGACCAGCCGCAGGTGCTCAACTATCTCGGCTATTCGTGGGTCGACAGGGGTATCCATCTCGACAAGGCGCTTGCCATGATCCGCAAGGCGGTCGAACTGCGCCCGCAGGACGGCTACATCATCGATTCGCTCGGCTGGGCCTATTACAAGCTCGGCCAGTACGATCGGGCGGTGACGGAACTGGAAAAGGCCGTCAGGCTGCGCCCGGAAGACCCGACCCTCAACGACCATCTGGGTGACGCCTACTGGCGCGTCGGCCGCCAGCTGGAAGCGACGTTCCAGTGGCACCACGCCATCGCCGGCAAGCCGGAACCGGACGAGCTGGCCCAGATTCAGGAAAAGCTGAAAAAGGGCCTGCCCGACCTTCCGGGCCAGCCTTCCACCGATGCCGGCAAGTCCGGCCAGAAACCCGACCAGAAACCGGCGGAGCAAAAGCCTGCCGAACCCGCGCCGCAGCCGGAAGCGCAGAAGCCTGCCGCACCGCAGACGCCCGACGCGACAAAGCCCGATCAGAACAAGCCTGCCGATCAGCAGAAGCCCGAAGCGCCCAAGCCGGACGAGTCGAAGCCGACCGGGACGCAGCCCGCCGCGCCCCAGCCGGAGCAGAAGCAGCCGGAAGACAAGAAGCCGGACCAGCAGCAGCCCGCGCCGGCCGCTCCCGCAGCACCCGACAAGCCCAAGGCCGATTAACGCCTGCGCGGCGCGGGGTTTTTGCCCTGCGCCGCCCCCGCCGCGCCTGACCCTGCCGGACGGACAATGATCCGGCAGGATTTTATCCGAAAACCGGTTGCCACTTTTCGGAAATCCTGCTTAGACCGGGCCATCCTTTCAATCACGAGGTCCGCCCGTGTCGCGTTCGTTGCCCGATAATCTGCATCCTACCCGGTCCTTTCAGGGTCTGATCCTCACGCTCCACAATTACTGGGCGGAGCGAGGCTGCGCCATTTTGCAGCCTTACGACATGGAAGTGGGTGCGGGCACATTTCATCCGGCGACCACGCTGCGCTCGCTCGGACCGCGCCCGTGGCGGGCGGCCTATGTGCAGCCCTCGCGCCGTCCCAAGGACGGCCGCTACGGCGAAAACCCCAATCGCCTCCAGCATTATTACCAGTATCAGGTCATCATCAAGCCGTCGCCGCCGAACCTTCAGGAGCTTTATCTCGGCTCGCTGCGCGCCATCGGCCTCGATCCGACGCTGCATGACGTGCGCTTCGTGGAGGACGACTGGGAAAGCCCGACGCTCGGCGCGTGGGGTCTCGGCTGGGAATGCTGGTGCGACGGCATGGAAGTGTCGCAGTTCACCTATTTCCAGCAGGTCTGCGGCATCGAATGCGCGCCTGTTTCCGGCGAACTGACCTACGGCCTCGAACGCCTCGCCATGTATGTGCAGGGCGTGGACAATGTCTACGACCTCAACTTCAACGGCCTCGAAGGCGCGGACAAGGTCACCTATGGCGACGTGTTCCTGCAAGCCGAGCAGGAATATTCCCGCTACAACTTCGAGATGGCGAACACCGACGTGCTGCACCAGCATTTCATCGACGCCGAACGCGAATGCGCGGCGATCCTGAAGGCAGGCTCCACCGGTGAAAACTCGCTGCACAAATGCGTATTTCCGGCTTACGACCAGTGCATCAAGGCCAGCCACGTCTTCAACCTGATGGATGCGCGCGGCGTCATCTCCGTCACCGAGCGCCAGAGCTACATTCTGCGCGTGCGCAACCTCGCGCGCCAGTGCGGCGAGGCGTTTTTGCTGACGGACGCCGGTGGTTTCAATTTCAAGCGTGAGGGCGAGTAATGCCTGATCTTCTTCTCGAACTTTTCTCCGAGGAAATCCCCGCGCGCATGCAGCGCAAGGCCGCCGGCGATCTGAAAAAGATGATCACCGACGGCCTCGTCGAAGCCGGCCTCACCTACGAAGCCGCCACCGCCTACTGGACGCCGCGCCGTCTGGCGCTCGACATTCGCGGGCTGACGGTGCGCTCCAAGGACGTGCACGAGGACGTCAAGGGTCCGTCCGTCACCGCCCCCGAACAGGCCATCGCCGGCTTCCTGCGCAAGGCCGGGCTGACCGACGTGAGCCAGGCCCATGTCCATTCCGACCCCAAGAAAGGCGATTTCTATGTCGCCCATCTGACCAAGCCCGGCCGCGCGGCGGAAGACATCGTCGCCGAACTCGTGCCGCAGACGATCCGCACTTTCCCATGGCCGAAATCCATGCGCTGGGGCGCGGCGTCGGCCAAGCCGGGCAGCTTGCGTTGGGTGCGCCCGCTGCAATCGATCCTCTGCACCTTCGGCCCCGAGACCGAGGAAACCAAGGTCATCGATTTCGATGTGGACGGGATCAAGTCCGGCAACGTCACCTACGGCCACCGTTTCCTGAGCGACGGCCAGCCGATCAAGGTGCGCCGCTTCGAGGACTATGTCGACAAGCTGGAAAAGGCTTTCGTCGTTCTCGACGCCGAGCGCCGCAAGGAGATCATCGCGCAGGACGCGCATAATCTCGCCTTCGCCTCCGGGCTGGAGCTGGTCGAGGACGAGGGCCTGCTGGAGGAAGTCTCCGGTCTGGTCGAATGGCCTGTCGTGCTGATGGGCGAGTTCGAGGAGGAGTTTCTGGCCATTCCGCCGGAAGTCATCCGCCTCACCATCCGCGCCAACCAGAAATGCTTCGTCACCCGTCCTTCGACACGCCCCTCCGGGGCTGCTCAGGATGAGGGCGCGGCGCTGTCGAACAAGTTCATTCTCGTCTCCAACATCGCGGCTCGCGACGGCGGCAGGGAGATCGCCTTCGGCAACGGCAAGGTGGTGCGCGCGCGCCTCTCCGACGCGCTCTATTTCTGGCATACCGACCAGCACGACCTGCCGGACCTCGACAAGCTGGCGGCTTCGGCCGAAAAATTCGGCCTCGACCTGAAAAAGCCGCTCGACCAGCGCATGGCGCGCCTCGACGCGCTCAACGTCACCTTCCACGCCAAGCTCGGCACGCAAGGCGCGCGCGTCGAGCGCATCCGCGAGCTGGCCGCACAGATTGCGCCGCTGGTTGGCGCGGACCCGAAGCTGGCCGTGCGCGCGGCCGTGCTCGCCAAGGCCGATCTGCAAACCGAAGTGGTGGGCGAGTTCCCCGAATTGCAGGGCGCGATGGGCCGCAAATATGCGGCTCTCCAAGGCGAGGACGAAGCCGTCGCCGCTGCGCTCGAAGAGCATTACAAGCCGCAGGGCCCGTCCGATATCGTGCCGAAAAACCCGGTCTCGGTGGCGGTCGCTCTGGCCGACAAGCTCGACACGCTGGTGGGCTTCTGGGTCATCGACGAAAAGCCGACGGGCTCGAAGGACCCCTATGCGCTGCGCCGCGCCGCGCTCGGCGTCATCCGCCTGCTTCTGTCGCAGGACTGGAAGTTCCCGCTCATGCCGCTGTTCCGCTCGGCCTTCGCCGCGCTGAACGAGGGGCAGGTGCGGCGCAAGCTGCGCGAATTTGAGGCCAAGCTCGCGGGCGAAAATTCCGGCGACGTGGACGGCGAGCAGGACGTGGACATCGCGCTCGGCAATTACGAGCGGGAAATCCGCGCCGCCGGCGAGGCGGCGGCGGAGCCGGTTCTGAGCGATCTCCTGTCCTTCTTCCACGACCGGCTCAAGGTCCATTTGAAGGACGAGGGCGCGCGCCACGATGCCATCGACGCCGTGCTGACGCCCGACGCCGACAATCTGCTGCTGGTCGCCCGCCGTCTGGAGGCGCTGATCGTCTTCATCAACGAGGAGGACGGCAAGAACCTTCTGGCCGGGGCCAAGCGCGCTGCCAATATCCTTTCGGCGGAAGAAAAGAAGGGCGCGACGGTCGCGGGCAAGGTCGATACCGCTCTTTTGCGCGAGGCGGAGGAAAAGGCTCTGGCCGAGGCGGTCGATCAGGCCGAGAAGGAAGCCGAAGCCGCGATCGCGCGCGAGGATTTCTCCGGCGCGATGCTGGCGCTGGCCCGGCTGCGCGGGCCGGTCGACATATTTTTCGAGAAGGTGCTGGTCAACGACGAGGACGAGAAGGTGCGGGCCAACCGCCTTGCGCTTCTTGCCCAGATCCGCGCCGCCACCGGCAAGGTGGCCGATTTCTCGAAGATCGCCGGTTAGGGAGGCCGACCCCTTGGCCGGGATCGTGACATTCGACGACAGGGCCGTGGCGCAGGCGGTGGACGTGCTGCGCCGGGGCGGCCTCGTCGCGATTCCGACCGAAACCGTTTACGGCCTTGCCGCCGATGCCACCAATGGCGAGGCGGTGGCGGGCATTTTCGCCGTCAAGGGCCGGCCGCATTTCAACCCGCTGATCGCCCATGTGAGCGGCCTCGCCATGGCCGAACGCCATGTAACCTTCGACCCAATCTCGCACCGGCTGGCCGAGGCGTTCTGGCCGGGGCCGCTGACTCTCGTCCTGCCGCTGAAGGACAGGCAGGAGACGGCCAGACAAGACGCGTATCGGCCGGTCCATCCGCTCACCACCGCCGGGCTTTCGACGCTCGCCGTCCGTATGCCGCAGGGCCGCGTGCGCGATGTGATCGCCGCGCTCGACCGACCCGTCGCCGCCCCCAGCGCCAACACCTCCGGCCGCATCAGCCCGACCAGCGCCGAGGCCGTGGCGGGCGATCTCGGCGACAGGCTCGACCTGATCCTCGACGCCGGCCCCTGCGGCGTGGGCGTGGAATCCACCATCGTCAAGGTGGAGGGCGACCGCGTGCGCCTGCTGCGCCCCGGCGGGTTGGCGGCGGAGGAGATCGAGGCGCTGATCGGCCGAAGGCTCGAACGCGCCGACCAGCGCGCGGCCATTCAGGCTCCCGGTATGATGGCCTCGCATTATGCGCCGGTCGCGGGTGTCCGCCTCAACGCGGAGACGGTCGCGCCCGGCGAGGCGCTGCTGGCCTTCGGCCCGAAGCGGGCGGCGGGGGCGGAAAAGGCCGGCGCCGTGCTCAACCTCAGCCCCGGCGGCGACCTGCGCGCGGCGGCGGCCAATCTGTTCGATTTCATGCGCCGGCTCGATGCCACGGGCGCGAAGACCATCGCCGTGGAACCCGTTCCCGCGACAGGTCTCGGCGAAGCCATCAACGACCGCTTGCGGCGCGCGGCCGCTCCGCGCGGATGAAAGGTGAGAACGACGATCATGCTGGACACGGGTCTGATTCAACGCTTCGCGGCCATCGTGGGCGAGAAGAACGCGCTGACGGCGGCTGAGGACATCGCGCCCTATCTGACCGAGCAGCGCGACCTTTATCATGGCCGAACGGCGCTGGTGCTGCGGCCCGGCTCGACCGAGGAAGTCGCAGGCATCATGAAGCTTGCAACCGAAACGAAAACGCCGGTGGTGCCGCAGGGCGGCAATACCGGCCTTGTCGGCGCGCAGCAGCCGGATGAAAGCGGCACCGCGATCATCCTGTCGCTCGGCCGCATGAACCGCATCCGCGCGCTCTATCCGGTCGGCAATCTGGTGACGGCGGAGGCGGGCGTGATCCTGAAAAATCTTCAGGATGCCGCAGAAAAGGCAGGGCAACTGTTTCCGCTGTCGCTCGGCGCGGAAGGGTCGTGCCAGATCGGCGGCAATCTCGGCTCCAATGCCGGCGGCACGGCGGTGCTGGCCTATGGCAATATGCGCGAGCTTTGCCTCGGTCTGGAAGTGGTGCTGCCGACCGGCGAGATTTTGAACGATCTGCGCTACGTCAAGAAGGACAATACCGGCTACGACCTCAAGGACCTGTTCATCGGTGCGGAAGGCACGCTCGGCGTCATCACGGCGGCGGTCCTGAAGCTGTTTCCGCAACCGAAGGGCAAGGGCGTCGCCTATGCCGGCCTGCGCAGCCCGGAAGACGCGCTGCGCCTGTTCCAGCTTGCCGGCGAGCACGCCGGACCGTCGCTGACCGGCTTCGAGCTTATGCCGCGCATCGGCGTGGAATTCACCATCCGTCATGTGCAGGGCGTGCGCGATCCGCTGGAAAGCCCGCATGACTGGTATGTGCTGATCGACATTTCCTCGTCCCGCTCGGAGGAGGATGCGCGCACGACGCTGGAAACCATTCTGGGCGAGGCTTTCGAGGCCGATATCATTCAGGACGCGGCCATCGCCGAAAGCGTGGCGCAGGCACAGATGTTCTGGAAGATGCGCGAGGAAATGTCCTGGGCGCAGAAGCCGGAGGGCGGCTCGATCAAGCACGATGTTTCCGTGCCGGTCGCTTCCATCCCCGCTTTCATTCGCGAGGCCGGTACGGCGGTGGAGGCGATGGTTCCCGGTGTGCGGCTGGTCTGCTTCGGCCATATCGGCGACGGCAACCTGCATTTCAACGTGTCGCAACCCGTCGGCATGGACAAGGAGGCCTATCTCGCCTACTGGCACGACATGAACCATTGCGTCCACAGCATCGTCATGCGCTATAATGGTTCCTTCTCGGCAGAGCATGGCATCGGCCAGTTGAAACGTGAGGAGCTTGCCTTCTTCAAGCCGCCCGCGGCGCTTGACCTGATGCGGCGCATCAAGGCGGCCTTCGATCCCGCCGGGATCATGAACCCCGGCAAGGTGCTGTGAGGCGGCCGGTTGAAAGAGCGAGGCCGATAGATTATATTCGGATTGGCGGCTGAAGCGCGAACTCCAGCCGCCGTGTGCTTAAGCTAAAGAATGTAGACCCGCACTGTGGCTCGCCAGCCGGTGCGGGTTTTCTTTATCCTAAGCGTGAACCTTATGGGTATAAACCACATCGGATCACCTCCGAACAGAGAGCAAAGCCCTTGCCTGGGTCGGGGCGGCTCATCCTCCCCGACGCGCCGGCTGGCGCGGCGCCTGCTGCTTCTGCTCCCCGTTGCGAGCTTTATCAAAACCTTTGGTTGAAATCCATCGGCAATGCGACTGTTGCTGTCACTATCCGTTCGTAACCACTTCTTCACAGGGATTTCCGATTTCTTACACCCGGTTGCATTCCGCTAACCAAAGGAAAAGGCAGGAAAAACTTAACCGAACCCGTTAAGCCCGCTGGTAAGGAACCGCGCCTATTCTCTCAATCAACGAAGGCGAAAAGCCGGAATAAAGAAGTCGGGATAACCGGTCTTCATGAGAGACAGAGGCGTCGAAAAAATGATGAACAAGGGACTGAAGCCCGTCTGGGCAGGCCGTGAACTGCGGCTCGATCCGTTTCACCTTCCTCAGGTCGTGACCTATGCGTCGCGGGACGGCGATGGCGACGTGACCTTCACCATCAGCGAGCGCGGCGCGGTCATCCGGCAGGTGCTGCCGTCGAGCGGCCTGCCCATGTCCATCGCGCTGCCGGCCCATGCTTTCGCCGGGGTCGTGGCCCGCGCGGTGGAGGACGAATATGGCGAGATCACCGTCACGCTGGAACTGATGCACGAAGACCCGCAGCTTTCCGTGCCGCTTCTGGTTGCCCACGATCTTGCCGATGTCGCCGCCGACTGGCGCGCATGGGCTGCCGCCTTCAACCTGCCGATGATGCTCGTGGAGGAAGACGGTGTCGCCCGTCAGCTTTATCGCAGCACCGGCCCGGTGCGCACCGGCGAGCCGCAGGCGCGCCGTCAGGGACAGGAGCCGCGCCGCCGCCGGCCGCGCTTCCTCGCCCGCCGCAAGACCGGCACGCTCGGCCTGCGCCTCGTCATCTCCGGCAAGGAAATCATCGCCCGTAACTGAAACCCTGGAAGGCCGGGCCTTTCAAATTTCCGTGTGGCCACGTTCCTGCCGAAAATTGTGGTTAACTTTTTCTTTCCGGCTTCCAGTGGAAGCTTAAATTATCAGGCTGACCTCCAGCAAAGCCGCCCGGATGGGAAACCATCCGGGTTTTTTCTTGCGCCCTGTCTATTTTCTTCGGTTCAGGAACGCCATGACCGCCTGCCGGGCCTCGTCCGTGCCGAGGCGCTCGCCGAACAGTTTCGCTTCGCGGTCGATGCGGTCGGCCACCGGCTCGGCGGGCAGACGCATCAGCGCACGGGCGATCCGCATGGCCTGCGGCGGCTTGGCGGCGATCTCTTCCGCCGCCTTCAGCGTTTCGGCTTCCAGCACGTCCTCGCCGACGACACGGTAGACGATGCCGGCTTCAAGGGCTGCTTCCGCCGTGAAGCCGTGGCCGAGCGCCAGAAGCGCGAAAGCCTTCTGGCGCCCCATCAGCGGCGGGGCGAGCAGGCTGGAGGCCGCTTCCGGCACCAGCCCCAGATCGGTGAAGGGCGTGCGGAACAGCGAGCGCTCCGTGGCGAAGGTCAGGTCGCAGTGGAGATGGATCGTGGTGCCGACGCCGATGGCAAGGCCGTCGACACCGGAGACCACCGGCTTTTGCGTGGCGGCAAGCGCGTGGAGAAAGTCGAGAACGTCCCGGCCCATGTCGCCGCCGGATGCGGCGGCCATGAAATCCTGCATATCGTTGCCCGCCGAGAACGCGCCCGGCGTTCCGAGAAAGACATGGACGCGCACCGCATCGTCCGCGTCACCGTCCTTCAGGGCTTTTGCCATCGCGGCATACATGGCGCGGGTAATGGCGTTCTTCTTTTCCGGGCGATTGAACCGGATGACCTGCACAGCGTCCCGGCGTTCGATCAGGATATGCTCGCTCATGTTCATGCCTCCAGCGCCGCGCGGGCGGCGGAAAGGCTCGCCGCGCCGTCGATGACCGTATCCTTCAGCGCCGACACGTCCGCCAGCATGTTTTCCGCGAAGAAACGGCAGAGCGTGGCACGGCCTGCATCGCCGTCGGCCAGCGCCGCGCGGGCGAGACAGGCCCCGCCCGTGGTCAGCGACAGCAGGCGCTGGTACGGCGTGGCCCCGGCCAGCGCTTCCTCCATACGGCCTTCAGCGAGCGCCTTTTGCAGCCAGACGGTGGCTTCGCGCGCTTCCGCGATGGCCTTGGCGAGGCGCGCGCCGGTTTCGCCCAGTTCCGGGCGGTTGCTGGCGGTTGCCTTATCCGCCTCGTCCTGCAATTCGGCCAGAAAGCCCATGACGTGCTTTCCGTCGCCCAACGGCAGCTTGCGCGTCACGAGGTCGATGGCCTGAATGCCGTTCGTGCCTTCGTAGATCGGCGTGATACGGGCGTCGCGCAGAAGCTGCGCCGCGCCGGTTTCCTCGATATAGCCCATGCCGCCATGCACCTGCACGCCGAGCGAGGCCACATCCACGCCGGCATCGGTGGCGAAACTCTTGGCGAGCGGCGTCAAAAGTCCGGCGCGGTCGGTCCAGTGTTGGGCTTCCTCGCCCTCCGTCACACGGCTCATGTCGAGGGCGTGGGCACAGATATAGGTGAGCGAACGGGCCACCTGCGTCAGCGCCTTCATGGTCAGAAGCATGCGCTGCACGTCCGGGTGTTCGACGATCGGGCTCATACCGTCCTTTGGGTTCGCCCCGACAGCGCGGCCCTGCCGGCGTTCCTTCGCATAGGCCAGCGCCTGCTGGTAAGCCGCCTCCGCCACGCCGACGCCCTGCACGCCGACCAGCAGGCGGGCATTGTTCATCATGGTGAACATGCAGGCGAGGCCGCGATGCTCCTCGCCGATCAGCCAGCCGACCGCGCCCTTTTCCTCGCCCGGCACGAAGCCGTCGCCATAGATCATGGTGCAGGTGGGCGAGGCGTGGATGCCCATCTTGTGCTCGAGCCCGGAACAGAACAGGTCGTTGCGCCGTCCGATGGAACCGTCCTCGTTGACGAGGAATTTCGGCACGAGGAACAGCGAAATCCCTCTGGTGCCGGGCGGGGCGTCGGGCAGGCGTGCCAGCACCAGATGCACGATATTGTCGGTGAGGCCGTGTTCGCCATAGGTGATGAAAATCTTCTGGCCGAAGATGCGGTAGGTGCCGTCGTCGCGGCGCTCGGCGCGGGTGCGCAGCGCGCCGAGATCGGAACCGGCCTGCGGCTCGGTCAGGTTCATCGTGCCCATCCATTCGCCGGAAACGAGCTTGGCGAGATAGGTGTCCTTCAGGTCCCGCGAAGCGTGCTGTTCCAGCGCCTCGACCGCGCCCATGGTCAGTGTCGGCGCGATGGCGAAGGCGAGTGAGCCGGAGTTCCACATCTCGCTCACCGCCACCGACAGCATTGTGGGCAGGCCCTGTCCGCCATGGTCCGGCGCGCCGGTAAGCGCGTTCCAGCCGCCGGCGATCCAGTCGCGGTAAAGCTCCTTCCAGCCCGGCGTGGTGGTGACGACGCCGTCCTTGACGACAGCGCCCTGCCTGTCGCCGGTCACGCGCAGCGGCTCGATACGCTCGGCGGCGAACTTGCCGGCCTCATGCAGGATGGCGTCGATGAGATCGGGGACAAGGTCGGGGAAGCGGTTTTCGCCGAGCGCCTTTTCAAGCCCCGCGACCTTCATCAGCGTATGGGAAATTTCGGAAACCGGCGCGCGATACATGTCTCTCCTCCTGAAGCCGTGAGCCGCGCCCCGAAAGCCGGGCGCCGGACCGTCATATAAAGAGCTATCGGCTTATTACGTAAACGTCAATATTTTCCGACATCGTGCCCGACCATTTGCGCGGCGTCCACGATCCGCATTTAACCAAATGTTTTTCAGGAAGTGCTACAAATACAGGCAAATTCTCAAGGCGCTCTCCCTGATGACCGTTGTTCCGATCTTTCTTACGATTCACCTGACGGTGAGTTGCCTTTTCATCCTGACATTTGCTTTTGTCTCCATGCAGGAGCGCGACCACAAGGCGCCGCGCTGGTTCATGGCGGCTTTCGTCTGCGCTGCCGTCGTGCTTCTGTTCGCCTACCTGCTGCCGGACGACGGGAACGTGCGCCTGATCCTGTTCGGGTCCTTCGCCACGCTGATGGCGGGGCTGACCTTCATCGTGCTCGGCCTGTGCGAGACCTACCGGCAGCGGCCGGAATGGCGGCTTCTGGCGGCGCTTTTCTGTGCGGGCCTCGTCTGCAACCTGCTGGTATTCGAACTTCCGCGCACCGCCTTCCTGCACCGTTTCCTCTATCAGGTTCCGCTCTGCCTGATCCAGCTTGTCGCCGTCCGTGTCATATGGCGTTCCGGCATGCCGCGACTGGTGGACAAGATTCTGATGGTAATGGTCTGTTTCAGCGTGCTGCATTTCGTGAGCAGGGCTTTCCTGATCGTCTGGCCTGGTCTCGACGTGCGGCCGGAAGACCAGAGCGGCAATGGCTTGACGCTGTTCTCGCTTTCGGCCGGCCTCATGGTGGAGGTCTCGCTGGGACTGTTGCTCCTGCTCATCACCGTGTCGCGGCTCGTCGGCGACGCCAACGCCCGGTCGGAGATCGACGAACTGTCACAGATATTCAACCGCCGCGGCTTCGACCGCCGTGTCGGCCGCATTCTGGCTTCCGGCGGCCGGCCGACGCCCTTCGCGATCATCATCAGTGATCTGGATTTTTTCAAGCAGGTCAACGACACCTATGGCCATGACGGCGGTGACCGGATCATCGCCGATTTCGGGCGGCTGATGAAAGGCCGGCTGCCGAAATCGGCGGTTGCGGCGCGTATGGGCGGCGAGGAATTCGTGGCTTTCCTGCCGCATGCCGATCTCGCCGCCGCGCACGATCATGCGCAGCAACTGCGCGAGGGGCTGCTGGCTCTGGATTTCAACGTGGGCGAATCGCGATGGCGGCCAACCGCCAGCTTCGGCGTCGCTGAAAATGTGGACGGCGAGACGCTCTATGAAACGATGCGCCGCGCAGACCACGCGCTTTACGAGGCCAAGAGGGCCGGCCGCAACCGTGTGCATCCCCCGCGCGGCTGATCCGCGCGCGGACGTTCAGCCCCGGCTCTGTTCCCGTTCCACCGCGCGCCAGCCGATGTCGGAACGGTAGAAGCCTTCCGGCCAGTCGATCATCCTCACTGCCTCATAGGCTTTCGCCTGCGCCTCGGCCACCGTCCCGGCGACGGCCGTCACGTTGAGCACGCGCCCGCCATTGGCGACGATCGCGCCGTCCTCCTCCGCCGTGCCGGCATGGAAGACCTTCACGCCTTCGATGCCATCGAGCCGGTCGAGACCGCGAATCGTGCTGCCCTTCTGCACGTTCGACGGATAGCCCGGCGCGGCCATCACCACCGTCAGCGCCGGATCGTCCTTCCAGCGCAGTTCGACCTGATCCAGCCTGCCGTCGACGGCCGAGTCGATCACTTCCAGCAGGTCGCTTTCGAGCCGCATCATCAGCACCTGACATTCCGGGTCGCCGAAACGGGTGTTGTATTCGATCAGCTTCGGGCCGTCCTTGCCGATCATCAGCCCGGCGAACAGCACACCCGAAAACGGCGCGCCGATCTCCGCCATGCCGCGCATGGTCGGCTCGATCAGTTCGCGCATGGTGCGTTCGACCATTTCGGGCGTCATCACCGGGGCGGGGGCATAGGCGCCCATGCCGCCGGTGTTCGGCCCCGTATCGCCGTCGCCGACGCGCTTGTGGTCCTGCGCGGAGCCGAGTGGCAGCGCCGTTTTACCGTCGCAGATGCAGAAGAAGCTCGCTTCCTCGCCGTCGAGGAATTCCTCCACCACCACTTCCGCGCCAGCCGAGCCGAACGCGCCCTCGAAACAGGCGTCGACGGCGTCGAGCGCGTCGTCCAGCGTCATCGCCACCACCACGCCCTTGCCGGCAGCGAGCCCGTCGGCCTTGACCACGATGGGCGCGCCCATCTGGCGGACATAGGCCTTGGCCTTGGGCGCATTGTTGAAGCGGCCATAGCTGCCTGTCGGAATGTTGAAGCGCGCGCAGAGATCCTTGGTGAAGCCCTTGGAGCCTTCGAGCTGCGCCGCAGTCTTCGACGGCCCGAACACGCGGATACCGGCCGCGCGCAGATCGTCGGAAAGCCCCGCCACCAGCGGCGCCTCGGGTCCGACGACGACCAGATCGATGCCCTTTTCCTTGCAGAAGGCGATCACCGCGCCATGGTCCTCCACGTCGAGGCGCACCGGTTCCGCCGCCTCCGCGATGCCGGGATTGCCGGGCGCGCAATAGAGTTCGGTCAGCAGGGGAGAAGCCGCCAGTTTCCACGCCAATGCGTGTTCGCGTCCGCCGGAACCGATCAACAGGACTTTCATGCCTTGCTCCGCTCTTGTCGGGATTGTAGTGAAGGGTATCATAGCAGGGAAAAACCATGCCACAGCCGGAACTACACGGAACGATTCAGTCGCGCAATGCACAAGGTCGCGTCAAAGACGCGCCGTCCGGCCATTGGGTGTACCGGCTGCTGCCGCCGTCGCTCTGGCCCTATGCGCAGCTCGCGCGCTGGGACCGGCCCATCGGCTGGCAATTGCTGCTGTGGCCGTGCTGGTGGTCGACGGCGCTGGTGGCGGGCGCCGGAGCCAGGTCCGGAGAGGGCGCATGGGCTGTCCTGCCCTCGATCTGGCATCTCGTCCTGTTCTTCGTCGGCGCGGTCGCCATGCGCGGCGCCGGCTGCACCTATAACGATCTCGTCGATCAGGAGATCGACGACAAGGTGGACCGCACCCGCTCGCGCCCGCTGCCTTCCGGGCAGGTAACGCGCAAGCAGGCGAAAATCTTCATCCTGATTCAGGCCCTGATCGGGCTGGCGGTGCTGCTGCAATTCAACTGGTTCACGGTCGGGCTGGGCATATTCTCGCTCGTCATCGTCGCGGCCTATCCCTTCATGAAGCGCATCACCGACTGGCCGCAGCTGGTGCTGGGGCTGGCCTTCTCGTGGGGCGCGCTGATGGGCTGGGCGGCCGCGCGCGGTTCGCTCGATCTGGCGCCGGTGCTGCTCTATATCGGCTCGATCCTCTGGACCATCGGCTATGACACGATCTACGCCCATCAGGACAAGGAGGACGACGCGCTGGTCGGCGTGCGCTCCACCGCGCTCCTGTTCGGCCGGCATACGAAGAACGCGCTGATCGCGCTTTATGGCGGCATGATCGGCTGCTTCGCCGCCGCCTTCGCCACCGCCGACGTGCCCATGCCTGCATTGGCCGGGCTGCTGGCGGCGGGCGTGCATCTCTACCGCCAGATCGTGGTGCTCGACATCGACAATCCCGAGCAGTGCCTGCGCCTGTTCAAGTCCAACAACATCGTCGGCTGGCTGATCTTCCTCGGCCTCGTGCTGGGCAGCCTGTGGGACGCGGTGAAGCCGCTGGTTTAATTACGGATAGAGCCGTTCCTTGCCCCAGTCGCCCTCCGGCGCGGCCCGCGTGAACAGCACCCGGTCATGCAGGCGGAACGGGCGGTCGTGCCAGAACTCGATCGAGACCGGCCGGATGCGGAAGCCCGACCAGTGGGGCGGGCGCGGAATGTCGCCGATGGCATATCTGGCCGTATATTCGGCCACCGCCTTCTCCAGCGCGAAGCGGCTTTCCAGCGGCCGGGACTGCTTCGACGCCCATGCGCCGATGCGGCTGCCGCGCGGACGCGAGGCGTAATAGGCGTCGGCCTCTGCATCGCTCACGCTCTCCACCGGCCCGCGCACGCGCACCTGCCGCCGCAGCGTCTTCCAGTGGAAGCACATCGCCGCCTTGTGCGACGACAATATCTCGCGGCCCTTCGTGCTCTCGTAATTGGTGTAGAAGACGAAGCCCTGTTCGTCGAAATCCTTCAGAAGCACCATGCGCACATCGGGCAGGCCGTCGGGATCGACGGTGGCGAGCGCCACGGCATTGGGATCGTTCGGCTCGCTTTTCGCGGCGTCGTCCAGCCATTGCGCGAACAGCCGGAACGGCTCGGCGGCCTCGGTGAAATCGTCGTCTGCATGTGTCATGTCGGGATGCTTCGGGAACCTGTTGCGGGAAGGAATCGAGCATCTTCCATCTCGCCTGTTTTGTCCATGCCCCTCCCGTCAGCGTGCTTTACTTGGCGGGCTACTTCCTGTAGGGGCCTTTGCAACCGGGGATATACCATGCCGAAGCTCGATTTCCTGACGCTTTATATCGTTATCTTCCTGAATTCCCTGACAGGTTGTATCCTCTGGGCGGCGGTCGTGGCTTCCTATCGGGAATACAGGCCGCCGCGTATATGGCTTACCTCGATCGCGCTGACGCTGGTGGGTGGCATCGTGCTGTCGCTCCAGGGCAATGAGGGCGCGTTCTGGCCCGCCGTCATCGGCAATGCATTCGTCGTTTACGGATTCTGTCTGGCATGGGTAGGGCTGCGCGCCTTCTATGGCGAGAAGGAGGGCTGGCTGACCGCCGCGCTGGTCACGCTTGTCGCTTTTGCCTGCATGGCCGCGTTCCACGGAAGCTGGCAGGGGCGCAATATCGTCTATGCGGTCGGCCAGTCCGTTCCCATGGCCATGATCGTGTTTCATCTGCTGAAGCGCAAGGCTCTCGGTCTTGGCGGCGGCATCGCCGTGGCGGCGCTGGCGCTCGGCATCGCCGGCCATGCGGTCGAAACGGCGCTGAACATCGCCGCATGGGAGGGCGAGTTCGATCAGGAGCTTTATTTCTCGATCGAAAGCTATGCGCTCGTCTGCGTCGTCTATAGCGGCATGGTCTGGAATATCGGCTTCATCGTCATGGCCATGAACCGCCGTCACGGCGAGATGGTCAAGGTCGCGGAAACCGACGACCTGACCGGCCTGCCCAACCGGCGGCATTTCCTGTACCGGCTGAACATGGCCGAGCAGGCCTTCTCGCGGGGCGGCGCGCCCTATGCGGTGCTGCTGATCGATGTCGACCGGTTCAAGTGGATGAACGATACCCATGGCCACGCGGTCGGCGACCGGGGGCTGGCCCATTTCGCGCGGGTCGCCGGTTCCGTCCTCAAGGCGGAGGCGGTGCTGGCGCGCACCGGCGGCGACGAATTCTGCGCCCTTTTGTCGGCGGCGGACGAGGCCGAGGCGATTGCGGCGGCGCGCGAGATGGTGGCTGCGATCCGTCAGGCGCCGCTGTATGCCGGCGACGAACGTCTGCGGATGACGGTCAGCATCGGCATAGCATGCCGGACCGGACAGGAAGCGGGAAAGCAGCCCGATATGATGGCGCAGGCCGACAGGGCGCTCTACAAGGTCAAGCAGGCAGGCCGTGACGGCTATGCCACCCGTGATTCGCAGATCGCCGGCCGGGAAACGCCGCCGCAGCCCGTCGCCGGTTAAAAAGGCCGGGTGATTGATTCCCAAGCTTTTTTCATGAAGTTCCGTCCCATGCGCGGGCGCGGAAAGGCGGCGGGTGGAGAATACGCATTTTTGTCGCAATCGCCGGAAAAAGTGCGGCTCCCGGCGTTGTATGCGGATAGTGATTTGTTTACCTTGCCGGCTCACTGCTTGTTAACGCAGGCTCGACATAATTCCCGCAGTCGACGCGAAAAACCGTTGGCGTGATATCGCTGCAACAATCAAGGGACGAGCCTTGCCTGCCGGAAATCTGCGCCGTGAGAAACAGTGTCAGCCTGCCTCCCGCCGGGTCGCGCTTCTGCGTGGAACGGTTGCCGGTCTGGCCATGCTTTCGCTCTGCGGCTGCGCCATGGGCGGCTTCAGCATCGACAAGGCCGCGCCGGATACGTCCACCATCACCGGTTCGGTGAAGCAGGACAAGCCGGCGGAGGCGGATGCCGGCAAGCTCTCCGACCAGTCCACCATCAAGAGCATCGTCTCCGCGCTCGATTTCACCCAATGGGGCAAGAAGCCGGTGCCGTGGTCCAATGCCAGCACCGGCAGTCAGGGCACGATCACGTCGATCTCCCAGACCGACAGCAACAACCAGCTTTGCCGCCGGTTCCAGACCTCGCGCGAGGCTTTCGACGGCGTCTCCATCTATCGCGGCGAGACCTGCATGCAGCCCGGCGGCCAGTGGACGCTGACCTCCTTCGCCCCGCTCTGAAAAGAACAGTCCCATACTGGAACTTTTGCGGTAGCATGCGCATATAAAGATCAACGAATCCAGTCATTGACGGTCTGCGGGGACGGCCTGCGGGCCGATCTTCCTGAAAGAGGAATTATATGCGCGATCCCTATAGCGTGCTGGGCGTCGCCAAAACGGCGAAGCCCGAGGAAATCAAATCGGCTTTTCGCAAGCTGGCCAAGAAGCACCACCCGGATCAGAACAAGGACGATCCGAAGGCGAAGGAACACTTCGCGGAAATCAATCAGGCCTACGAGATCGTCGGCGACAAGGAAAAGCGGGCGCAGTTCGACCGCGGCGAGATCGACGCCGAGGGCAAGCCCGTGTTTCAGGGCTTCGCCGGCGGTCAGGGTTTCGAAGGCGCCCATGGCGACCCCTTCGCCGGCTTCCGCCAGCAGGGCGGCGGCGGCGCCCATCATTTCGAGTTCCGCGGCGGCCCCGGCGGCTTCCAGCAGGGCGGTTTCGGCGGCGCGGGCGCGGAAGATATCCTGCACGATATTTTCGGCGGCGCTTTCGGCGGAATGGGCGGCGGCGGGCGCGGCGCGGGGCGCCAGCGCGGTCCCGCCAAGGGTGCCGATCTCGCGGCTTCCATCGAGGTCACGCTGGCGCAGGCGGCGGGTGCCGAAAAGGTCGAGGCGATCTTCCCCAACGGCAAGCATCTCAACATCAAGCTGCCGAAATATGTCGAGGACGGCCAGACCATCCGCCTGAAAGGGCAGGGCGAGCCGATGCTGGGCGGAACGCCCGGCGACGCGCTGGTGACCATCCGCTTCAAGCCGCATCCGCGCTTCCGTCTCGAAGGGCGCGACGTGCATGTCGACCTGCCGGTCGATGTGGCGGACGCCGTTCTCGGCGGCAGGCAGGAGGTGGAAGCGCTGGACGGGCGCATCGCGGTGAAGATTCCGGCATGGTCCAGTTCCGACAAGGTCCTGCGGCTGAAAGAAAAGGGCCTGCCGCTGAAGGCCGGCGGGCGCGGCGATCTCTATGTGCATGTCCGCATCATGCTGCCGGAAGCGGGAGACCCCGCGCTGGAGGAGTTTTTCCGCAAGCGCAAGGGGATCTGAGCCGGCGTCCCATTTCGCGGGACCACCGGGGCAGACAACTAAAAGTGAAGCGCGGGGTGTTGTTCCTTCCGGCAGGGAAGGCAACAATACCCCGCTTTTTATACGCGATTGCTTGATGCAAGCCTGAGCCTGTGCGATAGGGCAGGAAGAACATCATTTGCAATGAGGACCGTTAATGACCGCACAGTCTGGTTTGTTGCAGGGCAAGCGCGGATTGATTCTGGGCGTTGCGAACAACCGTTCCATCGCCTGGGGCATCGCGAAGGCCGCCCGTGAAGCTGGTGCAGAGCTTGCTTTCACCTATCAGGGCGACGCGCTGAAGAAACGCGTGGAGCCGCTGGCGGAAGAGCTGGGCGCGTTCGTTGCCGGGCATTGCGACGTGGCCGACGCTGCGAGCATGGATGCGGTTTTCGAGACCGTCGAGAAGAAATGGGGCAAGCTGGACTTCCTCGTGCATGCCATCGGTTTTTCCGACAAGGACGAGCTGACCGGGCGCTATGTCGACACGTCGGAGGCCAATTTCTCCAACACCATGCTGATCTCGGTCTATTCGCTGACGGCGCTCGCCCGCCGCGCGGAAAAGCTGATGACGGATGGCGGCTCCATCCTGACGCTGACCTATTACGGCGCCGAAAAGGTGATGCCGAACTATAACGTCATGGGTGTGGCCAAGGCCGCTCTCGAAGCAAGCGTGAAATATCTCGCTGTCGATCTCGGCCCGCAGAACATCCGCGTCAACGCCATTTCCGCCGGCCCGATCAAGACGCTGGCCGCCTCCGGCATCGGCGATTTCCGCTATATCCTCAAGTGGAACGAATATAACGCGCCGCTGCGCCGCACCGTCACCATCGAGGAAGTGGGCGACGTCGGCCTCTATTTCCTCTCCGACCTCTCGCGCTCGGTCACAGGCGAGGTGCATCACGCCGACAGCGGCTATCACGTCATCGGCATGAAGGCCGTCGACGCGCCGGATATTTCGGTCGTCAAGGACTAGATCGTCGTGCGCCTTATCAGGCGCATTGCGACGTTCTATCTTTTTGTTTGAGCATCGGATTTTCCGAAAACCGGATTCCACTTTTCGGACCGATGCTCTAATCCGGGGATCAAGCGGCGGTGGTTCGGGCACTCATCTATTTTTCGCGTCATGGCGAGACGGACTGGAATGTCCTGCAGCGCATTCAGGGCCAGCTCGACGTCGACATCAACGATCGCGGCCGGGTGCAGGCCGACCGCAACGGCGACATGCTGAAGCGGCTTATCGGCGACGGGGCGGGCTTCGATTTCGTGGCAAGCCCGCTACGCCGCACCCGCGAGACGATGGAGCGCATCCGCCGGCGGATGGGGCTGGATCCCTACGACTACCGTACCGACCGGCAATTGATGGAAGTCAATTTCGGCGACTGGCAGGGCCTCATGGAGTCCGATATCGCCGCCGCTCACCCGGAGCTTCTCGAAGCGCGTGCCCGCGACAAGTGGAACTTCGTGCCGCCCGGCGCCCATGCGGAAAGCTACATGATGCTGTCGCGCCGCGTCGGGGCCTGGGTGGATGCGGTGGAGCAGCCGACCGTCTGCGTGACGCATGGCGGCTTCATCCGCGCGGTCTTCTACCTCTATGGCGGGCTGGACGGCGATGCCGCCTCTCACCTTTCCATTCCGCAGGACAGGCTTCTCAGGTTCCGCGACGGCAAGCTGGAGTGGGTGTAAAGCATTTCCAGCGAAAGTGCGAAGCGCCTCCGCAGGGAAATGAGTCCACTGGACTGATTTCCGATCCTGCTTCGACACGTAGGATAATGCGTAAAAACAAAGAGAAAGAGCGGCTTTTCAGCCGCTCCGCGATATTCCGTTTATGATCGACTGCCGATTACACCGCTCTCTGGATGTCGGTGACGACGCGGGTGTTGTTCACCAGATCGTAGATCAGCGAGACCTTCATGCCATGGGCGAGGACGCTGTGATCGAAAGTTTGGGGCAGCTTGTAGATATTGCCGTCATCGAGCGTAATGGTGTCGTTGTCCCTGTCTATGCCGGAGATATTGCCTTCGGCATCATCGGCCAGCGCCACGGTCGAAAAGAGCGAGGCGACGATGAGGATCAGTCCGACCAGATAATGCATCCTTTACGCTCCTGTTACATGGCCCCGCATGGGGCCGTCTGACCGACACGACATGTCGGGAAAACGATTTTCCGAAGGGGCGTGTGCCGCGCCTTCCATACCCAGGATTTAGCCGGCCGAATGTGTCAAAAAAAGTTCCGGATCAAGGCGGTCTGGGGGAGATTTCACGTCCTTTGCGAGCCTTTGCGGCCCGGCCTTCGCCTTCCGTTTGACCGCAGCCGAAAACCGCAATAAAACCCCCTCCGGATCAATCGGGCTTCGCTTCATGTCTCACAACAGTTTCGGTCATCTGTTCCGCGTCACCACATGGGGCGAAAGCCATGGGCTCGCGCTCGGCTGCGTCGTGGACGGCTGCCCCCCCGGCATCACCTTCACCGAAGCCGAAATCCAGGCCTATCTGGACAAGCGCAGGCCCGGCCAGTCGAAATACACCACCCAGCGCCGCGAACCGGATCAGGTGCGCGTGCTATCAGGCGTTCTCCTCGGCGACGACGGCGTGACCATGACCACCACCGGCACGCCGATCTCGATGATGATCGAGAACACCGACCAGCGTTCCAAGGATTACGGCGAGATCGCCCGGCAATACCGGCCCGGCCATGCCGATTACACCTATGACGTCAAATACGGCATCCGCGACTATCGCGGCGGCGGGCGCTCCTCGGCGCGCGAGACGGCGGCGCGCGTCGCCGCGGGCGCCATCGCGCGCAAGGTCGTGCCGGGGCTGGAGGTACGCGGCGCGCTGGTCGCGATCGGCGTGCATGACATCGACCGCAGCCGCTGGAACTGGGCGGAAGTGGACAACAACCCCTTCTTCTGCCCCGATGCGGGTTCGGTGGAGGTTTTCGCCAGCTATCTCGACGGCATCCGCAAGGCCGGCTCCTCGGTCGGCGCGGTGGTGGAGATCGTGGCGGAAGGCGTGCCCGCGGGCATCGGCGCCCCGATCTATGCCAAGCTCGATCAGGATATCGCCAGCCTCCTGATGTCGATCAACGCCGTCAAGGGCGTGGAGATCGGCAACGGCTTCGAGGCCGCCCGCCTCACCGGCGAGGAAAATGCCGACGAGATGCGCATGGGCAACGACGGCAAGCCCTTCTTCCTTTCCAACCATGCCGGCGGCATCCTCGGCGGCATCGCCACCGGCGCGCCGGTGGTGGCGCGCTTCGCGGTCAAGCCGACCTCGTCCATCCTGACGCCGCGCCGTTCGGTCGACAGGGACGGCAACGAGGTGGATGTGATGACCAAGGGCCGCCACGACCCCTGCGTCGGCATCCGTGCCGTGCCCATCGGCGAGGCCATGGTCGCCTGCGCCATCGCCGACCATTATCTGCGCCACCGCGGCCAGACAGGCCGTGTCTGAACCGAAGAACACGGGCGGGCCTCGTCGAAAGATGCTATGATCGCGGCATGACGACCCGGCTTTATACGCACGATGTGTTTCTGGAGCACCGCACCCCGCCCGGCCACCCGGAGCGGCCCGACCGGCTGCGCGCCCTGATGTGCGAGCTTGAGGGGCCGGATTTCTACCGGCTCGACCGCGTGGAGGCGACGCGGGCGGGCGAGGACGCCGTGCTGCTCGCCCATACGGAGCGCCATCTCGACACGGTTCGTGCCGCCATGCCGGACCCGGAAGGGGAGGAGGATGGCCCGCAGCCCGTCGTGCAGATCGAGGACGACACCTTCGCCGGCCCCAAGAGCATGGAAGCGGCGCTGACCGCCATCGGCGGCGCGATTGCCGCGGTGGACGACGTGTTCGCGGGCAAGGCCGGCAACGGTTTCGTCGCCGCCCGGCCGCCCGGCCACCATGCCGAACGCGAGCGGGCCATGGGCTTCTGCCTGTTCAACACGGTGGCCATCGCCGCCCGCCATGCGCGGGCGGCCCATGGAGCGGAGCGTGTCGCCATCGTCGATTGGGACGTGCATCACGGCAACGGCACGCAGGACATCTTCAGGGACGACCCGAACGTGCTGTTCTGCTCCACGCACCAGTCGCCGTTCTATCCCGGCACCGGCAGCAGGGACGAGACCGGCGTCGGAAACATTGTCAATGCACCGCTGTCGCAAGGCGCGGGCGGCGCCGAATTCCGCGAGGCGTTCACCACCCGCATCCTGCCGGCGCTGGATGCCTTCGGCCCCGACCTGATCCTCGTTTCCGCTGGCTTCGACGGGCATTATCTCGATCCGCTCGGCGGGCTGGAACTCGACGAAAGCGATTTCGACTGGGCGACGGGCAGGCTCATGCAGCGGGCGGAGCGCTTCTGCGACCACCGGCTGGTGAGCGTTCTGGAAGGCGGATATGATCTTGCGGGCTTGTCGCGCTCGGCTGCCGCGCATATGAGACGGCTGTTGAAAGGATGAATCACATGAGCGAACCGTCCAAGGCCGTTATTGGGGCCGATATTGCGGCCCAGATTTCGGGTCTGAGCTTCGAGGATGCGCTGAAGCAGCTTGAGAAGATCGTCGACGATCTGGAGCGCGGCGACGTGCCGCTGGAGGAATCCATCCGCATCTACGAGCGCGGCGAGGCGCTGAAGAAGCATTGCGACGCGCTGTTGAAATCCGCCGAGGACAAGGTGGAGAAGATCAGGCTCGGCCGCGACGGCCAGCCCGCCGGCACCGAGCCGCTCGATCCAGAATAGGCTTTACAGCAACGCCTTCAGGTGCGCGGCATAGGGCGCCAGTACGCCGCTCAAGAGATAGGGGCCGAAGCCCCAGAGCAGCGTCCACGCCGCAGCCCCGATGACATTGGCGGTCAGGAAATGGACGATGTTCATCCGCATCGAGCCGGCGACGATGCCGTTCAACTGGCGCAGCAGGATGAAGAACCGCGCCGTGATGACGACATAGAAGCCTTTCGTGTCGAACAGTTTCTCGAATTTTTCCAGCAGTTCCGGCGTCAGCTTCACCAGATAGCCGTAGCGCAGCAATAACCTGCGCCCGCCGAAGCGCCCGATGGCGTAGCCCGTGCAGTCGCCCAGAACCGCGCCCGCGAAGACGGCGAGCAGCACCGTCTCGATATTGAGCGTGCCGTGCAGCGCCAGCAGTGAGCTTGCGATCAGCGCGCTTTCACCGGGCAGCGGTCCACCGAATGCCTCGAAATAGATGATGACGAACAGAGCCAGCGCGCCATAGGCGGTGATATAGGGTTCGATGAAATGCATATGTCCACACAAAATTACCGGACGGTCGTGACCGCCCGGTTCCGAAGCCCGGTGGAACGAATTTGACATTTACACACCATTCGACATCGGGCGACGAGCGAATGCCAAATTCAGGAAGACCGCCGGTGTAGGGAGCGGCGTTCAGCCGATCCGGCGTTTGCCGGTGATGGCGTAATAGATCCAGAGCACGATGATCGCGCCGATGATGGCGATGATGATGCTGACTGGATCGAAGGCGCCGGTAACACCGCGTCCGAAGAGTTTGGACGAGATGACGCCGCCGACGATCGCGCCGACAATGCCCAAGGCGACGTCGAGGAAAAAGCCCTCGCCGCTCTTGTTGACGATCTTGCTGCCGATGAAGCCTGCGATGAGGCCGAGTATGATCCAGCTTATGACGGACATCTCATATCTCCTGAAGCGAGCGAGGAATCTGACCCGCCCGCAAAAATTTTCATACTGTCCCTGCTTTGGCAAGGTATAATGCTTGCAACGCCGCCATGCCGCTCTACTTTAAAGTGGATGACGTATGACACGGTGTCCGGCGTTGTTAACGGATAACAGGGAGAAGTGAATCCATGGCCAGTGATGACAATTCCAGTTCACCGATCCCCGGCGGCAGCCTTGCCAAGCCGGTGATGATCGCGCTCGGCGCGCTTCTGGTCGGCAAGATGCTTTCGGGCCACAGTCACGACGACGACGCCGCCGCGCCGCAGCAACAGCCGCAGTCTTCGGGCGGAGGCGGTCTGCTTGGCGGCCTTCTCGGCGGCCTCGGCGGTCTGCTTGGCGGCGCCGCCGCCAGCAATGCCGCGCCTGCGCCGGGTCCGCTCGGCGGCGGCCTTGGCGGTCTGCTCGACCAGCTTCGTCAGGCCGGTCTCGGCGACAAGGTGGATTCCTGGGTCGGGCAGGGCAACAATCATCCCATCGATCCGGGCCAGCTCGGCGAGGCGCTCGGCCCGGACACGCTGAACCAGCTTGCCCAGCATGCCGGCATCGGCCAGAACGAACTGCTCAACCAGCTTTCGCAGGCGCTTCCGGGCGTTATCGATAAGCTGACCGCCAACGGTCAGGTGCCGGATACAAGCTCGATCTCGAAGCTGCTGCAAGGTCACTGATCCGGCCGCTGACCGGCCGATCGACCCGTTTATCGCGCCGGCGGCCAGAGCCGCCGGCGTCTTGCTGTTCGACGACGAGCCGTGAGCCTCTTTCCGGGTTCCGGTCCCGCCGGTCTGTCATCCTTTGTCTCTCACCCGTTCGGAGCATGGTTGATGAGCTTCTTTCCCTGTCCCGATCCGGTGCTGGGCGACAAGACCTCGGTCGACGCCGTCGAGACGCTCGTGATCCCGCGCACGAGCGACATAGGCGGGCTGGAGGTGCATCGCGCCCTGCCGACCGTGAAACGGCGGCTGGTCGGGCCCTTCATCTTCTTCGACCGCATGGGGCCGGCGATCCTGCGCGCCGGCGACGCGCTCGACGTGCGCCCGCATCCGCATATCGGCCTTTCCACCGTCACCTACCTGTTCGACGGCCATATCCGCCACCGCGACAGCCTCGGCACGGAAATGGTTATCCGCCCCGGCGACGTGAACCTGATGACGGCCGGGCGCGGCATCGTTCATTCCGAGCGCTCGCCGGAGGAGGAGCGCGGCGGGCCGCTGCCGATCTCCGGCGTGCAGACCTGGCTGGCGCTGCCCGACGCGCTGGAGGAGATCGCGCCTGCCTTCCACCACACCAACGCGCCCGACCTGCCCGCTATGGAGGACCGCGATTTCTCAGGCCGCCTCATCATCGGCGCCATGCACGGCCTCGCTGCGCCGGTGGTCCAGCACGCCGAGACGCTCTACGCCGACATCCGCATCCGCCCCGGCGGCCGCTTCCAGATACCGGCGACCACCGAGGAGCGCGCCATCTACACGCTGACTGGCCATGTGGGGATCGGCGGTGACGTCTTCCCGCCCGACCGGCTGCTCGCCTTCCGCGCCGGCGACGAGATCGTGGTCGAGGCCGGGCCAGAGGGCGCGCATGTCATGCTGTTCGGCGGCGCGGCGCTGGGCTCGAAGCGCTATGTCTGGTGGAATTTCGTCTCCTCCTCCAAGGAGCGCATCGAGCAGGCGAAGGAGGAATGGCGCACGGGCCGTTTCGACATCGTGCCGGGCGACGAAAGCGAATTCATACCCTTGCCCGAATGAGCCTCTATTCCGGCTGTGCTTGATCTCGCCCGCCGGTTTGCTGTAGGGCCTATGGAAAGCCCCAACCAACAGATAGGGTAACGCATGTCCCGACCCGTCACACCGCTGCTCGACAAGGCCCCGACGCCGGACCGCCTGCGCGCCCTGCCGGAGGCGGACCTGCCGCAACTGGCGACGGAGCTGCGCGCCGAGCTGATCGACGCCGTCTCCGTCACCGGCGGGCATCTGGGCGCGGGGCTGGGCGTGGTCGAGCTGACCGTGGCGCTGCACCACGTCTTCGACACGCCGCACGACCGCATCATCTGGGATGTCGGCCATCAGGCCTATCCGCACAAGATATTGACCGGCCGCCGCGACCGCATCCGCACGCTGCGGCAGGAGGGCGGCCTGTCCGGCTTCACCAAGCGGGCCGAAAGCGAATACGACCCCTTCGGCGCGGCGCATTCCTCGACCTCGATTTCCGCCGGCCTCGGCATGGCGGTGGCGAGTGATCTCGCCGGCGTGAAGCGCAACGTCATCGCCGTCATCGGCGACGGCTCCATGTCGGCGGGCATGGCCTATGAGGCGATGAACAACGCCGGCGCGCTCGACGCGCGGCTGATCGTCATCCTCAACGACAACGACATGTCCATCGCGCCACCCACCGGCGCGATGAGCGCCTATCTGGCGCGGCTGGTTTCGGGCCGCACCTACCGCACCATGCGCGAGGCGGCCAAGCAGCTTGCGAAGAAGCTGCCCAAGTTCCTTCAGGACAAGGCGCGCAAGTCGGAGGAATATGCGCGCGGCTTCTTCACCGGCGGCACCATGTTCGAGGAGTTGGGCTTCTATTATGTCGGCCCCATCGACGGGCACAATCTCGACCACCTGCTGCCGATCCTCAAGAACGTGCGCGACACGGAGGAAGGCCCGGTGCTGATCCATGTGGTGACGCAGAAGGGCAAGGGCTACGCGCCCGCCGAGGCCGCCGCCGACAAATATCACGGCGTCAACAAGTTCGACGTCATCACCGGCAAGCAGGCCAAGCCGCCGGCCAACGCGCCGAGCTACACCAAGATCTTCGCCATGAGCCTCATCGAAGAGGCCCGCCACGACGACAGGATCGTGGCCGTCACCGCCGCCATGCCCTCGGGCACGGGGCTGGACCTGTTCGGTGAGGTGTTTCCGAAACGCGTCTTCGACGTCGGCATCGCCGAGCAGCACGCCGTCACCTTCGCGGCCGGCTTGGCCAGCGAAGGCTTCAAGCCGTTCTGCGCCATCTATTCGACCTTCCTGCAACGCGGCTACGATCAGGTCGTGCATGACGTGTCGATCCAGAACCTGCCCGTGCGTTTTCCCATCGACCGCGCCGGGCTTGTCGGCGCGGACGGGCCGACCCATGCCGGCTCCTTCGACACCGGCTTTCTCGCCGCCTTGCCGGGCTTCGTGGTGATGGCCGCCGCCGACGAGGCGGAACTGCGCCATATGGTGCGCACCGCCGCCGATTACGACGGAGGCCCGATCTCCTTCCGCTATCCGCGCGGCGACGGCGTCGGCGTCGACCTGCCGGAGCGGGGCCTGCCGCTCGAAATCGGCAAGGGCCGCGTCGTCCGCGAGGGAACCAAGGTGGCGCTCTTGTCCTTCGGCACGCGCTTGCAGGAATGCCTCGCCGCGGCGGAAGAACTGGGCGCGGCGGGCCTTTCCACCACGGTCGCCGACGCGCGTTTCGCCAAGCCGCTCGACCATGACCTGATCCGCCGCCTCGCGCGCGAGCACGAGGTGCTGGTGACGGTGGAGGAGGGGGCCGTCGGCGGCTTCGCCAGCCATGTGCTGCAATTCCTCGCCACCGATGGGCTTCTGGATCGCGGCCTCAAGGTGCGCGCGCTGACCTTGCCCGACGCCTATCAGGACCACGCCAAGCCGGAAGCCATGTACGCCGCCGCCGGCCTCGACCGTGCCGGCATCGTGCATACGGTCTTCACGGCCCTGGGCCGCGAGGAAATCGCCGCGCCCTTCCGCGCATGACCGACGCCGCCGACAAGAGCCCGCGCCTCGACCAGTTGCTGGTCGAGCGCGGCCTGTTCGCCACGCGCTCGCGCGCCCGCGACGCCATCGCGCGCGGCACGGTGACGGTGGACGGCAAGCCGATCACCAAGCCCGGCCAGACGGTCGCGCGCAATGCGGCCATCGCCGTGGACGACCCTGCGAGCGCCTATGTCTCGCGCGCGGCGCTGAAGCTGATCGCGGCGCTCGACCATTTCGGCCTCGAGGTGACGAGCCGCACGGCGCTCGACATCGGCGCGTCGACCGGCGGCTTCACGCAGGTGCTGCTGGAGCGCGGCGCTGCGCATGTCATCGCCATCGACGTCGGCCACGATCAGCTTCACGACAGCCTGCGCGCCGATTCCCGCGTCACCAACAAGGAGGGCGTCAACGCCCGCGCGCTGGAGCCCGCCCATCTCGACGGGCGCGCCATCGACTGCGTGGTTTCGGACGTCAGCTTCATTTCGCTGAAGCTTGCGCTGCCGCCGGCCTTGGCCTTTGCGGAAAAAGGCGCTATCTGCGCGCTTCTGGTCAAGCCGCAATTCGAGGCGGGGCGCGAGGCCATCGGCAAGGGCGGCCTGCTGCGCGATCCGGCGGACGGCGAGCGCATCGCCGGAGAACTGAAAATCTGGCTCGAAGCGCAGCCCGGCTGGCGCGGGCTCGGCCTTTGCCCGTCGCCCATCGAGGGCGGCGACGGCAATCGTGAATATCTTCTGGCGGGAAAGAAAGACGCATGACGACACAGGTAACTATCCGCGCCATGGGCGCGGGCGGCGACGGCGTCGCGAATCTTCCCGACGGTCAGGTCTTCGTGCCCTTCACCCTGCCGGGCGAGGTGGCCAACGTCGCGCGCGACAAAAACCGCGCCACGCTGATCGCGCTTCTGGAAGCCTCGCCCGAACGGCAGGATCCGGCCTGCGAGCATTTCGAGGCCTGCGGCGGCTGTGCGTTGCAGCACTGGCAGGACGAACCCTACCGCCTGTGGAAGCGCGAATTGGTAGCCGCCGCCTTGAAGGGCAGGGGGATCGACATCGAACTCGACCCGCTGGTGGCCTGCGCCCCGCGCACGCGCCGCCGCGCCGTCTTCGCCGCGCGCAAGACGGAGAAGGGCGTGCTGCTCGGCTTCAACCGCCACCAGAGCCACGAGATCATCGACATCGTGGAATGCCCGGTCACCGTGCCCGAAATCATTGCGCGCCTCGATGACCTGCGCGCCGTGGCGAGCCTGCTCGCGCCCGGCTCCAAGCCGTTCAAACTGGCCGCCACGCTGACGGAATCCGGCCTCGATCTGGCTGCGAGCGGCTGCGGCAAGCTGGACGACGCCCAGCGCCGCGCTTTGACGGCGATGGTGATGGAAAAGGGTTTCGCGCGCCTCTCGCATGAGGGCGAAATCATCGTCGAGCCGAAAAAGCCGCTGATCCATTTCGGCAAGGTGCCGGTTCCCGTGCCGCCCGGCTGCTTTTTGCAAGCCACCGCCGAGGCCGAGAACGCCATGGCCGCGCTGGTGCTGAACCATGTGGGCAAGGCCAAGCGCGTGGCGGACCTGTTCTGCGGCGTCGGCACCTTCGCGCTTCGCATCGCGGAAAAAAGCGCCGTCCACGCCGTCGAGAACGACGCCGCGGCTTTGGCCGCGCTCGACCGCGGCGTGCGCCATGTGCAGGGCCTGAAACCCGTCACCGTCGAGCGCCGCGACCTGTTCCGCCGCCCGCTGATGCCGAAGGAACTGCTGCCCTTCAACGCCGTGGTCTTCGACCCACCCCGCGCCGGCGCGGAAGAGCAGGCCATCGAGCTCGCCAAGTCCAAGGTGGAGAAGGTGGTGGCCGTGTCCTGCAATCCGGTCACGCTGGCGCGCGACCTCGCCATCCTGATCAGGGGCGGCTACCGCCTCGACCGTGTCACGCCCATCGACCAGTTCCTGTGGTCGCCGCATGTGGAGGCGGTGGCGGTGCTGACGAAGAAATAGGGCGGCGCCTCACGACTTCGCCCGATCCTCCCCATCTTACATCTTTTCGATGATCGCCGGGTCGCCCTCGGATGCCCTGCCATTGGCGGCCAGAATGGCGGGGACGATATCCTCCGCTTTGTCGATGACCAGCGGTTGCACCTGATGCGCGGTGTGGAGGAAACCCTCGGCGCGCATATGGTCGAGCAGCGCCAGCATCGGCCGCCAGAAATCGTTGATATTGGCCAGCACCATCGGCTTGCGGTGCTTGCCGAGCTGCGCCCAGGTCATCATCTCGACGATCTCCTCCACCGTGCCGATGCCGCCCGGCAGCGTCACGAAGGCGTCGGAGCGCTCGAACATCAGATGCTTGCGCTCGTGCATGTCGCCGACGATGACGAGTTCGGAAAGCTCCTTGGCCTTTTCGAGGCTGGCTTCCTTGTCGAGGAGGAAGGTCGGGATGATGCCCGTCACCTTGCCGCCCGCCGTCATGACACCCTCGGCCACCGCGCCCATGATGCCGCGCGTGCCGCCGCCATAGACGAGGTTGAGGCCGTGTTCGGCGATTGCGCGGCCGAGCGCCAGGCCGGCTTCGCGATAGAGGGGATTTTGGCCCGGCGAGGAGCCGCAATAGACGCAGATGGATCGAATCTCGGACATAATGCTTTTTCGGCCTTCGCCGTTGCGGCGTCAAGCGCCGCGAAAAGCGGTTTCCACTTTTCGGCATGATGCACTAGGACTATAGATGGGTATTCTGGCTTTGGCGGGTTTTGAAACGATATGCAGAAGAACATTTATGGATTGCTCGGTATAGGGCTGGCCGCCATCCTCGTCGGCGTCGGCCTCTACTGGCACGCGACGCAGGCACCCGCACCCGTGCCCGCCGCCGTGCCGGCTGCCGACGCATCGAAGCCGGCTGCCGGGTCCACTTCTGCCGCCGCGCCGCAAGCCGCGCAAAACACGCCTGCCAAGCCGGCGCCCGCACAGCCCGAACCTGCCGCGCCGGTGGCGGCGCAGGCACCGGCCGCGCAGGCGCGGCACAAGGTTCCGGTCTTCGACCTGTTGCGCGTCGAGCCGGACGGCTCGGTGGTGATCGCCGGTCAGGCCGAGCCCAATGCGGATGTCGAGGTCGTGGCGGGCGCGACGGTGCTCGGCAAGACAAAGGCCGGCTCCAACGGCGATTTCGCCGTGGTGCTGGACGAGGCGCTGAAACCCGGCGACCACCAGCTTGTGCTGCGAGCCACGGGCACGGACAACAAGGCCGCCACCTCCGCCCAGACCGCCATCGTCTCGGTGCCCGATACCGCTTCCGGTCAGGTTCTGGCGCTGGTCGAGGAGCCGGGGCAGGCGAGCCGCCTCATCACGCGCCCGCAAGCCGCTCCCGAAGCAGCCCCGCAGCCCGAATCGCAGAAGGGCGGCAGGGTCTTGACGCCCGCGGCCGCGCCGTCCGCCGGCTCCGCCGCGCCGGAAGCGGCGAAGAATGCGCCCATCGCCATCGAGGCGGTGGAGATCGAGGGCGATTCGGTCTTTGTCGCCGGCAGCGCCAAGGGCGGCAGCCGCGTCATCGTCCATGCCAACGACATATTGCTCGGCTCCAGCCACGTCTCGCCGGCCGGCCGTTTCCTCGTGCAGGGCCATCAGGCGCTCGCCGTCGGCGATTATATCGTCAGGGCCGACCTGCTCGACGGCGCCAACCGGATTCTGGCCACGGCGCGCGTGCCGTTCCGCCGCGAGGCGGGCGAGAATATTTCCGCCGTCGCCCCTGCGGCCACCTCGGCGGCTACCGCGTCCGCCTCGCAAGGCGCCGATGGCGCGCCGCAATCGCCCGCGCTGCAAAAGGTGGAAGGTTCGGTCATCATCCGCCGCGGCGACAATCTGTGGACCATCTCGAAGCGCACCTACGGCAAGGGCACGCGCTATACGACCATCTATCTCGCCAACCGCGACCAGATTCGCAACCCGGACCTGATCTGGCCGGGACAGGTTTTCACCATGCCGGACCGGCCGCTGAGCGATAACGAGGTGCGGCAGCACTTGCAGAAGCCGGCCCAGTGAAACGGCCCGCTGACCGCAATGTGATTCAGGGCGATGCAGGCGCTCTTGCCTTTGACCGCCCGTTCTGAAAGAAGCATCCGGATGAGTTCTACCAAGACGGTTTCCGCCGAATCCGGCGAAACGCTCAAGACATTGCGCAATCTGTGGCCCTATATGTGGCCGGCCGACCGACCGGACCTGCGCATGCGCGTGGTCTGGGCGACGTTCTATCTGGTCATCTCCAAGGTCGTGCTGATCCTTGTGCCCTATTTCTTCAAATGGGCGACCAACGGGCTGACCGGCAAGCTTTCCGTGCCGGATTACATCCCCGCCTTTTTCGTCGGCGCGGCCATGCTGGTGCTGGCTTACAATGTGGCGCGCATCGTGCAGGCCGGGCTGAACCAGTTGCGCGACGCGCTTTTCGCCAGCGTCGGCCAATATGCCGTGCGCCAGCTTGCCTTCCGCACTTTCGTCCACATGCACGAGCTCTCGCTGCGCTTCCATCTGGACCGGCGCACCGGCGGGCTGTCGCGCGTCATCGAGCGCGGCACCAAGGGCATCGAGACGATCGTCCGCTTCATCATCCTCAACACGCTGCCGACCATTCTCGAATTCGCGCTGACGGCCGTCATCTTCGCCTTCGCCTACGGCATTTCCTATCTGGCCGTGGTGGCGGCGACGGTGTGGCTCTATATCTGGTTCACCATCAGGGCGAGCGACTGGCGCATCAATATCCGCCGCGAGATGAACGATTCCGACACCGAGGCCAACGTCAAGGCCATCGATTCGCTGCTGAATTTCGAGACGGTCAAATATTTCGGCAACGAGGGGATGGAGGCGAAGCGCTTCGACGCCGCCATGGCGCGCTACGAGAAGGCGGCCACGCAGACATGGACCTCGCTCGGCTGGCTCAATTTCGGGCAGGCGGTGATCTTCGGCGCGGGCATGGCCGCGATCATGGTCATGTCGGCGCTGGAAGTGCGCGCCGGCACCCAGTCCATCGGCGACTTCGTCTTCGTCAACGCGCTCTTGATGCAGCTTTCCGTCCCGCTCAACTTCATCGGCTTCATCTATCGCGAGGTCCGGCAGGGCCTCACCGATATCGAGCAGATGTTCGACCTGCTCGACGTCAGGCAGGAAGTGACGGACAGGCCCGGCGCGCCCGCGCTGCATGTGGACAAGGGCGCGATCCGCTTCGACGACGTGCATTTCGCCTACGATCCCAGCCGCCCGATCCTGAAAGGCATCAGCTTCGAGGTGCCGGCGGGCCGCACAGTGGCCATCGTCGGGCCGTCGGGCGCGGGCAAGTCCACCATTTCGCGGCTTCTGTTCCGCTTCTACGACATACAGTCCGGCGCGATCACCATCGACGGGCAGGATTTGCGCGACGTGACGCAGGAAAGCCTGCGCAGGGTCATCGGCATGGTGCCGCAGGACACGGTGCTGTTCAACGACACCATCGCCTACAATATCCGCTACGGCCGTCCCGACGCGACCGACGCGGAGGTGAGGAAAGCCGCCGAAATGGCGCAGATTTCCGGTTTCATCCGCCATATGCCGGATGGCTACGATTCCATGGTCGGCGAGCGCGGCCTCAAGCTTTCGGGCGGCGAAAAGCAGCGCGTGGCCATCGCCCGCACCATATTGAAGGCGCCGCCGATCCTGATTCTCGACGAGGCGACCTCGGCGCTCGACACCGCCACCGAGCAGGAAATCCAGTCGGCGCTCGATATCGTCAGCCGCGGCCGCACGACGCTGGTCATCGCGCACCGGCTTTCCACGGTGATCAATGCCGACGAGATCATCGTGCTCAAGGACGGGCTGATCGCCGAGCGCGGCACCCACGGCGCGCTTCTGCGCCACAATGGGCTTTACGCTTCCATGTGGAACCGCCAGCGCGAGGCGAACGAAGCCGAAGAGCGTCTGCGGCAGGTGCGCGAGAGCGACGACATGGGCGTGGTCGTGCGCGGCACGCCGGCCGGCGAAGTCGCGGAGCCGGGGGAATAGGACCAAGCGGCGGCCCGGTTCGGCGTGCCTTGCATCCGTGCATAAATCGCGAATCTGTTTTCGCTTTCCGCGCGGATGGGGTAAATAACGGGCGAGATGCCACGGCCGAAAAGGAAAGCGATGAGCCTCACCGATACTATCCGCAACACGTTCGTGCCGATCCACCGCGAGGGTTATCCCTTCATCGCGGGCTTCTTCGTGGTCTCGCTCATTCTGGGCTGGCTGTGGGGTCCGCTGTTCTGGATCGGGCTGGTGCTGACCGTCTGGTGCATCTATTTCTACCGCGATCCCGAGCGCGTCACGCCGATGGACGACGATCTGGTGATCTCGCCGGCCGACGGCAAGATTTCCTTTGCCGGCCCCGCCATTCCCCCTGCCGAACTCGATCTCGGTTCCGAGCCGATGATGCGCGTTTCGGTGTTCATGAACGTGTTCTCGGTCCATATCAACCGCGCGCCGGTGCGCGGCAGCGTCTTGAAGATCGTGCATCGCGCTGGAAAATTCCTCAACGCTGAACTGGACAAGGCCAGCACCGAGAACGAACGCAACAGCGTGGTCATCCAAAGCCCGCACGGGCGTGTCGGCGTGGTGCAGATCGCGGGCCTCGTGGCGCGGCGCATCGTCTGCTGGACGAACGAGGACGACGCGCTTTCGGTGGGCGAGCGTTTCGGCCTGATCCGCTTCGGCTCGCGCGTCGACGTCTATCTGCCGCAAGGCGCCGGCGTGCGCGTCGCGGTCGGCCAGACGGCGGTGGCGGGCGAAACGGTGCTGGCCGAATTCGGCAGCAGCCTCGAAGAACCCGTCGTGCGGATCGACTGATGGAAACGCCTTTTCCGCCCTTCGAGCCGAACGGTCCCGTGGACGGCGCCGCGCGCGGGCCGAAGCTGTCGCAGATACCGCTGCGCATCGTCATTCCCAACGTCATCACCGTGCTCGCCATCTGCGCGGGCCTGACCGGCGTGCGGCTGGCGCTGGAAAACCGCTTCGAGCTTGCCGTGATCATGGTGCTGGTCGCCGCTTTTCTCGACGGCATAGACGGGCGCGTCGCCCGCATGATCAAGGGCTCGTCCAAATTCGGCGCGCAGATGGATTCGCTGGCCGATATCGTCAATTTCGGCGTCGCGCCCGCGCTTGTGCTCTATGCCTTCATGCTCGATCAGGCGCGCACCTTCGGCTGGATCGCGGCACTTCTCTACGCCATCGCCTGCTGCCTGCGCCTCGCGCGCTTCAACGTCATGCTGGAAGACCCCGGCCGGCCCGCATGGCAGAGCAATTATTTCATCGGCGTGCCGGCGCCCGCCGGCGCCATGCTGGTGCTGCTGCCGGTCTATCTGAGCTTTCTCGGCCTGACGCCGGGGCGCACGCTCGCCTTCGGCGTGGCGGTCTATACGGTCGCCATCGCCTTTCTGCTGGTGAGCCGCCTGCCGGTCTATAACGGCAAGTCGGCGGGCAATCTCGTGCGCCGCGACATGGTGATGCCGCTGATCCTGATCGTGGTCGTCTATGTGGCGTTCCTGATGAGCTATACATGGCAGACCCTGAGCCTGACCGCGCTCGGCTATCTGGTCTTCCTGCCCTTCAGCCTCGCCGCGTGGAACCGCCGCGAGGCCGCCGAACGTCTGGCTGGCGAAACGGACGCGGATTTGCCGTCAGAGGAAAACTGACGGCAAGGCCGCGCGCATGAAATCCACGCGCTCCGCGACCGACGCTTTCGGCAGCGGCGCGATGTCGTATCCGAAGCGCCGGTAGGTTTGTTCCATCGCCGCGAAGGTGCGCACGGCCTCGTCGTAATCCTGCCTGCGCTCGGCGTCCTGCGCGAAGATTTCCCGCCATGGCGGGGCGAGAAAGACTGTTCTGTTATACCGAATCCGGTTTGCGGCTTCCTCCACATGCTTCGGCACGGGCAGGCCGCACAGCATCAGATAGCCCGCCACATCCGGCACGCCGCGATCGAAGAACACCGGCCCCTCGGCCTGCTTCGCCATGACGTGCGAGCGCATTTCCCACGACAGCATCAGTTCGGCGAACAGCGCGCGGTCGGCCCAGGGCAGGGCGCTGCCGCCGATTGCCGCCTGCTCCTGAATGATGGCGCGCCCGGCTTCCTGCGTGCGTGCGAACCCCTGTTTTTCAAGTGCGTCGATCAGCGTGCTCTTGCCCGATCCGGGACCGCCGCTGATGACGATGAAACGCTGCGTATTGTCGGTCATTTCGTCCTCTGGCTGGAAAGAGTCTGTCGGTAGTCAGAACCGGATTATCGATCTGACGGGGAAGAAAAAGGGGCAGGCGTCCGACCAGCGGACACGCCGCGATTGAGGAACGCCGGTTCTCCGGGGGTGCCGCGCCACGGCGCAGAAGATCCATATCCAAAACAGATCAAGCAAATGGAATAATATATTGGACATATGAAATTGGGCGGCAGCATATTGCGCGATCGGGCGTGTTTCGGGAGCGGCGAGCCTTCCATTCTCAAGGTTTGCCCGGTGTGGGAAACGGTCCGGCGTGGGAGCGGGTGCTGCAACCAATGGCCGGTGACCGGCCGGCGCAGGGAGGAGAATCAATGTCGAGATCGATTCGATCGGTGTTCGGGCAGGCGGTCGTCGCGCCGCTCGTCTTCCGCGCCTCTTGGCAGCGCAATACGGAACCGCTAATCTCGCCCGATAGTTCTGGTGAGCTTTTTTTGTGCAACTGGCTCAGGGGGCAGTCGTGCGCATCCTAGTAGTAAATGTCAATACAACCGAATCGATGACCGACGCGATCGCGGCTTCGGCGCGCGCGGTGGCATCTCCGGGCACCGAGATCGTCGGTCTGACCCCGACCTTCGGCGCCGATTCCTGCGAAGGCAATGTCGAGAGCTACCTCGCCGCCATCGGCGTGCTGGATCGGGTCCTGAAATATCCGGAGCCGTTCGATGCCGTCATTCAGGCCGGTTTCGGCGAGCATGGCCGCGAAGGCTTGCAGGAGGCGCTGGACGTTCCGGTCGTCGACATCACCGAGGCGGCGGCGATCATGGCGGGACTGCTCGGACACAAGTTCGGCGTGGTCACGACCCTCGATCGCACCGTGCCGCTGATCGAGGACCGGCTGCTGCTTGCCGGGCTGGACCGCCGCTGCGCCGCGGTCGTCGCCAGCGGCCTGAGCGTGCTCGAACTGGAGCAGGACCACGAACGGACCGTCGCCGCGATCGTCGCGAAGGCGAAGGAGATCGTCGCAAACCATGGCGTGGAGGTCATCTGCCTCGGTTGCGGCGGAATGGCCGGTCTCGACGAAGCGGTCGCGGCTGCCACCGGCGCACCCGTTGTCGATGGCGTGGCATCGGCCGTGACGCTTGCCGAGAGCCTCGTGCGGATGAAGCTGTCCACCTCGAAGGTCCGAACCTATGCGCCGGCACGCGCCAAGCGACTGTCCGGCTGGCCCCTTCGGTCCTGATCCGGCCGCGCTGCGGAAATTCCGGCCGGAGAGGTATGCCGAACAAAAGCGAAACGGAGTCCGTCCAGCCTGAACAACCATAAAATAATCCTGATAAAATAAAAATGAGGAGAACACCATTATGTCGCACCCCCCCGAACATGTTCCGAATGCGGAACTGGCGGCGCAGGATCCTTCAGGCCGACTTTATAACGACGATCTGGCTCCCGCACATCCGTCGCACCGGAAGTGGAACGGCTACCAGCTTTTTTCGCTGTGGATGAACGACGCGCACAATGCCGGCAACTACACCTGGGCGGCCGGGTTGTTCGTCGGGCTGGGCATGTCCGCCTTCGACATCACGCTCGGCATCTTCGTCGGTTCGCTGATCATCATGATCGGCTGTATCCTTTCGGGGTTCATGGGGCAGTCGACCGGCACGCCATACCCGGTGATCAGCCGTATCACCTGGGGCATCTGGGGCGCGAACATTCCCGCGGTGGTCCGCGGCATCGTCGCGATCGCCTGGTACGGCGTGCAGACCTATCTGGCCTCGATCGCGCTCAATGCGCTGCTCTCGCGGGCTATTCCGGGCTTTCGTGAACTGAGCCTCGAAAGCGCGCCGAGCTTCCTCAATCTGTCCCTCGGCGGCTGGATCTGCTTCCTGCTGCTGTCGATCATCCAGGTGATCATCGTGCGCCGGGGCATGGAGGCGGTGCGGCACTTTCAGGGCCTGGCCGGCCCGATCATCTGGGTGGTGATGCTGGTCCTGATGTTCTACTTCCTGTCCAGGGCCAACTGGTCGTTCGACTGGTTCACCGGTCCGCACGGCACCAAGGTCGAAGGCAGTGCGCAGATACGCAACATTCTGATCACGGTCGCGCAGACCGTCGGCACGCTGGCCACGCTGATGCTGAACTTCTCCGACTTCGCCCGGTTCTCGCCAAACCGCAAGTCGATCGTCGCCGGTTGCGCATGGGGCCTGCCGATCAACTGGACCGCTTTCGCGGTGACCTCGGTGATCACGACGGCCGCCGCCGCGCAGGTGCTGAATGCGGACATCAACCAGATCAAGGACCCCGGCATCCTGCTCGAACACGTCGACAATTCGTTTATGTTCTACGTATTCACGATCGCCTTCGTGTTCGCGACCATCGGCGTCAACATCGTGGCCAATTTCGTCTCCGCCGCGTTCGATATCTCCAACATCAACCCGCGCCGGATCAGCTTCCGCACCGGCGGCCTGATCACCGCTCTGGTCTCCATCGTCGTCACGCCGTGGAACTACTTCAACAACCCGGTGATCGTCGGCTATTTCCTTGGAAGTCTGGGCGCGCTGCTCGGACCGTTCTTCGGAATCCTCGTGGTCGATTACTATCTGGTGCGCAAGCAGAAGTTCAGCATCCGGGACATGTATCTGCCGACGCCGGAGTCGATCTACTATTACAACAAGGGCGTGAGCCAATACGCGCTTTATGCGCTCATTCCCTCGGCGATCGTCTCGCTCAGCGTTGCGCTGCTGCCGGTCTTCTCCGAGATCAAGGACTTCGGCTGGTTCATCGGCGCGCCGCTGGCCGGCATCATCTATTACTTCGTCGCGAACAACCGCGTGATCGTTCTGCCGAGCGCCGACTCGCCCGCCGGAAAGACGCAGCGGGCCGCGATGGGGATGTAAAGACAAGCGGGCCGCAATCGCGGCCCGAACACATCCGGGCATACAGGGCGGCTGGAGTTTTCAATGCTTCAGCCGCTATTCCGTATTTTAGAGCGCATCCCAAAAAGTGTGAAACGGTTTTTGGATAAGATGCGCGTAAAAACAAGTAATTAGAGCGCCGATCTGATTCAATCAGATCGAAACGCGCTCTAATCCGGCAGATGATAGTCGAGAAAGCGGTCCTTGCGCACGTCGAACAGCTTGCCGGTGACGTCGAGCGCCGGATCGGCGAGCCTGACGATCTTTTCCGCCACGGACTGCGGCGTGGGCAGGGTTTCGGGGTCTTCGCCCGGCATGGCCTGCGCGCGCATGGCGGTGCGGGTCGCGCCGGGATTGACCGAATTGACGCGGAGCTTCGTCTGCTTCGCCTCTTCCGCCCAGCACCGCGCCAAAACCTCCACCGCCGCCTTGGAAGCGGCGTAAGGCCCCCAGAAGGCGCGGCAGGAATGCGCCGCGCCGGAAGAAAGCAGGATCGCGCGCCCGGCATCCGACAGGCGCAGCAACGGATCGGTGGAGCGGATCAGCCGCCATACGCTGGTGACGTTGACGTTCATCACCTTGTCGAAGGTCTTGGCCTCGACATGGCCGATGGGCGAGATCACGCCCAGCACGCCGGCATTGGCCACCATGATATCGAGCTTGCCCCAGCGCTCATGGATCGAGCCGCCGAGCCGGTCGATGGCCGCCATGTCGGTAATGTCGAGCGGCACCAGCGTCGCCGCGCCGCCCGCCTTGCGGATATCGTCGTCCAGTTCCTCAAGGCCGCCTACGGTGCGGGCGACGGCGATCACATGCGCGCCGCGCTTCGCCAGTTCCAGCGAGAGAAAATAGCCGATGCCGCGCGATGCGCCCGTCACAAGCGCCAGCCGGCCCGTCAGGTCGATGTCCATGCCTGTCCTCGATGTGCCTTGCAAGGGAGATCGGTCAGCCGTTGCTGGCCAGCAGCGACAGCGTGTGAATATTGCTCTCGCCTTCCTGATCGAGAAGGCGGGTCGGATATTCTCCGGTGAAATAGTGGTCCGTGAAGGCCGGCGCTTTCGGATCGCGCGGCTTGCCGCCGACCGCCTTGTAAAGCCCGTCGATGGACAGGAAGGCCAGCGAATCCGCGCCGATATAGCGGCACATGGATTCGAGGCTGTCATGCTGGTTGGCGAGCAGCTTGTCGGCGTGCGGCGTGTCGATGCCGTAGAAATCCGGATGGTAGATCATCGGGCTCGCGACGCGCAGATGCACTTCCGTCGCGCCCGCGTCGCGGATCATCTGCACGATCTTGACCGAGGTGGTGCCGCGCACGATGGAATCGTCCACCAGCACCACGCGCTTGCCCTCGATCATGGCGCGGTTGGCCGAATGCTTCAGCTTGACGCCGAGCGCCCTGATCTGCTGCGTCGGCTCGATGAAGGTGCGGCCCACATAATGGTTGCGGATGATGCCGTATTCGAACGGAATGCCGCTCGCCTGCGCGAAGCCGAGCGCCGCCGGCGTGCCGCCGTCCGGCACCGGCACGACCACGTCGGCCGCGACTGGCGCTTCGCCTGCGAGGTTCATGCCCATGTTCTTGCGCGCCACATAGACGCTGCGTCCGCCGACCACCGAATCGGGCCGCGCGAAATAGACATATTCGAACAGGCACAGCCGTTCGGGCTGCGGCTTTTCCGGCTTGATCGCCTTGGTGGTGATGGAGCCGTCCTTCTGGATCTCGCAGATCACCACTTCGCCGTTCTCGACGTCGCGGACATATTTCGCGCCGATGATGTCGAGCGCGCAGGTCTCCGAGCAGAAGATCGGCTTGCCGTCCAGTTCGCCCATGACGAGCGGGCGGATGCCGATGGGATCGCGCGCGGCGATGAGCTTGGTGCGGGTCAGCGCCAGCATGGCGTAGCCGCCCTCGACCTGCCGGATCGCATCGACAAAACGGTCGGACGAGGAGGGAAAGCGCGAGCGGGCGATCATGTGCAGCACCACTTCCGTGTCGGAGGTGGCCTGAAAGATCGCGCCCGACGCGATCAGCTGCTTGCGCAGCGTGATGCCGTTGGTGAAATTGCCGTTATGCGCGATGGCGATGCCGCCCACCTCCAGTTCGGCGAACAGCGGCTGCACGTTGCGCAGGATGGTCTCGCCGGTGGTGGAATAGCGCACATGGCCCATGGCGCGGTCGCCGGGCAGGCGGCCCAGCGTGGCGGGATCGGTGAAATGGTCGCCGACGAGGCCCATATGGCGTTCGGAATGGAAGCGGCCCTTGTGATAGGAAACGATGCCTGCGGCTTCCTGCCCGCGATGCTGGAGCGCATGCAGGCCGAGCGCCGTCAGAGCCGCGGCGTCCTCGTGGCCCAGAATGCCGAACACGCCGCATTCTTCGTGCAGCGTGTCGTCGTCCGGCGTGAAGGCGGTATCGTCATGCGAGAAATGGGACATCGTCCGCAAGGCCTTTCGATTGCGGTTTGCCGAAAGCGATATTTACAGGAAAGGACGCCGTTTTGAAAGGCGTCCCTCCCGGTCTCCGTGTCTATTGCTGCGCTGGCGTGTTGTCGTCGGGCGCGGGCGTCGAGTCTTGATCGCCATTGGCGCCGTTGGTGCCGGGGGCGCCGTTGGAGGCAGGCGCGGCATGCTCATGCTTGATCTTGTCGATCACCTCGTTGGCATTGGTGGGCAGAAGCTGCATAAGCTGCTGGCCGAGCGAATCGAGCATGGGCCTGGACTTGGCGTTGGTGATCCATGCCGGCTGGTTGTCCGGCATCAGCCAGTTGAAGAACAGCATCGCCACCACGACCAGAAGCACGCCGCGCGCCGCGCCGAACAGAAAGCCCAGCGTGCGGTCCAACGCGCCGATGCGGCTGTCGATGATGAAATCGGCGATCTTCATCGTGATCAGCGACACGATGATCAGCACCACGAGGAACACCGCTGCCGCCGCCGCGATCTTGGCGATGGTCTCGTTGTTGATGTAGGGCTTTATATAGGGCAGCAACGGCTGGAAGAACAGATAGGCCGCGACCGCCGCCGCCGCCCACGAAACCAGCGAAAGCACTTCGCGCGAGAAACCCCGGACCATCGCCAGAATGGCTGAAACCAGCGTTATTCCGAGTAGGATTCCGTCAAGCATGGTGATCGGCATGGTGCCTGTCCTCGATTCTGTTGCGCTGATCGCCCGTAGAGCGGTCAGTCGTCCGGTCTCAGTCGTCCGGTCTCCGGCCCGGTTCCCGGCCTTGGCCCGATGCGGCGATCCGTGCCACAAGATCGGGCAATGCGGCCGTTTCCACCAGATGAAACTTGTGATCTCTCCACAAATCTTTGACACCGGCGGGCGTGACGGCCTGTGTAAAGCCGAGCTTCTGCGCTTCCTTCAGCCTCTGCACCGCATGCGTCACCGCGCGAACGGCGCCGGAAAGGCTGATTTCGCCGAAATAAACGCAATCGCTCGGAAGGGCAATACCGGCGATGGAGGAAACCAGCGCCGCTGCCACCGCGATATCGGCCGCAGGCTCGCTGATGCGGTAGCCGCCGGCGACGTTCAGATAGACGTCGTGCTGGCCGAAACGCACCCCGCAATGGGATTCGAGCACGGCGAGGATCATGGCGAGCCGCCCGCCGTCCCAGCCGACCACGGCGCGGCGCGGCGTGCCGAGCGAGGAGGGGGCGACGAGCGCCTGTATCTCCACCAGCACCGGCCTCGTGCCCTCCATGCCGGCGAAGACCGCCGCGCCCGGCGCCTTGGCGTTGCGCTCGCCCAGAAAAAGCTCCGAAGGGTTCGCCACCTCGCGCAGGCCGCCGTCCGACATTTCGAACACGCCGATCTCGTCGGTGGGGCCGAAGCGGTTCTTGACCGTGCGCAGGATGCGGTAGTGATGCCCGCCTTCGCCCTCGAAATAGAGCACGCCGTCGACCATGTGCTCGACCACGCGCGGACCGGCGATCTGGCCTTCCTTGGTGACGTGGCCGACCAGCACCACGGCGGCACCCGTCTGCTTGGCGTAGCGGATCATCGCCTGCGCCGAGGCGCGCACCTGCGTGACCGTCCCCGGCGCGGAATCGGCCATGTCGGTCCACAGTGTCTGGATGGAGTCGATGATGACGAGGTCCGGCCTTTTGCCATCGGAGATGGTGGCGACGATATCCTCGACATTGGTTTCGGCGGCCAGTTCCACCGCCGAGCCGGCGACGCCGAGCCGCTGCGCGCGTAGCCTGATCTGCGCCACGGCTTCCTCGCCCGACACATAGACGATGCGGTGGCCGCGATTGGAGAGGGCTGCGGCGGCTTGCGTCAGCAGCGTCGACTTGCCGATGCCCGGATCGCCGCCGATCAGAAGGGCCGAGCCGCGCACGAAGCCGCCGCCGGTGACGCGGTCGAGCTCGCTGATGCCGGAAATGATGCGCGGCGCGTCCTCGATGTCGCCCGACAGCGAGGTCAGCGCCACCGCGCGGCCCTTGCGCCGGGAGACCATCGCGCCGGGGCCGGAGCCGATGCCGCTATTGGTGCCTTCCTCGACCAGCGTGTTCCACTCGCCGCAGGAATCGCACTTGCCCGCCCAGCGGGCGTGCACCGCGCCGCAGTTCTGGCAGATGAACTGGACGCGCGCGGCCTTGGCCATCAGGCGCGTCCCTTGCGTTGGGATCGTCTATTCATAACGATCCGGCAGATAGGTATTGTCGGCCAGATCTGCAAACCGGGTGAATTCGGACTGGAAGGCGAGCTTGACCGTGCCGGTCGGCCCGTGGCGCTGCTTGGCGATGATGACGTCCGCCGTGCCGCGCACCTTCTCGTAAAGCTGCCGCCATTCCTCGTATTTGGGGTCGAACTCGTCGCGCGGTTCGAGGTTCTTGACGTAATATTCCTCGCGGAACACGAACAGCACCACGTCGGCGTCCTGCTCGATGGAGCCGGATTCGCGCAGGTCGGAAAGCTGCGGGCGCTTGTCGTCGCGGCTTTCCACCTGACGCGAAAGCTGCGACAGGGCGATGATCGGCACGTTCAGTTCCTTGGCCAGCGCCTTGAGGCCGGTGGTGATCTCGGTCACTTCCTGCACGCGGTTCTCGCCCGACTTCTTCGAGCCGGTCATGAGCTGGATATAGTCGATCACCAGCACGTCGAGGCCGCGCTGGCGCTTGAGACGGCGGGCGCGGGCAGCCAATTGCGCAATCGAGATGCCGCCGGTCTGGTCGATATAGAGCGGGATCTTCTGCATGACCTGCGAGCAGGCGACCAGCTTCTCGAAATCCGTCTCGGTGATGTCGCCGCGCCTGATCTTGGAGGAGGAAACCTCCGTCTGCTCGGAGATGATGCGGGTGGCAAGCTGCTCGGCCGACATTTCCAGCGAGAAGAAGCCGACCACGCCGCCATTGGCCGCCTTTATCGTGCCGTCGGCCTGCTGCTCGGGCTCATAGCTGTTGGCGATGTTGAAGGCGATATTGGTGGCGAGCGACGTCTTGCCCATGCCCGGACGCCCGGCGACGATGACCAGGTCGGAGGGCTGCAAGCCGCCCATCTTGCCGTCGAGGGCATGGATGCCGGTCGAGATGCCCGAAAGATGGCCGTCGCGCATGAAGGCGGCGTTGGCCATGTCGACGGCGGTGGTGACCGCGTCCTTGAACGGCAGGAAGCCGCCGTCGTACCGGCCCGTCTCGGCAAGCTCGAACAGGCGGCGCTCGGCATCCTCGATCTGCGCGTGCGGGGCCATGTCCACCGGCGCGTCATAGGCGACGTTGACCATGTCCTCGCCGATGCCGATCAGCGCGCGGCGGGTGGCGAGGTCGTAGATGGCGCGGCCGTAATCCTCGGCATTGATGATGGTGACGGCCTCGGTGGCGAGCCGCGTGACATACTGGAAGATGGTGAGGTCGCCGACCTTGCCTTCGCCGGGCAGGAAGGTCTTCATCGTCACCGGATTGGCCATCTTGCCGACGCGGATGAGATCGGCGGCGATCTCGAACACGCGGCGATGCAGCGGCTCGAAGAAATGGCTGGGCTTGAGGAAGTCCGATACGCGGTAGAAGGCGTCGTTGTTGATCAGGATCGCGCCGAGCAGCGCCTGCTCCGCCTCGATATTGTGGGGCGCCTCGCGATAGAGCGCATCCTTTTCCCCGCGCGCATCCTCGATTTTGCGTATCGCCGCTTCCGCCATGATTCCCGATCCTGTCCCTGAATGCTTCCAGCTAGACGCGAAGTGTATGCCATGGCAACGCGGCTTCGGACGATTCCGGCTGGAAACGACATTCTATACCATGATTCACAGGGATTCACAGTTTGCGCAAAAAATCCCGCCGCCGCGCCCTTGACGTGACATCGACGCGAATCGGCGGGATCGGGAACGGATGAGAACGGCCGGCGACGCCGTCAGCCGTTCACGCTTTTCTTCTTCGCGTCCTGCGCCTCGCTGTTGGCGCAGCGCGGCGCGCTGTCGAGCCGCTTCAGGCGCTTTTCCTCCGCCTCGATATAGCTGCGTGTCAGCGGCACGGCTTCCTGCCTGTGGGCGATCTGGATGTGGAACACCATCATGTTCTGCCAGCGGAAGGCGCTCTCGGAGGCAGCGAGATAGAACTCCCACATGCGGCAGAAACGCTCGTCGTAAAGCGCCTTGGCCCTGTCGCGATTGGCCATGAAGGCCTCCCGCCATGCCTTCAGGGTCTCGGCATAGTGCAGGCGCAATATCTCGATGTCGGTGACGTAGAGCCCCGCCTTCTCGATGTGCGGCAGCACCTCCGACAAGGCCGGGATATAGCCGCCGGGGAAGATATATTTGCGGATGAAGGGATTGGTGGCGCCCGGCCCGTCGGCGCGGCCGATGGCGTGCAGCAGGAACACGCCGTCGGGCTTGAGCAGCCGCGCCGCATGCTGGAAATATTCACCGAAATGGCCGACGCCGACATGCTCGAACATGCCGACCGAGACCAGCCGGTCGAACTTGTCGTTAACCTTGCGGTAATCGGTCAACTGGAACCGGGCCCGGTCGCTGAGCCCTTCCTCGGCCGCGCGCCGGTTGGCGATGCCGTGCTGCTCCTCCGATAGCGTGACGCCGGTCACGTCGGCCTTGAGATAGCGCGCGAGATAGAGGCCCATGCCGCCCCAGCCGCAGCCGATATCGAGCACCTTGTCGCCTTCCTTGACCAGCATCTTGGCCGCGATATGGCGTTTCTTGGCCAGTTGCGCCTCGGCGAGCGTGGCGTTCGGCGGATCGAAATAGGCGCAGGAATATTGCTTGTCGGGGTCGAGGAACAGGTCGTAAAGCTCGCCCGAAAGGTCGTAATGGCTCTTGATGTTGCTGGACGAGCGGGTGATGTTGTTCATCTGCTGGAAACGGCGGAACAGCACACGCGTCTTGCCGAGAAGCCGCATCCACGGTTCCTGCGCGGCGGTCGGGCCGGTATTCTCGAAAACCACCTGAAGGAACGTGTAGATATCGCCTTCGACGAAGTCGATCTCGTCGTCCATGAAACATTCGGCGAGCTTCAGTTCCGGGTCGAGGGCGACGGCGCGTTCGGCATGCTTCGTCTTGAAGCGGATATGGACCGGCGCGCCCGTCTTGTCGCCATAGCGAAAACGCGAACCGGCGGCGTCGGTCACCGTCAGGTCGCCGGTCTTTATCATATGTGTCAGCGCTGCGCGCAGCATTCCGTACATTGACCCCATCTCCATGTTGTGATCGGAGCGGGCGCACAACGTCGCGGCTGCATGCGGGCGATTAGCCCGGTCCCGACGACCGGATGCGGCGTCCCCTCCCGACCGCTTTCCCGGACCGTTCCCGGCTGTTCCCTTACGATCTCCACCGGTGGCATCGGCGCCGGAATCCGTGGCTGAATTCCCTTGCCGGCCACGGGAGCGGTGGACCCATGCAAACGCGGACGCCTCCGTCAGCGCGCTCTCCGATCGAATAAAGGCCGGCCAGAATCAGCATTTCGCCGATACATGCCGGCACTTCTATTTCAGAATAAGCGGTTTTACGGTCGTGAAAAGAGAAAATGCCCGGCGGAGACCGCCGGGCATGATCATATAAAGTTTACCGCATGGTCAGGATATTGAGGGAAGCGCTGGCGCTTCGCGGCTGCAAGCTTCCATGCGGGCCGAGCAGGGAGCTGAAAATCAGGCCTCGGCTTCGCCTTCTTCCTCGTCCTCGAAGAACTCTTCCGCCAGGGGCTGTTCCTCGATGCCGTAGATGGCTTCGATCGAGGTGAGGTCCTCGCCCTTGGCCTGACGCTCGGCCTCTTCCGTCGAACGGGCGATGTTGACCGTGACCTTGACCTGCACTTCCGGGTGCAGCGAGATGGAGACCTCGTGCAGGCCGATGGTCTTGATCGGATGGTTCAGTTCCACCTGGTTGCGGTGCAGCGTGAAGCCGCCGGCGGTGACGATCTCGGCGATGTCGCGGGTCGAGACGGAGCCGTAGAGCTGGCCGGTTTCACCAGCCGAGCGCACGACGATGAAGCTCTTGCCGTCGAGCTTCTCGGCGACGGACTGGGCTTCGTTCTTGCGCTCGAGGTTCTGGGCCTCGAGCTGGGCGCGCTGGCCCTCGAACTTCTTCTTGTTGGCCTCGTTGGCGCGCAGCGCCTTGCCCTGCGGCAAGAGGAAGTTGCGGGCATAGCCGTCCTTGACCTTGACGGTTTCGCCCATCTGGCCGAGGCGGCCGATGCGTTCCAGAAGAATGACTTCCATTTCAGTTTCCTTTCGCGGTTTGATCGGGGTTCAATTGGATTTCAGGGTTTGTCCGACGGTTCGTCCGTCGGCTCATCGGTCTGTTTGTCTGCCGGTTTGTCCGTTCCGGGCATTTTCGAGCCGGGCATTCTGGAAATTGGGGCGCCGCGCGATGTGTCGAAAAGTCCGAGCACCATGAAGACGAAGAGCAGGAATGCGAACAGCAGGATGGCGAAATAGACCAGCCACAGCGCCACCGGGCGCCACGGCTTGCCGCGCGTGCGGTGGTGCAGGACGGCGAGGCCGGCCATGGTGAAGCCCGCGCCGAGGGCGCCCGCGACCGTGGTGGCGGCGAGGCCGAGGCCGCCGGGCAGGAAGGCGGCCGCGAGCGCCAGCGCGAAGACGAACAGCGCCGGACGCGGCATGCGCAGCGTCGCCGGCCAGTCGTCGCGCGGGCGGCGCAGCCGGCCCGACATGCGGGTAAGGCGCAGCGCGAGACAGAGGTTGCCGGCGAGGATGGCGAGACAGGTCGCCGGCTGGATCGTGGGTATGGCGACCAGCAGCAGCGTGGGCAGGCTGTCGCGCAGATCGGCGCTGACGGTGAATTGCGGGTCGCTCGCCGCCACGCGGTCGAGCAGCGTATTGCCGAGTTCACGCGCCATGTCCGGGCCGAAGCCGAGGATCACGCCGATGACGATGAAGCTCGCCGCCACCATCAAGGCGAGGCGGAACATGATGTCGGGCAGCGGATACCAGACCATCACGTCCTTCGGGCCGCCGATTTCCTCGGCGGGCCGCGCGAGGCCGGAAAGATATGCTCCCGTCGCGGCGGGGATATAGCTCGTCAGCGCCATCATCAGCGCGACCAGAGGCGATGCCGCAGCACCGATGGCGATGGTGGCGGCGGCAGCCGCGACGATGCCCGCGCCCGAACCCCAGCCAAGGGCGGCGATGAAGATCGGCAATGGCGTGAGCAGATACAGCACCATCGTCATGCCGGCCACGGCGCCGCCTTCGGCGACGACGCCGGACGACATCAGCGCCGAGGCAAGCCCCGCCGCGATACCGATACCGATGATGGTTGCGTCGAATTTCATGAAGATCGCTGTCCTGCTCCGGCTTTCCCGGTTCGGCAGTTAGAGACGGCCTGTGAACGGCTTCGCCTCAACTCGGGTTTTTCGTTGCATCCGCCATGCCCACCATGACGGAGAGGGCGGAAGGCGGCGGACCGCCTCCCGCGAATAGGCTTCTTACTTCACCACATAGGGCAGAAGGCCGAGGAAGCGGGCGCGCTTGATCGCCTTGGCGAGTTCGCGCTGCTTCTTCTGGCTTACCGCCGTGATGCGGGAAGGAACGATCTTGCCGCGCTCGGAAATGTAGCGCTGCAACAGCTTGACGTCCTTGTAATCGATCTTCGGAGCGTTCGCGCCGGAGAACGGGCACGTCTTGCGACGGCGGTGGAAAGGACGGCGGGTCGGGATCTGATTGATGTCAACCATGTCTAACCTCATTCACCAGCTTCGTTTTCGCGCGGACGGCGCGGACCGCGATCGCCCCCACGGTCACCACGATCGCCGCCGCGGTCACCACGGTCGAAACCGCCTTCGCGCGGACGGCGCGGGCCGCGGTCGTCGCGGTCACGGTCATCACGGCGGGTCAGGATGGCCGACTGGCCTTCCTCATGCGCCTCGACGCGGATGGTGAGGAAGCGCAGGACGTCTTCGTTAATGCGCATCTGACGCTCCATCTCGGCGACGGCAGCGGCCGGCGCGTCGATGTTCAGAAGCGTGTAATACGCCTTGCGGTTCTTCTTGATGCGGTAGGTGAGGGGACGAAGACCCCAGTTTTCGATCTTGCCGATCTTGCCGCCATTGGTTTCGAGAACACCCTTGAACTGCTCGACGAGAGCGTCGACCTGTTGCTGCGAGATGTCCTGGCGGGCAAGGAGCACATGTTCATAAAGAGCCATTGGCTTTGCCTTTCTTCCGTTATCTATCCAGCCTCGGCGGCCAAGCCTCTGCGACCTCTTGGAACCGTGAATACGGCGAGAAAGGCGCGTTGAAGACAATCGAGAGCGGAGACACGGGAGGCAGAAGCGCTTATGGCTCCGGCACGGGTCTCACTAACTGTTAAGTTAGTCAGCCACACGGCCCTCCGTTCAGCCCCCAGCCGACGCCGGATAATGAACGTGGCGGCTCTTACGTGCTTTTCCCCCGCTTTGCAAGCCGTAAATCCCGGAAAAGCCGACAAATGCCCGGCAAATACTTGACTTTGCGGCCCCTGCTGGGGCACATCCCGCCAACAATCGCAGGAATTAAGAGGGAAACATGGCGGTAGCATTCACCTTTCCGGGGCAGGGCAGTCAGGCGGTCGGCATGGGCAAGGCGCTTGCCGAACAGTTCGCGGAAGCCCGCGCGGTGTTCGAGGAAGTGGACGAGACGCTGGGCCAGAAGCTTTCCGCCGTCATGTTCGAAGGCCCCGAAGATGTGCTGACGCTCACCGCCAATGCGCAGCCGGCGCTGATGGCCGTTTCCATGGCCGTGATCCGCGTCATGGAAGCGCGCGGCTTTTCGCTGAAGGACAAGGTGGCCTATGTCGCCGGCCATTCGCTCGGCGAATATTCGGCGCTGTGTGCGGCCGGAACCTTCTCGCTCGCCGACACGGCGCGGCTCCTGCGCATCCGCGGCGACGCCATGCAGAAGGCGGTTCCGGTCGGCGAGGGCGCGATGGCCGCGATCATCGGCCTCGAACAGGCCGATGTGGAAGCCGTCTGCGCCGAGGCGCGCGCCTCCGGCCCGGTCCAGATCGCCAACGACAACGGCGGCGGCCAGCTCGTGATTTCCGGCGCGAAGCCCGCCGTGGAACTGGCGGCCAGGCTCGCCTCCGAAAAGGGCGCCAAGCGCGCGCTGATGCTCTCCGTCTCCGCGCCCTTCCATTCGACGCTGATGGCGCCTGCCGCCGAAGCCATGCGCGAGGCGCTGGCTGGCGTCGAGAAGCGCGACCCGGCCGTGCCGCTGATCGCCAATGTCCGTGCCGCGCCCGTGACCGACGCGAACGAGATCGCGGCCCTGCTGGTCGAGCAGGTGACGGGACAGGTGCGCTGGCGCGAGACGGTGGAATGGTTCGCCGCCAATGGCGTCTCCACGCTTTATGAAATAGGCTCCGGCAAGGTGCTGACCGGTCTCGCGCGCCGCATCTCGAAGGATGTGGCCGGCGCGACGGTGGGCACGGCGGAAGAAATCGACGCGGCGCTGGCCGCCCTCAACGCTTGAATACCGGCCTGAAAAGGGGAAGCAACATGTTCGATCTGACTGGCCGCAAGGCACTCGTGACCGGCGCGACCGGCGGTCTTGGCGAGGCCATCGCCCGCACGCTGCACGCGCAGGGCGCGATCGTCGGCCTGCACGGCACCCGCGCGGAAAAGCTGCAAAGCCTCGCCGCCGAACTGGGCGACCGCACCTTCGTCTTTCCGGCCGACCTTTCCGACCGCGTTGCGGTCAAGGCGCTCGGCCAGAAGGCCGAGGAGGAGATGGGCGGCATCGACATTCTGGTCAACAATGCCGGCATCACCCGCGACGGGCTTTTCGTGCGCATGAGCGACGAGGACTGGGACGCGGTGCTGAACGTCAACCTGACTTCCGTGTTCAACCTGACGCGCGAGCTGACCCATCCGATGATGCGCCGCAGGCATGGCCGCATCATCAACATCACCTCCATCGTCGGCGTCACCGGCAATCCGGGGCAGGCGAACTACTGCGCCTCCAAGGCCGGGCTGATCGGCTTCACCAAGTCGCTGGCGCAGGAGATCGCCAGCCGCAACGTGACGGTGAACTGCGTCGCCCCCGGCTTCATCGAATCGGCCATGACCGACAAGCTGAACGAGAAGCAGAAAGAGGCGATCATGGGCAATATCCCCATGAAGCGTATGGGCGCGGGCGCCGATATCGCAGCGGCGGTGGTCTATCTCGCCAGCAACGAGGCGGCCTATGTCACGGGCCAGACCCTGCACGTCAACGGCGGCATGGCGATGATCTGACCGCGGGTGCCGGCGGTTTTCGGGACTGAAACGTCAAAACCACGGCTTTTGCGGGGAAAATTGCGCTTTGCCTTGCCGGAGAAGCATGGTATGCGCCCGATGAGAATTGCAGCGTTTGCCAAAAAATGCTGTGATCCTGTTCCGAAAGGGATATCCACAGGACGACCACCGGCGGGGCCCGGACTTGGCTTGGCTGGCGTCTTATAACTTGATTACAATCATGCATACCGCTAACCAAGGCGGAGCAACAAACACAGGGTCGAGGTTCCGACATGAGCGATACCGCAGAGCGCGTCAAGAAAATCGTTGTTGAACATCTGGGCGTGGATCCCGACAAGGTCACGGAAAGCGCGAGCTTCATCGATGATCTGGGTGCCGACAGCCTCGACACCGTCGAACTGGTCATGGCGTTCGAAGAAGAATTCGGCGTCGAGATTCCCGATGACGCAGCCGAGACGATCCTCACGGTCGGCGACGCCGTGAAGTTCATCGACAAGGCCTCGGCCTGATCGACCCGACGGGGATCGGGCGCAACGATCCCGGCCCCGTCGCTCCGGCGTCCCGTTCGTGGCCGTTTCCGGTCTGCGAACCTGCCGCATGTTCCGCCCTCTTCGGCGTGCGCGGCGAAGAATATAAACGAATCTGAGGGGTGGAAATGAGGCGTGTCGTCATCACGGGTCTGGGGCTGGTGTCACCGCTGGCCAGCGGCGTGGAGGAGACGTGGAAGCGGCTTCTGGCCGGCCAGAGCGGCGCCCGCCGCATCACGGAATTCGAGGTCGACGATCTCGCCTGCCAGATAGCCTGCCGCATTCCGGTCGGCGACGGCACCGGCGGCACCTTCAATGCCGACCTGCACATGGACCCCAAGGAACAGCGCAAGGTCGATCCCTTCATCATCTATGCGGTCGGCGCGGCCGACGAGGCGCTGGACGATGCCGACTGGCATCCCCAGAGCGACGAGGACCAGATTCGCACCGGCGTGCTGATCGGTTCGGGCATCGGCGGCATCGAGGGCATTGTCGAGGCGGGCTACACGCTGCGCGACAAGGGCCCGCGCCGTATCTCGCCCTTCTTCATTCCGGGGCGTCTCATCAATCTGGCCTCCGGCCATGTCTCCATCAAGCACAAGCTGCGCGGGCCGAACCATGCGGTCGTCACCGCCTGCTCCACCGGGGCGCACGCCATCGGCGACGCCGCGCGCCTGATCGCTTTCGGCGATGCCGACGTGATGGTGGCCGGCGGCACGGAATCGCCGGTGAGCCGCATTTCCATCGCCGGTTTCGCCGCCTGCAAGGCGCTCTCCACCAAGCGCAACAACGACCCCACCGCCGCCTCGCGTCCCTATGACCAGGATCGCGACGGCTTCGTTATGGGCGAGGGCGCCGGCGTCGTGGTGCTGGAGGAACTGGAGCACGCGCTGAAGCGCGGCGCGAAGATCTATGCCGAGGTGATCGGCTACGGCCTTTCCGGCGACGCCTATCACATCACCGCGCCGAGCGAGAACGGCGAGGGCGCGCAGCGCTGCATGGAAATGGCGATCAAGCGCGCCGGCATCACGCCCGACCAGATCGACTATATCAACGCGCACGGCACGTCCACCATGGCCGACACGGTCGAGCTTGGCGCGGTCGAGCGCGTGGTGGGCGATGCGGCGCCGAAAATCTCCATGTCTTCCACCAAGTCGTCCATCGGGCACCTTCTGGGTGCGGCGGGCGCGGCGGAAGCGATTTTCTCCACGCTCGCCATCCGCGACAATATCGCGCCCGCGACGCTCAATCTCGACAATCCGGCGGTCGAAACCAAAATCGATCTGGTTCCGCACAAGGCCCGCGCGCGCAAGATCGACGTGGCGCTGTCGAACTCCTTCGGCTTCGGCGGCACGAACGCCTCGCTGGTGCTGCGCCGCTATTCCTGATCCGGCGCGGATAAACAATAATGGCCGAAATGGCCGAAAAGACAAAACGCGGGGGATTTCTCCGCGTTTTTGCCAAAATAAAACCGGATGCGGTGTCTAGATTCTGTCATGGGGCATAGGGTGGTACTGATTCCCGCCGGCTGGGATTCGGCGGTGCGGGACGGTGATACAGGCAACCATACGAGCGACAACCGAGGTGATTGAGTGAATTCACAGGCGCAGACCGGAAGCAATTCCGCCGGCGAGCAGCCCGCGGCCGAAAAAACCGGGCCCGTGACGCCGGAAGCCGTGCCGAATTCGGCCCAGAATTCGGCCCAGGATTCGGCGGCGAATCCGGCTTCTTCGCAGCGTCGGCGCTCGCGTCAGGCGCACAGCCAGATTGTCGTCTTCATGAATTTCGTGCTGTCGCTGGTAGTGCTGGTGCTGCTGGCGGCGTCGGCGCTGTTCTATTTCGGCCGGGCGCAGTTCGACGCCAACGGGCCGCTCACCGCCTCCACGACCTTCTTCGTCAAGCGCGGCGCGGGTATTTCGGAGGTCGCCAACGGTCTCGAAAGCCGTGGCATCGTCTCCGACGCGCGCATTTTCCGCTACGGCGTGCGCACGCTCGGCCACGAGGACGACCTCAAGGCCGGCGAATACGCCATTCCCGCCGGCGCCTCCATGCGCGAGGTGATGAATATTCTCATCAGCGGCAAATCCATCGTCTATCCGCTGACCATTCCCGAGGGGCTGACGGTCAAGCAGATATTCGACCGCATCGCCGCCGATCCGATGCTCTCCGGCCCCATGCCGAAGGAGATGCCGCCGGAAGGCTCGCTTTTCACCGACACGCTCAACTTCACGCGCGGAACCCCGCGCACCGAGATCATCGAGCGCATGATGGCGGCGCAGAAGAAGCTGGTGGACGAACTGTGGGCGTCGCGCAAGCCGGGCCTGCCGCTCAAGGACGAGAACCAGTTCGTGACGCTGGCCTCCATCGTGGAGAAGGAGACGGGCATTGCCGCCGAGCGTCCGCATGTGGCTTCGGTGTTCCTCAACCGGCTGAAGAAGGGCATGCGCCTGCAATCCGACCCGACCATCATCTACGGCCTGTTCGGCGGCGCGGGCAAGCCCGCCGACCGTCCGATCTTCAAGTCGGATATCGAAAAGCCGACACCCTACAACACCTATATCATCAACGGCCTGCCGCCGGGGCCGATCGCCAATCCGGGCAAGGCGGCGTTGGAGGCGGTGGCCAATCCGCTAGACACGCAGGACCTCTATTTCGTCGCGGACGGCACGGGCGGCCATGTCTTTTCCTCGACGCTGAAGCAGCATAATGAAAACGTGCGCAAATGGCGCGAGACGGAGCAGCAGAAGGGCAACGCCGGCGGATCGACGGACGGCCCCGGCAGCGGTTCAGCCCCGGCGCAGTAAACGCACAGGGGCAGACGAGAGGGGACGTGACCGCATGACGCTTCAGAGCATGACCGGATTTGCGCGCCATGCCGCCCGATACGAGGCGGCCGGGAAGACGCAGGCCGGTGCAACGGATATTGGCGAGGCGCGCATCACATGGGAAGTACGCTCCGTCAACGGCAAGGGGCTGGATCTGCGCCTGCGCCTGCCGCAGGGATTCGAGGCGGTGGAGCATCCGGTGCGCTCGGTGCTGGCGCGCCATTTCGCGCGCGGCAATTTTCAGGCCTCGCTCACCGTCGAGCGCGCCGGCGGCGAGGCGAATTTCACCGTCAACCATGCCGTTCTGGCCGAGGTGCTGAGGCTCTCCGCCGAGTTGCAGGACCGCCACGGCCTCGCGCCGGCGAGCGTGGACGGGCTTCTGTCGCTGCGGGGCGTCGTCGATCAGACGCAGGCGGACGAGAGCGAGGAGGCGCGGGCAGCGCTGGAAGCAGCCGTCGTTTCGGCCTTCGAGGGCGCGCTGGAAGCCGTCGCCGAGGCGCGCCGGCAGGAGGGCGCGGCACTTTTCGCCATCCTGTCCACCCATATCGACACGATCGAACGGCTGACTGAATCCGCGCGTGCCGATCCGTCGCGTGGGTTGGAGGCGATCCGGGCGCGGCTGGGCGCGCAGGTGGCGCTGCTGCTCGACAGTGCGGGCGGCACGCGTGAACTGGACGAGGGGCGGCTTTATCAGGAAGCCGCCTTTCTTGCGACCAAGGCCGACATTCAGGAAGAGCTGGACCGGCTTTCCACCCATGTCGCTTCCGCGCGCAGGCTGCTCGCCGCCGGCGGACCGGTGGGGCGCAAGCTCGATTTTCTTTCACAGGAATTTAATCGTGAAGCGAATACATTGTGCTCCAAGTCGAACGCGGCGTCGGTCACGGCCATCGGCCTCGAACTGAAGGTCGCGGTCGACCAGTTCCGCGAGCAGATACAGAATCTGGAGTAAGATCGGGCATGGCCATTTCCTCGGTTGAGAACGGCGTCGCGCGCAGGGGCCTGATGGTGGTGATCTCATCGCCGTCGGGCGCGGGCAAGTCCACCATCGCCCGGCTGCTGCTGGAAGACCCGAAGATGAAGCTGGGCCTCTCCGTCAGCGTGACCACGCGTCCGCGCCGGCCGAGCGAGATCGACGGGGTGCATTATCATTTCAAGACCATCCGCGAGTTCGAGCGCCTGCGCGACAATGACGAACTGATCGAATGGGCCGAGGTACACGGCAATTTCTACGGCACGCTGCGCGAGACGGCGGAAAACGCGCTTGCCGACGGGCAGGACATGCTGTTCGACATCGACTGGCAGGGCGCGGAGCAGTTGCAGGCCAAGATGCCCGCCGACGTGGTGTCGATCTTCATCCTGCCGCCGACCATGCGCGAATTGCAGCAGCGCCTCAACCGCCGCGCCGAGGACACGGCGGACGTGATCGAGACGCGGCTCCAGAATGCCCGTTTCGAGATCAGGAAATGGGTGGAATACGACTATATCGTCATAAACGAGGACCTCGACCGCTCCTATGCGGCGATCAAGGCGATCATCACGGCTGAACGCCTGCGCCGCGACCGCCGCCCCGGCCTGTTCGATTTCGTGAGCGGTCTTCTGGAGGAAGATCCGGGGCTGTAGGGAGATCAGGCAGCGCGGTCGGTGCGTTGACCGAGCCAGATGCTTGCGAGCACCAACACGACCCCGACGATTTGAACTGGGGTTAGCGATTGATGCAGGAAGAACCATCCGAGCAGTACGGCAATCGCAGGGCTGAGGAACCCCAACACGGAAACCGCCGCGGGCTCGATCCGCGCAATACCCCGGAACCATAAAACATAAGTCAGGGCGGCGCCGATCAGTCCGAGCCATACGAGGCCGAACAGATTGATAGTCGAGGGACGCGGGATGGCCGGTTCCGACAGCACGATCAGCGGAACAAGAAGAATGCCGCCCGCCGTTAATTGCCATGCGGTAAAGGTGAGCAGCGGCACAGGAGGCTGCCACTTGCGGGTTAGCACGGTTCCGAAGGCCATGGATATGGCTCCGGCAAGGCCCGCTGCAACACCGATGGAATCGAGCGCCGCATTGGGTGCCAGCACCAGCAATGCGACACCCGTAAGCCCGATGATTGCGGCAAGGACCGATGTGAGACGGATCGTTCTGCCAAGCAAGGCTGCGGCAATAAAAATGACGATTAGCGGTTGAACCGCCCCCAATGTCGCCGCAACCCCGCCCGGCAGACGGTAGGCCGAAATGAATAACATGCTCCAAAAAATCGAGAAGTTGAGCGCGCCGAGTGTGAAGATGCGCAGCCACCAGATTCCCGATGGAAGCTGACGCACGATCAGGAGTAGCAGCAGACCGGCGGGCAAGGCTCGCAATAGGGCCACGGTCAGCGGCGAGAAGTCCGGCAGAAATTCGGTCGTGACAATGTAGGTGCTGCCCCATATGGCTGGCGCAATCGCTGTCAGCAGCAGATCGGATATGCGCTTCGTCATTTGAGTTCCAAAACTTCCGCAAGCGGGCGACGCGGCTTTTGTGGCCAGTTGCCGGGTGCGGCGCGGCCAACCGCAACGAGCATCACCGGCATCTCATTCGTCTGAAGACCGAACGCACGCGCCACACCCCTGGCGTCGAATCCGACCATCGGGCCGGAGGCGAGGCCAAATGCTTCGGCGGCATGGAGCAATGTTGCCGCGCCCAAGGTTGCTGAACGCACAGCTTCGTCGCGCGCCGCCTGCGGATCGGCATATTGCGCGCTCGCTGCGGTCTGCCATGCAGAAGGCATATCCGCCGGCATATATCCGGCTGCGACCGATGGGTGCAGTCTTTCGGGGATAGTTTCCGCGTCGGGCAACACACCGCAAATGATGAAAGTGACGGCTGCATCCTCGACCTTGGGCTGGTTCCATGCCAAGGCCCGCAAACGCGATTTCGCTTCCGCTGTACGGACCGCAATGAAACGCCAGTTTTGAAGATTGTAGGCGGTTGGTGCGCGTGTTGCGAGCCGCACCAGTTCTGCGATCTCTGCATCCGACAAATTGTGCGATGCGTCGAACAGATTGGCGGATATGCGCTGCTCGATGACGGAGATGGCTGGGTTGGTCATGTATCGCTCCAAACGGATTGTTGTCGGAACCAGATAGCACGTTCACTTGAAAGGGATAATATGCAACAATTGGAAGATATAATTCACCAATAGAGAATAATAAGATGGATCGCCTGACCGCCTTGAACGTCTTTCGTCATGTGGCCGAACGAAACAGTTTTGCCGAGGCCGGGCGAAGGCTTGGGCTTTCCCCTGCCGCGATCAGCAAGAACATTGCCGAGTTAGAGGCGCATGTGGGTGTGCGCCTCATCAACCGGACGACACGACGCATGGCCTTGACGGAAGAAGGCCGGCTCTATCTGGAGCATGTCACGCGCGGGTTGGATGCACTCGCCGAAGCGGATCAGGCTCTATGTCCAATCAAGGCCGCTCCAAGCGGTACCTTGCGCGTCAATGCTCCGATGACCGTCACCTTGACTCGGCTCTCGGAAGCGATCCCCGAATTTCTGTCGTATTATCCTGACTTGAGGCTCGATCTGCATCTCGACGACCGGCGGGTCGATATGCTGCGGGAAGGGTTCGACCTTGCCATACGGGGCAGCGACAATCTTGAAGATTCCAGTCTGATCGCGCGAAAACTGGCGGTCATGCCGCATGTGCTTTGCGCCGCGCCGTCCTATTTCCAAAAACACGGCGTGCCTGAAACGCCATCCGATCTGAAAGCGCTCGACCACATCCGGTTCGGCCTTTCCAGTCATGCGGACGCATGGGAGTTCAGCAAGGACGGACGCATGGAGCGGATTGCCGTCGCGGCACGCTATTCAGTCACGTCCAGCCTTGCCGTTCGCGATGCCCTGCGGACGGGGTTCGGTGTCAGCCTGATACCGCGCCCCTATGTCGAAAACGATTTGAGGAATGGCCGGTTGCAACCGGCCTTGGAAGACTGGAGCACCGTCGAAACGACGCTCTACGCGGTCTATGCTTCGCGGCAATATATCGCCCCGAAAATTCGGGTTTTTCTGGACTTCCTGATCGAAGCGTTTAAGTGAGTGGCGCGATCATGTACCGCCTCAACCGCCGCGCCGAGGACACGGCGGACGTGATCGAGACACGGCTCCAGAATGCCCGTTTCGAGATCAGGAAATGGGTGGAATACGACTATATCGTCATCAATGAGGACCTCGACCGCTCCTATGCGGCGATCAAGGCGATCATCACGGCGGAACGCCTGCGCCGCGACCGCCGCCCCGGACTGTTCGATTTCGTAAGCGGCCTGCTGGAGGAAGATCCGGGGCTATAGAGCATTTCCAGCGAAAGTGCGAAGCGCCTCCGCAGGGAAATCAGTCCACTGGACTGATTTCTAATCCTGCTTCGACACGTAGGATAATGCGTAAAAACAAATAGAGCGGTCAGGCTGCGGGCTCAGGCACGGGCCTTTCGGCCCGATACCATCAGGTCGAGAGGCGCCCTATGGCGTTCAGCCGGGCCATGTGCGGCGCGCTGAGCATCAGGCTTGCGGCAGCGATGTTTTCACGCAGGTGCGTACGCCTCGACGTGCCCGGTATCAGCAGGATGTTGGGGCTGCGCGCGAGCAGCCATGCCAGCGCCACGCCTTGCGGCGTCGCCTGCATTTCCCCGGCGACACGGTTCAGTTCTTCCGTCTGCAACGGGCTGAAGCCGCCGAGCGGGAAGAAGGGCACGAAGGCGATGCCGTCCCTGGCAAGGCCGTCGATCATGCCGTCATTCTCGCGATGCACCAGATTGTACTGGTTCTGCACGCAGACCACCGGCGCGATGTCCCGCGCCACGCGCAATTGCGTGTCGTCGACATTGCTGAGGCCGATATGGGCGATAAGCCCCTCGTCCTGCATCTGCCGCATGACCCGCATCGGGGCGGCGATGTCGTCTTCCGGCGTGAACATGCGCAGGTTGACGATGGCCATGCGGTCAAGGCCGAGCCGTTCGAGATTGTCCTCGACGGATTTGCGCAGGAAATCCGGGCTGCGCTCCGGCAGCCAGTCGCCCTTGTCGTCGCGCCATGCGCCGATCTTGGTCACCAGCGTCAGATGCGCGGGGTAGGGGTGCAGCGTCTCGCGGATGAGCCGGTTGGTCACATAGGGACCGTAGAAATCGCTGGTGTCGATATGATCGACGCCGAGCGCCAGCGCCTCGCGCAGCACGGCGCGCGCCTCGTCCGGGTCGCGCGGCTCGCCGAACACATGCGGACCGGCAAGCTGCATCGCGCCGTAACCCATGCGGTTGACGGAAATGGATGTGCCGGGAAATGTGAAGCGCCCGGCGGCGGAGGCCGAAACCGGCGATTGCCCGTTCGGGTTTTCCGGCAGATTTTCAGTCCTGTTGTCAGTCATGAGGGAAATCTCCTTTCCCTGACAATATGGGTGATCGCGAAGGTGTTGATAACCGGGATGCGGGCGAATAGGTTGTTCGCCATGGCGAACAATAATCAATTGCTGCCCCTCGATGACCTGTCGGTCTTTCTGGCCGTCGCCCGATCGGGCGGGTTCCGCACGGCGGCGCGCTGGCTGCGCGTTTCTCCGGCCATGGTCAGCGAGACGGTTTCGCGGCTGGAGGCGCGCATCGGCGTGCCGCTTTTCACCCGTACCACGCGCAGCGTGCGGCTCACCGAGGCGGGACATGCCCTGGCCGAACGCATCGGGCCGGTGATGGCGGAAGCCCGCGCCGCGCTCGACGACGCCGCCAGTTCGCAAAGCGAGGTGCGGGGGCGGCTCAGGCTGAACGTGCCGGGCGCGGTGATGACCGACATCCTGCCGCCGCTGATCGGCGGGTTTCTCGCCGCGCATCCGGGCGTGCAGATCGAGGTGATGGTGGACGACCGGCTCATCGACATCAACGCGGCCGGCTGCGACGCGGGCATACGTTATGGCGAGCATCTGGCGCAGGACATGATCGCGGTGCCGATCGGCCCCCGCAGGCAATGGGGCGCGCTGGCCGCCGCGCCCGCCTATCTGGAACGGCGCGGCGTGCCGCGGCATCCGGCGGACGTTCTGGACCATGACTGCATACGCACACGCTTTGCGAGCGGCGCGATGTCCGAATGGGAGTTTGCCAGGGACGGCGAGACGCTGGTGGTCGATCCGCCAGCCCGCATCGTCATCGGGACGCCGGGCTCGACGGCGCTGATCGATCTGGCCATGGCCGGACACGGGCTGGTCTATATGTTCCGCAACTGGCTCGACCCGCATCTGGAGAGCGGGGCGCTGCTGCCGGTTCTGGCCGACTGGTGGCCCGCCTTCGACGGTCCGCGCCTGTACTTCTCAAGCCGCTTCATGCCCAGACCCCTGCGTGCCTTCATCGATTACGTGACGGAGCAGCGGGAGCGCGCGGACGGGGCAGGACTTCCCTGAAGGCCATACCGCCGTCACTCCCTTATGCGCGCGCTGTCACCTATGACAGCGCCTCTTTCAGTTCCCCGACGGCCTCGATCACCGAGGCCTCGAAGGCCAGCAGGTCCTTTCCGGCATCGAGCCTGCCGCCGATGATGGCCTCGTGGCTGATGGTGAGGGCGGGCATGGTCGCGCACGGTTTCATCTTGAGGGCCTCGGCCACCTGCCGGAGCTGCGCGGCGCATTTGACGCCGCCATGGCCGCCATAGGTGACGATCAGCAGCGGCTTGTCGCGCCATTCGGCGTAAAGATGGTCGAGCGCGTTTTTCAGCACCGCCGGGTAGCCCCAGTTATATTGCGGCGTGACGATAACGACCGCGTCGGCGCCGGCGACCTTCTCGCTCCACGCCTTGGTGTGGGGCTGGTTGTAGCTGCCCTGCGCGGGGATCGCCGGCTCGTCGTCGAGCGGCAGATGCCAGTCGCGCAGGTCGATCGTCTCGAACGAAAGGCCGTCCGTCTGCCGGGCGATGCCGACCACCCACTCGGTAATCTGCGGGCAGTGTCGGCCGGCGCGCACGCTGCCCATGATGACGAGAACACGGCGGTCGTTCTGATGGTTCGGACTGTTCATGAAAAAGGCCTCGCGGGAATCGGGATGGACGCCGCGATCCTACACTGCCGTGCCGCCCACCGTCACCTGATCCATTCTGAGATGCGGCTGGCCGACGCCGACCGGCACCCATTGCCCGCCCTTGCCGCAATTGCCGCTGCCCGTGTCGAGCTTCATGTCGTTGCCGATCATGGAGATGCGGCGCATGGCGTCCGGCCCGTTGCCGATCAGCATCGCGCCCTTGACCGGCGCGCCCACCTTGCCGTTCTCGATCATGTAGGCTTCCGTGCAGCCGAACACGAACTTGCCCGAGGTGATGTCCACCTGGCCGCCGCCGAACGACACGGCATAGATGCCCTTCTTCATCGAGGCGATGATCTCCTCCGGCGACTTGTCGCCGGACAGCATGTAGGTGTTGGTCATGCGCGGCATCGGCGCATGCGCGTAGGATTCGCGCCGCCCGTTGCCGGTGGGCGCCATGCCCATCAGGCGGGCGTTCTGCCGGTCCTGCATGTAGTTGACCAGCTTGCCGTCCTCGATCAGCACGGTGCGGTTTGTGGGCGTGCCCTCGTCGTCGATGGTCAGCGAGCCGCGCCGCTCGGCGATGGTGCCGTCGTCCACCACGGTCACGCCTTTCGCCGCTACCTGCTCGCCCATCAGTCCGGCGAAGGCGGAAGTCTTCTTGCGGTTGAAATCGCCCTCCAGCCCGTGGCCGACCGCCTCGTGCAGCATCACGCCCGGCCAGCCGTTGGCGAGCACGATGTCGAAGGTGCCGGCAGGGGCGGGGATCGCCTCCAGATTGACCAGCGCCTGCCGCAGCGCCTCGCCGGCGGCGTGCTGCCAGCTATGCTCCGCGATGAATTCGCCGAAACCCTTGCGCCCGCCGACCGTGTGCGAGCCGGATTCCTGCCGGTCGCCGTCGCCCGCCACCACCGACACGGAAAGCCGCACCATGGGGCGGATGTCGCGCACGAAATGGCCGTCGGCGCGCAGGATTTCCACCTGCTGCCACGAACCGGCGAGCGAGACGGAAACCTGCCGCACCCTGTGGTCCTTCGCACGCAGCCATGCGTCGATCTTTTGCAGCAACTGCACCTTGGCGTCGAAGGAAGGCGAGCCGATGGGATTTTCATCCGTGTAGAGATGCCGGTTGGTGCCGGCGGGCGCTGCGCTGTAGGTGCCGCCATGGCCTTTCAGCGTCGCCGAGACCGCGTCGGAGGCGCGCTTCAACGCCGCCAGCGAAAGCTCGCCGGCATGGGCATAGCCGATAGCCTCGCCCGCGATGGCGCGCAGCCCGAAACCCTGATCCTGATGGAAGGAGCCGGTCTTGAGCCGGCCGTTGTCGAAGACGAGCGCCTCCGCCTCACGATATTCCATGAAGAGTTCGCCGTCGTCGCTGCCCTGCAGGCTCCTGGCCACGAGGCGCTCGATATCGTCGCGGCCGGCGTCGAAACTGTCGATCAGGCTTTTCATCAAAACAAATCCCGCAGCAAATACATGTGCGGATGTAAGCCTTAAACCGGGCGAGGACAACCGCGAGATGGAGAACTGTTGAGCTTCTGGTGATGGCGAGGCGAAAACCGTATGCCGCGACAACCGGAGCGGAGTGTACTTTTGGGTATTTGGGTATATGAGCACCGGAAGCGCAGCGGGATGCGGTTTGCAGCCCGCCAGCGCCGGAACATCGACGGTTCTCAGGGCAGGGCGTCGAAGCCTTCGCCGAACCCCTTCAGGTCGACCGGGATGCCGACGCCTTCCTCCGGCGTCTGGAACACGACGAAGGTGGCGGTCTTGCCGTTGCGCAGCGTCTTGATGAGGCTGTCCTCCAGAATCACCTCCGCATAGCAGCCGTCCTCGAAGCAGCGCACGAAATAGGCGCGGCCGATATCCTTGCCGTCGACGTTGAGGCCCAGCCCGTTGGGCAGAAGCACGCCGAGCGGCGCGAGCACGCGCAGGATGCGCGCCTTGTGATCCGCCGTTTTCAGCACGACCACCGAAAGCCCCAGTTCAGGCCGTTTGGCGGCCACCACGTTCTGGATCAGCGCGCACTGCTCGTTCTTGGCGCCGGCGGGCGTGTCGCAGAGGATGGACCATGCGCCGTGCTGGGACCGCAGCTTGCCGCCCTGCTGCGGCATGGACGGCGCCGCCGTCGACTCCGCCGCCGGAGACTGGGGAGCCGGAGACTGGGGAGCCGGAGATTGTGCCGCCGGAACCTGCTGCTGCGCCGGCGGTTGCTTGTTCTGTGCAGGCTGGTTTTGGGCCGGCTGGTTCTGCGCTGCGGCGGGCAGGACGGCGGCTGCAAGCGAAAGCGCCACGCCGATCGCGAGGCGTTTCATCGTCGTTGGGCGGGCGGACATGCGGAAAACCATGGAATCTCCAGATCGAATCACCGGGACGTTAGGCCGTGGAAGGCACCCTGACAACATTTCTCCGACAATATTTCGTCTCCGGCCAGGCTCGCAAAGTTGATACTGCCTGTCGCCCGGATTGTCACGCGGCATCACGCGGCATGCCCGGCGAACCTCCGGACAAATCGTGGCTTCATTATGGGTTTCGCATATTTTTCCCGGGTTTTCGCCGCGTCCGGATGCGATATGCGGTGTGGAGCACAATCGAGGCGCGCGCAAAAATGCCGCACAGGAACATATTCGCCTTCCTTGCGGTGTGCGCTAAGGTGTGATTTGAACGCCGACAAGGGATACGGCCGTCCGGGACGGGATGCGGTTGTCTTGCAGGCATCCGGCATCTCGCCTGAAAAGGCGAAAAGGGCCGGCCCGCAGGGGCGAAAAGGGAGAGAGATCGGGTGGAGAGGATCATTGCCACGATGAAGGGCGTCATGGGAAGAGGTGTCCGGGGCAAGGGTGTATGGGGCAAAGGCGTTACCGGCGGTATTCTCGCCACGCTGCTGACGGGCGGCGCCGCATTGGCCGATCAGCCGCGCCCGTGGGAGATGCGGTTGCAGGACCCGGCATCGGGCATCGCCGCGCAGATTCACTGGTTCGAGGGCTATACGCTCTGGTTCATCGTACCGATCACGCTTCTGGTGCTGGTCCTGCTCCTGTGGTGCATCCTGCGCTTCCGCGCCAGCGTCAACCCGGAGCCGTCGAAGACGAGCCACAACACGCTGATCGAGGTGATCTGGACCATCGGCCCGGTCATCGTGCTTCTTTTCATCGCGGTGCCTTCGTTCCAGCTTCTGACGGAGCAATATTCGCCCGGCGACCCGCAACTGACCGTGAAGGCGACCGGGAACCAGTGGTACTGGACCTACCAGTACCAGCTTGCCGGCAAGCCGCTGTCCTTCGATTCCACGATCATGAAGGACAGCGACCGCGCCGCCGCCGGCAAGGAGGACCGCGCCCGCTATCCGCGCCTTCTGACCGTGGATAACGAGCTGGTCGTTCCGGTGAACGAGACGGTGCGCTTGCTGGTCACGGGCGCCGACGTGATCCACGCCTGGACGGTGCCGTCTTTCGGCGTCAAGATGGATGCCATACCCGGCCGCGTCAACGAAACCTGGTTCAAGGCCGACAAGGAAGGCCTGTTCTACGGCCAGTGCTCGCAATTGTGCGGCAAGGATCATGCCTTCATGCCGATCGCGGTGCGGGTCGTATCGCAGGACCAGTACAAGACATGGCTCGCCACGGCGGCCACGGACCTGCCCGGCGCCTACAAGGCGTTGCAGGCGGCGACCGACGGGCCGGCGGCGAAGGACAAGGTGGCTGCGGCGGAGCCCACCAGCACGGGGCTTTGACGGCCCCGCCCGGCATCGGCTCGCCCGGTGGCCGGATTTGTTTCTGCGCCCGCCGCGGGAGGCGGGGGCGCTTATGATGAACCGACTGCGGATCGGCGCTCTTGAAACCCGGTGGGGTATGCGCGAGGACGCAGGAAGCAGTTGAAGAACGGGAGCGACTTCCATGGCTGGCACAACCGCCCACGAACATGGAGCCCATGACGATCACAAGCCGCATGGCTGGGTGCGCTGGGTCTATTCCACCAATCACAAGGATATCGGGACTCTGTACCTGATCTTCGCGATCTTCGCCGGCATCGTCGGCGGTCTTCTGTCGATCGCGATGCGCGCCGAGTTGCAGGAGCCGGGCATCCAGATATTCCGCGGCCTCGCTTCCATGGTCTACGGCGTGAACGGGGATGCCGCGCTCGACGCCGGCAAGCACATGTACAATGTGTTCACCACCATGCACGCGCTGATCATGATCTTCTTCATGGTCATGCCGGCCATGATCGGCGGTTTCGCCAACTGGATGATTCCGCTGATGATCGGCGCGCCGGACATGGCCTTCCCGCGCATGAACAACGTCTCGTTCTGGCTGCTTCCGCCGGCCTTCCTGCTGCTGATCATCTCCATGTTCGTGCCCGGTCCGCCCGGCGGCTGGGGCGCGGGCGGCGGCTGGGTCATGTATCCGCCCTTCTCGACATCGGGCCAGCCCGGCCCGGCGGTGGATTTCGTGATCCTCGGCCTGCATATCGCCGGCGCCTCGTCGATCCTCGGCGCGATCAACTTCATCACCACCATCCTCAACATGCGCGCCCCGGGCATGACGCTGCACAAGATGCCGCTCTTCGCCTGGGCGGTGCTGGTGACGGCCTTCCTGCTGCTGCTGTCGCTTCCCGTTCTGGCGGGCGCGCTGACCATGCTGCTCACCGACCGCAATTTCGGCACCTCCTTCTTCGCGCCCGATGGCGGCGGCGATCCGATCCTCTACCAGCACCTGTTCTGGTTCTTCGGTCATCCGGAAGTCTATATCCTGATCCTGCCGGGCTTCGGCATCGTCAGCCACATCATCTCCACCTTCTCGCGCAAGCCGGTCTTCGGCTATCTGGGCATGGCCTACGCCATGGTCGCCATCGGCGTGGTCGGCTTCGTGGTCTGGGCGCACCATATGTTCACGGTCGGCCTGTCGCTCGACACGCAGCGCTATTTCGTCTTCGCCACGCTGGTCATCGCGGTGCCGACGGGCATCAAGATATTCTCGTGGATCGCGACGATGTGGGGCGGCTCGATCACGTTCCGCGCGCCGATGGTGTGGGCGATCGGCTTCATCTTCCTGTTCACCATCGGCGGCGTGACGGGCGTGCAGCTCGCCAATGCCGGCCTCGACCGCACGCTGCACGAGACCTATTACGTGGTGGCGCATTTCCATTACGTGCTGTCGCTCGGCGCGGTCTTCGCCATCTTCGCCGGCTGGTACTACTGGTTCCCGAAGATGACCGGCTACATGTACAACGAGTTCGTGGCCAAGCTGCATTTCTGGATCACCTTCATCGGCGTGAATCTGGTGTTCTTCCCGCAGCACTTCCTCGGCCTCGCCGGCATGCCGCGCCGCTATATCGACTATCCGGACGCCTTCGCGGGCTGGAACATGGTGTCGTCCTACGGCTCCTACATCTCCGGTTTCGCCGTGCTGGTCTTCCTCTACGGCGTCTTCGAGGCCTTCGCCAAGAAGCGCGAGGCGGGGGCCAACCCATGGGGCGAGGGGGCGACCACGCTCGAATGGCAGTTGCCGTCGCCGCCGCCCTTCCATCAGTGGGAGCAGCTTCCGCGCATCCGCTGATCGAAAACTCGTGAAGGGCGAAGGCTTGACGAAAAGCTTCGCCCTTCGGGCCTGTTATGATATGTGCGGGCAGCGCCGATATCGTCCCGGTGCCATTCTGGACGGATCGGGCATGGATCGCAGCATTCGAGGTCTTTGAAGTTACAATGTCTCTGGTGGAAAAGAACCTGGTTTCCGACGACGGTTTCGCGCTCTCCGAAGCGACGGCGCGCGATTACATCGTGCTGCTGAAACCGCGTGTCATGTCGCTGGTCGTGTTCACGGGGCTGGTCGGCCTCGTCGTCGCGCCGGGCCACATGAACCCGGTTCTCGCCGCCATCAGCATCTTGTGCATCGCGGTCGGCGCGGGCGCCTCGGGCGCGCTCAACATGTGGTACGACGCCGACATCGACGCGGTGATGAAGCGCACGCGCAACCGGCCCGTCCCGGCGGGCGTGATCGCGCCGGGGCAGGTTCTGGCCTTCGGGCTGACGCTGGCCGCCTTTTCGGTGGTGACGCTCGGCCTCATGGTCAACTGGCTCGCCGCGGCGCTCCTCGCCTTCACCATCTTCTTCTATGCCGTCATCTATACGATGTGGCTCAAGCGCTCGACGCCGCAGAACATCGTCATCGGGGGTGCCGCCGGCGCTTTCCCGCCGATGATCGGCTGGGCCGCCGCCACCGGCCAGATCACATGGGACAGCCTCGTCCTGTTCATGATCATCTTCCTGTGGACGCCGCCGCATTTCTGGGCGCTGTCGCTTTTCACCACCAACGATTACGAGGCCGCGCGCATCCCGATGATGCCCAACGTCAAGGGCGAGCTTTCGACCCGCCGGCAGGCGCTGGCCTATGCGGTGCCGATGGCCGCGGTCGGCGTGCTGCCATGGGTCATGGGCTTCGCCGGGCCGGTCTACGGCGCGGTGTCGCTGCTGCTCGGCCTTACCTTCGTCTGGTACGCATGGCGGCTGCTCGTTGCCGGTTCGCAGCCGCAGATGCTCGCCGCCGCGCGCAAGCTGTTCCGTTTCTCGCTCATCTACCTGTCGGGACTTTTCGCGGTCATGCTGGCCGAGACGCTGGCGGTGAAGGCTTTTCAGGCTTTTGGGCAATCCCTCGGAGTGATGTGATGGAAAAGCTCGAACTGGTCACGCCGACGGAACGCCAGAGGAAGGCGCAGCGCAACCGCTCGTGGGGGCTGGCCATCGCGCTGATCCTGTTCGTGGTGCTGGTCTATCTCGGCACCATGGCCAAGCTGGGCGCGAATTTCCTCGCGCATACGGGCTGACGACGCATCGGGGAGAACGGTATGGGAGACGGGGAGGAAATACAGACCAAGCTGCAACGCCAGCAGCGCTCCAATGCGACGGTGGCGACCGCCTGCGTTGCCTTTCTCGTCTGCATGATCGGCGCGGCCTACGCCGCGGTGCCGCTTTATCGGGTCTTCTGCCAGGCCACGGGCTATGCCGGCACGACGCAGCGCGTTCGGCAATATTCCGACACCATCCTCGACAAGACCATCAATGTACGCTTCGATGCCAATACGGACAAAGGGGTTCCGTGGGATTTCAAGCCGGTGCAGCGCGAGGTGACGCTGCGCATCGGCGAGACGACGATGATCAAGTACGAGGCGCACAACCTTTCCGACCGGGAGACCTACGGCCGCGCCAGCTTCAACGTGTCGCCGGGCAATGTCGGAGCCTATTTCGACAAGGTGGAATGTTTCTGCTTCACCGACACGACGCTGAAGCCGGGCGAGAAACGGGAAATGCCGGTGGTGTTCTTCGTCGATCCCGACATCGTCAAGGATCCAGACCTGAAGGACGTCAAGACGATCACGCTTTCCTATACCTTCTTCCCGATCCCGAAGCCGAAACCGGTCGTGACGGCGGAAGGCGGCACGGGCAGCGGGAGTTGAGGCGGTGGTGATAACGGTCCATTGGAGATCGGGCCGAAAAGCGATTTAATGCCGCAAGGACAAACGGGCGGAGTGGTTTTACCATAACGGAATACGCATCCGTGCCGCGCGCGTGGCGGCGGGAGGGCAGGAGAGGAGCTTCGGGAAGAGACATGGCGGACATACACCAGAAGAATCACGACTATCACATCATCGCGCCAAGCCCGTGGCCGTTCCTGAGTTCGATCGGCGCCTTCGTGCTGGCGGTCGGCGGCATCGCATGGATGCGCTACCTGAACTCCAGCGACATACCGTTCTTCGGCTTGCAGATCGCGACGCCGTGGATTTTCTTCATCGGTCTCGCCATCATTCTCTACTGCATGTTCGGCTGGTGGTCCGACACGATCAAGGAAGGCCATGAGGGCCACCATACGCGCGTCGTCTCGCTGCATCTGCGCTACGGCATGATCATGTTCATCGCCTCCGAGGTGATGTTCTTCGTGGCGTGGTTCTGGGCCTTCTTCGACGCCAGCCTGTTCACCAACGAGGCGAACCAGGTGGCGCGCGTCGCCTTCACCGGCGGCCAGTGGCCGCCGAAGGGCATCGAGGTGCTCGACCCGCTGCACCTGCCGCTCTACAACACGGTGATCCTGCTGCTTTCCGGCTCGACGCTGACATGGGCGCACCACGCGCTCTTGCATAACGACCGCAAGGGCATGCTGACGGGCCTCACCATCACCGTGCTGCTCGGCCTGCTGTTCACCTCCGTGCAGGGCTATGAATACATGCACGCGCCCTTCGCCTTCAAGAACTCGATCTACGGCGCGACCTTCTTCATGGCGACCGGCTTCCACGGTTTCCACGTCATCATCGGCACCATCTTCCTCGCCGTCTGTCTGTTCCGCGGCATCGGCGGCGACTTCTCGCCGAAAAACCATTTCGGCTTCGAGGCGGCGGCCTGGTACTGGCACTTCGTGGACGTGGTCTGGCTGTTCCTCTTCTTCGCCATCTATGTCTGGGGCGGATGGGGCGCGCCGCTGCACGCCGGCTGACGGGTACGCCATGCCGGATCAGAACCTCTATCCGCCGGTGGATCCGGTCAAAAGCGGCATTGCCGGGCGCTGCCCGCGCTGCGGCGAGGGGCGGCTGTTCGAGGGATTCCTCAAGGTCGCGCCGCGCTGCAATGCCTGCGGCCTCGATTATTCCTTCGCCGATTCCGGCGACGGTCCCGCCGCTTTCGTCATCCTAATCATCGGCTTCGTCGTGGTGGGGCTGGCGCTGTGGATGGAGGTGAATTACAGCCCGCCGCTCTGGGTGCATTTCGTGCTCTGGGTGCCGCTGGCGATCGTCCTAAGCCTTGTCGCGATGCGCTGGATGAAGGGCATTCTCATCAACATGCAATACCGCCACAAGGCCGCACAGGGGCGGTTGGACGGCGACAAATGACCGGGAAAACCACAGCGGCAACGGCCACCGGCCCGGCGCGGCGCCGGTTCCCGTGGGGTGTCGTCGTCTCCTCCGTCATCGCGCTGGCGATCCTGCTTTCGCTCGGCACATGGCAGGTGAGGCGGCTTGCGTGGAAAGAGGCGCTGATCGCCTCCACCGAGCAGCGCATCCATGAAAAGCCGCTGCCGCTCGCCGCGGTCGAGGATATCTACCGGCGCGACGGCACGGTCGAATACCGCCCGGTCACGCTCACCGGCACTTTCTTCAACCGGGGCGAACGCTATTTCCTGTCGACATGGCACGGCGCGGCCGGTTTCGACGTCTATACGCCGCTGCGGCTCGCCGACGGGCGCTTCGTGCTGGTCAATCGCGGCTTCGTGCCTTACGACCGCAAGGACCCGGCGACGCGCCCCGCCGGCCTTCCCTCCGGCCCGGTGACGGTGACGGGCCTTGCGCGCGACCCGCTTGCCGCCAAGCCGTCATGGTTCGTGCCCGACAACGACATCGCCAAGAACGTCTTCTACTGGAAGGATCGCGACGCCATGGCGGCGAGCGCGGGCCTGCCGGCGGGCGCCACCGTGCTGCCCTTCTTCGTCGATGCCGACAATACGCCCAATCCGGGCATCCTGCCCATCGGCGGCGTGACCATCATCGACTTCCCCAACAACCATCTGCAATATGCGATTACGTGGTACGGCCTTGCCCTTGCGCTGCTGGGGGTTGTCGGCACATGGCTATGGCGCTATCGGAAAGGGACTTGACGCCGCGCCCCGCGCGGCCCAACTAGACCTTGTACCCCGAAACGAAGCGAGCGCATGAGCATGACCGAACCCCGCCCTCCGCTGGAGATACGCCTTTGCGGCCCGCGCGGCTTTTGCGCAGGCGTCGACCGGGCCATCCAGATCGTCGTGCTGGCGCTGAAGAAATACGGCGCGCCGGTCTATGTGCGCCACGAGATCGTGCATAACCGCTATGTGGTCGAGGGATTGCAGGCCCGCGGCGCCGTCTTCGTCGAGGAACTGGACGAGATTCCGGCCGAGCATCGCGACCAGCCGGTGGTGTTCTCCGCCCATGGCGTGCCGAAATCCGTGCCCGCCGACGCGGCGGCGAAGAACCTGTTCTATCTCGATGCCACCTGTCCGCTGGTCTCCAAGGTCCACAAGCAGGCCATGCGTCACCAGCGGCTTGGCCGCCATGTCATCCTGATCGGTCATTCGGGCCACCCGGAGGTCATCGGCACCATGGGGCAACTGCCCGAGGGCGCGGTGACGCTGATCGAGACGGTGGAGGACGCGCGCAACTGCCGTTTCGCCGACGAGGACAATCTCGGCTTCGTCACCCAGACCACGCTTTCCGTGGACGACACGGCCGGCATCATCGCCGAATTGCAGGCGCGGTTTCCGAATCTGGCGGCACCTGCGGCCGAATCGATCTGCTACGCCACCACCAACCGGCAGGACGCCGTGCGCGCCGCAGCCCCCGGCTGCGACCTGTTCCTGATCGTCGGCGCCCCCAATTCGTCCAACTCCAAGCGGCTGGTCGAGGTGGCGGAGAAAGCGGGCGCGCGCCAGTCCATGCTGGTGCAGCGCGCCGCCGACATCGAATGGGACAGGATCGGCGATATCGCCGTGGTCGGCCTTTCCGCCGGCGCCTCCGCCCCGGAAATCATCGTGGACGAGATCATCGCGGCGTTCCGCACCCGTTTCGACGTGCGCATCGAACTGGCCGAAACCGCCATCGAGACCGAGAATTTCCTGGTCAACCGCGAGATTCGCGACGTGGAACTGACCGCCCGCGACATGGCCTTCGTGAACGGCGACAACCGGGTCGCCGGCCTCCCCCGGCAGGCGCAAGGGAACTGACATGGCCGTCTATACCGACATCGGCGTGACCGAACTGGCCGCCTTCCTCGCGCAATACGACATCGGCACGCTCACCTCCTACAAGGGTATCGCCGAAGGGGTGGAAAATTCCAACTACCTGCTGCGCACGACGCAGGGCTCCTTCATCCTCACGCTCTACGAGAAGCGGGTGAACCGCGACGACCTGCCGTTCTTCCTGGGGCTGATGCAGCATCTGGCAAGGCGCGGGCTGGATTGCCCGCAGCCGGTGGTGCGCCGCGACGGCGCCATGACCGGCGAACTGGCGGGTCGCCCGGCGGCGATCGTCAGCTTCCTCGAAGGGATGTGGATGCGCCGTCCCACCGTCGCCCATTGCGAGGCGGTGGGCGAGGGGCTGGCGCATATGCATCTGGCGGGCGCGGATTTCCCGCTCCGCCGCCGCAACGGCCTGACGCTGCCGGACTGGCGGCCGCTGTGGGAACTGTCGCGCGCGCGCGCCGACGAGGTCGAGCCGGGACTGGTGGCCGAGGCCGAAGCCGATCTCGGTTTTCTGGAAAAGAACTGGCCGGCGAATCTGCCCACGGGCGTCATCCATGCCGATCTCTTCCCCGACAACGTGTTCTTTCTCGGCGACCGGCTGTCGGGCTTCATCGACTTCTATTTCGCCTGCACCGATATATTGGCCTATGACGTGGCCGTCTGCCTGAACGCATGGTGTTTCGAGAAGGATTTTTCCTTCAACCGCACCAAGGGCGCGGCGCTGCTGCGCGGCTATACGGCCGTGCGCCCGCTGTCCGAAGCCGAGGCCGACGCCCTGCCGGTTCTGGCGCGGGGAGCCGCGCTGCGCTTCATGCTGACGCGGCTTTACGACTGGCTCAACGTGCCGGCGGGCAGTTTTGTGGTCAAGAAAGACCCGATGGAATATGTGCGCCGGATGCGCTTTCACCGCCAGATCGTCTCGCCCGCCGAATACGGCCTTGAAGCATGATCCCGAAAAGTGGAAACCGGTTTTCGGAAAAGATCATGCTCAAACAAACAATTTTGCAGGAAACGACGGCGTGAAGCGCATCGAGGCCTATACGGACGGGGCCTGTTCCGGCAATCCTGGCCCCGGCGGCTGGGGCGTGGTGCTGCGCTGGAACGGCAACGAGAAGGAACTGAACGGCGGCGAGGCCGATACCACCAACAACCGCATGGAACTGATGGCGGCGATCGCAGCACTTTCGGCGCTGAAGGAGCCGTGCATGGTCGATCTCTATACGGATTCGGTCTATGTGCGCGACGGGATTTCGGGCTGGATCGAAGGCTGGAAGCGTAACGGCTGGAAGACGGCGGCGAAGAAGCCGGTGAAGAATGCCGAACTCTGGCAGGCGCTGGACGAGGCGCGTAAGCGCCACCGGGTCGAGTGGCACTGGGTGAAGGGCCATGCCGGCCACCCGGAGAACGAGCGCGCCGACGAACTCGCCCGCGCCGGCATGGCGCCGTTCAAGAAGACCGGCCCCAAGACGCTGAAGGTGACGTAAGAGGGCAACGCTCCACCGCGCAGCAGGCCGGTCGCGTCTCAATCGGAACGCATGATACGAACTTGAAAGCAGTTGTTTCGCGCTGATCGCACATCAAGGAAACTGATGTCGTCGCGATCCAGAAGTTCGGCTGCATAGGCTGTGATTTCGCCCTTTGCCACGATTTTTCCTGTGCCGTAACGAATGCGCTGATCCGCCGTGTAACCCTTGAGCAAATAGTCCGGGCTGGCCAATATCGGAGGAATTCCCTCTCCCGACCATCGCTCGCACGCGTCGGCGCACAGGAAGATGGGACCCGTCTCGGCATAAGGCTGCAAATGATCGAATGGCCGGTAAGCCACGATCAGCATCCCGGCGCCTTTGGAAATAAAGTTGAGGCAGTGCCGACATGGATTGCCGGAACCGTCGGATATCGCATGTTCGGGCACGCAATCATATGCGTCGCGCCCGCCGTTCCGCAATGCGCCGACCTTATCGCCCGGAAGTGGAAGAAACCTGATTTTCGCCATGAGGACCTCCTGAAGTCAGGCGATCATCGTCGGCTTCGACGGGCGGCGCATCCCGTTTCTTGCTTTCAAATGTCTGCCCGTTCTGCAAAGCAGATATTTTGTCGCAAAATTTCCGCCACCTGCGTCAAGGCGATCGATTTGTCTATTCCAGATCCTCTTGAATAAACGTGTCCGTGACATGCAGATCGGTCATCTCCAGTCGTCCCGGACCGACGTTTATATATTTGTGCGGGACATTGGCCGATGCTGCAAATGCTTGGTCATACTAATGCGTGGTTCGACCCGATAACCTGATCGTTCATAGAACTCGATCACGCTGGAATTGGATTCGACCACCTGTAAATTTACCTTGATACACCCAAGCGCTGCCAAACGGTTTTCAGCCTCCGCAACAAGCTTCTGTCCTATTCCTTGACCTCTATGAGAGTTCGACACGGCGATCCGCGAAATCCAGCCCCTATGCCCCTCATATCCGGCCATGACGGAACCAACCACCAGTGGACCATCGAGCGCCACAAGCATCAGGTCCGGCTGGAATCTTATCTTTTCGGGAATCGCTATATCGGCTGCATTCCAAGGCCTGTCATTTGGAAATGCTTCCCTCCAAAGGCCCTCGACCCCGGAAAAGTGCTCGTCTTCATATGTTTTTATCAAGACCATATGCCACGCCCTGCTTTCCTGACTTAGCTGAACTCAGAATACCTTCAATTCGGTTCTTTGTCGCGAAACTCCCGCCGCGTGAATCTTGTCGGAATTCTATTCTGCTTGCCCAATCAAAGCGGCAGTTTTGCAAATGGATTTTGAAAACAGAATGAAAAAGCATTCCGCGACGAGTGAACCGCGGAATGCTTCGTGGAGACTTTCGGGCAAAAAAGCCCAGACCGGCTTATCGGCTCAAAGCTGCTTGAGGAGCGCCTCGGCGCTGGAGGTTTCGGCCTTGCCCGGCTGTTCCTCGATATTGAGCGCCTTGACCACACCGTCCTCGACGATGGCCGAATAGCGCTTGGAGCGGACGCCGAGACCGCCGCCGGAAAGATCGAGATCGAGGCCGGCGGCCTTGGTGAAACCGGCGCTGCCGTCGGCGAGGAACAGGATCTTGCCTTCGCCGCCGGTGCTTTGCGCCCATGCGCCCATCACGAACGGGTCGTTGACGGCGACGACCGCAATCCGGTCCACGCCCTTGGCGAGGATTTCGTCGTGGTGTTCGAGATAGCCCGGCAGGTGGTTCACCGTGCAGGTGGGAGTGAAGGCGCCCGGCACCGCGAAAAGCACCACCTTCTTGCCCTTGAAGATTTCGTCGGTGGTCATGTCGTTCACGCCATCGGCGGTCTTCACCTTGAAAGTCGCCGCGGGCAGTCTGTCGCCAACCTTGATCGTCATCTGGTCTCTCCTGAATGGGGCGGATGGTTGCCCGCCTGTTGTAAGAATCCGGCCACACTTAAGCCCATAAAGCCGCGCCCGACAATTTCAAAACGCTGAAGAACGTTGCAAATCGCCATTCCCGGTCAATCGAGCGTCACCTGTCCCGAAACCGCCTTGCCGTCCTGCACGATGGTGTAATCCACCACCGTGCCCTTCGCCGCGCCTTGCAGTTTCACGGTGAAACGTCCGTGGCCCGTGGCCACGGGATCGGACAGGCTCAAACCGTCGCTCGCCGCGAAAAACGCCGCTGGAGCGGTGGCGTCGGGCAAAGCGAGGTCGAACGTCGCCGTGCCGCCGTCGAGCGCCGCCTTGCTGACGCCGAACGCGGGCGAGGCGGGAGCGGGAAGGCGGTCGAAGGCCGTCTCGACGATGGTGCGCGCGGCCAGCGCTTCCGCCTGCGGCCCGGCCTGCCCGAGCGGCAGGTCGAACCCGGCCTGCACCGGCACGCATATCTTCTCGCATACGCCTAAGAAAACATGGCCCGTGAGCCGCGCAGCGCCAGGCGCGGGGGTGAGCGTCACCGGCAGCGAGACCGGGGCCTTGTAGCCGATGCCGCCCGCATCCTCGCCGGTGAAGCGCATCGGCACGGGAAAGGCGATCTGCGCCTTGCCGCCGCCGTCGAGGTCGATCTGCGGCGGCACGCCGCTGTCGCCGGGATTGCGCCAATAGGTCTTCCAGCCGGGCTTCAGCTCGATTTGCAGCGCGCCGCGCAGGCCTTTTCCGCCACCCGGATCGTTTGTGGCTGCGTCTTCCACGATGAGGCGGATGCGCCCGCCGGGCGTCTCCGTCCATGGCGAGGCGGCGGCAAATGCCGGCGGGACGGAAATGGCAAAGAGGAAAAGCGCGGGAAAAAGCGAACGGATGGTCATGCGGCGGAACATGGCGCGAAAAGGTGGCCGCTTCAAGTCTGCTTTCCACTAAAGCATGTCGCGCGAAAGCGGGAACCGGACGGAACACCCCGGCATGCGCGCCCGACATACACCCGATACACCATTGCCATTTCGCGCAGTCTTGCTACCTTCTCAGGCATGACCATTTCTGAGAAGAACGAGCAGAAGCAGGGTTTCCTGAACGGGCAGTTCCTGCTTGCAATGCCCGGCATGAGCGACGAGCGTTTTGCCCGCGCGGTGGTCTATGTCTGCGCCCATTCCGACGAGGGCGCGATGGGCTTCATCATCAACCAGTTGCAGCCGGTGGCATTCCCCGAACTGTTGCGGCAGATCGGTGTCGTGGACGAGGAGGATCGCATCGTCCTGCCGGAGAGCGCGCAGAATATCACGGTGCGCAACGGCGGCCCGGTGGACCGCACGCGCGGTTTCGTGCTGCATTCGGACGATTACGTGGTCGAATCCACCATGCCGGTGGCGGAGGACGTGTGCCTGACCGCGACGGTGGATATCCTGCGCGCCATCTATGGCGGCAAGGGGCCCGCGCGGGCGCTGATGGCGCTCGGCTATTCCGGCTGGGCGGCGGGGCAGCTTGAATCGGAACTGGCGGCGAACGGCTGGCTTTGCTGCGACGCGCCGCTCGACATGCTGTTCGACAGCGACATCGAAGGCAAATATGACCGCCTCATGCGGCATATGGGCATCGACATTTCCCGGCTCGTCTCCGATGCGGGCCACGCCTGAAGAACGGCGCGCTGTTTAACCCGCGCCCGCTTCCATCTGTTCGCGGATCATGCGCGTGGCGTCCTGCCGGTTGGCGGGCTGGCCGAACATGAAGCTCTGCACGTATTCGCAGCCCATCTGGCGCAGTTGCAGCGCGTCGTTCTCGCTTTCCACTCCTTCCGTCACCACGGCGAGGCCGAGATCGTGCGCCATGGAGACGATGGAGCGCAGCAGCGTCGCCTTCTGCGGCTGGTCGCCCTTCACGAAGGTGCGGTCGATCTTGATGATGTCGAAGGGGAAGCGGGTGAGATAGGCGAGCGAGGAATAGCCGGTGCCGAAATCGTCGAGCGACAGGCCGACGCCCATGGATTTCAGCCGGTTCAGCACATGGGCCGAGCGCTCCGGGTTTTCCATCAGCACCGATTCGGTCAGTTCCAGCTTGAGGCTGCCGGGCTTGAGGTGGATGCGCGACAGGATGGAGCGCGCATCGTTGATGAGGTCCTGCCGGATGAGCTGGGTCGAGGACAGGTTGACCGAGACGAACAGGTCGAGCTTGCGGAACTGCTCCTGCCAGGCGAACAGGTCTTCCGCCGCGCGCTGCATGGCGAACATGCCCAGTTGCACGATCAGGCCGGAATTTTCGGCGATGGGGATGAATTCGGACGGCGGAATGGCGCCGCGGCTCGGATGCTCCCAGCGCATCAGCGCCTCGAAGCCGGCGATGTTGCCGTTCTCCAGCCGAACGATGGGCTGGTAGACGAGGCTGATCTCGTTGCGCTCCAGCGCGCGGCGCAGGTCCGATTCCAGTTGCAGCTTGTCGCTGCCGATGGCGCGGAAGGCGGGCCGGAACGGCTCGATGCGGTCGCCGCCGAAACGCTTGGCCTGATACATGGCCAGTTCCGCGTCCTTGATGAAATCCTCCGCCGACGCGGCGGCGCGCGTCCATGTGATGAGGCCGATGGAGGCGGTCAGCACGATCTCGCGCTTGGCATAGCCGATGGGCGCGCGCACGGCCTGCCGCAATTGCTCGGCGAAGGCGGCGATGCGGCCCGGATCGCTCTGCGAGGCGAGCAGCAGGCCGAACTGGTCGGAACCGAGCCGCGACAGCGTGTCCTGCGGCTGCAACAGCCGGGCGATCCGGCGCGATATGGTGAGCAGGATGGTGTCGCCCGCAGACATGCCGAGGCTGTCGTTCACCTGCTTGAAACGGTCGATGTCGATGACGAACACGGTCGGGTGCAGGCTGTTGTTCTCGCCGCGCGCCATGTGCATGACATTGGTGAGCCGGTCGAGGAAAAGCTCGCGGTTGGGCAGGCCGGTGAGGTTGTCGTGCACCGCGTCGTGCAGCAGCCGTTCCTCCGCCTTCTTCTGCTCCGTGACGTTGATGAGCGTGCCGACGCAGCGCACCACTTCGCCGTCGGAGCCGATAACGGGGCGCGCGCGCAGCGCGTACCAGTGGTAATGGCCGTCATTGGCGCGCAGGCGGAACATCTGGGCGATGCGGCCGCGCCGGTTCTCCAGCACCCCGTCCAGCGTGGATCGGAAGCGGTCGCGCTCGTCGGGGTGCATGACCGGCAGCCAGTTGCGTACCGGGCCTTGCAGCGTGCCCGCGCTCGCGCCGAGAAAGCTCGTCATGTCCGGCGCCGTCGCCACGCGGTCGCGCGGCACGTCCCAGTCCCAGACGATATCGCCGGAGCCGATCAGCGCCAGCGCCTGCCGCTCCATGTCGGACAAAAGCCCCTGTTGCAGCGCCCCGCCGGCGAAGGCGTGCTGCATGACGGTGAAGCCGATCAGCAGCACGATCAGCACCAGCCCGCCGCCGAGCGCGGGCTGCACGATGTCGTTGTCGAGATGGCCGGAAACCGCCATCCACGCCCCGGCGAGCCAGATCAGCGTCAGCAGCCACGCCGGGATCAGCATTACCGCCCGGTCGTAGCCCCTTGCCGCCAGATAGCCGATAATGACGACGCCCGAAATCACGGTGAGCGCCAGCGAGATGCGCGCGATGCCCGACGCGACCGGCGGGTCGAACACGGCGACGCCGGCAAGCGCGATCAGGCCCAGCACCCAGACCACCGCGCCATAGCTGAAATGGTCGTGCCAGCGGTTGAGGTTGAGGTAGGTGAAAAGGAAGATAACCAGCGAGGCCGCCAGCGCCACCTCGCTGCCCGCCCGCCATATCTGCTCGTTGCCGGGCGCGATCTCCATCAGCTTGTTCCAGAAGCCGAAATCGATGCAGATATAGGCCAGAACCGCCCATGCGAGCGCTGCGGTGGCCGGAAACAGAGAAGTGCCCTTGACGACGAACAGGATGGTCAGGAACAGCGCCAGAAGCCCGGAAATGCCGAGCAGGATGCCGCGGTAGAGCGTGTAGGAATTGACCGTGTCCTTGTAGGCTTCCGGTGCCCACAGATAAAGCTGCGGCAGGTTGTGCGAGGACAGTTCCGCCACGAAGGTGACGACGCTGTTGGGGTTGAGCGTGATGCGGAACACGTCCGCGTCGGGGCTGGGCTGGCGGTCGAGGGCGAAGCCCTCGCTCGGCGTGATCGAGGCGATGCGCGGCGAACCGAGATCCGGCCAGACGACGCCGGAACCCACGAGACGGTAGTGGGGCGCCACGATCAGCCGGTCGATCTGCTGGTCGGTCGGGTTGGCGATGGCGAAGGCCGCCCAGTCGCCGGAAGCCTTGCTGTTCTTGTCCGCCTGCACCTCGATGCGGCGCACGATGCCGTCCGGGCCGGGCGCGGTCGAGACCTGCACGCTTTCGCCCTTGTCGCGCAGCATCTCCACGGTGCGCGAAAGATCGAGGGCGGTGTCGCTCTTTGAAATCTTGATCGGCTCAAGGGCCGCGGCATGGAAGGTGAAAAGGATCAGGAAGAGGATCGGCGCGAGAAGACGCCCGCCGCTTCTGACGAAATTCCTCATGGCAATCCTGAAAGACTTTTGTACGCAATCCGTCACGAGCATCCCGTTCCGCCCCCGCTTCTGCCCCCCGTTCCACCTTGAGAGGCCATCCGGCCATCCAACATCCGTCCATCGCTTTCTATCAGGGCGAACAGCAGGTGGTCCTGCCAGAAGCCGTTGATCTTGAGATAGGAGCGCAGCAGTCCTTCCTTTTGAAATCCGGCTTTTTCGAGAAGCCGGATCGAGCGTGCGTTATGGGGAATACAGGCTGCCTCCAGCCGGTGCAACCGCAACTGGTCGAATGCGAAGGGGATAAGCAGGGAAAGCGCCTCCGTCATGTAGCCCTTGCCGGCGAAGGGCGCGCCGCTCCAGTAGCCGATCATGCCGCTCTGCCCGACGCCGCGCCTTATGTTGCCGAGCGTGATACCGCCGACGAGGCGGTTGTCGCGCTCACGGAAGATGAAGAAAGGATAGCTGGTTCCATTCGCGATTTCTTCCTCGAAACGCCGGACGCGATGACGGTAGGCTGCCTTGGTCAGGTCGTCGTCGGCCCATATCGGCTCCCATGGGGTGAGGAAGGCGCGGCTCTGCTCGCGCAGGCTGGCCCATCCCGCATAATCGCCCATCGCCGGCGCGCGGAGAAAAACGCGCTGCCCGCGCAGGATCGTCTGATTGCCGCGCCGGAAGGGGAGGGAGATCATGGGAGGGCAGCGTGGGGACAGGGATGCAGAAGGGGGATAAGGGAACGGGCGAACATGGCAATATGTCTATCGCAGCGGATCAACTGTTCTTTTGCAAAGACAATCCTGTTCATCCCCTGAAACATATGTCCCTGTTCCCTTACTCCTCTATTCCTCTGCTCCCCTACGACGCCCTGCGATGCGGAAACGCCTTCGTCGAAAGCTTCTCGCGCAGATCGTCGAAGCTCATCAGCCGTCCGACCGGCCCCACGCCGGCAATGGTCGGCTTGCCGTCGAGGAACAGGCGCCCGGCGAGGTCGGTGAGGCGTTCGGGCGTGATCAGCGACAGGCGCTCTATCAGTTCGCTGTTTTCGACGGGGCGGCCGTAGAGCAGGAACTGCCGTGCGATCTGGCCGGCGCGGCTGGCGGCACTTTCCTGCGACATGAGCAGGCTGGCGCGGTATTGCGCGCGCGCGCGGTCCACTTCCTCGATGCCGATCGAATCGGCGGCCTTGTGCAGTTCCTCCAGAATGACCGGCACCAGTTCCACCAGTTCGTCGCGCCCCGTCGCGGCATGGATGCCGAACAGGCCGGTATCGGAAAAGCCCCAGTGGAAGGCATAGACGGAATAGCACAGGCCGCGCTTCTCGCGCACTTCCTGAAACAGGCGCGAGGACATGCCGCCGCCCAGCACCATGGACAGGAGTTGCGAGGCGTAGAAGTCGCGCACATGATAGGCGCGGCCTTCGAAGCCGATCAGCACCTGCGCGTCCTGCAACTCGCGGTTCTCGCGGAAATCGCCGCCGACATAATTGGCAAGCTCCAGCGTCGGCGCGGTGTTGTGCGGGCGGAAACTGCCCAGCCGCTTCTCCACCTCGCGCACGAAGGCTTCGTGGTCGACGCCGCCCGCCGCCGTCACCACCATGCGGTCGGCGCTGTACTGCTCGTCCATGTAGTGCCGGAGGTCGGCTGAGGTGAAGGACATCACCGTGTCCGGCTCGCCGAGAATGGCGCGGCCGATGGGCTGGTGGCGGTATGCGGTTTCGGTGAAGCGGTCGAAGACGATGTCGTCGGGCGTGTCGTGCGCCGCGCCGATCTCCTGCATGATGACCTGCTTCTCGCGCTCCAGCTCAGCCTCGTCGAATTTTGAGGCGGTGAGGATGTCGGTCAGGATGTCGATGGCGAGCGGCATGTCGTCGCGCATCACGCGGGCATAATAGGACGTGGTCTCGACGCTGGTGGCCGCGTTGATCTCGCCGCCGACATTCTCGATATCGGAAGCGATCTGCCATGCGGAGCGGTTTTCCGTGCCCTTGAAGGCCATGTGTTCGAGCAGATGGGCGATGCCGTGCCGGTCGGATGCCTCGTTGCGCGCGCCCGCCTTGACCCAGATTCCCAGCGCCACGCTTTCCACATGCGGCATGTTATCCGTGGCGATCGTCAACCCGTTGGGAAGACGCGTTACTTCAACACCCATAAGCAAACTGCTCCCTGCATTGTCCTAAAGCGCGCCGCGATCTTTCAGATTCGCTTTCCGCGCTTTAATCCTTTGTTTTTACGCATGTCGTTATCGCAAAACCGCTGCACACTTTTGCGTGACATGCTTTAGGTCGTCGTGCGCCTTATCAGGCGCATTGTGACGATCTGACTTTTTGTTTGAGCATCGGATGACCCGAAAACCGGTTCCCACTTTTCGTTCCGATGCTCCAGCCCGCCGGTCCGCCTCATGATTTTCAGGCTCTCGTATGGCGGCGTACGTATTCTTCCACGATTTTCAGGTCGTTGTGAAGGACGGTGAAGCTTTCTTTTCGCTGCATGAGGTCGGAAAGCCAGCCGGGCAGCTTCGGTTCCACCCCGCACGCGGCCCTGACGGCGTCGGGAAACTTGGCCGGATGCGCGGTGGCGAGCGCCACCATGGGCGCTGCGCCGCGCGCGTTCTCGCGCGCCACTTTCACGGCGATGGCCGAATGCGGATCGAGCAGATAGCCGTCCGCAGCGAGCACCGCCTTGATCGTGGCCGCCGTCTCGGCGACGGTTGCGCGCCCGGCGGAAAATTCCGCGCGGATGGCCGAAAGCGGCTTTTCGGGGATGGTGAAGCCGCCGGACTGCTTCAGGCTCGACATCAGGCCGCGCACCGCGGCGGCGTCGCGTCCGTACGCCTCGAACAGCAGGCGCTCGAAGTTGGAGGAAATCTGTATGTCCATCGACGGCGAGGTGGTCTGCGCCACGCCGCGCATCTCGTAGGCGCCGTGGTCGAGCGTGCGGGCCAGAATGTCGTTGTCGTTGGTGGCGATGACGAGCCGCTCGATGGGCAGACCCATGCGCTTGGCCACGTAGCCGGCGAAGATGTCGCCGAAATTGCCGGTCGGCACGGTGAAGGAGACGGCGCGGTCCGGTGCGCCGAGGCTGAGCGCGGCGGTGAAATAATAGACCACCTGCGCCATGATGCGGCCCCAGTTGATCGAGTTCACGCCCGAAAGCGACAGCGCGTCGCGGAAGGCGTGGTCGTTGAACATGGCCTTCACGAGGTTCTGGCAATCGTCGAAATTGCCCTCGACGGCGAGCGCGTGGACATTGGCATGGCCGGACGTGGTCATCTGGTGCTGCTGCACCGGCGAGACGCGGCCATGCGGGAACAGGATGAAGATATCGGTGTTGTCGCGCCCGCCGAATGCCTCGATGGCCGCGCCGCCGGTGTCGCCGGAAGTGGCGCCGACGATGGTGGCGCGCTTGCCGCGGCTCGCCAGCACATGATCCATCATGCGCGCCAGCAACTGCATGGCGACGTCCTTGAAGGCGAGCGTCGGGCCGTGGAAGAGTTCGAGCACATATTCGTTCGCACCCGTCTGCACCAGCGGACAGACGGCCTCATGGCGGAACGTCGCATAGGCCTCGCGCACCATGCGCTCGAAATCGGCCTGCGCGATCTCGCCGCCGACGAAGGGGGTCAGCACGTCGAGCGCGACCTCCGCATAGGACTTTCCGCGCAGCGCCCGGATTTTCTCCGGCGAAAAATGTGGATAGTCCTGCGGCAGATAAAGACCGCCGTCGCGGGCAAGTCCGGCCAGCAGCGCATCGCTGAATCCCAGAACCGGCGCTTCCCCGCGCGTGCTTGCATATTTCATGATATCGGGCTCTTGCTTGATTGGAAGGTAAGCGTTGGAAAGGTTGTGCAATTCAATAGGACTTCCCCGCGCCGGTCGCAAGAATTTATGACGTCACCGCCCGGATGGGCTTGCTCTTCGGGTTAAAAAACGGGAAAACACCATCCGCACAACAGCGCAGGGAGACCCGGTCTATGCGGAAAGCACTTGAGAATCGTTCGTCGCCGGTGCCGGTTCTGGCGATGGTCCTGCTGGCGGCGCTGGCAGGCTGCACCACCAAGGGGACCAGCACTCCGACAACGCCCGACGTAGCCCAGCCGCGCGTCAAGGCTTCGGAACTGCGCGCCTATTGCCCCACCGTCACGCTGCGCGACGGCACGGCCTATTTCAGCACCTACAGCGGCGACAGGACCCCCGACAACGTGGTCTACCAGGCCGCGCTGACCGACACGACCCGCTCCTGCCAGTATGGCGACGGGACGATCATCATCGACGCGGCCGTCGCCGGCAAGGTCGTTCCGGGGCCGAAATACCATGACGGCACCATCACCATGCCGATCCGCCTCGCGGTGCTTCAGGGCGGCAAGGTGGTCTATTCCAAGCTCCAGAGGCAGACCGCCACCATCACCAACGGCGACACGGCGACGCAGTTCATGTTCAACGACAAGGGTATCACCGTGCCGCGCTCCGGCCAGAACGATCTCCAGGTATTCGTGGGCTTCGACGAAGGCCCCGCCACGGCGGATCACAAGACGGCGCACAAGGGCCGGAAGCGGAAGTAGGCCTTCGGGACATCCGCTCAGGAAGGAAACAGGGGGTGGCTCATCCGCAACGGCGGTACCCACCCCCTGTTTCGTTATTCGCCTAAATTTTGAATCAAATCCACCCGCTCGCGTGAAGTGAATTGCAACTTTTCCGCGTTAGTCTGTTCCCATGAAACAGAGATATGAACGCATTCTTGAGCCGACGGACACCTGGGCGATCTTCGATACGACCACGGGCGAACCCGTCATCCTGGGAACCCGGCTGCTGATCGGCCTCGACGAGAAGGAAGCGGAAAGCCTGCTGGCCACGCTCAACGCGCCGCCGAAAGGCAACAGCCGCATCTCCGCCGCCTGAGAGGGCGATTGCGGCTAAATTAAGGCAAGTGTGACAATAGTGTGAATCCCGCCATATCTGCGCGGGTAAATTGTGACAAGCGGTGGGTTTCGTCAGGCGTCGGTCCAGACGGACAGCGCTTCGATCATGCCCGGCAGATCGCTGAAGCGACGGATGACCGTCTCGGCGCCGGCTTCGGTCAGACGGTCGGCATGGCCGGGATAGCTGTGCGCCGCGCCGGTGAAACCGATGACGCGCATGCCGGCGGCACGCGCGGCCTGAACGCCGTGCCCGGAATCCTCGATCACCACCGCATCCGCCGGATCGACGCCCATCTTTTGGGCGGCGTAAAGGAAAACATCCGGCGCGGGCTTGGTTTTCTTCGTGCCCACTTCCTTGGCCGAAAAGATATTCGGCGCAAAGAAATCGTAGAGCTCTACCCGTTTCAGCATGGTTTCCAGCCGCGCGCTGCTCGAATTGGAGCAGATGCATTTCGGCAGCTTCAGTTTCGAGATCGCCTCGGCCGCGCCGTCCAGGGCCTGCACCTCGTTCGCCAGCCGCTCGTCCAGAATCTTTTCCGACTTGTCGAACAGCGTCGCGGAAAGCGGAATCCCGGCTTCGCGCTCCACGCTCAGCAATATGTCGTGCCATGTGAGGCCCGCGAAACGCTCGCCCATTTCCTCGACGGAAATCGGGTAGCCCGCCTCGGTGAGCAGGGCGGATTCCACTTCCGCCGCTATGATTTCTGAATCCACCAGAACGCCATCGCAATCGAAGACGATAAGGGCCGGAGCCTTCATGAGCATAACCTTCTAAAGCATTTCCAGCAAAAGTGCGTGGCGGTTTTGCGCAGGATAATGCGTAAAAACAAATAGATAGAGCGGTTCTCCGATTCTGTGGGAACAGGAACCGCTCCAGCCGGGAAAAACCGGGCCTGAGCTACACCTTTATGCCCCATCGGTCAAATATTGACCGTCAAACCTCGCCCGACACTTCGCGCCGGCGGCGATCGAGTTCCTCGCTGTAGCGGCGCAGGGTATGGGCTTCGCTCAACTGGCCCAGCACCTTGCGCTCCTGCGCGTTGTTGACCACGGCCAGCGCTTCCGCTTCGGCGCGGTCGAAACGGGCGACGGCCTCCTTGGCGTTCATTTCCGGCAGCAGGAATTCGTCCTTGTGCCGCAACAGGGACGAGAGCGTCGGGGGGTCGTGCGACGTGTCGAGATTGTCGGCATAGACCTCCGGCACATGGATCATGCCGCAATAGCGCCCCTGGTCGTCCACCGCGATGACGCGCTGCGCCGAGCCGAGCGGGAAATCGTGCAGGAAGGTGGCCATGTCGATGTCCACCGGCATGGTGCGCACGTCGTGGCGCATGATGCGGTTGACGGTAAGGTTGCGAATCCAGCCGATATCGTGCGCGGAACGGATCGCCTCGCCGCGCAGGTGGAAGCGCCATGTGGCGAAGGAGTAGCCGAAGGTCTTGCGCACGGTCAGCGAGGAAACCACCACCGCGCCCAGCACCAGCATGGCGATGGGGAAGTTGCCGGTCATTTCCAGCGCGAGGAAGGTCATCGTCATCGGACCGCCGACTATGGCGACGGCAAGCGAGCTCATGCCGATCACGGCATAGATTCCCGGCGAGAGCGCCACGCCGGCCGGCAGCATGATGGCGCCCACGGCCGCGAACAGCTTGCCGGTGAGCGCGCCGAGCAGGAGCGAGGCGAAGAACAGGCCGCCGCGAAAGCCCGCGCCGATGGAAACGGCGGAAGCGAGCGACTTGGCGAGGATGAGCACCACCAGCGTCGAGATGGTCTGATTGAGATTGAGGTCGAGGTGCAGCGCGCCGTGGCCCGACCCCAACACCTGCGGCGAGACGAGGGCGATCAGCCCGACGATGGCCCCGCCGATCACGGGCGAGAGGAGGGGCGGCAGCCCGCTGCGCCGCGTGAGCTGCTCCATGAAGGTGACGCCGCGCATGATGAGGATGGCCAGCCCCGCCGCGATAAGGCCGAGCAGCAGGGCCGGCGGGTAGTCGCGCGGGGCGATGGCGCCGATATCGCTGATATAGATGAGATAGGGCGCGCCTTCGATGGCGCGCGTCACCAGCGTGCTGACGATGGCCGCCATGACCACCGGCGCGAGGGTGGCGATGGAGTAGGTGCCGATGATGAGTTCGAAAGCGTAGAACGAGCCGGTGAGGGGCGCGTTGAAGGCGCTGGCGATGGCCGCCGCCGCGCCGCAGCCCACCAGTGTGCGCAGGTCCGCGCGGCGCAGTTTCAGCGCCCGGCCGAGCCGCGAGGCGAAACCGCTCATGAGCTGCGTATAGGCCGCTTCGAGGCCGACCGACGCGCCGAAGCCGTTGGAGATCAGGTTCTGACCGACTAGGATGAAGCTGTCGGTGAGCGAGAGGCGTCCGCCGTGCAGCGCGTTCGCCTCGATGGGGTCGACGATGGCGCGCTTGCGCCAGCGTGAAAGCATCCACATCACCACGCCCATGAGGACGCCGCCTGCGGCCGGCGCGATGATGGCGCTTGGCGGAAGCGCGGACGCCACGCTCAGCTTTTCGCCGGGAGACAGCGCGAAGATGGCCTCGTGCATCCATTGCGATATGTTGCCGACGGCGGCGACCGCCAGTCCCGATACGGCGCCCACCAGCATGCCCGCAATCGTGAGGCCCAGTTCACTGCCGCGCACCAGCGCACGCAGATGAAAGGGAACGAAGAGAACCCTCAGAAAGCGGTTATGACGCAGTTGCGCGAAGTTCATGGTGCGAAACACTCGATACAGATTCTGCCGGCCACCGCAGCGCTTTTTTCAGGGTGTACTTCTCGCCGACCATAACCAAAAAGGAATAACCAGACCTTATCGGCCGCTGTATCGGCCGATGCGGACGGGCTGATCCATCGACGCCGATCAGGGCATTTGGATGACAATCCGGACGATTGCCGTGCCAATAAAGCAAGATCGGGCTGTGGAAAAGCCTGAAAGGAGGATAAATTGCCCTTTTCGCCGCTCTTTTGGGCAAACTGCCGTCATTTCTGCCGAGATGTTGCACTAAAACGCGTCGCGATCTTTCAGATTCGCTTTCCGCGCTTTGGATTTTCGTTTTGCACATCGTCCTGCGCGAAACCGTTTCGCACTTTCGCTGGAAATGCTTTGGCGACCCGCGCCTGCATGGGCCGGTGCCCGAAATATGCGCTCGGTGGCTGGCCGAGGGACCGGCGGAACATGGCGGAGAAGGCGCTCGGGCTCTCATAACCGCATTCGAGCGCGACATCGAGAATGTTGCGCCCTTCGGCCAGCAGCGACAGGGCATGGAGCATCCGCGCCTGCTGCCGCCACCGCCCGAAGCTCATGCCTGTTTCGCGCCGGAACAGCCGCATGAAAGTCGCGCGGCTCATATGCAGCGCCGCGGCCGCGTCCTCCACGGTGAGGCTGGACGCCGGATCGCCGCGAAGCCGGCCGCAGAACCGCGCCAGCCCGCCATGCTCCGGCATCGGCAGGTTGAGCGCCCGCACCGGCATGAAGGACAGTTCCAGCACGAGCAGGCGCACCACGGCTTCGGCGATAGCACCGCCCCCTCCGCCTTCGGCGATGCTCACGAGCTTCTGGATCAGTTCCCGCAGGAGCGGCGTGACCTCAACCACCATGCAGGTTCCGGGCGGATCGGGAATACGCCCCGTTTCGATCAGCAGCGAACGGAAACGGACGCCGGAACTGCCGGTGGTTTCGTGCTCCATATCGGCCGGAAGCCAGACCGCCCGGCTCGGCGGCACGACCCATGTTCCTCGATCCGTCGTGACCGAGATGACGCCGCTGATCGCATAAAGCAGTTGCGCGCGGTCATGGCTGTGCCTCTCGCCGGGGCGGCGATTCCCGTCCTGCGCGACCACCGCAAAGCCGTCCGTCACATCGAGCAGGCGTTCCAGAACCATGATCCTTTTGCGACGATAATTGATCCCTGCGCGCAAGATTATCACAGGTCGGTCCGGCAATATAGGGCGGTTCGCAAACAGGATCTTCGCCCGGTGTCTTCCGCGCCCCAATCTTCTGATCTTTTCATGCCGCCGCGCCCGGCCGCGGGCCGCGCCGCGCTTCGACTTACCGGCGGCCGCCGGGACTGATCGCTTCCCGGCGGCCGCGATCCGCCGCGCAACCCCTTCATCCCCTGTCTTTACGCGATGCCGGCGGGCGAAGCCGCCGCAGGCCGGATCGCGTTGTCCTTTCGGAAATCGTCATGCTGCAAAATCCAGAAACCAAATACCGCCCCTTCGCCTCTCCCGTGGACCTGCCGGACCGCACCTGGCCGTCGAACCGGCTCACCAAGGCGCCGCGCTGGCTTTCGACCGATCTGCGCGACGGCAATCAGGCGCTCGCCGATCCGATGGATGTCGGGCGCAAGCTGCGCTTCTACGACATGCTGCTCGATATCGGCTTCAAGGAAATAGAGGTGGCCTTTCCATCGGCGTCCCGCACCGAATTCGATTTCATGCGGGCGCTGATCGAGGAAAACCGCATTCCGGACGACGTGACGATTCAGGTTCTGACGCAGTCGCGCGCCGACCTGATCGCACGGACCTTCGAGTCGCTCGACGGCGCGAAACGGGCGATCGTCCATCTCTACAATGCGACCGCGCCGCTGTTCCGGCGTGTCGTGTTCGGGATGGACCGGCACGAGATCGTCGATCTCGCCGTCACCGGCGTCACCGCGATGCTGGAGGAGAGCCTGAAACGCCCCGACACGGAATGGACCTTCGAATATTCGCCGGAGACGTTCTGCTTCACCGAGCCGGATTTCGCGCTGGAGATTTGCGAACGGGTGCTCGATGTGTGGCGCCCGACGCCGGAACGCCCGGCGATCCTAAACCTGCCGGCAACGGTGGAGGTCGCCATGCCCAATATCTATGCCGATCAGATCGAATGGTTCTGCCGGCATATTTCGCGTCGCGATGCCGTGGTCATCAGCGTGCATCCGCACAACGATCGCGGAACCGCCGTGGCATCCGCCGAACAGGCTTTGCTTGCCGGGGCCGACCGTGTCGAAGGCTGCCTGTTCGGCAATGGCGAGCGCACCGGCAATGTCGATCTGGTGACGCTGGCGCTCAATCTCTACACGCAGGGCATCGACCCCGGACTGCGGTTCCCGGCGATCCGCTCGGTCGTGGACACGGTGCAGCATTGCAACGGCCTGCCGGTGCATCCGCGCCATCCCTATGCGGGCGAACTGGTGCATACCGCCTTTTCCGGTTCGCATCAGGATGCGATCAGGAAGGGCTTCGCCGCCCATCGCGCGCGCAATGACGGCATCTGGGAAATGCCCTATCTGCCCATCGATCCGGCCGATCTCGGCGAAACATACGAGGCCGTGATCCGCGTCAACAGCCAGTCGGGCAAGGGCGGCGTGGCATGGGTGATCGAGCGGGACAGGGGGCTGAAGCTGCCGCGTCCGTTGCAGGTCGATCTCAGCCGCCGGGTGCAGGAATTCGCCGACCGGAGCGGCAAAGAAATCACCGCCGACGCCATCTGGTCGATTTTTCAGGAAGCCTATCGTCTGACGGGTCCGCAGCCGTTCGAACTGGTCAGCTATCGGGACACGGCGCCGCGCAGGGCCGGCGAGCCGCGCGTCTTTGCCGGCCGTATTCGTCATCGCGGCGGGGAGGTTGCCGTGATGGGCCGCGGCAACGGCCTGATTTCCGGCGCGGTCGCGGCGATCGCTGAGGGCTTCGGCCTGGCGCTGGAAGTGGTCGATTACCATGAACACGCGCTCAAGCGCGGTGCGGACGCCGAGGCCGTCGCCTATCTCGAATGCTGCACATCCGATGGCCGGACGGTTTTCGGCGTCGGCATCGACGGCAATGTCGCCACGGCCTCGGTCAAGGCGGTATTGAGCGCCGCCGCCGGCGCTTGACGGCCTGCATTTCACGGCCCGGCCTTCGCGGCCGGGCCGCCATGTTTAATAAAAATTAACGATATCAATCGTTTGCCGTTAACGCTATATTCACGCTGTTCGATAACCATGGCATCAGTTTCTGCGTACCAAGGTAATCGAGTATCCCATGTCCCCAGTTCATTCCGCGCAAGTCCATCTCGCGCATGAGTTGCCGCTTGAGGCTCCGCGCACCGCCTGGCTCGACTCCATCATCAAGGGCGATTGCGTTTCCGCGCTGGAGCGCCTGCCGGATCACTCCGTCGACATGATCTTCGCCGATCCGCCTTATAATCTCCAGCTTGGCGGCGACCTGCATCGTCCCGACCAGTCCATGGTCAACGCCGTCGACGACCACTGGGACCAGTTCGAGAGCTTCCAGGCTTACGACGCCTTCACCCGCGCATGGCTGCTCGCCTGCCGCCGCGTGCTGAAGCCCAACGGCACCATCTGGGTCATCGGCTCCTATCACAATATCTTCCGCGTCGGCACGCAGTTGCAGGATCTGGGCTTCTGGCTCCTCAACGACATCATCTGGCGCAAGACCAACCCGATGCCGAACTTTCGTGGTCGGCGCTTCCAGAACGCGCATGAGACGCTGATCTGGGCCTCGCGCGACCAGAAGGGCAAGGGCTACACCTTCAACTACGAAGCCATGAAGGCGGCCAATGACGACGTGCAGATGCGCTCCGACTGGCTGTTCCCGATCTGCACCGGCAATGAACGGCTGAAGGATGCCGGCGGCGACAAGGTGCATCCGACCCAGAAGCCGGAAGCGCTGCTCGCCCGCATCATGATGGCTTCGAGCAAGCCGGGCGACGTGGTGCTCGATCCGTTCTTCGGTTCCGGCACCACCGGCGCGGTGGCCAAGCGCCTTGGCCGTCATTTCGTCGGCATCGAGCGGGAGCAGGATTATATCGACGCCGCCACGGCGCGCATCGACGCTGTCGAGCCGCTGGGCAAGGCGGAACTGACGGTGATGACCGGCAAGCGCGCCGAGCCGCGCGTGGCCTTCACCAGTGTGGTCGAGGCCGGTCTGCTGCGCCCCGGCGCGGTGCTTTGCGACGAGCGCCGCCGTTTCGCGGCCATCGTGCGCGCCGACGGCACGCTTGCCGCGGGCGGCGATGCCGGATCGATCCACCGCATCGGCGCAAAGGTTCAGGGCTTCGACGCCTGCAACGGCTGGACTTTCTGGCATTATGAGGAAGGCGGCGCGCTGAAGCCCATCGACGCGCTGCGCCGCGTTATTCGCGACCGGATGGCCGTTGCCGGCGCCTGACAATTCTATATCGGACGACCTCCAGCAAAGTCTGATGAAAAGATGCCCGAAGCCCGCTTCGGGCATCTTTTTGGTCAGAAGGCGAGGCCACGCTCCCGGAGTGCGTGCGCAAGCGCCGGCGCACCGGTGAAATGCACGGCCTGCCAGCCTGCCGTTTTCGCGCCCTCCGCATTGGTCGCCATGTCGTCGATGAACAGCGTTGCCGCAGGATCGAGGCCGAACGATGCGGCGTGGTGCTCGTAGATTTCGCGGTCCGGCTTCAGCATCTTCACTTCGCCCGACACCGTCACGCCGCGGCTTTCGGTCAGGAACGGATAGGCGGATTGCGCCTCGCGGAACGTGTCGGGCGCGAAGTTGGTCAGCATGGTCACGTCATGACCGGCGGCGATGAGGCCGCGAAAGATCGCCACGCTGTCCTCATAGGCGTATGGGACCATCCGCCGCCAGTTGCGGCGGAAGGCTTCGATATGGTCGCGGCGGTCGGGATGGCGGCCGATCAGGAGCGCTTCCGCCTCGCGCCAACTCCGGCCGCGATCCTGTTCGAGGTTCCATGCCGATGTGCAGACCGTATCCAGAAACCGCCGTCGCTCGCTTGCGTCGGGGATCAGGTCCAGATAGGCCAGTTCCGGGTCGTAATGCACGAGAACCTTGCCGATGTCGAAGACGATGTGCCTGATCTCGCTCAATGTTTTTTCCTTCCTTGCGCAAATGCTTTCGGCCCGAACGCTTCCGGAACGGCGGCGCTGATCGCTTTTTTCATGACGGTCGGCAGGGCTTCGCCGGAAAGCGTGTCCGGAGCCGACCACCAGCCGTCCGCCGCCGCATCCTTGCATATATGATCGGCGCGGTAGACCGACAGCCGCAACTCGAAATGCGTGAAGACGTGGGTGATGGAGCCGGTAGGCCGCCAGTCGGCGGGGAAGGGGGCGGCGGCCGTCGTCCTGTCGCCGTCCATGCGCGCCGTCCAGCCGCTGCCGGGCACTTCCGCCATCCCGGCGAGCAAGCCCTTGCCCTCGCGTTTGCGAAGGAAAATGGCGCCGTCCCTCGCCACCGCGACGAATGCGGCGCCGAAGCGCACCGGCTTTTCCGCCTTCGGCGCCTTGACCGGAAAGCGTTCCGGGTCGCCGGCGGCAAGCGCCGCGCAACCCTCGTTCAGCGGACAGATCACGCAGGCCGGGCGGCGCGGGGTGCAGATCGTCGCGCCGAGATCCATCATGCCTTGAGCGAAATCGCCGGGCCGCTCCCGCGGCGTCATCGCGCCCGTCAGCCGCCTGATCTCCGTCTTGGCGGCGGGGAGCGGCGTTTCGATGGCATGAAGCCGCGTGACGACGCGCTCCACATTGCCGTCCACCACCGCGACGGGTTCATCGAAGGCGATGGCCGCGATGGCTGCGGCCGTGTAGTCGCCGATGCCCGGCAGTTCTTTCAGCGCCGCCGCGCTCGCCGGAAAACGCCCGCCGAACGGTTTCGCCACCAGATCGGCGCATTTTTTCAGATTACGTGCCCGCGAATAATAGCCGAGCCCCGCCCATGCGCGCAGGATGTCGTCCTCGCTCGCGCTTGCCATGGCGTTCACGTCGGGCCAGCGGGCGACGAAGGCGGTGAAATAGGACTTCACCGCTTCCACCGTGGTCTGTTGCAGCATAATTTCCGATAGCCAGACCCGGTAGGGATCGGGCTTCACGCCGCGCGCCTGAGCGGCCGGCGATACGCGCCAGGGCAGGACGCGGTGATGGCGGTCGTACCAGTCGAGCAGCCTGTGGTTCCGCGCGGCAGGGCTTTTTACGGCGGGGCTGGATGGAGGCATCGACGGCGTCTTCCCATGATCGGACGGTTTTCTGATTAATGCCGCATTTTTGGAATTGATAGAAAAAATGCTTCAACATAAGAACGACGAACATATTGCAATCGATATCGGCGTCCGGCGGATTCCACCGACCTGCCGTGCCATGCCGCCTTTTCCGGGCGTCGGGCTGCCTCTCTTGAAAGAAACCGAGTGGATCGTTCCGTACCTGCCCCTATCCCGGTTTATGCCATCAACCTTGCCCGCTCGCGTGACCGTTTCGAGCGGCTCGCGGCGAGCGCGGCGCGGTTTTCCGTCGATTTGCGTCGGGTCGAGGCGGTGGAGGGCAAGGCGCTGACGCTTGAGGCCCTGCGTGATTTCGACGCGGCCGGTTTCCGCCGCCTGCACGGCAAGATCGCCATGCCGGCGGAGATCGGCTGCTATTTCAGCCATATCGACGCGCTTGCGATGATCGCCGCCGCGCCGGAACCTTTCGCGGTGGTGGTGGAGGACGATGTGGCCTTCACGGACGACTTCCTGCCTTTCGTGGAAGAAATGACGCATATTTCCGGCTGGGATGCGGTGAAGATCGTCAATCATCGCACGCGGGCCTTCCGTCCGTGCCGGCGTGTGGGCAAGTTTCGCGTCGGGCGCTGCCTGCACGGGCCGCTCGGCAGTTCCGCAGCCTATATGGTGAGCCGGACGGGAGCGGCGAAGCTGCTCGCCACCATCCGGCCCATGCGTCTGCCCTATGATGTCGCGCTGGAACGCGGCTGGGCGGGTGATTATGCCATCTTCACCACCGACAGGCCCGTCGTCGCCCTGTCGGATATGGCCCTGTCGACGATTGCAGATAGCCGCGCGGCCTATGCCCGCACCCGTCTGCCGGTCTGGAAAAGGCTGGGGACGCTCGTCTTCCGGGCGACGGATTACGTGCGGCGAATCGTTTATGCTTTGCATCAGAACAATCTGAAAGAGGTCGGGAATTGAAATCCTTCAAGAAGCAGTTCCTGTTCCGCCGCCGGTTCGACGCATGGGCGCTGGGCGTCGCAGCGGCGTCCATGCCGGTGCGCATCGGCCTCGGGCCGCTGATCCTGTTCGTCTTTTCCTGCCTCGGCATCTATATCAGTAGCGCCCGGCACTCGGTCGCGCGGCTGTTCTGCAAGAAATTCTATATCTTCATCCTGCTCTATGCGGCCTGGTCGCTGGGGCTGATCCTGTACCGTCATGAGCCTTTCCATGAAAACCGCCAGATCGGCTATACGCTTCTGGTGGCGATCTTCGCTTTCGGCGGTCCGGGCATGGCGCTGATCCGCGATCCGCTCAAGGCTTATGTACTCGGCTCGCGCGTCGGCATCATCCTCGCGGCGGTGGTGGCGGTGTTTCTCGCGATGACGGCGGGCGGGCGCATCGGGGTTGGCGGCAATCAGGCGGTTTTCGCCTTTCTGGCGGGCGTGACCGCCGTTTCGGCGTCGATCCCCGTGCGTGCCGCCCCGCGCTGGCTGCCGAACGGGCCGCACTGGCTGGTGCTTGGCCTCGCCGCCATCCTGCCCTCGGAGACGCGCGCGGTTATCGTGGTGATCCCGTTCTTCGCGGTGGTGGAGATCATACTCTTCATGCGCCGTTTCAATATCCGCCAGCAGGGCGCCGTCTACGCCGCACTGATTGCGGCGCTGGTTGCGCTGGTTGTCGTGGGACCGGTCGGCACCATCATTTCCAACCGCTTCACCGGCATGATCGAATATTACGACACCGGCAACAGCGCCGACTGGGAGGACAAGATTTCCGCCGATATACGCGAGGCGATGTGGCAGAGCGCGGTAAAAATCATCGCGCACCATCCCATCGCCGGCGTCGGCGGCTATGCGAAGATGGCCGACGTGCGCGCCGAAGCCGGCAACAAGGCCTATCTGCTGAAAGGCTTTCTGCATGTGCACAACACCATTCTGGACGAATTGCTGAACGACGGCATTATCGGCCTTTTCTTCATGATGAGCGGGTTCCTGTCGATCTTCATCCATCTGTGGCGCACCGCGAGCAGTTGGGCCATGCGCCGCGCGCTGCTCTGTTACGCCGCCATCTGCGGCAGTTACGGCATGCTGCACAATCCGCTGCTGCACGAGATGACGATTTCGTCCACCATGTTCTTCCTTGCCGTGCTGAATGCCGCCGCCTCCCGGCGGATCATGGCCGCGCGCCGCGCCGGCCTTGAAACCTACATGTTCGGCAGGCATACGGGCCCGTGATGCGGCGGCGTCATTTTTGTGTATGATGCGGCGATGAGTGAGCCGAACCCGAGACGCGGCTTCCGGCCGCTGGCGGATATGGCGTCGGGTCTTGTCGACCCGATGTTGCAAAAGCGCGCGGGCATCAATCTGGCGCTTCTGCAAGGCTGGGAGGATATCGTCGGCCCGGCGACGGGCGCCGCGTCGCGCCCGCTGCGCATTCTCTGGCCGCGCCGCCTGCGCGAGGACGACCCGTTCACGCCCGCGACGCTGGTCGTCGCCTGCGAGGGTTTCGCGGCCCTGCGCATCCAGCACGAGACAAGCGAGATCATCGCCCGCGTCAATGGCTTTCTCGGCTTTTCGGCGATAGGGCGGATCAGGATCGAGCAGAAGCCACCCGTCCTGCCGCAGAAGCGCCGGGCGAAACGCGCCGTCCCGCTCGGCCCCGCCGAGGAACGCCGCATCGAAAAGGCCACCGGCGGCATCGAGGACGACGCGCTGCGCGCCGCGCTTGCCCGTCTGGGCCGCAGCATTCTCGCCGAAAAACACGGAAAGAAATGAAGCCGCTTCGCCTGCCTTAAATTCGATTCAGGCGGGACATAGCTTCTGCAATGGCCCCGGCGGCCGGTTCATTCCCGAATATGCCGATCACGCCATGCTGGCGGTGATATGAACATGCGGGACTGGCGAAGAGCCGCCCGCCGCTTTAGATTATGCCACAACGTATCATTGAAACAGGACTGGATGATTCGCATGCCCGCAGGGATCAATCGCAGACACGTCATTTCTCTCGCCGGAGCCGCCGCTGCCGGGCTCGCCCTCGCGGGGAGCGCAAGGGCGGAGGATGTCAAGCCGGACGGCACGGTCGATATGGCCAAGCTGCTTCAACCCGGCAAGCTCAAGGACATGAGCTACGGCAAGGCCGACGCGCCCGTCACCATCGTCGAATATGCCTCGCTGACCTGCCCGCATTGCGCCGATTTCGCCATCAACACCTTTCCGAAGATCAAGGAAAAATACATCGACACCGGCAAGGTGCGGCTGATCTTCCGCGAGTTCCCCTTCGATCCGCGCGCCACGGCGGCTTTCATGCTGGCACGCTGCGCGCCGGAAGACCGTTATTTCCCCATGGTCGAGGTCTTCTTCAAGCAGCAGGAGGAATGGGCTACCGCCTCCGACGGCGAGGCCGCGCTGCTTCAGATCGCCAAGCTGGCGGGTTTTACACAGGAGTCGTTCAAGGCTTGCTTGACGAACCAGAAACTTCTCGATGATGTGAGAGCATCGACGGAGCGCGCGTCGAAGGATTTCGGGGTCAATGCGACGCCGACCTTCTTCATCAACGGCAAGAAATACGCGGGAGCCTTATCGGTTGACGAAATGTCGGGGATCATCGACAAGCTTCTCTGATCCGCTTTTCATTGAAACGGGCGGGCGCGCCGCCGCGCCCGTTTTCCGCTTCCCGGCGACTGGCGCGCGGGGGACCGGCTGATGCGCTTCTCCAGATTGCGCCTGCTCGGTTTCAAATCCTTCGTCGAGCCGATGGAACTCGTCATCGAGGACGGGCTGACCGGTGTGGTCGGCCCCAACGGCTGCGGCAAGTCCAACCTCACCGAGGCGCTGCGCTGGGTGATGGGCGAAAGCTCCTACAAGAATATGCGCGCTTCCGGCATGGACGACGTGATTTTCGCCGGCTCCTCCACCCGGCCCGCGCGCAACACGGCGGAAGTGACGCTTTTCCTCGACAATTCCGACCGCACCGCGCCCGGCGCCTATAACGACGCCGACGAATTGCAGGTGTCGCGCCGTATCGAGCGCGAGGCCGGTTCCGTCTATCGCATCAACGGCAAGGAAGTGCGGGCAAGAGACGTGCAGCTTCTGTTCGCCGACCAGTCCACCGGCGCGCGCTCGCCGTCCATGGTCGGGCAGGGGCGCATCGCCGATCTCATTCAGGCCCGGCCGCAGGCCCGCCGCGCCCTGCTGGAGGAGGCGGCAGGCATTTCCGGCCTCTATACGCGCCGCCACGAGGCCGAATTGCGCCTGCGCGCCGCCGAAACCAATCTGGAGCGGCTGGACGACGTGGTGGGCGAGCTTGGCAGCCAGATCGACAGCCTGAAGCGTCAGGCGCGTCAGGCAAGCCGTTTCAAGGCGCTTTCCGCCGACATACGCCGTGCCGAGGCGGCGCTCCTGCACCTGCGCTGGGTGCAGGCAAAGGGACAGGAGGCGGAAGCGCAAAGCGCACTGGCGCAGGCGACATCGGCGGTCGGCGCCATGGCCGAGGCGCAGATGAAGGCGGCGCGCGATCAGGCGGTCGGCGCGCATAAATTGCCGGAACTGCGCGAGGCGGAGGCGAAGGCCGCCGCCGCCTTGCAGCGCCTTTCCATCGCCCGCATGCAGCTTGACGAGGAAGACGGCCGCGTGCGCGCGCGTCACGCCGAGTTGGTGAAGCGGCTGGAGCAGCTTGCCACCGACATCGCCCGCGAGGAGCAGATGCTGCGCGAGAATGCCGATATTCTGGCGCGGCTTGACGAGGAAGAGCAGGAACTGACCGCCTCGGCCGAGGATTCCGGCGCGCGCGACGAGGAATTGCGCATCCTGTTTCAGGAAGCGGAAGCGCGGCTCGAAGACAGCGAAAGCGCGCTGGCGAAGGTGACGGCGGAGCGCGCCGAGGCCGCTGCCGAGCGCGCCCAGATCGAGCGGGCGCTGAAAGACGCCGAGGCCGGCCGGGACCGCCTCGCCGCGCAGATGGAAACCATGCGCCGCGATATCGCCACTGTCACGGAAAAGATCGGCGGCCTGTTCGACCCGGCGGAAAAGCGCATGGCGGTGGATGCGGCGGCGCAGGCGCTGGAAGCCGCCGAGGAAGCCGTGGCCGGAGCGGAAGAACTGGTGGCCGAGGCGCGCGCGGCGGAAGCGGCAAGCCGCCAGCCGCTGGCCGAGGCGCGCACGGAACTCGACCGTGTCGAGACGGAGGCGCGGACGCTTGCACGCATCCTCGCCGTCGGCGAGACCGGGCAGTTTCCGCCCGTGGTGGAGGAACTCCGCGTCGAGAAGGGTTACGAGGTGGCGCTGGGCGCAGCACTTGGCGAAGACCTCGATGCGGCGAGCGACAGCGGCGCGCCGGTCCACTGGGCCTATAATCCGGCAACGGAGACCGATCCCGCCCTGCCGCAGGGCGCGATGCCGCTCGACCGGCTGGTGGAAGGCCCGCGGCAATTGCGCCGCAGGCTGGCGCAAGTCGGCGTGGTGCCGGACGCGGATGGCGGGCGCTTGCAGGGCGAGCTTCGTCCCGGCCAGCGTCTGGTGAGCAAGGCCGGTGCGCTGTGGCGCTGGGACGGTTATACGGCGCGCGCCGATGCGCCGACGCCGGCCGCGCAGCGTCTGGCGCAGAAGAACCGCCTCGCGGAACTCGACGCCGAATCCGTCGCCGCCCGCACCCGCGTCGAACAGGCGCAAGCGGCGGCGCAGCGCGCCGAGGCTTTGCTGCGCGATGCGGTGGAGCGTGAGCGCGTGGCGCGCGACCAGTGGCGCGCCGGGCAGCGCCGGATGGACGAGGCGCGCGCGGCACTTTCCGCCGCCGAACGCGCCGCCGGCGAACTGGCCACCCGCCGCTCGGCACTCGAAGAGGCGAAGGCGCGGCTTGAGGAAAATCTGGCTGAGGCCGGGCTTCGCGTCACGGAAGCCGGGGAGCGGCTTGGCGGATTGCCCGATCTGGATGCCGTCGCGGCGCGCCTTTCCGCGTTTACCGCCGAGGTGCAGTCGGACCGCGCCGCTCTGGCCGAGGCGCGCGCCGCCTATGAGGGGCTGCGCCGCGAGGCGGATCAGCGCCGCCGCCGCCTTGAGGCCATCGCGCAGGAGCGGGCGAACTGGACGTCGCGCGCCGGCAATGCCGACCGCCAGATCGCCGCACTGAACGAGCGCCGCGCCGAAGCGCTGGAAGAGGCGGAAACGCTGGCCGAGGCGCCGGCCGAGATCGATGAGCGCCGCCGCGCGCTTCTCACGGAACTCACGCAGGCGGAAAGCCGCCGCAAGGCGGCGGCGGACGTTCTGGCCGCCGCCGAGGCCGCGCAGGCGGAACTGGACAAGGCGGCGACGCTCGCCATCCAGCAGCTTGCCTCAAGCCGCGAGCAGCGCGCCCGTGCCGAGGAACGGCTCGCCGCCACCGAGGAGCGTCGCAAGCAGGCCGAGGCGCGCATTCTGGAAGCGCTGAACTGTCCGCCGCACGAGGCGGTCCGTCATGCCGGGCTGAAGGCGGACGAGGCGCTGCCCGATCCCGATCATCTGGAGCGTCAGCTCGAACGGCTGAAGATCGAGCGCGAGCGGCTGGGCGCGGTCAATCTGCGCGCCGAGGAGGAGAGTCAGGAACTGGCGGCCCGTCTCGACACCCTCGTCTCGGAGCGCGAGGATGTGATCAAGGCGATCAAGAAATTGCGTCAGGCGATCCAGAGCCTCAACCGCGAGGGGCGCGAGCGGCTGCTAGCCGCCTTCGACGTGGTGAACGCGCAGTTCCAGCGCCTGTTCACGCATCTGTTCGGCGGCGGCACGGCGGAACTGCAACTGATCGAAAGCGACGATCCGCTGGAGGCGGGGCTGGAAATCCTCGCCCGTCCGCCCGGCAAGAAGCCGCAGACCATGACGCTGCTCTCCGGCGGCGAGCAGGCGCTGACGGCGATGGCGCTGATCTTCGCCGTCTTCCTCACCAACCCGGCGCCGATCTGCGTGCTCGACGAGGTGGACGCGCCGCTCGACGACCACAATGTCGAGCGCTATTGCAACCTGATGGACGAAATGGCGGCCTCCACCGAAACGCGTTTCGTCGTCATCACGCACAATCCCATCACCATGGCGCGCATGGACCGCCTGTTCGGCGTCACCATGGCCGAGCAGGGCGTGAGCCAGCTCGTCTCGGTGGACTTGCAGACCGCCGAGCGGATGCGGGAGGTCGCCAGTGAGGGCGACAGGGCAGCGGGGCGGTAGAGCATTTCCAGCAAAAGTGCGTAGCGGTTTTGCGTTCGGAAATGCGCAAAAACAAAGAGATAGAGCGGTTCCAACGATTCCGTTTAAATAGGAACCGCTAGGCCGGCGGTGTGCCTGTTGCGCCGCGCTTTCTTTACCGGGCCTCGTAGCGTGCCTTGATTTTGGCGTCGGCAAGCACGAGCTGCGCCAGTTGCGTGGGCTGCGTCATGTTCTCGCCGATCTGCAACGGCTTGGCGAAGGTGATGTCGAGCGTGAAGAAGCCGCTCGGATGCGGCAGGTCCTGCACGAAGCGCGACAGGGCCGTGCGCGAATCGGCGTCGATGCGGCTGTCGGGCAACGCGCCCAGCGCCACGGCTGCGGCGACCTGAAATTGCTTGAGGCTTTTCGCCGGATCGTCTGTGCCCGTCGCCTCCTGAAGAGCGGCGGCGAGCGCGGGAATCGCGAGGCCCTCGAACATGCCCATATTGTCGAGCCGCAGGCGCAGATGCGTGAGCCCGGCGGAGCCGCTCGCCACCAGATGCCCGGCGTCGGTGTCTTTCGGCAGGGTCAGTTGCGCCGAAAGCGCCGCCTTGCCGAGCCGCAGATTGGTGATCTGCATTTCCTGAATATCGAGCAGACCCTCCTTCGCGTCGTAACGGAAGGCGGCGGACATATCCATCGGCCATTGCTGGATCGACATGATGTAATTGGAGAACGCGTTGTTCGTTTGCGCGCTGAAGCGCACGCCGTCCGCGGAAAAACGGCCCCATGACGGCAGCCGCCCCGGCCAGTCCGCAGCGCCCGGCAGCAGGCCCGGCAACCCGTCGCCCGTGATTTCCGCGTGGTCGAAAGCCCATCCCGTGAAACCGTTGAGGCGCAGCCTTCCGTTCTCGACCACGCAGCCGTCGGGCAGTTCGGTGACGGTGAAGCCCGCCTGATGCTCGATCGCGTCGTTCCCGGCGAGCAGTTGGGCGCACGGCCCGTTGGCGAGCGCCGGAACGGCGGAAAGCGAAAGCAGAACGGTCGTGAGAAAAGCTGTGCGCATGAAATGCCTGTCTCTTTGTTTTTACGCATTATCCTACGCGAACCGCTTCGCACTTTCGCTGGAAATGCTCCGGGATGCCTGTCTGAAAATCCGGCGGCAATGTTCTCGACCGGGCCGGCCCTGTCAAGAAGAAGGCGCCGAAGCTTGCTAATCGATTCTATTGTCGCGGGCGGCGTTTTTTCCTTGGCGGGCGAGGGGGCGATCGCATAAGCAAGAGGACGGCTTGGTCCGTCTGTTTCGGCCGCCGCTGCGATGGAGAGCATGATGGCGAAGTGGGTCTATACGTTCGGAGACGGCAAGGCGGAAGGTGCCGCGAGCGACAGGAACCTTCTCGGCGGCAAGGGCGCGAACCTCGCCGAGATGAGCAGCCTCGGCCTGCCGGTACCGCCCGGCTTCACCATCACCACCGAAGTCTGCACTTATTATTACGACCACGACCGTACTTATCCCGCCGATCTGGAAGCGCAGGTTCTGGCCGCGCTCGACCATGTGGCGAAGCTGACCGGCCGCGATTTCGGCGATGCCGACAAGCCGCTTCTGGTCTCGGTGCGTTCGGGCGCCCGCGCCTCCATGCCCGGCATGATGGATACGGTGCTCAATCTCGGCCTCAACGACGAGACGGTGCAGGCCATCGCGCGCGAGGCGAATGACGAGCGTTTCGCCTATGACAGCTACCGCCGCTTCATCCAGATGTATTCCGACGTGGTGCTCGGCGTCGATCACGGTTTCTTCGAGGAGATTCTGGAGGACCGCAAGGCCGCGCTCGGCGTCGACGTCGACACGGCGCTTTCCGCCGACGACTGGAAGGGCGTGATCGCGCTCTACAAGGATAAGGTCGAGGAGGAGCTGGGCGAACCCTTCCCGCAGGACCCGCGCGAGCAGCTCTGGGGCGCCATCGGCGCGGTGTTTTCAAGCTGGATGAACGCCCGCGCCATCACCTATCGCCGCCTGCACAACATTCCGGCGGCATGGGGTACGGCGGTCAACGTGCAGGCCATGGTGTTCGGCAATATGGGCGACACCTCCGCCACCGGCGTCGCCTTCACCCGTAACCCGTCCACCGGCGAGAAGAAGCTCTATGGCGAATTCCTCGTCAACGCGCAGGGCGAGGACGTGGTGGCCGGCATCCGCACGCCGCAGAACATCACCGAGGAAGCGCGCATCGCCGCCGGTTCCGACAAGCCGTCGCTGGAGAAGGTGATGCCGGAAGCCTTCGCCGACTTCCTCCGGGTGGCCGACAGGCTGGAGCGGCATTACCGCGACATGCAGGATCTCGAATTCACCATCGAGCGCGGCAAATTGTGGATGCTCCAGACCCGTTCGGGCAAGCGCACGGCCAAGGCGGCGCTGAAGATGGCGGTCGAGATGGCGGGCGAGGGGCTGATCACGCAGGAGGAGGCGGTGCAGCGCATCGATCCGGCCGCGCTCGACCAGCTTCTGCATCCGACCATCGATCCGCGTGCCGAGCGGCAGGTGGTGGGCCAGGGCCTGCCCGCCTCGCCGGGCGCGGCGACGGGCGAGATCGTCTTTTCGTCCGAAGATGCGGAACAGGCGAAGGCCGAAGGCCGCAAGGTCATCCTCGTGCGCATCGAGACCAGCCCGGAAGACATTCACGGCATGCACGCGGCGGAAGGGATTCTCACCACGCGCGGCGGCATGACCAGCCATGCGGCGGTGGTGGCGCGCGGCATGGGCAAGCCCTGCGTGTCGGGCGCGGGGTCGCTCCGCGTCGATTACCGCAACGCCACCATGCTTGCCGCCGGCCAGACCTTCAGGAAGGGCGACACCATCACCATCGACGGCTCCAGCGGGCAGGTGCTGAAAGGCGCTGTCGCCATGCTCCAGCCAGAGCTTTCCGGCGATTTCGGGCAGTTGATGGAATGGGCCGACCGCACGCGCCGCATGAAGGTGCGCGCCAATGCCGAGACGCCCGCCGATGCGCGCACCGCCCGCGCCTTCGGCGCGGAAGGCATCGGTCTTTGCCGCACCGAACATATGTTCTTCGACGGCAGCCGCATCGTCGCCATGCGCGAGATGATCCTGTCCGGCAACGAGGAAGGCCGCCGCGCGGCGCTGGCCAAGCTCCTGCCGATGCAGCGTTCCGACTTCGTCGAACTGTTCGAGATCATGAAGGGCCTGCCCGTCACGATCCGCCTGCTCGACCCGCCTCTGCACGAATTCCTGCCGCACACCGATGAGGAAGTCGCGGAAGTGGCCGCCGCCATGGGCATCGACGCGGGCAAGCTGCGCGAGCGCGCCGAGGCGCTGCACGAGTTCAACCCCATGCTCGGCCATCGCGGCTGCCGTCTGGCGGTGTCCTATCCCGAGATTGCCGAGATGCAGGCCCGCGCCATCTTCGAGGCGGCGGTGGAGGCCGGCAATAAAACCGGTGAGCCGGTCGTGCCGGAAGTCATGGTGCCGCTGGTCGGCCTCAAGGCCGAGCTCGATTTCGTCAAGGCGCGCATCGACGCGGTGGCGAAGGAGGTCATGGCCGAGAAGGGCGTGACCATCGACTATATGGTCGGCACCATGATCGAGTTGCCGCGCGCAGCGCTGCGGGCGGCCGAGATCGCCGAGACGGCGGAGTTCTTCTCCTTCGGCACCAACGACCTGACCCAGACCACTTTCGGCATTTCGCGCGACGACGCGGCCGGTTTTCTCGCGACCTATCAGAGCCGAGGCGTGATCGAGCAGGACCCGTTCGTATCGCTCGATATGGACGGGGTGGGCGAACTGGTAAGCATCGCCGCGGAGCGCGGACGCAGCACGCGGGAGAAGATCAAGCTCGGCATTTGCGGCGAGCATGGCGGCGACCCGGCCTCGATCGCCTTCTGCGAGAAGACCGGCCTCGATTACGTCTCCTGCTCTCCGTTCCGCGTGCCGATCGCCCGGCTCGCCGCAGCCCAGGCTGCCGTCAAAGAGGCCGCCGTGAAAAAGGCGTGATTGCCACGCCTTATCGCGCTTTGGTCAGGGCCATGTTGAAAGATAGTCCGATGCTTCGTGTCATAGCGGCGGCGGGGTCCGCGCTGGTTCTTTTCTGTGGCGCGGCCGGGGCCGCCGCTCTCCCGCCGCAGGCGAAGGCGCCGGAGAAAGTCCGTATCGTCGAGCCGCAGATGCACATTACGCGCGGCGGGCCGGGTGCGCCGCAGGTGGCGCTGACGCTCGATGCCTGCATGGGCAAGACCGACCATCGCATCCTCGATACGCTGGTAAAGGAGCGAATCCCTGCCACCATCTTCGTGACCGGGCGCTGGCTGAAGTTGAATGCCGAAGCTTTCGCGGTGATGAAGGCCCATCCCGACCTGTTCCAGATCGAGGATCACGGCGCGATGCACATTCCGGCCGTCACCAGCGAGCCGACCGTTTTCGGGCTGAGATCGGCCGGTTCGCTCGACGCCGTTCGCGCCGAGATCGACGGCGGCACTGCGGCGATCGAGGCGGCGGGCGGCGCCCGCCCGCAATGGTATCGCGACGCCACGGCGCGCTATTCCACCGATGCGGTCAAGCTCATCGAGCAGATGGGCTACAGGATCGCCGGCTATTCGTTGAACGGCGATATCGGCGCTTCGCTGCCTGCGCCGATGGTGGAACGCCGCATCGCGGCGGCACGCGACGGCGACGTGATCATATCGCATATCAACCAGCCGTCGCGTTCGGCGGGCGAGGGCGTGGCCAAGGGTGTCACCGATCTCAAGGCGAAGGGCGTGAAATTCGTGCTGCTCAAGGATGTGCAGACCACGCTGACGCTCAATCCCGTGCCTGAGCACAATCACTATGCCCGCACGGCGAAGCCGAAACGGGCCACGATAAAACCCGCCATAACGAAACCCGCCGCAGCGACCACGGGACAATAGTCAGGATGGCCTCGACTCTGCGAGACCATCTCGATCCATGCTATTCAACATTTTGAGGAATGACGCTCTCAGCGCCAGGGCTGGCAAACCGCCAATTCTATAAGGCCCATGCGCCACCAAGGGTTTGCACAAGTCAGCTCGCCGGGAAAACCTCCGAGGTTAAGCGCTACCTTCTCGGTCCCCGAGGTGTTCGGGATCATCGGTACGAGGGGCTTTTCCGCCCCGAAAGCAAAAAACTGCGGCGCCTTGTTTGCCTGACCGGCGGCGGACAGTTCCTTGATCGCAAACGCTGACGTACCGGTTGCTGCAGCAGGGGTCGTCTCAACTTTTGCATACGCGCTGGCGCTTGCACCGAGTGCAATTCCCGTCGCACAGATCAAGATCAAACCACGAAATTTTGTCTTCATCTTCGTCAACTCCAGAAGAAACCCTTGGAAAATTCAGGCAGATTTACTTTTACCCTTTTCCATTACGGTGCGTCAATTAAATAATGGCAAAAGAAAGTATAATCCGTTCCATGCAGTTCGGATTCGGCGCTTCTCTCAATATTGTGAATAATATATACTAGTATTCGTGATATGGGCGAATCCGATTGATTGAAACGGAGAGTCACGGCCGGAAGCCGGCGATCGATCAATCCTCGTCCTGCTCCTGTTTGTTCTGCGCCGGCTTTTCCTCTGCGGAGAGGCTTTTCATGATGGCGGCGAAGTTGTGCCCGAGGCTTTCGAACAGAGCGTTCTCGCCGGAAGGCGGCGCGACGGAAAGCGTGGTGCCGTCGTTGCGCAATGTCACGAAAATCACCTGATCCTGCGGCTGACCATGGATGGCAATGGCCCCGATGCGCTGCGATTCGCTGGTGTCGAGGGCCGGCATGTTGAACAGAACCTCACCACCGACGCGTTCGGCGGCCCGCGCCAGCGCCGCATCGAAGCCCTCCATCAGCACGTCGACGGTTCCCAGCGCGAATTCCACTTCCATGGCTTCCAGCGTGGCGGCTTCCTCGCCGGATTGACCGGCTGGGCCGTCTGCATCGGCGCTGCCTGCGGCGGCGCCTCGTCCGGGGGCATGCTTCATGCCGTCCTCTCCGAATAAATTCAAGAAATTGCCCCCTGCAAACGATCATGCCCTGTATTAGAGGGTGCTGCAATGTTTCTTTTGTTGATATCAATAGGTTTTTCGGCTGCTTTTTCGATGCCGGGTCTGCCGCTCTCTGCTATTCATGCGGAATGAGAAAGCTTCGCTATCGGCGGCGGCAATCGCGCTCGGCGGTATGGGCGCTGCGTTTGGGCCTTTTCGCAACGGTGCTTCTGGCGCTGGCCTTCCTGCTGCATCGCTTCTGGCGGCTGGAGACGCCCGATCTCGTGGCGGCGGCCGGAGTGAGCGGCGTTCTGGCGCTGCTGGCGCTCGCCTGCGCGGCGCGGGCCTTCCGCAATTTGTGGGCCGATGGGGACGAGGGCGGCGTGCGCGCCTTCTGGGCCTGCATCTTCGCCTGCGCGGTGCTGGTGCCGCTCGGTCTCGTAGGCGCGCTCTGGTATGCCTCGCCGCCGCTCTATGACCTTTCGACCGATTTCGACACGCCGCCGGAATTTCCCCCAGCCATGCCGGCGCGGCTGCCGTGGATGAACCCGCTGACGCCGGCGGTGAGCGGCGACGCGCTGACACAGCTCACCGCCTATCCCGATGTGCTCGGCCGGCGCTACGACGCCGCGCCCGACCGCGTGGCGGAAGGCGTCGCCACGGTGCTGAAGAGCTTCGGCTGGCCCGTGACCGCGCGTGACGCGCCGTCGCCGGATGAAATCCGCTTCACCGCCACGGCGCACAGTTTCGTGCTCGGCCTGAAGAGCGACATGGTGATCCGCCTGCTCGACGAGGGCGAGACCACCTATGTCGATATCCGCTCGCTCTCGCGCTATGGAAAGCGCGACATGGGGCTGAACGCCGCTTTCATCTCCGCTTTCCTCGGTGCGCTGGAAGGCGAGGTGAACAAGGCTCCGGCCGATGTGGAATAACAGAGGCTTGGAAAGTCAGGCCGGGAAATAGAGCCCGTCGAGCGATGGGTCGCCCTCGGTCCTGACCTCGCCGCGCCCGACGAGGTCTTCCAGATGCGCCAGCACGGAAAGCGCCGCCGCGCCATGCAGGCGCGGATCGGTGTCGCGATAGATCGCCCGCACCATGTCGGGAATGGTGCGGTCGCCTTGCAGAATGCGCTCCAGCACCGCGCGCTCGCGCATTTTGCGATGCGCCTTCAGCCCGCGCAGGAACGCTGCGGGTTTTGTCACCGGGCCGCCATGGCCGGGGAGATAAAACCGGTCGTCGCGTGCGAGCAGCCTGTCGAGCGAGGCCATGTAATCGGCCATGGAGCCGTCCGGCGGCGCGACGATCGAGGTCGCCCATGCCATGACGTGATCGGCGGAAAAGAGCACATCGGTGTCTTCGAGCGCGAAGACCATGTGGTTGGCCGCATGGCCCGGCGTGTGGATGCCCGTGAGCTTCCAGCCGTCGCCGTCGATCGTACCGCCGTCGGCAAGCGCGATGTCCGGGCGGAAATCCATGTCGGCGCTCGCCTCAAGGGTGTTGACCTCGCCCTTGTGATAGGGCCGTGCCGGGCGATGCGGGCCTTCGGCCACGGTCGGCGCGCCCAGTTCCCTTTTCAGGCGCGCGGCCAGCGGCGAGTGGTCGCGATGGGTATGGCTGACGAATATATGGCTCACCGGCCGGCCGCCGATGGCCTCCATGAGGGCGTGGTAATGCGCCTCGTCCTCCGGGCCGGGGTCGATGACGGCCAGCGTGTCGCGCCCGACGATATAGCTGTTGGTGCCGCGAAAGGTGAAGGGGCCGGGATTGTTGACCGTTACCCGCAGGATGCCGTCGCCGACAGGGACCGGCCTGCCATATTCCGGGGAGAAACTGCTGTCGAAGGTGAGTGCCATGGATTTTGCTTTGGTCCGATTGATGAAACGGCATAGGGCTTATATAGTCGGTTTTCAACGCCGATCCCCGATGGATGGCGGCGTTTCCGCAATTCGCTTCCGAATCAAGCATCAGGAGTTACATATGCCTTACGGAGCCAAGCCCCGCGCCACCGCCGCCTCCCTGGCCGCCGGCGCCCTGTCATCCGGCCAACTGGCGCGCGCCTTCCGGTTCGTCGCGCTGGCGCTGGTCGGCACGGCCGTTCTCACGCTCTCGGCGAAGACCAAGGTCGATCTCCTCTATGTCAACGTGACGATGCAGACCTGCGCGGTCTTCGCGCTTTCCGCGCTCTATGGCTCGCGGCTCGCGGTCGCGACCGTGGCGCTCTACCTGCTCGAAGGCGCGCTCGGCTTGCCCGTCTTCACCGGCACGCCGGAAAAGGGCATCGGCCTCGCCTATATGGTCGGGCCGACAGGCGGCTACCTGCTCGCCTATCTCGTGGCGGCATGGATGGTCGGCCGCGCCGCCGACAAGGGTCTGGCGCGCAATCCGCTGGCGCTCGGCGGCGTGATGCTCATGGCGGAAGCGGTCATCCTCGTGCTGGGTGCCGGCTGGCTGGCCTGCCTGTTCGGCCTCGAAAAGGGCATCACCTATGGTTTCGGCATTTTCATCGTCGGCGATCTGGTGAAGCTGGCGCTCGCTGCCTGCGGCGTGCCGGCCGTAAAGGCGCTGTTCCGGCGCTGAACCACATAGACATCGTTTCGATCGGAAGGCCGGGCCCTGCGCCCGGCTTTTATTTTTGCTGTATTTGTTGAAACTGCTTCGCGATTGACAAGCGCCGCGGCAGCACGCTTTGTCTCACAGACATATTTTCAGTCCGGGGAGGATGAAGTGCGGATCGAGACTCTTGCGGTTGAACCGCTGACCAAAGAAGCCTTTGCGCCGTTCGGCGATGTGATCGAGACGCAGGGAGCCGAGCGGCGCCTCATCAACAACGGCACTACCGAGCGTTTCCACGATCTCGCGCGGGTGGAGGCGGCGGGCAGCGAGGCGCGTGTGCTGGTCAATATCTTTCGCGGGCAGGCTTTTGCGCCGCCCATCGACATCGTGATGATGGAGCGCCACCCTTTCGGCTCGCAGGCTTTCGTGCCGCTCAACGGGCGTCCGTTCCTCGTTGTCGTGGCCGAGGATGCGGACGGCAAGCCAGCACGTCCGCGCGTCTTCCTCGCGCAGAGCCATCAGGGCGTCAATTATCGGCGCAACGCATGGCACCATCCGTTGCTTGCGCTCGGCGAGCAATCCGATTTTCTCGTCGTCGACCGTGCCGGCCGGGAAGACAATCTGGAAGAATACTTCTTTACCAATGTGGCCTACCGCATCGAAACCGCCACAGCAGGCTGAACGACAGAGCGGTTCCTGTTTTCACGGAATGGGGAACCGCTCTGTTTCTTTGTTTTTACGCATTATCCTACGCAAAACCGCTACGCGCTTTTGCTGGAAATGCTCTAGAGAGGGTTTGAAATGGGCAGGCTTTCCACGCATGTTCTCGACACCGCCAACGGCACTCCAGCGGCCGCCATGCGCATCGAGCTTTTCCGCGTCGCGGCCGGCGGCGCGCTGGATCTGGTCAAGCAGGTGGTGACGAATCTCGACGGACGCACCGACGCGCCGCTGCTCGCGGGCGAGGAAATGCGCACCGGCACCTATGAATTGCAGTTCCATGTGGCGGAATATTTCGATGGGTGCGGCGCGGCACAGGCCAATCCGCCTTTCCTCGACCTGATCCCGATCCGCTTTTCCATCGCCGATGCGCAGGGCCATTATCACGTGCCGCTGCTGGTCAGCCCGTGGGCTTATTCGACCTATCGGGGAAGCTGACACTACAGTTGCACGCTTCGCCATGCCGGTCTGCAAAGAGCGCTTTTCTGCGCTCCGGTGCTCGAAAATCACTCTTTTCGCCACGGCCTGACGAATTTGCAACTGTAGTGCTGGAGCGTATCACGAAAAATGTGAAACGGTTTTCGGCAAAAAGACCGGAACTTATCCCCGCTCATGCCAGCGGGGTTAAACTCCTCGCGCAACTGAAGCGAGGAGCATTTCATGGACGAAACACCCAATCTCAGGCTTCCCTATATACTGCCCAGCCAGGCGCAGAAGCATGTCACCCACAACGAGGCGCTGCGGCTTATCGATGCCGTGCTGCATCTGAGCGTCGTCTCGCGCAGGCATACCGCCCCGCCCGAAACGCCTGCCGGGGGCGAGCGCTACATCGTCGCGCCGTCCGCCGCCGGTGTATGGTCTGGCCGGGAGGGGGCGGTCGCGGCCTTCATCGACGGCGGCTGGCTTTTCGCGTCGCCGGTGAGCGGCTGGCTCGCCTATATCGAGGACGAGGCGGAAATCATGGTCTTCGACGGTGCGCAGTGGAACGCGGTCACTGCGCTGCCGGAAAGCCTCAGCGTTTCGACGCTCGGCGTCGGGGCGACGGCGGATGCGGTCAACCGTCTCGCCGTTTCGTCGCCCGCGAGCCTGTTCAACAATGCCGGCGCCGGCCATCAGGTGAAGGTGAACAAGCAGGCCGAGGGGGACACGGCAAGCCTTCTGTTCCAGTCCGGCTGGACCGGCCATGCCGAGATGGGGCTGAACGGCGGCAACGATTTCAGCATCAAGGTCGGCGACGATGCCGGGCAATGGCGCGAGGCGCTGCGCGTGGACCGGGCCACCGGCAATGTCGCCATCGGCGGTCACTGGCCGACGGCGCGGCTCGATGTGGACGGGCCGGTGCGCCCGGCGGCTTACGCCCGTGCCGCACTGCCTTCCGCAGCAGCCTGCGGGGCCGGTTCCATCGCCTTCGTCACGGATTCGGGGACGGGTGGCGAACCGGCCTATTTCGACGGCGGTGTCTGGCGCAGTTTCCGTACCGGCGCGGCGATCTCCTGACGGGGCATCCGGCAGCGCATCCATCCACGCATCGGGCCGGTTCGGCCGGATGCGCGGATGGGCTTCCGACAAACAAACACCATCTTTCTGATTTTACGGCATCTTCCCATATGGCCCGCCGCTAAAACTCGTGGTAACGGTGCGGTGAACGGTGGGGGCATGCGAAGAGCGGAAATACCTGATTCCATCCTGCTGCCGCGGGCCAGGAACGGGTGTTGAATGCGCTCAATGAGAGCTAGACGACAGAACGTATGCGTTTGAAGTATCCTTGGCAGAAACTGGCGCTGTTACCCCGTATCGGCAAGCAGGTCATCCTCATGGTGAGCGACTGCCTGCTGCTGCTGATTTCCGCCTATGTGGCCTTCGCCATCCGTCTCGGCTTCCTCTTTCAGCCGAGCCAGGCGCAGCTTTTCCTGATTCTGGTCGCGCCGATGCTGGCGGTCCCTGTTTTCATCCGCTTCGGGCTTTACCGCGCCATCATCCGCTATCTGGCCGAGCGCGCCATCTGGCCGATCTTTCAGGCAACCGCCGTGGCGGCGCTGTTCTGGGTGGCGCTGGTCTTCCTGATGGAGCTTTACGGCGGCACCGGCCTGCCGCGTTCCGTGCCGCTGCTCTACTGGCTGCTCAGCACGGTGCTGGTCACCGCCAGCCGCTTCGGGGCAAAGTGGTTGCTGCGCAGCGCCGAAACGGGCGGGCGCCGCACAGGTTCGGCGCTGATCATCGGCGTCGGCGAGCCGGCGCGCCAGCTTGCGACCGCGCTGCGTAGCCACAGCGATACGATGGTGGTCGGCTTTGTCGATCCCACCGGGCAGTTGAACGGCATGGATGTGATCGGCCTGCGCGTCTACGGCATGGAGGAGATACCGGGGCTGATCGAGAATTATGGCCTCAAGCAGGTTCTGGTTTCCGAGCCCGCGCTCGACCAGCGCCAGCGCCAGAGCTTCGCGCGCCTGCTCGGGCGGCTTCCGGTCAATACGCGCATCCTCCCGCCCATCGCCGACCTTACCGCGGGCAAATATCTCATCAGTTCGCTGCGCAATGTGGAGATCGACGACCTGCTCGGCCGCTCACCGGTGCCGCCCGACACGGACATGCTGCGCGAGGTGGTGGAGGGCCGCCGCATCATGGTGACGGGCGCGGGCGGCTCCATCGGCAGCCAGCTTTGCCGCACCATCGCGCAATGGAATCCGGGCTGCATCGTCCTGTTCGAATCGAGTGAGTTCGCGCTCTATCAGATCGACCGCCAATTGCGGCAGTTCGCGACCTGTGAGATCGTTCCGGTGCTGGGTACCGTCACGGAGCGCGCCGAGGTGGGGGATGCCATCCGCGCCCACCGCATCGACACGGTCTATCATTGCGCCGCCTACAAGCATGTGCCGCTGGTCGAGCGCAACGTGCTGATCGGCATCCGCAACAATGTGTTCGGCACGCTCAACGTGGCCGAGGCGGCGCTCGCCGCCGATGTGGAGCGCGTGGTGCTGATCTCGTCCGACAAGGCGGTGCGCCCGACCAATGTCATGGGCGCGACCAAGCGCTGGGCCGAGCTGGTGATCTATCATTGCGGCCTCCGCGCCCGTGATGAGGGCAAGAAGGGGGCCTTCTATTCGGTGCGCTTCGGCAATGTGCTGGGGTCGAACGGCTCCGTGGTGCCGCTGTTCCGCGAGCAGATTGCCCATGGCGGCCCGGTGACCCTGACGCATGAGAACATGACGCGCTATTTCATGTCGATCCGCGAGGCGGCCGAACTCATCGTGCAGTCGGGCGCCATCGCCGAGACGGGCGATACGGTGCTGCTGGAAATGGGCGAGCCGGTACGTATCCGCGACCTCGCCGAAAACATGATCCTGCTCGCCGGGCTGACCGTGCGCAACGAGGACAACCCGACGGGCGATATCGCCATCGAGGTGACGGGCGTGCGCGAGGGCGAGAAGATGTTCGAGGAATTGTTCTACGATCCCTCGCAGGTCCAGCAGACGCGCCATCCGAAGATCATGCGCGCGCCGAAAGGCAGCAAGGCGGCGGTCAACGTGCCGGAATGTCTGGAGCGGCTTTGCGCCGCCATCGCCACCGGCGACGAAGCGGCGGTGCGCGACGTGCTTTTCAGCGTGATCGCTTCCTGAGCCGCCCGCGGAAATCGAGCAGCAGCAAGCCTGTCGCCACCACCCCTGTCAGCAGGCAGGCAGCATGTGCCGCCGCATTGTCGAACCTGAGCAGCGCCACGGCGCAGGCGATCAGGACCAGATTGAGCAGCGCCACATGGCCGATCACCTTGCCGACGCTCCAGCCCGCGCGCTTCGCCACCTGATAGGCATGGCGGGAGTGGGCTTTCAATATGTTTTCGCCGTCCGCCGCGCGCAGCACGATGGTCGTTACGGCATCGAGGATGTAATAGAGCGGCAGCAGGAGCGCGGCCGCGATATGCGTCTCACGGGCAAGGACGATGAGCGCCGTGCCGGCCAGAAGCCCCAGCGGCAGGCTGCCCGAATCGCCGAGGAATATTCGCGCCGGCGGCCGGTTGAACAAAGCGAAGCCGGCAAGTCCGCCCGCCGCGGCCGCGCCCAGTCCGCCGCTCTCCATGCCGGCGAGGCCGAGCGAGGCGAGAGCCGCGATGCCGATGAGCGGCAGGCCGATGCCGGCGGCGGTCATCATGTCCAGTCCGTCCATGAAATTGGTGACATTGACCGCGATCATGAGTGCGAACACGATCAGCACCGCTTCCAGCCAGTGCGGCAGCAGGCCGGGCAGCAGCCGGAAATCGCTGCCGAGGCCGTAGAGCACGGCGCAGGCTGCGACGAACTGCGCGCTCAGCCGGATGCGTTCGGATATCTCGAAGCGGTCGTCCGCCGCGCCCACCGCCCAGAGCAGCAGGCACGCGCCGCAAAGGCAGACGAGCAGGCGCTCGTGCACTTCGAGATCAGCGCCGAAGACCGCGAGCGTCACGACGATTGCCGGGATCAGCGCCAGCCCGCCGATCTGCCGTGCGGCGACGCTGTGATTGGAGCGCGAACTCATGCGCGCGGCCAGAAAATGCGGCGGCAGCACGCGCGACAGGACCGCGAGTCCGAGGGCGCAGAGAATGGCGCTGAAGAGAAACGAAACGAGCAAAAGGATCATGCGGACAACCGGCTGCGGACAGGACTGAAACGCGGTGCGAAAGCGCTCCGATGACAGGGATTACCAGTTTTAGCGGCGCAGGCAAATCGCTGTCTGAGGCAGCCCGCAACTGGCCTATGGATTTTGCGCGCGGGCGATTGCGCTTGTCCGGTGAAGCGGTTATAAGCCGCGCGATCGGATGCTTCGTTGGTTTTCCGGTTGCCGGTATTGGGGCGTAGCCAAGCGGTAAGGCAGCGGTTTTTGGTACCGCCATTCCCTGGTTCGAATCCAGGCGCCCCAGCCACTTTATCTGTTTCCATGGCTGGCAATATGCTGTGATATGAGGATGGCAAGCGGCCATACCCTTTTCTAGCGCTGGCCTTTCGCCTGCCGCATTCGCCGGATAGCGTGCCGGCTCATTGCGGTAAAAGCGGGCGGCTTGTCCGTTTTGCCAGAACGGTTGCTTGTCGTGCGCAATTCCATTAATACGCCGGAGCGTTATGGAAACGGGGACAGGTGGCAAGGCCGAATGGTTTCGCAGTCTTCAGTTGATATGGATCGGGTATGGGTGTCGGAGCTTTAGAGGGGCATATGAAGGCGGAAACAGTTCCGGTGGTGCGCCCGAAAACCGGAATGAACGTCGCGTTGAGCGATATTGCAGACGCCCTGAAGAATTATCGTCTGGCGCTGATTTTCGGCTGGCAGGACGTGGCGCAGCGCTACCGGCGCTCGCGGGTGGGCGCCTTCTGGCTCACGCTCAACATGACGGTTCTGATCGGCGCGCTGGGGCTGATCTTCGGCACGCTTTTCCAGTCGGAAATGCGCGAGTACCTGCCGCATGTCTGCGCCGGCGTCATCATGTGGGGCTTCATCACCGGCTGTCTCACCGATGGGTGCACCACCTTCAGCGGTTCCGACGGCATCATCCTCCAGGTGCGCATGCCGCTCTTCACTCATGTCATGCGCACCATGTGGCGCAACATCATCATCTTTCTGCATAACGTGGTCATCTTCCCCGTCATCGCGCTGATCGTCGGCCATGGCATCAATTTCTATGCCCTGCTGGCGGTGCCCGGCTTTCTCCTCGTCTGCCTCAACCTCACATGGATGATGCTGGTTCTGGCGATCGTGTGCGCGCGCTTCCGCGATATGACGCAGGTCGTTTCCAACGCGCTCCAAGTACTTTTCTACGCCACGCCGATCATGTGGATGTCGAAATCGCTGCCCGGCAGCGTTTCGAAGACGTTTCTGGAGTGGAACCCCTTCTACCATTTCCTGGAACTGGTCCGAGCGCCGCTCTTCGGCACGGCGCCGGAGACCGTAAGCTGGCTGATCGCGATCGGCATCGCGGTGATTGGCTGGGTATTCGCCCTTGCCTTTTTCGGCAAATATCGTTGGCGCGTGGCGTACTGGTTGTGATGCGATGAGTTTGATTCGTCTGGATAATGTAAGCGTCGAGTTTCCGATCTACAATTCTTCGAGCCGGTCCCTGAAGAACCGGATGCTCAGCGTCGCCACCCGCGGCAGGATCGAACGGCGTACCGACCGGCTGATCGTGGTACGCGGGCTCGAAGGCGTGTCGCTGACCCTGAAGGACGGCGACCGTGTCGGCCTCATCGGGCAGAACGGTTCGGGCAAGACCACGTTGCTGCGTGTGCTTTCGGGCATCTATACGCCCACGCTGGGCGATGCCGTCATCGACGGGACATGCGTGTCGCTCATCAATATCCAGCTTGGCATCGACCACGATGCGACGGGGCGGGAGAACATCCGCCTGCGCTCGGCGATGATGGGAATGCACCCTAAGGAAATAAACGAGAAATTCGACGCAATCGCCGAATTTACGGGGCTGGGCGAATTTCTGGACATGCCGTTCCGCACCTATTCGTCCGGCATGCAGCTTCGGCTCGCCTTCGCCACATCCACCTCCGTCCGGCCCGAGATCCTCATCATGGACGAATGGCTCTCCACCGGCGACGAAGACTTCAAGGAGCGCGCCAACCGGCGCATGCACGATCTGGTGGGATCGACTAGGATTCTGGTGCTCGCCAGCCATTCCAGAGATCTTCTCACCAAGAACTGCAACCGCATCGTCTGGCTCGAAGGCGGACGGGTGAAAATGGACGGCGCGCCGAAAGACGTTCTGGACGCTTATTTCGGGCCGGCGAAGAGCAACTGAGCGGCGTTCCCGTCCAGCCTTCGTTCGTGCGCGCCGGCCCTGGCTGTTGGGGCCGCCGCCGGGGCATAGCGGCGTTGATCCGCTGCGGGAAATGTGTAAGCAAGCCGCCCTCAGGGGCGACAGGAGATTGGATGGTTTGCCGTGAATTTTGACAATTATGATGTGGTGATCGTTGGCGCCGGATTCTTCGGAGCGACCATAGCCGAGCGTGTCGCAAACACGCTGGGGCAAAGGGTTCTCGTGCTGGATCGCCGCGATCATATCGGCGGCAATGCCTATAGCGAGAACGATCCGCAGACCGGCATCGAGGTGCATAAATACGGCGCGCATCTTTTCCACACGCCCAACAAGGTGGTCTGGGATTATCTGAACGGCTTCACGAAGTTCACCGATTACAAGCACCGCGTCTATACCAGCTTCAAGGATCAGGTCTATTCCATGCCGATCAATCTCGGCACGGTCTGCCAGTTCTTCGGCCGCCGCATGTCGCCCGACGAGGCGCGCAGGCTGGTACAGGAGCAGGCGCAGGAGCTTGGCGGCCGCAGCCCCGCCAATCTGGAGGAAAAGGCGATCTCGCTGATCGGCCGTCCGCTCTACGAGGCGTTCATCCGCGGCTATACGGCCAAGCAGTGGCAGATCGACCCGAAGGATCTGCCGGAGCACATCATCACGCGCCTGCCGGTCCGCTACAATTTCGATAACCGCTATTTCAACGATGCCTATGAAGGCCTGCCTGTCGACGGCTACACCGCCATCTTCGAGCGGATGCTGGACAATCCGCTGATCGAGGTGCGCACCGGCGTCGATTATTTCTCGATCAAGGGTGAGATTCCGGTCGGCAAGCTGGTGGTCTTCACCGGGCCGATCGACCGCTTCTTCGACTACAGGGCCGGAGAGCTTGGCTGGCGCACCATCGATTTCGAGCCGGAGGTGCTCTCGACCGGCGATTTCCAGGGTACGGCGGTGATGAATTACGCCGACGAGGACGTGCCTTTCACCCGTATCCTGGAGTTCCGCCACTTCAACCCGGAGCGCGACTACCAGAAGGAAAAGACCATCATCGTGCGCGAATATTCGCGCTTCGCCAAGCGCAGCGACGAGCCTTACTATCCCATCGACACGGCGAAGGATAAGAAGACCTATCTCGCCTATAAGGAGATGGCCGACGGCGAGAAGGATATCATCTTCGGCGGCCGGCTTGGCACATACCGCTATCTCGACATGCATCAGGCGATCGGCGCGGCGCTGAAATGCTTCGAGACGACCGTGGAACCGCGCCTCAAGGGCGCGTGACGGCAGGCCGAAACGGCCATCTGTTCTGGAAGGGGTCCGATTTGTCTGTCGCAATGGCCGTGCTGACGTGCAACCGTCCCGACGATATCGGCCGCCTTCTGGAGGCTTCACGGCAATTGAAGCCGGAACTCGTTTCCATCCATCTGGTCGACGCCGGCGAGGGGGGTAGGCCCGGCAGCGCTGGTGATGATCTCGTCTATCACAAGTCGGAAATCAATCTCGGCGGTGCCGGTGGATTTTCCTTCGCCATTCTTTCGGCGCTGGCCTCCGGGGCCGACTGGATATGGATCATGGACGACGACGCCTGCCCGGTCGGCGCGGATTGCCTGCGCCAACTTCTGGCGGCGGCGGAAAAATACGAACTGGACGTGGTTTCGCCGCTGATTGTGGCGCCGCAGGATCATGGCCGCACCGCCTTTCCATTCAAGATCAACGGTCGCCTGACCACGGATCGCGCCAAAGTGCAGCAGCGTGAGTTCATCTCCGGCCTTGCGCATTTCTTCAATGGCGCGCTGGTGCGGCGCGAGGTTTTCTTCCGCATCGGCTTACCTGATATCCGGTTGTTCATCCGTGGCGACGAGGTGGATTTCCTGTTGCGCCTGCGCCGCAACGGTGTGCGCTTCGGCACGTTGACGACGGCGCTGGTGAGCCATCCGCCGGTCTGGGGCGAGATCGCCTCGATCGTCGAGGACCGTGTGCAGCTTCTGGTGCCGGAAACACCGTTCAAGCGCTACTATTTCTTCCGCAACCGCGCCTATCTGGCACGCCGCCACCGCCGTCCCGTGAGTTTCCTCGCCGATGTGATCCTCTATCCATGGTATTTCATGGTAAAGATCGGCGGCGACCGCGCGGGCCTTGCCGAATGGTGGCGGGCTTTCCGCGATGGCCTGCGCTATCGCTTCGACCGGAAACCATGACAATGGCGCATGAAGCAAAAGACCCGATGCGGAACGCGCCGGTCGCACCATCGCCGGCGCACATGGCGCCGAAGGCCGCAATCGTCATTGTTACCTATAACCGGCCCGATTTCCTCAAAGGCCTGTTGGAAAGCATAGCCGCACTTGCCGTCAAACCCGGTTATGTGATCGTGGTGGATAATAACAGTCGTGAGCCGACGCGGCAGATTCTGGCGCAATTTCAGCAGGAGACGCTGGGCTTCACGCTTCTGGTCAAGCGGCTCGACAAGAATATCGGCGGGGCGGGGGGATTCTCGGTAGGGGTGGAAGAGGCGCTCAAGACGGATGCCGACTGGTTCTGGCTGATGGACGACGACGTCGTGGTTCTGCCGGACGGACTGGAGAAAATGCTGCGCTGGACGGATCGTTTCCGCTGCTTCCACGCGGGAAGGCAGGACTCGGACGGCAGCCATTTTTTCTGCGAGCAATGGGTAAGCAATGCGCTGGCCGTACAACTGCCGTTCCTGAAAGAGCCGTATCGAGGCAGGGACTATTTCCTGACGAATTACGGCTGTTTCGAGGGCATGATGATTCACCGCGACATCGTGGGCAAGATCGGTCTGCCCGACCGGCGCTTCTTCATCGTCTGGGACGACGCCATCTATGGCTGGCTGGCAGCGCGCGAAACCGAGGTGGCCTTCATCGCCGACGAATGTTTGCAGAAGGTACGACGGCAGCGGCAGATCAGCCTTGGCTTGCGGCATCTGAACGACGCCAGTGATCTTTCGCGCTATTATGCGATGCGCAACCGTGCCCTCATCAAGGGCTACTTCAAGGCCAAGGGTGTTTATGTCCCGCTTGCGTTCGAACTCGGCTCCTGCCTTGTATTCCTGAAAGAAGTCGTCCGCATGGTGATGGTGGAACGGAGCCTCAAGGGGATGTGGAGCCTGATAAGGGGCGTTACAGGAAAAGGTTATCGTTCTGGTAAGATCGGGGACTAAAGTCTTTCAAGCGCCATACTTCTTGCCACGAAATGTGTATTATGATCGATAAACCCGGATAGAGAAAATATATCCACCATATACATGAAGCAGGTAAAATGCAGATAGAAATTTATGTTGCTGGTCATAAAGATTCGGCCTGCATTCCAGGTGAGCCCTTCATCCCAATTCATGTTGGACGGGCTGGGAAAAATACAACGTTCTGCGACGTGGGTGACGATACTGGGGACAATATCTCTACCAAGAATGATACATTCTGCGAATTGACGGCACTTTATTGGATCTGGAAAAATACATCCGGACAAGATTATGTGGGGATTTTTCATTATCGTCGACATATGAACCTCTCGCCCGTTGAAACAAAAGAGAACGAGTGGGGAATGAGCGAATATGAGGCAATCGATGAAAAGTACCTTGCAATCAATCAGTTGAATCTGTCTGGAGCAAAATCTTTTTTGGAGGGTTATGATTTAGTTCTTCCGCATAAGTGGGATGTGCGTAATTCCGGCTCCAAGTCGATGTACGATCACTTCGATAAGGGCGCCGATCACAATATTTCTGATTATGATTTAGCTTTAGAAATTCTCACAAGACGCCATCCATCTTATGCCGCTTTTGCGCGTAAGGTTAACATTGGTAAAAGTGGATATTTTACCAATATGTTTATTATGCGCAGAAATATTTTTGATGAGTACTGCGAATGGTTATTTGACATATTGTTCGAGCTGGAAAAAGAAATAGATGTATCTAACTACTCCGTTCAGGAGAGGAGGATTTTGGGGTTTATTTCAGAGTGGCTTTTTAATATCTATATTGAGAAGCTCATATTCGACCATCCTGAATTGAAGGTGAGAACCACTCAGCGGACTTTCATCCGGGACACATCGCCGAAGCCCACTCCTTCTCCGTTCTATTCCTCGAATTACACGGCAGTGGTAATGGCGTTTAATGACGGATTTACGCCTTATGCCGGCACGACCTTGCGATCCATGGCCGATGCATCAAACCCCGATCATAATTACGATATTATTGTGTTTGACGGTGGGATATCTGATCGTAACAGAAAGCTTATTTCATATACATTAAAAAGCTTTGCCAATTTTCATATACGATTTATCGATCCACAAGCTTTGTTTAGTTCATTATCTTTGCCCACCCATTTGCACATAAGCAAAGACACTTACTATCGCCTTCTAATTCCCGAGATTTTTTCTCGTTATGAGCGCATTATATATCTGGATGGTGACATGATCGTCAGGAAAGATATCTCTCTTCTTGACGCTGTTCCACTAGAGAACAAGTCTATCGCTGCTGTCGGCGATTATATAATGACCGGGTTCAGGAAATTCAGGCAGATAGCATTGCCATATGAATTAGAGGCGGAGGCTTATCTAAAGGAAAAACTTGGACTTCGTGATGTTTCCTGCTATTTTCAGGCTGGTCTTGTTGTATTTAATATATCTAAGGCGAAGGAAAAAATACCGGAGATCAAATCGATTTTAGCAAGTGGAAACCTTTATTGGTTCATGGATCAGGATATATTGAATATGATCTATCAAGAGGATGTTGAATATCTCGATCCAAGATGGAACGTATTCCATGGAAATGGGAATACCGAGACCTTTTTTGAGAGACTTCCTGCCAAGGCGCGTAATGAATATTTCAAGTCGCGCGAGAATCCATTCATTCTCCATTATGCGGGCGAGAACAAGCCATGGTCCGTTCCCGATGTAGATTTCGCTGAAGAATTCTGGGCGGTGGCGCGCGAAACGCCATGGTATGAGGCAATGGTTGTAAGCCTTGTGAAGCGAAAAAAAAGGCGTGGCCTCGTTACGCTTCATACTGTCCGGGCGATAGTAGCCCCCTTCGCTCCGATCGGAAGCAGGCGCAGGTGGGCATTGCGTCGGGTTTATTATTATATTAGGCGCATATATGGCAGTGTAAAAAGAATGTAGCGTGAACATAGACGAACATTTATGGTCACATGTTCTTCACGTTCTACAAAAGTCACTCGAAATTTTACCAACAGTATAATGAGAAAGCTTATCAGAACCCATCCAGGTGGTATGCTAAGCCTCCTCCCATGGATCAATACAAGAATACCAATCAAACATCGCTGGGTAAAGGCTTTGATCCGAAAAGAGATATAAGCGCTGCCTTTAAAATAAGGCGTCTCCGGTTCTTGAAATGCCTAGAAAGAATGCGCGTTCTACCGAAAATACCTATAGGCCCATCTGATCGAAAGACTTGCTCAGCTAATCCCTGTAAGTATGTAGACTTAAATTTATCGTCAATACGATCATAGGCCCAAAGATGATGAGCGCACATTGTTATGATAAAATCATAAAAGTATTCGGGATTCCAATAATATCTAGTTATCCGCTCCTTGGTATATTCAAACAGACGAAAATGGATAAAAAGACGCTCGTCCGTCGCGCCAACGTCTTGCCCATCCCTTCCCAGTAGATAATAATAAACTGGTGTTCTTGTTATAGCGATATTATCTGCATTGGATAGAACTTCAATATTAAACGGCAAATCATCATGGCGCCGAAATTCTTCGTTGAAAATAGTGCCATATTTATCAAGAAGTTTACGACTATAAAGCCTTCGCCAGATACCAGGCGTTTGCTGCATCATTTTAAATGCAGGCGATGAAACCGGACTGAATTGCCCTTGTTGAGTGGAGTACCATTCTAGATGTGGCGAAATTTCACCAGTCGATGCATTTACATAGCAAAATTCTGCTTGTGATATGTCTGCGTTATTCAACAATGCTGCACGGAAAAGGCTATCAACATAGTCAGGAGAGACGTAATCGTCGCCATCCACAAATGCAATATATTGTCCTTTAGCCTGCCGTATGCCGAAATTTCTCGCAGATGCAGCGCCTCCATTTGGTTTTGACAAAATCTTCAAATGAGGGTGGTCATTTATTACATTGTTTATGATCTCGACAGAACGATCTTTCCCCCCGTCATCAATGAACAAAACTTCATATCGTCCTTTGAAGTTTTGGTCCTTTAACGAGGCAGCGCATTTTTCTACGTAATTTTCGACTCCATACACGGGAACAATTACACTAACGTCAAACTCTGAGTGGCGGTCAGTGTGTCTAACCCCTACGTTCTGTGCTGTAAGTTCGTAATATGCTGACACTGCGGATATCTTCGATATCACCTCGACGATATCCATTTTTCGAATATCGGCATTTAAATGGAGGTGTGGAAATAGTTCTACGCCTGCCTTACGGAATATATTATGTGCCTCATCGATATTTCCGAAGTTACGAAGAAAGACAGCAGTCCGAAGCAAGGATTTGATATCATTTACTTTTGCTTCGTTTAATGAAATAAATCGGAGTTCACTCGGCTTGCAGTCAAATTCATCGTCCTTTGCGGAAAGCAGATGAGGGTCATCTGTAATGATTTTATTGATGAGCCCGCTATGGATTTGCGCATATGCACTTTCAAGTATCGATAGCGTTTCAGTTTTGGCATGGAAATTCATCTTTTTAACCCAAGTTTTCTTCAACTTATTCGATTCGTAAGACTTTTCGATCAATAAAGCGATAACGTTCGTTGAATATGACCCGTTCCCTACTTTTCCTGCTTCTATTTTTTAGGTAAAGAATAGAAAAGCGTTTCTGCCGCCATTGCACATCGGCGTTGTGATCGAATGATGCCCACCAGCCTAATGGTGCACGCTCAAAACTGTCTGTTAAATTGGAAGCAAATTCTTTAAGAAGCTGTGGAGGAATAAGTGACGCGCCCCATACCGCTGCTTCGCATAAACGATTCAGAATCCATCCGCCTTGTTCATTGTCCAGTACACGTTCCAACGAAATATCCATGGTTTCGCGAAAAACGTCGGACAGATCCATTGTGGAATTATCTATTTTAGCTGTTCTTTGCGCTATTCTATTGAGTCGATAGAAATAATAATCGTCTCTTACAATAAGTACCTTGCGCGCTAGTAAAAATGCCTTCCTTGAAGGGAATATATCTTCACAAAAGCGTGCAGAAGAAAAGCATAATTTGTTTAATCTATAAAATTCTGCTCTGAAAATGCGCATACACATTGATGTTTCTAAACCCAATACTTCTGGATTATCCCGCGAACTTGTTAGGTAAGCATCTTTTTTACCCAAGATTTTCTCTCGAAGGACGGGTCTATCGAAGTCAAACTTATATCTTCCAGTATCGTCAAATCCAATAATGTTTGGGCAGCAGACATCAGCTCCCGTTGCATCCATTTTATCTAGAATGGCATCTAAATTCCGACGCGAAATTAAATCATCTCCATCTACAAAAAGTAAATATTGAGTTTCGATATTTGGAATGACAAGGTTACGTGCTTCACCTGGTCCAATTCCTTTTGTATTGTAGACAGATATGTTGACAGTCGGATAGTCATTGCAAAACCTATCTATTTCAGAGTGGGTATCGTCAGTAGAGTTGTCGTTAACAATGTGGATTTCGACGTTACAATCATCATCATTATAGATACATGATCGTAAACATTCATATATATATGGACCTACATTATGAGTGGGTATTACAATCCCAATTCTAGTCATAGAGCACCGTCAAGTTACTAGATATCGTATTAGATACAGCTTACGAAAGCGATGGTCAAATGATAATCAATCGCCATTCACATCATGAGGCACTAGAATCGCTTTCTTAAACGTTGGGTATGATTCCCGCTAGTTTCGCCTGCTGCACGAGGTGTTCATGGAAATTGAAGCCTGTGGCGGGAGCGAAGAAGGGAAGGGCCATGCCCTGCGCTTCCTTCGGCGAGAAGCCGTAGCGCGCCCGAAAGAACTTGCCGAACTGTGTTCCGTGTTGAAAGCCGCAGCGCCATGCGATCGCCTTCAGCGACAAGGGCTTTTCCCTTCTGCCGCTCAACATGCGCCACGCGAGATCGAGCCGCTTGTCGCGGATGATGTGCGCCACGCCGCCATCCGCCTCGAAGGCGCGGTAGAGATGCGAGCGCGATATGTGGAAATGCCGCATGATCGTTTGCGGGCCCAGCATCGGATCGGTCAGGCCGGCGTCTATATAATCGAGGATGCGCTGGCGCATCGGCAGTGTGACAGGCATATCGGGCGCGGCGCCACCGGTATTGGTGATGCCGGCGACGAGCAGGATCAGCATAGCCTCCTCGACTGCCGACGCTTCCTGCGGGGTCAGTTGTCCGGCGACAGCATTGATGCCTTTCAGGTAATCGACCAGCAGCCGGATGGATGCCGATGCGCCGGAAAGCACCATGCCGTGAAGGTTGCGCCGTCCGACCTGCTTGTCGACCGATGCGCGCGGCAGCATCAGCGTCAGCCGCGCACCGGCCTCCGCCTCGCTGGAAATGGTCCGCGCCAGATCGAGGATCACTATGTCGCCCGGCCGCGCCTCGACGACATTGCCGTTGCAGTCGCTCCACAGCCGCCCGACCAGAAGTACCTGTAAGATGTAATAATCCAGCCCGCCCTGCGCGATAATGCGGGGCGTTCGCTGGTATTTCTGGCCGTTGAAGGTGGTGGTGCCGATCACCATCCGTCCGAAGGGCCGCGACTGCATCGTACCGATGAAGCCATTGCCTTTCTCGTCGCACGGCGAGGAAATGTCGAAGACAGGTCTGATCAGTTCGCGCCAGAAATCGTCGCGAATCTTCGGATCCAGCATGTCTGTCGATAGAAACATCGCTTCCGGCATTCTTGCCCCGAAATTCCGCACGCACCAATAGATTCCAAACTAAATGTGATCCTGGTTCCGGTCAATTATATTGTTTCCAGCACCAGAATATATGTACGTGAAAGTATAGTTTTTTGAAAGTCGAGACCTGTAAAATAACGGTTTCAAATGAATATGTAAAAAAAGGGCGAAGGGGCCGCATGGGGAAAGCCTGTTCTGCTTTCCGGCATGCTGTCCCGTTTTCCTCAATAGGGACTTTCCACCTTGCCCATCTCCACATAGACGGTCTTGGTCTGACTGTAGTGCTCCAGTGCAGCCGTGCCGTTCTCGCGTCCGATGCCCGATTGCTTGTAGCCGCCGAAGGGCACTTCCACCGGTGTGAGATTATAGGCGTTGATCCAGCATGTCCCGGCCTTGAGTTCGCCGATCACGCGGTGGCCGCGGGTGAGGTCGGCGGTGAATACGCCGGCGGCGAGGCCGAATTCGGTGTCGTTGGCCCGCGCGATCACCTCGTCCTCGTCCGAGAATTCCAGAATGCTCATGACCGGGCCGAAGATTTCCTCGCGCGCGATGGTCATGCGGTCCGTCACATCGGTGAAGACGGTCGGCTCGATGAAGAAGCCCTTGTCGAAGCCCTGCAACTTCGGCACGCCGCCGCCGCAGGCGAGCGTCGCACCTTCCGCCTTGCCGTTCTCGATATAGGCCAGCACCTTTTCGCGCTGCGCGCCGCTGACAAGCGGTCCCATCTGCGTCGCCTCATCCAGCGGGTCGCCGATGCGGATGGCGCGGGTGCGTTCGACAACGCGTTTCACAAAGCGGTCGCGGATGTTCCTGTGTACGAAAACGCGGGTGCCGTTCGAGCAGACCTGACCCGTGGAGTAGAAATTGCCGAGCATGGCGCCGCCGATGGCGCTTTCGAGATCGGCGTCGTCAAAAACGATCAGCGGCGACTTGCCGCCAAGCTCCATGGTGACGTGCTTCAGATGTTCTCCGGCCTGCGCCATGATGCGCTTTCCGGTCGGAACCGAGCCGGTGAGCGAGACCTTCGCCGTCAGGCGATGGTTGACCAGCGCCGCGCCCACGTCGCCGAAACCCTGCACGACATTGAACAGGCCGTCGGGCAGCCCCGCTTCCTTGTAGGCTTCCGCCAGCGCCAGAGCCGAAAGCGGGGTGTTTTCCGAGGGTTTGAAGATGAAGGCGTTGCCCATGGCGAGCGCCGGGGCCGATTTCCATGCCGCGATCTGGATCGGGTAGTTCCATGCGCCGATGCCCACGCAGATGCCGAGCGCCTCGCGCCTTGTATAGGCGAAGGAACCGCCGAGATCCACGAATTCGCCGTTGAAGCCGGCGACGATGCCGCCGAGAAACTCCAGCGCATCCGCCGCCGAGGCCGCGTCCGCCACCAGCGTTTCCTGAATGGCCTTACCGGTGTCGAGCGTTTCGATCTTGGCGAGCTTCTTGTTCTTCTGGCGCAATATGTCCGCCGTGCGCCGCAGGATGCGCCCGCGCTCGACGGGCTTCAGCGCCGCCCATTGCGCTTGCGCCTTCATGGCCGCCGCGTAAGCCGCCTCAATCACATCCGGCGTCGCCGAATGGAGTTTCGCGATCTCCTCGCCGGTGGCCGGATAGATCACCGGCAGCGGCCTGCCGGCCTTGTCTTCCACGAAATGGCCGCCGATGAAATGCGAGGCTTTGGGTTGTGCTTTCATTGTCTGTTCCTGCTTTGAAAGGAGGAGGAGCGCACGGCAGAGGATGCGGCTTTGCGTCCTGCCTTGTTCTCCTACCGGTCCGACACCTGCCAGCGCGGATTGATCCACGGCTCCTGATTGGAGCGGGCCAGCGGCGTGCGGCCGAGAATATGGTCGGAGGCCTTCTCGCCCACCATGATCGACGGCCCGTTGAGATTGCCGTTGGTGATGCGGGGGAAGATGGACGAATCCGCCACACGCAGGGCTTCGACGCCGATGACTCGGCATTCAGGATCGACCACGGACATCGGATCGTCAACCGCGCCCATCCTGCACGTCCCGCAGGGGTGGAAGGCGCTTTCCGCGTGATCGCGGATGAAAGCGTCGATTTCATCGTCGGTCTGCACGCCTGCGCCCGGCTGAATCTCCGCGCCGCGATAGGGGTCGAAGGCGGGCTGGCCGAAGATTTCGCGCGTCAGCCGCACGCAATGGCGGAAATCCGCCCAGTCGTCCGTGTGCGACATATAGTTGAAACGGATGACGGGCTTTTCGCGCGGATTGGCGTTGCGCAGGGTTACGCTGCCGCGCGATTTGGAGCGCATCGGCCCGACATGCGCCTGAAAGCCGTGCGATTGCGCCGCCGCCTTGCCGTCATAGCGGATGGCGACCGGCAGAAAATGATACTGGATATCGGGATATTCCACGCCGGGCTGCGAGCGCACGAAGGCGGCGGATTCGAAATGGTTGGTCGCGCCTTCGCCGGTCTTGAAGAACAGCCATTCGGCGCCGATCCGCGCTTTTGAAAACAGGTTCAGGCTGGAATAGAGCGTGATCGGCTGGGTGCATTCCTGCTGGATATAGACCTCCAGATGATCCTGAAGGTTCTGCCCCACGCCGGGACGGTCGGCCACCACCTCGATGCCGTGCTGCTTCAGATGCGCCGCCGGGCCGATGCCGGACAGCATCAGGAGCTTGGGCGAATTGATGGACGAGGCCGCGATGATCACCTCGCGTCGCGCGCGGATGGTCGTGAAGCTGCGGCCCGCCTCGATCTCGACGCCGACGGCCCGCCTGCCTTCCAGCACGATCTTGCGGGCGAGCCCCTTGGCCAGTTTGACATTCGGGCGCCTGAGCGCCGGTTTCAGATAGGCGTTGGCGGCGGACCAGCGGCGGCCGTCATGGATGGTCTGCTCCATCGGCCCGAAGCCTTCCTGCTTCTCGCCGTTATAATCCTCCGTCACCTCGAAACCGGCCTGCCTGCCTGCTTCCACGAAGGCGTGGAACAGCGGATTGTCGCGCTTGCCGCGCTGGACATGCAGCGGCCCCTCCGTGCCGCGCCAGCCTTCCTGACCGCCATGCGAATGCTCCATCCGCTTGAAATAGGGCAGCACATCGGCGAAGGCCCAGCCGTGCGCCCCGCTCTCGGACCAATGGTCGAAATCGCGGGCATGGCCGCGCACATAGACCATGCCGTTGATGGAGGACGAGCCGCCCAGCACCTTGCCGCGCGGGGTGACGAGGCTGCGCCCGCCCAGATGCGGCTCCGGCTCGGAGGAAAAGCCCCAGTCATAGGTGGCCATGTTCATGGGAAAGGAGAGGGCGGCCGGCATCTGGATCAGCGGCCCGACATCGGGCACGCCGTATTCGATGACGATCACCGAATAGCGCCCGTCCTCCGACAGGCGATAGGCCATGGCCGAGCCGGCCGAACCGGAGCCGATAATGACGAAATCCGCTTCCATGAAAGGCCCTACGCCCCCGCCGCCAACTGCACGTTGATATAATCCTCCACCAGCGCGATGGCCGAGGCGGCGTCGGGCGCGTCGGCGCCGAGCGCGTGGCGGATGTAAAGCCCGTCGATCATCGCGCCCGCGCCTTCGGCGATGCGGTGCGCCCTTGCGCGGCCGGTAAGCTGTGCCAGCGCGAAGACGAGATTGGAATGGAGGCGGCGCGCATAGACGCGCAGGAACCGCCGCGTGTCCTCCGATTGCTGCGCATGGACATAGAAGGTCAGCCATGCGGCGACTGTCTCGGGCACGAATTGCTCCGCGGAGAAATTGACCGCGATGATGGCGGCGATGCGCTCGCGCGGGGTTCCGGCCTGCTTCACGGCGGCGTTGAAATCACGGGCTAGTCCGCGCAGCAGATGGCGCATGGTGGCGAGGATAAGCTTGTCCTTGCCGCCGAAATAATGATGCGCCAGCGCTGGCGAGACGCCGGCCTCGTGCGCGATCTGCGCCACGGTCACGTCCAGCGAGCCGCGCTGGCCGATGGTGCGGATGGCGGCGTCGATCAGCTCGCGCCGCCGCTGGGGTTCCATGCCTGTTCTGGGCATCGTCCTGTTCCGTTTTTGAAGGTTCTATCTTGCATTTTAATCTTGATTGACTGGTCAATCAATTAAAATACGCCCGATGGAAAACATGTCGCGGCTTTTCGCAAGCGGGTCATCCGGTGCTGCCGGCAGGCTTGTGCGCGCCGCCGTTGCCGCCTACATTCGGGGTATGAGCAGAGCATTCACCAAGGAACAGGACGACACGCCGGTCGATCTGGGCGAGCGCCCGGTCAGCCCGCACCGCAACCTCGTTACGTCGACGGGGCTGAAGATGATCGACGACGAAATCGCCAATTTGCAGCGCGAACTGGCCGAAGCCAATGTCGCGGGCGAGCGTTCGGCGATCGCCCGTATCTCGCGTGACCTGCGCTACTGGACCGCGCGGCGTGAAACCGCCGAGCTTTCCGTGCCCGACCCGGACAGCGACGTGGTGCGCTTCGGCATGACAGTGGTGCTTGAAAATCTGGACGACGGCGGCACGCGCACATGGACCATCGTCGGGGAGGACGAGGCCGATCCGGCGCATGGCAAAATTTCCCACGTCGCGCCGGTGGCGATCATGCTTTTCGGCAAGCCGGCCGGCGACGTGGTGAAACTTAACGGCAAGGACTGGGAAATCGTGTCGCTGAAGGCTGGTTAACGGTCCGGCTTGCGGAAATTGAGGATATGTCGCTCACGTGGCGAATCCCCCCGCCCGGTCGGTCTCTCGAACGCTTCATTCGACAGTTCGAGAGAAAACCCGTCCGCAGTCTGCGCCAGCTTCAGCGTATCACCGGTCTTCGCGCCGATCTTCTGTAGAATATGCTTGGGCAGAACCAGTCCGACTTCGTCTCCCACAGCTTCCAACGTGACCAGCATGATCCATACCTTTCGATTGTCTTCATTATAGAATACAATCTAAGGATGTAAATCTATTTTACAGCCAGCCCTTGCGGCGGAAATAATAGAGCGGCAGCAGGGCGGAGGCGATCATCAGCCCCAGCGCCATGGGATAGCCCCATGCCTTGTGCAGTTCGGGCATGAAGGAGAAATTCATGCCGTAGATGGAGGCCACCAGCGTAGGCGGCATGAAGCCGACCGCGGCCACGGAGAAGATCTTGATGATGGCGTTCTGTTCCACCGAGATCAGCCCCACCACCGTGTCGAGCAGGAACGTGACCTTGTTGGACAGGAAGTCCACATAGTTGGTCAGCGATTGCGTGTCGCGCTCCAGCGACTTGATCCAGGAGCGGGTGTCCTTCTTGGCCGCCGCCGGGTTGCTGACCGCCGAGAGATAGACCAGCATGCGGCTCAGCCCCGCGAGGCTTTCCCGTATTCGCGACAGGAAGGTGCCCTGTCCGCCGATCTGGGTCAGGACATGGCGGAAATCCTGCGTGGTCATGGGCCGCGTGCCGGGCTGCCGGCGATAGATGGAATGCGAGGCGGCGTCGATCTTGCCCGCCACCCCTTCCAGAATGTCGGCGAGGCGGTTGGTGGTGGCCTCGGTGATGCCGAGCATGATCGAAAGCCCGCTGCATTTGGCCATGATCAGACCGTTGGCCGGCTTGGTTGCGCGCATGATATAATTGGCGATCGACTTCGGATTGGCATAGCGCACCGTGATCAGGCGCGTGCCATGCAGGACGAAGGTGACGGGGGCAAGCTCGCGATGGTCGAGATCGACCGCGTGCAGGATTGGCACTGTCAGATATTGCGCGCCCGTCTCCGCATAAAAGCGGCTCGATTCCTCGATCTCCGTCATGTCCTCGCGCGTCGGGATGGAAATGCCCATCCACGCTTCCACGATGCGGTCCTCGTTGACGGCCGGCATGAACAGGTCGATCCAGACCACGCTTTCCGGCAATGGCCGGCCGGGCTCGACCTCGATGGGTTCGAGATGGTCTCCGGTAAGACTGTAGAGCGTTATCATGCGGATGTCCGTCGTTCTGGAAATGGGGGCAGGAAACTGTTAGAGCATCGGACCGAAAAGTGGAATCCAGTTTTCGGAAAATCCGATGCTCTAATACAAGGATAGATCGCCAAGATGCGCCTGTTAAGGCGCACGGCGATCTGACTGAACGCGGCGGCTCGCGAAACCTCCGTCGCTGCATGCTCCAAGGGTTGACAGCGGATATTGCCGGGCGTAATTCATCAAGTCATCCGATGAATTTGGCGATCCTCTTCCAACCCCGATGAAAACCGTTTCCCGCATCAGCCTGACCGAAGAGGCCATGCAGTCGATTCGCGCCGAGATCGTTTCCGGCCGCTGGACGCTGGGCGCGCGCCTGCCGAACGAGGCGGAGCTTTCGCAAAGCCTCGGCGTCAGCCGCGGCACGGTGCGGGAGGCGGTGCGTGCGCTTGTCGCGCAGGGCATGCTTGAAACGCGGCAGGGTTCGGGCACTTATGTGCGCTCGGCCGCCGATGCGGCGCGGAGCCTCGACCGCATCCGCCACACCAGTTTGCGCGACCGTTTCGAGACGCGCGCGGCGCTTGAGGCGGAGGCCGCGCGGCTCGCCGCCCGGCGGGCGACGCCGCAGGTCCTCGCGCATCTGGAGGCACTGCTGGAGCAGCGCGGCAAAAGCCGGCCGGAGACGGATCGGGCCGCTTTCATCGCGCACGATTTCGCCTTTCATGCGGCCATCGTGGCGGCGTCCGGCAATAATGCGCTGGTCGAGGTCTACGGCTTTTTCTCCGCCTCCATCCGCGAATCCATCGCCGCCACGCTCAATGGCGATCTCCCGGAGCCGGACCACGAGGCGCATGTCCGCATCGTCGAGGCCATCGCCTCGGGCGACGCGGAAGCGGCTGAGGAGGCGGTCCGCCGCTTCATGGCTCCATTGATCGAAGAACTGGAAAGGTTGCTGGCATCATGAGCCACACCAATAATGCCCACATACAAGCAACGCCGTTGCACCAAGAGGCGCGGGGCGTGCCGCTGGTCGATGCGGAGGCCGACAGCGTGCCGCGGCCCGCCGCGCAGCGTCCGCCGCGCAAGGCCCTGCGCGTGCTTCTGGGCCTGAGTCTCGTGCTGATCGCCGCCAACCTGCGCCCGGTCTTTTCCAGCGTGTCGGTGCTGCTGCCGGAAATCGCGCAGGCGACGGGCATGTCGTCCTTCGCAGCCGGCGTGCTCACCACCCTGCCGGTGGTCTGCCTCGGCGTCTTCGCGCCCTTCGCGCCGCGCCTCGCCCAGCGTTTCGGGGCGGAGCGCGTGCTGCTCGGCGTTCTCGTCGTGCTTGCCGCCGGCACGCTGGTGCGCGGTTTCGGCCCGCTCTGGCTGCTTTTTGCCGGGACCACCATGGCTGGCGCGGCGATCGCCACCGCCAATGTGCTGCTGCCGGGCGTGGTCAAGCGCGATTTCCCCAAGACGGCCGCCATCATGACCGGGCTTTACACCATGGCGCTGTGCGGCGGCGCCGCTTCGGCGGCGGGCTTCACCGTGCCGGTGAAGGCCATGCTCGGCGGCTCGTGGAATCTGGCGCTAGCTGTCTGGGTCGTCCCGGTTCTGGTGGTGCTGGCCCTGTGGCTGCCGCAGGCGCTGCGGGCGAAGCATAATCCCGCCCATGCCGGTTTCCGCGTGGTGGGGCTGTGGAAAGATCCGCTTGCATGGCAGGTGACGCTGTTCATGGGGCTGCAATCGGCCTGCGCCTACGTCGTCTTCGGCTGGCTGGCTCCGATGCTGCGGGAAAGGGGACTGAGCGCCGTGGCTGCCGGCGGCATGGTATCCTTCTCCATCATGGTGCAGGTCGTGACGTGCCTGCTCATTCCCTCGATCGCCGTGCGGCAGAAAAGCCAGAGCTTCATCAATGTGGCGCTCTGCGCCATTGCGGGACTGGCGCTGGTCGGTTTTCTCTATCTGCCGACATGGACCTTCTGGCCGCTGGCGGTGGTGCAGGGCATCGGGCAGGGCGGTCTGATCGCCGCCGCGATGATGGTGATCGTGCTGCGCTCGCCCGATTCCCATACCGCCGCCCATCTTTCGGGTATGGCACAATGCGTGGGCTACCTGATCGCGGCGGTGGGGCCGCTGGCGGTGGGCGTGATCCATGGCGCGGCGGGAAGCTTCGCCGCCACCGGCCCGTTCATCGCGCTTCTGGCGCTGGCCGCCGCAATCAACGGCTGGCTTGCCGGCCGCGCCCGTCAGGTGGGCGTCAGGGCGATGCGGGAAGGGTGAGAGGATGATAGCCGGGCGGTGTCGGCTTGCGCTTCGCCCGGCAATCGAAGCCGCGAGATATTGCCGGTGGCTGTCAAGCCGCCGATTGACCGCAAAAGCAGCTTTACCTAAGCTGATGCCATGAACCCGGTCATTCGCTTCGCAGACATTATCCGACGCCGACGCTGCCTGATCGCGCAGCGTGGCGGCTGGATTCTGCGACGGCGAGGGTTCGGAGGGGCATAGCCTCTTCTTCAATCGTCACAGGATTTCCGTAACCTGCTCACCCTTCGGTCGGCGGGTTTTTTTGTTGTCTGGAACAATCGAATGCAAGGAACCTTTGGAATGGTACATGACGGAGCCAAATTGCGGCAATTGAATATTTCCTTCAGACCGGCGGATATCGGCGATGCGCAGGCGATCGCGGATTGTCATGTGAAGGTCTGGAAGCATACTTATAAGGAACTTGCTCCGGCGGAAGTTCATGCCACGCTCGATGAACGGCATCGCGGTGAGAAATGGAGAGAGAAACTGGGATCGGACAATGATCCCGACCAACTCGTGCTGATCGCGATGTGCAGTGACCGGATCGTTGGAATCGGAGCGGCCGGCAGGCCGTCGGAACGGATATTCAGCGAGCGGGGCGAAATAAAATATCTTTATGTCGATCCTGATTTCAAACGCCGCGGCATCGGACGGGAACTTCTCGCCAGACTCGCGCGGCACTTGAAGATGAGAAAATATGAAGCGGCTGCCCTTTCCGTCGTAAAAGGCAATCAGTCGGCCATTGCTTTCTATGAGGCATTGGAAGGGCGGTATCTCGGGGATTTCATTGATCCTGGTCCCGTCTGGCGTTCGCATAATCTGGTCTATGTCTGGGATGATATTACGAAACTGACATAGGATCGTTTCGGCGGAAGCGCGGACACTTGACCATAGCGATCAGGACAGGTGCTGTTGCGGTGCCGGGCGCGCCATGAGGCGCATCAGGCCCGCCATCACCATGACGACCACGCCGTAGGCCGCGATTTCCATGCCCGTCGGCCGGTCTGTGTAGCCGATGAGGGTGTGGAGCATCCTTCCGCCCAGACTGTCCTCGGAAAGGAGCCATGACGTGTTCCAGACCGGGTCTGACCATATCTGCAGCCAGCCGCCCTGCTGCAGAAAATCGACGGCTTGCGCCGCGAGGCCTGCGGCCAGCAAGGTGATCAGCGTGGTGAGCGTACCGAACAGATAGCGCAGCGGGATCGCGATCAGGCCAAGGTACAGGAGAACGGAGACAATAGCTCCGCCGATGATGCCGAGAATGCCGCCGATCAGTATGCCGCTCGCCGTCACGCCGCCGCCGGCCGCGACACCGTAGAGGAAGAGCACGACTTCCGAGCCTTCCCGCAGCACGGCCACGCCGCAGACGACGGCAAGGGCTGTCAGCGGACGCCGCCCCGCCGCCACATCGAGGCCGACCGCCTTGAGTTCGTTGGCAAGGTCGCGTCCATGGCGGGCCATCCAGCTATTGTGCCAGCACAGCATGGCAACGGCGATGAGGAGCACCGTCGCATTCAGCGCTTCCTGCCCGGATCCCTGGAAAAGATTGGCAATCCGGCTGGCGAACAGGGCCACCACGCAGGCCCCCGCCAGACCAACGAGCAGTCCAAGTGCGATCCAGCGGCTTCGCCCGGCAATCGCGCGTGTCGCCGCCAGTACGACACCGACGACCAGCCCGGCTTCGAGAACCTCGCGAAAAACGATGATCAGCGCCGCCAGCATTTTATTACTCCGCTATCACGACACCCTGCGCGGTTTCCGAATGAAACTCTCCCATGAAGGGATAGCGACCCGGATCAAGGGCGCGCAGGCGGACGACCCCCTCCATGCCGCCGCCGATGACCTTTTCGACCTTGAGCGAGGTCGAATCGAACTCGTCGGCGGTGGCGTCCCGATTCTTCACGAGAAGCTGCACCCGCTTTCCTGCTGGCACATGGATTTCGGCGGGCGTGAAGCGGTGATCCTTGAGGATCACCTCGATCTGACCGTCGGCGTTCACTGGCGTCGGCGCGGGTGATTGCGCCAGCGCGGCCGTGGGAAAAATGACGGCAATGCATGGGAGAATACGAACAGCGGTCACGGCGCTTCCCTCTTCGATACAGCAATACCGGTTCAGCCGCGCGGCCGTCTTACTCGGTGGGCTTGCTGGGATATTTGAAGGTCCAGGACACGGTGATCGGTTTCCACCATTCCGGCACGCCGGTCGTCTTGTCGACGTGGCGGATGAAGCCGTTCGAGGAAGGCGGCTGAACGACATAGGTCGCCTTGTATCCGCCGGGGCCGTCCATGGTGAAATTGTTCGCGTAATGCGGCCCGTCGCCCGCCTGCATGGGCGCGAGCGTCTTGGTTTCCTTGTACTTTCCACCGACCTTCTCCACGGTCAGGTTGACGGTGAGATAAGGAATCCATGCATCCTCCGGGAAACCGTGCGTCTCGCCCTTGGCGGCGTGAATGTCGATTTCGATGTGGGTGGCGCTCGGGTCCATCGACATGCCTGCCGGATGACGGTCCATCTCGATGCCGGTGAGATAGGCCGGCGAGAACTGCATGCCTTCCTTGATGACAGGCTCACCCATGTAATATTCGGTTGCCGGCGCCGGCGACACGCTGAAAGCCGTTACCGCGACCGCGGCGATCGCCGCCCAGGATTTACGCATTTTCATTCTCCGTTCTGCAATGCCGCCACGCGGCGAAAATTGACGGAACAAGTCAACATTAGGCAGAGGGAAAAACAATCGCCGATATTTGGGAGCGGGCAGGGGAAAATCCGGAAAGTTCGATCACGCTTTCGTGATGTCGCAGTATCTATTTGTTTTTGCGTATTATTCCGAGCGAAGCCGCACCTTGCAGCGCCGTATGTCCTTCCCGTTGTCCTGCCACTCCAGAATGCCGGCATCGACAAGCGCCAACAGGCGGTTCATCAGAAACAGGTCGCCGACGACATGTCCGCTATTCGCCAACAGGCTTTCAAGCGTTCGTCCGACGATCCATGCCGTGTGCAGCCATTCGGTGGAAGTTGTCGCGAGAAGGTGCGCGTTGAAACAATCGACCGGCGCGGAAACCAGTTCGCCGTTTTCGATCACCCGCATGGGTGCCGCTTCGTCCTGCAGGCGACGCCATTCTTCACGGTAGCGGGCACGGTCCTGCGGGCGCAGGGGTTCGTCGCGGTCGAACCGTTCGGCAAGCCGGTCCGCCGGCTGCCGCGCCATCTGCGGCACGGCAACGATGCGGCACGGCCTGTCCCGCATATGCGACAGCCACCAGAGGAAACCGGCGCGGAATCGGGAGAAAACCATGCGATTGGCGGTCGTTCTGCCGACAGCGACTCTGCGAGCAGAAGCCGGTCGCCATCCACGATCCAGCGGCAATCATGGCCGGGGTGTGCCGCCTCCAGCCATTGCAGACGCTTTTCATCATCGTGCTGCGCGACGGGACCGAGATCGAAAGTATCGTGGAGCGGCATGATCCTGCCGCCCCGCCCGGCATAGGCGAACGCAAGTTTCAGCGTGTGCGCCGCGGACAGACCGAATACAACATGCAGTTGATCGTCCACGGCATGTTCCCTGAAAGAATCCAGCCTTCTTCGGAGAAGGCGGGGTGCTGCGAAAAGCCGTCCTTACACGAACTGGCTGAGGCCGGGGATCGCGCCGATCACGGCATCCACCGGGCCGTCGCCCGCCTTTTCGCGGGCGAACTGGATCGTCTCCTTGGCGACGCCGGAGATTTCCCCCATGCCGAGGCCCGCGCCCATGAGCTGCGAACCGAGGCCCATCACCCCGCCCATCAGGCCGGAAAGCAGACCGCCGCCGCCACCCGCATTGGCGATAAGATCTTCCGCGCCCGGAATGGCGCTCAGCAACTGCTGCGTTTCCGCTGGGCCTTCCTTCTGGAGAAAGCCGAGGATCAGGCCAACGGCCTTTTCCGCCGTGGGCTGGTCGATGCCGACCTTGGAGGTGATGCGCGCGATCAGTTCGTCCATGGATATTCTCCCAAAAAATCTTACGTTTACGTAATATGCACTCAACCGGATGCTTTGCAAGCCTTGCCGTGATGCCGGCACATGAAATTTCCGTGTACACCATATGCCTGCTTCAGCCGCGAAAAAACCATCCGGTTCGCGCCCGTCCCGAAAAGCGCTTCGCACTTTTTGCGATGCGTTCTATACCGGTTGGCCAGTTCGACCAGAAGGAGCAAACCGCCCGATGACTGCAGAAGACGCGATTTTCCTTGGCGCGAGCCGCAAGCCCGACGACAGCTACCAGCAGCCGGAATATCTGGCGCTGCGCTATGGCAACCGGCACGGTCTGGTGACGGGCGCGACGGGCACGGGCAAGACCGTGACGTTGCAGGTTCTGGCGGAAAGTTTCTCGGCTGCGGGCGTCCCGGTCTTCTGCGCCGATATCAAGGGCGATCTTTCGGGCGTGGCCGCCGCCGGCGTCATGAACGACAGCCTTGCCAAACGCGCGGCGGAGGTGAAGCTCACCCCTTACGAGATGCGCGCCGCGCCGGTGATCTTCTGGGACATTTTCGGCGAGCAGGGCCATCCGGTGCGCGCCACCATCTCGGAAATGGGGCCGCTCCTGCTTTCGCGCCTCATGAACCTCACCGAGGCGCAGGAAGGCGTGCTCAACATCGCCTTCCGGCTGGCGGACGAGGAAGGATTGCTGCTGCTCGACCTCAAGGACTTGCAGGCGATGCTCGCCGAAATGGCAAACCGGGCGGCGGAGCTTTCGGCGAAATACGGCAATGTCACCAAGGCTTCCGTCGGCGCGATCCAGCGCACGCTTCTGGTGCTCGACCAGCAGGGCGGCTCGAAATTCTTCGGCGAGCCGGCGCTGCGCATTGCCGATCTCATGCGCACCACCACCGACGGACGCGGTGTGGTCAGCGTGCTGGCCGCCGACAAGCTGATGATGAATCCCCGCCTTTATTCCACCTTCCTGCTCTGGCTGATGTCGGAGCTGTTCGAGGCGCTGCCGGAAGTGGGCGACCCGGACAAGCCGCGTCTGGTGTTCTTCTTCGACGAGGCGCATCTCCTGTTCGATCAGGCTCCCAAGGCGCTGATCGACCGGGTGGAGCAGGTGGTGCGCCTGATTCGCTCCAAGGGCGTCGGCGTCTATTTCGTGACGCAGAATCCGCTCGACGTGCCGGAAACGGTGCTGGCGCAGCTCGGCAACCGCGTGCAGCACGCGCTGCGCGCCTATACGCCGCGCGAGACGGCGGCGGTGAAGACGGCGGCGGACACCTTCCGCCCCAATCCCGATTTCAACACGTTTCAGGCGATCACCAGCCTCGCCACTGGCGAGGCGCTGGTTTCCACTTTGCAGGACAAGGGCGTGCCCTCGGTGGTGCAGCGCACGCTGATCCGTCCGCCGTCCTCGCGCATCGGGCCGCTGACTGCGGAGGAGCGCGCGAGGATCGTCGCCGCAAGCCCCGTCGCCGGCCAGTATGATCAGGTCATCGACCGCGAATCGGCTTTCGAGATGCTGGCGCGCAGCGCGCAGGGCGCGGCAACCGCACAGCAGAAAGGCGGGCAGCGGAAGGCCGGCGACGAAGGTCAGGGCGGTGGTCTGTTTGGCGAAATCGTCGATGCCGCGCTCGGCACCGGCCGCCGTTCCGGCCGTCAGACAGTGGCGGAAGCCGCGATGAAATCCGTGGTGCGCTCGGTCGGCTCGTCACTCGGCCGCGCGATCGTGCGTGGCATTCTCGGCGGGTTCAAGAGATAAGTCGGCAGGGCGGCAGGGCAGGAATATTCTTCCGCTGCCCTGCCGCCTTGATTACGTCACGAGTACCGGCGTCTTCACGGGCACGCGGTTGTAGAGGTCGATGATGTCCTGATTCATCAGGCGTACGCAGCCCGACGAAACGGCCTTGCCGATAGACCACCATTCCGGGCTGCCGTGCAGGCGGTACAGCGTGTCCTTGCCGTTCTGGAACAGATACATGGCGCGTGCGCCGAGCGGGTTCATCAGGCCCGGCGGCATGCCGCCATTGGCGGCGCTGTACTTGGCCAGTTCCGGCTGGCGGGCGATCATCTCGTTCGGCGGCGTCCAGGTCGGCCACATCTTCTTGTACTGGATGACGGCGCGGCCCGACCATGAAAAGCCCGCCTTGCCGATGCCCACGCCGTAGCGCATGGCCTGTCCGTTGGCCATAACAAGATAGAGGAAGCGGTTGGCGGTATCCACCACGATGGTTCCCGGCATTTCGCCGGTCGGGTCCTGCACCACCTGGCGCAGGAAGCGCTTGTCCATCCTGTCGATCGGGATGGCCGGAAGCTGGAAGCCTCCATCCTCCAGCGGGCCGTACATTTCCGCCCAGCTTCCATAATTGGCGGTGGTGACGCCGCCCTGCTTGTTGATCGGGTTGCCGTTGGCGTCAACGTCTATGACCGGGACAGGCTGTCCGAACTGGGCACAGCCGGCGAGGCCGGCTGCCGCGCTTGCTGTCAGTACCGTCAGGAAGGAACGGCGGGTAAGGGTCGTTTGCATATGAAAACCAGACTAGTGATGGGGGACTTATGGTTACTACAATCAAGGTTAACAAACTGCGACCGGCCGATCATGGCCTGATCTTGGCCCGACCTTGACTGCCGCAGCGGGGATCGTTCGCAGCGAAAACACCCGGCAAATGTGGCAGCGAGCCGGTATCAATGTGGTTTCAATATGGCGGAGGGCCCTGTGTTGCAGGGGCGACACGGTTTTCGCCATGGCAGGGGTGTTCTGCCGGGGATGCCGGCATCAACTTTCAGTGATTGTCCCGATCGAGCAGATGCAGGCTGGGCAGGATGAGCGCGGGCGGGAATTGCCGGTACTCGTCCGGCTGGCCGGTACGGTTGATCCACACCCCGCGCATGCCGAATCGCACCGCCCCCGCCACGTCCCAGCGGTTGGAGGACTGGAAGGAGACGGCATCGGGATAGATGCGCCATTGCAGCGTCACCAGCTCGTAGACCTGCGGCGCGGTCTTGTATCTTTGCGCGGCGTCCGCCGAGATCACATCGTCCAGAAGCACGTCGAGCGCGGCGGATTTCACCGCCGATTCCAGCATGGCGGGCGAGCCGTTGGAGAGGATGGCGAGCCGCGCGCCCCTGTCCTTCAGGTTTTTCAGCGCCGGCGGCACCTCCTCGTAGCAATCCAGATGCCAGTAGGCGTCCATGAGATCGGTGCGCAGCGCGGGATCGACGGAAGGGTAGCGCGCCAGCGCGAAATCGAGCGCATCCTCGGTGAGCGCGCGGAAGTCGCGATAGGTGCCCATCAGGCTCGATACCCATGAATATTCAAGCTGCTTGGCGCGCCAGAGTTCGGACAAGGCCCGGCCGTCCGGGCCGGCTTTGTCCGCGTGACGCCGCACCGCCGAATGGACGTCGAACACCGTGCCGTAGGCATCGAAGACATAGGAATTGTAGGACGCCATGCTTTTTTCTACCGGTAGCGCGCGCGAAAATGACCTCATCTAGAATCATACGGTAATTCGCCTTCGCGGCCTATCGTAAATACAATATTATTTCATGAAGTTGACGTGAAATTGCCCGCTAACGCATTGCCGCCCATGCGGTTGCGGCCTATGTAGATCGGGTGGAAAAGTTTCGGGCGCGCTCATGGCGCTATTCGTGGGCCTGCCCGCTGCAAGCTGAAAGATAAAGAGGAGAGTTCCAATGGCTTTCGAACTGCCCGCCCTTCCTTATGATTATGATGCGCTGGCGCCGTTCATGTCGCGCGAGACGCTTGAGCTGCATCATGACAAGCATCATCAGGCCTACGTCACCAACGGCAACAAGCTGCTGGAAGGTTCCGGCCTCGAAGGCAAGAGCCTTGAGGATATCGTCAAGGAAAGCTTCGGCAAGAATCCGGGCCTCTTCAACAATGCCGGCCAGCACTATAACCACATCCAGTTCTGGAAGTGGATGAAGAAGGGCGGCGGCGGCAAAAAGCTGCCCGGCAAGCTGGAAAAGGCGATCGATTCCGATCTCGGCGGCTACGACAAGTTCCGCACCGATTTCATCGCCGCCGGCGTCGGCCAGTTCGGTTCCGGCTGGGCCTGGGTGTCGGTGAAGGACGGCAAGCTGGAGATTTCCAAGACGCCGAACGGCGAGAACCCGCTGGTGCATGGCGGCAAGCCGATCCTCGGCGTGGACGTGTGGGAACATTCCTACTATGTCGATTACCGCAACCTGCGCCCGAAATATCTCGAAGCCTTCGTCGACAATCTCATCAACTGGGATTACGTGCTGGAGCTTTACGAAAAGGCGTAAGCCACATCGATTGTCATGAAACGACGAAGCCCCGGCCCGCCGGGGCTTTTGTTTAACAATAGTATTTCACTCATGTTTTTCACTCTCCTGTGAGTTGTCGATGGGCAATCGCAAGAATTCACGCTGGTGCGGGTGTAGATATCGGGCAGGCCGGTGGCAATATTGCAATATTGCGCGTTGTGGCGGATAGTTCAGTGGAGGAAGAGCGGTTTCGACTTTCAAAACGGAGGAGCCCATGCGCCTGTTTTTTCTGTCCCTCGGTGCGGCTGCGATCCTGACGGCGGGTGTGGCCCATGCCGACGCCATCGCCGATCGTCAGGCCATCATGAAAAGTTTCGGGCACTCGGTCGGGACGATCGCGCCCATGATCAAGGGCGACAAACCGTTCGACGCGGCGGCGGTTCTGGCCGCGCTGGAAACGATCGACACGGGTGCGAAGAAGCTGGATTTCGATACGCTGTTCCCTGCGGGTTCCGACAAGGGCAAGACCGCCGCTTCGCCGAAAATCTGGCAGGACAAGGACGAATTCGTCAAGCATATCGACAAGCTGCGCAGTGATGCCGCTGCGGCGGTAGCGGCGAAGCCGCAGAGCCTCGACGCGCTGAAGCCGGTCTTCCGGCAAGTCGCGTCCAATTGCGGCGCCTGTCATCAGGATTTCCGCCTGAAGAGGAACTGAACCGGCGCAATCCGGCCCGGAGCGGTTCCGGTTTTTGCAAAGCCGTTGGCCGCTTGATTTCTTTGTTTTTAAGCATTTCCGGGCGTAGCGCTTTTGCCGGAGATGCTCCGGCAGCGAAAGGGACAGGATGGTCCGCAAGCTGGCCTATGGCGTGGTCGTGGTGCTTTTGATCGGCGCTGCCGCCTTCTGGATTCTGACCGCACCGCAAAAGCTGGACGATACCGTGCTGGCTTCCCTGCGGCCCGGCGATCCGGTGAAGGGCGAACAGGTGTTCTGGGCCGCCGGCTGCGCCTCCTGCCACGCCGCGCCGGGCGCCACGGGCGAGGCGCGCAAGGTGCTGTCGGGCGGCTATGAACTGGCTTCGGATTTCGGCACCTTCGTCGTGCCGAATATCTCGCCGTCGCCGCAGGGCATCGGCGGCTGGACGCTCGCCGATTTCGCCAATGCCCTGCTCAGGGGCGTGGGCCGCAACGGCGAGCATCTCTATCCGGCCTTTCCCTATACGTCCTATACGCATATGAAGCCGCAGGACGTGGCCGATCTCTTCGCCTATATCAGGACGCTGCCGCCCTCCGCCCACGTTCCGCCGCCGCACCGGATCGGTTTTCCGTTCGATATCCGGCGCGGCCTCGGCCTGTGGAAGCGCCTTTATCTCACGGGCAAGCCGGCGGTCGAACTGCCGGGCGCTTCGGAACAGGTGCGGCGTGGCCAATATCTGGTCGAGGCGCTCGGCCATTGCGGCGAGTGCCATACGCCGCGCAACGCGATCGGCGGGCTGGACAAAAGCCGCTGGCTGGCCGGCGCGCTGTCGCCGGAGACGGGCCGCGACGGAAAAAGGGGCATCGTGCCCAACATCACCACGGGCGAGGGCGGTATCGGCGACTGGAGCGAGAAGGATATCGCCTATGCGCTGCAAAGCGGCTTCACGCCCGATTACGATTCGCTCGGCGGGCAGATGGCCGACGTGGTCACAAATATGGCGCATCTGACCGACGCCGACCGTGCCGCCATCGCCGCCTATCTCAAGGCGGTCCCGCCGCATCCGAACGGCTATCCCGCGGCGCGGTAGCTCCTTGCGGTGTGGGGGACAGGGCAGGCATCCGCGGGAAGCGTGCGGTTCCAACGGTTTCGGCGGGCCGTGCTACCGTTTCGTGCACTGCACGATGGTCGGAACGCCCGCATCGGAATATTTGCTCTGCATCGTATAGAGCCAGCCCTTGCACTCCGACATGCTGGTGAAGCAACGCACCCGGTCGACGGCATCTATCCCGTCGTCGAAGGACGAATAGCTGTGGCCGCTGAACTGGCCGAAAATGATGCCCGAACCGCGCGGCGGCGCGCTGCACCGTCTGCCGGCATATTCGCTCACATCCTTGCGCACCCATGCCTGCGCCGGCGTCACGGCCGGAACAGCCAGCGCCAGCCCGGTCAGAATTGCCGCGATCCCAATTTTCACGACACCACCTCCACGCGGTGAATTCAGCATATGATCATATAGGGCGGCGAATCCGAAATTCGTATCGCTTTGGAGCAAGATTCCGAACGAATCCCGGATTCAAAGCCATGCCGCCCGGAGCATCGGACCGAAAAACGGGAACCGGTTTTCGGTCCGATGTTCAAACAAAAAGATAGATCTTCACGCCTTGCCGGTGATCTTGAGCGCGAAGGCATAGACCTCCGCCACTTCCTCCAGTTGGGAGAAGCGGCCCGAGGCGCCGGCATGGCCGGCATCCATATTGACGCGCAGCAGCACGGGATGGTCGTCGGTCTTCATCTCGCGCAGCTTCGCGACCCACTTGGCCGGTTCCCAATAGGTGACGCGCGGATCGGTGAGGCCCGTCACGGCAAGGATGGGCGGATAGGCCTGTCGCTTCACATTGTCATAGGGCGAATAGGACGCAATGGTGCGGTAATCGGCTTCCGAGGCGATCGGGTTGCCCCATTCCGGCCACTCGGGCGGAGTGAGCGGCAGCGTGTCGTCCAGCATGGTGTTGAGCACGTCCACGAAGGGCACCTGCGCGATGATGCCGCCGAAGGCTTCCGGCGCCATGTTGGCCACCGCGCCCATCAGCATGCCGCCGGCCGAGCCGCCCTCGGCGACGATGCGGTCATGGCTGGTGTAGCCCTCGCGCACCAGATGCCGCGCAACGGCGATGAAATCGGTGAAGGTGTTGGTCTTCCTGTCGCGCTTGCCGTCCTCGTACCATGCGAAGCCCTTGTCCTTGCCGCCGCGTATATGGGCGATGGCAAAGACGAAGCCGCGATCCACCAGCGACAGGCGCGTGATGCCGAAGCTGGCCGGAATGGTGATGCCGTAGGAACCGTAGCCGTAGAGCAGGCAGGGGGCCGAGCCGTCGAGCTTCGTATCCTTGTGGTAGAGCAGCGATACCGGCACCATTTCGCCGTCGGGGGCGGGCGCGAAGACGCGGCGCGTGACATAGTCGCGCGGATCGTGGCCGGAAGGCACTTCCTGCGTTTTCAGGAGCCTGCGCTCGCGCGTGCGCATGTTGTAGTCGAAAAGCTGCTCCGGCGTCGTCATCGAGGAATAGGCGAAGCGGATCGTGTCCGTGTCGTATTCCGCGCTGCCGTGGAAGCCCAGCGAATAGGCTTCCTCGTCGAAGGCGATGGCGTGCTCCTCGCCGGTCTCGCGGTCGCGGATCACGATGCGCGGCAGGCCGTTGTCGCGTTCCATCCATACGAGATGATGCCTGTAGGCGGCGTGCGACAGGATCAGCCGGCCCGGCATTTCCGCCACCACCTCCACCCAGTTCTCGGGCTGCGGCGCGCTGACGGGCGCCTCGCATATCCTGAAATCCTTGGCGCCGCCGGAATTGGTGAGGATATAGAACACGTCGCCGCCGGGCACGAGATCGTATTCGGTACCGGGCTGGCGCGCCATGACCAGCCGCGGCTTGGCCGCCGGGTCGGCGGCGGGCAGCAGCCAGCATTCGGACGTCTCGTGATCGTGAATGTCGATGAAGATGTAATCGTCGAGCGAAGAGCTGGAGACGCCGACGAAGAAGCCCGCATCCTCCTCCTCGAATATCAGCCGGTCCTCCGACTGCTTCGTGCCGATGCGGTGATAAAAGACTTTCGACGGGCGGTGATTCCCGTCGAGCCGCGTATAGAAGAAACCATCGCTTTTCGCGTCCCATGCGCCGTCTCCGCTGGAGTCGGTGACGATATCGGCGAGGTCTTCCATGCGCGCGAGATCGCGCACCTTGAGTTCGTAAAACTCGGATCCCTTGTCGTCATAGCCCCAGATCAGCAATTTGTGATCGGGCGAATGATCGGCGGAGGCAAGGCGGAAATAGGGTTTGCCCGCGCCCTCTTTGTCGCCGTCGAGCATGATGGTTTCCGGCCCGCCGTCGCGCGGGGTGCGGATGAAATACGGTTGTTCGCCGCCGGTGCGGTAGGAGACGCCGTAGGCATAGGGCCCATCCTTGGCCGGGACGGACGAATCGTCCTCCTTGATGCGCCCGCGCATTTCGGCGAAAAGCGCCTTTTGCAGGCCTTGCGTGTCCTGCATCATCGCGGCCTGATAGGCGTTCTCGGCTTCGAGATGGGCACGGATTTCCGGTGCGAGCGTGGAGGGGTCGCGGAAGACCTCCTGCCAGTTGTCCGCGCGCAGCCATGCGTAATCGTCGCTGCGCGTGATCCCGTGGTGCGTGTCGTTTCGCGGATGCTTCTGCGCATGGGGCGGGCGGGGAAGGGAAATGGTCTGGGTCATATGAAATCCATCGAATATGGTTAGACTGTCGCGATTGCGCGGGTAGGCCGGGCAGGCATATATAGTTTCCCCGTTCGGGGAAATCGAGTTGATCCGTCTGAAATATATTTGATGGCCGCCATTTTGAAGCCCGATTCACGCGCCAACGCTGAAAGCGGTAAATTGTATTTGAATTGACTGGCATAATTCATGAATTGGCATGAAAAACGATTGCTGCGCCGGTCCCCGCAAATTAATGGGAGCCTTCTGAAAGACTGCGCTGTTTTCTGTAGAGTCAATAAACGGAACGGTTCGCGGTGAAAGCGTTATGACTGCGGGAAGTCTGAACGGGGTCGGGAAAGCGGCTTTGTATCCTTTGTATTTAAGTGATGAAGAATAATATGCTGTTATTAATGTAATGTGGTTTGACAATTCTATTGCGAATGGCATCATCTGCCGCTATTCGTTTTCGCGGATGACGCCGGACGAGTCCGGAACATCGGACCGGAATACGGGAATTATTTCGGGAAAATTCGATACCCGAAAGGGTTCGGGGGCCGAAAGAGCCGAGGGAAAGAGCTGCCGCCGATGCGCCGGAATGGACGCGCGGTGGCCGGAAAGAAACGGACGCCGGAAGCAACGGACGTCATAAAGTATATGAAGGAAAGCTGATGGAAACTCTGGACACGCATGACGAAAGCGCGGAACTGCTGCTGGGGCTGACGGCGGATGTGGTTGCGGCCTATGTCGGCAACAATTCGATTCGCGCCGGCGACCTGCCGCAGCTCATCGCCGAGGTTCACGCCGCGTTCAAGCGCCATGTGGAGCGGGAAGAAGCGCCGGTCGTCGTCGAGAAGCCCAAGCCGGCCATCAGCCCGAAGAAGTCGGTGCACGACGACTACATCATCTGCCTCGAGGACGGGAAGAAGTTCAAGTCGCTCAAGCGCCACCTGATGACCCACTACAACATGACGCCGGAACAATACCGCGAGAAGTGGGATCTCGATCCGAGCTATCCGATGGTGGCGCCGAACTATGCCGCCGCCCGCTCGCATCTGGCGAAGAAGATGGGCCTCGGCCGCAAGCCGAAAGAGGCCTGATCCGGCGTCGCGCCCGGGAACGGACATTCATGGAAACCGGCCGGACCGCGACTGCCGCGGTCCGGCCGGTTTTTTTAATGACATAGAGCGCCGATCTGATGGGATCAGATCGGCGCTCTATTGATTTGTTTTCGCCGCATTTATGCGACGCCAAATGTTTCCATTTGGCTGCAAATGCTTCATGCCCAAATCAGGCCGGGGAGGGTTCGTCCGCGACGAGCGCCGCCTTCAACCGGTCGAGCGCCTGTTTCAGCGCGATATGGCGGTTGAGATCGTAGCTCCAGTGGCCGATGACGCCCTTCTGCCTTTCGCGCTCGATAAGACGCACGAGGCGGCGCACGGCGCTTTCCTTTTCCTGCCGGGCGCCGTTCAGCACCCGGTCGATGTCGATTCCGGCGATGATTTGCAGGGCCACGCGCTGCATGGCGTTGATGCGCTCCTCCGTGCGGCGGGCAAGGAAGGCATAGCGGGCATCGGTCAGGCTCTGGTGCATGGCGGCGGTCCTCGTTGCGTTTCGCCGCCATGATCGCCCGTTGCCGCTTAGTGGGGATAATATTCCTAAATTTTTTGCCGGACGCTGCCTCAGAAAAGTTGCAAATAGGTGTTCCGCAACCCATTTTCCTATTGATTTTAAATCATTAAGTCAGGTACCGGGATTCCCGGCCAAACCCTGTACGCACTCTTTTTTCATTAAACTTATCCTCGCTTGCATTTTTCTTGTTATAAGAAGATATTCCTATATAAACGAGGAAAGAAGAATGCTTCTGGAATTGTCTCATGTGGTTCATACGCGTGCGGAGGCCTTCGAGGCGTTGCGGCGGGTCGCGGCGCGCCGCGGGCGGGCGATCCGTCTCGATCCGCCCCGAAAGCGCCCCGATGCCAGACGGACGCGACGCAACATTGCGGTATGCGATGCGCTCATCGACCTGCTCGTGGCCGCTTTCGGAATGGACGGGAAGGAATTGCGCTCGCCCACGCGCTGCCGCCGTCCCGTGGCGCGGGTGCGCCAGATCGGTATGTATGTCGCTCATACATGCTTCGGCATGGCGATGACGGACGTGGCCGCGGGCTTCGCGCGTGACCGTTCGACGGTGACGCATGCCTGTCAGATCGTGGAGGACATGCGTGACGACGAGGATTTCGATGCCATTGTCGCCGCCTTCGAGCGGATCGTGCGTTCGGCTTTTTCCACATGGAAGCTGGCCGGGAAAACGGCGGGGAGGATGGCGGTATGAGCGCGGCCAAACGATTCACCGCGACGGTGGAGATCGGAGGCGGCGAGAAGGTGGAGGTGAACCTTTCCGAATCGCCGCTCGCCGCGCTCTACCGCCGCAAGGGCGCGGACGGCTCGGCCTTCATCACCGAGGACGAGTTTCAGGCCGGCGAGCGGCTGCGCGCCGATTTCACGCGCGGCTCGCTGATGCCGTCGGTCACGTCGCGCTGGGATGGCGTCGCCGGCGGCAGGGGGCATGGCAGTCCCGGCGGTATCGCGGAACTGACGGATATGGCGCTGGCGAGCCGGATGCGCGTCGAGCGGGCGCTGGAGGCGGTTGGGCCGGAACTGGGCGGCGTGCTGGTCGACGTCTGCTGCTTCCTGAAGGGGCTGGAGACGGTCGAGCGCGAGCGGCAATGGCCGGTGCGCTCGGCCAAGATGCTGCTCAGGGCGGGCCTTGCCGCGCTGCATCGCCATTATCATCCACCGCGCGGCGGCGAGGCGCGACGGCCGGCGATCCTGCATTGGGGCGCGGAGGATTACCGCCCGAAGATGCGGTCGCGGTCATGAGGACGGGAGCGATTGACAGCGGCGCGGCGGGTTCGTAACGCTTGCCGCCGACGGTCTGCAACGGCGACCTCAACCGGGAGAAATCGATGCCGGATGTCCGGGAAAGGCTGGAGGCGATCCTGTCGCGGCTCGATGCGCGGCGGACGCACGAGCCTGTCTTCAGCACGGTTTATGCAGAACGCGCGCGGGCCGAGGCCGATGCGGCGGATGCGCGCCTGCGTGAGGGGCGGGCGCTCGGTCCGCTCGACGGGCGCATCGTATCGATCAAGGATCTCTTCGACGTGGCGGGCGAGCCGACGCTGGCCGGTTCCGCGATTCGCCGTTCCGCCCCGCCCGCCATGCGCGACGCGGCCGTGGTCCAGCGCCTGCGCGCGGCAGGCGCGGTGATCGTCGGCAAGACGCATATGACCGAATTCGCCTTCACGGCGGTCGGCCTCAACCCGCATTACGGCAATCCCGGCAATGCCGCCGATCCGGCGTGTGTCGCGGGCGGCTCGTCTTCGGGTGCTGCGGTGTCGGCGGCGGAGGGCACCAGCGAGATCGCAATCGGCTCGGATACGGGCGGCTCCGTGCGTATTCCGGCGGCGCTGAACGGTCTCGCCGGTTTCAAGCCGACCGTCGGCCGTATCCCGCTGGACGGCGCCTTTCCGCTGTCGCCCTCGCTCGATTCCATCGGCCCGCTTGCGAAAAAAGTCGCCGATCTCGCCCTTGCCGATGCGGTCATGGCCGGCGAGGCGCCGGTGCTGCCGCAGCCTCTGCCGCTTGCCGGACTGCGCATCGGCCTGCCGAAAGGGCGTCTGCTGTCGGCCATGGAGCCGGCGGTGGCCGCGCGTTTCGAGGAAAGCCTCGCCGCGCTGCGAAAGGCGGGCGCGGTCCTTGCCGATATCGGGGTGGACGATCTGATCGCGCGTCTTGGCGAGGCCACGCGCATCGGCTCCATCGTCGGGATAGAGGCAAGCCGCATCCATGCCGCGACATGGCTTTCCGATCCGCTGGCCGATGTGGATGAGAGGGTGAAACGACCGTTGTCCGTGCGCATCAAGGTGCCGGACGCCGCCTATGCCGAACTGATGGAGACACGCGCGGCGCTTGCCGCGGAAATGGATGCGCGGCTGCAAGGCTTCGCCATGATGGCCACGCCAACGACGCCTATCGTCGCGCCGACGATTGCCTCGGTCAGCCATGACGAGACCGAATATGACCGTGTCGAAGGATTGCTTCTGCGCAACACGCAGGTGGCCAACCAGTTCGGCCTTTGCAGCGTGACATTGCCAATGCCGGGAGTGGGGTTGCCTGCCGGGCTGATGCTCACAGCGCGCGGCGGCACGGACAGGAACCTGCTCGCGGCGGCGCTGTCGGTGGAAACGGTGTTACGCTGATTCCCTTGCTGCTTCCGCCTCTCGGCGGATGCGGGCCACCATGGCGCGCAGGCCGTTGGAGCGCTGCGGGGTGAGGTTTTCGTCGAGGCCGAGCTTCTTCAGCACGGTTTCCGGTTCTATGGCGAGAATCTCCGACGCCCTGCGGCCCGAATAGAGTGCCAGCACGATCGCCACCAGCCCGCGCACGATATGCGCGTCGGAATCGCCCATAAACTCGATCACCGGATCGTCGCCGCCCTTCGACGTGGTTTTGAGCCAGACCTGACTGACGCAGCCCTGCACCTTGTGCGCCGCGTCGCGTGCCTCGTCGGGATAGGGCGGCAAGTCCTTGCCGAGATCGATGACATAGCGATAGCGGTCTTCCCAGTCGTCCAGAAACTCGAAATCGGAAATGATGCTGTCTATGCCTGCGGTCATGGTGCTCGCCTGAAATGAAGGGGAGGTCTTGCCGTCTATATAGGATGGACAGGCCGCGAGGTCACGGAAAACCGTTCAGTTGCGTGCCGAAATTGCCCGAAGCGCCTCCGCGCGCGGTGTCGGCACGGGGATGAATCCCGGCGTTCCGGCGGTGGCCCGTGCCGCCACTGCCGGAACCGGCGCGGCGGCCGGTTCCGGCTTTGCCGGGGTCGCGGCCGGCTTGCCGCCGAACCGGCTGCTCAGATATTCGAGCGCGGCGCGGCTTCCTTCCATGACGCCGCTACCGGCGCTGGAAGCCAGTGCCGCGCCTTTCTCGCAGAAGGCGGGATTGTCCGCGCAGACCTTGCCGATCTGGAGCGCCGACCGGCCGTCGGCGACAAGGCGACCCACCGCGTCCGGTTGCTTCGGTGCGGGCGTGGCGGCGATCTTTTCCGGTGTCCTGTCCTCTGGGCCGGGCGGAAACATGCGCGGCAGCACGATGAAGGCCAGCGACAGCCAGAAAATGGACTTGAGAAGGAAACGGATCATGGCTTCGCTGTCGTTCGTGCAGAATAATGCCATTCTCTGGCCAAATCGAAAAGATTCCGTAACCGCAGGCTTCTCCACTCTCTGTTTACCATAGCGGGAAAAGCACTGCCGCAAGGCCGCCGATCGGCCCCATATGGATTTCAGGCGGCCCGGTTTTATCCTTTCCTTAAAGCCTCGTTGCCATCCTTGGCGTCGCCGCACATGCCGCCTCTGTAAGAGCGGGTAACGATGCGCGGCGTGTAAAGGCGAGAGCATCGGACCGAAAAGTGGGAACCGGTTTTCGGATCATCCGATGCTCAAACGAAAAAATAGATCGTCACAATGCGCCTGATAAGGCGCACGACGATTGCGTAAAAGAGTATCGAGCGAGTAGGCACGTTGAACGCCATTCTTCTGAAAACAGCGGGAAAACCGGGTGCCGTCATGCGGGGAGTTGCGCGCTCCTATGCGCGGTTGCGCCTGCGCTGGGCCGACGGGGCGGATGCCACGCGCGTGCGCGTGGCCGATTCGCTCCTCCTCGTGCCGCTGCTGCTGTGCGCGGCACTGCTCGCATCGGGCCGCGCTGTCGGCCTGACGGAATTTGCCGCGCTGGCGGCAGGCTTCGCCGGCATGGCGATGATCTTCTGCGCCCTGTCTCGCCTTGGCCTTGGCGCGGGGCTCCTCGGCACGCTCAATTTCACCGTCTACGGTGCAGGACTTGCCGCTCTCGGCCTCTGGCCGGGGGGCAATGCGGCGCTCGCCGGCGCGCTTTGCCTGATGGTCGCCGCTCTGCCGCTCGAAATCTGGTTTACGAGCCGCAAGCCCGGCGCGGCCTTTGCGGGCGCGGTCGCCGCCGCTTGCATCCTCGCTGGTTTCGCGGTCAGGAGCGGCGGCGCGATCGCGGACGCTTCGCTCGCTGCTCTTGCGGTCATGCTGCTCTATGCGGCAAGCCTCGTGGCGCGCAGCCTCGCTTGGGCTGCGGACAGGACGCGGATGGTTGCCATGCCGCAAACCGCGCCCGATACGGTATTGGCCGGCGGCGATCTGCGTTTCGGCCTCGACGCGGAGGGCATCGTGACGGCGGCGGACGCGGCGACGGCGAAACGCCTCGGCGTCAAGGCCGGGATGCTGCAAGGCACGCCGCTTCTCGACCGGGTCCATGTCGGCGACCGCGTGGCCTATCTGTCGCTTCTGGCCGACCTGCGCGTGGGCAAGGCGTCGGGGCGGGCCGATCTGCGCCTGCGTTCCATCGAGGACGGCGCGCCGGTCTTCCGCGCCTATCGCGTGGAGGGCGCGGGTTCTGGCGCGGCGATCATGCTGGTGGGTCGTTCGCTGGAGGAGGAGCAGCGGCTGAAGCAGGAGATCGCGGCACTCGAAGCGCAGCTTGAGGCCGAGCGCATCGGCAAGGGCCGTCTGCTCGCCGGTGTCGCGCATGAATTGCGCACGCCGCTCAATTCCATCATCGGTTTTTCCGACCTGCTGTCGCACGGTATCGATGGGCGGCTCGGCGAGGAAAAGCGGCACGAATATGCCGGGCTGATCCACCGCTCCGGCCATTACATGCTGGAACTGGTCGATGCCATGCTCGACAATGCACGGCTCGAAAGCGGCACTTACCGCATCGCGCCGCAGGGCTTCGCCTTCCGCGAGGCGGCGGAGATGTGCGCGGCGGTGATGCTGCCGCAGGCCGGGGAAAAGGGCGTTGCCTTCTGCCAGCGCGTGGGCAGGGACATCGGCGAGGTGGTGGCCGACCGGCGCGCGGTGCAGCAGATATTGCTCAATCTGGCGGGCAATGCGGTGAAGTTCACGCAGGCCGGCGGCTGCGTCAACATCGATGCCGCGCGCGTCATGGCCGATGGCCGCGCCGTGCTGGAAATCAGCGTTTCCGATACCGGCATCGGCATTGCGCCCGACGATCTGGCGCGTATCGGCGCCCCCTTCATGCGCGCCGACAACAGCTATACGCGCGCGCAAGAGGGTAGCGGCCTCGGCCTGTCCGTGGTGCGCGGCCTGGTGGAACTGCATCAGGGTTCGATGAATATCCGCAGTTGTCCCGGCGAAGGCACGGTCGTCACCGTGCGCCTGCCGGTAGCCGGACCGGCGACTGGGCTGGGGGATTTGCAGCAAGAGGAAGACGAAAAGCAGGGACCGGGCGCGAACGTGGTGATCGACATGCGCCGCCGCCCCGGAGAAAGGCGACATGACGGGCAACGGAAGGACGAGGGCAGCAGCGAAGACCGGGACGAAGGCCCGGAGGAGCAAACCCATGCGCAAGAACGCAAGACAGCCTAGCCTTGCCGAACGGCTGGTCCGCTTTCTGTTCAGTGCCGTCTCGGTGCTGGCGCTGGCGGCGGGCGAGTTCGTCCTGCGCAATCCCGCGCTGACCGGCGGCGCGGCGGCTTTTCTCGTCGTGCTCGGTTTCGTTTCGGCCAATGCGCTCTGGTATCAGCCGGAGGCGCACAGCAGCGTGTTCTTCCGCACGCGGCCCGATCTCGTGTTCAAGCCGACGCCGCGCGCCGTCCTGCCCGGCACGGCAGCGACGACGGCCAAGGAACCGGCGGCGAAGCCCGTGCAGCAGGCGGCGACAGCCGCCCCGACCGGTTCCGCATCCGTCCCTCCCGTCAGTGCTGCGCCCGATGCCTTGCAGATGGCGGCCAAGGTCACGGACGACATGCTGCCGGCGCTCAGCCCCAAGGCCGACATCGACGTTGCCCGCACGCAATTGCGGCTTTCGGCGCTTGGCATCTACAAGGGGCCAGTAGACGGCTTTTCCGGGCCGCAGACCCGCGCGGCGCTGGAACGCTGGCACGCATTGCAGCAGAAGGCCGCCGCCCGGCAACCGGATGCCGCGACGCGGATCGCAGCCCCCGACTCCGGTCAGGACGCGGTGGCGAAGGTGATCCGGATCGCCGTGCCGTCGGCGCGCCCGCAGCCCCAACCGGCGACGGCGGTCCGCGACGACGCGCCGCGCCCGAAGCCCGAACTCGCCTCCTACCGAAAAACCGAATCCGCCGCGCCTGCCAAACAGCCGGCGGTGGCCGATAATGTGTCACCGCAGGATATCGTGCGCGTGCAGGCGGGTCTCAAGGCCTTCGGCAACGATCAGGTGCCGGTCAACGGCCGGCAGGGCAAGGCCACGGAAGCGGCCATCCGCGACTTCCAGAGACTGTTCAACATGCCCGTGACCGGGCGGATCGACGCGACGCTCATCGCCAAGATGCGCGAGATCGGGCTGATCGGCTGAATGGTCCGGCTCACCTCCGATTTCTGGGTGTCGGCGCTGATCCGCAAGGTCGAGGGCGCGGGCGGCTTCGCCTATCTCGCGCGGCGCGGCGCGGGGGAGGCGGGCGCGATCTTCGTCAGGGTGAGCGGGTGTTCCGGCCGCAGCGACCTCTACGCGCCGGCGCCGCAGGCTTCCTACGACGATGAGGCGGACGGCGAGCGCCGTTTCCAGCGCATCCTGCACGAGGCCGACGATCTGGCCATCGGCGAACGCATGGAGCGGGAAATCCGCTTCGATCCCGACCTCTGGCTGGTGGAACTGGAAAATATCGGCGCAACGGCGGAATTTCTTGCTCTGGCGCCCGAAAACTGAAATCGTGAACTGAAACCCCTACTTTACCGATCTGCTCGGCTTCGGCGCGTCGCAATTGGCAGCGTCGGTCGGTGGCGTTTCGTGGTCCTCCGCCATTTCGCGCAGCTTGCCTCGCAGCGTGGCCGCCATGTCCTCGGCGCGCCAGCGCCGCACCAGCGCCAGTGCCTTTTCGCGGTCGATGGAGCGATAGATATGCACGAACTCGCGCAGGCCCTCGCGATCGGTCTCGATCGTGCCCAGAACCGCCGTCATGGTCAGGAAACACTCCGCCGCCGAAAAACCGAGCGCCTTCAGCGCGATGGGCAGATATGAATCCGGCCATCGTCCGACGATGGTTTCGGCACGGTCGAGCGACAGGCCGAACGTGTCGGCAAGCGCGTGGTGGAAGAAGCGGTCGTCGATCAGCAGCGCCGTGTCGATCAGCCGTTCGGAGCCGGGCAGGTGGCCGACTTCGAAAAAGGGCCGTTGCAGGGCATGCGCAAGCTGTTCGGAACCGGCATTTTGCATCGGGAAGGGTTTCTTCGCCGGAGCGTCGGGCGGAGGCTGGTTCTCCAGCGGCTCCGCGTTGAGATCGGCAAGGCTTTCCTGCAATGCCAGCGTGCGGTCGATGACGGGATCGGCGAAACTGTGCAGCACGCATCGCAGGAGGGAATCGTCCGATTGCCGCCGCGCGATGACGCGGGCATGCGCGAGACCGTGCCTGCCGGTGAGTTCGACGAGATCGCCGGGCCGCAGCAGCGGCGAGCGCAGGAGAAGCGGCGCGGAAATCTCGACCGGCTCTTCCGCCAGTGCCAGCACGATGCGGCGTGGCGCCTCGTCCAGCCGCGCCAGTATATCCGCCGCCTGCCGCTTGCCGCGCGCGCTCGCGCAATGCAGGAGCGGCATCGCCAGATCCTCGAATTGCTGCATGTCCTGCCGCCCCGGACGCGTGATCCCCGCGAAAGCGGAAACCGCCGCCACCAGCAGGTCGTCGGCCTTGCCCGCTTTCGATTGCGGCTGGCTCCGGTTGCCTGAAATCTCCTCCAGGGCGCGGAACAGATCGTTTGACACGCAGGGATACTCCGGTGGACTCTGAACCGCCGGCGGTTCACCATTCAGGCCGGCACGGGCGATCATAGCCACCAAGCCTTAGCAAGCTGTTAACCGTGTCTCGAAAAAGCCATGGTGCCGGTCATAGCCCGCCCGGTTTTCCCCTCCAGGTCACCCCCCGCCAAGGGTCACGCAGCGGGCGCCGTCGAGGAAACGCTGCACCTCGCCCTGCCATGTCGCGTCGGGCATGAACACGCGTAGCACCGCCATGCCCTCGCCGATATCCTGCTCGACGGGGATGGAATTGCCGAGAGACGGGGCGACCGGCTGTGCGCCGTCCTGCGCCCCGGTTGTCGTCCCGGTCGTTGCATCCTCAGATGCGCCGGCCCGCGCGTCGCTGGCGCGCAGGCTGGCCATGCCGATCGGGTCGGCGACGATGAGGTTGAGCCGCTTTTCACCGGAAACGCTGTCGTTGAGGCTGTAGAGATTGTCGCCGTTCGGCGCATAGATCGACAGCGACCAGTAGGGCACGGGACGTTCGGCGGTCAGATGGACCGGCCCGTCGGCGAGGTCGAAGCGGCACACCGCCTCGCGGATCAGCGGATCGCCGTCGCCGGAAAGTCCCCTTTTGCGGTCGAGCGGCTCGAAGCGATAGGCGGCGGTGGTGGCCTCGATGCGCGTCCATGCGTTCGTATCCGAAAAGACCGGCACCAGCAGAAGCACCGTGATATGGACGATCGCCGCGCCGATCAGGCCGAGCAGGACGAGGCGCAGAAGGCTCGGGACGTTAGCCATGGCACAGCTCCCCCGTGCGGGCGAGTGCCGGCATGACGAGATCGGCAAGGCCCGACGAGCTGGCGGCTGGCGTGTCGTAGAAGGTCATCACCAGCACGAACTCGTCCTCACCGCCGTCCTGCCTCTCGACCGGCAGCCAGTTGCCGGGCCCGGCATCGGGGCCGATATCGATGGTGACGCGGCCCTCGCCGTCATAGATCGCCTCGCGGGAATGGAGCGCGGCCTGCAAGCCGGCGCGCGGTGCGATGGGCGCAAGGTCCGGCGTCGCGGCATGCAGCGTCCAGAAGCGGGCGGGCGGCGTGAAACCGGTGAGCCGGTATGCGCAGCCGCGCCGGAGCGGCGCGCCATGGTCGTCGAACTGTGCGCGGAAGGACAGGCCTTCGCCCGCGCCGAGCGGAAGCTCCGCCTTGCGCGCGGTCCTTGCGCGGGCATAGGGATCGGCGTCGGCGGTGCCCGCAGCGGGCCATGCGCGCCATGCGCCGACCTGCAATTCGCCGAAACCGTCGAAATGGTCGAGAACCGTATTGACGCTCCATATTCCGCCGCCGAAGGCCAGCGCCAGCACGAAGCCCACCCTCAGGATCGTCGTCAGCATGGCGGTCAAAGGGCGGAAACCTTCGTATGCGCGGCGGGGAGCGGCGGTGCGTCGATGAGCCGTTCCTGCAATTCCCTGAGCACTTTCACCGCCATCGGCGAGAGCACGCGGGGCGGCGGAGCCATGGCTTCCTGCGGGGCCGCGCCCGCCGCCACCTGCGGCCCAGGAGTCTTGGTTGGGGTCTTCGACGGCGCAGGGAAGGGCGGATTGACGCCGGGGATCGGCTTCAGTTCGATGTTCTGATGCGCATAGGCCATCATGCGCTGCCACGCCATGGCGGGCAGCACGCCGCCGGTCAACTTCTTCATCGGCGAGAAATTGTCGTTGCCGAACCAGACGGCGGCGGTGAAATTGCCGGTGAAGCCCACGAACCACGCATCGCGGTAATTCTGCGTCGTGCCGGTCTTGCCGGCGACGCGCGTCATGGGCAGGGCGGCACGCCGCCCGGTGCCGCGCTCCGGCACCTGCACCAGCATGGAATTCATCTCGTAGGCCGCTTTCTGCGACAGCGCCCGGTGCGGCTTCGGTCCGTCGCGGGACCAGTCCCACAGCACCTTGCCGTCGGCGGCGAGTATCTGCGTGACGCCGTGGCGGTTGCCGGCCATGCCGCCATTTGCGAAGACATTGTAGCCCGTCGCCTGATCCATCACCGTCATGCCGGAAGTGCCGAGCACCATGGTCTTGTAGGAGGAGATCGGCGATTCGATGCCCATGGCCTTGGTCAGCGCCACCACGGGCGCGGTGGTGAGATAATCGCGGGCGAGGCGCACCGGCACCGTGTTGAGCGAATGGACCAGCGCCGTGGTGAGGTCCACGCGGCCCGCATAACTGCGTTCGTAATTGCGCGGCGACCAGCTTCCCCAGCTTATCGGCGCGTCGGAAACGATGCTGTTGGGCGTGAAGCCCTTTTCCATCGCGACGGCATAGACATAGGGCTTGAAGGACGAGCCCGCCTGCCGCTGCGCCTTGGTCGCGCGATTGAACTGGCTTTCGCCATAGTCGCGCCCCCCGACCAGCGCGCGCACCGAACCGTCATTGGCCAGCACCACGGTGGCGGCCTGGGAGGCGTCGTATTCGCTGCCATACTGGCGCAGGTGATATTCGAGCGATTCCTCCGCCGCCTGCTGGATGTTGCGGTCGAGCGTGGTGCGCACGATCAGCGTGTGCTGCGGGAACCTGTCGGTGACCTTCTTCACCTCGTCGAAGGCCCAGTCGAGGAAATAGTCCGGGCTGTCGTCCTTGGCGCGGTCGATCACGCTTGCCGGATGGCGGCGCGCGACGGCGACCTGACCCTCGGTCATGAAGCCGGCATCGACCATGTTGGAGAGCACCACATTGGCGCGGGCGCGGGCGGCGGGAAGGTTCACATTCGGCGCGAACTTGGAGGGCGCCTTGAACAGGCCGGCCAGCATCGCCGCCTCCGCCAGCGATACGTCCTTGACGTTCTTGCCGAAATAGAATTCCGACGCCGCCGCGATGCCGAAGGTGCCGCCGCCCATATAGGCGCGGTCCAGATAGAGTTGCAGGATTTCGTTCTTGGAGAGATTGCACTCCAGCCAGATCGCCAGGAAGGCTTCGTTGATCTTGCGCTGCAACGTGCGCTCGTTGGAGAGAAACAGGTTCTTCGCGAGCTGCTGCGTGATGGTGGAGCCGCCCTGCACCACGCCGTTGGCGCGCGCATTCTGCGTCAGCGCGCGGGTGAGGCCCCAAAGGTCGATGCCGTAGTGGTCGAAGAAGCGCCGGTCCTCGGTGCCGAGCACGGCCTTGATGAGGTGGTCCGGCAACTGGTCGATGGGCACGGCCTGGCGGTGCAATATGCCGCGCCGGCCGATCTCGTTGCCGTAGCGGTCGAGGAAGGTGACGGCGTAATCGTCCTGCGCGCGCCAGTCCTTTTTCGTATCCTGAAAGGCGGGGAGCGCCAGCATCAGCATGACCACGGTGCCCGCCACGCCGAGCGTGAAGCCTTCGTCCAGCACCTCCACCACGAGGCGGCGGAAACCGCGCACACGGAAACGCCGAGAGAAGATGGTGAGGTTTTCCCACCATTCGGCGAGGCCGAAGCGGAGGTTGTAGAGGCCGGAATCGATCCATGCGTCGAGCCAGATCAGGCGCGAGGCCCGGAATGGCCGGCGCTTCTTCTCTCCCGGATCGTGATCGGCCGTCTGACGCATGAACTCCGACTTCGGCGCTTTGCAGGATGGGGCGATAGTGCCGTCATCATAACAGATAAATAGGCTCCCTCTTACGAAAATTGCGTAAACAGGGTTAAGCGGGAAAATAAGAAAAGTATCCTGTTATAGGAAAATAGTCCTTGACTGCGTTACGGTGCTTTGCTAGGAAACAGCTACGGTCGCACAATTGCGGCAAAACCATACCAGAGCATCGGACCGAAAAGTGGGAACCGGTTTTCGGGTCATCCGATGCTCAAACAAAAAGATGGATCGTCAAAATGCGCCTGATAGGGCGCACGACGATCTAAACAGAACCCCGGAAGCCGATGGCCTGCCGGGGTTTCGTCATTCAGGGGGATGCCGATGGATGCTTGTACCGCGAGGCAGGGCATGCGGTCCCGCAGCGCGAGGCGGTTGCACCTTGCACATGAATTGCAGACGGCGCACGGCATCGACACGGCCGACATGGCGGAACTCTGCGGCCTGTCGCTGGAAAGTTATCGTTCGCGCCTGCGCCGCCTGCAACTTGAAGAACCGCCGGCGGCGCGGACGAGGAAGCGTGAGGCCGAGCCGGCACTCGTCCGGCTTCAGGCGGAACTGAACGCGCTGCTCGCGGCGGAGGAACTTCCCGACAAGGGCAGGGCGGAGGCGCTGATGGCGCTGGCCCGCGCGGTGAAGACGGTCGGCGAATTGTCCACCGAAGCGGACGCCGCGCCCGCGCGGAATGTGGCCAATGCGGCTTGTCCGGTCAGTGTGGCCGAGGTGCGGCAGGCGCTGCGGCGCATCAACAGGAGAATAGACGATCTTGCAGAAAAGCGCGCGCAGGAAATCCTGGGCGGCCGGGCTGACGCCGGGGCAGTTGATAGCGGCCGAGGCGGAATGGCTTCTCAAGGCGCGTGACGCGCAATTGCCACCCGCAGGCAACCATGGCGGCGGCTGGCATGTATGGCTCGTTCTCGGCGGACGCGGTTCCGGCAAGACGCGGGCCGGTGCGGAATGGGCTTCCGGCATGGCGCTCGGCCTGCCGCCCTTCGCCCGCCGTCCTTGCGGCCATATCGCGCTGGTCGGCGAGACCTTCGGCGACGCGCGCGAGGTGATGGTGGACGGCCCGTCCGGCCTGCTTTCCGTGTCGCGGCTGATGCGGCCGCGCTACGAGGCGACCCGCCGCCGCCTTGTCTGGGACAACGGCGCGGTGGCGTCGCTCTATTCGTCGGAAGACCCGGACGCGCTGCGCGGGCCGCAATTCGATGCGGCATGGTGCGACGAACTCGCCAAGTGGAAGCACCCGCAGGAGACATGGGACATGCTGCAATTCGGCCTGCGTCTCGGCGATTGCCCGCGTCAGGTGGTGACGACGACACCCCGCCCCGTGCCGCTGGTGAAGGCGCTGCTCGCCGACGAACATGTCGCGGTGAGCCGGATGCGCACGGCGGAGAACGCGGACAATCTCGCTGGCGGCTTCATGGCGGCGGTGGAACGGCGCTATGCCGGCACGCGGCTCGGACGGCAGGAACTGGACGGCGAACTGGTCGAAGACCGTCCGGGCGCGCTCTGGTCGCGCGAGCGCATCGAGCAATGTTTCGAGGAGCGCGCGCCGCCGCTCACGCGCATCGTGGTGGCGGTCGATCCTCCCGCTTCGTCGGGACGCGCCTCGGACGCTTGCGGCATCGTCGCGGCGGGCATCGACGCGGAAGGCGTGGCCCATGTGCTGGCCGACGAAAGCGCGGCCATGATGCAGCCGCATCAATGGGCCGCCCGCGCTGTCGCGCTCTATCATCGGCTCGAAGCCGACGCCGTCGTCGCCGAGGTCAATCAGGGCGGCGAGATGGTGGCGGCGGTGCTGGCGAGCGCGGACGGCACGGTGCCGGTGCTCCAGCGCCGCGCCATGCGCGGAAAATGGCTGCGCGCCGAGCCGGTCGCCGCCTTCTACGAACAGGGCCGGGTGCGCCATGCCGGTCGCTTTCCCGCGCTGGAGGACGAGATGTGCGACTTCGCGCCGGAAGGGCTTTCCAGCGGCCGCTCGCCCGACCGTCTCGACGCGCTGGTCTGGGCGCTCGGCGAACTGATGCTGAAGGCGGATACCAAGCCGCGCGTGCGGCGCTTCGGCTGAGAATTCATTACATTTTACGGAAAGGCCAATCATGGCTTGGAACTGGATCTGGAACCGGTCCGGGCGCGCAGACGCGCGACCCTCGCCGCCGCAACCCGACGCGCTGCGGCAGACCAAGATGGCGAACGGTTTCGTCGCCCTGCACATGGAGCGCGGGGCGTCGTGGATCGCGCGCGATTATCCGACGCTGGCGCGCGAGGGGTTCATGCGCAATCCTGTGGCGCATCGCTGCGTGCGCCTCATCGCGGACGCGGCGGGCAGCGTGCCCTTCCTGCTCTACGAGGGCGGGCGGGAGCACGACGCGCATCCGCTGCTCGATCTTCTCGCCCGTCCGCAGGCGGGCGTCGACGGCGCGACCTTCCTCGAACGGCTTTACGGCCACCTGCTGATCGCGGGCAACGCCTATGTGGAGCGGGTCGATCTGCCGAGCGGACGGATGGAACTGCATCTGCTGAAACCCGGCTGCGTCAGCGTCGAAACCGATGCGGACGGCTGGCCGCAGGCGCTGGTCTATCGCTCCGGTTCCGCGGCGCGGCGCATCGCCACCGGCACGGAGACGTCGCCGGGCCTGCACCTGAAACTCTTCCACCCGCTCGACGACCATTACGGCTTCGCGCCGCTGGAAGCGGCCCTGATGGCGCTCGACACGCATAATGCGGCGGGCGCGTGGAACAAGGCGCTGCTCGACAATTCCGCCCGGCCTTCCGGCGCGCTGGTCTATGCGCCGAAGGAGGGCGGCAACCTGACCGAGGAACAGTTCGAGCGGCTGAAGGCCGAGCTGGAGGAAGGCTATACCGGCGCTTCCGGTGCGGGTCGTCCGCTGCTGCTCGAAGGCGGGCTCGACTGGAAGGCCATGGGCTACAGCCCGCAGGACATGGATTTCATCGAGGCGAAGAACAGCGCCGCGCGCGACATCGCGCTCGCCTTCGGCGTGCCGCCCATGCTGCTCGGTATTCCGGGCGACAATACCTATTCCAATTATGCGGAGGCCAATCGCGCTTTCTACCGTCTCACCGTGCTGCCGCTGATCGGGCGCACGGCGCATGCGCTCGGCAACTGGCTGGGGCCGCTGTTCGGTCCGGGCCTGCGGCTCGATTTCGACACCGACCGCATCGACGGGCTTTCCGCCGAGCGGGAATCGCTGTGGCGGCGCATCGGCGCCGCTTCCTTCCTCACCGACGCGGAGAAGCGCGAGGCGGTCGGCTATCAGCCCCGGAGGCAGAACTGAAGAAAAGGAGATCGCCTTGACCCATCTCAACGACACGGTGCTGACCACAGATACGCTCTGGGCCGACGCGCTCTGGGTCTGGACGGCGAAGCTGATGGGCGCGGTGGCCGGTTCCGCCGTCTCGCTCGCCTATATGCTGCCGTCGGACCGGCGCGAGGCGGCGATCCGCTTCGCCGTCGGCATCATCTGCGGCACGGTTTTCGGCGGTGTCGCCGGCGCCAAGATTGCCGAACTTCTGTCGCTGGGCGACGCGCTCGGCGAAGCCGAACTCATGCTCACCGGTGCGGCGGCGGCGAGCCTCGCCGCATGGTCGGCGCTCGGCGTGTTCAAACGGTTCATGGAACGGCTGAAACAGGCCCCTCTGCCGGGCATCCTACCCATGGAGAAGAACGACGATGGCCAAAGCTGAATTCCGGCTGGAAACCAAACGCGCGGCGCTGAGGATCGCGGATACGGCGGCGGACGGCAGTTTCAGCGGCTATGCCAGCCTGTTCGGCCTGCCCGATCTCGGTCTGGACGTAATCGAGCGCGGCGCTTTCGCCCGTGCCCTTGAAAAGCGCGGCGCGCACCGTATCCGCATGCTGTGGCAGCACGATGCCGCCCAGCCCATCGGCGCGTGGACCGCGATCCGGGAGGATGCGCGCGGCCTTTACGTCGAGGGACGGCTTGCGGCCGGGGTGGCGCGGGCGCGGGAGGCGCTCGATCTCCTGCGCACCGGCGGGCTGGACGGGCTTTCCATCGGCTTCCGCACGGTCAAGGCGCGCAAGGATGCGCGCACCGGCCTGCGCCACATCGTCGAGGCCGATCTGTGGGAAATCTCGCTTGTCACCTTTCCCATGCTGCCGGAAGCGCGCATCGCGAGCGTCAAGGCGCGTGGGACATTCGCCGGGGACCGTGCCGTTCCCGGCGCCCCGCCGGACGGACGGCTTGCCGCCCGGCGCGATGAAACCGGCCTTGCGCGGCTTATGCGTGCGGCCGCCCGAAAAATCGTCAGATAACAGGATCAAGATGGAACAATCCCATGCAGTCCCGCTCGAAACGAAGAGCGCGGAAACCAAGTCGCTCGTGCCGGACATCGACCGTGGCGGCGATGTCGGCGAGGCTTTCGAGGAATTCATGTCCGCCTTTTCGGCCTTCCGCGAGGCCAATGACGAAAGGCTGAAGAAGGTCGAGAAACATGCCGGCGCCGACGTTCTGCTCACCGAAAAGGTGGAGCGCATCAACCGCGCGCTGGACGAGCAGAAGCAGGCGCTCGACGCCTATGTGCTGAAACAGGCCCGGCCGCCGCTGGGCGGCCATGCGCCGCTGGCCGTGGCCGAGCACAAGCAGGCTTTCGACGGTTATGTGCGACGGGGCGACGAGCAGGCGCTGCGCGGCATCGAGCAGAAGGCGCATTCCTATGCTTCCGGCCCGGATGGCGGCTATCTGGTGCCGGCGGAACTCGAAACCGAGATCGGCCGCCGCCTCGCGGTGCTGTCGCCGATCCGGGGCATTTCCGGGGTGCGGCAGGTCTCCGGCGCGGTGCTGAAGAAGCCCTTCTCGGTAAGCGGCCCGGCGACCGGCTGGGTGGCGGAAACGGATGCCCGTCCGCAGACGGCTTCGGCGAAGCTGGCCGAGATGCAGTTCCCGACCATGGAAATCTACGCCATGCCGGCGGCGACCGCCTCGCTGCTCGACGATGCGGCGATCGACGTGGAGCGCTGGATCGCGGAGGAGGTGGAGACCGCCTTCGCCGAGCAGGAAGGTGCTGCCTTCGTCAACGGCGACGGCGTCAACAAACCGCGCGGCTTCCTCGGCTACGACACGGTCGCGGAGGACAACTGGGCGTGGGGCAAGCTCGGCCATATCGCCACCGGCGTCGCCGGGGCCTTGCCCGCCACGGACCCGTCCGACACCCTGATCGAACTGATCTATGCGCTCAAGGCCGGCTACCGCCAGAATGCGAACTTCATCATGAACCGCAAGACGCAGAGCGTCCTGCGCAAGCTGAAGGACAAGGACGGCAACTATCTCTGGCAGCCGCCCGCAGCCGTGGGCGGCAAGGCGTCGCTGATGGGCTTCGGGCTGGTCGAGGCGGAGCACATGCCGGACATCGCCGCCGATGCCCCGGCCATCGCCTTCGGCGATTTCATGCGCGGTTATCTGGTGGTGGACCGCATCGGGGTGCGCGTGCTGCGCGATCCCTATTCCGCCAAGCCCTATGTGCTGTTCTACACCACCAAGCGTGTGGGCGGCGGCATGCAGGACTTCGACGCGATCAAGCTGCTGAAATTCGCGGCCTGAGCGGATCGGTACAACAGGTTCTGTCAGGTTTCACAGGCCCTTTTGAAACCTTCCTGCCGGTTTTGGCAGGTAGATTCACACCCGCGGGAAGACGATCCTTGTCCGGGGGCCTTGTCCAGGGGCCTTGTCCGGGGGCCGTGCGTAACTGACTGATTTGTCATTTATCATTCAGGAATAATCCCAGAGCGCCGTGCGTCCTTGCGGACGCACAAAGAACGCTCTGACCTATTGAAACGACGCATCGTGCTTTCCGAAAATCGATTCCGATTTTCGGGCCGATGCTGTGGGGAAAAGCCATGACGATGTTTCTTGTCACGCCACCGGCGCTGGAGCCGGTGACGATCGCCGACGCACGCGCTTTCCTGCGCATTTCGACCGACAGCGAGGACGATATTCTCCGCCGTCTCGTCGCTACGGCGCGCGAGCTGGTCGAGGCCGAGACCGGGCTGGCGCTCATCGACCAGACCTGGCAGCTCAAGGTGGACCGCTGGCCTCGCTCCGGCCGGCTGGCCCTGTTCAAATATCCGGTCAAGGCCGTCACCGCCGTGGTGGCCTACCGGGCCGACGGCACGGCGATCCAGCTCGCGCCGGAGGAATACGCGCTTCAGGACGGACGCCGTCCCCAGCGGCTTTATATGGCGCACTATCCCGACGCCGCCACCTTCCGGGGGCTGGAGACGGATTTCGTCGCCGGCTTCGGCGAGACCGGCGTCGAGGTGCCCGACGCGCTGAAACAGGCGATCCTGAGTCTCACCGCCCATCTCTACGAAACGCGCACCGGCGTCGATGCAGGCGGCGCGGGCGTGGCGTTTCCGCCCATGGTCGGCCGCATGGTCGATGGCTGGCGGAGGGCGGCGCTATGAACAACATGGTCTTCATTGATCCGGGCAGGCTCACCGCCGAACTGGCGCTGGAGGCGATGCAGCCCGTGCCCGACGACATGGGCGGCTACACGGAAAGCTGGACCGAAGTGGCGACGGTCTGGGGCCGCATCGAGCAGGTCTCGATCGCGCAGCGCGATTTCGGCGTCCTGCCCCGGCCGGAGGTGACGCACCGCATCCTGCTGCGCTTTCGCGACGGTGTCGCGACCGGCATGCGCCTGCGCAAGGGCGCGCGGGTTTTCGTCCTGCGCGCCGTCCACGACCCGGACGAGACGGGACGCTATCTCACCTGCCTTGCCGTGGAGGAGGGGCGATGAACCTCACCATGAAACTGACATTCGACGGTCTGGTGCGGGCCTTGCGCTGGAAGGGAATCGCGCTCAAAGAGCGCGCTTCGCTTTCGCGCGCGGATGGCCGGACGGTTCTCAAGACGGAAAGCGGGGCAGGCGATGACGGGCAGCGCGGCAGCATTGCAGAAGGGGCTGTTTGAAGCCCTGCGGGACGACGCGGAACTCGCCGTCCTGCTTGGCGGCAAGCGCATTCATGACCGCGTGCCGCCGAAGACGCCCTTTCCCTATGTGACACTGGGCGAGACGGTGAGCCGCGACTGGAGCACGGCGACCGAGGCGGGGGCGGAGCATTTCCTCAACATACTGATCTGGGCGCGCGACAGCGGCCGCGGCCGGGTTCTCGACATTGCCGGGCGCATTGCCGTGATCCTCGGCGACGGCCTGCCGCTTCTGGATGGGCACCGGCTGGTCAATCTCGCGCTGAACGAAGTTCTCGCCCGCGATACGGACGGGCGCGGCTCCTGCCTCGGCACCATGCGCTACCGCGCCGTCACCGAACCCGAATAAAGGATATTTCCCATGGCAGCACAAAGAGGCAAGGACATATTGCTCAAGACCGCGCGCGCCGACGACGGTTTCGAGACCTGCGCGGGCCTACGCACCAAGCGGATCGCCTTCAACGCCGAGACGGTGGACGTGACCGACGCGGATTCCGCCGGGCGCTGGCGGCAATTGCTGGCGGGGAGCGGCGTGCAGCGCGTTTCCGTCAGCGGCTCCGGCATCTTCAGGGATGCGGCGTCGGACGCGCTGGTGCGTGGCCTGTTCTTCGGCGGCGAGATCGGCCAATGGCAGATCGTACTGCCGGATTTCGGCACGGTGAGCGGGCCGTTCCAGATCACCGCGCTCGAATATGGCGGCAATCACGACGCGGAAATGACCTTCGAGATCGCGCTGGAATCGGCGGGCTTCATCGCCTTCGAGGCATTGGCATGATGGGGGGCATGATGGTGAACCGCCATCGCGGCGAGGTTGCCGCAAGACTGGACGGGCGCGACTGGACGCTCTGCCTGACGCTGGGCGCGCTGGCCGAACTGGAATCGGCCTTCGAGACCGACAACCTGTCGGAACTGATCGCGCGCTTTTCCACCGCGAAGCTCTCGGCGCGCGACATGCAGCGCATCATCTGCGCGGGGCTTCGCGGCGGCGGCCATGCGGTCGCCGATGACGACGTGGCCGGGATGCGCGCCGATGGTGGTGCAGCCGGTTTCGCCCGCATCGTCGCGGCGCTGCTCACGGCTACTTTCGGCGCCGGTCAAGCATTGGAAAGCGATTCCGCGCCAAACCCTTGAGAGCCGCAGTTGAACCGAAACCTTTCCCGTGGACCGAGGTCATGCGGGCGGGGTTCGGTCTGCTGCGGCTGAACCCGCAGGCGTTCTGGTCCATGACCCCGCGCGAACTGGCGGCGGCGCTCGGCCCCGCTTTGCCCGCCCGCGACGCGCCCTCGCGTGAGGCGCTCGACGCGCTGATGCGCAACTTTCCCGACCAAGCATTTCCAGCAAAAGTGGGAACCGGTTTTGCGTCCGGAAATGCGCGAAAAACAGGTAGCTTGAAATGACAGACGAAACCGTAACCGTATCCGTCGCGGCGGATACGAGCGCCTTCGACCGCGCGCTGACCGACCTCGAAAAACGTTCCGCCAGTTTCGGCAACAGCCTGAGCTCCGCGCTGAAAGGCGCGATCTCTTCCGGCAAGGGGCTGGAGGACGTGCTGCGCGGCCTTGCCGGAAGCCTCGCCGGCAGCGCGCTTTCGGCGGGACTGAAGCCGCTGGAAGGCCTCGTCTCCTCGGCCATGGGCGGGCTTCTTGGCGGGCTGAAGGGCGTCATGCCCTTCGCCAAGGGCGGCGTGGTGTCCAGCCCGACCTATTTCGGCATGGGCAACGGCGCGCTCGGCCTCACCGGCGAGGCGGGAGCGGAAGCGATCATGCCGCTTGCGCGCGGGGCGGACGGTCGCCTCGGCATCGCGGGCGACGGCGGGGGTAGGCAGGTGCAGGTGGTCTTCAACATGGCTTCGCCCGACGCATCCTCGTTCAGGAAATCGGAAGCGCAGCTTTCGGCCATGCTGGCGGGCGCGGTGCGGCGCGGGGCAGGGAGGTTATGAGCATGATCCCGAAAAGTGGGAACCGGTTCTCGGATGAGATCATGCGTGAGGAGAGACCATGAGCGAAGCCTTTCAAGATGTGCGCTTTCCGCTCGGCGTCTCCTTCGGGGCGACGGGCGGGCCGGAATGGCGCAACGAGATCGTCACGCTGACGTCCGGCATGGAAAAGCGCAATGCGCGCTGGGCGCAATCGCGCCGGCATTTCGACGCCGGAACCGGCCTGCGCTCGCTCGACGATCTCAAGACGGTGCTGGCCTTTTTCGAGGCAAGGCGCGGCTCGCTCCATGCCTTTCGCTTCCGCGATCCCTTCGACCATTCCTCGAACGCCGATGGCGTGCCGCCGTCGCATGGCGACCAGCGGATCGGCACCGGCGACGGCGCTACGTCGGATTTCAGCCTCTGCAAGCATTATGAAAGCTATGTCCGCATCATTACCCGGCCCGTGGCCGGATCGGTGACGGTCGGCGTCAATGGCGCGAAACTGCCCGAAGGCGAGGCCTACAGCGTCGATCCCGATACGGGAACGGTTCACTTCACGCCCGATTACGCGCCCGCGCCCGGCGCGGTGGTCAGTGCCGGCTTCCTGTTCGACGTGCCGGTGCGCTTCGACACCGACCGGCTCACCGCCAGCATCGCCTCGTTCCGGGCCGGCGAAATTCCCTCAATCCCCATCGTCGAGGTCAAGGCATGATCCCCGTTCCGCCCGCGCTTGAATCGCATTTGCAAGGAGAGACGACAAACCATTGCTTTGTCTGGATCATCCGCCGCCGCGACGGGATCGCGCTCGGCTTCACCGATCATGACCGCGTGCTCGCCGTCGACGGTGTGGCCTGCGATCCGCTGACCGGCCTCGACGCCAGCGAGGCCACCGACACGCTCGGTCTCGCCATCCCCGGCGGCGAGGTGGAAGGCGTGCTTTCCTCCAGGCGCATCGGTGAGGCCGATATCGAGAACGGGCGCTATGACAGCGCCGCGGTCGAGGTGCATCTGGTCAACTGGGCCGCGCCCGACCAGCATATGCTGCTGCGGCGCTGGACGGTCGACCGGATCAGCCGTTCGGGGAGCCGCTTCGTGATGGAACTGAAGGGTGCGGCGGCGGCCTTCGACGCCGTGCGCGGGCGGCGCGTGCGCCGCCTCTGCGATGCGGAGCCGGGTGACACGCGCTGCGGCGTGAGCGCGGACGATCCGCGGTTTCTCGGCGAGGGCCGGATCGTTGCCGCCGAAGGAACGGAACTGACCGTGGCCGGTCTCGACGGCTTTGCGTCCGGCTGGTTCGCGGGCGGTTATCTCACCTGGACAAGTGGCGGCAATGCGGGCACGCGGATGCGCGTGGCGGCCCATGACGGAACGCGGCTCGTCCTCAACGAACCGCCGGTCATGCCCGCCGCGCCGGACGACACGTTCCGCATCCTCGCCGGTTGCGACAAGAGCTTTGCCACCTGCAAGGCGAAGTTCGGCAATGGCGTCAATTTTCGCGGCTTCCCGCATCTGCCGGGCAACGATGCCGCCTACACTTATGCCGGCACCGGCAGCGAATATGACGGGAGCGCGCTGGTCCCATGATTATGTCCGAAAGAGTTCTGGCGGAGGCCGGACGCTGGATCGGCACGCCCTATCGCCACGGCGCGTCGAGGCAGGGCGTCGGCTGCGACTGTCTCGGTCTGGTGCGCGGTATCTGGCGCGCGCTTTATGGCTGCGAGCCGGAGAATCCTGGTCCTTACGCGCCTGACTGGGACGAGACCGCCGCCGGCGACCGGCTGCTTGCCGCCGCCTCCCGCCACATGGCGCGGCGCGATGATGACGGCGGCCCGCTGCCCGGCGATCTGATCGTCTTTCGCTGGCGGCCCGATGTCGCGGCCAAGCATCTCGGCATCATGGCTTGTGGCGAAGATGGGGGCGGACGCTTCATCCATGCCTATGAGGGCCATGGCGTGCTGTCCTCCGCGCTGGTGCCGCAATGGCGGCGGCGCATCGCGGGTATCTTCATTTTTCCTGAACCGGGAGCATGAGCCATGGCGACAGTCGTTCTTCAGGCGGTGGGTGCTGCCGTCGGCGGCATTTTCGGCCCCGTGGGTGCGGCCATCGGCGCGGGCCTCGGCGCGATGGGCGGCTATGCCATCGACAATGCGCTGATCAATTCCACCCGTCATATCGAGGGCGCGCGGCTGAACGGCGGCCGCGTGACCACGGCGGAGGAGGGCGCGGCATTGCCCTTCGTCTACGGCACGGCGCGCGTTTCCGGCACGCTGATCTGGACGACGCGCTTCGAGGAAAAGAAGACCACTGAGCGGCAGGGCGGCAAGGGCGGGCCGAAGGTCAGCACCTACTCCTATTTCGGCAATGCGGCTTACGCGGTGGCCGAGGGCGAAATCGCCTTCATCCGTCGTGTCTGGGCGGACGGCCAGGAACTGGACCTGACCGAGATCGAGATGCGCGTCCATCGCGGCACGGCGGACCAGCAGCCCGATCCGCTGATCGAGGCAAAACAGGGTGCCGGCAAGGCGCCCGCCTATCGCGGTACGGCCTATGTGGTGTTCGAGCGCATCCCGCTCGACGCCTACGGCAATCGCATGCCGCAATTCCAGTTCGAGGTGGTGCGCCCGGTCGGACAGGCGGCGCGCAATCTGAATGCTGTGGCGCTGATCCCCGGTTCGACCGAGTTCGGCCTCATGCCCGTCGCCGTCACCGACGAGCCGACGCCCGGTTCGAAGCGCGTGCTTAACCGCAATGCGCTTCGTGCTGCGAGCGACTGGACTGCCGCGCTCGACGAGTTGCAGGCGCTCTGCCCGGCGCTGCGCCATGTGGCGATCGTGCTGTCATGGTTCGGCGACGACCTGCGCGCCGGGCAATGCCGCATCCGTCCGGGTGTCACGGCGTTGTCGGCGCGCAAGGCCAGCCGTGTATGGAAGGTGGAGAATGTCGCGCGCGGGGCGGCGCACCTGATCTCGACCAACGGAGAGGGCGCTGCCTATGGCGGCACGCCGTCCGACGAGAGTGTCGTCGCCGCCATCCGCGATGCCAGGGCGCGCGGGCTTTCCGTCACGCTTTATCCCTTCGTGATGATGGATGTGCCTGCGGGCAACACCTTGCCGTCGCCTTCTGGCGGCATCGGCCAGCCCGCCTATCCATGGCGCGGCCGCATCACCTGCTTTCCCGCGATCGGCGTGGCCGGCTCGCCCGACGCGACGCCGGCGGCGGCGGATCAGGTGACGGCGTTTGTCGAAGGCGAATGGGGCTATCGCCGCTTCCTGCGCCATTGCGCCGATCTCGCCGCGAGGGCGGGCGGGGTGGACGCCTTCCTGCTCGGTTCGGAACTGCGCGGCCTTACTTCGGTTCGCGACGGGCGCGCGAGCTTTCCCTTCGTGAACCATCTCTGTGCGCTGGCGGCGGAGATGCGTGGCCGTCTTGGTCCGGCCTGCCGCATAACCTATGGCGCGGACTGGTCGGAATATGCGGGCTATCAGGCGCAGGACGGCACCGACGATCTCTTCTTCCACCTCGATCCCTTGTGGTCGCACCCGGCCATCGACGCCATCGGCATCGACAATTACATGCCGCTTTCCGACTGGCGCGACACGGATTTCAGCGGGGGCAACCCGGATAGTTTCGAGACGCCTTACGATCTGGCCGGCCTTGCGCGCGGCGTCGCATCCGGCGAGGGCTTCGACTGGTATTATGCGAGTGCGGAGGATCGCGTTGCCCGCCGGCGCACGCCGATCACGGACGGGATGGCCGGCAAGCCGTGGGTCTATCGCTACAAGGATATCGCCGCGTGGTGGAGCAATCCGCATTTCAACCGTATCGGCGGCGCGGAAACACCGCAGCCGACCGGCTGGGTGCCTCAGTCGAAGCCCATATGGTTCACCGAGCTGGGCTGCCCGGCGGTGGACAAGGGGCCGAACCAGCCCAATGTCTTTCCCGATCCGAAATCGTCGGAAAACGCCACACCTTATTTTTCCAGCGGCGGGCGTGCCGACGGCGCCATGGACCGCTTCCTGCGCGCCCATGACAGCCACTGGCGTGAGAGCAATCCGGTGTCTGCGCTTTATGGCGGGCCGATGCTGGACCGCGAGCGCGTCTATGTCTGGGCATGGGATACGCGGCCTTTTCCCGAATTTCCGCTCGGCGACACGGTCTGGGGCGACACGGCGAACTGGCGGCTCGGCCACTGGCTGAACGGGCGTCTGAGCGGCGTGGCGCTGGACGAACTGATCGCCGCGATCCTTTCTGATTTCGGTCTGGGTGAAGCAGATTGCTCCGGTACGGAGGGGCATCTCTCCGGCTTCGTCATCGCGGAGCCGTCGAGCGCGCGCGGCGTGCTGGAGCCGCTCCTGAACGCCTTTGGCGTACACGGCTATGAGGAGGCCGGGCGATTCGTGTTTCGCAACATCCAGCGCGGCGCGCCCGTGCTTTCCTTGGGCAAGGCGCTGGTGCAGCCGGAGGAAGGCGAGGCGCTGACGCTGGAACTGGAGGACGGCGGCACGCTGCCGTCGCAAGTGGAACTCTACTGCAACGATCCGATGCGCGACTTTCAGGTCATGGCGGCGAGCGCCCGCCGCGATGCGGGGCAGGGCACGGAGACGCTGAGCCTTTCCGGTTCGATGGAACAGGGGCAGGCGGGGGCGCTGGCCGAGGCGTGGATGGCGCGCCGGCACGCCGAGCGGCGCACGGCGCGCTTCTCGCTGCCATGGTCGAACGCCGCGCTCCATGCCGGCGACCGGCTGCGGCTCGACATGGCAGGCGGCGGGCGCGATTACGTGGTGACAGGGATCGAGGACGGCGCTGTGCGCGCGGTCAAGGCCACGGCGCTCGCGCCGAACATCGTCCTTACCGACAGGAGCGAAACGCCGGTGTCCGTGCCGGGCGGCCCCGCCACCGACATGAAGCCGCTTTTCCATCTGCTCGATCTGCCGCTCTGGCCGGGCGCGGAGGAGCCGGCGGGACAGTTCCGCATAGCCTGCCATGCGAAGCCCTGGCGCGGTGCGGCGGCTTACGCCTCGCCGGTCGAGGAGGGCTTTTCCGAGCGCGTGCTTGTCACGGAAAGGGCGGTGATCGGCGAACTGGCCGCAGCACTTCCGGGCGGCCCGTCCGGTCGTCTGCTGGCGGGCGATGCCGCCGAGATCATCCTTTATTCCGGCGAATTGCAGTCAGTGCCGCTCGCGCAGGTGCTGAACGGGGCCAATACCGGCCTTCTGAAGGCGCCGGACGGAACATGGGAAGTGTTCCAGTTCCTCGACGCTGAAGAGATCGGGCAGAATCGCTGGCGGCTCCGCCGGCTGCTGCGCGGCCAGCTCGGCACCGAGGCGGCCGCACTTCAGGCGAAGCCGGCGGAGGCGCCTTTCGTGCTGCTGGACGGAGCGGTGATTTCCGCCGGGCTTTCGGCCTCCGAACTGGGGCTGGAACTCAACTGGCGTATCGGTGCTGCCGGCAAGACCTTCTCCGACGCCTTCTTCGACACGGTGCAAATGACCGGCGGATTGCGCGCCCTGCGCCCGCTTTCGCCCGTCCATCTGAAGCACGAATGGACTGCCGACGGCGATCTCGCCCTGCGCTGGATCAGGCGGGGGCGGATCGATGCCGATAGCTGGCTCGGCACGGATATTCCGCTCGGCGAGGACAACGAGCTTTATGCCGTCGAGGTCTGGCAGGGTGGAAGCATGCTGCGCCACGCCGAGGTGGAAACACCGTTCTGGACCTATGTGCGGGCGTTGCGCGCGGCCGAGACCGCACCGGGACCGTTCAGCATCCGCGTCGCCATGGTCGGGGCGCGCAGCGGGGCGGGCGACGCGGCTATGCTAGTGGTCTGATTCCGACATTTGCATCCGTTTGATACAACCGCAGGAGCAAATGTCGGAATCGAAAAGACCGCTAGTAACTTATTGATTGTCTAGTGGAACTTTTGAATTTGACATTTGCTCGCCGCTCGATGTCGCATGGGAGGCAAATGTCAAATTCGTTCCACTCGAATTGGAAAACGGCGTGTGATCTTCAGGAGAATGAACGAATGACAACCGACAAGCCATGGTATCTTTCCCGCACGGTCTGGGCGGGGCTGGTGGCGGTGCTTCTGTCGCTGGCCGGCATGTTCGGCCTCGCCACCGACATGATCGACCAGAGCGCGCTGGCCGATATCCTGCTGCAGCTTGCGACCGCGGTCGCCGCGATGGTGACGATTATCGGCCGCATGGGGGCAACATCGCGCATTTCATAATTTCATAAAGCGTGATAGCTAGAATCTGGCTTATCTTCAAGGCCCGACGGGGCGGTGGCCGTTCATCCATCGTTCAGCCGTCGGGCGCTATACATGGCGACATGATGACAAAGAACCCTGTACCTCACCTTATCGCGCTTCTCGCGGCCGGTCTTGTCTCCTTCCCGGCCTATGCCGGCATCACGCCGGTTGCCGCGCCGCAGAAGGCCCGCCTCCTGATCGCAGCCGCCGGAGATTGCGCGGCGGTTGGCGAACGGGTGGCCGCTTCGCAGGGCGGCCAGCTCGCCAAGTCCACGCCCACGACACAGAACGGCAAGCCGGTCTGCGTCGTGGTGGTGCTGGTGCCCGGCCGCGGCGGCGAGCGCCCGCGCCGCGTGGAAGTGGCGGTTCCCGCTCAATAAGCGACTGCAAGACGATGGATCGCCGCGTGTCCTTTCCGACGCGCGGCGGTTCGTGCAAAGCGTTCATGCATATCATGGGCGCTTATTATGGGAGCCTATAACGGGAGACTGTCCGCTTGCGTATCCTGATCGTTGAGGACGACAAGGACCTGAACCGGCAATTGTCGGACGCGCTGGCCGCCGCCGGCTATGTGGTGGACAGCGCCTATGACGGCGAGGAAGGGCATTTCCTCGGCGACACGGAGCCTTATGACGCGGTGATCCTCGATATCGGCCTGCCGCATATGGACGGAATCAGCGTGGTGGAGCGCTGGCGGCGCGATGGACGCGCCATGCCCGTGCTCATGCTCACTGCCCGCGACCGCTGGAGCGACAAGGTGGCCGGCATCGACGCCGGCGCCGACGACTATGTGGCAAAGCCCTTTCATATCGAGGAAGTGCTGGCGCGGATGCGCGCGCTCATCCGCCGCGCCGCCGGCCATGCCTCGTCGGAACTCGTCTGCGGGCCGCTTCATCTCGACACCAAGACCTCCAAGGCCAGCATCGACGGGGCGCCGCTCAAGCTCACCTCGCACGAATACCGCCTGCTTTCCTACCTGATGCACCACATGGACGAGGTAGTCTCGCGCACCGAACTGGTCGAACATCTCTACGATCAGGATTTCGACCGCGATTCCAACACGATCGAGGTCTTCGTCGGGCGGCTGCGCAAGAAGATGGGCGTCGATCTCATCGAGACCGTGCGCGGCATGGGCTACCGTATGCGCTCCGACGGCACGGACGAAGCGGGGGAGAGCCGCCGCTGAAGCTTCTCCGCACTTTTCCGCCGCTGCGCTCGCTCGCCGTCCGCGTCGTAACGCTCTCGACGGTATGGGTCATCGTGGCGCTGGTGGTGGTGGCGACTTTGATCGGCTCGCTCTATCGTACCGCTGCGCGCAACAATTTCGAGCGGCTGCTCTCGGCGCATCTTTTCAGTCTCGTCGGCGCGGTCAGCATTTCCCCGGACGGAACCTTGCAGGGCCGCCCGGAACTGGGCGACCTGCGCTATTCGCGGCCGCTTTCCGGCTGGTACTGGTCGGTGGAGCCGGTGACGCCCGGCGTCACCGGGCGGCTCCAGTCGCCCTCCCTCATCGGCCGCACGGTGCCGGAAATCCCCGTCACGCAGGTGCCTTTCGACAGTTCCTTCATGCGCAGCTATTCGCTGCCGGGCCTCAATGGCGAGGAACTCTATGTCGTGGAAACGGAAGTGGTTCTGGACAGCGCCAACCATGTGGCGCGCTTCCGTGTCATGGGCAATCTGAGCGAGGTAAGGAAGGAAGTTTCCGATTTCCGCACGCGGCTCACCGCCTATCTCAGCATTTTCGGCATGGGCAGCATTCTTATCAACGCGGCGGTGATCCTGTTCGGCCTGCGCCCGCTCGACAAGGTGCGGCAGGCGCTGGCCGACATACGCGAAGGCCGCTCGTCGCGGCTCGACGCGTCGCTGCCGACGGAGATCGCGCCGCTGGCGCACGAGATGAATGCGCTGATCGAGAACAACCGGCGCATCATGGAACGCTCGCGCACGCAGGTCGGCAATCTCGCCCATTCGCTCAAGACGCCGCTTTCCGTGCTCGTCAACGAGGGCCGCGCCATTGGCGGCGATCAGGGGCGCGTGGTGCGCGAGCAGAGCGAGGCGATGCAGGTGCAAATCGAGCACTACCTCCAGCGCGCGCGCATCGCCGCGCAGCGCGACAGCGTGGTGTTCCGCACACCCGTCGCTCCGGTTCTGGAGCGGATGCGGCGGGTAAGCGCCAAGCTCAATCCCGGTTTCGAGGTGAGCCTGAACAATGCCATGTCTGAGGCTGTATTCGCCGGGGAGCGCGAGGATCTGGAGGAGATCGTCGGCAATCTGCTTGAAAATGCGGGTAAATGGGGCCGCGGGCGTATCGCTATCGGCGTCGCGCCTGTCGTCGGCAAGCGGCAGTTCGAGATCGCGATAGAGGATGACGGGCCGGGACTGGCGGCGGACAGGATCGAGGAAGCGCTCAAACGCGGCAGCCGCGTCGACGAGACCAAGCCCGGCACCGGCCTCGGCCTTGCCATCGTGCGCGACACGATACGCGAATATGGCGGCGGGCTGGAGCTGGACAAGGGCCGGCTCGGCGGCCTGCGCGTCCGCGTGGCGCTGCCGCTCGCGGAAGATTGAAGCCGGCACATGGAACTGAAAGCCGGGCTTCCCGGTTCAGCTTCATGTAATACGTTGTCGCCGAATTATGCGGCGCCGAACAGTTTCACCAATGGTCTTTTCGATTCCGACATTTGCTCCTGCGCCTGTATCAGGCGGGTGCAAATGTCGGAATCAGACCACCAGGGCGCAAAATACTCTAGGAAAATCGTGCCATGTGTTTATATGCGTGCTTATTGTCACTGAAGGCTTGTTTGCGATGAAGAAGGTATCCCGCTTTTCCGCCAACGGCGCGGCTGTTCCGGCGCTGCCGATTCTGGCCCTCTCTCTGGCCTTGCCGCTGGTATTGTCCGCCTGCGGTACGCCCGGCAGCGGCATCAGGCATGTCGGCCTGCCTTCGCTCGGCAGGACGCCGGCCAAGCCGCAGACCAGCCTGCTCACCCCGCTCGGCAACGGACTGCTCGGCAATGCCGCGAACCAGCTGAGCGCCGCCGACCGGCAGAAGGCGCTGGAAGCCGAATACCGCGCGCTGGAATACTCCCCGGCCGGAAAGTCCGTCTCATGGACGAGCGGTTCCAATTCCGGCGAAGTCACCGCCGCGCAGCCCTATCAGGTCGGCTCGCAGAATTGCCGCCAATATACCCACACCTATACGATCGGCGGCACGCCGCAGACCGCGCGCGGTACCGCCTGCCGCAACCCGGACGGAAGCTGGACCCCGCTCAACTGACAGTCGGGGCGCCTTTGCGGCGAATTGCCCTATCCGCTCTCCTGGGGCAGGTTGATGTTGGTTTTTGCCGTGGCAGGGCTTAAGTCAACGCCATGGGATTCTGGTTGATCGCAGCATTGTTGACGGTGGCGGCCATATTGGCCGTGCTGCTGCCGTTGACGCGGCGCAAGTCCGCGGTGCTGCCGCCTGAAAGCAACGACCTCGAAGTCTACCGCGATCAGTTGCGCGAGGTCGCAGCCGATGCCGCGCGCGGCCAGATCGACGCGACAAGCGCCGAGCAGGCGCGCATCGAGATTTCGCGGCGCATATTGAGTGCCGAAAAGGCCGCGCGCGATGCGACGCGCGTGGGCGTGCGGCCGGGCTCCGGCCGGGTTCTGGCCTTCGCCGCGGTGCTGGCCGTTCCGCTGATCGCGTGGGGGATCTATCCGCTTTTCGGCCAGCCGGACATGCCTTCCATGCCGCTTGCCGCACGGCTTGCGGCCAATCCCGCTCGCAGCTCCATCGATGAACTGGTTGCACGCGCCGAGGCGCATCTGGCGCAGGACCCGAACGACGTGCGCGGCTGGGACGTGCTGGCCCCGGTCTATCTGCGGCTCGGCCGTGCCGCCGACTCGGTCAATGCCTGGCGCACAGCGATCCGCCTTGCGGGCGAGAATTTTCAGCGTATCGAAGGGCTGGCGGAAAGCCTGACGGCGGTGGCCGGCGGCACCGTGACGGCTGAGGCGGAAGCCCTGTTCGAAAAGGCGGCGGGGCTCGAACCGGGCGACGTGCGCCCGCAAATCTATCTTGCCGAGGGCGAGGTGCAGGACGGGCGCCCCGATGAGGCGAAAAGCCGCCTGCAATCCTTCCTCGACAAGGCGCCCGCCGATGCGCCGTGGCGCGGCGCGTTGCAGCAGGCCATCGCGCGTATCGGCGCGCCGTCGGAATCGGCGCCGCAGAAAGGCCCGACCGAGGACGACATGAAAGCCGCTTCGTCGCTGTCGCCGCAGGACCGACAGGCCATGATCGAGGGCATGGTCAAGCGTCTCGATGAAAGTCTTCGCACGAATGGCGGGGATATCGAGGGCTGGAAGCGGCTGGTCCGCTCCTATATGATCCTTGGCCGCCGCGATGCGGCGCAGGATGCGCTGAACCGGGGCATGATCGCCCTTCAGGGTGATGCGCGGACCGAATTGCAGGGTTTTGCCGCCGGGCTGGGGCTGGAGCCGACAAAATGAGCGCGACCGCAGAAGAGAACAGGGCGAAATCCGGGAGTGCGCCGCGCTTCGTCCATCCGGCTGGACGGCGCAAGCGCAAGCGCCTGATGCTGATCGCCGGCGCGCTCGCGGTGCTGGCTGTCGCGGTCGGCCTGATGCTGATGGCGTTCAGCCAGGATATCCGTTTCTTCCGCACGCCCGCCGATATCACCCCGCAGGATATGACCTCCGGCGCGCAGTTCCGCCTCGGCGGTCTGGTGGAAAAGGGATCGGTCCGCCATGACGGCAGCCTGCTCTATTTCACCGTCACCGATACGATCAAGACGGTGAAAGTGGTTTTCGACGGTATTCCGCCCGATCTTTTCCGCGAGGGGCAGGGGGTGGTGGCCGAAGGACGCTTCGGGCCGGACGGCCTTTTCCATGCCGACAGCGTGCTGGCCAAGCATGACGAGAAATATATTCCCAAGGATCTCGCCGACAGCCTGAAGGCCAAGGGCGTGTGGGAGGGAAAATGAGCGTCGAGATCGGTCATTTCGCCCTCGTTCTGGCGCTGGCCCTGTCGCTGGTCCAGTCGGTGCTTCCGGTGGTGGGCGCGCATCGCCGCGACCCGCAGCTCATGGCGGTGGCCGTGCCGACGGCGCTTGCCTCCTTCGCGCTGATCGTGCTGGCGGCGGCGGTGCTGGTCCATGCCCATGTCGTGTCGGATTTCTCCGTCCTCAACGTGGTCGAGAACTCCCATTCGCAAAAGCCGCTCCTCTACAAGATCACCGGCGTGTGGGGCAATCATGAAGGCTCCATGCTTCTGTGGGTGTTCATCCTCACCCTTTTCAGCGCGCTGGTGGCCGTCTTTTCCCACAACCTGCCGGATACGCTGCGCGCCAATGTGCTGGGCGTGCAGGGCTGGATCGCCAGCGCCTTTCTCCTCTTCATCATCTTCACCTCGAACCCCTTTACGCGCATCTTTCCGGCGCCGATGGAGGGCAACGACCTCAATCCGATCCTTCAGGATATCGGCCTCGCCATCCATCCGCCGCTGCTCTATCTCGGCTATGTCGGCTTCTCGGTCTGCTTCTCCTTCGCCGTCGCCGCGCTGATGGAGGGCCGCATCGACGCGGCATGGGCGCGCTGGGTGCGGCCATGGGCGCTGGTGGCGTGGTGCTTCCTCACCGGCGGCATCGCCATGGGGTCCTACTGGGCCTATTACGAACTGGGCTGGGGCGGCTGGTGGTTCTGGGACCCGGTCGAGAACGCCTCGCTCATGCCCTGGCTGGTGGGCACCGCGCTGCTCCATTCCGCGCTGGTGATGGAAAAGCGCTCGGCGCTCAAGATCTGGACGGTGCTGCTCGCCATCCTGACCTTCTCCCTGTCGCTGGTCGGCACCTTCCTCGTGCGTTCGGGCGTGCTGACATCCGTGCATTCCTTCGCCACCGATCCGGGGCGCGGCCTTTTCATCCTCGCCATTCTCGCCGTTTTCATCGGCGGCGCGCTGTCGCTCTTCGCGCTGCGCGTCCAGAACCTCGCGGCGGGGGGGCTGTTCCATCCCGTCTCGCGTGAGGGCGCGCTGGTCTTCAACAACCTGTTCCTGACCACCGCCGCCGCCACGGTTCTGGTCGGCACGCTTTATCCGCTGCTGCTCGAAACGCTCACCGGCTCGAAGATTTCCGTCGGCGCGCCCTTCTTCAACATGACCTTCGGCCCGCTGATGGTGCCGCTTCTCTTCGCCGTGCCCTTCGGCCCGCTGCTGGCATGGAAGCGCGGCGACCTTTATGCCGTGGCGCAGCGCCTGATGACGGCCTTCGCGCTCGCGCTGATCGCTGCCGGCATCGTGCTGTGGAAGACGTCCGCCCATGCGGTGCTGGCCGCCGGCGGCATCGGGCTTGCGGCATGGCTGGTTTTCGGCAGCCTGACCGACCTCGCGCTCAAGGCGGGCATCGG
>MKVZ01000004.1:0-29060 GCA_001898995.1 Rhizobiales bacterium 63-22 | reverse complement strand
CCGCCACGGCCTTCGCGCGCCTGCGCGGCCTGCCGCGCTCGGCTTACGGCACGGCGCTGGCGCATTTCGGTCTCGGCGTGACGCTGTTCGGCATCGTCACCGTCTCTACCTTCGGCACCGAGAATATTCTCGTCATGCACCCCGGCGATACCGTGAAGGCCGCCGATTACACGCTGCACTTCGAGGGGATGCAGCCTGTGACCGGCCCGAACTTCACCGAGAACCGCGGCCGCTTCACCATCACCGGCGCCTATGGGCAGGACCTCGGCAGGGTGGAGCCGTCGAAGCGTTTCTTCCCGGCGCGGCGTATGCCGGTCAGCGAATCGGGCATGAGGACGATCGGTTTCGGCCAGATCTATGTGGCGCTCGGCGACGAGCAGAATGACGGCTCCATCGTGGTGCGGCTGTGGTGGAAGCCGATGGTGACGCTGATCTGGTTCGGCGCCATCGTCATGATGCTGGGCGGGCTGTGCTCGCTGGCCGACCGCCGCCTGCGCGTCGGCGCGCCGGCCAGAAGTGCGGGCACTGTGCGGCAGGCGGGGCGCAAGGCGGAGGCTTCGACATGAGGCGTCTTGTCGCCGCGTTCACGCTCGCGGTGGTGCTGGCCTTTCAGGCGACGGCGGCGCTGGCCGTCAACCCGGACGAGGTTCTGTCCGATCCTGCGCTGGAAAAACGCGCCCGCGCCATTTCCAGCCAGTTGCGCTGCATGGTTTGCCAGAACGAATCCATCGACGATTCCAACGCCGATCTCGCCCGCGACCTGCGCATCCTCGTGCGCGACCGCCTCAAGGCGGGCGATACGGACCGGCAGGTGATGGATTTCATCGTCGCGCGCTATGGCGAATTCGTGCTCCTCAAGCCCCGTCTGGAGGCGCGCACTGTGCTGCTCTGGGGCTTTCCCGTCATCGTTCTGGTGATCGGCGCCGGCGCGCTTTTCGCCGCCTCGTGCCGGCGCCGCGCCGGCGCCGCCGCCGAACCGCTTTCGGACAGCGAAAAGGCGGAACTTGAGCGGCTCTTGGGAACGGGAAGCAAGGGAACGGGCGAGTAAGCCGGCGGGGCCATTGCTCATGCCGCCCTGCTGTCCTCCGCCGTCAACCTTACGAAACTTTCATCTTGCGGAAATCGGCTGGTAAGGTAGCCCCGGCTACTTTGTACCCTATAAAGCTTCACAGGACCTGCTTTGCCGGAACCGGCAAGGGGCCGCATCCAGAGCCGTCAAGGAGAAAGAAATGTCCAGACCCAGGATTTCCAGCTATCGCAGGGGTGTCGCCGCCGTTGCTCTGTCCGCCGCGCTGGCGGGCGCTTTCGTCGTCACCGGCCCGCTTGGCATTCTCGACGGCGCGCGCGCCGATCCGGTGCAGGTTACGGCACCGCAGATTCCCGGTTTTGCCGATCTGGTAGCCAAGGTGCGTCCGGCCGTGGTCAGCGTGCGTGTCAAGAAGAAGGTGCAGGATACGGCCTCCGATAATGACGGCCAGCAGTTCTTCGGCCCTCCCGGCTTCGACCAGCTTCCCGACGATGCGCCGCTCAAGCGCTTCTTCCGCGATTTCGGCATTGATCCGCGCGGCGGACAGCGCCATGAACGCCGCTTCGAAAACCGTCGCAACGACGACCACAAGGACCGTCCCGCCCACGAGCGCGCTGTCGCGCAGGGCTCCGGTTTCTTCATCTCGGACGACGGCTATCTCGTCACCAACAACCATGTCGTCACCGCGGGCGATTCCTATACCGTGGTGATGGACGACGGCACCGAACTCAACGCCAAGCTGGTGGGCACCGATCCGCGTACCGATCTGGCCGTGCTCAAGGTCAACGATCCCAAGCGCAAGTTCACCTATGTCGCCTTCGGCGATGACAGCAAGGTGCGCGTCGGCGACTGGGTGGTCGCGGTCGGCAATCCGTTCGGCCTCGGCGGCACGGTGACTTCGGGCATCGTCTCGGCGCGCGGCCGCGATATCGGCGATGGCCCCTATGACGATTTCATCCAGATCGATGCACCCGTCAACAAGGGCAATTCCGGCGGCCCGACCTTCAACCTGTCCGGCCAGGTGATCGGCATCAACACCGCTATCTTCTCGCCGTCGGGCGGCAGTGTCGGCATCGCGTTCGATATTCCCTCCAACACGGCCAAGCAGGTCGTCGACCAGCTTATCAAGAAGGGTGTGGTCGAGCGCGGCTGGATCGGCGTGGAAATCCAGCCCGTCACCAAGGACATCGCCGCCTCCATCGGCCTGTCCGACGAGAAGGGCGCCATCGTCGCCTCGCCGCAGAAGGACGCCCCGGCCATCAAGGCGGGCATCATGGCCGGCGATGTGATCACCGCCGTCAACGGGCAGACCGTGCAGGACCCGCGCGACCTCGCCCGCAAGATCGCCAACATCACCCCCGGCACGAAGGCCGCGCTCACCGTCTGGCGCAAGAACAAGTCTGAGGAAGTGGACGTGACCGTCGCGGCCATGCCGAAGAACCTGAAGGACACCGGCAGTGCGTCGGGCGAGGAGCAGAACCACGGCGAGAGGGGCACGACGCTCGGTTCCTATGGCCTGACTGTGGTGCCCGCCGAGGACGGCAACGGCGTCGTCGTGACCGATGTGGACCCGGACAGCGATGCGGCGGATCGCGGCATCCATTCCGGCGACACGATCGTCACCGTCAACAACCAGGCGGTGAAGTCGGCGAGCGATATCGACAAGGCCATCCACGATGCCGCCAAGGCGGGACGCAAGGCTGTGCTGCTGCAATTGCAGAACAACGACCAGAACCGCTTCGTCGCCCTGCCCATCGATCAGAACTGACGGACCATTCTGATCCATGACCGGACGTCAGGCGACCAAATCGCCTGACGTCGTTTTGTTTTGAATCGGTATATAAGTGACGCCATGAAGATTCTCGTTATCGAAGACGACCGCGAAGCGGCCCGCTATCTGGAAAAGGCTTTCGCCGAGGCCGGCCATTCCGCCGATATCGCCGGCGATGGCGAGACGGGTCATGCGCTGGCGGAAAACGGCAATTATGATGTGCTTGTGGTGGATCGCATGCTGCCGAAGCGCGACGGGCTTTCCGTCATCGCGGCGTTGCGCGCCAAGGGCATGGAGACGCCGGTGCTGATCCTCTCGGCGCTGGGCGAGGTGGACGACCGTGTGACCGGCCTGCGTGCCGGCGGGGACGACTATCTGACCAAGCCCTATGCCTTTTCCGAGCTTCTGGCGCGCGTGGAGGTGCTGCAACGCCGTTCCAGCCCGCGCGAGGCGGACACGATCTACCGTGTCGGCGATCTGGAGCTGGACCGGCTCGCCCATACCGCGCGCCGGCAGGGGGCGGAGATCACGCTCCAGCCGCGCGAATTCCGCCTGCTCGAATATCTCATGCGCCATGCCGGGCAGGTCGTCACCCGCACCATGCTGCTGGAAAATGTCTGGGATTATCATTTCGATCCGCAGACCAATGTGATCGACGTCCATATCTCGCGCCTGCGCTCCAAGATCGAGAAGGGTTTCGACGGGCCGCTGCTGCATACGGTGCGCGGCGCGGGCTACATGCTCAAGGCGGGCCGCGCGAAACAGGCCGACAAGCCTGAGAACAAGGCCGACGCCGACAGGACAGGTGCCGGCAAGGTGAGCGGATGAGCCGTTTTTCGGCGCTGATGCGCACCACGGCGGCGCGGCTTTCCGCGCTCTATCTCCTGCTCTTCGCCGTTGGCGCGGTCGCGCTCGTCTTCTACATGACCAACCTGTCCGCCTCCATCGTCGCGGGCCAGACCCAGCAGGCGCTGGCGGAGGAAGTCGCCAGCATCGGCAAGAGCTATGCGCGCGGCGGCATTCCCCAGCTCGTGCGCACCATCGGCTACCGCTCGCGCCAGCCGGGTGCCTATCTCTACCTCGTCGCCGACCCGACCGGGCGCATTCTCGCCGGCAATGTGCAAAGCGTGCAGCCGGGCGTGCTCGACACCGACGGCATCGTGGAAAAGTCTTTCACCTACCAGCGCTACGGCGAGCGGGGCAGCGAGACGGAGCACCGCGCCATCGCCGTGGTGATCGCGCTGCCCAACGGCATGAAGCTTCTGGTCGGACGCGATCTCGGCGAGCCGGAACGCTTCCGCGACATCGTGCGCCGCTCGCTGATGCTGGCGCTCGGCATTATGAGCGTCGGCGCCTTCCTGATCTGGTTCTTCGTCGGACGCCGCGCGCTGAAGCGTATCGATGAGGTATCGCGCGCCTCGCAGCGCATCATGGACGGCGACCTGACCGGACGTCTGCCCGTCAACGGTTCCGGCGACGAGTTCGACCGCCTCTCGGTCAATCTCAATATGATGCTGGGCCGCATCCTCGATCTCAACGAGGGGCTGAGGCAGGTTTCCGACAATATCGCCCATGACCTCAGGACGCCTCTGACGCGCCTGCGCAACCGCGCCGAGGAGGCGCTGTCCGGCAGGAAGGCCGGGCCGGAATATCGTGCCGCGCTGGACGATATCATCGGCGAATCCGACCAGCTCATCCGCACCTTCCATGCCATATTGATGATCTCGCGCCTTGAGGCCGGCTATTCGGCGGAAAACCTTGAGGACATGCCGGTCGCGCCGATCGTGCGCGACGTGGCCGAAATGTATGAGCCCGTGGCCGAGGATGCCGGCGTCGGCCTGACGCTTGGGGCCCTCGACGACGCGCCGTTGCACATCAACCGCGAACTGGTAGGCCAGACCGTATCCAATCTCGTGGACAACGCCATCAAATATGCCGGCGGCGAGGGCCGTTCGGCAACCGTGACGCTCGGCATGGAGCGCGATCCGCAATGGATGCGTATCGTCGTCACCGATAACGGACCGGGCATCCCGGAGGAAAAGCGCGAGCAGGCGACCGAGCGCTTCGTGCGGCTGGAGGAAAGCCGCAGCCAGCCCGGTTCCGGTCTCGGTTTAAGCCTTGCCAAGGCGGTCATGAAGTTGCACGGTGGCGCGCTTCGTCTTGAGGATAACGGGCCGGGCCTGCGCGCCGTGCTGGAGTTTCCGTTGTCGAAGGCGGAAGCGCAACAGTAATTCATGCCGGGAGAGGCGCATGGCGGCCGGGGTCAGGGAAACGGACGGGGAAACATCGGACCGAGACGCATTGTTTTTCGATCGGGACATTCGCGTCCTGACACCGCTTGCGCCCGAGCGTGTGAACGGCTTTCTCGCCGATCTCGCCGCACGGGCCGATGAGATGGCGCTTAGCCGTGTCGCGGCGCTGCTGAAACAAAGGAAAGCGGCGGATTTCCTTTCCGCCGTGCTCGATCTTTCGCCGTTCATCCGCGAAGCCCTCAACCGCGACCCGCAGATTCTCGACCATATCGCCTCCGCCGCACCGGAAACGGCGCTCGCCGGCATTCTGGATGCTATCGCGGCCTGCGGACGGGAAGAGGGGGGGAGCGAGGCGGGGCTGATGACGGACCTGCGCAATCTCAAGCGGCAGGCCCATGTGCTGATCGCGCTTTGTGACCTCGCCCGCATCTTCGATACCGCCGCGACGACCGGCTGGCTTACCGATCTGGCCGAAGCCTGCACGGGGGCGGCGATCCGCTTCCTGCTGCTCGACGCCGACGCCGCCGGCAAGATCAAGCTGCCCGACCGTGCCGATCCCGAAAGGGAATGCGGCTGGATCGTGCTCGGCATGGGCAAGTTCGGCGCGCGCGAGCTTAACTATTCCTCCGATATCGACCTCATCGTCTTTATCGACGAGACGCGGCCCGCCATCGGCGACCCCTTCGACTGCGTGGAGACGTTTTCGCGGCTGACGCGGCGGCTGGTGCGCATCCTTCAGGACCGCACGGCGGATGGCTACGTGTTCCGCGTCGATCTGCGCCTGCGGCCCGATCCGGGATCGACGCCGCTCGCCATCCCCGTCGGCGCGGCGCTGCATTACTACGAGGGGCGCGGCCAGAACTGGGAACGCGCGGCGATGATCAAGGCGCGTCCCGTGGCGGGCGACCGCGCATCGGGCAAGGCGGTGCTGGCCGAACTGTCGCCTTATGTCTGGCGCAAATATCTCGATTACGCGGCCATCGCCGATGTCCATTCGATCAAGCGGCAGATCCACGCCCATCGCGGCCATGGCGACATCGCCGTGCGCGGCCACAATGTGAAGCTGGGGCGCGGCGGCATCCGCGAGATCGAGTTCTTCGTGCAGACGCAGCAGCTTATCGCCGGCGGGCGCTTCCCCGAACTGCGCGGCAACCAGACGGTGCCGATGCTGGCCAGACTGGCCGAGCGCGGCTGGATCACCGAAAGGGCGCGCGATTCGCTCACCCGCGAATATTATTTCCTGCGCGACGTGGAACACCGCATCCAGATGATCGCCGACGAGCAGACCCACATCCTGCCGGAGGACGACGAGGGCTTCGCCCGTGTGGCGCATATGATGGGCTATGCCGATCCGTCGGCGTTTTCGGAAGCCTTTCTCGCTGCGCTCAAGGTGGTGGAGAAGCACTATGCCGCATTGTTCGAGCAGGCGCCGGAACTGGGCGCGGCCAGCGGTAATCTCGTCTTCACCGGTGACGTGGACGATCCCGGCACGCTGGAGACGCTCGCCGCCATGGGCTTCGAGCGGCCGAGCGACATATGCCGCATCATACGCACATGGCATTTCGGCCGTTACCGCGCCACGCAGTCGGCGGAAGCGCGCGAGCGGCTGACCGAACTCACGCCGGCGCTCCTGAAAGCCTTCGCCGAGACGAAACGCGCCGATGAAGCGCTGCTGCGTTTCGATGGTTTCCTGCAAGGCCTGCCCGCCGGTATCCAGCTTTTCAGCCTGCTGCAATCCAATCCGCGCCTGCTCAATCTTCTGGTGATGATCATGAGCACCGCGCCGCACATGGCCGAGATCATCACCCGCAACCCCCATGTGTTCGACGGGCTGCTCGACCCGGCCATCTTCTCCGAAGTGCCGACGCGGGCCTATCTGGAGGAGCGGCTGCGCGTTTTTCTCGGTGCCGCGAGCGATTACGAGGAAGTGCTGGACCGGCTGCGTATCTTCGCCGCCGAGCATCGTTTCCTGATCGGCATCCGCCTGCTCACCGGCGCCATCGACGGCGTGCGGGCGGGCCGAGCTTTTTCCGACCTCGCCGAACTGATGATCGGCAAGGCCTGCGAGGCGGTGGAGACCGAATTGCAGCGCCGCCACGGCCGTGTGAAGGGCGGGCGCATCGCGCTGCTCGCCATGGGCAAGCTCGGCAGCCGCGAACTGACCGCCGGTTCCGACGTGGACCTGATCCTGCTCTACGATCACGATCACGACGCGGAAGAATCGGACGGCGACAAGCCGCTCGCCCCCTCGCAATATTATGCCCGTCTGACGCAGCGTCTCATCGCAGCGCTTTCGGCGCCCACCGCCGAGGGCGTGCTCTATGAGGTGGACATGCGGCTGCGCCCCTCCGGCAACAAGGGGCCGGTGGCGACGCATATCGAATCCTTCGGCAAGTATCAGCGCAACGAGGCATGGACGTGGGAGCACATGGCGCTGACCCGCGCCCGGCCCATCCATGGAGACACTGACTTCGCCGCCTTCATCGGCAGCGAGATCGACGCGGTGCTGGCCCTGCCGCGAGACGTGGCGAAGACCGCGAAGGACGTGCGCGAGATGCGCGCGCTGATCGAGGAGGAAAAGCCGCCGCGCGACGGCTGGGATTTCAAGCTGAAACCCGGCGGCATCATCGATCTGGAATTCATTGCCCAGTTCGCAGTTCTGGCTGGAAGGGTGAAAACGAAGCCGCGCCCGCTGGCGACGGAGGAAGTGCTGGCCGGTCTCGATCCCGCCTTCGCCGATCCGGCTCTGGCCGACAGCCTCGTCGCCGCGCATCGCTTCTATACCAATCTGAGCCAGACCATCCGGCTCTGCCTCGGCAGCGACGCGAAGCGCGCGGACTTCATCCCCGGCATGATCGACCTGCTCTGCAATGCGGCGGAAATGCCCGATATCGCCCGTGTCGAGCATCACCTCGATGAACTGGCCGTGGAGGTACGCGCGAGCTTCGGGAAGTTGGTGCAGGCCTGATCAGGCGGCGTGAATTTCCGCCCGGTGTACGGTATGTGCGGGCTCAGTGCGTAGGATCGGCGCGCGGTCGGGGATGCAGACCGAAACCACCGTGCCGACGCCTTCCGTGGAGCGGATGCGCAGCCAGCCGCCGTGCAGTTCCGCCAGCGAGCGGGAAATGGCGAGGCCGAGGCCCGATCCCGTATGCGTCTTGGTGAACTGGTTCTGCACCTGCTCGAAGGGCTGGCCGATCTTGCGCAGGGCCGGTTTGGGTATGCCGACACCCGTATCCTGAATGGTCATGAACAGCGCCGCGCCCGTCTTGCGTGCCCGCACCGTGATGTGGCCGCCATAGGAGGTGAACTTCACCGCGTTGGACAGGAGGTTGATCAGCACCTGCTTGATCGCGCGGCGGTCGGCATAAAGCTGCATCGCATCCTCGATGCGCGTTTCCACGGTGATATCCTTCTCGTCCGTCTGGAGTGCGATCATGCGCACGGCCTCGGTGATGAGCGGGCACAGGTCGATCTCCTCGCGGTCGAGCGAAAAATGCCCCGCCTCGATCTTCGACATGTCGAGAATGTCGTTGATGACGTTGAGCAGAAAATTGCCGCTGGTATGGATATCGTTGATATATTCCTCGTAGCGGTCGGAGCCGAGCGGGCCGAACGTACCGGCCTGTATCATTTCCGAAAAACCGATGATCGCGTTGAGCGGCGTGCGCAGCTCATGCGACATGTTGGCGAGGAATTCCGACTTGGCGCGGTTCGCCGCCTCGGCGCGCTCTTTTTCCTGCCCGTATTTGTGGGCGAGTTCGGAGAGTTCGCGCACCCGGTCGCGCTCGCCCTTGCGGGCGATGGAAAGGTCCTGAATGGTTGCCATCAGCCGACGCTCGCTGTCCACCAGCCGTTCCTGATGCAGCTTGATCTGGGTGATGTCGGTGCCGACGGAGACGAAGCCGCCATCCTGCGTCGGACGTTCGTTCACCTGCAACCAGCGTCCGTCGGAAAGCTGGCGCTCGAAGGTCTGGCCGCCCGCACGGTTGTGTTCGTTGGCCATGCGCCGCTCGAAGGCGAAGGGGCGCGTATGCGCGTCCACCTCGGCGCGGGGCACGCCGGGTTTCAGCGTCCATACCGGCAGGCCGGCATATTCGCTGAACTTGGTGTTGGCCATCACCAGCCGGTTGTCGGAATCCCACAGCACGAAGGCTTCCGAAATATTTTCGATCGCCTCGCGGATACGCATATCGGCTTCCGCCGTCTGCTGCGCGAAACGGTGCTGCTCGCTGACGTCGAAGGCGATGCCGACCAGATGCAGGTCGCCCTCGCGGGCGATGTCGGCGCGCACGCGCATCCAGACCCATGAATCGTCCGCATGGCGCATGCGCAGGATACGGTCCACATGCGAGATTTCGCCCGCCGCCGCCGCTTGCGCGATGGAATAGAGATCGCCGTCCTCGGGGTTGACGATGGCCGCCACGTCGGCGAAGGGCAGCACGGCGTCCTGCGCTTCGTAACCCAGCATCTCGTACATGGAGCGCGACCAGTAGATGCGCCCGCGGGCCATGTCCCAGTCCCACAGGCCGCAGCGGCCGCGGGCCAGCGCAAGGTCGATGCGGCGCTGGATCTGGCCGGACAGGTCGTCGGCCTCGCGCGCCCGTGCCGCCTGGCTGAAATAGGCGTAGAGAATGGCGAACATCACGCCGGTCGTGCCCGCGAACAGCGTGACGGTGAGCGACAGCGAGCGCCGCCATTCGGCGAAGATGGTGCTTTCCGGCTCGACCGCCACCACGGAATAGGGTGCTGTCAGCGGCCGTGCCAGCGCGCCGAACGCTGTCTCGCCCTGAAGCAGGACCCTGAGCACGCCCGCGCGCTCGGCGAAGAGAAACAGCGGCTGCGCCTCGCCCAGCACGGTTTCGATGGGTTTGCCCGCCATGGCTGCGGCAGGGCCGGAAGCGGCGGCGACCGACGACTTGCCGTCGATCACGGCCACCGTCATGCCGGGAGAGGAGAGGCCGCGTGCGCGGAACTCGTCGATGGCGTCCTGAAGGTCCTTCGCGGAAATCTGCGCCCCCGCGGCAGCATCGGCATTCGTGGGCTTCGCGTCTCCGGCGTGGTTGTTTCTGGCGATGCGCTCGATCGTCTGTGCAAGATTGGCGGTGGCGGCGGAAAGGGCGGCCTTGTGCTGAATCTCGATATCCTCGTGCCACGCCATCATCGAGAAGACGCGCGCCACACCCAGAATGACCAGAAAGACGATGATCAGCGCCGGCACAAGGCGGCGCAGGATCGGTTCCATCGAGACGAACTTGCCGTAGGCCGGTCCGGCGAGAAGGCTGACATGGCCCGAAAGCCTGTCCTTCCTTCTTTTCCGACGCGAGTCGCGATGCGTCCCTGCCGGTACGCCATAGGCGTCGGTGCTGGCCATCGGGTGATCCCTCGTGAAGTTCCCTTGAGTGAAGTGATTCGGAATACGCCACCTCCGAATACATTCAATGAATCAAAAGTGATTCGCCCTGTCCAGAAAATTCGTTAACGGGCTGTAAAAACCGTGTCGCGCGGCCACGATTTTTACCATGAATCTCAAGCTCTTAACCGGAATCAGATCCGCAGCCGAATCGCCCAAGCCCATGAAAAGACTCGCACATCGCGCCTCTCTTCCAGCACGCCGGCCCGTGTCGTTTCCGGCATGCGCGAAAACGCAGACCGGCGCGGATCGAACCGTCATTCCGGCCAGTCTGCGGGACGAATCAGGCGTTTTTCCGAAAGGCCACCATCAGCGTGTCGTAGGGGAGGCTGACTTCCTCGCGTCCGGCAAGCTCCGGCGTCGCGGCGATGAACGCGCGCAGCCGCTCCGCGACCGCCGCGCGCTTCTCTTCCGACAGGGCGGCGTTGAAGCTGGTGGAAAGCGCGCGGTCCACGATCACCCGCTCGGCCGGGCCGGTATGGAGATTGCGCGCATGGCGCTCGCCCAGTTCGGTGAGGCCGGGCGCCGGGAAGACCTTGCGCCACTGGCCGCTGAGGTAACGCGGCGTGTCGGCCTGATGTGTGTCGACGATGGTGCCCATCGCCGCGACCCATGGTACGCTGGTGTCGCGTCCGTTCCAGATCAGGCCCAGCACGCCGCCGGGGCGCAGCACGCGCCGCATCTCGGCCACGGCCTGTGGCGTGGCGAACCAGTGGAAGGCCTGCGCGCAGACGACCGCATCGAGGCTGTCATCGGGCAGGCCGATCCGGTCCGCCGTGCCGATCATGGTCTTCACGCCGGGAAAGCGGCGCTCGATCTGGGCGCGCATGGCATCCACCGGCTCCAGCGCCGTCACGTCCGCGCCGGTTTCGATGAGCGTGGGCAGGAACTTGCCCGTGCCCGCGCCGACTTCCAGCACTGTCTTGCCGGCGCCGAGCCCCACCACGTCGCGCAGCCAGTCCACCGCCTCCGGCGGATAGCCGGGACGGCCCCGGACATAGGCTTCGGCGGCTTGTGAGAAACCCTCGGCAGCGGCGCGATGCACGGGCATGGCATTCTCCCTGACATGGATTGAACCGCCGCACTCTACGCCGTCGCGGCCGGTTACGCCGCTCACAACTCCGCGATTCAGGCCAGCGTCCGGTCCACGATATCGCGCAGATCGGTGGAAAGCCGCTCCGTGCCGGAAATGCGCGCCAGCGCCGCACGCGCATGTTCGCGCCGCGTCTCCTCCAGCGAACGCCAAGAGCGCATGGCGGTCAGGAGGCGGGCGGCGAGTTGCGGGTTCTTCGGATCGATGGCGAGCACCGTATCGGCGAAGAAGGCATAGGCCGCGCCGTCCCTGCGGTTGAAGCCGGTCGGATTGGAGGCCGAGAAAGCGCCGATCAGCGAGCGCACGCGATTGGGATTGTCGAGCGAGAACAGCCTGTGCCGGGTGAGGTCCCTGACCGCCTGCAAGGTGCCGGTGCCGGGACGCATGGCCTGCACGCTGAACCACTTGTCCATCACCAGCCCGTCCGCGCCATAGCGCTGCTCGAAGGCGGCAAGGGCGGCTTTCGTCGCCCCGGCATCGCCGAAGCGGTGCACCAGCACGGCAAGCGCGGCGAAGCGGTCGGTCATATTGTCGGCCTCAGTGAATTGCCGTGCGGCACGCGCCTCGTTATTCTCGTGGGCGCTGAGATAATCGAGCAGCGTATTGCGAAGCGTTCGCCCGCCGGCGGCTTTCGCGTCCGGCGAGAATGGCCCTTCCTGCCTGAGCGCGTCGTAAAGGCCCGCGAACGCCGCCGCATGCGTGGCGGCGATGGCACCGATCATGTGGTTGCGGCTTGCGAAGATCGCGTCGGGATCGACATTGTCGCCGGTCTCGCGGGCGATGTCGCTTTCGCTGGGCAGGGTGAGGCAGAGCGCGCGGAAGGCCGGATCGAGGCTTTCGTCGGCGGCGACGCGGCCTGCCAGTTCCACGATCTTCGCATCGGTTTCGGGCCTGTGGCCGCCGCGCACGCGCTTGGCGCCGTCCAGCAGCCCCTCCATAAAGATGCCGGTCATGGCCTGCCAGCGCGCCACCGGATCGCTGTCGTTGAGGGCGAGGAAGCTGCGGTCCTCCGCCCCAAGCGGCGCGTTCAGGTTCACCGGCGCGGAAAAGCCGCGCAGCAGCGAGGGAACGGGGCGCACGGCGATGCCGTGGAAATTGATGGTCTCGGATGCGCGGCGCAGGTGGATCACGTCATGGCGCACGTCGCCGCCTTCGACGGAGGCCGGCGCCATATCCCTGCCGTCCGGCCCGACGAGGCCGAAGGCGATGGGGATATGCATCGGCTTCTTCGCCGGCTGGCCGGGCGTGGGGCCGAGCGACTGGCGCAGGTGAATGGTGAAGGTCTGCGCGCCGGCGTCATACCGGAATTCGGCATCGACCCTCGGCGTCCCGGCCTGATCGTACCACAGCGCGAATTGCGTAAGATCCTCGCCCGACACATCCTCGAAGACCTTGATGAAATCCTCGATGGTCGCGGCCTCGCCGTCATGGCGCTCGAAATAAAGGTCCATGCCCTTGCGGAACAGGTCCGGCCCGATGATGGTGCGGATCATGCGCACCACTTCCGAGCCCTTCTCATAGACGGTCGCCGTGTAGAAATTGTTGATTTCGCGATATTCGCGCGGGCGCACCGGATGGGCGAGCGGCCCGGCATCCTCCGGGAACTGCTGCGCTTTCAGGAGCTTCACTTCCGCGATGCGCTTCACGGGCCGCGAGCGCTGGTCGGCGGAAAATTCGTGGTCGCGATAGACGGTCAGCCCTTCCTTGAGGCAGAGCTGGAACCAGTCGCGGCAGGTGATGCGGTTGCCGGTCCAGTTGTGGAAATATTCATGCGCGATCACCGCTTCGATGCCGGCATAATCGATGTCGGTGGCGGTTTCCGGGTCGGCCAGCACATATTTGTCGTTGAAGACGTTGAGGCCCTTGTTCTCCATCGCGCCCATGTTGAAATCCGACACGGCGACGATGTTGAACACGTCGAGATCGTATTCGCGGCCGAACTTCTCCTCGTCCCAGCGCATGGAACGCTTCAGCGCATCCATGGCGTAGCGCGCGCGGCCCTCCTTGCCGTGCTCGACATAAATGGCGAGATCGACCGGGCGGCTTGAGCGGGTGGTGAAATGGTCCTTCACCACGCCGAGCGAACCGGCGACGAGCGCGAACAGATAGGACGGCTTCGGATGCGGGTCGTGCCAGACGGCATAGTGCCGGTCCGGGCTGCCCGCGACTGCGTCGCTTTCGATCGGCCCACTTTCGATGGGATTGCCGTTGGAGAGAAGGATGGGCGCGGCCTCGCGCTCCGCCTCCAACCGTACCGTATAGACGGAAAGCACGTCCGGGCGGTCGTAATAATAGGTGATGCGGCGGAAGCCCTCCGCCTCGCATTGCGTGCAATAGACGCCGCTGGAGCGGTAGAGACCCGAAAGCTGGCGATTGGTCGCGGGATTCACTTCCGTGACGATTTCGAGCGTGAAGCGTCCGTCCTGCGGCAGGTCGCTGACGGTGAGCTGGTCGGGCGACGCCGTATAGCCGTTCGCCGCGAGCGGCCTGCCGTCCACGGCGAGACGCACGAGCTTCAGGTCGTCGCCGTCGAGGACCAGCGGCGTGCCGGGAGGCGTGCCGGGACGGCGCTCGATCACAAGTTCGGCGCGCACGAATGTCCGCTCCGGTTCGAGCATGAAATCGAGCCGCGTTTCCGGGATGGCGTAGGGCGTCGGGCGATAGTCCTCTAGGCGGAAGGTCTGGCCGGTTTCGGTGCGCATGGCGGCTCTTTCTGCGGTGCTTAGAGCATTTCCAGCGAAAGTACGAAGCGGTTTCGCGTAGGATAATGCGTAAAAACAAAGAAATAGAGCGGGTTCCCGATTCCGTGAAAACAGGAACCGCTCCAGAGAGATGAAGCAGTCCTAGCTTTCTTTCGGCAGGACGACAAGAAGCGCGAGCCGGAACGGCTATCCCTGCGGGTTTTCGGCGCGCGGGTCGAGTTGCATCGTTTCGGGCGTGGAGCGGCCGTCCGATGCATGGAACTTGTATTCGGTCTTCTGGTCGCTGACGGCGGGGCGCTGGCGCGTGCGGATGCGCCAGTAGGCATATGCGCCATAGACCGCATAGGAAGCCGCCATGACGATGAAGAAGCCGGGCGCGCCGACAGTATCCATCAAAGGGCCGGCCAGCGCCGGGCCGATCACGCTGCCGGCACCGTAGATGATGAGCAGCCCGCCGGAAATTTTCACGAATTCGCTGGCGTCGGCATAGTCGTTGGCGTGCGCCACGTTGAGGCTGTAGATCGGGTAGAGCACCGAGCCGAACAGAAACATCATCGTATAGAGCGCCCAGGGCGAGGTGGGGTGGATGATCAGCATGGCGAGCGACAGCACGAGGCCGATGATGCCGGCCATCACCATGACGTAGCGGCGGTCCACCATGTCAGAGGCCCGTCCCAGCGGATACTGGAAAAGCGCGCCGCCGACCATGGCCGCGGCCAGCATGGTGGCGATGCCGAAGGTGGAAAGCCCGTTGCGCTCGCCATAGATGGCGGCGAGGAAGTTCCATGTGCCGGCCACGATGCCCGCGATGAGCGAGCCGACGGCAGCGGCGGGCGAGCGGCGATAGAGACCCTTGAGGTCGAGCGACACCTGCGTCAGCGGATTGGGTGATTGCGCGCTGGAAAGCGCGGTCGGCAGCAGGGCGCTGGCATAGATGATGGCGCAGATGATGAACAGCGTCTGCGTGGCCGCATCGCCGAAGGGCAGGATATACTGCCCGCAGAGCAGGCCGAGCATGGTGATGATCATGTAGATCGAGAAGATGCGTCCGCGCGATTCATTGGTCACACGCTCGTTGAGCCAGCTTTCGATGATCATGTAGCTGCCAGCGAGCGAAAAGCCAGCAACGCCGCGAAACGCCATCCATGCGACGGGCCGTACCATGAGCGCGTGGAAGAGCAGCGCCATCGACAGAAGCGCCAGCAGGGCGGAGAAGACGCGCACATGGCCGACGCGCCGCACCAGATGCGGCACCACGATGCAGCCGATGGTGAAGGCCAGCGAATAACTCGTGCCCATCCAGCCGATGGTGGTGGTGGACCAGCCCTCCATGCCGGCCCTGAGCGGCAGGAGAATGCCCGCCAGGCCGCCGGCGAGCAGCATCAGGAAGGTGCTTGCGAGCAGGGCAGCGATGGGTAGGAGCTGGCCGGCCATGGTTTTCTCCGGAAAGGAACCTGGAATGCGTAAAAACAAAGAAATAGGGCGGTTTGCCGCGGCGTTGCCAGCCTGTTGACGGCGGATCGGGTCGGTTTTGCGGCATATTGATGACGCGCATATGTCCGTATCCGCGCAAAACGACGATATCAACCGGCTAGTGGTTTGATTCTGACATTTGCACCCGTTTGATACAAGCGCAGGAGCAAATGTCAGAATCGAAAAAACCACTAGTAACTTTTTGATTATCTAGTGGAACTTTTGAATTTGACATTTGCTCCTCGCCCTATGTCGAATGGAAGGCAGATGTCAAATTCGTTCCACTAGTTCATCCAGCCTCAGCCGCACCGCCAGAAAATCGCGCCATGCGAGGCGTTTCTGCGCCGGCGTGCGCAGGAGATAGGCCGGATGCAGCGTCGGCATGACCGGAATTTCCATGCCCGAGGGCGTGCGATGAAGCTTCCAGTTGCCCCGAAGCCGCAATATGCCCTCGCTGGCCCCCGTCAGCGCCTTGGCGGCGGGGCCGCCCAGCGCGACCAGCAGCTTCGGCCCGGCCAGTTCGATCTGCCGCTCAATGAAGGGGCGGCAAAGCTCGGTCTCCAGCGGCGTCGGCGTGCGGTTGCCCGGCGGCCGCCACGGAATGGTGTTGGCGACATAGACCTTGTCGCGTTTCAGGCCGATCGCCTCGATCATCCTGTTGAGCAACTGGCCGGAACGCCCGACGAAAGGCAGGCCCTCCATGTCCTCGTCACGGCCCGGCGCCTCGCCGATGAACATGACCGGCGAGGACGGGTCGCCATCGGCGAAGCAGAGATGCTTGGCGGTGAATTTCAGCGCGCAGCCGTCGAAGGCGGCAAGCTTCTCGCGCAGTTCCTCCAGCGTCCGGGCCTGCGAGGCCGCTTCCCGCGCCAGCGCGATCTGCCCATTGTCCGGCAGATCGGTTGCCGCCTGCACGGGCTTGCCGGCCGGCGTAGAGACCGGGGAGGGGGAAGGCCGGGCCGGTGGTTCGCGGTTTTCGGCCGGAGGGGCAGATTGGGGGGCGGGTCGGGGCGCAGGCGGCGTGGCGCCGCGCTCGCCCTCGGCGAAGCGATCCACGGGCATATCGGAAAGCGGCGCGTCGAAGCCCGCTTCCGCATAGAAGCGGAGCAGGCCTTCCATATCCAGCGTCTCGCGGCCATCGGTCATTGTTTTACCTCACCCGTTGAGGTGGCGAATTTTGGCGGCGAATGCAAGAGCGGATACCGCTTTTTCCGTATCGCCGTTCCTGCGGCGGGACAAGGGCTGGATTTGACGTTTACGTTAATGTACAAATTAGGGGAGGGATGGGCGCTGATCTTGGACAATTGGACGCATTTGCGACAGTGCGGAACTCTGCGACAGGGTAGAGGCGAAATATGGGAGCATGAATCCGTTCCCGGATCTGCGGCGGCCCATAGCCGATCGCGATAGGATCATGCGGAAATACGATTGGATACATCACGGGCGGCGCGGTATTGACGGACCACGACGCCAGACGGAGGGATGAATGTCTGAAGCCCCAGAAGCTGCAAGCCAGGAGCTCCCCGAACGCGAGAGCATGGAGTTTGACGTTGTAATTGTCGGCGCGGGTCCTGCGGGCCTCGCGGCCGCGATCCGGCTCAAGCAGGTCAATCCCGAGCTTTCCGTCGTGGTGCTTGAGAAGGGCGGGGAGGTCGGCGCGCATATACTGTCGGGCGCGGTGGTCGATCCGGTCGGCATCGACGCGCTCCTGCCCGGCTGGCGCGAGGAGGAGGGCCACCCCTTCAAGACCCCGGTGACGGACGACCATTTCCTGTTTTTGGGGCCCGCCGGCTCGATCCGCCTGCCCAATTTCGCCATGCCGCCTTTGATGAACAATCACGGCAATTACATCGTCTCGCTCGGCAATGTCTGCCGCTGGCTGGGAACGAAGGCGGAAGAGCTGGGCGTCGAGATTTATCCGGGCTTCGCCGCGACGGAGGTGCTTTATAACGACGAGGGCGCCGTGATCGGTGTCGCCACCGGCGACATGGGCGTCGAGCGCGACGGCACGCACGGCCCCAACTACACCCGCGGCATGGCGCTGCTTGGCAAATACACGCTGATCGGCGAGGGCGCGCGCGGCTCGCTCGCCAAGCAGCTCATCGCGAAGTTCAGGCTGGACGAAGGCCGCGAGCCGGGCAAATTCGGCATCGGGCTGAAAGAGCTGTGGCAGGTCGACCCGTCGAAGCACAGGCCGGGCCTCGTCCAGCACTCCTTCGGCTGGCCGCTCGACATGAAGACGGGCGGCGGCTCGTTCCTCTACCACCTCGAGGACAATATGGTCGCGGTGGGCTTCGTGCTGCACCTCAACTACAAGAACCCGTACCTGTCGCCCTTCGAGGAGTTCCAGCGCTTCAAGACGCATCCGGCGATCCGCGACACCTTCGAGGGCGGCAAGCGGCTCTCCTACGGCGCGCGCGCCATCACCGAGGGCGGCTTCCAGTCGGTGCCGAAGCTCAGCTTCCCCGGCGGCGCGCTGATCGGCTGTTCGGCGGGCTTCGTCAACGTGCCGCGCATCAAGGGCAGCCACAACGCGGTCCTGTCGGGCATTCTGGCCGCCGACAAGCTGGCGGAAGCCATCGCTGCAGGCCGCGCCAACGACGAGCCGGTCGCGATCGAGAACGAATGGCGTTCGAGCGCCATCGGCAAGGACCTGAAGCGCGTGCGCAACGTCAAGCCGCTCTGGTCGCGCTTCGGCACGGCGATCGGCATCGCGCTGGGCGGGCTGGACATGTGGACCAACCAGCTTTTCGGCTTCTCCTTCTTCGGCACGCTCAAGCACGGCAAGACCGACGCGCAGTCACTGGAGCCGGCGGCGAAATATACGAAGATCGACTATCCGAAGCCCGACGGCGTGCTGACCTTCGACCGCCTGTCGTCGGTGTTCCTGTCCAACACCAATCACGACGAGAACGAGCCGATCCACCTGCAGGTGCGCGACATGGAATTGCAGAAGACCTCGGAGCACGATGTCTTTGCCGGCCCCTCGACGCGCTACTGCCCGGCGGGCGTCTATGAATGGGTGGACAAGGATGGCAACTCGGCCGCCGATCCGAGCGCGAATGATGTGCGCTTCGTCATCAACGCGCAGAACTGCGTGCACTGCAAGACCTGCGATATCAAGGACCCCAACCAGAACATCAACTGGGTGCCACCACAAGGCGGCGAAGGTCCCGTCTATGTGAATATGTAAAAAAGCGGCCTTCGGGCCGCTTTTTTACTGTGCCATGGCCTGCTGCCGTTGCGGCTGGTCCTCGTCCGGCCGCACCGGCGGCGGCACGGAAAAATCGAGCCGCACCGGCAGATGGTCCGACCCGGCATCCTCGCGTGTGGCGGCTTTTGGCGCGAGAATATCGCTGTCCACGAAAATCTGGTCGATATGGAAGCCGAGCACTGGCGCCCACTTGACAGGCAGGAAGAACGGAAACCAGCTTCCGCCTATGCCCCTGATGGCGTGTGTTCCGGTCGTTGCCTCGATGCGCCGGACGGCGGCGCTCCATGGAACGGCATTGAAATCGCCCGCAATGATGGTCGGCCCTTTCAACGGCTGCAATTGCGATGCGGCGGTGTCGAGCGCCTGCGACTGTCCGTAGGGCCATGGCAGGGGCGAATGCAGCGCCGCCACGTTGACGCTGGTTCCGCCGAAATCGACCGCCGCCATGGCCAGAAGTCCGTCGCCGACGCAGGTCGGCTTGCTGCCATCGCTGAACGGGCGGCGCGACAAGATGCCGACGCCGTCTATATGCGGATCGGAATCCTTGCGGCAATGCAGGCGATAGGGGTAGCGGCCCTTCAGGATGTCCAGCCACCGGTTCCATTCGTCGCCTGCTTCCTCATAGGTGACGATATCCGGCTTTTCCTGCGCGATCATCCGCAGCACGCGCTTGGGGTGCGGGTTGTCGTAGCGCAGGTTGATCTGCACGAGGCTGTAGCGCGCTCCTGGGGCGGCTTGCGTTTGTGCGCCCGCAGTTGCGCCGAAGAGGGCAGACGTGCCGGAAAAGGTGGTACCGAAGGCGGTAATCGCCAGAAGCAGCACCATTGCACCCTCGCGCCGCAGCGGCGTGAAAAGCAGCGGCAGGGCGAGCAGCGCCATCAGCACGGAGAGATGGACGCGGAGATGCGAAAACGCATCGAAGAAAGGATGCAGCGGACCGAGAAAACCCAGCACGAGCGGCACCGAGGCCAGCACGGCGGCAAGAAGCAGGAGGAAAGGGAGCCGGGATTTCGTCATGCCGTGCGACTATGCGCCAGAATGCGGCGCGATGATGGAAGCACGCCCGGGGGGCGGGAAAATAGGCGGGTATGCCCGGCTCGACTTGAAGCGGCAGCGCCGACGCCCGTTTTCCTACTGAAATGCCGTCTCGTAAAAGCTGCGCAATTTCCGCGAATGCAGCCGCTCGTCCGGCATGGCGGCGATCTTCTCCACGGCGCGGATGCCGATGCGCAGATGCTGCGCCACCTGCCGCTTGTAGAAATCCGTCGCCATGCCCGGCAGTTTCAACTCGCCGTGCAGCGGCTTGTCCGAAACGCAGAGCAGGGTGCCGTAGGGCACGCGGAAACGGAAGCCGTTGGCGGCGATGGTGGCCGATTCCATGTCCAGCGCCACCGCGCGCGCCTGCGAAAGCCGCTGTACGGGCCCGCGCTGGTCGCGCAGTTCCCAGTTGCGGTTGTCGATGGTGGCCACCGTGCCGGTGCGCATGATGCGCTTGAGGTCGTAGCCTTGCAGGCCGGTGATTTCTTCCACCGCCTCTTCCAGCGCCACCTGGATTTCGGCCAGCGCGGGCAGCGGCACCCAGACCGGCAGGTCGTCGTCCAGCACATGGTCCTCGCGCATATAGGCATGCGCCAGCACGTAATCGCCAAGCTGCTGGCTGTTGCGAAGGCCCGCGCAATGGCCGAGCATCAGCCATGCGTGCGGGCGCAGCACGGCGATATGGTCGGTGATGGTCTTGGCGTTGGACGGGCCGACGCCGATATTGACCATGGTGATGCCGGAGCGGTCGGCCCGCTGGAGGTGGTAGGCAGGCATTTGCGGCAGGCGCGGCGCGGCACCGCCGGTCGGCGCCGTCTCGCCGGCGCGGGTGACGAGGTTGCCCGGTTCCACGAACTGCGTGTAGCCGCCTCCGCCTTCCGCCATCAGCCGGCGCGCATAGTCGCAGAACTCGTCCACATAGAACTGGTAGTTGGTGAACAGCACGAAGTTCTGGAAATGTTGCGGGCTGGTGGCCGTGTAATGGGCGAGCCGGTGCAGCGAATAATCAACGCGCTGCGCCGTGAAGGGCGCGAGCGGCATCGGCTCGCCGGGAGCAGGCTCGTAATCGGCATTGACGATCTTGTCGTCGGTGGCGGCGAGGTCCGGCACGTCGAAGAGATCGCGCAACGGGTAGGCGAAGGCGTTCGCCACCGAAGCCTCGACATAGGTGCCTTCCATGAAGGCGAAATGGATCGGGATTGGCGTCGAGGATTCGCGCACCATCACGCTGACACCGTGATTGCGCACCAGAAGGCGAATCTGCTCGACGAGATAGTGTCTGAACAGGTCCGGCCGGGTGATGGTGGCCGAATAGTCGCCGGGCGTCGAGACATGGCCATAGGCAAGCCGCGTATCCACGTGGGCGAAGCTCGACGTGGAAATGCAGATTTCGGGATAGTAGGCGCGATAACGCTGCGGCGCCACCTCGCCGCGCGCCACTTTCTCGAAAGCGTCGCGCAGGAAAGCGGTGTTGCGGTCGTAAAGCGTTCGCAGGGCCGCGACGGCGGCCTCCGCATCGGTGAAACTGTGCGCAGCGACGGACGGCGGTGTCTTGATCGCATTCAGGAAGGGTGTTTCGATTCGTTCTGTCATGATCCCCACTATAGCAGGTTCCATGACCGTGGAATGACTTCTATAGAAGGATGAATGGCTTATGGCCGCAACTGCGGCGGCGTGAGATCGTAGTGCGCCTTATCAGGCGCATTGGGACGATCTATCTTGTTGTTTGAGCATCGGATGATCCTAAAACCGGCTCCCACTTTTCGGTTCGATGCTCTAGCGCGCCAAACGCGTGGCGGTCGCGATAGACCGTATATCTCCCGTCCACGAACACCCCTGCGATGGCGGCGATACCGGCAATGGTCAGCCATGTGATGGTTATGCGTCGAAGCAGCATGATAGCCCCCGTTTCAAAAGACTGCCCTCGAGTGTAGCGGGCTCGGCTGAACGGACGCTGAGGGCTGCATTCACAGGCGGTTCAAATTTATTGATGAAGGCTTAACCGATCTGCGGCTTGCACGGGATGACGGGGAGCTTATCTTTTCCCCATCGCAGGGCGGAATTGATCCCGCCCCCATCTCATTTCCGGATGAACGGAGACCCCCATGGCCGGACAGACCAAACCCATCGAGCTTTATTACTGGCCGACGCCGAACGGCTTCAAGATCAGCATCATGCTGGAGGAACTGGGCGTTCCCTACGCGGTGAAATATGTCAATATCGGCAAGGGTGAGCAGTTCCAGCCCGATTTTCTCAGGATTTCGCCCAACAACCGCATGCCGGCCATCGTCGACCCCGAAGGGCCGGGCGGCGCGCCGATCTCGGTGTTCGAATCCGGCGCCATCCTGCAATATCTCGGCCGTAAATTCGGCAAATTCTATCCCACGGACGAGCGCAAGCGCGTCGAAGTGGAGGAATGGCTGATGTGGCAGATGGGCGGGCTGGGGCCGATGTCCGGGCAGGCCGGCCATTTCCGCAACTATGCGCCGGAAAAGATCCAGTACGGCATCGACCGCTACACCAACGAGGTCAACCGCCTCTATGGCGTCCTCGACAGGCGGCTCGAAGGCCGCGACTATATTGCGGGCGACTATTCCATCGCCGACATGGCCTGCATCGGCTGGGTCAACGCCTATAAAAACTTCGAGCAGAACCTCGACGATTTTCCCAATCTCAAGCGCTGGCATCAGGCCATGAATGCGCGTCCGGCGGTGCAGCGTGGTCTGGCTCTGGGCAAGGAAGAACGCGAGCGCGCCAACACCTCCGCCGACAAGGAAGAAGAACGCAAGATTCTTTTCGGCCAGAAGGCGCGCTGATCGAGCATGAAGACGGGCGGCGCGAGCCGCCCTTTTTTATTCAGGCTTATTCCGGCGGCGGCTTCAATCGCGCGTCAGGTTCTCGCTCTTGCAGATCAACCCGCCGAGCACGCAGCCTGACAGCAACAGCGTATTACCCTTGACGGAAGCCTTGCCGCTATAGGTCTTGCCCTCGTCGAGCTTGTTGACCTCGCCTTTGTAGCTGCCCTCCTTGCCGGACATCGTGCTGAAGGCCTGCCCCTTGAATTTTCCCGTCAGGACCGTGCCGCAGAATTTGCCGGCGCCGCAGGCCGCATAGGCAACGACGGTACCGTTCGGCCGCTTCCATTTGCCGACGATGCCTTCTTCCGCAAGCGCAGGGGTTGCGAGGGCGGCGGCGAGCATCGTTCCCAGAACAAGACTACGGATCATTCATTCCTCCCCATTCGTCTTTCACACGTCAAAATATTTACGCGTACGTAAACGTAAACGAGTTTGTGCGAACGCGGAAGAGGGAATCTGTAGGCTCCGCTGCCTTGGATCGTCGTGCGCCTTATCAGGTGCATTGTGACGATCCATCTTTGTATTTAAGCATCGGATTTCCCCGCGAAGACGGTTCCCACTTTTCGGTCCGATGCTCCATGTGCCGGATGCAGGCGGGTTCCGGCTTCGCATGACGGCTTGTTCCATGGTTAGCATAGGGTTTCATGCGGCCCGGCGCGATTGTGGCGAATTTTTGGAAAAATCCTGCTGCCGCCAAGGCTTGGATGTTTAATGGAATCCCAACTTTACCCCCTGTTCAGTTTTCGTTGGTCGCCTGTTAAGCATCTGGTTTAACGTGCATTTCAGCCCTGTCCTCTATCTTCGGGATCATGAACGGAACGACAGATCCGACGGCTTCAGGCACCGGGAAACCGGCCCACGAAGGCAAAGAGCGGACGGTTCTCGGATTTGACAGGGACAAGAGAAATGGCACAGTTCGAAAGCTTCACGCATAAGGCAATGACCGGTCCACAGGATCGCATCCTGCTCGAAATGGGGCTGAAATATGCGATCGGCCGCGATTGCGAGATCGATGTGATCGAGGCGCATAAATGGCTCAACATCGCAGCTATCCGCGGCAATGAAAAAGCGGCGCGCATGCGCAATCAGGTGGCGGCGACGATGAGCAAGACCGAGTTGGCCGCTGCGCTGCGCGGCGCGCGCGAATGGATGACCGCACACTGAACCGTTGCGCGGTGCAATCACAGTTTCGCTGGAATTATGTTCAATAATTCGCGAATCACTTCCATTTTCTTTGAACTTGCTACGCAGATCCGAATAAAAACCGGACCTGCGGGATGAACTACTCTCTTTCTACTTTCCGGCGTGTGTCTGAACATAACGGCCAAAGAAAGATCGTTAGAAAAATTGTATTGAAGCGATGTGTAATATTGATCGCACGATTGACAGTCAACTTTGAAGAAGGCAATGTTGGTATGGAAAAGGAGACCGAGCGAGAAAAGCGCGGTCTTTTTTCTCTGTGTCCATATGATCCCGAAACGGTTTCGGGATCGTTGTGAATGAACGGGTCGCCGGCACGGTTGCGGTGCCGGGCGATCGAAAGGACAGTCTTCGACAGGGAGTGACGCAATGTCCATTCGAACCATCACGGCCATGGCCGGTGCCGCCATCATCATGGGTGCGACGGCTTTCGCCTTTTCATCGCCGGCGAACGCGCTGACGATGAAGGAATGCAGCGCCAAGTACAAGGCGGCCAAGGAATCCAATACGCTCGGCGGCATGAAGTGGAACGATTTCCGCAAGGCCCAGTGCGGCGATGGCGCGGCTGCGGCTCCTGCCGCCGCTCCGGCTGCGCCCAAGGCGGCCGCGCCGGCTGCAAAGAGCGCCTCTTCCGCTGCCACGGGCTCGGGCCTCACCAGCAAGCAGTGCAGCGCCAAGTACAAGAGCGCCAAGGAGGCCGGTACCCTCAACGGCATGAAGTGGAACGATTTCCGCAAGGCGGAATGCGGTCCGGGCGCCGATCCGGTCGCTTCGACTTCAGACGGCAATACCGAACCGCCGGCCCCGACGACCGTTGCCCCGGCGGGCGTGCGTTTCCCGTCCGCGGTTTCCCCGAAATATGCCTCTGAATCGGCCGGCAAGGCGCGTATGCATACCTGCCTTGATCAATATCACGCGCTGAAAGACTCCAACGGTCTCGGCGGCCTCAAGTGGATCCAGAAGGGTGGCGGCTATTACAGCCTCTGCAACGCGCGCCTGAAGGGCAAGTCCTGATCGGATCGAAACGTGCTTTGATAAGAGCATTTTGCAGCCAAATGGAACATTTGGCGTCGCATAAATGCAGCGAGAACAAATAGATAGAGCACCGATCTGATCTCATCAGATCGGTGCTCTATAGGGGCCTTCGCGGCCCCTTTTACTTTTTATGCGGGAAAAACCCGGCCAGCGCCACTGAGAGCCAGCCGAGAATCATGGCCGTTCCGCCGGTGGGCGCTGCGAAGGGAAACAGGCGGTCGCCGTTCAGGTCGCGCATTTCGAGATCGCCGCAGAATAGCACGAGGCCGACGATGATGAGCGCGCCGCCGATCTGCGCGGCGCGGTTGCCCGGCGCGATCAACGACAGAACCAGCAAGACAGGCGCATGGCCGAGCAGCAGCGGCGCAATGGTGCCGAGATAAGCGCCGCCGCCATGGGCAGCACCTGCATAGGCCACCATGCCCAAGGCGCCGCTCAGGCCCCCAAGCACGCCGAAAAGGCGATTGCGCGCGCCGTTATTCGATGAAATCTGCATGACCTGCTTAACCTCGAAAATGTTTCAGGCGGATTCTCTGGTTTTGACCAGGGCCCGTGCGCTTTGGAGGGCTTCGGGCAGGGCGGCCGCGAAGAGATCGAGCTGCTCGTCCACGCCGACGCTGACCCGGATGCAACGGTCGAGCACCGGCGCGCCGGGTTTGCGTACGAAGATATCGCGTGCAGCCAGTTCTTCCAGCACGGCTGTGGAGAAAGCGCCGTCACGCCCGCAATCGACCGTGACGAAATTGGTCGCCGAGGGCAGGGCGGTCAGGCCGTTGGCGGCGGCGATCGCCGCGATGCGGTCGCGGCCGGCACGGATTTTGCCGACCACTTCGGTCAGATAGGCTTGATCCTTCAGCGCGGCCAGCGCCGCAGCTTGCGCCATGCGGTTCACGGCGAAATGGTCGCGCACCTTGTCGAAGGCGCGAATCGCCGTGGCGTTGCCGATGGCATAGCCGCAGCGTATGCCGGCCAGTCCGTAAGCCTTGGAAAAGGTGCGCATACGCAGCAGATTGGGCCGCGCCACATCGAAGGCCGGGAAAGCCGAGGCCGGTCCGGTCTCGCAATAGGCCTCGTCGAGAATGAGCATGGTCGTTTCCGGCAGGCGCTCGACGAAGGTCACGATATCCGCGCCGTCGTGCCAGCTTCCCATCGGATTGTCGGGGTTGGCGAGATAGAGCAGCGCCGGCTTTTCGCGCCGCGCCGCATCGAGAAGGGCATCGAGATCGGCCCTGTCATGGCGATAGGGCACCGTGACGAGCGCGCCGCCATAGCCTGTCACATGATAATTGAAGGTCGGATAGCCGCCGAGGGAATTGATGACCTTGTCGCCCTCGCGCACATATTGGCGCACGGTAAGGCCGAGCAGAGCGTCGACGCCAGCGCCGGGCATGATGTTTTCCGCCTTTACCCCATGATGGCCGGCAAGTGCATGGCGCAGTTCATAGTTTTCCGGGTCGCCGTATTTCCAGACCTCGGTGGCTTCGCGCCGCATCGCCTCGATCACCGAAGGCGCGGGGCCGAAACTGCTCTCGTTCGCGCCGATGCGTGCCTTGAAAGGCCGCCCGCGTCGCAGTTCCAGCGTTTCGGGGCCGGTGAACGGTACGGTCGACGGCAGGCTTTCGACGAGAGGTGTGAGGCGGGGCGATACCATGATGCTGTCCGGTGCCGGTTGCTTTGCGCCGACACTAAAGCATTTCGCAGCCGAGTGGAAATATTTGACGCCGCATAAATGCGACGAAAACAAATGGATAGAACACGTTGCCGATTGAATCAGGCCGGATGATCTAATGAATCTCCAGCACCTTGACGCAGGAATCCAGATCGTGTGTCGCCAGATGCGCGTATCGCATGGTCATTTGCAGCGTCTGATGGCCAAGCCACATCTGCACGCGGCGGATGTCGATACCGCCGCGCACCAGCCGCGAGGCGCAGGTGTGACGCAGGATGTGCGGCACCACCTGATCGTCCGCGCCAAGCCCGACCTCGATCTTGGCCTCGTTCCATATCTGGCGGAAACGGACCTGCGTCAGCATGGAGAACGGTCCCTTGAGCCGCTCATGCGGAACATGCGATGCCTTGCGGGCGCGGCGGGTGAGGGGAACCGTGCGGCTGCGGTTGGATTTGGTGAGCCAGAAGGTTACGCGACGATCCTGAATGTCGTTCCAGGTCAGGCCGATGGCCTCACCGAGGCGGCAGCCCGTATCGACCAGGAACACGCAGAGCCGGAAACTGTTCTCGCAGCGCTTCTGTATCGCCGCGAACAGGCGCTTTTCCTCTTCATACTCGAGGAAGCGGATGCGTCCCACCCGTTCTTTCTGCCGAACGAATTCCGGCAGATTATAGATTTCCCCCATTTTGTGCGCCTTCCGCAGCAGCTTGGCCAGCGCGGCCATCTTTCTGTTGATGGTCGCATTACTGTTGCCGCGCTCACGAAGCGCACCGATGAGGGAATCGAGCATTTCCTGATCGAAACCCGAAAAGCGTTCGCCTTTCAGAATCTCGTCGATCTCGCCGAGGAACGATCTCACATTATATTTGTGCGACCCGTCATCCCAAAGGATGTTGATATATTTGCCTGTCAGTTCGGCGACGGAGTATTGCTCGACGAGCCGGTGGGCCGATGTTTTGCCGGTCGTATATTTCAGATTGTAGTCGACAAGCGGTTTGTAGGCCTCGCCCGCCTCTACTTTCAAGTCGCCAAACGCCATCACCGCGCGCCCTCGAAATTCTCGTGGGACACACAGCTAATGAAAAAATTGTAATTGCACAAGATAAGCGAGCTAATTTTATCGAGGAACACGGTCCGACCCTTTCAGATCCCCCAGGTTTCCCCTCTAATTTTTTGTCCCGGCCACTCCCTTCATAGGTCGGCCCTGCCGAAATTTCCGCCTCGGACGGACCGCTTCACATCTGCGTGAACGCTGTTTCTGGAAACGTGAACGCCAACGGTTTCCCGTTGGCGTTCATTTGTTCAAGCGTCGATCCGATTAGAACGAGCGCTGGAAGCGGACGATACCTTCGATGGCGTCCTTCTTGAGGTAAGGAGTGCCGGCGTAGTATTCGTTGTTCCACTTGTTGCTGATGTGCGACCAGGAAACTTCCGGGGTGATCGTGAAGCCCGGAACGATTTCGTAGGCAACGTTCGCACCGAGAGTGGTCTTGCCCCAGTCGTCATGCGCGGCCTGAAGGTTGAAGGCAGCCTTGGGGGTAACCTTGTACTTGAAGCCGCCCCAGACAGCCCACTTGCCGCCCCACTGGCCGTAGTTCTGATCCCAGGTCGACTTCTGCGACCAGGCGCCCTGCAACCAGGCGGAGAACTTGTCGGTGATGTTCACGTCGCCGCGAACCTTGGCGGATACGCCCTTGATGACGGAGTCGTAAGCCACGACGCCGGCGATCTTGCCCCAGCCGCCTTCGTACTTCAGGCCGCCGACGATATCCGGCGTATAGCCGTCGATCACGTAGCTATTACCATAGAGATGACGACCGCCGGCACCCGAGAAGCCAATGCCGCCGTCGTTGTAGCCGCCCTGTTCCAGCGCGATCACAGCCGAGAAGCCGTTGCCGCCGTTGAAGGTGTAAGAAATCTTGGCGGTGCGATAGGAACCGGCAGAGATCACGTCGTCGTTGACCATGTCGCCGAGGTAGCCGGTGAATTCATGGAATTCCGACTCGTCGAGACCGACGCGCAGGCCGCCGAGCTGAATGTACGCGAATTCGAGCACGGTGGCCTGGCTGCTGTTGCCATAGAAGTCGTCATGCCGCGAATTGTTCTGGGCCCAGTTGAAGCGCGTTTCGGTGAACGTCTTCAGGGTGCCGAGTTCGGTTTCCGAACCGGTCCAGGTCCGGAGCGCAAAACGGCCGTTGCCGTCCCAACCCCTGCGGTCATTCTGACCATAGGCACTGCCGCCGCCACGCAGGTCGTAACGGACGAAGCCGCCGACGCGCAGGCAGGTTTCGGTGCCGGGGATGTAGAAGTAGCCG
>MKVZ01000003.1:347668-364415 GCA_001898995.1 Rhizobiales bacterium 63-22 | reverse complement strand
GAAGGAAGAGGAGGCGATCGCGATTGCCAACGGCACGCCCTTCGGCCTCGCCGCCTATTTCTACACGCAGAGCCTGAGCCGCTCGTGGCGCGTGGCGGAGGCGCTGGAGTTCGGCATGGTCGGTCTCAACACCGGCCTCATCTCCACCGAGGTCGCGCCCTTCGGCGGCGTCAAGCAGTCCGGCCTCGGCCGCGAGGGATCTCACCTCGGCATCGAGGAATATCTCGAAGTCAAAACACTCCATGTCGGCGGGCTCTGAGGGCCTGAAATAAAAACGGTCCCGGCGCAGCCGCCGGGACCGTCCTCCTCCACTGAAGCATTTCCAGCAAAAGTGCGGAGCGCCTCCGCAGGGAAATCAGTCCAGTGGACTGATTTCTGATCCTTCTTCGATGCGTTCGGAAATGCGTAAAAACAAAGAGATAGAGCGGTTCCAACGATTTCGCTCAAACAGGAACCGCTCTGAAAGCCGGTCACTGGATCTTGTCGAGCATCTTGTAATAGAGGCCGACCAGCGGCAGGAACCACGGCTTTCCGGAATAGCCCGGAATGGTTGTCCATTCGAGGCCCGATACCGGGTTGCGGTCGCCGCGCCCCAATATGGCGTCGGCCAGATAGATTCCCATCTGCGTCGACATTTGCGCGCCATGGCCAGAATAGCCCATGGCGTACCAGACCCCGTCCGCGAAGCCCGCGCGCGGATAACGGTCCCCAGTCATGTCGACGAGGCCGCCCCAGCAATAATCGATCTCGACCTTGGCGAGCTGCGGGAAGGTCCGCAGCATGGCCGCGCGCAGGACCGCGCCGCTCTTGCCGTCGGAGCGCTGGTCGGAGGTGGCGGAAAAACGCGCCCGGCCGCCGAAAATCAGGCGTTTGTCGGGTGCAAGGCGGAAATAATTGCCGATATTCATCGAATTCACATAGGTCCGGTTGCCCGGCAGCGTGGCGGCGATCTCGCTGTCGGTCAGCGGCCGCGTGGCGATGATGAAGCTGCCGACCGGGATGATGCGCCGGCGGAAATAAGCGAATGCATCGGTCGTATAGGCGCCGGTGGCAAGGATCACGGTATCCGCCGTCACCGCACCGCGCGGCGTGTCGAGCACTATCCTGCCGCCATCCTGCCGGCGTGCGGTCACGGGCGTGTTCTCGAAAATCTTCGCCCCGTGCCGCACTGCGGCCGCGGCGAGGCCACTCACATAGCGGCCCATATGCATCATCGCGCTCTTCTTCGACAGCATGCCGCCGTGGAAGCAGGTCGCGCCGATTTCCGGCCCCAGCTCGTCGGCCCGAAGCAGGGCGGTGTCGGGATCGACCTCGGCATGAAGCGCCTCGAAATTGCGCGCCAGCGCGTCGAAATGCGCGGGCTTGGAGGCGAGCTTCAGCTTGCCCGACCGGCGGAAGGCGCAGTCGATATTTTCCTCGCGCACGATGCGTTCGATGGCGTCGACGGAATCGTCGAAACCGCGATAGAGCGCCTTGGCCCGTTCCGCGCCCAGATGCTGCTTGGCCGCCAGATAGCTGTGCGCGAGGCCGTTGTTGAGATGGCCGCCATTGCGCCCGGAAGCGCCGAAACCCACCTGATGGGCTTCGAGCACCGCCACCCGCGTGCCGGCCCTGGCAAGGTGCAGCGCGGCCGAAAGGCCGGTGAAGCCGCCGCCGATCACGGCGACGTCGTAATGGCCTTCCGGCGGATTTTTCTCCGCCCCCGTGAAGGGCGGCATCGTATCCTGCCAATAGGATTTGAACTGCATCTTGCCTGATCCCGAAAAAGCGCATCCCGGAACCATGTCCGGAATGCGCGTCCAATGAAATTACAGACCGACCACGCCGGCGAGACCGGAAATATCCTTGATCTCGGTATAGCCGTAATAGGGATTGGCCGGCTCGTGGCCGCGATTGACCCAGACCTTGTTTTTGATGCCGAGATCGTGCGCCGACATCAGGTCGTAGCGGAACGATGAGGAGACGTGCAGGATGTCTTCCGGATTGGCGTTGAGCTGGCCGAGCATATATTCGAAGGCGCGGAACCGCGGCTTGTAGGCCTGCGCCTGCTGCGCCGTATAGACGGCATGGAACGGCGCGCCGAGCTTCTCGACATTCGACATGATCTGCTCGTTCATGGCGTTGGAGAGGATGACGAGGGGGATCTCCTTCGCCACCTTGGCAAGCCCCGCCGGCACGTCCGGATGCGGGCCCCAGGTCGGAACGCGCTCATAGACCATGCGGGCGTCCTCGTCGCGGAAAGCCACGCCGTTCTTCTTGCAGGTTCGCTCGATCGCGTTGTGGACCACTTCGTTATAGGGCTTCCAGTCGCCCAGAATCTCGTCGAGCCGGTAGGCGGCGAAATTGCGGATGAACTGAAGCATCCGGTCTTCGGAAAGCTGGTTGCCGTAAAGATCGCGCGCGGCTTCCGCCATCTGGAAATTGGTCAGCGTGCCGTAGCAGTCGAACGTGATATATTTGGGACGGAACTGGGTCATGGCTTGGTCCTTCGTGATGCCCATATGCAGCGGCGGGGTTGCGCACCGATCCAATCATCATAATGAGCGCCCGCTGGACTAATCACTGCTTTCGTGCGGGCCGGGAGCATATTGTTCCGTATCGCGATGCGGCTTTGGCAGAGAGTTGTGCCCGCCTAGTGTGGCGAACCCGAAATTCGTATCACCTTGGAGCAAGGCTGCGAACGAATTTCGGATTCGAAGCCACACTAATAAGCCTATGAATCTCGTGTGGTTTACGGATTTGAAGTTCCTGAACGCAGATGCCATCCAATGACAGGAACTTCAAATCCACCACACGAGCGGCGGCGGACCGCTTCGCCCCGACGGGGTGTCCGCCGACGGCATAAGATGCGGCGGCGGCGCGCAACGACAGTCGAAAGCCATGGCGCGGACGGGCTGGTCGGGAGGAACTGCTGTCCGCCGCGTCTTATCCTCCAAGCAATAGGAAACCTGCCCGGATAGGACTATGACCGCATCGCAAATTTCCCTTGAACCGATGACGCCCGACCATCTCGACGGGGCCGTCATGCTGTCGCGTCAGGCCGGCTGGCCGCACCGCCGCGAGGACTGGGAGCTGGTGCTGGCGCTGAGCCGCGGCGTGGCGGCGCTGGAGGACGGCCGTGTGGTCGGCACCGCGCTGATGACGCCGTTCGGCGACACCACCGCTACCGTCAATATGATCATCGTGGACGAATCCATGCGCGGCCGCGGGCTGGGGCGCAAGCTCATGAATGCGGTGCTGGAAAGCGCGGGCGACCGCGACTGCCTGCTGGTCGCCACGAAGGACGGCCTGCCGCTTTACGAAAAGCTGGGCTTCGTCGCCACCGGCGAGATCGTGCAGCATCAGGGCGAGACGGCGGCCGTCGCGGCTCCCGCCCATGTTTCCCCCGCCGAACCGGGCGACCTCGCCCGCATCGCCGAACTGGACCGCGCGGCCATCGGCCACGACCGCGGCGCGCTGATCGGGCGGCTGGCCGGACGGGCTGAATTCGCCGTCATCCGCGACGGCGGCGCGGTCGCGGCTTTTGCCGCGCTCCGCCCCTTCGGGCGCGGGCTGGTGATCGGCCCGGTGGTGGCGCGCAACGACGCGGAAGCGCGCGCGCTGATCGATTTCTTCCTCGCCGCCAATCCGGGCGCCTTCGTGCGCGTCGATACGAATGTGTCCACGGGGCTTGCCGGCTGGCTCACGGAGCGGGGGCTGAAACATGTCGGCGGAGGCATCGTCATGCAGCGCATCGGCGGCAAGCAGCCGCCAAGGACAAGCGGGCCGCACCGCATTTACGCCCTCGCCAATCAGGCACTCGGTTGAACTGGAGACTATCATGCTGAGCAATTCGTTGATCGAACTCGACCGCGCCCATCTGGTGCATCCCGTCTCGTCCTATCGCACCCACGAGCAGACGGGCGTGCGCGTGCTGAAATCCGCCAAAGGCGCGACCGTGACGGACGCGACCGGCCACCAGCTTCTCGACGGTTTCGCGGGCCTCTGGTGCGTCAATGTCGGTTACGGGCAGGACAGCATCGTCGAGGCGGCGACGAAGCAATTGCGCGAGTTGCCCTATGCAACCGGCTATTTCGGCCTCGGCTCAGAGCCGGCGATCCGGCTGGCCGCCGAACTGGCCGAGCGCGCGCCGGGCGACCTCAACCATGTCTATTTCACCCTCGGCGGCTCGGACGCGGTGGACAGCACGGTCCGCTTCATCCGCTATTATCAGCATGCCAGAGGCAAGCCGCAGAAGGACCAGTTCATCTCGGTGGAATACGGCTATCACGGCTCCTCCACCGTCGGCGCGGGCCTGACCGCCCTGCCCGCCTTCCATGCCGGCTTCGGCGTGCCCTATGACTGGCAGCACAAGATTCCGTCGCATTACGCCTATCGCAACCCGGTCGGCGCCGACCCCAGGGCGATCATCGACGCCTCGGTGGCCGCGCTCAAGGCCAAGATCGAGGAACTTGGCGCCGAACGCGTCGCCGCCTTCTATGTGGAGCCGATCCAGGGTTCGGGCGGCGTGTTCGTGCCTCCGGCCGGGTGGATCAAGGCCATGCACGCCGTCTGCAAGCAATATGACGTGCTGTTCGTCGCCGACGAGGTCATCACCGGCTTCGGCCGCACCGGCCCGCTCTTTGCCTGCGAGGAGGAAGGCATCGTGCCGGACCTGATGACCACCGCCAAGGGCCTGACCTCCGGCTATGTGCCGATGGGCGCGGTGTTCATGTCGGACCATGTCTATGACACCATCGCCGACGGCGCCGGCAAGGCGGCGGTCGGCCACGGCTACACCTATTCCGCCCATCCGGTGAGCGCGGCGGTCGGGCTCGAATGCCTGCGTCTTTACGAAAACGGCCTGCTCGAAAACGGCCGCAAGGCCGGCAAGCGCCTGATGGCGGGGCTGCAATCGCTGGCCGATCATCCGCTGGTCGGCGACGTGCGCGGCCGCGGCATGCTGGCGGCGATCGAACTGGTGACGGACAAGGACAAGAAGACCCCGCTGCCCGCCGCCGCCGACCCCGCCCGCCGCGTCTTCGACCGTGCCTGGAACAACGGCCTGATCGTGCGCGCCTTCGCCAATGGCGTGCTCGGCTATGCGCCGCCGCTCTGCTGCACGGACGCGGATATCGACGCCATCGTCGAGCGCACCCGCAAGACGCTCGACCAGACGCTCGACGACGAGGACGTGCGCGCGGCGATGAAGGGCTGAGAGCGGCACCGGAATCTACCGGAACGCCTCGATTTGCAATTGTGTGCTGCCGCAAGGCCACGATTCAGCGCAATCGGTACGGCGGAAGCGGCACACTTACTTTGTCTCCACCGGGGACATGCCGGAACATGATGGGCCGGAACATAATGGTTTGAAGGATCGACCATGGCGCCAACGGATCTGAAGGACTTCAAATATATGAGCTTCGACGTCGTCGGCACGCTCATCGACTTTGAAGGCGGGCTGAAAAGCTCCCTCGCCGAGATCGGCCGGGAGAACGGCGTCTCGGTGGACGGCGAGGAAGCGCTCGCGCTTTACCGGCAGGCGCGCTACGCCGAGGATGCCGATCTGTTCCCGGACGATCTGGTGCGCGTCTATCTGGCGATCGCGCCGAAGCTCGGCCTGCCGGCCGAACGCCGTTATGGCGAGAAGCTGCGCGACGACGCCCGCCGCTGGAAGGCTTTCCCCGACAGCGTCGCGGCGCTGGCTGCCCTGGCCCGGCGCTACAGGTTGATCGCCATGACCAACGCCCGCCGCTGGGCCTTCGAGGCTTTCGAAAAGGAACTGGGCAACCCGTTCCACAAGAGCTTCACCGCCGACGACACCGGCACGGAAAAGCCCGATCCGGCTTTCTTCGAGCAGGTTTTCGCCTCGGTGGAGTCGGAAGGCGGCGCGAAGAACGATATACTGCATGTCGCGCAGAGCCAGTATCACGATATCGGCGTCTCGCGGCGCCTGGGCATGACCAATTGCTGGATCGAGCGCCGTCATGACCGGAAGGGCTACGGTGGAACGATCGAACCGGCCGAATTCACGAAGCCGGACTATCATTTCACCTCCATGGCCGGCCTCGCCGAAGCCGCCGGCAAGGCGGCCGGTCAGGCCTGACAACAACAGCATTGAGCCGCGGCGCGGTCGCAATCGGGCGGCCCGCCGCAAACAAAAGGGGAAACGGCATGAACGACAAGATCAGCAACTGGACCGCCGACGACGACCGTATGGTCGAGAACGCGATCCGACGCGGCGCGACGCGGCGCGAACTTCTGCAAATGATGATGATGGGCGGCATCGCCGCCGCCGCCGGCACCACCATTCTGGGCCGTGCCGGCGCTGCCGTCGCCGCGACCCCGGTCAAGGGCGGCTCCATCAAGGCCGCCGGCTTCAGCGCCTCGACCGCCGACACGCTCGACCCGGCCAAGGCTTCCAACGCGACCGACTATGTGCGGCTCTGCGCCTTCTACAACCGCCTCACCTTCCTCGACGGCAAGGGCGAGACCCGGCCGGAACTGGCCGAGAGCATCGAGAGCAAGGACGCCAAGGTCTGGACCGTGAAGCTGCGCAAGGGCATCACCTTCCATGACGGCAAGTCGCTGACGGCGGACGACGTGGTCTTCTCGCTCCAGCGCCATCTCGATCCGGCCGTCGGCTCGCAGGTCAATTCGCTCGCCAAGCAGATGTCGTCCATCAAGAAGATCGACGGCCTGACGGTCGAAATCGGCCTCAATGACGCCAACGCCGATCTGCCCACCATTCTGGCGCTGCATCAATTCATGATCGTCGCCAACGGCACCACCGATTTCTCCAAGGGCAACGGTACCGGCGCCTTCATCTGCAAGGAATTCCAGCCCGGCGTGCGCTCCGTGGGCGTGCGCAACCAGAACTACTGGAAGGGAACGGGTCCCTATCTCGACAGCTTCGAGTTTTTCGCGATCTCCGACGAATCGGCCCGCCTCAACGCCGTGCTTTCGGGCGACATCCAGCTCGGCGCCAACCTCAATCCGCGCTCGATGCGCATTCTGGAGGGCAACGCCTCCGCCAAGCCGTTCGTCTCCAAGCTCGGCACCTATACCGATCTCAACCTGCGGCTCGACATGGCTCCGGGCGACAAGCCCGGCGTGGCGGAAGCCTTCAAATATCTGACCAACCGCGAAGTGATCCAGAAAGCCGTGCTGCGCGGACTGGCCGAGATCGCCAACGATCACCCGATCCCGTCCACCAACAAATATTTCAGCGCCGAGCTGAAACAGCGCGAATTCGATCCCGACAAGGCGAAATCCCTGTTGCAGAAGGCCGGCGTGCTCGGACAGGAAATCCACGTCACGGCCGCCGAAGCCGCTTCCTCCTCCCTCGACTATGCGGTGGTGCTGCAACAGGCGGCGCAGCAGATCGGCCAGAAGATCGTCATCGACCGCGTGCCCTCCGACGGCTACTGGTCGGAACACTGGCTCAAGGACCCCGTGCATTACGGCAACATCAATGCCCGCCCGACGCCGGACATCCTGTTCTCGATGCTCTACAAGTCCGACGCGCCGTGGAACGAGAGCCGCTACAAGTCGGAGAAGTTCGACAAGCTGCTGCTGGAAGCGCGCGGCATGCTCGATGACGCGAAGCGCAAGGAAATCTACGGCGAAATGCAGGCGATGGTCTCCAACGAGGCCGGCACCGTCATTCCGGTGTTCATGTCGAACGTGGACGCGATCTCGCCCAAACTGCAGGGCCTCGAAGCCAATCCGCTGGGCGGCATGATGGGCTACGCCTTCGCGGAATATGTCTGGCTGCAAGCCTGATCCCACCTGCCCGGCCCGGCGTGATATCCTTCCCGCCGGGCCGCCCTCCTGAGCGGAAAGGCGGCGTGACCATGAAATCCCGATTGCTGAAACTTATCGCCAAGCGCCTCGTCGTCGCTGTGCTGACGCTGCTGATTGTGGCCGTCACGATCTTCATCGCCACGCAACTGCTGCCGGGCGACGTGGCCGAGATCGTACTCGGACAGGCGGCCACGCCGGCGGCGGTCGCCGGCCTGCGTCAGGCCATGCATCTCGACCAGCCGGCGTTCCTGCGCTTTATTGAATGGCTGGGGGGCCTGCTCACCGGCAATCTCGGCATATCCTATGTCAACAACATGCCGATCGCCGAATTGATCGGCGGGCGGCTCGTCAATTCGCTCAAGCTCGCTGGCGTGACGGCGGCCATCTCGGTGCCGATCGCGCTGACGCTCGGCATTCTCGCCGCCATCCTGCGCGGCACCATCTATGACCGGATCATCTCGATCTTCACCATCTCGGTGATCTCGGTGCCGGAATTCATGGTCGCGACATTGTCGGTGATCGTCTTTGCGGTCTATCTCGGCTGGCTGCCTGCGCTGTCCATGGCCAACGAGGTGAAATCGCTGGACGATCTGCTACGCGTTTTCGCCATGCCGGTGATCACGCTCTCATTCGTCATCTCCGCCCAGATGATCCGCATGACGCGCGCGGCGGTGCTGGAGACGATCAACACGCCCTATGTGGAGATGGCGCTGCTGAAAGGCGCCTCGCGTGTGCGCATGGTGCTGGTGCATGCCCTGCCCAACGCGCTCGGCCCCATCGTCAACGCCGTGGCCCTGTCGCTGTCCTACCTGCTCGGCGGCGTCATCATCGTCGAGACGATCTTCAACTATCCCGGCATCGCCAAGCTGATGCTCGACGCGGTTTCCACCCGCGACCTGCCGCTGATCCAGACCTGCGCGATGATCTTCTGCCTCGGCTATCTCATCCTGATCACCGTGGCCGACCTGATCGCCATCATGTCCAATCCGAGGCTTCGATAGTCATGACGGCATCCGTTTCAAATCCGCAAAAAGCAGGCCCGCAGAAGGTCGGACGCTTCGGCTACCACGTCAACGCCGTCGGCATCGTCTGCTTCCTCGTCATCCTCGCCTGGGCGGTCGTCGCCATCTTCGCGCCGTGGATCGCGCCGCATCCGGTGGGCGAGATCGTCGATTTCGACTTCTTCGGCCCGATGACGAGGCAGTTCCCGTTCGGCACCGACTATCTGGGCCGCGACATCCTCTCGCGCATCCTCTATGGCGCGCGCTTCACGGTCGGCATCTCGCTGGCGGCGGTGTTCATCGCCTGTTTCGTCGGCGTCGTGCTCGGCATGATCGCGGCGGTGATCGGCGGCTGGTTCGACGCCGTGCTGAGCCGCCTCCTCGACGCGCTCAACTCCATACCGAGCAAAATCCTGGCGCTGGTCATCGTGGCGGCGGTGGGCACCTCCATCCCGATCCTGATCGGAACGCTGGCCTTCATCTACATGCCCGGCTGCTACCGCTTCGCCCGCTCGCTCGCCGTCAACATCAACACGATGGACTATGTGACGGTGGCCCGCGCGCGCGGCGAAAAGCTCGGCTACCTGATCCGCTCGGAAATCCTGCCGGGCATCATAGGCCCGGTGCTGGCCGATTTCGGCCTGCGCTTCGTCTTTATTGTGCTCTTGCTGTCGAGCCTGTCCTTCCTCGGCCTCGGCGTGCAGCCGCCCTATGCCGACTGGGGCGCGCTGGTGAAAGAGAACATCGGCGGCCTGTCCTTCGCCGCGCCGGCGGTGATTTTCCCCTCGATCGCCATCGCCAGCCTTACCATCAGCGTCAACCTGCTGATCGACAACCTTCCCCGAAAAATCCGCGACAGGAGCGAATGATGAGCAATATCGTCGAAATTCGCGACCTGCGCGTCAACGCCAAGACCGATTCCGGCCGCACGGTGGAGATCATCCGCGGCGTCGGCTTCGATATCGCCGAGGGCGAGATCGTGGCACTAATCGGCGAAAGCGGTTCCGGCAAGACCACAATCGCGCTGACGCTGATGGGCTATACAAAACCGGGCTGCCGTATCGTCGACGGGAGCATCGCGGTGGGCGGCGAGGATATCGTCAAGCTCGCCGAAAGCCGGCGCGCCCGCAAGCGCGGCACCGAGGTGTCCTATGTGCCGCAAAGTGCCGCCGCCTCCTTCAATCCCGCCTATCGCATCATCGATCAGGTCATCGAGGTGACCAAGATTCACAAGCTGATGCCGCGCGCCGAGGCGCGCCGCAAGGCGGTCGAGTTGTTTCAGGCGCTGGCGCTTCCCAATCCCGAAACTATCGGCGAGCGCTATCCGCATCAGGTGTCCGGCGGGCAGTTGCAGCGCCTTTCGGCCGCCATGGCGCTGATCGGCGATCCGAAGCTGGTGATCTTCGACGAGCCGACCACCGCGCTCGACGTCACCACTCAGATCGAGGTGCTGCGGGCGTTCAAGTCCGTGATGAAGCAGAACCGCATCGCCGGGGTCTATGTCTCGCACGACCTCGCCGTCGTCGCCCAGATCGCCGACCGGATCGTGGTGCTGAAGAACGGCGAGGTGCAGGAAGTGGGCAGCGCCCAGGATATCCTGCACAATCCGCAGCATCCCTACACCAAGGAATTGCTGGCCGCCTTCGAGCCGGCGGCGCGCGTGCATCCGGATGAGCCCGCAGCCGCAAAGCCCACGCCGATCCTCGCGGTGGAAAACGTGATGGCCGGTTATGGCACGGTCGGCAAATCCGGCCTGCCGGCAGTGGTCGCGGTCAACAACGTCAGTCTCGAACTGGTGCGAGGCCAGAATCTCGGCATTATCGGCGAATCGGGCTGCGGCAAGTCCACGCTGGCCCGCGTGATCGCGGGCATCCTGCCCGCCGTGCAGGGCAGGATCCTGTTCGACGGCAAGGAATTGCAGCGCGACTTGCGCAAGCGCAGCCGCGACCAGCTGCGCGAATTGCAGATCGTGTTCCAGTTCGCCGACACCGCGCTCAATCCGGCCAAATCGATCGCCGATATTCTTGCCCGGCCGCTCGTCTTCTATCACGGCATGGACCACAAGGCCCGCGAGGCGCGCATCGACCAGCTTCTCGACATGGTGCGTCTGCCGCGCAGCCTGCGCTACCGCCAGCCGGGCGAGTTGTCGGGCGGCCAGAAGCAGCGCATCAACCTCGCCCGCGCGCTGGCCGCCGATCCCAAGGTGATCCTGTGCGACGAGATCACCTCGGCGCTGGATACGGTGGTCGCGGCGGCGATCATCGATCTGCTCAAGGAATTGCAGCGCGAACTGATGCTGTCCTACATCTTCATCAGCCACGATCTTTCCACCGTGCGCGCGATCTGCGACGAGGTGGTGGTGATGTATGCCGGCAGGAAAATCGAGCAACTCAGCCCCGACGCGATGGGCGACAGCGCGAGCCACCCCTATTCGCGGCTGCTGTTCTCGTCCGTGCCCAAGCTCGACACCAACTGGCTCAACAATCTGGATATCAATTCCGAACTCGTGCGCCAGTTCACCAGGGACTAGGGCAAGCGCCTAGGCCCGCCTTAATCGCCGAACATGGCGTCCAGCGGCAAATGCGCCTTGACGATGGGCGATTTCAGCACCACGAAGCTGAAATACTTGTCGATGCCGATATCCATGTCGATCAGCCGTTCCATGATCGTCTGGTATTCGACGATGCCGGCGGTGACGAATTTCATCAGATAGTCGTAGCCGCCGGACACCAGATGGCATTCGATGACGGAATCGATCTTCTCGACAGTGGCCAGAAAGCGCGCGAAATCGATCTGACGATGGTTCTTGAGCGTGACTTCGGTGAAGACCGTCAGGGTCTGGCCGAGCTTGGACACGTCGATCTGCGCGGAATAGCCGGCGATATAGCCTTCCGATTGCAGCTTCTTCACCCGCATCAGGCAGGGGCTGGGCGACAGGTTGACGAGTTCGGCGAGCTCGACGTTGGTGATCCTCCCGTTCTTTTGCAATTCGGACAGAATTTTGATGTCGATCTTGTCGAGCTTCATGAGAGAACGGACCCTTGCGTGATTGCGTGGGATTATTATCGCATTCGCAGGAAGCTGCAACGACGCCGACTGCGGTTTCGCATATTCGGGTAGCCCGATGACCGGCTTGCCGCGCGTGTCGCCTCCCCGCACAATAATCTTCCACCGAAGCAACGGCAAACCGTAGGAAGTTCCGTAGAAATATCAACTGTGAAGCGCGCCCCGGCCCGTGACGCAATAGGATAGGCGCAATCTTGGAGTCCGTTCATGTCCGCGCCGCTCTTGCATATCGAATCCAGCCCGGCATTGCCCGACGAGGCGGACGCCGTCGTCGTCGGCGGGGGCGTCGTCGGCACGTTCGCCGCCTATTATCTGGCGCGCGGCGGCATGAAGGTGGCGCTCATCGAAAAGGGGCGCATCGCCGCCGAACAGTCGAGCCGCAACTGGGGCTGGTGCCGGCAGCAGAACCGCGACGCGCGCGAATTACCCATGGCGACCAGAAGCCTCGAACTGTGGGACCGGCTGGCCGCCGAACTCGGCGAGGATATCGGCTTCCGCCGCTGCGGACTGCTTTATCTGTCGCAGAACGAGGCCGAAATCGCCGGCTGGGAGAAATGGTGCGATTTCGCCAAGACCGCCGGCGTGAAAACCGAGAAGCTGAGCGCGGCGGAAGCGACCGCGCGCGGCAAGGCGACCGGGCGCGCATGGAAGGGCGGCGTGTTCGCCCCCACCGACGGCACGGCCGATCCGTCGCGCGCGGTCCCGCTGGTCGCGCGCGGCATCATGGCCGCTGGCGGCACGGTACACCAGAACTGCGCCGCGCGCGGGCTGGAGCTGAGCGCGGGCCGGGTGAGCGGCGTGGTGACGGAAGCCGGAACGATCCGCACCCGCACCGTGGTGATGGCGGGCGGCGCATGGGCCTCGTCCTTCTGCAACCAGCTCGGCATCCGCTTTCCGCAGGCTGCGGTGCGCGCCTCGATCCTTGCCGTCGCACCCGGCGCGGTCGGCCTGCCGGATGCGCTGCATACCGCTCCCGTCTCCATCACCCGCCGCTTCGACGGCGGCTACACGCTGGCGATCAGCGGCAATGCGCGCGTCGACGTGACGCCGCAGCAATTGCGCTTCGGCCGCGAATTTATTCCCATGTTCCTGCGCCGCTGGCGTCATCTCGCGCCGGGCGGCCTCGCCGGCTGGATGGCAGGGCACGAGACGCTGAAGAAATGGTCGCTGGACGAGGTCACGCCGATGGAGCGCAACCGCATCCTCGACCCGAAGCCCGATCGAAAACAGATCGATCTCACCTATCGGCGCGCGCGTGAATTGCTGCCCGCGCTCGCCGATATCCCGATCAGCCATAGCTGGGCCGGCTTTATCGACAGCACGCCGGACGGTGTGCCGGCCATCGGCGAAATCGCCTCGGTGCCCGGATTCACCCTCGCCGCCGGCTTCAGCGGCCACGGCTTCGGCATCGGGCCGGGTGCGGGCCACATGATCGCCGACGTCATCCTTGGCCGCAAGCCGATCGTCAGCCCCGATTCCTACACGCCCGAACGCCTCGCCGGCGGCGCCTGGGGCAAGGTCGCGGAGTTTTAGGCCCTTTTCGGCAAAAGTGCTGATGCAGCATATTCCGCAACGGCGTTTGCCTTATCCGTCACTCTTCCTTGAGCGCCCTGCTGAGCGAATCCCGAATTGGCCGGACGAGATAACCGAAGAAAGTCCGCTCACCGGCATCGATATAGGCTTCAACCGGCATGCCGGGATAAAGCTGTTCAGCCATGACACCCGGCGGCAGTTCGTCGGCAAAACGCAGGCGGGCGCGGTAATAAACCTCGTGCGTCGTCTGATCGACCAGCCTGTCGGCGGAAATATCGGTGATAACGCCCCCAACCTCCGGCGTCAGCCGTGCGTTGAGTGCCGTGAGGCGCAACCGGGCGGGTTGGCCGATGTGAACGGCGTCGATCTCCTGCGGGCTGAGTTTCGCCTCGACAATCGGACGATCGGATGTCGGCAGGATTTCGATGACTTTTTCGCCCGGCCCGATAACACTGCCGACTGTGTTATAGGTCATCGAGACGATGATGCCGTCGCTCGGGGCCTTGATGACGGTCCGTGAAAGAACTGCTTTCGCGGCGTTGAACTGCTCCTCGGCATCGGCCAGTTGGGCGCGGACTTCGTTCAGAGCCGTCACGGCCTGTTCGACGCGCTGGGTCTTGATGCGTTCGATCTGCTCCCTGGCTTCGATGGTCTGCGTCGCATTCGCGCTCAATTGGGAGTCAATCGCGCCGGCTCGTCCCATCAGATCGGCTTCATTGCGCTGGATCTGGGTATACTCGAACACATTGGTCAGCCCCTGATCGACCAGCCTCTTCTTGCGGTCGAGTTCGATCCTGACGATGGCCAGTTGCCCGCCGATGGCGGCTTTCTGCGCTTTCAGGCCTTCGGCGGTTTCATCGAGCGTCGCTACCCGCTGGTAAAGAATCTCCTGCTCGGACACGAAACGGGAAAGCCGCGCAGCGAATTCCTTGTGCTGCTCGACGATCAGTTCGTCGATATCATCCAGTCCCGGCCCAAGCACCGCAGCCGATGGCAGGTTCAATTCCCGCGCTCCGTCGCGCTCGGCCGCCAGACGCAGCAGCCTGGCTTTCAGGGATACGATCTGCTTGCCCAGCCGGTTGACATTGGTTTGGGCCGCCGTCGGGTCGAGGATATACAAATCCTGCCCCGCCCTCACATGATCGCCCTCGCGCACAAGAACCCGCTGGATGACGCCTCCCTCGGGATGCTGGATCATGACGTTGCGGCCGGCTGCGGCGATCACGCCATGGGCGACAGCCGCCCGCGCGATCGGCGCCGTCGTCGCCCAGTAGCCGAAACCGCCGGCGAGCAGGGCGATCGACAGATAACCCGCATATGAGAGCCTGCGTCGGCCGGAGCAAATCTGGTCTTCCCAACGAACCCGGCGGTCAGCCACGGTACTCGATCGATTGTCAGCCATTGTCCACCTTCGTCAGCCTGACCGTATTACGGCGTTCGCCCGCCTGCACCGTCTGCGCGGTATCGGCTTGCGGCCGCGCGGGCTGCCCCTGTGACGCGGCGACCTGCGGCCCGCGCAACACATCCGATGGCGGACCGTAAGCGATGATCGAGCCGTCGCGCAGAACCAGCACCCGGTCGCAGGCCGCTGCGATCGACATGCGATGGGTTATGACAATGACGGTAGCGGCGCTCTTCCGGGCATCCTCCAGGGCTTTTTCGAGGGCAACCTCACCCTCGGCGTCGAGATTGGCATTGGGTTCATCGAGAACGAGAATTTTGGGATCGCCATAAAAGGCCCGGGCCAGCCCCACGCGCTGGCGCTCGCCACCGGAAAGCATACCCGAAGAATAACCGATCCTTGTCTGATATCCCGTACTCTGCCTCATGATGAGATCATGAGCCTGCGCCCGCTGCGCCGCCTTGACGATTGCCTGATCGGTGGCCTCCGGGTCGAAACGCGAGACATTCTCAGCAATCGTCCCCGGCAGCAATTGAACATCCTGCGCAAGATAGCCGATGGCCCGGCCGATCTGGTCTTCATTCCACGTGCGCAGGTTCGCACCATCGATTGCAATCGAGCCGCTGGTTGGCAAGGCCGCTCCCACAAGTAGACGCGCCAGCGTGGATTTACCCGCCCGGCTCGGGCCGATGAGGGCAATGGTCTCGCCAGCCTTGATGTCGAAACTGATGCGCTTGAGGATCGGCTCGGCGGCGGCCGCAGCGCCCGAAGCGGCAAAGACAAGGTTCTGCACCGAGATCGCCCCGGTCGGATCGGGCAGTTGAAGCTTCGACTCCACCGGTGGGGCATAGGGCTTGAGCGCAGCTTGCAGGCGTTTCCAGGCTTTCCAAGCTTCCGCGGTCTGTTTCCAGCCGCCAATGAGCTGGTCAAGCGGTTGCAGCGCACGGCCCGAGATGATCGATGAAGCGAAAATCATGCCGGCAGTCATCTGGTTTTGCAGAACAAGATAGGCACCGGCCCCAAGAATCGCCATTTGCAGCACCATCCGCACGAAACGCGACAGGCCGCCAAGCACGGAATTGATACCGACGGCCCGGTCCTGCTCTATCAACGATCCGGCAAAAGCGGTGCCCCAGACGTCAACCACATTGTTGCTGATGCCCATGGAACGCAGTGTATCGCCGTTCCTGACGAACGCCTGAGCCATCAGGCTGGCCTTGGCCGATTTTTCGACCAGCCCGGCAGTGGCCTTGGCAACGCCGTACTGATTGGCGATGACGATAACGATCATCAGGGCCATGCCGCAGAGGGCGAGCCAGCACAGGACCGGATGAACGAAATAGAGTAGAAGGATGAAAAACGGCGCAAAGGGAAGGTCGAAGAGGCTGGACAATCCTTTGGACGCGATGAATGACCGGGTTACATTCAGGTCGCGCAAAGGCTGGATATCGCCGCTCTCGGCGCGCGGACCATTGAGGGAAGCCCTGAAGGCGCTCGCGCCCAGCCGCCGGTCCAGATCCGCCGCGACCCGTTGCGAATAGATGGAACGGATGATTTCAATGAGGCCCAGAAAGGCAAGTCCTCCGACTGCGGCGATCGTCAGGTATAGAAGCGTGCTCAGGCTGCCCGACACCAGTACCCGGTCATAGACCTGAAGCATATAGAGAGGCGAGATCAGCAACAGAAGGTTGATGACCAACGAAAATATGGCAATGTCAACGACAGCCCCCGGTGCAAGCAGGCGCAGATCCAAGCCCCTCATAACCCCTCGCTCAAATTCTTCGATAAAGAGACCGCGAACATGGCGGCCTCTTCAATCAATCCCCTGCCGCTCGACCGAGCTAGGGCGGCGTATGCGGTTAAGTCAAACCGCTTACACGGCTGTCTGACGGTTTAACTAGACCAGTCCCCCAATCGGCTCAGGCTCGTACCAGAAATCGCCCGGCTGCTGGCCCGCATG
>MKVZ01000003.1:270290-347649 GCA_001898995.1 Rhizobiales bacterium 63-22 | reverse complement strand
TTGGTGAACTGGATGGCATCGGACGTACCGATATGGCTGATGCTGAAATAGCTGCCCTGACCCTGAATCAGATAGTCGGACACATTGCCCGAAAACACGATGCGGTCATCGCCACCCTCTCCATTGGCAGAGTTGCCGCTGCCGCCGTGGAATATGAGAGTTTCCCGTGCTGGGCTCCCGCCAAAGTAATTGCCGTAGGTTCCGCCGATATCCGCGGTAACTTCCTGACCCGGAGGGACCAGGTCACCCAGATTCTGCGCGGCCGACCAGTCAGACCCTGCCGCTTGACCGGACGCCGCAATGATATCGGTCAGTGCAACGGACGCAACGTCGTCAAAGGTCAGATGCTCGAAATTGGTGAACTGGATCGCGTCGGACGTGCCAACGCGGCTGACGGTGAAATGTTCACCCTCGCCGAGGATCGTATAATCGGAAGCATTACCCGAAAACACGAGGGTGTCGTCACCCCCCTCTCCGTCGGCAGAGTTACCGCTGCCGCCATGGAATATGAGGGTTTCCGCCGCCGCGCTGCCGTCAAAATATCCACCGTGGGTTCCGCCGATATGCGCTATCGCCCCGCTCACCGCCGGAACGAAGAAACCCAGATTCTGTGCCGACGACCAGTCAGACCCTGATGGATATCCCGATGCCGTGACGATATCGGTCAGTGCAACGGACGCAATATTGTCAAAGGTCAGATGCTCGAAATTGGTGAACTGGATCGCGTCGGACGTACCGATATGACTGATGCTGAAATAGCTGCCCTGACCCTGAATCAGATAGTCGGACACATTGCCGGAAAATACGATACTGTCGTCACCACCTTGCCCGTCGGCAGAGTTGCCGGTGCCGCCATGGAAGAATACCGTTTCGTCGGCCGCACTGCCACCAACATAATTACCGTAAGACCCGCCGATATGTTCTATGCCGGCATCGCCGGTACCGTTAGAGCCACCATGCGGCCAGCCATGATTGACCAGATCTATCAATGCCGCCACAGTTCCCGAAAAGACGGCATTGTAATCAATTGCAACCTCGTTCCGTACATAGTCGGATCGGCTGTCAACCCAAGTATATTGGCCTTGAGAGCCTGCATCGCTGGGACCTCCGACCAATGCTCCATATATAATGTGTTCATTGGGGCCCGGTGAATCGACATATTGCGTCCCAGAAGCCGCGTTATGCTGCGGCTGCAAGGGATATTTGTCGCCGAAGCCCACCACATAGCTCTGGCCCGCTTTATTGTCGCCCAACATATAATCTATCTGGTCGGAGCAAAAATTGATTATATCGGAAATCAATTGAGCGTCGCCAGGATTGCCCCGATCGATAAGAAGCTTCGCATATTGAAGTAATATGAAAGAAGCTCCGGCGGCGTTTCGGTTTGTTCCCCAGTCGCCGATCATGGCGAGGCCATCATCCGTAGCCGTATTGTCCCCCATCACCGCCATTGTATCGAGCTGCTGCAACTTCGAAAAATACAGGTTCAGCCGGTCAAAATAAACCTGATCCCCCGTCTCCTCGGCGAGCAGGACCGCGACCCCCATATCCTTGTTGGCCCAACTGAACGACTTGTCTTCCGGCGCGAACCATCCACCCATATAGACGAGGCCGGAAGCATAGGACTCCGCTTTCGTCAGATAAGTGGCTGCCGCACTCGTGTCGCCCGTGGCTTCCGTCGCTCGATGCAGCCAGATGGCGCCCCAAGCCAACTCGTCCTCTGCCGAACCGGTTACGTAATAATTCGTCGGACTGGGATCGTCCCACGCGCCGGGATAGGCCTCGGCAAATTTATATATGCTTTCGGCTTTCGATAAAAGTTCATCCGCGAGGGCAATATTGCCTTCAGATCGCATCAGGATCGATGTGGAGGCCAGACCTGCCGCCGTCTCGCCCGCAACGTCACCGGCCGGATCGGAAGCTGTCGCCGTATATACATCGCGATGCACTTCTGCGGCGCTTTCCGGAGCGCCCCAATAGTTCCAGTGCCACCAGTCGGCGTCCCCTACCTGAACATACAGCTTGTCATCGCTGACATCGTTGGGAGTACCGCCATCGTCGAACGTTCTCGTCAGATAATCACTGATAAATCCAAGATGATTCATCAGGTCGCCATACGAATTGCTTTCCGTATAGCTCGATTTGTACTCGATACCTCCCCAAGAAAGCATCGTCGTCGAAAAGGCCATCGTCTCAGTGAACTTGATGAGATCGCCTGCGTCGGTCCACCCGCCTGAAAGGTCCTTGCCAATGGCCGACCCATCATGCACGAAACTGTCGCCCCGCCAATCGATTGGAAAATTGCTCGGAAGCGTCCCGGAATACTGGGCATAGTAGAACTGTGTCGATAGATTGAGCGCAGTTTCATAGTCGGCTGCCCCAAAAGGACCGGCCCATATCTGTCCAATGGTCGTCATCGCATTATCCCCCTGATTTGGCTCCGCAGAGCCTGCCCGATTATCATGCCCGCTATGCGCGCCCCGTGACCTGAAACCGGCATTTCATAAAATGATCGTTCCGGTCATTTCCGATGAAAATCTTGCGATCCTCAACAGCGTCCCGGATAAAGCTCCTGCCCGGACGGGCAGTGAATGAATGCTACAATTAAACGTTGCATATATTGCCAGTCAATCGGATTTTATTGAAAAGAATGAGCATAATTTGACTGTATGATCGACCGGCAGCGGTTTTCTCTTGCCGGGATGACGGCTTTCACCATCTCGGCGCCCCCGGCAACCGGCACCGAAGCCATCAGGAAGCTCGACATTTTTATATAAGATAATATATTTATAGATATTTATATGCAAAAGTTTCGGGAATCTGGCATCAGATTTGACTTCATCCTCGCCAACCCGATCGATAAAATATCGAAGTTCGATTCATTATAGAAAGCTGAAGGCATGTCCGAGAGCACGGTGCTCGCGAATTCCGGCGAGATTCTGTCGTTGATCGCCACCGGCGCGGCGACGTCGCGCGCCGCGATCCTCGAAGCGTCGGGGCTCTCTCGTGTGACGATGACCCAGCGGTTGAACGCCTTGCTGGCCGCTGGCCTCATCCGGGAGACCGAGCAGACGCTTCCGAGCGGCGGCCGCCCCACGCGGGTGCTCGCGATTCAGGAAGCGGCCGGTGTCATTCTCGTCGCCAATATCGGAGAAACACATATCCAACTCGCCACCATGGATTTGCTGCCTTCGATAATCCGCCAGACGACGATAGAAATGTCGCGTCAGGCTCCACCGGCGGCCACGCTGCAACGCATCCACGACGCTTTCCTGATGTTGCTCGACGACGAGACGATCGCCGGCCGCATCCTGTGCGGCGTGAGCCTCAGCCTGCCGACCCCCGTCGACTTCAAGCGGGGATGCGTCGTCGGACCGTCCGTGCTGCCGGGCTGGGACGAGTTCGACATAAGGGACTGGCTGAGCCGGCATTACGACGCGCCGATCTTCATCGAGAACGACGTCAATCTCATGACGATCTATGAGCACCGGCGCAACTTTCCGTCGGTCGAGGACATGTTCTTCATCAAGGCCGGAACCGGCATAGGCAGCGGCATCGTGGCCGGAGGAAAAATCTATCGCGGCGCGCAGGGCGCGGCGGGCGACATCGGCCATATCCAGTTTCCGTCGACCGATTCACCGCTATGCCGATGCGGAAAGCTGGGCTGCGTGGAGGCGCGCGCCGGCGGCTGGGCCATCGCACGCGATCTGCGCAAGCTGGAATTTCAGGCCGACAATGCGCGGGACGTCGTCCGCCTGATCGAGTCGAACAGGCCGGAGGCGATCATGATGGTCCGTCGCGCCGGCCAGACGATCGGCGAAGTGGCGTCCGATGTCGTCAGCATTCTGAACCCTTCCCTGATCGTCGTCGGCGGGACCTTGGCGAAGGCGGGCGAATATCTGCTCTCGGGCATTCGCGAACTGGTCTACCAGCGTTGTCTTCCTCTCGCCACGAGGGACCTTGCCATCGTGCTGGCCGATCCGCAGCCCGACAGCGCCCTGTTCGGCGCCGCGCATCTCGTTCTGGACGACATTTTCGGCAGGCACAATGCCGGCACCCTGATCGAACGGTTTATCAGCGCGCAGGCCGCTGCCCGCGCCGCCTGACGCGGGCCGGCTCCCCCTTCACGTCATGCCATCGATCTGTTCGCCCCGGCTGCAACAGGCGCATGCTGCGGCGCGGGCAGTTCGCAGAGAACGTGCATCGCCTCACGAGCCCGTACCGATTGGCTCATTTCCCTGTAAATGCCGTAAAGCGTCTCATAGATTCCGATATGCCGCTGCTGCGGTTCGACGCGTCTACAGGTTCTCGCACCAAACCGCGCCGAACCCTCTTCGTAGGAAGCCACGACACCCGCAGCGACCGCCCCGTGAATCGCCGCGCCGACCGCGGTAGCGTTGGCCAGTTCCGGAACGTCGATCGGGCGTTTCATCACGTCTGCCATGATCTGGATCAGCAGCCGGTTGTTCCGGGCAAGGCCGCTCGTCATCAGGACCCGTTCGACCTCGATTGCGCCCGCCTCGAAAAGATCCACGATGGACCGTGCGCCGAAGCACAGCGACTCCATCAGGGCGCGGTAGATTCCGACAGAAGTCGTATCCATCGACAGCCCCATCAGGACGCCGCTCAGGCGCGAGTCGGCCAGCGGCACCCGGTTTCCGTTCCACCAGTCGAGGGCAACCAGCCTGTTGCGACCCGGTTCGAGGGCTGCCGCTTCTTCGTTGTAGAGGACGAAACTTTTGTCCGCGCGATCGGCCCGTGGAAAGTTTTTCACGAACCACGCCAGCGTATCGCCGAAGCTCGCCTGACCTGACTCATAACACCAGAGATTGCGCATGGAACCGTTGAAGGCCACGCCCTCGATTCCCGGGGGCAGCGGCCTGAACTGCTCGCTCAACAGCAGATAGGCGGCGGACGTGCCCAGCGCTCCGACCAGACAACCGGTCCGCACGGCACCGACAGCCGGCAGCACCACATGGGAATCGATCACGGCGACGGCGATCGCCGCACGCCCCCTCACGCCCGTGCGGCGGCGCCATTCGCCGGTCAATTGCCCGGCGCAGGTTCCAACAGGTTGGGGAACGGCCAGACGCGACTCCAGATCGTCAAGCACATCCTTCGGGTAGCCGGATTCCTCCGAATATTGCGCCTTATAGGCCGCGAACCCCAGACTCCGACACTCGACACCCGAAAGCCGCCAGACTAGCCAGTCCCCGGATTCGATGAAACGCGCCGTTTCCGCCCAGATATGCGGCGCCTCCCGTGCGACCTGCGCAGCCTTGGCGAGAAGCCATTCGCCGGATACCTTGCCGCCGAAGTTCCCAAGATAGGCCCCGCCCTTGCCGCTGATCTCGTCGGCATATTTTTGCGCCGCCCCGTGCTTCCACAGCTTCACATAGGCATGCGGGTCGTCAGGATAAATCTCCGAAAGCGCCCTGCCGTCCGATGTCGCCGGCATGGGGGAACTGGCGGTAAATCCAACGCCTATGCCTTCGATCTCGCGCCCGTCGCCAAGCTCTTTCAGGATGATCTCCGCCGCCTCCACATAGTCGGCGGCGTTCTGAAGCGCCCAGCCGCGCGCGAGCGGACGACCGCCCGGCAGCGTTTGCGTCATGATGCCATGGCGATATGGATGAGTATGGCTCGCGACCTGCAATCCGGTCTCGATATCGACGAGGACGCCCCGCGCCGATTCCGATCCGTAATCCAGCCCGATCAGGAATTTGCCGGTCATTTCACGAAGCCTCGCCGTTGCGACCGACAGCCATGGCCGGATTCCATTTTCGAGCCGGCAGCGATCGTGACGGCGCCAATGGCATTCGCCATGGTGCCGGCTTCGGGAAGCGAGAATTCCTGCATCTTGTCCATTCCGGTGACCTGCGGGCGGATCGGCATTCCCGGCCCTCCCCTGCCATCAGAATAGTATCATTTTTGTCTTTAAATCAATTAAGTTTTGTATTTTGTCGCTCATATATGACGGAACCTATCGGTATTCCCGAAGAGCGTGCTTTTGGCCAAAGCCATTACAGAGCCAACCTATCCTCGTGTATTGACGACGTTTAGCCGCGCAAAGATGGACATCATACATCTGCGAAAGTGATGGATGCGCGCTCAAAGTTTCCCGAACGGCTGATCCTGATATGCGAGGCTTATGATAATAAATTTACATAATATAGGCATAAAAGGAAAAATGATTGACATAATAGCCTTTCCCATATACCGATAAGCTGTGAGTTGGCTTGCAGGAGAAGCCACTCACCTGACAATCGGGAGGAACCTCAGATGCGTTCTCGCACCATTCGTTGCGGTGTGGCCGCAGCGACCTTGCTCGCAGCCCTGACAAGCCACGCATTTGCGGACGGCAAGCCAAAAGCTCTCATGCTATTCTCCTATCTCGGAGACCAGTCCTATGTGCGGCAGTACAATGTCGCCGTCGGCCGTGCGAAACTCATCAAGGACGTCCAGATCGACGTGAAATCCGGCACGTCACGCGGCGACGTGAACTTCTTCATTCAGGAAATCAACAACGCTGCCGACGAAGGCTACAAGGTCATTGCGGTGAATACCGGCGCGACCTCGCAGCAACTGGTCGCGGCTCTCAATCAGGCGACCAAGGCCGGTATCAAGGTCATTTCGTTCGACGGCGCACCGCCGCCGATCGAACATCTCACCGCGCAGGTCAACTACGACCCCGTCGCGGCCGAAAAAGAGGTCGTGGACGAGTTCACGAAACTGCTTCCAAAGGGTGGCGAGATCGGCGCGATCCGCTGCATCGCGGGACTGGCCGACACCGATGCCTTCATCAACGCCTTCAAGGACGCGGTGAAAAAAACCAATCTGAAGATCGTGGCCGAGGGCGATGCCCGCTGCGATCCGAACAATTCGCGCACCATCACCGAAGACATGCTGAACGCCCATCCCCATCTGGTGGCGATCTACGATATCTTCGACGTCTCCGCGCAGGGTACCTTGCAGGCCCTCAAGGCCGCCGACAGCAAGGTCATTCTCGGCTCGATCGGCGGACAGGAATACGCGTTGAAAACGATTGCCGCCGGCAACACGAACTGGAAGTTCACGGTGCCATATCCGTTCGAGGCCATCGCCAAAACCGCTACGGACACGACCGCGGCGCTCGCGCGCGGCGAAAGCGTTCCGGCGAAAGTGGTTATCCCCGCCCAGCCCGTCCAGACATCGCAGAACGCGGGCGAGATGCTCAAGATGGTCTCCGACGTCGTGGCCGGCAAGGTCGACGCGGTGGTGAAGTGACATGAGCCAGCCTGCGGCCTTGCCGAAAAGCCCGGCAGGAAAGCAGGAGCGGCGGGATCATCTCTCCGCGATCCTGCTGCTCCTCCAGTCAGGGCCGATCGTGATCCTCGTGGCGCTGGTGGCCATCTTCGGCGCCATCGCCCAGAATTTCCTTTCGATCCATAATGTGCAGAACCTGCTGGCGCAAAGCGCGATCGTCTGTGCGCTCGGCCTCGGGGAATTTCTCGTCATTCTCGTGCGCGGCGTGGACGTCTCGGTCGGCAGCACCCTCGCGCTGAGCGTGGTGGTGGTGGCAACGCTGACGGGCGTCGATGCGCCCAGTTCCGTGGCCCAGCTTGCGCTCTATCCGCTGGTCGGGCTGGCGGTCGGGCTGCTGAACGGCACCCTGATCGTCAAAGGCGGCATCCCCCAGCCGCTGGTCGTGACCGTGGCGACGCTCGGGATCGCCTCCGGTGTCGCGCTCCTCATAAGCGGCGGCAACACGCTGGTCGGCGTTTCGCCTGCGGTCGACTGGCTCGCGAACGGAAAGATACTCGGCATTCCGGCAAACGCCTTTCTGGTGATCCTGCTCTGCGGCCTGTTCTGGGTACTGCTGCGGCGTACCCAGTGGGGGCGCTGGCTCTATGCCGTGGGCGGCAATCCGGATGTCGCGCAATGGGTCGGCCTGCCGCGCGACCGCCTCATCATGAGCGCATACGCGCTTTGCGGCGTGATGGCCGGCGTGGCCGGCATGCTCTATCACGGCCGCACCGGCTCGGCCTCGCCGCTGTCGGGCGCCGGATACGAACTCGATGCGATCACCGCGGTCGTCGTCGGCGGCGCGAGCCTGTTCGGCGGGCGCGGCAACATAGCCAATGTGATATTCGGCGCGCTCATCATCGCGGTCATACGCGGCGGCCTGCAACAGCTCGACGTCTCGCCGTTCTGGTCTCCGGTCGCCATCGGCCTCGGCATCCTCGTCGCGCTCGAACTCGACGTCGTCCGCAAGAAGGTCGAAACCAGAATCCGCGTCCTGCGCGCAAGGCAGGCCAACACATGATCGCGCCCGCCCCTCACCAAACGGACGGTCTGGAACGGCCCCGCAACGTCGTGCTGTCGGTACGCGACGCACGCAAGTCATACGGCTTCGTAACCGCACTCGCCGGTGCCTCGCTCGACCTCCATGAGGGCGAAGTGCTGGCGCTTCTCGGCGACAACGGCGCGGGCAAGTCGACGCTGATCAAGGCGATCACCGGTATCGTGCAGATCGATTCCGGCGAGATCGCTCTCGACGGAGCACCGCTGAAGCTTCGCTCGCCGGCCGATGCCCGCTCGGCGGGTATCGAAACCGTCTTTCAGGATCTGGCCGTCTTCGACAATCTGACGGTATCCGACAACTTCCTCATCGGGCGGGAAACGACCTGGCCGCGATGGCTGGGGCCGCTTGGCCTCATTTCGGCGCGCGACGAGCGGACAAGCTGGCGCCAGCATGCGGCCGATCTGAGTGTCGGCCATGTCTCCCCCGATCATGAAATCGGGCTGATGTCGGGCGGACAGCGTCAGGCCGTGGCGGTCGCACGCGCGGTCGCCTTCGCGCGGCGCGTGATCATTCTGGACGAACCGACGGCAGCACTGGGCGTGCGGGAATCCGATGAAATCCTCGAAATGGTGCGTACGCTGCCGAAGCGGGGACTGTCGGTGATCATCGTCAGCCATAATATGGATCATGTCGTGCGCGTCGCCGACCGTGCCGTGGTCATGCGCCGCGGCCGCGACGTCGGTCAGATGGACGTACGCGACGGCGTGCAGCGCGATCTGGTCGCCATGATCATGGGGGCGGCCTGACACAGCCGCCTCTCCCGCCGGAAATGCCCTGACCGCCGATCAGTCCTTGATCGGATTCCGCCATGCCCGCTCGAACGGCAGACGCCAGGCGTGCGGAGCGATGAGCTGATGAATCGACTTCGGCCCCCAGCCGCCCTGATCGTAGAGGCGCACCGGCGGCGGGTTTTCGAGCAGCGGCGTGGAAATCTCCCAAAGGCGCTCAATACCCTCGGCCGTATTGAACAGCGTATGGTCCCCGCGCATGGCGTCGAGGATCAGGCGCTCATAGGCTTCGAGCACCTCGCCGATCATGCCGGTTTCGCTCATGGCGAATTGCAGGGACAGCTTGTCGAGCCGGAAGCCCGGTCCGGGGCGCTTGCCATAGAAGGAAAGCGAGACCTTGGAGGAATCGGCGAGGTCGAAAGTGAGATGGTCCGGCCCCTGCGCGCCCACGCCGGAACCGGCCGGGAACATCGATTTCGGCGGTTCGCGGAAGGCGATCGAAATGATGCGCTGGCCTTCCGCCATGCGCTTGCCCGTGCGCAGGAAGAAGGGTACGCCGGCCCAGCGCCAGTTGTCGATGGCGCATTTGAGAGCGATGAAGGTATCGGTGTCGCTCTCAGGATCGACGCCCGGCTCCTGCCGGTAGCCGACATACTGGCCGCGCACCACATCACGCGGATCGAGCGGCAGCATGGAGCGGAACACCTTGTTCTTCTCCTCCGAGATCGACATCGGCTCCAGCGCGGTGGGCGGTTCCATCGCGGTGAAGGCCAGAATCTGGAAGAGATGGGTCACGACCATGTCGCGATAGGCGCCGGTGGTCTCATAGAAGGCGGCGCGGGTGGAAAGGCCCAGCGTCTCCGGCACGTCGATCTGCACATGGTTGATGAAGTTGCGGTTCCAGATCGGCTCGAACAGGCCATTGGCGAAGCGGAAGGCCAGAATGTTCTGCGCCGGTTCCTTGCCGAGAAAGTGGTCGATACGGAAAATCTGCTTCTCGTCGAACACCTCGTGCAGCTTCCTGTTCAGCGCCACGGCGCTGGCCAGATCCGTGCCGAACGGCTTTTCCATGACGATACGGCTGCGCTCCACCAGCCCGGCCTGAGAGAGAAGCTGCACGGCCTGAAGCGCGGCATTCGGCGGCACGGACAGGTAATGCAGGCGTCGCGTCTCCGGCCCCAGCGCTTCCTCGGCCCTGTCAACCGCTTCCTTCAGCACGCTGGCGCCGGCGGCGATAGGAACGTAATCGAGCGATTCGGAGAAAGCCTCCCATTCGGCTTCCGTGAACTTGCGGGTCAGGAACTTGTCCAGAGACTCGCGGGCGATGGTGCGGAAGTCCTCGACATTGATATCGTCGAGCGAGACCCCGATAATGCGGCAGCCGGGGATGAAACCGGCTCTGGTGAGATGGAACAGTCCCGGCAGCAGCTTGCGCCGGGAGAGATCGCCCGTCGCGCCGACGAGCACGACGACTTGTGGATAGCCGGGGCCGACCCGTGTGGAATTCCTCAGCAAGATACCCGTCCAGAAATGTTTCGTTGCAGCAAATCTTCATATCGATCTGGACCGAATAGAGGCATGGATCGCAAGGCGGATCAAGGGGCTACGGCAATCACGTTTCAGAGCGCTGCAAGACCGGCGGCTTCCGGATGGCGACGACGGCAGCGTCCGGGATCGCCGGCCGCAACTCACCAGATACCCGGCGCAAGCCGGTATCGAACCCGCCGCGCATAATCCGCATAGCCTTCGAGTTCCGCCCGAAGAAGCGCATCTTCCCAGCTTGTCCGTACGATCAGGATCGCACACGCCAGCGCTGCAGGAACGAGCGCCCACCATGACGCCAGCGCGAGTGCCATGCCGGCGAACGTCATAAGCGCACCGACATAGCCGGGATGGCGGACAAAGGCATATGGTCCGCTGTCGACGACTCTCTGGCCGCGCTCACGCTGGAGACGCACGCCCGGCTCGAAGAAACGGTTGACCGCCTCCGCCCACACGGCGAACACGGTGCCGCCGCCGAGCAGCGCGTATCCGAGGATCACGACGGATGCCGGGACATCCGACCAGAACATCCTGCCGGCGTCGAGAGTCGCAAGCGGAATCTCCACGATCATTGCCGGAAGCATCAGCGTCAGCAGGATCAGGTCCCAGCGCTGCGTGCCGGGCTGAAAGCGGCTGCGCGCCTGGAAGATGACCGGATTGACCCGCATCAGGATCAGGCCGGATGCGCCGTAGACGATGACAAGAAAGCCGATGAAGTACCAGCCGGGGGCCCAGTCGAGACGGCCGACGGGCAGAAAGACGAGCAGCAGCAGCGCGAGCGGCAGACCGATCGCATAGGCGATGGTGGCCGTGCGCGACATGGGCGGGGGTTCTGTAATGGTCATTTGCCTATAACCTCCTCTCGACAGCCACGGAGCGGAACATCACGACACGCCTTTCGGCTTCGAGAAGAAGCCGGAATAAAGGCAGATGAGGAAGAAGATGAAATGGGGTATGGAGCGCAGGCCGCTTATTTCCGGCGTGAAGACGATGTGCGTGCCCAGAAGCGGCACGGAGACGTTCGCGAAATAGAGATAGAGATGCACCCCCCAACTGACGAAGAACGCGCCGGCCAGAAACTTGCGGTATTCCCTGAACCGGTACGCGAGATAGATCGTCGGCAGGCCCAAGACGATCACCGCGCCGGATAGAACGTACAGCATGATCCATCCTCCTTCCTGCCCATGCCAGATGTGGCAAAGGGCTTGACGAAGAATATTCATTATGTTCTGAATATTCACATCATGTCAAGAAAACCCCTGTCCGAAAACGATCGACGCTTCATCGAGGATATCGCCCGGCTGATGGTTCCGTGGGGCGTGCCGCAGACCGCCGCGCGTATCCATGGCTATCTTTTGCTGAGCGTCGAGCCGGCCAGTCTCGACCGCATCGCGGCCGATCTGGAGGTCAGCAAGAGCGGCGCCAGCGTCGCCGCGCGGCTTCTGGAGAAATATGGGCTGGCCTTGCGGCGGGGCGAGCGCGGCACCAAGCGCGTGCTTTACGAGGCGTCACAGGACTATGACGGCATGCTGATCGAGCAGGGCCGGTTGATTGACAGCACGGCGCAAATCCTCAAACGCGGCGCGGGCACGACAGGCTCGGCAAAGGTCAGAGACCGGCTGGAGGAGATGGCGGCGTTCTATCTGGCGGTCGGCCGGGCCATGGACGCGACTCTTCACAACTGGCGCACGCGGCAGGACGATGGTGTGACGACGGCGGAATGATCCTCCCGGCCGTACGGCGCGCTATCCGTCAGCCTTGCGCGTCGATACGTGCGAGCAGATCGGTCAGCAGGGGCCGCAGCCGGCGCAGTTCCTCCCGATGGGTCTTGCTCAGTTCCGCGAGGATGCCTGCCGCTCCCTCCGTCAGGCTCAGCGTCACCTGCCGCTTGTCGTCCGCGCCGGGAACGCGCTCCAGCAGGCCGAGCGCCTCCAGCCGGCCGACAAGCCCGCTGGCGCTGTGCGGCTTCAACACGAGGCGCTCGGCCACATAGCCGATGGTCGCCTTTCCGTCAGGTGCCGCGCGGATGGCGAGCAGTGCCTGATGCTGCTGCGGCGTGAGATCGAATTCCGCCGCCCTGCTTTCGCTGAAGGCCAGAAACACGCGGAGCGAATAGCGGAAATCCGCCAGAACGGCATAATCCGCATCGGTCAGTCCTGTTTTCGCCATTCGTCTCATCTCCGCTTGATAAATATCGTATTACGATATAATTCGCCTCCGTCATCCCCGGACACGGAGCCGTCATGTCCCTGCCATCAGCCATACCAAACCTTCCCCGATTGCGCGACCACAGCGCCGACCGCCGCATGCTGATGCTGGCGCTGGCCGCGATGCTGGTCGGAACAGGCGGCGCCATGGGGGCGTGGCTGCTGCTCAAGCTTATTGCGCTCTCCACCAATCTGTTCTGGTTCGGCCGCTTTTCCTTCGCCCCGGCCGAAATCGCCAATCACCGCCTCGGCTGGCTGGCATTGCTGGTTCCCGTCGCGGGCAGCCTGATCGTCGGGCTGATGGCGCGCTTCGGCTCGGAAAAAATACGCGGCCACGGCATACCCGAAGCGATAGAAGCCATTCTTTACGGCGAAAGCCGGCTTTCGCTCAAGGTGGCGATCCTGAAACCGCTTTCCTCGGCCATCTCCATCGGCAGCGGCGGACCGTTCGGCGCGGAAGGTCCGATCATCATGACCGGCGGAGCCGTCGGCTCGCTGTTTGCGCAGTGTTTCGAACTCAGTGCCGCCGAACGCAAGACCCTGCTGGTGTCGGGCGCGACGGCCGGCATGACCGCGATCTTCGGCACACCCATGGCCGCCGTTCTGCTGGCGCTCGAAATCCTGCTGTTCGAATGGAAGCCGCGCAGCTTCGTTCCCGTGGCCGTGGCGGTGCTGGTTTCGTGGGCGTGGCGCCCGTTTCTGGTGGGCAGCGGCCCGTTGTTTCCGTTTTCCGCGCCGGATGCGGGCGGCGTGACGCCGCTTCTTCTGTCGCTGCTGCTCGGCATCGTCGTCGGGCTGGAAAGCGCCTTCCTGTCGTCCTGCCTCTATCGGATCGAAGACCTGTTCCACCGCATGCCGGTGCACTGGATGTGGTGGCCGGCGCTGGGCGCGGTCGTGGTCGGGATCGGCGGCCTGATCGATCCGCATGTGCTGGGCGCGGGCTATGAAAGCATCCGCCAGTTGCTGGAAGGATCGATGACGATGAAAGCCATCGCCATGCTGCTCGTGGTCAAGGGTATTGTCTGGCTGATCGCGCTCGGATCGGGCACGTCGGGCGGCGTGCTGGCGCCGCTTCTGATGCTCGGCGGCGCGCTCGGGGCGCTGGCGGGACAGTTTCTGCCCGGCGGCGCGGGATTGTGGGCCATGGTCGGCATGGCCGGCATCATGAGCGGCGCGATGCGCGCGCCCCTGACCGGAGCCGTGTTCGCGGTCGAACTGACCGGCCATTTCGCAGCCCTACCCGAAACCATGGCGGCTGCCGCGGCTGCCTATGCGATAAGCGTGCTCCTGCTGCGCCGCTCGATCCTGACGGAAAAGATCGCCCGCCGCGGACGGCATATATTGCAGGAATATTCCGTCGATCCGTTCGATTTCCTTCAGGCCGATCAGGTCATGACGCCACGGCCCGAATGCCTGTCGGGCAGCCTGTCCATCGAGGATACGATTGCCTTCTTCACGCATACCGCGCGTCACAGGAGCTATCCGGTAATCGACGCGGAGGGGCGTCTCCTCGGCCTCGTCTCGCGGTCGGACGTGCTGCAATGGCAGGTTTCCGGCCCGCCGCAGGCCGCTTCGCTCGCCGAGACCCTGTCCGACGCATCGCAGCCCGTGGGCCTGACCTCCACGCCCATCGGCGAGATCGCCGATCTGATGGTCGATAGCGGCGTCCCGCGCATTCCCATCCTCGACCCGAAAAACGGACGAGTGGTCGGCATGCTTTCGCGGCAGGATCTCCTGAAGGCCCGCAAGGCGCATACCCATGTCGAAACCGTCAGAAGCCGGTAGCCGCTCCTACGCCGACGAAGCACGCGGGACCAGTTCCGGCGGCAGATAGACGGGCGGCTGGGCCTCGCGATTCTGCAATTGCGCGATCAGCAGATCGACGGCGGTCGCCGCGATCTGATCCAGATGCAGATTGACGGCCGTGAGGGGTGGAGAAGCCAGCTTGGCGCGCAGGCCGTCATAGCGCGTTGCGATCCGCAACCCCGCCGGAACCGGACGGTTGAGGGCCTTGGCGGCTTTGAGAACCCCGGTGGCGAAGGCATCGACCGGCACGCATAGGGCAGCGATGTCGGGCATGCGGCGCAGCAGGTCCGCAGCCACCTCCGCGGCGGCTTCCTCGCCGCCGCATTCGTCGATCCTGACGGCCACGGGTTCGTAACCGTTTACAGCGGCATGGCGGAGATAGGCGGCTTCCGTCTCCAGATAGGAATTACGCCGCTCCACGCCCGTGATCAGGCCGATGCGCCCGCCCCCTGAGGCAAGGTGATCGAGCATGATAGTCGCCGTCTTCTCGCTTTGCAGGTCGACGAAGGCGATATCGTCGCGGTCGGGAACGCGTCCGATGGACACGACCGGCAGGCCCCGGCTGCAAAAGAACTCAAGCAGGCGATCGTCCCGCGCCGGCTCGATGATGACGACGCCGTCCACCTCCAGCGCATCGAGGCTGACATCCGGCCCGAGCGGCGGAACGATGCAAAGCGCAAGGCCGTTGGAAAGCGCGGGCATGGCGGCGGCCGCCGCGATCTCCATCAGAAACCCGAGACGCGACGGGCCGGCGGCCACGGCGAACGGCATGCTGGACACCAGCGCGATCGACGCCGCGCCGCCGGTACGCAGCCGTCTGGCGCGCGGGTTGGCCCGATACCCCATTTCCCGCGCGATCGCCTGGATGCGCTTGCACGTTTCGGGATCGACATAGCGCCTGCCGCTGAAGGCATGGGAAACCGTGGTGACGGATACGCCCGCCGCCCTGGCCAGTTCGACAATCGTGGGCTTGCCCATCCGCATCTCCGTTTCCCCGAACGATATCATGGTTCGAGCGGCATACAAAACGATTTGCACCCCGGCCAAATTATGGTATCAAAATCCATACAAAACGATTTGCATAACAATAAAAGGTGGAACGATGGTACAGGAACCGGTCGCGGATCGCCTTGATCCGGCGGATGAAATGCTGCCCCTGCGCAAGCTTGTCGTATTTGGTATTCAACATGTGCTGGTGATGGCGGCTTCGCCCATCACCTCGGTCTTTCTGATCAGCAAGGCGCTTGGATTTTCCGACGCGCTGACCGTCTCGCTGATCAGCGCGACCTTTCTGGTCTGCGGGCTGGGTTCGATGCTGCAAAGCTTCGGCATCGCCGGTTTCGGCGCGCGCCTGCCCTTCGTGATGGTGCCCGGCGGCGCCCCCATCGCGATATTTCTGGCGATCGCCCAGCAGACGGACGTGCAGACCGCCGTCGGCGCGGTCATCCTGACCGCCCTGTTCTATTTTCTCGCATTGCCGGTCTTCCAGCGGCTGCTGCGCTATTTCCCGCCCATCGTCATCGGCACCATGCTGCTTCTGGTCTCCGTCAATCTGGTCCGCATCTATGGCGGCACGATAACGGGCAGGCCCGGCAGCGCGGATTTCGCCAGTCCGACCCGTGTCGGGCTAGCCCTGCTGACCATCGTCTTGACAATCGTCTTCGCGTGCATTTTCACCGGTACGCTCAGGCGTCTGGCGGTCATGCTCGGACTTGTCGCCGCTTCCCTGATCGCCCTCGCCTTCGGCCACATGGATCTTTCGGGCGTACTCAACGGACCGGTGTTCACGCTGCCGCATCTCTTCCCGTTCGGCATGCCGAAGTTCAACTTTCTCGCCGCCCTGCCGCTGATCGTCTTTTCGATCGTTTCCATGGCGGAAGCCACGGGCCAGACGGTCGCGACCGCCGATATCGTCGGTAGGCGCGGAGATGCGCATGTCATCGTGCCGAAGACCATTCGCGGCGATGCGCTGATGTCGCTGATCGGCGGACTGTTCGGTACCTCCCTCATCATCACCAGCGGCGAGAACGTGGGCATCGTGCGCGCCACCAATGTGAAGTCGCGTTACGTGACGGCCATGGCCGGCGCCATACTCGTGGCGATCTCCCTGTTCGCGCCGATAGGCCGTCTCGCCGTGGCATTGCCGGAATCGGCGGTGGGCGGCACGGCGGTCATCGTGTTCTCGATCATCGGCGTGATCGGGATAGACGTGCTTCGCCGCGTCGACCTGCGGGAGCACGGTCCGATGGTCACGCTGGCCGCGGCACTCTCCATCGGCTTTCTGCCGATCTTCTCACCGGCCGTCTACAGCAAGTTCCCGCTGTGGTGCCAGATGATCCTCGGCAACGGGCTTGCCGCCGGAACGATAGTGGCCGTCATCGTCAATGCCTATTTCCACCACCGGAAGGCCGACGGAACCCCGAAAGAACCCATCTCAATCGATCAGGGCATCAAGGAATGACAGACCTCCGAACCCGACTTGCCACAGGCGGCGACCTGCTGCTGCGGCCCGCGCAACTTCTGCTGGCGGACGGCCCGCATCGCGACATGGCGGTCGTCATTCGCGATGGCCGGTTCCACGCAATCGGCGAAGCGCGCGCCATCGCCGCGGCCCATCTGGGCATGACCGCCGTGGACCTGCCGGATCATCTCCTGATGCCCGGCTTTATCGACGCGCACACCCATCTCACGCAGTCCCTCGGTAAATCGCTGGTGTTCGGCGAGCCGTCGGAAATCTTCCGTCGCATCTGGGTGCCGCTCGAAGGCAGCCTCGACGAGCGCATGGTCTATCTGTCGTCCAAGCTCGCCGCGCTGGAATGTCTGCGCGGCGGTTTCACCACGGCGGTCGATGCGGGCACGCGCTCGGCGGGGCATATCGATGCGCTGGTGCGGGCGGCGCGCGAGACCGGCCTGCGCAGCGTGGTCGGCCTCATCTGCAACGATCTGGGCGGCGCGGCGCAGATCGCGGCGCGCGACGTCATTCTCGCCAATGCCAAGGCCCATATTTCGGCTTACGCCAACGATCCGCTGGTCCACCCGTCGCTGGCAATCTCGATCCCGGAAGCGGCCAGCGATGCGATGATTCAGGACGTCTCGAAGATGGCGGCCTCGGCCGGCGTGATCTTCCAGACGCATGTCAACGAGCACCTCGTGGCGGTCGAGCGGTCGCTGGTCGCCAACGGCCATCGTCCCATCGAGCATCTGGCGCATCTCGGCGCTCTCGGCGCGCATGTTCTTCTGGCGCATTCCACGCTCGTCACGCCGCATGAGCTCAACCTCCTGTGCGATACGGACAGCGCCGTCGCCTACAATCCCGTCGCAAGCCTCTGGAAGGGCAACGCCATTGCCCCGGTCCTGCAAATGGCGGCGCTCGGCATCCGGTTCGGCCTCGGCACCGACGGCACGCGGGCCGACGGCTTCCGGCTGATGGATGCCGCCGAAGGCGTGCAGCGCGCGGCCTATGGTCTGGCAAGCGGGGATTCGTCCTGCGGCGGCGGCTGGCTGTGGCTCGAAAAGGCGACGGCGGGCGCGGCGAACGTGGCCGGTCTTTCCGGCGTGACCGGCACCGTCGCCACGGGACTTGCCGCGGATTTCCTGCTGGTGGACCTCGACCGCCCGGAATTCACGCCCTCGCACGATCTCGTGTGGGAACTGGTCCGCTACGGCAACCGCGACCAGATCGACGCCGTCTTCACCGACGGAAAAATGCGGCTCTGGCAAGGATGGCCGGTCGATTGGGACGCGCGGGAACTGCTGCGCGAAATCCGTGAGAAAACACCGGCGGCGATCGGCAACGCCCCGATAAAGCGGGTTCACGAACTGTCTGTCGAACATCGCGCGCTGGGGCAATACCGATGACCGTCGGCCTCTATCTGATCCTCGCTCTGGTCGTCTTCTTTTCCGCCTTCATTCAGGGCGCGATCGGCATCGGCTTCGCGCTGATCGTCGCGCCGGTCGTCGGAATGCTGAAGCCCGATCTCCTGCCGGTCACGCTGCTCCTGTTGATGCTGCCGCTCAATCTGCTCGTGACCGTGCGCGAGCGGGCGCATATCGACTGGCGGGGGACAACATGGATAACGATCGGGCGGTTCTTCGGAACCTTCGCCGGCCTCTGGCTGCTGGCGGTCCTGTCGGCCCGGCACCTCAACCTCGCGGTCGGCATCTTCACGGTGATCGCGGCAGGCGTGGCGCTGATCGCGCCGCCGTTCTCGCCGATCCGGGCGAGCGCGCTCGGCGTCGGATTGTTCACCGGCGTCACAGAGACGGCGACGGGCATAGGCGGACCGCCCTTGGCCCTGCTCTACCAGCATGCGAAAGGCCCGGTCCTGCGCGCCACTGTCGCGCTCTGCTTCTTCGTCGGAGAGGTGATGTCGCTGGCCCTGCTCCTGATCACGGGCCGGCTGGGACTGGAACAGGCGCTGGCCGGATTGTATCTGGTGCCGGCCGTGCTGGCCGGCAGCATCCTGTCGCGCATGACGCATCACCGGATCGGCGGCAAGGGCCTGCGCATGGCCGTCCTGATCTTTTCCATGGTGAGCGGCCTTATTCTGATCCTGCGGTGATATTGCTTCGATCCCCCTGGCGTGTAAAACACCGGTCTGGCGGAAGCGATGCCGGATTTGGGTATCGCCCGGATATCGAAGGAGACGGACGAGTTGACGCAGCGCAAAGGGGTGACCCTCAAGGACGTGGCCGCCGAAGCGAAGGTGTCCCGCGCAACCGCTGCACGCGCGCTCAACAGTTACGGTTATGTGGGCGACGAAACCGCCCTGCGCGTGCAGGCGGCGGCGGAACGGCTCGGCTATCGCGGCAACCGCGTCGCGCAGGCGCTGCGGCGCGGCCAACTGCCCGTCGTCGGCTTCGTTCTGGGTGACATCCAGAACCCGTTCTTCGCGCGCATCGCGCACGACCTCGAAGTCAGCCTGAGAGAGCGCCGCCACAATCTTCTTCTCGCCAGCAGCGAGGAAAATCTGGCGCAGGAAAAGGACCTGTTCGAGAGCCTGCGGGGCCTGAGCGTGCGCGGCTTCATCGTCGCGCCCACCTCGGCGGACGACAATGCCCATCTGGAAACCTCGATCAGGGAAGGAACGCCCATCGTCCTCATCGATCGCGCCGTCGGCAATCTGGCCTGCGACAGCGTCGTCGTGGATAATGAAGGCGGCGCGCGCAAGGCCGTCGACTATTTGATCGAGAACGGCCACCGGCGCATCGGACTGTTGCAGGACGAAACGCATATCGTCACGGCGCAGGAGCGCTTTGTCGGCTATCGAAGCGCGCTGGAGACGCACGGGATCGCATTCGATCCCGCCCTGATCAGCGTTTCGCCCTCCACCATCGAGCACGGGATCGAAGCGACGATCCGCCTTTTCCGCCAGAGCAACCCGCCCACGGCCGTCTTCACGGTGGACAGTTTGATGACGCAGGGCGCGCTGCTGGCGCTGCGTTCCATGGGCCTTTCCATTCCGCGCGACGTGTCGCTGATCGGCTTCGACGATTTCAACCTCGCCACCTTCACCGATCCGCAGATCACCGTCGTCGCCCAGCCGGTGGCCGAGATCGGCCCGCTGGCGGCCGAGATGCTTCTCGACCGGCTGGCGGGGAAAAAAGATTCTCCGCGCAATGTCCGTTTTCCGACACGGCTGATTGTCCGCGGCTCCGTTGCCCAGGCCTCGCGCCGCTGATCCCGCTCACCGCATTTTAAAAAAATCCGATCCCGGCTCTTGTCAAAAAGAGAAAAACATGTGTTACATATAGGTATGAGATCGATCTCATAAGCATATGATTTTGGTGGGGGATAAACCAGCGCCGGAGCAGAAAACTGCTGCCCGGTGAACGGGTTAGCCTTGACCAGCGAACAAGGAACGGGAAGGTTTTTATGCTCAACTTCGACAAAGAGCGTTTCGTGAAAATCCAGAGCGGCGCGGTGGCGATCGCCGGCAAGATGCGTCCGCTGATGCGCAAGCTTCTCGACGCGGGCGTCGAACGGGTCTTCTTCATGGGCACCGGCGGCGTACAGCTTCTGACCCTTCCGGCCATCGACGTCGCGCAGGGCCTGTCGGTGTTCCCGGTGTCCGCTGCCTTCCCCGCGCAGGTCGTCATTTCGCCGCCCGCCGGGCTGGACGAAAAGGCGCTCGCCATCCTGCCGTCCCTCTCCGGCACCACCAAGGAAAGCGTGCAGCTTCTGTCCTTCCTGAAGGCGCGCGGCGTGAAAACGCTGTCGCTGACCGGCCATGCCGATACGCCGCTGGCGCGCGAGGCCGATTTCAACTTCACCAATTTCGCCGAGGACGACACTTCCTCGGAATCCTTCTACCTGCAAACGCTGCTGATCGTTCTGGCGCTGCTGGCCGAGCGCGGCGAATATGCCGATTACGACGCGACCGTCGCGGAACTGGAGAAACTGCCGGCGCTGCTGGTGGACGCCAAGGCCGCCTTCGAGCCGCAGGCGGAGCGGCTCGCTAGGGAGATCAAGGACGAAACCTACCACATCTTCACCGGCGCGGGCTCGGTGTGGCCGGAGGCCTATTATTACGGCATGTGCATCCTCGAGGAGATGCAGTGGATCCGCACGCGGCCCGTCCACGCCGCCGATTTCTTCCACGGCACGCTTGAGCTGGTGGAGCCGGGCGTCAGCGTTTTCGTCTTCAAGGGCGAGGACGCCTTCCGCCTCCTGTCCGACCGGGTGGAGAATTTCGCGCGGCGCTACACCGACAAGGTGCGCGTGCTGGATGCGGCCTCCGCAGCGTTGCCGGGCATTTCGCCGCGCGTGCGCGCGCTCATCTCGCCGGTCGTGCTCGCCACCCTTCTGGAGCGCCTGAGCGCGCATCTGGAGGTGCTGCGCAACCATCCCCTGACGACGCGGCGTTATTACAAGCGCGTCGAATATTGATCGCAACCATAACCACAGAGGGAACTGATCATGAAAAATTCAGGCTATGTGCTTTCGGCAGCGCTGCTGGCGCTGTCGGCGTCGGTCGCAAGCCCCGCCTTCGCCGCCGGCAAGGCGGTTGTCGCCGACCCCGCCGCCAAGGTGGAATACAAGGGCGAGATCGGCGTGCTGACCAAGTTCGGTCTGCAACAGCTTTCGCCCTATTTCGTCAATGTCGCCAAGGCCTATGAAAAGCTGCATCCCGGCGTGAAGGTCGAACTCATTCAGGAGAGCGACGACAGCGTGAAAGGCAAGACCAAGGCGCTGGTGGCCGCCCACTCGCTCCCGGACGTCTATTTCACCTGGACGGGTAGCTGGGGCAGCAATTTCGTGCGCGGCAACCTTGCCGTCGACCTCAGCAAGGTCATCGGCCCGGATACGGAATGGGGCAAGACCTTCGCGCCCGCCGCCGTTTCCGCCTTCCGCTACAACGGCAAATATTACGGCATCCCGCTTTATCTCGACGCCAAGTTCATGGGCTACAACAAGGCCATGTTCTCGAAGCTCGGCCTCAGCGCGCCCAAGAACCTCGACGACCTGATGAAAAGCTGCGACGCCATCCGCAAATCGGGCATGACGCCGATCTCCTTCGGCAACAAGGAAGGCTGGCCGGCCGTGCACTTCGCCGGGCAGTTGCTGGCCTACAACGTGCCGGAGGCGACGCTCGAAAAGGACTTCAATCCCAAGACGGCCGAATATTCCGACCCCGGCTATGTCGAGACGCTGAAGCAGTTGAAGGAACTGATGAACCGCTGCACCGACGGCGCGGCCACCAACGGCACCTCCTATGCCTCGGCCTTGCAGCAATTCTCCAACGCCCAGTCGGCGATGTATTATCAGGAGATCATCGAATTCGACCAGAGCGCTACGGCCGATACGGCCCTCAAGCCGCAGGACTTCGGCTATTTCATCCTGCCCGCCCCCGCCGGCGGCAAGGGTGACGCCAAGGCCATCGAGGGCGCGCCGGAAGGCTACATGATCAACACGGCGTCGAAGAACATCCCGCTGGCGATCGATTTCATGAAGTTCGTCACCTCGCCGGAAAACGCCCGCACCCTGTCCTCGCCGCCCTACGGCCAGCCGAGCGCGACGATTGCCGGCGTCGCCGCCGACAAGATGAACCCCAACGTGATCGGCGGCCTCAAGGACATCGCCTCGGCCTCCTACCTCATGCCATGGCTCGACACGGCCAATCCGCCGCGCGTCGCCGCCGCATGGCTTTCCGGCCTTCAGGCCCTGATCGGCGGCACCATGACGCCCGAGCAGGTCATGAAGTCGGTCAAGGATGCCGCCGCGGCGTCGAAATAGGCCGCGGATGCAACGGATGACCGCGAACAGGGAAAAGGCAAACGCCGGAGCCGTTCCGTACGGCTCCGGCCCACAGCCGGCGGAGGAGACGGGCGCGCAGTCCGTCTTCTCCACATTGCTGTCGTTTCGATGGATCGCGATCGCGATGATCGTCATCGCGTGGTTCGTTTATTATCCCATCATCGACAATTTCATCGTCAGCACCACCAATCAGGACATATTCACCGGCGAGGTGAACAATGTCGGCCTCGACAATTACCGGCGTCTCATGGGCGACCCGGTGGTCTGGACCGCGCTGTGGAACAATTCGCTCTACGCCATCCTGTCCGTGGTGTTTCAGGTCTTCGGCGCCTTCGTGCTGGCCGCCCTGATCGAGGGCTTGCAGGAGGAAAGATGGCGGCGCTTCTGGCGCGCGGTCTATTTCGTGCCGTCGGCCATTTCGATCACTGTGACCGGCCTCCTGTTCTATTTCATCTACCAGCCGGGCACGGGGCTTCTCGACGCGGTGCTCAACACCGTCGGCCTCGGCGGCCTGTCGCGGGCATGGCTGGGCGACGAGGGAACGGCGATCTACGCCATCATCGCCATGAGCCAGTGGCAGGGCTTCGGCTATTCGACGCTGCTCTTCGCCATAGCCATCCAGAAGATTCCGCACGAACTCTACGACGCCGCGATCATCGACGGGGCCGGGCCGCTGCGGCGGCTGTGGAACATCACCTTTCCGCTGACGCGCGAAATGACCGGCCTGATGATCATCGTCACCGTCACCGGCGCGTTTCAGGTCTTCAACGAAGTGATGGTCATGACCGCCGGCGGCCCGAACAACGCCAGTCAGGTGCTCGGCACATGGCTTTACCAGCAGGGCTTCATCGAGAACGATTTCGGTTACGGCGCGGCCATCGCCGCCGTCATCTTCTTCGTGACGCTGCTGACAGGCTTCGCCCAGCTTTGGTACACGAAACGCCGGAGGGTCGAACTGTGACATTGTCCGAACCTTACGATGAAGGCCGCGCCGCCAATTTCTGGGCGGCGGTGGCCAAGACCTGCCTCGTGATCTTTCTGATCTGCCTCGGCATCGTCGTCATCTATCCGCTGTTGTGGATGGCGCTGAACGGCTTCAAGAACAACGCCGAAATCTTCGGCAATCCCTTCTCCCTGCCCACACGCTTCACATGGGAGAACTACGTCGCGGCATGGAATCAGGGCGTGCGCAACTATGTCGCCACCAGCGTGATCGTTACCGTCGCCTCGGCGGTGTGCACCGTGATGATCAGCGCCTGGACGGCCTACGGCCTGACGCGGTCGAAAATGCCGGGCAAGCCGCTGGTCGTCGGCATTATACTCGGCGGCCTGATGCTCAGCCCCACCGTCGCGGTGATCCCGCTCGTGCGCATGATGCAGGAACTCGGCCTCTACAACACCTATTGGGCGCTGATCCTGCTCTACACCGCCTTCCGCATTCCCTTCACTACCTTCCTCATCCGCGCCTACATGCTCGACCTGCCGGGCGATCTGGACGAGGCGGCGATCATGGACGGGGCCAGCGAAAGCCAGATTTTCTGGCGCGTCACCCTGCCCCTATGCAAGCCGATCATCGTTTCCTGCGTCATCCTGCATGTGCTGTTCGCGTGGAACGAATATCTGTTCGCGATGATCTTCACCAGCGGCGCGGACGTGCAGACCCTGCCCGTCGGCCTCACCTCGATCATGGCCAAGCACGGCACCAATTACGCCATCGTCTTCGCGGCCATGACCATCTCGGCCCTGCCGATCGTGATCGTGTTCTTCGCCGCGCAGCGCTATTTCATTCGCGGCCTCGCCGAAGGCATCGGCAAGTGACGCTTGGAGAGGGAAAACCATGGCTCTTCTGAAGAGAAACCAGCTTATCGGTGCGAATTTCGGCTTCCAGCATTTCCCGTTCGAAAAAGCGGCGGCGGCGATACGCGATTTCGGCTTCACGCGGATGGAGCTATGGGGCGTCGCGCCGCATCTCGACCTCTTTCATCTCACCGAACGCAAGCTCGACGACGTAGCGCGGGTTCTGAACGACAACGGCCTTTCGGTGCGCAGCTATACGCCCGAGCAGGTGCTCTATCCGATCAATATCGCCTCCGGCGACCCGGAGCTGCGCCGCGACAGCATCGAAAAATTCTGCCGCGGGGCCGATATCTGCGCACGGCTCGGCGCGGATTACCTGTTCCTGACACCGGGGCGCGGCTTCGAGAGCGAACCGGCGGCGGCGGCGTGGGCGCGTTCGGCGGACGCCATTGCGCAGATCGCGGGATACGCCGGAAGCCTCGGAATCCGCTGCCTGCTGGAACCGCTCCAGCGGACCGAAAGCAACATCGTGACCGATCTCGACGGCCTGCGGCGCCTGTATGGCGAGATCGGCGCGGACACTATGGACGTGGTGCTCGATCTGGTCGCCATGGCCACGGCCGTCGACACGGTGGACGACTATCTGGCCTGCTTCGGCGACCGGCTGACCCATGTCCATATCGTGGACGGCACGCCGGCGGGACATCTCGTCTGGGGCGACGGAAACCTGCCGCTGGGGGATTATCTGCGGCGGCTCGGCGAAGTGGGTTTTTCCGGCACGCTGACATTCGAGCCTTTCGGAAACGGCTCCTACGCGCTCGATCCGGTCGCGGCATGGAAGCGCAACCTCGAAGCGGCCGAACCTTATTTCGACAATGAAGGCGCATGATGACCAGTCACGAACCCAGACTCATCGCGGTGGGCGACAATTGCCTCGACGTCTCCCTCACCAAGGGAACCATGACCGTGGGCGGCAATGCGCTCAACGTCGCCGTCCAGTGGAAGCTGAACGGCTGGAACGGCCGCTATTTCGGCGCAGTGGCGGACGACCCGGAGGGCGAAGCGGTGCTGGAGGCCATCGCGCCGACGGGGCTTGCGCGCGAGGACGTGGAAATCCGCACCGGCGACACGGCGGTGACGCTGCTCAAGGACGAGGCCGGCGACCGCAGGTTCCTGCTGGAACAGCTCGGCGTGGGCGCGGACTATATCCCCGACGAAGCCCGTTACAACGACCTGCTCGCGGCCGACTGGGTGCATCTCGGCACCCATGCCGACGAAAGGCTGGTCCGCCGCCTCGTCGCGGACGGCGTCCGGTTCAGCGTCGACGTCTCGTTGGCGCATTTCGCCTTTTCGCTCGAAGGCGTTCCGCTGGTGCTGGCGTCGGGGCCGGACGATCCCGACATTCCAGCCGAACCGCTGATCGAGGCGCTTCGCCGTGCAGGCGCGCGTCAGGTGCTGATGACCTGCGGCGCGCGCGGCGCTTTCTTCCATGACGGGGACAAGCTCTCCTTCGCGCCCGCGCTTGAGATCGACGTGGTGGACACCTGCGGCGCGGGCGACAGTTTCATGGCGTCGTTCCTGACCTCCCGGTTTTTCCGCGACACGGACGCGGAAGCCGCCCTGCGCGAGGCCGCCGTAAAGGCCGCCGCGACCTGCATGTATCCCGGCGGGTTTCCGCAGCCGGTGCTGCCCATCCCGGACTGGCTGCTGACAAAATATGCCGGCATCATCCGGCAGGTGGAGGAGGTCTGACATGGCGGAGATTCGTCTGCGCCGGCCCGTCGCCGCGCCGCGTCAGGACCGGTCCTTCTGGCTGCAGGATATCGATGCCGGACCGGCCACGAATATTCTGAAGGGCGAGGCCACCGCCGATGTGGCCATCGTCGGCGGCGGCTATACCGGTCTGTGGACCGCGATCCGCATCAAGGAGCAGGCCCCGGAAACCGGCGTGACCATTCTGGAGGCCGATTTCTGCGGCTCCGGCGCGTCGGGCCGCAACGGCGGACAGGTTCATACGTGGTTCGCGGAGATCGACCTGCTGGCCGCCTTGGTCGGGATCGACGAGGCGCGCCGGCTCTGCGCCGACACGGCGGATGCCATCGAGGAACTGGCGCAGCTTCAGAACGACGGCGTCATCGACATGGGGCTGCGGCTCGACGGCTGGCTGTGGACGGCAAGCTCCATCGCGCAGGAAGGTGCATGGGACAATGCCGTGCGCATGACCGGTGCGATGGAACCCGACCGTTTCAGGCCGCTCGATGCAGCCGGAATCGCGCGCATGACGGGCTCGTCGGCCTCCTATGCCGGCGTCATGGAAGGGCGCGCGGGAACCGTGCATCCGGCGAAACTCGCCACAGGCCTGCGCGACCGGGCGCTGTCGCTCGGCATCGTCATTCACGAACAGAGCCCGGTAATCGACATCGCGCCGGGGCCGCGATGTGCGCTGCGCACGGCCAACGGCGTCCTGCGGGCGGAAAAGGTGGTGCTGGCCGCCAATGCATGGCTCGCCGCCATCCCCGAATTGCGCAGGCATCTCTATGTGGTCAGCAGTCAGGTGATCGCCACCGCGCCCGTCCCGGACCTGCTCGACGGCATCGGCTGGACAAACGGCGCTTCCATCTGCGACGCGCAGAGCCATGTGCTTTACTACCAGCGCACGCCGGAAGGCCGGGTCGTCTTCGGCCGGGGATCGGGACAGATCGCCTTCCGCGACGATTTCGGCGCGCGCTTCAATCGCGGCTCCGATCATGGGCACGACAACAGGCGCGAGTTGCACCGCGTCTATCCGACGCTGCGCGGCGTCGCCGTCGATTACGACTGGTGCGGCCCCATCGACTGCATGGCGGAGCATCTTCCCGTCTTCGACCATCTGGCGGCGCATCCGAACATTTTCTTCGGCATGGGCTTCAACGGCACCGGCATCGCGCAGACGCCGGTGGCGGGGCGCATTCTGGCGAGCCTCGTTCTGGAGAAGAAGGACCGCTGGAGCGAAAGCGGCCTCGTGGGGCTGAAACGGCGCACGACCCTGCCACCCGAGCCGTTCCGCTATCTGGGCGCGCGCGTGGTGCGCAAGGCGATCCGCCGCAAGAACGATCTGGAAATTCTCAACAAGCGGGCCGACCGGCTGACCAATTTCATCGCCGGGCTGGTTCCCGGACGCAAAGCCGAATAACGGCACGAGGAGCGGGAGCGTATGGCCGAACTGACCTTAAGGAATATCCGCAAATCCTATTCGAGCCTGGAGGTTCTCCATGGCGTCGATCTGGACATCAAATCGGGCGAGTTCATCGTTTTCGTCGGGCCTTCAGGCTGCGGCAAGTCCACCCTGCTGCGCTCGATCGCCGGGCTGGAGCAGATCACGGCGGGCGAATTGCGCATCGGCGGCGCGCTGATGAACCGCGTGCCGCCGTCGAAGCGTGGCATTGCCATGGTGTTCCAGTCCTATGCGCTCTATCCGCATATGACGGTCTATGAAAACATGGCCTTCGGCATGCGCATCGCGGGCCTGAAAAAGGCCGAGATCGACAAGCGCGTGCGGCAGGCCGCAGCGATCCTGCAACTGGAGCAATATCTCGACCGCCTGCCCAAGGCGCTCTCCGGCGGCCAGCGCCAGCGCGTGGCCATCGGCCGCGCCATCGTGCGCGACCCCAAGGTCTTCCTGTTCGACGAGCCGCTTTCCAATCTCGACGCCGCCCTGCGCGTGGCCACCCGCATCGAGATCGCCAAGCTCAAGGACACCATGCCCGACACGACCATGATCTATGTCACGCACGATCAGGTCGAGGCCATGACGCTGGCCGACCGCATCGTGGTGTTCAAGGACGGCCGCATCGAGCAGGTGGGCACGCCGATCGAGCTTTACCGCCATCCCGGCAACCTGTTCGTGGCGCGCTTCATCGGCTCGCCCGCCATGAACATCCTGCCCGGAACCGTGGTCGGGACCGGCGCGGAAACCACGGTGAGGCTTGCCACCGGCGCGACCGTCGCCGTGCCCGTGGCGACGGGTTCCGCGCTTATGGATGCCGATGTCAGTTTCGGCGTCCGGCCGGAAGACCTTGCCATCGGCGAAAGCGCGGCAGGCCGGGTCGCCTTCGAGGGCAAGGTGGACTATGTCGAGCAACTGGGCGAGGTCCAGCTCGTCTATATCGATCTCGGCCGCGGTGGCGAACCGTTCATCGCCAAGGCGCCGGGCGGCGCCGACATCAGGCGGCAGGCGCAGGTGACGCTCTCCGCCGATCCGCAGCGTACCCATCTCTTCGACAAGGAAGGCCGCTCGCTCGCCGGCCAGTGACGCCGGCGGATATCCCTCAGCCGACGGCTTCCAGCTTGCGGAAACGCACGCGCGCGCTGCGCTCGATGGCCGCGACGGTGAGTTCGTCCAGCGTCCAGCGGTCGCGCAGCATTTGCAGGAATTCCAGTTCCTCCTGCTCCACATGCAGGTCGGCGGCGGCCACCTCCACCGCCAGCGCATAGGCCGTCTCGTAGAGCCTCTCCGGCAGCGCGTCATGGGCGAGGTCGAGGATCTTCTCCAGCCCGTCCTCATCGGCCAGCAGCGCGTAGCAGTCGCTGGCGAGCTTCGGCAGACGCGCGGAATCGAAGCCGTAGAACACCGGCAGCCGCGTCACCACATTGCCGATGGATTCCAGTTCGGCGTCGGTCATGCGCGTGTCGGCTGCGGATGTCGTCACCATGATATAGACGAGCGCATCCTGCGGCGTGATCTTCTTCATCGGGTACTCCTGCCGGAATCATCAATTTCACGGGAAGTTAGGGAGGCCGCCCGCGCCGCGCAAGGAAATTCCGCCGCGACAATTGACGCCGCGAACCGGGCGCGCCATAGAACAACAGCGATTTTTCGCGCCGACGATCCCCCAGTTCCATCAGGATATGCACATGACCGCGCACCGCCTTCCCGACATCACGCTGACCCCGGACATGACCGCGGCGGCCGCGGAGGCGAAAGCGTGGCCCTTCGAGGAAGCGCGGAAAATCCTCAAGCGCTACGAGAAGACCGGCCTGCCCGAAACGGTGATCTTCGAGACCGGCTACGGCCCCTCCGGCCTGCCGCATATCGGCACCTTCGGTGAAGTGGCGCGCACCTCCATGGTGCGGCACGCCTTCCGCGTGCTGACCGGCGACAAGGTCAAGACGCGGCTGATCTGCTTTTCCGACGACATGGACGGCATGCGCAAAATTCCCGACAACGTGCCGGACCGGGCGGCGCTTGAGCCCTACCTCCACATGCCGCTTTCGGCGGTGCCGAACCCGTTCGGCGGCGATTACGACAGCTTCGCCGCGCATAACAACGCCATGCTGTGCCGCTTCCTCGACACGTTCGGCTTCGAATACGAATTCGCCAGCGCCACGGAATATTACAAGTCGGGCAGGTTCGACGCCACGCTGCTCAAGGCGGCCGAGCGCTACGACGACATCATGAAGGTGATGCTGCCGACGCTCGGCGAGGAGCGTCAGGCCACTTACAGCCCCTTCCTGCCGATCTCGCCGAAAACGGGCCGGGTGCTCTACGTGCCGATGAAAAAGGTCGACGCCGCGGCCGGAACGGTGACCTTCGACGACGAGGACGGGACCGAGACCACGCTTCCCGTCACCGGCGGCCATGTGAAGCTGCAATGGAAGCCCGATTTCGGCATGCGCTGGGCGGCGCTAGGCGTCGATTTCGAGATGTTCGGCAAGGACCACCAGACCAACGCCTCGCTCTACGACCGCATCTGCGTGATTTTGGGCGGCCGCGCGCCGGAGCATTTTGTCTACGAGCTGTTCCTCGACCAGTTGGGGCAGAAAATCTCCAAGTCGAAGGGCAACGGCATCTCCATCGACGAATGGCTGACTTACGCTCCGACCGAGAGCTTGGCGCTCTACAATTTCCAGAAGCCGAAGACGGCGAAGAAGCTCTATTTCGACGTGATCCCCAAGGCGGTGGACGAATATTTCACCTATCTCTCGGCCTATCGGCGGCAGGAATGGAAGGACCGGCTCAACAATCCGGTCTGGTACATTCATTACGGCAATCCGCCCGAGGTGGAGCTGCCGGTGCCCTTCGCGCTGCTGCTCAACCTCGTCAGCGCGTCGAACGCCGAAAGCCCGGCCGTGCTGTGGGGCTTCATCTCGCGCCATGCGCGCGGCGTGACGCCTCAGAACAATCCCGAACTCGACGCGCTGGTCGGCTACGCCATCCGCTATTTCAACGATTTCGTGAAGCCGACCAAGCAGTTCCGCGCCCCGGACGAGGTGGAGCAGGCGGCGCTGGAGGCGCTCGACGCCAAGCTGGCCACGCTCGCCGGCGAGACCGATGGCGCCGTGATCCAGAACGCCATTCTCGACGTGGCCCGCGCCATCGAGCGCTATCAGGACCACGCCAAGAAGAGCCCGGAAGGCGGACCCGGCGTGTCGGTGTCCTTCTTCCAGATGCTCTATGAAGTGCTGATCGGGCAGGAGCGCGGGCCGCGCTTCGGCTCCTTCGTGGCGCTCTACGGCGTGGACGAAACCCGCACGCTGATACAGAAGGCGCTGGCGGGCGAACTGGCCTGATCGGCCTTTTTCATTGCGCCGGGGCTGCGGGCGCGGGCGGGAAATCGCCCTGCGGCTGCGCCGGTTGCGGGTTGCCGGGCGCAGGCTGGGCCTGCGGTGCGAGCGGATTGTCGCCGCTCCCGGAACCGGTATCCGGCAGGCTTGTATCGGGCTTCTCGCCGAATAGGCCAAGATGGGCGTCCTGCGCCTTGCGCCCGGCTTCCTCATAAGGACCCCCGGCCGTCGCGCGCGCCCAGCCGTTTTCCACCAGCCAGCGCGCCGCATCCTCCTCGCCCACCTTGCACGCGGTCGAGACCGCTTCGTCATTGTCGGTTTCCGGCAGGCGGCACATGACGGCACGGGAGCGCAGCCATTGCCGGAAGGCGGTGCGCGCCTGCATGCCGCACGGCCAGCTTGCGCCGGACGGTGACTGGCAGGTTTCTTCTGGCGACGGAATTTCGATGCCCTGCAATTCGATGATGCGGCCCCGGCTTTCGAACCGGCCGGCGGCAACCGCCACCGGGCGCTGCAAAAGCTGCATCTGCTCGCTTTCGCCGACCGGCACGGCGGGAGCCGGCGAGGCAGCCGGCGCGGATGACGCAGACGGGGGCGTGGCGGCGGGGCCGAGATCGCTCAGCGGCGGACGCGGCGGCTCCCGCTGCAAGCCGCGGTCGTTGACATGATCGCTGACCTTGCCGTTTTCCTTCCACGCCGGATGCTCTCCGTCGAGAGGCAGCGCCGGGTCCGGTTTCCCGGCCGTGTCGCCGGATGCGGGCGGCGCCGCATTGGGTTCGTTATAATCGAACTTTTCCACGACGATGCCGCCGCTTGGGCCACCGCCGGAACCATCTTTCGCCTTGCCCTGCGCCTGATCCGAATCGATAACCACCGGCTGGTCGAGCGCGCCGTAGAAAGGGGCGACGAATGCCGCCGCCAGCACGATCCCGGTCAGCCCCGCGAGGCCGCCGAAAACGAAACGGGCATGATTTCTGTTCCGCGGCTGTGTCGTCATTGGCTGGCCCACAGGATGCGCGCGATCCATTCGACGTCCTTCGTCTCGAAGATGCGGTTCGGATGATCGGGATTGAGCGAATGGAGTTCGATCGTGCGCGGCGTCTGCCGATGCAGAATCTTCGCCATCACTTCACCTTCCTTCGTGCGCACCACGACGCGGTCGCCACGCCGCACGGCTGCGTTGGGCGCGACGATCAGCGTATCGCCGTCGCGGTAGAGCGGCAACATGCTGTCGCCCGAAACTTCCAGCGCATAGACACCCGCGCCGGGACCGGCCGGAAACTCCACCACGTCCCAGCCCTGCCCGGCCGGAAAGCCGGCATCGTCGAAATAGCCGCCCGATCCGGCTTCCGCCAGTCCCAGCAGCGGGATCGGATGCGCGTCCTGCGTATAATCGCCGAAGATACGGCGCGGCGCGGCATCGCCGGTGATGAGGCGCGTGAATTCCTCGAACGTCGCGCCGGTGGCTTCCATCACCTTGGCAAGCGATTCCGTGGAGGGCCAGCGCGCGCGCCCGTCGGCGGCATAACGCTTCGACTTGTTGAATGTCGTGGGATCGAGACCCGCCCGGCGCGCAAGCCCGGAAGCACTCAGCGAATTGCGCTCCGCCAATGCGTCTATCGCCGCCCAGACGCTTTCGTGAGAAAACATAGCATCATCCGCGAACTTTCCGCCGCATGCCCGAAACACCCCGCTTCACGGACAGGCATGAGAGGATTTTAAACCTAGTCTGCCACCTTATTTCGGGCCGCAGCCTAGCGAAAAACCGGGCTTGACGCAAGATGCAGGAAATGACGGGGAAAATTTTCTTAAGTCCAATGAAAAAGCGCGGCCCTAAAGCGCGTCGCGATCTTTCAGATTCGCTTTCCGCGTTTTAGATTTTTGTCTTTACGCATGTCGTTATCGCAAAACCGGTTCCCACTTTTGCGCGACATGCTTCGCCCGCGCTTTTCCTTTCTAGGCGGTCATGCCGCCTTCTGCGCCTCGCCCTTGTAGGGGTTGAAGCGGCGGTAGAAGCTGTCGCCCGTCTCGGCCATGTCGAGAAGCAGCTTCGGCGGCTTGAACTGGAGGCCGTATTTCTTCTGCAACGCCTTGGCGAGGCTCACGAATTCCTTCGCGCCCATGCCGTCGATATAAGACAGCGTCCCGCCCGTATAGGGCGCGAAACCGAAGGCGAGGATGGAGCCGACATCCGCCTCGCGCGGATCGGTGACGATGCCCTCCTCCATCACCCGCGCCGCCTCCAGCGCGATGGTGACGAGGAAGCGCCGCTTCAATTCGCCCACATCCACCTTGTCCGGGTCCTGCTGCGGATAGAGGTCCTTGAGGCCGGGCCAGAGATGCTTCTTCGCCGGTTTCGCCGGATAATCGTAGAAGCCCTTGCCGTTCTTGCGGCCTTTACGGTCGAACTCGTTGACCAGCCGATCCACCAGTTCCACATGGCGCGGGTCGATGGCCTTGGGGCCGAGATCGGCGAGCGTGGCCTTGAGGATTTTCTGCGACAGGTCGATGGCCGTCTCGTCGTTGAGCGCCAGCGGCCCGACCGGCATGCCGGCCATGCGGGCGGCGTTCTCGATCATCGCCGGCGGCACACCTTCGATCAGCATGTTGTAGGCTTCCGACATATAGCGCAGCACGCAGCGATTGACGTAGAAGCCGCGCGTGTCGTTGACCACGATCGGGGTCTTCTTGATCGCCCGCACATAGTCGAGCGCCACGGCCAGCGCCTTGTCGCCGGTCTTCTTGCCGAGGATCACTTCCACCAGCATCATCTTGTCGACCGGCGAGAAGAAATGGATGCCGATGAAATTCTTCGGCCGCTTCGACACCTTGGCGAGGCCGGTGATCGGCAGGGTCGAGGTGTTGGAGGCGAAGACGGCGGAGGCTTTCAGCGCTTCCTCGGCCTTCTCGGTCGCAGCGCGCTTGACCTCGCGATCCTCGAACACGGCCTCGATCACCAGATCGGCCCCGGCGAGCGCGGCGTAATCCGGCGTGGCGGTGATGAGCGACAGGAGCTTTTCCTTGTCCGCTTCCGTGGCGCGGCCCTTCTGGATTTCCTTGGCGATGAGGTCGGCGGAATGCGCCTTGCCCTTGTCTGCGGCTTCCTGATCGCGGTCGATCAGCACCACGGGGATGCCGGCCTTGGCCGTCACATAGGCGATGCCCGCGCCCATGAAGCCCGCGCCGATGACACCGATCTTTTTGAAATTGGTCGGCTTTTCGCCCGCCGGGCGGCGCGCGCCCTTGTTCAGCTCCTGTAACGACACGAACAGCGAGCGGATCATCATGCCCGCTTCGGTCGTTTGCAGGATTTCGGTGAAATAGCGCTGCTCGATCTTCAGCGCCGTGTCGAAGGGAACCAGCAGCCCCTCATAGACGGCCTTGAGGATGGCGAGCGCGGCGGGATAATTGCCGTAGGTCTCGCGGCGCAGGATGGCCGTCGCCGCCGGCCAGAGATTCGCGCCCGCCGCCGAATAGATCGCGCCGCCGGGGAGCTTGAAGCCCTTTTCGTCCCATGGCTGCACCGGCTTGAGGCCGTTCTTGATGAGCTTCTTCGCCGTTTCGACCAGCTTCTTGGCCGGCGCGATCTCGGTGACGAGCCCCATCGACTTGGCGCGCTGCGCCGTCAGGCTGGAGCCGGTGGTCATCATCTGAAGCGCGTCCTGCTGGTTGGCGAGGCGCGGAATGCGCTGCGTGCCGCCCGCGCCGGGGAACAGGCCCACCTTCACCTCCGGCAGCGCCATTTTCAGCCCCTGTGCATCGGAAACGACACGAGCATGGCAGGCGAGCGACATTTCCAGCGCGCCGCCCATGCAGGTTCCGTTGATGGCCGAGACCCACGGCTTGCCGCCGGTTTCCAGCTTGCGGAACAGGCCGCTCATGCGGCCAACATTGTCGAACAGCGCCTTGACCGCGCCTTCGGGGTCCTTCGCCTTCTGCTTCTGGAAGGTCTTGAACATGCCTTCCAGCATGGTCAGGTCCGCGCCGCCGGAGAACGTGTCCTTGCCGGAAGTGATGACCACGCCCTTCACCGCCGCGTCGGCGATGGCGGCGTCCACGATGGCGTTCAGCTCCTCCAGCGCCTCGATGGTGAAGACGTTCATCGAGCGGTCGGGCATGTCCCATGTGACGAGCGCGATCCCGTCGGCGTCGGTCTCGATACGGAAATTCTTGTAAGCCATTGCCAGCGCCTCCCTTACACGCGCTCGATGATCGTGGCCGTGCCCATGCCCGCGCCGATGCACAGCGTCACCAGCGCCACATTGAGGTCGCGGCGCTCCAGCTCGTCCAGCACGGTGCCAAGGATCATCGCCCCGGTCGCGCCCAGCGGATGGCCCATGGCGATCGCGCCGCCATTGACGTTGATCCTGTCATGCGGAATGTCGAAGGCCTGCATGTAGCGCAGCACCACGGCGGCGAAGGCCTCGTTCAGCTCGAACAGGTCGATGTCCGACAGCTTCATCTTCGCCTGTTTCAGAAGCTTCTCCGTCACGTCCACCGGGCCGGTCAGCATCAGCGCCGGCTCGGAGCCGATATTGGCGAAGGCGCGGATGCGCGCGCGCGGCTTCATGTCGAAGGCCTTGCCGGCCTTCTTCGAGCCGACCAGCACGCCCGCCGCGCCATCAACGATGCCGGACGAATTGCCGGCGTGGTGGATGTGGCTGACCGCCTCGATCTCGGGATGCGCCTGCACGCCGACGGCGTCGAAGCCGCCCATCTCGCCCGGCATGACGAAGGACGGGTTCAACTGCGCCAGCGCCTGCATGTCGGTCTCGGGCCGCATATGCTCGTCGCGGTCGAGGATGGTGAGGCCGTTTTGATCCCTGACCGGGATGACCGAGCGCTTGAAATAGCCCTTCTCCCACGATTTCGCGGCGCGCTTCTGGCTTTCCACCGCGTAGGCGTCGACGTCGTCGCGGCTGAAGCCGTATTTGGTGGCGATGAGGTCGGCGGAGACGCCCTGCGGCATGAACCAGCCCGGAAAGCCCACCGAGGGGTCCATGTACCAGGCCCCGCCCGACATGCCCATGCCGACGCGCGACATGCTTTCGACGCCACCGGCGATCACCAGATCGTCCGAACCGAAGGCGACCTTGGCGGCCGCCAGATTGACCGCGTCGAGGCCCGAGGCGCAGAAACGCGAAATCTGCATGCCCGGGGCCTTGAAGTCGTAGCCCGCCTCGAAGGCGGCCGAACGCGGGATCACCGCGCCCGCTTCGCCGACCGGATCGACGCAGCCGAAAATGATGTCGTCCACCTTCGCCGTGTCGAGCCCGTTGCGGTCGCGCAGCGCTTCCAGCACTTTCGCGCCCAGCCGCACCGCGGGAACCTCGTGCAGGCTGCCGTCCTTCTTGCCGCGCCCGCGCGGCGTGCGCACCGAATCGTAAATATAGGCCTCGGCCATGTTTCTCTCCCGAAATTAAAAAGCGTCGGCGTCGAGCGCCATCATGGAATCCGCGCCCGACTGGATGCGCGCGAGATGGGCGGCGCTTTCCGGCATGACACGCTCGAAATAATAGCGCGCGGTGACAATCTTGGCGTCGAGGAAGCCCTTGTCGCCCTCGCCCTTTGCAAGCCGCTCCTCCGCCGTCTTCGCCATGCGCGCCCACATATAGCCCAGTGCCACCAGCCCGAAGAGATGCATATAGTCGTTCGAGGCCGCGCCCGCATTGTCGGGCTTGGCCATGGCGTTCTGCATCAGCCACATGGTGGCGGCCTGCAAATCGTTGAGGCCCTTCTTCAGGTGCTTGGTGAAGAAGGTGAGCTTTTCGTCGGCGCGGTTGGTCTCGCAGAACTCGCCCACCTCCTTGAAGAAGGCGGTGACGGCGCGGCCGCCGTTGAGCGCCAGCTTGCGGCCGACGAGGTCGAGCGCCTGAATGCCGTTCGCGCCCTCGTAGATCATGGCGATGCGCGCGTCGCGCACATACTGGCTCATGCCATGCTCCTCGATATAGCCATGGCCGCCGAAGACCTGCTGCGCCATCACCGCATGCTCGAAGCCCTTGTCGGTGAGCACGCCTTTCAGGACCGGCGTGAGCAGGCCGACCAGATCGTCGGCCGCCCGCCGCTCGGCTTCGTCGGGCGAGCGATGCGCGATGTCGGCGTTGAGCGCCACCCACAGGAGCAGCGCGCGGCCGGCCTCGTTATAGGCGCGGATATTCATGAGATTGCGGCGCACATCCGGGTGGACGATGATCGGATCGGCCTTCTTCTCCGGCGCTGCCGCGCCCGACAGCGCCCGGCCCTGAATACGGTCGCGGGCGTAGATCGCAGCGTTCTGATAGGCGGCCTCGCCAATGGCCAAGCCTTGCAGGGAGACGCCCAGCCGCGCCTCGTTCATCATGGTGAACATGGCGCGCAGGCCCTTATGCGCCTCGCCGATGAGATAGCCGGTCGCCTCGTCATAGTTCATGACGCAGGTGGCGTTGCCGTGGATGCCCATCTTCTCCTCGATGGAGCCGCAGGAGAGGCTGTTGCGCTCGCCCGGCTCGCCGTTCTCGTCGAGCAGAAACTTCGGCGCGATGAACAGCGAGATGCCCTTCACGCCCTCCGGCGCGCCCTCGATGCGGGCCAGCACCAGATGGACGATGTTCTCCGACATGTCGTGCTCGCCGGCGGAGATGAATATCTTCTGGCCGGAAATCTTGTAGCTCCCGTCGGCCTGCGGCTTGGCGCTGGTGCGCAAGAGGCCGAGATCGGTGCCGCAATGCGGCTCGGTCAGGTTCATGGTGCCGGTCCACACGCCCTGCACCATCTTGGGCAGATAGGCGTTCTTCTGCTCGTCCGAGCCGTGGGCGAGGATGGCGGCGATCGCGCCCTGTGTCAGGCCCGGATACATCATCAACGCCATATTGGCCGACGACATATATTCGCCGACGGCGGTATGCAGCAGATAGGGCAGCCCCTGCCCGCCATATTGCTCGGGCGCGGCCAGCCCCAGCCAGCCGCCCTCGCAGTAAAGATCGTAGGCCTGCTTGAACCCCTTGGGCGTCGTCACCGAACCGTCCGCCGCGCGCTTGCAGCCCTCGCGGTCGCCGGTCTGGTTGAGCGGGAACAGCGTGCTCTCGGCCAGCTTCGCGCCTTCGGAAAGGATCGCCTCCACCACATCGGGCGAGGCGTCGGCGAAGCCCGGCAGGTTGTTGTAGCGCTGGTAATTCAGAACGTCGTTGAGAACGAAATTCGTGTCCTCGACGGGCGCGCGATAGCTCGGCATCGAAATCCTCCAACATCTTTTCGTCTTATCGCATTTCGGGATGCAAAACCGCTACGCACTTTTGCTGAAATGCTCCGCCCCACACACTTTCCTTTTTTGAAACTAGCGCAGTTTGACGTTTCCGTAAACGTCAAAATTTTCACGAATTGGCAGGCTGTGCGGGAAAGTGGAGCAAACAACAAAATACTATCCTTTCCCTTTCCCGAAATGCTTTAAGGATTGGAACGTTCCGGCAATGGTGAGGCGGAGATGGAATCGTGAACAGGATGCAGCCGCTTGTCGCCGTCATCGCCACCGGCGGCACCATCGCCAGCAGGCGCGGCGACGATGGCGCCAACCGGCCTGCCCTCACGGGGGAAGACCTGCTCGCAGCCCTGCCGCCGGTCGCGGCCCGGCTGCGCGTGATCGACCTGATGGCGAAGGATTCGTCGAGCCTGACGCTTGCCGACATGCAGCGCATTTCCGACGCGGTGAAAATGCTGCTTGCCGATCCTGCCATCGACGGCGTGGTCGTCACGCACGGCACCGATTCCATGGAGGAAACGGCGCTTCTGGTTCATCTCCAGAACGGGACCGGCAAGCCGGTCGTGTTCACCGGCGCGCAATTCACCGCCGACCGGCCGGAGGCCGACGGGCCAGGCAATCTCGCGGCGGCGCTACGGCTTGCCGCCGATCCGGCGACGGCGCGTCAGGGCGTGGTCATCGCCTTCGGCGGGCGTGTGCTGCCGGTCTGGGGCGCATTCAAATATTGCAGCGACGATGCCGACGCTTTCCGCACGATTGGAAAGCCGGATTGCATGACCGCAAGCCCGCACCTCGCAGCACCCGCGGACGGGATACGCGTCGATCTCGTCGCCATTCATCCCGGCTGCGAGGCGACGCATATCGAGGCGAGCCTGCAAGCGGGCGCAGACGGTATCGTGCTCGCGGGACTCGGCTCCGGCAACGCCACCCCGCCCGTCGTCGCGGCAGTGCGAAAATGCACGGCGGCGCGCGTGCCTGTCGTGGTTTCGAGCCGCGTTCCGACCGGCCTGCTCGCGCCCGCCTATGGCGGCGGTGGCGGCGGTCACGATCTGGCGGCGGCGGGCGCGATCCATGCGCGCACATTGCGCCCCGGACAGGCGCGCATCCTGCTTGCCGCGCTGCTCGCGAACCGTTGCCCGGCGGAGAAGATGGCCGCGCTGTTCGCCGACAAGACAAACTAGGAGAACGAAATGCGCTCGACAAAGGTTATCCATATCGTCGGCTGCCATGCCGAGGGCGAGGTCGGCGACGTGATCGTCGGCGGGGTCGCCCCGCCGCCGGGCGAGACGGTGTGGGAACAGTCGCGCTTCATCGCGCGCGACGAGACATTGCGCAATTTCGTGCTGAACGAGCCGCGCGGCGGCGTCTTCCGCCACGTCAACCTGCTGGTGCCGCCGAAAGACCCGCGCGCGCAGATGGGCTTCATCATCATGGAGCCGGCCGATACGCCGCCCATGTCCGGCTCCAATTCCATCTGCGTTTCGACCGTCCTGCTCGATACCGGCATCATACCGATGCAGGAGCCCGTCACCCGCATGGTGCTGGAAGCGCCGGGCGGGCTGATCGAGGTGGAAGCGGACTGCCGCGACGGCAAGGCCGAACGCATCCGCGTGCGCAACGTGCCCTCATTCGCCGACCGGCTCGACGTGCCGCTGGAAGTGGAGGGGCTTGGCACCCTCACCGTCGACACGGCCTATGGCGGCGACAGCTTCGTGCTGGTCGATGCGGCGCAGCTCGGCATGAAGATCGAGCCGGGTCAGGCGCGCGAACTGGCGGAGACGGGCGTGCGGATCACCCGCGCCGCCAACGAACAGCTCGGCTTCCGTCACCCCGAAAAAGACTGGAACCATATCTCGTTCTGCCAGATCACCGAACCGGTGACGCGGCAGGGCGATGTGCTGACCGGCACCAATACGGTCGCGATCCGTCCGGCCAAGCTCGACCGCTCGCCCACCGGCACCGGCTGCTCCGCGCGCATGGCCGTGCTCCACGCCAAGGGGCAGATGAAGGAAGGCGAGCGCTATATCGGCAAATCGGTGCTCGGCACGGAATTCCACTGCAAGCTCGACAAGGTGATCGGGATCGGCGGCCGGCCGGCCATCAGCCCGGTCATTTCGGGCCGGGCATGGGTGACGGGAACGTCTCAGCATATGCTCGACCCCGCCGACCCGTTCCCCTCCGGCTATCGGCTTTCCGACACTTGGCCGAAGGGATGAGGCGCGCCGTTTCGCGGAGCCATCGAATCTGACTATAATAATGCCATGCCCATTCGACATTTGAGCGAAACCATCATCAACCAGATCGCGGCCGGCGAGGTGATCGAACGGCCGGCGAGCGTGGTCAAGGAACTGGTCGAGAACGCCATCGACGCCGGCGCCACCCGCATCGAGGTGGTGACGGCGGGCGGCGGCAAGACGCTTCTGCGCGTCACCGACAACGGATCGGGCATTCCGGCGGACGAACTGGCGCTCGCCGTCTCGCGCCATTGCACCTCCAAGCTCACCGACGACGTGCATGATATCCGTGCCCTCGGCTTTCGCGGCGAGGCGCTGCCCTCCATCGGCTCGGTGGCACGGCTTACGCTGAAATCGCGGCCCGAACAGGCCGCATCCGGCTTCGAGGTCTCCGTCGAGGGCGGCCGTCTGGATGGCCCGCGCCCGGCGGCGCTCAATCGCGGCACCATCGCCGAGGTGCGCGATCTCTTCTATGCCACGCCCGCGCGGCTGAAATTCATGAAGACCGACCGCGCGGAGGCGCAGGCCGTGACGGAAGTGGTGAAGCGTATCGCCGTCGCCTTTCCGCATATCCGCTTCTCGCTTTCGGGAAGCGACCGCACGCCCCTCGAACTGCCCGCGACGGGCACCGGAGAAGACGCCACGCTGGAGCGCATCGGGCAGGTTCTGGGCAAGGAATTCCCGGAAAACGCGTTTCCCATCGATGCCGGGCGCGAAGGCGTGCAACTCACCGGCTTCGCCGGCATACCCTCCTATAATCGCGGCAATGCCCTGCACCAGTTCGCCTATGTCAACGGCCGTCCGGTGCGCGACAAGCAGATTTTCGGCGCGCTGCGCGGCGCCTATGCCGATGTCATCGCGCGTGACCGCCATCCTGTCGCGGTGCTGTTCCTGACGCTCGATCCGGCGCTGGTGGATGTCAATGTCCATCCCGCCAAGGCGGATGTGCGCTTCCGCGACCCGGGCCTCGTGCGCGGGCTTATCGTCGGCGCGATCAAGCAGGCGCTGGCCGGGTCCGGCATCCGCCCGGCGACCAGCGGCGCCGATGCCATGCTGCGCGCCTTTCGCGCGGAGGGTTTCCAGCCGCGTACCGCTGCCCCCGCCTATTGGCGTGCCGGCGGCCCTGCTCCGGCAGTCCCGCGCAGCGAATGGTCGCCGCAGATCGCGCATCCGGCGCACCGCCCGCTCGATCTTGCGCAGCCGGGCCTTCACGAAGAACAGGCGGCCTTCACGGCGACGGCGGCGCCCGCCGCCGATGCGCGCGCCACGCTCGCCGAGGCTCCCGCCGAATTGCAGCAGAAGCCGCTCGGTGCCGCCCGCGCGCAGATCCACGAGAATTATATCGTCGCGCAGACCGAGGACAGCCTCGTCATCGTGGACCAGCATGCGGCGCATGAGCGGCTGGTCTACGAGGCGCTGAAGGAGGCGCTGCATGCGCGCCCGATCCCCGGCCAGATGCTGCTGATCCCCGAAATCGTCGACCTGCCGGAGGAGGATGCGGAACGGCTCGCCGCCCATGCCGGAACGCTGTCGCGCTTCGGGCTGGGCATAGAGCCTTTCGGTCCCGGCGCCATCGCCGTGCGCGAGACGCCCGCCATGCTGGGCGAGATGAACGTGCAGCAACTGATCCGCGACCTCGCCGACGAGATCGCCGAACACGACACCTCGGACGGGCTGAAGGCCATGCTCGACCATGTGGCGGCAACCATGGCCTGCCATGGTTCCGTGCGCTCGGGGCGGCGGCTGAGACCGGAGGAAATGAATGCGCTGCTGCGCGACATGGAGGCGACACCCGGCTCCGGCACCTGCAATCACGGCCGCCCGACCTATATCGAACTGAAACTGGCCGATATAGAACGGCTTTTCGGCCGGCGCTGATATTATCGAATTTCGGAACGAAGGATTTTAGACCCATGAACAGATTCGACATGCCCCGTTCATCCGAAGCGGTGCTCCGCTATCTCGACGGCGATTACGAGATCGTCAGGCACGGCACCTATGTGACCTGCGCGGTGACGGGCGCGCCCATTCCGCTGGACGAACTGAAATACTGGAGCGTCGCGCGGCAGGAACCCTATGCGAGCGGCCTCATCTCCTTCGAGCGCGAACTTGAGATCCATCCCGAACTGCGTCAGCGCGCCAAGGGCTGAGCAAAGCAGGATCAGCCGCGCGAACGGCTCTTGAATCGCTGGATGGCGGTATCGACGATGTGACCGGGCACGTCGGTGCGGCTGAATTCAAGCGTCACGTCCAGCACCGCGACACTGGCGAGGAAGTCGCGCGGGATTCCCGGCATGGTGGCGAGCCGCACATGGTCCTTGGCGGTGGTGATGAGGCCGAGTTCCCCAGCGCGCGCGGCTTCCGTGAGTACGCCGATATCCTCGGCGGTAAAGCCGTGATGATCGGGGAAGGAGCGCGTCTCCGCCACTTCGCCGCCCGCCTCTGCGAGGCTTGCATAGAACTTGCCCGGATTGCCGATACCGGCGAAAGCCAGCCACCGGCGGCCCGTGACGGGTACGGTGGCGGACGGAACCAGCCGCGCCTCGTAGACCGGACGCCCGGCGCGCGCCGCCTGCCGGACCACGAAATCGCCCGCTTCGCCCTTGCCGATGCGCAGCAGCGCATCGGTGCACCGCATCTGGCCGATGAGCGGCGCGCGCAGCGGCCCGGCCGGAATGACGCGTCCGTTGCCGATGCCGCGCCCCGCATCCACCACGAGAAGCGCAAAATCGGCGTGGAGCCGCGCGCTCTGGAAACCATCGTCCATGATGACGAAATCGCAGCCCGCCGCCTGCAAATGCCGCGCCGCAGCAAAGCGGTCGCGCGAGAGCGCCACCATGGCGTGGCGCGCGAGTAGCAGCGGTTCGTCGCCCACCAGTGCGGCACTGTCCTTCGCCGGATCGACCACATGCAGGCCGCGATAGCTGCCGCCATAGCCGCGTGAGACGATGCCGGGCTTCAGTCCGCGCGCCTTGAGGGTCTCCGCGAAGGCGATGGCCGTCGGCGTCTTGCCCGCGCCGCCGACCGTGAAATTGCCGATGCACAGCACGGGCAGGCCGATGCGGGGCGGCGTGGCTTTGGCGAGCCTGCGCCCCGCCACCGCGCCGTAGAGCCATGCGGCGGGCGCCAGCACGACGGCGCGCCAGCCGGATCTCTCCTCCCACCAGAAGGGCGGCGCCTCGCCCGCCATGATCAGCTTCCGCCCGGCGGCGCGGAAGCCGCCTCATTTCGGTTGCCGGGCAATTGCGCCTGCAGGACGAGCGGCTGGATGAAAGGTTCGAGGGCCGCAAGCGTGCGGTCGAGCGCGCCGCTCATATCCTCGACCGTCTTCCGTCCGGCCTCGATCATATCGTGCAGATGCTGCCCGTTGTTGAGCAGGAAATTGACCGCCCCGGCCAGCATGTCGCGGTCCTTCACGATGCGCGCGCCGCCGCTCGCGGCAAGACGCTCGAAGGCCTCGCGGAAATTCTGCACATTGCCGCCGCTCAGCACCGCCACGCCCATCATGGCCGGTTCCAGCGGATTATGCCCGCCGCCTTCCCTGTTGAGCGAATTGCCGATGAAGGCGATTTCGGTCAGTTGCAGGTAAAGCCCCATCTCGCCGATGGTATCGCCGAGGAATATGTCCGTATCCGCCGCGACCGGTTCGCCACGGCTGCGCGCCGCAACCTTGAGACCTTTCTGGCCCAGCATCGCCTCGATCGCCGGCGCGCGGTTCGGATGGCGCGGCACGATGATCGTCAGCAGGTCGGGATAGAGGGATTTCAGCATCCGGTGCACGTCGGCGGCGATTTCCTCCTCGCCCTCATGGGTGGAAATGGCGGCCCATGTGCGGCGACCCGCCAGTTGCCGCTGCAACAGGCCAAGATTCCGCGTATCGGCGGGCGGCGGCGGCGTATCCACCTTCAGATTGCCGGACACGCTGACGGGCCTTGCGCCGAGCATACGGAACCGCTCGCCGTCCGCCTCCGACTGCGCCACCACATGGGCGAAATTCTCGAACAGCGCCTCGGCCACCGCCGGACGCTTCCGCCATGCGGCGAAGGAACGGTCCGACATGCGGCCGTTGACCAGCACCTGCGGAATATGACGGCCGCCGAGCGACAGCACCGTCGCCGGCCAGATTTCCGATTCGCAGCCGATGGCGAGATCGGGCTTCCAGTGATCGAGGAAACGGTTCACCGCCGGTTGCAGGTCGAGCGGCGCATATTGATGGATGACGGTGGAACCCAGTTGCTCCGCCACCAGCTTGGCGGAGGTGACGGTGCCGGTGGTCAGCACGATATGGATGCCGGTAGCCGCGATGCGCCGGATGAGCGGGATCATCGCCACGGTCTCGCCCACGCTCGCCGCATGGGCCCAGATCACCGGTCCCTGCGGACGCATGATGGAGGTCTTGCCGTAGCGTTCGCGGCGCCGCGAACGCTCCTCCTTGCCGCGCGAGGCACGCACGGCGATGTAAGGCCCCATGAAGGGATAGGCGGCGGAACCGAGCGCACGATAGGCCGCCAGCAGGTTTCGCGCCCAGCGCTGGCTCATTTCGCCTTCTCCAGTGCGGCATAGGCCCTGACCGTGGCGTCGTTAAGCCGCTGCGTCAATTCCATGCGCTTTTCCTGTATCTCCGCTTCATCGGCCTCCGTATCGACCCAGACCGTCTCGCCGCGTACGATGATGGAACGTCCGAACGGCAGCGGTATCGCCGTCTTGTCCCACGACTTCTTCAGCACATGGCGGCGGGAAAAGGCATAGGCGACCGGGATGATCGGGCGGCCGGAAAGTTTGGCCAGCAGGATGATCCCCTCGCCCGCCTCACGCGCCTTGCCATGGGCGATGTCCGCGATCATCGAGGCGGATTGCCCCTTTTTCAGGGCATTCTTCAGCGTCAGCAGCGCACGCGCGCCGCCTTTTTCCGGCTTGGCGCGCGAGCCGCGCCCGCCGGAGCCGCGCACGGTCAGCAATCCAAGCTTCTCGGCCACGCGGGCGTTCAGTTCCGCATCGGCGCTGCGCGAGAACATCGCCACGAGCTCCACCGCCTTCGGCTTGATGAACGGCCCCATCAGGTGCTGCCCGTGCCAGAACGTCACGATGAAGGGGGCGAACGGCTCGGCCTCCTCGGGCTCGGCCGACCCCTTCAGGCGCGGATTGGTGACATAGACGAACCGGAGATAAGCGGTGATCAGGCAGACCAGCATGGACCGGAAGACCGCCGATTGCGCCAGCGGCCCGCGCACGCGCCGCCAGAGACGCCGCGCCGCGCCGTCCTTCCGCGCGTACCGTGCGGCCTGCGCCGGCCGACCTTCAGCCGGACCGTCTTCGTTCTTCACGCCATCCTGATCGGAGACAGGCAAGCCGCTCAGTCCGCCTTGCTGGTCTCTGGATCGAGCAGCCTGTGCAGATGCACGATGAAATAACGCATATGCGCATTGTCCACCGTCTGCTGCGCCCGCGCTGTCCAGGCAGCCTTGGCCGACTGGTAATCGGGGAAGATGCCGACGATGTCGAGATTGTCGAGATCGCGGAACTCGACCGTGCCGAGCTTCTTCAACTCGCCGCCGAACACCAGATGGAGAAGCTGCTTCTTGCCGCCTTCGTCGCTCATTACACTGATTCCTGAACAGTTTCGGTTCGCGGCAATGATTAGCCTAAGCGTCCGGCCGCGACAATATTCAACATTGTATCGAGGAGGCTTCCGCTGGCCGCGACCAGCGCGCCATGGCGGAACGTCGGGCCGCCATAGACGAGCGGCCTGCCGCCGGCGGCAAGCACCGCGCCGCCCGCCTCTTCCAGAACGAGGTCGGCCGCCGCCAGGTCCCAGTCATGCGAATTGGGCCGCACGAAGGTGCCGGCGAGATCGCCGCGCGCCACCATGGCGATGCGATAGGCAAGCGAGGGCACATGCGGGGCGACGGTCATCCGTTCCCTCCAGACTTCCGGCAGGGCGTCGGCCATGCCGCGCACCGAGCCGATGACGAGCGCCTCGCCCTCCGGCGGCAGTTTCGCGTGGATCGCAACGCCGTTCTGCGTCGCGCCGAGACCGCGCCGGGCCTCGATGAATTCTTCGCGAGCCGGGCATTCCAGAACGCCCGCCACCGGCCGCCCGTCCTCGACCACAGCCAGACTCACGCACCATTGGTCCTGCCCGGCGATATAGGCGCGGGTGCCGTCGATCGGATCGACCACGAAGACGCGGCGCCGCGGGGCGGGCGCACGCTCGTCCACCGTCTCCTCGGAAATCCAGCCATAGCCGGGCCGCGCGTCGAGAAGCACGTCCTTCAGATAGCGGTCCACGGCGAGATCGGCCTCGCTCACCGGCGAATGGCCGTCCTTCAGCCACACCTCCGGCGACCGGCGGAAATAGCGCATGGCGATACGCCCGGCCTCGCGCGCCGCCTCGCGCAGCAGCGCCAGATCGGCGCCCGCATCGTGCTCACGGTCAGTTTCCGGCAAGGGTCATGCCTTCGATGACAAGAGTTGGAGCCGCCATGCCGAATGTGCGGTCGAGATCGCTGGCCGGCGTCATGTGAAGGAACATGTCCTTGAGGTTGGAGGCGATGGTGACTTCGCTGACCGGCCAGACCAGCTCGCCGTTCTCGATCCAGAAGCCCGACGCGCCGCGGCTGTACTGGCCCGTAACCATGTCCACGCCCTGCCCGAAGACTTCGGTGACATAGAAGCCGGTGCCGAGCGCCCTGATGAGGGCTTCCGGCGTCTCGGTTCCGGGCTCGATGGCGAAATTGGTGGAAGCGGGCACGACGCCCGAACCCGAGCGCACGCCGCGCCCGTTGCCCGCGAGGCCCAGTTCCCGCCCGCTGGAACCGGACAGCAGCCAGTGCTTCAGCACCCCATCCTCGATCATGGTGAGCGGCTGGCCTTCGATGCCCTCGCCGTCGAAGGGACGCGAGGAGGAGCCGCGCATGCGCAGCGGATCGTCGGTCACATGGACGCCCTTCCGCAAAACCTGCTTGCCGAGGCTGTCGCGCAGGAAGCTGGTCTTGCGGGCGACCGACGCGCCGTTGATGGCGCCGGCTACATGCCCGGCGATGCCCCGCGCCAGACGCGGATCGTAAACCACGGTGACGGGGCCGGTCTTGGCCTGCCGCGCGCCGAGCCTTCGCACCGCGCGCTCGCCCGCCCTGCGCCCGATATCCTCCGGCGCGTCGAGATCGGAAAAATGCAGCCGCGACGAAAAATCGTAATCGCGCTCCATCTTCGTGCCTTCGCCGGCGAGCGCCGAAACGGAGCGGCCGAAGCGCGTGGCGGCGTAATGGCCGGAAAAGCCGGTGGAGGTGACGAGCACCAGTCCGCCGAGGCTGCGCGAGGCGCTGGCGCCGCCGGAATTGGTGACACCCTTGACGGCAAGTGCGGCGGCTTCCGTCGCCAGCGCATCCTCGGTCAGGCGCGCCGTGTCGATCTCGACCGGGTCGAACAGATCGAGGTCGCGCGGCGCCTTCACCAGAAGCGCCGGGTCGGCGAGTTGCTCATAGGGGTCTTCCGGCGCCACCCGCGCCATGGCGACCGCACGCTCGGCCAGCCGGTCGGGATCGGCGCCCGCATTGGCCGAGACGCTGGCGATGCGGCGGCCGACGAAAACGCGCAGGCTGAAATCGTCGCTCTCCGATGATTCGGTTCCCTCGACCTTGCCGAGCCGCACCGACACGCTGACAGAGCGGGCACGCACCACGACCGCATCGGCCTGATCCGCACCTGCACGCCTGGCGGCCTCCACCAGCCGGGCCGCGCGCTCGGCAAGCTTTTCCGCCGAATGATCTGAAATCATTACATAATCCAGTATCGCAAGGCCCAACCCCGCCCGCGCCGCGCCACGTTTCGCAGCCGCTTCCGGCCGGGGCCCGCCGAAAAAAATCGTCAAATCGTTCGACATCTGACCGCTTGCGGCCATATCCTGCCTGTATATTGCCGAAATGGGGGACCATCAAGGCAACCCCTTCCACATTTCTCCAATTTCCATGAGCCTTGAATGGTCGCAGACGGCGGAAACCTTTACCTTCAGTGCCTGATGATTCTGGGCGGCGCCATCGTCGCGGCCCCGCTGTTCAAGCGGCTGGGGCTGGGTACGATGCTGGGCTATCTCGCCGCCGGCATCACCATCGGGCCGGTGGCGCGGCTGATCGCCGACGGCGAGGAATTCCTGCATTTCTCGGAACTGGGCGTCGTCTTCCTTCTCTTCATCATCGGGCTGGAACTCAAACCCTCGCGGCTGTGGGCCCTCCGCCATTCGATCTTCGGCCTCGGCGCGGCGCAGGTGCTGCTGTGCGGGGCCGCCCTCACGGCGCTCGCCGTCTATCTCGGCAGGCTGCATATCGAGGCGGCGATCATCGTCGGCTTCGGCCTTGCCCTGTCCTCGACAGCCTTCGCCATGCAGGTGCTGGAGGACCGCGCCGAGACCAACCAGAAACACGGGCAGCGCGCCTTCGCCATATTGCTGTTTCAGGATCTCGCCGTCGTGCCGATCCTGGCGATCATTCCCGCGCTCTCCCCCAACGTGTCGTCGCAGGTGAGCGCGGGCTTTCATCTCGCAACCGCCATCGCCGCGATCGCGGCGCTCGTCGTGGCCGGGCGCTATCTCATCAATCCGATGTTCCGCATCATCGGCAATACGGGCGCGCGCGAGGTGATGATCGCCGCCGCGCTGTTCGTGGTGCTCGGCTCCGCCGGCCTGTTGCAGGCGGCGGGGCTGTCCATGGCCATGGGCGCCTTCATCGCCGGCGTGCTTCTGGCCGAGTCCTCCTACCGGCACGAGCTGGAAGCCGACATAGAGCCGTTTCGCGGCATCTTTCTCGGCCTGTTCTTCGTCGCCGTCGGCCTGTCGCTGAACCTCACCGTGATCCTCGCTTACTGGAAGACGATCCTGCTCGCCGTGCCGGTCTTCATGGCGGCGAAGATCGCTGTGATCTACCTGCTCTGCCGTGTCTTCCGCTCAAGCCATAACGATGCGGTGCGCATTGCCTTCCTGCTGCCGCAGGGCGGCGAATTCGGTTTCGTGCTGTTTTCCACCGCCTCCGCCGCCGCCGTCATATCGAGCGCGCTCGGCTCGGAACTGGTGGCCGCCGTCACCGTCTCCATGGCGCTGACGCCGCTTTCCGTCGCCATCGGCTCGAAGCTGCTCGTCAAGGACAAAAAAGCCGATGACCAGATGGAGGAGGATTTCGCCGGCGCGGGCGCGGACGTGCTGATGATCGGCTTTTCGCGCTACGGGCAGATCGCCGCGCAGATATTGCTTGCCGGTGGCATCGACGTGACGGTGATCGACAAATCCCCCAACCGCGTGCGCGCGGCGGGCAAGTTCGGTTTCCGCATCTATTTCGGCGACGGCATGCGCAAGGACGTGCTGGAGGCGGCCGGCATCCGCAAGGCGAAGATCGTCGCCGTCTGCACTCACAACATGCAGATCACGAACCATATCGTGGAGCTGATCCAGTCGGAATATCCCGATGTGCGGCTTTTCGTGCGCTCCTACGACCGCGAGCATACGCTGCAATTGCGGGCGCAGGGCGTGGAATATGAATTGCGCGAAACCTTCGAATCCGGCCTGCTTTTCGGACAGCGCGCGCTGGAGGGGCTCGGCATGGACGAGGAGAGCGCCGTCGCCATCCGCGAGGACGTGCGCCAGCGCGACGAGGACCGGCTGCATGTGCAGGCTTCGGAAGGCATCATGGCCGGCCGCCACCTGCTGTTCAACAAGCCGGTCATGCCGGAACCGCTGGTCAAGCCCGCCCGCGAGGGCCACCGCATCGACAGGGCGGACGAACACGCCGAGGCCGAAGCAGCACCCGCCGCCGCGGAATGAGTTCGCAGGCCATCAGCCGCAGGATTCCACCGCTGCCTCGATGGCCCGTTTCAGTTCGTCGCGCACGCGAGCGCTCTGGTCGAGAATCTGCTCGAACTTCAGGAAATCGAGCAGGCCGATGCGCTCCACGTCGGGACGCACGAAGATATGCGGCGCGCGCAGCCGGAACTTGTTCTCGATGATCGAACACATGGTGAGCTGGTTCGCGCCCACCACCGCCTCGAAGGTGGTCGGCAGGTAATCGTCGTCGCCGGCGGGCGTTCCCACCACGTCGATACCGATGACGATATCGGCCTTGTCGAACAGAAGGTCGAAGGGCACCGGGTTGAACAGTCCGCCGTCGACGAGGATGCGCCCGTCGCGGAGCACCGGAGCGAAGACCGGCGGAATGGCGCAGGACGCCGCCACCGCCGAGCGCAGGTCGCCGCTGGTGAAATGCACCTCGCGCGCGGCATGGAAGTCCGACGCCGTTACGGTCGTGGGAATGGCGAGATCTTCGATATTGTCCGGCAGGCCGGCGGGCAGGAAGACGTCGAGCAGCTTCTCGATGTTGAACTGCGTGAAGCGCAGGCCGCCATTGAACAGTTCCGCCAGACGGGTCGGACGCGTGCGCCACATGCGCCGCGCCACTTCCGAGCGGCGGTTGAAGATCGCCGCCATATAGTCGCGGATTTCTCGGCCGGGCATGCCGTGCGCCATGCCCGTGCCGATGACGGCGCCGATGGACGAGCCGGCGATGGCGACGGGACGGATGCCCAGTTCGTCAAGCACCTCGACCGCATGGATATGGGCGACGCCGCGTGCGCCGCCGCCGCCGAAAGCGACGGCGAAACGGGGCGATGACGGCGTTACCCTTTCCATGGTCTAACTCTTCGCCGGCCCGAAGATCAGGATGGCGGGCTCCACCGTCAGAAGTTTCTTGGCGATGGCCTTGACCTGATCCAGCGTCACCGCGTCGATGAGCGCGCCGCGCTTGTCGATATAATCGCGCGGCAGACCGGCATCCTGAAGGCTCACCAGCGTTTCGGCGACCGCTCCCGACGAATCGAGGTTGTTGACCGCGTAGGAGCCCTTGAGGAAGCTCTTGGCGGCGGCCAGTTCTGCCGCCGTCGGCCCGTCATTGGCCAGAGCAGCCACCTGCTCGCGAATGATCTTGAGGGCGTCCTGCGCCTTTTCCGGCTGCGTCGCGGTCGAGATGCTCAGCGCGGAGACATGGTCGTACAGCACCAGCGAGGACGAGACGGAATAGGCCAGTCCGCGCTTCTCGCGCACCTGCGTATAAAGACGCGAGGTGAAACCGCCGCCAAGGATATGGTTCATCAGATAGGCGGCGAAGAATTGCGGATCGCTGCGCGGAACGGCCGGATAGACAAGGCCGATCGTGGTCTGCGGCACGTCGAAATTGAGGCTTGTCGTGGTGCCGAGCGCCAGTTTCGCATCCGGCACCGGAACGAGTTCCGCGGCGTCCGGCAGATCGCCGAACACCTTGTCGAGCACGACGCCGAGCGTCTTGGCGTCGATGGACCCGACCACGCCGATGGTCAGCTTGTCGCGCGCGAAATTCTTGCGGTGAAATGTGACGAGGTCGTCGCGGGTGATCGTCTGCAACGATTGCACCGTGCCTTCCTCCGGCCGGGCATAAGGGTGGTTGCCGTAGAGCACTTCCGCGAAACGGCGCATGGCGATGGTCGACGGATTGCGCCGCGACGCCTCGATGCCCGCCACCACCTGGGTACGGATGCGGTTGATGGCTTCCTGATCGAAACGCGGCTTCTGGACGGCGAGCGCCAGCAGGTCCGTCACCGCGTCGCGATTTGCGGCCAGCATGCGGATGCTGCCGGAAACCGCGTCACGCGAGGCGGAAAAACTCATTTCCGCGCCGAGATCGTCGAGCCGCTTCTGAAAGGCGTCGGAATCGAGATCGCCTGCACCCTCATCGAAAAGCCCGGTCATCAGATTGGCCAGCCCCTCCTTGCCGGCGGGGTCCTGCGAAGAGCCGCCCTTGAAGGAAAACCGCATCGAGATGAGCGGGACGGAACTGTCCTGCACCAGCCATGCGTGGATGCCCTTTGGCGACACCACGTCCTGAATCTCGATGGCGCGCGCCGGCAAGGCGCAGACGGCGATGAAGAGCATGGAGGCAGCGGCCACGAAAACGTTGCGCCCCCGGCAGACGGACATGATGGCGGAAATAGTCGGCATGAGAAGTTTCTTCACTGGATCGTTCCTCCGGCCCCTGCTCCCCCTGTTCCCGCGCCCGGCGCGGCGCCGTTGCCGCGCGCGCTGCCGGGGTCGGCATTCGGCGGCAGGAGATAGCTGGTCACGGATTGGTCGCCGACCAGATAGCGGGCGGCTGCGTCCTTCACCTGAGCCGTCGTGACGGACTTGATGAGGTCCGGCCATTTCTGCACGTCCTCCACCGTCTGGCCGACGGAGAGCGAGGAGCCGTAGATGCGCGCCATGCCCGACTGGCTGTCGCGCGCGAAGACCAGCGCCTTGAGAAAGCGGTTGCGCGCCTCGTCCAGTTCTTCCTGCGTGACGCCGTCCTTGACGATGGCGGCGATTTGCGCCTTAACGGCCCTTTCCACGTCGGCAAGGGTCGTGCCGTCGCGCGGCGCGCCATAGACTGCGAAAGTGCCGTCGTCCAGTGCGTCGCCGCTATAGCTCGCGCCGGCGCTGGCGGCGATGCCCTGCTGGACGATCAATTGCTGGTAGAGGCGCGAGCGCAACGAGCCCCCGAGTATCTCGCCGAGCAGATCGAGCGCCGCCGCGTCGCCCTTCTTCGCGCCCGGAAAGCGGCCCTCGTTGGAATAGGACGGCACCAGCCATGTGATGCGGAAGGTCGGCGTGCTGATGCGCGGATCGTGCAGCGTCACGATGCGCGCGGCATGATGCTCCGGCTCCTGCGGGCGGTTGCGCGGCGGCACGTCGGCGCGCTTGGGCACCAGCGCCCATGTCTTCATGGCGAGATCGCGCACATGCTCCGGCGTCACGTCGCCGGCGATCACAAGCGTGGCGTTGTTCGGCGTGTAATAGCGCCGGTAGAAATCCAGCGCGTCCTGCCGGCTCAGCTTCTCCATCTCCTGCCGCCAGCCGATCACCGGCTTGCGGTAGGGATGGTTGTAGAACAGCACCGCATTGGTGTTTTCCGCCAGCATGGCGGCGGGGTTGGAATCGATGCGCATCCGCCGCTCTTCCAGTATGACCTGCCGCTCCGTATTCACCGCCGCGTCGTCCAGCACCAGATTTTCCATGCGGTCCGATTCGTAATCCATCACCATTTGCAGCGCCTCCGGCGAAACGCGCTGGAAATAGCCGGTATAATCATAGGAGGTGAAGGCGTTTTCCTGTCCGCCGATTTCAGCCACTTTCGCAGAGAACTCGCCCGCCGGATGCTTCTTCGTGCCCTTGAACATCAGATGTTCCAGGAAATGCGCGATGCCGGAAACCCCCGGCGGCTCGTCGGCTGAACCGACATGATACCAGATCATCTGGGTGACGACCGGGGCGCGGTGATCGGGAATCACCACCACCTCCAGCCCGTTGGCGAGCGTGAAGCGGGCGACACCTTCCGATTGCTTGATATCCGGCAGGGGCTGCGGCGCCGGCGTGGCCGCCGGTGCGGGTGCGGGCGCGGGCTGAGCCTGCGCCTGCGGCGCGGCGGAGGCTGGAGCGGATGCCGGTGACTGGGCCGGAGACGGGGCCGGCGCCTGTGCATATGCACTCCCGGCGCCCAGCGGCAGGGCCAGCGCAAAACAAAGGACTGCGGACAGCGTCAGGCGTCGGAATGCATAGGGTTTCGCCAAGCGTCATCTCCAATCGGTTTGTCCGGGCACCGGATTTTCCGGAACCGTATAGCGGTTTCCGGTTCTATGCCCTATTTATTTAGCCGGATCAGCCGGATCACCGTGCCGCCATAGCTGCGTTCCTCGAACACGGTGAAGCTCTCGTCCAGTTCGAGCGGAGCTTCCGCCTCTTCTTCAAGCACCAGAAGTGCGTCAGCATCAAGCCAGCCGCCCCGAAACGCCGATAAAAATGCTTTTTCACCCATGCGCCGGCCATAGGGCGGGTCGGCAAAAACGAGATCGAACGGCTCCATCGTGCCGGCGATGCCGAGCTGGCAGGCGTCGCGGCGCAATATCCGCGTATGGCCCTGCAGGCCGAAAGCCTCGATATTGCTGCGCAGCAGGCCGCGTCCTTCCGCCGATTCCTCCACGAAGGTCGCATGGCGCGCCCCGCGCGACAAGGCCTCGAAGCCGAGCGCGCCGGTACCGGCGAAAAGGTCAAGAACGCGCGCGCCCTCCAGCTTTTCGGGAAAATTGTGCGCGATGATGTTGAACAGGCTTTCGCGTGTGCGGTCCGTGGTCGGGCGGATGGCGCTGGTCGATGGCGTGGCCAGCGGCCGGCCGCGAAACCTACCGCCGACGATCCGCACCGCCGCCTCCCGGTTTTCCTCCCTTGGGCTTTCCGCCTCCCGGTTTTCCACCGCCGCCGGGCTTGCCGCCTTGCGGCCGTCCGCCGGGCTTGACCGTCCGGGGTCTGGTATCCGGTCTGCCGTCGCCGCCGCGGAACGAAGTCTCCCCGCGCTGTTCGGCGCGCTCGCGCTTGCCCGGACGGCGCTCCTTGCGCGGCGCGCCGGAACCTTCCTCCCGCTTCGCACGGCCTTCCTCGCGCGCGGTCTCGTCGTCCCCGCCACGGCGCGGACGCAACTGCATATCGGCGCTGAACTTCGCCGCGCGATGCGGCACCTGATGTTCGACGCGGGCAGGCCGCGCCGCCTTCTCGCCCCGCTCGCCCTTTTCGGCACCGGCTTTCCCCGTGCCGGCCTTCCCCGCACCTCTGGGGCGCGCGCCGGGCGCCATCCACACATTGCTGGAGCCGCGCCGGCGCGGCTCGGTCTTCTCGGCGGGCTTCTTGTCGTCGCGGCCACGGCGGCGCTCCGGTCCGCTCGAAATCCATTCGCGCTCGCGCGGAGGCCGGCGGCGCTCGCCTTCCGCCTCGCCCTCCTCCATGTCGCGGGCTGTGCGGCCCTGAACCGCCGCATTGGAAAAGGCGTTCAGCACCGGCGCGTCGAAATCCGCGCCGGATTCCTCGATGAGCTTGTCTCCCAACTGGTCGCGCAGGGTGCGGCCCTTGATCTCGCGCACCGCGCCCTCCTCCAGATCGCCGAGCTGGAACGGGCCGAAGGAGATGCGGATCAGCCGCCCGACCGTGAGGCCGAGCGCGCCCAGAATATTCTTCACCTCGCGGTTCTTGCCCTCGCGCAGGCCGATGGAAATCCACACATTCGATCCCTGCACGCGCTCCAGCTCCGCTTCCACGGAACCGTAGAACACGCCCTCGACGGCGATGCCGTTCTTCAACGCGTCGAGCTGCGCCTGCGTGACCTTGCCATGGGCGCGCACGCGGTAGCGGCGCAGCCAGCCGGTGGCGGGCAGTTCCAGCACGCGCGACAGGCCGCCGTCATTGGTGAGCAGCAGCAGGCCCTCGGTGTTGATGTCGAGACGCCCCACCGAAAGCACGCGCGGCATGTCGGCCGGCAGCGCCTCGAACACAGTCGGGCGGCCTTCCGGGTCGCGGTTGGTGGTCACGAGGCCGGCAGGCTTGTGATAAAGCCACAGGCGCGTGCGTTCCGCCTGCCTGAGCGGCTTGCCGTCAACCGTCACGATATCCGTGCGCTTCACATTGACGGCCGGGCTTGCCAGCACCTTGCCGTTGACCGCGATGCGCCCGGCGGCGATCATCGTCTCGGCCTCGCGCCGCGAGGCGATGCCCGCGCGCGCCAGACGCTTGGCGATGCGCTCGGATGCGTCGTCGCCCTCGACCGTGCGCGCGGCGGCACGCGAAGAGGATTTGCGCGGGTTTTCGCCACCCGCGCGCTCCGTTTTGCCGCCCGTGCGCTCCGGCCGGTCCTGCCGGCGTTCCCGCGGCCGTTTCCCGCCGCTCTTGTCGTCGTCTTCCGTGGTCATGTAATATCGGCCTTTCAGCGGCATCGCCACACCGCCCTGCACCGGACAGGCAGGCGGACACGAGCGGAACGCGCTTCAAATCGTGCGCAAATCGGTTTCGGTTTCAGGAATAATGCAGTAACAAATCGCTCCATGGCTTGCGAGAAAAATTTCCCCGAAACGGCGCGAAAGGACGCGCCGGCAACCGCAGCGGCACCGATGGACGCCGCACTCGACGAAGCGCGCGCGGCAGCGGCGCGCGGCGAGGTGCCGGTCGGCGCGGTGCTCGTATGCGACGGACGGATCGTCGCCCGTGCCGGCAACCGCACCCGCGAACTGAACGATGTCACCGCCCATGCGGAAGTGCTGGTCATCCGGGCCGCTTCCGCAGCACTCGGCGCGGAACGGCTCACCGACTGCGATCTCTACGTGACGCTCGAACCCTGCGCCATGTGCGCCGCCGCCATTTCCTTCGCCCGCATCCGCCGCCTCTATTACGGTGCGTCCGACCCCAAGGGCGGCGGCGTGGAGCATGGCGCGCGTTTCTACACCCAGCCCACCTGCCATCACGCACCGGACGTCTATGCCGGCTTTGGTGAAGCCGACGCACAGGCGATCCTCAGGGATTTCTTCCGCGCCCGACGCTAGAGCATTTCCAGCGAAAGTGCGAAGCGGTTTCGCGTAGGATAATGCGTAAAAACAAATAGATAGAGCGGTTCCGCGATTCCGTGAAAACCGGAACCGCTCTAGCTACTCATACGCGGCGGCCGGCCATATGGCGCAGCGTCTCGTCGCGCAGGACGAAATGATGATAGAGCGCCATCAGCACATGGCCGGCCACCAGCGCCAGCAGAACCCAGCCGAACAGGCCATGCACCGCATTGCCGGGGGCCATCAGCGTGGTGTCGCGGACGCCAGTCGGCGCGAAAACCTGCAATCCGAGAAACGAAAAACCACGCCCGCCGCCATAGGCGCGCAGGAGGCCGAGCGCCGGCACCGCGAACATCAGGGCGTAGATCGCAATATGCCCCGCGCCCGCCAGCCGGCCGAGCCATCCGATTACGCGCGGGCGGTGGGCGATGTTCGCCAGTCCCCAGAAGCCGCGCAGCAGGACCAGAACCAGAAGCGCGAAGCCGATTTCGTGATGCGCCGGCCACAGGAAGTGATAGGCGGCCGTATCCTTCGCGAACACGCGCAGAATGGCGGATGTGAACTGCAACAGGAACAGAAACGCCATCAGCCAGTGGAGACTTCTGCTGACAAGGCCATAGCCATTCCGGCTGTCCCAAAATCTATTCGCGCCCTTCATTCACCGAAACCTTGTAGATTCGCGTTAAGGAAATCCCTTTCGCATCAATGAAAGCCATGACCGGATCGGGATCAATGCCGAAAGGGCCGACATTACTAAAAATTAATATTTTATTTCCGCACGAAAAAAGCCGCGGCAAACCTTGTTTGCCGCGGCTTTTGGGGAACATGTTCCCGAAATCGGTTCAAATCAGTTCCAGGGCAGGTAGTCGCGCCAGCTCTTGCCCTGACCCATGGCCTTCTTGCGCTCGCGCTCTTTCTTCGCCTCGTCCTCGCCAAGCTGGCCGACCGGGGCGGTGGCGGCGGGCTGGCGATAGGAAAGCGGTGGCTCGCTCAGATATTTGCGCTGCGTCGGCGAACCCTGCGTCTCCTCGAGACGCCTCGCCTTCAGCTCCGCGAGCCGCTTCTCATCGGTGACGGGGTTGCGCGCCGCATAATCCTCCGCGCGGCTGCTGCCGCTCGGAAGCAGAAGGCGATTGTTGGAGGAGCCGGCATCGTCCATCTCGATCGGCGAGACGAAGCCCGGCTTGTCGCGGTTGGCGGTAATCTCGTCGCGCAGGCGCTTGCGGCGTTCTTCCGGCGATTCCGGCCAGTTGGGATCGCTGCTGCTGGCAAGGCTGGTCTGCGGCGGCGGCAACTGTCCCTTGTCGCCGGGACCGGGACGCACGAGATCGGGACGCGGCTTGTAGTTGATATGCGGCTTGTTGCTGCCCTGACCAAAGCTCGCCAGATGGGAAACATCGTCGAGCAACTGCGCATTCGCCGTCTTGCCGGTGCCATAGGTTGGCGAGGATACGCAGCCCGAAAGGGAAACCCCCGCCGCAGCCGCCATCAATGCCAAAACTCGTCCTTCGATCTTCATTAGCGCCACTTCTTTTACGCCCGCCGTTTTACGGCACAGACTGACACGCCACCCATGCCGGGGGAAACCGGCAATACCAAGGCATATTTCAACTTTATTTGAGCAAGCCTTGTACATGAGAGCGGGCCATGCGGCAATCGCGATATTAATAATCACGATTGCCGCACGGTTTGCCCTGCTTCATCCTCACGCGTCGAACTTCCCGAGCGCCTGCAATTCGCGCAGCGCGGCCGCGTCACGTGCCGAAACGTCCGGGAACTGCGGATCGGAGCCGACATCGGTCGTATAGCGCCACGAACGGGCGCATTTCTCGCCCGGCGCGCGCGCGGACACCACGGCCACGCCCTTGACCTCGGCGAGCGTGAAGGCGCCTTCAGGCGCCGGCGCGTCCGTGACGGTGATGCCGCTGGTGATGCAGATTTCCGCGAAATCGAGCCCTTCCAGCGAATCGGCGAGGCTCCTGTCGGCGATATGGACCACCGGCGCCGCCTCCAGCGAGGAACCGATGCGCTTGTCGGCGCGCTCCAGCTCCAGCGCGCCGGTGACCACGCGGCGCACGGCGCGCACCTTGCGCCATTTTTCCGCCAGCACGTCGTCGCGCCATTCGGCGGGGACGGCACGGAACTGCTCGGCATGGACCGACATCGCCTGCGGATAGCGGTCGAGCCATGCCTCCTCCATGGTGAAGGGCAGCATGGGCGCGAGCCATGTGGTGAGCCGGTCGAAGATCTGGCGCACGGTATAAAGAGCCGCCTTGCGGCGGATGCTCGACGGCGCGTCGCAATAGAGCGCGTCCTTGCGCACATCGAAATAGAAGGCCGAAAGCTCGACATTCATGAAGTCGATCAGCGCGCGCGCGATACGCTTGAAATCGAAGGCGTCGTAGCCGGAGCGCACCAGCTCGTCGAGTTCGGTGAGCCGGTGCAGCATGAGGCGCTCCAGTTCCGGCAGGTCGGCATGGGCGACCGTCCCGCCCTCGTCATGGGCGAGCGTGCCGAGCATCCAGCGGATGGTGTTGCGCAGCTTGCGATAGGCGTCGATGTTGGTCTGGATGATGCTCTTGCCCAGCCGCTGGTCTTCCCAGTAGTCGGTGGTCATGACCCACAGGCGCAGGATATCGGCGCCCGATTCCTTGATGACGTCCTGCGGCGTCACCGTGTTGCCGAGCGACTTCGACATCTTCTTGCCCTGCTCGTCGAGCGTGAAGCCGTGCGTCACCACCGCCTCGTAGGGCGCGCGGCCGCGTGTGCCGCAGCTTTCGAGAAGCGACGAATGAAACCAGCCGCGATGCTGGTCCGAGCCTTCCAGATAGACATCCGCCGGCCATTTCAGGTCGGGGCGGTCCTCCAGCGTGAAGGTGTGGGTGGAACCCGAATCGAACCATACGTCGAGAATGTCGCGCACCTGCACCCAGCCCTCGTCGGCGCGGGAACCGAGGAAGCGCTCACGCGCGCCATCGGCGAACCACGCATCCGCGCCCTCCTGCTCGAAGGCGTCGATGATGCGGCGGTTGACGGCGTCGTCCTGAAGGATATTGCCGTCCCCATCCACGAAGACGCAGATCGGCACACCCCATGCGCGCTGGCGCGACAGCACCCAGTCGGGCCGGCCCTCGATCATCGCACGCAGGCGCGTCTGCCCGGCGGGCGGCACGAAGCGCGTCTCGTCGATGGCTTTCAGCGCGCGCGAACGCAGCGTGGTGCCGTCACCGAGATTCCTGTCCATATAGACGAACCATTGCGGCGTGTTGCGGAAGATGACCGGCTTCTTGGAACGCCATGAATGCGGATAGGAATGCTTGAGCCGTCCGCGCGCGAACAGTTTTTCACGCGCGATCAGCGCGTCGATCACGGCCTTGTTGGCATCGCCCTTCTTGCCGTTGTCGTCGATGACGCGTGCCGGACCGCCGTCGCGGTCCGGGCCAAAGCCCGGCGCGTCCTTGGTATAGAAGCCATCGTCGCCGACCGGAAACGGGATGGCCGGATCGATGCCGCGCGCTTCCAGTTCACGCGCATTGTCCATCCATGCCTCGAAGTCCTCGCGGCCATGGCTCGGCGCGGTGTGGACGAATCCGGTACCGGCATCGTCGGTGACATGGTCGCCGTCCAGCATCGGCACGGTGAATTCGTAGCCGCCACCGAGACCCTTCAGCGGGTGGTCGAGCACGACCTTGCCCAATTCCTCAGCCGAAACGCCGCGCAGGCGCTTGAACTGAAGCTTGGCCTTGGCAAAGCATTCTTCCGCCAGACGGTCGGCGAAAACCAGCTTCTCACCCGGACGCGGGCCGAAATCGTTCTCGGCTTCCGTGACTTCGTAAAGCCCGTACTCGATACGCGACGAATAGGACACGGCGCGGTTGCCAGGGATGGTCCATGGCGTGGTGGTCCAGATGACGACCTCGGCTCCGGCCAGATCGCCGCTACCGGCGACCGGGAATTTCACCCAGATCATGTCCGATTCGATGTCGTGATATTCGACTTCGGCCTCGGCGAGCGCGGTGCGCTCCACCACCGACCACATGACCGGCTTGGAGCCGCGATAAAGCTGGCCGGAGGCGGCGAATTTCAGCAACTCGCCGGCGATACGCGCCTCGGCGTGAAAATTCATCGTCGTATAGGGATTCTCGAAATCGCCGAGCACGGCGAGCCGCTTGAACTCCTCCGACTGCACCTTGATCCAGTGCGCGGCGAACTCACGGCATTCCCTGCGGAATTCGTTGATCGGCACCTCGTCCTTGTTCTTGCCGGCGGCGCGGTATTTTTCCTCGATCTTCCATTCGATCGGCAGGCCATGACAATCCCAGCCCGGAACGTAGTTGGAATTATAGCCGCGCATCTGGAACGAGCGGGTGATGACGTCCTTGAGGATCTTGTTCAGCGCATGGCCGATATGGATGTTGCCGTTGGCATAGGGCGGGCCGTCATGCAGCACATAAAGGGGGCGGTCCTTCGCCTGCTCGCGCAGCCTCTTGTAGAGGTCGAGCTTCTCCCAGCGCTCGACCAGAAGCGGCTCGCGCTGCGGCAGGCCGGCGCGCATCGGAAATTCGGTCTGCGGCAGATAAAGCGTCTTGGAATAATCGAGTTTGGTCGTCTCGGTCATGATCGGTACTTGCCTGTGAAGCCCACGCGGAACGTGCGGGCATTTGAACTGGAATGGCGGGGGACTGTAAGGGACAGCCGGTCGTTCCCGGACCTCGCGCTCGCTGGCGCCTGTCGGATCAGCCGATCAGGCAGGGCGGGAGGCCGGGCCGATAATTCGTATCGCCGTCATGACAAGCCGAAATTCCGTCATCATGGGCACGCTTTTAGCAACGTGCCTTGCAGGAATAAAGAGGGCAAACGCGATAAAGGCGCAATAACCCGCAAGTCCGCATGGCCGCGCTCAGCTTTTCGCCCTGCCCGTCAGCGCACGGAGCCGCGCGCCCAGCGCCAGCGCGATCAGGATAAGCGTTCCGGTCATGCCAGCCACGCCCGGCCAGCCGCCATGTTTCCAGAAGAACCCACCGAGAGAGCCGACGACGCTCGATCCCAGATAATAGGCGAAGAGATAGAGTGAGGAAGCCTGCGCCTTGCCGCTCTTCGCCTGAAGGCCGACCCAGCCGCTGGCGACCGAATGGGCGCCGAAAAATCCGAACGTCATCACGGCGATGCCGGCCACGATCACCCAGAGCGTGCCGGAGAGCGTCAGCGCCACCCCGGTCAGCATCAGGACGACCGGAACCGGAAACACGTTGCGGCGGCCGTAGCGCCCGGCAAGGCCGCCGATCCATGCCGAACTGACCGTGCCGCATACATAGACGGTGAAGATCAGGCCGATCTCCGTCTGGCTGAGCAGGAAGGGCGCGGCCACGAGGCGGTAGCCGATATAATTATAGATGGTGACGAAGCCGCCCATCAGGACAAAGGCCTCCAGAAACAGGAGTGGCAGGACGGGATCCGAGAACTGGACGGCAAAGGCGCGCAACAGGACGCCGGGGCGCGGCTCGCGGCGGACGAAATGGCGCGAGGGCGGCAGGCTCCGCCACAGGATCAGGGCGGAGAGAAGCCCGATCAGGCCGATCGTCATCACCGCCGTGCGCCAGTCCCACAGATCGGTGACGACGCCTGTGAGCAGCCGCCCGCTCATGCCGCCGAGGCTCGTTCCGCCGACATAAAGGCCCATGGCTAGGCCGAGCGAGCGCGGATGCATTTCCTCGCCGACATAGGCCATGGCGACGGCGGGCAATCCGGCGAGCGTGACGCCGGTCAGCGCGCGCATGACCAGCAGCGTCGGCCAGTGGGGCACGACCGCGCAAATCATCGTCAGCACCGCCGACGAGAGCAGCGAGGCCACCATGATCGCCTTGCGGCCCCATATGTCGGACACCATGCCCGCGACGAGGATCGACACCGAAAGCAGGCCTGTCGTCAGCGACAGGGCGAGGCTCGCCTCCGGCGCGCCGACATGGAACTCGGCGGAGAGGACCGGCAGCAGGGGCTGCACGCAGTAAAGCAGCGAGAAAGTGGCGAAGCCGGCGCAGAACAGGGCCAGATTGGTGCGCAGGAAAAGGGCCGTGCCGTGCTGTATCTTTTCGGCGGACATCCCGCCACCGGCCTGTGCGGTCTCTTCCGGCATTTCCTGTCAGTCCCGTTCGATGCCGCGCCCTTCCGTCCGCCCTGTCTGACGGACGGAACGGTGAAGACTGCCGCCCGTATCGGGCAGGGCCCGGATCATGGCTGAGGCGATGGCGTCCCGCCCCTGAAATAACGGCCGGGCCGTATTCTGCAAATCACTTCAGCGAGAAATCGAAGCGGTAGGTGGCAGAGAGGCCGACCGTGAACTGGTTGGGCGAACCGTGATCCTTGACGATCGGAGAATCCTTGGCGGGGCCTTCCAGACGCCTGTATTCGCCGAACAGGCTGGTCTCGATCCTGTCGGTCGTCTTCCAAGTGATCGCGCCGCCGGCGCCGACCGACTTCAGGCCGCCGCCCGGATGATATTCGCTCATGCCGGAAGCGGCCGCATCCTCGGCATCGACGCCATAATAGGTCTTGAAATAATTCTTCGACGCAAGCGTAAGGCGCGGTCCGCCGGAAATGCGGACCTTCGGCGTGACGTCATAGAAGGCGTCCGCGGCGATATCGGCCACGACGCCGTGATGGGCGCGAATGCCCTGCCGCACTTCGGCATGGAAGCGCATCCAGTCGGTCGGATAGACATCGATGAAGCCGCCCACCTCGCCGCCGAATTTGGTGTCCTTCAGGCCGTGAATATCGGCGTCGCGCTTGAAAAGCAGCTTGCCGGTCACGCCGGCGCGGAACCAGTTCCTGTCGATGAGCGCGTAGGACATATTGTCGTTGCGCGAGGAAAAGCGTGTCGATTCGCCCTGGCGGCCGATCGAGATCATCGGCTCGCCCATCAGGCGGTACTTGTTCGATCCCTCGAATTTCGGAGCGATAAAGCCGGCGGCGCCAACCTGAAGATACCAGTCGCCGGACCAGAAATGCTTGCGGGCGGGCGGCTGTACGGTGGCGTCCGCCGCATAGGCATCGCTCTGCTGCACCGCGTCGGCGGCATGGGCCACGGAATTTCCGGAGAGGAACATGGCGCCTGCGACAGCGACGAGGAACGGGACAGAGGCAAGGGAAAAGCTACGCGCCACGTGAGACTCCAACAAACGAAACCCCGATACTCTGCGGGGTGGTGAATACTGTCTGTCGAAAACAGGTAAAATTTGCTTTAAATCCCCGGTGGTAGCCAAAAATAATCACACGCTGTGCGCGGGTGCAACACCGTCAGACTATTCGAAAGACAGGAGCCGGTCCAGAGTCGAAAGCGGTTGTGCACCGGCGAGCAGCGCCCGCGCCTCCGCCTCGTCGCGCTTCATCTGCGCGACCAGCGGCTCCAGCCCGTCGAACTTCACCTCGCCGCGCAGGAAGCCGAAAAAGGAAACGCTGGCGGTTTCCCCATAGAGATCGCCGGAAAAATCGAACAGAAAAGTTTCGAGCAGCGGCGCGCCGTCATTGTCCACCGTGGGACGGCGGCCGAAGCTCGCGACCCCGTCATGCAGGCTGCCGTCGGCCCTGCGGAAGCGCACCGCATAGATGCCGTACTTCACCCGCACCGGCCCGTTCAGCCTCATATTGGCGGTGGGAAAGCCGAGGGTACGGCCCAGTTTCTTGCCGTGCTCCACGACGCTGCGCACCATGTAGCGATAGCCGAGCAACGCCGCCGCGCCCGCGACGTCTCCCTCGCAGAGCAGCGTGCGGATGCGCGTCGAGGACACCACATCGCCGCCCTCGTCGCTGAAGGCGTCCACCAGCGTCACCGCGAAACCGGCCTGCCTGCCCGCCTCGGCCAGAAATTCCGGCGTGCCGCGCCGGCCCTTGCCGAAATGGAAATCATAGCCAGCCACCACCCGGCGCGCGTGAAGCTTTCCGACCAGCATGTCTTGCACAAAGGCCTCCGCCGACTGCGCGGAAAACGCGGCGGTGAAGGGCTGTTCCACCACGGCGTCGAAACCCATGCAGCGCAGAATCTCCGCCTTTTCAACCGCGTCGGTCAGCCGCTCCACCGGTTCGTCCGGGCGGAAGAAGGAGCGCGGGTGCGGCTCGAAGGTAAGCACCATCGCCGGAATGCCTTCCGCGCGCGCCAGTTCGAGCGCCCGGTCGAGCACGGCCTGATGTCCGCGATGCACGCCGTCGAAATTGCCGACGGCGATCACCGCGCCCCGCAACCGCTCCGGCAGGGCTTCCGTTCCAGAAAGGCGCTGAAAGCTGGATTTCTTCATGAGTATCTTTGGGGTATCGTGCTGGCTTTGGAATATGGCTGTTGTGAACGGGTCCTGCGAGGTTCAGACAAGAGCCCGAAGCATGGCGACCGGGCGATGCCCGTGCTTCAGCAGGAAGGCTTCCATCTTCTCCATATCGACCTTTCCTTCGGCCGCATAGTCCGCGGCGTGCACTCCGTCCGATATATAGAGTACGTCGAGGCCGAAATCGGCCGCGCCCTTGACATCGGTCAGCACGCCGTCGCCTATGCCCAGAATACGGCTTTTCTCCACCGGCCCGCCACGGCCCTGTTCCGCAGCGTGCAAGGCGGCCTCATAGATGGGGCGGTGCGGCTTGCCGGCGATCAGCGTGCGCCCGCCAAGCTGGCCGTATTCGCGCGCAATGGCGCCCGCGCACCAGATCAGCCGCGTCCCGCGCTCGACCCTGATATCGGGATTGGCACAGATGAAGGGCAGGTTGCGCGAGCGCAGCCGCTGGAGCAGTTCGCGATAATCGTCAGGCGTTTCCGCCTCGTCGTCGAAAAGTCCGGTGCAAACAACGCCGTCGGCCTCGAATTCCTCGACCAGTTCCACGTCCAGCCCGTCGAAGATGGAAAGCTCGCGCTCGTCGCCGATATGAAAAATCCGGCGCGGCCCTTCCGCGATCAGGCCGCGCGTCACGTCGCCGGAGGTGACGACGCGGTCATAGGCCTCCGCCGGCACGCCGAGCGAGAGCATCTGCGCCTCGACGCCCCGATGCGGGCGCGGCGAATTGGTGACGAGAATGACGGTGACGCCGGCGGCGCGGGCGCGCTTCAACGCGGCGACGGCTGCGGGATAGGCCGTCACGCCGTTATGCACCACGCCCCACACGTCGCAGAAAAACACGTCATACCGGCCGATGACATCGTCGAGGCGTTCAAGCTGCTTCATGGTTCTCTCTATGATGGCGCGAACAGGAATGGAGCCGCCGGGCGGCGCACGTTTCATCTATCGCAGCCCGTCCCGGCTGTCCACGCGCTTTGCCGCCTGTTTTCCGAACTTGTTTCCTGAAACCGGAAAGCCCATATGGCAGAAGCCCGCATCCGCAGGGCAGGAAAAATCGCAAAAATCTGCCGTCAATCGCCTGTCAAATTCAACGGATAATCTTGACAAGCCCGGATATGCCTCCTATCTCAGGCGCACGTTGGCACTCGGAGGAGTAGAGTGCTAACAGTCGAGGGCCGGTTCGGCCCGCTCAACAGGGTTCAACATCCATAACACCAAGGGTTATACCATGGCTGATATAAAGTTCCGCCCGCTTCATGACCGCGTCGTCGTTCGCCGCGTGGAATCGGAAGCCAAGACTGCCGGCGGCATCATCATCCCCGATACCGCCAAGGAAAAGCCGCAGGAAGGCGAAGTCGTCGCCGCCGGTGCTGGCGCCCGTGACGAGGCCGGCAAGCTGGTTCCGCTGGATGTCAAGGCCGGCGACCGCGTTCTGTTCGGCAAGTGGTCGGGCACCGAGGTCAAGATCGGCGGCGAAGACCTGCTGATCATGAAGGAATCCGACATTTTGGGTATTGTCGGCTAAACGCCGACGGCCCGGCATCGTCGGCTAAACGCCGCGACCCTATTCAAACCCATTCACCGTAATCCGACCGGGATATTCCCAGGAGAAGTAAAATGGCTGCTAAAGACGTAAAATTCGGCCGCTCCGCGCGCGAAAAGATGCTGCGCGGCGTCGATGTCCTCGCTGACGCTGTTAAGGTCACGCTCGGCCCGAAAGGCCGCAACGTCGTGATCGACAAGTCCTTCGGCGCGCCGCGCGTCACCAAGGACGGCGTTTCCGTCGCCAAGGAAGTCGAACTCGAAGACAAGTTCGAGAACATGGGCGCGCAGATGCTGCGCGAAGTCGCTTCCAAGACCAACGACACCGCCGGTGACGGCACCACCACCGCGACCGTTCTCGGTCAGGCCATCGTTCAGGAAGGCGCCAAGGCCGTCGCCGCCGGCATGAACCCGATGGACCTGAAGCGCGGCATCGACCTCGCCGTCCATGAAGTCGTCGCCGATCTGCTCAAGAAGGCCAAGAAGATCAACACCTCGGAAGAAGTCGCCCAGGTCGGCACCATTTCCGCCAACGGCGAAGCCGAAATCGGCAAGATGATCGCCGAGGCGATGCAGAAGGTCGGCAACGAAGGCGTCATCACGGTTGAGGAAGCCAAGACCGCCGAGACCGAGCTGGAAGTCGTCGAAGGCATGCAGTTCGACCGCGGCTACCTGTCGCCGTACTTCGTCACCAACCCGGAAAAGATGGTGGCCGATCTCGAGGACGCCTACATCCTCCTGCACGAAAAGAAGCTCTCGAACCTTCAGGCCCTGCTGCCGGTTCTCGAAGCTGTCGTCCAGACCTCCAAGCCGCTCCTCATCGTCGCTGAAGACGTCGAAGGCGAGGCGCTTGCCACGCTCGTCGTCAACAAGCTGCGTGGCGGCCTGAAGATCGCCGCCGTCAAGGCTCCGGGCTTCGGCGACCGCCGCAAGGCCATGCTGGAAGACATCGCCATCCTCACCGGCGGTCAGGTCATCTCCGAAGACCTCGGCATCAAGCTCGAAAGCGTCACGCTCGACATGCTGGGCCGCGCCAAGAAGGTGTCGATCTCCAAGGAGAACACCACCATCGTCGACGGCGCCGGCAAGAAGGCCGAGATCGACGCCCGCGTCAACCAGATCAAGCAGCAGATCGAGGAAACCACCTCGGACTACGACCGCGAGAAGCTTCAGGAGCGCCTCGCCAAGCTCGCTGGCGGCGTTGCCGTGATCCGCGTCGGCGGTGCGACGGAAGTCGAAGTGAAGGAAAAGAAGGACCGCGTCGACGACGCCCTGAACGCGACCCGCGCGGCCGTTGAAGAAGGCATCGTCGCCGGCGGCGGCACCGCCCTGCTCCGCGCTTCGGTCAACATCAAGGCCAAGGGCGCCAACCCCGATCAGGACGCCGGCGTCAACATCGTTCGCCGCGCACTTCAGGCTCCGGCCCGCCAGATCACGACCAATGCCGGTGAGGAAGCCTCCGTCATCGTCGGCAAGATTCTGGAAAACAGCTCCGACACCTACGGCTACGACACGGCCAAGGGCCAGTATGGCGATCTCATCAGCCTCGGCATCGTCGATCCGGTCAAGGTCGTCCGTTCGGCGCTCCAGAACGCTGCTTCGATCGCGGGCCTGCTGATCACCACCGAAGCCATGATCGCCGAGCTTCCGAAGAAGGAAGCGGCTCCGGCCGGCATGCCCGGCGGCATGGGTGGCATGGGCGGCATGGACTTCTAAGAAGTCCATAAAGCTCGCCCATGAACTAAAAAGCCTGCGCCGCAAAGCGGCGCGGGTGGCGGCATGGACTTCTAAGAAGTCCATCTCTCCATCAACTTTCTCGGAAGGCGGCCATAAAGGCCGCCTTCTTTTTATCAGGAGCGGGAAGTTGGGGCTTTCGACAGAAGCACCGTCCTTATGGCGAAGCTCGAATGAATGCGCGCCACGCCCGGCAGGCGCGACAAGACCTCCTTATGGATGATCTCGTAGGCCGCCGCGTTTTCCGCCTCCACGCGCAGGATATAATCGGCGTCGCCGGTCATGAGATAACATTCCTGCACCTCCGGGTGGCGGCGCACCGCCTCCTCGAAGCGGTTGAGGAACTCCTCCGTCTGCCGGTCGAGCGTGATGCGCACGATGGCGACCAGCCTTTCGTCGCCGCCCGACGAGCCGACGATGGCGGTATAGCCGCGAATGATGCCGCTTTCCTCCAGTATCTGCACCCGCCGCAGGCAGGCCGATTGCGACAGACCCACCTGCGCCGCAAGCTGGCTGTTGGTCATGCGCCCGTCGCGGCGCAGGCAGCGGATGATGTTTCGGTCTATGCTGTCGAGCGCGGCCATGCAGAAAATTCCGTCTATAAGCGAAAATATGCGCGAATTGTGCGAAAATTCGCATATGCTGCGACAAATAGCAAAAACATTCGAATAGTCTTCGATTAACATGGTCCCTTGATTTCCTGCGCGTTTTCGATGGGACCGACATGTCGATGCATTTTACCGAAACCGAACGCGACCTCGCCGCCGGCGGCGTGCTGACCATCGACCTCGCCGCGCTCCGGCACAATTACCGCACGATTGCCGCCCGCGTGGCGCCGGCGCGGGCCTCGGCCGTCGTCAAGGCCGACGCCTACGGGCTCGGCGCCGACAAGGCGGCGCCCGCCTTCCATGCTGCCGGCTGCCGCGATTTCTTCGTCGCGCATCTCGGCGAAGCCATCGCGCTCAAGCCTTCCCTGCCCGCCGACGCCACGCTCTATGTGCTCAACGGCCTGCAACCGGGAGCCGAGGCGGCCGCCGCACGCGAAAACATCGTTCCGGTGCTGAACTCGCTCGAACAGGTTGAGAACTGGCGCAGCCTCGCCAAAAGCCTCGGCCGCACGCTTCCGGCGCTGCTCCAGATCGATACCGGCATGTCGCGGCTCGGCCTGCCGGCGAAGGAGCTGGACCGGCTCGTCGCCGATCCGTCGCTGCTCGACGGGATCGACGTCAGATACATCATGAGCCACCTCGCCTGCGGCGACGAGCCGGAGAACCCGGCCAACGCGGCGCAACTCACCGCCATGAAGGCAGCGCTGGGCCGCCTGCCCAAGGCGCCTGTGGCCTTCGCCAATTCCGGCGGCAGCTTCCTCGGCCACGGCTATCATTTCAATCTCGCCCGTCCGGGCGTGGCGCTCTACGGCGTCGGCCCCGCCGGCGGTGGCATCCGGCCGGTGCTGACGCTTTCCGCCCGCGTCATTCAGGTGCGCGAGATCGAGGCGGGTGTGGCGGTCGGCTACGGCGGAGCCTATGTGGCCAAGGGTCCGATGCGCATCGCCACCATCGCGGTCGGCTATGCCGACGGCTGGCTGCGCGCGCTCAGCAATCGCGGCTCGGCCTTTTTCGGCGATATGCGCCTGCCGGTGGTGGGACGTGTCTCGATGGACTCCATCACACTCGACGCGTCGGCGCTGCCGGAGGGAACGCTGAAGCTCGGCAGTCTGGTGGAACTGATCGGCCCGCACCAGACGCTCGAAGACGTGGCGCGCGACTGCGATACGATCCCTTATGAAATACTCACCGCGCTCGGCCATCGCTACGCCCGCATCTATGTGGACGGCCCGGACAAATAAGAAAATACCAGATAATCGACAGAGGCGAACATGCATATCATCATTCTCGGCAGCGGCGTCGTCGGCGTCACCACCGCCTATTATCTGGCGAAACAGGGCCACGAGGTCACGGTCGTCGACCGCGAGGAGGGTCCGGCGCTGGAGACCAGCTTCGCCAATGCCGGACAGGTCTCGCCGGGCTATGCCTCGCCTTGGGCAGCGCCCGGCGTGCCGATGAAGGCGCTGAAATGGCTGTTCCAGAAGCACGCGCCGCTCATCATCCGCCCGACCGCCGACCCGAAGCAATATGTCTGGCTGATGCAGATGCTCGGCAACTGCACTGCCAAAAACTACAAGGTCAACAAGAGCCGCATGGTGCGCGTGGCCGAATATGCCCGCGACTGCCTGATGCAGCTTCGCGCCGATACCGGCATCGAATACGACCAGCGCATGCAGGGCACGCTCCAGCTTTTCCGCGAGCAGTACCAGCTCGACGGCATCGGCAAGGACGTGGAAGTGCTGCGGCAGGACGGCGTGCCCTTCGAGGTGCTGGACCGCGACGGCTGCGCGGCAGTGGAGCCGGCGCTGGAGCTGGTGAAGGACAAGTTCGTCGGCGGCCTGCGCCTGCCCCATGACGAGACCGGCGACTGCTTCAAGTTCACCAACGCGCTGGCGAAAATCTGCGAGGGGATGGGCGTCACGTTCCGCTTCGGCGTGACGATCAAGTCGCTGGTGCTGTCGGGCGGCAGGGTCTCCGGCGTGGAAACGTCGCAGGGCGTGCTGACGGCGGACAACTACGTGGTGGCGCTGGGCAGCTACACGCCGGCCATGGTCAGGTCGCTCGGCCTCACCGCTCCGATCTATCCGGTGAAGGGCTACTCCATCACCGCGCCGATCGTCGACGAATCCCGCGCGCCGGTCTCGACCGTGCTGGACGAGAGCTACAAGATCGCCATCACCCGATTGGGCGACCGCATCCGCGTCGGCGGCATGGCGGAAGTGTCTGGCTTCACCAAGGACCTGCCGGCCGCGCGACGCGCCACGCTGGACCTGTCGGTGAGCGACCTCTTCCCCGGCGGCGACCTAAAAGCCGCGAGCTTCTGGTCAGGCCTGCGCCCGATGACGCCGGACTCCACCCCCATCATCGGCGGCACCCGCCACGACAACGTCTATATCAATGCCGGCCACGGCACGCTCGGCTGGACCATGTCCTGCGGCTCGGGCAAGCTTCTGGCCGATCTGATCTCCGGCAACAGGACGGATATCCGCGCCGACGATCTGGCGATTTCGAGATATCGATAATCAAAAGCTCGGCGGTGTGCAGGCGCTGACGATCTCGCATACCGCCGGGCCGATGCAGCGAAAGCGATGCGGCAGCCGGGACGAGAAATAATAAGCGTCGCCCGGTCCGAGGATGCGCCGTTCCGCACCCACGGTAACCTCCAGACGGCCTGAAATGACGATACCGCCCTCCTCGCCGTCGTGCTGCAACAACACCTTGCCCGTGTCGGCGCCCGGCTCGTAGCGTTCCTTCAGGATTTGCAGCGAGCGCGAAAAGAGATGGTCGCCCACCTGCCGGTAGGAAATCGGTCCCTTGCCGATTTCCACCAGTTCGTCCGCCTGATAGAATACCTTGTGTGGCGCGTCCGGCTCCAGCGCGAAAAACTCCGCCATGCCGATGGGAATGCCGTCGAGGATGCGCTTCAGCGCCCCGACCGACGGGTTGGTCTGGTTGGCCTCGATCAGCGAAATGGTGGAGTTGGTCACGCCCGCCCGCTTCGCGAGTTCGCGCTGTGACAGATTCTGGCGCATGCGCACATAGCGCAGCCTTCCGCCGATATCGATGCTCATCGCGGTTTCCCTGTTTAGGATGTTCGATATAGCATAACACGGCTGTTCTGACCATGTGATTTCAACGATTTAGGATTTCCAAGAAAAGGACTTGTTGCCTCTGGCAAAGCGTGGCCTCCTGTCTGCAAACAGGAGATATGCGATGCTCACCAAAACCAACGCGCCCAGCCTTGAAAACTTCTGGATGCCGTTCACCGCGAACCGCCAGTTCAAGGCCGCTCCGCGCCTCATCGCGGGCGCGTCGGGCATGTATTACACCGATGTGGACGGCAACCGGGTGCTGGACGGCACTTCCGGCCTGTGGTGCTGCAACGCCGGCCATGGCCGCAAGCGCATCACCGAGGCGGTGGAGCGCCAGCTCTCGACGCTCGACTTCGCGCCGACCTTCCAGATGGGCCACAACGTCGCCTTCGACTTCGCCGAGAAGCTCGCGGCCATCGCGCCCGGCGGCCCGGCGGCCAAGCTCGACCGCGTCTTCTTCACCAATTCCGGCTCGGAATCGGTCGACACGGCGCTCAAGATCGCCATCGCCTATCAGCGCGCCATCGGTCAGGGCACCCGCACCATGGTGCTGGGCCGCGAGAAGGGCTATCACGGCGTCGGCTTCGGCGGCATTTCCGTGGGCGGCCTCGTAAACAACCGCCGCGTCTTCCCGCAGATTCCCGCCGACCACCTGCGCCACACGCTCGATATCGGCCGCAACGCCTTCTCGAAGGGCCTGCCCGCGCACGGAATCGAACTCGCCGACGACCTCGAGCGCCTCGTGCAGCTTCATGGCGCGGAGAAGATCGCCGCCGTCATCGTCGAGCCGATGTCCGGTTCGGCCGGCGTCATCCTGCCGCCCAAGGGCTATCTGGAGCGCATCCGCGCCACGGCCGACAAATACGGCATCCTCCTGATCTTCGACGAGGTCATCACCGGCTTCGGCCGTCTCGGCACGCCGTTTGCGGTCGATTATTTCGGCGTCGTGCCCGATCTCGTCACCACGGCCAAGGGCCTCACCAACGGCGCGATCCCGATGGGCGCCGTCTTCGCCGCCCGCAAGGTCTATGACGGCCTGATGACCGGCCCGGAAAACGCCATCGAACTGTTCCACGGCTACACCTATTCCGGCCATCCGGTCGCCTCCGCCGCCGGTCTCGCCACGCTGGAAATCTACGCCGAGGAAGGGCTGCTCACGCGCGGCGCGGGTCTCGCGGCCCATTGGGAACAGGCGCTGCATTCGCTCAAGGACGCACCCAACGTCATCGACATCCGCAATCTCGGCCTCGTCGGCGCGATCGAACTGTCCTCGCGCGACGGCGCGCCGGGCGCGCGCGCCTATGACATCTTCGTGGACTGCTTCCAGAAGGGTCTGCTGATCCGCGTCACCGGCGACGTGATCGCGCTGTCGCCGCCGCTGATCGTGGAGAAGGAGCAGATCGACACCATCGTCTCCGTGCTCGGAGACGCTCTCAAACGCGCGGCCTGACCGCCACCCGGTCAGACCCGCCTTTTGCCGCCGCGTCTGTTCCCCTTCGCGGCGGCTTTTTTATGCTTGCGACGGCGTGAAGCGCGCCACCAGAGCGTGGCTGTCGCCCGGATAGGTGAAGCGGACATGGGTGACCGGCTGTCCGGCGTTCCATGTCTGGCGCTCGATGACGAGACAGGGCGACCCCGCCGCGACGGCCAGCAGGCCGGCATTGTGCGGCGTGACGGCGGTGGCGCGGATCGAGTGCTGGGCGTTGCTCCAGGGCACGCAGGCGACGAGCCACGGGCCGGGCGAGCTTTCGGCGAAGTCCGTGCGGACGGCCTCCGGCACGGCGTGCAGATTGATGATGCGTTCTTCCAGCGCGAAGACGCGGGCACCGGCATAATGGCGGCAGAGAAGTTCCAACAGTGGCGTATTGCGCGGAATGTCCGGCATGCCGGTATCGGCCGGACCGCTCGGCCGCTCGCGGCGTTTCAGCAACTCGAAACGGTAAGGCAGGCCGAGTGCCGCCACCTCGTCGCGAATGTCGTGGATTTCGAGGATCGCGGCCTGCGAATGCGGGAAGGAGACGAAGCTGCCGGACTTGCGCTTGCGCTCGATCAAGCCGGCCTTCGCCAGTTGGGTCAGCGCCTTGTTGACGGTCATGCGCGAGCAGCCGTAGCGCTCGGTCAGTTCGTGCTCGAAAGGGATGCGGTGGCCCGGCGGCCATTCGCCCGACATGATGCGCGATTCGATATCGTCCAGAATGCGCCGGTGCAGGGAAAGCGCCGGTTCGCCCGTTCTGGCTCTATCCTCCTCGCCCATATCATCTCCCGCCGATCAGGCTAGTGGTTTGATTCTGACATTTGCATCCGTTCGATACAGGCGCAGGAGCAAATGTCGGAATCGAAAAAAACACTAGTAAATTTTTGATTATCTAGTGGAACTTTTGAATTTGACATTTGCTCCTCGCCCTATGTCGAATGGAAGGCAAATGTCAAATTCGTTCCACTAGCAATTCTCCGATCACCTTCTGGAAAGCACGCTCCGCCGTCTCGCGCAAGCGGTGACGTCCGCCTTCCACCTGTTTCACGCCGCGCACCCACACGTCGCGCACCGCCGCGCGGCCCGCGAAAATCCAGCCGTCGAGCAGCGCATCGCCCCGCGCATGCGGCAGGCGGCCTATGTCGAGCGAGACGAAATCGGCGGATGCGCCTTCGCTCAGGGCCTGTTCCGCGCAGCCCAGCGCGATGTTGCCGCCGGTTATCGCCGCGTCGAACAGGGCGCGGCCCGTCGAGCCTTCGTTTTCCGCCAGAACGTTGCGCGCGCGATGGAGAAGACGCTGCGAATATTCGAGCTGGCGCAGTTCGTCGGCAATACCGATCAGCACATTGGAATCCGAACCGATGCCGCATTTCCCGCCCGCCTGCCCGAACAGGGTGGCGTTGAAGGTGCCGTCGCCCAGATTGGCCTCCGTGACGGGGCAAAGGCCGGCGATCGCGCCGGCTTGAGCCATGCGCCGGGTTTCGTCGTCGGTCATGTGGGTGGCGTGGATCAGGCACCAGCGCGACGACAGCGGCTGCCCCACCGACTCCTGACGGTCGAGCAGCCATTCGACCGGGCGTTTGCCCGACCATGCGATGCAGTCCTCGACTTCCTTCACCTGCTCGGCGACATGGATATGCACCGGCGCATCGGGCAGAAGCCGCGTGACCAGCGTCAGTTCGTCGGGCGTGACGGCGCGTAGGCTGTGCGGCGCGACGCCGAGCACCGCCCCGTCGAAACCGGCAAGCGCCTTCCGGCAGCCCTCGATCAGCCGCGCGAAACGGTCGGGATCGTTGATGAAACGGCGCTGTCCCTCGTTCGGCGCGGCGCCGCCGAAGCCCGAATGGGCATAAAACACCGGAAGCAGCGTGAGGCCGATGCCCGCATTGCCCGCCGCCGCGATGATGCGCTCCGCCATTTCCGCGATGTTGGCGTATGGCGTTCCGTCGCGGTCGTGATGGAGATAATGAAACTCGCCGACGCGGGTGAAGCCCGCCTCCAGCATGTCGATATAAAGCCGCAGCGCCACGGCCTCGGCCTGTTCCGGCGACATGGAAAGCGCGAAACGGTACATGATGTCGCGCCAGCTCCAGAAGGAATCGGCGGACGGCCCGCGCCGTTCGGAAAGCCCGGCCATCCCGTACTGGAAGGCGTGGCTGTGCAGGTTGGGCATGCCGCCGACGATGACGGCGTGGCGCTCGTCGTCGGTAAGCGCATCGGCCCCGGCTTCGAGCGAGACAATCCGGCTGCCGGCGATGCCGATGCGGATATTTTCCGCCCAGCCGCCGGGAAGAAGCGCTTGTCCGGCATGAATGAAACGCTGGTCCTGCATGGCGTCCTGCTCCCTGGATCGTCGTGCGCCTTGTCAGGCGCATTGTAACGATCCATCTTTTTGTTGAGCATCGGATGATCCGATCGTAGCGGGATCAGAAATCAGTCCAGTGGACTGATTTCCCCGCGAAGGCGGTTCCCACTTTTCGGTCCGATGCTCTGGCTTTTCCTCTTGGCGGCGTATCTTTATGTATATACATTATCGGAAAACAGGGAAAGCCCGAAAACGATGGCCATCACGATCCTCAAGGCGGAAAATCACCGGCGCATGCCATGGAAGAACGGCGCCGGCGTCACGGTCGAGATCGCCGTCCACCCGCAGGGCGCATCGGTGGACGATTTCGACTGGCGTGTCTCCATGGCGACGGTGGCGAGCGACGGGCCCTTTTCCCGCTTTCCGGGCATAGACCGCACGCTTTCGGTGCTGCAAGGCGACGGTATCGTGCTCACCGTCGATGGCCGCGAAACCCGGCTCACCCGCGACAGCGCCCCCTTCGCCTTTGCCGCCGATGCGGAGGCCTCCGCCCGGCTGATCGCCGCACCCATTACCGATCTCAATGTCATGACGCGGCGCGGCCGCTTCGCGCACCGGGTGGAGCGCCTCGTTCTGGACGGAGCGCGGACGCTCGATCCCGTACCGTCGCTCGTCTTCTGCGCGGAGGGCGCAGCGACCGTGGGCACGCAACAGCTTCACACCGGCGACTGCGCCGTGGTCTCGCAGCCCGGCCCTCTCCCGATCGAAGGCCGGGGCACTTTCTTTTCGGTAGAGATACACACTCTACGGCAAGGCTGACCTTATCCCCGCCTCTGGTTGTAGACGTCGATGCAGACGGCGCCCAGAAGCACGATGCCCTTGATGACCTGCTGATAGTCGATGCCGATGCCGAGGATCGACATGCCGTTGTTCATCACGCCCATGATGAAGGCGCCGATCACCGCGCCCGTGACGCGTCCGACGCCGCCATAGGCCGACGCGCCGCCGATGAAGCAGGCCGCGATCACGTCCAGCTCGAAGCCGGTGCCGGCCTTCGGCGTCGCCGTGTTGAGGCGCGCGGCGAAGATCAGCCCGGCCAGCGCCGCCAGCACGCCCATATTGACGAAGGTGAGGAAGGTCAGCCGCTCGGTCTTGACGCCGGAAAGCTTGGCGGCGTGGCGGTTGCC
>MKVZ01000003.1:148472-270266 GCA_001898995.1 Rhizobiales bacterium 63-22 | reverse complement strand
GATCACCGTGCGGTTGGTGACGAAGGCGTAGGCCGCGATCAGCACCGCCATGATGATCAGCACGTTCGGCATGCCGCGATGCCATGACAGCAGCAGCGACAGATAGGCGATCGCGGCGAAGAACAGGACGTTCTTGGCCACGAACAGGCCGAAAGGCTCGCTTTCAACGCCATGCGCGATATGGCGGGCGCGCGAGCGCACGCTTTGCCAGACCATCAGCACGGCGAGCAGCAGGCCGAGGATCAGCGAGGTCAGATAGACGCCGCCCGACGTCACGCCCAGCACTTCCGGGATGAAGCCGGAGGAAAGCTTCTGGAACACGAGCGGAAACGGGCCGACCGACTGGCCGTCGAGCACGGCCAGCATCAGCCCCTTGAACACCAGCATTCCCGCCAGCGTGACGATGAAGGAGGGGATGTTGAAATAGGCGACCCAGAAACCCTGTATCGCGCCGATCAGCCCGCCCGCAATGAGGCACAGTATGGCGGCGATGGGGAACGGCACGCCGAGCTTCACCATCATCACGGCGGCCAGCGCCCCGATGAAGCCGCACAGCGAGCCGACCGACAGGTCGATATGGCCGGTGACGATGATCAGCAGCATGCCAAGCGCCATGATGACGATATAGCTGTTCTGGAGCACGAGATTGGTGAGGTTCAGCGGCCTCAGCAGCACGCCGCCGGTGACGATCTGAAAGAAGATCATGATCGCGACGAGCGACAGCAGCATGCCGGATTCACGCAGATTGCTCTTGAGATGCCGACCGACGCCCGTGGGCCGGCGGCCGCTCTGGATTACGTTCTCGCTCATTGCCGTTTTCCCTTGTTGCGCATGATGGCGCGCATGATGTTTTCCTGCGTCATCTCACCGCCCGCCACCTCGCCGACGAAAGCGCCCTCGTGCATGACGACGATGCGGTCGCAGATGCCGATCAGTTCCGGCATTTCCGATGAGATGACCACCACGGCCTTGCCGCTTTCGGCCAGTGAATTGATGATGGTGTAGATGTCGTATTTCGCGCCTACGTCGATGCCGCGCGTCGGCTCGTCGAGGATCAGCACGTCCGGCCCGGTGAACAGCCATTTCGACAGCACCACCTTCTGCTGGTTGCCGCCCGAAAGCGTGCCGGTCTCCTGATGCACGGTGTGGCAGCGTATGCTCATCTGCTCGCGGAAGCCTTCCGCGACCTTCCGCTCGCGCATGTCGTCGATGACGCCCCTGGGGCCGATGCCGGGCAGATGCGCCAGCGAAATATTGCGCGCGATGTTCTGGCCGAGCACGAGGCCGAGCTTCTTGCGGTCTTCCGTCACATAAGCGAGGCCGGCCCTGATGGCGCGCGTGACCGAGGAAATATCCGCGGCCTTGCCCCGGATGCGCGCCGTGCCGGTGATGTTCGTGCCCCACGAGCGCCCGAACAGGCTCATGGCGAATTCCGTGCGCCCAGCGCCCATCAGCCCGGCTATGCCGACCACCTCGCCGGCGCGCACCTTGAACGAAACGTTCTTCACCGCCTGCCGCTCCGTGTGCAGCGGATGATAGACGGACCAGTTCTCGACCTCGAAGATGGTCTCGCCGATCTTCGGCTCGCGCTTCGGGTAGCGGCTCTCCAGATCGCGGTCCACCATCCTGCGGATGATATCGTCTTCCTCGACCTCGCCGGCATGGCAGTCGAGGGTGGCCACCGCCTTGCCATCGCGCAGGACCGTGATCCTGTCGGCGACCTCGCGGATCTCGTTCAGCTTGTGCGAGATCAGGATCGAGGTGATCCCCTGCGCGCGGAACTCCTTCAGAAGCGCCAGAAGTGCCGCGCTGTCGGCCTCGTTGAGGCTCGCCGTCGGCTCGTCGAGGATCAGCAGCCGCACGCGCTTGGACAGCGCCTTGGCGATCTCGACCAGTTGCTGCTTGCCGACGCCCAGATGCGTGACCAGCGTGTCGGGCGATTCCGACAGCCCCACCTTTTCCAGAAGCGCGCGGGTGCGCCGGAAGACCTCGGTGCGGTCGATCACGCCGAAACGCGACGGCGGATTGACCAGAAATATGTTTTCGGCGATCGACATCAGCGGCGCCAGCGCCAGTTCCTGATGGATGATGACGATGCCGAGCGCCTCGGAATCGTTGATCGTGCGGAAATGCCGCTCTTCGCCGTCGAAGAAGATCGACCCCTCATAGCTCCCGTGCGGATAGACGCCGGACAGCACCTTCATGAGGGTGGACTTGCCCGCGCCGTTCTCGCCGACGAAGGCATGAATCTCTCCCGGCAGGACGGTGAAATTGACGTCGCTCAGCGCCTTCACGACGCCGAATGACTTGCTGATGCCCCGCATTTCAAGAATAGGGCGCACATCGGACGCGGAAACACCATCCTCGCGCACGGCCGGACTGGCTATCGCCATCGCTTCCTCCCATCGCATATCCGCCGACGCCGTTTCCCCCTGCTGGAAGAATGACGCCGGCGCTTCGCCGAACAGGAATCCTGTTCCTTACTTGATCTGGTCTTCCTTGTAGTAGCCGCTGTCGACCAGCACATGCTTCCAGTTCGACTTGTCGACGATCACCGGCTTCAGCAGATAGGCCGGCACTACCTTGACGCCGTTGTTATAGGTCTTGGTGTCGTTGACGACCGGCTTCTTGCCGTTCATCAGCGCGTCGACCATGTCGACCGTCACCTTCGCCAGTTCGCGCGTATCCTTGAAGATGGTCGAATTCTGCTCGCCGGCGAGGATCGACTTCACCGAGGGAATTTCCGCGTCCTGTCCCGACACGATCGGCATGGGCATGTCGCCGCTGCCGTAGCCGACACCCTTCAGCGACGACAAGATGCCGATGGAGATGCCGTCATACGGGGACAGAACCGCATCCAGCCGCTTGTCGGAATAATAGGCCGACAGGATCGAGTCCATGCGCGCCTGCGCGGTCGCGCCGTCCCAGCGCAGCGTCGCCACCTTGTCCATGCCCATCTGGCCACTCTGCACCTTCAGCTTGCCGCTGTCGATATAGGGCTGCAATATCGACATGGCGCCGTTGTAGAAGAAATAGGCGTTGTTGTCGTCCGGCGAGCCGCCGAACAGCTCGATGTTGAACGGGCCGGGCTTGTCCTTCAGGTCCAGCGCGTTCACGATGGACTGCGCCTGCAACACGCCGACCTTGAAATTGTCGAAGGTGGCATAGTAATCGACGTTCGGCGTATTGCGGATCAGGCGGTCATACGCGATGACCTTGATGCCCGCCTTGTGTGCCTTGGCCAGCACGTCCGACAGCGTGGTGCCGTCGATGGAGGCGATCACAAGCACCTTCGCGCCCTTGGTCACCATGTTCTCGATCTGCGCGAGCTGGTTCGGCACATCGTCCTCGGCATATTGGAGGTCGGTGTCGTAACCGCGCTCCTTCAGCACCTTGACCATGTTGTCGCCGTCGGCGATCCAGCGCGCCGACGACTTGGTCGGCATCGCGACCGCGACCAGTCCCTTGCTGCCGGCCTGCGCCAGCCCCGTGAAAGCGAAGGCGGCAAGCGCCATCGCCAGTGTAAATGTCTTCATGCCTGCCATTTTTTCTCTCCCGTTTACGGCAGCCGCGAAGGCCTGCCTATCTCCCGACGCCCCGCCGGCTTCCCGCCGCGGCGCGTTTTTCCATCACCGGCATCAGTCGCCGGCGATCTTCTTCCATGCGGCGACGGCGCGCTCGGCCCGCTCCCGCACCTCCGCGGCCGTGAAACCGGCCTTGTAAAGGCTCGATCCAAGCCCGAAACAGCTTATGCCCGCCGCGGCGTAGGCAGCGAAATCCGCTTCCGACACGCCGCCCACGGCGGCGACGGGAACGTCCTTCGGCAGAACGGCGCACACGGCCTTGATGCCTTGCGCGCCGAGCACGCTCGCCGGAAAGAATTTCAGCGCCGACGCCCCCGCCCCGATCGCGGCGAAAGCCTCGGTCGGCGTGAACACGCCCGGCATGGTCGCCATGCCGTGCCGGGCCGCGCGGCGGATCACCTGCGGATCGACGTTGGGGCTCACCATCAGCCGCCCGCCCGCATCGTGGAGCCAGTCCACGTCGTCGGCGGTGAGAACCGTGCCCGCGCCGATCCATACGCCGGCAGGCGCGAGCTTCGCCGCCTTCTCGATGGAGACGAACGGCTCCGGCGAGTTGAGGGGGATCTCGATCGCCTCGAACCCCGTCTCGATCAGCGCGGCGACCACCGCTTCCGTCTCCTGCGAGCGGATGCCGCGCAGGATCGCCACCAGCGGATGGCGCAGCTTCGGCCAGGCGACCGGCTTGTTCATCGTGCGATTCCTCCAAATGCGTGTCTTGCGGCCATGAACAGCCCGTCCCGCGCCAGCTCGTCCGCCTCCACGCGATCGATCTCCAGCCCCGCGATGCCGAGCGCACGGGCATAGAGCGCGCCCATCGCCCCGTCGGCGAGCAGGACGACCGTATCCGTGCCGCCGTAAAGCCTGCTCCCGCCCGCGATCTCCAGACCGATCAGCAGTCCAGACAGCCGCGCCAGCCCCTCGTCCGGCGCGCGGCCGTGAACCAGCCAGTCCGCCCGCAGCGAAAACAGCGCATTGGCGGTCATCTCCGGCGCGTCCAGCGCCGCCCGGACGCCGCCGGCGAAACCAGCGATCGCCGGATCGACCGGCCCGGCCCCTTCAAGTGCTGCGACGAGCACCGACTTCTCTTTCAGAAGCGCGAAAAGCTCGCCCGTCATGAATGTTCGATAATCGGCGAGGACACCATCGGCCAGCCGCGCCCATTTGCTGTGCGTTCCCGGCATGACGACCACCGCGTTGCGGAACCCGGCCCGCACGAGGCCGAGAAGCTGGGTTTCCTCGCCGCGCATCACGTCCGGCGCCGTTTCGTCCCGCCGCGCCACGCCCGGCAGCATGATGATCCTGCGCTGCGCGGGCACCGGCACGGCGGCGGCGACGATTGTCTCCAGACCGGCGGGCAGATCCATGTACGGCGCCTCGATCCAGCCGGTTCTGGAACCGGCCATGCCGCAGATCGCGACCGGCAGGTCGGCAGGCGCGCCGAGCCGCGCCAGATGATCCTCCAGCACCGTCTCGAAACCCTTTTCGCGGGCGGACAGAAGGCCGTCGTCGCCCCGGCTTTCGCCGAGCACGCGGCCTTCCGCATCCATCAGCCACATGCGTAGCCGGGTCGTTCCCCAGTCCGCGACCGCCGCGAACGGCTTTCTCTCGCCGGAAATTAGTGTGCCGGACATTAGTGATTGTCTCGCGGCAGGCCGCGCTTATGCGCGATGTCCTGATATTTGACAGCGTTTTCGAGCACGGCTCCCGTCTCCATCTGGCCGATGACGGCGCGCTGGATTTCCTGCCAGGGCGTCTGGCTTTCGGGATATCGGTAACCGCCCGCGGCCTCCAGCGCCTTGCGGCGTTCGGCCAGTTCCGCCTCCGGAATCAGGATATCGGCCGTGCCGCGTTCGAGATCGATGCGCACGCGGTCGCCCGTCCGAAGCAGGGCCAGACCGCCGCCCGCCGCCGCTTCCGGCGAAGCGTTGAGGATCGACGGCGAGCCGGACGTGCCCGACTGGCGGCCGTCGCCGATGCAGGGCAGCGAGCTGATGCCCCTTTTCAGCAGATAATCCGGCGCGCGCATATTGACCACTTCCGCCGCGCCCGGATAGCCGACCGGCCCCGCGCCGCGCATGAACAGCACCGTATGCTCGTCGATCTCCAGCGACGGATCGTCGATGCGATGGTGGTAGTCCTCCGGACCGTCGAACACCACCGCCTTGCCCTCGAAGGCGTTGGGGTCCTTCGGATCGGACAGATAGCGCTGGCGGAACTCGTCCGAGATGACGCTGAGCTTCATGATCGCCGAGGAGAACAGGTTGCCGCGCAGCACGCGGAACCCGGCATGCTGCTTGATCGGATCGTCGATGGGGCGGATGACCTTATCGTCCATGATGGCCGAGTCGCGGCAATTCTCGCCCATGGTCTTGCCGTTGACGGTCAGCGCGCCCTCATGGATCAGGCCCCGCCGCATCAACTGGTTGACCACCGCCGGCACGCCGCCGGCGTGATAATAATCCTCGCCCAGATATTCGCCCGCCGGCTGGAGGTTCACCAGCAGCGGGATTTCCTCGCCATAGGTCTGCCAATCGTCCACCGTCAGTTCCACGCCGACATGGCGCGCCAGCGCGTTCAGATGGATCGGCGCGTTGGTCGAGCCGCCGATGGCGGAATTGACGCGGATGGCGTTGATGAAAGCCTCCTTCGTCAGGATATCCGAAGGCTTCAGGTCTTCATGCACCATTTCCACGATGCGCCGGCCGGTGAGATAGGCGACCTCCTGCCGGTCGCGATAGGGCGCGGGGATCGCCGCCGAACCCGGCAACTGCATGCCGAGCGCCTCGGCGAGCGAGTTCATCGTCGTCGCCGTGCCCATGGTGTTGCAATAGCCGGTGGACGGCGCGGACGAGGCCACCAGCTTGACGAAGCCGGCATAGTCGATCTCGCCCCTGGCCAGCAGCTCGCGCGCTTTCCACACGATGGTGCCGGAGCCGGTGCGCTCGCCCCGGAACCAGCCGTTCAGCATCGGCCCGACCGACAGCGCGATGGCCGGCGTGTTGACCGTCGCCGCCGCCATCAGGCAGGCGGGCGTGGTCTTGTCGCAGCCGATGGTCAGCACCACGCCATCGAGCGGATAGCCGTAAAGCACCTCCACCAGCCCCAGATAGGCGAGGTTGCGGTCGAGACCGGCTGTCGGGCGCTTGCCGGTTTCCTGAATCGGATGCACTGGAAATTCTATGACGATGCCGCCCGCCTCGCGGATGCCTTCCCGGATACGCACGGCGAGATCGAGATGGTGCCGGTTGCAGGGCGACAGGTCGGAGCCGGTCTGCGCGATGCCGATGATCGGACGGCCCGATTGCAGTTCCTCCTGGCTGAGCCCGTAATTCATGTAGCGCTCCAGATAGAGCGCCGTCATGTCGATATTGTCGGGATTGTCGAACCATGCGCGCGACCGCAGCTTCGGCATTCTGGGCGTGACGGGCTTGTTCATGTCATTGTCCTGTCTGGGGTCCTGTCCGGGTAAAGTGACGCGCGGCCCCGATTCCTGTTCTCTTCCTAATCCGCAAAGGCTTCCACGACATGGCGCTTTCCGAGCAGGAAAGCGTCGGCCACATGGGTCAGCGGCGCGAGATCGACATCCGAGCGCCCCTCTCCGATCAGCTGCACGAAGCGCCGGTAAAGACGCCGGTATTCGTGGTCCGGTTCGGCTATTCTCTCCTGTCCGTCGACGCTCATCCGGCTGCCGCCATGGGAAAGCAGCAGCGTTCCCCTGTCCGTCTCGACCGCGATGTCCCACGACTGCGAGCCGGTCTGCCGCCAGTCGAGTTCGAAGGCGACCGGTGCGCCGCTTTCCGTCTCGCAGGCGAGGCTGGCCGCGATCGGCGCGGCACGGTTTTCGGGGAAATAAAGCTCGGACCCCGTGAGGAAGAACCGCTCCGGCAGGATATGCGTCACGATGGAGAGCGCATTGATGCCCGGATCGAACACGCCGAGCCCGCCCGGCTCCCATATCCATTGCTGGCCGGGGTGCCAGTGGCGCACGTCTTCCTTCCACCGGACCGACACCGAACGGATCGCCGCCGCCGCAAGAAATTTCCGCGCCGGCTCCACCGCCGCCGCCTCGCGCGAATGCCAGGTGGCGAACAGCGTCACGCCCTGCTTGTCCGCCAGCCGCGTGAGCGCCTGCACTTCCGAAAGCGTGGCGCCGGGCGGCTTTTCCAGCATGACGTGCCTGCGCGCCGTCAGCGCCGCATGGGCCTGTCGGAACCGCCCCTGCGGCGGGGTGCACAGCGACACGGCGTCGACGGCCTCGCCCGAATGCAGCAAATCCTCAATGTCGTGAAAGGACGGCAGGCCGTCCAGCCCGGCATTGCGGCTGGCGACCGCCGCGAGCCGGATGCCGTCCACCGCGTCGATGGCGGGCAGATGCTGATCGCGCGCGATCTTGCCGAGACCGACGATGGCGAGAGTGATGTCTGACGAAGCCGGCATCCTGCCCTCACAACGCCCGCACGGCGACTTTTTCCGGCGCGGCCTGCGCCAGACGGTTGACCAGCGGATAGCGGAACGGCCTTGCGGAAATCTCGAACACGTCACCGGCCCGCGTCTTCACCCCGTCCGAGAAGGACAGCGTGGCCGTGCCGAAGAAATGCACATGCACGTCGCCGGGACGGCGGAACAGCCCGTACTTGAAATGATGATGCTCCAGATTGGCGATGGCGTGCGACATGTTGGCCTCGCCCGACAGGAACGGCTTCTCGAAGATCACCTCGTTGCCGCGCCGGATGCGCGACACGCCCTCGATATGGTCGGGCAGCGGACCGGCATAAAGCTCCGGCCCGAGCGAAGCCTGCCGCAGCTTGGAATGCGCCAGCCAGAGATAATTCTGCTTTTCGGTCACATGGTCGGAAAACTCGTTGGCGAGGCAGAAACCGAGCCGGAACGGCGTCCCGTCCGGGCCGATCAGGTAGATGCCGGCCAGTTCCGGCTCCTCGCCGCCATCCTCCGCGAAAGCGGGCGAGACGAGGTCGCCGCCGCTCTCCACCAGCGTGGAGCCGTCGCCCTTGTAGAACCATTCCGGCTGCACGCCCGTCTCGCCGGGTTTCGGCTTGCCGCCCTCGACGCCCATCAGGAACATGCGCATGGAATCGGTGGGCTTCTCGGCAGCCGCGGCTGCCTTGTGCATCTTGTCGCGCCCGTCGGCGGAGCCGAGATGCGTGAGGCCCGTCCCCGTGACGACGAGATGTGCCGGATCGGGGTGGCCGATCGGCAGGCCGACGCGGCCCTCCGCCAGTGCGGCGTCGAGATCGACCGCCGCACCCCTGCCGCAGCGCTCCACCTGTTCCGCGAGACCGATGCCCGCCGCGATGGCCTTCATAGCCAGTTCACGGGTGTTCGCCACGCCCTCGACGACATGCGCCGCGCCCTCGTCGCCGCAAGCGGCCACGCGCGTTTTCCCGTCCGCGCCGCGCAATTGTAACAGACGTAGCATCCGACCTCCCATTCGCCGCAGCACCGCCGCGCAATGCCGCCCTCTTCGCGATTCCGCAAATGAACTGCTTCTTATTAATATGACTATTTCCTTCGCTCTCGCCTTGTCAAGCGACCTTCGTCGGAAGCCCCGTACGCCGCCCGCCGGCCCAGCCGTTCATGTATTTTATCCATATGTTTTTGCTATATAATACCGGAAAATGCCGTTTTGTCGCACCGTCGATCCAAAAGGAAATTTGGAAAGGCACTTGCCATAAAGTAATATTATATGTTTGATAAAGACAGGCCGGGAGGGCCGAATTTATTGGGAGAAACCATCATGAAACGCACTTTGTCGGCCCTTACGGCCGTATTTTCGCTGGCGCTTTTGTCCACGGCGTCCGCAGCATCCCTGACCATCGGCTTTTCGCAGATCGGCTCCGAATCGGGCTGGCGCGCCGCCGAAACCGCAGTGACCAAGCAGGAAGCGGAGAAGCGCGGCTACACGCTCAAGTTCGCCGACGCGCAGCAGAAGCAGGAAAACCAGATCAAGGCCGTACGCGGCTTCATCGCGCAGGGCGTGGACGCGATCCTGATCGCGCCCGTTGTCTCCACCGGCTGGGACGCCGTGCTGAAGGAAGCCAAGGAGGCGAAGATTCCGGTCGTGCTGCTCGACCGCCAGATCGATTCGCCTGAGGACCTCTACCTCACCGCAGTCACCTCCGATCAGGTGTACGAGGGCAAGGTGGCCGGCAACTGGCTGGTAAAGGATGTGGGCGACAAGCCCTGCAACGTGGTCGAGCTTCAGGGCACCACCGGCTCGTCGCCCGCCACCAACCGCAAGAAGGGCTTCGAGGAAGCGATCGCGGGCCACAACAACATCAAGATCATCCGCTCGCAGACCGGCGACTTTACCCGCACCAAGGGCAAGGAAGTGATGGAGAGCTTCATCAAGGCCGAGAACGGCGGCAAGAACATCTGCGCCGTCTACGCCCATAATGACGACATGGCGGTCGGCGCGATCCAGGCCATCAAGGAAGCCGGCCTCAAGCCGGGCAAGGACATCCTGACCGTCTCCATCGACGGCATACCGGATATCTACCAGGCCATGATGAAGGGCGAGGCCAACGCCTCGGTGGAACTGACGCCGAACATGGCCGGTCCCGCCTTCGACGCCATCGAAAAGTTCAAGAAGGACGGTGTCGTGCCCCCGAAGTGGATCCAGACGGAGTCCAAGCTCTACACGCCGGCCGACGACGTGAAGGCCGTCTACGAGGCCAAGAAGAACCTCGGCTATTGACGCCGCGAGACCGGGCCGCTCACGGCCCGGTCTCCATTCATCAGCCCGGCATGCGGAAGGAAACCATGGCCCGTTCCGATTCAGCCGTCCCCGGCGGGACTCCGGCGCTTCTCGAAGCCCGTTCGATCAGCAAGGATTTTCTGGGCGTGACGGCGCTCGACCATGTGGATTTTTCGCTCGGGCGCGGCGAGATCCATGCGCTTCTGGGTGAGAACGGCGCGGGAAAATCCACCTTCATCAAGATTCTGACCGGCGCCTATCACGGCTTCGACGGCTCGATCCTGCTCGACGGCCAGCCGATCGCGCCCGCATCCGTCGCCGAGGCGCAGACGCTCGGCATCGGCACGGTCTATCAGGAAGTGAACCTGCTCGAAAACCTGACCGTGGCCGAAAACCTGTATCTCGGCCGCCAGCCGCGCCGCTTCGGCCTCATCGACCGCCGCCGGATGGAGAAGGACGCCGCAGCGCTTCTCGACCGCTACGGCCTGACCGTGGATGCCGGCGCCCCGCTTTCGGCCTATTCGGTGGCGATCCGCCAGATCGTCGCCATCGCCCGCGCCGTCGATCTCTCCGGCAAGGTGCTGGTGCTGGACGAACCCACCGCCAGCCTCGACGCGCGCGAGGTCGACATGCTGTTCGACGTGCTGCGCCGGCTGAAAAATCAGGGCCTCGGCATCATCCTCATCACGCATTTTCTCGATCAGGTCTATGCCATCGCCGACCGCGCCACTGTGCTGCGCAACGGCAAGCTGGTGGGCAGCCGCGCCATCGCCGACCTGCCGCGCGCCGATCTCATCTCGATGATGCTCGGCCGCCAGTTGCAGGAGACCGTACGCCGCCAGACGCCCGAAACGGCACCGGAGCATGGCGACGCGCCGATCCGCTTCCACGATTTCGGCCGCAAGGGCAGCGTCGCGCCCTTCGATCTGGCGATCCGCGGCGGCGAGGCGGTGGGAATCGCCGGGCTGCTCGGTTCTGGCCGCACCGAAACCGCGCTGCTGATGTTCGGCGTGGATCAGGCCGACAGCGGCAACCTCACAGTGGACGGACGGGAAATAAAGCTGTCCTCGCCGGTGGCGGCGATCGCCGAGCGTTTCGCCTTCTGCCCGGAGGAGCGCAAGACCGACGGCATCGTCGGCGATTTCACCGTCGCCGAGAACATCGCGCTCGCCGTGCAGGCCAGGCGCGGATGGGCGAAGCCCGTCTCCGCGCGCGAAAAGGCCGCGCTGGCGCGGCGCTATATCGAAGCGCTCGACATCCGGCCCCCCGACCCCGACAAGCCGATCAAGCTGCTTTCGGGCGGCAACCAGCAGAAGGCCATTCTGGCGCGCTGGCTCGCCACCGATCCGCGCCTGCTCATCCTCGACGAGCCGACGCGCGGCATCGATATCGGCGCGCATGCGGAGATCGTCCGCCTGATGGGCGAACTCTGCGCCGAGGGCATGGCGCTGGTCATCGTCTCCTCCGAGTTCGAGGAACTGGCCGCCGTCGCCAGCCGCGTGATCGTGCTTTCCGACCGCCGCCATGTGGCCGAGCTTTCCGGCGCGGAAATCACCGCCGACAACATCGTGCGCGCCATCGCCGAAACCGGCCAGAAGGAAACCGCCGCATGATCGCCGCCATCCTCGCCCGCAAACTGAAGCGCCTCGCGCCGCAACTGGCCGCGCTGGTGCTGATCCTTGCCGCCGACACGCTGGTCGCGCCCGGCTTCCTGCACATTTCCGTTCATAACGGGCGGCTCTACGGCAGCCTGATCGACATTCTGGTGCGCGCAGCACCCGTGGCCATCCTCGCCATCGGCATGACGCTGGTGATCGCCACGCGCGGCATCGACCTTTCGGTCGGCGCGGTCATGGCGATCAGCGGGGCCGTCGCCGCCTCGCTGATCGTGGCGGGCTATCCGCTCGCCGCCGTCATTCCGGCGGCGCTGGCCGTGGGGCTGGTATGCGGTCTGTGGAACGGCTTCCTCGTCGCCGTCTTCGACATCCAGCCGATCATCGCCACGCTGATCCTGATGGTCGCGGGACGCGGCATAGCCCAGCTCATCACGGCGGGCGCGATCCTCACCTTCGACAACGATTCCTTCGCCGCGCTCGGTTCCGGCGCCTTCCTCGGCATTCCCATACCGGTGCTGATCTGGCTCGCGGCCGGACTGGCCGTGGGCCTTGCCGTGCGCACGAGCGCGCTCGGCTTCCTGATCGAGGCGACCGGCGTCAACCGCCGCGCCGCCATGCTGGCGGGCGTCAGGGCGCGCTTCCTGCTGTTCAGCGTCTACGCCGTTTCCGGCATCGGCGCGGCGCTGGCCGGCCTCATCGCCACCGCCGACATTCGCGGCGCGGACGCCAACAATGCCGGCCTGTGGCTCGAACTCGACGCCATCCTCGCGGTGGTGATCGGCGGCGGCTCGCTCAACGGCGGGCGCTTCTCCATCACCGCCTCGCTGTTCGGCGCGCTCATCATCCAGTCGATCAACACCGGCATCCTGATGGCTGGGTTCCCGCCGGAATTCAACCTCATCATCAAGGCGGTCATCATCGTCGTGGTGCTGACCTTCCAGTCGGCCGCGCTCGCCGAACTGGCCGGCTTCCTGCGCTTCCAGCGCGGACGGGATGCGATCGAGAGGGCGCAACGCCCGCAACAGGACCGACAAAAGGGCTCACAACAGGGAATGCCGCAATGAGAGTGCTTCGCAACCTGCCTTTTCTCACCACGGTCGCGATCTTTCTCGTCGCCTATGCACTGTGCGTGGCGGAGTATCCGAACATGCTCTCGACACGGGTGATCGGCGACCTTTTGACCGACAACGCCTTTCTCGGCGTCGCCGCCGTGGGCATGACCTTCGTGATCCTGTCGGGCGGCATCGATCTCTCGGTCGGATCGGTCATCGCCTTCACCAGCGTGTTCGTGGCGGTTCTGGTGGGCCGCATGGGCGTGCATCCGCTGGTGGCCTTCGCCCTCATACTGGTCATCGCAGCGCTTTTCGGGGCGTGGATGGGCGCGATGATCCACTTTCTCGGCATCCCGCCCTTCGTCGCCACGCTCGCCGGCATGTTTCTGGCGCGCGGCGCGGCCTTCCTGATCTCCACCGATTCGGTGCCGATCTCGCATCCCTTCCTCGAAACGCTGCAAGGGATTTCCGTCCGCCTGCCCGGCGGCGGCAGCCTCACCTTCATCGCCATGGTCATGCTGGCGGTCTTCATCGTCGGCGGCTTCGTCGCGCACCGCACCCGCTTCGGCGCGAATATCTACGCGCTCGGCGGCAACCAGCAATCGGCCGAACTGATGGGCGTCCCCATCGCGCGCACCATCATCGGCGTCTACACCCTGTCCGGCCTGCTTTCCGGCCTCGCCGGCATCGTCTATACGCTCTACACCTCGTCCGGCTATTCGCTGGCCACCGTCGGCGTGGAACTGGACGCCATCGCCTCGGTCGTCATCGGCGGCACATTGCTCACCGGCGGTTCGGGGCTGGTGGCGGGAACACTGGTTGGCATTCTGATACAGGGGCTGATCCAGACCTACATCGTGTTCGACGGCACGTTGTCTTCATGGTGGACGAAGATCGCAATCGGTGTATTGCTGTTCCTGTTCATCGCGCTGCAAAGGGGGCTGGTATGGTTCTCCGGGGCGCGGCTGGCGCGGCGGCGCATGAAGGAGGCCTGACGTGGGATTGCTGGAAACGGCCATAACCGGACACAAGCGGCACAACAGCCATGCCGCCGTCGTGGACGAGCTTGGGCGCGGCATCGTCGCGGGTGCCATTCCCGAAGGCTCGATCCTGCCCGGCGATCACGAACTGTCGCTGCGCTTCGGCGTCTCGCGCACGGTGCTGCGCGAGGCGATGAAGACACTCGCCGCCAAGCGCCTCATCGAGCCGAAAGCCAAGGTCGGCACCCGCGTTCTGAGCCGTGCCGACTGGAACTTCTTCGATTCCGACGTGCTGACATGGCGCTTCGAGGCCGGCTTCGACGAGGTCTTCGTCGATCATCTGGCCGAAATGCGCATGGCGCTGGAGCCCGCAGCGGCCGCCGCCGCCGCCGAGCGCGCCACCAGCGACGAGATCGTCGAACTCTACGCCATCGCCGCCAAATTCGACGACCCGGATCATACGCCGGAATCCATCGCCAAGGTCGATCTGGAGTTTCACCTCGCCATCGCCTGCATGTCGGGCAATCCGTTCATGCGCTCGGTAAGCAGCCTGATCGAGGCCGCGCTCGCCGTTTCCTTCCGGCTGTCCTCGCCCGCCAATTCCCGGCAGGGCATCGCCGAATGCGCCGCCAACCATCTGCGCATCGCCCACGCCATCGCCTCGCGCGATCCCGCCCGGGCGCGCACCGCGATGGAAAGCGTCATCAGCCTTGGCGTCGAGCGCGCCCGCCGCGCGATCTGATATCCCGCCGCGTCAGACCCTGCGGTAATCCACGCCCCGCGCCAGCCAGCAGCCGACCTTGACGCCGCTGACCGCGCCCGCCCCGTCACGGGAAAACAGGAGCTTCCATTCGCCCGGCGACGGCGCGTCCATGGAGCGCTGCACCGGCAGGAGCCAGAGATCCGGCCCGGCGGGATAGAGCGGATAGAGATCGCTTTTTCCGAGAAAACCCTCGAAAGCGCCGTAAATCGCCCCACCGGCCTCCACCAGCAGGAGGTCGGCCTCCAACTCGTCGGAGCGGTAGCGGCCGAGAATATCGCCCTTCGCCTCGCCGATCAGGCGCGTCAGCGCGAGTTCCAGATTTTCGTCGTCGCGCGACAGGCGGATCGTATCCCCGTCACGCGTGATCGCCGTCATGGACGAACGCGCCTCGTTCCCGGCTATGACGTCCATGATCTCCGGCCCCGTGCCGAAGCGCGCCTTCATGCGCCCGGGCGCCGCCCCTTCCAGCACCAGCGCCAGCCCCGTTTCCGGGTCCAGCCATGTGCCGAACCAGCCGGCATCAACCTCCACGCGCGGCGGCTCCGGCAGCGTCACGCCGAGCGCGATATTCATCAGCTTCATGGCCACCTCGGAGGCGCCGCCCTCGAAGTTGAACATCGCGACGGTCGAAAGCCGCTCCTCCGCGCAATGCCAGCGCTGGCAGCGCCAGCCGCGCAGCGCACCGCCATGGCCGGTGAGCCGCCTGCCGCCCGCTTCCTCGAATTTCAGCCCGAATCCATATGGCGCAGGCTTGCCGTCGCGGAACGTCCGCGCAACGCCGAGGCGGCGATAGAGGCCGTTTTCGTCGTCGCGCGTCGCGTCGATGAATTTCTCCCACGCGATCATGTCGTCGAGCGAGGCGCAGATGCCCGCGTCACCCATCCAGTGGATACGGTTGACGGCGGGCAGGAAGCCGCGCACCGTATCGCCCTCATAGCCGGTGCAATCGGTAAAGGCGGCGGTATCCGGAATCAATTCCGCCGTTTTCATGCCGGCGGGTGCGAAGATGCGTTCCGCCAGAAGATCGGGCAGCGCGCGGCCGGTATGACCCTCGATCAGGTCGGCCAGAATGCGGAAATTGCCGTTGCAATAGGAATAATGCGTGCCCGGCGCGAAATGCGTGGTTTTCAGCCGTCGCAGCAGGTTTTGCGCCTGTTCGGGCAGAAACACGCCCTCGGGATCGGCCCCGCACAGCACCGTCAGCGCCCAGTAATCGCGCAGGCCCGACTGGTTGTTGCAGAGGTCGCGCACGGTCGGCCGCTCGCCCTCGAACCGGTCGAGATAGGCGGCGAGCGCCGCCTCCAGAACTTCCGGTTCGCCGACGCTGTCGAGAAGCGCCGCGCAGGTGAACTGCTTGCTCACCGAGCAGATCGGCATCCGCGTCTCCGGCGTCATCGGCCGGCGCGCGGTCAGATCGGCGAAGCCCCATGCGTGGCGCAGCACGACCGCGCCGTCCTTCACCACCGCGACCGCGCCGCCCGGCCCCCTGTAATTTTGCGGAATCGTGCGGACGTAAGCTTCGAGGGGGACAAGATCGGGCTTTGACATAAGACGACTCATATAATTATCGAGCCGACACAGAGCCCTATTTCAGCCGCTCGATCAAGGCCATGGCGGCAGCGGGATTGCGCGCCTTATAGCCGCTGATGACATAGCAGAACACATCGCGCACCGCGCCGTCGGGCACGGGCGGCGCCACGAATTTCAGCCCTTCCGGGCGGTGCCCCTCCGCGATGGCCTTGAGCCGCGCCGCCCATGTATCGAGCGCCGACGCGCCATAGCCGAGCGGCTCGCTCTCTTGCGTTCCCATGATGCGCAGATAGGCAAAGGGCGCGGTCAGATCGGCGAATTGCGGAAACTTCCCGTCCGCCGCCGTCACCACCGCCACCTGATGCTCGCGCAGCAAAGCGATGAAATCCGGCGAGCCGAAGCTCTCGTGCCGCACCTCGACCGCATGGCGCAAGGTCCGCCCGTCCACCCGCTTCGGCAGCAGTTTCAGGAAGGCCGCGAAATCGTCCGCGTCGAATTTCTTCGTGCCCATGAACTGCCAGTTGATGATGCCGAGCTTCTGCTTCAGCTCGGTCACGCCGCCGGTGAGGAATTTCTCGATGCTGTCACCCGCCTCCGCCAGCACGCGGCGATTGGTGGAAAAGCGCGGCGCCTTCAGCGAGAAGATAAAGCCGTCCGGCGTCTCGTCGCGCCAGCGGGCGAAGGTCTGCGGCTTCTGCGGGCCGTAATAGGTCGAGTTGATCTCGATGGAAGTCAGCTTCGACGCGGCGTATTCGAGCTGTCGCTTCTTGGCCAGTTTCTCGGGATAGAAGGTCTCGTCCCACGCCTCATAGGCCCAGCCGCCGACGCCGACATGAATCTTTCCGGGGATTTTTCCATTGCTCATTCTGCCATCCTCCATACCGCCCGGACATGAGATCATCCGCTTTGTTCATCATATTTAATCTGTATTCGCGCCATGGGCTATGCTGTTATGCCGGCACAGGAATAGACTTGAAGGCAGAGTTCGAATGACGAGCAAACCAAACACGCGAACCGGTGGTCAGATATTGGTGGATGCGCTGCGTATCCACGGCGTCGATCGCGTTTTCTGCGTTCCGGGCGAAAGCTATCTTGCCGCCCTCGACGCCTTCCACGACGCGCGCGACGACATCGACCTGATCGTGTGCCGGCAGGAAGGCGGGGCGGCCTATATGGCCGACGCCTATGGCAAGCTGACCGGCAAGCCGGGCATCTGCTTCGTCACGCGCGGACCGGGCGCAACCAACGCTTCCGTCGGCGTGCACACGGCGTTTCAGGATTCGACTCCGATGCTGCTTTTCATCGGCCAGGTGGCGAGCGATCAGGTGGAGCGCGAGGCGTTTCAGGAGGTCGATTACCGCCGCATGTTCGGCCAGATGGCCAAATGGGTGGTGCAGATCGACGACGCCGCCCGCATCCCCGAACTGGTGAGCCAGGCCTTCCACCGCGCCGTCAACGGCCGCCCCGGCCCTGTCGTGGTCGCCCTGCCCGAGGACATGCTGACATCTCACGCGGCCATCGACGACGCGCCGGCCTATAAGAAGGTCGAGATGCATCCCGGCGCGGAGCAGTTGCAGGACATGGCGGCGCTGATCGAAAAAGCCGAGCGTCCGCTGATGATCGTCGGCGGGGGCGGCTGGAACGCCGAGGCCGTGCGCGACATCAAAACCTTCGCCGAAAACATGCATCTGCCGGTGGCGGCCTCGTTCCGCTGTCAGGACATGTTCGACAACACCCACCCGCTCTACGCCGGCGAAATGGGCACCTCGATCAGCCCCAAGCTGGCGCAGCGCGTGCGCGACTCGGACCTTCTCGTGGTGGTCGGTGCCCGGCTTGGCGAAATGACCACGCAGGGCTATGAGCTGGTAGCCATTCCGGTTCCGAAGCAGAAGCTGATCCACATCCATCCCGGCGCGGAGGAGCTTGGCCGCGTCTATCACGCGGACGTGCCGATCAACGCCAGCATGCCGGCCTTCGCCCGCGCCGCCGCAAAACTTCCGCGCATCGCCAACCCGCGCTGGAAAGACTGGGCGGAAAGCGCCAACGCCGATTACCGCGCCAATATCGAAAAGCCTGTCATTCCCGGCCCGGTGCAGATGGGCGAGATCATGGAATGGCTGCGCGCCAACCTGCCCGCCGACGCCATCATCACCAACGGCGCGGGCAATTATTCGGCATGGCCGCACCGCTTCTACCAGTACCGCGCCTATCGCAGCCAGTTGGCCCCGACCAACGGCTCCATGGGCTACGGCGTGCCGGCGGCAGTGGCGGCCAAGCTCACCGCGCCAGAGCGCACGGTCGTGGCGTTTGCCGGCGACGGCTGCTTTCTCATGAACGGGCAGGAGCTGGCCACCGCCGCGCAATATGGCGCGAATGCGGTCTTCATCGTGGTCAACAACGGTATGTACGGCACCATCCGCATGCATCAGGAGCGCACCTATCCGGGCCGCGTCTCCGGCACGGCGCTGGCCAACCCGGATTTTGCCGCACTTGCGCGTGCCTACGGCCTGCATGGCGAGGTGGTGGAGAAGACCGCCGATTTCGCCCCCGCCTTCGAGGCCTGCCGGAACTCCGGCAAGCCCGGCCTGATCGAAATCCGTATCGACCCGGAAGCGCTGTCGCCCAAGATGACGCTGAGCCAGATGCGCGAGCAGGGACTGGCCAAGCAGAAGAAATAAGCCCATCGCGGCGGTTCATGAGCCGCCGCGTGCCCTCGCCGGCAATGCGCGCGCCACCAGCGCCACGCCTTCGGCTATGCGGCCGAGAGGGATGGACGAATAGGCCATGCGGAAATAGCGGCACGGCTCGTGGCCGCTGAAGAACGGCGAGCCGGATTCGATCAGCACGCCGTCGTCGCGCAATCTGCGCGCCAGTTCGTCCGCATCGGTTCCCTCCGGCCCCCTGATCCAGAAGGCCGTGCCGCCGAAAGCGGATTTTCCCGCGATCTCCAGCCCCTCGCGGTCGAGCGCCTCGATCATGGCCATATGCCGCTTGTGATATTCGAGCCGCATGCGATGAATGACCGCGTCGTAATGGCCGAGCGCCAGAAAATAGGCGGCGGTGCGTTGCAGATGGCCGGGCGGATGGCGCAGCATCAATGCGCGCAGCGCGCGCGCTTCCCGGATGACCGGCGCGGGCGCCACCAGATAGCCGAGCCGCAGGCCGGGGAAAAGCGATTTGGAAAAGCTGCCCGCATAGAGCACCCGCCCGTAGCGGTCGAGCGATTTCAATGCCGGCGTGGGCGGCTGCAGAAAGCTCATCTCGAACTCGTAATCGTCCTCGACGATGACGAAATCGCGCTCCGCGGCCGCTTCCAGAAGGGCGACGCGCCGGTGCCGGGGCATGGTCGCGGCGGTGGGGGACTGGTGGCTCGGCGTAACGAAAACCGCATCGATGCCGTCCGGCAGCTTCTCCGGCGGCAGGCCCTCGGCATCCACATCCAGCGCCGTGACCCGCGCTCCGGTCAGGTGGAGTGTCGCGCCGATATCCGGGTGGCCGGGATTCTCGAACACGGCATGCGATCCGGGCGAGAGCAGCAACTGGCTGACGATCCAGAGCGCGTTCTGCGCGCCCACCGTCACCAGAATCTCGTCCGGCTCGGCCCGGATGCCGCGCGCCGGCAGGGTGCGCGAACGGATATAGTTCACCAGTTCCAGATCGTCGGCGGCGGCGAAATCGCCTGCCATCAGGACGAAATCCTCCCGCGACAAGGCTCGCCGCGCGCAGTCGCGCCATGCCGCCAGATCGAACAGGGACTGGTCCATCTGCCCGTAGAGGAACGGATAGCGATAACGGCGCCAGTCCAGCGGCTTGCGGATCGTCCTTGTCATATCGAAGCCGAATTGCAGCTTCGACGACCAGTCGACGGCAACGTCCGGCCCCGCCGTCATGCGCTCGTCGGGGCGGTTGCCGGGCGGCGTGGCGGAGACGTGATACGCGCTGCGGGCGCGCACCTCCAGATAGCCCTGCGACACCAGTTCCTGATAGGCGAGCGTCACGGTCAGGCGCGAAATCTGGAGATAGCCGGCAAGGCCGCGCGTCGAGGGCATGCGCACGCCCGGAAGGATGGCGCCGGACAATATGGCCGAAACGATCGTCTCACGAATCTGCGCCTGCAATCCCGTATGCCGCGAGCCGTCGATGAAGAAAATCGTCGGGGAAACCGCCTCCATTTATCCGCTCCGTCAGAAAACTCGCGAACCCGCCCGCCTCCGATGCGGTTTTCCCGGTTCGCCGCACAGATCGCAAACGGGTTTCTTCTTTCTTCCCGCCGCCATGAAATAATCCTTCGTACACCGCCGGCATGGCCGGTGCCGTACGGCATCCGCAAAACTGGACTTAGCAACTATTCAAACTGGATATAAGGCAAAACCCATGCGTTGGCTATCGTCTTCAATCGGAACACCAGACCGGCGGCTAACGTCGGCAATCACGACAAACCCGCATCTGGCACGGTTTCAAAATGGAAGGGGAACTCCATGAATTACTTCAAGCGCATCAAACAGGCGGTTCTGGTCTCGGCCGTAGTGGCCCTGACGTCGACCGCGGCCTTCGCCGAAACCACGGTCGTGGTCGGCTATCAGCAGATCGTCGGGCCGTTCCTGACGGCCATCGCCGACGGCAAGTTCGACGCCGCCGCCAAGGAAGCAGGCTACAAGATCGACTGGCGTCAGTTCGCCTCGGGCGGTGACATTTCGACCGCGCTCGCCTCCGGCAACGTGCCGGTGGGCGTGATCGGCTCGACCGGCATCGCGGCGGCCGCCACGCGCGGCGTCGATATCCAGCTTTTCTGGATTCTCGACAATATCGGCAAGTCCGAGGCGCTGGTCGCCCGCAACGGCAGCGGCATCGAGAAGCCGCAGGACCTCAAGGGCAAGAAGGTGGCCGTGCCCTTCGTCTCCACCTCGCATTTCCATCTTCTGGTCGGCCTCAACGATATCTGGAAAATCAATCCGCGCGACGTCGATATCCTCAACATGACGCCACCGCAGATCGTGGCCGCATGGCAGCGCGGCGATATCGACGCGGCCTATGTGTGGCCGCCGGCCCTGTCGGAAATCCTCAAGAGCGGCAAGGAGATCGCCAATTCCGAGGAGATCGGCAAGGCGAGCGTGCCGACCTTCGACGGGCTGGTGGTGGACAAGACCTTCGCCGCCGACAATCCGAAGTTCATGACCGCCTTCACCAAGGTTCTGGCCGACGCCTATGCCGACTACAAGGCCAATGGCAGCAAGTGGACGGCGGATTCCCCGCAGGTCAAGGGCATGGTCAAGATGATCGGCGGCAATGCGGCCGACATTCCGGGCGCGCTGGCGCTTCTCTCCTACCCGACGGCGGCGGAGCAGGCGTCGCCCACATGGCTCGGCGGCGGCAAGGATTCGGGCGCGCTGAAGTCGATCACGCAGAGCGCCAAGTTCCTCGTGGACCAGAAGCAGCTCGACTCGGCTCTCCCCGATTACAGCGGCAATGTGAACGCCACCTTCGCCGAAGCCGCCGCGAAGTGACCGGAATGCTCCGCCCCGCGCCCGTAACCGGGCGGCCGCGGGCGGAGCTGCCCGTCTTCCCGAAAAATGACCATCGTTTCCGAAAGGCAACGTGATGGAAACCCTTAATGTATCGAATGTCAGCCTGACCTATCCGGGCCTCTATGTGGAAGAAGCCGTGATTGCGCTGAAAGGCGTCAATCTCACCGTCGAAAGCGGCGATTTCGTCGTGGCGCTCGGCGCGTCGGGCTGCGGCAAGACCACACTTCTCAACCTGATGGCAGGCTTCATGATCCCGTCTTCCGGCGAGATCACGCTGGGCGGCCGCCAGGTGCGCGGCCCCGGCGCGGACCGCGGCGTCGTGTTCCAGAAGCACGCGCTCCTGCCATGGCTCAACGTCATGCAGAATACCGAATTCGGCCTCAAGCTTCAGGGCGTTCCCAGGGCGGAACGCCGCGAGCGGGCGGCGAGGAACCTCGCTCTGGTCGGCTTGCAGGATTTCCACAACCACAAGATCTACCAGCTTTCCGGCGGCATGCAGCAGCGCGTCGGCATCGCCCGCGCGCTGACCTGCGATCCCGCCATGCTCCTGATGGACGAACCCATGGCGGCGCTCGACGCGCTGACCCGCGAGACCATTCAGGAACTGCTGCTGCGGGTGTGGCAGGTGACGGACAAGATGTTCTTCTTCATCACCCACAGCGTCGAGGAAGCACTGTTCCTCGGCTCGCGGCTGATCGTCATGTCACCGCGCCCGGGCCGCATCACCCACACTTACGAGCTGGATTTCAACCGGCGTTTTCTGGAATGCGGCGACGCGCGCGCCGTCAAGTCCAGCCCCGACTTCATCAGGATGCGGGAGACGATACTGGGGATCATCTATGGCGACGAACGTGCATCAGGAAACCCGGAACTGGCCCATGCTTGATTTTCTCACCAAAGCGAGGCCGGTAAAGCCCGGAAAAATCTACGGCGCGCCCGGCGACGGCAATTCGACCGTCATCAGCATCGTGACGACGCTGCTGCTCCTCGGCCTGTGGTTTCTCGTCACCGGCATGGGCTGGGTGAAACCGCTGTTTCTGCCCTCGCCCATCGCGGTCTTTCACAAATTCATCGTCGCGATGACCGACGGCGTGGCCGATTCCACGCTCGCCGAACATACCATGGCAAGCCTTGGCCGCGTGCTGGGCGCCTTCGCCATCGCCTGCGTGACGGCGGTGCCGATCGGCATCATGATGGGCATGAGCCGCGTGGCGCGCGGCATCCTCGATCCCATCATCGAGTTCTACCGTCCGCTGCCGCCGCTGGCCTATCTGCCGCTCATCATCATCTGGCTCGGCATCGGCGAGTTCCCGAAAGTGTTCCTCATCTTTCTGGCGATCTTCGCGCCCGTGGCCATCGCCGCCCGCGCCGGCGTGCGCTCCGTCTCGATCGAGCAGATCCACGCCGCCTACGCCATGGGGGCCACGCGGTTGCAGGTGGTCACGCATGTCATCATGAAGGCGGCCCTGCCGGAAATCTTCACCGGCATGAGGATCGGCATCGGCGTCGGCTGGACCACGCTGGTCGCCGCCGAAATGGTGGCGGCGCATCGCGGCCTCGGCTTCATGGTGCTCAACGCGGCGCAGTTTCTGGCCAGCGACACGGTCATCATGGGCATCATCGTCATCGGAGTGTTCGCATTCCTGTTCGATCTGCTCATCCGCTATCTGGAAAAGATCCTGATCCCATGGAAGGGACGCATATGATGGCGAAACCCGATCCCGGCGGCTGACGCCGCCGCCAGTCAGGCCACACAACCCGACACGGAACCGTGCGACGATTGAGCATTTCCAGCAAAAGTGCGTAGCGGTTTTGCGTCCGGAAATGCGTCAAAACAAAGAGATGGGTCGTCACAATGCGCCTGATAAGGCGCACGGCGATCTGGTGCCGCGCGCGAGAATCGCGTCGTCCCGACGCCCGATATCACAAGGAGTGCATTGCAATGACAGCCGCCCCGCTGACCGAAAAACACCTTTCCGACCTGTTCGACGCCTTCAACCGGCACGATATCGACGCCATCATGGCCTTCTTCGCCGACGATTGTGTGTTCAACGCCATCGGAGGCCCGGAGGTCTACGGCACGCGCTTCACCGGGCGCGACGCCATTGCCAAGGCCTTCTCCGGCGTCTGGGCCGCCATGCCCGACGCAAGCTGGGACGACCACACCCATTTCGTCAGCGGCGACCGCGGCGTCTCCGAATGGACGTTTCGCGGGACCGATGCCAGCGGCGCGCGCGTGGAGGCGGAGGGCTGCGACCTGTTCACCATCCGGGACGGCAAGATCGTGCGCAAGCAGGCGTTCCGCAAGAACCGTCCCCTTCTGACCGCATAAGCGGCCCTGTCGGTTGATCGGAGGACCGGCGACATGGATACAAAGAGTTCGACCAGCTTCAAGGCCAGCCAGCCTTTCGACCCGGCCTACGACCCGGTCGTGGCGAAGACCCCCGGCCACGGACGCGACTACGCCCCGACCTACTGGATCGGCACCGCCGGCACCCCGCCGGAAGACGACGGTGCGGTACAGGGCGACATCGATGCCGATGTTGTCATCGTCGGTTCCGGCTATACCGGCCTTTCCGCCGCCATCCACCTCGCGCGCGAGCACGGCATCAAGGCGACCGTTCTGGAAGCCAACGGCGTGGCGTGGGGATGCAGCACCCGCAATGGCGGGCAGGCGCAGATTTCCGCCGGCCGCCTCAAGCGCTCGCAATGGATCGAGCGCTGGGGCGTCGACGTGGCGAAGAAGCTGCACAGGGAGATCGCCGAAGGCTTCGACCTTTTCCGCGCGCTCATCGCCGAGCCGGAAATCCAGTGCGACCCGCAGGACGGCGGCCATCTCTATATCGCGCATCGCGACAAGATGCTTCCGGGGATGGAAAAGGAATCCGAACTCCTGAACAGGGTGTTCGGCTATGGCACGCGCATGATGAACCGCGAGGAAGTCCATCGCGATTTCGTTCGCGACGAGGAAGCGCGCGGCGCCATGCTGGAGCCGGACGGCATGGGCATCCATGCCGCGAAGCTCGCCTTCGGCTATCTGAAGCTGGCGCGCAAGCTGGGCGCGAAGGTGCATACCTCCAGCCCTGTGCTGGAATGCCGCAAGGACGGTGCGTATTATCGCCTGACCACGCCGGGCGGCACGGTGCGGGCGCGGCAGGTCTGCTTCGCCACCGCCGGCTACACCTCGCCGCAGCTTCATCCCCTCACCCGCTACCGGCTGATGCCGGTGCTGTCGAACTCGGTGGTGACGCGGCCCCTGACATCCGAGGAGATCGAGGCCTGCGGGCTCAAGGCGCGCATTCCGCTCACCGACACGCGCACGCTGCGCCATTATTACCGCTTCTTCCCCGACGGGCGGTTGCAGATCGGCAGCCGCAGCGCCATCACCGGCGCGTCCGCGCCGAACAAAAAATACTACGACATGCTGATCGCCGGCATGTGCCGGAAATTCCCGGCGCTGAAAGGCGTGAAGATCGATTATTCCTGGTGGGGCTGGGTCGATGTCAGCCACGATATGATGCCGCGCATCTACCGGCCCGACCAATCGCAGGAAATCTATTACGCCATGGGCTATGGCGGCAACGGCGTGATGTATTCCGCGCAGGCCGGACGCCGCGTCGCGCAGATGATGGCCGGCAAGGGACAGGGGCTGGACCTGCCGATCTTCACCTCCGAACTCCCGGGTTACGGCATGCTGACGCCGTTCCGGCGCATCGGCCAGCGGGCCATGTATCGCTGGTATGCGCTGAAGGACGAAGTTCTCTGATTACAAGGAAGGTACGCACCATGAAGATGACCACCGAAGAAGCCTTCGTGAAGGTTTTGCAGATGCATGGGATCGAGCATGCGTTCGGCATTATCGGTTCCGCGATGATGCCGATCTCGGATCTGTTCCCGAAGGCCGGAATCACGTTCTGGGACTGCGCGCACGAGACGAACGCGGCGCTGATCTGCGATGGCTATACGCGCGTGACGGGCAAGATGGGCATGGCCATCGCCCAGAACGGTCCGGGCGTGACCGGCTTCGTGACGGCGGTCAAGACGGCCTACTGGAACCACACGCCGATGCTGCTGGTGACGCCGCAGGCCGCCAATCGCACCATCGGTCAGGGCGGTTTTCAGGAAGTGGACCAGATGGCGCTGTTCGAGGAGATGGTGTGCTATCAGGAGGAGGTGCGCGATCCGGTGCGCATGGCGGAGGTGCTGAACCGGGTGATCGAGAAGGCATGGCGCGGCTGCGCGCCGGCGCAGATCAACGTACCGCGCGATTTCTGGACGCAGGTGATCGACGTCGAACTGCCGCAGATCGTGCGGCTGGAGCGCCCGAGCGGCGGCCGCGACGCCATCGCGGATGCCGCCAAGCTTCTGAGCGAGGCGAAGTTCCCCGTCATCCTCAACGGCGCGGGCGTGGTGATCGGCGGCGCGATCCCCGAATCCATGGCGCTGGCCGAACGACTCGACGCGCCGGTCTGCTGCGGCTACCAGCACAACGACGCCTTCCCCGGCAGCCATCCGCTTTCGGTCGGCCCGCTCGGCTATAACGGCTCCAAGGCGGCGATGGAACTGATCGCCAAGGCCGATGTGGTGCTGGCGCTGGGCACCCGCCTCAACCCGTTCTCGACGCTGCCCGGCTACGGCATCGACTACTGGCCGAAGGACGCCAAGATCATTCAGGTCGACATCAACCCCGACCGCATCGGTCTCACCAAGAAGATCACTGTCGGCATCTGCGGCGATGCCAAGCAGGTTGCGCGGCAGATCATCGACCGGCTCGCTCCCAATGCCGGCGACGCGGGCCGCGCCGAGCGCAAGCAGCTTGTCCATCAGCGCAAGTCGGCGTGGCTCCAGCAATTGTCTTCGATGGACCACGAGGAGGACGATCCGGGCACGCACTGGAACGAGGAAGCGCGCAAGCGCGACAAGGACCGCATGTCGCCGCGTCAGGCGTGGCGGGCCATTCAGGCGGCCCTGCCGAAGAACGCCATCATGTCCACCGATATCGGCAACAACTGCGCCATCGGCAACGCCTATCCGACCTTCGAGCAGGGGCGCAAATATCTGGCTCCGGGCATGTTCGGCCCCTGCGGCTACGGCTTCCCGTCCATCGTCGGCGCGAAGATCGGCCAGCCGGACGTTCCGGTGATCGGCTTCGCCGGCGACGGCGCCTTCGGCATCTCGATGAACGAGATGGGCTCGATCGGGCGCAAGAACTGGCCGGCCATCACCATGGTGATCTTCCGCAACTACCAATGGGGCGCGGAAAAGCGCAACACGACGCTGTGGTACGACAATAATTTCGTCGGAACGGAATTGAATCCCGGCCTCAGCTACGCGAAAGTGGCGGAAGGCTGCGGCCTCAAGGGCGTGCAGGTGGATACGCAGCAGAAGCTGACGGAAGCCCTGCAAAAGGCCGTCGAGGATCAGGCCAAGGGCGTGACCACCTTCATCGAGGTCATCCTCAATCAGGAACTGGGCGAGCCCTTCCGCCGCGATGCCATGAAGAAGCCGGTCGTGGTGGCAGGTATTGACAAGGCCGACATGCGCCCGCAGAAACCGGTCTGATCGCCATCGCCGGGAGGTTCGCCTCCCGGCGGCCATTTTGCCGGAAAGAAGCCATGCTGCCATTGGAAAAAATCTTCGGACAGGCCCGCGCCAATCCGCGCCATATCGTGCTGGCGGAGGGCGAGGACCCTCGCATCCTCGACGCCGCCGTGCGCGCTAAGCGCGAGGGCATCGCGCGCGTCACGCTTCTGGGATCGCCGGAGCATATCGTGCCGAAGCTCGACGGCGCGGCCGTCGATGTCATCGATCCGGCGGCATCGCCGGATGCCGACCGCTACGCCCGGACACTCCACGAACTGCGCCGGGCCAAGGGCATGACGGAGGACGAGGCGCGGGCCATGGCGCGCACGCCGCTCGGCTACGCCGCGCTGATGGTGCGGACGGGCGATGCCGACGGCACGGTGGCGGGCGCGGTTTCCACCACCGCCGACGTGGTGCGCCACGCGCTCCAGATCATCGGCAAGGCGCCGGGCGCGTCGCTGGTGTCCAGCTTCTTCCTGATGCTCCTGTGCGAGGCGCATCACCCGAAAAAAGGCGCCTTCGTCTTTGCCGATTGCGGTCTGGTGGTGGAGCCGGATGCGGACCAGCTTGCCGGCATCGCCATGCAGTCGGCCGATTCCTGGCGGCAACTGACCGGCGAGGAACCCGCCGTCGCCATGCTGTCCTTCTCGACGCGCGGCAGCGCCGTTCATGAGCGCGTATCGAAGGTGATGCAGGCGACGCAGACGGTGCGCGCACGCCGGCCGGAACTCGTCATCGACGGGGAGTTGCAGTTCGACGCCGCCTTCGTGGAGGCGGTGAGCCGCTCCAAGGCGCCGGACTCGCCGCTTCATGGAAACGCCAACGTGTTCGTGTTCCCCGATCTGGACGCGGGCAATATCGGCTACAAGATCGCCCAGCGCATCGGCGGCGCCAAGGCTATCGGCCCCGTCCTGCAGGGCCTCGCCCGGCCCGCCAACGACCTTTCGCGCGGATGCAGCGCCGACGACGTGCTGCACATGATCGCCATGACCGTCAATCAGGCGCAGGCGGGTTCATGAGGCTCCGCCGGCAATAATCCTCCGGGACTACAGAAGCGCGCCGAGCTTCGCCGCAGCATCGTGCAGCGTGTCGAGATGCATCAGCACCCTGTCGAAGGGCAGCCGCTGGATGGGCGCATGAAACGACAGCGTGGCGCGGAAACGGCGCCCGCCGTCGAGAACGGGAACGGCGAGAGCGATCATGCCGTCGACGAATTCTTCCCGGTCGGTGGCATAGCCGCGCTCGCGCACGAGGGCCACTTCCTCGCGCAGCCGGTCGGGATCGGTGATGGTGTTGCGGGTATAGGACACCTTCTCGCTGGCGGCCAGATAGCCGTCGAGGATCTTGGGGGCAAGCATGCTGAGGCCGACCTTGCCGGCGGAGGTCGCATGGAACGGCACCTTCGACCCTATATGCAGCAGGGCGATCCGCAACGGCCAGTGGGTTTCCACGCGGTCGATATAGAGCATGGCATCGCCGTCCGGGATGGACAGGTTGCACGTCTCGCCGATCCTGCGGTTCATCGCCACCAGCACCTCACGGGCCGGAAGACAGGTGAACGACGCCCGTACCGCCCCCATGGCCATGGCCTGATAGCGCGGCCCCGGCAGATAGCTGCGGCCGTCGATGTCCTTCAGCAGGAACCCCTGCTCTTCCAGAGAGCCGATCAGGCGGTGAAGGGTCGGCTTGGGCAATTCCAGCACGGCGTTCAGTTCGGCCGACGTCATCGCGCGCCCTTCCCGCCCCAGCACTTCCAGAAGCTGGAGGTTGCGGAGACTCGGCATCGAAACCGCGCTGTTGGGATCGTTCTTCATGAGGATTCACTGCACTGCTGCTTCCCGGAAGCGCCTGAATACCGTGTCCGCGGCGCACAACCAAGCGGCATTTTGTCCAATAGAGCGTCGATCTGGTGGGATCAGATCGACGCTCTATTGATTTGTTTTCGCCGCATTTATGCGACGCCAAATGTTTCCATCTGGCTGCAAAATGCTCTAAACCCAAAGCTTATATGATTTTTGAGACTTTTTGTCTCAAAAATCATTGACAAGCACGAATATCCGGCAAAAGGTTACGGCTGCGATCGAGGAGGAATCTGGTCGCATCCATAACCGTCACGCGCAGGAGGGCGTAATGTCGGACACCACACTGGATGCCGCGAACAGCGGCGACCACACGAGCGACATCAGGAAAATCGTTTTTGCCAGCCTGATCGGCTCCACCATCGAGTGGTACGATTTCTTTCTGTACGGCGTCATCGCCGGCATCGTTTTCAATCATCTCTATTTCCCGTCGGACAACGAAACCGTTTCGATCATGCTGGCCTACGCCACATTCGCGGTGGGCTTCGTCGCACGTCCGCTCGGCGGGCTTGTCTTCGGGCATTTCGGCGACCGGATCGGCCGCAAGGCCATGCTGATCGTGAGCCTCCTGATGATGGGCGGCGCGACCGTCGTCATCGGGCTCCTGCCCAGCTACCAGTCGATCGGCATCCTTGCGCCGATCCTGCTCCTGCTGCTGCGCATCTTTCAAGGGATCGGCATCGGTGGCGAGTGGGGCGGCGCCGTGCTCATGACCTATGAATATGCGCCCATGCACAAGCGCGGCTTCTATGCCTCGCTGCCGCAGATCGGCCTGTCGCTCGGCCTGTTCCTGTCTTCGGGCGTGATGGCGCTGCTGTCGTTCCTGCCCGACGCACAGTTCATGGCGTGGGGCTGGCGGGCGGCCTTCATCGGTTCCATCGTTCTGGTGGCGCTGGGCGCATGGATGCGTTCCAACATTCAGGAAAGCCCGGAATTCAAGAAGGCGCAACTCGCCTCGCGCGGCCGCGACCAGCGCCTGCCGTTCACGAAGATGCTGGAGCGCTATCCCGGCAACATCGCGCTCGGCATGGGCGCGCGCGTGATCGACGGGGTGTACTTCAACATCTTCGCCGTCTTCTCGATCCTCTATCTCACCCATTACGTGAAGATGGACCGCACGACGGCCCTGTGGATCGTCTGCGCCGCCGCCGTGGTCATGGTCTTCTTCATTCCGCTGTTCGGAAAACTGTCCGACCGCCTCGGCCGTCCCGTGACCTATGCGTGGGGCTCGCTGTTCCTGGGCCTCAGCGTGTTTCCGGCGTTCTGGCTCATGTCCACGGGCCATCCGGTGCTCATCACGCTCGGCATCGTGCTGCCTTTCGGCATCATCTACCCGATGTGCTACGGGCCGGAGGCCGCGCTGTTCGCCGACCTGTTCGACCCGACCGTGCGCTATACCGGCATCTCGTTCGTCTACCAGTTCTCCGGCATCTTCGTCTCCGGCCTGACGCCGATGATCGCCACCTGGCTCATGTCCGTCAACAACAACGATCCGTTCTGGGTGTGCATCTATGTCGTCGCCGCGGCGGTGATCTCGATGGTGTCGGCGATCCTCATCCAGCGCCGGGGGCAAACGGTCCCGGACTGGACCGCGAGCCAGCACGGCTGAGCATGCTTCATATACAATACCGGGCCCGCGCGCAGGACCGTGGGCTCGGAGCATCGGACCGAAAAGTGGGAACCGGTTTTCGGAAAATCCGATGCTCAAACAAAATGCTGGATCGTCATAATGCGCCTGATAAGGCCGCACGACGATCTAGTGGAACGAATTTGACATTTGCCTCCCATTCGACATCGAGCGGCGAGCAAATGTCAAATTCAAAAGTTCCACTAGAAGTCAATAAGTTACTAGTGGTTTTTTCGATTCTGACATTTGCTCCTGCGCCTGTGTCGAACGAATGCAAATGTCAGAATCAAACCACTAGCCCGCAGGAGCCTCATCATGAGTGAAATGACTGATTACATCATCGTCGGCGCGGGTTCGGCGGGATGTATCGCCGCCAACCGGATCAGCGCCGATCCGTCCGTGCAGGTCTCCCTGTTCGAGGCCGGAGGCAAGGACTCGAATCCGTGGATTCATATCCCGGTGGGCTATTTCCGCACCATGCACAATCCGCATTACGACTGGTGCTACACGACCGAGCCGGACCCCGGTCTGAACGGCCGGTCGCTCAACTGGCCGCGCGGTAAGGTGCTCGGCGGCTCGTCGTCCCTGAACGGGCTTCTCTATGTGCGCGGACAGCACGAGGATTACGACCGCTGGGCGCAGATGGGAAACCGCGGCTGGTCCTGGGCGGATGTGGGACCGATCTTCGAGGGTTTCGAGACCTTCAATCGCGGCCCGTCCGAAGACAGGGGCCAGAGCGGGGAATTGCAGGTTTCCGACCCGCGCCTCAAGCGCGCGATCTGCGAACGCTGGATCGAGGCCGCGGTGGCGAACGGCTATCCCTACAATCCCGATTACAACGGCCCGGTGCAGGAAGGCGTCGGGCATTTCCAGCTCACCATGCGCAACGGCCTGCGATGCTCGTCGGCCACCGCCTTCCTGAAGCCGATCCGGGGCCGGGGAAACCTCGCCGTCGAGACCGATGCGCAGGTGCTGCGCATCCTGATCGAGGACGGGCGCGCCATGGGCGTCGAATACCGGCGCCCGGACGGCACGCGCGGCACGCTGCGCGCGCGGCGCGAGGTGATCCTCTGCGCCGGGGCGATCGGCTCGCCGCAACTCCTGATGCTGTCGGGGATCGGCCCCGCCGACCAGCTCGCGGCGCTGGGCATCGCCGTGCAGCGTGACATGCCTGAAGTCGGCCAGAACCTGCAAGACCATCTACAGGCGCGGCTGGTCTTCAAGTGCCGCGAACCGACCCTGAACAACGAGGTCCGCAATCCGCTGAAAAAAGCCCTCATCGGTCTCGAATACGCGCTGATGCGGACCGGCCCCATGACGATGGCGGCAAGCCTCGTCTTCGGCTTCGTCAAGACGCGGCCGGAGCTTGCGACCCCCGACATACAGTTCCATATCCAGCCATGGTCGGCGGACAGCCCCGGCGAGGGTGTGCACCCCTTCGCCGCCTTCACGCAGTCGGTCTGCCAGTTGCGGCCGGAAAGCCGCGGCAGCGTGACGCTCCGCTCCGCGGAAGCGCTGGAATATCCGCTCATCCGTCCCAATTATCTGGCGACCCAGACCGATCAGGACACGATTGTCGAGGGCGTGCGTATCGCACGCCGCATCGCACGCACGGAGCCCCTGAAATCGGCGATCTCGGAGGAGTTCCGTCCGACGAAGGATCTGGAAAGCCACGACGAGCTTCTGGATTGGGCGCGCAGCAACTCCACCACGATCTACCATCCGACCGGTACCTGCCGGATGGGAGCCGACGACGGTGCGGTCGTCGATCCGCGTCTGCGGGTGCGCGGCATCACCGGATTGCGCGTGGCGGATTGCTCGATCATGCCGGAGATCGTTTCCGGCAACACCAACGCGCCGGCCATGATGATCGGCGCGAAGCTGGCGCAGATGGTGCTCGAAGACCTCAAAACCGACCGGAGCGCGGGCAGCCGCCCGCAATCCGGCGCACAGGATTATGTAAATGTTGCTTAAGGAGCAAAGACGACCATGAAGATGACGACCGAGGAAAGCTTCATCAAGGTTCTGCAAAAGCACGGAATCAGGCAGGCTTTCGGCATTATCGGCTCGGCCATGATGCCGGTTTCCGACCTGTTTCCCAAGGCCGGCATCACCTTCTGGGACTGTGCCCACGAGACCAATGCCGGGCTGATGTGCGACGGCTATTGCCGCGCCACCGGCACCATGGCCATGGCGATCGCCCAGAACGGACCGGGTGTCACCGGCTTCGTCACGGCGGTCAAAACCGCCTACTGGAACCACACGCCCATGCTGCTGGTCACGCCGCAGGCGGCCAACCGCACCATCGGGCAGGGCGGTTTTCAGGAAATGGAGCAGATGCGCCTGTTCGCGGACTGCGTCTGCTATCAGGAAGAGGTGCGCGATCCCGCGCGCGTGCCCGAAGTGCTCAACCGGGTCATCATGAAGGCATGGCGCTCGTCGGCGCCGGCGCAGATCAACATCCCGCGCGATATCTGGACTCAGGTCATCGACGTGGACCTGCCGCAGATCGTGCAGTTCGAGCGGCAGGGCGGCGGCGAGAAAGCCGTGGCCGAGGCGGCGAAGCTGCTGTCCGAGGCGCGCTTCCCCGTCATCCTGTCCGGGGCGGGCGTGGTGCTCGCCAATGCCATTCCCGATGTGGTGGCTCTGGCCGAAAAGCTCGATGCGCCGGTCTGCTCCAACTACCAGCACAATGACAGCTTCCCCGGCAGCCATCCGCTCGCCATGGGACCGCTGGGCTATAACGGCTCCAAGGCGGCGATGGAGATCATCGCGCAGGCCGATGTGGTGCTGGCGCTCGGAACCCGGCTCAACCCCTTCTCGACGCTTCCCGGCTACGGCATCGACTACTGGCCGAAGGACGCGAAGATCATTCAGGTCGATATCAACTCCGACCGCATCGGCCTGACAAAGAAGGTGACGGTGGGCATCGAGGGCGACGCCGGCAAGGTCGCGCGCGGTATTCTCGCCCGGCTGGCTCCTTCCGCCACGGAACAGAGCCGGCAGGAACGCCGCGACCTGGTCGCCAGAACCAAGTCCCGCTGGACGCAGATGCTGTCCTCGCTCGACCACGAGGAAGACGATGCGGGCACCGCATGGAACGAGGAAGCGCGGCGCCGCGACGCCGGCCTGATGAGCCCGCGTCAGGCATGGCGCGCCATACAGGCCGCCATTCCGCGCAATGCGATCATCTCGTCCGATATCGGCAACAACTGCGCCATCGGCAATGCCTATCCGAGCTTCGAGGCGGGGCGGAAATATCTTGCGCCCGGCCTGTTCGGGCCATGCGGCTATGCCTTCCCCTCCATTCTGGGCGCCAAGATCGGCTGCCCGGACGTTCCCGTGATTGGCTTCGCCGGCGACGGCGCCTTCGGCATCTCCATGAACGAGATGACCGCCTGCGGGCGGGACGACTGGCCGCCCATCACCATGGTGATCTTCCGCAACTATCAGTGGGGCGCGGAGAAGCGCAACACGACGCTGTGGTACGACAACAATTTCGTCGGCACGGAACTCGACCGCGACGTCACCTATGCCGGCATCGCCGAAGCCTGCGGGGCGAAGGGCGTGCAGGTGCGCAACGCGCACGAACTCACCGAGGCCTTGCAGGCCGCAGTGGCCCGGCAGATGAACGACAAGCAGACCACCTTCATCGAGGTTCTGCTCAATCAGGAGCTTGGCGAGCCGTTCCGGCGCGACGCCATGAAGAAGCCCGTCACCGTCGCCGGCATCGAGGCCTCCGACATGGCCGAGCAGCGACCGTTCCTCTGAGCGCCGTTTCCCTCATGGCCCTGCCGCCGCCGGCTTGACCGGCGGCGGCCCACCTTCTACACCCGGCTGCGAGACAGGTTCCCGCAGCATAAGGGCCAGCACATGACCGACGACCTTCCCCGCAATCAGGCCGGATTCGCAACGCGCGCCATCCATGTCGGGCAGGAGCCGGACCCGCTCACCGGCGCGGTGATCCCGCCCGTCTATCACGCCACGACCTACGTGCAGGAGGGCATCGGGCGCAGCAAGGGCTTCGACTACACCCGCAGCGGCAACCCGACCCGCAATGCCCTGCAACTCTGCCTCGCCGATCTGGAAGGCGCGGAAGCGGCCTTCGTCTTCCCGAGCGGCCTGTCGGCGGCGGCGACCCTGCTCGAAACCCTGCCCACCGGGGCGACCATCCTCGCCCATGACGACCTTTACGGCGGCATCTACCGCCTGCTTGCCGATGTGCGCCCGGCCACGGCGGGCCACAAGGTCCGCTTCGTGGATTTTTCCGACGCGGAAGCGCTCAAACGGGCGGTGGCGGAAGACAGGCCCGACCTGCTCTGGTTCGAGACGCCGTCCAACCCGACGCTGCGCATCGTCGATCTGTCGCTCGTGGCGCGGCTCGGCGCGGAAGCCGGGGCCGTCACGGTCTGCGACAGTACCTTTTCCTCGCCCGCCGGCCAGCGGCCCATCGAGCACGGTATCCATGTGGTCGTGCATTCCGCGACCAAGATGCTGAACGGCCATTCCGACCTTCTGGGCGGCGTGGTGGCCGTCTCCGCCCGCGCGCCGTCCGGCCTCGCCGAGCGAGTCAGATACCTCCAGAACGCGCTCGGCGCAGTCATGTCGCCCACCGACTGCGCACTGCTGCACCGCTCGCTGAAGACGCTCGAACTGCGCTCGACGCGCCAGTCGGATTCGGCGATGCGGCTGGCCACCAGCCTCGAACGGCGCGCGGCCGCGCTCGGTCTCGAACGGGTGGTCTATCCGGGGCTCGCGAGCCACGCCCAGCACGATCTCGCCGCGCGGCAGATGCTCAATTTCGGCTGCGTGGTCTCGATCGAACTGTCCGGCGATCTGGCACGCGTCGAGCGGGTTCTGACCGCCACGCGCTATTTCCATTTCGCCGTCAGCCTCGGCAGCGTGGAAAGCCTGATCCAGCACCCCTTCTCGCTCACCCATGCCTCGGTGCCGGAAGAACGGCGCACCGCGACCGGCATCGGCCCGCAACTGGTCCGGCTCTCGGTCGGCCTCGAAGACCCCGCCGATCTGGAGCAGGATTTGATACAGGCGCTTTCAAGGGGTTAGACCCGAGAAAGCCGATGGCAAAATATATCACTTATATATCAGCAACCGGAATGAAACCAAAAGGCGACTGCCGCGTTCATTAAGTATTCGTTAACCATGAACGGAGGCTGTCATGCTCTGGTACTACAGGCTGGAAAGCAGTTTCGCCGCCGCCTTTTTGATCGGCGTGGCTGTTACATTCTGGATGATGTGATAACCGTGTGGAGGGCCATGCCATGCAATGGTTCCACTGGATTGAAATCGGCATGATCGGCGTGATGTTCGCCGTGGTTATCGGCCTCACCGTCATGGAAACGGGCCGCAAGTAAGCTGGATAGACATTGTATAGACGGAACCGGACGCCGTTCCCCTGCGGGAGCGGCGTTTTTCTTGGCTTGCCTTTCCGAAAAGCGCTTCACTCTTTCCGGAATGCGCTCTAGATCGTCGTGTGCCTTATCAGGCGCATTTTGACGATCTATCTATTTGTTTTACCGCATTTCTGCGACGCCAAATGTTTTCATTTGGCTGCAAAATGCTCTATGCACGAAGGCATCCGCCTGCGGCACGAAAGGACCAGCGATGAGCGACACCACCCGGATGACGGTCGACGACCTCTTTGAACTGGTGAAGGATATCCTGCGCAAGGGCGGTTTCAGCGATGGCCATGCCGCGGCGATCGCCCGCACCATCGTGGCCGGCGAGCGCGACGGCTGCAAGTCGCACGGCGTCTATCGCATCGAAGGCTGCCTGCGCACGCTGAAGCGCGGCAAGGTGGTGCCGGACGCGGTGCCGGAACTGACGGTCGACGACAGCGCGGTGGTGCGCGTCGCGGCCAAGGGCGGTTTCGCCAATCTCGCTTTCGAGACGGGCCGTCCGGCGCTGGCCGCGCGCGCCCGCAAGCTCGGCCTCGCCGCCCTCGTCATCAACGATTGCACGCATTTCGCAGCACTTTGGCCGGAAGTGGAAGCGCTGGCCGAGGACGGCCTCGCCGCCATTTCCATGTGCCCCAGCTATGCCACCGTCGCACCGGCAGGCGGCACGAAGCCGCTGCTCGGCACCAATCCCTTCGCCTTCGGCTGGCCGCGTCCGGGCGAAACGCCTTATGTGTTCGATTTCGCCACCAGCGTCGCCGCGCGCGGCGAACTCGAACTCTATCGCCGCGCCGGCAAGAAGCTGCCGGAAGGCTGGGCCGTGGACAGGGACGGCCACCCGACCACCGACCCGGAAGCGGCGCTCGACGGCGCCATGCTGCCTTTCGGCGGCCACAAGGGATCGGCCATCTCGACCATGATCGAACTGCTGGCCGGCGTGATGATCGGCGATTTCACCAGCCCGCAGGCGCTGGAATGGCTCGGCACCACCACGCTGGCGCCGCGCCACGGCGAACTGATCCTCGCCTTCGATCCCGCGCGCATCGCCGGCGGACGGGCCGATCCGGCACGACAGGGCGAGGCGCTGATCGAGGCCATCGCCGGACAGGGCGCACGCCTGCCTTCGCAGCGCCGTTTCGCCGCCCGGCGTGAATCGCTGGAGAAGGGTATCGCCCTCACGGCGGACGAGATGGCCCAGCTCGAACGCCTGCGCGAAAAGGGCATGGACGCCGTCGCCTGATTACAACCTGACGCTCAAACGAAGAAAAGGCCCCTCGCGGGGCCTTTTCCGTTGGTTCCGTCTACTCAGGCGGCGTAGCGGGCGACCGCGCCGTCCTGCCTGCTCCATGCGGCGTACCAGTCCTGAAACAGCTTGAGCTGCGCCTCGCAATAGCCGCGCTGGCTCTCCGAAAGCTTGTCGCTTTCGTTGAAGTGCAGCTCGTATTCCGGGTTTCCGGTCAGCACCATCATGTGTTTGTAGAACAGCACGAGGTCCGGACCTTCATCGAAGGACGACAGCACGTTGAGGGCGGCTTCCAGTTCCAGCGCGCGGGCGCGGGCCTCGACGTCGCCGGCGGCGGCGGCGCGGGAGAGCGCCACCATGTGCTGCACTTCCTTCGGCAGCACGTTGCCGATGCCGGTGATGGCGCCGACCGCGCCGCAATTGACGAAGCCGTGGAACACGCCCGTATCGACGCCGACCATCAGGATGACGTCGTCATCGGCGCTCGTGATGTTCTCGGCCGCGTAGCGCATGGCCGCGTCGCCGCCGAACTCCTTGAAGCCGATCAGGTTGGGATGCTCGGCGCGCAGCGCGAAGAACAGGTCCGCGCGGGTGGCGAAGCCGTAATAGGGGCTGTTGTAGATCACCGCCGGCAAATCCGGCGCCGCACCCAGAACGGCCTTGAAATGCGCCTTCTGCGCGCTGATCGACGAGCCGCGCGACAGCACGCGCGGGATGACCATCAGGCCGTGCGCGCCGACCTTCTGCGCATGCGCCGCGTGGGCGGCGGCGGTGGCGGTGTTGACCGCGCCGGTGCCGACAACCACCGGAACGCCGGCCTTGACCAGCGCCTCGACGCCCTGCATGCGCTCGGCGTCGGTCAGGAGCGGCCAGTCGCCCATCGAGCCGCAATAGACGACCGCCGACATGCCCTTGGCGATCATTTCCTTGCCCTTGCGCACCAGCGCGTCGAAATCCGGCGTGCGGTCCGGCTTGCACGGGGTCATGAGAGCGGGCATGCAACCTTTGAAGATAGTCGAGTCCATGATGCTGTCCTTGTGCGTTCGATAGGGCATTTCATGTTTTGATGAGATTTAATATACACTATGTATTTTTGTTGTCGACTGGAATTTTCATTCCGGCTATGATTTGTCTCGTGACCGGGTTTCAACATTAAGGACAGGTTCATGAGCGAAGCCGCGCGGAATCCCGCCGCCGACCGCAAGAAGGGCTCCGGCGTCCGGCTGGTCTACGATGTGCTGCGCGACGAGATCATCGACCTTTCGCTGGCGCCCGGCAGCCCGATCGATGAGAACCAGCTTGCGGAGCGCTTCGCCATGTCGCGCACGCCGATCCGCGAGGCGCTGGTGCGGCTCGCCGCCGACGGGCTGGTGACGACGCTTCCCAACCGCTCGACGGTGGTATCGAACATCGACTTTCTGAGCCTGCCCGCCTTTTTCGACGCGATCACGCTGATGTACCGGGTGACGACGCGGCTCGCCGCGCTGCACCGCACGCCGGCGGACCTGAAGATCATCCGCGCGCGGCAGGAGGAGTTCGCCCGCGCGGTGCGCGCGCAGAACGCGCTCGACATGATCGCCACCAACCGCGATTTCCACGCGGCGATCGCGGAAGCGGGGCGCAACCCGTTCTACGCCACCTTCTTCGCGCGGCTGCTCGACGAGGGGCGTCGGCTGCTGCGCCTTTATTATTCCTCCTTCGCCGACCGGCTGCCGGAGCAATATGTGACCGAGCACGAGGACATGATCCGCGCCATCGAGGCGCAGGACGTCGAGACCGCCGACCGGCTGGCGGGAATCCACGGCGACCAGATCGTCGGGCAGATCCGCAAGCTCATCGCCGAGGACCGCCGCGACCGCGTCGAACTCTGAGACGGGCCACGCGAAAAGGCGCTTGCTTTCGATCCGGCGCGGTGGAATCCTGCGCGCGGGAGAGGCAGGCCGTTTCAAGCCATTTCAGGCCGCCTTCCCGAAGTGAGGAAATCGCATCATGTCCAGACTTCCGATCAATGTGCGTGACATTCTGAACAAGGTTTCGGAAACGTCGCCCAGCGACCTGCAACTGCTCGCGGAACGGCTTCACGATCACGCGCTCGATGAGAGGATGCCGGCGGAAACGTTGCGGGACTGTGTCGTCGGGCTGGGCTTCGAGGGCATCGCGGAATTCTGCGCCGCCGCGGGCATTCCCGATCATGTGGCGCGGCGCTGGCAGCGTTTCGGCGTTTCCTCCGAGATGCGGGCCGTGCTCCTGTTCATGCTGGCCGAGAAAAAGCGCGCCGAACAGGCGGTGCGGGAATTCGAAACCGTGACGCATGTCGGCCTGATCGACTTCCTGCAAGGACGCGGCGTGCTCAGGAAAGCGCAATAAAAGCCTGATTCAATCGGCCAGAAGCTGTTCCGCCGTCTGCGCGTCGGTGATCAGCACACTCGCGGGCACGACGGCAAGCGCCGCGCGGATCGCGGCCACCTTGGCGTCGCCGCCCGCCGCCAGCACGATGCGCCGGATGCGGGATATGCTGTCCAGACCGATGGCCATGACGCGGCGGTTGATCTCATGGTCGACCAGCCGCCCTTCCCCGTCGATGAAACAGCACAGGATGTTCGCGACCGCGCCCGCCTGCCGCAGCGGCCCGATCAGGTCCGGCGGCACGATGCCGTGACGGAAGATGGTCGCACTTTCCGTCATGTCCCCGACCGTCAGGATGGCGATATCCGCCCTTTCGGCGCGCTGCCTGAGATCGCGGAACTCCGCCTGCCGCCAGAGGGCGTCGCGCAGCGCGGGATCGTCGACGATCACCGGCGCCGGCATCTGGTAGCTTTCGACATCGTAGACCTCGGCGATGCGCGTGGCCACCACGGACGGATTGATCCAGCGCGAATGCGGCAGGCTGCCGACGAGCGACACGACCAGCGCGCCGTGCAGTGGCCGGCGTTGCAGGAAGCCCAGACTGGAATAGAGGGTCGCGCCGCCGCCGACGGCAAGCGTCATTCCGTCCTGCATGGTCTGGTCGAGAAAGCCCGCGACCGCATGGCCGATCCGGCTTTCGAGATTTTCGCCGGATGCGGGCGACGGAACCACGATCGCCGAATCCAGCTTCCAGCGCTTTTCGAGCGCGCGCTCCAGCGCGACCTGCCGCGCCGTGGCCGCGTTGATCTTCGTGACGACCACGCCTTCGCTGATGCAGCTTGCCAGCGTGCGCATCACCTTGACCCGGCTGACATTCAGCATGTCGGCGATCTGTTCCTGCGTCATGCCCTCGACATAATAGAGCCATGCCGTCTTCACCTTCAGGTCCGACGACAGCAGGGGCAGGTTCGGTTCGCTCATTCAGCCTCCACGGGCATCCTCCACGGGGCCGCACAAGGGGCCTCGATATGGGTCGCCACATTCTCACACGGCCGCGATCTTATCAACGGACCGTGATATTTTCTGTTCAATTGTATTTGACACAAAACAAATGAACACTATGATATCCTCATGATTGCCGTATGGTACATGGGTTCGGACAGGATGTGCCGGCGCAATCAGACCTTGGGAGGAAGTGATGAAAAACCTGATGAAGCTGGGCGGAGCCCTCGTGGCGGGGCTGTTGTTCGCGAGCACAGCGCTCGCGGGTTCGCTGACGCTCTATACCTCGCAGCCGGATGCCGACGCGGCGAAGACAGTGGCGGCTTTCCGCCGCGTTCATCCCGATATCGAGCTGAAAATCTACCGTTCGGGCACCAGCGACATATTGACCAAGCTGGCAGCGGAGTTTTCCGCCGGCGCGCCGCAGGCCGACGTGCTCCTGATCTCCGACGCGGTCAGCATGGAAAGCCTGAAGGCCGCGCACCGGCTGATGCAGTACAAGGGTGCGAAGCTCGACGGCTTCGAAAGCAGTTCCTACGATCCCGACAAATATTATTTCGGCAGCAAGCTGATCACGACGGGCATCGCCTATAACAGCGGCGCCGAGCAGAAGCCGCAGCACTGGACCGACCTGGAAAAGCCGGAATACAAGGGCATGGTGGTGATGCCCAGCCCGCTCTATTCAGGCGCGGCCGCCTATATGCTGAGCGGGTTCGCCATGGACCCCAATCTGGGCTGGAAGTTCTTCGAGGGGCTGAAGCAGAACGGCACCGTCAGCGTGCAGGGCAACGGCGCGGTCCTGAAATCCGTCGCCAGCGGAGAGAAACCCTATGGCATTCTGGTGGACTTCATGGCGCTGAACGCCAAGGCCAAGGGTTCGCCGATCGATTTCGTATTCCCGTCCGAGGGAGTTCCCGCCGTGACGGAGCCGGTCGCCATCATGGCCTCGACCAAAAATCCGGGCGACGCGAAGAAATTCGTCGATTTCATCCTCTCGGACGCCGGACAGAAACTCGCCCTCAGCCAGGGCTATATCCCGGCCAAGGCCGGCATCGGCAGGCCGAAATGGCTTCCCGCGGGCACGAATATCAAGATCATGCCGATCAACGTGCAGAAAGTGCTGGAAAACACCAACAAGGACAAGGCGCGCTTCACGAAACTGTTCGGCGGCTAGACGTTTCACAAAACTGTTCGGTGGTTGGATATTTCACAAAACTGTTCGGTGATCAGGCTATGTGCTACCCAGCCTGAAATTTCGTTCTCGTCCCGTGATGCGGCGCCGGGCGGTGATGCCCGGCGAGAAAGTGCCCCAAGGTCCGATCCTCATGGATAGAATTGCCGGCCGACACGGTCAAATGCGCGACAATGCCCTGATCCTTGTCGTGGCCCTCATCGTCTCCCTGCTTTCGCTTCTGCCGATGGGACGGCTTCTCATGGAAGTCGTCCGGCCGGCAAGCGGCAGCGCGGCGCATGCCGTGGCGCAGGTCTTCTCCTCGCCGGCGACGTGGAACGCGACCTGGAACTCGCTTTATGTCGGCATATTCGGCACCGTCTTCGCCGTCGTGCTCGGCACCGCGCTGGCGCTGCTGGTGAGCCTGACCGACATACGCTGCCGCTCGCTTTTCACCTTTCTCTACGTCACCCCGCTGCTCATCGCGCCGCAGATCACGGCGCTCGCATGGCTGCAACTGTTCGGCCCTGCAAGCCCCTTCCTGAAGCTCATCGGCATGGCGCCGCGGCTCGGCAGCCCCAACCCGCTTTATTCGGCGGGCGGGATCATCGCCCTTCTCGGCGTGCAATTCGGCCCGCTGGTCTTCCTGATCGTGCGCGCGGGCCTGCGCAAGCTGCCGCGCGAACTGGTGGAAGCCGCACTCAGCAGCGGCGCGGGCAAGATCACCGTGCTGCGCACCGTCATCCTGCCCCTGATGGTGCCGGCCATCATCGGGGCCACGGCGCTGACCTTCGTTTCCTGCGTCGGCAATTTCGGCATTCCGGCGTTTCTCGGCATTCCGGCCAATTTCCTCGTGCTGCCGACGCTGATCTACCAGCGGCTGAGCGGCGGCGGTCCGGCGGTGCTGACGGATGTCTCCATCCTGTCCACGCTGATCGGCTTCATCGCCATCATGGGCATCGTCACGCAGGAATATGTCTCGCGCCGGCGCGACTACCGCATCGCCTCCACCTCGCTGCCCGCCGAACCGTTCGAGCTGGGGCGGACGCGCATCTGGATCGAGCTTTTCCTGCTGTTCATCGTCGTCGCGGTGCTGGTGCTGCCGCTGTTCGGCCTCCTGCTGACCTCGCTCGTCGGTTCCTACGGCATGCCGCTGACGCGGGCGAGCGCGACGCTGGCCAACTACCACTTCGTGCTGTTCGAGCACGCGGGAACGCGGCGCGCCTTCGTCAACAGCTTCATCCTCGCGCTTTCCGCCGCCTTCTTCGCCGTGCTGATCGCGGTGCCGCTCGCCTATATCACCACATGGCGCAAGCGCTGGTGGACCGGCCTGTTCAACCTGACGGCGGAACTGCCCTATGCGCTGCCCGGCGTGGTGATGGCGATCGCCTCGCTGCTCCTGTTCCTGAAGCCCGTGCCCGTCATCGGCATCCATATCTACAACACGCTCTGGATCATCCTCTATGCCTATCTGGCGCGCTTCTTCGTGCTGGCGCTGCGGCCCACGGTCACGGGGCTGCACCAGATCGACCGCGCGCTGGAAGAAGCCGCGCAGGTGGCGGGCGCCAGCCTGTTCATGCGGCTGCGCACCATCATCTTCCCGATCGTCGCGCCGGCGACGCTGGCCGGCGGCGTGCTGATCTTCCTCACCGCCTTCAGCGAACTCACGGTCTCGGCGCTCCTGTGGGCGTCGGGCTCGGAAACCATCGGCGTGGTGATCTTCTCCTTCGAGCAGGGCGGAGATTCCACCTATGCGGCGGCGACATCGGTCGCAACCATCGCCGTCACCATTGTCCTCATGCTGCTGACGAACCTGTTCGCGCGGCATCTGCCCGACGGAGTCTTGCCATGGCGGGATTGAAACTTTCCGGCGTCACCAAGACGTTCAACGCGTTCGACGCCCTGTCCGATATCAGCCTCGATATCGCCGACAGTGAATTCGTCGCCGTGCTGGGGCCGTCCGGCTGCGGCAAGACGACATTGCTGCGCGCCATCGCCGGTTTCGAGAAGATCACGCATGGCGCCATCACGGTCGGCGGGCGCCTCGTCTCGGACGAGCGCAGCCATGTGCCGCCGGAACAGCGCAAGGTCGGCATCGTCTTCCAGAACTATGCGCTCTGGCCGCACATGACGGTGGCCGAGAATGTCGGCTACAGCCTGCGCGTCGCAAAGGTGCCGAAAGCCGAACGCGCGCGCCGGGTGCAGGAGGCGCTGGCGCTCGTCGACCTGAAGGAAATGGGCGATCGCCGGCCGGCCAACCTCTCCGGCGGCCAGCGCCAGCGCGTCGCGCTGGCCCGCTGCCTCGTCGCCGCGCCGTCGCTGGTGCTGTTCGACGAGCCGCTCGCCAATCTAGACGTGCATCTGCGCGCCGCCATGGAAGCGGAGTTCGCCGCCTTTCACAAGCGCACCGGCACGACCATCGTCTATATCACCCACGATCAGGCCGAGGCCATGGCACTCGCCGACCGCATCGCCGTGATGGATCGCGGCCGGTTGCAGCAGTTCGACACCCCGCGCAAGCTCTATGAGCAGCCCGCCAACGCGATGGTGGCGCGCTTCATCGCCAACGGCATGGTGCTGCCGGCGCGGATCACACAGGCCGAACAAGAGGGCCAATGCGCGGGCGAGGTGTTCGGGCAGCATGTGGTGCTGCGCTGCGCGCCCGGTCAGGCCGCGACGCCGGACGCCAAAATCTGCATCCGCTCACGCGATATCGAACTGGCGGACGGAAACGGCGTGCCGCTGACGGTCACGCGCGCGATCTATCGCGGCGGCGGCGTGCGCGTGGAAGCCCGGCCCGACGCCGACCCGGCACTGGAACTCACATTCGACCTCCCGTTCGATCTCATCGACGGCAAGCCGGTTGCGGAAGGCGCTCCCCTGCACATCCGCATCCGCACGGGATGGGTCATCCCGGAAGGAGAAACCCGGTAATGCGTATCGACCTTTACGGCGGCTTCGGCGAAAAGGGCCGCACCAGCTTCGGCGTGCGCGCGGACAGGAGCCTCCTGTTCGATGCGGGCATCAAGGTCGGCGCGGCCGGCCGCGACTATTACCCCACCATCGGCCCGGAGGAAATCCGGGCGCTGGACGCGGTCTTCATCTCCCATGCCCACGAGGACCATATAGGCGGGTTGAACTGGCTTCTGGCCAACGGTTTTGCCGGCACGATCCACATGACGCGCGAGACGCGCGACGACGCGGAGGCGATGCTGCGCCAATATGCCGAAGCGGCCCACCGGACCGCGTTTCCGCTTTCGGCGGCGCGGATCGCGATTTTCAGGGCCGGCGACACGATCGCGCTCGGCGGCATGCGCATCACGTCGGGCCGCTCCGGCCATGTCGCTGGCGGCGTCTGGTTTTCGGTGGAAGCGGAAGGCCGGCGCGTCGTCTACTGCGCCGATGTGGTGCCGCAAAGCAATGTCTTCGTCATGGACCCGATCCCGGCCTGCGACCTGCTGGCCATCGACGCCTCCTACGGCGCGGACGCCGTATCCGCCGCCGAGCGCGGGCGGGCCATCCAGCAATTCATCGTCGCCCATGCGGGCGGCTGCCTGCTGCCGGTGCCGCTTTCCGGCAAGCCACTGGAACTGATGGCGATCCTGCCGGCGCATTTTGCCATCCATGCCTCCATGCGCGCCTCGCTCGCCGGGCAGATCGAGGTCCCGGACGCGGTGTCGCCGTCCATGGCGGAGCATCTGCGCCGCCAGCTTGCCGGCGCGATAGACTGGCACGAGGACGCGCCTTTCCCCGATTGCCCGCTTCTGACGCATGACGGCATGGGCAGCGCCGGCCCCTCGGTGCAGGCGCTGCGACGGGCCTCGGAGCAGGACCTGCCCGTGCTGCTGACCGGCCATGTTCCCGACAACACGCCTGCAAGCGCGATGGTCCGTACCGGTCAGGCGACATGGATACGCCTGCCGACGCACCCCACCCGCGACCAGAACGTGCGGCTGTGGGAAAAGGCCGGCCGGCCGGATCTCGTCGGCCATTCCTGCGGCCTGAAGGATCTCGACGAACTGAAACCCTTCATGCCGCGGCTGCGCACCGGCACCGTGTCGGGCACGCATTTTGAAATCCAGAGCGTTTCGAGCAAGAGCGCGTAAAAATACACAGGAGAGACGATGCGGATTCTCATCGCCAATGACGACGGCATCGACGCGCCGGGGCTGGCCCGGCTGGAGCAGGTGGCGGCGCGCCTCAGCGACGACCTTTGGACGGTGGCTCCGGACGGCAAGCGCACCGCCGCCGGCGCTTCCCTCACCCTTGGCCGCCCGCTGACCATGGTGCGGCGCGGCGAAAGGCGCTGGTCCTGTTCGGGCACGCCCGCCGACTGCGTGACCACGGCCATGACATGGTTGTTCGAGAAAGGGCTGTTCGACGACGGGCTGTTCTCGGGCGGCAGAAAACCCGATCTGGTGCTTTCCGGCATCAATGACGGGCGCAACGTGGCCGAGGACCTCGCCTATTCCGGCACGCTCGGCATCGCCCGCGAGGCGACTTTCTGGGGCATTCCGGCAATCGGCTTCTCGCGCGTGAAGAATGCGGAGGAAACGCCGGACGACATCGACTGGCTGGCCGGTTTCGTGTCACGCATATGGGAACAAAGGCGCGATATCTTCCTCGACGGACACTGGCTCAGCGTCAACCTGCCCACCCGCCTGCCTGCCCCGATCCTGCAGCCGCGCATCGGCCGCGACAAGATCGGCGCGAAGGCGGAAATCGTATCTAGCGAAGGCGACACGACCACGCTCTTCCTGCCGCGCGGACGCCGACACCTGACGGGCGAGGGCGACGAGAACGACCTGATCGACCGGGGCAATGTCTGCGTCAACCGGCTGAACTGGTTCGGCCAGACGCCGCTCGCGGAGGACCGGCTCGAAGCCCTTTCAGCTTAACTTGCCCGTCTCAGCATCTCGGCGGCGCTTTCCTCGTCGGTGATGAACACGGTCGGCCGCAGAAGCTTCATGGCGCCGAGCAGCGCCTCGATCTTCTCCCTGCCGCCGGAGGTGAGGATGCGCTGGCGCGTGTTCTGAAGGCTTTCGATGCGCGCCGACATGACCCGGTCATGCACCGGATCGTCCACGACGCGGCCCTCGCGGTCGTAGAAGTGGAACAGCACGTCACCGACCGCGCCATTGGCGATCAGCGACTGTTTCTGTTTCTCGTCGATCAGCCCGACACGATAGGAGGTGCTGCTGGCGGTCTCGATGCCGCCCACGCTGAGCAGCACCATGTCTAGATTTTCCGCCATATCGAGCACCGCACGCAGGCCGCAGCGGTCGATGAGCGCGGTGCGGGTTTCGGCGCTGTCCACCAGCGCCGGGGCCGGAATGAGATAGCCCTCGCCTTGCAGCAGTTGCGCGAACTGCCATGCGAATTCGGGCGGGTTGGAACGGCGCGGCTGCACGATGCCGCCGAGCAGCGAGATCACCTTGAGATCGTTGACCGGACGCGAGCCGATATGTTGCAGCGTACTGGAAAGCGTACGCCCCCAGCCGACGCCGATGCGCATGCCGTGCGCGATCTGTTCCGAAAGCCATGCTCCGGTCGCAGCACTGATCGGCGGGATAGGATCGATGCCGGGAGTGGAAAGCGGGGCGACGACGGCATGCTCCAGCCCGAAGGTCTTTTCCAGTGCCACTTCCAGCGCCGTCAGGGCGGAAAGCCTGCCCTCGATCGTGATCTTGACCTCGTTGCGCGCGCGCGCATCCGCCAGAAGCCGCACGATGGTGACACGCCCGACGCCCAGTGCCTCCGCTATGTCGTTCTGCGTCATCTGCTCGATGTAATACATCCATGCGGCGCGGGTTCTGAGCCGGCTCGTGCGGTTTTCCGCCGCCACCCCTTCCGACCCGACGAGAAGATCGCCCATCCCCCTGCTCCCGTTACCGCCGCCTGCGCCAGCCCCGGCACCGCCCCCAACACCGCCTTTGCCCGTCTTTTCCAAATCCGTTCCTCGCATCACGGCATATTGCTGCCTTACCCACGGCGAGCCTATTGCTTTTCCGGCCGGAGGCAAACAATATTTCATTTGTATCGGCTAAGTCACTTTTGTTTACCTCACGGACCCAAGGCCAGCCATGTTGCGCACGCTCTCCGACGAAATCGCCCTCAATCTCAAGGATCGCCTGCGCGATGTGCGCTATGCGATCCGGCGTGCCCGTTCGACGGCACACGGGGCGGAAAACCGCCTGCCCGCGCCGGAACTCCTGCTCGGTCAGGCGGCGGGCATGGTGGATACGGCGCTGACCGCGGCGGAGGCCATTTCCATCTCGCTCATTTCCTCCGAACCGGCGCAGCATCGCGGCGCGGCGCGGATGCGCGGCCTTAACCTTTATTTCGGCGCGAGCGCGGAAGGCACGCGCGCCTTCCGCCGCGACATGTATTATTTCCTGAAGGACATGCTGCGCCGCGCCGGGCTTGAAAACGTGCTGATCCACGAAACGGCCTTCGCGCTGGTACACGGGCGGATGATGCGCCGGCATGAGGCCACGCTCGCCGCCATCGCCGAAGCCGGGACCGAACAGGCGAAGATCGCGGCGGCGGCGGAAGCGGCGGCCGCACTTTTCATGGAAACCATGGCCGAACAGCCCGCCCGCTTCCCGCCCTCGGACGCAATCGGCGACCGGGACAGGCTGCGCAAGGCGGAGATTGCCGCTATTGCCGCCGCAAGCCTTCTCTCCGCGCTCGCCACCGTCAAGCCCGCCGAGATGGCGGAAGCCGACGATCCGCTGGAAGGCGTGCTGCTTGCCATCGAGGCGCGCCGCGAACGCCTTGCCGAAGCGGCGGGCGCAGGCGACGCGAAGAAGCTTGAAACCCTCTTCGCGATGCTCATCGCCCACCTGCCCTGAACCTGATCTGATCAGTTCCCCAGAATGGCGGGCAACCGCAGCCCCTGCTTTCTGGCCCAATCGAGCGCGATCTCGTAGCCCGCATCGGCATGGCGCATGACGCCGGTGGCCGGGTCGTTCCACAGCACGCGTTCGATGCGCCGCGCCGCGTCGTCGGTGCCGTCGCAGCAGATCACCATGCCGGCGTGCTGCGAGAAGCCCATGCCGACGCCGCCGCCATGGTGCAGCGACACCCATGTCGCGCCCGACGCGGTGTTGAGCAGCGCGTTGAGCAACGGCCAGTCGGACACGGCATCGGAGCCGTCCTTCATCGCCTCCGTCTCGCGATTCGGCGAGGCGACCGAGCCGCTGTCCAGATGATCGCGGCCGATAACGATGGGAGCCTTCAATTCGCCGTTCCTGACCATCTCGTTGAAGGCGAGGCCGAGGCGGTGACGGTCGCCGAGGCCCACCCAGCAGATGCGCGCCGGCAGGCCCTGAAAGGAGATGCGGTCGCGCGCCATGTCCAGCCAGTTGTGCAGATGCGCGTTGTCGGGCAGCAGTTCCTTGACCTTGGCGTCGGTCTTGTAGATATCCTCCGGGTCGCCGGAAAGCGCCGCCCAGCGGAACGGGCCGACGCCGCGGCAGAACAGCGGACGGATATAGGCCGGCACGAAGCCGGGGAAGGCGAAGGCGTTTTCCAGCCCTTCCTCCTTGGCCATCTGGCGGATGTTGTTGCCGTAATCGAGCGTCGGGATGCCTGCGTTCCAGAAATCGACCATGGCGGCGACATGCACCTTCATGGAGGCGCGGGCGGCCTTTTCCACTGCCTTCGGATCGCTCTCCTGCTTCGCGCGCCATTCGGCGACGCTCCAGCCGAGCGGCAGATAGCCGTGCACCGGATCGTGCGCCGAGGTCTGGTCGGTGACGATGTCGGGCCGCACGCCGCGCTTCACCAGTTCGGGGAAGATTTCGGCGGCGTTGCCGATCAGCGCGATGGACTTCGCCTCGCCCGCCTTGGTCCAGGCGTCGATCTTCGCCAGCGCCTCGTCGAGGCTGCGGGTCTTTTCGTCCACATAGCGGGTGCGCAGGCGGAAGTCGGCGCGGGTCTCGTCGCATTCCACCGCGAGGCAGCACGCCCCCGCCATGACGGCGGCCAGCGGCTGCGCGCCGCCCATGCCGCCGAGGCCGCCGGTCAGTATCCACCGGCCCTTGAGATTGCCGTCGTAATGCTGGCGGCCGGCCTCGACAAAGGTTTCGTAAGTGCCCTGAACGATGCCCTGCGCGCCGATATAGATCCATGAACCGGCGGTCATCTGGCCGTACATGGCCAAACCCTTCTTATCCAGTTCGTTGAAATGGTCCCATGTCGCCCAGTGCGGCACGAGGTTGGAATTGGCGATCAGCACGCGCGGCGCGTCCTTGTGGGTGCGGAACACGCCGACCGGCTTGCCCGACTGCACCAGCAGCGTCTCGTCGTCGTTGAGCGTCTTCAGCGTCGCGACGATGCGGTCGAAATCGTCCCATGTGCGGGCGGCGCGGCCGATGCCGCCATAAACCACCAGCTCGTGCGGACGCTCGGCCACGTCGGGGTCGAGATTGTTCATCAGCATCCGCAACGGCGCTTCGGTGAGCCAGCTTTTGGCGTTCAGTTCGTCGCCGCGCGGCGCGCGCACTTCACGTTCGTTATGGCGGGGGTTGGACATGGTCGCCTCCTCAGGATTTGAGCGCGGGGGCGAGCTGTTCCAGCCGCCGCAGAAGGGTTTTGAGATGGATGCGCAGCCTGTCCGCCTTCGCCTCGTCATAGGCGAAGGGCGGCGTTTCGCTGGCAAGATGGGTGGATTGGGCAAGCTCCATCTGGATGGCGTGAACGCCCGTTTCCGGCCTGCCGTAATGGCGCGTCGTCCAGCCGCCCTTGAAGCGTCCGTTCAGGATGGATGTATAGCCGTCCGCCCTGGCGGTCACATCGACAGCGGCGGCCTCGATGGCCGGATCGCAGGTCTTGCCCATGTCGGTGCCGATGTTGAAATCCGGCAGCCTGCCCTCGAACAGGAACGGAATATGCGAGCGGATGGAGTGGCAGTCGTAAAGGATCGCCACGCCATGGATGGCCTTCACGCGCTCGATCTCGGCGGCGAGCGCATCGTGATAGGGTTTGTGAAACCGGTCGAGGCGCTCCCTTGTGTCGGCTTCGGTCGGAGCCGACCCGTCCTTCCAGATCGGCTTGCCGTCGAAGTCGGTTTCGGGGATGAGGCCGGTCGTGTTCTGGCCCGGATAGAGGCTCACGCCTGCCGGGTCGCGGTTGGCGTCGATGCAGTAGCGGTGGAAGGTGGCGCGCACCATGGTGGCGTCGTCCAGCAGCCCGTCATAGAGCCGCTCGATATGCCAGTCCGTGTCGGCGAGGATTCTGCCGTTGTCGTTGAGCCGCGCCGCGATATCGTTCGGCACGTCCGTGCCGGTATGCGGCAGGCCGAGGATGATGGGCGAGGTGCCGCGACGGATTTCAAAAACGCTCATGCTCATACCTCCAGTGCGGGAAGGATACCGGTGGAGACCGCGGCCGCGAGCGACCCATCGGCCACCAGCCGGGCGGCGGCTTCGAGATCGCCGGCCATGTAGCGGTCCTCCTCCAGCGTCGGGATTTTTGCGCGCAGCACCGCAATGACTTTCGCGAGTTCCGCACTGGTGGTGAGCGGCCCGCGCAGTTCCACGCCGAGCGCACCGGTGAGCGCCTCGATACCGACGATGGCGTCGAGATTGGCGGTCATCTGGAGCAGCCGGCGCGCGCCGTGGCAGGCCATGGAGACATGGTCCTCCTGATTGGCGGAGGTGGGCGTGGAATCGACCGAGGCCGGATGCGCCATCTGCTTGTTTTCGCTCATCAGCGCGGCAGAGGTGACTTCGGCGATCATCAGGCCGGAATTGAGCCCAGGCTTGCGAGCGAGGAACGCCGGCAGGCCGAAGGAAAGCGCAGGATCGACCAGCAGCGCGATCCGGCGCTGGGCGATGGCTCCGATCTCGCACACGGCCAGCGCGATCTGGTCGGCGGCGAAGGCCACCGGCTCGGCGTGGAAATTGCCGCCGGAAACGGCGCGTCCGTCGGAGAGCACCAGCGGATTGTCGGTGACGGCGTTGGCCTCGATTTCCAGCGTGCGCGCGGCCTGACGCAGGATATCGAGGCAGGCCCCGTCCACCTGCGGCTGGCAGCGGATGCAATAGGGGTCCTGCACACGCTGGTCGCCGTCGAGATGGCTCTTGCGGATGACGGAGCCTTCGAGCAGTTCGCGCAGCGCGCGCCCGGCGTCGATCTGGCCCCTGTGGCCGCGCAGCGTGTGGATTTCCTCGTGGAACGGCGCGTCGGAACCCATGGCCGCGTCGGTCGACAGCGCGCCTGTGATGAGCGCCGATTGCAGCGCGCGATGCGCGCGGAACAGGCCGGCCAGCGCCAGCGCGGTCGAGGTCTGCGTGCCGTTGATGAGCGCCAGACCTTCCTTGGCGGCGAGCACGACCGGCTTCAGCCCGGCCTTTTCCAGCGCCGCACGGCCCGGCAGGCGCTCGCCCCGGTAAAACGCCTCGCCCTCGCCGATCATAGCGGCGGTCATGTGGGCGAGCGGGGCGAGATCGCCGGAAGCGCCGACCGAACCCTTTTCCGGGATCAACGGGATGACACCCTTATCCAGCATGTCCTCGATCAGCCGCACCACTTCCAGCCGCACGCCGGAAGCGCCGCGTCCGAGCGAGATCAGCTTCAGCGCCATGACGAGGCGCACGACCGCCTCCGGCAGCGGCTGGCCGACGCCGCAGCAATGCGACAGGATCAGGTTGCGCTGGAGCGTCGCCACGTCGGCGGACGCGATGCGGATGGAGGCGAGCTTGCCGAAGCCGGTATTGATGCCGTAGACCGGCGCGTCGCCCGCCGCGATCTCCGCGATGCGCGCCGCCGCCTTTTCGATGCCTCCATGGAAGGACGGGTCGATGCGCGCTGGAACGCCCTCGCGGTAAATCCGCTCAAGGGTGGCGAGCGGCACGGCGCCGGGCTTGAGGATGATGGTCATGGCAGACTCCCTAATTACAGACGGCCTCTGAACACCCGCTTCCACAGCGGATTGAAGCCGATACGGTAGACGAGTTCGGCGGGGCGCTCGACATTCCAGATGGCGAGATCGGCGTCCTTGCCGGTTTCGATGGTTCCGGTGCGGCCGAGGATTCCAAGCGCCCGCGCGGCCTCGCGCGTCACGCCCGCGAGGCATTCGTCCACCGTCATGCGGAACAGGGTCGCGCCCATGTTCATGGTGAGCAGCAGCGAAGTGAGCGGCGAGGTGCCGGGATTGGAGTCGGTGGCGAGCGCCATTTTCGTGCCCGCCGCGCGGAAGGCTTCCACCGGCGGCTTCTGCGTCTCGCGGATGAAATAATAGGCGCCGGGAAGCAGCACCGCGACGGTTCCGGCGCGCGCCATGGCAGCGGCCCCTTCGGCGTCGGTATATTCGAGATGGTCGGCGGAAAGCGCGCCGTAGGAGGCGGCAAGTGCCGCGCCATGCAGGTTGGAAAGCTGGTCGGCGTGGAGTTTCACCGGCAGGCCATGCGCCCGCGCGGCATCGAAGACGCGGACGATTTCCTCCGGCAGGAAGGCGATGCCCTCGCAGAAGCCGTCCACCGCATCGGCCAGACCCCGATGCGCGATGGCGGGCAGCATGTCGCCCACGACCGCATCGATATAACGCGCCTTGTCGCCGTTCATTTCCGGTGGCAGGGCGTGCGCGCCGAGGAAGGTGGTACGGATGGAAACGGGGCGTTCATCGGCCAGACGCCGCGCGGCTTTCAGCGACTTGATCTCGCTGTCGCGGTCGAGGCCGTAGCCCGACTTCACCTCCACCGTGGTGACGCCTTCCGCGATCAGCGCGTCGAGGCGGGGCAGCGTCTCGCGCACCAGATCGTCCTCGCTGGCCGCGCGCAGGTTCCTGACCGAGGAGACGATGCCGCCGCCCGCGCGGGCCACTTCCTCGTAGCTCGCGCCGTTGAGCCGCAACTCGAACTCATGCGCGCGGTTGCCCGCATGGACGAGATGGGTGTGGCAGTCGATCAGACCCGGCGTGACGAGACGGCCTTCGCAGTCGATCGTCCTGAAGGCGGCATATTCGGCGGGCAGGTCGGCCTGCGGCCCGGCATAGACGATCTTGCCGCCCTTGACGGCGAGCGCCCCACGGTCGATCAGGCCAAGCCCGTCTTCCGCCTCGCCGAGCGTGGCGATGCGCGCATTGCCGAGAACGTAATCCGCTTGATGCGGTGGTGCTGCATCTGGCATCGGTCTTCCCCTGTTTTGCGATAATGTATATACATATTCACGCGTCGCCAAGAGGAAAAATATAACTCTGAAAAGGGATCGGCCGTTCCGGTATTGCCGGAACGGCCGATCCTTTCGCCAGGTGATCCGGCTTCGGGCCTCAATGCGCCTGCGGAGCGGGCTCGGCACGGCCGCGGCGGAACCAGCGCATATTGGAGATCCGGTCGATCTCGACGAAGATCACCGGCGTGATGAACAGCGTCAGAATCTGGCTCAGAACCAGGCCGCCGACCACGGCGACACCGAGCGGCTGGCGCAGCTCCGAACCCTGCCCGTGGCCGAGCGCCACCGGCACGGCGGCGAGCAGCGCGCAGAAGGTCGTCATCATGATCGGGCGGAAACGGCGCACGGCGGCGAGATGGATCGCCTCCATCGGCTCCCGGTTCTCGTCCCGTTTCAGCGTCAGCGCCACGTCCACCATCATGATCGCGTTCTTCTTCACGATACCGATCAGCATCAGAAGCCCGATCAGCGCGATGATCGACAGGTCGAAGCCGAAAAGCTGCAGGGTTATCAGCGCGCCGAACGCCGCCGAAGGCAGACCCGACAGGATGGTCAGCGGATGGACGAAGCTCTCGTAGAGCACCCCGAGCACGATGTAGATGGTGGCCACGGCGGCAAGGATGAGCAGGCCCATATTGCCGGTGGACTGGGCGAAGATCTGCGCCGCGCCCGCCGGATGGGTGGTCACCGAGGCCGGCATGCCGATCTGGTTGCGCAGCGCGTCCACGCGGGCCGTCGCCGTGCCGAGCGAGACGCCCGCCGGCAGGTTGAAGGACAGGGTGACGGAAGCAAGCTGGCCGGACTGGTTGACCGTCACCGGCCCGTTGGTGCGCGTGACGGTGGCGAAGCTCGACAGCGGCACCAGCGCGCCCGAACTGGTGGGCACGCGGAGCGAACCGAGCATCGTCTCGTCCCATGGCAGGCTCTGGTCCAGTTCGACGATGACGTCGTAATTGTTGCCGGTGGTCTGGATCTGCGAGGCGATGTACGTGCCGAAGGCGGTTTCCAGCGTCGTGCGGATCGAATCCGCCGTGATGCCGAGGCTGCCGGCCTTGTCGTTGTCCACCTTGATGCTCGCCTGCAAGGCGTCGTCCTGCAGGTCCGACGCCACGTCCACGAATGTCTGGGGCTCGGCCTTCATCGCGTTGGCGAGTTTCACCGACCATGCCCGCGCCTCGCCGGCGTCGAGCGACTGGAGCACGATCTGGTACTGGCTCTGCGTGCTGCGCCCGCCGAAGCGCAGGCTCTGCACCGGCGTGATGTAGGCGGTGAGGCCGGGCAGGCGGGCGAGCGCCTTGCGAAGCTCGGCAAGCGTCTGCTCCAGCGGCGGACGGTCACCGAGGGCCTTCAGCTGAACGAACATCGAGCCGGTGTTGAAGGTCGAGCCGCTCGGCCCGCTGCCGAGCGAGGCGGTCACATGCTCCACCGCCTTGTTGGCCGACACGATGGCCGCGGCCTTCTGTTGCAGGCTGCGCATGGCGACGTAGGAAATATCCTGCCGCGCCTGCGTGGAAATGCTGAGCAGGCCGATATCCTCCTGCGGGAAGAAACTGCGCGGCAGGGTGGCGTAGGACCATGCCGAGCCGAGGAAGCTCAGCACGAAGACCCCGAGGATGATGCCCCGGTGCTCCAGACACCAGCCGACCGCGCGGCCGTAGCTTTCCGTCACCCGGTCGAACATGCGGGCGAAGCGGCCGGGCTTGGCCTCCACATGCGGCAGGCGCGCGGCAAGCATCGGCGTCACCGTCAGCGAAACGAGCACCGAGGCGAGGATGGCCAGCGTCACCACCATGCCGAACTCGTTCAGCACGCGGCCGACGATACCGCCCATCAGCAGGATGGGCATGAACACGGCCACCAGCGACAGCGACATGGAGATGATGGTGCTGGTGACCTCGCCGCTGCCCATGATCGCCGCCTGAAAGGGCGGGACGCCTTCTTCCGTGTGACGCACGATGTTTTCCAGCATGACGATGGCGTCGTCCACCACGAGGCCCACCGCCAGCGTCAGGCCGAGCAGCGAGATATTGTCGATGGAGAAGCCGCAGGCATACATGGCGGCGAAGGTCGCCACCAGCGACAGCGGCACGGCGAGGCCGGGGATCAGCGTGGCGCGCACCTGCCCGAGGAACAGGAAGATCACCAGAATGACGAGGCCGATGGTGATGGCGAGCGTCTCCTGCACGTCCGTCACCGCCGCCCGGATCGAATTGGAGCGGTCGTTCACGACCGCGATGTGCATCGTCGCCGGCAGCGCGGCCTCGATCTCCGGCAGCTTGGCGCGGATGGCGTCGACCACGGCCACCGTGTTGGCGCCGGGCTGGCGCTGCACGCCGAGCGCGATGGTCTGCTTGCCGTCGAGCCAGCTTCCCTGATTGCTGTTCTCGATGCTGTCCAGCACCGTGGACACATCCGAAAGGCGCACGATGCGGTTGCCGCTGCCGGCGACGATGAGGGTCTTGAACTCGTCGGCATTGCTGCGCTGGGTGCGCGCATCCACGGTCAGCGCCTGCGAGCTGTTCTGGAGCGTGCCGAGCGGCGTCTGGCTGTTGGCCGCCGCGACGGTTTTGCTGAGGCCGGCCAGCGACAGGTTGCGGCTGGCGAGCTTGTCGGGATTGACCTCGATGCGCACCGCATAGGTCTTGGAGCCGTAGACCTGCGCCTGCGCCACGCCGGAAACGGTGGAGAGCGCCGGCGAGATGATGTTCTGCGCGATGTCGTCCATCTGGGTCAGCTTCACCCCGTTGCCGGTCAGCGCGAGGAACATGATCGGCGCGTCGGCGGGATTGACCTTGCGGTAGCTCGGCGGCGTGGTGAGGTTGTCGGGCAGTTGCCGCTGCGCGCGGGTGATCGCCGCCTGCACGTCGGCGGCGGCCGCGTCGATGTTGCGCGACAGATCGAATTGCAGCGTGATCGAGGTGTTGCCGAGCGAGGAGGTGGCGCTGATCGAATCGATGCCGGCGATCGTCTCGAACTGCTTGATGAGCGGCGTCGCGACGGAGGAGGCCATGGTGTCGGGCGACGCGCCGGCAAGCTGGGCGGAAACGTTGATGGTCGGGAAATCGGCTTCCGGCAGCGCGTCCACGGGAAGCTGGTAATAGGCCGCGATGCCCCCGATCAATCCGCCGATGACCAGCAGGATCGTTGCGACGGGACGTCGTATGAAGACCTCGGAAATATTCATCTTGCCTGCCTGCCCCTGCGTGGGGTCGGTGCGATGGAACGAACGGGTGAAGCGATGGCGAAGGCCGCAGCCGGAACCGCCCTGTCAACGTTTCTTACGCCGTGCGGCCGGAAATGCTCATTCGGACGAAACCTTCATTTCCGCATCGGCCTCGGCCACCGTCACTTTCGACCCATTGGAAAGCGATCCCTGACCTTCGGTCACGACCTTCTCGCCGGGCTGGAGGCCGGCGCTCACGCCGGCCATGCCGTTGGCGCGCAGCAGCACCGTCACCGGACGCATCTCGACCGTGTTGTCCGACTTGACCACATAGCTGATGGAACCGTTTTCCTGCGGCTGCACCGCGACGCCCGGAACCAGCACCAGATTGGGCGACTGTCCCGCCTCCACCGCCACCTGCAGCGACTCGCCGGGCCAGAAATTGCCGGACTCGTTGGCGAGCGTGGCGCGCAAACGCACGGTGCCGGTCGCGGCATCGACGGCATTGTCGATGAAGGTGGCGATGCCCGTTTCCGTGGCGCCGGGGCCGCTCGCCGAGACGGCGGTGACATCGGCCTTGAGCGTGCCGGCGGCCATGGTATCGCGGATAAGCGCCAGATCGGTTTCGGGCAGGGTGAATTCCGCGTAGACAGGCTTCATCTGCGTCAGCGTCGCGACCGGCGATCCCGCCGGCAGATAGGCGCCGACCGAGACCAGCACGGCGCCGAGCCGGCCGTCGAAGGGCGCGGTGATGCGCGTATTGGCAAGGGCCACCTGATCGGCGGCAAGCTGGGCCTGATCGACCTGCAACTGCGCCGCGGCCACCTTGACGGCGGCCAGCGCGTCGTCGCCGGTCTGCGATGAACTGACCCCGCGCCTCACCAGATCCTGCGTGCGGGCCAGCGTCACGCGGTCGTTGTCGAGGGTCGCCTGATCCTTGGCGATCGCCGCCTGATCCTTGCCGATATCGGCGCGGATGCTGCGGTCGTCGAGTTGCGCGATCGGGTCGCCCTTGCGCAGCAGCGCGCCGTCCTTGACGGCAAGCGACGCGACATTGCCCGCCTCCGGGCTGTTCACCGCGGTGGAGGCGACGGCGATGACGGTTCCGATCGTGCTGCGCTGGATCGGCAGGGTGCCGGGTTTCGCGACGGCGACCTTGACGGCGACAGCCGCGGCGCCCCGGCCGGCATGGCCTGAACTATTCGCCGTGGCGGATGACCGCGGCTTTCCATAGTGTTCCCAGGCGGCATAGGCCCCGCCGGCGATCACTATGATCAGAACAATCCAGACAATCCATCGCTTCACACGCAGGCTCCCGTCACCCCGGCAAATGCCGCAAATCGACGGGTTGACGCTAGGCATAAACCGCATCACCGACAATTAAACTAATTGAGAGCGGAATTTGTGCGGCGCTAACTATTCCGCGATTGATCTTTCGCGGCGGCGCTGCGCCTCCCGTGAGAAAATTCCGGAAATCAGGGCTGGAAGCTGCTTTGCACCCGGTAGGGCTCGGCCCTGTCCCCCGCATTGTTCAGCGCCAGAGCGATCTCGGTAATGTGAAGGGCCACCTCGCCGGAGAAGAAAGCCGTTCCGCCATTTTCGATGGCCCGCGCCTGATCGGCGATGCCGCGCATGAAATCGATCTGCGACGGATAGGACGGAAGGACGGAAGGAGCGCTCTTCGGATAGGCGAGCTTCTTTCCCGTGGCGGGCTTCCAGACGAGGAACCTGCCGAGACGCGTTTCCAGATTGTCGAACAGGCGCGCGGCGAAGCGCTTGCCGTCGCCGGTCCTCTGGAGCCGGACGGCGGAGCGGTTGTTCCAGAGATCGTCCACGGTGAGCGAGCCCCTGTCGCCCACCACGGTCAGGCTGCGGTCGCGCGGCATGGCGAGGCCGGAGGTCAGCCGCGCGACGAGGCCGGAGCGGAAACGCAGGCAGCCCACGGAAAAATCGGGCGCCATGCGCAGATGCCCGGTGCCCGGCCCCTTGTCGGGGAAGGTGACGGCGGAAAAGGCGGTCACGCTCTCCACCGGGCCGAACAGCGAGACCAGCCATGACAGCGCATAGCCGGCATGTTCCAGCGTGCAGCCGATCTCGAATTCGTGCAGGCCGGGCCATGGCGCCCCGGAGCGCGAGCGCCATGTCGTCCATTTGTCGCGAAAGACCGGGCCGTCCTCCATTTCCGCATAGACAAGGCGCGGCGTGCCGATATCGGCAAGCGCCAGGGCTGCGAGATGCCGCGCATCGCTCAGCGCGTTGGCGGGCGCGGCGGCCAGCGTCAGGCCCTTTTCGCGCGCAAAATCTACCAGCGCCCGCGCCTCGCCGAAATCCATGGCGAGCGGCTTCTCGGAATAGACATGCTTGCCGGAGGCAAGCGCCGCCCGCGAGATCGCGGCATGGCTTTCGGGCGTGGTCAGGTTGACGACGATGTCCACCTGCGGATCGGCGAGAAGCGCATCGAGGCTCTCATAGGCCCTGAGCGAATAATGGGCGCAGAACGCCCTGAGCCGCTCCGGCGAGCGGTCGTAGACGCTGGTGAGGGTCAATTGCGGGTAGTTGCGCAACGTCGTCATGTAATAGTCGGCGACAAAACCCGTACCGACAATGGCGATCTTCATGAAATGTCTCCGGTAGAGCATAATCCGACCGAAGTGAAACGAGGATCGGCAAGATTATGCTTGAAATAAAATACGTTAGAGCGCCGATCCGATTCAATCGGATCGAAACGCGCTCTAATGGATGTTCGCCGGGCGGCGGGCATGATCACACAGACCGTTTGGGGATGACGGAGGTCGCCGTCAGCCGCAGGCCGAAAATGCCGGACAGCGTCGTCAGCCATACAGGATCGACACGGCGGAAGAAGAAACTTTCCATCACGGCGTTGAGCGTGCAGAAGAAGACGATCATCAAGAAATAATCGGCCAGAAGCCGGTTCTCGCGCTGCGGCTTGCAGCGCAGATAATCGACAAGCGGCAATATCACGATCACCATCACGCCGCAGATCAGCGCCGGCACGCCCATCGTCATGGCAATGTCGAGATAACCGTCATGGCCGTGCACGCTGTTGCGCACGTCCCATCCAAGATAATACGGATAGGCGGCCTGTTTCGCGGCAGGCGTATTCCAGAAGCTCTCATAGCCGTATCCGGTCCACATATGGCCCTTCAGTGCCGCGAGCGCGAATTCCCATATGGAACTGCGGCCGGTGAAGGTCGGGTCGATATCCATATCCCTGACGAAACGATGGATCGGCTCGAAGAGCACCACGCCGAACGTGAACGTCGCGAACGCCACCTGAATGACGAACATAAGGGCGACCGTGATGAACCGAAGTCCCATCAGGCCGGGCACCACCACCATCAGCATGGCGAAGGGTACCAGCGCCATAGTCGTTTTCGATCCCGTCTGCGACACGAAGATCAGCGCCGAAACCCCGATCAGAAATCCGCTCCAGCGCCAGCCGCGCCGCCAGAGATAAAGCCCGGCGAAGGAAAAACCCGCCATGACCGGGCCGGCCACGTTCTTGTGGCTGAAGAGGCCGCGCCAGAGAAAGGAATTCTGCGGCTCCGCGACGTCCACGCCGTGCGTGCCGAGCGACGGCAGGAATACGACTCCGAGATAGGATACCACCAGCACGAGCGAGGAAACGAACGCCAGCATCGCCGAAAAGCTGTCGCCGTCCTGCGGCAGGACCAGAACCGCGATGACGGAAAGAATGCCGACCATTGTGAAGATGACGCCGCGCACCACCACATCCGGCTCCGCACTGGTCGCAATGGACGCAAAAAGAAAGACAAGCATCAGCAGCCATAGCGGATGGACGATCCGCGCCAGCTTGCGCGGTTCAGCCAACAGGGCGAGCGCGACGATAACGACCGCGCCCACCCCGCTGAAGCCAATCTGGTTGACCACATCGCCGTCCGTGTCGATCATCAGTTCAGCGGGCGTGAACGGATGGAACGAGATCAGCAGGATGCACATCGTCACGGTGGCGACGATGAGGGCCGCCCGACGCAGCACCGCCCGGCGATCCCGGGCGGCGGCGAGAGGAGCGGCGGCGATGCTTTCAGTTTTTGTCCGGGTTGCGGTACTGCTCACGCTCATATCCAAAATGCGCCATGACCCGGCCGAGCCCTATATGGATATAATAGGTACCCACCGGCGCGAAGCGGGCGGCGGAGCCGCGTCGCAGGGCCTTGATCGGAGAATAACCCAAAAGCGCCAGACTTTTCAAAAAAACACGCGCCTGACCGAAAGGCTCGTCCTTGCGCTTGCGTTGTTCGATCAGGGTGGACAGCACTCCGTTACGCAGGCCGCGTGCCCGGATCCAGTCACGCTCCAGCCGGCGTGCGGGAACCGTTTCGCGTACGATGCCTTCCTGACACCAGGCGACCTTGAAGCCCTTCCCCATGGAACGGCTGATGAAATCGGAATCGCCGCCACCTGTGAAATTGAACTTCAGGTCCATGAACGGATAGCCGATGGCCTCCAGAACCGGGCGGGCGATCAGAAGGTTGCCGGACGAATAGATCACCGGAACCGGGCCCGTCCTGTCATAGTGCGGCAGGAATACAGGATGCTTCGCCCATTTTTCCGATCCCGGCTTTTCGAATATCGGATATTGCGGGCCGCCCACCAGACTGACACCGAAGCGTTCGGCCGTGGCCGTCATGTTCTCGATCCATGCCGGATCGGCCAGTTCGTCATCATCGATGACGATGACATATTTGAATTTCGGAAAGAAGGTCATCGCCATCAGCCAGCCCGCATTATATGCGTTGCAGTTGCCGCGATGGGATTCGACGATCAGCATGCCGGAATATTTGCCGGCTTCGAACAGCGGCGCGGCGACCTTCGCGCCCGCCTTTTCCTCCGCTTCGTTCTCGATGACCACCACGGCAAAACGGCGGCTCGTGATCTGCGCGTTCAGCGTGTCCAGCGTGCGTATGAGATGTTCCGGCCGGCGGAATGTCGGCAACGTGACGACGACCTCGATTTCGTCGAAACGAAGCCCCGGTGTTTTAGCAATTACTTCTATATGATCTGGTAACTCAGCCATGTTCCCTGCCGGAAAAATCGGATTATTGCATTATTACCTATGAGTATGGTCAAAAATTTAAAGAAAAGTTTACCGCACAGATATAAAGCGGTTTTAAATCTTTCAAGGAGCGCAATAGTCGAAGTGTTATCTATTTTTTAATTGAGACGGGCCAGAAATACGGAAATAAAGTGCCTCCCGATTTTGATGAACGGTACCTGGAAAATTCTGCAGGAGATGAATTGCGCGCCCTTCGCCTTGTCTTCGCGACGTCGATCGTTCCGCACACGGATGCCTCGACCGGCTATGAGGTAGCCAATGCCGCCGTCATCGACGGATTGCGGCGCGCGGGCGCGCATGTGACCGTCCTCGGCTTCACATGGCCGGGCCGGGAGGCGCTGGAGGATCGCGACACGGTCGTGCTCGGCGAGGTCGAGGTCCGCACCGAAGGCGCGGGCGCCAGACGCAAGATCGGCTGGGTGCTGAAATCCTTCAGCACCGGCCTGACGGTTTCCTCGGCGAAACTGCGCGTAATTACGGCGCAAAGGCTGCGCGAGGCCATCGCAGGACTGGGCGATTTCGACGCCTATGTGCTGAACGGCGTCACCCTGCCCGGCGCATTCGAGACGATCTTCCGGGACAAGCCCTCGATCTTCGTCGCGCATAATGTCGAGCACCGCTCGGCGCAGGAAAACGCACAGGACGCGAAGAGCCCGGTCCAGCGGATGCTTTTCGCCCGCGAGGCCCGCATCCTCGAAGGGCTGGAGCGGCGGCTTTGCGCCAATGCCCGCTTCGTCTTCACCTTCGCCGACGAGGATGCGGCCGCACTCGGCCTGTCGCCCGATAAATCCGCGACCCTGCCGCTGGTCATGCCGCCCCGCGCGCAAAAACCCGGCGACGCGGCGCAACCTTCCCCGATCACTCATGACCTTGCCCTGATCGGCACATGGACATGGCATCCGAACCGCATCGGGCTGGAATGGTTCCTGCGCGAGGTGAAACCCCTGCTGCCGGCGGATATCCGGCCGGCCATCGCGGGCAGCACGCCCGCCGACCTGATCGCGGCCTGGCCCGGCGTCGATTTCGTCGGCAAGGTGCCGGATGCGGCCGCCTTCGTGGAAAGCGGCGCGCTCGTGCCGCTCATCAGCCGCGCGGGCACAGGCGTGCAGTTGAAGACCATCGAGACCTTCGAGCGCGGCATGCCGAGCGTGGCCACGTCCCATTCGGTGCGCGGCATTTCCAATATCCCGGAAAACTGCACCATCGCCGACGATCCCAAGGAATTCGCGGCGGCGATTGCCGCGCGGATGGAAAAGATTCGCGCCGGCGACCGCCAAAGACTGGACGGCAGCGCCTTCAGACGTACGCAGATCGAGGGTATGGACCGCGCCATCGCCAAAGGCTTGCGGGCGCTGGGCGGCAAACCGGGCGGCAAGGCAGAAAATACAGGCCGGGCATGATGAACAACGACACCGTAACCTACCGGAACATCCTTGGCGTGAAGGTCGCCTGCTTCGACTGGGACGATGCCTTTGCGTTCTTCCAGAAATGCATCGACGAGGGCCGGTTCCTCAAGCAGGGCTGGCTCAATGCCAACAATGCCAACATCGCCCATACCGACTCCGCCTATCGTGCCGCCCTCGACGATTTCCTGATCCTGCCCGACGGCATCGGCGTCGATATCGCGAGCAAGGTGGCCTATGGCAGCAAGTTCCCCGCCAATCTCAACGGCACCGATTTCATTCCCGGCCTGCTGCGACACATGAAGCGGCCGCTGAAAGTCGCCCTTCTGGGGGCCGGACCCAACGTCGCCGCCGAGGCCGCGGGGCTTTTCAAGAAACAGATGCCGCAGCATGACTATCGCGTCATTTCGGACGGCTTCTTCAAACCGGCCGATATCGACGGCATCCTGCAACGGCTGAAGGAATTCCACCCGGATATTCTGCTCGTCGCCATGGGCGTTCCGCGGCAGGAACTTTTCATCGAAAAATACATAACGGCGGAGCATTGCACCCTCGCCAGCGCGGTCGGCGCACTGTTCGATCTGCATACGGGGCGCATACAGCGTGCGCCGCAATGGGTGCGCGCGCTCAAGATGGAGTGGGTGCACCGCCTGTTGCAGGAGCCGCGGCGGCTGGCCAAACGCTATCTCGTCGGCAATCCGGTTTTTCTGTGGCGCGTCGCCCGGAACCGGCTGAAGGGAGGCCAACGGTGAAGACCGCTATCGTCACCGCGAGCTGGGATCAGGATTTTGAGCGCTGCAAGCTGCTTTGCGAAACGATGGACAAATATGTCGCCGGTTTCACGAAGCATTACATCCTCGTCGACAGCAAGGACGTCGCGCTGTTCCGCCGGATAGAGACCCCGAGGCGCATCATCATCGACGAGCGGGATCTCCTACCCTCCTGGCTTCATGCCTTCTGGGACCCGACCTATCTGTGGCGCAGGCGGATATGGCTGTCGTTCAAGACCAAGCCGCTGCGCGGCTGGCATGTGCAGCAATTGCGCCGCATCGCGCTGGCCGGTGTGGTCGATGAGGACGGTTTCCTTTATACGGATTCGGATACCGCCTTCCTGCGTCCGTTCGACTGCAACTCGCTCTGGCACGGCGACAAGCTGCGGCTCTTCGTGCGGCCGGACGCGCTCATACAGCCGAAGTGGCCGGAACACCCGGTCTGGTCCGCCAATGCAGCGAAGCTTCTAAATATCAAGAACGGGAAAAGCGCCCTCAACGACTATGTCGGCCAGCTCGTCTCATGGCGGCGCGACAGCGTGCTTTCCATGTGCGAGCGCATAGAGGCCGTTTCCGGCCTGCACTGGGTGGCGGCACTGGGCAATATCCGGCGCTTTTCGGAATGTTTCATCTACGGGCGCTATGTGGACGACGTGCTGCACGACGCCGGCCATTACACCGACACGCACGACCTCTGCCGCATGCAGTGGTTCGCCCCGCCGCCGAGCGAGGAAGAGTTCCGCATGTTCATCGCCGATATGGAGCCGCATCAGGTGGCGATCGGCATGCAGTCCTTCCTAGGCCTGTCCGTCGACGATATCCGCCGTATCATCGGAGCCTGACCGGGCTCCGGATTTTTATTGGAGCATAAACCGCTCTAAACGCGCTTCGCCGGCAGACGAATGCTCGTATAGGTGAACACCAGCGACATGATATAGAGCGCGCCGAACACCAGGTTGAGGCCCACGATCCAGTCGTTATCGTGGCCGTAATTCACGAGCAGCCGCCAGACCAGCAGCGCCTTGGCGCCGGTCATCAGGATAAGGCTGAGCGTGCGCAGGCCCGACTGGCCGCGCGCATAGAGGATTTCCGTCTGGTATTCGATCAGGTTCCGGAAGCCCGGAACCAGCAGCACCAGCGGCAGCAGGCCGACGATGGGCGCGACATTGGAGCCGAGCGCCCGCGGGAATATGTGCAGCAGGATGGCCAGCGCCGCCAGCCCGCCGACCGAAACGGCGAAGACGCCGGCTTCCAGCCCGACCCGGATGCGCAGCGTGCGCAACGCATCGGGGCTGCGCATCAGTTTCTGCACCAGCATCATGTTGAACGAGCGCACCGGCAGCGCCGTCAGGTCGACCAGCCGCATGATGATCGCATAAAGGCCGGCCACCGCCGGACCGCCGATGCTGAGCACCAGCAGTTTGTCCAGTTCGCTCTGGACATAGAACAGCAGTTCCGCGCCCGAAACGGCGATCGAATCCGCGATGCGGCGCATATAGAGCATCGGGCGGAAACGCAATCGGACGCGCGGGTAGAAACAGAGCGCCACCGTGAGGGCGGCGGCGTTGGCGGCCAGATACCACCAGGACCAGTGCGCCACATCGCGCCCGGCGGAAAGCCCGGCAGTGAACCATGTGAAGAGCACGGCGGCCACCGCGCGCGTGACGGTGCCGAGGATGGTCAGCATCGCCGAGATGCCGAAACGGTTGAGGCCATTGTTGACGATGATGATGACTTCGGTCGAGCGCCAGAAAAGGGCTTCCGCCACGATGATGACGGCAAAAGGCAGCAGGCTGACGTCCTGCCGGAAGAAGACGAGATAGACCAGCCACAAGGCGAGCGCGAAAAGCGGCAGCGACAGTACGACGGCCATCAGATAGCCGGTCGTATAGGTGCCGAGCAGATGCGGCTTCACCGTCGAGATGCGGTAGAGCGGCGAGGTGAAACCCAGCGAGACGATGCGCGACAGCATCACGCCGGTGCCGGATGCGGTGGCGAATATGCCGAAATCCCCGGTCGGAAGCGTATTGGCCAGCGCGATGAAATAGACCAGCGAAACGACCAGCCGCCCGGCCGAGCCGGAGACGATCGAAAAATAATCCTTCAGCAGGCTCGCCTGCGTCCCGGAAAATTTCTGAAGCGCCCTCGCTATCACCGCCGTGCCTTTTCCTGTGCCGCATATTGCGCAATACCGGCATGTTTCATGGCCGGGAATGAAAAGCCAGCGCAAAAAGCGGCATGGCCGCTACAATATGGTAGAATGGATAACGATCATTCTCCAAATGGTTGATAAATGCGTGATATTAACTTTTTATTTTCCATAAAAAACTACAGTCGCGTCAATATCACAATCACAGCGTGAGATACGGGAACGCCGGCAATGAGCAGCAACGAAGAGCGCCGCAAGGACGGAAAGGCGAGGCCCCTCCTCTCCTTTGCAGACGCCCCGCCGCCAGCAGATGACAAGCCTCAGCCCGATTCCGCGCCAACCCGAATATCGCGCCTGAAGCCGGCCGCCGGCGCACAGCGCTTTACTTTTCCTTCCTCCGCGGAAAAGACCAAGGACCACGATGACGACCGTTTGAGCGCGGACGAACTCGCCGCGCTGCAAAAACGCCTCGACGCGATCGAAGCTGGATCGGCGCACGAGGAATTTCCCTGGGAACATCCCGGTGAAACACCGGTGGAAACGCCTCGGCCCGGCATATGGCGCGAGGCGGGAAAGACGCCGTCCGCCGAAAGGTCGGCGCAGGTGCCCGCCCCTGCCGCGCGGAGCGACGACACATGGCGTCCACTGATCGATCCCGCCGCGGCCATCGCCGTGGTGAAGGATTCGCGCAAGCTTCTTCTCGCGGCCACCGTCATCGGCGGAGTGGTCGCGACGCTTTACGCGCTCACCATCCCGACCATGTATGCCGCCTCGACCGATATTCTCGTCGATCCGCGTACCATCAAGACGGTCGGCACCGAACTGACGCCCGGCCAGCTGCCGACCGACGCCTCGCTGGCGATCGCGGAAAGCCAGGCCCGCCTCGTTCAGTCGAGCAGCGTGCTGCTCAAGGTCATCGACGACACCCATCTGACGCAGGATCCCGAATTCAACGGTACGCTGGTGCCGACCGGCATAGCGGGATATTTCGACAGTCTCCGCAGCATGTTCACGAAGAAAACGCCGAGCGACGAGGAGACGCTGGAGACACGGGTTCTCGACAATTTGCAGAAAAGCCTGACCATCAACCGCGATCCCAAGACCTTCATCTATTCGATCTCGGTCAAGACGCGCGAGGCCGCCAAATCCGCGAAGCTCGCCAACACGATCTGCACGGAATTCAAGAAAGCGCTGGTCTCGCTGCAATCCGACGCCGCGCGCCGCACCTCGGACGAACTGGCCGATCGCCTGTCGACCATGCGCGCCAATGTGGAGAAAGCCGAAAAGGCGGCCTCCGACTACCGTGCCACGCACGATCTGGTCGATGTGGACGGCAAGCTCATCAGCAACAACGACCTGAGCCGCGTCAACGACCAGCTCACCAACCAGCGCGCCGAGACCGCCCGCCTTCAGGCCCGCGTGCAGGTGCTGAACGGCGCGACCCCGGACAGCGTGATCGGCGGCACATTGCCGGAAGACCAGCGCTCCAACACGCTGACGACGCTGCGCGGACAATATGCGCTGGCGCAGCAGGCGGCGGATGGCGCGGCCACGCAGCTGGGACCACGTCACCCGCAACTCATCCAGCTGCGATCGCAGGTGGGTGCGATCCGCAACGACATCAATGCCGAACTGCGCCGCATTCGCGCCTCGCTCCAGATCGAGGTGGAACGCTCGCAGCAGCAGGAAAAGGAACTCGCCGCCCGGCTCGCACAGATGAAGGTGCAGCAGGCCAGCGACAACAACGAACTGGTGCATCTGCGCGAACTGGAGCGCGAGGCAGCCGCCCGCCGCGATATCTATGAGGCGACCCTGCTGCGCTCACGCGAGACGGGCGAGCAGGAAGGTCTCAACACGGTCAATTTCCGCGTGCTGTCGGCAGCACGCCCGCCGCTCGATCCCGCCGGCTCGGCGCGCAAGCTGATCGTGATCGCCGGGCTGCTCGCAGGTTTCCTCGTCGGCCTCGCCATCGCGGCCGCGCGCAATTTCAAGCGGCTGGTGCGCCGCCCCGCCTGAAAACAATAAATAAATAGATAGATGAATAAGCAGACGGCGGTTCCGGCATGATAGGAACCGCCGTCCTGATTTTCAGTGTCTGAATCGAAAAGCGTCAGGCCGTGGCGAAAATGGTGTTTTTCGAGCACCGGAGCGGAATGTACTTTTGGGTACATGAGCACCGGAAGCGCAGAAAAGCGCCATTTGCAGCCCGGCATGGCGACTTTTGGAACAGACACTCAGGCTGCGCGCGCCTGCCTCCGGCCCGTGGCGCGCAGCACGCCGTGGGCACCGTCGAGATGGCCGGGCTTCAGTTCAATCGCGAGGAAGCGGCGCTTCTCATAGGGACCGGGCATGGCGAGATTGCCGGTCTTTTCCGCCGAAAAGCCGAACCGTTCGTAATATTCCGGGTCGCCGACGAGCAGGACGGCGCCATGGCCGAGCCGCCGCGCTTCCGCTATGGCATGGCGCATCAGCGCCGCGCCGATGCCGCGACCGCCGAGCGACGGATCGACGGCGAGCGGACCGAGCAGCAGGGCCGCGACCGGCCGGCCGCATGCATCCGCGCCGGCCTCGATGTTCCACAGCCGCACCGTGCCGAGCAGCGTGCCGTCCCGGCCCTCGGCGGCGAAGGCGAGACCCTCGGCGGGCAGGCGGTTGCGGCGCAGCTTTTCGGACGACTTGCGGCGGCGGCCCTCGCCCATGGCGCGGTCGAGCAGCGCCTCGCGCACGGCGACATGCGCCGCCGTTTCATCCATCACGGTGAAAGCGGGAGCCTGAGCGGAGGGGAAGCCCGCCGCGATCACATCCTGAACGGGCTGAATATCGGGAATTGCGTTCATCTCAATTGTCCACACAAGACGGCGGCAGGATACGCCCTTCCGGCGCGGAGCCGCGCCGGAAGGGTCGCCCGGAGAAAGATCAGATGACGTAGGATCGCAGCGGCTCGAAGCCGTTGAACGCCACCGCCGAATAGGTGGTGGTGTAGGCCCCGGTGCCCTCGATGAGAAGCTCGTCGCCGATGGTCAGCGAGACCGGCAGCGGATAGGGCGTCTTCTCATACATGACGTCGGCGCTGTCGCAGGTCGGGCCGGCCAGCACGCAGGGCTCCGTCTCGCCGCCGTCATGCGGCGTCACGATCTGGTAGCGGATCGCCTCGCCCTCGGTTTCGGCGAGACCGCCGAACTTGCCGATGTCGAGATAGACCCAGCGCACATCGTCATTGTCCGCCTTGCGCGACACCAGCACCACCTCGGTCTTGATCACGCCCGCATTGCCGACCATGCCGCGGCCCGGCTCGATGATCGTTTCCGGGATGCGGTTGCCGAAATGCTTGGACAGCGCGTCGAAGATCGCCATGCCGTAGGCCTGCGCCGTCGGCACGTCGCGGAGATAGCGCGTCGGGAAACCGCCGCCCATATTGACCATGCGCAGCACGATGCCCTCGTCGGCCAGCGTGCGGAACACACGGGCCGCATCGGCGAGCGCGCGGTCCCATGCGCCGAGATCCGTCTGCTGCGAGCCGACATGGAACGACACGCCGTAGGGCTCGAGGCCGAGCGACTTCGCATGGCGCAGAACGTCGATCGCCATCGCCGGCACGCAGCCGAACTTGCGCGACAGCGGCCATTCGGCGCCCTCGCCGTCGGTCAGCACGCGGCAGAACACACGGGCGCCGGGTGCGACGCGCGCGATCTTCTCCGCTTCCTCGACGCAATCGACGGCGTAGAGGCGGATGCCGAGGCTGTAGGCGCGCGCGATGTCGCGCTCCTTCTTGATCGTGTTGCCGTAGGAGATGCGGTCCGGCGTCGCGCCGGCCTCCAGCGCCATTTCGATCTCGGCCACCGAGGCCGTGTCGAAGGAGGAGCCGAGCGAGGCGAGCAGGCGCAGGATCTCCGGTGCGGGATTGGCCTTCACCGCGTAGAAGATGCGCGAATAGGGCAGGGCCTTTTCAAAGCTCTGATAATTCTCGCGCACGACGTCGAGGTCCACGACGAGGCACGGACCGTCCGGGCGGCGGGTGTTGAGGAAATCGATGATGCGCTGCGTTGCCATGGTCATTCTCCCGCGCGGCATAACCTGTTGGCCGCATAAGAAGGGACAAAGTTGCGTGAGCGCTTCCGCCGCGAGGCCAGCCTTTGGAGGCGCTGGAATCACGCGAAGACTCATGCGGCGATGGAACAACGCTCGAACCGCGTTGCTCCGCTTTGTCTGCCTTGGCTTGGAATTGGAGAACCGCATCCGCACTGCCGGCAATGAAGGTGTGCCTCTTCAGTAATCCCGGCATTTGGACAGCCGGACGACACCAGAAAGGCCCGCACCGTCGTTGCTTCAAGATGTCCTCGATCTGGCAGTTGGCCGTCAGATCGACTGGAGTGGTTAGGTCCAGGTACCGTACCGATTTCCTCACCATTCGAGGCTCGGCGGACACCCACAGGCACGTGCGACTTTGGGCAAGGGCGATATAAGCGCAAACTTGTGTTCATTCAATGACAAATGCACGATGGGCGAAAATTATTTTCCCCGTTTCGGACAGGCACTTCGGCCGGGACTTTATCCAAAACTTCACTTGCCATTGTTCATCGGAAATGGAACAGTTTCCGGCGATAATTGGTGCATAAATGGCGGCAGGGCCGGTTTTCCGCAAGGGGTGGTGAACAATGATCGCAACGGATCGGTCCGGCTTCGATGCCGCAGGGCCGCAACGGGCCGCACCCGGTACCGGGCCGCGCGCCGTGACCGGGCCATTTGATGGCGGCGATCCGGCGGCCGCCGCCCGTTCCAATGCCCATGCCGGCGCCGGAAACGGCGAATCACCGACGGCCGCCGCGCCTTCTCCCCATAAAGGCTGAGCCCCATGGATACCCTTACCCGCATGCGCGCCTTCATCGACGTGGTCGAGGCGGAAGGCTTTTCCGCCGCCGCGCGCAAGATCGGCCGCTCCAAGGCCCTGCTTTCCAAATATGTGCGCGAACTGGAGGACGAGCTTGGCGCGCGGCTCCTGAACCGCACCACGCGCCAGTTCTCGCTGACCGAGGCGGGCCATACCTATTACCACCGCGCGGTGGAGATCATCCGCGAGATCGACGCGTTGCAGGACGCCGTCAGCGAGAGCAGTTCCGACGCGCGCGGGCGCATCAAGCTCTCCGCGCCGCGCACCTTCGCCGATGCCGGCGTCGGCCAGTCGCTGATCGACTTCTGCGCTACCCATCCCGAGATCGTGCTCGACGTGCGGCTGGACGACCGCTTCGTCGATCTGGTCGAGGAAGGTTTCGACCTCGCCATCCGCATCACGCGGCTTCAGGATTCCTCGCTTATCGCCAAGCGGCTGGCGCCCTTTCACTCCCTGCTGTGCGCCGCGCCCGAGCTGATCGCCCGTGTCGGCATGCCAGAGCGGCCCGAAGACCTGACCGGCAAGCCCTGCATCGTCGATACCAATGCGCGCTCGCGCAACCACTGGCATTTCCGCAACACGGACGGCTCGATGATGACGGTTCCCGTCAACGGGCCGATCGAGATCAACAGCCCCGTCGCCACCCGCAACGCCGCGCGGGCGGGGCTCGGCTTCACCATGCTGCCCGCCTTCGTCGCGGATGCCGACATCGCGCAGGGCCGGCTGGTTGCCTGCCTCGACGAATTCATGGCGCGCGACGGCGGCATCTATGCCGTCTATCCGCATCGCCGCTATCTGCCCGCGAAGATCCGCGCGCTGGTGGACTTTCTCGCGCAATGGTTCAAGGAGCGGGAGTGATTCCCGCCATCCGGCCGCTGTCCTACTTTCGCCGCCTTGTCGCCTATGAAGTGGGATCACACGCAACGGATTCGCGCATGTTCGACAAGCCGTCACGACTGAAGGGACGAGTCGCCGGGATTTGCGGCGGCGCAGCGCTGGCTGCCGCAGCACTTCTGCCTTCGGCGGCGGAAGCGCATCCGCATGTCTTCGCCGATGCGCGGCTGGAACTGACCATCGGGCCGGACGGAACAGTGCAGAAGCTCGCCCATGTCTGGCGTTTCGACGACGTGTTCTCCTCGACCGTGCTGATGGAGTTCGACAAGAACGGAGACCTGCAACTGGACGGCGCGGAACTGGCCGACCTGTCGCACACGATCAACGACTCCATCGCCGAGTTCAAATATTTCCAGACCGTGCTCGCCGACGGCAAGGACGTGAAGATGGCGCGGCCCACCGACCTTGCCGCCGCCTTCACCGACAACCGCCTGCTGATCGTCTTCACCAGCAAGCCCGCGGCGCCGCTGAAACTGATGCCCGGCCACAAGGTGAGCTTCGGCGTCTACGACCCGACCTTCTACACGGCAATCGACTTCCTGAAGGACAGCGACCTCGTGGTCCACGGCCTGCCCAAGGGCTGTACCGCGAAGGTGGTGCGTCCGAACCCGGACGAGGCGATTTCCCAGAATCAGGCCTCGCTGACCGATGCCTTCTTCAACGATCCCGCCGGCAACGACCTGTCGAAGATCTTCGCCACCCGTCTTGAAATCACCTGCGCCAAGAGCTAGCCCCCCGGAATGAAGAGACCGGCAATCCTCATCATGCTTCCCCTCGGCCTCGCGGCGATGGCGGCGCATGCCTATGCGCAATCCTCGCTCGGCATCGGCGCGAACGAGGCGGCGCTGGAGCCGACCGGCCCCTTCGCCCATATCATCCTGTGGATCAACGAACAGCAGCGCAATTTCTATCTGGCCATGACCGGCGCGCTGAAGGCCATGCGCGACGACCCGTGGCAGGCTTCCGTGCTGATCGGCCTCTCCTTCATCTACGGCATCTTCCATGCCGTCGGTCCCGGCCACGGCAAGGCGGTCATTTCCTCCTACATGATCGCCAGCGAGACGGCGCTCAGGCGCGGCATATTCCTCTCCTTCGTCTCCTCGCTGCTACAGGCGTTCATGGCCATCGCCGTGGTGGCGCTGGCATGGCTGGTGCTGCGCGGCACCGGCATTTCCATGGGCCGCACGGCGGGCTGGATGGAGACGGCGAGCTTCGCGCTGGTGCTGTTCTTCGGCCTCTGGCTGCTGACGCGCAAGCTGCCGCTGCTTTTCCGCAGACGCGACAAGACGCCTACGGCCGTCTCCGCCCTTTTCGGCCCGGCCGCGCCGCAGCCGTCGGCCACCGCCCCGAGCACTGAATGGCGGGGTATCGCCCAAAAAGGCAAGGGCACGGCGCGGCTCAACTACCGGCCCGCCACGGCGACGGCGGCCGATCGGGGCATGGATCACATCTTCATCGGTACAGGCGACGTGTGCGCGGCCTGCGGCGGCGCCCATATCGCCGATCCGGCGGCGCTCGGCGGCGACGCCATGGACTGGAAGGCGGCATGGTCGGCCATCGTCGCGGTGGGGCTGCGCCCCTGCTCGGGCGCGCTGATCGTGCTCACCTTCGCGCTCCTGAACGGGCTTCTCGCCGGCGGACTGATCTCGGTCTTCGCCATGGCGCTCGGCACCTTCATCACGGTGGCGGCGCTGGCCACGCTGGCGGTGACGGCGAAGAACGCCGCGCTGCGCCTCGCCGGCGGGCGTGTCATGTCGGGGCGGCTGCGCGCGCTGATCGAAGTTCTCGCCGCGCTCTTCATCACGCTCACCGGGGCGCTGCTGCTGAGCGCCTCGCTGGCAGGCCAGTCAGGCCTGACCGGCTAGTTACCGCAGACCGGCGTTGAAGTCCCAGCTTTCCGGCAGCGTCTGCCCGCCATCCACGACGATGGTCGTGCCGGTGATGTAGGCCGCGTCATCGGAGGCGAGGAAAAGAGCGGCATTGGCGACGTCGCGCGGCGTCCCCAGCCGTCCCATGGGAATGGATTCCTCCATCGCGGCGATATATTCCCCCGTCCTGCCCTCCGAAAGCCCCTCGGTGAGGATGTTTCCCGGCTCCACCCCGTTTACGGTAATCCCGTGACCGGCAAGCTCGATGGCCGCGGCCTTGATGAAGCCGTTTATGGCCGCCTTGGTGGCCGCATAGGCGCTGTGACCGGGATTGACCACCCGGGTTCCGGTGATCGAGGAGGTAAACACCATCCGACCGTAACCGCGCGCCTGCATCAGGGGCACGCACGCCCTCGCCGCCATGAACGTTCCCGTCATGTTGACCGCGAATACCTTGTCCCAGCGCTCGCGCGTGGTCTCCGCGATCATGGACAGCGGATAGATGCCCGCATTCTGGGCGAGGATATCGATACGGCCGGCGCGTTTCACGGCGAAGTCGAACAGGCTGGCGACATCTTCTTCCCGGGAAATGTCGGCCTGATGAAAACAGGCGCGTTCCGGTCCCAGCCGGTCGGCCAGCGCCCGCCCCTTTTCGGCGTTCATGTCGCCGATGACGACGAACGCGCCCTCCTCCGCGAAACGCTCGGCGATCGCCGTTCCGATGCCCTGCGCCGCGCCGGTCACGACCGCCACACGGTCCTTCAGCCTTCCGCCCATCTTCCACCGGTCAGTTTCGTGCCCGGTCCGGCCGTTGCGGCGGCATGAATCCGGTACAATTGGGAAATCGATTACGCATGCTACAAAGCCCCTGTTGCCCTGTCAAGAAATAGCGGTATAGCGCGATATTTCCGGCATATCCCGAACCCACAAGAAACCCATGGCATGAAATTACGAAATCGATTGACATATCCAAAATCCGCTTGTCTTATGACCTGATACGGGAAAGCCGCGCAGGCACTCTTCGGAACTGGCGAAGCGCCGCCGCCCATGCAAGAATCCCGGGCAAGAATTTCGCCCGGCGCACGGGGCGGTCGGGCAGCGGCGACACAGGGCCCTGCCACGGGCTCATGCGCCTGACGATGGGATCGATGAGGAACCCGCCGATGGATTTCGACAGACTGGAAGTGGGCTACGACATTCCGGCGCGGCCGGGAGACCCGGTGGAGAGGATCGTCACACCGGCTCTGGTGATCGACCTCGACGCCTTCGACCGCAATATCGCGCGCATGAAAGCTTTTCTCGACCGCACGGGCCTGCGCCTGCGCGCCCACGCCAAGACGCACAAATCGGCCGACATCGCCCGCATCCAGATGGAACGCGGCGGCGCCTGCGGAATCTGCTGCCAGAAAGTGTCAGAAGCCGAGGCGCTGGTTCGCGCCGGTATTTCCGATATCCTCGTATCGAACGAAATATGGGGGGCTCCCCGCATTGCGCGGCTGGTGGCGCTGGCCGGAAAGGCGCGGATTTCCGTCTGCGTGGACGATCTGTCTTCCGTCCTAAGCCTGTCCGACGAGGCGCGCCGGCAGGGGCAGGTCATCGGCGTGCTGGTGGAGATCAATTGCGGCGCCGACCGCTGCGGTGTCGCGCCCGGCGAGGCTGCCGTCGCGCTCGCCCGCGCCGTGGCGGACGCGCCGGGTCTGCGCTTCGACGGTCTTCAGGCCTATCAGGGCAGTCTTCAGCATGTCTATGATCCGGCCGAACGCAGAAGGCGGGGCGAAGCGGCGGCGGCGCTTACCGGAAATGCGATACACGCCCTCGCCGCGGCCGGATTGGAGTGCCGCGTGATCGGCGGGGCGGGAACGGGTTCCTTCGTTCTGGACGCGGAACTGGGCGCCGTCAGCGAGCTGCAATGCGGCTCCTATGTCTTCATGGACGCGGATTACGACAGGGTTCGCGAACTCGACGGCGGAAAATCGGGTGGCATGGAAAACGCGCTGCTCGTGCTCACCACCGTCATGAGCGTCGCGGTTCCGGGGCGGCCGGTGTGCGACGCCGGCCACAAGGCGCATGCGATCGACAGCGGCCTGCCCCGCATCGATGCCGACGATCTGCGCTATCTGGATGCTTCGGACGAGCATGGCGTGATCGACGATCCGCAACGGAAACTCAGCCTCGGCGACCGGATCCGGCTCGTGCCGGGCCACTGCGATCCGACATGCAATCTCCACGACTGGTTCGTCGGCGTCCGTAACGGCGTGGTGGAAACGCTCTGGCCCGTCACCGCGCGGGGAAAATTGTTCTGAGCGGATAACGAAGCGCAGGCACATCGGGCGGGGATGGGATGGCGATCATGACTTTCGACTCCGACAGCATCAAGGCCCGAGCCAGCGATGAAAAGCAGCGCTGGAACCGCATGCGGGAATGGGACGCGCGGCCGCTGCGTCTCGACAGCTTCGCCGAGGAAAATCCCGAGCACGGCTTTTCCGTCTTCCGCAGCCCTTACGATCCCGCGCCGAGCCTGCGCTTCGGCCCCGACGGCGGCATCGCCGAGATGGACGGCAAGGCGGTGGCCGATTTCGACATTCTCGACAGCTTCATCGCCGCCCACCACATCGACCGCGCGGTCGCTGCGGAGGCCATGGCGCTGCCGAGCGAGGCCATCGCGCGCATGCTGGTCGACGTGAACGTGCCGCGCGCCGAGCTGGAGCGGCTGGGGCGCGGCATGACGCCGGCCAAGCTGGCCGAGGTGGTGGGGCTTCTGTCGGCGCTGGAGGCGACCTTCGCCTATTCCAAGATGCGCCAGCGCCGCAGCCCCGGCAATCAGGCCCATGTCACCAACGCCAAGGACGACCCGCTGCAACTGGCCGCCGACGCGGCCATCGCCGTGGGGCTCGGCTTCGACGAGATCGAGACCACCATGCGCGTGGCCGGCAACGCCTGGGCCAATGCGCTGGCCTGCACGGTAGGGGCCGCCGCCGGGCGCGGCAGCACGCTGTTCCAGTGCTCCATCGAGGAGGCAGAGGAACTGAAGATCGGCCTCGCCGGCCTCGCCACCTATGCCGAGACCGTGTCGGTCTACGGCACCGAGCGCGCCTTCGTCGACGGCGACGACACGCCGTGGTCGAAGACGTTTCTCACCGCCGCCTACGCCTCGCGCGGCGTCAAGGCGCGCTGCACCTCCGGCGCGGCGTCCGAGCTTTTGATGGGCTTTCACGAAAAATGCTCGGTGCTTTATCTGGAGGCGCGCTGCGTCTGCCTGCAACGCGCCATGGGCGTGCAGGGCACGCAGAACGGCGGCATAGACGGCGCGCCGCTGACCGCCTCCATGCCCGGCGGCGTGCGCGAATTGCTGGCCGAAAACCTTCTGGCCGTCTGGCTGGGGCTCGAATGCGCCTCCGGCAACGACACCCGCATCTCCGAATCCGAGGTGCGCGTGGGCGCGAAGATCACGCCCTATCTTCTCGCCGGCTCCGACCTCATCACCTCCGGCTTCGGCTCGATCAAGGCCTATGACAATTCCTTCAACCCCTCGCTGTTCAACGCCGAGGAGCTGGAGGACTATCTGGTCCTGCAACGCGATTTCCAGGCCGACGGCGGGCTGGTTCCGCTGTCCGAGGAGGAGGCCCTGCGCCTGCGCCGGCAGGCGGTCGACGCGCTCGGCGACGTGCTGGACGAGCTTGGGCTGGCCGAGGCGACCGCCGCGATGAAGGACAGCGTCGTGCGCGCCTCCGGCTCCGGCGAGACCGAGACCTTCTCGCCGGTCGAGACGCTCGCCATCAGCCGCGCCGTCTCCGGGCGCGGGCTGACGGCGCTCGACGTGGCGCGGGCGCTGGCCGCGCGCGGCCATAAGGAGATGGCCGAGAACCTGCTCGGCATGCTGCGCCAGCGCATCAGCGGCGACTATCTGCAAACCTCGGCGGTGATCCGCGACGGCCGCGTGGTCAGCGCCGTCAACGATCCCAACGACTATTCCGGCCCCGGCACCGGCTATCGCATGGACGAGGCGCGCTGGGACCGGGTCAAGGCGATCCGCGGCGTCATCGGCCGCGATCAGGTGCTGAGCGCCGAGGGCCGGCGTGAGCCGCCGCCCGGCTCGGCGCAGTTCTACGCCATCGGCGCGGCGGAGAAGGGCCGCGATCCGCACGAGGTGGTGATCGGCGTCAGCCCCGCCTTCGGCGACCGGCTGCACCAGACCACGGCTGGCCACGCCGTCACCGACGTGCTCGACGCGCTGGTGGCGGGGGTGCTGGAAGGCGGCGGCCTGCCGCGCGTCGTGCGCATCCGTCACACCGCCGACACCTCCTTCCTCGGCCTGACGGCGGCGCATCTGGCCGGCTCCGGCTACGGCATCGGCATTCAGGCCAAGGGCACGGCGATCATCCACCAGCGCGACCGCCTGCCGCATATGAATCTCGAGCTTTTCTCGAACGCCCCGCTGGTGTCGCTGGCGCAATACCGCGCCATGGGCCGCAACGCCGGCCGCATGACATGGGGCGAGACGCCTGAGCCGATCATCGTCGCCAATGACGGCCTGGCGCTCGGCGCGCGCTTCCATCCGCGCGTGGCGCTGCTCTACGCCATCGAGACGGAGATGACCGAGCCCGGCGCGGAGCCGGAAGACATGTTCTTCGCCAGCCCGGAGCGCAATTCATGACCGATCCCCGCGACCTCTATCCCCTGTCCGAAAAGGCCCCCGAAAAAGTGCGGACGGCGAGCGGCCTCTCGCTCGCCGACTTCACCCTCGAAGCGGTGCTGGAGGGCCGCGTCACGCCGGCCGACCTCGCCATCGCGCCGGAAATGCTGCGGCTTCAGGCCGATGTGGCCCGCGCTAGCGCGCGCGACCGGCTGGCCGAGAATCTGGAGCGCGCCGCCGAACTCGCCCGCGTGCCGCAGGCGCTCATCCTCGACACCTACGAGCTGCTCCGCCCCGGCCGCGCCCAATCCGCGGCCCCGATGCGCGAGCGCGCGGCCGAGCTTCTGCGCGATTACGGCGCGAAGCGCATCGCCGCGCTGATCGACGAGGCCGCCGACGTCTATGAGCGGCGCGGCCTGTTCTCGAAACGTTTTTAGGGAGAATTGCGATGAACCAAGAGCTTCTGGGCGGCAAGGTCGCCGTGATCACCGCCGCGGGCTCCGGCATCGGCCGGGAATCGGCGCGGATTCTGGCCGCCAACGGCGCTTTCGCCGTGGTCACCGACCGCGACGGCGAGGCGGCCGCGCAGACCGCCGGGATGATCCGCGCGGCGGGCGGCCGGGCCGATGCCGCGGCGCTCGACGTCGCCGACGAGGCCGCCGTCACGGCCCTCTTCGCCCGCACGGCGGAAAGCCATGGCGGGATCCACATCCTGCACAACCACGCCGGCATCCAGATCGCCGGCGCGCTGGAGCAGATCGACGCCGCCGACATGCGCAAGTCCTGGGAGATCAACGTGGTAGCGCAATTCTCAGCCTGCCGCGCGGTGCTGCCCCATATGCGCGCGCAAGGCGGCGGCGTCATCCTCAACACCGCCTCCAACGCCGGCGTGTTCCTCGACAAGGGCATGCTCGCCTATATCACCACCAAGTCCGCCGTCATCACCATGACCAAGCAGATCGCGCTCGACTATGCGCGGGACGGCGTCCGCGTCAATGCGCTCTGCCCCGGATGGGTCGACACGCCCTTCAACGGGCCTTATGAAACACAGCTCGGCGGTCGCGCGGCGCTGGAGAAGGTGGTGCGCGATCTCGTGCCGATGGGCCGGTTCGGCCGCCCGGAGGAGATCGCGGAAGCCATTCTTTTCCTGTGCTCCGACCGTTCCTCCTTCATCACCGGCCACGCGCTGGTGGTGGACGGCGGCGAATGCCTGGCCGGCGGCAGCAACTCCACCGTTTGACCCACAAGGATATCGCCCTTGAACAAAGCCTCCATCCCCGCCGCCGAACCGGACGCCTCCCTGCTGGCGCAGTCGCCGCCGCTGATCGACGCCGGACAGGCGGCGGAAATCGCGCGAGATATCTACGGCGTCGAGGGAGAATTCAAGCTTCTCTCCTCGGAGCGGGACGCGAATTTCCACATCCGGCTCTCCGATGGCGGACAGGCGCTGTTGAAAATCACCAACGGCGCGGAGGACCGCGCGGTCACGGAGATGCAGACGATGGCGCTGACCCATCTGGCGGCGGTCGACCCGTCGCTGCCCGTGCAGCGCATCCACCCCACCCGCGCCGGCGCGGACTGGGCCGTGGTGACAAGCCGCTCCGGCGAGCGGCACGTCGCGCGGCTGATGTCGTGGCTCGAAGGCCACATGCTGCACGCGGCCCAGCCCGGCACCGGCCTCGACCGCGCCATGGGCGACCTGCTCGCCCGGCTCGCGCGCGGCCTGCGCGGCTTCTTCCACGCCGCCGGCGGCCATTTCCTGCAATGGGACATCAAGCACGCCGGACGGCTGCGCCCCATGCTCGACGCCGTCGAGGACGCCGCCCTGCACAGGCGGCTGACCGCGCTTCTCGACCGCTTCGAGGCCGAAATCGCGCCGCGCCTGCCCGCGCTCCGCGCGCAGATTGTGCACAACGATCTCAACCCCCACAACCTGCTGGTCGACGCGCCCTTGGCCACCCGTCCCACCGGCGTGATCGATTTCGGCGACATGGTGTTCACGCCGCTCGTCTGCGACCTCGCGATCGCCTGCTCCTATCCGGTCGGGACCGGCGAGGGCGGCATCGGGCGCTTGGCGGAGATGGTGGCCGGCTATGCGGCGGTCACGCCGCTGGAGGACGAGGAACTGGCGCTGCTGCCTGATCTCATCCGCCTGCGCCACGCCACCACGCTGACCATCGCCGCGTGGCGCGCGCGGCGCTATCCCGAAAACGCCCCCTATATCCTGCGCAACACATACGCCGCCCGGCGCGGCCTCGCCGTGCTGGACGAGGCCGGCCCCGAGAAGACGGCGCAGGCCCTGCGCGCCGCCGCCCGCGACAACAAGGAAACCGCCCGATGAGCATGGTCAACGCCTTCGACCCCAACCGGCCCGCCGATCTCGACCCCGAGGACATGGCCCTGATCGAGCGCCGCAACCGCGCGCTCGGCCCCGCCTACAAGCTGTTCTACGAGGAGCCGATCCATCTCGTGCGCGGCGAGGGCGTCTGGCTCTACGACAAGGACGGCCGCGCCTATCTCGACGCTTATAACAACGTGGCCTCCGTCGGTCATTGCCACCCGAAGGTGGTCGAGGCGGTGAGCCACCAGCTCGGCGTGCTCAACACCCACACGCGCTACCTGCACGAAGGCGTGGTCGCCTATGCCGAGCGGCTTCTCGCCACCATGCCGCAAACTACAGGGAATATGGCGCTGGGGCACATGATGTTCACCTGCACCGGCTCCGAGGCCAACGACCTCGCGCTGCGCATCACGCGCGCCTTCACCCGCCGGCAGGGCGTCATCGTGACGAAGCTCGCCTATCACGGCCTGACCGAGGCGGTGGCGGAAATCTCGCCCTCGCTCGGCGATTTCGTGCCGCGCGGCAAGCGGGTGCGCATGATCCCCGCCCCCAACGCGCTGTTCGTGCCCCCGGCCGAGCAGGGCGCGCGCCTCGCCGCCGATCTGGCGCAGGCCATCGCCGCCATGCGCGCCGACGGGATCGAGCCGGCCGCCTTCATCGTCGACACCATCTTTTCGAGCGATGGGCTCTATCCCGATCCGGCCGGTTTCCTGAAACCCGCCGTCGACCTGATCCGCGCCGAGGGCGGGTTGTTCATCGCCGACGAGGTGCAGCCCGGCTTCGCCCGCACCGGCGAGGCATTCTGGGGCTTCCAGCGCCATGGCGTCGTCCCCGACATGGTGACGATGGGCAAGCCCATGGGCAACGGCTTTCCGGTGGCGGGCGTGGCGCTCCGGCCCGAACTGGTGGCGGAATTCGGCGCCAAGACGCGCTATTTCAACACCTTCGGCGGCAACCCGGTCGCCTGCGCCGCCGGCATGGCGGTGCTCGACGTGATCGAGGAGGAAGGCCTCCTGGAAAACGCCCGCGACGTAGGCCTCTACCTCAAGCAGGGTCTCACGCAACTGACGGCGGGCCGCGACGATGTCGGCGACGTGCGCGGGGCCGGCCTGTTCCTCGCGGTCGAATGCGTGGAGAGCCGCGAAACCAACGCGCCCAACGCCCGCATGGCCGCGTCGCTGGTCAACCACATGCGCCGCAACGGCGTGCTGATCAGCGCCACCGGGCCGGGGGCCAACATTCTGAAAATCCGCCCGCCGCTGGTGTTGAAGAAGCCCGAGGCCGACCGCTTCCTCGCCTCGGTCGAGGCGGCGCTCAGCGCGTCCCGAAAAGTGTGAAACGGTTTTCGGAATAGATGCGCGTAAAAACAAATAGATAGAGCGCCGATCTGATCCCATCGGATCGGCGCTCCAAGCGCGTTGTAAAAGCCCCGGAAAGACCATCGCGGATTTTGCCCGGCTCACGCGGTAGGCCGCCGTAGAAGCCGGGCCTCAGTCCTCGTCCACCTCCGGTCCCAGCACCTTGCGCAGCACGCTTTCGCGCAGTTCGATATAATCGGGCAGCGAGCGGATGGCGCGCGCCTTCATCTGGTGCGTGGCGTACATGCGCGAGAAGGGCGCGTCGATCCGCTCGATGACATGGCCGGGATTGGCGCCCATCACCACGATGGAGGTGGCGCAGAAGGCGGCTTCCTCCACGTCATGGGTGATGAACAGCACCGTCTTGCCCGTCTCGTGCCAGATGCGCACGATCTCGCGCTGCATCTTTTCCCGCGTCAGCGCGTCCAGCGCGCCGAATGGCTCGTCCACCAGCAGGATCTTGGTGTCGTTGGCGAGCGCGCGGGCCAGCGACACGCGCTGCTGCATGCCGCCCGACAATTCGTAGGGCCGCCGGTTCATGGCGTTCGACAGGCCGACCAGCTCCAGATAATGCTCGACGAGGCGATTGCGCTCCTTTTCCGGCACGCCGCGGGCGCGCGGCCCCAGCTCCACGTTCTTGCGCACCGTGAGCCATGGAAACAGCGTCGCCTGTTGCAGCACCACCGTGCGGTCGGCGCCGGGCGCGGTGATCGGCTTGCCGTTGAGCAGGATCGAGCCGCCGGTGGGCCGCGTGAAGCCGGCGATGACGTGCATCAGCGTGCTCTTGCCGCAGCCCGACGGGCCGACGACGGCGACGAATTCGCCCTCCCTGATTTGCAGGTCGATGCCGCCCAGCGCCATGAGGTCGCCGAACTGCACCTTGATGCCGCGCAGATCGAGAAGCGGCACGTCGGTGGATACCGCCGCGCGCCCGGATGTGAAGGAACCGTGCATGCTCATCCCCTGCCCGCCCATGGCACCACCCAGCGCTCGACCGTCGAGGCCAGCTTGTCAAGGATCATGGCGATCACGCCGACGATCAGAATTCCCATGAAGACATACTCCGTACGAAGATACTGGCTCGAATTGAGGATCACGAAGCCGAGGCCCCGCGTTGCGGCGACGATTTCGGCGGCGACCAGCGAACCGAAGGTAACGCCGATGGTCAACCGCGCCGCCGTGAAAAGGGCCGGCAGCGTGGACGGGAAGATCACCGACCAAAACACCTGCCGTTCGTTGAGGCCGAGCGAACGGGCGACCCTGAGGTGGTTTTGCTGCACGTTACGCACCGCCGCCGAGGCCGACACGACCATGACCGGAAAGCCGGTGAGGAACAGAAGCACGATCTTCGACGATTCGCCGATCCCCAGCCACAGCACCAGCAACATGTAGTAGCCGAGCGGCGGCAGCGGCCGGAAAAACTCCACGAAGGGATCGATGGCGGCATGGAGAAGCTCGTAGCGGCCCATCAGCAGGCCGACCGGCACGCCGAGCAGCACCGCGAGCGCGAAGCCCGAAAAGACGCGGTAGAGGCTGAAGGCGGTGTGGTCGAGGATGGTGAAGCCGCGATAGCCCTGCGTCTGCGCGTCGACCAGCGCTCCCCAGACAGCCGACGGCGAGGGCAGGAAGGTGGCCGAAACACCGCCGGAATTCGCGGCCACGTCCCAGATGACGAGGAAGGCCAGAACGGACAGGCCGCTGACCCCCCAGATCACGTAACGGGGATAGGAAGTATTATTGGAGTTCTTGTCGCCCATGAGCTTGCGTCTCCATTTGCGCGAATGGACAGGATGACCCCGTGGCGCGACGGCGCGTCCGCCGCGCCGCCCGCCTTATGGTTCGGTCAAGGCGCTTTCGGAGTGGTCGCCTTTTCAAGAAAGCCCGGATCCACCCGCTCGGTCAACTGCGCTTCGGTCGGCGCCGTGGTGATGAGCTTGTTGGCCTTGAGGAACTCGCCGATGCGCGCCGAAGCCTTGATGATGCCCTTGGCCCCATCGCCGAACCATTGCGGCGCGAGCTGCTCGTCACGCGTCGGGAAGACGTTGGCCGGCGGCAGCGCCGACAGCTTGAACTGCTCCGGCGTCAGCTCGTACTCCTTCATCATCGCGTCATAGACGCCGGGCTTGTCGCCGTTGACCCAAGCCACCGCGCGCAGGTTCTGTTCCACCCAGGCCTTGACCAGGTCGGGATGCTCCTTGGCAAACTTGTCGGACACCAGCCCGACGTCGCCGGCGAAATAGCCCTTCTTGGCCATGTCGCCGTCGGTGAGGATCAGCTTGCCCTTCTGCTCCAGAAGCTTGGTCAGGATCGGCGACCAGATATAGGCGGCGTCGATCTGGCCCGTGGTCCAGGCGGCGACGATGGGCTGCGGCTGGAGGTTGACCAGCGAGACGTCATCCGCCGTCAGGCCGTTTTCCTTCAACGCGCCCTGCAGCATGTAGTCGGCGCCCGAGCCGAACGGCACGCCGATGCGCTTGCCCTTGAGGTCGGCCACCGTCTTGATGCCCGATCCCTCGCGCACCACCAGGCCCGACATGGAGCCGGGCACGTCGTAGAGCATGATCAGCTTGTAGGGAATGCCCTGCGCCACGCCCGACACAAAGGCCGGCAGGCCGACCAGCCCGATATCGACCGCGCCGGCGGCGAAGGCGGTGTTGACGTCGGCGCCGGAGCTGAAATTCTTCCACTCCACCGGTACGCCGGCGGCTTTCTCGAACCATTTTTCCTGCTTCATCGCGCCTTGCGGGATGGCAACGAGCGGCTGATAGGCGATGGTGACCGGATCCGCCGCTAGGGCGGAAGAGACGCCGACGACGCCGAAAAGGGCAAAAGCCCCGGCGGCCAGCAGACTGACAAGCTTTGCAAGTTTCATCGCATGAATCTCCTCTGTGTTCCCTGAACTACATTGCTGTTATTTGTTGTTTCAATGCAGGTATTGTCGGGCAGGACTTGCGGGAAGCAGAAGCCCGGACCCGGTCCGGCGGCTTCGCTCACCTTATAAAACGTGCCGTCTTTCGTCCCTCCCTGTTCCGGTTTCCGTGTGGCGAATGCAAAACTTCCTTCATCATGCGGGCGTGGTCCTGAATCCCGCGAATGGATTGTCGCTGCTGAGGTCGATCCTGAAGTCGCGCTTCGCGTCGAAGCGCCCCAGACCGTAATGACTGACGTCCACCTGCGGCTCCTTGTCCATGGCGAGCGCGGCCAGCGTCTCGCCCACGCCGGGGCCGCGCTGCACGCCGTAGCCGGTGAGGCCGCAGCCAACCCACAGGCCGCCGACGCCCGGATAGGGGCCGATATAGGGATGGTTGTCGGGCGTCCCGTCCAGAAGGCCGGCCCAGTGGCCGACGACGCCGCGAATGTCGTAGTCCCTGTAGCGGTGGCGCAGTTGCATCATCACCTCACGCTGCTGGACGGCGGTTTCCTGCCGGAAAACCTCGCTCGCCTCGCGCAGTTCGACCGTGGTCGCGTTCAGCACCCGTTCGGCGGTGGCGCTCGGCGATTCGTATTCGCCGGCCGTGTTGGCGGACATGATGGTGCCGGGGTTGCGCGGGATGGCGATGATCCCCTGCACGCCGTCGAGCAGCGACGGCACCTCGCTCCAGCGATCGACGCGCCCGACGGTGACGACCGTGTTGTGGGTGATGGAATGCTTGAGCGCGAGGTCGAGCCCCGAGGATTGCAGCACGCGCCGCGACCAGACCCCGGCGGCCACCACCACGCGGCCGCATTCCAGCACGTCGCCGTTCAATAGCTGCACCCCGCGCGTCGCGCCGTTCTCGATGACGATGCGGCTCGCGCCGCAGCCCTCCCATATATTGCCGCCGGCCCGCCGGATCGCGCCGGCCAGCGCCCAGATCATCGCGGGAGGATAGACCACGCCGTCCTCGGGCGTGAACAGGGCCGCGCCGACGTCGGAGACGTTCATGCCCGGATAGCGCTTGAGCAGGGCCTCGGGCGAAAGCTCGACCGCCTCGATGCCGCAATCGCGCAGGTGCCGGCCGTAATCGACCACGATCTGCGCATCGGCCTCACCCACCACGGTGAGCCGCCCGACGCTGAAAAGCTGGAACACCCCGCCGCTGCGCTCAGAAATCTGCGAAATAATGTGCTTGCTGCGCAGGACGAGGTCGGAGTCGGTGGCGAACCACCGCTGCGTATGGACCGACCCCGTGCCCAGTCCTGTGCCGCCCGACGCCAGAACCTGACGCTCCAGGATCAGCACTTGCTTCAATCCGGCTTCCAGAAGGCACAGCGCGGCGCTCAGGCCCACGACGCCGCCACCGATTACGATCGCATCACACTTCACTGAAAGCCTCCGCTCCATCTCGTTGTTTTCAGGCATTTCGCACCAGGCCAGCCCGGAATGCTTCAGGCTTCGCCTCCGAAAGTTACTTTATGAATTCTACAACAAGCATCCGGGCTTTCAATTTCGCAATCTTTTGCATATTGACGCATATGTGCGCAATGAAAGTTACGATTATTGTATAGATTGAAAAAACAAAAGAACGAACCCCCATCTAAAGGAGTTTCTTTCGTGATACGCCGCCATATCTTGAAAATTCTACATAAAGGAGGGTAATTATGCTTTTAGCAACCAGCAGTTTCAGCGCGTGCCGATCCTGAGGCCGAAGAGACGCGGGAGCATGGACACGCCACGGGCGAGCGGCGATCCCTTCTCCCCGCGTTCCTCGGCATCCTCGCAGGAAATGATCGCCCGCCGGATGGCGTAGCCGCCGAGAAAGCGAAACGGCTCGGGCGGCAGGCGCGGCAGGTCGCGCGTGCACAGCGGCAGGCTGGTCCACATGTTGCGTTCGCCCAGCGCCAGCGAGGCCAGGCACTGGCCGGCGATATAGGTGGGATTGACCCCGTGCCCGGAAAAGCCGCAGCCATAATGAACCCGCGTGCCGGGAAAGGTCCCGAAGAACGGAATGCGGTCGGAGGAGATATCGATGGGACCGCCCCACGATCCGGCGACCGGCACGTCCGCGAATGCCGGGATCAGGCGCTTCAGTCCCCGTTCCACGCGCACGACGGCCGGTTTGTCCTCGCGAAGATGCCGGGCTGCGGGGTTGCCGTTATAGCCGAGCGGCCCTCCCCCTGTTCCGATCAGGACGCGGCCGTCCGCGGTCTTGCGGAAATAATGCACGAACATGCGCAGGTCGGCGATGCCGAGATCGTCGGTCCAGCCCATTGCCTCCAGCCTGTCGGGCGCCGGCTCGCTCATCAGCGCGAAGCTGGAGAACACCGTCACATGGGGCTTGATATGCGGATCGGAGGCCAGCCCCACATTGGTCGCCAGCACGACCTCGCGGGCGACGATCTGGCCCTGCGCCGTGCGCACCCGGCTGGGGGCGCTCCCGGTGCTCCTGTCGAGACCGGTCATGCGCGTGTTCTCGTAAAGCTGAACGCCGGCGCGGATGACGGCCTTGCGCAGGGCGCGGGCGAGCCGGGCGGGGTGGACCGTGCCGCCTTCCGGCAGGTATACCCCGCCGCGTAAAACCGGCGACCGGAAGCGTGCGGCCAGTTCCGCCGGGGACAGTGGCTGCGCCATGTCCGCCACGCCCAGCCCGCGCGCCGCCTCGACCATGCGCGCCACCTTGATATCCTGCGACGGCGTGGTGGAGACGCGCAGGCTGCCGCCCTCGCGCAGCCAGACGTCGCGGTCGGCCTCCTTCGCGAATGCGCGAAGCCCGGCCTGCGCTCTGGCGCCGGCACGCGCGATGGCCAGCGCGCCGTTGGGGCCCAGAAGTTCGATCAGTCCGGGCAGCGACGCCCAGTAGCCGTGCACGACGCCGCCGTTCTTGCCGCTGGCCTCACCGCCGCACAGCGACGCCTCGATGAGCGCGACGCGAAGATCGGGCTTGCGTCTCTTGAGGGCCAGCGCCGTCCACATTCCGGTATAACCGCCGCCCACCACAGCGACGTCGACGGCGATCTCTCCGGTCAGGCCGGGCGCGGGCGGCTCGCCGCCCTCCTGCTTCAGCGCATCCGCGAACCACCACGACGGATCGGAAGGCGCGATGCCCGGCTCGGGAGAGGAATGAAACATGACGCACCCTCAAGCGTAGCTGCCCGGTCCCCGCGAACCGGCTCCCGGCAGAAAAGCGTTGTTGTCGAGGGAGACAATACCGCACATAAGGTATTGGACAATTTCGCAATTCTCCGCTAGTTTAAGCACATATGCTCAAAATCCGGCGAGAGCGCTCTTGGCACGGCAGTCTTCTGTACAAACGGCGTCCCGCAAACCCGATCCGCAGTCGGGGTTCATTTCCGTAAACCTCAGATATCTGTGCTCGTTCTACCCCTCCATCTCGCATGTCTGCCGCAAGATCGGCGTCAACCGGCAGCAGTTCAACAAGTATCTTTCGGGGCAGATCAATCCCTCCATCCATGTGCTGAAGCGCACATCGGATTTCTTCGGCGTGGACATCGACGAAATATTCCTGCCGCCTTCAGAATTGCGCGCCATCGTGGAAGGCCATCGCGCCGGCCGGCGGACCGTTTCGGACGGCGACGGGAACAGCCCGCTCGAAGCGATCTCCGCCCTCCTGCATCCGGGCAACGACATTCTGAAGAAATACGAGGGTTTCTATTTCCGCTACAACTACACTTTCGACGGCTCCGGCCGCGTCCTCCGCAGCCTGTTCTCCATCCGGGAAAAGGACGGCGTTTTCGTCACCCGCCTGCTGGAGCGCATCCGGCATCGCTCCAACGGCTCGCAGCGCCTGACCACGCTGAAATACGATGGCGTGATGACCGCCCTGTCCGGCTGTCTGTTCAATATCGAATATGAGCGGGTCATGAAAAGCTGCATCGGCCACGCGGCTTTCTCGTGCCTGCAACGTCCCGGCCAGCGCTTCCTGACCGGCATCCAGAGTTCCTACAGCACGTCGAGCGGCAAGCCGACCGCTTCGAGAGTGGTGCTCGAGCGCATTACACGCGACATTCCGCTGCGCCAGATGATCGTCCGCTGCGGTACGTTCGATGTCGACGACGGCCAGATCGAACCCGATATCCTCGTCCTGATCGGCAACCAGATCGCCAGCCCTGAAAAGGTGCTGACCGATTCCGCGTAAATGAAGAAGAAAACGCGCGCCAGACCTCCGGAAAAAGCGGATGGCCGCATCAGGCGGCCGACGATGGACGACGTCGCCAGAGTGGCGGGGGTTTCCAAGGCGACGGTGTCGCGCGTGCTCTCCGGCATGGAAGGCGGCTACGCCGCGGAGACGGCGGCGCTGGTGACGGAGACCGCGCAGCGCCTCGGCTATGTCGTCAACTCGGTAGCGGCGAGCCTGCGCAGCCGGCAGACCCACACCGTGGGGCTGGTCGTCGCCGATGTTTCCAACCCCTTCTTCGGCGGCGTGGCGAGCGGGGTGGAGTCGCGCCTCGCGGAAGATGGGTATAGCGTCATTTTCGCCAATAGCGGCAACAGGATAGAGCGTGAAAAGGAGCTGGTGGGACTGCTGGCCAAGAAGCAGATCGACGGCATGATCATCGCTTCGTCGGCCATGGCGGGCACGCATATCCTGCGGGCGCAAAGCCAGGGCATACCGGTGGTGCTGGTGGATTCCGACATTGCGAACCTCGATCTCGACGCCGTTGTGATCGACAACCGGGCGGCGGCCCGGACGGCGGTTTCATACCTCGTCGGTCATGGCCACCGGCATATCGGCATCGTCACCGGCCCGCTCATCGCCTCCTTCGACGTGCAGCGGCTGGAGGGGTATCGCGAGGCGCTGATGATGGCCGGCATGGAATTCCGGGAAGACTATGTCTTTCGCGCCGATCTTCTGGCGACCGGCGGAGAAAAAGCGATGGGCGCATTGACGCGGCTGCCGGATCGTCCGACCGCGCTTTTCGTGACGAACAACATGATGACCCTCGGCGCGCTGGTCGGGCTGAAAAAGGCCGGATTGCGCGTCCCGGACGACATTTCGCTCATCGCCTTCGACGATCAGGATTGGTATTCGGTCTTTCAGCCTCCGATCACCGGCATCGTGAACCCGGCTTATGAGATGGGCCGGGCGGCGGCCGAACGCATGCTCCTGCATCTCGGCGGTGGAAACGACGTGCCCGCGCGCATCGTGCTGCAAGCGCCCCTGATCGAACGCGGGAGCGTGATCCCTTTCCGGCCCTGAAGCCGGATGGCGCTTGTCAGTCCGGCTTTTGAATGCCATTGGTCACGGAACCATGGGTGGACATATAGCAGTTCTCGAAAATGAAACTTGACGCAATCGATCTGCGGATACTGGACGCCATTCAGCGCGATGGCCGCATCACCAAGCTGGCGCTGGCGGAAAAGGCGGGCCTGTCGCCCACGCCCTGCTGGCTGCGCCTGCGGAAGCTGGAAAAAGCCGGCATCATCACCGGCTATCATGCGCATCTGTCGCTGCGCCGGCTGGCTCCGATCGCCAGCGTCATGGTCGAACTCACCCTCGCCAATCACCGGCAGGCCGACTTCGACCGCTTCGAACGCGCGGTCGCGGCCACGCCCGAGATCGTGGCCTGCTGGGCGGTCGGCGGCGGCGTCGATTACATCCTCAAGATCATGGCCGCCAATATCGATGCCTATCAGCGCCTGATCGACGGCCTCCTCGACCGCGACATCGGCATCGAGCGCTATTTCACCTATATCGTGACCAAGACCGTGAAAGAGGAAGCGACGCTCCCGGTCACGGACCTGCTTTCCCCAGAATCGCGCGGCGACGAATAGAGAGACTCTCTACCGGCCCCTCTCTCTTTAGGCCCTTTGTCTGCTCCGGCCATCGCCAATGGACAATCTCTCGCGGCATTTCGTGGGAGCATAGGACATCTGGAAAAAGAGGCCTGCCGATGACCGCGCTCCACGCCCGCACCGCCCGTCATGAAGCCCTGTCGAGGCTGAGCGACCGGCATTTGCTGCGAGACCTTGCCTATGTCGGCGGCCGTTGGGTCGCGGGCAAGGCCGGCGGAAGCTTCGAGGTCGCCGATCCCGCGTCTTCCGCAACGCTTGCATGGGTCGCCAGCCTCGACAGGGCCGAGACGTTCGCCGCCGTCGACGCGGCGGCGAAGGCCTTTGCCGGCTGGCGTTCGCTCCTGCCGCAGCAGCGCGCGGCGATCCTGCGCAGATGGTACGAACTGATGATCGAGGCGCGGGAGGATCTGGCGCTCGTCATGACGCTGGAACAGGGCAAGCCGCTGGCCGAATCCCGCGGCGAAATCGACTATGCCGCAGGCTTTATCGAATGGTACGCCGAGGAAGCCAAAAGGATCAATATCGAGGGCGTGACCAGTCACCTGCCCGATACCGAGATGATCGTGCGCCGGGAGGCGCTGGGCGTCGTCGGGATCGTCACGCCATGGAACTTTCCCGCCGCCATGATCACACGCAAGGCCGCCGCGGCACTCGCCGCCGGATGCACCGTCGTGGCGCACCCGTCTTCGGAAACGCCGCTGTCGGCGCTCGCGCTTGCGGAACTGGGCGAACGCGCCGGTCTTCCCTCCGGCGTCTTCAACGTGCTCACCGGCGATGCCGCGACCATCGTCGGCGCCTTTTGCGACGATGCGCGGGTCAGGGCCTTGAGCTTCACCGGCTCGACGGGCATCGGGAAACAGATCGCCGGCCAATGCGCGGCCAGCATGAAGCGGCTGGTAATGGAGCTTGGCGGCCACGCGCCGCTGATCGTCTTCGACGATGCCGATCTCGACCGGGCCGTCGATATCGCTATCGCCGCCAAATTCGCGACATCCGGGCAGGATTGTCTGGCCGCGAACCGCATCTTCGTTCAGCGCGCGATCATGGACGCCTTCGTCGCGGCCTTCGGCAAGCGTATCGCGGCGCTCCGGGTCGGGAACGGATTGAACGATGCCGTCGATATCGGCCCGCTCATGCACGAGCGCGCCGTCGCGAAAGTCGAGGAACAGGTCGCCGACGCGCTGAAGCGCGGCGCGCGGCTTGTCACGGGCGGGAAGCGCCATCCGGCCGGTCCGCTCTTCTTCGAGCCGACATTGCTCGTCGATCCCTCGCCGGACGCCCTGATCATGCGCGAGGAAACCTTCGGCCCCGTCGCAGCGGTGACTGCCTTCGACAGCGAGGCCGAGGTCGTCGCCCGCGCCAACGATACGGAATACGGCCTCGTCGCCTATGTCGTGACCAGGGACGGCGCGCGGCAGATGCGGCTGGGCCGGGCGCTGGAATACGGCATGGTGGCCATAAACCGCGTGAAGATCACGGGCGGCCCGGTCCCCTTCGGCGGCTGGAAGCAATCCGGCCTCGGCCGGGAAGGCTCCCGCCACGGCATCGAAGCCTTCACCGAACTCAAATATCTGTGCGTCGACACGGCCGCCTGACGCCCCATCCCGTTTCAGAAAAGGAAAACATCATGCTGGACAAGCGCAACGAACTGAACGCCTGGGACAGGGACCACTTCTTTCATCCCTCGACCCATATGGGAATGCACGCGCGCGGCGAAAGCCCGAACCGCATCATCTCCGGGGCCGAGGGCGTCTACATTACCGATACCGACGGCCGGAAAAGCCTCGACGCCTTCGCCGGCCTTTACTGCGTCAATGTCGGCTATGGCCGGCAGAAAATAGCCGACGCGATTGCCGAGCAGGCGAAAAACCTCGCCTATTACCACGCCTATGTCGGCCACGGCACGGAAGCCTCGATCACGCTGTCCAAGATGATCATCGACCGCGCGCCGCCCGGCATGAGCCGCGTCTATTACGGCCTTTCCGGCTCGGACGCCAACGAGACCAACATCAAGCTCATCTGGTACTACAACAACATTCTGGGCCGGCCGGAAAAGAAGAAGATCATCTCGCGCTGGCGCGGCTATCACGGCTCGGGCGTCATGACGGGAAGCCTCACCGGTCTGGAGGTCTTCCACAAGGCCTTCGACCTGCCCCGCGCGCCGATCCTGCATACGGAAGCGCCCTATTTCTTCCGCCGCCCGGACCGGTCGATGGACGAGGAGCAGTTCGCGCAATATTGCGCCGACAAGCTGGAGGAAATGATCCTCGCCGAAGGCCCCGAAACGATTGCCGCCTTCATCGGCGAGCCGATCCTCGGCACGGGCGGCATCGTTCCGCCGCCGACGACCTACTGGCAGAAGATTCAGGCCGTGCTCGACAAATACGACATCCTGCTCGTGGCCGACGAAGTGGTCACCGGCTTCGGCCGTCTGGGCACGATGTTCGGCTCGGTGCATTACGGCATGAAGCCCGATCTGATCACCATCGCCAAGGGGCTGACTTCCGCCTATGCGCCGCTTTCCGGCACCATCGTTTCGGACAAGGTATGGGAGGTTCTGGTGAAGGGTTCGGACGAGCTTGGCGCCATCGGCCATGGCTGGACCTATTCCGCCCATCCGATCTGCGCGGCCGCCGGCGTCGCCAATCTCGAACTGATCGACGAACTGGGCATCGTGGAAAATGCCGGCTCGACGGGCGCCTATTTCCGCGCCGCGCTTGCCGATGCGGTCGGCGGCCACCGGCATGTCGGCGAAGTGCGCGGCGACGGGCTGATGGCGGCCATCGAATTCGTCGAAGACAGGGATGATCGCAGGTTCTTCGACCCGGCGAAAAAGGTCGGGCCGCAGGTGGCGGCGGCCCTGCTGGAGCGCGGCGTGATCGGCCGGGCCATGCCGCAGGGCGATATACTCGGCTTCGCGCCGCCGCTGTGCCTGACGCGCGAGGAGGCCGATGTGGTCGTGAAGGCCACCGCCGACGCGGTCGAAAGCGTGTTTTCAAACCTTTGAACCAGCTTCGGGCGGCAGGAATGCCGCCCTGCTCCGCGAAGCGATCGCGCAATGCGTTGTTGACAATGCGTTGCGCGATTTCATTCCGCCATCGCCATGCCCCATGGAATGGTGTACATGGATTATCCCGATTGTAGCGGATCAATCCATGTATCGTCATGATTCAAACGGCCAGGACAACGGTGCCTGGAAACCAGCCCTTCAGCTTCGCAAGGGCGTGACCAAGCACAAGCAGCTCACCGACAAGATCATTGCCGACATAGACGATGGCGTCCTGCCCGTTCACACGCGGATGCCGCCGCATCGCGATCTCGCCCATATGCTGGGCATATCGGTCCAGACCGTGAGCCTCAGCTACAAGGAGGCGGAACGGCGCGGCTATCTGCGCGGGGAAGTGGGCCGCGGCACCTTCGTGCGCAGCCGCGTCACCGAGCGCGCCGACAGTTTCATGCTCGACCGCGACCCGAGCGGCAGCGCCGATCTTTCCATCATCCGGGCCGCCTATACGGAGGCGCACGAGCGCGCGGCGCGTGAACTCATGCGGGCCCTTGCCGGGAGCGACAACAGCAGCTTCATGCGGCCGTGCCGCCCGATCGCCGGCCTCGACGCCCACCGCGCCGCTGCGCGGGTCTGGCTGGCGAAGCTATCGGTCAATGCCGATCCCGACCGGATTCTCATCACCAACGGCGCGGCCCACGGTCTTTTTCTGGCGGTGGCCTCGGTCGTGCGGCCCGGCGACGTGGTGCTGACCGAGAACCTGACCGATCACGGCATCATCGGCCTTGCCAATGTGCTGGGCTTCACCCTGCGCGGCCTTCCGACCGACCGCGAGGGAATCCTGCCCGATGCGTTCGAGGCCGCCTGCGCGGTCGGGGACGTGTCGGCTCTCGTCATCATTCCCTCGCTCGGCAACCCCACCAGTCATGTCATGAGAGCGGAACGCCGGCATGCGATTGCCGACATAGCGCGCCGGCACGGCATCTTCGTCATCGAGGACGAAGTCTACAAGCCGATGCTGCGCGACCCGCTGCCTTCCATGACGGACCTGCTGCCGGAACTCGGCTTCTTCGTGACGAGCTTCACGAAGTCGGTCATGACGGGGTTGCGCACCGGCTATCTGGTCGTGCCGGGGCACTATTCCATCCGCGCCGCCTCGATCCTCCGGGTCACCGCATGGAGCGCCACCAACGTCGTTGCCGAAATGGCGTCGCGCTGGGTTATGGACGGGACGGCCGAAGCCCTGATCGCCATCCAGAGAAGCGAGGCCGAGGCCCGGCAGGCAATCGTGTCGGCGGTGCTGGCGCCCTTCGTGGCCGGCAGTCATCCCCTGTCGCTATGCGCGTGGCTGTCGGTGCCCGAGCGATGGACGGAAGAGGGTCTAGTCCGCGCGCTTGCCCGCAAGGGTGTCGCCGTCACGCCTTCCGATCCGTTCGTCTCCGGCGGGGAGCGCCCGGCCGGCGGCATCCGCATCTGCCTTGGCGGCCGCCTGTCGCACCCGGCCCTGCGCTCGGCGCTGGAGACCGTTCGCGGCGTCTTCGAGCAATTGCCCCCCGTCTTCGACGTGGGGTCCATCGTTTAGTCGCTAGAGGACGGAGCGCAGGAATTCCTTGGTGCGTTCTTCCTTTGGCGCGCTGAAGATCTCCTCGGGCTTCCCCTGTTCGCAGATGCGTCCCTTGTCGAAGAAGCAGACGCGGTCGGAGACCTCGCGCGCGAAGCGCATCTCGTGGGTGACGAGCAGCATGGTGAGGTCGTGCTCGTGCGCGAGATCGCGGATGACGCCGAGCACCTCGCCGACAAGCTGCGGGTCGAGCGCCGAGGTCGGCTCGTCGAACAATAGCACGCGCGGCCGCATGGCGAGCGCGCGGGCAATCGCCACGCGCTGCTGCTGGCCGCCGGAAAGCTGGCTCGGATAGTGGTCCTTCTTCTCCGAAAGCCCGACCATGCGCAGCAGATCCACCGCGCGGCATTCGGCTTCTGTTCGCCCCAGACCCAGCACCCGCATTGGCGCCTCGACGATGTTGCGCAGCACCGTCATGTGCGGGAACAGGTTGAAGCTCTGGAACACCATGCCGACATGGGTGCGGATCTGGCGCAGATGCGCCTCGCCGGCCTGAAACGGCCCGCGGCCGTTTTCCTGATGATAGGACATGCCGGCCATATGCAGCGTCCCCTCCTGAAACGGTTCGAGCGTCATCAGGATGCGCAGCACCGTCGATTTGCCGGAACCGGAAGGCCCGATCAACGTCACCTTCTCGCCGGGCGCGACGTCGAAACAGAACCGGTCGAGCACGGTGAGGCTGCCGTAGCGCTTGGTGACGTCCTGAAAGCGGATAAGAGGCTGCTGCGTCATCTGAGGGCAATCCCGTTTTTCGGCAACGTCTTCTCCAGCCAGTGGATGGCCGCCGAGCAGACGAGCGTGAGGATGAGGAAGATCAGGCCGACGAGGGAGAGCGGCACCAGATATTCGAAGGTACGGTCGCCGATGAGATTGGCGAGGTTGAGCATGTCGACCACAGTGACGACCGACAGGACCGGCGTTTCCTTGAGCATGGAGACGAGATAGTTGCCCATCGCCGGCACGATGCGCGGGATCGCCTGCGGGATGATGATGTCCCGATAGGTGCGCCCGCGCGTGAGATTGAGCGCCGTCGCGGCCTCCCACTGCCCGACCGGCACGGCATCCAGCCCGCCGCGATAGACTTCCGACGTATAGGCCGAATATTGCAGGCCGAGCGCCAGCGCGCCGGTCAGGAAGGCGGGCAGGACGATGCCGTAATTCGGCAGAACGTAATAGAGGAAGAAAAGCTGCACCAGCAGCGGCGTGTCGCGCAGGAACTCGATGATGAAGGCCGTGGGCCACGAGATCACCGCGAAGCGGCTGCGCCGCAGCAGCGCGAAGACGAGGCCGAGAACGAGGGCGATGGCAAATCCGGCCGCCGCCGCCTCCAGCGTGACGATCAGGCCGATGCCGAGGATCGGCAGGATCGACCACGCGAAGGCCAGTGTCGAGGACGTATCCCAGGCGAAACCGTACATCATGCCGGCACCCTCCCTGGGAAAGCCGCACCGCGGCGGCAGAGCCTCTCCACCCAGCGCATGAAGCCGGCCAGAACCAGCGCCATGATGAAATACCCCACGAGCGTCAGCGAATAGATGGTGACGCTGTCCAGCGTGATATTGCGCAATTGCTGCGCCTGAAACGTCAGGTCGCTGATGGAGATCAGCGACACCAGCGCCGTATCCTTCAGGTTCTGGACGGCGAGGTTGCCGAAGGCCGGCATCATCTCGACCACGGCCTGCGGCAGGACGATATGGAACAGCGCCTGCCGCGGCCGGAAATTCAGCGCCCTCGCCGCCTCGTGCTGCGTATCGGGAACGGATTGCAGCGCGCCGCGCACCACTTCCGCGCCATAGGCCCCGATGTTGAGCGCCAGACCGACGATGCCGGTCGTGACGGGATCGAAGGAAATCCCGATCAGCGGCAGCGCGTAATAGAGCCAGAAGAGCTGCACCAGCAGCGACGTGCCGCGGAATATCTCGATATAGGTGAGCGCGATCCACGACAGCAGGCGCCCCCCGGCGAAACGCGCCAGACCGGCGGCAAAGGCCAGGACCGCGCCGAGCAGCATCGATGCGACGGCGATGACGGCCGTCACCTCCGCGCCTTTCAGCAATACCGGCAGATAGTGTGTCCAGTTCATGTCCGGGTCATCTCCGTTAGATCGTCGTGCGCTTTATCAGGCGCATTGTGACGATCTATCTTTTTGTTTGAGCATCGGATGATCCGAAAACCGGATTCCACTTTTCGGTCCGATGCTCCAGGCAGGGGAAGAGGCCGGACGATCCGGCGGCGGCCCGCAGGCCACTGCCGGATCGTGCTCGCTTCACTTGCCCGCGCAAAGGTCCGCGGTGGTCTTGGTGCGCGCGGCCTCGACGCTCTCGCTGCTCAGCCCGTACGACATAAGGATCTTCTTGTAGTCGTCCGTCTTCTTGAACGCGGCAAGCGCGGTGTTGAACGCCTTGAACAGGCCCTTGTCCTCCGGCCGGAAGTCGAAGCCGCCATAGCTTCTGACGGACTTGCCGTTGATGACCGGATCGGTGAACGGCTCGGCCTGCTCCAGCTTGCCGCTCGTGTCGTTCTTCACCAGTTCCGCAACCGTGAGCTCGGTTGCGGCATAGGCATCGGCGCGGCCGGTCTGGACCGTGGAGGGCGCATCCGCATTGGCCTGGATCATGACGATCTGGGAATCGGGGATGCCGAGGCCGTGGGCGAAATCGAGCTGGTCGGCGCCCGATACGATCGCGATCTTCAGCGACGGGTCCTTCTTGATGTCGTCATAGGAATGCAGGTTCTTCGGATTGCCCTTGGGCACCAGCAGCCCCTCGCCGTAGCTCGAATTCGGGGTGGTGAACTGGACCTGTTTGCAGCGGTCCGGCAGGATGTTCTGCTCGGCGGCGACGAAATCGAAGCGCCGGGCCTTCAGACCCGGGATCAGCGAGCCGAACGGCGTCACCGTCCAGTCGATCTCCTTGACGCCCATGGACTTGAACACCGCCGCCGCCACGTCCGGGCCGATGCCCTTGGCTGCACCATTGGTGTCCATGTAGCCGTAGGGCACTTCATTCGCCGTCGCTCCACGGATGTACCCGTCCTTCTTGATCTGCTCCAGACTGGCCGCATGGGCGGATACGGCAAGGCCTAACGTCAGACCGATGGCGGCCAGACCTTTGGCGACATGACTGCGATAAAGATTCGATTTCATTGTTCTCTCCTCTGTGGTTGGGTCCCGCCATCTGGCTGCCCGGTTTTCCGGGTCTCCGCCTTGGCGGGATTGCAATCCGCGCCGCGCCGTCGCGACGCGGCACTTCAGGGGGCCTTCGTCAGGACTGCCACGACGGCCAGGCAATCCCCGGTCTTGATGAGGCCGGGAAAATGACGCGCGGCAAGGACACCGTCCAGCGCCGCGCGATAGTCGAGGGGTACCGATCCGGTACGCCCGATCGGATGGATGCGCGCGATGATCTCTCCCTGCGCAACCGTGTCGCCGAGTTCCCGCACCGGCTCGAAAAGCCCGTCCGCCTCGGCAAAGACGAAGCAATCCGACGACGGCATGTCGAGCCATTGCGTCGCCGCGATCTCCGGCGCGCCGGAGACTATCCCGGCCTGCTTCAGAACGTTCATGACGCCGCGTCTGGCAATGGAAGCCGTACGCGCCGATATGGTTCCGCCGCCCGAAAGCTCGGTCGTCACGAAGACCTTGCCCATCTGCTCGGCGGTGGTGTCGTACATCCCGACGGCGTCGATCTCGATCATCCGCATGGAATAGGGCGCCGAAAACGCCGCGACCGCGTCGAAACAGGCTTTCTCCTGCTCCCTGTCGGGCAGCGCATGCGCCGCCGCATAGGGCAGGAAATCGAGCGTCCGGCCGCCCGAATGGAAATCCAGCACGATATCGGCGCGCGGCAGCAGGAAGCGCGTGAAGTAATCGGCGATCTTCTCGGTCACGCCGCCGTCGGGACGGCCGGGGAAACTCCGGTTGAGATTGCCCCTGTCGATCGGGGACGTGCGCGTGCCCGCCTGAAAGGCGGGATAGTTCATCGCCGGGACGATGATGACCCTGCCCCGGACATCCTCCGGCTTCAGCGTCCGGGCAAGGTCGAACAGCGCGACCGGGCCTTCATATTCGTCGCCGTGGTTGGCGCCCGTCAGCAGCGCGGTCGGCCCCTCCCCGTTTTTGACGACGCAGATCGGGATCATGATCGATCCCCATGCGGAATCGTCGCGCGACCACGGCAGGCGCAGATGGCCGTGCTGGATGCCGTCCCGGTCGAAGTCGACGGTCGGAGCGATCGGTGATGGCCGTGGAAGAATGGTCATGTCGTTCATCCCGGCTATCACTTCACGACGAGGCGGCGGGGAACGCTGGAAAGGCATTCGACGCCGGTTTCGGTGATGACGATGCTTTCCGTGATCTCCATGCCCATGGTTTCGAGCCAGAGACCCGTCATGAAATGAAAGGTCATGCCCGGCCGCAGTTCCGTGCGGTCGCCGGGGCGCAGGCTCATGGTCCGCTCGCCCCAGTCCGGCGGATAGGAAAGGCCGATCGAATAGCCGGTGCGGTTATCCTTGACGATCCCGTATTTCTTCAGCACCGCGAAGAACGCGTTGGCGATGTCCTCGCAACTGTTGCCGGGCTTCGCGGCCGCGAGACCGGCCTCCATGCCTTCCAGCGTCGCCTTTTCCGCGTCGAGGAAAGCCTGCGACGGCTTGCCGAGGAATACGGTGCGCGACAACGGGCAATGATAGCGCCGGTAGCAGCCGGCGATCTCGAAGAAGGTGCCTTCGCCGCTCTTCATCGGCCTGTCGTCCCATGTCAGGTGCGGTGCCGAGGCGTCGGCGCCCGACGGCAGCAGGGGAACGATGGCCGCATAGTCGCCGCCGAAGCCGTCGACGCCGCGAATGCCGGCATCGTAGATTTCGGCGACGAGATCGGACTTGCGCATGCCCGGCTCGACCTTCTCGACGATCCGCCGGTGCATGGCCTCGACGATGCGTCCGGCCTTGCGCATATAGTCGAGTTCCGTCGCGCTCTTGACGGCGCGCTGCCAGTTCACCAGTCCCTGCGCGTCCTTGAAGCGGGCGTTCGGCAGATGCTTTACGAGCGAGGCATAGGCCGCGGCGGTGAACCAGTAATTGTCCATCTCGACCGCGATCGAGGCATTGCCCCAGCCGCGCTCCTCGATGATGCCGGACAGCAGGTCCATCGGATGACGCTCATTGGACTGCACGTAATGATCCGGATAGCCGATGATATTGTCATGGCCGAGCCACGCGGTGCGCTTGGCGCCGTTGGCATCCTGACCGCGCCCGTACCAGATCGGCTCGCCGGAACCCGGCACCAGCACGCATTGATGGACATAGAAGGACCAGCCGTCATAGCCGGTGAGCCAGTTCATGTTGGACGGATCGGTGACGATGACGAGATCGACGCCGGCCTTTTCCATGGCCTGCCGTGTCCGGGCAAGCCTGTCGGCATATTCGGAGCGGGTGAAATGAAGGGTCGGTTCGCTCACGATGGGTCTCCTGATGCTGCTGTAGTTTCAATCGCCTGCCCCGCGCCGGCCACAACGGCGCGCTTGCGGGCAAGCGTGGCGATGGCCGTGTCCTGCACGCCGGTTCCGGTCAGGTCGCAAAGGGTGATCGCCTCGTACGACCGGCGGCCCGCCGCGCGGCCGCAGACGACGGCGCCGAGTTCGGGGAAATCCTCAGCCTCCGTCGCCAGTCCGGCGGCGATGGCGTGATGCAGTTCGCCGAGCCGCCGGGTCTGCTTCAGACTGTCGGCGACGTAGGGCGCGGCGCGCGGGATGGCGGCCGGATCGATCTCGTTCTTGTGCTCGGCGTCCGAACCCATGGCTGTGACGTGCTGGCCCGGCCGCAGCCATGCCGCGTCGAGTATGGGCCGGTCCGCGGGCGTGGTCGTCACGATGATATCGGCGTCCCGGCAGGCTGCCTCGGCATCCGCTTCCGCCGAAACGGAAAAGCCGAGTTCCGCCGTCAGTTCCCGCGCCGCCTGTTCGGCCTTTGCCGCATCGCGCGCCCAGATCCGGGCCGCCTCGATCGGGCGGACCAGCGCAAGCGCACGCAATTGCAGACGGGCCTGCATGCCCGCGCCGAGGATCGCCGCGATCCGGGCATCCGGGCGCGCGAGGTGCTTCGCGGCCACCGCGCCGGCGGCGGCGGTGCGCACATCCGTCAGATAGCCGTTGTCGAGCAGGACCGCCTCGACCAGCCCGGTATGGGCGGACAGCAACAGCATCAATCCGTTGGTGCTGGGCAGGCCTAGCGACGGATTGTTGAAAAACCCGGGACTGACCTTGATGGCGAAACTGTCGAGACCCGGTACATAGGCGGTCTTGACATCGACCTCGCCGCGCGAGGCGGGAATATCCAGCCGCATGATCGGCGGCATCTCGACCGCCTTCGTCGCCAGCGCGACGAAGGCCTGTTCCACGCAATCGACCGCGTCCCGGTCGAGTTGGACGACCTTGCGAAGATCGGTTTCCGTGAGGATGAGTACACGCGCCATCAGGCTGCTCCCGCCTTGGCGTCATCGACAATCGCCCGATGAACCGCCGGATCGATATTGCCCCCCGAAACCACGATCGCCGTCGGGCCGTGGGGCCTGATCCTGCCCGCGAGCAGGGCCGCGATGCCGACCGCCCCCGCGCCCTCCACGACCTCGCCCTCGACATTGGCCGCATGGCGGATGCCGGCGGCGATTTCCGCTTCGTCGAGGAGGATCACGTCATCGAGCAGCGCGCGGCACATCGGAAAGGTCAGGCGGTTGTCGAGGCCGATTCCGCCGCCGAGCGAATCCGCCAGCGTTTCGACCTCCTGCACCTCGACCGGGCGCCCGGCTTCAAGGCTCGCCGCCATCGCCGCTCCGCGCTCCATCGACACGCCGATTATCCGGGCATCCGGCCGGCGGCCCCTGATCGCGGCGGCAACGCCCGAAGCGAGCCCGCCGCCGGACAGCGGCACCAGAACCAGAGCCGTCTCCGGCAGGTCGTCCGCGATCTCCAGACCGAGCGTCCCCTGACCGGCGATCACGGCGGCATCGTCGAAGGGCGGCACGAAGCACATTGCCTCCTCGCGCACCAGACGCTCGACCTCGCGCATGGCGTCGTCCTGCGACGTTCCCACGATGCGCACATCCGCCCCGAGGCCGCGAATGGCCTCGACCTTGTTGGCAGGAACCAGCGCCGACAGGCAGACGACCGCCCGCGCGCCCATCGCCTGCGCGGCAAAGGCGACGGCCCTGCCGTGGTTGCCGGTGGAGGCGGTCACCAACCCGCGCGAACGCGCTTCCTCGCCCAGAGAACGGATCGCATTGGTGGCGCCGCGCAATTTGAAGCTGCCGGTCTTCTGGCGGTTTTCCAGCTTGAGATGGACAGGAACACCCGCGAGCCGGGACAGCGCATGGGAAGGCCGCAACGGCGTGCGCAGGATTTCGCCGCCAATGTGCCGCTGCGCCGCCTCGATATCCCGAAGCGTGACCATCGCCGTCATGGCGCGCACCGGCGCTTCGCAAATGGTGTGACCGCCATCATCGAGATTTCGTCTCCTTCACATGCCGGATGCCCGTGACATCAGCGTGAAAGAGACAATGGATCATGTCAATCTGTATATTGTTTCATTACAATTATAATTGAGTTGCCGATGCGGACTCCCTGTTCCCTCCGCATATGGGAGGGGACAGGGACCGCTTTAGGGAATCGTGAGAACCGCTACGCGCTTTTGCCGGAACCGCCGTGGTTCGCCGGCAGCACGCCGGGCGGCAGATCGGCCTCGATGAAGATGCACGACCTGTCGGCCGTTTGCAGCAGCGCGTCGGCGACGCTGCCGTAGGAGAGGCTGCTGCTCGCCCATCGGCCCACCCCGATCATGATCAGGTTGTATTGCCCGCTGCGCGCATGCCGCAGGATCGACAGTTCCGGCGACGGCCCCTGCTGCACCACCTTCTCGACGGGCACACCGTAAAAGTCGGCGATGGCGCCGACCTTGTCGAGCACTTCCCGATGATCGTTGCCGCGATCGCTGATGCGCGGGAAAGCCCTGAGCTGCCGTGGCTCGACGATCAGCAGGAGGGCGCAATGGGCACCCGTGGCGGCGGCGATGGCCAGCCCGAACTCGGCCGCGCGGATAGACCGTTCCGTGCCGCTCACCGGAAGCAGGATTCGCAGGTCCTGCGGGCGTTTCGGCACCACCCCCCGCGCCGCGACGATGGCGGAGGTTCCCTTGAAGGCGGTGGTCATCATCTGCAGCGACGCGCTGAAGCGGCCGTCCGCGCCCATGCCGGGCTCGATGCCGGCGAAGAGAAGATCGTGGCCGGAGCCCGATACGCTGTCGAGCACCGCAGCGACATCGTCGGTCTTCTCCCGGACGGTGACGTGGATATCGCCTTCGGTGCCCAAATCCGTGCCGGGCGGCGCGGACGACCGCAGATCGGCCGCACACTGGCGGAGATCGTCGGCGATCGCCCGTTTCTGCGCGGGCTGCCTGCCCGCAGCCGCCCCCGGTTCCTTCCCGTTGCCGTCTGCCGCCCGCATGTCGAGAACGGTCACCGGCATCCCGCGCGTCACCGCGAAGATGGCCGCGATCCACGTCGCGAGCCGGCCGCTCTGCGAACCGTCGACGGTCAGAAGTATGCGCTCGAAATTCCCCAGAAAGCTCTCGCTCTCGAACTGCTCGCGTTCGAGCCGGTCGCGCTCGTCCTCGCGCAGGGGCAGGCGCGCCAGCGCCCATCGCAGCGTCGGCGGCATCGCCATCGTGGTGATCACGGCCATGGCGACGATGACGGAGAAGAGCTTTTCGTCCAGCACGCCGACCGACAGGCCGATGGTGGCGACGATCACCTCCGTCGATCCGCGGGCGTTCATGCCGCAGCCGAGCGCCAGCGCCTCCGGCGCCGAATAGCCGCCGATCTTCGCCGCCGCGAAAGCGCCGCCGAACTTGCCGATGCTGGCGATCGCCACGACGGCGACCGTCAGCAGCAGGATGGAGGGGTCGGCAAGGACGGTCAGATCGGTGTGCAGGCCTGTAAGGCCGAAAAAGACCGGCATGAAGAGGGCGGTCGTCAGCCCGCGCAACTGCACATCGATCTGGCGCGTGAGGATCGGAGATTCACCGACGAGGATGCCGGCGACGAAGGCGCCGAGCACGGTATGGACTCCGATCAGGCTGGTTATGATCGCCATCGTGCCCATGATCGCGACGATGGCGCTGAGAACCGGCAGGTCGCTGCGGAAGCTGTCGTTCGTCCAGCGGATGATCTCGAAGACGATCCGCCGGCCGATGGTGAAGCTCACCGCCATGAAGGCGAGCGTGCCGAGCACGCCCGTCGCGACCGTGGCGATGTCCACCGTCCCTTTTTCCGCGAGACTGAAGGTGATGGCGATGATGATCCAGCCGATCGTATCGTCGATGATGGCGGAGGCGACGATCAACTGGCCGATATTGCGGCGCATGAAGTCCATCTCGCGCACGACGGAGGCGACGATCTTCACCGAGGAAATGGAAAGCGCGGTTCCGAGAAAGAGGGAGGTGACCAGCCTCTTGCCGTGATCGGGAAGCAGGGCCTCCGGCATCAGTTCGCCGAGCGCGAAGCCGGCGGCGAAGGGAATGGCGATCCCCGCCAGCGAAACGCCGGCCGCGGATTTGCGCAGCCGCTTCGCCAGACCGAGATCGGTTTCCATGCCGGCAAGCAGCAGGAGAAAGAGAATGCCGAGCTGGCCGATGGCATCGGTCATGCTCTTCTGGGCGGCGTTGTCGGGAAACAGGCTTGCCTGCACATGCGGGAAGGCGAGCCCCAGCAGGGACGGTCCGAGGATGATCCCGGCAATGATCTGCCCCATGATCGACGGCTGGCCGATGCGGACCATCAATTCGCCGAGCAGACGGCCGGAAACCACCAGCAGGATGACCTGAACCAGAAACAGCCCTTCGGACGGCTGGGCGGCCTCCTCTCCACCTGCCGCGAAAGCGGCATGGGAAAAAAACAGCGACAGGACGGCCACGGTGAAAATGGTGGAAACGACGGGGACCAGAGCGTCCCCGGCAAGAATGCGCAGCCGCCCTGCGTCCGGAAACGCACGAAAACGAAGAGATGGAGCGGTTCCGCGTTTCGGTGAAAACAGGAACCGCTCCATCGGGCGGAATGATCTTGGAAGCTTCTGGCGTGACGGCATGAATCGATCCTACTGGACAGCAGGGAAATGCGCCAGCGCGGCTTGCCGTTCCCCCAGATTCGCAATTGCCACAGACTGCGTCTGTCCACAAGCTTGTGGACGAATCGAAACCGGCATCGGGATGAAAAGGCGGGAATCGGAAGCCTCCGGAAACCGGATGTGACGGATATGCGACCGGGATGTGACGGGCCGGCAAGGCGCCATTCCTGCGTTGCCGCCTGTCCCGCAGGCCCGCCGCAGCAGGCGAATCCTTGCCTTGCCGCCCATAAATATCGAGTCTATACTTCCTCTGGTTGCAGTAAAGATTCCTTCATTGCAGCGCATCGGGGAGGAAACAATAAATGTCGACAGTAATTGTCGGGGCGTCGGACAAGGACGACCGCCCCATCCGCCGTCCTGCGCTTGTTTATCCGGGCATGGGCCTGCTTTTTATTTCAGTAATCGGTTGTTTCACCGCATGGGGCATCGCCGCCGATCTCACCACGCCGATGGTGGCGGGTTTCCGCCGCATATTCCAGATGAGCACGTTTCAGGCGTCGCTGGTGCAGCTCGCCTATTTCGGCGCCTATTTCCTGCTGGCGCTGCCCGCCGCCTTCATCAACCAGCGTTTCGGCTACAAGACGGGCCTGCTGACCGGGCTGCTTCTGGCCGCGCTCGGCTCGCTGGCCTTCTATCCGGCCAGCAAGATCATGACCTACGAGGCCTTTCTGGTGGCGCTGTTCATGATCGCCGCCGGCTGTTCCATTCTGGAGACCTCGGCCAACCCTTATGTGATTTCCATCGGCCCCGAGGAGACCGCCATGCGGCGGCTCAATTTCGCGCAGGCCTTCAATCCGCTCGGCACCAATATCGGGGTGCTGCTGGCGGCCACGCTGATCCTGCCCAAATTGCAGGACCCGGTGAACATGGCGTCGCTGACGCCGCAGCAGTTGCAGATCATCCGCGCCGGTGAACTCGGCGCCGTGATGGGCCCCTATCTCGGCCTCGGCATCCTGCTGCTGGCCATCTGCATCGTCGTCGCCTCGCAGAAGGCGCCGAAGATCATCGAGGAATTTCCCGATACGGGCGACGCGAAGGACCAGCCGATCTTTTCCATGCTCTGGCGCAAGCGCCGCTATCGCTATGGCGTCGTGGCGCAGTTCTTCAATGTCGCCGGTCAGGTCTGCGCGTGGACCTACATCATCCAGTACGTGCAGCAGGCCATGCACGGCAGCCTGTCGCTGGGCGGCATCATGCTTCAGACGAGCCTCATCGTCTTTCTCATATCGCGCTTCCTGATGACATGGGTGATCGGCCGCGTGCGCGCCACCAAGGCGCTCACCGTGCTGGGCGCGCTGGCGGTGGTGCTCTGCCTCATCGCCATGGCTTCGCCGAACGTCGTCGGCGTGGCGGCGGTGGTGATGATCTCGTTCTGCCTGTCGCTGATGTTCCCGACCATTTACGGCGTCGCTCTGGAAGGTCTCGGACCCGCCACGAAATTCGGTGCGGCCGGACTGGTGATGGCCATCGTCGGCGGCGCGATCCTGCCGCTGGCGCAGGGCTTCATCCTCGACCAGACCAGCCCGGCCTTCTCCTTCATCGTGCCCGCGATCTGCTTCGCGGTCGTCACCGCCTATGCCATCTACGATCTGAAAGCGCCGGAGGGGGCATGAAAATGGAAAAAGATGCAATGAACGGACCCGCATCCCCCCGGCCCCAGCCCCGGTCGCGGCAGTCGCAATGGTCGCGCCGGCCGATCCGGCGCAATCTCCTGCTGGCGGCGGCCGCCCTCGCCATGCTCGCGGGCTGCCAGAAGGAGGAAAGCAAGGGGACAGCCGGCAGCGAGAACCGCCTCGAAATCATGTCCTGGTGGACGTCCGGCTCGGAAAGTGCCGCGTTGAAGGTGTTTCAGGACGCCTTCCTGCAAAAGCATCCCGGCGTGTCGCTGGTCGACGGGGCCGTGGTCGGCGGCGGCGGCAGCAACGAGCAGGTGGTGCTGGCGCAGCGCCTCGCCGCAAACCGTCCGCCGGACGTATGGCAGACGTTCCTCGGCGCCTCGCTCGCGGCGTGGGTGGCTTCCGGCCGCATCGCCAATGTGGATACGGTCTATCAGGACACCGGCCTCGCCAAGGCCCTGCCGAAGGCGGTGCTCGACGCCGTCACGATCGGCGGCCACCAATACGGCGTCCCAACCGGCGCGCATCGCGGCAATGTGCTGTTTTTCAACAAGGACGTGCTGTCGAAGGCCGGCATCGCCGCGCCCGGCGCGGACTATGCCGACGCTGCCTTCAAGGCCGATCTGGACAAGCTCTCCGCCGCCCATGTCACGCCGCTCTGCCTCGGCGGGCGCGATGCCATCACCCGCGTCGAACTGTTCGAGAACGTGCTGCTCGGCGTGATCGGGGCGGACGGGTGGGAGCGCATCGCGCGGGACCGCTTCGACTGGGACGGGCCTGAACTGCACAAGGCGGCGCAGCGCTTCGGCGAACTGCTCGACCGCGCCGATCCCGACGCCGACAGCCAGTCATGGGACGAGGCCGCCAAACGCCTCGCCGACGGGCGCTGCGCCTTCCTCGTCTTCAACGATTCGGCGCTGGGCGAATGGATCCGGTCGAATGCCACCGACATCGGCCACACCACCTATCCGGGCACCCGTTCGCTGTTCACCGCCGTGATCGACACCTTCGTCGTCGCCCGCAAGGCCAAAAGCCCGGCGCTTGCCGACGACCTGCTGCGCACCATGGCGGACCCTGAGACCGATCTCGCCTTCAACAAGATCAAGGGATCGATCCCGCTGCGCACCGACATCCCGCTCGACAGCCTCACGCCCTACCAGCAGGAGGCAGCGCGCGACCTGCGCGGAGACAAGCTGCTGATGTCGCTGACGCATGGCGAGCTGCTCGGCCCGGATTTGCAGGCCGGGCTGTTCGACGCGGTGCGGAACTTCGCGAAAAGCCGCGACCCGGCCGTATTCGGGCGCGATCTCCGGCGCGCCGTCGCCAGCGGCACGGCCATCGCGCCGTAAGCGCGGTTTACGGCTGGAGCGGCCCCGTTTCGCACGGAACCGCTCCAGCCTTTTCATGCACATCGAAACATGATCGGAAATCGATGCGGTGGGCTGATTTCCCTGCGGAGGCGCTTCGCACTTTTGCCGGAAACGAAAGTTTTGGCCGATCGCATTTCCCACGCAAAGCCGCTTCGCACTTTTGCTGGAAATAAAAGTCTTTGCAGGACGCATTTCCGGACGCAAAACCGCTTCGCACTTTTGCTGGAAATGCTTTAAATACCCGCGTCGGCCTGTCCGGTACCGAAGCATCTTGCTGAAAGCATGTCCGCTCCTAATTTTGCCGGAAATGCAGTTCTTGAATCGCGGCATGTCGCGGTCGTTTCGAGAGCGGTGCTCGTGCCATGAATCATCCCGTCAACAAGGAGTGCGAAATGTCCGCCCTGAACCTGAAAGCCCTGCTCCTCCTGTCCGTCGCCGCCTGCGTGGCGCCGATGGCGGCCCAGCCCGCCGCCGCGGCGGCAAAAGCCGCGGTCACCACAAAGGTGCTGGAGGTGCCGCTTCCCGAAGGCGGCGAGCAGCGCATTCTCCTCATTTCGCCGGCACATCCGAAAGCCGCGATACTCATGCTGCCGGGCGGCGCCGGCATTGTCGGCCTCACCCGCGACGGCGGCATCCGCCATCGCGAAAATTTCGTGGTGCGCACGCGCGCATTGTGGACGGCGCGGGGCTATGCCGTGCTGATCCCCGACACGATCCACCGCTCCAATCTGCGCGGCGAGCGCAGTTCGCCCCGCTACGGCAGGCTGATCGAACGGCTGATCGGGATCGCGCATGAAAGGACGAAGGCGCCGGTGTTCGTGCTCGGCACCAGCCAGGGCGCGATCGCGGCGGTGAACGGCGCGGCCCACGCCAGGCCCGGCAGCCTCGCCGGCGTGATCCTGACCGAGCCGGTCTCGGTGAAGGGCGGCAGCCGCGAGACCGTCTTCGACGCGAACCCGGCCAACGTGCATGCGCCGGTTCTGGTGGTGAGCAATCGCGACGACCGCTGCGCCGTCGCCGCGCCCGCCATGGCGCCGAAGGTCGCCGCCGCCATGACCGGCAGCAAGGACGTGAAAACGGAGACGGTTTCAGGCGGAACCACGCGCTCATGGACCAATTGCGGCTCGCTGTCGCCGCATGGTTATTACGGCATCGAGGGGCAGGTCGTCGCCCGCATCAGCGGCTGGATGGACAGGCACCTGTGATCCGGCATCCGTGATCCGGCGACGGCATTGCTAAGCCGTGCGCCGGGTTCTATACCGGTCAGGCGACGATTCCGGAAGGCAGGTAGGGACACACTGCCGGAATCGCCGTTTTTCGCTATGCGTAAAACGAACCTCGATCGGAAATCACCGTGTCCAGCCAAGTCCCCTCCGGCCAAACTTCCGGCCTCGCAAGCTTCGCCCATATCCGTCTCCGGCGCGGCGAGCATTACCTGCCGCCCATCATCGACCGGCTCAACTCCTACGAAACCCGCTACCGGCAGGATGGAAGCCGGCATCTCTTCGGCTTCCCCTTCGGCCATATCGCCATCGAAACCAGCGACGGGGGCTATGACGTGGCCCTGCGCGCCGCGGAAGAGGTGGGCCTGCACCGGCTGAAGGATCTCGCCGCCGTCGCCATCAAGCTCTACACCAAGGAAGAGGCCCCGGAGATCGTCTGGCAGGGCGACAGGGCGGGCGAACAGGCCCTGCCGCAGTTCCGCCTGATGCGGGTCGTCTCCACCCGCCCGGTGACGCCGCACATGCAGCGCGTGCGGCTTGCGGGCGAAGATCTCGGCCGTTTCGCGCTGTTCGGCGCCCTGCATGTCAGGCTGCTGTTTCCCACCGATGCGGTGCCGCAGCCGGTCTGGCCGGTCATGGGCCTGAACGGCCTGCCCTTCTGGCCCGACGAGGCGCGCAAGCCCGCCTCGCGCGCCTTCACGATCCGCAATCTCGACGTGGCCGCCGGCTGGCTGGAGATCGACTTCTACCTGCACGCGACCGAGGGGCTGGCATGCCGCTGGGCGAGAGAGGCGCAGGCAGGCGACGAAATCGGGCTGACGGGACCGGTGGGGCGGCCCCTGCGCCGCGTGCATCGCTATATCATCGGCAGCGACCCGACCGGCCTGCCGGCGGTGGGGCGCATTCTGGAGCAAATGGCGCCCGACGCGGCCGGCCATGTGCTGATCGCCGTGGACAGCGCCGACGACATGCAGCCGCTTGCCCATCCCGAAGGCGTGACGGTGGAGTGGATCGTCGAGGCGGATGCGCAGCGCGCGGCGCGGGCGCTGACCGAACGGCTTTGCGCGATGGATTGGCCCGAAGGCGAGACCGCCTTCGGCTGGTTCGCGGGCGAGGCCGATCAGGCGAAGATCGTCCGCGCGCACTGGCGCGGCACGCTTGGGCGGAACCGCGACCAGACCCTCATCGCCGGTTACTGGCAGAAGGACGCCACCGGCTTCATGGCCGGGTGAGGCTATTCTGTATGGCCGAGCCGCGTGGACAGATCGCGCGCGGCATTGCGCACGGTCTCGCCCAGACCGGCAACGACATCGGCGCTCGCCTCGCTCTGGATGAGGCTGGTGGCGATGCCCGCCACCGCCTTGCCGGAATGATCGCGCACCGGGGCGCCGATGCAGATCATCCCCTCGCGGATCTGGCCGTCGTCTATCGAGAAGCCTCTTGCGCGGATCACCGCCAGTTCCTGCCGCAGCCGGTCGAGATCGCGGACGCTCAGCGGCGTCATCGGGGCCGGAAACTCTGCCTCGAACAGCCGCAGCAATTCCTCGTCGGGGAGTTCGGACAGCAGCATCTTGCCGGTGGCGGTGAAGGGCGCGGGCAGGCGCATGCCGATGCGGAAACTGTGCCCCAGAGGCTGGCCGGAATCGCGGCAGCCGATATAGACCACCTCGCCGCGCTCCAGCACGGTCAGCGTCATGGTGTAGCGCGACAGCGCCGTGTCGCGCGCGAAATAATCCCGGAATATCGACACGATATCCATTTCCGACAGGAAACTGTGGGCCCATCGCATCGGATGCGGACCGGGGCGGAAGGAACCGTCCGGGTTGCGCGCCAGAAGGTTGAGTTCCATCATGACGTTGAGCAGCCCGTGCGCGGTGCTCTTGGGCAGCGACAGCGCGCGGGTGATCTCCGCCGCGGTGAGCGGCGTGGGGGAACCCGCCACCAGATCGAGAATGAGCACCGAGCGCCGCAGCGCCGGAACCGCATCGGCGGAAGCGGCCTGTTGCCCGCCCCCGGCGCTGCCGGAAATTCGCTCCGAAGTCTGGCCCGGAATCTGGCTTGCCGCCCGATGCGCCATGGCACCATGGTTCCTTATTGTGAGAATGGTTCAATTGACTGAACCTAATCGGCGACGGATCGACGGTCAACCGAAAAAGGTTGCGGCATCCCGCCGGGAGCCGGTGGTCACGGCGGTATTCCATAGTTCTATCGCTCAATGGAATAGAATGACGGCCCGTCGAGAGGGATTGCGGCGCGACGGGAAAAGCGTCAGCCGGAGACGATGGTGAGCGCGAAGCCGTCCCAGCCCTTGGAGCCGACCGTCTGCACCGCCGTGGTGTCGAGGCGGGGATCGGCGGCGGCCAGATCGAGATAGCGCCGCACGCCCTCCACATCGGAATCGTCCGGAGACGCATCGATCACCCGGCCATTGCGCACCACATTGTCGGCGACGATGACGGTGCCCGGCCGCGACAGTTGCAGCGCAAGCCTGAGATAGTTCGGATTGTTTTCCTTGTCGGCGTCGATGAACACGAAATCGAAGGGCGCGGTCTTTTCCGCGATCAGCCGGCCGAGGCTTTCCACCGCCGCGCCTTCCACCACCGATGCCACGGCCGACAGGCCCGCCGCCTCGATGTTGCGCCGCGCGAGCGCGGCATTGGCCGGTTCCTTTTCGAGCGAAACCAGAACCCCGTCGGCGGGCAGCGCCCGCGCCAGCCAGATGGTGCTGTAGCCGCCGAGCGTGCCGATCTCCAGTATGCGCTTCGCGCCGGCCATGCGCGCCAGAAGATGCAGGAGCTTGCCCTGATTGGGCGCGACGTTGATGGCGCGCAGGCCCGCCTCGGTGCCGGATTTCAGCGTCGCTTCCAGCGCTTCGTCGCGCGGCAGCAGGCGCGCGGCGAAAAATTCGTCCACCCTGTTCCATTGTTCGGGATTCATCGACCACTCCCTGTCCTGTTGAAAGTCCTGTCCCCGAGTGTCTGAATCGAAAAGCGGCATTTGCAGACCGGCATGGCGACTTTCGGAACAGACACTGAAAGGCAGCGCGTCACCCCCGACGCCTGCCCTTGCGGGCGGCGGGCTTTCCGCCTGCCGGGGCCTCGCCGGCGCCGCGATCGCCGTGCAGATGCGCGAGCGCTTCCACCGGCTCCGGCTTGCCGATCAGATAGCCCTGCACCTCGTCGCAGCCGAGCTTTTTCAGGCAGGCATATTGTTCCTCGGTCTCCACCCCTTCCGCCGTGGTGGTCATCCTGAGACTGCGCCCGACCCCGATGACAAGCTCGGCGATGGCCATCGCGTCGTTTCGTACGGTCAGGTCGCGCACGAAGCTGCTGTCGACCTTGATCTTGTCGAAGGGAAAGCGGCTCAGGCTGCCGAGCGAGGAATATCCGGTGCCGAAATCGTCCATCGCCATGGCGATCCCGAGCGCCTTCAGCCCGCGCAGGGTTTCGAGCGTCTGCTCGTTCTTCTCCAGCATGACCGATTCGGTGATCTCAAGCTCCAGCCGCGCCGGGTCGAGGCCGCTTTCGGAGAGCGCGGCGCGCACGCTTTGCAGCAGTTCCCGGCTGCGGAACTGCACCGGCGAAAGGTTGACCGCGATCCTGAGCGGCTCGTTCCAGCGCGCCGCCTCGCGGCAGGCCTCCTTCAGCACCCACTCGCCGAGCGGAAAGATCATGCCGATCTTTTCCGCGACGGGAATGAACTCCATCGGCGGCACCGGGCCGCGCTGCGGATGGGTCCAGCGCAGGAGCGCCTCATAGCCGCAGACCGCGCGCGTGGCGGTGCGGGCCAGCGGCTGGTAATGCACCTCCATCTCCCCGTTCTCCAGCGCCTTTTGCAGGTCCGCCTCAAGCGACTTCTTCTCCCGCAGCCGCTCCAGCATCTCATGGCGGAAGATGCGGGCATGGCCCGGCCCGGCGGCCTTGGCCTCGTAAAGGGCGAGGTCCGCGTGCTTGAACAGTTCGTCCGGGTCCGGCTCGCCCCGCGACGTGGCGATGCCGACGCAGGTGCCGATCTCGATCCCCAGCATATTGATCCGGTAGGACCGGCCGATCTCCTTCATGATGCGTTCCGCCAGCGCCAGCGCCTCCTCTTCCGTCATGCCCGCCGAGAGAAGGGCGAATTCGTCGCCGCCCAGCCGGCACACCATGTCGCCCGGTCCGGCGATATATTCGAGACGGCCGGCCACCGCCTGCAACAGCGCATCCCCGACGTCGTGGCCCAGCGTATCGTTCACATCCTTGAAGCCGTCGAGGTCGAGCAGCAGGATCACCGCGACCGGACCGCCGGTCATGGCCCGCTGAAGACGCCCGCCCAGATTCTGCCGGAACAGGACACGGTTGGCGAGGCCGGTCAGCGCATCGTGATGCGCGTCATGCTCCAGACGGCTGTTCTGCGTCTGCAATTCCTCGCTCGCCCGGCGCAGATCGTCGGTGAGGCGCCGCATCCGGCCATAGGCGCGGTCCAGAAGCCTGTTGTGACGGATGAGCATGATGATGAGCACGATACCGCATAGAACGAGGCCGGCCGCCACCGCCGTGTAGACGATGTGAAGGCGGCTCACATGCGCCTCCGCCTTGTCGATGATGGCGACATCGCGCGCCATGGAAGTGGAGGCCAGCGCCGTCAGCGGCGCGTCGAGTTCGCCCATGGAGACCAGCGTGGACTTCATGCCCTCGGCATCCATTCCCGCCAGTCCCCGGTCCAGCCGCTCCAGCACCGCGCCCAGCTTCTCCAGCAGGGCACGCCGGTCGGGGGATTTCAGCATGAAGGCCTTCAGGCTCCCGTGCTGGAGAATCTCCATCCGCGACAACATGAAATCGAGCCGCATGCGCACCTCGTCGCGGCTCACGCCCGGTTCTCCCAGCGCCAGATCGCCGAGACGCTCCTCCAGCCGCATATATTCGGAGACCGTCTGCGCGATCGACCACGAATCGTTGTAGCGGGAAAATTTCTCCAGCATTAACTGCCGTTCGGCGATGACATAGGCGAGATAGGCCGTCGCGATCGCGAAGCAGCAGACAATCAATCCGAGAAGACGTCGCAAACGGGCCTCTACCTGACGGTCAGCCGGTCGACCTGCCACGCGGAACGGGCGTAGTAGGTCTGGCTCTGGAGTTGCGGATCGCTGTCATAGGGATAGATGATGAACAGCGGTCCCTTGTCGCGCACCGGCATGTATTTGCCATTCCTCTTCAGGGCCAGAATGACCTTGAAGCGGCTGAAATCGTCGATGGGAATGGGGATCGAATAATCGTTGAGCGCCACCGCCTCGACCGTCTTGCCCGTCGCGCCGACGAGCTGCATCAGCTTGTCGAGCCGGACGCCGGCGAAGCTCTGGCGCCCGTCGTACCACGGGTTGGACGTCACCACGGTTTCCATGCCCAGCGCTTCGAGCTGGCCGCGGTCGAACACCGCCGTCGCGCCCTCGTTGGTGTTCCGGATCTTGCCGGATATGACCAGGATGGGCTTGCCCTGCGGCTTCGGCAGGCTGCCGGCAAGGGCACCGGTGAGACCGGCTGCGCAGGCGCCCCCCAGAACGAGGACACCAAGGATCAGACAAAGGGCCAAACGGGCCGAGGATCGACTGAAACGCACCATATTTCTCCGCGTGAAACCAGATCGGAACCTGACCTCCAGCCTGACGGCACTCAAGGCAGCCAAACTGTCGACCAGCGATCCCCGCCCCATTCATCACATGGAAACGGCCCCATGATAGACGACGACGCCGAAATGCCGTCAAGCAATTTCAGGTAGTTTCAGCGCGTATATATAATTTTTCCCTTAAATACGCCTGGTCAAATCAACAGGAGCCTCAAAGCGATCGCCGCCATGGTCACGCCGATGACGGCTTCCAGCACGCGCCACGATGCCGGCCAGACAAACAGGGGGCGCAGCCACCGCGCCCCGAAACCGAGCGCGAAGAAGAACAGGAACGAGCCGGTGATCGCCCCGGCGGCGAAAGCGGCCTCGGAACCCGGAAACTGCGTGGAGATGGTTCCGAGCAGGACCACCGTGTCCAGATAGACGTGCGGATTGAGCCATGTCAGGGCAAGGCATGTGCCGAGCGTCCTCGTCAGGCCGGCCGGCCCGGCTTCCGTCACCGCCAGCGCGGTGGACGCCGTCAGCGCCGCATGGAAGCTTTTCGCGCTGTACCAGAACAGAAACGCCGCCCCGCCGTAACGCATGAGCGGATCGAGCGCCGGCATGACGGCCGAGACGGTGCGGAAGCCCGTCACGCCGAGCGTGATCAGCACCGCGTCCGACAGGGCGCAGGCGAGGCTCACCGCCAGCACGTGCTCGTCGCGCAGGCCCTGCCGCAGCACGAAGGCGTTTTGCGCGCCGATGGCGACGATAAGGCTGAGCCCCATGGTCAGGCCGGTGACGTAGACGGTTGGATTCATGGGCGCGCGCCTTCACGATGATGCGGTGACGGCGACTGGATAGCGCAAATTCGCAAATTAGCGTAATTAAAGCTGCTGAACCGGATTAAGGGAAACTGATGATCGACTATTCCGCCCTGCGCGCCGTCGCCCTGATCGCCCAGACGGGCAGCTTCGAGAAGGCGGCGCGCGCGCTCAACGTCACGCCCTCCGCCGTTTCGCAGCGCGTGAAGCATCTGGAGGAGCGGCTCGGCGTGGTGCTCATCGCGCGCGGCAATCCCTGCACCGCGACGGAAAAGGGCGAACAGCTATGCCGTCATATCGAGCAGGTGGGGATGCTCGAACGCGAACTGCTGGCGCAACTGCCGGCTCTGGCCGATCCCGGCGAGGCGCGGCAAAGGGTGACGCTGCATATCGCCACCAGCGCCGACAGTCTTGGAACATGGTTCCTGAAGGCGGCCGCCGGCTTCGCCCGGTTCTCGGACCATCTTCTCGATATCGCCGTCGACGATCAGGACCATACGGCCGAATGGCTGAAACGCGGGCGCGTGCTGGCGGCGGTGACGGCGCTGGTGCGGCCGGTGCAGGGCTGCCGGGTCGTTCCGCTCGGAATCCTGCGCTATCACGCCACCGCGTCGCCGGATTTCGTGGCGCGGCACTTCCGTGCCGGCATCACCGCACGGGCGCTGGCGCGCGCCCCCGCACTCACCTTCAACCAGAAGGACCGCTTGCAGGTCCGCTGGGCCAAGGAACGGCTGAACGCCGATATCGCCTGCCCGACGCACTGGCTGCCGTCGACGCAGGGCTTCGTCGATGCCTGTCTCGACGGCATGGGCTGGGGCCTGAACCCGCTGCCGCTGGTGAAGGAGCATCTCGCGCAGGGGCGGCTCGTCGAGCTTATCCCCGATACGCCGCTCGACATTCCGCTGTTCTGGCAGGTGAACCGTCTCGCCGCCGACCGCCTCGCCGGTCTGACGCGGGAAATCGCTGCCGTCGCCCGGCGCGAACTCATTCAGGCGGCATAAGCATGTCGCGCGAAAGCGCGGAAAGCGGTCTGAAAGATCGCAACGCGCTTTAAGCCGCGCCCGTACTCCGATCACCATCAGTTTTGTTGAATGTGAGCGCCGGTTGCGCCATGGATATTCCATGAGACTGACGGCCTTTATCGCAGCGCTGGTCGCGCTGGTTCTGCTCGGCTGCTATTTGCAGCTTCATTTCGCCGTGCCGTGAGACGCGGCCGGCTCGGCCGTCCCCTGTTCCGAACCCTGTTCACGCCCTTGTTCGGATCGGGCGACACCCGCCGCTTCCTCGCAGACCCTGACATGCTCCGCCAGAGCCGGAAGCGGCAGAAAGGCGCTCACCGTGCAGATATCGCGCTTCTGGAACTTCGGCGTTTCCTGAAGCTCCTTCAGCCGGGCAAGAAGTGCGCTACGGTTCATGGATATTCCCTCCGTCCGCCCCCGCCGTTAAAATTTTCCGCCGCATCCGGGCGGCGTCAGGCCGCCCGCACCTTGGCCTTCAGGGGCAGTTCGATATCGACTTCGAGCGTCGACATCTGCTCGCCCCGGTCCATCTTCACATGCACCTTGTCGCGGTCGATGGGGATGTGCCGGGCGATGACGGCGAGGATTTCCTCGCGCAGCACCGCGACCAGATCGGAGGAATGGCCGTCCGCCCCGCGCTCATGCGCCAGAAGGACTTGCAGGCGTTCGCGCGCCATGGGCGCGGAGGCCTGCTTCTGGAAGAAACGAAACAGGCTCATGCCGCTCTCCTTCCGAATATCTTGCCGAGGATTCCGCGCTTCTCCGATGGGACGGACATCGGCACTTCCTCGCCGGAAAGGCGCCGCGCCGCATGGGTATAGGCCATGGCCGGGGCGCTGCGCTCGTCGGCCAGCGTCACCGGCGCACCGATATTGGAGGCGCGCAGCACGTCCTGGCTTTCGGGAATGATGCCGAGCAGCGGGATGGACAGGATTTCCAGCACGTCCTCGACCTTCAGCATATCGCCGCGCTCGGCGCGGGCCGGATCGTAGCGCGTGAGCAGGAGATGCTTCTCCACCCGCTCGCCGCGCTCCGCCTTCAGCGTCTTGGCGTCGAGCAGGCCGATGATGCGGTCGGAATCGCGCACCGACGACACTTCCGGGTTGGTCACGACCACGGCCATGTCGGCATGGCGCATGGCGAGCGTGGCGCCGCGCTCGATGCCGGCCGGGCTGTCGCAGATGATCCAGTCGAACTCCTTCTTGAGGTCCTCGATCACGCGGTCCACGCCTTCCGTGGTCAGGTTGTCCTTGTCGCGCGTCTGCGAGGCGGGCAACAGATAGAGCGTTTCGAGGCGCTTGTCGCGGATCAGCGCCTGCGGCAGCTTCGCGTCGCCCTGAATGACGTTGACGAGGTCGAACACCACGCGGCGCTCCGCGCCCATCACCAGATCGAGATTGCGCAGGCCCACGTCGAAATCGATCACCACGGTCTTTTCGCCGCGCTGCGCCAGCGCCGCGCCGAGCGCCGCTGTGGACGTGGTCTTGCCGACCCCGCCCTTGCCGGACGTCACAACAATCACTTTCGCCATATTCGTCTCCTGTCTCGCCCGTGTACGCCCTGAAATTGTCCACCGTCCCCGCCGAACGGACTTAGGTTTTCATAAATATGCTCTAAAGCGCATCGCGATCTTGTCGATCGCTTTCCGCGCTTTAGCCTTTTGTTCTTGCGCATGTCGTTATCGCAAAACCGCTGCGCACTTTTGCGCGACATGCTTTAGGCCAGCGTTTCCGCCATCATGTAGTCTCCGTCGAGCCAGAGCTGGACGGCCTGTCCCCGGAGCCGCGTCTCCATGTCCTCGGCGGTCTTGTAGAGACCGTCGATGGCCACCAGTTCCGCCTCCATCTTCCGGCAGAAGATGCGGGCATTGGCATTGCCGGCACTTCCCGCCATGGCGCGTCCGCGCAGCGCGCCATAGACATGGATCGAGCCGCCGGCCACCACTTCCGCGCCCGAGGCGACCGAACCCACCACGGTCACGTCGCCATCCGGGAAATAGATCGACTGGCCGGAACGCACCGGCTCGGTCACGATCAGCGAGGGCACGGCCTTGACGAGCTGGGCGGCCGCGGCGGGTGCAGCCGGCGCGGCGGGTGCCTCGGCCTTCGGCTGCGCTTCCGCCGGTTCCGGCTCGAAATCGGCCGCGGGCTGGCCGCCGCGCAGCGCCGGCGGCATGCCGGGCCCGAGCAGCGAGGGCCGCGCGCCCTCGAAACCGGTGACCCAAACCCCGCGCGTGCCGAGATCTTCCAGAAGCTGCACCAGTTGCGGCCGCTCGATGGCCAGATTTTCCAGATCGAGCACCACGGGCCGGTTGAGGAAGAAACCCGCAGAACGCGCCGCGAGGTCGTCCAGCCTGTTCAGCCAGCCTTCCAGCGGCAATTCAGGCGAGAGCACCAGCGCCAGAAAGGAACGTCCCTTCAGGCGGATCGGACGGGACTGTGTCAACACTTGATTCATCTTGGTTAATGATCGGTTTAAAAGGTCTATATGGGCAATGGTTAACGAATGGTTAATTTTCCGCCGCCCGGTGGTTCGATTCCGGCATTCGCATCCGCTCGATACAGGCGCTGGAGCAAATGTCGGAATCGAGAAAACCACCAGTAACTCATTGATTATCCAGTGGAACTTTTGAAGTTGACATTTGCTCGTCGCCCGATGTCGAACGGCTGCAAATGTCAAATTCGTTCCACTAGCGACTCAACTGTCACGATCGTAACCGCAGAATGCGGCGCAAGGCCGGCCGGACGACTGTCTTCCACAGAAGAAAACGCAGCGCGCCGGATCAGCCGCACCGCTGCCTACATTTGCCGGAAATGCTTAATGTCTGAATCAAAAAGCGTCAGGCCGTGGCGAAAATGGTGATTTTCGAGCACCGGAGCGCAGCGTACTGAACGTACGTGAGCATGCGGCAAGCGCAGAAAAGCGCCATTTGCAGCCCGGCATGGCGACTTTTGGAACAGACATTTAAGCCCTCTCGAAATTGCATACCAGCCCTGCGGTATAGTGCATTGCAGGAAAGGCCGCGCGGACCTATCTTGTCATTGTCCGGTTTTACTCCTCCTCCCAAAAACCGGACCCAAAGCGCGATACTCCTCCTCCCAATCGCGCTTTACCCATCGGCCCGTTGCGCACTCCTCCTCCCAGCGCAACGGGCCTTTTCTTTTCGGAATCGCCTTTCCGGCCTCAGCCATCCAGCAATCCCGCCACCGTTTCCGCGATCAGGGCGAACGAAACCGCGCCGGCGTCCGGGTGCCCGATGCTCTTTTCGGCGAGCGGCCGGGCGCGGCCAAGCTTCGGCGTGAGTTGCGCCGTCGCATCGGCGGCGGCTTTCGCGGCAAGCGCGGCCTCCCTCCAGGCCGGCGCCAGCGCCTGCCCGGCGGCGGAGGCCTTTTCCAGAGCCGCCACGAAGGGGACGAAAGCATCGACCAGCGTCTTGTCGCCGGGTTTCGCCCCGCCAAGCCGCATCACCGCATCCAGCGCGAGGCGCGCGCCGCGCACCACCGCCGCGTCTTCCATCGGCGCTTCATCGGACAGGGCGCCGCTCCAGCTTCGCAGCAGAAGGCCCCACAGCGCGCCCGAGGTTCCCCCGGCGCGATCCGCCCATGCGTCGCCGGCAAAAGCCAGCACGCCCGCGGCACCCGCCCCGGCGGCGACGGCGCGGTCGGCCGCCTCGCGCGCGGCATCCGCGCCGCGCTTCATGCCCTGACCATGATCGCCATCGCCCGCATAGGCGTCGATGCGGCCCAGTTCCTCCTCCGCATCGGCCAAAGTCCCGGCGATGGCCGCAAGCACGCGCCGGATGCAAAGGCCGCCTTCCCTGCCCGCCGCACTTGCTGCCACGAAAACCGGCGCGTCGTCCTCGTCCGCCGTCACGGGATC
>MKVZ01000003.1:134663-148453 GCA_001898995.1 Rhizobiales bacterium 63-22 | reverse complement strand
GCCCCGCCACGGCGCAGGACCGGCGTGTCGCAGGCGGCGGTCCAGTAGCGCTCCAGTTCCCCGTCGAGCCAGACCAGCGTGAGCGAACAGCCCTGCATGTCGAGGCTGGTGACGAATTCGCCCGCCTCCGGCGCCACGATTTCAAGCCCCGCTTTCTCCAGAAGCGGCGCGACCGCCGTCCAGAGCACGAAGAGTTCCTCATATTTGGTCGCGCCAAGCCCATTCAGCATCGCGCCCACCCTGCCCGCGCCAGCGGGCCGTTCCGCAAGCAGCCTGTCCACGAGCAAGCGCGCCAGACCCGATGCAGGCAGGATCGCCTCCTCGCTGGTGCCCGGCTCGCCGTGAATGCCGAGGCCAAGCGCCATCTGCCCCTTCGGGACGGTGAAGAGCGGCCCCGGTGCGCCGGGCAGCGTGCAACCCTTGAAGGCGACGCCGAAGGAGACCGTGTTGCGGTTGGCATGGCGGGCGACCCGCTCCACCTCGTCCAGCGGCAGGCCCGCCTCGGCGGCGGCGCCCGCGATCTTGAAGACCACGAGATCGCCGGCAATGCCGCGCCGCTTCGCCTGCATGGCGGCCGGCGCGCTCGCCACGTCGTCCGTGACCGGGACGATGCGCACGTCGATACCCTCGGCCCGCAGCCGTTCGGCGGCGACGCCGAAATTCAGCACGTCGCCGGCATAGTTGCCGAAGCCGAGCAGGATGCCGCCGCCCCTCTGCGCCTGCCGGCACAGCCGGGCCACGGCCGCCGTCGAGGGCGAGGCGAAGACGTCGCCCGCCACCGCCGCATCGGCGAGACCCGGACCGACATAGCCGGCGAAGGCGGGATAATGGCCGGAACCGCCGCCGACGATCACGGCGACCTTGCCTGCCGGCGTCTTCGTGGCGCGCACCACGCCGCCGCGCACATGCCGCACATAGCGGCTGTAAATACGGGCAAAGCCTTCCAGTGCGGTGGCGGCGAACATATCCGGCGCATCGAAAATCGTGGTCATCGTGTCAATCCTTGCTGCCGATCGGTCTGTGGCCGCGCGGATGGACGCGGCGCGCCCACGATTCAAAATGGCGGCAGAAATGGCAAGAGGAATACGCAGGCTGTCTTACCATTCCTGTGATCCGGCCTTTGATCTGGCTCAATGCGCCGAGGGCCATATATTGCAAGTTTCAAGCGGAACACAGGAAGGAGACATCATGTCGAACACACCTCATACGCTCGGGGAAGAGTTTCCCGAGCAGATCGAAGCCATCCATGCGCTGAAGGCGAAAAGCGCGCATTTCGCCCGTATGCTGGAGGAGTATGACGCGGTCAACGACCGCATCCACCGCGCCGAGACCGATATCGAGCCGATGGGCGACGACGAGGAAAACCGTCTGCGCCGGCAGCGGCTGGCTATCAAGGACAAGATCGTGGCCGCGCTCGCCGCGGCCTGACGATTCCATAATTCGACCTGTAGCCCCGGACGAGCCGGCTCGTCCGGGGCTATAGCATATATAGCAACTATCGCCGATTGGCCCAAGGCAGGCTCCGGGGGCCATAATATTTTCAATGTATCAAAGACGCTATATATCGTAAGGGCGCCGTAAGTTTCCATGACCGGCTTGTCAGCATGGCTTCCTTTTCGGCCGTCTGCTGTTCGATATCCCGTTTATATCCATTAATTTCACCCTGCATCGCCCGAACATCGGCCTCCCGCTGTTCGATGTCCCGTTTATATGCGTCGATTTCGGCGTGCATCGTTCGAATATCAGCCTCCAAATTTTGAATCCGGGCCTCCAGTTCAATTCTTCGGTCTGTTTCCAGTGAAAGCGTTTGCGTCTGTTCATCGAAACCACTCTTCAGGATTGAATAGTTGCGTTCCGATTCTTCAAGCCGGTGCACAAGGCTTGCCCAGATCGACGATATATCGAGCGGGAATCCTTTCGGTTCTTCGCGAATCTGCAAGACCTTGTTCAAAAGATCATGCTTTCGGGACATAAAATCCGCCTTTGCCTCCCGGTCGAAAGAAGGCCCCGTTCTGGCAAATTCGGCCGCCAATACGGTTGCAAAAGACTCGCATGTGTCTTCCACGCTCAAAACAGGCCATGCGCTCCCCATCGCCCGCACCGCAGCGTGTTTCGTGTCGTAATAAGGGATCGCGCTCAGCGCGATTCCTTTGTACCCGGACAAAGCTCCGAAGAAATGGGGGTGATATCTGGACGTGACGATAATACCGCCGTTACTTACCGGAAAACCCTTCTCGGCCAGTTCGACGGGGTTGATGGAAGACAGGCGAAAGCCTTCGCTCTCCAGGTTAATTTTCAGTTCTTCGGATGGCTTCGCCACATCTGTCGACATCGCGGCGGCGTATATGATGTCTCTTATGCCATATTCCTTGAGCACTTCCACCGAGGCTGCCGTAAACAATACATCTGCAATTTTATTGCCCTCGAACAGATCGTTCTGGATGCAGATCACCATAGCCTTTCCGGCCACCTGCCGCAGCGGATATTGCGGTTCACCGTCGGACAAATATAACAGCGCGTCATCACCTGAGCAGCTTACCTGTTGCCAGTCGGGTATTTTCAATTGCGCCAGCGAACCGGAATCCCGCACATCGACCAAGTCGAAGGTCTGCAAGATTCCTTGCAGTTCGGACAAGTCGGCTTCTGCGGTGGGAAGCAGGCCCAGTCCCGTCGCAACAACCTTCGCCCCGGTCTGCCATCCCAGCAGACGCGCAATTATCAACAGAAAGTAATTGGACCGCCAGAGACTGTTGAAATAGCCGCCACCAACAAGATGAATCTGATCGAATTTGCGATGCTTTAAAGCTTCCAGGCATTTGATGGTGATTTCAAGCCGTCCCAAATCTTCCAGATTTGCCTGAATATGGCTCCATATCGCCGTATGATCCGCCCCGCTCGCGACAGCGTAGCTGGCTCTCCACAGACTCTCTTCCGGGGTCAGCACATCCGCGCGGCCGCCCACGAACCATTTGAGATTTTCCAGATTGTAGCCATCACAGACAATTACCGCCATCGGATCTTTCCGCCTGATGGCATTGATCCATGCAGCTAAAATAATTTCGTCACCGAAGTTGGGGCCGCCAAGCGCACCAATCAGAAGATATCTACCCATTAGTTAATCCAAGCGTCAGGTTTTCCTAAGTGTTTGTGACACTTTAAATCCAAAACCCCTACGAAGGCGACCCCGTCTCTCGTACACTATCCGTCGATCAAGGCCTTATCGTGCCTCTCGGCACAGGCGATCACGATACCGCCGGTGGCAGCGCAAGCGAAGCCGTCCGGCGTTGGGGTGCCCAGTTGGAGACCCGAAAAACATGAAAATTGATTGTTGCCGCTTCGGGGGCAGTGGTACGGTCGGTTGGAGTTGAACCAACGACCTCAGGAGCCACAATCCTGCGCTCTAACCAACTGAGCTACGACCGCGTACCATGGATCATCGGCCTTATGGCGCATCTGCGCCGCCGACACCGGGTCACATACGGAGAATCGCTTCATATTGCAAGAGAGCATGGCGCTCTTTTTTGCGAAATCCGCGTTCCGTAACCGGCAACGCGCATCCGGCCTCATTCATCAACGCCCGCTAACCATTCTCCGGCTTTCCCGGCAGGAAAGTGAAAGAATGACGCCGGCCTGTAAAATTGCGCCGCCCGCATTAACGAATGAAACAGAAATCACACCCATATGCTGGGGCAATATATGGACCCGAAGCCGCAAGACACTTATTAATAGTCCATTAAGGTGTAGCGCGAACGGGCGGAAGAGCAGGTAGGGCAGGTATGCCGGGATCATACCCATTCATCGATATCGCCGCGCTGGATTCCATCCGCGAGGGCTTCGTCCGGGGCGATGCGCAGATCGTGCTGTCGCGCGACCTTTCCGAAGTGCTGTGGGTAAACGGCGCCGGCGCGCGCCTGTTCGGCTTCGACCGTGTCGAGGACATGATCGGCGGCGGGCTGGACCTCGCCGTCGCCACGCGCCGCCAGATTGCGGCCGCCGGCGACGGCACGGTTTCGGTGCGGCTCGGCGGCGGGCTGGCCCGGCTCACGGTTTCCCATATCGATCTGCCCGATCATGTTCCCGGCCTGCTCCTTGCATCCGAAAGCGGAGAGCGCGATCCCGCCGCCGCCATTGCCGGGCTCGGCGACGACAGCACCCATGTCGCGCTCCTGGGCGCGGGCGGCACGGTGATCGCCGCCAGCCCGCGTTTTGCGAACCTCGATATCGCGCCCGCCACGCTGGACGATCTCGCCGTCGAGGCAGCCGATGCGCCGGACCGTCTGGTCAAGCGCCGCATCCGCGCCGGCGGCCGTTCGCTGCCCGGCGCCGTCGCGCGGCTTGCCGACACGCCGCCAGCCTATCTTGTCTGCATGGTCGGGGAAGCGCCGGCGAAACAGGCCCCGGAAAAGGCCGCCGAACCCGATCCCGCGCCGAAAGCGCAGCAGGCGCCGGAATCGGAGCAGCAGCCGCGAGGCTTCGTCTTCGACCGCGCCGCGCCGCCCGCGCGCTTCATCTGGAAGACGGACGCCGACACGGTCTTCACCGAGATATCCCCGGAACTCGCCGCCGCCGTCGGTCCCCATGCCGCCGACGTGGTGGGCCGGCGCTTCGCCGATGCGGCGCAGGCGCTGGGCCTCGATCCCGACGGCACCGTCGCCGCGCTGATGAGCGGACGCGGCACATGGTCCGGCCGGCGCATCATGTGGCCGGTCGAAGGCACCGGCCTGCGCGTGCCGGTGGAACTGGCCGCGCTCCCCGCCTATTCGCGCGACCGCGCCTTCACAGGCTTTCGCGGCTTCGGCATCGTGCGCCCGGCGGAAGCGGTGGAAGACGACACGGCGAAGACCACGGAGCAGACCGCCGCCGAAAGCGCGGATGCGACGCCCGATGTGGACGATCCGGCGCTGGCGCTGACCGAGGAAATCGCCAATGACGACCGGCCCGACCGCGTGGTGCCCGTACTGCCCAAGCCGCCGCTCGACATAGCGCCGACGCCCGGAAGGCGCGAATCCGACAAAGTGATCGGCCTGCTCGATGCCTGCGCGCGCGAAAAGATCGCCGCCGATCAGGCGAAGTTCCTCAAGGCCAAAGAACGCGAGACGCGGCCCGAAGGCGGCCTCACCAGCGCCGAGCGCAACGCCTTCCGCGAGATCGCCGAGCGGCTTCGCACGCAGGGGCTGGGCAAGCAGGGCATCGGCAACGGGAAGGACACGGCGGCGGAGACGGCGGAAACCGCGCCCAAGGCGGAAATTGCCGCGCCCGAAGCCGCCGGAACCGCGCCTGCTGAAAAGACCCCGGCCACTTCAGAACCCTCCGGCGAAACCGTCGCCGAACCTGCTGGCGAGACGGCGCTGCTGGCGAGCCTGCCCGTGCCGGTCATCATCCATTCGGGCGGCGAGGTGCATTATGTCAACCCGGCGCTGCTCGCCCTTACGGGCCACGAAACGCTGGACGAAATCCGCGCCGGCGGCGGTGTCGAAGCCCTGTTCAACAGCGAGAGCGACGGCGCGGCGGACGGGCGGCGGGGCATGGTGCTGCGCCGCGCCGATGGCGGCGAAGTGCCGGTCGATGCGCATCTCAACGCCGTCGCATGGCGCGGCGGGCGCGCGCTGATGCTGAGCCTGATGCCGGAAGAGGCAGGCCATGCCGTATCCGCCGAACCCGCCCGTCCCGACGCGGCGGACGCGCAGGACGACGAAAAGCAGGCGCTGGAAGCCCATATCGACGAACTGAAGACCATTCTCGACACGGCGACGGACGGCGTGGTGATGATCGACCCGGACGGGCGCATCCGTTCGATGAACCATTCCGCCGCCGCCCTTTTCGGCTATGACCGCGCGGAGACGGAGGGCAAGTCCTTCGCCATGCTGTTCGCCATCGAAAGCCAGCGCGCGGCGATGGATTATCTCGCCGGCCTGTCGGGCAACGGCGTGCTGAGCGTGCTCAACGACGGGCGCGAGGTGATCGGGCGCGAGGCCAAGGGCGGCTTCATCCCGCTGTTCATGACCATCGGCCGCCTGCCGCAGCAGCGCGGCTTCTGCGCGGTGCTGCGCGACCTCACCCAGTGGAAGCGCACCGAGGAGGAACTGACCAATGCGCGCAAGGAGGCCGAGCGCGCCTCCAGCCAGAAGACCGACTTCCTCGCCCGCATCAGCCACGAGATCCGCACGCCGCTCAACGCGATCATCGGCTTTTCGGAACTGATGGCGGACGAGAAATTCGGCCCCATCGGCAACGACCGCTACAAGGACTATCTGCGCGATATCAACCGGTCCGGCACGCATGTGCTGGCGCTGGTCAACGACCTGCTCGACATTTCCAAGATCGAGGCGGGCGCGCTCGACCTGCAATTCGAGGCGGTGTCGCTCAACGACGCGGTGGCCGAGGCCATCGCGCTGATGCAGCCGCAGGCCAACCGCGAGCGGGTCATCATCCGCTCCAGCTTCCAGTCCAGCCTGCCGGACGTGGTCGCCGATGCGCGCTCCATCAAGCAGGTGGCGCTGAACCTTCTGTCCAACGCCGTGCGCTTCACCGCGCCGGGCGGTCAGGTCATCGTCTCCACCAGCTACGAAATGAACGGCGACGTGGCGCTCAGGGTGCGCGATACCGGCATCGGCATGACGCGCGCCGAAGTGGAGCAGGCGCTGAAGCCTTTCCGGCAGGTCGAAGCCGCGCGGCGGCGCGACGAGAGCCGTGAAGGCGGCCGCGACTGGCGCAGTCAGGGCACCGGCCTCGGCCTGCCGCTGACCAAGGCCATGGTGGAGGCCAACCGCGCCCAGTTCGCGATCGATTCCACGCCCGGCCGCGGCACCGTGGTGGAAATCCTGTTTCCCCCGACGCGCGTTCTGGCCGACTGATCTTTTCTTTCCAGTGCGCCGGCGGCCAGCCGGCCTCTTTGAAAGTCTGCGATGTTGTATGCGCATCGATATGCGCATACAATGGGCGAAAAGGAGACTGCCATGGCGCAACACGCTTCCTCCCGCCTTTCGAAACGCGCGACCAATCTTTCCATCGACAGCGCGCTTCTCGCTGAAGCCCGCCGCTTCGATATCAATCTTTCAAAAGCGGCGGAAAGCGGTATTTCGCAGGCGATCCGGAATGCCAGAGCCACACGTTGGAAAGAAGAAAATCAGGCTGCGCTGGACAGTTCAAATGCCTATGTCGAAGCCAATGGCCTGCCTTTGGCGAAATACCGGCAGTTCTGATGGCGCGTTATGACGTCTTTTCCAATCCGGGCGGCGGTTATGTGCTGGATGTGCAGACCGACCTTCTGGAAAATCTCAAGACGCGTGTCGTCGTTCCGTTATTGTCCCTTGATGCCGCTCCGATCCCGGCAAAACGCCTCAACCCGGTTTTTGAACTGGAGGGCAAAGCTTTTGTCATGGCCACGCAATTCATGGCGGCGATACCCGTTTCAGTGCTGAAAGAACCTGCCGCCAATCTGTCGCCGCATCATGACGAAATCGTTGCCGCCCTCGATATGGTTTTCCATGGGTTCTGACAACCATTTCGCCGCAATTGCACATTCGGGCTTTCCCCGGCCGTGCCGGAATGGTAGCCATAATAGTTGTCGCTAAAGGAAGGTATTCCGTTTGATCAGGGGATGGCGCGCGAAAGGCTCGTGGGTTGCGCTTGCCGCAGCCTGTGCGCTCGCCATGCAGATGCTGTTCGCCGCCTTCATGACGGGCGCGGACGCCGCCCCTGCCCAACTCGACGCCTTCGGCAACGTCATCTGCACATCGCACGGCGCGGGCCACGACGCAGGCACGCCCGCTTCCCATGACGACGCGCCCGGCCATGCGCACCTGCCGCCGTGCTGCAGCTTCGGCTGCCCGATGTTCGCCCATGCCGTCCTGCCGGCGCCCGTCATCGCGGCCACGTCCGTTCCCTTCATGCGCCCGGGAGACACCCTCCTGCCCCGCGCCCCGGCGCACATCGCTTCCGTGGCGGAGACCCTGCCCGGCAATCCCCGCGCTCCTCCCTTAAATCTCTGACGCATCGCGCCGCATCGCGGCACAACTTTCCACACTTCGATCGTACCGAACAGCCGGCATCCGGCCGGTATGGTCGCGCGTATTCACGAGATTTGAGAAAGAGAAATCCCATGCGTCTGTTCAAGTCGCTCATTCCCGCCATGGCAATCGTCGTGGCAGGCGCCACGTCGGCGCTGGCCCATATCACGCTGGAAACGAAGGAAGCCCCGGTCGGCTCGATCTACAAGGCGGTGTTCCGCGTGCCGCACGGCTGCGCCGGCAAGCCCACCGTCGGGATCAGGGTCCGGATTCCCGAAGGCGTCATCGCCGTGAAGCCGCAGCCGAAACCCGGCTGGACGCTGGCGAAGGTGAAAGGCAAATACGAAAAGTCCTACGATTATTACGGCACGCCGACCAACGAGGGCGTGAAGGAAATATCGTGGACCGGCGGCAGCTTGCCGGACGACGAATATGACGAATTCGTCGCACGGGTTTATCTCGCCGGCGATCTCAAGCCCGGCAGCATGCTCTATTTCCCCGTGGTGCAGGAATGCGCCGACGGCCTGACCAGCCGCTGGATCGAGATTCCCGAAGCCGGCAAGAAAGCGGACGATTACGAGACGCCCGCGCCCGGCATAAAGCTGCTGTCGAAGCCATGAGGCAGCGCGGACGCGATATGGCCGCCGCGGTTTGCGGCGGCGCGATCCGCCGCTGGCGCAGGGCCGTCATGCTGACGGTCCTCGCCATGGGCCTCGCCACGGGCCTGCTGCTGTCCGCCTTCGCCGGCGCGGCCTTCGCCCATGCCGCGCTGGTGAGCGTGGAACCGGCGGACGGGTCGGTGATCGCAACGCCGCCGCGCGCCTTCGCCATCACCTTCAACGAGCCGACCTCGCCGGTGGTGCTCGAGCTGGTGCGGCCGGACGGCGCAAAGGTTTCGCTGCTACGGCGCTTCAAGCTTCACGACGCCACGCTCGACATCGAGGCCCCCGGCAACCTCGGCAACGGCACCTATGTGCTGAGCTGGCGCGTCATCTCGGAAGACGGCCATCCGGTCGGCGGCTCGGCGGTGTTTTCCATCGGCGCGCCCAGCGCCGGCGGCGCTCCCGTGCCGGTGGAAACCGCCAACTGGTCCCTCATGGCAGGCATCTGGCTGACGAAGCTGGTTCTCTATCTCGGCCTGTTCGCCGGCGTGGGCGGCACGTTCTTCATCGGCTGGATCGGCGGAGGGGCCCGGCCCGTGCGGCGCATCCTTTCCGCGCTCACCGTCGCGGGGCTCGCGGCGGCGATCCTGTCGGTCGGCCTGCAAGGGCTGGACGAACTCGGCCTCTCATGGCCCGATCTCGCCGCGCCGCAGGTCTGGACGACCGGCTTTTCCGGCACCTACGGCGCGACGGCGGTGCTCGCGGCTATTTCTCTTGCCCTCGCCCTCATGGTCCTGTGCACGAAGGGCCTTGAGGAAAAGACCCTGTCGCTGGCGGCTTTCCTCGGCGTCGGCTTCGCGCTGGCCATGAGCGGCCATGCCAGCACCGCCCATCCGCAATGGCTGACGCGCCCCGCCGTCTTCCTGCATGCGCTCGGCATCGCCTTCTGGGCCGGGTCGCTGCTGCCGCTCGGCATGGCGCTGGCGGGCCGAATGCCAGACAAGGCGCCCGACGCCCGCGCCGTGCTCTCCCGCTTCTCGCGGGTGATCCCCTTCGCGGTGGCCCCGCTCGTGCTTGCCGGCGTGACGCTGGCGATCGTCCAGTTGGGCAGCGTCGAAGCCCTTTGGACCACGGCCTACGGGCAGGTTCTGCTGGTCAAGTTCGCGCTTCTGGTGGTGCTGTTCGCGCTGGCGGCGATCAACCGCGAATGGCTCACCAAGCCGAGCCTTGGCGGCGACAGGACGGCGATCCGGCGGCTCCACCGCTCGATCCGCGTGGAGATCGTGCTGATGATGGCGATATTCGCCGCCGTCGCCGTCTGGCGTTTCACGCCGCCGCCGCGCGCCATGGCCGAGGCGGCCGCCGCTCCGGCCTTCGTCCATATCCATACGGCCAAGGCCATGGCCGCGGTCACGGTCACGCCCGGCCATGCCGGGCCGGTCCGTGTCTCGATAGAGATCATGGCGGGCGACGACAAGCCGCTGGCGGCAAAGGAGGTCACGCTGATCATGTCCAACCCGGCGGCCGGGGTCGAACAGATCAGGCGGTCCGCCGCGAAGGCCGCCGACGGCACATGGCAGGTCGACAAGCTCGTCCTGCCCCGTCCCGGAAAATGGTCCGTCCGCGTCGATGTCCTCGTCTCGGATTTCGACATGGTGATGCTTCGGGACCAGATCGAGATACGGCCATGAAACCATCTGCGAACCCCATACCACGCCCATACCCCGTACAATGGAGGAAACCCATGCAACGCGCTCACCTGAAACTGTTCCTGCTGCTGTTCTGCCTTGCCCTGCCCGGCGCGGCCTTCGCGCAGACCGCGAAGACAGGCGCGATCGTCGTCGAAGGCGCCTTCGCCCGCGCCATGGTGCCGGGGGCGAAGGTCGGCGGCGGCTATCTCACCATCGTCAATCACGGCCCGGACGACCGCCTGACGAGCGTGACCAGCGACCGGGCCGGCGTCGTGCAGCTTCATGAGATGAAGATGAAAGGCGACGTCATGGAAATGCACGAAATGAAGAACGGCGTCGCCATCCCCGCCGGTGCCACCGTGACGTTCAAACCGGGCGGCTATCACCTCATGTTCCTGAAGGTGCCGCAGCCCTTCAGGCAGGGCGAGACGGTCAAGGCCACGCTGCATTTCCAGAAGGCCGGCGCGGTGGAGGTGCAGCTTCCGGTCGGTTCCTTCGCGGACAAGGGGCCGGCCATGCAGCATGACGGCAAAAACTCTCATATGGATCATATGAAGATGGAACAGGCACAATGACGCCGCGAAACCCGGTCCTGCTGATCGGCGTGCTCTTCGCCGCCGTCATGCTGCCGATTCTCGTCGGCATCATGGTCTGGGTGGAGATGGACACGCCCGCTTCGGGCCCCTTCGACGCCACCTTCTCGCTGGTGGACGACCGGGGCCGGCACGTCGATCAGTCCCTGTTCAAGAAAGGTCCGGCGCTGGTCTATTTCGGCTACACCCATTGCCCGGAGGTCTGCCCGACCACTCTCGTGGATGTGGCGGGCTGGCTCAAGGCGCTGGGGCCGCGCGGCGCGCCGCTCCATGCCTATTTCTTTTCCATAGACCCGCAACGCGACACGCCGGACGTCATGCACGCCTATGTGACGGCCATCAGCGACCGGATCACCGGCGTCACCGGCAAGCCCGAAGAGATGAAGAAGGTGGTGGACGGCTGGATGATCCACGCCGCGAAACTGCCGGGCGAAGGCGGCGAATATCACATGAGCCACACGACCTCGATCCTGCTCGTCGGCGCGGACGGACGCCTCAAGGCGCTGCTGCCCTACGAAGTGGATCAGCAGGAGGCGCTCGACATCATACGCGCCACGCTTCTCAAACCCGGAACGGTTTAGAGCATCGGACCGAAGATAGATCGTCACAATGCGCCTTATCAGGCGCACGACGATCCGGAATTTCCGGCGACGACGGACCATCCGTCGCGTCCGCGCGTCAGATTGCGGCTTTGCTTTGCCGCATGGCTCGGTTAAACCAAAAAACAGGGGCGTCGGGGGATCGGGAACAGGATGGTTGATGCGCTGGCCTAAATTCGTTCGCCTGAAATTTGTACGCGTCGTCGCCGCGCTGATCATTCTCTGCGCGGCGGCGGTGGCGACCCTGCTGGCGGTGGTGCCCTTCATCGTCTCGACGGACGCGATCCGCGTGCGCGTGGCGCAGGAAATCAGCGCATGGACCGGCTACAGCGTCGAACTGCGCGAGGCGCCCCGCATCACCGTCTTCCCCGTGCTGCGCGCCTCGCTCAACGGCGTGACGCTCAGCAAGCTCACCGATCAGGGCCAGAAGCCGCTGATGAGCGCCGACCGCATCGACGTGGAACTGTCCACGCTCGAAGCGCTGATGGGCCATATCGCCTTTTCCGAGACGCAGATCGTGCGCCCGCATGTCAATCTCGACGGGCCGGTGTCGAATTTCGCGCAACTGCTCGACGCGGTGGCCAATTCCAACGGGCGGCTCGGCACCGCGATCCGCGCGCAGCGCGCGCTTCTGGGCAGCGGCGGCGCCAATGGCGGCGGGGGCGGCGACACGCAGGCCGAGGACCAGGCCTCGCAGCCCTTCGGCCGCGTGGTGGTGCGCGACGGCACCCTGTCTTTCGGCAATAGCGGCGGCAACAGCGACAGCGCCGGGCAGGCGGCGACCGGCGCCAACGCGGCCGGGAACAGCAAGATCACCGGAGTGAATGCGACGCTGGAATGGCCGCAGACCACCAGCGCCGCCACGCTGACGGGCAGCGCCAAGTGGCGTGACGAAAGCGCGCAATTCTCGGTCACGGCCGGGCAGCCGCTGCGGCTTCTGGCGGGCGGCATCTCCGACATGTCGGCGAGTTTCACCGCCAAGCCCCTGAGCTTCACCTTTCAGGGCAAGGCCAATCTTTCCCGCGACCGCTTCTTCGCCGGCGACCTGAGCGCCAAGACGCCCTCGCTCAGCGGGGCGGTGCGCTGGCTGAGCCTGCCGGCCATCGCCGGCAGCACGGCGGTAGGCGCCTTCTCGCTCGATTCCACCGTCACCGCCACGCCGCGCCGTCTGAAATTCGCCAATGTGGAGATGACCGTCGGCGGCAGCACGGCCAAGGGCGCGATCGAGATCGGGCTGGAGCACGAGCAACCCGCCATCACGGGCACGCTCGCCTTCGACAAGCTCGACCTGCGCGGCCTCTTCTCCGCCTTCGTGCCGCTGCCCGATTCGGGCGCGCGCAGCCCCGCCCAGCGCGACGCCGACGACGTCATCGACACGAGCTTCATCGACCGTTCCGAATTCGACCTGCGCCTGTCCGCGCAGAACGCCACCGCCGGGCCGGTCCAGCTTACCGGCGTGGGTGCGGCGATCCAGATCCGGGGCGGGCGGGCGATCTTCGATATCGGCGACGCGCGCGGCTTCAACGGCGCGCTACAGGCCAACGTGCAGATCGTGCGCGACCTGAAAAGCGCCAGCGGCGAACTGCGCTTCAACGCCACCGATATCGACAGCACGCCGTTTTTCCAGGCGTTCGGCTTCAACAAGCCCTTCATCAGCGGCAAGGGCAATGTCTCGCTCTACATGAAGGGGCCGGTCAGCCACTGGTCGACGCTGCTTTCCGGCGCGCAGGGCAATGTCTCCGTGCAGCTCGACAACGGCCAGATGCAGGGCTTCGCGGTGCAGGATTTCCTCGCCAAGGCGCAGAGCCAGCGCTTCTTCGCGCTGGAGCGCAAGGACAATGTGGCGCTGGCCTTCAACCGGCTCGACCTCAAGGCCGATCTTTCGGAGGGCGTGGCGACGCTGGACCATGCCCGCCTCGACACCACCGACGGCACGCTCAACCTTGCCGGCATCGTGCCCTTCGTGGACCGAAGCCTCGCGCTCAGCGGCGAGGTGATCTTCCCCGGCAGCCAGAACCAGCAGCAACAGCAGGGGCAGCAACAGCCGCAGGGTCAGCCGGATCAGTCCGGCCAGCAGCCGGCGCAAGCACAGTCGGGACAGGCGCAGCCCGCACAGGCCCAGCAGCCGCAGCAGAAACCGTCCGGCGTCAGGCCGCCGCTGCATTTCTTCGTCGGCGGCTCATGGGACCGGCCCTTCATCTCGCCCTCTTCCGGGCAATGACCGAATCAGGTCACTGGAAGTCGAAAGCCGACAGGCCCGCCACCATCTCGTCCAGCCCCAGCGGACGGGTCAGCG
>MKVZ01000003.1:83017-134644 GCA_001898995.1 Rhizobiales bacterium 63-22 | reverse complement strand
GCAGCCCTGCCGCTCGCACAGCCGGCAGGCCGGGCCGATGGCGACATTCTCCCTCGCCCGCGCCGCGCCATAGACCGTCTCCGCGCCCGCCTCCAACGCACAGCCGAGAAGGATCGCCGTGCGGCGCAGCCTTTCGCCATAGGCCCCGAGCGGCCCCTCCAGCGTGCGCGCGACCAGAAGGAAGGCCGAGCCGTCCGGCAGCTCCGCCGTCTCCGCCAGCACCTGCCCCGCCTCGGCGAAGGCGGCGTAGACCGGAAGCTTCGGGCACTGGCCGCCGAAGCGGGCCGGAAAGCCCTCCGCGCCCGCCACCCGCAGCCGGTTGCCGGCGTGGTCGATCTCGATCAGGAAGAAGGGAACCCCGGCGGCGCCCGGCCGTGACAGGGTGGCGAGCCGGCTCGCCGCCTGCTGGAACGAGACGTTGAAGCGCGCGGCCAGCGCGTCGACATCGTAGCGCATGCGCACGGCGGCGTCGCGAAAAGGACGATAGGGCATGGCAAGCGCCTGCGCGGCGTAGCGCGCCAGCTCGAAGCGGGCGATGCGCCGCGCCTCGCCCGAGGACAGCCTCAGCCCCTCGACTTCCGCCGCGATGGCCACCTGCATGCGCATCAGCGCCGCCTCCATGGCGATCTCCTGCAAACGGTCGAAGGGCGACAGGCGTTCCGACACGAAAAGCCGCTGCGAATGGCGGTCGTAGCGCCGCCGCCAGTTGGGCATGGCGGCCACGGGCAGCGTGCGCACGGTGACGCCGTGCTCGCGCTTGAGCCAATCCTTCAGCGCCGCGCCGAGATCGTCGCCGGGGGCGAGCAGCGTCAGGAAGGATTCCGCCTCCTCCTCGATGCGCGGATAATGGTTGGGGCGTCGGGCCATCGCCTCGCGCACCTCGTCCAGCGGCAGGCGGGCAGCGGAAAGCTGCGTCTCGCGCCCCTCATGCGCCAGTAGCGCCGACAGGTCGGTCAGCCGCTGCTGCTGCTCGCGATAGGCGCGGTAGAGCTTCATCACCCCGAGCGCGGCGTTGGGCGCGGCCTCGCCGATCTCGACAAGCTCCTGATCGCCCGGCAATTCGCCCGCAAGCAGCGGGTCGGAGAACACTTCCTTGAGGCCCGTGACCGTGGCCCCGCTCTCGGCTTGCAGGCTTTCGAGGTCGAGCTTGTAGACGCCCGCGAGCCGTAAGAGAAGCTGCACGGTGAGCGGGCGCTGGTTGCGCTCGATCAGGTTGAGATAGGACGGCGAAATGCCGAGATCGGCGGCCATGGCGGTCTGCGTCAGGCCGCGCTCGTTGCGGATGCGCCTGATGCGCGGACCGGCGAAAATCTTGCGCTCGCTCACGGCGCGCTCTCCCATTTTACAATTCATGACAAGATAGACGCGAAATGGCGGCTTGACAATATTTACAAATTTACAGCGGCGTCCGGTCAAAGCTTCGACAGCATGACCTCAATTATCCGGGCTTTATCGCGGTTTTTCTGGCGATCCGGCGCACGGAATGTAAATTCAGTCACAGGCAAAACGCCGCAAGCAATCCATGAGGAGACACCGAAATGACAGACTTTTACAGCCTCGTTCCTTCCGCATCCAAGGGCCGCTTCGACGGCGTGGAGCGCGCGCATACGGCTGAGGACGTGAAAAGGCTGCGCGGCTCGGTGGAGATAAGGCACACGCTGGCCGAAATGGGCGCGAACCGCCTGTGGAAGCTGATCCACGAGGAGGATTTCGTCAACGCGCTCGGCGCGCTGTCGGGCAATCAGGCCATGCAGATGGTCCGGGCCGGGCTGAAGGCGATCTATCTCTCCGGCTGGCAGGTCGCGGCCGACGCCAACACGGCCTCCGCCATGTATCCCGACCAGTCGCTCTACCCGGCCAATGCCGGGCCGGAACTCGCGAAGCGCATCAACCGCACGCTGCAACGCGCCGACCAGATCGAGACGGCGGAGGGCAAGGGCCTCTCGGTCGAGACGTGGTTCGCGCCCATCGTGGCCGACGCGGAAGCCGGCTTCGGCGGCCCGCTCAACGCCTTCGAGATCATGAAGGCCTATATCGAGGCGGGGGCGGCGGGCGTCCATTTCGAGGACCAACTGGCGTCGGAAAAGAAATGCGGCCATCTCGGCGGCAAGGTGCTGATCCCGACGGCGGCGCATATCCGCAACCTCAACGCGGCGCGGCTCGCGGCCGACATCATGGGCACGCCGACGCTGATCGTGGCGCGCACGGATGCGGAAGCGGCGAAGCTTCTCACCTCAGACATCGACGAGCGCGACCAGCCCTTCGTCGATCACGCGGCGGGCCGCACGCCGGAAGGCTTCTATCAGGTGAGAAACGGCATCGAGCCGTGCATCGCCCGCGCCATCGCCTATGCGCCATATTGCGACCTGATCTGGATGGAGACCTCCAAGCCCGATCTCGGTCAGGCGCGGAAGTTCGCCGAGGCTGTGCATAAGGCACATCCGGGCAAGCTGCTTGCCTATAACTGCTCGCCGTCGTTCAACTGGAAGAAGAACCTCGACGACGCCACCATCGCCAAATTCCAGCGCGAACTGGGAGCGATGGGATATAAGTTCCAGTTCATCACGCTGGCGGGCTTCCACCAGTTGAACTACGGCATGTTCGAACTGGCACGCGGTTACAGGGACCGCCAGATGGCGGCCTATTCCGAGCTGCAACAGGCGGAATTCGCGGCGGAAGCCGTGGGTTACACCGCCACCAAGCATCAGCGCGAGGTCGGCACCGGCTATTTCGACGCCGTGTCGCTCGCCATCACCGGCGGCAAGTCTTCGACCACCGCCATGAGCGAATCCACCGAAACCGCGCAATTCAAGCCCGCCGCCGAATAGGCCGCAAGACAAGGAACAGAACCATGAACTCGCCAGCCCGCGTCAAGGAAAGAGCCGAAGAACAATCCTCCAGCATGAGCGCCGAGCAGCAGGCGGCCATCCGCATGCTCGCCAACGACCTGCACCGCCTCAACTACACCGTCATGAAGGCGGTCGAGGCCGGCGTCTCGGTCGAACTGGTCCGCTCGGCCCGCCATCACGGCGGCGACGGCAACTGGGGCGATCTGCTGATCCCCGTCGTCGTCACGCATAGCCACTGAGGCACATCCCCGGCTGGCCCCGCCAGCCGGGTTTAGTGTCTGAATCAAAATGCGCCATTTGCAGCCCGGCATGGCGACTTTTGGAACAGACACTTACATCAGCAGATAATCCACCGGCTCCGGCAGTAGCGGCAGGTCTGTTTCGCCCATCGCCTCGCGCAGGTTGATCTCGATGACATCGGCCAGCGCGCCGATCGGCAGGTCGTTGGGCAATTCCCCGAACGGGTCTTCAAGCTCGTCGCCCAGCGCGTCCAGCCCGAAGAAGGTGTAGGCGATCAGCGTCGCCAGAAGGGGCGTGCCCCAGCCCATCAACTGGGCGAAGCCGAAGGGAATCGACAGGCAGAACAGATAGGCGGTGCGGTGCAGAAGCAGCGTGTAGCCGAAAGGCACGGGCGTGGAGCGCAGGCGCTCGCTCGCGGCCTGTATCTCCGCCATGGCGGTGACGGACTTGTCAAGCGTCTGGAAATCCGCTGGGTGCAGCACGCCTTCCGCGCGCAGCGCCGCCAGAATGGCCCCCAGCCGCCGCAGGATCAGGTCCGGGCCGTTGCGGCTCGCCGCGAAGGCCGCGCGCTCCTCCGCCGAAAGCCAGCGCTCCAGTTTTGGCTCGCCCGGCGCGGGGCGCAGATGGCTCACCATCGCGTGGGAGAAGGCGATCACATGGCGCAGAAGTTCGGCGCGCCGCTCCGCCGTTTCGGGGCGGCCTTCGAGGATCAGCGTCTGGCGGGCGAAATTGCGGCTGACGGCCACCAGCCGGCCCCAAACCTTGCGCGCCTCCCACCAGCGGTCGTAGCAGGCATTGTTGCGAAAGCCCAGAAAGATGGAGAGCGCGATGCCGAGCAGCGTCAGCCCCGCGCCGTTGCTGAAGGCAGGAACCCGCCCCGGAAAGGTGCGGTGCGCCGCGACGACGATCAGCGACAGCACGAAGACGACGCAAAGCTGCGGCAGTATCCGCGTGATCACGGACCCCTTGAGGATGAAGAAAAGCCGCCACAGCGGCGGACGCGGCCGAACGATCATGAGACTGGAGCCAAAAGGAAGAACCGAACGAGAGGCAAGCGGGCATGACGCAAAACCGTCCTATACACCCATCCTTCCGCGAACGGCCATAAGCCGTTCGGGAAATTGTTGCGATTTTCCGCCTTTCATCCCTTGAGCACGGTTTCGAGTTCGCTCCAGACCTCGTTCCGGGTCGGCACGCCCCATGCACCGTCGCGGGTCGGCCCGTCGCGGTTCAGCCGCGCGAACACGATCCTGCGCCCGTCCTTTTCCGCGACGCCGACATACCAGCCGAACTGGTGCATCCGGTCCTGGCGACCTCGCGCGTCGTGCTCGAAGGCCGAGCCCGTCTTGCCATGCACCGTCCAGCCATTCGCCAGCCGGTGCGTCGGCAGCACGGCCATGGTCTTTTCCACCGTCCGCGCCGAAACGGGAAGCTGGCCGTTCAGCATGCGGCGCAGGAACGCCACCTGCTCCTCCGGCGAAATGGCCAGCGACGAAGCCAGCCATGCATGGGTGAGGCCGTTGTTCTTGCCCGGATCGCCGGAAAGGTCGCGATTGCCGTAGCCGAACGCATCGACGAATTTCTGGAACCGCGCCATGCCCAGCTTCCGCGTCAGTCGCTGCGAGAACCAGACCACCGACTTGTCTTCCCAGCGCGCCGGGTCGGTGTCGTGACGCCAGATTTCCAGCGAGGCGTTATATTCCTTCCGGTAAGGCCAGAGCGGATGATGGCTGTCCTGCAAAATACCGGCCTCGAAGCCCATCAGCGCCAGCGCCACCTTGAAGGTCGATGCCGGGCTGTTGCGCTGTGCGCACGCCTCGCCCTCCTTCGCCAGAACCTTGCCGCTGCCGGCATCCACCACCAGCATGCAGGCAAGCCTCGCCTCGCCCGCGAGCGCCTGACCGCCCCATGCCCCGCACCATGACGAAAGCAGCATCGCCGTCAGGCCGAGCAGTCCCGCGCATCTTTTCCACATCCGATCTCTCCTATCGTGCGTCCTGTAGCGACTCATGGTCCGCTTTGTTATGCTTTCTACAGCCAAAATTCGTATCTTGGCACGATACTTTTCCTTGCCGAACAAGCCTCGTATCGTGTAATGATACGTTATGATCAGGTCGTATAGAGATAAAACGACAGCGGCGATTGCCGGTGGCAAATCTCCGAAGGGCTTTCCGCCTGACCTGATCAAGGCGGCGCGGCGCAAGCTGGTCATGCTCGATAACGCCGCTGCCATTGACGACTTGAAATCGCCTCCCGGCAACAAGCTGCATCCCCTGTTCAAGGATCGCGCTGGACAGCATGCGATCTGGATCAACGACCAGTTCAGACTATGTTTTCGATGGACGGATGCAGGCCCCGAAGACGTCGAGATAACCGATTATCACGATTGAGGAGAAAGCTATGACCACCCTTGGCTTTACCGTCCACCCCGGCGAAATTCTGCGCGAGGAATATCTCGCCCCGCTTAATCTGAAGCCGTATACGCTCGCAAAGAGGCTCCATGTCCCGCGTACCCGGATCGAGCGCCTTGTTGCGGAGCATGCTCCCGTTACCCCGGATACCGCACTTCGGCTCGCAAAATTCTTCGGCACAACACCGCAGTTCTGGATGAACATGCAGGCATCCTATGACATCGCGAAGGCGGCAAAGGCGAAAAAGGCCGAGATTGACGCCATCGAGCATCTTGAAGCCGCCTGATCCGCCCCGCTTCAGCCTGACCATAAAAAGAAAAGCCGTCTTCATCGGGCATTCATTTGTCAATGCGCCGCGACGCGGCTATCATGTTCCCAAATTCGTTCATTTCTGGTGTTGGATGTCAGCAGATTCAGTGGAGAAAAAGGTGACGCGTGCGCCGCGCCGCCGTACGCCTGCCTATGTCAAGTCGCTTCGCGGCGTGAAAAACTGGAAACAGGCCACCGAATGGCTGGCCTGGCGCGATATCGAGGACATCGAGTGTATCACGCCCGATCAGGCGGGCGTCGCGCGCGGCAAGATGATGCCGTCGAAGAAATTCACCTCCAACACCTCGCTGGCGCTGCCTTCGGCCGTCTTCATGACGACGATTTCCGGCTCCTACCCGGAGGACGGCTACGGCTTCCAGTACCCGGAGGACGACGGCGACCTCAAGCTCCTGCCCGACCTCACCACGCTCTCCGTGGTGCCGTGGGAGACGGACGCGACCGCGCAGGTGATCTGCGACCTCGTCTATCAGGACGGGCGCGCGGTGGAGTTCACCCCGCGCAACGTGCTGCGCAACGTCATCGCCGCCTATCACAAGCGCGGGCTGAAGCCGGTGGTGGCGCCGGAAATCGAGTTCTACCTCGTGTGCAAGAACCCCGATCCCGACTATCCGCTCACCCCGCCGGTGGGCCGTTCGGGCCGCGCCATCGGCGGCGGACAGGGCTATTCCATCGCCGGCGTCAACGAGTTCGACGAACTGATCGATGATATCTACCACTTCTCCGAGGGGCAGGGGCTGGAGATCGATACGCTGATCCACGAGGAAGGCGCGGGCCAGCTGGAAATCAACCTGCGCCACGGCGATCCGGTGGAACTGGCCGACCAGGTGTTCATGTTCAAGCGCACCATCCGCGAGGCGGCGCTGAAGCACGACATGTACGCCACCTTCATGGCCAAGCCGATTCAGGGCCAGCCGGGCTCGGCGATGCATATCCACCAGTCCATCCTCGACAGGAAGACCAACCGCAACATCTTCACCAACGAGGACGGCTCGGAAAGCGAGGCCTTCCGCCACTTCATCGGCGGCATGCAGAAGCACGTGCCGAACGCGCTGGTGATGTTCGCGCCGTATGTCAATTCCTACCGACGCCTGACGCCCGACGCCTCGGCGCCGGTCAACGTCAAATGGGGCTACGACAACCGCACCACCGCCTTCCGCGTGCCGCGCTCCGACCCCAATGCGCGCCGGGTGGAAAACCGCATCCCCTCCTCCGACGCCAATCCCTATCTGGCGCTGGCGGCGTCGCTGGCCTGCGGCCTGATCGGGCTGGTGAACAGGATCGAGCCGGACCAGCCGGCCACAACCAGCGTCAACACAAGGGAAATCGACCTGCCGCGCGGGCTGATCGACGCGGTGGAGATGTTCGAGGACGACAACGACCTGCGCGAGCTGTTCGGCAGTTCGTTCATGAACACCTACGCGGCCATCAAGCGCGCCGAGTTCGAGACCTTCATGGAAGTCATCAGCCCGTGGGAACGCGAGTTCCTTCTGCTCAACGTCTGACCGGTCTTCCATGCCTTATAGAAGCCCCATATCGCCCGGCCTCTCGTGGTACGAGGCGAGCGCTCCCGAGCGCCCCGCCTATCCCGAGATGGACGGCGCGCGGCAGGCCGATGTCGTCATCGTCGGCGGCGGCTATACCGGTCTTTCGGCGGCCTGCCATCTGGCGAAGCAGGGGGCCGACGTGGTGCTGATCGACGCCGCGCGCTTCGGCGACGGCGCGTCGGGGCGCAATGGCGGGCAACTCGGCACCGGCCAGCGCACATGGGCGGAAGACCTCGAAAAGCAATATGGGTTCGAGCGCGCGCACGCGCTTTTCGATCTGGCGGAGGAAGCCAAGGCGCATCTGATGAGCTTCGCATCGGAACACGGCATCGACATGGATTACATGCCGGGGCAGATTTCCGTCGTGCACAAGCCGCGCCAACTCCGGCAATACGAGCGCCACGCGGAGCTGATGGCGAAGCGTTTCCGCTATCCGCACCTGCGCGTGCTCGACAAGGCCGACGCCGGCGAACTGCTCGGATCGGGCCGCTATTACGGCGGCCTCTACGACACCGGGACCGGCCATGTCCATCCGCTCAAGCTCCTGATCGGACTGGCGAAGGCGGCGAAGGCGGCGGGCGCGCATCTTTACGAAGACACCAAGGCCACGAGGATTTCCACCGCCAGCGGGCGCGTGGAGGTCGAGACGGCGCGCGGGACCATCACCGCGAAACACGCCCTCATCGCCGTGAACGCCTATGGCGGCGATCTGGAGCCGGTCAGCGCCTCCCATGTCATGCCGATCCGCTCCTTCATCGGCGCGACCGTGCCGCTGGGCGACGACAGCCCGGTCCTTCCGGGCGGCGAATCGGTCGACGATTCGCGTTTCGTGGTGCGCTATTTCCGCCGCACCAAGGACGGCCGCCTGCTGTTCGGCGGGCGCGAGGCCTATACCGCCGACAATCCGCGCGACATCAGCGCGCATATCCGCCGCCAGATCGCCGAAATCTATCCCGCGCTGGACAAGGTCGAGATCACCCATGCGTGGGGCGGCTCGGTCGGCATCACCATGCCGCGCCAGCCCTTCGTGCGCGAGGTGATGCCCGGCGTCATCGCCGCCGGGGGCTATTCCGGCCACGGCGTCATGCTGGCCAACTATATGGGCCGGCTCTACGCCGAGGCGCTGGCGGGACGGCGCGAAAAGCTGAAGCTGTTCGAGGACCTGCGCATCCCGCCCTTCCCCGGCGGCCGCGCCTTCCGCACGCCGCTCCTGTTCCTCGCCTTGTCCTGGTACGCCCTGCTAGACCGCATCTAGAGCGGCCAGCCGCTCGCGCGTTTCGGCCACCACGTCGCGCATCGGCAGGACGAGGCACAGAAGCGCGTGCAGGTGCTCGCGCCCGCCCTCATAGCCGCGCACCGGCGCGCAAGGCCGCATCGGCGATCGCTCCGCGGCATCGAACAGGGCCTCGAACTCGGCGAAATTGGTGAAATTGCGGTAATTGCCGCCGTCGAGCCGGAAGCTTTCGACCGCCGCCCCTTCCGCCAGAACCACCGCATGCCGGTCGAGCAGGATGTTGAAATAATCGAGCGCCCCGGAGACCGGCTCCGCCATGGAGCGGATCGTGCGGCCATTGTCCAGATTCCGGGCGCGGATCAGCACGCCGTCGATAAACAGGGCATGGTCGGGCGAAAGATAAAGCTCGCGGCGCGGCAGGCCCGCGCCCAGCGCGCCGCGCGCGATGCGCACAGGCATGATGCCTTCGCCCCACGAAGCGCCGCCCTTGCGGAAACTCTGCCGGCCGATCCGGCGCACGGGCAAGACCGCGCCGTCCGCCGTCTGCACCAGATCGCCGACGGCGAGGTCCTCGATGGCGACCGGGCCGGAGGGCGTGTCGATCCGCGTGCCGCGCAGAAGGCAGTTGGCGCCGTCGCCGCCCTTGTCGCCGCCCTTTCCGCCGCCTTGGCCGGGCAGCCACCAGCGATCGCCCATGGCCCGCGCCGAACCGGCCGAGGCCAGAAGGGAACCGACGATTGCCGCGCGGGCGCCCGCCGCGCCCATCACGCCGAGAAAATGCCGCCGTGCGCGACCGCGCGGCGAGTTGGGATCGTGTTGCTTCGACATGAAATCCTCCGCCAGATGGACGCCCGATGCCTGAGTGCCGGGCCTGATCGACACCAAGCTACATCCAAGCCCCGCACAAAGCCGTTCCGCGATCCGGCGCAGCGCACCGGAAATTGGGCGTAGGGCATCCTCCATTCGGTGGAGGCGGACGCGGTCCGGCCGCGTCGGAAGCCCGCCATCGCCTTGCCAAGCGTGCAAAAATAGTATACCCCCCTATTTTATATGTAACGGAGCCGGTCCCATGCCCCACGATCACGCGCCCGATTCTTCCGCCGATACGACACCGTCCCGCCGGTTCGACAGGTTGCACGACCACGTCTTTCTCGGCGAAGACCACGCCCGCAACGAGCGGCGCACATGGATGGTGATCGCCATCACCGCCACCATGATGGTGGCCGAAATCGTCGCCGGCGATATTTTCGGCTCCATGGCGCTGACAGCCGACGGCTGGCACATGTCCACCCACGCGACGGCGATGCTGATCGCAGCCCTTGCCTATCGCTACGCGCGCCGGCAGGCGCACAATCCGCGCTTCACCTTCGGCACCGGCAAGCTCGGCGATCTGGCGGGTTTCGCCAGCGCCATCGTTCTGGCGCTCATCGCGCTTGCCATCGGCTGGGAAAGCCTGCTGCGGCTGCGCGCGCCGGTCCATATCGATTTCCGCGAGGCCATCCTCGTCGCGGTGCTCGGCCTCGCGGTCAATCTCGTCTGCGCCGTGCTGCTGAGAGGCGATCACGCGCATCACGGCCATCATGATCATCATGGGCACGATCACGATCACGGTCCCCATCACGCCCATGGCAACGATCACAATCTGCGCGCGGCCTATGTGCATGTGCTGGCCGACGCGCTGACCTCGGTGACGGCCATCGTCGCGCTGGGGCTTGGCGCGCTCTATGGCTGGGTCCGGCTCGATCCGATCATGGGCATCGTCGGCGCTCTGGTCATCGCCCGCTGGTCGTGGAGCCTGATCCGCGAGACCGGCGCGATACTCACCGACTATATTCCCGAAGGCGAGGACCTGCCGGAAGAGATCGAAACGATCATCGAACGGGAAGGCGGCGAGATCGCCGATCTCCACGTCTGGCGGCTGGGGCCGGGCCACCACGGCGCCATCGTCTCCATCGTCGCGGACCGTCCGCGCCCGCCGTCCTATTATCGGGAAAAACTTGCGGCGATCCACGATTTGTCGCATGTGACGGTGGAGGTGGAGGCCCGCGCCGCCTGAAACCCGTGCAGGAGTAGTCATGACCCACACCATTCGCGAAAAGCAGAAGCTCATCAACCGCGTGCGCCGCATCCGCGGCCAGCTCGAAGGCGTGGAGCGGATGCTGGTGGAGGAGATGGGCTGCGCCGAGGTCATGCAGGTCATCGCCGGGGTGCGCGGCGCGGTCAACGGGCTGATGGCCGAGGTGATCGAGGATCACATCCTCCTGCATGTCGCCGATGGCGGCCTGCCGCAGAAGGAGCGCGACGAAGGCGCGGGCGAACTGGTCGACGTGGTGCGCGCCTATCTGAAATAGCCATCATTCATGAGCCGGGCTCATAAGTCTCATGGCGATTTTTCATCTAATCGTCGGGCGTCATCCGTAATAGAATGATAGATGAATCGCCGTCATTCGCACGGCGCTTTTCCATTTCACTCTCAGGAAGGAACGACCCCATGGTGACGAAAGCCTATGGCGCTTACGCCGGCGACAAGCCGCTGGAACCCATCGACATCACCCGCCGCGCGCCGGGACCGGACGACGTCCAGATCGACATCGCCTATTGCGGCGTCTGCCATTCGGACCTGCATCAGGTGCGCTCGGAATGGGCCGGGACGGTCTACCCCTGCGTGCCCGGCCACGAGATCGTCGGCCATGTCAGCGCGGTCGGCGCGAATGTGACCAGGTTCAAGGTCGGCGACGCGGTCGGCGTCGGCTGCATGGTCGACAGCTGCCAGAACTGCTACGCCTGCGACGACGGGCTGGAGCAATATTGCGAGCACATGTTCACCGGCACCTATAACTTCCCGACGCCCGACGCGCCCGGCCACACCCTCGGCGGCTATTCGCAGCGCATCGTGGTCAAGGACAAGTTCGTGCTGAAAGTCAGCCACGCGCCGGAGCAGCTTGCCGCCGTGGCCCCGCTGCTCTGCGCCGGCATCACGACCTACTCTCCGCTGCGCCACTGGCGCGTCGGGCCGGGCATGAAGGTGGGCATCGTCGGCATCGGCGGGCTCGGCCATATGGGCGTCAAGCTCGCCCACGCCATGGGCGCGCATACGGTCGCCATCACCACCTCCGACAGCAAGCGCGCCGACGCCAAGGCCCTCGGCGCGGACGAGGTGATCGTGTCGCGCAACGCCGACGAGATGAAGGCGCACGCCAACAGCTTCGACTTCATCCTCGACACGGTGGCGGCGAGCCACAATCTCGACGCGCTGACGACGCTGCTCAAGCGCGACGGAACCCTGACGCTGGTCGGCGTGCCGGAAAACCCGCATCCGACGCCGGAGTTCTCGGCGCTCATCATGCGCCGCAAGTCGATTGCCGGTTCGCTGATCGGCGGCATCGCCGAAACGCAGGAAATGCTGGATTTCTGCGCCGAAAAGGGCATCGTCGCCGATATCGAGATGATCAAGATCCAGGATATCGACGCCGCCTACGACCGCATGGTCAAGAGCGACGTGAAATATCGCTTCGTCATCGACAACGCCACCCTGGCGGCGTGAGCCTTACGGGCGGTCTTTGCTCCCTGAGTTCGGCGGCGGTGACCGGCATGACGGACCTTGCCGCCGCCGCCTTCACCGGACCATGGGGCGTTGCAGAAGCCGGCCCTTGATCGCTTCACCGACGATGGTGAGCTGGAGGATCGGCTCGCCGTTCACGGCGCTCGCCTCGACAAGGTCGAGTTGTTCCAGCCGGCCCACGATCTTGTCCGACAGATACCTGTCGCCGACACGCCAGCCCCTCCCGGCCTTGCGTTGCCGGCGAAAAAATCCGATCGCGCGCAGGGCGTCCTGCTGCGCGCGGGTCAGGCTGCCGGCAATCTGCCGTGCGTCCGGACGGTCTTTGGTCTGGAGCATTTCTCTTCTCCATCGTTGACCCGGCGAGTGCCGGTCGGGCCGAACGTCCCGGACGGTCCTTCATTGCCGCCCGTTATCGTTGCATCACGAAAACGCACGGGAACGGGAAAAGATGCGTGTTGGACGGGACGGGATTCCATATTTTATACGATCGCGCCTGTTTTTGACGCCTCCCCCGCTACGGATAGATGGCTCTGCGTCGGCTATGTCGATGAGCTTTACGACATGCCCGAACGCACCGTGAAGGGATGGCGCGACCGCGAGGAAATGGAGGCTCCGGCCTACAACGGCAGTTCGGATGTCTGCTTGACGATCTGACTCGGCACGTCGGTCTTGACGTTCTGCACGCCCCTGATGCGGCTCAGATGCTCGGACTGGAAGCGGCGGTAATCGCTGATATCGGCGGCGACGCAGCGCACCATGGCGTCGCAATCGCCCAGCATGAGATAGCATTCCAGCACTTCCGGCAACTTCAGCACCTCGCTGGCGAAATGCTCGATCGTGTCCTCGTCCTGCGCCTTCAGCCAGATGCGGGCGAAGAAGAATTGCCCCTTGCCGGTTCGCGCCGGATCGAGCACCGCCACATAGCGGTCGATCACCCCCGCCTCCTCCAGAAGCCGCACCCGCCGCAGGCAGGGCGACGGCGACAGCCCGACCTCGCGCGCAAGGTCGTTGTTTGCGATGCGGCCGTTCCTTTGCAGCACGCGCAGAATCCGCTTGTCGATCTCGTCGAGCTTCATTGGCTTATCATTCCATGAAAGGCTGAAAAAGTGGCACTATCTGCCAAATATTGATGCATCCTGCCAATATTTGCAACCCGATTGCGGGCGATAGTGGCTATAGTGACGCCCATCTACCGAATGCATCTCCAGCGACGGAAAGCGGCGGAAATAAAGTTCCGCCGGCGAGAATCACATGGACATTTCACAGGCTTACGCTCCCGAAACCCGCAAACCCGCCGGCTGGTCGCAGTTCCGCCGCGGGGCCGCCGCCGGCCTGCCGGTGCTGCTCGGTATCGTTCCCTACGCGCTGGTTCTGGGCGCGCAGGCGGCGCAGAAGGGCCTGAGCGCCGTGGAAGTGCCGATGATGACGGGCCTCAATTTCGCGGGCGGGTCGGAATTCGCGGCCATCCAGCTCTGGACCTCGCCGCCGCATGTGCTGCTGATCGCCGCGATTACCTTTCTGGTCAACAGCCGCCACCTGCTGATGGGCGCCGCACTCGCCCCCTTCATCCGCCATCTGCCGAAGCGGAAGGCCTTCGCCGCGCTGTTCCTGATGTGCGACGAAAGCTGGGCGCTCGGACTTTCCGACGCCCGCCGCCGCGAGGCCGCAGGCGCGAAACCGGCGCTGGACCTGCGCTTCTATGCCGGGGTGGCGGTGCCCTTCTACACCGCATGGATTTTCTTCACCACGCTCGGCGCTGCCTTCGGCCCGATGATGGGCGACCTGCGCCCCTACGGCTTCGACATGGCGTTCCCGGCGGTGTTCCTGGTGCTGCTCGCCGGCATGTGGAAGGGTTTTGCTGCCGCAAGGCCGTGGCTGGTGAGCCTCGTCGTCGCGGCGACGGTCTATCTCACCGTGCCCGGCGCGTGGTACGTCGCCACCGGCGCGCTGTCGGGCCTGATCGCGGCCTATGTTCTGGCAGGTGAGAAATGATCGACCCGACCGTCGTCCTCACCATCGTGCTGATGGCTTCCGTCACCTATCTCACCCGCATAGGCGGCTATGTGCTGCTGCGCAACCGCACGCTCGGGCGGCGCGCCACGGCGGTGATGGAGGCCGCGCCCGGCTGCGTGCTGATCTCGGTCATCGCGCCGGATTTCGTGTCCGACAGGCCCGCCGACCTGCTGGCGCTGGCGATCACAGTCATAGCCGCGACACGGCTTTCCATGCTGCCGACGGTGATCGTCGGCATCGCATCGGCGGGTCTGTGCCGCTACCTGATCGGCTGATCAGGCGGCGATCACTGCGAAGCCCCGCGCACGCAGGCCGCGGCGATCCTCACGCAGGCTGTCGATCAGGCGGCTGCGGCTTCCGTTCAGATGCGCGCTCATCAGCGCCGCCGCCCTGTCCGCGTCGCCCTCACGCACCGCGTCGAGGATGGCGCGGTGCTCGTCCCATGCACGGGCAAGTGCTGCCGTATCGCGCACCTCCAGCCAGCGCGCCCGCGACAGCCGCCGCATGGCGTCCTGCACGCCGCGCGTGAGAAATTCGTTGCCCGACAGCCGCGCCAGCTCGATGTGGAAATCCATGCCGACGCGATGCCATTCCTCGCGCGGCGTCGCCGCCTCGCAACTGTCGAGCATGGCGGCGAGGGTCTCCACCCCGCTGCGATCCTCCAGTGTGCAGGTCAGCCGCAGCGCCGCAAGCTCCACCGCCTCGCGATAGACGCCCAGTTGCCCGATCTCGCCGAGATCGATGGGCGAGACGGTCCATCCCCGCCCCTCGCGCCGCACCAGCCCCTCAGCCTCCAGCCGCAGCAATGCCGCGCGGATCGGCGTGCGCGAGGCCGAGAACCGCGCCTCGATCCAGCGTTCCGTCAGCCGTTCGCCCGGCCCAAGCTCCAGCCCGAGGATCATGCCGCGCAGCAGCCCTTCCACTTCAAGCATTTGTGACATGCGGCCCTGACCTTCTTTTTTCCGCCGGCATTGACAAGCGCACCGGCGGGGCGCATTGCATGGTTTCCATCTTGGTATCCCAAATTGGAATACAAATCAACCGGAACTCTCTCATGACCATTGCCGCGACGGCCGCCGCCGAAAACCACGAACGTCCCGAACGTCATTGGAAGCGCAATCTCGTGGTGTGCCTGCTCGGCTCCTTCACAACGCTGATCGCCATGTCGCTGCTGCTGCCGTTCCTGCCGCTCTATGTGGAGCAGTTGGGCGTGGCCGACCATGCGGCCATCGTGCAGTGGTCGGGCATCGCCTATGGCGCGACCTTTCTGGCGGCGGCCTTCGTCGCGCCGCTCTGGGGCCGGCTCGGCGACCGCTACGGGCGCAAGCTGATGCTGATCCGCGCCAGTTTCGGCATGGCCGTGGCCATGTCGCTGATCGGCATGGTAACGAGCGTTTGGCAACTGGTGGCGCTGCGGCTGCTCATCGGCGTGGCGGGCGGCTATTCGTCCGGCTCGATGATCCTCGTCGCCACGCAGACCCCGAAGGACCGCACCGGCTGGGCGCTGGGCGCGCTTTCGGCGGGCATCATGGCAGGCAATCTCGCCGGGCCGCTCTTGGGCGGCGTGCTGCCGCCGCTGATCGGCATCCGCGCCACCTTCTGGCTGGCGGGCGGAGTGATCTTCCTCACCTTCCTCGCCACCACCTTCCTGATCCGCGAGGAGCGCAAGGCCCCGAAGCGGCCGAAGGAGCAGAAGGCGGAATCCGTCTGGGCGGCGATTCCCGACAAGGGGCCGGTGATCGCCATGCTGGTGACGGGCGTGCTGCTGCTGTTCGCCAACATGTCGATCGAGCCGATCATCACCGTCTATGTCCAGCAACTGGTCGGCGACCCGAAAAAGGTCACGATGGTGGCGGGCGTGGTGATGGCGGCGGCGGCACTGGGCAGCATCCTGTCCGCGTCGCATCTCGGCAGGCTCGCCGACCGCATCGGCCATGTGCGCGTCATCATCGGCGCGATGGCGGTTTCGGCGGTTCTCCTGATCCCGCAGGCTTTCGTCACCGCCGCATGGCAGTTGATCGCGCTGCGCTTCCTGATGGGGCTGGCGCTGGGCGGGCTCCTGCCCTGTATCAGCAGCGTCATCCGCCATAATGTGCCCGACCGCGTGGCGGGCAGCATGCTGGGCTGGTCGGTCTCGTCGCAATATGTGGGACAGGTGGCCGGGCCGGTGGTGGGCGGCTTCGTCGGCGGCCATGTCGGCATGCGGGCGGTGTTCCTCGGCACCTGCCTGCTGATGGCGCTCGGCGCGCTCTACAACCGGATCACGCTCGGCCGAGATCAGATCGTATAGCCGCCGTCGATCCCGAACGCCACGCCCGTCACCATGGCGGCGGCGTCGGAGGCGAGCCAGACCGCCACCTCGGCCACGTCGCCGGCGGTGGAAAAACGGCCGAGCGGAATGGTGGCCTTCAGCGCGTCGCGGGCTTCCGGCGTGTCCTCCGCGAGGAACTGGTGCAGGCCGTCGCCGCCGCTTTCCGCCGGGCAGAGGCAATTGACGCGGATGTTCTTCTCTGCCAGTTCCAGCGCCATGGCCTTGGTGGCGCTGACCACGAAGCCCTTGGAGGCGCAATACCACGCCAGCCCCTTGCGCGGACGCAGCGCGGTGGCGGACGCCGTGTTGATGATGACGCCGCCGCGCTGATGCTCCATGATCGGCACGACGATCTGCGCCGAATAGAACAGCGCCTTCATGTTGACGGCGCTGACGAGGTCGAAACTGTCCTCGCTCACCTCGCTGAGCGGCATGTTGCGATGGGTGAAGCCGGCATTGTTGACCATGATGTCGATGCGCCCGAACGTCTCGAAGGCGGCGCGCGCCACGCGCTCCATGTCATCCTTGCGCGACACGTCCGCCTGCACGGAAAGCGCGGAATGATCGATTTCGGCCAGTTCGTCCTCCACCCGCTTCAGGTTCACATCGGCCAGAACCACCTTCGCGCCCTCGGCGGCGAAGCGATGCGCCATGCCCGAACCGAAACCCGACCCCGCGCCGGTGATGATGGCGACCTTGTCCTGCAACCTTTTCATGCCGTTCTCTTTCTTCGCATTCTTTCCCGCGGCGCGCGCATTCGGCACCATGGAGAGAATCTAGGACATCGGGCGCGAAAGGGGAATCCGTTTATCCTGCCCGTCCGGCACAATTCCCGGTGAAGCGCCCCCTTTCGCTTTATGGCAAGCTGTAATAAATTGCAGCCGGAACCGGCGAAATGGTCGGTTCCGGGGCTTCGTAACCCCGTACACAGCGGTCGGTGTCGACCGCAACGGCACCTCCTCGCGCCACATGGCCGGGGAGGCCCCGGCGCATGTCCAGAGCTTCGGCTTAAAGGTCGGGGCGGTCGTCTGTGTACGGCTTACGAACTCCCCGGTCACCAGAGGGCGACAATCCTCGGTGACCGTTTCGCAAGATGGGGAGACGGCAATGGGCGACTATAATTTCTGGGCGGACCTGCTCGATACGTTTCAAACCTCGCCGGACTGGATAAAGGCCCTTTGGGTGCTGATGCCGCCCGGCTTCCTGCTGGGCCTCGTCGCGCTGCTGCTTCGCTTTCAGGCCGCAATCAGCAAGACGGACGGTCCGCGCGCGGGCCGCCTGCTCTATTCCGTCTACCGCCGCGCCGATGGCGTGGTGCGGGTCATAGACCACCGCCCGACGGCGGAGCGCGGGCCGGTGCCGCTGCCGGTGGATATTTTCGGCGACGCCTCCGGCGAAACGCTACAGGAGCCGGAGTCCCCTTCCCGAAGAATTGATCGCCTTCCCGGCTGAAACGGCGCATGAAGGCTGCGGCATCGCCTGCGCCGGAGAGGGGTGGCGTCAAGCGGCGTGAGCCGCCTTTTCGACAACGTCGGGAGCGTCTTCGATAACCTTCAGCAGAAGGCGAGCAGTAGGATCGGGTTTGCGGCGCCCCTGCTCCCAATTGTTCATGGTCGCGGCGGGAATGCCGAACTTTCGTTCAAATTCCTTGGTGGAGCGGGCGTAGCGCTTGCGTATCTCTTTGATGCGGGAAGCAGGCATGGGATCGACATTGCGCACTTCCAGCGCGACTTCCCCGCGCTTCCATGCCAAGGCTTCCTTCAGGCCTTCCAGCATGGCTTCGCCGAAATCGAAATCCTTGTCGGTCATAGGTCAAATTCCTCCAGCAGCTTGAGGGCGGCTTTTCGCTGCGCCTGGGTCAGGTCTTTCTGTTCGTTCTTCGTGTAGGCGAAGATCATCACCGCGATTTCATCTGTCACCATAAGAAAGTAGATCGCCCGTCCGCCGCCGCTCTTGCCACGGTTCCGAAGGCCGAAACGCATTTTTCTCATGCCCTTCAAGCCTTCGATCACATCGCCAGCTTCAGGGTTGGCGGCAATCATCCGGTCGATAGCGTCCGCCTCGGCATTCGTTGCGCCAATGCGTTTCAGGTCTTTCAGATAACGTTTGGTGCGAACGATCTTCATAGAAATTGTTTATGCGCCAATGGCGTAATAATCAAGCGTAAAATACGCCAATGGCGCAAAACATTCGTCTTACTGGCGGCGGGAGGTCATTTGTCGTCGGCAATCGGAAAATGCGCGCTTTCATAGGCCTCGATCAGGGCCGAAAGCACGTCGAAGCGATCCGCCTCCGGAGTGCCGGGCCCGGGCTGGTTCTCGAAACAGGGCGTCACCTCGGCCAGCGCCCATTCGTAATCGGCCTCGGTTCGTATAGGGCGAATGTTTTCCATCATACTGTCTCCGGGTCGATTATACCCTTCGGGCGATGAATAGCATATTCCCGAAGAATTGATCGCCTTCCCGGCGGAAACGGCGCATAAAGGCTGCGATATCACCGGAATGGAGAAACGGCATGAGCAGCGCCTGTCCCGAAATCTATGCGGTGCGGCACGGACAGACGGAGTGGAGCCTTTCCGGCAGGCATACCGGGCGAACCGATATTCCCCTGACCGCCGCCGGCGAGGAAGCGGCCCGCGGGATCGCCGGACGCCTGCCGGCGATCAATTTCGCCGCCGTCTGGTCGAGCCCGTCGCAACGCGCCCGCAACACCTGCGCGCTGGCCGGCTTCGGCGACCGCTGCGTCGTGAAGGACGATCTGGCCGAATGGGACTACGGCGCCTATGAGGGCATCACCACCAAGGCGATCCTCGCCGGACGGCCGGACTGGCGGCTGTTTCGCGACGGCTGCCCGGACGGCGAGACGGCGGCCGATGTCGGCGCGCGGGCCGACCGGATCATCGCCGGGCTGCGCGCCCTCGGCGGCTCCGCGCTGATCTTTTCCAGCGCCCACGTCCTGCGCGTGCTGGCCGCCCGCTGGATCGGCCTGCCGCCGCAGGGCGGCGCGTGTCTGGTCCTCGACACTGCAAGCATCAGCGTGCTCGGCTACGAGCACGACATGAGCGAACCGGTCATCCGCCGCTGGAACCAGACGTGATGCGATATTCCGATATCATCGTTCGATAATGGTTGAATTTAAATCGATTTAATCCTACATAGGGCCCGCGCAGCCCGTACATGACACGCATGGGCGCCGATCGGCATGCGAGTGTCGATTAATCCGCCGCAGTCGGCTAGACTGCCCGCGCCCGGCAAGCCCGGTGAATCGGCCCGGCGGACCGGCCTTGCGCACATGAAACGAGAGAGCGACAGATGACCAGCCAGATAATTCCGGTAGATCCTTTCGATTGCATCGTTTTCGGCGGTTCCGGCGACCTTGCCGAGCGCAAGCTCATTCCGGCGCTGTACCAGCGCGAGCGCGCCAAGCAGTTCAGCGATCCGACCCGGATCATCGGTGCCTCGCGCAGCCCCATGAACGACAAGGAATACCGCGACTTCGCCCGCAAGGCGATCCACGAGCACGTCAAGCCGGAGGAAGTGGACGAGACCGTGGTCGAGACCTTCGTCGCGCGGCTCTTCTACGTCGCCGTGGACGCCAAGTCCGACGAGGGCTGGGACGCGCTCAAGGCCCTCATCGCCAAGAAGCCCGCGACGATCCGCGCCTTCTATCTGGCGGTCAGCCCGGCCCTGTTCGGCGAGATCGCCATGCGGGTCAAAAGCCACGGCCTCATCACCCGCGACACGCGCATCGTGGTGGAAAAGCCCATCGGCCGCGACCTCGAATCGGCCATGGAACTCAACGCCACGCTGGGCAGCGCGTTCCGCGAGGACCAGATTTTCCGCATCGACCACTATCTCGGCAAGGAGACGGTGCAGAACCTGATGGCGCTGCGCTTCGCCAACGCGCTCTACGAGCCGCTGTGGAACTCCGCCCATATCGACCATGTGCAGATCACCGTGGCCGAGGAAGTGGGGCTCGAAGGCCGCGCCGGTTATTACGACACCGCCGGCGCGCTGCGCGACATGGTGCAGAACCACATGCTCCAGCTCGTCTGCCTCGTTGCCATGGAGCCGCCCGCCTCGATGGAGGCCGACGCCGTCCACGACGAGAAGGTCAAGGTGCTGAGCGCGCTGAAACCCATCACCGCCGCCAACAGCGAGGAACTGACGGTGCGCGGCCAGTACCGCGCCGGCGCTTCCGCGGGCGGTCCGGTCAAGGGCTATCTGGACGACCTGAAGGCCGATTCCTCCAACACGGAGACCTTCGTGGCGCTGAAGGCGGAGATCGCCAACTGGCGCTGGGCGGGCGTGCCCTTCTATCTACGCACGGGAAAAAGGCTGGCTGCGCGCGTTTCCGAGATCGTCGTCACATTCAAGCCCATTCCGCATTCCATCTTCGAGGAAAGCGCGGGCAAGGTGACCGCCAACCAGCTGGTCATCCGCCTGCAACCGGACGAGGGCGTCAAGCAGTGGCTGATGATCAAGGACCCCGGTCCGGGCGGGATGCGCCTGCGCCATGTGCCGCTGGACATGAGCTTCGCCGAGTCCTTCAAGGAGCGTAACCCGGATGCCTATGAGCGGCTGCTCATGGACATGGTGCGCGGCAACCAGACGCTGTTCATGCGCCGCGACGAGGTCGAGGCCGCGTGGCGCTGGGTCGATCCGATCCTGCAGGCGTGGAACGTGAACAGCCAGCCCGTGCAGGGCTACACGTCGGGCACATGGGGACCGTCCGGGTCCATCGCGCTGATCGAGCGCGACGGACGTACATGGCATGACAGCATGTAAGCGAGGAGCGATATGAACATCGAACGGCATGATTTCACCAGCGGAACCGAACTGGCGCAGGCGCTTTCCGAAGCCATCGCGACACAGCTCGCGGCGGCGATCGCCGAGCGCGGGCAGGCGGTGCTGGCCGTTTCCGGCGGCACCACGCCGCTGAGGCTGTTCGAGATCCTGTCACGCCGCGCCATCGACTGGAACGCCGTCACCATCACGCTGGTGGACGAGCGCTTCGTGCCCGTCGACAGCGACCGTTCCAACGAGAAGCTTGTGCGCGACCACCTGCTGCGCGACAATGCGGGCGTGGCGAAATTCGTCGGCCTCTACAATGCAGCGGCGACGGTGGAGGCCGCTGCACTTGCCGCCGCAAACCGCATCGACGCGCTGCACCGCCCCTTCGACGTGGTGGTGCTCGGCATGGGCAATGACGGCCACACCGCTTCCTTCTTCCCCGGCGGGGACCGGCTCGATCAGGCCATCGATCCCGACACGCGGGCGCTGGTGCTGCCGATCCACGCCGAGGGCGCGGGCGAAAAGCGGCTGACGCTGACCCTGCCGCTCATCGTCGGGGCCGGCATGCTGGTGCTGCACATCGAAGGCGCGGCCAAGCAGGCGACGCTGGAAAAGGCGCTCGCCGGGAATGACGAAATGGAAATGCCCGTGCGCGCCGTGTTCCATCACGCCCGCACGCCGATCCAGCTTTACTGGACCAGTTGATCCTCCGAACCGGAGCGGCTCCGGTTCTGACAGAATTGTCGGAGCCGCTCCCTTTTTGTTTCTACGCATTTCCGAACGCAAAACCGCTTCACACTTTTGCTGGAAATGCTCTATCGGCACAGGTGACACCCATGCCCCGGCAATCCGCACACCGACAGATTCAGGACATCACCGCACGCATCCGCGAGCGCTCGAAGCCGACGCGCGAGGCCTATCTCGGCCGCATCCGCGAGGCCGCGTCGAAAAAGCCCAAGCGCGGCGGGCTCGGCTGCGCCAATCTCGCCCACGGCTTCGCCGCCTGCGGCCCGTCCGACAAGGCGGCGCTAGCCGCCGACGTGGTCCCCAATCTCGGCATCATCACCGCCTATAACGACATGCTGTCGGCGCACCAGCCCTTCGAGACCTTCCCCGCTCTCATCAAGCAGGCGGCGCGCGAGGCGGGCGGCGTGGCGCAGGTGGCGGGCGGTGTGCCGGCCATGTGCGACGGCGTCACGCAGGGCTTCGCCGGCATGGAGCTGTCGCTGTTCTCGCGCGAGGTCATCGCCATGGCCACGGCAATAGGCCTGTCGCACGACATGTTCGACGCCGCCGTCTATCTCGGCGTCTGCGACAAGATCGTTCCGGGTCTGGTCGCGGGCGCGCTCGCCTTCGGCCACCTGCCCGCCGTCTTCGTGCCCGCCGGGCCGATGACCAGCGGCCTGCCCAACGACGAGAAGGCGAAGACCCGCCAGCTTTACGCCGAAGGCAAGGTCGGCCGCGCGGAACTCCTGGAATCGGAATCGAAGTCCTATCACGGCCCCGGCACCTGCACCTTCTACGGCACCGCCAATTCCAACCAGATGATGATGGAGATCATGGGCCTGCACCTGCCGGGCGCCTCCTTCGTCAATCCGGGCACGCCGCTGCGCGACGCGCTGACCCGCGAGGCGGCGAAGCGCGCGCTCGCCATCACCGCGCTCGGCAACGAATATACGCCGGTCGGCGAGATGCTGGACGAGCGTTCCTTCGTCAACGGCGTGGTGGGGCTCAACGCAACCGGCGGCTCGACCAACCACACCATCCACCTGATCGCCATGGCGGCGGCGGCGGGCATCAAGCTGACATGGCACGATATTTCGGAGATTTCCGACGCGGTGCCGCTGCTGGCGCGCGTCTATCCGAACGGGCTTGCCGACGTGAACCATTTCCACGCCGCGGGCGGCATGGGCTTCCTGATCCGCGAACTGCTCGACGGCGGCATTCTGCACGAGGATGTGCGCACCGTCTTCGGCGAGGGCCTGCGCCCCTACGCCATCGAGCCGAAGCTTGGGCCGGACGGCAATGTGGTGCGCGAGCCGGTGCCGGAAAAGAGCGGCGACGACAAGGTTCTCGCCAAGATTTCCGCGCCCTTCCAGCCGACCGGCGGCATCAAGGTGCTGACCGGCAATATCGGCAACGCCATCATCAAGGTCTCCGCCGTCAAGCCGGAACGCCATGTCATCGAGGCGCCCGCAAAGGTGTTCAACGATCAGGCGGAAATGCAGGCCGCCTTCAAGGCGGGCGACCTCACCGGCGATTTCGTGGCCGTGGTGCGCTATCAGGGGCCGAAGGCCAACGGCATGCCGGAACTGCACAAGCTGATGACCGTGCTCGGCGTCCTTCAGGATCGCGGCCAGCGCGTGGCGCTGGTCACCGACGGGCGGCTCTCCGGCGCGTCGGGCAAGGTGCCGTCGGCCATCCACGTCACGCCGGAGGCGCTCGACGGCGGGGTGATCGGCCGCATCCATAACGGCGACATGATCCGCATCGACGCGGTCAACGGCACGCTGGAGGTCCTGCTCAATCAGGCGGTGCTCGACGGCCGCATCGAGGCGCGGCCCGACCTCTCCGGCAACGAGCATGGCATGGGGCGCGAACTGTTCCGCGCCTTCCGCCAGATCGCCGGCCGCGCCGATGAAGGCGCGTCGGTGTTCTAAACTGCGACTCTTTGTTTTTACGCATTATCCTACGCGAAACCGCTTCGCACTTTCGCTGGAAATGCTCTAAATTAAGGCAAGTGTGACAATTTTGTGAAACGGGCACCAAATCGCCCCATAAATTGTGACAAAAAGCATGACGGGGCGGGCGTTGCCTGCCCCTTTCAGCCGGTTAGAAGACCGGCTTTTTGACCCCCGCCGCGCGGCAGGCGGCGGTGAGCGTGTTGGCCATCAGCATGGCGATGGTCATCGGCCCGACCCCGCCCGGAACCGGCGTGATCGCGCCCGCGACCTTTTCCGCTTCCGCGAAATCCACGTCGCCGACCAGCCGCGTCTTGCCCTCGCCGCGCTCCGGCGCGGGGATGCGGTTGATGCCGACATCGATCACCGTCGCGCCGGGCTTGACCCAGTCGCCCTTGACCATCTGCGGGCGCCCGACCGCCGCCACGAGAATATCGGCGCGACGTGCGATCTCCGGCAGGTCCCTGGTGCGGCTGTGCGCCACCGTCACCGTTGCGTTGGCGGCGAGAAGCAGGTTGAACATCGGCTTGCCGACGATGTTGGAGCGCCCGATCACCACCGCGTCCAGCCCCGACAGGTCGCGGCCGTGGATGCGCTCGATCATGATCATCGCGCCCGCCGGCGTGCAGGGCACGAAGGCCGTCTCCACCTCGCCGGTGCCGAGCTTGCCGACGTTGATGAAGTGAAAGCCGTCCACGTCCTTGTCGGGCGAGATGGTCTGGATCACGCGGCCCGCATCGATATGCTTCGGCAGCGGAAGCTGCACGAGGATGCCGTGGATGGCGGGATCGGCGTTGAGGCTTCCGATCAGGTCCAGAAGCTCTTTTTCCGAAGCGTTTTCAGGCAGATCGTGCTGGACGGAATGGAAGCCGCATTCCTTGGCCTTGCGGCTTTTCGAGGCCACGTAGACCTGGCTGGCCGGGTCCTCGCCGACGATCACCACGGCGATGCCGGGCACCGTGCCGGTGGCGGATACGAGCTTTTCGGTTTCGGTTTTTACCGTGGAAATCACATCCTCGGCGAGCTTCTTGCCATCGATCAACTGGGCCATCTGGCGGCACTCCGTTTCATCCCTGATGCACGGGGGATACACCACATCCCGTTCCCGGACATGCTCATAAGCGTCATGGACCGGCCTGACAATCGTCGAATGCGCGACAACACGGATTTGTCAGGCGAGCGGCGCGGCCGGATCAGACCAGCGTCGCGAAATGCCTGAGCGTGAAGGTGATCTCGTAGACCAGCGCCAGCGTGACGAAGACGGCATGGAAGCGCCGGTTGTCGGTGGAGGCGGCGACCAGACTGAGTATGGTGAACATCACCGCCTGAACGGGATATTCGATGCCGTAGAGACGGAAGCGGTCCATGCCCTTGAGCAGCGTGTCGAGGATATCCACCACATAGGTGAGCGCCAGAATACCGAAGAACCATTTGCGCCGCGACAGGAAATAATCCTGGTAGCCGGTATATTCCTCCATGCTGTCGGGGAAGAGCAGCGTGCAGAGCAGGAAGAAAAGCCCGGCGTAAAAGATCACGAAGAGATATTTCTCGAAGGTCCAGACCGGGATCGTGCGCAGGTTGAACTCGAACCACCAGAAATGGATGACCAGAAGCAGCACGAAACCGACCCACGCCAGATGGACGGGATAGATCTTCTGCTTGCCCGGATGCTGGATGAAGCGCGCGAATCCGGTCAGGAGCCGGGAAATGCAAAGGCCGAGAATGATACCGATGATGGTGCGGATATGGGCGAATGCCTCAGCGGGCGGAACCCCGGTCGTCAAAGCAGCGTTCATCGCGCATCCCCTTCCTCTTGTCCTCGCCGCCGATTGTGGGCCAGCCGGATGACGGTATCAATAAGCAGCCGGTCATTAAGAAGTGGAAAATGAGGTTCCGGCCCATGCCGGCCGCTCTTGCGAAACGCCCGCCGGCGAGGCTATACCACCGACAACAGGAACACACGGCCCGGCCGCGCGCCGGACGGAAAAGCGGAGCTTGGATCATGCAGGATACGGTCGTTCTCGTCGGTTGCGGCAATATGGGCTTCGCGATGCTGAAAGGCTGGCTCGACAGCGGCATCGTCAAGGCCGGCGACGTGCATGTGGTGGAGCCGACCGATGCGCTGCGCGAGCGGGCCGCAGGCGCGGGCGTCCATGCCCATGCCGATGCGGACGCCCTGCCCGCGGGTCTGAAGCCGCGCATGGTGCTGGTCGCCGTCAAGCCGCAGGTGATGGCCAAGGTGCTGCCCGCCTATAAACGCTTCGCGCCCGCCGCGACCTTCGTGAGCGTCGCCGCCGGCATTCCCATGGCGCTGTTCGAGACGCATCTGGGCAAGGATGCGGCGGTCATCCGCTGCATGCCCAACACGCCCGCCGCCATCGGGAAGGGTATGCTCGTCACCTGCAGGAACGCCAATGTGACGGCGGAAAACGAGGCTTTCGTCGACCGTCTGCTGGCGACCTCGGGCAAGGTGGCGAGCGTGGACGACGAAGCGCTGATGGATGCCGTGACCGCCGTTTCCGGCTCCGGCCCGGCCTATGTGTTCCATTTCATCGAGGCGCTGACCGATGCGGGTGTGGCCGCCGGCCTGCCGCGCGAGACGGCGGGCCTGCTGGCCATGCAGACGGTGATGGGCGCGGGCGCGCTCGCCGACGCCAGCCCCGATAGCCCGACCAAGCTGCGCGAGCAGGTGACGAGCCCCAACGGCACCACCGCCGCCGCGCTCGACGTGCTGATGGGCGGCGACCGCCTCAAGAAACTCGTCGCCGAGGCCGTGGAAGCCGCGCGCAAGCGGTCGGTGGAACTCGGTAAAAGCTAAACAACAAGGCGCGGCACCGCCTCGATCAGCGCCCTCGTAATTGGTGCCTGCGGTGCCGCGATCAGTTCCTGCGCCGGGCGGCATTCGACGATCCGCCCGCGTTCCATCACCGCGATGCGGTCGGCTATCTGTGCCGCGACCGCCAGATCGTGGGTGATGAAGAGATAAGCCGTATGATCGGCCTTCTGTATGTCCATGAGAAGTTTCAGGATCGCGCCGCGCACGGTCACGTCGAGGGCGGAAACCGCCTCGTCCAGCACGATCAGCGACGGATGCGTGGCCAGCGCGCGGGCAATCGCCACGCGCTGGCGCTGGCCGCCGGAAAGTGCATGCACGCCGCGCGAGGCCAACGCCGGGTCAAGCCCCACCCTTTGCAGGAGCGCCCCGGCATCGCGCTCTATCTTTTTGTTTGAGCATCGGATTTTCCCGATCGTAGCGGGATTAGAAATCAGTCCAGTGGACTGATTTCCCCGCGAAGACGGTTCCCACTTTTCGGTCCGATGCTCCAGCCCGTGGATGCGCAACGGCTCGTCCAGCGCCTCGCGCACGCTCGCGCGCGGATTGAAGGCAGCCAGCGGGTCCTGAAACACCATCTGCATGGCGGCACGGCGGCGGCGCAGCGCGGCGCCCTTCAGCGCCAGCCAGTCGCCGCCCTCGAAGCGGACCGAACCGGCATCGGGCAGATCGAGCCGCAGCAGCACGCGGGCGAGCGTCGATTTCCCGCTGCCCGAAGGCCCGGCCAGCGCCAGCGTCTCGCCCGGAAAAATATCGAGGCTCACATCGTCCAGCACCGGCATGCCGCCACGGCGAAGCGTGAGATTGCGTGCCTCCAGCAGCGGCTCAGCCATGTGCGCGCTGTCTTTTTGTTTTTGTCGCATTTCCGAACGCAAAACCGGTTCCCACTTTTGCTGGAAATGCTCCCGAACCGGAACAGCGGCGATCAGCGCCCGCGTATAATCGCTTTTCGGCACGCGGACGATTTCGGCCGTGGTACCCGTTTCCACCAGCCGCCCCTGCCGGAACACCGCCATGCGCCGCGCCACGCCGGAAGCGAGCGCGATATCGTGACTGATGAAGATCAGCGTCATGCCGTCGGCGCGCACGAGGCCGGAAAGCAGGGCCACGATCTCCTTCTGCACGATGGTGTCGAGCGCGCTGGTCGGCTCGTCGGCGATCAGGAGGCGCGGTCCGCAGGCGATGGCCATCGCGATGGCGATGCGCTGCTTCTGCCCGCCGGAAAACTGGTGCGGCCAGCGGCCGAAGGCTGCATCGGGATCGGGGATGCGCACGCGGTCGAGCAAGGCGACGGCCCGCGCCCGCGCCGCCTTGCGGTCCAGCCTTTCATGGGCACGGATGGTCTCGACCAGTTGCGCGCCCACCGTCATCAGCGGGTCGAAGCTGGCGGAAGGTTCCTGAAACACGAAGCCGATATCGCGCCCCGGTCGCGGTTTTTCGCCCGACCAGTCGATCCGGCCCGACAGGTCGGCATCGGCGGGCAGCAGGCCGGCCAGCGCCAGCGCCAGCGTGCTCTTGCCCGAACCGCTTTCGCCGATCACGGCCAGCGTTTCGCCCGCTTCGACGTCGAGATCGACGCCATCGAGCGCCGTCACGCCGCCATAGCGCACCGAAAGCCCGCTTATGCGCGTGAGCCTGCTCACGATTGCCGCTCCCGGCGCGCGAGCGCCTCGGTGACGCCCTCGCCGATCAGGTACACGCCGACCACGGTGAGCGCCAGCGCCACGCCCGGCAGGATGGAAAGCCACGGCGCGGAGCGCAGCACGGTGCGGCCTTCCGCGATCATGCCGCCCCATGTGACGCGGTTCGGGTCGCCCAGACCGAGGAAGGACAGCGCCGCCTCGATCAATATGGCGGCAGCGACGATCACCGGCACCAGCGCCAGAACCGGCGGCAGGGCATTGGGCAAGATCTGGCGGAAGGCGATTTCCAGCGGGTGCATGCCGATGACGCGGGCGGCGGCGACATAGTCGCGCTCGCGGATGGAAAGCACCTGCGCGCGCGTGAGCCGCGCGGCCTGCGTCCAGCTCGAAAGCGCGATGGCCCCCACCAGCACCGGCAGCGACGGCCCGGCAATGCTGACCAGCGCCAGCGCGAGCAGAAAGCCCGGCACGGTCTGGAAGGCTTCGGTAATCCGCATCAGCGCCTCGTCGGCAAACCCGCCCGCGAAACCGGCCAGCGTGCCGACCACGCCGCCGATGAGGACCGAGGCGAGTGCCGCCGCGAGCCCCACGATCAGCGAGGTGCGTGCGCCGTGGACGAGTTCGGCCAGCACGTCGCGGCCGAGCCGGTCGGTGCCGAGCGGAAAATCCATGTTCTGGAACGGTTGCAGCAGCGGGCCTGCGGCGATGCGCAGCGGATCGCCCGGAAACAGCACAGGCGCGGAAAGTGCGGCCAGCGCGAGCACAAACAGGATCAGCGCGCCCGCCCTGCCCTCGCCGGTGGCCATATAGCGCTTGAGGCCGGTCATGCCTTGTCGCCCCCGGCGGAAATGCGTGGATCGAGCCACAGCGTGACGAGATCGACGAGGAAATTGACCGCGATCACCATGACGGCGCTGACGAGGATCACGCCGAGCAGGAGCGGCGTGTCGCGCGCGGCCACCGCCTCTTGCGCCAGCCGGCCCAGCCCCGGCACGGCGAAGACGTTTTCGATCACCACGCTGCCGCCGAGCATGCTCGCCGCCTGAAGTCCCAGCATGGTGACGACCGGCAGGAGCGCGTTGCGCGCCATATGGGCAAGCACGATGCGCGGGCGCGCGATACCACGGGCGCGCAGCGCGCGGACGAAATCCATGCGCCAGACATCGGCCATGGCGGCGCGCATGACGCGCAGGTAGAGCGCCAGATAGATGACGGCGAGCGACACAACCGGCAGCACCAGATGCACGGCGATATCGCCCGCCCGCGCCAGACCGTGCCTGCCCGAAGCGATGGTTTCGATACCGCTCGCCGGCAGCCAGCGCAGTTTTATCGAGAACAGGATGACCAGCACCAGCGCCAGCCAGAAGCCCGGCACCGCATAGAGCACCAGCGAGCCGACCGACAGGAAGCGGTCGCGGAAACTGCCCGGCCGCGCCCCCGCGATAATGCCGAGCAGGGAGCCGGCGGCGAAGGAAAGTGCTGTGGCCGCGCCCATCAGCAGAAGCGTGTTGGGCAGGCGTTCCAGCACCACGCCGAGAATGGGCCGCGACAGGCTGACCGACCAGCCGAGATCGCCATGCGCCAGCGCCCAGAGATAGGCGGCGAGCCGGTGCCAGACCGACTGGTCCAGCCCCCATCTCGCGCGCATGGCGGCGATCTGAGCCGCATCGCCGCCGAAGGAGACGGCATAGGCGTCCACCGCGTCGCCGGGGGCGGCTTCCAGCATCATGAAGCAGCCGATCACGACGATCAGCAGCACCACGGCGCTGCCCGGAAGGCGCTTGCGCAAAAGGGCGAGGCTCCGGCTGGCGAGAAGGTGGCTCACGGCAGATATGTCCCCAAATGCTCCAATGTCTGAATCAAAAAGCGGCAGGCCGTGGCGAAAATGGTGGTTTTCGAGCACCGGAGCGCAGCGTACTCAATGTACGTGAGCACCGGAAGCGCAGAAAAACGCCATTTGCAGACCGGCATGGCGACTTTTGGAACAGACACTCACGATGAGATCCACGTATCGGCCCAGTTGGAAACCGCCCAGCGCGGATTGTCGGAAACGTTCTTCACCCGCGTGCTCGCCACCGTGATGAAGCCCCATTCGGCGACGTTGATCAGCGGCAGGTCGGCCGTCACCATCTGCTGGAACTTGTCGTAGAGCGCGATACGCGCCTTCTCGTCCACCGTATGGGCGGCCTTGTCGATCAGCGCGTCGAGCGCCTTGTTGTCGTAGCCGCCCTGATTGGAGAAGGGCACCCCCGCGGGAATGCCGCCCTGCACGAGGATCGTGGTCGAGATCGCCGGATCGCCACGGTAGACCGGGGGCGCCACGGCGAGGTCGAAATCGTGGTCGGTATAGACGGCCTTCTGGTGCGCCGCGTCGTCGTGGTTGACGATCACGGCGTCGATGCCGACCGCCGCCAGCGCCTGCCGCAGATAGTCCCCGAACTGCTTCGTCTCGTTGAAATAGGGCGCGGGCAAAAGCTTCAGCCGGAAGCGCACGCCGTCGCCGCCCTTGCGGTAGCCGGCCTCGTCCAGCAGCGCATTGGCCTTGGCAACGTCGAAGGGATAGAGCGTCACGTCGCCGGTATAGAACTGGCTGTCATAGCGCGGCACCGGGCCGGTCGAGGCCTTCGCATAGCCGAGGAAGATGGTCTTCACCACGAAATCGCGGTCGATGGCATGCGCGATGGCCTGCCGCACCTTGAGGTCGGCCAGTTCCTTGCGGCGATGGTTGATCTCCACGACAAGCTGGTAGGTCAGCGCCTCGTAGCCCTTCGATATCACGGTCAGGCCCGGCACCTTGCCGATGCGGGCGAGATCGGCCAGCGGCACGGCGGAAAAGGCGGCGAGGTCCACGTCGCCGGCCTCCAGCGCGTCGCCGGCGGATGCGCGGTCCGGCAGCACGCGATAGACGATTTCATCCAGCAAAGGTTCGCCGGCGTTCCAGTAACGGTCGTTCTTCACGAGGCGGTAATATTCGCCGCTTTTGTGCTCGCCGAATTTGAACGGACCGGTGCCGACGAGCTTCTCATTGGCCGGATTGGCCATGATATCGCTGCCGGCGAAGACGTGTTTCGGCAGGACGGCGGTGAGTGCGGGCAGCGCGTTGCGGATCAACTGGAACGGCGTCGGCTCGGAAAAACGGAAAACGGCGGTATGGTCGTCCGGCGTCTCGACCTTTTCCAGCGCCGCGAACACGACGCGGCCGAGATTCTGCAACGGCTTCCACACCTCCATCGCCGAGAAGGCCACATCGGCGGAAGTGAAGGGCTGGCCGTCATGCCATGTCACGCCCTCGCGCAGGCGGAAAGTAGCGGTCAGCCCGTCGGGCGAGCCTTCCCAGCCGGTCGCGAGCCGGGGGCTGAGGCCGTTCTCGCCGTCATAGGAGGCTTCCGCCAGCGGCTCGATCACCTTGCTCGCCACGAAGAATACGCCGTTGGAGGCGACGATGGCCGGATTGAGATTGCGCGGCTCGGAATCCGCCGCCACCACCAGCCGTCCGCCCTTTTTCGGCGTATCGGCGGCACGCGCCAGTTCCGGCCGCAGCGCCAGAGCCGCCAGAGAGGCCGAACCGGCCAGAAACGCCCTTCGCGAGGCCATGAACCCGGACATGTCATCCGCCCTTCAATTTCTGCATCTATATTTTTCTATTATCGCAGCCGCGCGGAAAAGAGCAGGCGAAAAACCCGCCACCGCGTTTTTTTCCCTGTCGCCCGATCCGGGGAAAATTCTTGCTTGCCAGAGGCAGCCCCTTTCGCGGATCATGGTTAAGAATGGCTTGCGTGCGTATTCGCGGGTTGTTCGGAAAACCGCACCCAACAGAAGAGAGGAAACAGAAATGACGAGTTTGCTGCCCCCGCTTCATGACGGTCACGCACCGATCTACCTCCACCATGCCTTTCAGGACGCGGTGGACGCCTATGAGAACTGGAACCCGGAAACGGCGGAACCGGTCATCCATGTCAACGGCAAGGCCACGCGCATCGGCGTCATCTTCCGCCGGCTCTGGAGCTGCACCGACCCGGTGCCGCGCCACACGCTGGAAGCCGTGCACGACATCCTGCCCTCGGGTCTTCTCCATGCCGGAAGCCTGACGGAAAACCCGACCTTCGCCGAGGCCGCGCGCCTCATGCGCACGGCACTGGAAGGCCGCAAGGCACGGCGGATTCTGGCCTAGTCGGAAGAGACGAAACCGGCATAGCCTTCGCCGAAAGCGCGGCCGAGAATGGCGGCACAGGCGGCGAAGGCCTTGTCGCCGGGCCGGATGCGTCCGAAGGCCGGGTCCGCGAAGGTCTTCAGCGGCACGAGCGCCAGCGGCGCGGAAACCGGCGTCAGGCTTGCGCCCTGTCCGGGGCGCAGCGTCGTCAGGAGGCCGAACATCCCGCCCTCTATGCTCGGCCGCGATAGCACCGCCATGCGGTACTGGCCGCCCGTATTGGTGACGAGATAGATGTGGCCGGAAAGATGCGGCACGGACACCGCGCCGTGCTGCGAGAAGGACGCGTCGGTACGCTCGCGCTCGCGGAAGGTGAGGCACGCCTTGTCCGCATCCCAGCCGATCTCCGTGCAATAGGCGAAGATCGCCTTCGCATCGCCGAAGGAGGGGCGCAGCGTGAGATAGCTGCCTTCGAGCCATGCCACCGAAGCGCGCGAATAGGCCCCCAATTCCTCAGCCGCGTGGCCCTCGCCGGGCCGCGGCGCGGGCGCGGCGGCACCATTCTGCGGGCGCAGTTCCACCCCCATGGCCTGTTCCAGCCGCACGATGGTGGCAAGCGTGAACGGGCGGTGGCCGGACAGCGCCTTTTCCAGCGTCGAAAGGCTGATGCGGGCTTCATCGGCCAGATATTGCCGCGAAATGCGCCGCCGCGCGATCTCCTCGCGCACGCGCGCCGCCACATGCGCATCATATCGGGTGTCCTCACCGGACATATTAGCTAGTCCTTTTATACGTAATTCTCTTCACAATTCCACACATCGGCATCACCGGCAAGGCGGATCGCGGCAGGATGCGGACGAAACTTGGCAAAGCTGACGCTGGAGGGCGAGGCCGCCGCCCGCGACAATGGCGCTACCTCGAACGAACAGGAGCACGCCATGTCTTCCCCGCTTCCCCTTTCCGACCGGCGCATGCAAGGAGCGGCCTTCCGCCGTTTCTGCGCCTTCGTCTGGTTCTCCGTCACCGCTTTCCTACCGGTCCTCGCCATCCTCCTTTCCGTTTCGCAGGCGCGCGCCGGCACACCCGCCGTCACGCCGGACGAAATGCAGTCCGGCAGCCTGCTGCTCCAGCAGGGCGACGGGCACTACGTGGAGGCGCCGCGCCTCGCCACAGACGTGAATATCGACGTCAGCGGCCCCACCGCCCGCGCCCGCCTCACGCAGGCATTCGAGAATCCCGGCAACGGCTATGTGGAGGCGCTCTATGTCTTCCCGCTGCCGGAAAACAGCGCCGTCTATTCGCTGAAGATGATCGTCGGCAACCGCGTCATCGTCGCCGACATCAAGGAAAAGAAGGCCGCGCGCGCCGTCTACGAACAGGCGAAGAGCGAGGGCAAGAAGGCCGCGCTGGTCGAACAGCAGCGGCCCAACGTCTTCACCAATGCGGTCGCCAATATCGGCCCGCATGAGAAGGTGGTGGTGCAGATCGAGTATCAGCAGTCGGTGCGTCTCGCCGATGGCCGCTTCTCGCTGCGCGTGCCGCTGGTGGTCGCGCCGCGCTATAATCCGTCAGACGCCACGCCCATCGAGCAGAGCGCCGATCTCGACGGCGGCTGGGGCAAAACGCAGGACAAGGCCGACGCCCGCAACGCCGACAATGCCATCCATACGCCTTTGCAGGCCCCGAATGCGGCCCGCGTCAACCCGGTGACGATCGCGGTCGATCTCAAGGCGGGCTTTCCGCTCGGCAAGGTCGAAAGCCTCTATCACAAGGTGAAGATCGACGCGCCGGACGACGCCACCCGCCGCATCACGCTCGACGGCAATGCGGGCGCCGACAATGTGGGGGCAAACCGGGACTTCGTGCTCGAATGGCAGGCCGCCGCCGGCAATACGCCCAATGTCGGCCTGTTCCGCGAGCACGTCGGCCGGGACGACTATGTGCTCGCCTATGTCACGCCGCCCGCCGTGGCCGCCCCGCAGAAGCAGAACCGCGAGATCGTGTTCGTGATCGACAATTCCGGCTCCATGGGCGGCGCTTCCATCGAGCAGGCCCGCGCCAGCCTCGATTATGCCCTGTCGCATCTCCAGCCCGGCGACCGTTTCAACGTCATCCGCTTCGACGACACGCTGACGAAACTGTTCGACAACAGCGTCGCGGCCGATGCGACGAACATCGCCACCGCGCGCCAGTATGTCTCCGGGCTGCAAGCCGCCGGCGGCACGGAAATGCTGCCCGCCTTGCAGGCGGCGCTGGACGACAGCCATCCGGGCGACGGGAGCCTGCGCCAGATCGTCTTCCTCACCGACGGCGAAATCAGCAACGAGCGGCAATTGCTCGACACCATCGCGGCGCGGCGCGGCCGCTCGCGCATCTTCATGGTCGGCATCGGCTCCGCGCCCAACACCTACCTGATGAGCCGCGCGGCGGAACTGGGACGCGGCACCTTCACCCATATCGGCTCCACCGGCGAGGTGGGCGAGCAGATGCACGCGCTGTTCGACAAGCTGGAAAACCCCGCCGTTACCAACATCACTGCCCGCTTCTCGGAAAAGAACGTCACGCTGACGCCCGCCATCCTGCCCGATCTCTATCGCGGCGAGCCGCTGGTGATCGCCGCCCGCATGGGCACGGCGAAGGGCACGCTCACCATCGACGGCATGATGGGCAACCGTCCGTGGACGATCACCCTGCCGCTCGACCGGGCGCGCAACGCGGAGGGCATCTCGAAAATCTGGGCACGGCGCAAGATCGACGACGCGGAAGCCGACGCCATGCTCGGCACCATCTCGCAGGACGCCGCCGATGCGCGCATATTGAGGCTGGCGCTCGACCATCATCTGGTGACGCGCCTCACCAGCCTCGTCGCCGTGGATGCCACGCCGTCCCGTCCCGCCAACGCGCCGCTGACCGTGGCCGACATTCCCCTGCAACTGCCGGCGGGCTGGGACTATGCGACGCTGCTCGGCATCCATGCCACGCACGACGCCGGACGTCATGCCTCCGAGAACCATGCCGACGCCGCGCAACCGGTGGCCCAGCCTGCCCCGTCCGTGCCGCTGCCGCAGACCGCCACACCGGCGACCCTGCAAATGCTTCTGGGTCTGGCCGCCCTGCTGATCGGCCTCATCCTGTTCCGCTTCAGCCGCAGAGCATCGGACCGAAAAGTGGGAACCGGTTTTCGGAAAAATCCGATGCTCAAACAAAAAGCGAGGGCCGCATGATGATCGCCGCCACGCAAGTTGCCGGAAAGGGGAGCGCGCCACGGCGCGCTCCCATCACCCTCCTCGCCTCGTTGCTGATTGCAAGTGGTCTGATTCTCGCCGGGCATGGAATCTGGATTCACGCCAAAGCCTTCGCGGCGCAGATCCTGCTGGAGCGGGCCTTTTCACAGACGCTCGCCACCGGCAGGCCGGTCAAGCCGTGGAGCTGGGCCGACACATGGCCGGTGGCGCGCATCGAGGTGCCGCGCCTCGGCGCCGAGGCCATCGCGCTCAAGGGCGCGAGCGGACAGGCGCTGGCCTTCGGCCCCGGCCATCTGGACGACACGCCCGATGCGGGCGACGCGGGAACGGCGGTCTATGCCGCGCATCGCGACACGCATTTCGCTTTCCTGAAGGATATAAAGGTCGGTGACCTGATCCGCATCACCCGCGCCGACGGGCGCGTCGCCGCCTTCCGCGTCCGCCGCATGGCGGTGGCACGCTGGGACGAGGCCTGGATCGACCCGCACGCGGCGGGCCGGCATCTGGTGCTGGCGACCTGCTATCCCTTCGACGCGATCACGTCCGGCCCGATGCGCTATCTCGTCTATGCGGATGCCGCGAAATAGAGCCTGCCGAACGGGATGCGTGCGGATCAAAAAAAAACAGAGCGCCGGCCCGCGCGAAACGGACCGGCGCTCCGGCAGATGTCAAACGCTGCCGATCTGTTTTACTTATTTGCTTTACGCATTATCCGACGCGAAACCGCTTCGCACTTTCGCTGGAAATGCTTTTAGCGCTCGATCGTGCGGTTCCAGCGGTCGTTCCACTTCTGGCGCTGCTCGTTGATCGCGTCCCAATCGACGGTCTTGGCCGTCTTCATATATTCGCGGAAGGCGTCGAGCTTGGCCTGCGCCTCCGGCGTGCCGGCCTTGGCCTTCTCGTTGGAGGGGATGACGTTGCCGAAATCGAGCGCCTTGCCCTGCGCCTCGGGCGAGAGCAGGTAGTGGGCGAGCTTCTGGCTCAGTTCCGGCTCGCTGTTGCCGGCCAGCACGCATTCGGTCACGGCGAGCACGACGGAACCTTCCTTCGGCTGCGCATATTCGACCGGGATGCCCTTGTCCTTCATGTTGTTGACGCCGGTCGGCGTCATCGGGAAGATCGCGGCTTCGCCGGTCTGGATCATTTCCGAAATCTTGGCCGAGGACGGGATATATTCCAGCACGTTCTTGCCGATCGTGCCGGGGAACTTCTTGAAGCCCGGCTCGACGTTCTTCTCGTCGCCGCCCTCGATGCGGTTGAACATCAGGAAGGCGTGCAGGCCGAAGGTCGAGGCCGGGATCGACTGGAACACCACCGCATTGGCGAATTTCGGATCGGCCATATCCATCCACGAGGTCGGCGCGGGCCAGCCCTTCTCGTCGAACAGCTTCTTGTTGTAGCCGATGCCGGTCATGCCCATGTCGACGCCGACGGCCATGTCGCCCTTGAGGCGGGCCGTGGCCGGAATATCCTTCATCACCGGGTCGTCGGAAATCTTCTGGCACAGGCCCGAATTGATGGCGCGCACCATGACGCCGTCGTCCAGCATCATCAGGTGCATCTGTGCATTGCCCTTCTGGGCGATCGCCTTGGCGAGAATTTCCGAGGACGTGCCCGGAACGATCACGACCTTGACATTGTTGGCCTTTTCGAAATCGGGCAGGACGTGGTCGGTATAGGCGCGCTCCAGATTGCCGCCGTTCATGCCGATATACAGCGTCTTGGTCTCCGCCGAGGCGGCGGAGGCGAAGGCGACCGTGAGGCCAAGCGCGGCCACGGCGGTCCTGACGATGCTTTGGTATTTCATGCTACTCCCCTTTTCTGTTTCGAGGCTGGGTTGATCTCATGCGCGAAACGGTCGATGGCGAAGGCGCCGACCGGCGTTTCCGTTTCTCCCTTCAGGGCGAAATCGGCGAGGACCGCGCCCACGGCGGGACCGGTCTGGAAGCCCGCACCGCAGAAGCCGAAGGCGTGGTGAAGGCCGCTGACGCGGCTGCTCGGCCCAATGACGGGATTGTCGTCGGGCATTTCCGCTTCGGTGCCGGACCAGAAGCGGATCACCTGCGCGTGCCTCAGATGCGGGAAAAGCTCGATGGCGCGCAGCATCACCGAGGACGCCGCATCGACCGAGGGCCGCGAATAATCCGGGCTCTCCAGCGGAATGCCGCGCCCGCCGCCCATCACGTAATTGCCGCGCGTCACCTGCCGTCCGTAGAAGCCGCCGCCTTCCTCGCCGAGGCTCATCGGCAGGCGATAGCGCAGCGGCTCCGTCACCACCATGGACGGATAGATGCGCGTGAGCGGCACCGGCTCGCCGAAATCGGCGGCGAAACGATCCGACCATGCGCCGGCGCAGTTGAACAGCAGCCGGCTGCGGATTTCGATGCCCCCTCCGGCAAGCACCGCGAAACCGTTGCCCGTATGGCGTGCTTCCAGAACGGGCGTGTTTTCCAGAACGATCGCGCCGGCTGCCCTCGCCGCGCGGGCGAAGGCGGGCGAGACGAGGCGCGGATTGGCGTGGCCGTCGTCGCGGCAGAGCGAGGCCCCGGCCACGTCGCCGGTCAGCCATGGAAAGCGCGCCCTGACCGCGTTGCCGCCGATCAGCTCCAGTTCGAGGCCGAGCGGGCGCACGGTCGCGGCATAGGCTTCGAGCTTCGCGAATTGCTCCGGCGTGCGCGCCAGCTTCAGATGGCCGCAGCGCATATATTCGCCGTCGATGCCGATCAGTTCCGGCAGGCGGCCCCAGAGTGCGTGCGAGCGCTGCGCGAGCGGAACCTGCTCCGGCGCGCGGCCCTGCCGGCGCACGCCGCCGTAATTGACGCCGCTCGCCTGCGCCCCGCAATAGCCCTTGTCGACGAGCACCACCGACAATCCGGCCCGGCGCATGAACAGCGCCGCCGAGCCGCCGACGATACCGCCGCCGATGACGACCGCATCGGCCTCCAGACGCTCGCTCATGCCGGAACGTCCTCCCTGACACTATCCTGCCTCGCGCCGAAGCCGAGCGGAATCGGCTTGACCGGGGCCTGCGCGCGGCTGCGCCCGGCGGCGGCGGGGCCGCGTCCTCCCGCGAAGGCCAGAAGCTCGGCCGCGGCCGCCGCGCACATGCGGCCCTGACAGCGGCCCATGCCGACGCGGGTCAACGCCTTCAGCCGGTTGATCTCGCGCACGTCGCTGGTCCTGATCGCCTCCAGCGCCGTGGCGAGCGTGATTTCCTCGCAGCGGCACAGAGTCATGTCGCGCGCCGCCGTCTCGAACCAGTCGGCGGGGAAGGGAAACGCCTTTTCGAGCGTCAGGCGCTGGCGATAGATGCGGTCGAGCGCGGCGGCGCGGCGGCGCTCCTCGTTCGCGTCGAAGGGCATGCCCAGATCGCGGAGCATGGCTATGGCGGCGAGCCGCCCGCGGATTTCCGCCGCGTCGGCCCCGGCGATGCCGGCCCCGTCGCCCGCCACATAGACGCCGGCGCGGCTGGTGCGGCCGAGCGCGTCCGCCGCCGGCAGCCATGCGCGGTCGCGCTCCTCGAAGCGGAAATCGCAGCCGGCGAGATCGGCGAGCTGCGTTTCGGGCCGCAGCGCGAAGCCATAGGCCAGCGCGTCGCAGGCGATGTCATGGCCGCGCCCGCTTTTGCGATAGCGCAGGCCATCGACATGGCTTTCGCCCAAGACTTCGTCGGGCCGCACGCCGTAATGGATCGGCACGCCGGCGAGCTTCAGCCGCGCGGCGTAGAGCATCCCCAGCGCCACGATGCGCGGCGCGGAGAAAGCGAGACGGGCGAGGTGGAACTTGGCCGCGAAAGGGGCCGTGTCCAGCACCGCCGCGACCGTCGCGCCGGCATGCGCATATTGCCAGGCCACCAGATAGAGCAGCGGCCCGGAGCCCATGAAGGCCACGCGCTCGCCGATGGTGCAGCCCTGCGCCTTCAACGCCGTCTGCGCCGCGCCGAGCGTATAGACGCCCGGCTTCGTCCAGCCGGAGAAGGGCAGCACCCGGTCGGTGGCCCCGGTGGCGAGCAGCAGGTGGCTGTAGGGCAACTGGCTGTGCGCGCCGTTGGTCATCAGGTCGAGCCGGCCGCCCTGGACACTTGCGTCGCGCACGATGTTCCAGACCAGCGTTTCCGGGCGATAGTCCACCGCCGCGCGCAGGCGGTCGAAAGTCTTGTGCAGGGCTTCGGCCTTCGCCGCCTCCGAGCCGTAGCGGCTGCGATAGCTGCGTCCGTCGTCGAGCGGCGGCCGGCGATAGATCTGCCCGCCGGCGCGAAAGCCTTCGTCCAGCAGCACGGGGCGCAGGCCGGCCGCGACCAGAATTTCGGCGGCGCGGACGCCCGCCGGCCCTGCGCCGACGATGACCGGAACGGGGCGGGACGCTTCGGTCATTTCTGCGGCTCCGTCACGAATTCCATGCCTTCCGTAAGCAGCGTCGTGCAGGCGCGCAGCCGCGCGCCTTCGGCGGTCATGACGAGGCAGTCCTGACAGGCCCCGATCAGGCAGAAGCCGGCGCGCGGCTCGCCGGTGAACTCTGTGTGGCGCAGCCGGCCCTGCACCGACAGGATGGCGGTCAGTACCGTGTCGCCGCGCCGGCCCTCGTGCCGCACGCCGTCGATGAGGAAGCCTATCGGCGGCTCCGCCTGCCGGTAGCGCCGGCGCAGTTGCGCCGGAAGGGAAAGGGTCTCGTCCATGATGCTCATCCCTTGCCGACCAGCAGCCGGTCGAGGCCGAACAGGCGGTCGATCACCAGCATGGTGACGGCGGCGACGAGGATCATCAGCGCCGAGACGGCGGCCATCATCGGGTCGATGGATTCGCTGGCGTACATATACATGCGCACCGGCAGGGTGACGGTCGCGGGCGAGGTCACGAAGATCGACATGGTCAGTTCGTCGAAGGAGTTGATGAAGGCGAGCAGCCAGCCGCCCGTCAGCCCCGGCAGCAGAAGCGGCAGGGTGACGCGGCGGAACACGGTCCATTCGTCCGCGCCGAGCGTGCGGGCGGCGTTTTCCGCGTTGCGGTCCATGCCGGAGAGCGAGGCGAGGATAAGCCGCAGCGCATAGGGCGTGACCACGATGACATGCGCCGCCACCAGCCAGCCGAAAGAGCCGGTGAAGCCCAAGAGCGAGAACAGCCGCAGGAAGGCCACGCCGAGCACGAGGCTGGGGATGATCAGCGGCGACAGGAACAGCGCGTTGAGCGCCTCGCGGCCGCGGAACTCGTATTGCGCGATGGCCAGCGCCGAGGGCACCGCCAGCAGCGTCGAGATGGTGGCCGACGCGATGGCCAGCTTGATGCTGGTGCCGAACGAGGTCATGAAGTCGGCATGGGCGAACACCGCCTCGAACCAGCGCAGCGAAAACCCGTTCCACGGCATGGACAGCGTGTTTTCCGGCGTGAAGGCGACGAGGCACACCACCACCATCGGCGCGAGCATGAAGATGACGACCAGCGTGTGGAAGACAAGCGCGAAGGGACCGTTTTTCACCATGGCGCTTACCCCAGCTTCTTCTTGGCCTGCCCTTCGAGCAGGCGGCTATAGGCGATCATGATGGCGAGGTTGGCGACCAGCACGATGATGGCGATGGCCGCGCCCAGCGGCCAGTTCAGCTCGGTGAGGAACTCGTCATAGACGATGGTGGCGGCCATTTTCAGCCGCCGTCCGCCGAGCAGGCCCGGAATGACGAAGGAGCTGGCCGAGAGCGCGAAGACGATCAGGCTGCCGGACAGGATGCCGAGCATGGCCTGCGGAAACACCACCCGGCGCAGCGCGGTGAGCCGCGACGCGCCGAGCGTCAGCGCCGCCGCCTCCACCGCCGGGTCGAGCTTTTGCAGCACCGTCCAGACCGGGATGACCATGAAGGGCAGCATGATGTGGACGAGGCCGATGACGATGGCCGTCTCGGTGTAGAGAATCTGCGCCACCGGCAGGCCGAGCGTTTGCAGCGCGCCGTTGATGAGGCCGGTGCGGCCGAGAAGCATGCTCCAGCCGAAGGTGCGCGCCACGACCGAGACCAGCAGCGGCCCGATGATGACGAGCAGGAAGATCGAGCGCCACGGCTTGCGCATGTTGGAGAGGATATAGGCCTCCGGCACGCCGACGAGCACCGCAATCACGGTGGTGGGGAAGGCGAGCCGCAGGGTGCGCCAGAAGATCGAGAGGTAATAAGGATCTTTCAGAACCGATGTGTAATTGCCGACGGTGTAGACGTCGCTTTCGATGCCCTTGTCGTAATTATAGCCGTTGAAGGACAGGATGATGGTGAGCAGCAGCGGCAGCAGCACCATGCCGGTGAAGAGCAGCGCGGCCGGCCCGGAGAGCAGGTAGGGCATGAGGCTGCGCCGGGCGCGCGGCGTGTCGTCGGTCTGGAGGACTGGTGTGACGGCGGCCATGTCACTGCGCTCCCGCTTCGAGGATGCGGCAATCCGCGTCGTCCCATGCGAGGCCTACGGCGGCGCCCTCGGCCGGCGGCGGGGAACCGAGATTGGGCAGCGCCACCGAAAGCACGCCCGCCGGCGTGGCGACGGCGAGCAGCCACTGGCTGCCCATGAAATAGCGCGTCGCCACCTCGCCCGAGACGAGGCCCGCGCCGCTTTCCACCAGCCGCACCTTTTCCGGGCGGATGAAGACGGAGACGTCGCCCGTGGCGCGGCTGTCGCCCGCCGGCAGGCGCAGCGGCGTGCCGGGCAGCAGGATGGCGTCGCCCTCGGCGCGGCCCTTCAGGAAATTGGACTTGCCGACGAAGTTGGAGATGAAATGGTTGCGCGGATATTCGTAGAGCCGATAGGGCGCGTCGACCTGCGTGACGAGGCCCTTCTCCATCACCACGATGCGGTCGCTGATCGACAGCGCCTCGGCCTGATCGTGCGTGACCATGATAGTGGTGATGCCCACCGTGCGCTGGATGCGGCGCAGCTCGAACTGCATCTCCTCGCGCAACTGCGCGTCGAGATTGGAAAGCGGCTCGTCGAGCAGCAGCACCGGCGGGTTGATGACCAGCGCGCGGGCGATGGCCACACGCTGGCGCTGGCCGCCCGACATTTCGCGCGGATAGCGGTCGGCGAGCGGGCCGAGATGCACCAGCTCCAGCACCTCGCGCACGCGCTTCTCGCGCTCGGCCTTGGCCACCTTGCGCATTTCGAGGCCGAAGCTGACGTTCTGCGCGGCGGTCATGTGCGGAAACAGCGCATAGCTCTGGAAGACGACGCCGAGCTGGCGCTTCGCCGGGGCGAGCTTGGTGATGTCGCGCCCGTCGAGCGTGATCGCGCCCCTGGTCGGCGGCACGAGACCGGCGATCATCTGGAGCGTGGTGGTCTTGCCGCAGCCGGAAGGGCCGAGCAGCGAAATGAACTCGCCCTTCTCGATCTCGAGATTGAAATCGTCGACGGCTGCGAAATTACCATAGCGCCGGGTGATCCCGGACAAAATCAGAAAGCTCATCTCGTTTCCCTGTGGGTCCCTGTTCCGGGCCGTTTTCCTCCAGGAGACGTCTGCGCCGGAAGCCATGAAGGGCGAAAGCGCCTGTTTTCCGTCTCACACCATTATGTCGAACCGCCCGGCATCGTCGGGACAGCGGAAGGCATGCGGCCGGCCGATCTCCTCCTGCCGATGGTGAGCAAGCCTGTTCCACGGTTTTGCGTGCATGCCGGTCCTTGGGCGATCCAGCCTGACCGGTCACCAAATTGTCAGAAAAATCGTTCCTGAGACAAATTCTAATTTTCAAATACGGAATAAATTATATAATAATTCCGGAATACGAAATTTATGGAAAATTCCATGGCCGATATGCCAGAAAATCCGAAATCCGCATCGACGGCTTCAAGCCTCACGAAAGCCATCCATATATTGAAAGGTCTCGCGGCCAGCCCGGAGGACGGCGTGCGGCTGATCGATCTGGCGCGCGAACTGGACATGAGCCAGCCCTCGGCGCATCGCCTGCTCAAGACACTGATCGCGGAAAATCTGGTCGAGCAGCTTCCCGACCGCAAGGCCTACCGTCTGTCGCTCGAATTCTTCGCGCTGGCCGCGCAGGCACGCCAGCGCGACGGCATATTGAGCATCGCGCGCCCGTCGCTGCTGCGGCTTTCGGCCACTTTCAACGACACCGTTTTCCTGCTGGTGCGCTCCGGTTTCGACGCGGTCTGCCTCGACCGCGTCGAGGGGCCTTTCCCGATCCGCTCCTTCACCGGCGACATCGGCGGCAAGGTGCCGCTCGGCATCGGGCAGGGCAGCCTCGCCATCCTGTCCTTCCTGCCGGAGGAGGAGCGCGAGGCGATCATCCGTTTCAACATGCCGCGCATCCTCGACAAATGCGCCGTGGACGAGGTGGACCTGCGCATCCTGATCGACGACGTGCGGCGAAACGGTTCGGCGACCTATAATTTCCACATGATCGACGGCATGGCGGGCGTGGGCGTGCCGATCCTCGACCGCAACGGCGAGGCGGTGGCCGCTTTCAGCATCGGCACGCTCGCCGCGCGGCTGACGGAAAAACGCCTCAGGACCGTCATCGACCTGCTGCGCGGCGAGGCCGGGGCCATAGGCCGCAAGCTCAGCCCCTTCGATCCCGCGCTCCGCCATCCCGGACAGGCGCTGGCGAGCCGGGTCTAGACCGCCTACCGGCATACGGAAAATCTGGACGCGGACCGGTGCCGCGTTTTACAGTCAATCCGATGCTCCAGGCGGGATTCGCGCATGACCCTGATCGACACCATCCTGCCCGAGGCCTCCCCGGCCGGCGATGCCCGCGATCTCGCAGCACTTGCCTCGCAGCGCGTCGACGGGAGCGGCGTTCTCGGCATCCGCAGGAGGGACGGGCGCGCGCGTATCGCCAGCCTTTATCAGGAAGGCGCGGCCAAGATACGGATGCCGCGCGTGGCCGGCGATCCGCTGGAGGCGATCCTCATCAACATGGCCGGCGGGCTCACCGGCGGCGACCGGCTGCGCTGGGAAGTGGAGCTTGGCGAAGGCGCCTCCGCCCTCGTCACCACGCAGGCGTGCGAGCGCATCTACCGCTCCGCCGGCGGCGAGGCGCGCGTCGCCACGCGGCTGAAGCTGGCGAAAGGCACGCATCTTGCTTGGCTTCCTCAGGAGACAATCCTGTTCGATCGCTCCGCGCTCTCGCGGACGCTGGACGTGGAGATGGACGTTGGCGCCGAGGCGCTTCTGGTGGAGGCGACCGTGCTCGGCCGCCGTGCCATGGGCGAAACGGTGGCGGAAGCCGCCTTTCGCGACCGCTGGCGCGTGCGGCTCGGCGGGCGACTGGTCCATGCGGAGGAATTCCGCCTCGGGCCGGATATCGCGGCCGAATTGCCGGCCCGTCCGGTGACGGACGGTGCGCTGGCTGTGGCGACGGTGCTGATGATCTCCGGCCCGGCCGAACGGCATCTCGACGCCGTCCGCGCCATCGTCGGCGATGAAGGCGGTTGCAGTTTCTGGCGCGTGGGCGATGCGGGCAAGCTCCTCGCCCGGCTCCATGCGCCGGACAGTTATGCCCTGCGCAAGCGGCTCGTGCCCCTGCTGGCCCTGCTCAACGGCAAGGCAGGACTGCCTAAAGTTTGGGCGATGTGACCATGCGGCGATCGTGCCGCGTTTAATGAGAGAAGTTCGGAACTGAAGTCATGAATCTGACGCCAAGGGAAAAAGACAAGCTTCTGATCGCCATGGCGGCGATGGTCGCGCGCCGCCGTCTGGAGCGCGGCGTAAAACTGAACCACCCCGAAGCAATCGCGCTGATCAGCGATTTCGTGGTCGAGGGCGCGCGCGACGGGCGCAGCGTCGCCGACCTGATGGAGGCGGGCGCGCATGTCGTCAGCCGCGATCAGGTGATGGAGGGCGTGGCCGAGATGATCCACGACATTCAGGTCGAGGCCACCTTTCCCGACGGCACGAAGCTCGTGACCGTGCATGAGCCGATCCGGTAAAGGAAACCGACACCATGATCCCCGGAGAAATCATCACCGCCGAAGGCGACATCGAACTCAATCAGGGCCGGCCGACCGTGACGCTGAAAGTGGCCAATACAGGCGACCGGCCCATTCAGGTCGGCAGCCACTATCATTTTTACGAGGTCAACGCGGCGCTCGATTTCGACCGGGAAAAGGCACGCGGCATGCGGCTCGATATCGCGGCGGGCACCGCCGTGCGCTTCGAGCCGGGGCAGGAGCGCGACGTGACGCTGGTTCCCGTCGGCGGAAAGCGCGCAATCTACGGCTTCCGCCAGATGATCATGGGCAAGTTGTGAGCGGAGAAACCCGATGCCAGCCAGAATAAGCCGCGCAACCTATGCGCAGATGTTCGGTCCCACCACCGGCGACAAGGTGCGGCTTGCCGATACGGAGCTTTTCATCGAGGTCGAGCACGATCTCACCACCTATGGCGAGGAAGTGAAGTTCGGCGGCGGCAAGGTCATCCGCGACGGCATGGGCCAGAGCCAGCTTTCGCGTGCCGAGGGCGCGATGGACACCGTCATCACCAACGCGCTGATCCTCGACCATACCGGCATCTACAAGGCGGATATCGGCCTGCGCGACGGGCGCATCGCGGCCATCGGCAAGGCCGGCAATCCCGATACGCAGCCAGGCGTGACCGTGATCATCGGCCCCGGCACGGAGATCATCGCCGGCGAGGGCCGCATCGTCACCGCCGGCGGCATCGACAGCCATATCCATTTCATCTCGCCGCAGCAGGTGGACGAGGCGCTGAATGCCGGCATCACCTGCATGGTCGGCGGCGGCACCGGGCCGGCGCACGGCACGCTCGCCACCACCTGCACGCCGGGGCCGTGGCACATCGCGCGGCTGATCCAGTCCTTCGACGGCATGCCGATGAATATCGGCGTGTTCGGCAAGGGCAACGCCTCGCTGCCGGGCGCGCTGGAGGAAATGGTGCTGGCCGGCGCCTGCGGCCTGAAACTGCACGAGGACTGGGGCACCACACCGGCGGCCATCGACAACTGCCTTTCCGTCGCCGACCGCTTCGACGTGCAGGTGGCGATCCACACCGACACGCTGAACGAGGCGGGTTTCGTGGAAGACACGCTCGCCGCCTTCAAGGGCCGCACCATTCATTCCTTCCACACGGAGGGCGCGGGCGGCGGCCATGCGCCGGACATCATCCGCGTCTGCCAGTATCCGAACGTGCTGCCCGCCTCCACCAATCCGACGCGGCCCTATACGGTCAACACGGTGGCCGAGCATCTCGACATGCTGATGGTCTGCCATCACCTGTCGCCGTCGATCCCGGAGGACATCGCCTTCGCCGAAAGCCGCATCCGCAAGGAGACCATCGCGGCGGAGGACATATTGCACGACATGGGCGCCTTCTCGATCATCTCGTCGGACAGTCAGGCCATGGGCCGGGTCGGCGAAATGATCATCCGCTGCTGGCAGACGGCCGACAAGATGAAGAAGCAGCGCGGCAGCCTGCCGTCCGATGCGCCCGGCAACGACAATTTCCGCGTCCGCCGCTATGTCGCCAAATACACGATCAACCCGGCCATCGCCCATGGCATGGCGCATGAGATCGGCTCGGTGGAAGTGGGCAAGCGCGCCGATCTGGTGCTGTGGAACCCGGCCTTCTTCGGCGTGAAGCCGGACATGGTGCTGCTCGGCGGCTGGATCGCCACCGCCCCGATGGGCGACCCGAACGGCTCCATCCCCACGCCGCAGCCGATGCACTACCGCCCGATGTTCGGCGCTTTCGGCAAGGCGCGCACCAACGGCTCCGTCACCTTCGTCTCCAAGGCGGCGCTCGACAACGGCCTGCGCGAGCGCATCGGCGTGGACAAGCAGATGGTCGCGGTTTCCGACACGCGCGGCGGCATCGGCAAGCGCTCCATGATCCTCAACGACGCCATGCCGCACATGGAAGTGGACCCGGAGACCTATGAAGTCCGCGCCGACGGCGAACTGCTCACCTGCGAGCCGGTGGACGTGGTGCCGATGGCGCAGCGCTATTTTCTGTTCTGAAACTCGAAAGGCATGAAATGATCCGGGCAACAGACATTATCCGCGCAGATCATGTGATCGACGCCGTTCCGGCGGCCCATGCGGTGCTGGAACGCGACGAGCGGCACCTGCGCCGCAAGGCGATCACGCTCGACACGGGCGAAAAGGTGCTGGCCGATTTTCCCGAGCCGGTGGTGCTGGAGCACGGCGACCGGCTGGTTCTGGAAGACGGCCGCGAGATCGAGATCCGCGCCGCGAGCGAGGCGCTTTATGAAATCACGGGCCGCGACCCGCTGCACATCGCCGAACTCGCATGGCACATCGGCAACCGGCATCTGGCGGCGCAGATCGAGACCGACCGCATCTTCATCCTGCGCGACCATGTCATCAAGGCGATGCTGGAAGGGCTGGGCGCGACGGTGAGCGAGGTGACGGCGATCTTCAGCCCTCTGCGCGGGGCCTATTCGGGCGGGCATTCCCACGATCACGCCCATGGCCATCATCATCACCACGATGACCACCACCATCACGACTGAACCGACCGCCCTGCTGCGGCTGATGGCATGGCTGTCGCCGGTGTTTCCGGTGGGTTCGTTCAGCTACAGCCACGGGCTGGAACGCGCCGTCCATGACGGGCTGGTCAGCGACACCGCCGATCTCAGGGATTGGCTGCGCTGGCTGGTCACGCGCGGCTCCGGCTGGAACGACGCGGTGCTCTGCGCGGAAAGCTTGAAGCGCGCGCAGACGGGCCAAAGCCTGTCGGAACTGGCCGAACTCGCCGAGGCGCTGGCCGGTTCGCAGGAGCGTCATATGGAAACCATGTTGCAGGGCGCAGCCTTCCTCGCCGCCGCGAAAAGCTGGCCCGGCCCGGTTTTCGACCGGCTACCGGACACCTGCGCCTATCCGGTGGCGGTGGGCGCTGTGGCCGGCGCGCATGGCGTGGCGGCGGGTTCCGCACTTGCGGCTTTCCTGCAAGCCTTCTGCATCAACCAGTTGCAGGCGGCGATCCGCCTGTCGGTGACGGGACAGACCGGCGTGACCGCGACACTCGCCGCACTTGAGCCGGTGCTCGCCGAAACGGCGGCGCGCGCCGCCCGATCCACTTTGGACGACCTCGGCTCGGCGACCTTCCTCGCTGAAGTCGCAGCCATGAAACACGAAACCCAGCATTCGAGGCTTTTCCGCTCATGACACAGAAAAACGGACCACCCAAGAACGGCCCCTTGCGCATCGGCATCGGCGGGCCGGTCGGCTCCGGCAAGACCACGCTGACCGAGAAACTGTGCAAAGCCTTGCGCGAAAACTATTCGGTCGCCGTCATCACCAACGATATCTACACCAAGGAAGATGCGCTGATCCTCGCGCGCCGTCAGGCGCTGTCGGAAGACCGCATCATGGGCGTGGAGACGGGCGGCTGCCCGCACACCGCCATCCGCGAGGACGCCTCGATCAACCTTCAGGCCGTGGCCGAGATGAACCGGCGCTTTCCCGATCTCGACATCGTCTTCATCGAATCCGGCGGCGACAATCTGGCCGCCACCTTCTCGCCCGACCTCGCCGACCTGACGCTCTATGTGATCTCGGTCTGTCAGGGCGAGGAAATCCCCCGAAAAGGCGGACCGGGCATCACCCGCTCGGATTATCTGGTCATCAACAAGAGCGATCTCGCGCCTTACGTCCATGTCGATCTCGACGTCATGCAGGCCGACGCCGCCCGGATGCGCGGGCACCGGCCCTTCGGCTTCACCGACCTGCATCGCGGGACGGGAGTTCAGGCGGTGATCGACTTCATCGCGGAGAATGGCGGCCTCGAATCCAGCGCCGCCTGACCGGTTCCGCTTTTCAGGGTTGCTCCGTCATGCGAAGCAGCTCCATGGCCAGCGCCCGCGCCGCGGCGGAAATGTCCGGGTTCACCACCAGCCAATAGCCGTTGTCGCTGGCGCAATGCACGTCGCAGGCATGGACCAGCAGGCCGCGGCCGATCGCCTCGTCGACCAGCCCGGCCCAGCCGAGCGCCACGCCCTGATCGGCGATCGCCGCCTCGATCACCAGATTGTAGGTGTTGAAGACAAGCCCGTGATTGCCGTCCGCGATCGTCTCGCCGATGGCGTCGAGCCAGGAGCGCCATGTGTACCAGCGGTCGCCCTGCAAGGTGTCGAGATGCAGGAGCGGAGCGGCGCCCAGCCCCTGCCCGCCCGCGAACGGCCCGTGCCTTTCCAGAAAGGCGGGCGAGCAGACCGGCGTGACTTCCTCGGGGATGAAGCGGACCGCGTCCTTCGGGAAATCGCCGCGCGCGCCGAACAGGATGGCGATATCCGCCTCGCGTCGGTCGAGCGGTTGCAGCATGGACGAGGCGGTGACGCGCACGTCTACCGCCGGATGGCTGGGCCGGAACCGCGCCACGCGCGGCATCAGCCAGAAGGTGGCGAAGCCGTAATCCGTGGCGATCCGCAAACCGGGCGCGCGCTGGCGCCGCCTGATCTCACGCACCGCCGCCTCTATGCCGTCGAGCCCCGTGCGCACCGCCTCGTAGAGGAGGCGGCCTTCCGGCAGCATTTCCACCCCGCGCGCCCGTCGCGCGAACAGCGTGACGCCGAGACGGTCCTCCATGCGCCTGATCTGATAGCTGACGGCGGGCTGCGTCATGCCCAGCTCGCGCGCGGCAAGCGTGAGATTTTCCAGCCGCCCCACCGTTTCGAAAACGCCGAGACTGCCCATGTCCAGTGAAGGGAAAACCATAAACGTTCTCTATGGCTACGATAAAAAATCAACGGCTTTTTCCATAGCGCAAATGGTGTTTTTCTGAAAGAAGCGATACAAGTCATAATGTGTCCTGATCATAAAAAACGCGGAGACCGTCCGCCAGAGAGGGGTTATCCCATGCGCCGTAAGAAACTCGTATTCCTTGCTGTGGCCACGCTCGCCGGACTTGCCGGTGCCGCACCCGCGGCCTATGCCGCCGATCCCGCCTCCTGTCAGGCCATTCGCCTGTCCGATCCGGGCTGGACCGACATCACCTCCACCAATTCCATCGCCAGCGTCTTGCTGAAGGGTCTGGGCTACAAGCCGGACGTGAAGACCATGTCGGTGCCCATCGGCTATCAGGCGCTGAAAAGCGGCAATCTCGATGTCTTCCTCGGCAACTGGATGCCCGCGCAGCAGAAGTTCCGCGACGATCTCGACAAGGCCAAGGCGGCCGAAGTCGTGGTGCGGAACCTCGAAGGCGCCAAGTTCACGCTTGCCGTGCCGGATTACGTGGCGAAGGCGGGCGTAAAGGATTTCTCCGACCTTTCCGCCCATGCCGACAAGTTCGGCAAGGAAATCTACGGCATCGAGCCGGGCGCGCCGGCCAACCAGAACATCCAGAAGATCATCGCCGACAAGAAGTTCAAGCTCAACGGCTGGAAACTGGTCGAATCGAGCGAGCAGGCCATGCTGGCCGAGGTGACGCGCAAGGACAAGGCGAAGCAATGGGTCGTCTTCCTCGCATGGGCGCCGCATCCGATGAACACGCGGCTCAAGATCGACTATCTTTCCGGCGGCGACGCCTATTTCGGCCCCAATTACGGCGGCGCGGAAGTCTATACGCTGGCCCGCACCGGCTGGCAGAAGCAATGCCCGAACGCGGCCACCTTCTTCAAGAACCTCGTCTTTTCCGTCGATATCGAGAACACGCTGATGGACAAGATCCTCAACGGCGGCGAGGACGGCCCCACCGCGGCGAAGGAATGGCTGAAGGCCAATCCGGGCCAGATCGACAAGTGGCTCGCCGGCGTCACCACCTTCAAGGGCGAGCCGGGCGCGGCTGCGGTCAAGGCCAGCCTCGGTCTCTGACCGGAAGAAAATCCCCTTCCG
>MKVZ01000003.1:0-83006 GCA_001898995.1 Rhizobiales bacterium 63-22 | reverse complement strand
CAGCGCCCGCCGTTTTCATGCAAAAAACCATTCATGGCTGCGCATCGATGAAAAAGCCGAATATCCTCATCCTCATGGTCGATCAGTTGAACGGCACGTTCTTCCCGGACGGTCCGGCCGGTTTCCTCCATGTCCCGAACCTGCGCAAGCTGGCCGAGCGTTCCGCGCGCTTCGCCAATTGCTACACGGCGAGCCCGCTCTGCGCGCCCGCGCGCGCCTCCTTCATGTCGGGTCAACTGCCGTTCCGCACCGGCGTCTACGACAATGCGGCGGAGTTCTCGTCCGAGATTCCGACCTACGCCCATCACCTGCGCAATGCCGGCTACCAGACCACGCTGTCGGGCAAGATGCATTTCGTCGGCCCCGACCAGCTGCACGGCTTCGAGCAGCGGCTGACCACCGACATCTACCCGGCCGATTTCGGCTGGACGCCGGATTACCGCAAGCCCGGCGAGCGCATCGACTGGTGGTATCACAATCTCGGCTCCATCACCGGCGCGGGCGTGGGCGAGATCACCAACCAGCTCGAATATGACGACGAGGTCGCCTATCAGGCCGAGGCCAAGCTCTACGATCTGGCGCGCGGCCACGACGAAAGGCCGTGGTGCCTGACCGTGTCCTTCACCCATCCGCACGACCCCTACGTGGCGCGGAAGCGTTTCTACGATCTCTATGCGGATATTCCCGAACTTGACCCGAAGATCGGGCCGCTGCCGGAAAATGAGATCGACTCGCACAGCGAGCGCCTGCTGCGCGCCTGCAAGGCAGAGGATTACGACCTCACCCGCGAACAGATCCGCGCCGCGCGGCAGGCCTATTTCGCCAATATTTCCTATATCGACGAGAAGATCGGCAGCCTCCTCGACATCATGGAGCGCTGCGGCATGACGGAGAATACGCTGGTCGTCTTTACCTCCGACCATGGCGACATGCTGGGCGAGCGCGGCCTGTGGTTCAAGATGAACTTCTTCGAGGGTTCGGCGCGCGTGCCGCTGATGATCGCGGCGCCGCAGATGAAGCCGGGCCGCGTCGACGCGCCGGTCTCGACGCTCGACGTGCTGCCGACGCTGGCCGATCTCGCCGGCATCGACCTCGCGGACATCATGCCGTGGACCGACGGCGTGTCGCTCACGGACGTGGCGTCGGGCGCGAAGGAGCGCGGGGCCGTGCCGTGCGAATATGCGGCGGAAGGCTCGGTCGCGCCGCTGGTCTCGCTGCGCAAGGGCGACTGGAAGCTGAACCTCTGCCGCGCCGACCCGCCGCAGCTTTTCAACCTCGCCGACGACCCGGACGAATTGCGCAATCTGGCCGATGCGCCCGAGCATCGCGCGACGCTGGAAAGCCTGATGCGCGAGGCGGAAAGCCGCTGGAACCTCGACCGCTACGACGCGGACGTGCGCGCCAGTCAGGCCCGCCGTCATGTGGTCTATCCGGCGCTGCGCAACGGCGCCTATTATCCGTGGGATTACCAGCCGCTGCAAAAGGCCTCGGAGCGCTATATGCGCAACCACATGGACCTGAACGTGTTGGAAGAAAACCAGCGCTTCCCCCGATGAGGCGGTAACTCCGGCAAGCGGCTGCACAGCCCGGAAGAACATGACGCGGAAGAAACCGAAGTCTCCCGAAACGGCTGGCGGCACGGCGGGCCGCCGCCCCTTGCGCATCGTGCTGCGGGTCGATTTTTCGCCGCGGGACAGGCTCGGCCGCGGCAAGGCCGAGCTTCTCGAAAACATCGTGAGGACCGGCTCGATTTCGGCCGCCGGCCGCGAGATGGACATGTCCTACCGCCGCGCATGGCTGCTGGTCGAGGAGATGAACACCATGTTCAACGACAGGGTGGTCGAATCCCGGCGCGGCGGAACGCTGGGCGGCGGCGCGGCCCTGACCCCGTTCGGAGAGGAACTGCTCCGCCGCTTCCGCGCCATGGAGGCAAGGGCCGCCGCTGCGCTGGAGCCGGACCTCGACTGGCTCGAACGGCACCGTTCGGAAAACGGAATTTAGAGCATTTTGCGTAAAACTGCGCAGCTCCTCCGGCGGGGGAAATCGGTCGCCGCATCGTTTTCGCCTCTGAATTCACATGAATTCAGGAGAACGCGACGTAAGCCGCCAATGCCGCCGCGATCAGGATAAGCGACAAGACGACTTCCGTGCGGACGTTCGTGATGGGATAACTTTCTTCCGAATCGATCAGTCGGCTGGCCCGGACAAACCGCCAGGTGGCGACCACAATCAGCAGGATACCGAAGAAGACGAGCACAGTGCCGTCATAGTGGCCAAGTGCATTGTGCGAATGGGCAATTGCGCCGACGCCTTTCTCTCCGGACAATGCCGCCGTCGCCAGGGTCCTGAGAAACAGATTGAATTTCTCAACGACAAAACCGAATGCGATCGTCGCTATCCCGGTTCTGACCCACGCCAGAAACGTTCGTTCGTTGGCCGCATGGTCGCTAAATCTGGGTATCACCTCGAAATCCTCATTTCTCGCACCGCGCCTGGAGCATTTTGCAGCTAAACGGAAACATTTGGCGTCGCATGAATGCGGCGAAAACAAATAGAGCATTTCCAGCGAAAGTGCGTAACGGTTTTGCCGGAAATGCCCTGATCGGGTTTCGATCCCATATGCGGGTCTTCAATCGTTCATTTGCAGGCGGTTGGGCAGAAGCTCCTTGTGGTGCTGCAGCACCGGATAGGCGGCGGCGGCGACCAGATGCGAGTTCACCTGCTTGAGGTCGCGCAGCAGGTCGAGATGCAGCGCGCTCGTTTCCGCCGTCTCGATGCGGCCGGCGCGCAGGCGGTCGAAATGCGCCGCGGTCGCGGCCGCCTCCTTGTCGCGGAACACCTGCTTCTCGTTGGCGAGCGCCCGCGCCGCACGCATGTCGCCCGTCATGAACAGCGACGCGGCCTGCCGCGTATTGGCGATCAGCCGGTCCGCCAGCGCGAGCAGGTCCGCCTTTCCCTCCGGCGAGAAGGTGAGGCCGCGCTTCAGCCGCTTCGAGGCGAGCCCGAGCAGATTGCGGTCCACGATGTCGCCCGCCTGCTCGATATTGGTGGCGAAGGTCAGGATTTCCACGATGCGGCGGTGGTCCGCGTCGGTGAGCGCCGCCGAGTCGAGCGAAATGAGATAGGCCTTGATGGCGGCGTTGAGCTTGTCGAGAATATCGTCGGTCTCCTTCACCTCGTCGATCTGCCGGCGGTCGGGCTTGTCCAGCGCGTCGCGGAAGCCGTGCAGCATGCCTTGCAGCACGTCGGTCATGCGCAGCGCCTCGCGCGCCGCGTCTCCCACCGCCACCGCCGGCGCCTCGCGCGCCGACGAATCGAGATAGATCGGCCGCGAGGGATCGTTCGGGCTGATGCGCGTCGGCAGCCAGCGGCGCAGCAGGGCCGCATAGGGGCCGAGCAGCGGAAAGAACACAAGCGCCAGCACCAGATTGAAGGCGGTGTGGAAATCCGCCACCGCGCGGACGCTGTTCGGCTCGACCGCCATGATGAGCGGCGTCAGGGTTTCGAGCGCGATCAGCGCGATGACAACGCCGATCACCCGGTTGAGGAGATTGCCGAACGGAAGCCGCCGTGCCGCCGGATCGTCGCCCGTGGCGCCTTCGAGCACGGGATTGATCGCGGTGCCGAGATTGGCGCCGAGCACGAGCGCGAAGGCCGCATCCGGCGACACGATGCCCCGCCCCGCGAACGACATGACGAGCAGCACCACCGCCACGCTCGAATGGGCCGCCCAGGTGAGAACGGCGGCGAGGACCACTTCCAGCACCGGCTGGCTGGAGATCGCCGCCAGAATGGAGTGCAGGGCCGGCGCGTTCTCATAGGGCTCCAGCAGTGCGATGAACTGGTGCAGCGCCATCAGGAGCAGGCCGAGGCCGATCAGCACCCGGCCGAAATCGCGCGTGCCCGCCGTGGCGCGCTGGAACATCAGGAAGCCGATCAGCACCAGCACCGGCGCGATCGCGACCACGTCGAAGGACAGGACCTGCACGATCAGCGTCGTGCCGACATTGGCGCCCAGCATGACGGCGAGCGCGGGAACGAGACCCACCAGACCGCCCGCCGCGAAGCCCGTCACCATCAGACCGGTCGCCGTGCTGCTCTGAAGGATGGCGGTGACGCCGATGCCCGCCAGAAAGGCCTTGAAACGGTTGCGCAGCGCATGCGACAGGAACCGGCGCAACTGCGCGCCCAGCGCCCGCTGGATGCCGGTCTGCACCATGCGGATGCCCCAGAGCAGCAATGCCACCGAACCGGCCAGATCGGCCAGTGTAAGCACGATATTCAACTGTCGAACCTCCCCTCCTGGTTGTGTCGGATCTGTCCGCCCGCCGGTCCCCTTCCCCGTTCGCGAGGGTGGACCGTCCCGTCCCGGCGGTCCCGCGAAGCACCGCCGGGCATTATGACCCGCATCATGTCAGGCTCAAGTCGAAGGGGCAAATTATTTTGCCGGCTTCTGTCATAAATGCCCGCGGACCATTCAATTCCGCGTGATGTCCGGGCCGGTTACGCCCTGTGAAACAGGCAATTTGTGACAGTTTGATGACAAATAAATGACAATTATCATCATCTTATCGGAAGTGGGGCCGCCCTTCGGACCTATTCATGTTTAGAATCTATCTAAATTATTGGGATTGCTTGGAAATTCTCCCTCTGGCATAGGAAGGCAGGTTATTTCCAAGCCGTCAACCGAAGGAGTTCCGTCCATGAACCAGATCGATCGCCGCCAGTTCCTGAAGACCGGAGCGCTGGCCGCGGGCACGCTCGCGGCGGGCCGTTTCGCCATCGGGCCGGCCTTTGCCGAAGATACCACGCTGACGCTTTACAACGGCCAGCACGCGCAGACCACCGCCGCGCTGGTGGCGGCCTTCACCAAGGCCACCGGCATCAAGGTCGATATCCGCAAGGGAAGCTCCAGCCAGCTCGCCAACCAGATCATCGAGGAAGGCGCGGCCTCGCCCGCCGACCTGTTCTATTCCGAGGAAAGCCCGCCCGTCGCCGCCCTGTCGGAAAAGGGCCTGCTCAGCAAGATCGACCATGCGGCGCTGGCGCAGGTGCCGGCGAAATATGTCGCCAAGGACGGCACATGGCTCGGCGCCAGCATGCGCTCGCGCGTGGTCGCCTACAACAAGGCGCTGGTGAAGGAGAGCACCTTCCCCAAGAGCGTGCTCGATTTCGCCACCGAGGAATGGAAGGACCGCGTCGCCTATGTGCCGACCAGCGGCGCGTTTCAGGAACAGATCGTCGCCATCAAGCTTTTGAAGGGCCGCGACGCGGCGCTGAAATGGCTGAAGGGCCTCAAGGCCTATGGCCGCCCCTATAACGGCAACGGCGCCGCCATGAAGGCGGTGGAGGCGGGCGAGATTCCGCTCGCCCTCATCAACAATTACTACTGGTTCAACGTCGCGAAGGAAGTCGGCGACGCCAACATGAAATCGGCCCTGTTCTATTTCGGCCACCAGGACCCAGGCGCGCTCATCACCGTCTCGGCAGCGGGCATCCTGAAATCGAGCAAGAAGCAGGCAGCGGCGCAGAAATTCATCGCCTTCATGGGCAGCAAGGACGGCCAGCAGGCCATCGTGGATTCGGTGGCCGAATATCCGGTGCGCCCCGGAATCAAGTCGCCGTTCAAGCTGAAGCCCTTCGCGCAGCTCCAGCCGCCGCATGTCACGCCCGCCGATCTGGGCGACGCCGCCGATGCGCTGAAGCTGGAACGCGAGGCCGGTCTGGCTTGACCGCCGGTCTTTCACTCGCGAACCCGGCGAACCCGGCAGCGGAACACCGCCGGGGAAGGCGCAGGCAGGCGCCGCCGCTATGGCTGGTGCTTGCCGCCGCCCTGCCGGTGGCGATGTTCTGCCTGCCGCTCGCCTATGTGGCGCTGCGGGCATGGCAGGCGGGGCCGGCGGGCATCGTCGGCGAATTGCTGCGTCCGCTCACCCTGTCGCTGCTGCTCAACACGCTGGTGCTCGGCCTCGGCGTCACGGCGGGCGCCTGCCTGATCGGCACGGCGGCGGCGTGGTGCGTCGAGCGCTGCGACCTGCCGGGCCGCAGGACATGGCGCGTGGCCATCTGCCTGCCGCTGGCCGTGCCGGCCTTCGTATCCTCCTATGCGTGGTCATCGGTCAGCGACGCCTTCGAGGGCATGGCCGGCGCGATCTTCATCCTCGCGATCGCCACCTACCCGCTGGTGGCGCTGCCGGTCGCCGCCGCGTTGCGCGGCATGGACCCGGCCTTCGAGGACGTGTCGCGCTCGCTGGGGCGCGGACCGTGGGAAACCTTCTTCCGCGTGGTGCTGCCGCAGGCCCGCCCGGCGCTGGGCGTCGGCGCGCTTCTGGTGCTGACGCATATGTTCGCCGAATTCGGCGCGCTGGCGCTGCTGCGCGTGCAGACCTTCACCACGGCGATCTTCGCTTCCTACGAATTGCAGTTCGACAGCGCCTCCGCCGCGCTGCAATCGGCGGTGCTGATGGCGCTCTGCCTGCCGGCGGCATGGGGCGAAATGCGGCTTCGCGCCCGCACCCATGTCGCCCGCACCGGGCGCGGCAGCGCGCGCGACCTGCCGCTGCGCCGGCTCGGACGGCTGAAGCTTCCGGTTGCCGCCGCCTTCGCCGCCCTGCTCGTGCTGGCGCTCGGCGTGCCCTTCGCCATGCTCCTCTACTGGCTCGCGGTCGGGCAATCGCGCGGCGCGGGCTTCGCCGATCTCGCGCCCGCCCTCGCCGGCTCGCTCGGCCTCGCCCTGCCGGCGGCGGTGATCGTGGTTGCGCTGGCGCTGCCGCTCGTGCTGGCCTCGTCGCGCCATCGCGGGAGGCTCGCCGCGCTCGCCGACCGCCTGCCCTATGTGGTGCACGGCCTGCCGGGGCTGGTGATAGCGCTGGCGCTGGTGTTCCTGTCGATCCGCTACGCGCAGCCCCTCTACCAGACCGCCGCCGTGCTGTTCGCGGCCTATGCCATGCTCTACCTGCCGCTGGCGCAATCGGCGCTGCGCGCCTCCGTCGAACTGGTGCCGCCGCGGCTGGAGGAACTGGCGCGCGGACTGGGACGCGGACCGTTCGCCGCCTTCGCCACCGTCACATTGCCCAACATCCTGCCCGGCGTCGGCGCCGCGCTGGCGCTGATCGCGCTGGAAGTCATGCGCGAACTGACCGCGACGCTGATGCTGGCGCCCATCGGCGTGACCACGCTCGCCACCGAATTCTGGTCGCACGCCAATGACGGCGAATATGCCGCCGCCGCGCCCTTCGCCGCCCTGCTCGTGGCGGCCTCCGCCCTGCCTGTCTATGTTTTCGTGCGCCGCAACGCCGACATGGCCGACTTCACATGACCGATATCCGCATCCGCTCCCTCGCAAAAGCCTATCGCGGCCATGCGGTGCTCGACGGCGTCGATCTCGACGTGGCGGACGGCACCATGCTGGCGCTGCTCGGTCCGTCGGGCTGTGGCAAGACCACGCTGCTGCGCCTCGTCGCCGGTTTCGAGCGTCCCGACGCGGGCGAGATCGCGCTCGGCCCCGATACCGTGGAAGCACCGGGCCGATTCGTGCCGCCGGAGGCCCGCCATGTCGGCTATGTGCCACAGGAAGGGGCGCTGTTCCCACATCTCACCGTGGCCGGCAATATCGGCTACGGCATCCGCCGCGGGCCGGGCGGAAAGGCAGGCCGGGAAGCCCGCATCCGCGAGATGCTGCATCTGGTCGGGCTGGCCGACCATGCCGACCGGTATCCGCGCCAGCTTTCCGGCGGCCAGCAGCAGCGCGTGGCGCTGGCGCGCGCGCTCGCCACCGGCCCCGGCGTGATCCTTCTGGACGAACCCTTCAGCGCGCTCGATCTCGACCTGCGCCGGCGCATGAGCGCGGAGGTGACGGCGCTCCTGCGCACGGTCCGCGCCACCGCCGTTCTGGTCACGCACGACCCGGCCGAAGCGTTTGCCGCCGCCGACCGCGTGGCGGTGATGCAAGCAGGCACGATCATGCAATGCGGCTCGCCTCTGGAGGTCTACCGCAACCCGGCCAGCCCGGAAGCGGCGCGGCTGACGGGTAAGGCCATCTTTCTCGACGGCGCGCTGCGCGACGGCATGGCGGAAACCGTGCTCGGGCCGATCCCCGTTTCCGGCCCCTGTCCGGCGGCGCGCGGCAAGGTCCGCGCGCTGCTGCGTCCCGAGCAGATCGGCCTTGCTACGGCAGACGAAGGCTGCGAGGCGACGGTGCGGGCCTGCCGCTTTCTCGGCCCGCGAAGCGTGGCGACGGTCGCGATCGACGGCCTCGCCTTCGATATCGAGGTGGCGGAGCCGCCGCCCGGCCCGACCGTCCGCCTGCGGGTACATGGACACTGCCGGGTGTTCTGAACAGGCGGGGCGCCCAGGCATTCTTCGGTGGATTTGCGCGAAGTGATGTGATCCGGTTGCCTTGTCCGATTAAGGCTTTCGGTCGCGAAAAGGCCGTGGCATGATCAGGCCTGACCTAAAGCATGTCGCGCAAAAGTGCGTCGCGGTTTTGCGATAACGGCATGCGCAAAAAAACGACCGAAATCCGAAAAGGGAGACATTCATGGAAGCTCGAAGAATTCTGGTGGCGCAGGGCGGCGGCCCGACGGCGGTGATCAACCAGTCGCTGGCCGGCGTGGTGCTCGGCGCGCGCAGATATGCCGCCGTAGAGGCGGTCTATGGAGCGGCCCATGGCGTGCGCGGCATCGTCAATCAGGATCTGATCGATCTCGGACAGGAGACCAGCGCCAATATCGAGGCCATCGCCGCGACCCCGGCCGCCGCTCTCGGCTCGACCCGCGATAAGCCCGATCTCAAATATTGTCAGGAGATCCTCAAGGTTCTGCAAGCCCACCGGATCAGCGAGTTCTTCTATATCGGCGGCAACGATTCGGCCGACACGGTGCGCATCGTGGCCGAGGAAGCGCGCAAGGCCGGCCACAGGCTCAATTGCGTGCATATCCCCAAGACCATCGACAACGATCTCGTCGGCAACGACCACACGCCCGGCTTTCCCTCCGCCGCGCGCTTCGTCGCGCAGGCCTTCATGGGCGCCAACCGCGACAATGCCTCCCTGCCCGGCGTCTACTGCGCCGTGATCATGGGCCGGCACGCGGGCTTCCTCACCGCCGCATCCGCGCTGGCGCGGCAATATCCCGACGACGGCCCGCATCTCATCTATCTGCCGGAGCGGACCTTCTTCATCGACCGTTTCCTTGCCGATGTGAAGGCGACCTACGACCGTTTCGGCCGCTGTGTGATCGCCGTTTCCGAAGGCATTCACGACGAAAAGGGCGAACCGATCATCACCCGGCTCGCCAAGACGGTCGAGCGCGATGCGCATGGCAATGTGCAGCTTTCCGGCACCGGGGCGCTGGCCGATCTCCTGCGCGAGGAAATCGTCGAAAAGCTTGGCATCAAGCGGTCGCGCGGCGATACGTTCGGCTATCTGCAACGCTCGTTTGCGGGCTGCGTGTCCGAGGTCGACCAGCGCGAGGCGCGCGAGGTCGGCGAACGCGCCGTGCAATACGGGCTCTCCGGGGCGGAAGGATCGGTATCCATCAAGCGGGTCGGCGACTATGCGGTCGATTACGGCCTCTCCCCGCTCGCCTCGGTCGCGGCGAAAACGCGGGTAATGGAAGATGCCTTCATCAACGAGGCCGGCAACGGCGTCACGCCCGCCTTCCACGACTATCTGCGCCCGCTTGTCGGTTCCGGCATGCCCCGGATCGGCCGGCTGCGCATGAACCGGGTCGAGAAAATCGGCGGCTGATACCACCCTCCCTCGCCCCAGCGCCTGTGCTCCATAAAAGGGGCACGGGCATCTTCTTTCCATAGTGCTCCGGCTATCGCTCATAGAGCGATTCCTGTTTTCATGGAATCTCGGAACCGCTCTATCTCTTTGTTTTTACGCATTTCCGAACGCATCGAAGCAGGATCAGAGATCAGTCCAGTGGACTGATTTCCCTGCGTAGGCGCTTCGCACTTTTGCTGGAAATGCTCTTGGCTTTCTTTTGCCTGATGCGACCTGAGCGCTGCCAGCATCATCGGCCTGATCGAGAACGCCCCTTCGGCAGCCTTTTCCGTCAGGACACGTAGATAGCCGCCTGCCGAGCGTATCTCGCCATGGCGTTGCAGCAGATAGGCGATGGCGATGGCCGTGTCGTGTTTCCCAAGCATTCTGTTGGCGAGTTCGTAGAGCCTGCCGTCGATGTTGAGGAACCGCCGGATGACCGCCGCCGTCTCGATGAGATCGGGCCATTGCCGGATGGGAGAACCGGCATAGGCCGCAATTTCGGGACAGGCTCGCAGCACCATATCGAGCGAAACCGTCGCCTGTTGCGGAGCGGGATCGGGTGTCTGCATGCGTTTGCCGGTTGATGCAGGCGCTGTCAGTTCAATAAAGGATTCTGGTTTCGATTCCGTTTGCTGCCGCTCATTCTGGGATTCACTGCCGCTCGAAATACGAATATTTTCGTTTTTATTCAACAGCTTGTCGATAGAAAGGCGGATGGTTTCCAGTGAAGTCACCAGCGCTGCCAGTTCAGCCTGTTCGGCGCGGCGCGGTATGGAATCGACGATTATGCGGAAGCGCTGATGGAGATCGTTCCAGTCGCCGGACCAGCCTTCAGCGAGCGCGAGTTCGAGCAGCTTGGCAATGTCGCGGCGCAGCAATGTCAGCCGCTCGCGGGCCTCGCGCAGGGCGGCCTTTTGCATGCGCACCTGCTCGGCGGCAGCTTCCAGTTCGTCTGCGCGCGCCAGCAGCGGCGCCAGCGAGAAACCGAAGGCGATCTGCACCTCCCCGCCTTTGGCGCGGCGGGCATAGCGCTTGCCGTTGGGGCTGTCCTGCCGGGCGATGAAGCCGGCATCGACAAGTGCTGCGAGATGACGGCGCAGGGTGGCGTCGGCCATGCCGCAGGCGCGCTCGATGAGCAGTCGGTTGGACGGGAACACGATTAGGCCGCCCTTCCCGTCCAGCACCGTGTCGGGATGGAAGGACAGAAGTGCCTTCAGGATCGCCAGCGAACGGTCGCTCAGCGCGTAAACGCTCTTCGCTTCGCACAGCCAGCGGTGAAGCTGCCACTTGTCGGCGACGGCATTTTTCTCCAGCCGCCGCGCATATTGCTGCGCCGACAGCAAGGCAGCCGTCATCCTTCGACTGCCGAACGGCGTCGAGGCCAGTTGAATCTCCATTGTCTTTCACCTCTCGCAAGGCAAAAGAAATCCGTCCGCCAGAATGACGCTGATAGCACTTGACAGTGATTCGTGGATTTGCGATTCTCTAGCTGCTAAACCGATGAGAAGGGCTTCCACACGGCGACGTTTGGGGGCCTTTTTCTTTTGCTCTCTCGTTCCTCTTCCTTCGATTGTTCCTTTTCCGGCACCGAATTTCGGGTTCGATGCCCTGTTTACGCTTCACACGCGGACAGACTAAGCGATGCCCGGACAGCGGGGATAAGTTTTTTCACGCGTACTCATTTCTCTTCGCTCTGGAAGGAGGCATAAAGCCGGTCCAGATTGCGGGAAAGCCAGTGGGCAAAACGCGGCCCGTTGGCGGCACCCAGCGCCAGCGTCGCGGATTTGCCGGTGCTGTGGATGACGGCGCTGACCGATTTGTCCGCAGCCGTCCATACCGCGCCGGGCCGCGATGCGGCCTTGGTGACACGCTTTTTGCGCCCTGCCCCTTTCAGATGGTTGTAAAGCTGCTCGAACCGCTCGGCGGACGCGGCGTCGCGGAAGGTCTCGCTCTCCAGCAACGCTTCCGCCTGCTCCTTCTTGCCGGGCATTTCGATCAGCTTGCGCAGTTCCAGCCAGCGGTCGCGGCCGATGCCTCTGGCCGGGCCGATGGCGCGCAGGAGCGCTTCCGGAACGGATTTCGGAATGGTGAGCATCTTGGACAGCGTCTGGTAATCGACGGTGAGCGCGGCCTGTATCGCCTCGCGTTCGTAGCCCAGCGCCTCCAGCTTGGCGGCAAACAGGACCCGCTCGATGAAGCTCAGATTGGCGCGGGCGGTATTTTCCTGCCCCTGGCTCAATATATGTTCGAGATCGGCCAGCGGCCGGATGACCGCCTTGACCGTGCGGCCAAGCTCACGCGCCACACGCGCGCGGCGATGGCCGAACACGATCATATAGCGTCCGCTCACGGAAGGATGCGGGCGCACCAGAATGGGGCTGTCCTGCCCGCGCTCGCGGATGGCTTCCAGCAACTCGCCATATTCGGCGTCGTCCTGCTGCGGCAGGCGGTCGGCGACAAAGGATTCGTCGAGGCTTGCAGGGTCGAGTTCGACCACGGTTTCGCCGTCGAGATTGCGCGCGGCCTGCTTCGCCAGTTCATCGATCGAGGCGGAGAGCGACTTGGCGGCGCCGAAACGGCGCGCCGAGCCTTCGGACGGCTCGGCGGGCCTCTCCGCTTCCGGCTCGTCTCGCATCACGCTCTCAAAGATGTTCTTGCGTGCCATTCTCTAATCCTCGAACAGGCGATCCGCCTGATTTTATTTCACGTTTTCCATTTTAGACGGCGGTCTAAAGCGCGCCGCGATCTTGTCGATCGCTTTCCGGCTTCAGGTCTCTGTTTTACGCATGTCGTTATCGCAAAACCGGTTCCACTTTTGCGCGACATGCTTTAGCGCCCCCACGCCTCATGGATCAGGCCGCGAATTTCCGAATTGACAGCTTCCATGGCTTCGATGGCACGGTCGTAGGTGCCGCGGATCATGGTGCTGCGATCGACCTCGTAAAGCGTCTGCTTAGTGAGGCCGGCATCGGAGATGGCGGTGGATTTCAGCATCTGATGCTTCAGCATATGCGAGGCCAGCATGCTCTGCATGAAGCCGACCATCTGCGCCTGCGGCACGTCGGTCGGCTCGTAGCGGGTGATGAGATAGCGGAACCAGTCGAGCTGCACCGGGCCGCCCGCCTGCCGCACGGTCTTGAGAATATCGCCAAGCATGAGCAGGAATTGCGACATGGACATGAGGTCGAGCATCTGCGGATGCACGGTGATCAGCACCGAGGTGGCAGCCGAAAGCGCCGTCAGCGTGAGATAACCCAGCTGCGGCGGGCAGTCGATGACCACCACGTCGTAATCGGCGTCCACATCCGACAGCGCTTTGGCGATGCGGTTCCAGAACATCTTGCCCTCGCCGCCATTCTGCATGGCGAGCGGCGTATCGTATTCGTATTCCTGCAATTCCAGCATGGCCGGAATGATATCGAGGCCGGGAAAGTTGGTGCGGCGGATCACGTCGCGGATCGGCTTTCTCTCGCTGTCGTAGCGGATGGCCTCATAGAGCGATGGGAATTCGTCCAGTTCCGGCTGGATGCCGTGCAGGGCGGAAAAGGACGCCTGGGGGTCGAGATCGATGGCGAGAACGCGATGGCCGGTCAGCGCCAGATGCTGCGCCAGATGCGCGGCCGTGGTGGTCTTGCCCGATCCGCCCTTGAAATTGACGACGGCGACGACCTGCAATTTCTCGCTTCCGCGCCGGTGCGGCACATAGCGTTTCACCTCGGCGCGCCCGTTCTGGTCCAGCCAGCGCCGCAATTCCTGAATCTGTTCGGCGCTGTAGGCGCGGCGGCCGCCCGACAGGATGGTCGGCTCCACCGCCTTGCCTTCGAGATGCAGCTTCTTCAGATTGCTGGGCGAGACGCCGAGGAAATAGGCGGCCTCCGCCATGGAGAACTGGCGAAGACCCTTGCGCGCATCCGGCGGAAAATTCTCATGACGCAGCATATTGAGCTTGCGGGAAATCTCCCGCCCCTGCATCAATATCATGTCGTCAAACGACAGGGCCGCTGCCGGATTTGCGATATTCATGGAATTACGATCCTTAATGACGGCACTAAAGCAGATACCGCCTGAATACCGTCATTATGTCCGATTCTCTGCGAGTCGCAAGGGGTGCCCGAATTAACAAAGTATGAGCGGCAAGGCCGAAAAGCGGAAAAATTTCACCGGCCCGAATCGATTTCCCGTATCCATCTGGATTCAAAGCGCTTTCACGAAATTAGACGGCAGTCTATCACGTCAGTCATGGCTGCGGGGAGGAAAGGGCGGAGAATGAACCGTTATTTCTGCTCCGAGGCGCTGTTCCATCGGCCTGCGAATCGCCTTTCCAGAAGGACGGCTGTTTCGGGCGCGGCTGCGTCTGCATTTCCGGGCCGGTTTATATCGAAATGGAGATGGGGGAGGGGCTGTGATCTTCGTCTCGTTTCCTGTTTCCCGCCTCGATGACCGCCGGCGGGTGACATCTCGTCGAGCCATTTGTTTCCGTCCGGTCCGCAGCAGGATTCTATCATGCGGACCTGTCGGCGGCAGGAACGGCGAATGCGATTATTTTGCCGGGCGCGGCGCTTGAGGCTGGATTTCCGGCCCGAATTGCGCTATAGATATAGATGTTGGATGACGCAATCGAAATCGGGCTTTACGGCGTCTCCCTTTCTCCCAGAATCAGTGGATGGGTCGAGTCCCGCCAGCAAAACCAAGTGGTCGATTGGGTTTTGTAAACGAGAAAATTCCGTTGTTTTCCAATGGGATGAAAAAAGGGTGCCTGATCGGTGAAAACGCGGCGATGAAGCCCCTGTAGGAGCGCTTTCACCACGACAGCCGTGGCCCGCCGGCGGCCATGGCGCCGCCTTCGCAGGGAGCCGGACTGTCACCCGAACCCGTTCGCCCCGGAACCCCGCAGCCTGCTTCAAAACGGACCGTTTCACCGGGTCGGCGCCGCTGTCATGAAACTGTAAATCTACTGTCACCTGACTGTCACGCGCCGGGGCTAATGTCCGCTCGGCCAGCCGGAGCAATCCAGTGCCCGTTCGTTGCACATCAGGAGAAAAACCATGACCGTCATGCACAATATGCTGAAAGGCGCCGCCATCGGCATCCTTGGCGTAATGATGTCCACCACCGCCTTCGCCGCCGATATATCGGGCGCGGGATCCAGCTTCATCTATCCCGTCTTCTCCAAGTGGGGCGCCACTTACAAGGAAAAGACCGGCAATGCGCTGAACTACCAGTCGATCGGCTCCGGCGGCGGCATCAAGCAGGTCGAGGCCGGCACTGTCACCTTCGGTGCTTCGGACAAGCCGCTCGACGACGCGGAACTCGAAAAGAACGGCCTTGTGCAGTTCCCGATGATCATGGGCGGCATCGTGCCCATGTATAACATTCAGGGCGTGAAGCCGGGCGAACTCGTGCTGGACGGCAAGACGCTGGCCGGCATCTTCGAGGGTTCGATCACGGAGTGGAACGACCCGGCCATCGCGGCGCTGAACAAGAAGCTGAAGCTGCCGAGCCAGCCCATCGTCGTCGTCCACCGCTCGGACGGTTCCGGCACGACCTTCAATTTCACCGATTATCTGAGCAAGGTCTCGCCCTCGTGGAAGACGAAAGTCGGCTCGGACACCGCCGTCGAATGGCCCGTCGGCCTCGGCGCCAAGGGTTCGGAAGGCGTGGCCAATACGGTCAAGCAGACGCCGGGCGCGGTCGGCTATAACGAATATGCCTATATCGTGCAGAACAAGCTCGGCTTCGCCAAGATGGTGAACGAGGCGGGCAAGGTCGTCACGCCTTCTCTCCACACGTTCGCCGCCGCCGCCGCCAACGCCGACTGGGCCGGCACGAAGAACTTCCACGTCGTGATCACCAATCAGCCGGGCGCCACGAGCTGGCCGATCGCCGCCTCGACCTGGGTCATGATCCATGCGAAACCGTCCGATCCGGCCGCTGCCGCCGAAGCGCTGAAGTTCTTCCATTGGGTCTATCACAACGGCACCAAGGAAGCGGCGCAACTCGACTATGTGGCGATCCCGGATTCGGTCGTGAAACTGATCGAGGCTTCCTGGAGCGGCATCACCGCGAACGGCAAGCCGGTTTTCACCGCGGCCAAGTAATCCGCTAAGGCCATCCTTTGTTGCGGGTGCGGCTCGTCCGCGCCCGCTTTTCCGGTCAGGTCATTCATGTCTTCGGTTACATCCACGGATATTTCCGGCCATACCAGCAGCGCCCGCCGCCACCGGCTGGAGGATCGCGGCTTCGTCGGTCTCGCGCGCCTGTCGGCAGCGATCGTCGTATTGACGCTGGTCGCCGTGCTGGTGGCGCTTGCCTTCGGGGCCGCGCCAGCCTTTCACGCTTTCGGCCCGGCCTTCGTCTGGACGCAAGACTGGAGTCCCGCCAAGGAAATATTCGGCGCCGCAGCGCCCATCTACGGCACGCTCGTCACCTCGGCCATCGCGATGGTGATCGCGGTACCCCTCGGCTTCGGGATCGCGATCTTCCTGACCGAGCTTTGTCCCGAGGCGCTGCGCCGCCCCATCGGCACGATGATCGAACTTCTGGCCGGCATTCCCTCGATCATCTTCGGACTCTGGGGCTTCTTCGTGCTGGCGCCGATCATGCAGAGCACGGTGCAGCCGTTCCTCAACGGCACGCTCGGGCAGGTTCCATGGATCGGTATGCTGTTCAGGGGCGCGCCCTATGGCGTCGGCATGCTGACGGCGGGGATCGTGCTGGCGATCATGGCATTGCCCTTCATCACCGCGATCACCCGCGACGTCTTCTCCACGGTGCCTACGCTCCTGCGCGAATCCGCCTACGGCATGGGCATGACGCGCTGGGAAGTGGTGCGCCGCATCGTCATTCCCTATTGCCGCCGCGGTCTTGTGGGCGGCGTGATGCTCGGCCTCGGCCGCGCGCTCGGCGAAACGATGGCGGTCACCTTCGTGATCGGTAATTCGCACCGCATCGCGGCTTCGCTTCTGGCGCCGGCGACGACCATCTCGGCCTCCATCGCCAATGAATTCTCCGAGGCGACTTCCGATCTCTATACATCCAGCCTGATCGCGCTCGGCCTGATCCTGTCCGTCATCACGTTCCTCGTTCTGGGGCTGGCGCGCTGGATGATCGCGCGCGGGGAGAACTGACATGACCCGTCTCGAACGCCGCAGGCTCAAGAACCGTATCGCCATGATCGCCGCCACCGCCGCGACGGTGCTGGGGCTGATCGTGCTGGTCGCGATCCTCGGCACGCTGGTCGTGCGCGGCATGTCCGCGCTGAACCTTTCGCTGTTCCTCAAAAGCACGCCGCCGCCCGGCGTGGAGGGCGGTCTGGCCAATGCGATCTACGGCTCCATCATGATGACGCTGACCGGGCTTGCCATCGCCACGCCGCTCGGCATTCTGGCCGGAACGGCGCTGAACGAATTTTCGGGCGGGTCGCGCATCGCCCAGATCGCGGGCTTCGTGAACGATGTGCTTCTCGCAGCCCCCTCCATCGTGGTGGGACTGTTCGTCTATGCGGTGATGGTGGTGCCGATGCGGCATTTCTCCGGCTGGGCCGGGGCGGTGGCGCTGGCGATCATCGCCCTGCCGGTCATCGTGCGCACCACGCAGGATATGCTGGCGCTGGTGCCGGTCGGCCTGCGCGAGGCGGCGGCCGCACTCGGCGCGCCGCGCTGGAAGATCATGACCGCCGTGGTGTGGCGCGCGGCGCGCACGGGGCTGGTCACGGGCGTTCTGCTGGCCTTCGCGCGGGTGGCGGGGGAAACCGCGCCGCTTCTGTTCACGGCGCTTTCGAACCAGTACTGGACCAGCAATATGAACGCGCCGATGGCGAGCCTGCCCACCGTGATCTTCCAGTTCGCGATGAGCCCCTATAACGACTGGCAGAGCATGGCGTGGGGCGGAGCGCTGATCGTCACTTTCGCCATTCTCGTCATCAACGTGATTGCCCGCGCCCTCGGCGGCGCGCCGCGCAACGCGTAACGGAGATTCCCATGGAAACCATGACTTTCAACCAGTCCGGCAACCAGCCCGCCGCCGCCGGACAGAACGCCGCCGTTCCGGCCCATGCGCCGAAGCTGGAGACGCGGGACCTGCGCTTCGCCTACCAGAACGGCCACGAGGTGCTGAAAGGGATAGACATGGCGCTGCGGGACCGCACCGTGACCGCCTTCATCGGCCCTTCGGGATGCGGAAAATCGACGCTGCTGCGCATCTTCAACCGGATGTACGACCTTTATCCGGGGCAGAAGGTGACGGGGCAGGTGTTGCTCGACGGCCGGGATATTCTGGGGAAGGGCGAGGATCTCGAAACCCTGCGCAGCCGCATCGGCATGGTTTTCCAGAAGCCGACGCCCTTTCCGATGTCGATCTGGGACAACATCGCCTTCGGTATCCGCCTGCGCGAGAACCTGCCGAAAGCCGAGGTGGAAAAGCGGGTCGAGGCCGCTCTCCGCGAGGCGGCACTTTGGGACGAGGTGAAGGACAAGCTGCACCAGTCGGGCCTGGGTCTTTCCGGCGGCCAGCAGCAGCGCCTGTGCATCGCGCGCGCGATCGCGGTGCGGCCCGAAGTCCTGCTTCTGGACGAACCGGCCTCGGCGCTCGATCCGATCTCGACCGCGAAGATCGAGGAACTGATCGACGAGCTGAAGGACGATTACTGCATCGCCATCGTGACGCACAACATGCAGCAGGCGGCGCGTATCTCGCAGTATACGGCATTCATGTATCTCGGCGAACTTGTCGAGTTCGGCGAGACGACGCAGGTTTTCCAGCGTCCCGCCAGCCCGCGCACCGAAGCCTACGTCACCGGAAGGTTCGGCTGACGGTCACGGAAACCGGTGGCAGCCGGCGACGTCAGGCCTGTTCGTGGACAGGCTCTTTCGCCGCAGCCGCTTTCGGGAAGAAGATCGCGCGTGACGGATCGCAGTCGTAATCCGCCGCGTATGCCGGTGCGTCGGCGGCAAGCCGGGCAACGGAATCGATGATGAATTGCACCTTCTCGTCCGGGAGAAGCACGCAGAAATTCAGGCGGGTGAAGCCGGGCTTCCGGAGTTCGTCCCCGGCCAGTATGGCCTGCCGTATCTCTTGGGATTGCCGTGCGTCGATGGCCAGCAGCCTGTGAACATAGGGGCCGGCGCAGGCGCAGCCGCCACGGGCCTGAATGCCGAACCTGTCGCTCAGCATCCGGGTGACGAGCTGCTGGTGGACATATCCGCCGCTGCCGTCCCTGACCCGGAAGGAGAAGATGGGCAGGCGGCCCGCATCTGGAAGCCCGAGCACTTCCAGCCGCGGCACATCCTTCCATGCCGCGAACACCTGCGCGGTCAGCGCGCGATTGCGGCGCTCGATTTCCTTCACGCCGATGGCATGCTTGACCGCAAAGACCAGCGCGGCGCGAATGTCGCCGACCACATTGGGCGTGCCCGCTTCCTCGCGTGCCTCCAGATTTTCGCTGTAATCGTGGGCTTCGGGCGACACGAACTTCACCGTTCCGCCGCCCGGCCATGACGGCTTGCCGGTGGCGAGGCCCTGCCTGCGGACGATCAGTATGCCCGATGCGCCGGGACCGCCGATGAACTTGTGCGGCGAGACCACGACGGCATCGATATCCGCCGACCCGTCCGGCGACATCGCAATCGGCAGATAGGGGCCGCCGCCGGCATAATCCCAGATCATCGTGGCTCCGGCCGCTTTCACCATCCGGGTCACGGCCGCGACATCGCAGGTAATGCCTGTGATGTTGGAGGCGGCGGAGAAGGTGCATATCGTCAGATCGGGCGAGCCCCGGTGCAGAACCGCATCGAGATGCGCCATGTCTGGGCCTCCGTCCGGCGCCTCGGCCAGTTCGACGATTTCCGCGCCGGTTTCACGCCATGGCAGGATGTTGGAATGATGCTCGTAGGGACCGGTGACGATCCGGACCTTCTTTCCCGCCCTGACCGCCTCGGCCACGCCGAACAGCCTGACGAGGCGGTTGATGCCGGAGGTTGCGCCGGAACCGGTGAATATCACCGCATATTTTTCGCCGGCGCCGCAGCATTCGGCGATCAGCGCGCGCGCCTCGCGGCGCATGCGGGTCATGAAGCCTCCGCAATAGGAGGCTTCCGTGTGGCTGTTCGCGTAGTAGGGCAGCACCTCGTCCAGAATGAAGCGCTCGATCGTTCCCAATGCGCGTCCCGAAGCGACATAGTCGGCATAGACCATGTTCCTGACGCCGTAGGGGCCTTCGATCCGGGCCGTTTCGCCGATAAGATCGTCGCGCAGATCGGAAATCAGGGTGTCGCGCTCAAGGCTGCGGCGAAAACGGGCAAGAGGCGTGGCGCCTTCTTTTGCGTTGGACCGAACGGCCTGCATGCTCAACCTCCGGTTTGAGGAATGTTGACAGAAATCATATTCTGCGCCAGCGTGGAGAAATTCACCTATTTTCTACAGCTATCGCGAAACTGTGTGTCAAATGATCGAACTATCGTCAAAAATCGATGCCTTCGATCTGAAGATTTTGACGGCGTTGCAAAAAGATTCGAATATCTCGCAGCGCGACCTCGCCGAGAAGGTCGGCCTGTCCCAGAACGCCTGCTGGCGGCGGCTTCAGAAGCTTCATTCGATGGGGGTGATCCGTGGGTCCCATGCCGATATCGACCTCGGTGCGCTGGGCTTCGATCTCACCGTATTCGTGATGATCAGAACCCGGCACCATTCGAGGGAATGGATCGACAGTTTCCGGGAACATGTCGACCGGCTTCCCGAAGTCATCGATTTTTACCGTATCGGCGGCGACTGGGACTATCTGATCAAGGTCGTCACCAGAGGCATGGCGGGATATGACGCATTTTATCAGAAGCTGATCACGAATTTCGATCTGGCGACGGTCACCGGCTTCTTCTCGATGGAAGCCATCATCGACAACCGTTCGGTCGATCTCAACAGGCTGCGGTAAGCGAGATGTCGATGGTGACCGTCACCCACGACATGTGGTTCGCCCGCCGGATCGCGACACGCATCCTGTTCATCGCGGACGGCTTGGCTCGATTGAGCGGCTGTGTCAAGCTTGCGTGATGAGGGCGGCGCATCGTGGCGCCGGCGCGCAAAATATACGATACGTAACGCAGCCCTGCGGAAACTCCCCACATGCAAGGAAGCGTCATGACGAAGCCGGTCGCCACCCGAAGACAGATTGTAGCCACGGGCCTCGTTCTGGCGAGCGGGCTTCCCGGAACAGCCTTCGCGAAAACAGCCGCCTCGCCGCCGGAAATTGCGAAGCGTTTCGCAGCGACGTTGAGCGCGCATGATATCGATGCGTTCTCCGCGCTGTTCTCGGACCGCTACATTAACCATCAGACCAGCGCCGCCGCACCGGCACCGGCCAATGTCACACCGAAACAGGCCAGCGTCGCCTTTTTCAAGGCGCGGCTGACGGGTATGCCGGATCTGAAAGTCGGCATCGAAACCATGGTCGCAAGCGGCGATCGCGTCGCCGCCAGCTTCGTCTATACGGGAACCCATGGCGGCGTTTATTTCGGCGTCCAGCCCACCGGAAAGCCGCTGCGTTTCACGTCTTGCGACATCTTTCGCATTCACGACGGGCTGATCGCCGAGCATTGGGGCATGGGAGACATCGCGGGCGTGCTGGCGCAGTTGCGGGGCTGAGCGGGCCGCCGTATGGGGAGCGGGTAAAATACCTCGTTATAAATAAAACGGATATCGGGGACATGGCTTGTCCCTGCAACGGCGGAAGGCGTGGATTGATGCTCCCTTGCTGCTATCGTCCTGTTGTGTGAGGCGCCCCGATCTGCCGGGCTTCGGCATCGGGGAGGGGGCAACGATGCGGTCCCTCCAAATCGTCATCAATTCTTAATCTGGCTGTCATGAAACTGTTGCCGGCCATGAAGAGACTTCGCTCCGAAATCGAAAGGAGCGCAGGATGACGCCGCGATCAAGCGAAATGGCACTCGAACTGGCCGGGGTCGGCAAGGGCTTCGGCGGGGAGGAGGTGCTCAAGGGCATCGACCTTGCCGTTCGTCCGGGCGAGTTCCTGTCGCTGGTCGGCATGTCGGGCTGCGGCAAGTCCACGCTGCTGCGCATCATCGCCGGTCTCGAAACGCCGGATCGCGGTTCCGTCTCCATCGGCGGGCAGGACGTGACGGGCGTCGATCCCGCCGACCGCAACCTCGCCATGGTGTTCCAGTCCTATGCGCTCTATCCGCATATGACCGTGCGCCAGAACATCGCCACGCCGCTGCGTATGCGCCGCCTGCCCATGCGGGCGCGATTGCCGCTCATGGGCCGGCTGATGGCGGACCGCGCGACGCTGGCCGGGATCGACGAGGCCGTCGAACAGGCCGCGCAGACCTTGCAGATCGGCGCGCTGCTCGACCGCCGCCCGGCGCAGCTTTCGGGCGGCCAGCGCCAGCGTGTGGCGCTGGCGCGCGCCCTCGTGCGCGACCCCGCCGCCTTCCTCATGGACGAGCCCCTGTCCAATCTCGACGCCAAGCTGCGCGCCCATATGCGCGACGAACTGGCGGCGCTGCACTGGCGTCTCGGCGCGACCTTCGTCTATGTCACCCACGACCAGATCGAGGCGATGACCATGTCCGACCGCATCGCGCTGATGGTCGGCGGCAGGATCGAGCAGCTCGGCACCCCGGCGGAGCTTTACGAACGCCCGGCGACGCTGGCCGTGGCGCGCTTTATCGGCACGCCGACGATCAATCTCCTGCCGGTGGAGATCGCCTCTTCCGGCCGTCTTTCCGCCTTTGGCGCGGAGATCGGCCTTGCCGCCTCGCCGCAGACGGCGGGGCCTGCAACACTGGGCCTGCGCGCCGAAGACCTCGCGCTGGCGCGGACGGGCATGCGCGCCCGCATCCTGCGCAGCGAACTGCACGGCGCGGACCGCTATCTCACGCTGGCGCTCGACGCGGACGACGGCTTGCGGCTGACGCTGCGCCAGGGCGCGGACGCACCGGCGGAAGCAGGGGCCGACGGGCTGGTGCGCGTCGCTTTCCGTGCCAACCGCGCCCATCTCTTCGATGGCGCGGGCCGGCGCATCGCCTGCAACGCGCTCGAAAAGGTGCCCGCATGAGCGCGGCCGGCTTCGCTGCCGCGCCGGCGGCTTCCGCCGCGATCGCCCTGCCGCGCAACAGGAGCGAACGACGCCGCCTGTGGCTGGCGCTGCTGTTCGTGGCGCCCGCGGTGCTGCTCATGCTCGTCACCTATATCCTGCCGATGGTCTTTCTCGCCTTCTTCTCGGTGACGGATTACACGCTCGGCGCGCTGGACTGGAATTTCATCGGGGCGGCGAATTTCGTGAAGGCCTTCCACGATCCGGTGTTCCTGCGCGCGCTCGGCAACACGCTTCTCTACGCGGTGATCGTCATCCCCTTCGGCGTCTTCCTCGCGCTCGGCGTGGCGCTTCTGGTGCATGGGCGCAAACGCACGCGCGGCCTGTGGGAAGTGGCCTATTTCCTGCCCGTCACCGCCACGCTGGTGGCCATGGCGACGGTGTGGCAGTTCCTGCTGCATCCCTCGCTCGGCCCGGTCAACGCCTTCATCCGCTGGCTGGGCTTCGAGCCGGTGGCCTTCCTGTCCGATCCGGTGCTGCTCATCCCCACCATGGCGGTGATCGGCATCTGGCAGATCGTCGGCTTCAACATGGTGCTGTTCCTCGCCGGGCTGACGGCGATCCCGCAGGACCTGCACGAGGCCGCAAGGCTCGACGGGGCGAAGAACCCGATCGACCGCTTCCTCACCGTCACATGGCCGATGCTGGGGCCGACCACCATGTTCGTGGTCGTCACCACCTCCATCTCCGCCTTCAAGGTCTTCGAGACGGTCGCGGTGCTGACCAAGGGCCGCTTCGGCTCCGAAACGCTGCTCTTCGATCTCTATCTCGAAGGGTTCGAATATTCCAACACCGGCTATGCCGCCGCGCTGACGCTGCTCTTCCTCGTCTTCGTGCTGGTGCTTTCCATCGGCCAGACGCTGCGCATGGACCGCAAGGTGCATTACTGATGACACGGCTTTCCCGCTATATCCCGCATCTGGTCCTGGCGCTCGGCGCGGCCGTGATGCTCTTGCCCTTCTACTGGATGGTACTGACCTCGATCCGCTCTCCGGCCGAAATCTTCGACATCTCGCTGTGGCCGATCCCGAAGCATTTCGATGCCGCCGGCAATTACGGCCTCGCGGCAAGCGAAGTGCCGATGGCGCGTTTCATGCTGAACGGCGTCATCGTCTGCGCAGGCATCCTGATCGTGCAGGTGCTGACCTCCGTGCCTGCGGCCTATGCGCTGGCCAAGCTGAGGTTTCCGGGCGCAAAACTGTTCCTGACGCTGGTGATCGCCGCGCTCTGCGTGCCCATTCAGGCGCTGGCGCTGCCGCTCTTCGTCGGTCTCGCCAAGACGGATCTGCTCAACACCTATTTCGCCATGATGGTGCCGTTCTTCCTGTCGGTCTTCGCCATCTTCCTGTTCCGCCAGTCCTTCAAGACCTATCCCGACGAGATCATCGAGGCGGCCCGGCTCGACGGCTTTTCCGAATGGGAAATCTGCTGGGGGCTGGTGCTGCGCGGCTCGCTGCCGTCGCTCGCCGCCTTCGCGGTGTTCTCGGTGGTGGCGCACTGGAACGACCTCTACTGGCCGATGGTCGTCGTTTCCGACACCGCGCTCGCGCCGCCGCCGCTCGGCATGCTGTTCTTCTCGGACGCCGAGACGGGCGCCAATTACGGCGCGCTGATGGCGGGCGCCACGCTGATCACCGCCCCGATGGTGCTGTGCTTCCTTCTGGCGCGCAAGCAGTTCATCGCGGGCATCACCATGACCGGGGTCAAGTGACCCCGTCTGGAGCATCGGACCGAAAAGTGGGAACCGGTTTTCGGATCATCCGATGCTCAAACGAAAAGACAGATCGTCACAATGCGCCTGATAAGGCGCACGACGGTCTGAAACCTTTACTGTCACTCACCGGAGACCACTCATGCTTTTCACCCGACGTTCCGCCGTCAGCGCGCTGGCGTTCGCGCTTGCCATGCCCGCCCTTCCGTCCTTCGCCGCCGATGGACAGGTGACGCTGCAGGTACTCTACAACCTGCCGGGTTTCACCAAGTTCCACCAGCCGCTGGCCGACCAGTTCATGAAGGACAACCCGGGCATCAAGATCAACTTCCTCGCGCCCGCGGTCGGCTATAACGAGGGCCAGCAGCAGGTGCTGCGCGCCGCCGTGACCAACAAGCTGCCCGACGTCTATTTCTCCGGTTACAATCTGACCGCCGAACTGGTGCATACGCTCGCGCCCCGCAAGCAGATCGCCGATCTCGGCCCGTTCATCGCCGCCGAGGGCGGGCAGGCCTTTCTCGACAAGAATTTCAGCCCCAAGATGGCGGCGCTCGGACAGGTGGACGGCAAGCAGTACGGCCTGCCGGTCAACGCCTCCTCGCCGATCATGTTCGTCAACGCCGATCTGGTGAAGAAGGCCGGAGGCGATCCGGATCACATGCCGACCACCTTCCCGGAACTGATCGAACTGGCGAAGAAGATCCATGCGCTCGATCCCAAGATCGCCGGCATGGGCTACGATATCAACGGCTGGCCGGACGACTGGCTGTGGCAATCGCTGATCTTCGAGCAGGGCGGCACGCTGGTGGACGAAAAGACCAAGAAGGTCGCCTTCGACAACGAAATCGGCCTCAATGCGCTGAAGATGTGCCGCCAGTTCGTGACCGAGGGCGGACAGAACCTGCTCGATTGGGACCAGTCGCGCCAGCAGTTCGGCGCGGGGCTGACGGGCTTCATCTTCTCCACGCCCGCCCATGTGCAGACCATCGAGGGGCTGGTGGGCAACCGCTTCCGCCTGACCACCGCGACCTTCCCGCTCGACAACAAGGAGAAGGGCGGCGTGCCGACCGGCGGCAATTCGGCCGTGATCCTGACGCAGGACCCGGTGAAGCAGCAGGCGGCGTGGAAATATCTCAAATGGATCACCGGTCCGCAGGCGCAGAACATCATCGTGCGCATCACCGGCTATCTGCCGACCAACAAGCTCGCCACCGGCCCGGATTATCTCGCGCCCTATTATGCCGAGCATCCGAACGTGAAGACCGCCTCGCTTCAGGCCGACAGGTCGCTGCCCTGGGCCGGTTATCCGGGCGGGGATTCGGTGCGTATCTGGCGGACCCAGCGCGATATCATCGGCGCGGTGATGCGTGGCGAGGTGACGCCGGAAGACGGGCTGAAGCAGATCGTGGATGCCACCAACAGCCTCATGAAATAAAGGGCGTGGAGCTTTGCCAGCGAAAGCGCAAAGCGGTTTTGCATAGGATAATGCGTGTAAAAACAAATAGATAGAGCGCGGGGCCATGTGCCCCGCGCCGTGCTGTCCAACAATGAGAATCCGGAGAATGGAATGAAGATCGTCCAGATCACCGACACCCATCTGGTGCCTTCGGGGATGACGGTGAACGGGGTGGACCCGGAAGCGCAGTTGCGCGCGGCGGTCGGCCATGTGCTGGCGCATCATGCCGACGCCGACCTGCTCGTGCTGACGGGCGACCTGTGCAACGACGGCGAACCGGCGGCCTATGCGCTGCTGCGCGACATACTGGCGCCGGCGCCGTTTCCGGTGCGGCTGCTTCTCGGCAATCACGACCGCCGCCCGGCCTTCGCCGAGGCCTTTCCCGACCATCCGCGCGACGCCAACGGCTATGTCCAGTCCTTCATGGATACGCCGCATGGCCGGCTCTTGTTCCTCGACAGCCACGAGGCGGGGGTGATCGGCGGCATCTATGGCGCGGATCGCATGGAATGGCTGGAAGAGGCGCTCGGCCGTGCGGGCGACAAGCCCGTCACCGTCTTCATCCATCATCCGCCGGTGGATGTGGGCCTCGCGCATTTCGTGAAGATCGGGCTGCATGACGGCGGCGCGCTGATGCGGCGTCTCGCGGCCCACCGGCCCGGGGTGCGCCATGTCGTCTTCGGCCATATCCATGTGCCGATGACGGGCGTGACCGATGAGGGCATCGCCTACAGTTCCGGTCAGGCCAATGCGCACCGCTTCATCACCGATACCGATGCGCGCGCGCCGCTATGGACGGGAGGCAATCCCTGCTACCGCATCATCCGGCTCGACGAACAGGGCCTGCGCATCTACGAGGCCGAGGCGGGGCAGGTCCCCACGGCAAGGGCCGAAATCTGCGAAGGCCCGTGAGGGTATCACCGGACTGCCGCCCGAACTTTATGAACCCCCTGTCTTGCCGTGGCGCGTTATGTGAGCCAGATTGATCGTCATCATCCGCCTTTCGGCGGGCAGAATGGTGAGTGGCAACCTTGGACGAACAAGCAGGGCCATGAAGCGGTCGATCATAAGGAAGGCAAACGAGGCGTTCCATATGCGCGTCATCGCCGGCATTGGCGGGCTTCTCGCCGCCGCGCTGTCGCTTGGCCTTTCCATCTATGAAACCCGCACCGCAGCGGAAGTGAAGGAGATCGCGGCCGATGCGACCGTCAACGCCGGCCAGTGGGACGTGACCGTCCATTCCGGCCGCCTTGCCGCCGAAACGCCGGACGGGCGGGCAGTCCGCGCCGGCGATAAAGCGCTGACGGTCGACCTGACGCTCGATAACCTGACGGCGGAAAGCTCGAACCTGTACAGGGAGACGCTGAAGCTCGAAAACGTTTCCGGTGCTCCCGCGCCGCAATTCTACCTCCTGCGGGACCGCGATCTGCTCTCCGATCTGCAACCGATGATGCCGGAGAAGATCGCGGCCGTATGGGTGCTGCCGGCCTCGCAGCCGCTGCCGGAGGTTTTGAAAGTCGCGATCGTCGGCACCACCTACAAGGCGCAGGACAATCTTTACGCCGCATCGGGCTGGTTCAACCCGCAGACCGTCGCCCGCGTCGAGCTACCGCTCGCTTCCGCGGCGAAGGGAGCCGCGCCATGATACGCCCGCTCCTGCTGCTTCTATGCACCGCCGTCGCCGTCGCGGCATTGGCGTTTCTGCAATCGACCACGCCCAGCTACACGCTTCTGACCGGTCCCGTCGAGACGGACGGCGTGCAAAAGGATACGGTGTCGAGCAGAACCTTCGCGATCAAGGTGAAAAAGGTCATACGCGCCGAAACGATTTCCTTCACACGCTACGGCCAGCCGACGGAGAGGCAAACCGGGGGCTGTTGGCTGATCGTCAGCGTCGAGCTTCAGTCGAAACGGGAAACCATGTCCATCCGGGGCGCGGCGATCGAGGGCGCGTCCGGCCGCCTTTACCGGCAAAGCCTCCGCGTGGACGGCGCTCCCCGGCTGGTGAGCGACAAACGGATACAGCCGGGGCTCACCACACGCGGGCTCTTCGTTTTCGAACTGCCGGAACCGGAGACCCAAGATATGACGCTGGTCGTCTCCAGACAGCCGTCGCCCCGGCTGGAATCGGAAATCCGGGTGAAGCTCGACCGGAACGGCGTCGAAAAACGCGGACATGTGGAGATCGGCGGCAATGATATCTAGGCGGGAGCGACGGTTTCGATTGCTTTCTCTGATCAGCCTGCCCGTGCTGCTGGCTGGCACCTATGCCGTGATCGGCTGGCGCGATATCGCCGACTATGTCCGGCAAAGCGAATTGCGGGTCCATGAGAACGCCGACGGCCAGAGCTTTGCCGGGGCGTCCTGGCGGCTCGATCAGGTCCGGCTCATCGGCGACGGGAGGGATACGAAACTCGTCTTTCCCGATGGGATGCGGCTGGTCATCGTCCGGCTGGCCGCGAAAGCCGAAGGCGAAATACGCGATGGCTGGTCGCAATGCCGGCTGACATTGATGGACGATCGGGGCCGGCGCTGGCTTCCCCTCGATTTTCTCACCTCGGGCAGCATCAGCCGGGAACTCGATCCGCAGGCAACCCCCGTCGATGGCTGCGATGCGGTCTCCCGCCACCCGCCGGCAAAGGGAGCGAACGCCCTTATTGAGGAAAAATTCCTCGTTCCGGCCAACGCGGCTCCCACGCTGGCGGCCCATCTCAGCTTCGCTTCGTCGCGGCCCGACGCGATATCGTTTCCGCTGCTGTTGAAATAGAATTTTTGCCGGCTAAGCATGCGGTTCAGGCGTCGCCGCCTCTCCATTCCCGTCCCTGCGCGAAGCCGATCTCCAGAGCCGCCGCGAGCAGGCAGACCTTGACCGGCATGATCAGGACGCCGTCGCCCGGCGCGCTCGGGCTGCCCAGAAACAATGTAATGGCCTGCGCGATCATCTGCCACAGGGGCAGATCGTGCGGGCCGATCCACCGGGAAACGCCGTACCATGCCCAAGCCGCGCCCCAGTCCAGCACCCTGTAAAGGAGGATCGTCGCAATCGTCAGGAGAAGACCGGAATTCAGGGTGAGGCCGACGCCTTCGGCAAGCGCCCGGTAGCGTTTCGCGGTACCGGCGATGAAATGCGCGATGAAATCGCGAACCGCCTTCGGCAGCGCCTGCCAGCGCGATATGGCGCGCGCCATGCGTCCCTGAGCCGGAGGCCGCCCACCATTGATATCGTATCCGTAGACCAGAGCGGCCAGCGTCAGCCAGACCACCGGATACAGGGCGTAGAAAAACAGGCTGCGCATCTGCTGCGGGAAGGAGACGGAAGCGGCCTCGGCGGTGGGCGGAAAACCGGTAGCCGCCGCCATGGCATTGCCGACCGGTTGCAGATGCCCGGCAAGACCGGCGATCTCGTCCGGCAGTCCGGCGATCCATGCGCGGATCTCGCCTGCCCATACCGAGAGGATATAGAGACCGATGAAGGCCCAGTTCGCCTCGCAGATGACGATGACGATCGGCCAGACCGGAGCCTTCGAGCGCTTGTGCATCCATTTCGCGAAACGCCGTATCGCCCACGCGGCGCAGACTGAAATGACGAGCCACGCGCCGCCGCCGTCGAATTTCAGCAGGTTGCCCCCTTCGCCGAACATCATCAGGTCGAGCGAGAGTTTCGAATATTCCCGCACCGTGTCGCCCAGAAAACCCCAGGCGGCGTAGTAAGCGAAGAAGGGAACGAGCGTCACCGCCAGAATGGAGGCGAAACCGGGAGCGGCGGTATCCTCCGGGGCCACGTATTCGGGCCGGGCGGCTGCAATCCGGGAAGCCTTGTCGAGAGCCGGCAGTCCGGGCCGTACTGTTTCGAACAGGGCGACGATGATCACGAGTTTCAGAAGCACGACGAGCGCCAGCGTGGAGAGGCCTGCAAAACCGTTCAGCCGGCCGATGGCCACGGCGAGTTCGTTGAGAAGCGAATTGCCGATCATGCCGATGAGCCAGAGCACCGCAAGCTGCGGCCCGAAGCGCCCGAGCAGTTGCAAAGTCAGCAATGGAAGCCGCAACAGCAAACCGGCTGGCCGGCCAGTATCCTCAGAAACAACCGTCATCGGGGCATACTATCAATGCGGCTACCGCCCGCCAAGCCGATGGTTTGCCGCTTCACGTCGAATCCCTTATCTTCCGACTCCACTTAATCCATGTCATCCAATCGCCTACGAGGTTTCATGCCCGACCCGTTCGACTTCTCCACATCGATCCGACACACGGATGCGACGGCGCATGCGTCGTCGCTCGGAAGAGAGTACGAGCCTGTCGGCATCGGGCCCGCCGACACGTTGCACAGGGGAAATATCGACGCGATACGGTTGCGCGGCGGCGCGATCCTCAACCTCGTCGATATTATCGATATCCGCGATTATACGTCTTCGATGACCGTTCAGCCCGGCTTTGCGGTCCTGCTGTGCCTGACAGGCTCCATCAAGGTTTCTGCGGGCGGCGTCACGACGGAAATCGGCGCGATCCCCACGAGCGGCGGCGAGACGGCGCAAGGCATCTTCTCGCGTTTCACGAGGACGGAACGGATTTCGCGCACCACCGGCGGCAGGGGGCTGCGGTGCGTGGAGATCCTGCTGCCGCCGGACTGGTTCGAGAATGCCGGTCTGGACGGGCTCGCGCACGATCTTCTCCACACGCATCTGATGCACGAACGCTGGCCGTTGACGCCGCGCCAGATCAGGCTGGCCGAACAGATGCTGCGCCCGCCGCAATGCGCGGACGCCCTGCGCGATCTTTATCTGGAAAGCCATGCCGGCGAGGCGCTTGCCGAAATGCTCCGCATCCTCTGCGACGTTCCCCGCACGGAGAGAAAGCCGCTCCTGAAGCTGCGGGACCGGCAGCGCATGGGTGTGGTCAAGGCCCTGCTCGACACCGACGAGGGCAAGAAACTTCCGCTGCCGCGGATCGCCGCCCTGCACGGAACCAACGTCAACGCCTTGCAAAGGCAGTTCCAGTCGGCATTCGGCGTCACGGTGTTCCAGTATATCCGCGAGCAGCGCCTCGCATCGGCGCGCGAAGCGCTCGAAGAGGCCGGCGTATCGGTTGCGCAGGCCGCCCACATAGCGGGCTATGCCAGCCCCGCCAGCTTCGCGACGGCCTTCAGGAACCGGTTCGGCCGCCCGCCGAAGGAAATGCGCGGGAACACCTGATTCCGGCCCGCATACGCTGTCCGCGAATTATATTTTGCGAAGGTTTTTGACGTTTTTCGCAACATGTCCACGCTGGAACATTTCGTTCCCCCATGCTTAATCCCCTCAAACTGGAATAGATTTATCATGATTGCATGGGGACAGGGGATATGTCGAAACCGCTTGACGGCGCGATCTTTCATCATTTTGTGGCAGCAAAGGCACGGCCGGTGCGTTCCGCCCTGTGGCTTGCCTCCGTGTGCTGCCTCGCCGCGCCCGGCGCGATGGCCCAGCAGGCCGGCGGCAAGGGTGGCGTCGTCCTCGACACGATCAATATCGAGAGCGGCGGCAAGGCTTCGGGGAAGCAATCGAAAAACGGTCATGTGAAAGGTTACGTCGCGAAAGACAACGCCACGGCGACCAAGACCGACACACCCATCATCGAAACGCCGCAGGCGATTTCCGTCATCACCGGCGACCAGATCACCGATCAGGCCGCGCAGACGGTTTCGCAGGCCCTTCGCTATACGCCGGGCGTGGTGGCCGAAACGCGCGGCGCTTCCGGCGCGAAGTTCGATCTGCCGAGCGCGCGCGGCTATTCGCTCGACCGTTACATGGACGGCATGAAGATCCCCTCTATCGGCAGTTACGGCACGCCGCACCCGGACGTCTACCTGTTCGAGCGTCTCGAAGTGCTAAAGGGGCCGTCGTCGATCCTCTACGGGCAGGCCGCGCCGGGCGGCATCCTCAACATGGTCAGCAAGCGCCCGACCGAGGAACCGTTCGGAGAGGTGCGGCTCGAAGGGGGAAGCTGGGACCGGATTTACGGCGCCTTCGACTTCGGCGGCCCCGCCAACGCGGACAAGACCTTCCTCTATCGCCTCACCGGCCTCGGCTGGACCGGCCATACGCAGGTGGATTCGACCAGGAACCGGCAGGTCGCCATCGCGCCCGCCTTCACATGGAAGCCGGACGCCGATACGTCGCTGACCATTCTGGGCGCCTATCAGCGCGATCCCGATACCGGCACCAACGCCACGATTCCCGCCATCGGCAGCGCCGTCGCCAATCCGCTGGGCCGCATATCGACCGCCTTCAATCGCGGCGAACCCGATCAGGAAAAGTTCGACCGTTATTTCGGCTCGATCGGCTATACGTTCGAGCACCGTTTCGATTCCGGTATCGTGGTCCGCAGCAGCGCGCGCTATATCAAGTCGCGCTTCGACTGGACGACCGTCGGCTATGTCGGGCTGCTTTCGGATTACCGGACGATCCGGCGCAATTCGGCCCGTTATTACAATGACGGCTACGGCGTCACGGCGGACAACAGCGTCGAATTCAATTACGACACCGGCCCGCTCACGCACAAGACCCTGCTCGGCGTCGATTACCAGTATACCGACGCCGACAACGTGATATGGAGCGGCACGGCGTCGTCCATCGACATGTATAATCCGGTCTATGGCGTGCCGATCCGGCTCAACGCCACGCCGCGGACCAGCAGCAATCAGGTCCAGAAGCAGCTTGGCTTCTACGCGCAGGACCAGATTTCGCTGGGCGGGCTGCGCGTGCTGCTCGGCGGGCGTTACGACCGCGCCGAGACCAACACGCTCAACCGGCTCAGCAGCGCGGAGACGGACATGTCCGACGGCGCGTTCACGGGACGCGCGGGCCTGCTCTATCTCTTCGACAGCGGCTTAGCACCCTATGTCAGCTATTCGCAGTCGTTCCAGCCGACCAGCGGAACCGATTATTACGGCAATCCGTTCGATCCGCGCCGGGGCAACCAGATCGAGGCGGGGCTGAAATACCAGCCGCTCGGCATGGATGCGCTGTTCACCATGGCGGTGTTCCAGATGAACGAGACGAACCGCACGACCACCGATCCCGACCATCCCCAATACAGTATCCAGCTCGGCGAGGTGCGCACGCGCGGCATCGAACTGGAAGCCAGGGCCGCCGTCACCGACAGCCTCGACCTGATCGCGGGCTACAGCTATATCGACGCGAGGATCACCGAGAGCAATGCGGCCGATCTCGGCAAGCGGCTCGCCAACGTGCCGCCGCACAACGCTTCGCTGTGGGGCAAATATACGTTCCACGATGGCGGGTTGGCGGGCCTCGGCGTGGGTCTCGGCGTCCGTTATCTCAGCGCCGCCCCGGCCAACACGGCGAGCGGAGCGAATTATTTCCAGACGCCGTCCTCCACGCTGGTCGACGCCGCGATTTCCTACGATTTCGCGAAGCGTTTCCCGCAGCTCAAGGGGATGCGCGCCGACCTGAACGTCGCCAACCTGTTCGACCGGAAGGTCGCGACGGCCTGCGGCGGCAACCTCGCCTTCGCGAACGGCGTTTCGGGCGCCTATTGCTTCTATGGCGCGCGCCGCACGATCACCGGCTCGCTCTCCTATCGCTGGTGAACACGATGACGATGCCGACCCGCTTCCGCCCGTTTCTGGCCGCCTTTCTGGCCGTGCTCGCCCTCGCGGTCCTTGCCGGCGCTCCGGCGCGGGCCGGGGACACGGTCACCGTCACCGACCTCGCCGGGCGGCAGGTGACCATAAAGCGCCCCGTGAAACGCATCATCCTCGCCGAGGCCAACGATCTCATGTCCATGGCCTTCATCCATCCCGATCCGGTTTCGCTGGTGGTGGGATGGGCTGCCGTCGGCCGCATGGACAAGGGCACGCTTGCCGCCTATCGCAGGAAATTCCCCGCCATAGACGGGATCGCCGAAGTGGGAAGCTGGACGGCGGACACTTTTTCGGTCGAAAAGGCGCTGAGCCTCAAGCCCGATCTGGTGCTGCTCACGGCCTATCAGGACCCGAAGCTGGGCGCGGGCGCGATCGCGCAGGCCTTCGAGGCGGCGGGCGTGCCGGTCGTCTTCGTCACCGCGCCGGGATCGGCTCACATGCAGGCGACGGACATCGCGCCGCGCATGACCCTGCTCGGAAAGATACTCGGACGGGAAAAGGAAGCCGATGCCGTGATCGCCTTCTACCGCGAGCATCTGGAGCATGTGCGCCGGCGCATCGCGCAGTCCAGTCCGCCGCGCCCGAAAGTGCTGATCGACACCTATGCGGGGCTGAGCAATTGCTGCCGCGCGCCCGGCCGCCACGGCTGGTCGGAATTCGTCGATCTCGCAGGCGGCCAAAATCTGAGCGCCGCCGATCCGTCCAGCGGCGGCGGCATGATGAGCATGGAATATATCCTCGCCCAGAATCCCGACGTCTATATCGGCAATGGCGGCTCCTATATGGAGGTCAAGGCAAAGGGGAAGGGGCTTCTGGTCGGTCCCGCCTATACGGCGGAAGAAAGCCGCGAGACGCTCGCGCGCCTGATGCAGCGGCCCGGTTTCCCCGAACTCAAGGCGGTGAAGGACGGTCAGGTCTACGGCGTCTGGACGGCGCTCGCCCTTCAGCCCGAGAATATCCTGCTCGCCGAAATCATGGCGAAGTGGCTGCATCCCGATCTCTTCCGCGATCTCGATCCGAAAACGACCCTTGCGGAAATCAACCGCCGCTTCCTTGCCGTGCCGATGGAAGGCGTTTATTGGGTGGGGCTGAAGAAAGATGCGCCCTGAAACCCCACAGTGAGCAGGCATGCCACACGACATAACCGGTAAAGGCGGCCCGCTCGCGGCCGGCCTTTCCTCGTCCACCGCCCGGCATTACGACCGCATGCAGCGCATGCGGCTCCTGATCGTCGCGGTGCTGGCCGTGGCGACCGTGGCGGCTTTCCTGACCGACCTCACCACCGGCCCGTCGGGCATGAGCGTGGCCGAGCTGCTGCGCACCCTGCTCAACCCGCACGAGGCAAGCCCGGCGGTCTCGGTGATCGTGTGGCAGTTGCGCCTGCCGCAATCGCTGATGGCGCTTCTGGTGGGATGCGCGCTCGGCCTCGCGGGCGCGCAGATGCAGACCATCCTCGGCAATCCGCTGGCCGACCCGTTCACGCTCGGCGTTTCCTCGGCCTCGGCGTTCGGCGCGTCGCTCGCCATCGTGCTCGGCCTCACCATCCCCGCCATTCCCGACGGGTGGGCAATCTCCGCCAACGCATTCCTGTTCGCCTTCGCGGCCATGATCGCGCTGCAATTCCTCGCCCGCGCGCGGGGCGGCGGTGCGGAGACGCTGGCGCTGTTCGGCGTGGCGCTCAGCTTCACCTTCAGCGCGCTTCTGGCGCTGGTGCAGTTCCTCGCTTCCGCCGACGCATTGCAGCAACTGGTGTTCTGGACCATGGGCAGCCTGACCCGCGCGAACTGGAACACGGTTCTGGCGCTCGCCTGCGTGGTCGCGGTGGTCCTGCCGCTCAGCCTCGCGAACGCATGGAAGATGACCGTGCTGCGCCTCGGCGAGGAGCGCGCGGCGACGCTTGGCGTCAATGTCCGGCGCCTGCGCTACGTGACGCTTTTTTATGTCTGCCTGCTTTCCGCCACGGCGGTTTCCTTCGTCGGCATCGTGGGCTTCGTCGGCCTGACGGCCCCGCACATCGCGCGGATGCTGACGGGCGAGGATCACCGGTTCTTCCTGCCCGCCAGCGCTCTCGTCGGCATGGCCGTGATGGCGTTCGCCTCCGCCGCGGGCAAATCGCTCGCGCCCGGCGTGGTGATCCCCATCGGCATCGTGACGGCGCTGATCGGGCTGCCCATCTTTTTCGCACTCCTGATGCGGCGGGGCCGGGAATGACGGCGGCCACCCCCACACTCGTCCTGTCGGACCTTTCGGGCGGCTATGCGCAGAGGCAGGTGCTGCGCGGCGTGACGCTGGAGCCGTTGCGGCCCGGCACGGTCACGGCCCTGCTCGGCCCGAACGGCGCCGGGAAATCCACATTGCTGCGGGCCATGGCCGGACTGGTTCCGGCGCGCGGCTCGATCCGCTGGGGAACGCAGGAGATGCTCCGGCTCGATATAGCCGCCCGCGCGCGCCATCTGGCCTTCATGCCGCAGGCGGTTCCGCCCGCCGTCATGCTGACCGTTCTGGAAACGGTGGTCGTCGCCGCGCGCACCGCCGGTTCGGCCGCCCCCGCGGGCGATCTCAAGGCGCGGGCCATCGCGACGCTCGACCGGCTGGGGATCATAAACCTCGCCTTCGAGCGCATCGACCGGCTTTCGGGCGGCCAGCGCCAGCTTGTCGGCTTCGCGCAGGCGATCGTGCGCGACCCGGCCATCCTGCTGCTCGACGAGCCGACCAGCGCGCTCGATCTTCGCAACCAGCACGAGGTCATGCGGGCGGCACGGGATTTTTCACGCACCGGGCGCGTGGTGGTGATGGTGCTGCACGACCTTCATCTGGCGCTGCAATGGGCCGACCGGATCGTGCTGCTCGCCCATGGCCGCGTCCATGCGGAAGGAGAGCCGGCGGCGGTGCTGACGCCCGAAGCCCTGTCGGAAGTCTATGGCGTCACCGCATCGGTGGAAAAAGGGGCCGGCGCGCATCTCCATATCCGCATCACCGGAACCCGGCCGGAGACCGCTTCCGTCACCGGGCCCGACACGCCTCTCCGAGGCTTGTCCGGACGCTATCCCTGATCGAAACTGCACGCATCGGGCAGCGGCTTGTCCGTGACATAGCGGTTCTGCCCGGCGTCGAAGTGGAAATCGCGTTTATAGGTGCAGGCCTTGTCCGTCTCCCAGACCTGATCGCGTTTCTTCAGCGGCGGCATGGCCAGCGAATCCCTGTCGCGCGACACGCCGCGCGGATAGTGGGTGGACTCGACCTCCAGATGCACGTCCGGCATGGCTCCGCCGCCGGAAAGCGAGAGCGTCGCCGCCATGTTGTATTCGTCATGACAGATGCCGGCGCGTTTCTTCTCGTCCGCTTCGCTGAAACAGGCGCGGATGGAGAGGCTGCTGTCGGCTGGAACGGTGAGGACCACATCAGACGTACCCTTTCCGTCTGGGTGCATCAGGACGAGCTGCTGCTCCGAAGCGCTGCCGCCGCCGCCGGAATAGGTCTGCATCCGCGTCGCCGTCACCACGGCCAGCGCCGCGCCATCGGCAAGCGGATGGATGAGCGGCAGCGCGGCATATTCGCGCCCGTCGTCGTCCGGCGTCCATGGCGACAGCGCCTTGCCGTCGTGCCGGACGACGAGCGGCGCATCGTTTCCGTCGGCGAGCGCGACGCACCATTTATCCGCGACGTTGGATGCCGTGCAGCCTGTTGCCTTATCCAGCGCAATGAAGCCCGCCGGTGTGGCTTCGGTCTTTTGCGGCGTATCCGCGTTGCCGCCTGCCGCGAGGGCTGGACAGGCGGAAGCGGCGAGAAGGCCGATGGCTGCAATTGTAAGGGAGGCAAGGAGGGTACGGATCGCGGTTCTCCCGGACGGGTTACTCTAGGGGCAAATATGTGCCGTCCGATATGGAATTGTACAGCGGTTTTTCCCTCGATCCGGCGCTTCCCCGTCAGCGCCGGCTTTGTTTCGGCGTGAAGCCGTATCGGCGCTTGAAGGCGGTCGAGAAATTCGCCGAACTGTTGTAGCCGGCGATATAGGCCGCCTGCGCGATCGAAACGCCCTCGTTCTCGAGCGCGAGCCGCGCCTGTTCCAGCTTGCGCATCCGCACATAGTGGAACACCGTGGTCCCGTGGCCGGCATGGAACAGCCGTTGCAGCGTATTCACGCTCACGCCGATCTTCGCCGCGATCTCCTCGACGGACGGGATGCCCGCCGTCTCCCGCAGCAATTCCTCGGCTTGCAGAAGACGCCTGCGTTCGGCGATGCTGAGACCGGGCCGGGCTTCACCCGCGCCGCCGTCCGTCAGCAACGCGAACGCCTCCGCGATGACGCCGAGAATCCGGCTTTCCACATAGAGGCGATGGAGATGCGGCTCGAACACCGGCGGCTTTATGGCCTGCTCGGCAAGCGCCAGAAGGGACGGGCTCGGCGTCCATGACAGCGCCGAAAGCTTTTCCGACATGAACCGGCGCAGGCCCCTCGCGCTGGCATGGCCGAGCACGTCGCCGGATTCGAGCCAGTCCGGCATGATCTTGACGGTAAACTTGCGCACCCGGTCGCCGATTTCCGCGCGTCGGCGGAAAAGCTCCGGCTCCTTCTGGTGGAACAGCGTGGCGGAGGGTATCCATCGGCCCTGAGCCTGCCGCAGGGGCATCGGAATATCCCGGTCGCCGATGCTGGCCGTCACGCTGCCGCAGAAGAACAGCTTGATGCCCAGATGCGGAGGCGCCTCGGTTTCCGTTTGCAGGTCGCACAGATTGGTCACGTCCGAATAATGGATCGTCAGCCCGTCGCGGATGCGGGTTCTGGTGAAGGTTCCCTTGAGCAGGTTCCGGTCGGACTCGATATTCGTGTTGATGAGGCGGAACGAGCGGTTGCCGGCCTGCATCTGTCCGAAGAATTCATGCGCTTTCACCAGAGAGTTCATCCAGCGAACCTATCCAAATTCCGGCCCGACAACAGCGCCGGGCAAGGCGGACGCAAACAAATATGGCGTTTACGCAAACAACTTCCCTGTGGCCTTCCCGCCGCATTTCACTATAACGCGAAAAATATGAAAGTTTCCATCATATTTATCCGGATGCAGTCCCGTCCGCAAGGGCGGCGGCTATCGAGAGGGAAAATGGGCGACAGGGTCTTCATTGCGGGGTTGATAGGTTCTCTGGGTCTTCTTGCGGCGACGGCGGCGCCGGCCCAGGATCGGGGTCAGGATCAGGGCGTGGTGAAGCTGAACACGATCACGGTCGATGCCGGCAAGTCGAAGGCGAGCGGCGACAAGGGGCCGGTGGCCAAACAGGCCCGCGCCGGCTCCAAGACCGACACGCCCATCATCGAAACGCCGCAGTCGGTCTCCGTCGTCACGAGCGGGCAGGCGGAGAAGCAGGGCGCGACCACGGTCGCCAACGCCCTTCTCTACGAGCCGGGCGTCACTGTCGGCTCCCGCCCCGGCGACCGTTTCGACAGCCTCTATATTCGCGGTTTCGGCGGTTTCGGCGGCAATGCCAATTACGTCCACTACTGGGACGGCCTGCGCCTGCCCGCGGGTCTCAACTACAACATACCCTCGATCGATCCCTATTTTCTGGACCGCATAGAGATCATACGCGGGCCTTCCTCCGTGCTTTACGGTTCCGGCAATCCCGGCGGTCTGGTCAGTCTCGTCAGCAAGGAGCCCGAAGCCGAGGCATCGCACGAGATATTCACGCGCTTCGGCAACCATAGCCGCGCCGAGACCGGCTTCGACTTCACCGGACCGCTCAATCAGGATGGCACCCTGCTTTACCGCGTCACCGGCGTCGGGCGCCTCTACGATACCGATGTCGATTATTCCCGCTCCGAGCGTCTGGCGATCGCGCCCACGCTGACATGGAAGCCGGACACCGACACGACGCTGACGATCAGGGGAAGCTATACCTACGATCCCAAATCCGTGCAGACGAACTGGATGCCGGCGCTGGGCACGCTGCAAGCCAATCCCAACGGCCGCATTCCCTACGACTTCTTCAGCGGCAACCCCAATTACGATACCTTCAACCGCAAGCAGGCGAGCATCGGCTACAATGTCGAGCATCGTCTCGACGATGTGTGGACGCTGCGGCAGAACCTGCGCTTCATGCACGATGAGAGCGAGTTCAAGGCCTATTCGGTGGTGCCGAACGCCAAGGCCTGGGCGGCGGCGGCCAGATGCGGCGGGATCGCCTATCTCTGCCTCGGGCGGCAGTCCACGCATTACATCGAGCGGTTCGACGCGCTGGCCGTGGACAATCAGGCCGAGGCCGATTTCGACACCGGCCGGCTGCAACACAAGGTCCTGTTGGGGCTGGATTATCAGTGGGTCAATGCGCACTCGACCTACGGCAACGGCCCCGTCACCTATATCGACTATCTCGATCCGGTCTATGAGCGCGCGCCCAATGTCGCCCTGACCTCGCGGCAGGACCAGACGCGCCGGCAGCTCGGCATCTATGCGCAGGACCAGATGACGGTCGACAACTGGCATTTCGTGCTGGCCGGCCGCAACGACTGGTCGTCCATCGACAGCTCCACCACGACGCTCGCCACCGGCGCCTCCAGGGACGTCGAAACCCGCGATCACGCCTTCACGTGGAAGGCGGGCGTGCTCTACGAGTTCGACAACGGCATCGCGCCCTATGCCAGCTATTCGACCTCCTTCGACCCCACGATGGGGACGGGCTATGGCGGCGTTCCGTTCGAGCCGACGACCTCCCAGCAATACGAAGTCGGCGTGAAGTACAAGCCGGACGGTTTCGACGGCCTGTTCACCGTCGCGCTCTACAACCTGACCCAGCAGAACGTGCTGACCACCGATCTGGACCATACCGGATCGAATACGGGGTGCAGCTCGTCCATCTGCCAGACCCAGACCGGCGAGATCCGTTCGCGCGGCGTCGAACTCGGCGCCAAGGTCGCGCTCCTCGACGGCCTCAACCTTAGCGCTTCCTATACCTATGCCGATATGGAAGTGAAGAAGAGCAACGTGGCGTCCACGCTGGGCAAGACCCCGGTCGGCGTTCCGGACAACATGGCCAGCCTGTGGGCGGACTACACGATTCCCCATGGCGCGCTGCAGGGGCTGAACATCGGCGCGGGTGTCCGTTATATGGGGTCGTCGCACGGCGACGCCGCCAATACGAAGGCGATGAAGGTGCCGGCCTTCACGCTGGTGGATGCCTCCATCAGCTACGACTTCGGCAATTACGATCCGAAGCTGAAGGGCCTCAAGCTGGCCGTCAGCGCGACGAACCTCTTCGACAAGCATTATGTTTCGGCCTGTGCCTCGGCCTACCAGTGCTTCTACGGCACGGGCCGGACGGTCATGGCCACGACAAGCTACAAATGGTAGGGAGCATGGGCATGAGGCTGGCCATCCGGCCCATCCTCGCCGCTCTGGCGATGCTGGTTTTCGTCCTCGGCGCCCCACGCGCCGAGGCGGAAATCGTTCTGCACGACCTCAAGGGCAGGACCGTCACGCTGGCCGCGCCGGCGAAGCGGCTGGTGGTCGACGACGGACGGATGATCGTCGCGCTGTCCTTCCTCTCCCGCGATCCGGTCGGGCTGATCGCGGCATGGCCGCATGACGTGGACCGCTTCGGGCGCGAGCTTTACGCCAGCTATCGCAAGCGGTTTCCGCAGATCGACAGCCTGCCGCGCACGGCGAGCAACGCGCAGGACATGAATGTCGAGGAGATACTGGCCGCCCGCCCGGACGCGGTCCTGCTCTCCGTCTACTCGCACCGGGCCGACCAGCAATTGCGCGAACTCGAACAGGCGAAGATTCCGGTCATCTTCGTCGATTTCGTCACCGATCCCCTGAACAATACCGACCGCAGCCTTGAAATTGTCGGCAAGGCCATCGGCCGCGAGGCGCAGGCCGAACGTGTCGTCGCCCTGCGTACACAGCACAGGACGGCCATCGCAAACCGCATCGCCGGTCTCAAGGACGCCGCCCGTCCGTCCGTGTTCATGGAAACCCACGCTTCCACCCGCGAGACCTGCTGCAACTCGCCGGGAAGTGAGGGGATCGGCAAATTCCTGCAATTCGTCGGCGCGCGCAATATCGGCGATATTCTCGGCAACAAGCCGTTCGGGAAGCTGAACATGGAATATGTCGTTTCCGCGAAGCCGGACGTCTATATCGCCAGCGGCGGGGAATACATGAAGAATCGCGGCGGCCTGCTGATCGGGCCGCATTTCGACGCCGCCGTTACCGCCAAGTCCATGAGCGACCTTCTGGCGCGGCCCGGCCTGGCGCTCCTGCCCGCCGTGCAGAAGGGAGCCGTCCACGGGATTTCGCAGCAGTTGTTCAGTTCCCCGGTCGATATTCTGGCGCTGGAGCTGCTGGCCAAATGGACGCATCCCGACCTGTTCAGGGATCTGGATGTTGACGCGACGCGCAAACAATTGAACGATCTCATGGCCGTCCCGCTGGTGGGAACCTACTGGACGCAATGATTCTTTTGTTTTCAGTGACCGGGAAAACCACGCAGTCATGAAAAACCATCACGCCCGGACAGCGCACGCGCTCGCCTTGCAGGAACCGGCCGATGCCGGCGCCGGGGAGGGGCTCGTTCTCCCGTCCTGCCGCAGGTTCGCGATGCGCTCCGACGAAACCGGGCTGGCCTACGAGATTTTCGTCTATGTGCCCGACGCGCCGCTGCCGCCGTCGGGTTTTCCGGTCGTCTATGTTCTCGACGCGAATTCCGATTTCGTGACGGTGGCGGAAACCGTCCGCCGTGTCGCCCGGCGGCCGCGCGCTACGGGCATCGGCCCGTCGATCGTCGTGGGCATCGGTTATCCGAACACGCAGGGCTACGATCCCGACCGCAGATATTTCGATTTTACCCATGGGCCGTCTGCCTGTCCGTCCGGGGCGGACACGCCGGGAGCCGCCTGCGGCGGGCAGGCCGCCTATCTGCGGTTTCTTTCGGAACAGCTTCTGCCCTACATCGCCTCGCATTTCCACGCGCATCCGCACCGCCGCACCCTGCTCGGCCATTCGCTGGCCGGCTATTTCGTTCTGGAAGCGCTGGCCCGGCGGCCCGACCTGTTCGACGCCTGCATCAGCTTCAGCCCCTCGATCTGGTGGGACCGGGAGGGCCTGCGCGCGCGGATCGCGCAGGGATGCGGCACGCGCGAAGGGCTTCGGCTTTATATCGCCGCCGGCCGGTACGAGCAGGAAATCGCCCCGTGGCAGGCGCCGGAAAATTTCAGCGACGCGTATCACGAGATGCGGGCCGCCCGCCGCATGGTGGAGAATGCGCGCGAGATGGCAGGCGAGATCGAGGCCGCCTTTTCCCCGGACATAAAGGTCAAGTTCGAGCTGGGCGATAAGGAGGACCATTCCACCGTCGTCACGACATTGCTCTGCCGCGCGCTCAGATTCGTGGAGCGCCCGATGGACGAGGCCGTATTCTGAGAATGGCGTGACAGATCGTCAGACCATGCGGCGAACGGTTTCGCCCGCGATGCGGCTTTCCGTTCAGGCGACGATCTGAAGCTCGGTGCAGATCCTGTTCCGTCCAAGTTCCTTGGCACGGTAAAGCGCCGCATCCGCGCGGTGGAGTACGGATTCAAAGCCATCGTCCGACGGCGTCAGAAAGGCTATGCCCGCGCTCGTCGTCGTGTTGAAGATGTCTCGTGGCGTCCGGAACGTGTGCGCCAGCAAGGTCTTGCGAACATTTTCCGCTTTCGTGAGAACGTTCACGTTGGCGGTCTGACGAAAGATCATGACGAACTCTTCGCCGCCGATCCGGGCGATCAGCGTGTCCTCGTCGGCATTCGCCCGCAAGATGGCGGCGAATTCGAGAAGCACGGCGTCGCCGATCGAATGACCGTAGCTGTCGTTGATCGACTTGAACGCATCCAGATCGAAGATCACGACCGAATCGCCGGGCTGCATTTTTTCCGGGGGCAGACATTCGACAAGCGCCCTCCTGTTGAGGAGGCCTGTCAGACTGTCGGTTCGTGCGTCGAGGGCATGCCGTCTTGAAACGCGGGACTGGATGAGGCTCAGCGACAGCGCGCCTATGCAGGTGATGCCGATGATCGCTATGACGGCGTTGAAATCCTCGGCCCGATTGTTCGGCACCTCGGTCAATATCCATTGCTGCCGATAAGCCAGAACCGCGCCGCAGAAGAAAAAGGATACCGCTGTCAGGGAGTAGAGGATCACCAGCGCGACGACGGAGACATGCGCTTCCCTGTATATGGAGGCATATTTCCGGGCGGTCACGAGCAGCAGAGCCGCCGATGCCAGATTGAATACGATCGTCCCGACGCCGATGAAACCCAGAACGATCGGGACCGAAATGGAAAGGATGATGAAAATCGACGCCGCTCCGCAGAGCGGGAACCCGGAAGGGGAGCCTGCGACCTGACGCGCGCCGACGAGAAGGAGCATGAATCCGACCGTTTCGAGGCCGAAGGCAAGAATGGACGAAGAGGCGAGATCGAGACAGCCGGAGTAGTAGAGAACCGCGCCCGCCCCGAGCAGGATCATCCCCAGCGAACCCCACAGCAGAAATTTCTCCACGCGATTCTGGTACCACACGCTCAGCAATGTGAGCGCTACAGCGAGCGAGCAGATACCTGCCGCAAAAAAGAGAGTATTCTGATCGAGTGCCAAGACTGCCCCACCGTTGCCGGATACATGAAAAAACTAGCCTGATTTTCTAAAAGAATCGACAATGTATGATCCGGATGGGAGGATGAAACCGGCGGCCCTGAAGGGCAGGCTGGGAGGGGACAGGTGTGACAGGCCCCGTCACCCCCGCCGGTTTCTCTGCGCGGCGCGATCGGATGCGGATATGACGCGCGCCGAACAGGGAAGTCGAAACGCCTTACCAGTCCATCACCACCTTGCCGGCATCGCCGCTTTTCATGGCCTCGAAGCCTTCGATATAATCGTCGATGCCGAGACGGTGGGTGATGACGCCGCTCACGTCGAGCGGGCCCTGCACCAGCGCGATCATCTTGTACCAGGTCTCGAACATTTCGCGCCCGTAGATGCCCTTCAGCGTCAGCATCTTGAAGATGACCTTGTTCCAGTCGATCTCGAAGCCGGTCGGCGCGATGCCGAGGATGGCGATCTTGCCGCCGTTGTTCATGGTGTCGATCATGTCGCGGAAGGCCGCCGCCGAACCGGACATTTCCAGCCCGATATCGAAGCCCTCGGTCATGCCTTCCTGCCGCATGACGTCGCGCAGCTTCTCCTTCGAGGCGTCGACGACGTGATGCACGCCGAGCTTTCTGGCCAGCGCCAGCCGCACGGGATTGATATCTGTGACGACCACCTTGCGCGCGCCGACGCATTGCGCCACCAGCGCGCCCATGATGCCGATCGGCCCGGCGCCCGTCACCAGCACGTCCTCGCCGACCAGATCGAACGATAGCGCCGTATGCACGGCATTGCCGAGCGGATCGAAGATCGCCGCCACCTCGTCGGGAATATCGTCCGGGATCGGCACGACATTGTGCTGCGGAATGGCGACATATTCGCCGAACGACCCCGGCCGGTTGACGCCGACGCCCAGCGTGTTGCGGCACAGATGCCCGCGCCCGGCGCGGCAGTTGCGACAATGGCCGCAGACGATGTGCCCCTCGCCGGACACGCGCTGCCCGACCCTGTATTCCGTCACCGCCGTGCCGACATCGGCGATGGTGCCGACGAATTCATGGCCCGTCACCATGGGCACGGGCACGGTCTTCCGCGCCCATTCGTCCCAGTTGTAGATATGGACATCCGTGCCGCAGATCGCCGACTTCCCGACCTTGATGAGAACGTCGTTCGGACCGATCTCCGGTATCGGAACGCGCTCCATCCAGATGCCGGGTTCGGCCTTGGCCTTGACGAGCGCGCGCATCATGTTGGACATGTCAGATCACTCCCAGTTCCTTGCCGACTTCGGCGAACGCCGCGACGGCGCGGTCTATGTCGGCGGAAGAATGCGCCGCCGACATCTGCGTGCGGATGCGGGCCTGCCCCTTCGGCACCACGGGGAAGGAGAAGCCGACGACATAGATACCGAGCGCCAGCATCTTCTCGGCCATGGCCTGCGCCAGCGCGGCATCGCCGATCATCACCGGAATGATCGGATGGTCGGCGCCCGCCAGCGTGAAGCCGAGTTTCGACATGGACGCGCGGAAACGCGCCGCGTTGTCGTAGAGCGTCCTGCGCATCGCTTCGCCGTTTTCGATCAGGTCGAACACTTTCAGCGAGGCGGTGGCGATGGCGGGCATCAGCGTATTGGAGAACAGGTAGGGCCGCGAACGCTGGCGCAGGAGGTCCACGACCTGCCGCCTGCCGCAGCTATAGCCGCCCGATGCGCCGCCCAGCGCCTTGCCCAGCGTGCCGGTGACGATGTCCACCCGGCCCTCGACGCCGCAATGCTCCGCCGAGCCGCGTCCGTTGCGGCCGACGAAGCCGACGGCGTGGCTGTCGTCGACCATGACCATGGCGCCGTATTTCTCCGCGAGGTCGCAGACGCCCCGGAGATTGGCGATGATGCCGTCCATGGAGAACACGCCGTCGGTGGCGATCAGCCTGAAGCGGCAGTCTTCCGCCTTCTTCAGTTCTTCCTCCAGACTCCGCATGTCGTTGTTGGCGTAGCGGAAGCGCTTCGCCTTCGACAGGCGCACGCCGTCGATGATGGAGGCATGGTTGAGCGCGTCGGAGATGATGGCGTCCTCCTCCGAGAGCAGCGTCTCGAACAGGCCGCCATTGGCGTCGAAGCAGGAACTGTAGAGGATGGCGTCCTCCATGCCGAGAAAGCCGGCTATCCTCGCCTCAAGCTGTTTGTGCTCCTCCTGCGTGCCGCAGATGAAGCGGACCGAGGCCATGCCGTAGCCGTAGCGGTCGAGGCCATGCTTCGCCGCCTCGCGCAGTTCCGCGCTGTCGGCGAGGCCGAGATAGTTGTTGGCGCAGAAGTTCAGCACCCTGCTTCCGTCGGCCACCGTGATCCCGGCGGCCTGCATGGAGGTGATGACGCGCTCCGACTTGTAGAGACCGGCGGCCTTCAGGCGCGCCAGTTCGCCGTCGATGTGCGAGAGGAAGGAAGTCGTCATGCGCGGCCTTTCACATGCAATGCGCCGGACAGGCGCTGTCGGTTGCCGGTCGCCGGAGTCCGGCCGGCAACCGGTATTGCGTGGCGGTCAGTCGGCGCTCTGCGCGCCGATCTTCTTCCACTGGTCGAGGAAGGTCTCGCGCTCTTTGGCGGCCTCGTTCTCGTCGACCTTGAACACCTTGATATCAGAGAGTTCGGGCATCTTGATGATCTTCGATACAGCGATGTCGGAACGGGCCGGCCGGCGGAAGGTGGTCTTGAACAGTTTTTCCTCGACCTCCTTCGAGGTCAGGAAATCGACGGCCTGCCTGGCGAGGGCACCGTCCGGCGCGTCCTTGACCAGTCCTAGATATTCCGGGCTGACGAAGGTGCCGTCGTTCGGATAGACAAGTTCGACCTCCTCCTGTCCGCCCGCCACATAGGGATAAGCGCTGGATTCGAAGGTCAGGCCGACCGCGTATTCGCCCTGCGACACGCCGAGGGGAACGGCCTGCGACGTGCCGGTCACGACCATGTTCTGGGCAAGCTGCTTGTACTTGTCCGGTCCCAGAAGCTTGGAGACGCCCCACAGCACCGTGTAGCCGGTCGAGCTGTTGCCCGGATCGGCAATGATGATCTTGCCCTTGTAGGCCGGATTGAGCAGGTCTTCCCACGTCTTCGGCTCGGGCAGGTCGCCAAGCTGGTCCTTGTTGACCATGAACACGACGACATGGATGTTGGTGGCCGTGAAGAGATCGCCCGGATAGTGCAGCTCCGCGGGAATGGCGTCGATGTTCTTCGACTTGTACGGCTCGAACAGGCTGGAAAAGGCGCCGAGCGTGTTGGCGCTCGACGTCCAGAACACGTCCGCCTGCGGCTTGGCCTTTTCCGCCTCGATGCGGCGCAGCATCGCGCCGCTGCCGCCGGTGACCATGTTGACCTTGACGCCCTTCATTTCCGTCGCCGCGACGCTGGTGACGGTTTCGAGCGCCTGTTCGGGGTTCGACGAATAGATCGTCACATTGCCATCCTGCGCGGCGGCGGCGCCGCCCATCAGCACGAAGGCGATGCCCGCCAGTAGATTCCGCAAATTGGACACTGCCATTGTTCCTTTCGACACCGTCGCGCAATTGGGTCCCGGGCGCGCCGACGGCGAGGCGCGGCCCGGCCAGTCGGTTTCAGCTTCCCGGTTTCGAGGGCGACGAGGAGAAGATGTCGATCTTCAATATCTTCACCACGACGATGATCGGCACCATGATGACGACGAGCAGGGTCAGCCCGTAGGCGGAGGCATAGGCCATCAGACCGCTGTTGAGCAGGCGGAACACCTGGATCGGCAGCGTCTCCTGCCCGCCGGAATAGACCAGTACCGAGGCGCTCAGTTCCGAGACGGTGGTGGTCCATGTCAGGACGGCGGCCGAGACGATGGCCGGCACCATGATCGGGATCACCACGCGCACGAAGGTGCGCAGCGGCGGCGAGCCGAGGCTGATGGAGGCTTCCTCGATGGAGTTGGGGATGTTGTAGAGCGTGGAGGAGGCGTTGCGCATCCCGAAGGGAAGCCGCCGCACCACATAGGCGACGATGAACATCATCGCCGTCCCGCTCAGCGTGAGCCAGCCGGAATTGAACGACACCACCAGCCCGATGCCGAGCACCGTGCCCGAAAGGGCGAGCGGAACCGAGGAGATATAGTCGAGCCATGGCGTGATGATGTTGGGCTTCTTGATGATGAGATAGCTCACCAGCGTGCTGAAGGCGACCCCGATCACCGTGGCGCTGCCGGCATAGGTCAGCGAATTGATGAGCGGCGTCGGCGCGGTGACGAAGACGCGCGCGAGGTTCTGCGTCGTCCACTCGCCCCAGCGCATGACCGGCCCGCTCGACGCGGTGAATGCGCCGATCACGATCGAGATCATCGGCAGCAGAGAGATGAGCACGACCAGCCCCGCCGCCAGCCCGACCAGCAGTCCGTGCAGGCCGGAGAGGCCCGAGGGAGTGGCGCCGCGTCCCTGCACGATCTCGTAGCGCCCGCGCGACACCAGCCAGCGGTTGACGAAGAGGATGGCGGCGAGGATGAGGATGGAGACGCTGGCCAGCGTGCTCTGCATCACCGGGCTGGTGCTGCCTTCCGAAACGGCGGCCTGATAGGTCTCGACGGAAAGAAGCTTCACCCCGTGGCTGAGGATGAGCGAGGTGGCGAAATTGCCGATCACCATCGCGAAGACCAAAAGGGCGCTGGCGAGGATCGCCGGCATGATGACCGGGATCATCACGCGCAGGCGCGATTTCGCCGGCGAGGTGCCGAGGCTCTGCGCGGCTTCCTCAAGCTGCTTGTCGAAGCCGGATATGGCCGCGAGCGTGCCGATATAGACATAGGTGTAATAGATGAAGGTCATCACCGTGATCAGGCCGAACCAGCCGTAGAAACTCGGCAGATGGATGCCGTACCCGCGCAGGAAGCGCGTGACGAGGCCGTTGTTGCCCAGCATCATCAGCCATGTCTGGGCGGCGATGATTTCCGGGATCACCAGGGTCAGCAGCGGCAGGAACACGATGAGCGCCTTGCCGGGAAAGCGGTAGCGCGCCGAGACATAGGCCAGCGGCACGCCGATCAGCACGCACAGCACGGTCACGACGAAGGACAGGACCAGCGAATTGCGGATGGCGTCGAGATAGCGCGTATCGGTGACGAGTTGGACCCAGCCGCCATCGGCCGAAAAGCCGCTCTTCACGCTGAGCGCGACGATGTTGAACACCGGATAGACGATGAAGACCAGAAGCACGGCCAGCGCCGCCAGCGCCAGCCATCCCCAGACCGTGCGGAAACCGTGCGGGCCGCTCATGGCGCGATCACCCGCGCGTTGCGCACCTCGATCCCGACGAAGACGGCGGAGTCGGTCGGAAAGGAATCGTGCCCCTCGCCGTGCAGGTCCACATTGATGAACTGTCCGTCCCGCAGTTGGACCTTATAGCTGGTCCGGGAGCCGAGATACTGGCGACGGGCGATGGTGCCGGGAATATGCTGCCGGCCGTCCGGCTGCCCGGCGGAAAGATGCAGGTCTTCCGGCCGCATGATGAGCAGGCCCTGATCGCCGGTCACGCCGGCATCGCAGCGCGCGCGAATGGTCGACCCGGCCACCTCGACCGGCACGCCGGCATCTCTGTCCGGGCCGTCCGGCTTGCCGATCCGCACCGGCATCCGGTTGGCCGCGCCGACGAAATCGGCGACATAGCCGGTGCGCGGATTGGCGTAGATTTCCTTCGGCGTGCCGAGCTGTTCGATTACGCCGCGGTTCATGACGCCGATCTTGTCGGACATGGACAGCGCTTCTTCCTGATCGTGCGTCACGAAGACGGTGGTGATGCGCGCCTCGCGCTGCAATTCGGTGATGGTCTCGCGCACCTGTATGCGCAGCTTCGCGTCCAGATTGGACAGCGGCTCGTCCATCAGCAGCACCTGCGGCTCGATGACGAGAGCGCGGGCCAGCGCCACGCGCTGGCGCTGGCCGCCCGAAAGCGCTGCCGGCCGCCGCTGCGCCAGATGGCCGAGGCCGACGCGCTCCAGCGCGGCCGGAACCTTCTGCCGGATCTCCGCCTCCCGTACCCGCCGCGCGCGCAGACCGTAGGCGACGTTTTCAAACACCGTCTTGTCGGGGAACAGGGCATAGTCCTGAAAGACCATGCCGATATCGCGGCGGTGAGGCGGAAGCTGCGTCACGTCCCTGCCCGAGAAGGCGATCCTGCCCGCCGTCGCGCCGACGAAGCCGGCGATGGTGCGCAGAAGCGTCGTCTTTCCGCAGCCGCTCGGCCCCAGCAGCGTGAAGAAGCTGCCTTCCGCGATGTCGAGATCGAGACCGGAAATCACGTTTTCCGAGCCGTAGCTCACCGTCAGGTTGGAGATGCTGATGCTCATATGGACTCCCATTTCGGGTGCGCCGTCTGCGGACGCCTGAAAAACTCGTACTGTTCTCACCGGCGCGGCGCCGAAGCTTCCATGCGCCGCGAAATGCTCAGCATCGCTGAGCCGTTTCCCATCCTTTTATCTTTTCAAGGGCCCTTCCGTGCAGGGACGGATCGCAGGCGGCGAGCACCCGCGTGCCGCTGGCAAGCGTGACGGGATTGCCGTCCCAATCGGTGATGACGCCGCCGACGCCTTCGATCACCGGCCGGAAGGGGGCGTAGTCGTAGATATTCAGGCCCGCATCGAGGGCGAGGTGGATTCGTCCGTCGGCCAGCAATCCATAGCTGAGCGCGGCCCCGCCATAGATGCGCCAGGCCGTTTCCTCACACAGGACGGCGAGCGCCGCCGATTCCTGTCCCGCGTAGAATTCGGGATTGCTCGTCGACATGATCGCATCGGAGAATGCTTCCGGCGCGGGGTTGAAGCGGCACGGAACACCGTTCTTTTCCGTCGCGCGCCCACGGACGCCGACCCAGCGGCTGTCGATGGCCGGCACGTCCACGATACCTACGACCGGCTCGCCGCGATGGGCGAGCGCGATCAGCGTGCTGTGCACCGGCATGCCGGCGATGAAAGCCGCCGTGCCGTCGATCGGATCGAGCACCCAGACCCATTCCGCATCGACATTCACCCATGGAAACTCCTCGCCGAGGATGCCGTGGCCGGGATAGCGGTGCTGGATCATGCGCCGCAGTTCGGCCTCGATCCGCCTGTCCATGTCCGTGACCAGCGAGCGGTCGGGCTTCTTCTCGGTTGCGATGGCTTCCGCCTCGCTCGCCCCGCGGATGCGGCGGCTTTCATCCGCCAACAGCACGGCGAACGCGGCTAATTCATCGATGATCCGGCTGACGTCCGACACCGCCATGCTCCCCTTGTCCCTGCTGCCCGGCAAAAGTTATGTCAGTTTTGTGACAGTGTGCATACAAACCAACATTCGGTCAATAAATTTTGTTGATTTCAATGGCGCTCTCAATTCATTGCGAAATTTATGCATTAAATATCAGTATGTTATTATTTTATGGCCAACACGATGAATGTGGGTTATTGTTGCTTTTGTGGGTTGCCTGTATAGAAGCCCGCAGCAACGAGACAAGGACGGAGCATCCGGTTTGAAACAGGCGGCATCGGGAACGGGGAACCTGTCCTCGCTGCGCCAGCAGCAATTGCTGGAGCGGCTGGAGCGCGACCAGTCGCTTCAGGTGGCGGCGCTGGCGGAGGAGTACAATACGTCGCAGGAGACGATCCGCCGGGATCTCAAGCTTCTCGAACGTGGCGGCAAGCTGCGGCGTGTCTACGGCGGCGCGATCGCGGTCAGGACGCCCGGCATCCGTCCTCTCGTGGAGCGCGAACGCATCAATCAGGCGGGCAAGGCGACCATCGCCGGTCTGGCGCGCGATCTGGTGAAGGAAGGCGATTCCATCTATATCGGCGAGGGCACGACGACGCTCGCGCTGGCGCGGCTTCTGGCGGATCACGTGCCCTGCAAGTTCACCACCAACATGATGGATATCGGCATCGCGCTGGGGCGCGGCCGCGGGCACGAGATATTCATCACCGGCGGGCGCCTTTATCCCGAGCACGGCATTCTCGCCGGCCATGCGGCCATCATGGCGGCGCAGTCGGAAATCTACGACATCGCCTTCGTCGGTACGAGCAGCATCACGCTCAATATCGGCTTCCTCGACCATGAGCGGGTTCTGGCCGAGATCAACAAGGCCCTCACCAACAGGGCGCGGCGGCTGGTGGTTCTGGCCGACCATTCGAAATTCGGCGCCAGCGCGCGCTTCGTCACCTATGATCTGAGCGCCGTCGATACGGTCGTTACCGACAGCCAGCCGGGGAAGGCGTATCTGGATGCGCTTTACGCCGCCAATGTAGAGGTCATTTGCCCATGAGCAGCATGAGCGCCCCGATCTACGTCCTGCGCCACGGTGAAACCGTCTGGAATACGCAGCACCGGCAGCAGGGACACAGGAATTCGCCCCTGACGGCGCGCGGGCAGGAGCAGGCGCGGCGCATGGGCATGGCGCTCGGCGCCTGTCTCGGCGAGGAGGGCGCCGATCTCGTCTCGAGCACTCAGGGACGCGCGGTCCAGACGGCGGGCATCGTGATCGGCCAGTTGGGGGAACGGTGCCTGACATGGACGCGCGATGCGCGCCTGCGCGAGATCGGCATCGGAGACTGGGAGGGCCATACACGCGAGGAACTTCTGGCCGCAGGCCAGCAAGCCGGTGCGAGCCGCGACGAAAGCGACTGGTTTCTCGATGCGCCGGGCGCCGAGCCGCTCGAAGCCTTCGCCGGACGCATCAGGTCCTTTCTCGACGGGGTACGGCTTGAGCGCCCGCTGGTCGTGGTTTGCCATGGGCAGACCTCGATGGTGCTGCGCGGCATCTATCTGGGCATGACGCCGGAGGAGAGCCTGCGTCTCGACCAGCCGCAGGACGCTTTCTACCGCCTTGCCGACGGCAAGGCCACGCACATTCCGGCGCAGGTAATCGAGCCCGCGTTTTGATGTTTTGACCATTCGGGATGCTCTGCCACAGGCCGCACGGGAGGTCACGTGTCGGTCGAGACCTGTTGCAACGCCGCGCTCGGTAGCCGTGTTGGATATCACTCGATAGAGCGGTGTCGATCGGGCTGTCGAGGGTGTCTCATAACCACCCTTTGTTGCCCGATTTCAAGCCATTTTCAGTTGTGGTCGCTGGATTGAAAAGCGTTCGAAAAAGAAAAAGGCTTTGTTTTCATCCGTTTGCGGAGAAACAAAGTCCTTTTGAAGTGGTGTCCAGAAGAGGCCGAGAAGAGCAAACACCACATAGGTCAGACGCATGATTTCCCCTATTGCCGGGAGCCCCATCGGAGGCAAAGGCTCTGCCTTTGCCGTGATCTAAGTCGCCCCATTGTGTCGCCGAGCTTGCTGGCGGCAGACGGTAGCGCCCGCATTTCAGAGGTGCCGGCCATTCAGTGCGCACCGGGGAATTGGGATTGGAAGCTCTGGTGCGCGAGGACGGGCGTTCCGCAGCACGTGCTTTCGTTCAGCTACGCATTCGATACCGATGATGCCGCGCTTCATGCCTGCGTTGCCGGCCTCGGTATAGCACTCGCTCCTCCGCTTCTCACGTCCAAGGAAATGCGTTCCGGCGCGCTCGTAGCGTTTCCCGGCTATGAGCCCGTCGAAATCGGCGCTTATCGCTATCTGCGCCGCTCAGAATCCAAGGTTGTGCGGCAGTTCTGTAGCTGGCTGCGCGCGCAGGTGCAAAGCCTTGGATAAGGAAATGTTGCGGGTATCGGGGAGACCGTCCTACAGTGTCGACTCATAAACTCTTGCACCATATTCTTGCGGCGACGAGCTTTACGGCGGCGAGGTAGTTTTCCGGGTGCTTGTCATATCGGGTTGCGATGCCACGAAACTGTTTGATCCTGTTGAAAAACCGTTCCACGAGGTTCCGCTGGCGATAGACCCAGGGCGAGAATACGACAGAGCCCTTGCGGTTTGTCTTCGGCGGGATGTTGGCCCATCTATGTCTCGACGTCATGCGGCATCTCGTGCGGCTTTTCCGATTGAGCGGTTATGTCGTCAGCGATGCGCAGATCACTGAGATCAACGGTCCAATCGGTCTGATGCGACGAGAGCTTCGCCATTGGCTTGACGCCGGAATCGGGGAGGCCGGTGATGCTCCACGCTCCTCTCTCCGAATGCGAGTCCGGCAAGGCCTCGCAAATCCGCCTGCATGCACTCTCGCTCGGCGCTGGCATCCAATCCACCACCATGGCGCTGATGGCCGCGCACGGAGAGCTAGACCGGTTTGCAATTTGACTGAATCGGGATTCCCAAGGGCGGGCAAATCAGATTCGATGCGCAGACCGTTGGAGGTCGGGCAGCATGTCGATGCCGTATTCGATCGACTTGCGGGAACTGGCGATGGTCCGGCTTGAGGCTGCGGAGACGACGCGCGAGGTCGCGGCCGCGCTTCGGGTTGCGGTGCCGAGCGTGATCAAATGGGCGGCGCGCAAGCGCTTGCCCGTGAAGCCTGCGTCGAGGCCGGTCTCGATGGATGTTGACAACGAGGACACGGTGGAATGTCGACGCGTATGGTGAATCACAGCGGAAGTCCCTGGACATTTAGAAATCCGACCCGGCAAGAAAAATGTGTTGCCGGAGAAGAGGCGGGCGTTGATGCGATACTTTAAATGTTGAACCGGAATTGAGCTTTGACTTTTATCAAGAAATCGGATCGAAAACACATAGGAGGCGGCAAGGATTTCAGTTTGCCGCTGGCCTATTTCTAATGGGGGTGACGCGCGTTATATCGCTGCGCCTAATTCAAACGAACCTTGTATTGCGTGCCGACATCTCTGACCATTTGAGCCACCGATGAACAAAGATATCAATTCTGCCAAACCGATGCGCTTTTCGCCTTTTTTTACCGCAATTCCTTTCAGGCATTCAGCCACTGGAATAGGTATTCCAATATTGGATGAATGTGATCGTCGGTGTCTGGCCGAGATTGCCACTCTCGTTGATTTCCCCAGAGGGACAGTCTTCCAGCGTCAGGGGGAAGGGGCAACATGTGTCTACAATCTCGTCAGCGGAATCGTGAAGACGAGTTGTGTTTCCCTGGAGGGTAAGGAAACAGTGACCGCTTTTCACTTCCCCGGAGATGTCATCGGCCTTGCGGAAAATGGAACCTATCTCAATACTGCAACCACGTTGGAGAATGTAAGCGCATTTTACCTGCCTCTCTCCTCGTTAGAGGCCCTTCTCCGGAAGCACCCGAAACTGGAATTGCATTTCTTGTGCAAAGTCTGTCACGAATTACGGGAGGAGCAGCGGCATGCGATCCTTCTTGCGAGCGGAAGTGCGCGGACGAAAATCGTTCTGTTCCTGCATTTGATGCAAATTCAAGGCTCTATAGAGACCAACGACAGCGCATGCATCATCCTGCCAATGAAGCGGCTCGACATTGCCAATTATACCGGGCTGACGATCGAGACCGTGAGCAGGACCTTCAACCGGCTCGAGAATGACGGCATTCTGAAGATCGACGGCCCGCATAGAATCCGTATCACCAACGAACTGCTTTTTGACCAGATCGCCAAGTCCGCGGAAACCACATGAGCGTTTGGCGCCAGCCGGCGGGGGCACTGTAAAGTTATGGATCGGTTGAAGTAGTGATGACTTGTCGTTCCGGCTGTCAGGCCGCGGTAACATGCGCGATTTCGTCCCAGATTTTGGCGGCAGCGCGCAGGTCTCAATGGGCGGCAGATGACAGGGTATTGCGAGGAATTTGGAACAGGTTGGCAATCGGGGAATGTCCCGACCGCTATTGAAATTGTAAGGGGGCGGCGTTGCTCGCCTTGAGTCGTTAGGCTCGGGGTGTCGAACCCACTTTGGAGAGCAACTCCGCTCCGATAACCTACGACTGCGGCAGATCGTCTTGACGGATTTACCTTGCACCCGCGTAAGTTGCCGTATCCTTGAAATCGTCTCCACTACAAGCATCCAAATAGATAACCTCCGATTGAAAACCGAAGGTCATGTTACCCTCTAATAAGGGGTCCTGTTTGGATGCCGATACCCCCTTTCGTGGGGCCCTTATTCCACGCCGAATGACGTGCAGCGCGGTGGCTTCTGCCGCCTACCGTTCGACCGCGCGGCTACGCGACGAGCGCATCGACAGCGTTCAAGGTTTCTCCCCCAAGCGCGGCGTCGTCCATTCCGAGAAGCTCTTGCCGGAGAACGCGCCGGAGCAGTGGTTATACCGCGAGCGGTTGTGGAACGATGTCGAAGCCTTAGAGGTCAGGAAAGACACCCAGCTTGCCCGCGTGGTGGAGTTCTCGGCAGAGGCGGTGGTTCGGACTCTGGGACTTTCCTTTCTGCAGCGCGCGCAAGAGGGTTCGGGGATCTGCATGGCCCTCGGCCTCGGCACGAACTCACGAATGCGCGCGTTAGCGTGTCGTCGCCCCCCGACAGATGAATTGCAGCGTTCGCAGCGGAATTTGATAAAAATCAAAGGACGGCTCAGGCAGCCATTGTAGCTATGGGATCGCGCATGGAAGCTGGCTGCCCGTGTTGTCAGCTTCCTCTACCAATTCCTGCGACGGGAGAATCCCATATGCCTCTTCACAGCCGAGACGCGATACGCGCCGAACTCGAGAACGATATCTATGGCAGCGTGGTCAGTGACACTCCTGTCCCGAAATACCGGCTGGGCGAGCGTGAACTGCGCCCCGACGAGGCAACCGCGCTGGTAAAGGACGAGCTTCTCCTCGACGGAAACGCCAAACAGAATCTCGCGACATTCTGCTCGACCTGGCTGGATTCGGAGGTGCACCAGCTCATGGACTTGTCGATCGACAAGAACATGATCGATAAGGACGAATATCCGGCGACTGCCGAACTCGAGAACCGTTGCGTCCACATGCTCGCGGATTTGTGGCGTTCTCCGGCGGCCGCCAATACGATCGGCTGCTCGACGACGGGATCGAGCGAGGCCTGCATGCTCGGCGGCCTTGCGTTGAAATGGAAATGGCGCGAGCGAATGAGCGCGGCAGGCAAGCCGACCGACAAACCGAACATAGTCACCGGCCCTGTCCAGGTGTGCTGGCACAAATTCGCCCGCTATTTCGATGTCGAGCTGCGCGAGATTCCTCTCGAACGCGATCGGCTGAGCATGACGCCGGAGGAAGTGCTCAAGCGCGTGGACGGGAACACGATCGGCGTGGTGCCGACTTTCGGCGTGACGTTTACGGGGCAGTATGAGCCCGTGCGGGAAGTCGCAGCGGCTCTGGATCGCCTTGCGCGGGAAGAGGGGCCAGATGTCCCGATGCATGTCGACGCGGCTTCGGGCGGATTCATCGCCCCCTTCATCGAGCCGGATCTCCTCTGGGATTTTCGCATCCCCCGCATCCGTTCGATCAACGCCTCCGGTCACAAATTCGGGCTGGCGCCGCTCGGCGTCGGCTGGGTTGTCTGGCGCGAGAAGGAAGACCTGCCCGAGGATTTGATCTTCTACGTCAACTATCTCGGCGGCAACATGCCGACATTCGCGCTCAATTTCTCCCGTCCCGGCGGGCAGATCATCTCGCAATACTACCTTTTCCTGAGACTTGGTCGGGAAGGCTATCGCCGCATCCAGCAGAATTGCTACGACGTGGCTCAGCATCTTGCCCGCGAGGTGCCGAAGGCCGGTCCCTTCGAACTCTTCTTCGACGCCGACAGCCGGAAGGGAATTCCCGCCGTCTCCTTCATCATCCGCAGCGGGGAAGACACAGGTTACTCCCTGTTCGACCTTTCCGATCGGCTGCGCGCCCGGGGATGGCAGGTCGCAGCCTATACGATGCTGCCGAACATCCCCGACGTGGTCGTCATCCGCTTCATCGTCCGCCATGGCTTCAGCCGCGATATGGCGGACATGCTGATCGAGGATATCATTCGATCGGTGGCCTATTTGCAGCAGCATCGTCCGATCAAGGCGCTGACTGCGGCGGAAGGCACGCACTTCACCCATCATGCCCTCCCCAAGGAAAAGCTTCCGGTCGATCAGGCCGCCGGCGACCACGCCGCGGCAGCAGTCCAGAAAAGACCGCGGCTGCAGCGGACACCGGCTGGCCGGTAATCGGGAACGAAGGGACAAGACAATGACAACAGTTTTCACTTCATCCAAGCCAGCGCCCGACAAGGGCGCGGGACCCGTCCGCTTCTCGATCTGGGCAGTCGCCCTGATGACGGCCGCCGCCGTCATCAGCCTTCGCGGCCTGCCCATGATGGCCAAGGAGGGGCTGACCATGTGGTTCTATATCGGCTTCGCCACCCTCTTCTTCCTCATTCCGGGGGCGTTCGTATCCGCCGAGCTCGGCGGCATGTTCAATACCGACAAGGGCGGCATCTACACCTGGGTGAAAGCCGCTTTCGGAAGCTCGTGGGGACTGGCGGCCGTCTGGCTGCAATGGATACAGAATGTCGTGTGGTATCCTGTCGTGCTGGGTTTCACCGCCGCCGCTCTGGCCTATCTGATCGGCGATCCCAACCTGGCAAACAACCACTTCTTCAATTTCGCCGTGGTGTTGGTTGTCTATTGGCTGGCAACTTTCATCGCCCTGTTCGGCGAAAAATCCTACGGCAACTGGTCGCAATATCTGTTTGTCATCGGCACCGTGATCCCCGGCGTATTCCTGATGGTCCTGGCACTGGTCTGGATCGCGCTCGGGAATCCGATCGAACTGATCCAGCCGGCGAGCACCGTGGCCGCTGCCGCATCCGCCTCGGGCCATCAGGTTCATCCTTGGCTGCCGAACATTTCCGGGCTGGGAGACATAGCCTTTCTTGCCGGGACGGTGTTGCTGTTCGCCGGCGTCGAGGTACAGGGCGTGCGCGCCAACCTGATGAACAAGCCCAATCGCGATTTTCCCGAGGCGATGATCCTGGCCGCCATGATCGTCTTCCTGCTTTTCACCTTCGGCTCCCTCGCGGTTGCAACGATCATCCCCTTCCATGAACTCAGCCTCACCGCCGGGATAATGCAGGCGTACAAGGCGGCGCTTGACCTTTTTCACATCGGGTGGCTGGTTCCGGTCGCAGCGGCGCTCCTTGCCGTGGGGGCGCTGGGACAGATCGTCACCTGGATCGGCGGGCCGAGCCGGGCACTGCTCCAGACTGCGGAAAACGGCGAAATTCCGCCAATGTTCTCAGCAACGAATTCGAAAGGCGCACCGAAGCACATCCTGATCTTGCAGGCGGTTATCGTCTCCATCCTAGGCTGCTTTTACCTGGTCTTCCCCGATCCCAGTGTCGCCTTCTACCTGCTGAGCGCAATGACAGTCGCCCTTTACCTCGTCATGTACCTTCTGATGTACGCCGCGGCGATCAAATTGCATCATAGTCAGCCGGACAGGGAACGGCATTTCCGCATTCCCGGCGGAATGATCGGAATGTGGGCGGTCGCGGGAACAGGGTTCGTAGCGGTTCTCTTTGCCTTGATCGTCTCCTTCTTCCCGCCCACGCAGATCCCTGTAGGGTCACCGACGCTCTATACCGCTATGGTGATCCTGGGGTTGGTGGTGTTTGGCGGCGCTCCCTTCGTCATCCACGCCTTCAAGAAACCGAACTGGGTTCTTCTCACGGCAGAGCAGATGCACGAGGCTACCGAATGAGCATTCCGTTGGGGCATTTGGACAGTTTGCCGTAGGAAGACCGAAGACGATTGAAGAATGCGGCAGCCATGCCGTACCGGAGTGAATGGTTGCCGCCCTTCAGGAGCTTCACATGAAACCGGTTGAAATGTCGGACGACGATCCGGAGGCGCCGAGCCCGGTCGTCGGGCCGACGCGGCCACGCCTGCTGAAAGTGTTGGGTCCGGGATTGATCACGGGCGCGTCGGATGACGATCCGAGCGGCATCGCCACTTATTCCCAGGCGGGCGCGCAGTTCGCCTTCGGAGCGCGTGCATAGGCTGCTCCTTTCACCACAACGCCCTCTGGAGATACATGCGCGACCACTACCCGGAGGCATGGGCCGACGCAATTGAGGTTGATCGGACGCTGCGCGCGGGTCTGCGCGGCATTCGCGGTGAAGTCTTCCTCCTCTAAGAAGCTGATTTGTCGACGGCCTCCGACCGCGGCCAACTCGACCTCTGGCCAATCGAATGCGAGGGGATATGCTGTGGGCCGTCGCCCGCGGCGACCGCTCTCTATGGCTTCGGCACGAAGCCAGCCTGCGGCCGTCTTCGCCGATTCCGGTGACGATCGACTTGTCCGAATCGTAGCCTTCCTCATAGCCCAGATCGCGCAAATCCTCGTATAGCCGGATCAATGTCAGACGTTCACGCGAGGCCTTCGCCTCATGTGCAAGCAGTATTCCATCGAGATGCCCGCGCCAGGGGCCAAGCTTCGGCTATGGTTGACGGCTGCGCTCGTATTTGAACGCCGTCTCGTCACTGCGCAGAGCTTTCCGCACTACTTTCCGCGATATGCCCAGTTCACGGCAGATCGCCTTGATCGATTTACCTTGCGCACGCGTAAGCCGCCGTATCTTTGAAATCGTCTCCACTACAAGCATCAAATAGATAACCTCCGATTGAAAATCGAAGGTCATGTTACCGTCTAATAAGGGGCCCCGTTTGGATGCCGATAACCCCTATCATGGGTCCTTATTCCACGCCGAATGACATGTGGCTTCACAGATCGCGTAAATGCTTCTGTCAGCGGCATTTTTCTGGCCTCCCTTGGTACTTTTTTCGCCGCCAAGGCGGGAAACTTGGTACATACCCGGAAAAATATCAAAAAAACTGGATACCAAGAGATGACTTTGGCCGCCCTTAGACGGCCAAACAAAGAAAAAGCCCGGAAAACCGGGCCTTCTTGGATGTCAGTGGACATCTATATACGGAATCTTGGTGCCCAGAAGAGGACTCGAACCTCCACGCCTTGCGGCACACGGACCTGAACCGTGCGCGTCTACCAATTCCGCCATCTGGGCGACGAGGACCCATCTAAGGGGTCGCCCCCCCGCTGTCAATCTCGTTTTCGATATTCCGTCCGCTTTTTTTGCGATCCTTCCATCAGGCAGAAAAAAAGAACATCAGACGCGCCGCCATACCCGGAAGCACGCCGAAAACAGAACGAAAAACAAGGCAGTAGCGCAGCCGCAATCGGCAACCGCAAGGTGCGGCGCTTCAGCCCTCCAGCACGTCCTTCGAAGCCACCGTCGAATCGGCGTTGAGCCGATAGACGATGGGGAGGCCCGTGGCCAGTTCCTTCTTAAGGATTTCTTCTGGCGTCAGCCCGTCGAGCGCCATGATGAGCGCGCGCAGCGAATTGCCGTGCGCGGCCACCAGAACCGTCTCGCCGCGCAGCACATGCGGCTGGATCGTATGAAGATAATAGGGCCAGACGCGCGCGCCGGTATCCTTCAGGCTTTCGCCGCCGGGCGGCGGCACGTCGTAGGAGCGGCGCCAGATATGCACCTGCTCCTCACCCCACTTGGTGCGGGCGTCGTCCTTGTTGAGGCCGGAAAGATCGCCGTAATCACGCTCGTTGAGCGCCTGATCGCGGATCGTCTCCAGCCCCGGCTGGCCCAGTTCGTCGAGAACGAGCTGACACGTCACCTGCGCGCGGGAAAGCGCAGACGTATAGGCGATGTCGAATTTGAGACCTGCGGCCTTGAGGCGCTGTCCGGCGGACTTCGCTTCCGCATAGCCCTGCTCGGAAAGGCCCGGATCGCGCCAGCCGGTGAAGAGATTCTTCAGGTTCCATTCACTCTGGCCGTGGCGCAGAAGGACGAGGGTACGGGACATTTTCAACACTCCATCGATGAGAAGAGACGGGAAATTCAGTCGTTCAGCCCAAGCACGTCGCGCATGGAATAGAGGCCGGGCTTGCGGCCATGCGCCCAGAGCGCAGCCTTGACCGCGCCGCGCGCGAAGATCGTGCGATCCTCGGCCTGATGCGAGAGCACGATGCGCTCGCCGGGACCGGCGAGGATCACCGAATGTTCGCCGACCACCGAGCCGCCGCGCAGCGAGGCGAAGCCGATGGCTCCGGCGGGGCGCGGCCCGGTATGGCCGTCGCGCACGCGTATGCTCTGTTCCGCGAGGCCGATGGCGCGGCCCTGCGCCGCCGCCTCGCCCAGAAGCAGCGCCGTGCCCGAAGGCGCGTCCACCTTGTGGCGATGGTGCATTTCGAGAATCTCGATATCGAAATCCTCCGGCCCGAGCGCCCGCGCCGCCTTCTCCACCAGCACGGAAAGGAGGTTGACGCCGAGGCTCATATTGCCGGATTTGACGATGACCGCATGGCGGGCGGCGGCGGCGATCCCGGCATCGTCGTCGGGGGAACAGCCGGTGGTGCCGATCACATGGACGATGCGCGCCTGCGCGGCAAGCCCCGCATAGGCGACGCTGGCGGCCGGGCTGGTGAAGTCGAGCACGCCCTGCGCTTCCGCGAACACCGGCAGGGGGTCGTCGGTGATCGCCACGCCGAGGGCGCCGACGCCTGCAATTTCGCCGGCATCGCGGCCGATCAGCGGCGAGCCGCTCCGCACGATGGCGCCGGCGAGCCGCGCGCCCGCCGTGGCGTGGATCGCGCGGATCAGGGCCTGCCCCATGCGGCCGACCGCGCCGACCACGACCAATCCCATATCGGGGGCCGCATCGCGGCTGTCCCGCGTTTCATCGGTCATCGGGCGCGTCTCCCACGCAGTTTCTCGATCGTCGGCTCGGAGATGATATCGCCCTGACCGCTCTGCAAGCGATAGAAACGGGCATAGACACCGTTGACGATGGCCGCCAGATCGTCATGACGGCCTTCTTCCACGACGCGGCCCGCCTCCATCACCACGATGCGGTCGGCATTGACGATGGTGGACAGGCGGTGCGCGATGACGATGGTGGTGCGGTCGCGCATGATGGTGTCGAGCGCCTCCTGCACACGCTTTTCAGATTCGTTGTCGAGCGCGGACGTGGCCTCGTCGAGCAGCAGGACCGGCGCATTGCGCACGATGGCGCGGGCGATGGAAAGGCGTTGGCGCTGGCCGCCGGAGAAGGTTGCGCCGTTCTCGCCCACCGGCGTGTCGTAGCCCTGCGGCAGTTGCTGGATGAACTCGTCCGCATGGGCGAGCTTCGCCGCTTCCACGATCTCGGGCATGGTGGCGCCGGGGCGGCCGTAGCGGATATTGTCGGCGATGGTGCCCTCGAACAGGTAGGGCTGCTGCGAGACATAGGCGATGGCCTGCCGCAGCGACTGCTTGGTGACGGTGGCGATATCCTGCCCGTCGAAGAGAATGTGGCCTTCGTTGAGGTCGTAGAAGCGCTGGACGAGGCTGATGAGCGTGGTCTTGCCCGCGCCGGAAGCGCCGACCACCGCCGTGGTCTGGCCTGCCCTGGCGACGAAGCTCACGCCGTGCAGCACGGGCAACTGGTCCTTGTAGGAGAAATGGAGGTTCTCGAAACGTATCTCGCCCGGACCGGGCTTGAGTTCCACCGCGCCCGTGGCGTCGCGCTGGCGCGGCTCTATGTCCAGCACCTCGTAGATCATGCGGGCGTTGACCAGCGCCTTTTCCAGCCCGACCTGAAGCCGGGCGAGGCGCCGGGCCGGATCGTAGGCGAGGAGCAGGGCGGTGATGAAGGCGAACATCGAGCCGGGCGGCTGGTGGTTGAGGATGGCGCGATAGCCGCCATAGGCCAGAACGCCGGCGACGGCGAAACCCGCCAGCATTTCGGAGATCGGCGTCGTGCGCTCGGAAACCCTGGCGATCTTGTTGCTGCGGCTCTCGGACTGGTCGATCAGTGCGCCGATCTTGTCGCGCAACTGGTTCTCCATGGTGAAGGCCTTGACGATGGCGATGCCCTGCACGGATTCCTGCATCGCGCCGAGGAGACGCGAGTTGAGATGCACGAGGTCGCGCGTCACGGCGCGGATGCGGCGCGCAAGATAGGAAACCGCGAAGATCAGCGGTGGCCCGATCAGAAATACGGCGGCGGAAAGCACCGGGTCCATGTAGAACATGGTGCCGACGAGGCCCACCAGCGAGATCATGTCGCGCGCGATGGACGAGATCGTCATGTTCAGCAGGTCGCGGATGCCGGAGACGTTCTGGTTGATCTGCGCCGCCAGGTGGCCGGAGCGGTTGTCGTTGTAGAAATCGAGGCCGAGCTTCATCAGATGGTCGAAGATGCGCTTCTGGTAGCGCGCGACCAGATTGTTGCCGATCTGCGCCAGTTCGACCGCCTGCACATAGCCGGCGAGGCCGCGCAGTATGAACAGCACCAGAAGCACGCAGGAAATCACCCAGACGAGGCCAAGCTTCTGCTCCACGAAGATCTTGTCGATCATCGGCTTCATCGTATAGGCGAGCGCGCCGTTGGACGCGCCGACGATCAGCGAGGCGGCAACGGCGATTATGTAGTTCTTCTTATATTCGCCGATGTTTTCCGACATCATGCGGCGCACCACGCGAGTGGCTTCGCCCGTATCGATCTTCCGGTTTTTCTTCTTGAACAGGCTCACAGGCAAGGGCGCTTTTCATCTATGGACCGCCGAATTCGCGGCGGTTTGCGTTGGAAAGAAAGTGGGTTTCTATAGCGTCATCGCAGCCTTTTGACCATCCTGACCGCTGACTATAGAGCATTTCCAACGAAAGTGTGTAGCGGTTTCGTGTCCGGAAATGCGCGAGCCCGGCGGATATTCAGGCCCGCCAGCGCCGGCCCTCCGTCGAGACCTCGAAGCGTGAGGGCATGCGCGCGAAGGCGCAAAGCCCGGTGAGCGCGGCCAGATGCTGCGTGATGACGCGGACGGGAATATCGCGCATGATCGCCTTGTGCGGGGCCTTGTCCTCGAAGGCGGCGCGGAACGCCCCGCTCTTCAGCGCCGGAAGAATGCGCTGCGGAATGCCGCCCGACAGGTACACGCCGCCATGCGCCATGAAGACGAGCGCCAGATCGCCCGCCACGCGGCCGAGACAGGTCACGAAAAGCTCCAGCGTCTCCCTTGCCTGCGCGTCGCTGCCGTCGAGCCCCGCCGAGGTGATATCGGCGGGCGTTCCGAGTCCGGGCGCCACCCCGTCGGCGGCGCAGACCGCGTGATAGAGGTTGCACACGCCGCGCCCGCACAGAATCTGCTCGGCGGAGATACGCCCCTCGATGCGTGCGATATGCGGGAAGACCGCGTAATCGCGCTCCGTGCGCGGGCCCAGGTCGATATGGCCGCCTTCGCCGGGCACCGGCACCCATGCGTTGCGGGTGCGCACGAGACCGGCGACCCCGAGCCCGGTGCCGGGACCGAGCACGACGCGGGTGGCGAGGATATCGTCCGGCTTGCCGCCGATCTGTTCCAGATGCGTGCCTTCCAGCGCGACCACCGCCAGCGCCTGCGCCTCGAAATCGTTGAGCACCGTGACGTCCTCGAAGCCGAGATGGGCGATCATTTCCTTCGGGCGCACGATCCACGGGCAATTGGTCAGGTCGATCTCGTCGCCGTCGACGGGGCCGGCGACGGCCAGCACGGCCGAACGCGGCAGGATGGAAGTATGGTCGAGCACGCCGGATTGGATCGCCTCGTCGATGGTGGCGTAACCGGCGGTCTGGAGGACGGGAAACTCCTTCGGCTCCGCATGGGGATCGACGAGGATCGCGAAACGGGCATTGGTGCCGCCTATATCGCCGACAAGCACGGGATACTTGAAACTCTGTCCGGCGTCCGTCATTCTCTCTCCCGGGCTCTTTCTCGCTTGGGGCTCATGCCGAGCCGCCGCGCTGTCTGTCTTTGCCGCATGCCGGAATCAATCCACCAGCTTTTCGGCCGTGGCGCGGTTGAGCGCCATAGGAATGTCATAGACGCTGCCTAGCCGGGTCAAGGCCTTTACGTCCACGTCGTGGGGCAGAGGTGACAGCGGGTCTATGAAGAAGATCAGCGCCTCGACCGCGCCTTCGGCGATCATGGCGCCGATCTGCTGGTCGCCGCCGAGCGGGCCGCTCTTCACGCAGGTGATGGCGAGGTTTGGGCAGGCCTCGCGAACGAGGCCGCCCGTGGTGCCCGTCGCCACGATGTCGAAGCGCGACAGGGCCTGTTCGTGCTGGCGCACGAAAGCCACCATGTCGTCCTTTTTCTCGTCGTGGGCAATCAGCGCGATACGCGGACGCTGCGTCATAGGCTCGATAACCTTGCCGGCAAGGGAACTAAATCGTTTCAAACCTATAGCGGAGCCGGAACCGGCTGAAAAGAGGCGCGGCATGAAAAGAACGCTCAACTGCCGCCCTCCCGCAGCCTTGCCAGCAGGGCGAGCGTTAGCAACGGCATGACGGCGCAGAAAGCGACCAGCGGCCATGCCGTGTCGCCCGGAAGCAGGAGCACCAGCGCCGTTCCGACCGTGGTGGCGGCCACGCTTTGTACGCAGAAATAGACGGCGACCGCCGTTCCCGCGCTGTCGCCGAATTCCGCCAGTGCGCCGTTGGCCGTCATGGAGGCGGTGAGGACGATGCCGATGGCGGCGATCCACATCGGCACGATGAGGCTTGCGAAGGAAGCCGGCAGGACTGTTTCGCCGCCCGCCAGCGCGATACCGCCGGCCAGAATCACCGCCATGCCGCCGGCGACGCTGCGCCTCGCGCCCCACGCCTGCGTGCAGCGCGGCAGGGCGCGGCTTGCGACGATCATGACCACGGCCACGCTCGCGAAGGCGAGGCTGAAGCCCGTCTCGCTGAAACCCGCCCGCCCGATCAGCACGCGCGGCGCAATCGAGAAGAAGACGAAGAATGTGCCCATCGCGGTGGCGAAGCCGAGCGTATAGGTCCAGAATGCGAAGCTGCGCAGAATGCGCGCGAAGCCGGCGTGTTCGTGAAAGCCTCGCGCCGGACGCGTCTCGTGCCAGTGGTGGCAAGCGCGCCAGAGCGCGGCGAGGGCCAGCAGGCCGAGCGCGGCGAAGATCGCCCGCCAGCCGAGGCTTCTCGCGATGAGCGCACCGGCAATCGGGCCGAGCGCCGGTACGAAGGACAGCATCGCCCCGAACAGGCCGTAGATCGTCGCGCTCTCCGGCCGCTCCGCATAGACATCGCGCACGGTGGCGAAGGTCGCGACCAGCGCCGCCGATGCGCCGACCGCCTGCAGGAGGCGCAGGGCGACGAAAACCGCCGCATTGTCTGTCGCGGCGAGGCCAAAGGACGACAGGGCGAAGAGAAGCGCGCCCGTCAGAAGGACGGGCCTGCGTCCATAGCGGTCGGAGAGGGGGCCGAACACGAACTGGCCGACGCCCAGTGTCACCATGTAGAGGCTGAGGGTTAGTTGCACCGTGGCGGGCGTGGTTTGCAGGATCGCGGGCATGGACGGCACCACCGGCAGGTAGATGTCCATGGCAAGCGAGGCAAGAATGTCGAAAGGGGCCATGAGCGCGAGCGCAAACGGCAGGGACCGGCTCCATGCGGGAACCGTGCGATTTTCAATGGGCATAATCATGCATCCGCTCGAAAGAAGGATCGGGCGGCGGCCTGCCTGTTATGAAGGGATTCCGGGCCGGGCGCCGCAACAGGTCGGAAGTCTGTTGCGGCTTATCGGTCTGCCGATTTCGTCTCACCCATTGGTCTTGTCCCGGTTATGCGTGGCTCGATCCTAACGATAGCATCCGGCGATGGCAATCAGCGCCACCGATCCTCGCGCCACATGACGGAAAAGGCGGTTCGGTAATCGGGAAAGGCGAATCGGTAGCCGAGCCCCTTGATGCGTTCGTTGGAAACGCGCTTGTTCTCGCCGTAGAAGGAGCGCGCCATTGGCGTCATCTCGGCCTGTGCGAAGGGGATTTCCGGCGGCGGCGTCACGCCCATCAGCCCGGCGGCATAGGCCACGACATCCTGCGGCGGCGCCGGCTCGTCGTCGGTGATGTCGAAGGTGCCGCCGGCATCGGTTCCGGCCAGAAGGCGAAGGCTTCCCGCTATGTCGTCCACGTGGATGCGATTGAAGACCTGATCCGGCTTGACGATGCGGCGCGCAGTGCCACGCTCCAGATTGAGGAAGGCGTTGCGGCCCGGCCCGTAAATGCCGGAAAGACGCAGGATCGCCACCGGCACGCCGTGGCGCTCGCCGAGTGCGGCCCATGCCTGTTCCGCCGCCAGCCGCTCGTGACTGCGGCGCGAGACGGGATTGCAGGGCGTGGTTTCGTCCACCCACGCGCCGCCATGGTCGCCATAGACGCCGACGGTGGAGAGATAGCCGATCCAGCGGATCGTATTGCCGGGGCGGCCGAGCGCTTCGTCCACCCATGGCAGGGCCGGGTCGCCGTTTTCGCCCGGCGCGATGGAGATGACGACATGGGTGGCGCCGGCGAGCCGGTCGAGAGCGGGTTCAGCAAGCTCCGGCGCGTCGCCGTCGAACAGGTGCGGCGCGATGCCAGCCTGTTCCAGCGCCGGGAAATTATGCGCATGCCGCGTGGTGCCGTCGATGCGCTCCTTTTCGCCATCTCCGGACAGATTGGCCATCCGGCGGGCGAAGGCTTGCGCCGAATAGCCGGCTCCGAACAGGAAAAGTCGCATCATTCGTCCTCCATCGTCCATTCCGTCCGCACCGCGTCGTCGGTTTCCGCAGAAGCCAGACGGCTGCGCCATTCCGCCGCCCGCGCAGGCGATGCTAGCCGCCGCAGTGCCCAGACGGCCGCGCCGCGCACGACCGGGGCGGGGTCGGCGAGCAGGGCCTCCACCGCCGGCAGCAAGGTTTCGCTGCCGGAATTGCCGGCGGCGATCAGCACGTTGCGGATGAAGCGGTCACGCCCGATGCGCTTGACGGGCGAACCGGAAAAGAGCGCCCGGAACGCCGGATCGTCAAGCGCGAGCAGGTCGGCAAGGTGCGGCGCCTTCAGTTCCTCGCGCGGCTTCAGCTTCATTTCGCTGGCGGCCTGCGCGAACTTGTTCCATGGGCAGACGGAAAGGCAATCGTCGCAGCCATAGATACGGTTGCCCATCGCCTCACGGAATTCGTGCGGGATCGGCCCCTTGTTCTCGATGGTGAGATAGGAGATACAGCGGCGTGCGTCGATGCGGTAGGGCGCGGGAAAGGCATCTGTCGGGCAGGCGTCGAGGCAGGCGCGGCACGAGCCGCAATGGTCGCGCTCCGGCACATCGGGCGCGATTTCGGCGGTGGTGAAGATCGATCCCAGAAACAGCCATGAGCCGTGCTCGCGGCTGACGAGGTTGGTGTGCCTGCCCTGCCAGCCGATGCCGGCGGCTTCCGCCAGCGGCTTTTCCATCACCGGGGCCGTATCGACGAAGACCTTCACGTCCGCGCCGGCGCGGGCGGCGAAGCGGCCCGCCACATGCTTGAGCTTGCCCTTGATGATCTCGTGGTAATCGCGGTTCTGCGCATAGACGGAAATGGCGCCGCGATCCTTCATGGCCAGCACGGCGCGCGGGTCTGTCTCCGGTCCGTAATTCATGGCCAGCATCATGATGGAGCGCACCTCGGGCCACAGCACGCCGGGGCTGGCGCGGCGTTCTTCCGTCTCCTCCATCCAGACCATGTCGCCGTGATGCCCGTCGGCGATGTACTGGCGCAGGCGTTCCGGCGCCTTCGGGATCGCGTCGGGGGTCGTGAAGGCGACGGCATCGAAGCCGGCCGCCCTTGCTTCCTCGACGAGGAAGCGCCTGAGCCGGATTTGCTTCGGTTCAGAAATCGGGATCGCCATAATGGGCCACCGGCGCAAGCCCGCGCACGCGGTCGGAGAGCAGCGGGCGGAAGGCGGGGCGGGATTTCATGCGGGCATACCAGTCGCGCGCGGCGCGCGTCTCTCCCCATTCGATCTCGCCCAGATAGTCGAGCACGGAAACCGCCGCTGCCGCCGCCATGTCGGCATAGCTCGGCTGGTTGCCGGCCAGCCAGTCGCGCGTGGCGGCCAGCCAGTCGATATATTTCATGTGCTGGCGGATATTGGTGCGCGCGGCGCGGATCGCCGTGGAATCGGGCGCGCTGCCGCCCATTTCCGCCGCCATCTGGAGCTTGAACACGCGCTCGCGCGCGATGTGGCGCGTCACCTCGTTCTCGAATTTCAGCAGGAACCAGTCCACGAGCCGGCGCACCTCGGCGCGCTCCATCGGGCTTTCGGGCAAAAGGCGGCGGTTGCGCTTGAGCGCCCCGCGCGTCTCGTCCAGATATTCGGCGATGACGGTGGCGCCCGCCACCGGCAGGTCGTTTTCGGCCAGAAGCACCGGCAGGGTGCCTGCGGGATTCAGCGCCAGAAACTCCTTGCGCCGCGACCACGGTCTTTCCTCGATCAGTTCCGCCTCAACGCCGTATTCGCCAAGGATGAGCCGCACATAGCGTGAACCCGAAGACATGGGGTGATGAAAGAGCGTAAGCATGATCGACGCGGCACTTTCGACTGACTGACATGACGACCGGCCTCCACACGGGGGCAGGCCATTCCTGCCGCCGGGCGATTCGCCGTCGCTTCAACGGATTTTAAAGCTATACGGTCTATACCTGCCCGAGACAAGCAGCGAGACAAGCCGTGAGACCGGCAGCCGGGGGGCAATCGCTGCAACCGCCGTGGATGCCCGTGCCACGCGTGCATTCACGATCCCGTCACCGTACCATGCCTTCAGGGGGGCCGACCGCATGGAAATGCAAAATCTGCTGGAAGCCGCATTGCTGGGGGTCATCGAGGGCCTGACCGAGTTCCTTCCGGTTTCCTCGACCGGCCACCTGCTGCTGGCGGCGCATTTCCTCGGTTTCGAATCGACGGGCAAGACCTTCGAGGTACTGATCCAGCTCGGCGCGATCCTCGCCATATTGACGGTCTATGCCGGCAAGCTGGTCAGGATCGCGGCGGATTTTCACCGCGACGCGCGCACGCGGCGTTTCGTACTCGGCATTCTCATCGCCTTTCTGCCCGCCGTCGTCATCGGCGTGCTGGCGCACGGCTTCATCAAGGGTGTGCTGTTCGAGACGCCGGCGCTGGTCTGCGTGATGCTCATCCTGGGCGGCTTCGTCCTGCTATGGGTGGAGCGGTATGAATTGCGGCCGCGCTATCACGACGCGATGGATTTTCCGCTGCCGGTCTGCCTCGCCATCGGCTTCGCGCAATGCCTCGCCATGATTCCGGGTGCGTCGCGCTCCGGCTCCACCATCGTCGGCGCGCTGCTGCTCGGCGCCGACAAGCGCTCGGCGGCGGAGTTCTCCTTCTTTCTCGCCATGCCGACCATGGCCGGCGCCTTCGCCTACGATCTCTACAAGAGCCGCGGCATGCTCACCTTCAACGACGGCGCGCTGATCGCGGTGGGTTTCGTGTTCGCCTTCATCTGCGCCGTGTTCGTGGTGCGCTCCCTGCTCGATTACGTATCACGCCATGGCTACACGCTGTTTGCGTGGTGGCGGCTGATCGTCGGTGCCGCGGGACTGGCCGCACTGTCGGTCTGGGGCTGAAAGCCCGTGAAGCGCCGTGACGGCGCTCCACGATTTCCGGCCGCTCAGCCCGCATTCGGGTTGGGCGCCCCGATGTAGCATTTCTCGAATTCCCAGAAGCCCTTGCCCCAGGTATCCGCCGTACATTTGACATGGCAATAGGGCGGCAGGGGCGTCTGGAGCATGCAGGCGGAGCTGGCCTGAACGGCTGCGGCCAGCATGGCGATCGACAGTAGGGAAGTGGTTGCAATATGCTTCATGGCAATATCCTCTGGTTATTATAAGCATCGATTACAATGTCATTATGATCCGGAACGATCTTTCCGGAAATCGCCAGAACTTGCCCCTGTATCGCGCCCGGCCTGATCTTTCGGGCGGTATGTGGCCATGCAACAAAAAAGCCATCCGCATCAAGCGGATGGCTTTCGTCATGAAGCGCTGCGGGCAGGCTCAGACCGGCCGGGGCTTCGAATACTGTCCGGCGACGCGGTAGCGCCACAGATAGGCGGGCAGGATGGCGTCCACGGCTTCCGGCGTGATGCCCATGCCCTGCAACGTGCGGCCTTCCCTGACTGCATCGGCGGAAACCACATTGTCGCTTTTCAGCAGCCGGACCTGATCGGTGGTCAGCAGCGGACTGGGCAGCAGGCCGAGGATCGCGCCTTGCAGGCTCGCCAGCCACCACGGCACGGAGACGATGAGACGCTTGCGGCCGACCACCGCCAGCATATCCTGCATCCAGTTGCGGAAAGGCTGCACGTCCGGCCCGCCGAGTTCGTAGACGCCGCCCGGCATCAGCTTGCCGTCCACCGAGCGGGCGATCGCCTCGGCCACGTCGCCGACATAGACCGGCTGAAGTTTCGTCTTGCCGCCGCCGATGGCCGGAAGGAAGGGCGAGAAGCGCGCCATGTTGGCGAAGCGGTTGAAGAAGCCGTCCTCATGGCCGAAAATGAGCGAGGGGCGCAGGATGACGGCCTCCGGAAGCGCGGAAAGCACCGCGTTCTCGCCTTCGGCCTTGGTGCGGGCATAGTGCGAGGGCGAGTTGACATCGGCGGCGAGCGCGGAGAGATGCGTCATCGGCACGCCGGCGGCCTTCGCGGCTTCGGCGATGTTCTTGGCACCCAGCACATGCACCGTGTTGAAACGCTGGCGGCCGCTTTCCGACAGGATGCCGACGAGGTTCACCACATGGTCGGCACCCGCGATCACGCGGTCGAGCGAGGCGCGGTGGCGCACATTGGCCTGCACCATCTGGATCTGGCCGACATTGCCGAGCGGCTGGATATAATAGGCGATTTCCGGCTTGCGCACGGCCACACGTACCCGGTAGCCGCGTCTGGTCAGCGCCGCGACGACCGCGCGCCCGACAAAGCCGGAGCCGCCGAACACCGTGACCAGTTTCGGCCTGTTGTGGACTTCGTTCGGTTCGGTCTGCATGGTTGAACTCCTGCGTGAAAGCCTGATCGCGCCGCCGATAAAGAGCGGGCTTTTCCGGCTGATTTATCGCCTTTTTTCGCCGAGGCAAAGGGGACTTGTTGTCACTCGTGTGGCGAATCTGAAATTCGCATCGCTCGGGAGCAGCGTAACGAGCGAATTTCGGATTCGAAGCCACACGAGCAACTCATTGAATCTCGTGTGGTTTATGGATTTGAAGCTCCTGAACGCGAATGCCATGCAAATGACAGGAACTGCAAATCCACCACACGACTGCGACGGAGGCCGCTTTTCCCGCCTTTCCTGCGCAATACCGCTTTGCGTTTTGGCGGCTTGCTGGTAAATCGCGCGCATGAGCACACCACTTGACCACATTCGCAATTTCTCCATCGTCGCCCATATCGACCACGGCAAATCGACGCTGGCCGACCGCCTCATCCAATTGACCGGCGGGCTGGACACGCGTGAGATGAAGGATCAGGTCCTCGACTCGATGGATATCGAGCGCGAGCGCGGCATCACCATCAAGGCCCAGACCGTCCGTCTCACCTATAAGGCGAAGAACGGCGAGGACTATGTGCTGAACCTGATCGACACGCCCGGCCACGTCGACTTCGCCTATGAGGTGTCGCGGTCGCTGGCGGCCTGCGAGGGCTCGCTGCTGGTGGTGGACGCCAGCCAAGGCGTCGAGGCGCAGACGCTCGCCAACGTCTATCAGGCCATCGACAACAACCACGAGATCGTGGTGGTGCTGAACAAGATCGACCTGCCGGCGGCCGAGCCGGAGCGCGTGAAGCAGCAGATCGAGGAAGTGATCGGCATCGACGCCTCCGACGCGGTGGAGATTTCCGCCAAGACCGGCCTCGGCATCGAGGACGTGCTGGAGGCGATCGTCGAAAAGCTGCCCGCGCCCAAGGAAGGCGACCGCAGCGCGCCGCTGAAGGCCATGCTGGTCGATAGCTGGTACGATTCCTATCTCGGCGTCATCGTGCTGGTGCGCGTGATCGACGGCGTGCTGAAAAAGGGCCAGACCATCCGCATGATGGGCACGGGCGCGCGCTATCCGGTGGAGCGCACCGGCGTGTTTACCCCGAAGATGGTGCAGGTGGACGAACTCGGCCCCGGCGAACTGGGCTTCATCACCGCCTCCATCAAGGAAGTGGCCGACACGCGTGTCGGCGACACCATCACCGACGAGCGTCGCCCGACGACGAAGCCGCTTCCCGGTTTCAAACCTGCCCAGCCTGTCGTGTTCTGCGGCCTGTTCCCGGTCGATGCCGCCGATTTCGAAGACTTGCGCGGCGCGATGGGCAAGCTGCGCCTCAACGACGCCTCGTTCTCCTTCGAGATGGAGACCTCGGCCGCGCTCGGCTTCGGCTTCCGCTGCGGGTTTCTGGGGCTTCTGCATCTGGAGATCATTCAGGAGCGGCTGGAGCGCGAGTTCGATCTCGACCTCATCACCACGGCGCCTTCGGTGGTCTACCGCCTCAACATGACGGACGGGACGCAGAAGGAGTTGCACAATCCCGCCGACATGCCGGACGTGGTGAAGATCGCCTCCATCGAGGAGCCGTGGATCAGGGCGACGATCATGACGCCGGACGATTATCTCGGCGCGATCATGAAGCTGTGTCAGGACCGGCGCGGCATCCAGATCGACCTGACCTATGTCGGCCCGCGCGCCATGATCACCTACGACCTGCCGCTCAATGAAGTGGTGTTCGATTTCTACGACCGGCTGAAGTCGATCTCCAAGGGCTATGCCTCGTTCGACTACAACCTGTCGGACTATCGCGAGGGCGATCTGGTCAAGATGTCGATCCTCGTCAACGAGGAGCCGGTGGACGCGCTGTCCATGCTGGTACACCGCTCGGCAGCGGAAAAGCGGGGCAGGGCGCTGTGCGAAAAGCTGAAGGAACTGATCCCGCAGCACATGTTCAAGATTCCGATTCAGGCGGCCATCGGCGGCCGCATCGTGGCGCGCGAGACGATCTCGGCGCTGCGCAAGGACGTGACGGCCAAGTGCTACGGCGGCGACGTGACGCGCAAGCGCAAGCTTCTGGAAAAACAGAAGGAAGGCAAGAAGCGCATGCGCCAGTTCGGCAAGGTGGAAATCCCGCAGGAGGCGTTCATTCAGGCGCTGAAGATGGGGGATGAGTGATCCTTCGACGGTAACGAGGGCGCTATAGCAGCGCCTTGGCTTCCTTTTCCCTCACCCTGAGGAGCCGTTGAAAACGGCGTCTCGAAGGGCGAGGGAAACGCACCGCGCCCGCCCTCGTCCTTCGAGACGGCCTACGGCCTCCTCAGGATGAGGGGGGAGGCGTTTCAGCCCTTCGATGGCCCTCGTTTCGACAGCGCCGGCAGACTTTCATAGTTCAATGCCATCAGCGCTTCTTTCTTGGCCCGCGACCATCCTTTGATCTGCCGCTCGCGGGCGATGGCTTCAACCATGCGGTCGTAGGTTTCGGTGAAAACCAGCGCGACGGGACGGCGCTTTTTCGTGTAGCCGTCATAGACGCCTTCATTATGCTCCCAGAGCCGCGCCTCGATATTCTGCTTGGTCAGACCGGTGTAGTAAGAGCCGTCCGCGCAGCGCAGTATGTAAACGGTGATTTCCATGGCCGCCCCCAACCGCCAGTGAAAGTCGGATATTGAGCGCCGGCGCGTCATCTGGCAAGACTGGACATCCTCACATGGAAGACCTGCTCGATGTTTGTGAATCCCCGCATCTCCATCACCTACTGCACCCAGTGCAACTGGATGTTGCGGGCGGCGTGGCTGGCGCAGGAACTGTTGCAGACCTTCGGGCTGGATCTTGCCGAAGTGGCGCTGCGGCCCGGCTCCGGCGGGGTGTTTGAAATCCGCGTGCATATGCCGGATGGCAGCGAAGAACTGATCTGGGAACGCAAGCGCGACGGCGGGTTCCCGGAAGCCAAGGTGTTGAAGCAGCGCCTGCGCGATCTCGTCTGGCCCGATCGCGATCTTGGCCATTCCGACCACAAGCTGAAGCCCGAATAAGCGGGCCGGCAGGTTTGCGGGCCGCCTTGCAGGACGGGATCAGTCCTCGTCCACAACACGCAGGTGCAATTGACCGGGCGAGCCTTCCGCCTGCCGGGGCTGCGGGCGAGGGGCCTCCTCGGCGGGCTTTTCGCCGAATTCCAGCGCCTCGATCTTCGCGCCGCGCTTCGTGACCTTGGACGACGACACCAGAATATCGTCGATATCCTTGTTGGCCTGCACGAAATGGGTCTGCAACTTGCGCACGCGCTCGTCCAGACGGCCCACATCCTCCATCAGCCGGATCACCTCGCCCTGAATGACATGCGCCTGCTCGCGCATGCGCGCATCCTTCAGGATCGCCTGCACCACCTGAATGGAAAGCATCAAAAGCGAGGGCGAAACGATCACCACCCGCGCCCGGTGCGCGCGCTGCACCAGCGGCTCGAAATGCTCGTGAATATCGGCGAAGATCGATTCCGACGGCACGAACAGGAAGGCCGTATCCTGCGTTTCGCCGGCGAGCAGATATTTGTCGGAAACATCCTTGATATGGATTTCCATGTCGCGGCGGAACTGCGCCGCCATCGCCTTGCGGGGTTCCGGCTGTTCGGTCTCGCGCATGGCGTTCCATGCTTCCAGCGGAAACTTGGCGTCGATGACGAGCGACGGCGCATTGTTGGGCATGCGCACGAGACAGTCCGGCCGCGTGCCGTTGGAAAGCGTCGCCTGAAATTCATAAGCCCCCTGCGGCAGGCCGTCGGCGACGATCGCTTCCATGCGCGACTGGCCGAAGGCGCCGCGCGTCTGCTTGTTGGCGAGGATCGCCTGCAACTGCACCACCTGTCCGGCCAGCGACTGGATGTTGTTCTGCGCCGTGTCGATGACCGCCAGCCGCTCCTGCAATTTCGCTAGGTTCTCATGCGTCGAGCGGGTCTGCTCCGTCATGGTCTGGCCGATGCGGTGCGTCATGCCGTCGAGCCTTTCGCGGATCGACTGGTTGAGTTCGGCCTGCCGCGAGCCGAACACCTCGGCCATGGTCTGCATGCGGCCCTGCATCTCGGCCTGCGCCTTGAGGATCTCCGCCATGCGCAGTTCCGCGTCGCGGGCGCGGTCCTCGGCCTGCGCCTCCGCTACCGCGCGAAGCCGCGCCGAACGGGCCGCCGCGATCAGGAAGATCGCAAGGCAGGCGACGAGGATGACGATGCCTGCAAGCAATATGCCGCCGAGCGTGAAGGAGGTCGCACCGAGCCGCAGCAGCGGTTCATCGAGAAGGTTCTGGTTTTCCATTTCGCGAGTCTAGCTGATTCGCATCGGCTTGAAGAGATCAAAACAGGAACATTTTGTAATGGGCATCAAAGCGCGCCAAAGCGCGATTGACGATTCCCGCTGGAGCGATTAGGTGAAAACCATGTCTGTAAAACCGCTCGTCATTCTCCCCGATCCCGTCCTGCGTCAGGTGTCGAAGCCTGTGGAGCGCTTCGACGATCCGTTGCGCAAACTCGCCGGCGATCTGCTCGACACCATGTATGACGCGCCCGGAATCGGGCTTGCCTCCATTCAGGTCGGCGTGCCGCTGCGGATGATGGTCATCGACCTTGCCAAGGACGGCGAGGAGAAGGCGCCGCACGTCTTCGTCAACCCCCGCGTGGTATCGTCCTCGGACGAGCGCAGCACCTATGAGGAAGGCTGCCTTTCGATCCCGGAATATTATGCGGAAGTGGAACGCCCCGCGCGGGTAAAGGTCGAGTATTTCGATCTCGACGGCAAGCCGCACGCGATGGAAGTCGACGGGCTGATGGCGACCTGCTTCCAGCACGAACTGGATCATCTCAACGGCGTGCTGTTCATCGATTATATTTCCAAACTCAAGCGCGACATGGTCATCAAGAAGTTCAGGAAGCTGGCCAGGGACCGCGCGCCGGCGAAAGCTCTCTAGTGGAACGAATTTGACATTTGCCTCCCGTTTGCCATCGGGCGACGAGCAAATGTCGAATTCCGAAGTTCCACTCGATTCTGGAATTTGCCAGTGGCCCCTTGATTCCGACATTTGCTTGGGCGGCTGGTATCTGCGGGATGCAAATGTCGGAATCGGGCCACTGGGATGCGCATCGTCTTCATGGGGACGCCGGAATTTTCCGTGCCGATCCTCACCGCCATCATCGGGCACGGCTACGAGGTGGTCGCCGTCTATTCGCAGCCGCCGCGTCCCGCCGGGCGCGGCATGGAACTGACCCGTTCGCCGGTGCATGAAAAGGCCGAGCAGTTCGGCATTCCCGTCTTCACGCCGAAAAGCCTGAAAGGCGCCGATGAGCAGGCGGTTTTCGCCAGCCTCGACGCGGATGTGGCCATCGTCGTCGCCTACGGGCTGCTTTTGCCGAAGGCCGTGCTCGATGCGCCGCGTCTGGGCTGCTACAACGGCCACGCCTCGCTTCTGCCGCGCTGGCGCGGGGCCGCGCCCATCCAGCGCGCGATCATGGCCGGCGACAGCGAGACCGGCATGATGATCATGAAGATGGACGAGGGGCTGGATACCGGCCCGGTCGCCATGGCCGAGATGGTCGCCATCACGCCCGACATGACGGCCGGCGAACTGCACGACCGGCTGAGCCTGATCGGCGCCGACCTGATGGTGCGCGCGCTGGGCGCTCTGGAGCGCGAGAGCCTGACGCTCCAGCCGCAGGCGGATGAGGGCGTCACCTATGCCGCCAAGATCGACAAGGCCGAGGCGCGTATCGACTGGTCGAAACCGGCGCGCGACGTGCACAATGCCATTCGCGGCCTGTCGCCTTTTCCCGGCGCATGGTGCGAGATGGAAATCAACGGCAGGGCTGAGCGGGTGAAGCTGCTGCGTTCGGCGCTTGCCGATGGTTCCGGCATGCCCGGCACATTGCTGGACGACCGGCTTACGGTGGCCTGCGGGGAAGGCGCGGTGCGGCTCGTCACGCTGCAGCGTTCAGGCGGCAAGCCCATGCCGGCGCAGGACTTTCTGCGTGGAGCGCCGGTTACGAAGGTTTTTTGAGCGGTGCCGCGCTACAGGCTCACGGTCGAATATGACGGCACGCCCTATGCGGGCTGGCAGCGGCAGGAAAACGGTCATACCGTGCAGGCCGCCATCGAACAGGCGCTGAAGAAATTCTGCGGCGAGGATTTGACGTTGAGCGCTGCCGGACGCACAGATGCCGGCGTGCATGCCACCGCGCAGGTGGCGCATGTGGACCTGACGAAGGACTGGGCGGCGTCGAAGGTGCGCGACGCGGTCAATGCCCATCTGGTCATGGCGGACGAGCGCGTCAGCATTCTCAATGTGGAGAAGACGACCGACACGTTCGACGCGCGCTTTTCCGCGCGCGCGCGGCATTATCTCTACCGCATCCACAACCGGCGCGCGCCGCTCGCCATCGATCATCAGCGGGCATGGTGGGTGCAGAAGCGGCTCGACCACGAGGCCATGCACGCGGCCGCGCAGCGGCTTCTGGGCGAGCACGATTTCACCACCTTCCGCGCCACGCAATGTCAGGCGAAAAGCCCGGTCAAGACGCTCGACCGGCTCGACGTGACGCGCAACGGCGATACCGTGGAAATGCGGGTTTCGGCACGTTCCTTCCTGCACAATCAGGTGCGGTCCTTTGCGGGCAGCCTGATGGAGGTCGGCGTGGGGCGATGGACGGCGGACGACCTTCAGGCCGCGCTGGAAGCGCGCGACCGCAAGGCCTGCGGGCAAGTGGCCCCGCCCTATGGGCTTTATCTCATCGGTGTCGATTACGCTTTTCCCTTTTGAGGGAGCGCACTCTATCTATTTGTTTTTACGCATTATCCTGCGCGAAACCGCTTCGCACTTTCGCTGGAAATGCTCTAATAGGCCCGCGCGTCGAAGCCGATGCCCAGAAGCTGCTGAAGCACGGCCGTTATGAACAGCGAGCCGAAGAACATGCAGGCGAAGAAGGGTGCGGCATAGGTGTGCGGGCGTTGCAGCGCCACGAAGGTCAGCCGGTAGCTGAGCACGACCGACAGGCAGAACATGACGAGGGCGAGCAGTGTGGCCACGTCGTTGCGCTCGGGAAAAAAGAGTTGCAGCAGCGTGATCGGCGCGAAAAGCCATGCCAGCAGCGCGCTGCCCCAGTTGGTGGCGATAACATAGGGCGCAAAGCGCCGCCCGATGCCGACGCGCCGCACGACGAGGGCCAGCACGACCAGCGGCAGCACCCATGCGATCAGATCGATGACGGCCGCGCGCGTGACAAGGGTAAGCCGCAGGCCCGCATCCTCGCGTCCCGCCGTCAGGTTGGCGGCGAAGACGACCCAGCTCGCGAAGAGCGGCGGCAGCGCCACCGCGATCCCCCAGAAGGAGGACCAGAAGCCCTCCGCCGATATGTCGAGGTCGTCGAGGCCGCTCCTGCGGCCAAGCATCATGGCCCACGCACCCCGGAAATACCTGAAAATATCGTCCAGGCTCGGCATGAAAATCCTTTATGCGAAGAAATCGGCGATGAAACGCTCATATATCTGGGTCAGGCCCTCAAGGTCGGCAAGGGCCACGCGCTCGTCCACCATATGCATGGTCCGGCCGACGAGGCCGAATTCCACCACCGGACAATAATCCTTGATGAAGCGCGCATCGGAAGTGCCCCCTGAGGTGGAGAGTTCCGGCCGCCTGCCCGTCACTGTCTCGATCGACGTGGCGAGCGTGCCGATCAGCTTCTCGTCGCGGGTGAGGAAGACATGGCTCGGACTTTCGTTCCAGACCAGTTCATAGGCGACGGGGGCGACGGGATCGGTCCGTCCCGGCCTGAGGCGCGTGTCGCGCGCCGCCCGGTCGAGCCGGGAGACGATCTCCGCCTTGAGGCTTTCCACGCTCCACGTGTCGTTGAAGCGGATGTTGAAGGCCGCCGTCGCCTTGTTCGGAATGACGTTGGTGGCCTTGTTGCCGACATCGACGCTGGTGATTTCGAGGTTGCTGGCCTGAAAATCGGCGGTGCCTTCGTCGAAGGCGGGATAGAGCAGGCTTTCGATCAGCGCCGTGATGCCGCGCACCGGATTGTCGGCCAGATGCGGATAGGCGACATGGCCCTGCACGCCCTGCACGGTGATCCGGCCGGACAGCGAGCCGCGCCGTCCGATCTTGATGGCGTCGCCGAGCGCATCCGGATTGGTCGGTTCGCCGACGATTGCCGCGTCCCAGCTCTCGCCGCGCCCGTGCGCCCATTCGATCAGCTTCACCGTGCCGTTGACGGCGGGGCCTTCCTCGTCGCCGGTGACGAGGAAGGAAATGCTGCCGTTCAGATGGCCGTTTTTCTGGATATGGCGGGCTACCGCCGCGACGAAACAGGCCACGCCGCCCTTCATGTCCACCGCGCCGCGCCCGTACATCACGCCGTCCTCGATGGCGGCGGAAAAGGGCGGATGCTTCCATGCGCTTTCGTCGCCGGGCGGCACGACGTCGGTATGGCCGGCGAACATCAGATGCGGGCCGTTGCCTGAGCGACGCGCATAGAGGTTTTCCACGTCCGGCGTGTCTTCGTGGTGAAATACGGGCCGTTCGACCGAAAAGCCCATCGGGTCCAGCATGGCTTCCAGCGCGGTCAGCGCGCCGCCCTCTGCGGGCGTGACGGAGGGGCAGCGGATGAGAGCGGCAAGATTCGCGGCGGGATCGACGGGCAGGGTCATGAGATGCGGGCTTCCGAAACGGGAGAATCGTGTGGGGAGACTAGAGCATTTCCAGCAAAAGTGCGAAGCGGTTTTGCGTCCGGAAATGCGACCGGCAAAGACCTGCATTCCCGACAAAGGTACGAGGCTGTTCCACAGCGCGACCGGTAGCTGTGCCGGCTCGGAATTGGAATTTCCTTGACGCCAGGGGCCTTGTCATCATTATGTGAAGAAAAGTTGATAACGAGACCCGGAAAACGGGCCGTGCGGCGGGACATATGAAGTGGGAGAATGCGCATGCGCCGGATCATTGGTGCGTTGGCAGGCATGATGGCACTTTTCGGCGCGGCATCCGTTCCGGCCAGCGCCGCGGAATGGAGCGCCTCCGGCGGCCTGACGAGTATTCCTTACGGTCACAAGGATTATTGCCGCCGCAATCCGCGCGACTGCACCGCGCATCGCGTGATGCCGCCGATGAAGCTGACGCCGCAGCGCATGGCGCTGCTGCAATCGGTGAGCCGCTCGGTCAACCACCGCATCAAGCCGATGTCGGACTGGGACAATTACGGCAAGCGTGATTACTGGACCATCCCGCGCAACGGCAAGGGCGATTGCGAGGATTATGTGCTGATGAAGCGCGCCGAACTGATGGCGCGGGGCATCAGCCCGTCCCTGTTGCTGATCACCTTGGTGGAGGGCAGCGAGGCGCATGTGGTGCTGACGGTGCGCACCGACCATGGCGATTATATTCTCGACAGTCTCAACGATGCGGTGCTGCCGGTCGAGAAGACGCCCTACCGCTATATCAAGATGCAGTCGGCGGCCAATTCCGGTCAGTGGGTTTCCATCGTGGGGCGCGCCGTCGCCGTCGCCCACAACTAACCGTATAGATCGAACTTCGGATAAAACGACAGGCCGCATTTCGATGCGGCCTTTTTCATGCCTTCAGATCGGCCTCGGCCGGACGATGAATCGCGCGCCATTTCGCGTGACGGGCTGAAACAAGGCAATTGTTCACTTATATTGGACGATATCATGATACGGACTGTTCGCGTTTTATGAACGATAGCTACCGTATAACGGCGATGTGAAGGAGATGTCGAATTATAGCTATATGATTTTATTTGATAAAATAAATCACGATTTAAAACGGTCGGAAATTTGTCGCACAAACGCGTGATATGGAAAACTTTTTTGTTACTGGAACTTTCGCCGATTGTCACCCATTTGAGGGTCATCGGAACGACGCAAGAAAACGCCGCTCCCGTTAACAAGGAGATGAAAATGAAAAAGTTTGTTCTCGCCGCTGCTGTCCTCGCTTTGAGTGGCGGCGCTGCCTTTGCCGAAAACCCTTATGTCGGCCAGCC
>MKVZ01000002.1 GCA_001898995.1 Rhizobiales bacterium 63-22 | reverse complement strand
GCACGATACTGGCTCAAATTCGTCCACGCCGCCTAGTTTGAATCAAAATATATTCCTCGATAATCATACCGCTAGTATTCAGTTAACAATATCAGAACGATGCGAGTTTCCTCGGCACCATATGCAGCCGCTATCCTTTGCAATAGTCCAAGAACTGTCCGTAATTTGGAAACGCGAGGTCGAGATCGCTAGCGATTTTTATGATCATAATTCTGATTTAACCTTTGATCTGAATTATCCCATCTCCAGATTTGCGACTGCGGAACCAACGATGTTTCGTTGTATTTCCGATGTGCCTTCGTAAATGCGAAGTGACCGAACTTCTCGATACAACCTTTCCGTGATCGCCCCTTTTAGAAGACCACTCGCACCGCAAATTTGAAGGCATTGATCTACTATCGATTGAGCGCCTTCGGTCGCTTGCAACTTGGCGAGCGAAGATCGTGCTGCACAGCTATCGCGGTCAAGGTCAATTTCCCACGCAGCCCTCGCAACTGTGAGCTGCGCAGCTTCCAGCGTTGTCGCTATATTCGCAAACATGTGGCAAATGACCGGAAGGTCGGCCAGTCGTTCATTCCGAATATCGTGTTTACGGGCATAGCCTCGCGCTTCATGAAGCGCTCGACGCGCGAAACCGTTCGCAGTTGCTCCCACCGTTGCACGAAACCGCTCCAGAACATTAACGGCGATTGCGAAACCTCCCCCAAGCGGACCGATGAGATGATCCATCGGCACCTTGCACTGTTCAAAATGAAGGTGTCCGAAGGAGCGGGGCGCAATCAGTCCCATGGGCGAAGATGACACTCCAGGAGTAGAAGCGTCAACGATGAACAACGAGAGGCCAATCGCCCCGGCAGAGCCAGAAGTCCGGGCAAGCACGACTACCCGATCCGCAGTATCCGCATTGGCTATCCAATGCTTGTTGCCATTCAGCAAGAACCCACCTTCAGTCTCGCTAGCCGATAGTTGGACCGCCATCAGGTTCGAGCCCGCTCCTTTTTCGGAAAGGGCAAAAGATCCGACACAGGCGCCTGTAGCGAGTTCTCGCAGGTAGCGATCCTTCTGGAAGCTTTCTCCACACATCACCAATGCTGCCGCCGTAAGTGCCTGAATACCAAAGGCAAAATCAAGCAGATCATGACGATACGCCAAGGCTTCTCGTATCAGTACCACAGCGCGTAGATCCGGAGGATCTCGACGAATGATGTCCAACCAACCGTCCCGACCGAGAATGCGCACAAAGCCATGCACGGATTCCGATGGTTCCAGTTCCAGTATCGCAGTGATCTCTGGATCACGTTTGATCAACCATTCGTCTATACTATGGGCGAGTGAAACATGACGTTCCTCGAAAAAGGGAAGTTTAACGTAGGCCGCGTCGAGATATCGTAATGACTTGGGAGCCACGCGATTTATCGTTGATTTAGGCAGTGTCATACAATTTCTCCTGCCGCGGATTGATAATCTGGTTGATCTAATGTTTCTAAATTGAAACGTACAATATTAGACTGGTTTGGATCTGTTGGACGCAAATAGATCGTCCCCTTTGCCGGAAGAAGCACAACTGCCGCGACCGTCTTCTCACGACCTCGATCGCCTCTATCTGGAACGAACAGCGGTGGTTTTGAAAGGAAATCAAGAATCTCTTCAGGCTTCGCGCGACCGTGGTGTTCATCAAGCCAACGGCGGCACTCTGTAAGACGGCGCACGGAACCGTTTCGCGCGAAAACATTGAGTTCGTCGAACTTGGTCAGTTGCGGATTAAGAAAGTGATTGGTGTGTGCGATGACATTTCCGCGTCGAACATAAACGTTACCATTAACGATTTCGACCTCAGCGGCTTGTGTCCTATCGCATAGCACGAAGCAGCGAGAGCTCGCGATGTCAAAGTCAGCAAGAAGCTCGATGGCTTCCTCGACGCTCGAAGCCGTATCGAGAAGGTGCCGGATCAAGAGATAAGGCGGAATTCCAGGCCTCCACTGACCACCGAGTACGAGATTGATGCCGATGGCCAGTCCACGGTCGTTCAGGCCGAGATATCCGAGCAGGCCGGTGAAGCTCACAAGGAGAGATGTCCGGCCACTCTCATTATTTCGGTTGCGCAGTACGCATATCTGATCTTCCATGTCGCCGGCAAGATCGATCGTTTGGGCGAGGATAGGCTTGCGGCGAAGATCGGCGTAGGTTGTACAGTCCCCCGTTGTGGTAAAGCGCGAATATCCAGCCAGTTCTCGTCTGCATTGCAGCAACATTGCCGCTGATACAGGAATCTGGGCTCCCTTCGCGATCCCGGTAATTTCAACGAACAGCTCGGGCGTCTGCCGAGAGATCGATTCTCCATACTGCATAAGCAGCTGTTCAAAATCTGCCAAGATCGGTCGATCTGCTTGGAACGCATCAAGACGGGCAAGCCCGTCGCGAAGGAATTCATCTATCTTCGCTTTGGCAGCCGCGCCATAGTGATGGCCACGTTGGTAGGAGGTCCCCACCAGATCGAAGAAGGGAACGCGGTTCATCCATTGATCAACCCGGCATTAAGCCGATGAAGCTCCTCTTTAACACCGGGCCATTCGGCACGCAAAATCGAATAGTATATCGCGTCCCGCCTTCGCCCCCCAGGCATAAAATTGTAGCTACGAAGGACGCCCTCTTCTCGTGCCCCGATTTTTATGAGACCGCGTCGCGCAACTTCGTTGAGGACATCCGTTTTGAATTCCACGCGCTCGCAATCAAGCGTTTCAAACGCGTGGGATAGGAGAGCGAATTTGGCGTGACCGTTTAACCCCGTCCCGCGAAAATCGGCTCCCAGCCATGACCAACCGATCTCGAGCCGTCGATCGATCTCGGCGAAGTTGCCGTAGCACATGCTTCCGGCAATGCGTCCAGACGATCGGTCACACACAATAAAAACAGCGCGGCGGCGTGCAGCGATATCGGCCAGGCCGGTTTCAATGAACGTGTCAATATCTTCCGGCGTTTCAACCCTTGTCACGAAATACTTCCAAATGGACGGATCAAAGGCGATTTCGGACAAAGCCCCACGATCGGATATAAGTAGTGGCCGCAGCGTTACGCGGTCAGTCTCCAATGTTTGAGAAAATACATCACGCCAACTCATTTTGCTGCTCCCACATTGTTCTTTGAAAGGATCGAGATAAGATCACGCGGCGTATGCAAGCTCGCGAGATCGTCATCGGTGAATATCGACAAAGCAACACCAGCTTCATCGCAAAGGGCTGTCATCAAAAGCACCATACGCATAGACGTAACACCATAATCACGCGTGAGGTTGGCATCGAGTTCGACATCGTTCGGATGAAGTTGAACTGGCTTCGCAATAAGTCCGACTTGGTAGCAAACAAGATACTCAATATCTTTCACGTTAACCTCCATATGCTGCTTCGATTACAGCAGTGTACGCTGCGAGGATCGCAGTTCTACGCGGTTTACCCTGAGATGTGAGAAGCCCGTTATCCGCTGTGAACGGGTGATCAATCATTACGATGGCGCCAAACTGCGCATCACATTCCGAAGCGGCGGCCTGTAGTTTCAAGCGCAAGATATCAATTTGGGCGCCGGGTAGCGGATGAACCAGTGCGCCAAGCGTTGGTCGACCGAAACCGAATACAATGGCTTGGGCAACGCCAGCAATACGGGCAATCCGTTCTTCGATTTCCCGAACATAAATATTGCGTCCGTTCTCCAGAACCACAACATCGTCAACTCGTCCGGTAATATAAAGAAAGCCGTCTGGATCGATATAGCCCAGATCGCCAGTCACGACTGTCCCGTCATCCGCAAAAACCTGCTCCGAGGCACCCTGAGGTGCATAAAGATAGCGAGTATTGACAGGATGCCGTCGTTTGACGCGTACAATCCCCGCAGAGTCGACCATGACTTTGACACCGTCAAGTGGCTGCCCCACACTTCCTATGCGATAAGCACCGGGGTGATTTTTCGTTGCGATGCAAATCTCATTCATCCCGTATCCCTCGAAAAGCGGAATCCCGCACATATCGAAGAAGAATGTTAGGACGTCTGGGTGAACCGGGGCGGAGCCCGTCCAGAGATAACGGACGTTCGGCCCCAATATCGTACGCGCTACCGCGCGAAGATCGGCGGCTTGTGTTCCTGCCCCAAGAACTGCATGCTCAATGCGCTCTTTTAATGTTGTAAAAAAAGCCGGGACGCCCATGACAACCGTCGGCGCTTCTCGGTGAAGTACATCAAAAGCTAAGGAGGGAGCGGTCACGACAATGTCGTGGCCAAAAGCGATAGCCGAATATATCCAGTATCGCTGTTGAAGCAGTGAGAGCGGCAAGAACACAAATAGCTTGTCCTTTGGGCCATGATGAAAGAGCGCCTGTACGCCGCGTATGGACTGGTCAATGCTTCCAACGGTCGCCCCAAGGCCCTTTGCCTTGCCAGTGCTGCCTGATGTGAATTTGATCGTTGAACACTCATCAAGGTGGAAACGATACGGCGGAGGAAGCGGAATTGCGAGATCCTCAACGGTTCCTATCGTCGGTATACTTTGGAGTGGCACAAAGCGCTCACCGGCATCGACGGCCGCAGCGCAGAGGCGATCGCAAACGAGTAGTTGCAGATCGTAAGTGTCAGTGAGATCGACCCGACTGGCGAAAGCTTCGGGCTCGAACCCTGCTGTCACAATGCCTTGGCGTATACATGCGAGGTCTAGTAGTATCCATTCAAGGCTGTTGTGTGCAAGGATACCGATCCGATCACCGCTTTTCAGGCCACGATCCATCAGCCACGATGCGACACGCCTGACCGTCCCCTGCAGCTCACCGAGAGTCATTCGGACAGGAGGGCGGCCTTGAGTATAGACAGTGATAAAGTGGTCACTTGCCCACTCTTCGCAATTAATAATGTCGAGGATAGAACGTTCTTGCGGCAACGACTTGCACTCGGCATACGAGGCGTTCATTCGGCGGCGCTCCCAAAGGCTGTTTTGGATACGAAGGAGCTTGATCCGAAAAACCGAATGTTATGAAGCCCTACGGGAGATCCGGGTTGGAGTAGCTCTACGGCTTCTGGCCATTTGCGTTCCTCTGAAACGCCGAGGGCAGTGTGAAGTTTTTTTGCGAATCTTGGCATCAAGGGCGCGGCAGTGTCGGCAAGCAACAGAGCTGCCGCAAGTTCCAGTGCCACTGTCGTTCGATTTCGGTCGAAGGCAGTATCAATATTCTCGAGCGGCCGTTGCGACAATGAGAAACGTGCGACTGACTCGACAAGTTCGTTGACCGCCTTGGCGGCACCGTTCAGAGAGAACCCGTTTGGTGAAAGTTCGGACTCGATCGTTCGGCGATGACCTTCCAAAATACCAAGGAAGGCCCGGTGATCGGAAGTCCAGTCGCCAGCGTCTGGCGCTGCACCACTGAACTCATTTGCAACTTTCGCGCCCAAACTGTTGAGCCAACCGTCCCACAGAGTCGTAAGATTGACCCGTGTGCGATCGAGCGATGCGAGATCGAAGTCGGCGCGTGCGATTTCACCCCGCGTGAGGCACAAGTGAAAGCGCACACAATCAACGCTTTCCTGATTCAGAACCTCTTTCCCCCACACCGCATGCTGGCGGCTCGTCGAGAATTTCATTCCTTCGAGGAGATAAAACTCGTTCACATGATAGTCGATATCCGACGACCAATCCGGATAAGCCAGTCTATACAGCGCTGGATAGAGCAGAGTATGGTAGAAACTATTATCATAGCCGAAGAAATGAACAATCTTCCATTTGTCGTCTGGACTCTTCGCACTCCAGCCCTGCTGTAAACGAACACCAAGTGCTTCAATCCCAAACAGGAAGCCAAAGGCCATCTCTGGCCATGCCCAGATGACCTGATCTGGAGCAACAGGTTCGCGTGGACACACCCCCCAGGATTGAGGATGGGTTAGACAAACCCGAAAATCGGGCTTGGCGAGAACTCTTTCGGCAAGAGCGTGAAGACGTGGACCAGCTCTTCCCTCTTTCAAGGCAGTCAATATATGCTCGCGATGCTGACTGATCTGAATGACATGACGTTCCAATTCGCCGATAATGGGTGCGTCACCAGAGATTTTCGATAATGGCTCAACTAAGTCGAAGGCCAGATTGGGCTCGCCACACTCTTCGCAAATATTTCCGCCGCATGGTGCTCCACACGCCGGACAACGTCCAACGATGTCACACTCGTAAAGATATGCTCCCGTGATCTTGTCGAAAGCAGCAGGCTCACGACTCCGGATTACCCCGTGCGATGCGACGAGGCGTTCAAAGAAGTCCTGGAGCGCCATTTGATATCCGTCGGCTTTGGATGAGACGGTAAACTGATGAATTTCGATGTCCATGCTTTCGAGCGTTGACATGATCTCTCGGGTAAATCTTTCCGCGACGCTTTGAGGGTCTGAATTCAGTTCCCGTGCCTTGGCTACCACGTAGCTCTGAAAGTCATCGCTCCCGGTCAAGTGAAAAGCTTGCCGGCCCCGTATGCGTTGAAATCGCGTATAGACGTCCGCACCAAGGTAAGGGCCAGAAAGATGTCCGAGATGAAGATCCCCGTTTGGAGTAGGTGGTGTTGAAAACACGAAGATCGGCCTGTCGATGAGGTCGTCGTCAGCTGCGGTCTCGCTGCGAGTTAAGGCTAGCTGCGGATCCCGCCAATAAAGATCGACGAATACAAGCGTCTCCTCACCCGAATTCCTCAAGACGTGCTTTTCGAATGGCTCAATAATAATGACGTCACCAGCCTTCACCGGCTTCACGTCCGAAGCGTCACCGACGACGAGACCTTCTCCAGAGATGATCACAAAGAGTTCTGCTTCGTCATGTCGGTGCAGCGTACTCTCCGTACCAGGTGCTACGAGGCCATATGAGCCACCGACGTGAAACGATGAGGTTAGGTCAATCGACGCCATGAGAATGCCGAACGCTTCTGTCAAAGCTTGTTCGTTGAACTCGGATACACGCATTTGCAGTTCCCCTTATGACATGAGACCAATGGCACCGAGCGCTTTGTCGGCAATCGCCGGAGCAAGCCGGTAACCTGAACCATTCCCGGCTCCGGCAAAGGCGATCCGTCCGCTTTCACCAACAGTCTTCGCAATCGGAACGCGATCCTGACTATATGCGTCGCAGAATACTTGTCCCCCGAGGAGCTTGCCTGATAGCCCCGGCGCGACCTTTGCTATCACCGCTTCGGCTTCCTCTCTGTCCGCGGCCGACACTCCCCGAGCTAGGTTGTCCGGAGACACGTCCCACTCGAGGCGAGTGAAGCTGAAGAGAGTCCTGCCGTCAAATCGCGGCATCAAAAACGCGTCAACCTCAAAAAAGAGGTCCACGGTATTGCGCGGCGCTTCGGCCTCGTCGACATGAAAGGCCACAACGCGTTTGATCCGGATGCCGAGTTCCTCGACATATGGCAGAAATGGCTCATCAAGCGCCCAAGGCCCTGGAGCGAGGACGAGCCGATCCCCAGACAAGCAATATTCATCACGTGTTTTAACCACGACGGAATCTTGCCGCTCCTCAATATCCTGGACATTCAGCCCATCAATCACACAAAGACGCCCCTTGAGAGCATGTCGGATTGCGATGATAAGGCGATGAACGTCGGCGCGATTTGCCCCATATGCAGTCCACACAGGTAAGTCCGAACCCAATGCTCCGGCCACCTTCATACCGTCTGGATCGATCTTCAGGTTCGCTCCATCTGTCATTGCCTCCATGAGTGTGGCATTCGCCGCCATCGGGCAATGGATTCGCAATGCAAGGGGGCTGATTGGCAGCGACGGGTCTTCTCGCAGCGCGGACATGTAGAAATTCTGGCTTGCGAGGCTTAATTCGCGACCATCTTTAGTCCGGCTTAGCGGAAAATGTAGGCCGGCGGCGTGCGCACTTGCGCCAGCTCCGGGTAGATCACGTTCGATGATCGTGACATTCAGAGAGGCGTCAGACATGCAGGCCTTCCAGGCGATCATGTGCCCGATGATCCCGCCACCGACAATAAGGAGTGTTTCGCTTGCCATTTCCTACCCCACCTCGAGTTGAATGTTGCTGTTGGTTTCTGCCGTCCAGTTGATCGTCGAAGGTGCGGGCTCGTAGAGAAACGTCTCGCCACTGAGACGCTCAACAATGCGTGCGCTTCGCCAAGCCAACAGGCTGAGATTAGGGTCTGCCAGACCCTTTTGACTCCGGCTTGCATTCAGCATGAATATTGATCGGTTCGAGGGTCCATCCCAGACGGCAGCGAAATTGTCGTCGACGCGAAACTCCTCACCTTGCATCTGAATGCGAGGCTCGATTTCCTTCAAAAAAGGTGTCGGTGCGTTCCTGTATCCGGTCGCCCATACGATCACGTCGGTTCGTACTGTCTCCGTCTGTCCACTATCTCCGTGTTTCACAAGCAATATCCAGCCGGAAGAGTCTCTTACAGCTTGTACCACAGTTCTATTCGGCAACAGTTGTGTAGCCAATCGCGAATGACGATCTACAAAACGCCTAACATAAAGCTTCTGATAGATGCTTTGAAGTGTATTCAATGAAATTCCATCGCTGGCGAGCACGTTCTGCATTAAGAATTTCTGTCGTTGCTCCTCTGGTAAGCTGACAAAGTATTGCTGATGACTTGGCATAAACAAGTCGTTGGTGAATGGCGCATCATCCATCGGCCAAAAGCAGGAGCGTCGAGAAACCCATGTGACATGCGAGGGAGAGACATTCTCGGCGCCCGCTAGAAGATCGTCTACAATTTCAGCACCGGACTGCCCGGAACCTATCACAGCGACCCGCTTGCCAGCGAGTAAGCCACGGTGCTCCATATAATTTGAACTGTGGAATTGTGTCGGCCCGAGCCCATTCAGGGCAAAGTTTGGGATATAGGGGGACTTGCCAACGCCGATGGCCAAATTCTGCGCTCGGACCGTCCGCTGCGTTGTTTCTACAACGAATTCCTCGTCGTATCGGATACGGACTACCTCCTCCCCAAACTTGATATTTGGATTCTTTCTGGCGGCCCATCCGAAATAGTCTGAGAACTCGCGCCGGCTGACAGCGTCGAATTGTGCGTTTAGAAAATGGTACAGACGTCCGCTCTCATGGAGGAAGGAGAGAAATGAAAATGGATTAGTAGGTTCGGCGAGAGTGACGAGGTCTTTGATGAAGGAAACTTGGAGGCAGGCACCTGGAATTTGCATTCCCTCATGCCATGCAAATACCGCACTCCGGTCAAAGAACATATTGGAGATGCGACGAGGATGAAGGAGAGATGCTAGGCTGAGATTTGATGGGCCAGCGCCTATTCCCACGAGTTGTACGGTCACTGTCCATCTCCTTTGTTCTGGCACGAACGGCGTCGTGCAGCACGTATCTGATGAGAGGTGGATTCAGCCGAGGCGATCGCCCTCTCCTCGGTGGCGGAACCCAGATCTGATTTTGTCTTGCTTTCAAAAAACAGAACCGATCGAAAGCCTGAGACGCTAGAGCACAAGATGATCTTGCTTCCTTCAGGAAATGGCGCGCGTTCTTCACAATCCCGGAGATTGATAATGCAGTCCGCAGTGAAGCAATGAGATCGCAACGGTATATTGTCGAGAAACAATTGCTCTGGCGAAAAACCAGCTTGCCGTTCCTTGAAAAGGATGATTGGTCGGAGCAAGTTCGGTGGAAATACTTTACTAACATTGTGAGGCTCAATGTCGGTGCCGAGGAGGGTTTCCTCCGTCGCTATACGGCCCAAGTTTCCACTGATTTCACCTTCCCTGCTCATCTCTTTCGGGTTCGAAGCGGTCGCAAAGGAAAGTAATTTATACCCTGCCCGGTTATCCGCCGACAGGATGCAGCTTGCCGAGGAGTCGCTGAAAAGCGCGAAATTCTGGAACCGACCTGCCTCGTCTTCGACCCTGTCGCATGCGATCACCAACGCGTGTCGATACATCCCGCTTTGGACGAGAGCGGCTCCGACTTGAATGCTCGCGAGCATACTGTTGCAGCGCAGGAGACTCGCACCTATAACGAAACAATGTTCAAGGTCGAGTCGACTGAGGATATCGTTGCAAAGGCGTGCCTGATCTGAAGTCGACTCCGGAAAGGATGCACCACAAATGACTACCGCGTCGATTTGAGGGCGCCGAAGCTTCGCGCGATCAAGCGACCGCTGCGCTGCTGTGGCAGCAAGCTCGGCACGACTTCGCGACGTGCGATAGAATGTGCCCCATCCCCACAAATCAGGGTCGTCCACCATATCGAATGCTGCGAGTTTTTTATGAAAGTCGACCGCCGCGTTATACGCGAGGGCAATCTCGCCGAGTTCATAGGAAAGAGAGTGCATAACTGGGCGGATGCTCATCATCGCGATACCTCACCGATATGAGGTGCTGCGGGTGTGGAGCCCTGACGGCTTCCAAGCATGCAGTCCAGCTGATCGCCAATCCAGTAAGAAAAGTCGGTGAACATCTCCTGCGTCGGTTCATGTTCGGCATTGTACTCTCGGTAAACTGGCCGGACGCCTTGCCCCATCAGGTAGTCACGAATACTTCTGCCGCGTTCAACTGGAATTATTTCGTCGTTAATACCGTGCGCGATAAAGAAAGAGATTGCCTGCTTTTGCATAGACAGTTTGCGGGAAACCACTTCGTTTAAGAGGCGCCCATTTAGCACTGCGCAACCACGAAACAAATCTGGTCGAGCTAGCGCGGCACACAGCGCTATCATACCCCCCTGGCTATGCCCTGCTATAAAAATCGGTGCCCGACAGCGATCACGCAGAGTGGCGACTAGATCCAAAAGCATCCTCTGGCTTTCTTCGTGTTCGGCTCTGTCAATGTAAATGGTTCCGTCTGGAGACCGGGAATACGCGAACCAACGGTAGGAGCCTGGTCCAATGCGGTGTGGTGCTCTCAGTGCGATGATACGAAGGCGGTTGTCGACAAAGGACAATAAGTCAAACAAATGCCCTTGGAACTTCCCGTGGCCATGCAGCAGCACGAGCGTTGGGGAAAATTCACTGCACGTCGTCGGCTCCCGCATCAGATGCGGCCAATTAAGCTCCAAACGGCACGAGTCAGGGACGAGCCGCATTGATAATGCTCCTATCCCCGATGAACCTGCTGATGAAATCCTCAAGGTCACCCAGCGTGTCGAAGCTAGCTGATGCGACAGCAGCATCGTCGAATACGATATCGAAATGGCGCTCTAAAACTACAAAAGCATTGAGCAGCGTCAATGAGCTGACTCCCAGCCCGCCGTTGCCTAAAGGCATTACGCGTGAAACCGCCGATACATCGGGACTTTTTCGTGCGGTTCCGGAAAAAAGGGCTGTCAGAACCAATTCGCGAATATCAACCGAGCTCATGCAAGAACTCCACTTGCTTCGGGCAGTTGATTCTCCTCAACTTGCGGCAACTTATCGAGTGAAAGACGAATTTCTTCGTCTGTGACGACTGCGTCCTCTAGCTCTCCAGCCAAATAGCCCGCGTAAGCGGAAAGGTCGAACATACCGTGCCCACTCAGCGATAAAAGAATGACCGGACAACGTCCTTCTTGGTCTGCCCGCCGGGCTTCTTCGATGGCGCCATGTACTGCGTGAGCCGATTCCGGCGCCGGTAGAATCCCTTCCTCTTGATAGAAGAGATGTGCGCTTGCAAAGACATCGAGCTGTTTATATGCGACTGGTTCAATAAGGCCGTGGTGATGTAAGGCGCTGATTATCTTCGAGCATGCGTGATATCGTAGACCGCCAACATGATGACCGGCGGTGCGAAACTGCGATCCCAACGTATACATCTTCTGAAGAGGCGTGATTCCCGATCCGTCCGTATAATCATAAGCATATGTGCCACGCGTGAGCTTTGGGCAGCCCTGTGGTTCCACGCTAATGCAGCGTACATTGCTCTTTCCGGTGATCTTGTCGCCAATGAAAGGCAGTGCAATTCCCCCGAAATTACTGCCTGCTCCAAGCGACCCGACAACGACGTCAGCTCTTTCGGAAAAGTCAGTTTCGAGTTGTTCACGGGCCTCCAATCCGAGCACTGTCGAGTGAAGAATGGAATATGCCTCACCGCTACCTACGCTCAATTGGGTTCCCGGTGTTGCCAGTGCATCTTCAAGAGCTTCTGTAACAGCGAACGCAATATTGCCTGCGTCGATACCACCATGCTTGAGGAGCTTTCTACCAGAATGAGTATGAGCGCTTGGGCTGGCCACAACTTCGGCTCCGCTCAACTCCATCACCACCTTTCGATAGGGCTTATCGCGGAAACTGCGGCCAACCATGTAAACCTTACATTCAAGGTCAAACTCTTTGCATGCGACAGCGAGCGCCGTGCCCCATTGCCCAGCACCGGTACCTGTGACGAGGCGCCGTGCACCTGCCTCCGCGTAGAAGTAAGCTTGGGCTAGAGCGGTGCATAGTTTGTGGCTACCACTGGCATTTGTGCCTTCGTATTTGTAGTAGATACGAGCGGCCGTTCCGAGACGCTTCTCCAGCCGCGTGGCACGTACGAGCGGCGTCGGCCGCCAACTCCTGTAACGTTCCAAAACGGGCTCAGGTATCGGTATGAACCGTTCCCGCGTTGCACCCTGTCTAACAAGAGCAAGCGGCACCTGGACTTTTAACGGCCCCGCAGATCGGCCATCGTTCTGTTGGGGAATGTCGTGTGGGAGATCGAAAGGGAGGTCAGCGAGTATATTGTACCAGTGATCCGGCGTAACGATCCGTCTTGAGGGCACCATACTTGAAATGCTCATCTGATCTCCCCTTTGCGTAGGCGTATATCTTCAGCAATCGTTCAACGCTCTGCGTTTCTTCGGCATTCGATTACGTTTTATAAAAATAGTTAGCTTATATCTAAGTGACATGGAAGCACATTAGCTGTATAAAATAAAATATATTCCAAATTATAATTACGAATACGCCGACAATTCTGTTGTTATGCTGCTTATATTTGATGTATTGAAATTTTTCTTTACCCATATCGTCGCTGAGGATTCCATTATGAATAAATCGAAAATCCTTGATCTTGTTGGCATAGGCTTTGGACCTGCGGGCATTTCACTCGCAGCTGCGGTTCACGAGCACAGCGAGAAGACCGGCGTGGAGTTGGCCAATCGGGTTGCCTTTTTCGAGCGCGCTACAACAGCCGGGTGGCAGACCGGCCTGCTATTCCGCAACGCGGATATTCAACATCATTACCTCCGCGACCTCGCAACGCCACGGGATCCCCGCAGCCGGTTTACGTTTGCCAATTTTCTCAAGGAGAAAAACAGGATCTTTGAGTTTGGCTCTTTGGTATATGGCGGAGGCGGTGGGGCCGTCAGTCGCATTGAATGGTCAGAATACGTAGCCTGGGCGGCTGACCTTCTCTCTCAATACGTAACATACGATTGTGCGGTCAAAGGAATCGAAATGGGTTCCGCGAACGGAGAGGACCTAGTGATCGTGCACACGGCGCAGGGCGAAGTGCTGACAAGGGCTGTCGTATTCTGTGCGGGCCAGGAGCCGGACTATCCGCAACCGTTCGTCGAACACCTTGGTCCACGTGTATTTCACGCGACGCAATTTCTCAACAACATGACCAAGATACCGAATGATCGCAATATACGATTCTGCATCGTGGGCGCCGGACAAGCCGCAATCGAAATCATCAACTACCTCCATGCGACCTATCCATCCGCCCAAATTACGGGGGTGCAGCGGTCGCTTGGCTTCCATCATGGCAATCACAGCCCATTCATCCAGCGAATGTTTCACCCCAAGGAATCCGACCAGTTTTACGCGCTTGATCCGGACGCGCGGCGCGCCGTCTTGAATGAGGCCGCTCGTGCAAACTATGCAGCTGTCGACCGTGAAGCAGTTTCGGCGCTGTATCGAACGCTTTATGAGGATAGGCTGTTGCAGACCGAGCGCGTTCGCTTTTTGACAGCAACCCAAGTAATCGGCGTTGAACACAAGGCCGACGGCGTTTACTCTCTGGAAACACAAAGCAGATTGACCGACGAAACGAATACCGTTGACGCGGATATCGTTGTATTGGCCACCGGTTTTATCGATCACTCACTGCCGTCGTTACTCGAACCGCTACGGAACTCAATTCTTACTGACAAGTTCGACCAACCTGTTGTTAACTACGATTTCAGTCTTGTCGGTATATCGGAACGTTTTCCGCCAATCTTTGTATCAGGTGACGCAGAGCCATCCCATGGCTTAGGTGCTTCTAATTCGTTCAGCATGATTGCCATCAAGGCGGAGCGGGTTGTGAAAGCCCTCGATGACCGCGGCATTCTTGCCCAGCCCTCCATTCCACGCATGGGTGTAGCCTAATCCGTATGACGACCATTAGCGTCGCTTTTCCGGAGGGTCATTTTGATTCCTAGACGTCAGGAATTTCAACGCAAAACAGCTTCCGGTATTGCCGTCGACCTTCAGGGGATATGTCTAACACGCGTGAACCATCACGTTTCCGAATCCATCCGTTCTTCAGACCGTGATCGCATAAAGCTTTTCCGAGACGACCGGCGAAATGCGGGCGACGCTCACTCCAGTCGAGACAAAGTCGACAAAACGGAACGCTTCTCCCACGCCGGCCGGCAGCAGGTAAGAGATCAATACCTACCATAGTGAGGTTTTCAACACCTCCCATTGTGACGAGGGCGGCATCTTCATCCATTTCAACCCAATTTTGTTCGACCATCGCGTCTGCAAGTGCAACGCCCAGCCAGCCCGCAATGTGGTCATAGCAGGTGCGGGCTCGCCGAAGCTCTTGATCACGCGGCCCTGTCTTCACCCTTCGTACAGGACTAGCCGCCGCCACAAGCATCAAACTTTCCAGCATTCGAGCCACATCAGAGGTTGCCAGATGGTGATAACGATGTCGCCCTTGCTTCGCTACAGCGACCAAGCCAGCGCCCGCCAATTGAGCCAGATGCCCACTGGCTGTTTGTGGTGTGATGCCCGCAACGCTGGCGAGTTCACTAGCTGTCAAGGCACGACCATCCATCAGCGCTTGCAACATCGCTGCTCGAGTTGGATCACCAACCAACGCTCCAACTTCAGCAATAGAAACCGTCGTTACCATTCTCTTGTCACTACCTGCAAAAACAACACAGCATATCACGGAATACCGGCCAATGCTTCGGTGACGGCCGAAGCGTCAGTTCATAGGATGCCTTAGGATTGAGCAATGTTCCATTACGATATCGATCCGATGAGAGTGATCACCACTCCGACTTGTTCCTTTAAACTGTATGCCTCAGTTGAGGAAAAGAGAATGACGGCGAGACTGCATGCTTTGGCAACTGCATGGATTTGCGAGCCGACTGCAGGTTTTCTTTTGCTAGATTCATCCGTTCCCAGCTTTAATGCATATTGGTGGGAGAATGATTTACTGTTCCGCTCTGGTGTCGCATTCGACAAAATCTCGGCAAAAACGGGCCGCGATCCTTTGGCGTTCGCCAGTCTTCAGGATCTGCCGTTCATCGGTCATGAAGCGGCTAGCTGGGCTCGTCATGTCGTTCAAACAAAGGAGCCATCGCTAATAGCATATTTGGGGGATTTTCTAGCATGATTGGCACCCGTGTCAACTTTTATGGCTGGAGAGTCGTGGCTGCTGCTTTCATTGTCGCGGCATTTGGATGGGGCATTGGTTTCTACGGCCCTCCTGTCTATCTTGACACAATCGTCCGAACCCGTGGGTGGTCCGTTGCGATCGTTTCAGGCGCAGTCTCACTACATTTCCTGATCGGAGCGTTAGTGATTGCTAATCTGCCCGCTCTTCATCGTCGCTACGGACTCCCAAATGTCACGATCTTCGGAGCCACATTACTGGCCTTAGGCGTACTTGGATGGGGGTTAGCAGAGACTCCCAGGCAACTTTTTATGGCCACTTTGCTTTCTGGTGCCGGATGGCCGGCTCTGGGTGCTGCAGCGGTAAACGCGATCGTCAGTCCTTGGTTCGTCAGAAAGCGACCTTCAGCGCTTAGTACAGCATACAACGGTGCAAGTATCGGCGGGGTGATATTCTCTCCACTATGGGTCACTCTTATCGCGTGGGTCGGTTTTGTGCAAGCAGCTGTAATCATTTGCGGCGTCATGTTCTTTACCATCATAACACTAGCTGTCACGGTTCTTCGGAAGACACCGGAGAGCTTGGGACAACTACCAGATGGGGAGACAATACCAGAGGGCGGCGTTGCGCAGCCCGAGCCTATCGGCGTGGCCAAAGTCACCTATCTCTCGCGAGATGCAGCCTTTATCACCCTATCGCTCGGAATGGCTCTGACACTTTTCGCCCAAATCGGCCTACTGGCACATCTTGTCTCACTCCTTGTGCCCAGCTTGGGTGTTGAAGGAGCGGGCCTTGCTGCGGGTCTCTCCACCGCTGCGGCTATACTCGGTCGCCAGCTAGTGGGTTGGTTCATGCCCGCCCACGCTGATCGGCGAATTATCGCGTCGATAAGCCTTCTGGTGCAGGTTCTTGGCTGTATTTGTCTTCTCTCAACCGCAAACGATGGTGGATTTGTAATGATCGCCGGCGTTACCTTGATGGGGTTGGGGATCGGGAATGCAACTTCATTGCCACCACTCATTGCACAGGTCGAGTTCTCCAAACTTGATACTGCGCGAGTGGTCGCGTTGATCGTCGCAATTTCTCAAGCAACCTATGCGTTCGCCCCAGCAATTTTCGGATTTGTTCGCCAGAGTTTCTCAGAAGAGGCACTGTATATCACTACGATCGCGGTACAGATCGCAGCAATTGTCGCATACATGATCGGTCACCAAGCCTATACATCGCGGCCACTACTACAGGAGAGAACGCCGACCTGATATCGTAAGCTACGCATGAGAATAAGCCAAGTAGTTCCGGTCGATGACCTGATGGAGTTTAAACCCAACACTGACCAATTCGGGGGGCGGGACAATGCATTTCAATGAGAGTTGCCTATCGCAAGGGGCAGTTTACAAAAAGTTCAAAGAATATGTCGTCAACTACAGATTTCGTCCTTATGAGCCACTTCAGATCCCCCAACTTGCAGAGCGTTTCCATGTTGGAAGAACACCCTTGCGCGAGGCACTCACACGGCTTCACGTCGAGTCACTCGTCCTTGCTGCACCAAATCGTGGGTTCTTCGCCAAGATGCTAACGACGGCAGAAATGAGTGCCCGATACGAGCTTGCGTTTCTAATACTGGAATACGCGGTCTCCATGGGCCTTGGCCAAGGACCTTTAATATACTCCTGTACCTCATCCTGTGTACCGAAAACACACAAAGGGAGCAATGGATCCGGTCACCCAGAGGATCATAATGCACTCGCGATAATCCAGGAGAAGATCTACGTGAATATCGCCGAATTGTCCGGTAACCCGATGATGGTTGACAGCATCAAAAGCTTTAACGAGCAAACTCACTTTGTTCGTCTGATCGACATCAGCTTGAACGCTAAGGAGATCTTGGCTGACACAAATACCTTGGTTAGATGTCTGAATAACGGTGAAGTCGCTGGCGCGCTCGAAAACCTTCGCCGTCAATTGCGTAATGTATTGGATCGGATGGAAAAACTTGTGAACGAGGGGAACCTTCGTTCTCTTCGTTCTGGCCCACGATAGGGCGACGACCGACATTGCCAGCAAGAGATTTCTCCGATGCCGTTACGTAACGGAATATGCGTGTTGAGAAAGGCCGTGCCGATGGTACTAATACATGGATTCGTATCGCCTTATGTGTTCTTGCCACCGACAAAACTTCTTCCAAACGAATGCTACTCAGAACAAAAAGTGCAACAACTGTTTCACGATGTTTTGAGCTGTGGTAGATGGTTGAAGTGGGTGGCGGTCGAAGTAACTTCACTTGCAATTATGGATGGTCACCATCGCCAAGAGGTCGCACTGCGCTTGGGCTTGCAGGTAGTGCCGTGCGTATTGCTCGACTATAGCAATGTCAGAGTGGAATCGCGGCGCAACGACTTTGTCGTAAACTCGGTTGACATCATATCCCGTGCACGCAGTGGAAATCTCTATCCCGAAAAGACCACTCGGCACATTTTTGATAACTCGATTGATCTGGACTGCGATATACCTATTTCGGAGTTGCGACATTGACGCGGTCAGGATTGCAGTTCCATCGAGCGCGTGTGCGTTTTGATGTGAAAGGCGGTTGGAACGTCGAACCTCAACTGCCAAGCCCCCGAGAGTTGGTAACTGTCCAGCTTGCTTATTTACCACAAACCGCTTTTCAAATGCCGTTCTCGGATGACGGTCTACTAGAGGCGGAACGTGCAACTGCAGCTCAGTTTACCTTTCAAGACGATAGAGTGCGCTTCAAGGCGGCACGTCAGCTTCTTCGTCGAACGCTGTCATACCAACTTCGTATTCCCGAGCAAGAAGTTCCTTTGGATTATCAGAATGGCCGACCATTCGTCGTAATTTCAAAAATTCATAACAGGAAGCAAACAACAGCAGAGCGAATTGCAGTTTCAGTTACACATAGCGCAAGAGTAGTTGCTGTCGCTATCGGGCCGGTTGACCAACTCGGGATCGATGTTGAAGTGGACGATGGTAAACCAATAAACATTGAAGCGATTGAACGCACTGTCTTCTCGAATGCGGAGCGGCATGCTTTATCAGAATCTACATCGCGGCGGAAACGCTTCTTCTCGCTTTGGGTTCGCAAGGAAGCCTACCTCAAGGCCCTTGGTTGTGGCCTATCGAGCCGTCCCGCGTTGCGCTGTACCATTGAAGCCCAAGCACAACATGAATATTTTTTTGTGGAGAGGATACTTCGCAGCCGCGTATATATTGCCGTCGCGCATAAAGGAGAGGGATTATGACTCAACTGAGCACTTCAGCCTCGACGCTGGAATCGATTGAATGGCTCAGCAATCGGCCCATCCTCAGTCTTGTTTGGGACCACATCATCGGTCGAAGCCGCACTGGTAAATGACAAACATTTTCCAGGCTATAATTTGCCGATGATCCTCATTCTGGAACAAAGGGCCGCCCAGGGGACGGCTTTTTTTTTGCCTTGAGGGGGAAAGAAGGCTCGCCCTCTCTCCCCCGCAAGCACCGCCTTGACCCTGACATGCAGCAAGTCGGTCGCACCTGAAGGTGCAACCGCGTTGCGCATCTCAGCGCCGCGTGCCCGAAGGCACGCTCTACGGCTCTGTTGCAAAAAATCGATTGAAGGCGGAAAGAGCGCTGGTGAGTTTGAGCGAGATTTTTGATGAGCGATTTCAAGTGGTGTCACTTTCAGGGTGAGGTGATCTTGTGGGCGGTTCGCTGGTATTGCCGCTATGGCGTGAGTTATCGTGATCTCGAACAAATGATGGGCGAACGGGGCGTCGCCGTTGATCATTCCACGATTTATCGTTGGGTCCAGAAATACGCGCCGGAAATCGAGAAACGGCTGCGTTGGCACTGGCGTCGTCCGCAATCGACGAGTTGGCGGGTCGATGAGACCTATGTGAAGGTCCGCGGTACATGGACATATTTGTATCGAGCCGTCGACAAGTTCGGCAACACGATCGATTTCTATCTGTCGCCGACGCGCAATGCCGAGGCCGCCAAGCGATTTCTTAGCAAGGCTCTGAATGGCTTGAAGGATTGGGAAAAGCCAACGGTTATCAACACCGACAAGGCGCCCACCTACGGCATCGCGATCGCGGAGTTGAAAGCCGAAGGCAAGTGCCCGAAAGACCTTGTGCACCGGCAGGTCAAATATTTGAACAATGTCGTCGAGGCCGATCACGGCAAGCTCAAGCAACTGATCAGGCCCGTGAGAGGATTCAAGACGCTGAAAACGGCATACGCGACAATCAAGGGATTTGAGGTGATGCGGGCATTGCGCAAGGGGCAGGCTGCGATCTTCAACCTGACCGGCGACGTCCGCGGCGAAGCTCGCATTGTTGAACGGGCCTTCGGGATTGGGCCCAGCGCGATCACCGAAGTTGTGGCAACGCTTGCCCAGAATCTCGCCGCCAAAACCGCGTAAATGAGGCAGAGCAAGGCCTCCTCGCTACCAAACGGAATCTTTGCAACAGAGCCATTTTCCACCTCTTCTGTGGGGTGATGCTGAATGGTGCGAGGCTGGAGCCGGGAATACCGGCCCCGTTATCTCGGGATTATGCCTCTCGCGTTCTGCCTATGGCTGCCTGAACATGCGCCACCGTTTTTTCGTTCCGGCCCGGCGGTAATACAGGCGGCGGACACGGAACGGGTTCCACAGGTAAATCAGCGGCTCGAAGCCATGCCACCAGTCCGCATCTATGTCGCCGCAACGGCCCTCGAACAGAAGGCTGCCGCGCGGGTCGTAAAGCCTGAACTCCATCGGCAGGGCGTCGCCGTCTTCCGGCTTGCCGCGGGCGGGCGCGCCGTCTGCGTCCTCGCCCAGTCCTATGCAGCCGCCCCAGTGGTCCTTCGTGATAATCCAGCGCATGTCGAATATCCTTGTCATGTGAATTGTCCGGGATTGCTGCGCCCGCCATGCGGACGGGCGCGCATGTGTCGGAAGAATGGGAAAGCGGCTTATGCCGCCGTCCTTCCGCATTGCAGGGCAAACAGCCGGTCGCTGGCCGTGTGGTAATGGCCGCTGTCCAGTTCGATGCCGGTCCAGTCACGGCCAAGCTGCTGCGCTGCCTCAAGGGTGGAACCGCTGCCGCAGAACGGATCCAGCACAAGATCGCCGGGTCTGGTGAAGGCCTCGATCAGGGGAAGCAGGGCCTCCACCGGCTTCTGTGTCGGATGCAGCCTGTTGCCGCTATAGGGAAAGTCGATCACGTCGGGAATCGGATTGGCCGGCAGGGAAACATTGCCCTTCGCCAGCAGGTAAGCCTGCTCGTGCTGGTAGCGCAGGAACTTCGCCGATGAGGCATAGCGCTTCCTGAACACCAGATGCCCGACGATGCGGAAGCCTGCCGCCTTCCATGCGTCCATGAACAGATCGACCTTGTTCCAGCCGTAGAAGGAAACGGCAAAGCCGCCATCCTTCAGAACCCGGTGCATCTGGTTGAAGGCGGGTTTCAGCCAACGCGCGTTGTCGTCGTTCGCCACCTTCCTGCCGTCACGGCCGCGATAGTTCACGATATAGGGCGGATCGGTCAGGATGAAATCCACCGATGCCCTGTCGAAAGAGCGCATCACCTCGATGCAATCGGTGTTGAAGATCAGGTTGCGGGGAGTCTTGGTGGTTCCGGTCATTGTCTTTCTTCCTTCGGGTTTGGGGTTCAGAGCAGCGAAGCGCTCGCTCCTGAACCCTTGCCCGTCGGCGAGACCGGGGTAGCAAGGTGCAAGGAAAGTCTTTGGCACCGTGGAATAAATGGAGGGGACCCGCTTGCGGGGAGCGGGCCGTTTATGCCGCGAAAGGCCACAGAGTTTTCTTGTGCCGCGCGAGGGCGGAGCCAATAGTATATTTCTTCTATAGTTCCCTCGAACAATCCTCAGTCCGTCATGATAATGGCCAAAATCATAAGCTCGGTAATTTGGTAAGGAGAAATCAAAACAGCAATGAACGGTGGAAAACGGGCAGTCTGCCTTTCGCGAAAAAGTTGCGAAAAACAGACGTTTATTGAGCGAAAGATTGAAACCGCAAGCTGAACGTTAGCTTACAGCAATCGCATAAGAACCGTCATAGCGCACCCCAGCTTGATAAGACTATAGTCGTGACTTCAATTCTCATCGGCATTTAGCTTTTCGACGGTGTCGACCTTCGAGTAGCTAATTGAAGCTTGCAGTAAGTGAGTTCGTGTGATGTGTTCCATCTGTTACGTCATTTTAAAGGAAAAGCCGTGAGTACCGATACGCCAGAAGATATTCGGGATGACGACGTTCGAAAGGACGAATTCGATTTGGCGTTGGAGGAGGGGGTTGAGGATGAAACGCTTCTTGATGACCCTGGCGCCACCAAATTTAGCATCTCAAGCTATGGTGCCGACTATACGGTAGACAGCCTAGTAAAGCGGATGCGCGGAGGAGCGTTTCGCGTTCCAGATTTCCAGCGCCAGTTTGTTTGGACTGCCAAGCATGCGTCCAAATTCATCGAATCCCTTCTGATGGGCTTGCCGGTTCCTGGAATATTTCTCTATAAAGAGGCTGATACTAATGAGCATTTAGTAATCGATGGCCAACAACGTCTTCGCACGTTGCAGGCATTCTACGACGGCATCCTTCGTGGTAAGGAGTTCAAGCTACAAGGCGTGCGGGAACCGTGGCTCAATCGCACTTATAAAACGCTTGATCCTGCCGATGTGCTGAAACTCGATGACTCGATCGTCCATGCGACCGTTTTCAAACAGGACAAGCCTGAGGATGTGCTGGATAGTATTTATTTTGTATTCGAGCGTATCAACACTGGTGGCATTCGCCTCTCTCCTCAAGAAATCCGCAATTGCGTCAGTCTCGGCCCGTTCATTGTACGTGTGCGTGAGTTAAACCAATTTCCGGCGTGGCGAGCCGTCTTTGCCAGCCAGAACAATCGCGCAAAAGACGAAGAGCTGATCGTGAGATTCTTCGCACTATATCGTGATGGCGACAAATATGCTCGCCCGATGAATGGCTTCCTAAACAAATTCTCGGCCGCAATGAACAAGGTGGGCGGTGAAGAGCTCGATCGGCTGTCCAAAGTCTTCCAAACCACAATCGATAAGGTCAATTCTGCGATTGGTTCCCGGGCGTTCCGTATCATCCGCGCGCTGAACGCCGCCGCCTTTGACGCCGTGATGGTAGGTTTGGCCAAACGCCTTGACGCCGGCCCTGCTCCGTTGGATGAGGACGTTAGCGGTGCTTATGACGACTTGGTCGCGAATGACGAATTTAAACAGGCCTGCGAGCGTGCAACGGCGGATGAGGAGAATGTCCGTAAGCGCTTGGCGCTTGCGACCGCCGCATTCGCAGGCATTTAATGCGGCACGCGATCAACAGCCGTGAGCGGAAACTCGATGAATTCTTCGCGCGGGCAAAAGGTGCTGGCGATGACGAGTTGAAGTCAGATTTAGCGCGCTTTGGTGCCGTTTTGGTGTGCGGCTATGTTGAGCGATGCGTTGAGGTTGTCATTCTCGACCGGCTTACCACAAGGGCTCAGCCCAAGGTTCTGCAGTTTATAAAGTCTCACTTCAAGAAGGGCACGAATTATGATTGCGAGGCAATCTGTCAGCTCCTGACACGCTTCGATCAGAGCTGGGAGACTGCGTTTCGCTCCACGATCAGCAAAAATGATCAATGGCCCGCATCACTCACATCAGCCTACAATCTCCGCAATTCAATCGCGCATGGCGGGGACGGTAATAAAGGGCTCGCGGGCATTGAAGCACTTTATACAGACTGCAAAAATATCGTCGTCGCCCTCGTAGAAGCCACAAAAGATTAGAGTGACGGATTTGTTGCGGTCTTTCGCAGTGATCCGGATGCCAGTGAATGTGGGACCTGGCCGATGTGGTGGATCGGTATCGGCACTATTGAAATGGAAGGACGCAGAATATCACCGCCTCACCGTAAATGACCGTGATTAGGGTCGGCAGCGGACAAAAAAAGGTGCGGGAACCAACCGTCAGATTTCGCCCACTGGGATCATGATGGATATCGGGAGAGGTGATTGCCGGATCGCATGGCCCCGAACCCTTCAATCCGCCGCAGAATCCCTCGCCGCCTCGATCCGCGCCAGAATAGCCGCAGGAGAAATATCGAGCACGGCTGCGATGTCCACGAACTCTATGACATCGATCCGCCTTTCTCCGTTTTCATACTTGGCGACGAAGGATTGCGGTTTACCGAGTACTAGTGCCACTTCAGCCTGCGTCATTCCCCTGGCCCTGCGTGCTTCGACCAGCAGGGAAATAAGAAGCTGCTGTCGTGGCGTACGCAGGGATTTCTGCATTCAGAACCGGCTCCATTGATGAGAAGGAGCCGTTCTGCTAATCCTGTTATGGGATTATCCCATTTCGGGATTATGTGTATTGCCAACCTGCAATGGAGGGCGTGTCATGCGCGTCAGACCCAATCTTGACCCCGATGTCGAAGACGAAGCTCCGACCGGCCCCGACATTACGATCTACGATGAAGAGCATTTCGTGACCTACCTGCGCCTGCTGGACGCGGAAGCGGACGGTGCGACCTGGACCGAGGTAGCGCGGATCGTACTGCACCGAGATCCCGCCGCCGACCTCGTCCGCACGCGGCGGTGCTGGGAAAGCCATCTCGCCCGCGCGCAATGGATGACGAAGACCGGTTATCGGCGGATTCTGGAACAGGCGGTCGAGGAACAGGACTGGCATAGCCGGCATTGAGGATGGCGCAGTGGCTGCGCCGGTCACTTCGCGACTGTGACCATCTCCCGGAACAGCTTCTCCGATCGCGCGATGCCCTCTTCGGTGAGCCAGACGGATTTGGCCTTGTTGACCGGATCGCCGATGAAGCCCTTCTGGTGCAGCCGGTTCATCGCGCTCCAGTCGAAGCCTTTCCACGCCCGGCCGTCGCGGTCGAGCGTCAGGTAGAGCAGCGCGAGAACCGCATCGTCGATCTTGTCCTTGTCGATCTCCATCGCACGATATTCTCCCGATTACAGACCGTCCTTTTTGTACGCTATGGTATCCCAAACACCGCACGGCTGCGATGCGGGTCTTTTCTTCTGCTGCCGGACGGTTCTTCGATGGTCCCTGCCCATTCCGGGCATGGGATTGTTGGAGACGATGGCGCTCAAACGGGACAGGATCAGCATCGAGGTGGTCGGACCTTCGGCCACGCCGGAACCGGCACGCAACGGCGTCAGCCGCGCCGACGAGGCCGTGCTGATCCTCGCCCGGTTGATCGGTCGCCAGATCGCCCGCGAGCAGTTCGAGCGCAAGTTGGCGGCGGAACGCAGGGCGCAGAAGAAGCGCCCGGCAGGCGAGGATGTCTGACTTCATCGTTGCAAAAAAACGAATTACACGTATAATTCAGGCATTCGATTTGAAAGGATGCCCGCCATGCCGACAGTCGGTTCCCTCGAATTCCAGCGCAAGTTCGGCGAATTCCAGCACCAGGCGCAGCGCGAGCCGGTGGAGATCACCCGGCACGGGCGGCGCGAGTTCGTGCTGATGTCCGCCGATCACTATGACTGGCTCCGCGCCGCCGCGCAGCGGACGCATCGCACGGCGGATGCCGCCGATGTGGTGATCGACGCCGTCGAGCGGGCCGAGATGGACCCTGAACACGCCCATCTCGACGACCTGTTGAAGTAAGGCGGGCGATGTGGCGATCCCTGAACCCAAGCCCGGCCTCGTCCTCCGCTACGATTACCTCTGGACGCATGAGGCCGCCGCCGGCCAGGATCAGGGTAAAGACCGCCCGGCCTGCCTCGTCGCCGCGACCGATGCCCTTGTTCGCCCGCGCCATGTAGTGCTGCTGCCGATCACCCACACGCCGCCCTCCGGCGAAACGGTCGGCATCGAGATCCCGGCGAAGGTCAAGCAGGCCATCGGCCTCGACGATGCGCCGAGCTGGGTGATCGTCTCGGAGCATAACATTGACGAATGGCCCAATGGCGGGCTGTCGCCGGTTCCCGGCAAGCGGGGCGAGTTTGCCTATGGCTTCATCCCGCCGGGGCTGTTCGCCAAGATCAAGGCCAGCTTCCTAGAACTGGCCCGCGCGAAGAAGAGCGGCGCCGTGCGCCGCTGATCATGGAGTTTTGAAAGGACTGACCCGATGACCCGCGTTGCCCTCTATGCCCGCTATTCGTCCGACAATCAGCGCGAGGCATCGATCGACGATCAGTTCCGCATCTGCCGCGAGC
>MKVZ01000001.1 GCA_001898995.1 Rhizobiales bacterium 63-22 | reverse complement strand
GGCCAAGTGGGATGGTTATGCACGAGGATGACGGCGGTGGCGGAAAGCTCCAGCGCGCGGCGCACCACCTCGCGCGGATAGACCGGCGTGTGATCCACCGTGCCCTGCTGCTGCACCTCGTCGGCGATCAGCCGGTTTTTCTTGTCGAGAAAGAGCACGCGGAACTGCTCGCGCGGCTCATGCGCCATGGCTGCCGTGCAATATTCGACCACCTTGCTCCATGAGGCCAGAACCTCGCGCCGCATGACCTCGCTGCGGGCGCTGCGCCGCGCGACGGCTTCCGCGATCTTGAGATCGAGCGCGACGGAGGCGCCCGCGCCCGGCACTTCGGCTATGAGCTTTTCCGGCGCGCCCAGCACCTCGGCCAGCGAGCCGAACCGGGCGAGCAGCGCCTTGGCCAAGGGCTTGGTATCGGCGCGCGCTATGGTGCGGAAAAGCAGGAGTTCGAGCAGTTCGTAATCGGCAAGCGCGTCCGGCGCGGTCCTGAACCGCTGCCGCAGCCGATCGCGATGGCCGGTATGGTGCGGCTTCGCGGTCTTCGGCGTCAGTTGCGCCGTATCGCTGAAGCCGGGAAAACTGAAATCGTTCGTCTCTTCCGGTTTCTTCGCCATTCCGCGCCCCCCGAAGACGAAAATCAGCGCATCGAAGGCGGGCCGAACACATTGGCCGGCGAGACGGTGAAGATCTCGCAGCCGTCCTTCGTCACGCCGACGGTATGCTCGTATTGCGCGGTCAGCGAGCGGTCGCGCGTCACCGCGGTCCAGCCGTCGGGCAGGACCTTCACATGCTGCTTGCCGAGGTTGATCATCGGCTCGATGGTGAAGATCATGCCTTCCCTGATTTCGACGCCTTCGTTGGGCGTGCCGTAATGCAGGATATTGGGCGCGTCGTGGAACAGCCGGCCGACGCCGTGACCGCAGAAATCGCGCACCACCGAGCAGCGCTCGCTTTCGGCGTATGTCTGGATGGCCGCGCCGATGGCACCGGTCTTCACGCCCGGCTTCACCGCCGCGATGCCGCGCAGCAGGCTTTCATAGGTCACTTCCAGCAGACGTTCGGCGGCGCGCTTGATCTCGCCCACCGCGTACATGCGGCTCGAATCGCCATGCCAGCCGTCGAGCAGATAGGTGACGTCGATATTGACGATATCGCCCTCGCGCAGGGGCTTGTCGTTGGGGATGCCGTGGCACACGACATGGTTGATCGAGGTGCAGGTGGACTTGGTATAGCCGCGATAGTTGAGCGTCGCCGGAAAGGCGCCGTGGTCCATGCCGAACTCGAACACGAAACGGTCGATCTCGTTGGTGGTGACGCCCGGCTTGACCAGCTCGTTGAGCGCATCGAGGCAGCGGGCGGTCAGATTGCAGACCTTGCGCATGGCCTCGAAGTCGTCCGGCCCGTAGAGCCTGATCTGGCCAGTATATTTCACAGGCGCGCTTGCCGCCTCGATATAGGTTACCATCGTTCGATCCGTCTCTGAACTTTCAAAATCTATTCGATATCTATTCGATCGGCACCGGCCCGGCCGGCACGATGCCCGTCTGCGTTATGTGGCACCGAACCGCCCACGCCTCAACCCCCGAAGCGCGCGCGTCGTCGAAAGCACGGGCATAGACCGGGTCGAGATCGCCGGAAATGCTGAATCGCTCGCAGTCGCCGCGCTGGATAATAAACAGCATCACCCCCCGATGGCCAGCGGCAACCATGTCCGTCAGTTCCCTAAGATGTTTCACTCCGCGCGCGGTGGCGGTGTCCGGAAATTCGGCGAGGCCGGGCGTGCGCATGAAATGCACGTTCTTCACCTCGACATAGGCGCGGGGGCGCTCGCCTCCGTCCAGCAGAATGTCTATGCGCGAATTGCGCCCGTATTTCTGCTCGCGGCTCAGGCTCGCATATCCGCCGAGACCGGGGACGAGCCCGTCCAGGATCGCTTCTTCGGCGATCGCGTTGGGCAGGCCGGTGTTGACGCCGACCATCGTGCCGTCCGCCGCGACGATTTCGAGCCGGTGCGCATATTTGCGGCCCGGCGCGTCGGAGACGGAGAGCCAGACGGGCGAGCCGGGGGCGGTCAGCCCCAGCATGGAGCCGGTATTGGGCACCGACGCGGTGATGAAGCGGCCGTCATCGAGCGTGACATCGGCGAGAAACCGCTTGTAGCGCCGCTCCAGCCGGCCGGTGACGAGGGATGTCGGAAAAAGCATGGTGCCGTTTAGCCGGAGAGGAGCGGGAGTGGAAGCGGTTATTCAGTCTCTGGTCCAGTTGAACACCAGTTCCTCGCGGAAGGCGAAACGGACGATGTGGTCGGCGACCACCTGTTCGAGCCGGTCGAGGTTTTCGCTCGCGGCTTCTATGGTTGCGGTCAGGTTCTGCGCATCGGCATCGAGGACCACGATACGGTTCTCGCCAAGGTCGATGCGGCCATGCTCCGGCGTGAACTCGACGGCGAATTTATGCGCCCAGTGCTTGCAGAGCTGTTGCAGGTAACGGCTGGCATGGGCGGTGGCAACGACGGCTTTCGCTTGTGGCATATGTTGTCCTTTCGGATGGAAATCTTTCAGCGACAGGTAATGCTTTCCGGCTTCGGACCGCCATAAGCCCAGTCGAGCAATTCCACGGTATGAAGAACGGGAATCTTCGTTCCCGAACAAATCTGCGTGATGCAGCCTATGTTGCCGGTGGCGATCGCATCCGGTCTGGTGGCCTCGATGTTGCGGACCTTGCGGTCTCTCAGCCGGGCGGAAATTTCCGGCTGCAGGATATTGTATGTGCCGGCGGAGCCGCAGCACAGATGGCCTTCCGCCGGATCGACGACCGTGAAGCCGGCGGCCTTCAGCAGGTTCTTCGGCGCCGTGGTGATCTTCTGCCCGTGCTGCATCGAACAGGCGGAATGATAGGCCACGCTCATTCCCTTCGCTTCAAGTTCCGGCAAGTCGAGGGTCGAAAGAAATTCGGTGATATCCCTGGCCAGACCGGATATCCGCGCCGCTTTATCCGCATAGGCCGGATCGAGCCGCAGCATATGGCCATAGTCCTTGATCGTCGTGCCGCAGCCCGAGGCGGTGACGATGATCGCGTCCAGCCCGCCGTGTTCGATCTCGTTGGTCCATATATCGACATTGCGCCGGGCGAAATTCAGCGCCTGATCTTCGCGGCCCATATGATGCACCAGCGCGCCGCAGCATCCTTCGCCCTCCGCGACGACGGCCTCGACGCCGAGCCGCCCGAGCAGGCGCAGCGTCGCTTCGTTGATGCCGGGATCGAGCACCTGCTGGGCGCAGCCGGACAGGAGCGCGACCCGTGCGCGCCTTTGCGCCGGTGCGGCGCGCACGCCCGGCCTCGCGGCATCCGAGGCAGCAGGCACCGTTCGGGGCGCCAGATCGAGCATGGCGCCGAGCGGTCTCATGGCCTGGATACGTTGCACGAGCGGCGCGAAGGGACGGCCCAGCCGCGCCAGTGTCAGCGCTGCCCTGAAACGCGCGGGATAGGGCAGCACGCTTGCCAGTATCTTGCGGATCAGCCGGTCGGCGAGCGGGCGCCTGTAAGTGTTTTCGATATGGATGCGGGCATTATCGACGAGGTGCATGTAATCGACACCCGAAGGGCAGGTCGTCATGCACGAAAGACACGACAGGCAGCGGTCGATATGCGTGACCGTTTCCTCGTCGGCCGGCCGGTCGTTCTCCAGCATGTCCTTGATGAGGTAGATACGGCCACGCGGGCTGTCCAGTTCGTTGCCGAGCGTCACATAGGTGGGGCAGGTCGCCGTGCAGAAGCCGCAATGGACGCATCGGCGCAGAATCTTCTCGGATTCGGCGATATGAGGGTCGGCGAGCTGCTCGGCGGAAAAGTTCGTCTGCATGTTTCAATATCCCGCCATCACGCCCGGATTGAAGATTCCCGCCGGGTCGAAGGCTTTCTTCACGCGGGCGGAAAGGGCCGCGATCGCATCTCCTTCCGGCTGAAACACCGCGGCCGACATTCTGGCAGCCTCGTTTGCGCGGATCAGCGTGGCGTGACCGCCGCCGAGCGTTTTGATCACCTGCCGCAGGCGGTTCGCCTCCGGCTCCTGCCGCATGCGCATCCAGACAAGACCGCCCTGCCAGTCATAAAAGGCGTCGACGCCCTCGGTACGGAACGCATCCACGACACGATGTCCGTCCGACGGCGCCACCGAAATGCGCCAGACCGGACGCGTCGTGCCGTCGGCGAAGGCGCGGACGTCGCGTACTTCCCGCCACAAGCTGCGGCTGGCATCCTGTTCGATGCGGGCCACCGCCCCGAATGCGGACATGGCATCGCCAAGCTTTTCGCCGCGGATCGCTACCGAGCCGGGCAGCCCCTCGACGCGAAGAACGGTCGCGCCGCCTTCCGGAAGACCACCGTCTGCAAGCTTCCGGGCTATCGATGCCGGCAAATGCGCCGCGCCCGAAACTTCCACCGGCAGCGCCATGACTTTCGCCATGACTTTGGCCGCTTGCGCGTCGTCCAGCCCCGAAAGGACGATCGACTGCTCGCTTTTCGGGCGCGGTGGAACGCGAAACGTCACTTCCGTGAGAAGGCCGAGCGTGCCGAAGGAACCCGCCAGCAGCTTCACCAGATCGAGACCGGTCACGTTCTTCATCACCCGGCCGCCGTTTTTCACGATCTCGCCGCGCCCGTTCACGAAACGCACGCCGAGCAGGCTGTCGCGGGCAGCACCGGCGACGAGGCGGCGCGGGCCCGACACGTTGGCTGCGAACACACCACCGATGGTCGGCTCGCCGGACGTTCCCATCAGGCCGCGATAGTCGGCGGGTTCGAACGCCATCATCTGACCGGCGGCTTCGAGCGCGGCCTCGACCTCGGCAACCGGCGTTCCGGCGCGAACGGTCATGACCATCTCGTTCGGATTGTAGGCGACGATGCCGGAAAGGGCGGCGGTGCACAGCGTGGAGGCGGCTTCCGTTGCCTTGCCCCATCCCGCTTTCGTGCCGCCGCCCCGGATCGCGACCGGCGTGCCTGTCTCGGCATGCTGGCGGACCAGATCGGCGGCTTCCGTCTCACTCGCGGGAAAGAATTCGTTCATGCCGCATTCCGTCCGTCGAGCGGGAAAACCTTGGATGGATTGAGTATCCAGTCGGGATCGAAAGCGGCGCGGACCGCCATCTGCTGCGCCAGATCGGTCTCGGAATACTGGTATCGCATCAGATCGCGCTTTTCGATTCCGACGCCGTGTTCGCCGGTGAGGCAGCCGCCCGCATCGACGCAGAGTCTGAGAATGTCGTTGCCGGCCGCCTCGGCGCGCGCGGCGTCTTCCGGGTCGTTGGCGTTGAAGAGGATCAGCGGGTGCATGTTGCCGTCGCCGGCATGGAAGACGTTGGCGACACGCAGGCCGTAGCTGTTGACGATTTCCGCGGTCCTGTTAAGTACATGGGAAAGCTGGCTCAGCGGAACGGTTCCATCCATGCAGATATAATCCGCGATCCGTCCGGTCGCGCCGAATGCCGATTTGCGCCCCTTCCAGATCAGTGCGGCTTCCATGGCCGACTGGGATTCGCGCACCGTCTTCACCGCATGCCTGCGGGCGATTTCGACGATGCTTTGCAGCATGTCCTCCATTTCGCTTTCCGATCCCTCGACCTCGACGATCAGCAGCGCCCCGACATCGAGCGGATAACCCGCATGGGCGAAAGCCTCGCATATCTCGATCGCCTGTTTGTCCATGAACTCGATGGCGACGGGAACGATGCCGGCGGCGATGACGTCGGCCACGCAGGAGCCTGCCTGCTCGGACGTCTCGAAGCCGAAAAGGACCGGCCGCGCGCCTTCCGGTTTTGCGATCAGCCGGACGGTCGCTTCCGTCACGATGCCGAGCTGGCCCTCGTGGCCGCAGACGAGGCCCAGAAGATCGTAGCCGGCGGCGTCGAGATGTTTTCCGCCGAGTTCCAGAATCGTCCCGTCCACCAGCACGAGCTTGACGCCGAGGATATTGTTGGTCGTCACCCCATATTTGAGGCAATGGGCGCCGCCGGAATTCATGCCGATATTGCCGCCGATCGTGCATGCGAGCTGCGAGCTGGGGTCCGGCGCATAGAAGAAGCCTTGCGGGGAAACGGCTTCCGAAATGCTCAGATTGGTGACGCCTGCCTGAACCACCGCGCAGCGGTTGGCAAGGTCGATATCGAGGATGCGGTTCATCTTCGACAGGCCGATGACGACCGCGTCTTCCTGCGGGATGGCGCCGCCCGACAGGGATGTGCCCGCGCCGCGCGGCACGACCGGCACGCCGTTCCGGTGGCAGTATTCCATCACGCCGGCGACCTGCTCGGTCGTTTGCGGTAGGGCGACGGCCAGCGGCATTCTGCTATAGGAAATGAAGGCGTCGGTCTCGAAGGGCACGAGCGCGCGCTGTTCGTGCATGAAGCAGTCGGGCGGAAGCAGAGCGGCAAGATCGGCCATGATCGCGGCGCGCCGCGCCAGAACCGCCGGACGCGGCTCCAGAAACTGAATGCTGTTCTGCATCGTGCTCTCCCCGATCCGGCCTCCACCGGATCGACCTCGTATGAAAATCCGCGCCGGTTTGCGCGCATTCCCTGTAGACGCCAGTTTAGCGCACCAGCCGGCCCCTGTGGCAAGAACAGAATGCGCCTGCCGCCGGCATGTCCGGAATGGAGGTCGGGTGATCATCAGGGGCAGGGCGCGGCGGCCACGCCGACGCCCGGTTTCGTGAGCTTTTTCGCGCGCAGGGATCGATTGCGCATGGCCTGTCGGATTTGTCAGGGAGGGGGAGGAAATGGTACGCCCAAGGGGAATCGAACCCCTGTTTGCGCCGTGAAAGGGCGCCGTCCTAACCGCTAGACGATGGGCGCACATTGCTTCGAACTGTCCGTTTGGCACATCATCGCGTGCCTCGGAGCCGCCTCGAAGCGGTGTGTGCGGCTTATATTCAGGAAGCTTCCAACTCGCAAGCCCTTAAAATCGCTTTTGCAAAAAAAATCGTCAGGCAACACACACGATGGAAAGATGGAGAATATTCGCCTCTTGCGTGGCATGCCGCCCGTCATAACGAGACGGCGCGGTCAACTCCTGCAACGCCAGTTCCAGTCGCGTTCCGGGCCGATATCCACATGCACGGAAGTCGTGTGGCAATAGGTGCCGACGCCTCCGCGTCCCGGCATGGAGCGGGCATAGCGGGCGATCTCCCATTTCGAGACGCCATCGATCTGGATATCGGCCGCCGCGCAGATCATGTGCAGCGAGCGCGGCGCGCCGTTGACCTTGCGATTATAGGAGGGGCTGCGATAGCCCGACGTGACCATGACAGGACGATGGAAATGCTGTTCCATGCTTCTGAGCATCGTGACCAGTTCGGGCTTGAGGCAGGCGACGTCCACCGTCTCGCGCTGCACCCTCAGCCCATGCGGCGCAAGCCGGGCAAGGCCGGGCGCGGAAGCATAGGTGATACCGGCGGACTCGTCGTCCTCATTGGCGTCGATATCGCTGTCGTCATCGAGGCTCTTGCGATGCTTGATCTCGAAGCCGCCATTCGGACGCACGCCGGGCAGGACATAGTTGTATTCACGCGCGAGAGACCGCTGCACCGGCTTCGCCACAGCCAGTCTCGCATTGTTGGCACTGTCCGCGCGGCCGGCCGCCGAATTGTCGGAAAAAAGCCGTTTGATGCTGCCTTCGGAGGCAGTGGGACGCGGCGGTGCCACGAAAGCGGTTTTCACCGGTTTTTCCGATGCGGAAACCTGCGTTTCCGGTGGAGCATCGGTGGCCTGCGCGGCTGAAGCGATCTGCTGGGGGGCTGCCTGCGTGGCGGAAGCTTCCGGCTTTGCGGCTTCCGCGGTCTTTTCCGGCTTTGTGGCGGAGGGGTCTTTCTTTTCGGCGGTCCCGGCGGCAATGGTCTGGTCCGCCGCGCTTTGCAGCGTTTCCGCCACTATCGAACCGCCCGTATTGGCGCTCATCTGCAGCGGCTTGCCGTCAGGACCTGTCCCTGTCGACGTGCAGGAAGCGGCCAGAAGCGCGAGCAGGGCGGCGCTGCCTGAAAGGATAGCGCGGGCTGTCGTCTGTAAAAAACGCGCCAATTCCAATGGTCAGCTCCGCTTCGATTTCCCCATCCGGCAATTCTTAACCAGTTTTTAAGTTTTTTGACGGCCGAACGCAACCGCAGGCCTCAACTGACGTGCGCTTCATGTGGATTTCGACCGGAACAAGCGCAATGCGGCCGAAGCAATCAGTCAAAATAACGAAATATTACTTTATGTAATACATGGTTATATTGAATGGGAATCCTTGTGGCGGAGTTGCGCCCGCATGGCATTGTGCCGGCAAATCTCCAAATCCCCGCATTCGCTTGTTGACAGGATGCGCCTTCCTGATGCTATCCCTTCGACAACCATCATCTTCCTTTGCCGCGCGGGATCGCGGCGATTGCAACGGCTGAACCGGGATCGGACACATGACCAAGCGCACGCGGCGGATCGCCCATCTCATGCTGGCGGCAACAGCCGCGGCGACGCTCGCGGCATGCGCCGCCGGCAAGGAATTTCAGGGTACTCCGCAGGCGGGCGCCAAACGCACAGATACGTTCCCGACCTTCGGTCATATGCCCAAGGCGGCGACGACGCAGTTCACGCCCGACGAGCAGAAGCAACTGACCACGAAGCTCGACGCGGACCGCAAGCGATACGCGCCGCCAAAAAAGCCCGGACCGGGCTTCACGCCCGCCGACGCCGCCGCCGTGCGCAAGCAGGCGCAGCAGCAGACGGATGACGCCCTGAAGCAGATCGAGGGCAGCGGACAGGAACAGCAATAGGGCCGGGAACGAGGCCGGGCGGCATTGTTCTCTGTCTCGACTCTCGACCCGATTCGATATCGGGTGTATAGCTGCCCCACGGCGCATGCGCGCCGCATCACTCAACTTTTCCTTGGAACAGGATCATGTCGGAAGAATTTCATAAAGTCCGTCGCTTGCCCCCCTATGTCTTCGAGCAGGTGAACCGCCTGAAGGCCTCGGCGCGCGCGGCCGGCGCCGACATTATCGACCTCGGCATGGGCAATCCCGACCTGCCGACGCCGCAGAATATCGTCGATAAGCTGTGCGAGGCCGTGCAGGACCCGCGCGCGCACCGCTACTCGGCGTCGAAGGGAATTCCGGGTCTGCGCCGCGCGCAGGCGCAATATTACGCGCGCCGCTTCGGCGTGAAGCTCAATCCGGATACGCAGGTCGTGGCCACGCTCGGCTCCAAGGAAGGCTTCGCCAACATGGCGCAGGCCATCACCGCGCCGGGCGATGTGGTTCTTTGCCCCGATCCGACCTATCCTATCCATTCCTTCGGCTTCATCATGTCGGGCGGCGTCATCCGCTCCATTCAGGCCCGACCGGACGAAACCTTCATCCCGGCGCTGGAACGCGGCGTGAAGCATTCGATCCCGAAGCCGATCGCGCTGATCCTCAATTTCCCGTCCAATCCGACCGCCTATGTGGCGACGCTCGACTTCTACAAGGACGTGGTGGATTTCGCGCGCCGCAACGACATCATCATCCTGTCGGACCTCGCCTATGCGGAGATCTATTTCGACGGCAACCCGCCGCCCTCGGTGCTGGAGGTTCCGGGCGCGATGGATGTGGCGGTGGAGTTCACCTCCATGTCGAAGACTTTCTCCATGCCCGGCTGGCGCATGGGCTTTGCGGTCGGCAACGAGCGCCTGATCGCCGCGCTGACGCGGGTGAAGTCCTATCTGGATTACGGCGCGTTCACGCCCATTCAGGTGGCGGCCACGGCGGCGCTCAACGGCGACGGCTCGGACATCGCCTATGTGCGCAGCGTCTACAAGCAGCGCCGCGACGTGCTGGTGGAGAGCTTCGGCCGCGCCGGCTGGGAGGTTCCGCCGCCGGCGGCGACCATGTTCGCCTGGGTGCCGATCCCGGAGCGTTTCCGCTCGATGGGTTCGCTGGAGTTTTCCAAGCTGCTGGTGGAACAGGCCGATGTGGCGGTCGCGCCCGGCATCGGCTTCGGCGAGCATGGCGACGACCATGTCCGTATCGCGCTGGTCGAGAACGAGCACCGCATCCGGCAGGCGGCGCGCAACATCAAGCGCTTCTTCGCCACAAGGGACGAGAACCTGCACAATGTGATTGCGATGGAGGGGCGCCGCTGAGGCGGCTCCTGAACCGTTGACGAACCGGGCCGCCGATGAGCGCGGCCCCGTTTCCCTGATTTTTCTGGCATATCATCCATTCAAAAGGTCGAGAGTATGAGTGAGGCATTGCGGATCGGCGTCGCCGGACTTGGGACGGTTGGCGCTTCGGTGTTGCGTATCCTGCGTGACAAGTCCGAAATGCTCACGCGCCAGTGCGGCAAGGAGGTCACGGTTACGGCGGTCTGCGCCCGTGACCGCAGCCGCGACCGCGGCGTCGATCTTTCCGGCATCGCGTGGTTCGACGATCCGGTGGAACTGGCGAAATCCGCCGATATCGATGTTTTCGTCGAATTGATCGGCGGCGAGGACGGCCCGGCCAAAGCCTCCGTCGAATCGGCGCTCCGTGCCGGCCGCCATGTCGTCACCGCCAACAAGGCGCTGCTGGCCCGTCATGGCGTGGCGCTGGCACGCATCGCCGAGGACAAGGGCGTGCTGCTCAATTTCGAGGCGGCGGTGGCCGGCGGCATTCCGGTGATCAAGGCGATGCGCGAATCGCTGACCGGCAACACCGTGTCGCGCGTCTACGGTATCATGAACGGCACCTGCAACTACATCCTGACGCGCATGTGGGAGGAGGGGATCTCCTTCGACGACTGCCTGAAGGACGCGCAGCGTCTCGGCTATGCCGAGGCCGATCCGACCTTCGACATCGAGGGCAACGACACCGCGCACAAGCTGGCGCTGCTCACCAGCCTCGCCTTCGGCACGCAGATCGCGGCCGACGACATCTATCTGGAAGGCATCAGCAATATCTCGCTGGCCGATATCCGCGCGGCGGACGAACTGGGCTACCGGATAAAACTTCTCGGCGTCGCGCAGAAGACCGATACCGGCATCGAGCAGCGCGTGCATCCGACCATGGTGCCGACCTCGTCCGTCATCGCGCAGGTGCATGGCGTGACCAATGCGGTCGCCATCGAGACCGACCTTCTGGGCGAACTGCTGCTGTCCGGCCCCGGCGCGGGCGGCAATGCCACGGCCTCCGCCGTGATCGGCGACATCGCCGATATCGCCAAGAGCCGGCCCGGCTTCCAGCACGGCCCGGTGTTCGGCACGCCGGCGCGCGCGCTGCAGCCCTACAAGCGCGCCCGGATGCGCAAGCACGCCGGCGGCTATTTCATCCGCCTGACCGTTCTCGACCGCATCGGCGCTTTTGCGGCCATCGCCCGGCGCATGGCGGAAAACGATATTTCGCTGGAATCGATCGTGCAGCGTCCGCCCATGGACGGGGCGGAGCGGGAAGGGGTCAAGACCGTGATCCTCGTCACCCACGAGACGACCGAATCCGCCGTGCGCAAGGCGCTCGATGCCATCCTCAAGGACGATCATCTGGTCGACAAGCCGCAGATGATCAGGATAGAACGCGCGGGATGAGGCGATTGCGCATCCGCGCGCCAAAAAGGCCGTGCCAAACGGCGGGCTTATCGCAATTCGAAATTCGGGACTTCGTTTAATGGGCAGGACCGCAGAGCAGCTTGATCACGGACTTGATCGCATATTGACGCTGGAACTGGTCCGCGTGACCGAGCGGGCTGCGGTTGCCGCGGCGCGGCTGCGCGGGCGCGGGGACGAGATGGCCGCCGATCAGGCCGCCGTCGACGCCATGCGGCAGGAACTGAACCGTCTGCCGATTTCCGGTACGGTGGTGATCGGCGAGGGTGAGCGCGACGAGGCGCCCATGCTCTATATCGGCGAGGAAGTCGGCACGGGGCAGGGGCCCGCGGTGGATATCGCGCTCGACCCGCTGGAAGGCACGACCATCTGCGCCAAGAACCTGCCCAACTCGCTGGCCGTTATCGCCATCGCGGAAAAGGGCAATCTGCTCTATGCGCCGGATGTCTACATGGAGAAGATCGCCGTCGGTCCCGGCTATCCCGAAGGCATCATCCATCTTGACGCCACGCCGACGGAAAACGTCGCCGCCGTGGCCAAGGCCAAGGGCGTGAAGCCGAACGAGATCACCGCCTGCATCATGGACAGGCCGCGCCATGCGCGCCTTATCGAGGAAGTGCGCGCCACGGGCGCGGCGATCCGCCTCATCGGCGACGGCGACGTGGCGGGGGTGATGCATACCACCGACCCGGACGAGACCGGCATCGACATCTATATCGGCATCGGCGGCGCGCCGGAGGGCGTGCTGGCGGCCGCGGCACTGCGCTGCATGGGCGGCCAGATGCAGGGCCGCCTGCAACTGAACACCGAGGAAAAGGTCGTGCGCGCAGCCAGGATGGGCATTTCCGATCCGAAGAAGATCTATTCGCTGGAGGAAATGGCCAGAGGCGACGTGCTGTTCGCCGCGACCGGCGTGACGGACGGCAACATGCTTTCCGGCGTCAGGTTCGCCCGCGACTATATCCAGACTCACACTATCGTCATGCGCTCATCCTCGCAGACCGTGCGCGAGATCAAGGCGAAGCATCAGGATATGTCGAAATTTTAAGACCTGACGATAATTCGGCATCGTTGGTCTGCAAATGGCGTCGTTCCGCACTTTCCGGCAAGGTTTTATCGAGGCGGCATTGCAAAAACGCCGCCTTTTGTGTCTTTAAGGACGCATGACGACAGAGCGCCTTTTCCTCGGTATCAACCAATCCGCGACCGGCCAGAAATGGGTGGACCGGCTGGGCCTGCGCGAGGCCAATACGGCGCTCGCCATCGCCCAGCACCACGGCATAGACGATCTCGTCGCGCGGGTGCTCGCCGGGCGCGGCGTATCGGTGGAGGGCGCGCCGGAGTTCATCGACCCGACGCTGCGTAACCTCATGCCCGATCCGGTCACGCTCACCGACATGGAAAAGGCGGCGGAACGGATCGCCGATGCCGTCACGGCCCGCGAGACGGTCGCCATCTTCGGCGACTACGACGTGGACGGGGCCTGCTCCTCGGCCCTTCTGGCGCGGTTCCTGCAACATTACGACGTGCCGCATTCCATCTACATTCCCGATCGCATTTTCGAGGGCTACGGCCCCAATCCCGACGCCATGCGCGAACTGGCGGGCAAGGGCGCGACGCTGATCGTCACCGTCGATTGCGGCACCAACAGCGCGCCCTCCATCGCGGCGGCGCGGGAAGCCGGGGCCGATGTGGTGGTGCTCGACCACCATCAGGTCGGCGGTTCCCTGCCGGAGGATGCGGTGGCCGTGGTCAACCCCAATCGCGAGGACGACATCTCGCTGCAAGGTCATCTCTGCGCGGCGGGCGTGGTATTCCTGACGCTGGTGCAGGTGGCGAAGATATTGCGCGGGCGGGGAAAGGGCGCCGGGCCTGACCTGCTCTCGCTGCTCGATCTCGTGGCGCTCGCGACCGTCTGCGACGTGGTGCCGCTCAAGGGCGTCAACCGCGCCTTTGTCGTCAAGGGCATTCTGGTGGCGCGCGCGCAGGGCAATGTGGGACTTGCCGCGCTCGCCCGCGTGGCGCGCATCGGCGAGCCGCTCAACGCCTTCCATTTCGGTTATCTCATCGGGCCGCGCATCAATGCGGGCGGACGCATCGGCGATGCCGGGCTCGGCGCGCGGCTGCTCACGCTGGACGATGCCAGCGCGGCGGAGCGTATCGCGGCGGAACTCGACCGGCTCAATCAGGAACGTCAGGCCATGGAGGCCGAGATGCTGATGGAAGCGGAGGCGGAAGCGGCGCTGGAGCTTTCCGGCGGCGGCGGAGCCTCGGTCGTGGTGACGGCGAGCGAGCGCTGGCATCCGGGCATTGTCGGGCTGCTTGCCTCCCGGCTCAAGGACAAGACGCGGCGGCCCGCCTTCGCCATCGCCTTCAACGCCAACGGCGTCGGCTCCGGTTCGGGGCGTTCCATAGCGGGCTTCGATCTCGGCCGAATGGTACGCGGCGCGGTGGAGAAGGAACTGCTGGTCAAGGGCGGCGGCCACGCTATGGCAGCAGGCATCACCGTGGAGCGCGGCAGGCTCGGCGCGCTGCGCGCCTATTTCGAGGAGATGGCGAGCGATACCGTTTCGCGCCTGCGCGCGGAGCGCAGCCTTTCCATCGACGGTGCGCTTGCCGCGTCGGGCGCGACGTCCTCGCTCTACGAAGCCTTGCAGAAGGCCGGCCCCTACGGTTCGGCGCATCCGCAACCGATCCTCGCGCTGCCGCATCATGTGCTGGCCGATGTGCGCGGCGTCGGCCGCGACCATGTGCGGGTGGTATTGCGCGGCGCGGACGGTACCCGGATCAACGCGATCGCCTTCCGTGCCGCCGAAGGCGACCTCGGCCGTTTCCTGTTCGCCCATATCGGGCAGAGCGTCCATGTGGCCGGGAATCTTTCGCTAAACCATTGGAACGGTTCCGTCTCTCCTCAGATACAGATTCTGGATGCGGCGCTGCCCGTTTGAATTTTCAAGGTTTTTTCCGTTCCTCTCTTGTCGGGCCCTTGCCGTTCGGGGGGCAGCATCCCCATATGAACGGGGGATATTTTCTGTTCAATCCATCGGAGCAATCCATGCCGGGTTCTGGAAGCCGCCTTCTCAAACTGATCGTCGCCGTCCTCATGGGGCTTGCCGTCCTGCTGTCGGCGGTGGATTTCGCCGATGCCCGCCGTGCGGGAAGCTTCGGCGGTTTCGGCAGCCGGGGCGCGCGCACATGGGCTGCGCCAGCGCCGACACGCACCGCGCCGGGCACTGTCGCGCCCATCGAACGTTCCATGACGCCCAATACGGGCGCGACGCAATCGAACCGTCCCTTCGGCATGCAGGCACCGGGGCAGATGCAGCGGCCGGGTGGCCTGTTCGGCGGCTTCGGCGGTTCCATGCTGGGCGGGCTGGTGGCCGGCGGTCTTCTCGGCATGATGCTGGGCCATGGCTTCGGCGGCGCGGGCGGCATGTTGAGCATGCTCCTGCAACTGGTGATCCTCGCCTTCCTTTTCAGGTTCGCCATGCGCCTGTTCGCCAATCGCAGCCAGCCGGCTGCGGCCATGGGCGATCCGCGTGCGCAAGGCTTCGGTCAGAATATGGGGCAGGGCGCGGGAATGCCGAAAAGTGCGGCGCCGCAGGCGGGTTTCGGTGGGAGGCCTCCTTCTGTAAATCCCGCTGCCGCTGCCGTGGCTGATGAGCCGATCACGGTCGGCCAGGCCGATCTCGACCACTTCGAGCAGATGCTGACGGAAGTCCAGAGCGCCTATGGGCGGGAGGATTATGCGACGCTGCGCAAGCTCGCCACGCCGGAAGCCATGTCATGGCTGGCGGAGGAGCTGGGTGAAACCGCATCCGGCGGCAAGCGCAACGAGGTGAAGGATGTGAAGCTCTTGCAGGGCGATATTTCGGAAAGCTGGCGCGAGGGCGACACCGATTATGCCACGGTCGCCATGCGCTATTCGGCCATCGACGTGATGCGCGACCGCAATACGGGCGCGGTGGTCGAGGGCGATCCCGACAAGCCGGTGGAGAGCGTCGAGGTCTGGACCTTCGCACGCAAGGACGGCGGCGAGTGGAAGCTCTCCGCCATTCAATCGGCGGAATAAAATACTTAAAAAGCCCGGATTTCCGTCCGGGCTTTTCCTTTGCACTCACCAACTGCCGATATTTTCCGCCGAGGCCCATGGTTCCTGCGGGGCGAGGCGTTCGCCCTTCTGGAGCAGCTCGATGGAAATGCCGTCCGGCGACCTGACGAAGGCCATGTGGCCGTCGCGCGGCGGACGGTTGATGGTGACGCCCTTTTCCTTGAGCCTGCGGCAGGTTTCGTAGATATCGTCCACCTCATAGGCGAGATGGCCGAAATTGCGCCCCCCCGTATAGGTTTCGGGGTCCCAGTTCCAGGTCAGTTCCAGTTCCGGCGCCCGCTCGGCCTTCGCACGGTCGCCGTCGGCGGGCGAGGCGAGAAAGATCAGCGTGAAGCGGCCTTTCTCGTTCTCCATGCGGCGGATTTCCTCCAGCCCCAGCTTGTTGACGTAAAAATCGAGAGATTCGTCGACGTCGCGAATGCGGACCATCGTGTGCAGATAGCGCATGCTTGCTCTCCTTGTTCGCATATGTGGACTTCCCGTATCTTCCAAAGCCGTTCGCCCGCCGGCGTCAAGCCCGATGCCGTTAAAAAAACCGGAACGGGTACTTTGCCGGCCGCCATCGAGCGCCATATTTGCCGATCATGGGCTCGTCACAGGTTTGTCCGGGGCGGGTTCTCTAATTTAGACGATCCTGAAGTAACCATCACAACACAAAGTTTGTGCTCATCATGGGGAAGAATGGAAGTTTCGACTTGCCGCCTCCGGTTAAGGAAGTGTTATTCTTTGCAGAAGAATCAGGTCGGATTTTGAGCGGCAGCAAACAGGAGGGGCGAACGCATGGCGGACAAGTCTGTGTCGAATGACCAGTTATGCAGCCGGCTCGCCTCGGAAGCACCGGGTGATCTCGTCGAGATTTCCGGGCATATCAAGTGGTTCGACGTGGCGAAGGGCTACGGCTTCATCGTGCCGGACCAGCCCGGCCTGAACGATATTCTGCTGCATGTGACCTCGCTGCGCCGTGACGGCTTCCAGACCGCGCTGGAGGGCGCGCGCATCGTCTGTGAGGTCCGGCAGGGCGAGCGCGGCCTGCAATGCTTCCGTGTCCTGTCCATGGACAGTTCCACCGCCGTGCATCCGGCGCAATTGCCGCCGCAGCGCACCCATGTCACGGTGACGCCGTCCAGCGGGCTGGAGCGGGTGATCGTCAAGTGGTTTAACCGCACCAAGGGCTTCGGCTTTCTCACGCGCGGCGAGGGCACAGAGGACATCTTCATCCATATGGAGACCTTGCGCCGTTTCGGCATGATGGAACTGCGTCCCGGTCAGGTCGTGCTCATACGCTTCGGCGAGGGCGAGAAGGGCCTGATGGCGGCCGAGATTCATCCCGACATAGGCACGGCCGTTCCTGTTTCCCATTAACCGGGCTATTCCGGTCCTGCGCCGTGCAGATGGCGTGACGCTTTTATTTGCGCGGTTTTGTTCGACGGGTATACAATATCGAACTGGAGGCCGCTCGCGTCGCGATGGCGGCGGGAGATGCCCTCGAATGAATACGTATTTCGGCGCAGCGGGATCGCGGGGCCTGATCGACGGTCCGTACGCGTGGATGAGGCTCGCAATATCGCTCTTGCTTGCGACTATCGGCGGTGTCGGCACATGGGCGGTCGTCGTCGTGCTGCCGGCCGTGCAGACGGAATTCTCCGTTGATCGCGCCTATGCGTCGCTGCCCTACACGGCAACCATGATCGGCTTCGCGCTGGGCAATCTCGCGGTGGGCCGGGCGATCGACCGGCTGGGCTTCTGGCGGCCCGCGCTGATCGCGTCCGCCGTCCTCGGTATCGGCTGCGTCCTTGCTTCGCGGGTCACGTCGATCGCCGCATTGACCCTCATTCAGGGGGTGCTGATCGGGCCGGGCACCTCCATAATCTTTGGCCCGCTGATCGTCGATATATCGCACTGGTTCGACCGCCATCGCGGCGTTGCCATGGCGGTTGCTGCGTCCGGCAATTACCTTTCCGGCGCGGTTTGGCCGACGGCGATGTCGTGGGTCATGCAGAGCCATGGATGGCGTACCGCCTACTTGGTGGTCGGCATCGTCTGTTTCGTGACCATGGTTCCGCTCATCCTGCTGCTGCGCCGCTCCGCGCCGCATGAGGTTTTTTCCGGCGCGCCCAGTAGCCGTCCCGTACGGCCTATCGCGCTGTCGCCTACGGCGCTCCAGTCCATGCTGATCGTGGCGGGGCTGGGCTGCTGCGTGGCCATGTCCATGCCGCAGGTGCACATCGTCGCCTATTGCACGGACCTCGGCTATGGCGTTGCGCGCGGCGCCGACATGCTGGCGATCATGCTGGTAGCGGGCGTGGCGAGCCGCATCGCCTCGGGGTTCATCGCCGACAGGATCGGCGGCGTGAAGACGTTGCTCGCCGGTTCGGCGCTGCAATGCCTGTCGCTGTTCCTCTACATTCCCTTCGACGGGCTTGCCTCGCTCTATGTCGTCTCGTTCGTCTTCGGCCTGTCGCAGGGCGGCATCGTTCCCTGTTATGCCATCATCGTTCGCGAATACATGCCTTTGCGGGAGGCCGGCCAGCGGGTGGGCACCGTGATGATGTTCACGACCCTCGGAATGGCGATCGGCGGCTGGATGTCGGGCTGGATCTATGACCAGACGGGTTCCTATACCGAGGCGTTCCTGAACGGTATCGCATGGAATATGCTCAACATTGTCATGATGCTTATGGTGCTGTGGAAGGCGCGGCAGCCGCTGGCCGCGGTTTAGCCTTCTCTGATACCTGCCGAGAGGGATGCGCCGCTTCGCTTGAGTCCGTTCCGGTTGAATGTTATCCGGTGGCGTCGAACCGGAACGGACCGCCCATGCGCCATTTTCTTCTCGCCTTCTTCCTGAGCCTTTTCGCCGTCGCCGCCCATGCGGACGAAAAGCAGCCGATGCGGCTGCCCGTGGACAAGGCGCCGCTGGTGTTCGAGACCGGCAAGGGCAAATTTTCCTTCGCGGTGGAGATCGCCAGAAGCGAGAACGAACGGGAACGCGGGCTGATGTGGCGGCGCGATTTTCCCGCAAGCCGCGCCATGCTCTTCGTCTTCGGCGAGACGCGCCGGGTCATGATGTGGATGGAGAACACGCCGCTGCCGCTCGACATGGTTTTCCTCGATGCGAAGGGCCGCGTGTCGGCGGTCCGCGCGGATGCCGTTCCCTTTTCGCAGGACATCATTTCCTCCGGGCCGCCGGCGGCCTATGTGGTCGAACTGGTGGCCGGCACGGCGCGGCGCGACGGCATCAGGCCGGGTGATCGGGCGATCCATCCCGCCATCTGCGGTAAATGCCGGTGAATAGAGCATTTCCAGCGAAAGTGCGAAGCGTTTCGCGTAGGATAATGCGATAAAACAAAGAGATAGAGCGGTTCCAGCAATTCCATTTTAGCCGGAACCGCTCTATACAATTCGGGAAATGAACAGTGAGCGCTCTCGACGTAGACTATTTCGAACATGACGGCCTGCGCCTTGCCTATCGTCAGGACGGGGCGGGCGAACCGGTGCTGCTGATCCATGGCTTTGCCTCGTCGAGCCTCGTCAACTGGGTATCGCCGGGCTGGTTCCGCACTCTGACCGAGGCGGGCTACCGGGCCATCGCCATCGACAATCGCGGCCATGGGCTTTCGGACAAGAGCCACGATCCGGCCGATTACACGCCGACCAAAATGGCGGGCGACGCGGCGGCGCTGCTCGATCATCTGGGGATACCGACGGCCCATGTGATGGGCTATTCCATGGGCGCGCGCATCTCGGCCTTTCTGGCGCTGGAACATCCCGAAAAGGTGCATGACGCGGTTTTCGGCGGCCTCGGCATCGGCATGGTGACGGGCGCGGGCGATTGGGAACCGGTCGGGGAGGCGCTGATGGCGCCGGACCCGGAGGCGATCACCCATCCGCGCGGAAAGATGTTCCGCAAATTCGCCGACCAGACCAAAAGCGACCGTGTGGCGCTCGCGGCCTGCGTCGTCACCTCGAAGGAACTGGTCCCGCCGGCGGCGGTCATGCGCATCGTGCAGCCGGTTCTGGTGGCCGTCGGAACGACGGACGAGATCGCCGGCAGCCCGCACGAACTGGCCGATATGCTGCCGGAAGGGCAGGCGCTCGACATTCCGGGACGTGATCATATGCTGGCGGTGGGCGACAAGGTTTACAAGAAGGCGGTGCTGGATTTCCTGAAGGAAAATCCTATTTAACCGAAGCAGTTTCGGCTATGCTGCGCAGCCTGATCATGCAGATTGCAAGACTGGAGACAGGAATATGTCGGTTCGCACGACAGCGAAAACCAACACCGCGCTGGGGACGGTCGATCCCATCTGGCATTCCATCCGCGCCGAGGCGGAGGAAGCGGCGGAAAACGACCCCGTTCTGGCAAGTTTCCTCTACGCGACGATCCTCAACCAGCCGAGCCTCGAATCCGCCGTGATGCACCGCATCGCGGAGCGTCTCGGCCATGCCGATGTGAGCGCCGACCTCCTGCGCCAGACCTTCGACGCCATGCTCGCGGACCGGCCGGACTGGTCGCAGGTGGTGCGCGTGGACATTCAGGCCGTCTACGACCGCGATCCGGCCTATAACCGCTTCATGGATCCGGTTCTCTATCTCAAGGGATTCCACGCCATCCAGACGCACCGTCTGGCGCACTGGCTGTTCCATCAGGGCCGCAGGGACTTCGCCTATTATCTCCAGAGCCGTTCGTCCTCGATCTTCCAGACGGATATTCATCCGGGCGCGCGGCTCGGCAGCGGCGTGTTCCTCGACCATGCCACCGGGCTGGTGGTGGGCGAAACGGCGGTCATCGAGGACAATGTCTCGATCCTGCACGCGGTGACGCTGGGCGGTACGGGCAAGTCGTGCGGCGACCGCCATCCCAAGATCCGCCGCGGCGTGCTGATCGGCGCGGGCGCGAAGATTCTCGGCAATATCGAGGTCGGCCATTGCTCGAAGATCGCCGCGGGATCGGTGGTGCTGAAATCGGTTCCGAACAATGTGACCGTCGCCGGGGTTCCGGCCCGGATCGTCGGCGAAACGGGCTGCGCGGAACCGTCGCGCGCCATGGACCAGATGCTGTCCGAGCATATGATGACGATGGGCGACGGCATCTGATGCGCGAGCCGGCCTTTGCGCGGGAAAGGCCTTTACAGGGGAAAATGCCGGGTGCAATAAACCGGCTCCGATTCAAATCAGGAGAAGCCGGTTGAAACCCGAAGAACTCAAGAAGCTGGACGCCTATTTCAAGCGCACCTTCAACAACCCGAATTTGCAGGTGAAGGCCCGCCCGCGCAAGAACGATTCCGCCGAGCTTTACCTCGATGACGAATTCCTGGGCCTGATCTACAAGGATGAGGACGAGGGCGAACTCTCCTACAATTTCTCCATGGCGATCCTCGACGTCGATCTCTGAGGCCGATATCTGAAGGCTGTCTCCGACTGCCGTTGCCGCGCCCTTTCCGCCTTGCGGGAAGGGCGTTGCCTTTTCTAAAGCGCGTTGCGATCCTATCGATCGCTTTCCGCGCTTTAAGCCTTTGTTCTTGCGCATTTCCGAACGCGAAACCGGTTCCCACTTTCGCTGGAAATGCTCTATGATCCGTTGCGGAACCGCAGAGGACGAAAGCATGCCGATCTATGTCTATAACGGCCACAAGCCGCAATTCACCGACCGGGAAAGCAACTGGATCGCGCCCGACGCGACACTGATCGGCAAGTTGGTGGTGGGCGAGAACGCCAACTTCTGGTTCGGTGCGGTGCTTCGCGGCGATAACGAACCGATCGCCGTCGGCAAGGATACCAATGTGCAGGAGCATTGCGTCCTGCACACGGATATGGGCTTTCCGCTGACGGTGGGCGCGGGCTGCACCATCGGCCACGGCGCGATATTGCATGGCTGTACCATCGGCGACAACACGCTGATCGGCATGGGCGCCATCGTGCTGAACGGCGCGAAGATAGGCCGGAACTGCATCGTCGGCGCTGGCGCGCTGGTAACGGAGGGCAAGGAGTTTCCCGACAATTCGCTGATCGTCGGTTCACCGGCGCGTGTGCAGCGCGAACTGGACGGCGCGGCGGCGGAAAAGCTGAAGGCCTCCGCGCAGCATTATGTGGAAAAGGGCCATAGCTACATGCGCGGATTGGAGCCGGGCTGACGGCCGGTTCCAAAATCGTTATTGGCGGATGCTGCCGACGAGGATGTCGCGATCGTCATGGATCGAGACCCAGCTTCCGGTGTCGGTGGTCGACTGGCGCTTGATATAGCTGTAGGGGGTCTGGTTCCATGACAGCACGCGCCTGTTCAGATTGTCGAGGATGAAATCGCCACGGTCGGTGCGCACGGTCAGCACCGCATGGCCCTCGCCGTTGGCCTGCCGCACCACCGTCATGAGCAGCGCGCTGGCCGGCACGCCGAGCGTCATCAGGTCACGGCGCTTGAGAAGGGCGAAGTCCTCGCAGTCTCCGGCGGTGGTCGGATATTCCCAGTATTCCTCGTGGCCCCAGACCTCCATGTCCGTGCGGGGCTGGATGCGGGTGTTGACGCTGTCGTTGACGGTGACGATTTCCTGCCAGATCGCCGGGGTGAGGGCCAGCGGCCTGCTGGCGCGGCTCCTGATCCGGCATTCGGCCGGATGGCGCTGGCAGAAATCGTAATGACCGATCGGCTGCGAGGTGTGCTCGCCGGTGGTCATCCATGGCGAATCGGAAGCGGGGTTTGCGGCCTGTGCCGCAAGTCCCGCGCCAAGCAGCATCAGGATTGCTGCGATGAAGGTCCGTGTCGTCATTCTTTTTCTCCCTGTCGGAAGAAAGAATGCGCGCGACCGTTTGAAGGCGAGCAAATTCGCACGCCGTAATTCGATTAAAACTGCGCGAAACGCGGAAAGCTTATGTTAGCAAAGCCGGCGTTTCTGCGAAAAATCGACTATTTTTGCGGCTTTTCGACGGTTTTCCGCGGCTTCTGGCTTTGCCAATCCGTAACCTTGACGCACGTTTAGATTTTGCCGCCGTCGATGACGGTGAGTGCCGGCCTCTTGTGACGCTGCCGAAAGGTAGCCTGTTGTCCGGGCCGGGTCTGCGCGGCGGAGCCTGAAACGGCGGCGCACGGCATTTCCGTCATGACGGCGAGGTCGGGAGCGACCGGCTCAATCTCGCCCATATGGCCGAAGACCAGCGGGTCGGCGCCTACCCAGGCGGCCTCGTCGAGGACGGCGATGCTTCCCATCAGGCCGATTCCGCCATCGCCGGCCTGTAGGGGCGCGAGCAGCATCTCGAAGCGCAGGCTGCGGCCTGAAAGACTGATGCCGTCATGACGGCTCAGGGCTGGCACGGCAAGCGCACAGACGCTCCGCGCCATCTCATCGAGGGCAGGGCGATCGCGCTCGGCCCAGAGCGAAAGCAGACGCTGGCCCTTCAGCTCGCGACCGAACAGGGTGCATATGCGTGTGCCGCCAAGCCGGAAGACGATCTGGCCGGCAGCGTCAGTCTGGGCGAGGAAGAGGTCGGACAGGTGGCGTCCGAGCTTGCGCGGCTGGATCGCGCCGCGCGGGGGCGCGCGATAGAACCCGTCGCGGCCAAGGGCCAGACGCTGCCATTCGCCGAAAATCGCCATCGTGCTGCGGTGTTTCATCATGGGCCGTTCGCGAGAGCATTTCCCGTAAAAGCGCGAAGCGGCTTTCGTCCGGAAATGCGTGAAACAGATATGGATTATAATGCGATGCGGATATGCCGTCCTTCGGTCTATGAAAATAGTGTTAATGGCCCGTGCGCCAGTTTAACTTTTCATTCATCCACCGCGCTTCGCCGTTAAGGTTAATAAAAGGTAATGCTTGCCATGCCGCGCGCGGCGGTCTTTCATGAAGCCATCGGGAGAAGCCTTTGTTTGAAATGGCGTTTTCTGATCTCCAGATTTGATTGCGCGCATGTTTTCCATTCGCGTCGGGGCCGGCCGGACCTTCCCGCCGGCCTTTCTTTTTAATCCTTTGTGCTTTATCAAAAAGCCGGTTTCGCGCTCGCGGGCAGTGGAGCGCAGGTTCAAAAGGGCAGCAGTTCATGAGCAATTCCGGACCGGAGCGTCAGAGCGGGCGTGAGCCGGTTTTCAACATTCCGGGCGTGGTGCTCGCGCTGATCGGCCTCAACGTGGCGGTCTATATCTACCAGAACTATGTCGCCACGCCGGACCAGAATTATGCCTTCGTGCTCAATTTCGCGCTGATCCCGAAGCGGCTTTCGATCGATGGCGGTTTCACCGATCCGGCGGCGCTGTTCACGCTGCTGAGCTATTCCTTCATGCATGGCGGCATCATGCACATCGCCGTCAACATGATCTGGTTCGCCGCTTTCGGCTCGCCGCTGGCGGGCCGTATCGGCGCGTTGCGCATGTCGCTGTTCTGGATCGTCACGGCCGTCGTCGCCGGGTTGACGCATTATGCTATCTATCCGCAGAGCCTCTCGCCGCTGGTCGGCGCTTCGGGCGCGATTTCCGGCATGATGGGGGCCGCCGCCCGCTACGGCTTCCGCCGTGTCGGTCACGGACGGCGCTCGGAATTCGCCGGGCCGGTGCTGCCCATCGGTCTGACGTTGACGCTGAAACCCGTACTGGTGTTCGTCGGTGTCTGGTTCGTGGTCAATATCGCCACCGGGCTTTATTCGACCGGCGGGACCGACCTGTCCGGCATCGCATGGGAGGCGCATATAGGCGGCTTCCTCGCCGGCTTCCTCGTGATCCCGCTGCTCGACCGTCCGCGCGGCTATGATGCCGTATTGTTGCGGCGTTAGGGCATTTTTTGACCTTATCATCACTTGCAAAGAGCCGGCTGGGGGCGCACCATGCACGAACGCGGCGGGACGGGCTGCGTATGCTGCCGGCACGGCGGTCTTGTCTGCGGGCAGCATTCCGAATCTCGGGAGGGAATGTCTGCATGACCGTAAGATCCATACTTGAAACGAAGGGCAGGGAAGTCGCCACCATCGCGGCGGACAGCACGCTCGCGGAGGCGGTGGCGCTGCTTGCGAAATTGAAGATCGGTGCGCTGGTGGTCTGCGATACGGAGGACCGTATCAAAGGCATCCTGTCGGAGCGCGACGTGGTGCGCGCGCTTGCGGCGCAGGAGGCGGAAAAGGCGATGCACCGGCCCGTTTCCGACGTGATGACAGCCAAGGTGCAAGTCTGCCGTGAGCATCACACGATCAATCAGGTGATGGAGGTCATGACGCGGAGCCGCTTCCGCCACATGCCCGTGGAAGAGAGCGGCAAGCTGGTGGGGATCATCTCCATCGGCGACGTGGTCAAGCGGCGCATCGAGGATGTCGAGCGAGAGGCGGAGGAAATCCGCAGCTATATCGCCACCGCCTGATGGCGGGGCGACGCGATTGCGTCACGGGCGGGCCTCACTGGCCGCGCAGATAACGTTCCGCCGCGTAGAGCGAAATCGCGGCGGCATTGGAGACGTTGAGCGATTTGATCGCACCCGGCATATCGAGCCGGGCAAGCGCGGTGACGGTTTCGCGCGTCTTCTGGCGCAGGCCCTTGCCCTCGGCGCCAAGCACGAGGGCGATTCGTCCGCCCGAAAGCGTTGCTTCCATTTCCAGCGGACCTTCCGAATCGAGCCCGATGGTCTGAAATCCCAGCCCATGCAGTTCCTCGATGGCTTCGGCGAGATTGCGCACCTCGATATGGGGGATCAGTTCCAGAGCGCCCGACGCAGCCTTGGCCAGAACGCCCGTTTCCTGCGGGCTGTGGCGGCCGGTGGTGATGAGCGCCCCGGCGCCGAAAGCTACCGCCGAACGCATGATGGCGCCGACATTGTGCGGGTCGGTCACCTGATCGAGCACCAGAAGCAGCGGGCTGTCGGTCAGTTCCGACAGTTTCTTTGGCTTCAGCGGCTCGGCCTCGATCATCACGCCCTGATGCACGGCATCGGAGCCGGTTTCCCGGTCTATATCCTTCGGCTCGACGATCTCGACCGGAAAGGGCAGGGATTCGGCCTCGCCGATCTCCAGCCGGACGAACCCGTTGCGCGTGGCGCGAAGGCGCAGGATTTTTCGCGCCGGATTCTCCACCGCCGCGCGCACCGTGTGCAGGCCGTAGAGCCGCACGGTTCCTTCCGTCACCGCGCTTGCGGCGATGGCGGGGCGTTGCGCTTTATGCGGCGGCTTGCCTTCGGTCGCGGCCTTCTGGTCACGATGCTGGCGGCGCAGGCGCGCATAATGGGAATCTTTCGGAGTGCGGGTCTGATCGGTCATGACAGGCTCTATAACGCCTTGAACCGGCGGAAGATAGGTGTCCGCCGCCATGAAAGCGATGTTTCGGCGCGAAGCGCGCGACGCGTTTTCCGGTGCACGGCGGAAGGACATGGATTCTTTTCCGTTTTACCCTGTTGACAGGGGGAAAGCTTATCTGCATAAGGCCCCACGCGGATCGACGGCTGGCCTGACAGTCAGCCGGAAGCCCCGCGAAATGCCTAGTCGCTCGACTCTGCCGATAGTGATGCGGAGGGATGCCCGAGTGGTTAAAGGGGACGGACTGTAAATCCGTTGGCTAAGCCTACGTTGGTTCAAATCCAACTCCCTCCACCACTGCCGGATCAGGGTCACGAGTGCGCGGGTATAGCTCAATGGTAGAGCAGCAGCCTTCCAAGCTGAATACGCGGGTTCGATTCCCGCTACCCGCTCCAGTTTTTTAGAGGGCGGTTTGGCGCGAAGGAATCATCGACGGGCGGTTCGCCGTTCCGTTTTGGCAGAAATGCCGGTCCGGAAGCCGTGAGGCTTTTGTGCCGGCGCTTGAGCGGTTCAAGAGCAAAGAGAACACGGCGATGGCCAAGAGCAAATTTGAACGTACGAAGCCCCACGTAAACATTGGCACGATCGGCCACGTC